>NZ_SNWR01000001.1:3330000-5730000 GCF_004362215.1 Paractinoplanes brasiliensis | reverse complement strand
AACAGTTGCGCCACCTCGGTCGACCACAGGTACTGGTCCTCGAGGTAGATGAGCCGCCGGGCCCGCTTGATCGCCTTGGTGTATCCGCGGGCGATGCTCTGCTCCCCGTTCGGCGCGAAGTCGTACTTCGGGCGCATCGCCGGATAGGTCCGCAAAGTCTGGATCGCCAGCGGCCCGCACTCGGGTGGGTCGGGCGGCTGCGGCGGCAGCTTGTCGGCGCTCATGTCGGCGCGCTGCAGCTTGTCGGTGATCGTCGAGATCGGGCCGTGCTGGTCGAGGTCGTCCGGCTCGTTCCACCGCTCACGGAACGTGAGGTCGAGCACCCCCACGACCGGCCCGCGCAGGGCGAGCTGCACGTCGTGCCAGGGCGGGTTCGGCCCGTACGCCTTGGCCATGGGCACCGCCTGCGGATCGCCGAGGTGCCTTTCGTCGTCGCGACGGCTGTGGCACAGGTCGATGCCGCCCGCGAAGGCGACGTCGAGCTCGGGGCGGCCGGGGTGGCGCAGCACCACGAGCTTCTGGTGGTGCGAACCCCCACGGCGTACGCGCTGATCAAGCAGGACCTCGCCCCCGGCCGCGCGAATCGCCTCGCTCAGGTCGCGGTTCTCTTCCTCGCTGTAGGCGAGTTTGTCCAGGTGGGAGCGCCAGAGCAGCCCCTTGACGACCACCCCGCGCCGGGCCGCCGCGCTGAACAGCTCGGCGATCGTCGGGCCGTCGTCGCGCATCCGCTCGTCGGGGTCGCCCCGCCAGTCGGTGAAGAACAGGTGGTCACCCTCGCGGAGGCTTTCCACCTCGCTGACCAGACGGTCAAAATATGTTTTGCCATGAATCAGTGGTTCGGCCGCGTTTCCCGCGCACCAGCTGGGTATGGAGGAGTCCGGGTTGCCACGCTCCTCCGTGCTGAGAAACCAGTCCGGAATTGGCACGCCCTCGAATCTAGGTCGCCGGCCCAGCGCGCGCACCCCGAGATGCCCCGGAAGGAACCGTCATGAGCAGTGAGCCGATCGCCACCACGACCGACACCGTCAGCCCCGACGCTGCCGCTTCCGCCGAGAAGGGCCTGCTCATCGCGATGTTGCTGCTCGTCCTCATGGGCGTCAGCGCGATGATGTTCATGGTTTGATCGCCCGCAACGCCCACGTGGTGGGCACCGGTTCGCCACCCTCGGTGAACCCCGTCAGGGTCAAACCCGCATCCAGTACGGCCCGCAGCAGCACCGGCAGCGGGTAGTGCGTCGCGCCGACCCGGTTGCGTACCCCCTCGGTCGTCCACGACTGCTTCGTCCAGTGCCCGTCGAGATAGCCCCGCCTTATCACCACGGCCTCGGGATCGCTGCGATCGGCGAACCCGCCGCAGAAGGCGGGATGCACCCCCACGTGCACGAACACCCCGCCCGGCCGCAGCACCCGCCCGACCTCACGTAGCACGCCCGGATAGTCCGGCATGTCGGTGTGCGCCATCATCGCGATCACGGCGGGCACTGAGCCGTCCCGCACCGGCAGACGGGTGGCGTCGGCCCTCGCCACGGGCAGCCGTCGTTTCCCGTACTCGAGCATGCCCGCCGACAGATCCACGCCGAGCGCCGTCCAGCCCAGCTCCCGAACCTGCGCCGCGTGCACGCCCGTGCCGCAGCCCACCTCGAGACAGACCCCGTCGCCCGGCCCGAGCAGCTCACTCAGCTGCCGCTGCACCCCGAGCGGATCCCCCGGCCGCGACCGCGCCAGGAAATCGTTCTCGTACCAGTCCGCGATTTCGTCGTACGCCGCCACCGAAGTCATACCGCCATCGTGCCCGCGGGAGCCGCCCGCCACCGCCCCGAAGTGTTCGCTGCCCGCGAACCCGCGCCTCGCAGTCCTCGCCGTGGTCCACAAGAACTCCAAGGCCCGCTTACACCGGGTCGAACGCGCCTTCGGTCACGGCCCAGGTCAGGACGTCGGTGACGGTTGTCTCCAGCGGGGTCACGGTCTGACCCTCGGCCGGTGCGCGGTGTTGCGTGTTCCAGAGGTCGCGCGGCTTGACCAGGGGGAAGCGCGGACCGGGCGGAACCGGCACGATCTCGACCGAGGTGCCGGCGGCCGCGGCGCACACCGCCATCAGCCCGGCCAGGGTGGTGCTGGGGCCGGCCGCCGTGTGGGCGCCGCCGCGGTCCTCGGTCAGCAGGGTCACGATCAGGCGGGCCAGGTCGCGGGAGTCGACCAGCTGGACGGGCTGGGCCGGGTCGCCCGGCAGCTCGAACCGGCCACCTTTCACGGCGGCGCGAACCCAGTCGGTGAGGCCGCTCTGGTTGTCGTGCGGTCCGGCCACCTTCACCGGCCGTACGATCGTCGCCCGGGAGCCGAAGCGGCCGAGGACCTCTTGTTCGCAAGCCACTTTGGACGGGCCGTACGTGTCGTTGGTCAGCGGCGGCGTGGCGTCCCACGCGGCGGGGCGCAGCTCGGAACCCGCTCCGGCGAAGACCGCGTGACTCGAGACGAGCAGATAACGCCGTACGCGGTCACCCAGCGCGTCCATCGTCTGCCGGACCTGCCACGGGAAGTAGGCCGTCGCGTCCACCACCGCGTCCCACTCGCCGGTGGCCAGCGACGCGTAGTCACCGGTCTCGCGGTCGCCGCGCCGCCGCTCGACCCCGGGGAACAGCGTCGTGTCGGTGCCCCGGTTGAACAGCGTCGGCTCGTCGAGCAGCTCGGTGACGGCACGCCCGACGAAACCGGTGCCGCCCAGCACCAGGACCCGCATCACAGCACCCATTCGTCGGCCTTGATGATGTCGACCGTACCGCGGGGTCCGCGACCGGTGACCGAGATCCCCTCCCCGCCGATCACGACGTCGGTGTGCACGCTCGACATGTTCAGCCCCAGGTCGGCGCGCTGCTGCTCGGTCATCGCGCCACCGCCGGCGACCGCGAACGGGAAGCTCTGACCCCACGCGACGTGGCAGGCCGCGTTCTCGTCGAAGAGCATGTTGTGGAAGACCACCCCCGTACGGGCGATCCGGCTGTCCCGGTCGACCAGGGCGACCTCGCCCAGCCGGCGCGCGCCCTCATCGGTGTCGAGGTGAGCCCGTACGACGTCGGCGTTGTCGTCCGCGGACACCTCGGTGATCCGCCCGCCCGCGAACGTCACCCGCAGCCCGGTGATCACCTGCCCGGCGATGACGACGGGCCGGGTCACCCGGATCACGCCATCGGCGCGCCGCCGGTCGGGGCTGGTGAAGACCTCCTCGGTCGGGATGTTCGGCAGGTACGGGATGCCGGCGTCGTCGACCAGCCCGCCGCCCTTCCACCGGCTGTCCGGCAGCAGCCCGACGGTCAGGTCGGTGCCCTCGCCGTGGTAGCGCAGCTCGGTCAGTTCGAGTTCGTCCAGCCGGCGGCCGCGTTCGGCCAGCATCTCGGCACGGCTCTGCCACGCGGCGACCGGGTCGTCGAGGTCGAGGCGCATGGCCGTGCCGACCGCCTCCCACAGCCGTTCGATGTCGGGCTCGCCGAAGACCTCGCGCGCCCAGCCCGGGTTGGGCGCGCCGACCACTGTCCAGCGCATGCCGTCGAACACGGCCCGGCGCATGGCCTGCATCTCCTCGGCCGGGTGGGCGGCGACCTTGGCCGGGTCGAGCCCGTCGAGCAGGTGCGGGTCGGCCTCACCGAGCAGGCGGATCCACGCGGCCCCGGCGTCGGTCCACTCCCGCACGCGCGCGAGGGCCCACGGGCGTACGGCGGAAAGGTTTTGAATGGAGGCGTGCCGGACGGCCGAGCGACGCATCGGGCCGTCGCTCCAGATCGGTTCGACCCAGGCCGCGCCCGCCGCGTAGGCCGCCTCGGTGACGGCGCGGGCGATCTCGAGGTGGGCCGTGTCGGTGTAGAGCACCACCCCCTGTCCGGGCTGGACGTTGATGCCACCCCGTACGACAAGCTCCGCGAACCGCTCGATCAGCACCATGCGGAGCAGGGTAGATCAATCGGGGCGGTTCGGTGTGCATACCGTTACTCCCCCGATAGGCCCCTTATGGAACGGACCGCCGCGGCCAGCCGCTCGGGGACGTCGGCCGCGTGGTAGGGCCACTCGGACGGTTCGATGTTGTCGAGGAACGTGGCGTAGATCAGCGCGGACCGCAGCGGGGCGACGGGTCGCATGAGCTCGGCCGCCCGCAGCGGGTCGCAGCCGGGAACGGTCTGTTTCCAGCGATCGGCCCAGGCAGCGAGGGTTTCGTCGTGCGGCGCCGATCCACCCGTACGGCCGTCGGTGAGCCGCAAGATGTCGAGCGCGGGATTGCCGTACGTGCAGTCGCCCCAGTCCATGATGGTCAACCGGCCCGTGTCGTCGGTGCGGACGTTGCCCGGATGCAGGTCACCGTGCACGAGTGTGTCGGGCAGGCCGCACTCCGCGATCGCCTTCAGGCGTTCGGGCAACGCCTCGACGAGATCGGCCAGACCGGGGACGGTCGCGAAGTGCGGCTCGGCCACCCGCGCGAACGGCTCGACGGCCAGACGCGCGTCGGGAATGCCCGCGAGCGGAGTGGGGTCGGCCGCGAAGTGGGCCTGCAGCGGGTGGAAGGCCTCGGCTATCCGCGCGCACAACTCGGGGCCGGCGCCGTAGCGGTCCTCGCCGGGGGCGTGGGCCAGCAGCATGCGCCCGTGCTCACCGTCGGCGATCAGCTCGGGCACCAGGTGCGGGGCGACAGCGGCGACCATCCGCAGCGCGTACGGCTCGTGGCGGAAGAACGAGGGCACCTGTTTGAGCCAGGCGACGGGGTGGCCGTCGGCGTCGTCGAGCCGCCAGATCGCCGACAGATTCCAGGTGCGCTGCTGGTGGGCGGTGGTGCCGGGCACGACGGCCGTGGCCCACGCGATCGAGGCGGCCGGGCCACCGACCTCGGCATAGGGCGCCCTTTTCGGGTGGGTTCGCAGGCTTTCCCCGTACGGGTGGAGGGCGCCCTCGAACGACTCGGTGACCTGGGCCAGGTAGGTGACGTGCCCCCCGGGCGGCGCCGGCCGGTCGGCGTGCAGCAGGCGCAGCACCTGGACGCCGCGTCCGAAGTCGCCGACCTCCTGCCACCAGGGAACGGCCGACTCGAACGGCTCGGCCTGCCCCAGCACGGCGCCGTCGGGGCCGGTCACCACCAGCGTCACGGTTCGCGTCACGACCCAGAACCGTAGCCGGACCCGCCGGTACGCTCACGCCATTTTCCGTCGCGCCGGCCATGTCCGGGTCACCTTCGGCCCGGCCGTCGCGCTGGTGCCGCCGCCGGGTGGCCCTTACTATGCGCGGATGTTCGGACGACCCGGCAACGCCCTGCCCGAGCTCTGCACCGGCCTGGCCGACGCCGTGATCCGGCTCGACTCGCGGGCCTCGACCAAGAGCTACCGGGCCATTGTGGACCGCCTGCCCCACGCCGACCAGGAAGAGCTGAGCGCCGCCCTGGTGCCGCTGGCCCCGGCCCTGGAACAGGTGGCCCTGGGCAACGGCGCGCTGCTGGCCACGCTGGTGGCCGGGCTGATCGAGCAGGGCGCCGACCCGCTGCCGGTGCTGCCCGTGCTGGTCGAGCGGCTGGCCACCGGGCTCGAGCTGGCCGCGCAGTTCGGCGTGCTGGCCGACAAGCTGGGCGACGGCGTGGCCGCCCCGACGTCGGCCGACGAATACACTGAGCTGCGCGAACGGGTCGTACGGGCCTCGGCCGGGCTGACCGTGCAGGAGGCCGGCGAGATCACGCAGGCGTGGTTCACGGTCAAGGAGTGGATCCCCAGCCTGCTGCTCCCGTTGCAGCAGAAGCGGGCCCGCCAGGCGCTGCCGCAGCGTGAACGCCTGACCGCCGCCACGTCCGGCATGACGCCGCACGCCGAGGACGCGGCCTGGCTGTACGGGTTGCTCGAGGTGCTCGACGACGAGCCGCTGCTGGTGCTGCACCGCCCGACCAAACAGGCGTACGACCTGACGATCAGCGGAGTGGGCGACAACTTCCAGCTGCACACGCTGCTGGCCGCCACCCTGATCGGCGCGCCGGCCCGCGGGTTGCTGCCGGGCACCCCGCCCGACCCGGCGTGGGTGGCCGCGGCGACGGAGGGCGAGCTGTCCCCGCCCGACCCCATCCACGGGCAGTTCTACCTGGCCGACGCGACCGGCGAGACGATCTGGCACGAGGGCCGGCCGGCCGACATCCCGCTGCTCGGCGATCACCGGGTGGTGGTGCTGGACCCGCCGCCGTACGAGCGCAGCTGGAACATCGGCCGCACCTATCCGCTGATGAGACCCGAGGTCACCCTCAACCGCACGCTCCCGGCGAGCGAGGCCTTCGAGTGGGCGGCCCGGGTCGCCCCGGCGTCATAGCTCCTGGCCGGTGGTGCTGTGGACGTGGGCCGGGATCTCGCCCTCGTGCCGGTCGCCGGTGGTCGCGGTGCCCGACGGCTCGAACATCAGGATCGACCCGCCCGGCGAGGACGGCTTGTGCTCCACCCCCGCGGGCACCACGAACACGTCACCGGGGCCGAGCGTGACGGTCTCGCGGTCGCGCAGCTCGATGTCGAAGCGGCCGTCGAGCACCAGGAAGAACTCGTCGGTGTGCTCGTGGACGTGCCAGACGTGCTCCCCCTTGACGTGGGCGATGCGTACGTCGTAGTCGTTCATCCGGGTCACGATGCGCGGGCTGTACACCTCGGCGAAACTGGCCAGGGCGGCCTGGAGGTTCACTGGTTTGTCCATGGGCCCAGCCTGACCCGTTCGAACAACGGCTCGCAATCCTCGTCCGTCGTGAGGACGAGCACCTCGTCGGCGTGGGTGGCCGCCTCGGCGCAGGCGGCGGCGAACGCGGCCTCGGAGTGAACGCCGTGCGACGCGCCGACCCGGGTCACGCCGCCGATCACCGGGGTGCGACCGGCCATCGCCGTGGGGACGCCATCGACCTCCCAGAGCGTCAGACCCCCGTACGTCAACGGGAAGTCGACGACGTAGGCCAGGTCGCTCGGGTCGCCGGGGTTGGCCGCCATCAGCTCGTGATACCAGCTCACCAACAGGTCACGGTCGTCGGTTGTGGCGGTGCGCGCCCGTCCTCCCACCACCGGCTTCTGCGGTCGCGCACGGCAGACCGCGATCCTCAGCCGTTCGGTGAGTCCGGGCCAGGCGGACCTCGCCCGCGGGACCGAACGCGCGTCGACGCCGAGTTGCGGGATGCCGGGGAGCAACTCGGCCAAGGGTTCCCAGGCCTCGTCGGGCAGCAGCGAGACGATCGGGGCGTGGCCCGGGGCCTGGAGGAAGGCGCCACCGCCGGTCCACCAGCCGTGGAGCTGGTCGCGGGCGTCCGGGAAAGCCTCGAGGTAGGCGGCTTCGGTGAGCAGCATCGTGTTGTCGACCGGCCGGGCCCGCAGGAAGCCGCCGGCAGCGTCGAGGAACTCACGGATGTCGGTGGTTGTCCGCCAGGCCACGCCTGATCCTATTTTCTTGTCACAGAGGGCCGGTAGTGTCGGTTCATGGTCGAGCTGGTGTTGCGGTCACGGCGGGCGATCACGGGTGGCGGCGAGTGCGCGGCGGCCGTGGCGATCGAGGGCGGCACGATCGTGGCCGTCGGGGGCTACGACGACGTGTTCGACACCGAGGTCGACACCGACCTGGGTGAGACCGCGCTGCTGCCGGGCCTGGTCGACACCCACGTGCATGTGAACGAGCCGGGGCGTACGGAGTGGGAGGGGTTCGCGTCGGCCACTCGCGCTGCGGCGGCCGGGGGCGTCACGGTCATCGTCGACATGCCGCTCAACAGCCTGCCGCCGACCGTCGACGTGCCTTCCTTGCGGGTCAAACAGGAGGCTGCCCGGGGGAAGACGTTTGTCGACGTCGGCTTCTGGGGCGGGGCCGTTCCGGGGAATCTCTCCGAGTTGCCGGGGCTGCATGACGCAGGCGTGTTCGGCTTCAAGGCTTTTCTGGCCGATTCGGGCGTGCCGGAATTTCCGCCTTTGTCCTCCGATGAGCTGCGTGCCGCGTTGTCGTCACTGCGGCGAGCGCAATTCGTCGTGCATGCCGAGGACCCGCGTCATTTGGGCGATTTGTCGAGCGCGGCGACCTACGCCGAGTTCCTGGCCTCCCGCCCGGTCGAGGCCGAGCACGCCGCGGTCGCCACCGCCGTCGACGCCGCTCGGGCCACCGGCGGCCGCGTCCACATCCTGCACCTTTCGGCGGCCACCGCCCTTCCGCTGATCGCGGCCGCCCGAGCCGAGGGGCTGCCGGTCACTGCCGAGACCTGCCCGCATTACCTCGCGCTCGACGCCGGCCACATCCCCGACGGCGCGACCGAGTTCAAGTGCTGCCCGCCCATCCGTGACGCCGCCAATGCCGACCTGCTGTGGCAGGCCCTGGCCGACGGGCTGATCACCTGCGTGGTCAGCGACCACTCCCCCTGCACGCCCGAGCTCAAGCGCCGCGACACCGGCGACTTCGCGGCGGCCTGGGGCGGCATCGCGTCGGTGCAGCTGGGACTGCCGGTGATCTGGACGGCGGCGCGGGCCCGGGGCCATTCCCTGGCCGATGTGGCCGAGTGGATGGCACGCCGCCCGGCCGACCTGGTGGGATTGCGCGATCGGGGCCGCATCGAGGTGGGCGCGCAGGCCGACCTGGTCGCGTTCGACCCGGAGGAGACGTTCGTCGTCGAGCCGGTCCGGCTGCACCACAAGAACCCCGTGACGCCGTACGCGGGCAAGAAGCTCGCCGGGGTCGTGCGCACCACCTGGCTGCGGGGGCACGCCGTCACCGGCGACACGGCACGCGGACGGTTCCTGACGCGGAAGGACGCCTGATGGAGGACTTCGCCACCCTGCCCGATCTGGCCTCACGCGCGCTCGGCGGCGGTGTCGTCCACGCCGACGACGAATTCTTCGCGACGGCCGACCACCTCGTGCTGCCCACCGAACCGGTCTTCACGCCGCGCACCTTCGACCACAAGGGCCAGGTGTACGACGGGTGGGAGACCCGCCGCCGCCGCGAACCCGGTCACGACGTGGCGATCATCCGGCTCGGCGCGCCCGGCGTGATCCGGGGTGTCGACGTCGACACCGCGTTCTTCACCGGCAACTACCCGCCGTACGCGGCGATCGACGGCCTGGCGGTCGAGGGCTATCCGGCGCCCGCCGAGCTGTTGCCGGCCGAGTGGACCCCGCTGGTGCCGAAATCGCCGTTGGAGGGCGACAGCCGCAACCTGTTCGCCGTCACCGACGACAGGCGTTTCACCCACGTCCGGCTGACGATCTTCCCGGACGGCGGTGTCGCCCGCCTGCGCGTGCACGGCCTGGCCGTCCCCGACCCGCGGTTGCTGCCTGAGGTCTTCGACGTGGCAGCGCTCGCCCACGGCGCTCGCGTCACCGACTGCAGCAACATGTTCTACGGCCACCCGGAAAACATGCTGATGCCCGGTCTGGCCCAGCACATGGGTGACGGCTGGGAGACGTCCCGCCGCCGCGACGACAACAACGACTGGGTCACCGTCCGGCTGGCCGCCCCGGCCGAGATCACCCTCGTCGACCTCGACACCACCCACTTCAAGGGCAACGCCCCCGGCTGGGCCACCGTCCGCGGCACCGACGACGGCGTCGACTGGTTCGACATCCTGCCCCGCACGGCCCTGCGCCCCGACACCCCCCACCGTTTCCCCGTACACCCCGAGCGAGTCGCCACCACGGCCCGCCTCGACATCTACCCCGACGGCGGCATGGCCCGCCTCCGCCTGCACGGCCGCCCGTCCGACGGATACGTCGAAGACCAGTTCCACCGCCACTCCGGTCCGGGCAGCCTGTAACGCGACCACACCGTTTCTGGTCCGGGCAGCCAGCAACGCGACCACCCCCTCCCCGGACCGGCCAGCCAGCCAGCCAGCAACGCGACCACACCCGATCCGGGTGCCACACCCGCGGTCACACCGTTTCGAGCGCAGTTCCGCGGCCGAACCGCTCCGGGGCCCAGTCGCGCCACCACGCCGTTCCCGGCAGCCCAGACCACCGCCACACCACTCCGGGCAGCCCAGACCACCGCCACACCACTCCGGGCAGCCCACACCACCGCCACACCACTCCCGGCAGCCCACACCACCGCCACACCACTCCCGGCAGCCCACACCACCGCCACACCACTCCCGGCAGCCCACACCACCGCCACACCACTCCGGGGAGCCCGGATCGCCGCCATGCCCGGTAGGTTGCTGGGCATGGCCTACGACGAGGTTCTGGCCCAACGCCTTCGCGAACGTCTGACCGACCCGGCGATCACCGAACGCAAGATGTTCGGCGGGCTGGCCTTCTTCACCAACGGCAACATGACCGTGGGCGTCTCCGGCGACGAGCTGATCGTGCGCCTGGACCCCGCCGACATCACCGCGGCCCTGACCCGACCCGGCGTGCGCCAGTTCGAGGTGGGCGGCCGCTCGATGAAGAACTGGATTCTCGTAGCCGCCGACCACCTCGACGACGCCACGCTCGACTCCTGGCTCACGGCCGCGCTGGATCACGCCACCGAGCTACCCGCCAAGTAACGGCGGCGGCTCGGCCCTCACTAGGTCGGGTAACCGGGTTGCCCGCCGGATGACGACGGCGCGGGGCCGGCCGGATCCCATCCGCGGATTCTCCCCCGGCCCTGCTGTTCCCGCGCTCACTCGGTCAGGTAACCGGGTTGCTTGCCAAGTGACGCCGCTTGGCCCGATACGGCAGCACGTAAAGGTAGATCCCCGAGAAGAACAGCACCGCCAGCGGCAGCAAAGGCGTGTACGACACCCACACCAGTGACTCGCCACCCACCGTCAGAGCCACCGTCGTCCCCACCACGGTCACCGTGAACAAAACAGCCATCCACCGATGCATCTGCCGAACCCAAGTCTTCATCCCGAACCTCCCGTTTGCGCTGTCAACGCAGCTCACGCTAGGTCCGGCGGCCGCCGCAAAGCTTCTCGATTCCTGACCGTTCCACCCCGGCCGCGACCCACCGCCACGGCCGGAGCACGCGCTACGGCCGTTCGCACCGACTGGGTCGCGAGGAACCGCGGGTTCGCGACCGTGCGGTTGTCCCGGCCGACGAGGCGTACGGAATCCGGTTTCTGGGCCTGCTCTTCCACCCATCGCATGGAACCGTTCCGCGGACAGGCTCGCGGCCGCCGGCTAACGGAAACCGGTTTCTGGGCCTGCGCTTCCGCCCACCGCATCGAACCACTCCCCGGACACCCTCGCGGCGACCGGCCAACGGAAACCGGTTTCTGGGCCTGCGCTTCCGCCCACCGCATCGAACCACTCCCCGGACACCCTCGCGGCGACCGGCCAACGGAAACCGGTTTCTGGGCCTGCGCTTCCGCCCACGGCATCGAACGTTCCGGGGACAGGCTCGCGGCACTCGGTTACAGGAAGCTCAGCAGCTCCTCTCTTGTGAAGGCAGCGTCGTCGAGGGCGCCGCAGTTGAGGCCGCGTAGCAGGTAGGCGGCCAGGGCCCGGGCGGTGGCGGGTTCGTCGGCGATGCCGCTGTCGGCGCGGGACAGGTAGCGCCGCAGGCGGGCCACGGCGACGTCGCGGCCGGCGCGGAAGAAGGTGTAGGTGGCGGCGTAGCGGGTCGGCAACTGGGCCGGGTGCAGGTCCCAGCCCTGGTAGAAGCCGCGTTCGAGGGAGCGGCCGACCAGCCGGTGGTGCAGGGCCCAGGCGTCGTGCACCTCGCTGCGGGAACCGACGGGCAGGATGTTGGTGGAGCCGTCGGAGAGTCGGATGCCGGTCTGGGCGGCGGCCGCCTGCATGACGGCCTTGGCGTGATCGGCGACCGGGTGATCCATCGCCTGGTAGGCGGCGGCTATGCCGGCGGCGGCGCTGTAGTCGTAAGTGCCGTAGTGCAGGCCTGTGCATCGGCCCTCGGCGGCGGTGATCAGGCGGGCGACGGTGGCTGTGCCGTCGGCGGCGAGCACGGCCGACGGCAGCTCGATCTGGATCTCGAAGCGCAGGGCGCCGCCGGCCAGACCGTACGCGTTCTCCAGTTTCTCGAGCACGGAGACGAAAACCGCGACCTGCTCGGCCCCGCTCACCTTGGGCAGCGTGAGCAGAAACTTGTCGTCCTGATAGGACTCGAGGAACAGGTCGAGGGTGCGCAACGACCGGCGCCGGGTGGTGGGTTCGAGCGATTTGACGCGCAGCCCGAGGAACGGTGGGCGTTCGCCGGCACGCAGGATCGCCGCAGCCTTGCGTACGGCCGCGTCCTCCTGATCGTCGTCGCGAACGCCGTACCCGTCCTCGAAGTCGACCCGAAGATCCTCGATCGGCTCGCTCGCCAGTTTCTCGCGGACACCCGGCACCGACCACGGGAAATCGTGTTCGTCCATCGCCCGCAACGCCTCGGCGCCCCACTCGCGGAAGCCGTCGAGCCGGTCGGCGGGGATGTAGACGGTGTGCACGGGTTGCCGGTCGGCCCGCTCGCCCGGGTAGCGCGCCGCGAGGAACGCGTCGTGCGCGGCGAGCCGGCCGTCGAACTCGTCGTAGTCGGCGCCGGTGAGCCGCATCAGTCGATCGAGTCGTAGGCGGCGGTGGTCAGGAAGTCGGCGAAGTCGTCGGCCAGCGCGACCCGTTCGAACAGTTTGCGCGCGTCGTCGAAGCGGCTCTGCGCCCACGCCTCGTCCCCGATCCCCTCGCGGATCTTGACGAGCTCCTCGTCCTCGATCCGGCCGACGAGGCCGGCGGTGATCTCGGTGCCGTCGGGCAGCCGTACGCCGTTGTGGATCCATTGCCACACCTGCGAACGCGAGATCTCGGCGGTGGCCGCGTCCTCCATCAGGTTGTTGATCGCCACGGCGCCGTTGCCGCGCAGCCACGCCTCCAGGTACTGCAGGCCGACCGAGACGTCGTTGCGCAGACCCTCCTCGGTGACCGCGCCCGGGGTTGCCGAGACGTCGAGCAGCTGTTCGGCGGTGACTTTCACCTCGGGCCGCAGCCGGTCGAGCTGGTTGGGTTTGTCGCCGAGCACCCGGTCGAAGATCTCGCGGCAGACCGGCACCAGGTCGGGGTGGGCGACCCACGAGCCGTCGAAGCCGTCGCCGGCCTCACGTTCCTTGTCCTCGCGGACCTTGGCCAGCGCGACCTCGTTGACGGCGGGGTCGCGACGGCTGGGAATGAAGGCCGCCATGCCGCCCATCGCGAACGCGCCGCGGCGGTGGCAGGTGGAGACGAGCAATTCCGTGTACGCCCGCATGAACGGCGCGGTCATCGTCACCGCGGCACGGTCGGGCAGCACCATCGACGGGTTGTCCCGGAAGTACTTGATGATGCTGAACAGGTAGTCCCAACGGCCGGCGTTGAGCCCGGAGATGTGCGGGCGCAGCGCGTACAGGATTTCCTCCATCTCGAAGGCGGCCGGGATCGTCTCGATGAGCACGGTGGCGCGGATCGTGCCGACCGGGATGCCCAGCGCCTCCTGCGCATGGGTGAAGACGTCGTTCCACAGTTCGGCCTCTTTGTGGGACTCCATCTTGGGCAGGTAGAAATACGGCCCGCTGCCGCGTTCGAGCAGCTCTTTGGCGTTGTGGAAGAAGTAGAGCCCGAAATCGACCAGCGCGCCCACGGCCGGCTCACCGTCGACCGGCAGGTGGCGTTCGTCGAGGTGCCAGCCGCGGGGCCGCATCACGATCGTCGGGTAGGGGCCACCCTTGAGCTCGTACGTCTTCTGCGGGGTCTCCAGCGTGATGGTGCGCCGGATCGCGTCGTAGAGGTTCTGCTGGCCGTCCACGACGTTCGACCAGTGCGGGGTGTTCGCGTCCTCCAGGTCGGCCAGCCACACCTTGGCCCCCGAGTTCAGCGCGTTGATGGTCATCTTGCGCTCGGTCGGGCCGGTGATCTCGACCCGGCGGTCCCGCAGGTCGGCCGGGGCGGGCGGCGCGCTCCACTCGGCGGCGCGGATGTCGGCCGTCTCGGGCAGGAAGCCGAGCGACGCCCCCGCGGCCATCGCGGCCCGGCGCTCGCCCCGGGCCCGCAGAAGTTCGTCGCGTCGCGGGCGGAAACGCCTGTTCAGCTCGGCGACGAACGCCACGGCCTCGTCGGACAGGATCTCGGTCATCGTCGACGGCTCCCCTCGATGCGGCTTGCTCCCCTCAAACCGTAGTGGAGCCGGGGTGCCTCGCAACCGGCTGTGGACAAACCGCGCGCCGTGCCTGTGGACAACAGGCGCGCCCACCTCCGTGGTCCCTCCGGAGGTGGGCGCGCCTTCGGGGTGCGGGCGCGGCTGGGGACGGTGAGCGCGCGCCCGCACCGGCAATTTAGTGGTTACCGAACGTGTCGCACTTGGCTTTCTGGACGATGCAGTCCTTGACCCGGTGGCCGAGGGCGGCGTTGTCCCAGGCCAAGAACGCGTCGCCGTGCATCGAGCTGGCGTTGCCAGAGCTCAGCTTGAAGCCGGCGCTGGAACCCGAGGTCTTGTAGCCGATCACGAAGGAGACCGACGGGATCGCCACCGGGAACTTGCCGCTGCATTTGCCCTGCCCGTCGGCCGGGCCGACGTGCGACTTGTGGTCGGGGCTGTCCAGGTGCACACCGTCCCAGCAGTCGGGGAAGGTCAGCTGGAAGGTGAGTTCGGCGGTCTTGGCGCACACCGGCCAGTTGCCGTCGGCGCTGCGGCCCTGCTCGCCGCCGATTCCGGCGCACCAGAACTGGCTGTGAGCGCCCTTCGGGGTCGCTACCTGCCTCTTCGCATCGCCCACGATCATGCGGAAGCCCTGCGGGAACGGCACGGTTCTGGTCGGGTCGGGCAGCCGGGAGCCGTAGTAGACGGTGACGCCGTGCGGCTCGATCGCCTTGCCGTTCTCGTAGAGCGTCGGGATCCAGTACGCCGACCGATCCTGGAGCGGCTTGCAGCTGGAACCGGCGTTGTTGAGCAGGGTGTCGGTCGTGGTGAAGGCGTCGGTCGCGTCGTTGCCGAGGAAGGAGTGCATGTGTGAGCCACCCGGCAGACCCGGCAGGACGATCGGGTCGTCGGCTCGGGAGTGGCTGACGGTGCAGGAGGCGTTGAATTCCGCCACCCGTACGGGGTTGCCGGTGATCGCCTTGGGCTTCATCGCGTTGAACTGGGTCAGCTGGGCCTGCCACTTGGCCTGGTCCACCGGGATCCATCCGGCGCCGGTGTTCCCGGCGGGCGCGGTGGTCGTCGGCGCGGCCGTCGCCGGGGCGGTCGTGGGCTTCGCGGTGGGCTTCGACGACGGCGTTGCGACAGGCTTTGCCGGGGCTGCCGCTCCGCCCACGGTGAACCAGTTGATGTTCACGAAGTCGGACTTCTGCGAGCTCGTCATGATGGCGACGAGCTTCTGCTTGCCGGCCGGCGCCTTGACGGTGGCGGTCCTCGTCACCCACTTCTGCCAGCCGCCTGTCCTCGCCACCGGGATCGTGGTGAGCAGTGTGCCGGTCGGCGAGCCGAGCCGCAGTTCGATCGAGCCACCGGCCGTGTTGTCGGACGCGATCCGGGCGGTGACCGTGCTGCCGACGGTCACGTTGTCGTAGCGGAGCCAGTCGCCGTTCGCGAGCCAGCCGACGTTCCTGCCGCCGTCCCGGTCGCTGGTGTTCTCGATCCGCACGCCGGACTGGGCCGAGAACGCCTCGGCCTGCAGCCGGCCGGGGACCACGGTCTCGGCGGCGTTGGCGGTGGCGATGTAGACGCCGCTGCCCCCGAGTGCCACAGCCACTGCCGCACCGAGGGCGACGCGGGTCGAACGACGACGACGGCGGGGGTCGGGCGGGGCGACATGCTGTGGGTCAGTCCGCATTCTCGGGCTCTCTCGTCTTGGTCGTGCCGGGGGCATTTCGAGAGCGAGTATGCAGAGGTCAGGATGCTGTTTCAACGCGTGAAGAAAGAATTAGGAATTGCCCTCCGAAGCCTCCCAGGTCGCCGCGATCCCGATTCCCGATAACGTTTTTCCCCACCCGGCGACTTAAATATTCCTTAAATTCGGCGGGCATTCGAGCCGTCACCAGGCGTAACAGCCGTTCCCCGTACGCCGGTGCGGCAGCCCCGACCCGCTCAGCGCTCCCGGCGACCAGTCGTCGGTGCGGCGGCACGCGCCCGGCTCAGCGCTCCCCGGCGACCGGTCGTCGGTACGGCGGCACGCGCCCGGCTCAGCGCTCCCCGGCGACCAGTCGTCGGTGCGGCGGCACGCGCCCGGCTCAGCGCTCCCCGGCGACCAGTCGTCGGTACGGCGGCACGCGCCCGGCTCAGCGCTCCCCGGCGACCAGTCGTCGGTACGGCGGCACGCGCCCGGCTCAGCGCTCCCCGGCGACCAGTCGTCGGTACGGCGGCACGCGCCCGGCTCAGCGCTCCCCGGCGACCAGTCGTCGGTGCGCGCGGACGGCGTCGCCGGCCAGGGTGTCCGCATCCGCGTTCACCAGTTCGGCTCGTTCGACCACCGGCCGCCCGCCGACCAGGGCCAGCTCGACCGGCGCGGCCGGCCCGAACACCAGCGCGGCCAGCCGGTCGTCGATGCCGGCGTGCCCGAGGCCGTCGAGCCGCCACACGACGAGATCTGCCAGCTTGCCGGTCTCGAGCGAGCCCAGCTCGTCCTGCCGGCCCAGACAGCGAGCGCCGCCCATCGTGCCCAGCCGCAGCGCCTCCCGGGCGTTCATGGCGCGAGGGCCGCCCCGGATCCGGGCCGTGTAGAGCGCCTGCCTCAACTCCTCGCCCAGGTGAGCCGCTTCCTGCGAGGCCGACCCGTCGACGCCGAGGCCGACCGGCACCCGGTGGTCGAGCAGCTCGCGCACCCGGGCCGCGCCCGCGCCCAGCCGGGCGTTGGAGCTCGGGCAGTGCGCCACGCCCGTGCCGGTGGCGCCCAGCTTCGCGATCGCGGAGTCGTCGAGATGCACCCCGTGGGCCAGCCACACGTCGTCGCCGAGCCAGCCCAGCCGCTCGGCGTACTCGACCGGCGTGCACCCGAACCGCTCGCGGCAGAAGTCCTCCTCGTCGTCGGTCTCGGCCAGGTGCGTGTGCAGCCGGACACCTTTGCGCCGGGCCAGCTCGGCGGCCTCGCTCATGAGCCGTTCGGTGACCGAGAACGGCGAACACGGCGCGACCGCGATCCGCAGCATCGACCCGGGTGACGGGTCGTGCCAGCGGTCGATCGCCTTCTCGGTCGCGAGCAGGGCCTCGTCGGTGGCCTCGACGATGTTGTCGGGCGGCAACCCGCCGTCCTTGCGCCCGAGGTCCATCGAGCCGCGCGTCGGGTGGAAGCGCAGACCGATCCGCCGGGCCGCCTCGATCTCGGCCTCCAGCACGTCGCCGCCGTCGCGCGGGAAGACGTAGTGGTGGTCCATCGACGTGGTGCACCCGGAGAGCGCCAGCCAGCCCAGCCCGGCGCCCGCGGCCGCCCCGACCACCTCGGCGTCGAGCCGGCCCCAGATCGGGTAGAGCGTGGTGAGCCAGCCGAACAGCGTCTCGTCGACGGCCAGGCCGCGGGTCGCCCACTGATAGAGGTGGTGATGCGTGTTGATCAGGCCGGGCGTGACCAGGCAGCCCCCGCCGTCGACCCGGCGAACGTCACCCGGCGCCGCCGGCACGACTCCGTTCCGCACCCGAGGCAGGCTGGGCGCCGGACCCGCGCCGACCGCGGCGATGCGGCCGTCGTCGCCGACGACCACGTGGCCGTCTGCGTGATACGTGTCGGAGGGGTCGACCGTGGCGACGGCGACGTTCTCGATGACGATCACGGGTACCACTCCGTGATGGCCGGCGGCACGTCGTCGCGGGTCACCGTGCCCTCGATCAGCCCGTAGGGCCGGTCGCCGGCGATGAAGACCTCGTTGTCGTTGGTGAGCTCGAACGGCGACAGGTCGACCAGATAGTGGTGCTTGTTGGGCAGCGCCAGCCGGATCTCGGCGATTTCGGCCTGCTCACTGAGCACACGGCTGCCCATCGCGAACAGCGTCTGCTGCAGCGAGAGGCTGTGCGTTTCGACGAATGCCCTGGTCAGGGCCTCGACTACGCCCGCGTAGGACTTGCCCCAGTCGGCGGGGTCGTGCAGATGCCGCCAGCGGGCGTCGACCGCCGTGGCCAGGATGCGATCCGTGGTCTCGGGCAGGGTCGTGTACTTGTCGCGGGGGAAGCCGTGGAACTCCGAGTTCGTCGAGTTCAGCAGCACCATCCCCGAGATGCCGCTGACCACCTGGCTCTGCTCCACCGTGACGGTGACCTCCGCCGTACGGGTGTGGTCGCCCTGCCTCTTGAACGAGTGCGGTCCGAGCCTTTCCCAGCCGAACGCCTCGATGCCCACGCGGGCCGCCCGGATCTGCGTCTGGGTCTCGACGAAGTGCCGGGCCAGGCGCAGGGCGAACTCCTCCGGCTCGCCGACGCCATGTTCCTTGGCGAACGCGTACACCGTGTTCTTCATGGAGTCGGTGGGCAGCACCCCCGAGTTGTCGCCGGTCAGATGGGTGGCGGCCAGGTCGCCGGAGAGGGCGATGCTGACGTTGAAGTCGGCCAGCGTGTGTGTCTCGCCGTCGCGGGTGACGCGAACCAGCCGCGTCTCGGCCTTGCCGTAGCGGTTTTCTCCGAGCACGATCGCCACGAGCGTTCAGCTCCCTCGATAAGTCGTGTATCCGTAACGGCTGAGCAGCAGCGGCACGTGATAGTGCCGCTCGGGGTCGCGGACGTGGAAGGCGACCGTGATCTCCGGGAAGAAGCAGTCGGCGCCCAGGTAGGGCTCGACGTAGAAGGACAGGCGATAGCCACCCGCCTGCCAGTCGTGCAGCGGAACCCGGTAGCGCAGCCGGCCGTCGTCGTCGGTGCGCCCCTCGGCGATCGTCCCCCAACCCTCCGAGTCGCGTCGCTCCAACCGCACATAAACATCGCGGGCCGGCTCGCCGCTGATCGTGTCGAGGATGTGCGTCGAGATCCTCGCGTGGAACTCGGCCGGCGTGCCGTCGTCAGAGGGCATCGAGCACCCGCTCGAGTCGCAGCCGGCCGATCTTGCGCAGTTCGTCGGCGACGATCTCGCGTTCGGCGGCCGGGTCGTTGGTCAGCCTCTCGCGGGCAGCAGCGAGGATGTCCTCCTGCGTGCGTCCGCTGGCGAAGATCAAAAACACATGACCGAACTTCCCCTCGTACGCCCGATTGGCCTCGATCAACGCGGCTTTGGTGACCTCGTCCGCGCTCTGGGCCGCAGCCGACTGCTCGCGACGGGACCAGGCGGCCTCGCGCGTGTCGCCGCCCGCACGCTCGCCTATTCGCGGGTGGGCGGACAGGCCGGTCAGCACGTCGTCCAAGCTCAAGGCGCGGGCGGCGGCATCGGCGGCGGCCAGGATGTCGTCGCGGCGCGCGTAGGGGCGGCCTGCGATGACGGCGGAACCCCACGCGGGGGCGGCCAGGCAGGCGAGCAAATCTTCCTCGAGGCGGGCGGCGGGCAGCGAGTTGAACACCTCGACCGCGTCCATCGGCACCCCTTCCTGTGTCGATCAGTCAATCAGGCCCTCACGGCCCGGCGCATCCGGTCCATGACGACTGCGCACACCTTGCCATGCCGGGCCGACACTTTTCTGCGTCCTGTGGACAACCACGGGCCTGTGGACAACGCGGGTTTTGTCGGACCCATGGGCCAGGATGGTCGCGTGCTCATCGCCGACGACGCTCTGCCCGACCTTCCGATCCGCCCGGTGCTGCCGCGGGTCCGCGAGGCGCTGTCCGGCGACGGCTCGGCCGTGCTGGTGGCCCCGCCCGGCACGGGCAAGACGACGCTGGTGCCACTGGCGCTCCCGGGCCGGGTCGTGGTGGCCGAGCCCCGCCGCCTGGCCGCCCGGGCCGCGGCCCGCCGCATGGCCTCGCTGCTCGGTGAGAAACCGGGCGGCCGGGTCGGGTACACGGTTCGCGGCGATCGCCAGGTCTCCCGGGCCACAGTGGTCGAGGTCGTGACAACCGGCGTTCTCGTACGGCGTCTGCAACGCGACCCGGAGCTCGCCGGCACCTCGGTCGTGATCCTCGACGAGTGCCACGAGCGCCACCTCGACACCGACCTGGCCCTGGCGTTCCTGATCGAGGTGAGGGCCACCCTCCGCCCCGATCTGGGGCTGCTCGCCACCTCGGCCACGGCCGACGCGGGCCGGCTCTCCGAGGTGCTGGGCGCGGCCCCCGTGGTCACCGCGTCGGCGCGGGTCTTCCCGGTCGACGAGATCTGGGCGCCGCCGACCGGCCCGGTCACCCCGCCGCTGGGCCTGCGGGTCGATCCGCGCCTGCTCGAGCACGTGGCCGCCACCACCCGCCGCGCGCTGGCCGAGAGCGAGGGCGACGTGCTGGTCTTCCTGCCCGGCGCCCGCGAGATCGACGCGGTGGCCGGCCGCCTCGGCGGTGTGGACGCCGAGGTGATCCCGCTGCACGGCCGCCAGCCCGGCCCGGTGCAGGACGCGGCCCTTCGTCCCGGCTCACGCCGCCGGGTCGTGCTCGCGACGGCGGTCGCCGAGAGCAGCCTGACGGTCCCCGGCGTCCGCGCCGTGGTCGACGCCGGTCTCAGCCGCGTCCCGCGCATGGATCACGCCCGTGGCCTCGGCGCCCTGGCCACGGTCCCGGTGTCGCGGGCCGCCGCCGTGCAGCGGGCCGGCCGGGCCGGGCGCGAGGCACCCGGCCGGGTCTATCGCTGCTGGTCCCCCGCCCAGCACGATCGTCTCCCCGCGCAGCCCGAGCCCGAGATCGCCGCCGCCGACCTGACCGGTTTCGCGCTCGACCTGGCTCTGTGGGGCCACCCCGACGGCAGCGGGTTGTCGCTGCCCGACCAGCCGCCACCCGGCGCCCTGCAGTCGGCCGTCGCAACCCTGCGCGGCCTGGGAGCGGTCGACGACACCGGCCGTGTGACCGCCCGAGGCCGGGCCCTGGCCGACGCGGGCCTGCACCCCCGGCTGGGCCGGGCCCTGCTCGACGGTGCTCCCCTGGTCGGCGCCCGCCGCGCTGCCGAGGTCGTCGCCCTGCTCGACGACGATCGCGCCGCCGCTGACGACCTGACCGCCGCTTGGCGCCGGGTCCGCGGCAGCCGCGATCCCGCCTGGCGCACAGAGGTGGGCCGCCTGACCGCGGCCCTGCACAGAAACCCGTCCGACGAATCGGTCCCCGACGTGACCGACGCCGCGAACTCCAGCGGAGCCAGCCCCGACACAGGCGTCGGACGCGGCGACAGAGCCGCGGGCGGCCGCACAGGCACAGGCTCCGAGGCACAAGCCGGGCATGAGCACGGGAGGGCGGGCCGGACGAGCGAGGGCTCCGGCGCGCGGGAGGACAGAGCCGCGGCCGACCGGACAGGCACACCCTCCGACGCACAAGCCGGGAGTGATCCGGGTATGGCGGGCCGGACGAGCGAGGGGTCCGGCGCGCGGCATGGCGGCAACCGCGCCGGTGACCGGCCGGACCCGCGGGATGGAGGCAACCGGGGCGGTGAGCGGCCGGACGCGCGGGATGGAGGCAACCGGGGCGGTGAGCGGGCAGGCGGGTGGCCGGACGATCTGGCGGCTGGGCTTGTCGTCGGGCTCGCGTATCCGGAGCGGGTGGCTCGCGTACGGGAAGCGGGTGGCCGGTCCTATCTGATGGCGGGTGGCACTGCCGCCGACATCGGGACGGGCAGTGGGCTGGCCGGGGTCGAGTGGCTGGCCATCGCCTCGGCGGATCGGGCGGCAGGGGCGCGGACGGCACGGATCAGGGCGGCGGTGCCGCTCGACGAGGCGACCGCTGTCGAGGCGGCGGCGACCCTGCTGACCGACACCACCGAGATCGGCTGGGTGGACGGCGACGTGGTGGCGCGGAGGGTACGGCGGCTGGGCGCGATCACGCTGGTCGAGCGCGGGATCACCGACCCGGATCCCGGTCTCGTGCGCGCCGCGTTGCTCGACGGGCTGCACCGTGCGGGCCTTGGCCTGCTGACCTGGTCGCGAGGGGCGACCGAGCTACGGGAGCGGCTCGCTTTCGCACACGCGGCCCTGGGCGAACCGTGGCCCGATGTGTCCGACGAGGCGCTGCTGGCCCGGGCCGGCGACTGGCTGGAGCTGGACCGCTGCCGCCGCCGCAGCGATCTGGCCCGGGTCGATGTCGCCTCGAGTCTGCGCCGGTTGCTGCCCTGGTCGGTTGCGGGCCGGCTCGACGAGGTTGCCCCCGAGCGCCTGCCGGTGCCGAGCGGTTCACGGGTCCGCATCGACTACGCCGACGCCGAGTCCCCGGTTCTGGCCGTCAAGGTTCAGGAGGCCTTCGGGTGGCGCGACGCTCCCCGCCTGGCCGAGGGGCGCGTGCCGGTCCTGTTGCATCTGCTCTCCCCGGCGGGCCGGCCGGTTGCGGTCACCCGCGATCTGGCGTCCTTCTGGCGGCAGGGATACCCGCAGGTCCGGGCCGAGCTGCGCGGCCGTTACCCCCGGCACCCGTGGCCCGAGGACCCGACCACCGCCGAACCCACCCGCCGGACGAATCCGAGGTCCCGATGAGCTACTTGGTCGAAGTCGACCACCGTTTCCAGGCCGTGCAGGGCCTGCCCTCCCCGCTCCGGGCCCAGCGCGGCCAGTCACTGCTGGCTCCCGGCGAGGGCGTCGAGGTCGTCGTACGGGCCGGGGTGACCTTCGCCGACGACCAGCTGACCGACCGCGGCTGGTTCTTCGACACCGATGCGGCCGCCGCCGACCTCGAAGCTTGCTGCGCCGATCTGGCCGCCCGCCCGTGGACCGACATCTTCGCCTTCCGCCCGACATTCGAGCTGGTCACCCGCCACCTGCACAGCTGCCTGGCCGAGCGGGTGCCCCAGCTCGCCTACACCGAGATCAGGGACGTCACTTTCGGCGTGACCACGAGATACACACCCCCGACCTGACACCCGCCCATGCCGGGCGACGCACACCGTTCCGCTGCGGCTTCTCCCCGCTCGATGCCACACGACGAGGGCCGCTCATGCAGGAGGCCGGGCACCCACACGGCGCCGAACAGTTCGTGTGCCATCACCGCACGCCGCCTTTGGTCACCCGGGCTTCCTAGGAGGCTGGGTAGGTGGGGTGGACCCTGGGGGTGGATGTGTGGGGGTCGGCCTACGGAGGGGTGACCTGTCGGGTGCCTGGGAGGGGCGGACCAGCGGAGGGGCAGCCAGGCAAGTGGCCTGCGGAGGGGCGGACCAGCGGAGGGGCAGCCAGGCAAGTGGCCTGCGGAGAGGCGGACCAGCGGAGGGGCAGCCAGGCAAGTGGCCTGCGGAGAGGCGGACCAGCGGAGGGGCAGCCAGGCAAGTGGCCTGCGGAGAGGCGGACCAGCGGAGGGGCGGGCCTGCGGAGGGGCGGGCTGCCGCGGCCGCAGGGAGACGCGGTCAGGAGGCGAGGTGCGCGGCTGACGGTGGGGAGGTCGACTGGGCGGGAAGGGCCGGCCCGGAATGCCAGCGGTGCAACGGGACCGGCTGGCCGAACAGGTAGCCCTGGCCCAAGGGGCAACCGATCGCGGACAGGGCGTGGGCTCGGGCGGGGGTTTCGATGCCCTCGGCGACGACCACGATGTTCAGGTCCGTGCAGATGGCCAGCACGGAACGGCACAGGGCTTCGACCCGGTCGGGGGCTATGTCGACGTCGGTCAGGGTGGCGTCCAGTTTGACGATGTCGACCGGCAGGGAGTGGAGCTGGGCCAGGGCGTTGAAGCCGCTGCCGAAGTCGTCCAGGGCTATCCGGACGCCGACGGCGCGCAGCCTTTCCACCATGGCGGCCGCGGCGGGCATGTCCTGGATGCGGCGGGTCTCGGTGATTTCGAGGACCAGGCGGGACGGGTGCAGGCCGCTGCGGGTCAGGGCGCCGGCCACCGATTCTTCCAGGCCGGGGTGGCCCAGGCGGGCGGCTGACACGTTGACGTGCATGTCGATCGGGCGGCCGCTGAGGTGGGCCAGCGTGGCCGCGTCGACGCACGCCTGGTCGAGCACGAAGTCGTCGATGGCGGCGACCAGGCCGGTACGTTCGGCGACCGACACGAACACGTCGGGGTGCACCTGGCCCGCGACCGGCGATGTCCACCGGGCCAGGGCCTCCACGGCGACCGTGGCGCCGTCGGTGAAGCGGACGATGGGCTGGTAGAACACCTCGAAGCCGGCCTCGGCCGGGTGGCCCGAGCCGAGCGCCTCGGCCAGCAGGTGGGGCAGGTCGGCGTTGGGGCCGCCGTCGGGCGTGCCGGCGTACCGGGCCATGGAGCCTTTGCCGCGGCGTTTGCTCGAGTACATCGCGGCGTCGGCCCGGCGCAGCAGCGCGTCGGCCGTCATCGGCTCGCCGGGCTCGGTCACCACCAGGCCCAGGCTGGCGCCCACGCCCATCGTGTGGCCGTCGATCACGAACGGCTCGCGCAACGCGCCCAGGATGCGGTGGCCGGTCGGCTCGGCGTCGGCGGCGTTCCGGTCGAGCAGCACCGCGAACTCGTCCCCGCCGAGGCGGGCCACCAGGTCGTCGGGCGTGGCGCAGCGCTGCAGGCGTTCGGCGATGGCGCGCAGCACGCGGTCGCCGGTGGCGTGGCCGAAGCTGTCGTTGATGAGCTTGAAGTCGTCGAGGTCGGCGAAGAGCACGGCCACCGGCCGGGCGCCGAGCGCCGCGATGAGCCGCTCGCGGAACAGGGCACGGTTGGCCAGGCCGGTCAGCGGGTCGTGGTACGCCTGGTGGCGCAGGCGCTGCTGCCCTTCCGACACGCGGTCGAGCAGGACGGTGTTGTCGACGATGGTGAACATCTGCCGGGCCACGACCAGGCCCAGGCCGAGCCAGCCGAGGTACGCCTCGAACGGCGAGAGCGGCTTGCCGGCCCCGCTGTTGATCGCGATCATGACGCCGGTCGCTGTCACCGGGACGTACGGGAGGACGAGGTGCAGCCACTCCCGCTCGCCGGTGTCCGTCTGCGCCGCGGCCCCGGGCGAGGGTGAGCTGAGCGCCGCGACTGCCAGCAGAGCGGGCCCGAGCAGGTGCCCGGCCGACTGCCACGGCGGCAACGGGCCGTCGGCCAGGTGCATCAGCCGGAGGGTGTCGGTGACGCCGAACGCGACGAGGGCCACCCCGGCCAGCCCGAGCGGTTTGCGGGCGGCGCGGGAGCCTGGCCGGGTCAGCAGCAGGAGCAGCACCATCGTGGCGAGCACCAGGTCGGCGATCGGGTAGACGGCGGCCGCGACGATCAGCGAGGTGGGCTGGGCGTCCCAGTGCAGCCACTCGCGCGGCAGCGCCGACCAGACCAGCGCGAGCAGCGAACCGGAGATCAGCACGCTGTCGAGGATCAGGGCGATCTGGTCGCGGCGGGGTGAGGCTGGCACCGACCGGGGGCGGGTGTACGGGGCCAGGAGCAGCCCGACCAGCAGCGTCGCGGGGAGCACGAAGAACCCGATGTCGGTCACCGCGGTGAGGGCGCGGCCGGGCGCCACGACGTCCTCGATCAGCCACCAGAGCCGGCTCAGCGCCCAGCTGGACAGCCCGGCACCGACGATGAGCCGCCAGCGGCGGTGCAGCCCGGTGCGACGGCGGGCCGTGCCAAGGCAGATCAGCGCCGCGGTCGCGCCCACGACCAGCTGCGTGGCGTCGGCATGGATGCGCCACCCCTGGGCCCCGACGAGCTCGCCGAGCCCGGTCAGTCCCAGGACGATCGCCAGCGTGACGAGGAGTCGCGCCGTCATCATCACCACCCAGTCACGAGCCGCGGGCCCCCTGGTTCGCGGCCGCTGTAACCTACCGCAGCGCCGGGCGTGACGAAGAGTGCTCAGTCCCCCGGTGTCAGATCGGCGACAATCACCGTCACGTTGTCGGGGCCGCCGCCGCGCAGCGCCAGGTCGATCAGCCGCTCGCAGCACGCCTTCGGGTCGTCGGCGGCCAGCATCTCCTGCTCGATGGTCTCGTTGGTGACCACGGCGGTGAGGCCGTCGCTGCACAGCATCCAGCGGTCGCCGGGCTCGGGCTCGACGATCACGTAGGCCGGGCTGACCGGCTCGCCCTGCAGCACGCGCGTGACGACCGAGCGGCGCGGGTGCCCGGCGGCCTCGTCGGGGCGGATCAGACCCTGGTCGACAAGCATCTGCACGTACGTGTCGTCCTTGGTCAGCTGGTTGAGCCGCCCGTCGCGCAGCAGGTACGCCCGGGAGTCGCCGACGTGCGCCATGGCCGCGCGCGTGCCCGAGAAGATGACCGCGGTGAGCGTGGTGCCCATGCCCTGCAGGGAGTTGTCGGCCTCGACCTGCTCGGCGATCCGGCCGTTGGCGACCTCGAGCGCCTTGTGCAGCGCGTCCATCTGGTCGTCGTTGGGGATGGGCGTGTCGAGCGGGGTCATCGCCTCGATGGCGATGCGGCTGGCAAGGTCACCGGCGGCCATCCCGCCCATGCCGTCAGCAACCACGAGGAGGTGGTCACCGGCGAAGTAACAGTCCTCGTTGTTGCTCCGGACATGTCCTTGATCGGTGCCGGCGGCCCACCGCAGGTGCAAGGTCATGGCGTGCAGCTTCCCAGATCATCGCAACCCTGTCTGCACGGGCTCGGCGGCGCGTCGGCGGAAAACACTGTCACCTGGGCTTCAGGGGACGGCCGAGGCACCGGGGATCGACCTCTGTCACACGGCGTGTCGGCGCGATCCACGAAAGCGCCGAGTCCGACAGGGGCCAGCCACGGACCTCGACTGCGCTCTCCGGCGGGCGTACGGGCTCGGGGCAGAGGGTCTTGGAACGGACTTGGTCGTTGGGAAGGAACGTTACCTGCCCGCCGCTGCGCAACACAGTGGTCGACGTGTCATCCACGCTGATCAACTGCCCCCGTACGACGTCAAGGGGTCCTTCTTCCGGGCCGAACTCGACGGCGCTGTCCGGCAGGACGGGCGCCCGCAGGAACACCACGCCGATCACCAGCGGCGCCACGAGAGCCGCCCCGACCGCCGGCCAGTGCGTGACGAGCCGCGCCGACCAGGGCGGCACCGGCCCGGTGAGCAGCGGCCCGAGCAGCGGCGGCACGCCCAGCAGCAGCGCTGTGGAGGTCTCGCCGCCGCGCAGCGCCTCGGTGAGGCCCGGCCACACGAAGATCAGCACGATCGCGCCGACCAGGATCGGGACGCCCAGCGTGATCCACCGCATCAGCCAGCGCTCGCCGCGGAACCGTTGCGCCGCCGTCAGCCCGAGGATGGCCACGACCAGCATCGCCAGCGTGGGCAGCAGCCGCAGCTGCCAGGTGAAGCCGGCCAGCATCGCCGCCAGCAGCACCACCCAGTCGGGCATCCGCAGCGCGGTCACGGCCAGCAGCGAGCGACCGGCGTCGTCGGGCGTGCTGACCAGCAGGATGCCGCCGAGCAGCCGGAGCACCAGGATCACCGCGGGCACGGTCCAGATCAGCGTGATGAACAGCGCGCTGATCATGCCGAGCGGCGAGATGTACTGCACCAGCAGCAGCATCGTGGGCAGATCCTGGCGGCTCAGGTACCACAACCGCAGCACCAGCAGCACCAGCGGGAACGCCGGCAGCACGGTGAGCAGCCAGTTCAGCTGGGCCCGGCGCCGGCGCGGGATGACCGAGCCGCCCTTGGCGAAGACGTCGCTCACTTGAACACGTCCTCCCAGGGCAGCTCGCGGATGTCCGGGCGCTCGGGCCGCGGCTGCGTCGCCACCGCGATCGGGACCTTGCCGTTCGCCTTCGCCTCGGACTGCAGATGCTCCTGGAACGCCTTCTCCCAGCGGTCGTCGGCCGGGTCGTAATACGAGCGGTAAAGGGTCAGATCGACGAGTTTCTTGAGCGCTTCGTTGTCCCCGACATTGACCCCGTACGCCTCGGTGGCGTCGAGACCGAGGTCCCAGTGGTCGAACTCCTTCGGGTACTTCGCCTTGTACCCGGCCAGGATGGCGGCATCGGTGGAGACGGCGTCGACGTCACTCTTGCGGAGGTCGGCGAAGCACTCGCTGATCCGGTTACGGCTCGTCACGATTGCTCCGGCGTTCTCCGGGGCGGTCACACTGGTCGCCGCGGAAAGGGAGCAAACGGTCTTGCCCCTGAGGTCGCGCAACGTCGAGATGGGCTTGTGCTTACCGTGCAACGTGATCAAGGACTGCTCGGTGAACAGGTACGGCTCCGAGAACGTGACCCCCGGCGCGGCTTCCCGTTCGGGCGTGATGCTGAAGCTGGCCACGACGAGCTTGACCGGCACCCGGTTGCCCTCGAGGTCGACGGCCTGCATGCGCAGACGGTCCTCGCTCTCCATCCCGTAGAACCGCACGTCGTCGCGCCGGAACCCGAGATCCTCGGCGATCATGTACGCGACGTCGACGTCGAAGCCGCGCCACACCCCGGTCTCGTCGCGGAACGCCGTACCGGGTTGATCGTCCTTGACCCCGATCGGCAACACCGTCCATGTGTCCACGCCGGACTGCGCGCGCAGATCGGCCACTGACGGCGGTCCGCCGCCGAAGACCCGCGCCAGGCCCAGCCCCAACGTCAGCACCAGCGCCAGCCCGAGCGCGGCCAGCCGGAACATGGCCAGGTTGAACCGGGGCGGCGGGTCGACCAGCGGCTCAGGATCGGGAGGGGGCAGCCGGCGGTCGGCGGCCTCGCGCTCGGCTACGTCCTGGACCGCGATGTCCTCGGCCGTGCCCTCCGGCCCCGGGGGCGTACGGCGTCGCAGCGGCCACGCGAACCGCCCCGACGCGCCGCTTCGCTCCGAACCCGTCCCATCCCCGTTCATGGCGGCCAATAGTGCCGCATGAATGTCACAGGCGGGATTCCCGGGTTGACTGATTCACCCGGCCCCGCCGGGGTACCGCACAGCCATGAGACTGTCCGTCATCGCCGGCGCCGCGCTCGCGACCGCGCTGGGCGTCCGGGTCGTCCGCTCCCGCCACCGCCGTTTCCTGCACCCCGACGGCCGCTCGTACCGCGGGGACCTGGAGGTCTGGGGCTCGGACACGGGGGCCGCGCTGATCGACCGTCCGGGTCGGCACCCGGTCACCGTACGGATCTCGAAGGGCGCCGGCACCAAGCCCGGCCGGGCCGACGTGCTGGGCCTGACCGTCCGCGTGCACGGCGACGAGCGCGACCTCGACCTGCTGCTGTCGACATGCGGACAGGGCCGGTTCACGCGGCACGTGCCGATGCCGCGGCACTCGTTCGACACCATGTACGGGTCGATCCTGGCCTACCGCACGGGCGCCGACCGCAAGATCTACCTGTCCGCCCGGCCCGACGAGCCACTGGGCGACGACCTCGACGCGATCACCAGTGGGCAGATCACGTTGATGGCGGGCGACCGCGCGTTCGGCCGGGTCACCTTCGGCGGCGGCGCGCTTCCCGCCCGTACGGATGCGGAATTGGCCTTCGATCCGGTCCGCAACACGGCCCCTGACCTGCATCCGACCGGCGCGATCCACGGCAGCCGGGCCCTCGCCTACCGACTGAGCCAGCGCTGGCGCGGCGCCGGCCCTGTTCGGACCCAACCACGCGCAGTAGCCCGAACCGCCCTAAACCGCTAGCTCGCAACAAAAGCGACAAATCCCCGGTACGGCCATCCCAACCCCCCACCCACCTCGGGGATGAGCCGAAGAGATTACCCGGTTGTCAAGCCAGACGGGTCCGGTTGTCCACAGGGGCGTACGGCCCGGTCGGCTTCGTCCACAGGGGCAGCACGGCGCGTCCACAACCACGCCGACGCAGCCACGAGCTCCCCGCCGACAAGCACAACCACGGACACAGCGCGATCTTCCCGCCGACGGGCACAACCACAGACACAGCGCGATCTTCCCGCCAACGGGCACAACCACAGACACAGCCCGAGCTCCCCGCCAACAGGCACAACCACAGACACAGCCCGAGCTCCCCGCCAACAGGCACAACCACAACCACGGGCACAGCCGGAGCCCCCGTCAGCGGGCCCCAATCACAACCGCAGCAGAATCAGCGGTAAGCGACCACCACCGCGCTCTCCCCCGGCAGCTCCACCCGATCCCGCTGCAAAGCCACACCCTCGGTGGTGGCCAGGAGCACCTTCGACGGCACGTCCCGCAGCGACACCGTCTGCGACCCGGAAGCCAGGTTCACCGCCACCGCCGTGTTCCCCCGCCGCATCACCAGGTGCTGATCGCCGTGCCAGACCTCCACCGTGTCGAGCCACGGATCCGTCAGCTCGGGCCGCGACCGCCGCAGTGCGATCAGCCGCTTGTACAGGTCGAGGATCTCGGCGTGTCCGGGCTTGGCCACCTCGTCCCAGTTGAGCTTGGACCGCTGGAACGTCTCCGGGTCCTGCGGGTCGGGCACCTCGGCCTCGGCCCACCCGTGCGCGGCGAACTCTCGCCGCCGGCCGTTCTGCACCGCCGCGGCCAGCTCGGGTTCGGGGTGGCTGGTGAAGAACTGCCAGGGGCTGCTGGCCGCCCACTCCTCGCCCATGAACAGCATCGGCGTGAACGGTGAGGTCAGCAGCAGGGTGGCGCCGACCTTGAGCAGGCCGGGCGAGAGCGTGGCCGAGATGCGGTCGCCGATGGCCCGGTTGCCGATCTGGTCGTGGTCCTGCAGGAACGCCACGAATCGGTGGCCGGGGGTGGTGGAGCGGTTGACCGGCCGCCCGTGCCGGCGGTTGCGGAAGCTGGAGAACGTGCCGGCGTGGAAGAACGCGCCGGTCAGCACGGTCTGCAGCGATTCGAGTGAGCCGAAGTCGCCGTAGTAGCCCTGCCGTTCGCCGGTGAGCAACGCGTGCAGCACGTGGTGGATGTCGTCGTCCCATTGCGCGTTGAGCCCGTACCCGCCGGCCTCGCGGGGCGTGATGAGCCGCGGGTCGTTGAGGTCGGACTCGGCGATGAGCGACAGCGGGCGGCGCAGGTGGGTCGAGAGCGATTCGACCTCCACAGCCATCTGCTCGAGCAGGTGGATCGCGGAGTGGTCGGCCAGCGCGTGCACGGCGTCGAGCCGCAGGCCGTCCATATGGTAGTCGCGCAGCCACATCAGCACGTTGTCGACGATGTAGCGGCGGACCTCGTCGGCGCCCGGCCCGTCCAGGTTGACCGACGAGCCCCACGGGTTGGAGCCGGCCGAGCTGAGGTAGGGGGCGAACATCGGGGCGTACGCGCCGGACGGCCCGAAGTGGTTGTAGACGACGTCGAGCACCACGCCCAGCCCGCGGCCGTGGGCGGCGTCGACGAAGCGCTTCAGCCCGTCGGGACCCCCGTACGCCTCGTGCGGCGCGAACCAGGCGACGCCGTCGTACCCCCAGTTGTACTGGCCGTTGAACGAGTTGACCGGCAGCAGCTCGACCAGGTCGACGCCGAGTTCGACGAGGTGGTCGAGCCGGTCGATGGCCGAGTCGAACGTGCCCTCGGGCGTGAACGTGCCGACGTGCATCTCGTAGAGCACCGAGCCGGGCAGCTGGCGGCCGGTCCATGCCTGGTCGGTCCAGCCGAACGCCGAGTGGTCGTAGACCCGGCTGGGCCCGTGCACGCCTTCCGGTTGCCAGAGCGAGCGCGGGTCGGGCCGTTCCTCACCTTCCAGCACGTACGCGTAGTCGGCACCCGGGCCGGCCGACGGCACGTCGAGGCGCCACCACCCGTCCGCACCGCGTTCCATGTCCTGGACCTCTCCGGCCACGGAAAGCCGTACGGTCTTCTCCGGGGCCCACACCTCAAAAAGCGTCATTTCTCTTTCACCAGGAGCGCGACGGGATAGGTACGCAAAAGCTCGGCCACCGGGAGGCGGTTCCCGCCGTAGCTGGTATTCGTGAACACTTCCGTCCAGCTCTGGCCGTCGAGTGACACCTCGGTGTCGCCCCAGCCGCCGTGACGTGACAATCCGACCGGCAGCCGCGTCGCGATCGTCACCGCGCCACCCCGGTCGAAGCCGAGCAGGTGCTCGCCGACGTGGCCCTCGGCGTAGACGGGGCGGTAGCCGGCGAACAGCTCGGGCCGCTGCCGGCGCAGGCGCAGGGCGCGGCTGGTGACCAGCAGCTTGGCCGCGCCGCTCTCGTCCACCGGCGGCAGCCAGCCGTCGTCGATGCGGGTCAGCAGCTCCCTGCGGGCGGCGAAGTCGACCGGGCGGCGGTTGTCCGGGTCGACCAGCGAGAAGTCCCAGAGTTCGCTGCCCTGGTAGACGTCGGGCACGCCGGGCATGGTCAGCTGCACGACCTTCTGGCCGAGCGAGTTGACCCACCCGGGCGGCGTGATCGAGGCGGCGAAGTCGGACACCTCGCGGTGCAGCGCCGGGTCGTCGTATATCCGGTCGACCATCTCGCGCAGCGCGGTTTCGAAGGGCTCGTCGGGCTGGGTCCAGCTGGTCGAGCTGGCCGCTTCCTTCGCCGATTTGAGCGCGTACGCCTGCAGTCGCTCACGAGACAGCGGCCAGGCGCCCACCGCGGCCTGCCATACCAGGTGCGCGAGGGCCGGATCGGGCAGCGGCGCGACCCGCACCCAGCGGCGCACCACCTCGGTCCAGTCGCCTGGCACCTCGCTGAGCACCGCCAGACGAGCCCGTACGTCCTCACTCCGCTTGGTGTCGTGCGTCGAGAGCGACGTCATCGCGTCCGGCCAGGCCCGGCGGCGTTCCTCGTTGGCGTCGTGGAACTCGTCGGGGGCGAGGCCGAAGCCGGTGGGGTCGTTGCCGACCTCGTTGCGCGCGGTGAACCTGGTCCAGCGGTAGAACGCCGTGTCCTCGACGCCCTTGGCCATCACCGCGCCCGTGTACTGCTGGAAACGGGCGGCCAGCTCGTCGCCGGGGTTGCGCAGCCGCGCGAGGATCTGGTCGAGCACCGGGATCAGCTGCGGGCGGCGCCGTCCCGCCTCGGAACGGGCCTTGGCCAGGTGCCGCGAGCCGAACGGCAGGTAGGAGCGGTAGACCGGGAAGCAGGCGGCCAGCTCGGCGAGGCCTTGCGCGGAACCCTCGATCTCGGGGGCGAGGCGGGCCATCCGGGCCAGCTCGGCCGCCAGCAGCTTGGTCGCCGCCGTGTGCTTGGTGTCGTGCACCAGGTCCTGCCACGACAGGTCGCTGCCGGTCAGGTGGTGCTGCAGCGTGTCGAAGAACGCCTCGGTGCCGGGGTCGACGAAGACGCCACCGATCTCGGCCAGCGCGTCGTAGCCGGTGGTGCCGGCGACCGGCCAGTCCGGCATCTCCTCCCCCGGCTCGAGGATCTTCTCGATCACGAGCCAGGCGTCGGGGGCGGCCCGGCGCAGCCGTTCGAAGTAGGCGCCGGGGTCACGCAGGCCGTCCGGGTGGTCGACCCGGATGCCCTGGACGATGCCCTCGCGGACCCAGCGCAGGATCTCGGCGTGGGTGGCGTCGAACACCTTCGGGTCCTCGACCCGCAGGCCGGCCAGGTCGGTGATCGAGAAGAACCGCCGGTAGTTGAGCTCGCTGTCGCCGCGCGTCCAGTTGACCAGCTCGTAGTGCTGGCGGTCGTGCACCTCGCGCGGCGTGCCCTCGCCGGTGCCGTCGGCGATCGGGTATCGCTTGTCGAAGTAGCGCAGCTCGCCGTCCTCGACGCGCAGGTGGTCGAGCGCGGAGGGGCCGTCGGCCAGTGCCGGGATCAGGATCCGCCCCCGCGACCAGTCGATGTCGTAAAAATCAGAGAATTCGGACCGGCGGCCACGGCGCAGCACATCCCACCACGTGGGGTTCGCGTGCGGCACCGCAACCCCCGCGTGGTTGGGCACGATGTCGACCACCAGACCCAGCCCGGCGTCCTTGAGCGCGGTGGACAAATCCGATAAAGCGGCAGCACCGCCCAGCGCCGGATTGACGGCCGAGTGGTCGACCACGTCGTACCCGTGCTCGGAACCCGGAGTCGAGGTCAGCAACGGCGCCGTGTAGAGGTGACTCACCCCCAGGTCGGCCAGGTAGTCGGCGAGTTCGGCGGTGGCCTTGAGCCCGAAGTCCGGGCGGACCTGGACTCGGTAGGTTCCGGTGGGTGGCATTCAGACCGTCCTGTCCAGCACGATGAGCGACCTGTCGGGGACCCAGATCTTGCTGCCTGCCTCGACGATCGACGGGCGATCCGGGGACGGCTCCGCCGTCTCGATGACCCTTTCCCACTTCTCGCCGTATTCAGCCGGTGGCGTGGCGAACTCGATCGGGGCGTCGTGGGCGTTGAAGAACAGCAGGAACGAGCTGTCCACGTGCCGCTGGCCGTACTGCCCGCGCTCGCGGATGCCCTCGCCGTTGACGAACAGCGCGACGGCCCGGCCGAAGTCGTTGCCCCAGTCGTCACCGGCCATCTGCCGGCCGTCGGGGGTGAACCACTCCAGGTCGGGCAGCGGGTCGCCGCCGCCACGGGCGGTCACCGGCAGGCCGGTGAAGAACCGCCGGCGCTGGAACACCTGGTGGCGGTGCCGGAAGGCAGTGAGCCTGCGGGTGAACTCGAGCAGCTGCTCGTCGGCTCCGCCCCAGTCGATCCAGGCCAGCTCGTTGTCCTGGCAGTACGCGTTGTTGTTGCCCTGCTGGGTGCGGCCGAGCTCGTCGCCGTGCGAGATCATCGGCACGCCCTGCGACAGCATCAGCGTGGCCAGGAAGTTGCGCCGCTGCTTGGCCCGCAGCGCGAGCACCTTCTCGTCGTCGGTCGGGCCCTCGATGCCGCAGTTCCACGACCGGTTGTGGCTCTCGCCGTCCCGGTTCTCCTCGCCGTTGGCCTCGTTGTGCTTGTCGTTGTACGAGACCAGGTCGCTGAGCGTGAACCCGTCGTGCGCGGTCACGAAGTTGATCGAGTGGAACGGTTTGCGGCCGTCGTCCTGGTAGAGGTCGGCCGAGCCGGTGATCCGCGACGCGAACTCGGCCAGCGTGGCCGGCTCTCCGCGCCAGAAGTCCCGTACGGTGTCGCGGTACTTGCCGTTCCACTCGGTCCAGTTGGGCGGGAAGTTGCCCACCTGGTAACCGCCGGGGCCGACGTCCCACGGCTCGGCGATCAGCTTGACCTGGCCGACCACCGGGTCCTGCTGCACCACCTCGAAGAACGTGGAGAGCCGGTCGACGTCGTAGAACTCGCGGGCCAGCGTCGAGGCGAGGTCGAAGCGGAAGCCGTCGACGTGCATCTCGGTGACCCAGTACCGCAGCGAGTCCATGATCAGCTGGAGGCTGTGCGGGCTGCGCACGTTGAGGCTGTTACCGGTGCCGGTGTAGTCCATGTAGAACTGCGGCTGATCGTCGACGAGCCGGTAGTACGTCCGGTTGTCGATGCCCTTGAGGCTCATGGTCGGGCCGAGGTGGTTGCCCTCCGCGGTGTGGTTGTAGACCACGTCGAGGATGACCTCCATCCCCGCCTTGTGCAGCGCCTTGACCATGCCCCGGAACTCCTGGGTCTGCTGGCCGAGGGTGCCGGTCGACGAGTAGCCGTGGTAGGGCGCGAAGAAGCCGAGCGTGTTGTAACCCCAGTAGTTGCGCAGGCCCAGGTCGTGCAGCCGGTTGTCGTGCACGAACTGGTGCACCGGCATCAGTTCGACCGCTGTCACGCCCAGGCTCTTGAGGTGCTCGATGATCGCGGGATGGCCGATCGCCGAGTAGCTGCCGCGCATGTCCTTGGGCACCTCGGGGTGACGCTCGGTGAGCCCCTTGACATGGGTCTCGTAGATCACCGAGTGGTGGTACGGGATGTCCGGCCGGCGATCGTTGCCCCAGTCGAAGTACGGGTTCACGACCACGCCCTTGGCCATGTACGGCGCCGAGTCGAGGTCGGACATCTGATCCGGGTTCTCCAGGTCGTACGCGTACATCGCCGGGTGCCACTCGATGTCGGCGTCGACCGCCCTCGCGTACGGGTCGAGCAGCAGCTTGTGGGGGTTGTAGCGCAGGCCGCGCGACGGGTCGTACGGCCCGTACATGCGGTAGCCGTAGCGCTGACCCGGCTCGACCCCCGGGAGGTAGGCGTGCCACACGAACGCGTCCTGCTCGTGCAGCTGGACCTTGCGCTCGTTACCGGACGGGTCGAACAGGCACAGCTCGACCGCCTCGGCCCCCTCGGAGTAAATCGCGAAGTTCGTGCCCGTGCCGTCGTACGAGGCACCCAACGGGTACCGATGACCAGGCCAAACCTGCATGTCGTGCTCCCACCCCTCGACCGTCGTGCGCTGCGATCGCCCACAGCTGCCGGCACCACGGCGGAAGCGTCATGCCCCGCCTGGCGCCGCGTAACCCTGCGCGAACGTGTTGCCGGTCATTCTCGCCGATGGGGTGGATCACGTCTGCGCCACCGAGGGATACCCGCCGACGGGACTACCAACCCTCCGGGCCCCGAGCGCCGCCGCGGCCGTGCGCGCCTGGTCAGCGGCCCTCGGGTGCCCCTAGGATCTGCGGTTATGGGCAAAGGCGTTCACATCCAGGAGCTTCCGGGGCTCGGCACCCGTTACGACGTCGACCTCCGCTCGTCCGACGGCGAGCGCGTGTCGATCGTGGTGTCGCGTGACGGCAAGCGCCACCTGTACGTGTTCACGTCGCGCAGTGACGAGCCGGCCGCGGTGGTCGAGCTGACCGAGGAGCAGGCCCGCAAGATCGGCGCCGTCCTGGCCGGCACCTTCTTCACGGACTGAGCGGAACGGAACACGTGCACGCGAACCTCATCGGGCTGGGCGCCCTGATCCTGGTGGCCGGCCTGCTCGCCCGTTTCGGGCGGCGCCTGAGCCTGCCCACCGTGCCCTTCTTCATGCTGGCGGGCATCCTGCTCGGCCCCAGCACGGCCGGCCCGGTCGCCTTCGAGCACCCCGCCGACCTCGACATGCTGGCCATGTTCGGGCTGGTCATCCTGCTGTTCCACCTGGGCCTGGAGTTCCCGGTCGAACAGGTGCTGGGCAGCGGCAAACGGCTGTTCTGGGCGGCCGGTGCGTACATCGGCCTCAACATCAGCGCCGGCCTCGGGCTGGGCTTCGCCCTGGGCTGGGGCACGTCCGAGGCGTTCGTGATCGCCGGCGCGGTCGGCATCTCGTCGTCGGCGATCGCCACCAAGCTGCTCATCGAGATGCGCCGGCTGGCCAACGCCGAGACCCCGGTCATCCTGGGCATCATCGTCATCGAGGACCTGTTCCTCGCGTTCTATCTGGCCCTGCTCAGCCCGATCCTGGAGGGCGCGGGCTCGGCCGGCGAGCTGATCCTCAACATCGGCCTCAGCTTCGCCTACCTCGTGGCGCTGTTCGCGGTGGCCCGCTGGGGCGCCCGCTGGATCGGCCGGGTGCTCGACAGCCGCGAGGACGAACTGGTCGCGATCATCATGGTCGGCCTGGTCGTGCTGGTGGCCGGCCTGTCCGCCGAGATCGGCGTCTCGGACGCGATCGGCGCGCTGATGATCGGCCTGGTGATCGCGCGCACCTCGGTCCGGGAAAGGGCCGAACGCATCACCGTGCCGCTGCGCGACGTGTTCGCCGCGATCTTCTTCATCGCGTTCGGCCTGAGCATCGACGTCGGCGCGATCGGCTCGGTCCTCTGGCCGGTGCTGGCCGCCGTCGGCATCACGATCGTCACCAACGTCACCGCCGGCCTGATCACGGCCCGGTTGTTCGGGCTCAACCAACGCGGCGCGGCCAACGTCGGCCTGACCGTGCTCGGCCGGGGCGAGTTCTCGCTGATCCTGGCCACGCTGGCGCTCGGCGCCGGGCTCGACGAGCGGGTCGGCCCGTTCATCGCGCTCTACGTCCTCATCCTCGCGGTTCTGGCGCCGATCTTCGCGGCGAACTCGAAGTACCTGGCCCGGATCATCCCCGACCGCGTGCTGCACGACCGCTGGCGCTACGTGCGGGAGGAGACGATCAGCACCGCGTGCACGCACCTCGACCGCATCCAGATCACCGAGACCGACATCGACGAGTGCGCCGAGTGCGTCGATCTGGGCGACACCTGGGTGCAGCTGCGCATGTGCCTGATCTGCGGCGCGGTCGGTTGCTGCGACGACTCGAAGAACAAGCACGCGACGGCGCACTACGAGGAGAGCCGGCACCCGCTGATCCGTTCGCTGCAGGAGGGCGACGGCTGGCAGTACTGCTACGAGGACCAGTCCCTGGTGCGCGAACCAACCGGCTCCAGCCGTTCCTGACCGCGTACTCACTGAAATCTGAGCGCTCCTACTCACGTGTCCGCACTGCCCGGCACGGAAGGCTGACACGCATGAACGTAGGGATCACCGGGGTCGCGTACGCCCTGCCGGCCCGGACGGAGCTGACCGACGACCTGCAGCAACGGGTCGCGGACGGCCTGCCCGTGCCGGCCGGGCTGTTCCGCCGCACCACCGGCATCGTCCGCCGGCACGTCGCGGCCGACCACGAATACGCCTCCGACCTGGCCGTGGACGCCGCGACCAAGGTGCTGGCCGAGACCGGCGCCGACCCGCTCGACGTCGACCTGCTGCTGTTCGCCAGCGCCACCCGCGACATGACCGAGCCTGCCACCGCGCACATCGTGCAGGCGGCGCTGGGCAGCCGAGGGCACGCGCTCGACGTCACCAACGCCTGCAACAGCTTCCTCAACGGCATCGACCTGGCCCGCTCGATGATCCTGGCCGGCCGTGCCCGCAAGGCCCTGGTCGTCACCGGCGAGACGCCGACGAGGGCGATGCGTCCCCGCCTGCAAGGGCTCTCCCAGGCCCGTACGGCGTTCGCCGGTTACACGTTCGGCGACGCGGGAGCGGCCGTGCTGGTCGAGCCGGTCGGCAGCGGCGGCATCCTCGACGTCGACACCGAGACGCACTCCGAGCACTGGGAGGCCGGCGGCATCTTCGGCGGCGGCTCCCGGCACCCGCGCAGCGTCGAGCACACGTACTTCACCGGCGACGGCGCCAAACTGCGTACGGTGTTCGAACGCATCGGCGCCGGCCTGATCGAGCGGGTCGCCGACCGTACGGGCTGGGGTTGGGACGACTACGCCAGGGTGCTGGTGCATCAGGTGACGCTGCCCTACCTCGAACGGTTCGTGGCGGTCACGGGCGTCCCGCGCGACAAGCTCGAGGTCACGGTCGACGAGCTGGGCAACATGGCCTCGGCCTCGATCGGGGTGCAGCTGGGACGCGTACGGGGGGAACTGCGCGCCGGCGACAGGGTGCTGATGATCGGCCTCGGCGGCGGCGTGAGCCTGATGACGATGGTCTGGGAGGTCTCGTGAGCACGCCGCTGTGGGTGATCGTGCCCGCCTACAACGAGGCCGCCCGGATCGGCGCCACCCTCGACGCGCTCGCCGCCCAGACCGACACCGACTTCACGCTGCTGGTGGTCGACAACAACTCGACCGACGAGACAGCCGAGATCGCCAGCGATTTCCGAGGCCCGTTCCCCACGTACGTGGTGATCGAGCGTGAGAAGGGGGTGGGGTGCGCGGTCGACACGGGGTTCCGGCACGCCATCGCCGCCGGCGCGCAGTTCCTGGCCCGTACGGATGCCGACTGTCTGCCCGCCCCCGGGTGGGTCGCCGCCGCCCGCGCGGCCCTGACCGAAAGCCGGGGCCTGGCCTGCGGACGGATCACCGCCCGGCACGACGAGCACGGTTTCGCCGGAAGAGCGTTCTTCCGTACGTTGGTGGTGCTGGCGGCGAGCTTCGGCCGGATCCGCCCCGCCCACCGCGGCCCCGAGTTCAAGGCGCCCTACCGCATGCACGCGGGCAACAACATGGCGATCACGGCCGAGCTGTACGAAGCGTGCGGCGGCATGCCCCGGCGACCCTCCCCCACCGACCGTACGTTCCTCAACCGCGTACGCCGCACCAGCCCGGCCATCGTGCACAGCCGGCACATGGTGGTGGCCAACTCGACACGCCGGATCAAGGCGTACGGGGTTCTGGGCACCGCCAAGTGGTACCTCGACAAGGGCAGCGGCACGCGTACGGCGGACCCCCGCTGATGCTGGCCGAGTTCATCGCCGGGCTGCGCGAGGACGACGACCGGCCCGCCCTGCCCGGCGTCCGTCGCGGCGAGCTGGCCCGGCTCGTACGGGGGTATGCCGTCGCCCTGGCCGCCGAAGGGCTCGGCGCCGGCGACACCGTGGCGCTGGCCGTCCGCCCCGGCGCCCGCTCGCTCGCCACCCTGCTCGCCGCGTACCACCTCGGCATGCGCGTCGCCGTGGTCGACCCGACCGCCGGCCCCGACGTGGTACGCGCCCGCCTCGCCCTGGCCGAGCCGCGCCTGGTGCTGGCCGACTCCGCGGCGCAAGCGGTGGCCGGCTGGGCGGCGCCCCTGGCCCGGCGGGCGCATCTCGCGTTGCCCTCGCTGAACACGATCGCTCCCGTGCGGACGATCGGCCGCCGGCTTCCCCGTGCCGCGCCGTCCCTGCGCCCCGCCCCGGGTGCGTTTCCCACCCCGTACGAGGGTGACGGCGACGCCGTGGTCGTGTTCACCTCGGGAACCACGAGCCGGCCGCGCGCTGTTGTGCACACCCGCGCCTCGATATCGGCCGGCATGACCGCGGTGCGCGACCTCGTACGCCCCGTCCCCGGAGCGCCGGTCCTCGGCGGCACGTTCTTCGTCCTGCTGCCGTCCCTGGCCGGCGGCGCCCCGGTGGCCCCGCCGACGAGGCGCAACCTGCGCCGCCTCCAGCCACAGGCCGTCTACCTGACGCCACCCCAGGTCCGAGCCGCCCTCGCCGCCGGGAGTCGCTTCGACGGCGCGCGCGTCTACAGCGGCTCCGCGCCCGTGAGCGCGTCACTGCTTTCAGCCGTACGCCGGGCCGGGGCGCGCGAGGCGTGGGGTGTGTACGCGCTGACCGAGGTCTTCCCCGCCGCTGCCGTCGAGTCGGCGGCCAAGACTGCTTACTCCGGCTCCGGTGATCTGGTGGGTGAGCTGCTGCCCGGGGTCTCCGGCCGGGTCGACGACGACGGGCAGCTGCTGCTGGCCGGGCCCACGGCGGCGCACCGCTACCTGGGTTCGGAACCGTTCTCGTGGGTGGCGACCGGGGACATCGGACGGGTCTCCGGGCGCACGGTGGTGCTCGGCGGCCGGGCCAAGGACATGATCCTGCGCCGGGCCGAGAACATCTATCCGGGGCTCTACGAGCCGTCGCTGCACGTGCCGGGCGTGGAGTTGGCGCTGCTGGTGGGGGTGCCCGCCGAGGACGGCGACGAGCGGGTGGTGGCGCTCGTGCAAACCGCGGAGGGCCGGTCGGAGGACGACGTGCGGGCGGCGTTGCGGGGGCCTCTTGAGCGAATGGGGTCGGCTCGGCCGGACTCCGTGGTGTTCGGGCCGGTGCCGGTGGCGGGGCGGTCGCGGAAGCCGGATCGTGCGGCGGCTTCGGAGTTGGCCGCCCGCTTGGTCACGGGAGCGGGGCGGGTGGCTCGGCTGTCCACAGGGTCGGGGCCGGTCGCTCGGCTGTCCACAGGGGGCCTGGGCGCGCTTCGGCAACGGGGTAGGGTGACGGCCCACCCTGGCCGGGAGGGGGAGGTGGCGGCTGCTCCACACGCCACGACCGACAAAACGGACCCGTCCACAGGGCGCCTGCTTCCACCGCCGCAGCGCGGTAGGGTGACGGCCCACCCTGGCCGGGAGGGGGAGGCGGCGGCTGCTCCACACGCCACCACCGACAAAACGGACCTGCCGTGAGCGCGGCGGCGGATCGGCCGGCCGTGAGCGGTCGAGCGCGCCGGCGGGACAGGCGGGTCTACCTGAGCAGCCACCCTTTGCTGTTCGCCCTGCTCGCGGCGACCCGCGGCCGGCCCGTGCTGCGGCTCGGCGGCACGGTCCTGGTACACGGCACGGAGGCTTTCCGCACGACGCTGGCCCGGGTGCCGCTCGACCGCACTGCGGCGGGAACGACCGGAGGCGCAGCCGGAGAGCTGGCCGGATCGGGGGCGCTCTTCGACCAGCAGGGCGACGACCACCGCGGCGCCCGGCGCGACACAGCGGCCATGCTGGGCTCCGCAGGGGTGGCGAGGCTGCGTCCCGTCTGGATGAAGCTGCTCGACGACCGCCTCCCGGCGCTGGCCACCGGCGGCGAGGTCGACCTGGTGCCGCTGGCGGCCGAGATCGCGGGAGCAACGGCTGCCGAGCTGCTGCACCTCGACGTGGACCCGGTCGAGCTGGCCTCTGCGGCCCGGCTCGCAGCCTCTCGCGCGGCCCGCGCCCACCTTCCAGGGCCCGGCCGGTGGCGTGCCGAACGCTCAGCGGCCACCGCGGCCGCGCAGCTTGTCGACCTGGTAGCGCCCACCGGCTCCGACGAGGCGGGCCTGCGGTCGATGCTGGCCGTCGCCGCGATCAATACGACCGTGGCGGCGCTCCCCCGGGCCGCTGCCTGGGCCTGTGACGACGGCCTCTGGGATCATGCGGGCAACCCGGCCCTCACCGACGAGCTGCTGCGTGTCACCGCCCCCACGCCCCTGCTCCCCCGCGTTGCGGCCGCCGAAGCCGAGGTCGAGGGCTGCCCCATCCGCCCCGGCGATCGGCTGCTGCTGATCGCCCGGCACGCCGCCGGGTCGCACCGGCGCGATCCCGACCCGGTCGAGCCGGCCTCACCCCGTACGGCTCAATTGGTCTTCGGCACCGGAGCGCACGCCTGCCCCGGGGCGGCTCTGGCCCGCGCCCAGCTGACCGACTTCCTGCAGGCCCTGGCGCCGTGTCGGCCGGTGGTCACCCGGGCGCGCGCCGACCGCCGGGCCGCCCTGCCGGGATGGCGAACGCTACGGATCAAGGGCACTTCGTGAGGGTCGCGATCACGGGTGCGAGCGGATTCTGCGGCGGCGCGGTGGCCAGGCTTGCGGCCCAAGAAGCCGACGTCGTCTGTCTCGGCCGGCGGCCCGGCCCGGTCGGCCGGCACGTCTTCTGGGACGCCACCTCGGCCACCCCGGATCTGGCCGGCGCCGACGTCGTCATCCATCTGGCGGCGGCGGTGGGCGACAGCGGGCCCTCCGAGGCGTTCGCGGCCGTCAACGTCGACGGCACCCGGCGACTGCTCGAGGCCGCCGGCGGGCGCCCGGTCGTCTGGGTCAGCAGTGCCAGCGTCTATCGGCCGGGCCCCTACGACGGCCCGGTCCGCGAGGATCACCCGACCGGCAACCAGAGGACCCCGTACGGGTGGACGAAAGCGGCCGGGGAGAAGCTGGCGCTGGGCGCGGACAAGGTCGTGCTGCGTCCCCGGGCGGTTTACGGCGACGGCGACCCGCACCTGCTGCCACGGCTCCGCCGGACCGTACGGGGAAACAGGGCCTGGCTGCCCGGGCCGGATGTGCCCCTCAGCCTGACGGCGGTGGAGAACCTGGCCTCGGCGTGCCTCGCCGCTGTGACGTGGCCGGCCGGGGCGTACAACATCGCCGACGCGCGGCCCTATTCACGGGATGCCGCGATCACGGCGGTGCTGGGGGTGCCGGTACGGCACGTGCCGATCGCGCTGGCCCGGGTCGCCGCCGTGGTTTCCCCGAACCTCACCCCGTACGCGATCGATCAGGTCACCGACGGGCTGGTGCTCGACATCGGCAAGGCGCTGTCGCGGGGCTGGAGCCCGGTGGCCGCGCTCAGGACGTCTTGACCACCCGGGAACGGGCCACGGTCTTGGCGTAGGTCGCGTCGCTGTCGGCACGGCTGGTGACCGCGTCGACCGAGAACACGTAGCGGGTGTCGCGGTCGAGCCCGACGATCGTGGCCGTCCTGTACCCGCAGGTGGCGCCGGGCGTGACGATAGTCCAGCCGACGTCGCGCTGCTCGCCGAGCCGCGGGTCCTGACTGATCGCGGTGATGCGGTATTCGACCAGGTCCGCCGTGGCCGGGTCGTACCAGGTGACGGTGCCGCTGGTGTCGCCCGCGGAGGCGTCGGCGCCGTTGATGATCTGGCTCTTCACCGGCGGGCAGGAGTAGCTGCCGGTCGGCTTCGGGGCCGGGGTGTTCGTCGGCAGCGGCAGGAAACCGCTCGGGAACGGCGTCGGCGTGCCCGCGGCCCGGCTCGGCACGGCCGACGGCGTGGCGCTGCCGTTCGCGACGACGAGCCACGACTTGCCGGCTGCTTCCTCGGCCTCCTTCGTCGAGGCGCCGTCGCTGCCGCATCCGCTCAGCACGAACGGCGCGAGCACGAGAAGTCCCAGCCAACGTCGACCCACGAACAACCCCTTCCGTCCAGCGCTTCACAGAATCCGTTCGGTCATGCCGGCGGATCCCTTAGCGCTCACCGGCGAGGGCTCAGCGACCTCTCGGGCTCGGCGGGCGACCGCTTGAACGTCTCGCGGGTGCGGCGGGCCAGTTCCTTCGTGGCGGTCGAGTTCGCCCAGGTGCCCAGCACTATCGACGCGCCGGGGATCACCTTGGCGAACATGCGCCTGGCGGCTCGGACGCCGGCCATCTGGGCGAGCTTGACCCCGAGGCGGACCATCACGCCGCTCAGCGGACGGTTCTCCGCCCCGGCGAACAGGTGCTCGGCGCGTTCGCGACCGGCCGCGACCCCGAGCGCGAGGCGGGCCGTCTGGGCCGCTTTGTGCACGCGCTGGAGCACCAGCAGGTCGGTCGCCCGCTCGGAAGCGGACGGGTCGTGCCCGTAGGCGGCCGCGATGTGCAGCACCATGCGGGCCTGGTTCCAGGCCAGCACGCCCACGTCGAGCACCGCGCCGGGCAGGCCGGTGGCCCCGGAGACGGCGCCCGAGATGCGGGCCAGGTTGGTGAAACGCTTGATCGCCAGGTCGGCCAGCTGCTCGGGAGTGTGTCCGGGGTGTTCGGCCCGTGCCCGCTCGGCCCAGGCCGCGGCCTCGGGGCCGAGACGCCGTACGGCTTCGAGCGCGAGGTGTTCCGGCGCGTACTGCGGGTCGGCCTTCATCCGCTGCCAGAGGGAACCGGGAGGCGCGGCTGTCTCGTTGTCGGTGATCGTGTCGGACAAGTGTGCTGAGTCGGTCACCAGATCGCTCCGAGGGGGGAAGGGAACGTTCCTGATCCATTGTGCCGTGCACATGCACGTGCACGCGAGGGTTTCGCCCCCGTAGTGCCCAAGCTGAGATCTGTCTTACCGATTACCCGGAGCGTGACGAGCGAACGCCCGGTGGCCCGGCCGCGCCCTACCCCGCTGCTGGTGGCGGGCGCCGTCATGCTGCTCTCTGCCATCGTGCTCCACGCCGTCAACGCCCCTCATCAGCGGTTCAACCCTGGCTGGGGCCGCTCCCCGGCATCGTCCTGCCGCTGGTCACGGTGGCTGCGTGCGTACAGCCGGCCCCACCCTGCACGAGATCGTCACCCCTGGGCCTGAAGGCTGAGGGCGTCGAGACCGCCGAGCAGGCCGGCACTCTTTACGCGCTGGGATACCGTTTGGCACAGGGGTACCACTTCTCCCGGCCTCTGCCGCCGGCAGAGGTCCGCTCGCGACTCTCCGAGGGCGAGTTGGCAAGATCGACGAGTGCCCGGAATTAATCCCCGGGACTGGTTGTTCGCAGGTTTTGCCCCTCAACGGAACACAGGAGGTCCTCGACGTGCTCGAACCCGACGAGCTCTACGAGCTGGCCGACGACCTGCCGGAGCTGGACGAGCCGGTGCTGGTCCAGGCCCTCACCGGTTTTGTCGACGCGGGCTCGGCGATCCAGCTGGCACGCGAGAACCTGCTGGACCGGCTCGACAGCCAGGTCGTCGCGACGTTCGACCTCGACCAGCTGCTCGACTACCGCTCCCGCCGCCCTCCGATGATCTTCGACGAGGATCACTGGGTCAGCTACGAGCAGCCCAGCCTCGCCCTGCACCTGGTCCGCGACCAGCTCGGCACCCCGTTCCTGCTGCTCGCCGGCCCCGAGCCCGACCTGCAGTGGGAGCGTTTCATCGCCGCCGTCACGGGCCTGGTCGACCGCTTCGCCGTCCGCCTGACCGTGGGCCTCAACGCCATTCCGATGGCCGTGCCGCACACCCGCCCGGTCAGCGTCACCGCCCACGCCACCGACAAGGCGCTGCTCGGCGATCGCGAGCCCTGGCTGCAGAAGGTGCAGGTGCCCGCGAGCGTCGGCAACCTGCTCGAGTTCCGGCTGGGCGAGAACGGCCACGACGCCATGGGCTTCGCCGCGCACGTGCCGCACTATTTGGCCCAGACGACCTATCCGGCCGCGGCCGAGCTGCTGCTCGACTCGGTGTCGGCCACCACGGGCCTGGCCCTGCCGACCGGTGAGCTGCGTGAGGCGGCCAAGGTCGTCCGGGAGGACGTGGACAAGCAGGTCGCCGACGACGAGCAGGCCGGTCGCCTGGTGTCCTCGCTCGAGGCGCAGTACGACGCCTTCCTGCGCGGCCGCGAGGGCAACCTGCTCGCCGACAACGACCGGCCGCTGCCCACTGCGGACGAGCTGGGCGCCGAACTCGAACGGTTCCTGGCGGAGCAGCAGCGCCGCGAGAACGAATAGCTCTAGCTCTTCACCATGAAGTCCAGGGCACGCGGTATGTGCCTGTCCCAGAACGACCACTCGTGCCCGCCCGGCTCGAACTCGCTGTCCAGCGGGATGCCGGCGCGGGCACAGGCCTGTACGAAGCGTTCGTTCTGCGCGAACAGGTGATCGCCGGTGCCGCAGCGCAACATGAGGCGCGGCAGCCGGGTCTTGCCCGCGGTCCCGATCAGGTGGAACAGGTCGTCGTCGGTGCCGGTCACGTCCCGGTCGCCGAAGACGCGTTCCATCACCTCGCGGATGTGCGGCCGATCGTCGTGCTTCTGCAGCCACGACAGGTCCAGCGCCCCCGAGAGGCTGACCGCTGCGGCGAACCGTTCGGGGTGCCGCAACGCCCATTTGAAAGCGCCGTAGCCACCCATCGACAACCCCGCCACGTACGTCTGCTCGGGTCTGTCGCTGACGCGGAAGAACCGGTGCACCAGCCGGGGAAGCTCGTCGGAGAGGAAGGTCCAGAACCTCATCCCGTACGCCTCGTCGGCGTAGAAGCTGCGATGCACCTGCGGCATGACCACGGCCATGTTGTGGTCGTAGGCGTAGCGCTCGACCGAGGTGTACCTGGTCCACGCGGTGTGGTCGTCGGTGAGCCCGTGCAGCAGGTAGAGCACAGGCGGCGGCATGTCACCCTCGTCCGGCAGCACCACGGTCATCGACGTGCTGAGCTCAAGCGCCTCGGACGAGAAGTCAACGCGGATCAGGGCCATCGCCCCAGTCTCGTGGTTCGCCCAGCGCCCCGCCAGGCAATCCGGCATTCACCCGCCAAGCCGCGGGCGCCGACGTAGTGACGCAGCTCGACCGCCTGCCCGTCCGGAGTGGACCACTCCGCGACGCGGACGGATCGTCACGTTCCCCTCCGCCAGAACTGCCGCGCGGCGAAACCCTCCCGGCGCAGCCAGTGCTCGGTGTAAACGATCCTCGTGGCCTCGGTGACGACCAGCGTGTCCCGGGGCGGCTCGGTCAGTGGACGTCCACGCTCGGCATGCTCGTTCTCCCAGCGGAACGCCTCCCAGTAGCGCTCCCGCTCGGGATGCTCCGGCGGCAGCACCCGGGCCTCCCCGAAGATCTGCGCCCCACGGCTGCTCGCCAGCCCCGTGAGCGGCGCGAACACCCCGATCGAAACCCTCGGGTCGGCCTCGATGTTCCGCACCTTGGGCGACCGGGGCGCCGCCGTGAACATGACAGCAAACCCCAGCGAGTAGTACCGCACCGGCGTGGCCAGCGGCCCGTCCTCCCCTGCAGTGGCCAGCACACACATGTTCTGCGCCGACAGCAGGTTGAGAATCCGCTCCTCAAGCCGCTCCCGCGGCAGCTTCCCGCCCGGCATCGGCTCCGCCAGCCAGGGATTCGTCAACGCCATGCGATCTCCGTTCTGTCCGCCATGCGAGGGTACGGGCAAACCACCGCCGCCCCGCTGTACTACATTCCGTACTACAATTCATTCATGGACCGCATTCCTATCCGCAGCCTCAACCAAGACACCGCAGGCGTGCTTGCGCGGGTCGAGCAGGGCGAAACTGTGGAAATCACCAATCGTGGGCGCCCGATCGCCAGAATCGTCCCGGTCGACGTCGATCCCCTCGAGGAGCTCGTCCGCACCGGCGCGCTCACGCCACCGACCGTCACACTTCCTTTCGCCATGCCGACCGGAGCACAGCCGGCGGACCAGGAGGCCGGCGATTTGATCTCTGCCCTGCGTGATGAGGAACGCTGGTGATCTATTTGGACACCGCGGCGCTGGTCAAGCTCGTCCGGCCTGAAGCCGAGTCGCAAGCCCTCATCGACTGGTTAGGATCCCGGCCCGCCGAACGGGTCGTTGCCTCGGCGTTGGTCGAGGTCGAGCTACCACGCGCCCTGCGCCGGAGCGCGCCCGGGGTTCTTGGCGGCGTCGCCGCAGTGCTCGCTCGCCTCTACCGTGTTGAGATCAATGCCGCGGTCCGCGCGACCGCCGGCGCCTACGCCGAGCCCGGACTCCGTTCGCTGGATGCCATTCATCTGGCCACCGCGGAGTTTCTCGTCGCCAGCGGCCAGCCGATCAGCGCATTCGTGACCTACGACAAGCGTTTGGCAGAGGCGGCGGAGAGGGTTGGTCTCGAGGTCCTGGCGCCGAGTTGATTCGGCGCCGCCGAAGGAGCTGCCGCGGCGTAGATAACCGTGACCCGGTAAGCACCGGCGTGGGCTGGGGGTACCGGCTCGGCTGACTGGACGTTCGGCTGGTGGCGGCTCATCGGAAGGGGGAAATTCCCGGTTTTGCGCGTGGGAATCGCTTAGGTGCAGATCGGTTGCGACGATCCTCTCGATGTACATGCTGGTCGGCGCGTCGGGGGGCGTACGTCATGAAGGTGTTCAGGGGTTTGGTTCTGGCGGCCGTCATCGTGGGGGCGATGCTGCACCCGGCCGCCGCGAACGCCACGACGAAGACGCCCAGCCTCATCGCGTACGTGCGCAACGGTGACATCCATGTCAGCAACGGTCCCACCGAGAAACGCCTCACCACCGGCGGCACTCACGCCCGTCCCCGCTGGTCGCCGGACGGTAAGTCGATCGCGTTTCTGAAAGCCGGCTACCTCTGGGTCATGAGGGCCGACGGCACCGGCCAGCGCCGCCTCACCACCCGCGCGGCGGCGGGCCCGTCGTGGTCGCCGGACGGGAAGTGGATCGCCTTTGCCTCGTTGTCGTGCACGGGCGGCCCCGGCGTCTACAAGATCGCGGTCGCGGGGAAGGCCACGCCCGAGGTCCTGTTCCCCCGTGACTGCCGGGAGCAGGATCTGCCCGCCGAGCCGGCCCCGGTCACCGCGCGGTCGGGGTCGTTGCGGGAACGGCTCAGCACCGACGACGCGGTCGCCTGGTCGCCCGACGGCACGCGGATCGCGTTCCGGGGCGGTGATTGTGACTCCGTGTACGACGCCTGCCTGAGTGTGGGGACGATCGCGACCGGCGGGGAGCAGACCGTGGCCGCGTACGGTGGCGGCAGCCTGCAGACCAGTGGTTTCGCCGTGGTGCCGAGCTGGCGTGCCGACGGGGCGAAGCTGGCCTGGACCGCGTATCAGCGGGGCGAGACCAAGGCCGGCGACCAGCCGCTGCACGTGGTCGAGTACGACACGAGCACCCGCGCCAAGCGAACGGTGGGCAGCGCCCAGGATCGTGAGCTCGCCTACCTCACCAGCACCAGCGCGGTCGTCACCGGTCAGCACCGCAACGGCTCGTGGCTCGTGCTCGTCGACCTGGTCAAGGGCACCCGCACCCTGTTCCGTGACGGGTCGCAGCCCAGTGTGCAACCGCGGCGCTGAGCAGGCTAGAAAGGGGGCGTGAACCATCCGCCGATCCGCACGTTCCATCCCCGCCGCGGCCGCATGGGCCCCCGGCACGCCGACGCCCACACCGCGTTGTGGCCGGCCCACGGCCTGCTGATCGAGGACGGCGACCGTTCGCCCCTCGATCTCGACGAGCTGTTCGGCCGGGACAACCCGAAGGTGCTCGAGATCGGCTTCGGCATGGGTGACACGCTGGCCGCGACCGCGCGGGCCGACCCGGGCCGCGACTACCTGGGCATCGAGGTCCACACCCCCGGCATCGGCAACCTGCTCGCCCTCATTCAAGATCAAGACCTTTCCCACGTACGGGTGGCCCGCGGCGACGCCATGCAGCTGGCGCACCGGCTCGCGGCGGGCAGCCTGGACGCGATCCACGTCTACTTCCCGGACCCCTGGCCGAAGGCGCGTCACCACAAGCGCCGCCTGATCCAGCCGGGCAACGTGGCTCTGCTGCGTGAGCGGCTGCGCGCGGGCGGGATTCTGCACTGCGCGACCGACTGGCCCGATTACGCCGAGGCGATGGCCGCGACGCTGGACGCCGACCCCGGGCTCGAACCGGTCGACCGGGACCGCGCGGGGCGGCCGGAGACGAAGTTCGAGCTGCGCGGCACACGGGCCGGCCGGCCGATCACCGACCTGCGCTACCGGCGTCGTACCTGCTGATTTGGGGCTTTAAAGCACTTCGCGCCTTATAGTCTGGACGGGTGGCTAAGCGGCGCGATGACCCCGACCGCGAAGCATGGCCGGGTGGCCTCGACGAGAATCTGTTGCACGAGGTGGCCGAGTTGCATCCGGCCGCGCTGGACGGCGCCGGCGCCGACGAGCTGGCCGCCCTGCTGGCCCGGGCCGCGCACGCGCCCGTCGGCGTGATCCACCTCGTGCGGGGCGAGACCCTGCAGCTGTACGGCCGCTACGGCCTGGCCGAGCAGTGGGCCAGCCCCGAGGCGCCGGTCAAGGGGACGCTGGCCGCGCTCGTGCTGGAGTCCGACGCCCCGCTGATCATCGACGACCTCTCGGCCCGGAGCCCCCACCGGGGCGCCTACCTGGGTCATCCCGTACGCGATCAGAACGGCGCTGTCCTGGCCGTGTGCTGCGCCGCGGACCTGGAGCCGCGGCAGTGGACGCCCGAAGCCGTCGAGTCGGTGGCCAGGGCCGCGCACGTGGCCGGTCTGCTGCTCACCGAGCAACTCGCCCGCTACGAGCTGGCCCGGCAGCGCGGCTTCCTCGACGCGGTGCTCGACAGCCTGCACGACGGGGTGACCGCCTGCGACGAACAGGGCCGGATCGTCTTCGTCAACGAGCGGATGCGCCGGCTCTGGGGCGAGACCGGGCTGCCCGGCGAGGGCTGGCTCGAAGGGCTGACCGACGCCGAGGGCAACCCGCTGCGCCGCGACGACCTGGGCCTGTTCCGGGCGCTGCGGGGTGATCACCTGGTGGACAGCGAGGTGGTGCTGAACGGGCCCGACCGGCGCCGACACTACCTGGTCGACGCCCACCCGATCACCGGGCCCGGCGGACGGATGGCGGGGGCGGTGCAGGCGGTGCAGGACGTGACCCGCCGCCGGCGCGTCGAGCGGTTCCGCACCTGCGAGCTGGCCGTCACCACCGCGCTGGCCGACGCGCCCAGCATCGAGGCGGCCGGACCCCGTGTGCTCGAGGCCGTGGTCAGCACCCTGGAGTGGGTGCACGCCGAGTTGTGGCTGGTGGACGAGACCGCGGGTGTGGTGCGTTCGGCGGCGCAGTGGAGCGCGCCCGCCTCGCAGCCCGGCATCGAGGTGCCCGCAGATCTGCCGTACGGGGTGGGGCTGGCCGGACGGGCGTGGCAGGTGGGCAAGCCGCTGTGGATCCGGGACGTGGGACGCCCGCAGAGCCTGATCTCACCGGAGACCGCCGAGGCGGGTGAACTGCACACAGCGCTGGCTGTCCCCGTACGGGAAGGCTTTGAGACCCTGGGTGTGCTGACCGTGTTCGCCGACTCGATCGAGGACCCGGAGGACGAGCTGCTGGCTTTGATGTCCGGGATCGCCGCGCACATCGGGCAGTTCGTCGAGAAGCACCGGGTCGAGGACCTGCAGCGGCAGTTGATCCGCAGCAAGAACGAGTACCTGGCCCTGGTCGGGCACGAGCTGCGTACGCCGCTCACGTCGATCAGCGCGTACACCGAGCTGCTGCGCGAGGCCGACGAGAAGAGCCTGGTCGCCGACGGCCCCCGGCTGCTCGAGGTGATCGAGCGCAACACCAACCAGCTGCGCGACATCATCAGCGAGCTGATGGAGCTGTCGGCCCTGGACACCGGTCACGCCGACGTCCAGCTGGCGCCGATGGACCTGGCCGAGGTGGTTCGCGACTCGCTGGCGAAGGCGCGGGCGGCGGTCGTCGGCGCTCCCCTGGTGATCGACGACGAGTTGCCGGAACGCCTGATGCTGCCGGGGGACCGCAAGCGGCTGCGTCAGGTCGTCGACAACCTGCTCGGCAACGCGGTCAAGTACAGCCCCGACGGCGGGCGCATCGGCGTGACGCTGCGGGCCACCGGCCGGGCCGCCGAGCTGTCCGTCTCCGACACCGGGCTGGGTGTGTCCACCGACGAGCGGGAGAAACTGTTCACCGGGTTCTACCGCACCTCGCGGGCGCGGGACTCCGCGATCCCGGGCACCGGGCTGGGCATGACGCTGAGCCGCGCGGTGGTCAGCAAGCATCACGGCAGCATCGAGCTGCTGGAGCACGAGGGCCCCGGCACGACCGTGCTGGTGCGGCTGCCGCTGGAGCCTCGTTGACAACCTGTTGACAGCTGTGACCCTAGTCACGCGCGGGTCGGCGGGGCGAGGATGAGCGGCATGACCCGGTGGACCCCTGACCCGACGTTCTATCCCACCCCGCGTGACGCGGCGGGCGCCCCGGCCGAGCAGCTGGCGTACGTGGCGGCCTTCGACCGTTCCGCCGAACGGCCCGACGCGATCGCTGTCGTCGACACCGAACCCTCCTCGGACACGTACGGCCGGGTGGTGGGATGGACCGACCTGCCGCACACCGGCGACGAGCTGCACCACTTCGGATGGAACGCGTGCAGCAGCGCGCTCTGCCCGGCAGCGCCGCACCCGCACGTCGAACGGCGCTACCTGATCGTGCCGGGCCTGCGGTCGTCGCGGATCTACGTGATCGACACCAAGGACGACCCGCGCGCGCCCCGGATCATCAAGGAGATCTCCCCCGACGAGTTCGGCGCCTCCGGCTACTCCCGGCCGCACACGATCCACTGCGGACCCGACGGCATCTACGTGTCGGCCCTCGGCAACGCGACCGACGGCGGAGGGCCGGGCGGCATCGCCGTGCTTGATCACACCACTTTCGACGTACGGGGGAAATGGGAGGCGGACCGCGGGGACCAGTTCCTCGCGTACGACTTCTGGTGGCATTTGACCCGCGACGTGCTGGTCACGTCCGAGTGGGGCACGCCCGACATGGTGGAGAACGGGATCGTGCCGGAGCTGCTGCTGGGCCGCGAGTACGGGCACCGGCTGCACTTCTGGGACCTGGCCAAACGCTCGCTGACGCAGACGGTCGACCTCGGCGACCAGTACCAGATGACCCTCGAGCTGCGGCCGGCTCACGATCCTTCACGCGAGTACGGCTTCGTGGGTGTCGTGGTCAGCGTGGAGGACCTGTCGGCGTCGATCTGGGTGTGGCACCGCTCCGCCACCGGCGACTTCGGGGTCACCAAGGTGATCGACATTCCCGCCGAGCCCGCCGACACCGAGGACCTGCCGCCCGCGCTGCAACCGTTCGGGGCAGTGCCGCCGCTGGTCACCGACATCGACCTGTCGGTGGACGACCAGTTCCTGTACGTCTCCTGCTGGGGCACCGGGGAGCTCAAACAGTACGACGTGAGCGACCCGTTCCACCCGGTCGAGGTGGGCTCGGTGCGCCTGGGCGGCATCGTCCGCCGTACGCCCCACCCGTCGTTCCCCGACGAGCGGCTTGCCGGCGGCCCGCAGATGGTCGAGGTGTCGCGCGACGGCGAACGCGTCTACGTCACCAACTCCCTGTACGGCTCGTGGGACGACCAGTTCTACCCCGACGGCGTGGGCGCCTGGCTCGCGAAGGTCGACGTCACCCCCGGCAATTTCACGCTGGACCCGAAGTTCTTCCCGCACGGCGACGAGTTCCGGGGACTGCGCGTCCACCAGACCCGCCTGCAGGGCGGCGACGCCAGTTCCGACTCGTACTGCTTCCCGTCCGCGTGACCTGGGGACAGCTGGCCGCGCTGGCCGGATTGGGCGCCTTCCACGGCCTCAACCCGGCCATGGGCTGGCTTTTCGCCGTGGCCCGGGCCATGCAGGAACGCTCCCGGCCGGTGCTGCTGAAGTCGCTGCCGCCGATCGCCCTGGGCCACCTCGCCTCGGTCGCCATCGTGGCCGCCGTGGTGTCAGCCACCTCGTCGGTGGTGGCGGCGAACATCGTCGGCATCACCGGTGGGGCGGTGCTGGTGGTCTTCGGCTTGTGGCGGCTGCTCTCGGAGCGTCACTTCCGGTGGGCCGGCATGCGGTTGTCGTCGACTCAGTTGGCCGGCTGGTCTTTTCTGATGTCCTCAGCCCACGGCGCCGGCCTCATGCTCCTGCCCGTGCTGGCCGCGACGCCGGTTGCAGGCGCGCACGCCGGACATGTCGCCGCCTCAGGCCCTCCGTTGGCCGCCCTGTCGGGGCTGGGGGCCGCCGGCCTGCACACGGTCGCCATGTTCGCCGCCATGGCCCTGTGCGCGGTGCTCGTCTACGAGTTCGTGGGAGTCGCCATCCTGCGCAAGGCCTGGTTCAACATGGACCGCTTGTGGGCCGCCGTGATGGTGGGCGCGGGAGCTCTGACGATCGCCCTGACCGCCTGACCGGACGCGACCCGGCTACTGCCGCGCCCGACCACCTGACGGCCCTACCGCCTGACCGGACGCGACCCAGCTGCCGCCGCGCCGACCGTGTTGAAGGTCGAACTCGTCGTCCTTCGCCCTGCCGATGAACGCCGGGGCAGAGACAGCGCTTGTAGCTGCTCGTACGCGGTCGGTCGCCTCCCGTGCGAGTCGCTCGCGTGCCCGCGCGGGCCGGTCGCCCGCTTGACGGGTCTCTGACGCCCGGCCGGCCGGGAGCAGCAAACAACTCGCAACCGGCACGCGATCAATCCCTCGTGCGACCGCTCCGGCGCGCGAGTCGGGTCGGCCGGAGCGGTCACCGGTGGGCTTTGGGGTCAGACGTGCGACCGCTGCAACGCGTGCATTGCGCCGGCCGGAGCGGTCACCGGTGGGCTTCGGGGTCAGACGTGCGACCGCTGCAACGCGTGCATTGCGCCGGCCGGAGCGGTCACCGGTGGGCTTCGGGGTCAGACGTGCGACCGCTCCGACGCGTGCATTGCGCCGGCCGGAGCGGTCGCGGGTGGCCCTGGGTCAGGCGGCGGGGGTGCTCCACATGGCGGTGAAGGCGGCCGCCTCGCCGGCCAGCCAGGTTTCGATGTCGGTGGGCTTGGTGGCGGGGTCGAGGCGGTGGACCTCGCCGCGGCGGAGGTCGACCAGGACCGGTTCGGCGTTGGGCAGGATCTGGTCCATGTGGCGGGCCATCAGGTGGAGCATGGCCGTGGTCAGCTCGGGAGTGGGCGGGGCCTCGTCGAAGTGCAGGCGGACAGCCTCACGACGGCCGTCGGCGTACTTGAGGCCGAAGTGGGGGTTGATCTTCACGACGAGCGGGCCCACGGAGGCCAGCGCGTCGCGGGTCTGGGCCAGGCTGACCTGCTCGGGGTCGCCGAGGGAGGCCAGGTAGCTCTTGGCGCCGGCGCTGACCGACTCGTAGAGCGGCTTCCACCGATCCTTCACCAGGTCGACCACGCCGGACAGGTAACTGCCACCGGTGCGGAAAGCGATGTCGGCCTTGAGCGCCTTGACGAGCTGGCCGTGCGGGTTGAAGCCGGAACGGCGCTCGCGCGCGCGGCGCAGCCCGCCGACGAACGTGGCCTTGGCCGGGCCGGTGCGAGTCACGTACCGGGTGAAGCCGAGCATGGTCGCGTAGGGCGGGATGACGGGCACAGGGGTGGTCGAGGGAACACTCAGGACGGGCGCGGTCACGTCGATCTCCTCACTGGGACAGCACGATCAACAGCGCACACGACACGCCGAAGATCAGCAGCTCACGGCCCCTTTTCGTACATACATTCTAATCGACGGGTACGACATTCCCAAGCGCGCGTGGCAACGCTCCGAATCACGGCTGGCCATTCTCTAGGCTGCGCCCATGGCCATCGACGTCGTGGATCAAATCGCCGCCGCCGTTACCTCCCGCGAGCCGGTCAACGGCATACGCATCGTCGGCATCGATGGGCCGAGCGGCTCTGGGAAGAGCCACCTCGCCCGCAACCTCTCCAAGGCGCTCAACGCGCCGATCATTGAGATTGACGACTTCGTGTCGTGGGACAACTTCGCCGGATGGTGGCCACGCTTCGACGCCCAGGTACTCACGCCGCTGCTTCGCGGCGAGGACGCCCACTATCAGGTGAGAGACTGGACGGATTGGTACGGCAACACCCTCGGCGAGTGGAAGACGCAGCCCTGGGCGCCCGCCATGATTCTCGAAGGCGTCACCTGCACGCGGCGCGCGACGATCAATCGGCTCGCCCACGCCATCTGGGTCGACGCACCCGCACCGTTGCGGTTGGCGCGCGGCCTCGCCCGCGACCGTTCCTTCGCCGGCGCAGAGGAGCTTTGGCAGAAGTGGATGGCCGAGGAAGAAGAGTTCTTCGCCGCCGACGGCACCCGCGACCGCGCCGACCTCATCATCGACACGGCACACCACCGATGACGACCCGCTCCGCGGGCTGCGATCCCAGCCAGTCGACGAGGGCGCGCGACTCAGCCTCGGGGCGGACGACCGAGTTGGCAGCGCGCGACCTCGGCGCTGCCCTCGTCCCGGTCACGGCCGGACGAGGCGCACGCCGGTCGCGAGCAGCCAGACGAGCTGGAACGCGGGCGTTGGCTCGTCGTCCTGGCCGCCCTCGCGTCCCTGAGAGCGTCCGCCTGAGATCCGACCCGGCACTCGAGCTCTTGTACTGACACCCGCCGTCACCCGGGTGTTGTCAGTGGGGGTTGGTGAAGGTTGCCTTCGTTCGTAGCGCCCACTCGATTGTGTCCCGGGCCGTCTCCGTGAACGGCCTCGGGTGGTATCCAGCCTGCCGTGCTCGTTCGCCGGAGAGCTGGAAAGCACCGTCCTCGCTGCCGTCGCGGGGTTGCACGATGAAGCCGCCGAGGTCGTCGACGTTCTCGTCCTGCGTCCAGGTGACCGTTGCCGTTCCGCCACCGGCCCGGCGGCAGGTCTCCAGCATCTCGGCGAAGGTCATCGGTGGCGGCATCACGTTGAACGGGCCGGGCCCGATCCACAGCAGAAACGCGGCGAGGTCACGGACGTCGGTCACCTGCACCGGCTGCTCGGGCCGAGCCGCGCACGGGACGGTCCCGGCGCCGGCCATGGCGATCGCCCAGCTGGTGAACGCGCCGAACGGGTCGCCGGGGCCGGTGATCAGTCCCGCGCGCACGGACGTGGCCCGGCCGGGCAGGGCTGCCTCGGCCGCCCGCTCACAAACGACCTTCAGGTTGCCGTACTCGCCGTCGCCGTGCTCCGGCGGCAGCAACTCGGCATCCTCGGTCCGGCCCGCCTCGGCGGAAGGGGGGTAGACCGCGATCGAGGACATGAAGACGTACTGCCCGACGCGCGGGGCCAGCAGCTCGGCGGTGGCGGTGACCTGGCGCGGGTGGAAGCCGCTGAAGTCGAAGACCCTGTCCCAGCGGCCGCCCGCGAGCGCGGTCAGGCCCGCCGGGTCACCGTCCGGCGTCCGGTCGCCGATCAGGCGGGGCACGCCGGGGAACAGATCCGGGCCCGTACGGCCGCGGTTGAACAACGTGACGTCGTGGCCGGCCCGCAGGGCGTGCTCGGCGAGGTGACGGCCGAGGTGCTTGGTGCCGCCGAGAATCAGCAGGCGCATGACGATGCTCCCTGGGCAGAATGCCGTGGTGATCGAGACAACGCTGCCCGGCTGGCTTCCCGACCTCGACGGCACGATCGTCGGCGGTGAACTGCTGCGCGGCTGGGCGCTGTCGGAAGTCTGGCGGATCCACCTGGACGGCGCCACCCGAAAATCGGTGATCGCCAAGCGGGGCGTCGGCGAGCTGGCGGGCGAGGCGCGGCGATACCACGAGCTGGTCGTTCCGCTGGGGATTCCCGCGCCGCGGTTGCTCGCCGAGGACGGCGCGGGGGTGATCGTCCTGGAGGACCTGGGCGGTGACAACCTCGAGGACCGCCCGACCGCCGAAGGATACGAGGAGGCCGTACGGGTCCTGGCTCGGATGCGGTCCCAGCCGGCGATGGGCCTGGCGACCGGGCTGCGCCGCTCCACCGCCGACTTCAAAGCCGTCGCGGAGCGGGCCGAAGCGGCAATGGGAGCCCTGCGTCCCGACCTGGCCGGCGCGCTCGACGAGCCGATCCGGGCGATGACCCACCGCCTGGACCAGCTCGCCGGCGAACCCGCAACCGTCGTCCACGGGGACTTCCAGGCGAAGAACCTGCTCCACACCCCCGGCGGCGGGATCGTCACCATCGACTGGTCGGACGCGTACGTGCATCAGAATCTCGGCGACCTCTACCTCCTGCTGCGCGAGGGCCGCAAACACAGCCGCATCGACAGGGCTCGGCTGGACGCCCTGCCGGCTCTCTTCGCGTACGAGGCCGGGACCGACCTGAGGACCGTGACCGGCCAGCTGGTGACCGGCGGTCTGTGCTGGACCATGAACGCCCTGCGCTGGGTCGTGGAGACCGGCGTACACGCGGTCCCGGTGTCCCGCGAATGGATCGACGAACTGGTCGCCGACCTCCGCGGCCTGGCGGAGCGCCATCTCGTCCAGTAGGCGGCGGGACGGCCGACCCGGCGGGCCACGTGAGCAGGGAGCGGCTTGCCGGGGCGAGGCTGTGCGCGTTTGCGGGCGTCGATTCGTGGTACGGAGCTTCAAAGCCGGTCGTTCGGGTATACCGAAGGCGCCCCCGCGCCCTTTTGCAGAAGGACCCGCCGTATGCAGCCGCAGCCACCACGCCGTTCCACGCACGCCACGAACAGCCCGCTGAACCGTCTCGTCTACGACCGTTGGGGCGAGTTCGGCCGGCCGGTCGTGCTGCTCCACGGCCTGCTTTTCGACCGTACGATGTGGTGGCCGGTCGGCGCCGAACTGGCCCGCGACTGCACGGTGATCGCGCCCGACCTGCCCGGCCACGGGGACAGCCCGGCCCGCACCGACTACAGCATCGAGCGGATCGCCGCCGACCTGGCCGCCCTGGTCCACGACCTGCAGTTGCAGCGGGCGCCGATCGTTGTCGGGCACGGCACGTCGGCTTGGCTGGCGATCGCCTTCGCCGACACGTACGCGACGCACTGCCTGCTCACCCTGGACGAGCCGGAGGACAGCATGCCGGCCACGGTTGACAAGCTCGTCGCGTCGGCCGGGCTGGGGACGGTGCCGGAGCACTACCGGCCGTTCGCCGAGCCTCGCCGCGATCCGGCGCTGCTCCGGGCGTACGGGGAATGGAAAGCGCAACCACCCACCCGGCGGCTGGCTGTCGCCGGGGGTGTGCCGGGGCCGTCAGGGGCGGAGACCGCGTTCAGCCACCTGTCGGATCCTGAGGGGTTCGCGGGGCGGTTGCGCGCTCTGCTGTAGTCGACGTGAACGAACCCCTCGTCCTGTCCGAGATTCTGACAAGACGAGGGGTTCGCGATGTGTCAGCGCGGGTTGACGACCCCGGCCGCTCCGCCGCCACGGCGGGCAGGCTCGGCCGAGGCGATGAAGCCGCCGCCCCGGGTGAACTCGATCGCCGTCGCGGCGCCGAGCTCCGGCACGTCAGGCCCGAACGTGTGACCCAGCGCGGTCAGGGCCGGGCCATAGGCCGTACGGAAGGCTGGTTCTGCCTGAATGCCCGGGGAGTTGCGCTGTGAGGCCCGGGGCGCCGCCATCGCCTCCGGCAGCGACTGGCCGAGCACGACCCGGTTGAGCAGGATCTGCAGGACCGTCGTGATGATTGTCGCGCCGCCGGGCGAGCCGAGCGCGAGGAACGGTTTGCCGTCCTTCAGGACGATCGTCGGGGACATCGAGCTGCGCGGCCGCTTACCGGGGCCGGGCAGGTTCGGGTCGGCCGCCGGGGCCTGCGTGTTGGTGAAGTTGAAGTCGGTCAGCTCGTTGTTGAGCAGGAAGCCACGGCCGGGCACGACCATCGCGTTGCCGCCGGTCTGCTCGATCGTGAACGTGTACTCGACGATGTTGCCCCAGCGGTCGGCGACCGTCAGGTTGGTGGTGCTCTGCCCCAGCTCGGTCGGACCCCCGACGGTTGCCGGGGTGCAACCGGTCGCGTTGATGTCACCGGGCGGGACGGGCTTGGTCAGCGCGGCGCCCGGCTTGATCTGGCACGCGCGCTGCTTGGCCCAGCCGTCCGACACCAGCTTCTGCAGGACCGGGTTCGGCGTGTACGCCCCCACGTACCGGTTGCGGTCGGCAAAGCTCAGCGCCGACGCCTCGAGGTAGTAGTGCAACGCCTTGGTGACGTCCGCCTCGGACAGGCCGGCCGTCTCGAGGATGTTGAGGGCCTCGCTGACCGCCACGCCGCCGCTGGACGGGGTCGACATGCCGTAGACGGTGAGGTCACGGAACTCGGACCTGGTCGGGGCCGGGTGCCGCAGCCGGTAGTTCTTGAGATCCGCGAGCGTGAGGGTGCCGGGGCGGATCGGATAGGCCCACGTGCCGACGGGGTTCGCCGACACCGGCGGGTTCTGGACGGTGCGTACGATGTCGCGGGCCACGGCACCCTCGTAGAGGACGTCGATGCCCTTCTTGCCGATCAGGCGATAGGTGGCCGCGAGGTCGGGGTTGCGCTGGGTCGAGCCGACCGCCGGGGGCGCGCCGCCGGGCAGGTACAGGTTCTTGGTCGAGTCGAACTGGCCGAACGCCGCGGCGTTGTCGGCGACCTGCTGGCGGAACGTGGCGTCGACCGGGAAGCCCTTGTCGGCCACGCGGGCGGCCGGTTCGAGCAGGGCGGCCAGCGGCTTGGTGCCCCACTTGCGCGCCGCCGACTGCCAGGTGGCGAGGGTGCCCGGGGCGCCGACGGAAAGGCCGGAGACGCGAGCTTCGGCGAAGTCGTACGGCTGGTTGTCGGCGGGGTCGATGAAGTGGGTTTCCCTCATCGTGGCCGGGCCGCTCTCGCGGCCGTCGATGGTGGAGACGCTGCGTTTGCGAGCGTCGTAGTAGACGAAGAAGCCGCCACCACCGATGCCGGCCGAGAAGGGTTCGGTGACGCCGAGGGTCGCGGCTGCGGCCACAGCCGCATCGACTGCGTTGCCGCCCCGGCGCAGGACGTCGAGCCCGACGGCGGTGGCCGTGGCGTCGACCGTGGAGACCGCTCCGCCGTAGCCGGTTGCGGTGGGGCCGAGCTTCGCGGGTGACCCGCTGTGGGTGCCGCGGTTTACGGCGGGGGCGCTGGCCTGGGCCGCTGAGGGCGCTACGAGCAGCGCCGCGGCCAGGGATGTCACGCCAAGGACCGGCAGAATCCGCATTGATCCTCCGAAGAGTCTCGACAATAAACCTTGTCGGGTAGGGCCATCCCAACCCCCCACCCGCCTCGGGGAGCTGGGGATTGAACTTACGCCGTTGTCAAGCCGGGCAACCGGCTTGTCCACAGGCGCGGGCGTGGCGGGGTTCATTGTGGATGACGGGCAGTGTCGCTTGTCTATCTCTGCCTACCAGATCCGTCGGGATTGTGCCGCCCAGAGGCGAACATCACCGCAGTGAGTTCGCCCGGGGCCGGGTGCCGCGCTTCGCGACAGCGCTGGGCGAAGCCAGGCTCAGGAGTGGGCTGCCCACGTTTCGAACATGGTGGCGTATTGGCCGCCGGCTTCCAGGAGCTCTTCGTGGGTTCCGGATTCGACGATGTGGTGGTTGTCGACCACGATGATGCGGTCGGCTCGCATGGCTGTCGAGAGGCGGTGTGCGACCAGGATGGCCGTACGGCCTTCGAGCAGCGCGTCCAAGGCGGCCTCGACCCGCAGTTCCGAGCGCAGATCAAGGCTCGACGTGGCCTCGTCCAGCACGACCACACGCGGGGAGGCGAGGAAGGCCCGCGCCAGCGCCAGCAGTTGCCGCTCCCCGGACGACACCGACTGGCCACGCTCGTGCAGGGGCGTGTCGAGGCCTTCCGGGGAGCGTTCCACCAGTGAACGCAACCCGACGGCGTCGACGGCGGCCCACACCTCGTCGTCGGTGGCGGACGGGCGGGCGAAGGCGATGTTGTCGCGCAGCGTGCCGGCGAACAGGAAAGGTTCCTGCGGCACGACCCCGATCTGGGTGCGCAGCGATTCCAGGGTGACGTCGCGCAGGTCGTGCCCGTCGATCAGGATGCGGCCCTCGGTGGGGTCGTAGAAGCGGGTCACCAGCTTGGCCAGCGTGGACTTCCCGGCCCCGGTCGGCCCGACACACGCGACCGTCTCACCCGGCGAGATGTCCAGATCCACGCCGGACAACACGGGCACACCAGGCGAATAGCCGAATGTCACATTCTCGAAGACGATGTGACCCCGTACGGGGGGAAGAACCGCGGCGGAAGCAGAGGACCGGACGGACGGCGAGGACGACAGCAGCCCCCGGATCTTGCCGATCGCCGCCTTGCCCTGCTGGTACTGGGTGTAGAGCTGCACCAGCTGCTGCACCGGCTGGAAGAACGAGTTGATGTAGAGGACGAACGCGGTCAGCTCGCCGATGGACAGCGAGCCGCGCAGCACCATCCGGCCGCCGACGAGCAGCAGCACCGCCATCGCGATCAGGCCGATCACCGACGTGCCGGGGCCGTAGATGGCGTTGATCCTGCCGGTCCAGTCGTTGGCGTCGCGATACCGGCCCACCACCTCACGGTGGGCGATCACGTTGCGCTCCTGCCGGTTGTGGGCGGTGACCACCCGTACGCCGTTGAGGCTCTCGGACAGGTCGGCGAACATGGCCGCGATGGCGTCGCGCTGACGGTTGTAGCCACGGTCGGCCGCGTGCCGGAACCACAGCGACGCGACCGTCAGCGGCGGCACGACCAGCAGCAGCGTGATCATCGCCAGGTAGGCGTTGTAGTGGAACAGCAGCCCGGTGACGACGACCATGGTCAGGGCCTGAATTCCGAACTGGGCGAAACCGTCCTGCAGCAGGCTCTGCAACGACTCCACGTCGGAGGTCATCCGGGTCATGGTGACCCCGGCCTTCTCGCGCGTGTAGTAGTCGAGCGACATCCGCTGCAGGTGGGCGAAGATGCGGACGCGCAGGTCACGGGTGGCAGCCGCGGCGAGCCGGCCGCTCTGGCGCATGCGCACGGCGGTGGCGACGCCGGTCAGCAGCACGGCGGCGACGAAGCAGGCGGTGATCACCATGAGGACGCGCAGGTTGCCGGCCGCGATGCCGTGGTCGATGCCGACCTGGACGAGGTAGGGGCCGGCCTGCAGCAGCGACGTCTCGACGAGGATCGCCAGCGAGGCCGCGAGCAACAACCCCGGCCGGCCGATCAGGAGGCGCCCGAGGGAGACCCGCGTACCGGAATCGGCGACCGGGTCGAAAGAGACTCCCGGGTCACCGTGCGACGGCTCGCGGGCCTCCAGTGCGGCGACACCCTCGCGCAGGTCGTCGGGGATGCCCGCGAACGGCAGCCCGTTGCCCTTGCGCCCAGCCGCGCCGACCGTGGGCCGGCCGCCGGCGTTGAAGCCGCCGAACCCGCCTCCGTACATGCTCATGCGGGTGCCTCCAAAGACGTGGACGCGGCGAGCACCTGCGCGTACCGGGGTTCCGACTCGAGCAGCGAGGCGTGTGTGCCGTCGGCGATCACCCGGCCCGCCTCCATCAGCACGACCCGGTCGGCCAGCCCGATCGTGGACAGCCGGTGGGCCACGATCAGCGTGGTGCGGCCGCGCATCTGCTCACGCAGCGACGTGTGGATGCGTTGCTCCACGGTGACGTCGATGGCGCTGGTGGCGTCGTCGAGCACCAGCACCGGCGGGTTGACCAGCAGCGCCCGCGCGATCGCGACCCGCTGCCGCTGACCGCCGCTGAGCGTGTAGCCGCGCTCCCCCACCACGGTGTCGTAGCCGTCGGGCAGCTCGCGGATGAACTCGTCGGCCCCGGCGGCGACCGCGGCGGCGGCGACTTCCACACGGGTGGCGTCCGGTTTCCCGTACGCGATGTTGTCGTGAATGGACATCGAGAAGAGGAACGGCTCGTCGGGCACGATGCCCACCTGTTGCCGCAACGAGCTCAGGGCCAGTGTGCGCACGTCGTGCCCGTCGAGGGTGACCCGCCCGCCGGTGACGTCGTAGAAGCGGGCCAGCAACCGCCCCAGCGTCGACTTGCCGGACCCGGTGCCGCCGACCACCGCCACCGTCTCCCCCGGACGGACGCGCAGGGTCACCCCGTCCAGCGCGACAGTGCCGTTCGGGTACGCGAACCGCACGTCGGTGAACGCGATGTCGCCGCGCAGCGGCACGTCGAGCGGGTCGGGTCCGTCGACGACGTCGCTCGGGGTGTCGAGGATGTCGTAGATCCGGCGCGCGGACGCCGAGGCCCGCTGCCCCATCATGATCATCATGCCGAGCAGGCGGAACGGCGGCTGCAGCATGAGCACGTACGAGTTGAAGGCGACGATCGTGCCCACGGTGGTGCTGCCCTCGATCACCATGTAGCCGCCGACCATCAGCACCAGCGCCAGCCCGAGGCGGGGCAGGTTGTCGAGCAGCGGGTTCCAGCGGCTGCGGATCCGCGCGTCCTGCAGGTACGCCCAGCGGATGCGGTCGGCGCTCTCGGCCAGCTGCCGCAGCTGACGCCCCTCGGCCGCGAACGCCTTGACGATGCGTACGCCCTGGATGTTCTCGTCGACGACGGTGGCCAGGTGGGCGAGCCGGGCCTGGATCATCCACGACACCGGGAAGATCGCCTTGCGCATGCTGACGCCGAGCAGCCCGATGACCGGCATGGTGATCATGGCGACGATCGCCAGCGGCACGTTGATCGAGAGCATCAGCCCGAACGCGACCACGGCGATCAGGCACTGCACGAGGATCGACGGCCCGAACGACAGGTACATCTGCACGGCCCGGATGTCGGAGCCGGAGCGCGACATCAGCTCGCCGGTCTGCACCCGGTCGTAGAAGCCGAACGGCAGGCGGGCCAGGTGGGAGTAGACGATGTTGCGCAGGTCGTACTCGAGCTCGTACGCCGTCCGCAGCAGATAGAGCCGGGCCAGAAAGTTGATCAGGCCCTGGAGCAGGGCGAGCCCGACGATCCACCACACGTACGTGCCGAGCTGCGCGGTCTTGTCGACGATGGCCTCGTCGATGCCGATCCGTACGAGGTTGGGGATCTGCACCTGCACGATCAGGCCGGCGAACGACAGCGTGAGCGACGTGATCAGCAGGACGCGGTGGGCCTTGACCAGCGGCAGCGCCCGGCGCAACCAGCCCAGGCGTACGTCGGGGTCGATGGACGCCCGGGGTGCGCGGCGGGACAAAGGCGCCTCCTGAACCAGGCGATCTAGTTAGCCTAGCTAACGATACTCCGCCGTTCGGGAGACATGATGGTGACGCGGGCCACCCATGCACGACGGCGGACACCGGTTACCGCGCTCAGCCCACGCCGAACGGCTCGGGGTCGACCGGGGGGCAGTGCGCGCCGGGGCCGGCCGGGCGCAGCCGCAACAGGTAGCGGTCGACCACCCCTGAGACGCAAGGGCTCTTGTTGTAGGCGACGTGACCCCAGCCGTCGTACGTGAGCAGACTCGTCGGACTGCCGAGCTGGACCGCTACGTTGCGCGCCCAGGCGTACGCCGTGGCCGGGTCGTACCGCGAGTTGACGAGCAGGACGGGGCCGAGGCCGGGCGGCGGGGTGATCGGGGCCTGCGGATTGCTGGGCGCCGACGGCCAGCCCAGGCAGCCGGTCATGGCGCTGAGCGCGAGCGGGGAGACCAGCATCTGCGGAGCGCGTACGGCGAGGGACCGCATCCGTGCGCGCAGGGCGGGGAAGCCGCTGACCCGCAGGTTCCAGTCCTCGCAGATGACCGGCGAGAAGCTGTAGTCGATCAGGTCCACCGCCGGCGCGGCGGCGCGGCGTCCTTTCGGGGCTGCCGCGGAGGCGACGGCGTCACGCAGGTAGTAGGCGAACGAGTACCACTGCGGCTCGTACAGGGCCGTGAACGCCGCCGTCAGCAGGTCGGAGAGGCCGAGCTTGAGTGACGGGTCGTACGGGTTGCGCAGTTGACCCGCGCGCGCCTTGGCCATTGCGGAGGCCCAGAGCTTCAGGAGGTCCTGGCCCCGCAGCACGCAGCGCTTGTCGCGGGCGCACCACTTCACGAACTCGTCGAACGCGTCCTGGGCGGCGTCGGTCTCGCGGGTGAGGAACGTGTCGAGGTCGGCGCTGTGGTCCATCACGCTGTCGAGCACCAGCCCGCGCAGCCGGGAGGGGTAGCGCTGGGCGTACTGCAGCCCGATCAGGGTGCCGTACGAGGCGCCGTAGAAGTTGATCTTCTTTTCGCCCAGGGCGGTCCGTACGGCGTCGAAGTCGCGGACCACGCTGCCGGTGTCGACGTGCCCGAAGTGGGCGCCCGTCCGCGACGCGCAGTCGGCGGCGAGTTTGCGGTTCCAGGCGACCATCGCGGCGTACTGCTGCTCGGTCTCGACGAGCGGGGACGGCTTGGCGTCGACCAGGTCGCGGGAGCAGAGCACCGGCGAGCTGCGACCCACCCCGCGCGGGTCCACGCCCACGATGTCGAACCGTTTACGCAGCTCCGCGCCGAAGAAGCCGGGCGCGCCGAACGTGAAGTCGACCGCCGAGCCGCCCGGCCCGCCCGGGTTCACCAGCAGCGCGCCGATCCGCCGGGCGGGTTCGGTCGCCTTGCGGCGGGCGATGGTGAGGGTGATCCGCGGGCCGGCCGGCTCGGCCCAGTCGGCCGGCACCGTGAGCTCGCCGCACTGCACCTCGGCGTCCTCCGGGCACTCGGCCCATGTGATCGCGGCCGCTGCCGCCCGCGCGGGCGGCATGAGCCCGTACGCCAGCAGGATGATCACCGTGAGGACAGCGGCCCGGACGGGTCGCGTCGGAACTCGCACGCGCTTTCCTCCGCCCTGCACGGCCGAGGCGCCGCACGGCCCCATCTTGGAACGAACCAAGATCATCGGTGCGGCAAACCGGGGAAAGTTCGCCGGGCCGTGGCACGGTGGAGCGATGAATTCCGCCGCCCGGATCCGTCTCGTCCTCGCCTCGGCCCTGGCCTTCGTGCTGGTCGCCTGCTCCGACGGGGAGGCCTCGGCCCCCAGCGGCGCGACCTTCCCCCCGGAGCCGTCGGCCCGGCCTGCGACCCCCAGCCAGGCCGGTCCGAAAACGCCGCGGCTCGGCAAGGGGCAGATCATCGTGGCGGGACTGGAGGTGCCGTGGGGCGTCGCTTTCCTGCCCGACGGGTCGGCGCTGGTCAGCGAGCGCGATCGCGGCGACATCCGGCAGGTCCCGGCCGGCGGCGGCAGTCCGAAGCGGGTGCACACCGTCGAGGGTGTGGACGCGGGCGGCGAAGGCGGGCTGCTCGGCCTCGCGGTCGACCCGGACTACGAGCGGAACAAGTTCGTCTACGCGTACTTCACCGCGGGCGGCGACAACCGGATCATCCGGTTCACGCTCGCCGGCGGCAAGCCCCAGGTGATCTTCAAGGGGATCGACAAGGCTCGCATCCACAACGGCGGGCGGCTCGCCTTCGGCCCCGACAATTTCCTGTACGTGGGCACAGGCGACGCCGGCAACGGCAGCGCCTCGCAGGACCGCGACAACGTCAACGGCAAGATCCTGCGGATCACCCGGGACGGCAAACCGGCGCCGGGCAACCCGTTCCCGGGTTCGCCGGTGTGGTCGCTGGGGCACCGCAACGTGCAGGGGCTGGCCTGGGGTCCGGACAAGAAGATGTACGGCATCGAGTTCGGCCAGAACACGTGGGACGAGGTCAACGTCATCCAGCCCGGCAAGAACTACGGCTGGCCCGAGGTCGAGGGCAAGGAGGGCAGGGCCGGCTACGTCGACCCGATCGTGCAGTGGAGCACCGACGAGGCGTCACCGTCGGGCGCGGCCGTGGCCGGCAACACGCTCTACGTGGCCGGGCTGCGCGGCGAGCGGCTGTGGACGGTCCCGCTTGACGGCGGGAAGCCGAAGGCGGAACTCGTCGGCGAGCTGGGCCGGTTGCGTACGGTCGCCGTGGCCCCGGACGGCGCGTTGTGGGTGACCACCTCGAACCGGGACGGCCGAGGCGATCCCCGCAACGACGACGACAAGATCCTGCGATTCCGGGCCGGCTGACCGGCTAGCTGTTGTTGGGCGGGAGCTGGGGCAGGGCCGAGATCGCCGCCGCGTACTGGGCGATCTGCCGGCCGTTGGGCACCACGCCGACGGCGCGGAGCTGGTCGTGAATGGCCTGCTTGACCTGATCCTCCTGATGACCCCGGTGGGTCTGCATGACCTTGTTCACGACGTAGTCGACACGGATCTGCTGTTGCCAGCCGGCGGTGCGGTAACCGCCAGCCCGGGCGTTGCTGATGGGGGCGATGGCTTCCATGCCCGGTGTATCGGCCGCCGCCCGCCCGGACGCGAAGGATGCGGAGGCGGTGCAACCCGAACGCAACCGGGTCACACCGCCTCGGCCATCAGTGCGCGGCGGGCCGGTCGTCCTCGGGCGTGATGTCCGACGGGTCCGGCGGCTTGGGCGGGTTGAGCCGCAGCCACAGGAGGAACAGCAGCCCCAGCACGAGCATGCCGATGCCCATCCACAGGTTGATCCGGACGCCCTCCGCCTTGTCGATCTCGGCCTGGCTGTCGAACAGGCCGATCAACGTGACGATCACGCCGTAGACGACGAACAGGCCACCGATGACCCGTCGTACGTCGAAGAGCCGGGCCGCCGCCGAGAGCCTCTTCTCGTCGACCTGGTCGTTGTTCTCCGCCATGGTGAGACCTCCTTACCAGACCGGGATGTACAGGGCGATGGCGAGCACGACAGCGATGGCGCCGAGCAGGACGGGGTTGCGCCACCAGACCTTCTCGCCCGAGACGATCACCGTGCCGTCCGAGGTGCCGCCGAGGCCGTACACGAGACCGCGCAGCTCGTCGTCCGGCTTCGAGGGGGTGAAGAAGGTGACCGCGACAGCGATGATGACGGCCGTCACGAAGGCCACACCGGCGCCCCAGAAGCTCTGCTCCAGCGCCGAGTTGAACGCGATCGCGTCGGTCAGGTAGGCGACGTAGAGCGCCAGCGAGGCCAGGAAACCGAGCACCAGCGACCAGAAGCCGGCCCACGGGGTCATCCGCTTCCAGAACATGCCGACGATGAAGGTGGCGAACAGGGGCGCGTTGAACAGCGAGAACAGCTGCTGGATGTACTCCATGATGTTGCCGTAGCCGCTCGCGATGAACGCCGTGCCGATGCCGATGACGACACCGCCGACGGTCGCGTACCGGCCGACCCGCAGGTAGTACTCGTCGCTGCGGCCCTTCTTGATGTAGGCCTGCCAGATGTCGTACGTGAAGACGGTGTTGAAGCCGCTGACGTTGGCGGCCATGCCGGCCATGAACGACGCCAGCAGACCGGTGACGGCGACGCCGAGCACACCGTTGGGCAGCAGGTCGCGCATCAGCAACGGGATCGCGTTGTTGTAGGTGAGGTCGCCCTCGTCGGCGCCCAGGCCCTTGACCGTCACGACGGCGATCAGGCCGGGGATGACGGTGACGGCCGGGATCAGCAGCTTCGGGAAGGCCGCGATGATCGGCGTACGCCGGGCCGCGTTCATGTCCTTGGCCGAGAGCGCACGCTGCACCTCGGCGAAGTTGGTCGTCCAGTAACCGAACGAGAGCACGAAGCCCAGGCCGAACAGGATGCCGATCCAGGTGGCGCCGAGCGGGTTGTCCGCGCTGCTGCCCGTGTTCGACCACGTGTGCAGGGCGGCGTCACCGAGCGGGCCGCTGCGTACGGCGTCGAACAGGCCGTCGATGCCGCCGACCTTGACCAGGCCGACGATCGTGAGCGGGATCAGGCCGGCCAGGATGACGAAGAACTGCAGCACCTCGTTGTAGATGGCCGAGGAGAGACCGCCGATCGTGATGTAGGTCAGCACGATGGCCGCGCCGACCACGATCGACACCCACAGCTCCCAGCCGAGCAGCGCGTCGAGGATCAGCGCCAGCGCGAACAGGTTGACGCCGGCGATCAGCACCTGCGCGACGGCGAAGCTGATCGCGTTGAAGATGTGCGTCGGCTTGTTGAAACGCCGTTTCAGGAACTCGGGGACGCTGCGCACCTTGGAGCCGTAGTAGAACGGCATCATCACGATGCCGAGGAACACCATGGCCGGCACCGCGCCGATCCAGTAGTAGTGCAGCGTCAGCAGGCCGTACTGGGCGCCGTTGGCCGCCATCCCGAGGATCTCGAGGGCGCCCAGGTTGGCCGAGACGAACGCCAGGCCAGTCACCCAGGCCGGCAGCGACCGGCCCGACAGGAAGAAGTCGGCGCTGGTCTTGATCGCTCTTCGGGCCGCGAAGCCCACCCCCAGGACGGTGGCGAAATAGAGGATCAGGATCAGGTAGTCGACAAGGTTGAGATCGAGCCGCAGCCCGCTCTCCGCGGCTAGCACCACAGGCCACCTCCGAGGGGAAAGTCAGCCGCGAACTACCCGCCTCCAAGATCTTTCACACCTGCACGTTTCTCAACGGAGACCTCCGACAACCTCCGGTGACAACTCGGACACGTCGGTGACGACCAGGGAGGCCAGGGTCAGGGCGTCGGCGGCCGGCGGATAGACGCCGTGCGGGACGGCGATCACGGCCAGGCCCGCCGCGGCCGCCGAGCGGAGGCCGTTGCTGGAATCCTCGACGGCGGCGCAGACCGCCGGGGCGAAACCGAGCTTCTCGCAGGCGGTGAAGTAGACGTCGGGGGCCGGTTTGCCGCGCGGCACCTCCTCGGTCGACAGGGTGACCCGGAACGCGTCGGTCAGCCCGGCCGTCTCGAGCACCTGGTCGATCAGGATCCGGGCCGACGAGCTGGCCAGCGCCAGCGGGAAACGGGCGCCGAGACGCCGTACGGCCTCGACCGAGCCGGGAATCAGCGGGAGCGACGACTTGTACCGCTCGGCCATCCGGCCCAGCACGTCGGCGGCCACCTGCTCGGGCGTACGGGGAACACCGACGTCGTGGGCCAGGTGACCGGACCATTCCGGGGTGCTCATGCCCATCATCCTGTCCTGGGTGTCGGGCAGGAACTCGCGGCCGAACTCGGCCACGTAACCGCGCCGGACCTCCTCCCACACCTCCTCGGTGTCGATGACGACGCCGTCCAGGTCGAAAACCACTGCCTCGATCGTCATCGTCAGAAGCTCTCCGCCGCGGGGACGATCTCTTTCGCGAACACCTCGAACTGCTTGGTGTCCCAGGCGTTGCGCAGGCCGCCGTGCCCGACCTCGAAACCCATCGCGTGCAGCCGGCGCAGGCCCTCGACGATCTCGCCGACCCGCTCGCCCTTCTCCCCCAGGTCGAAGTTGAACAGCACGGTCTTCTGGATCTCGTCGTAGTCGCGGCCCACCTCGTCGCAATGCCGTTTGAGCACGTCGAGCTTGTGCTGCACCTCGGGGCCGGGGAACAGGTTGCAGGCGTCGGCGTACTGGGCGACCAGCCGCAGCGTCTTCTTCTCACCGCCACCGCCGACCAGGATCGGCAGGTGCGGGCGGGCCAGCGGCAGCGGGTGGTTGAGCAGGCGGTCGAGCTGGTAATGCGTGCCGTGGAAGGCCGTCTCGTCACCGGCGAACATCTGCTTGCAGATCTTGAGCGCTTCCTCGAGCCGCTCGAACCGTTCCTTGGTCGGCGGGAACAGCAGGCCCAGCCCGCGCGACTCCTCCTCGTTCCAGGCCGCGCCGATGCCGAGGATCGCGCGGCCGCCGCTGAGCACGTCGAGCGTGGTGACGGCCTTGGCCAGCAGTCCCGGGTCGCGATAGACCACGCCCGTAACCAGGGTGAGCAGCTTGGCGTTCTTGGTATGAGCGGCCACGAAGCCGAGCGCCGTGTAGGCCTCGAGCATGTCCCACTCCGGCGGGCCGATCACTCCGATCTGCCAGAGGTGGTCCATCACGCTGATTCGCTCGAAGCCGGCCTCGTCGGCCGAGGACGCGATGTCGGCAAGGACCGGACCGAGCCGAGGAGCGCCCTCGGGCCAGGTGAAGTTCGAGATGTGCAGGCCAAGTTTCACTGGTTTTCCTCTTCCTCCAGGACATTCGGCGCAACGGATCAAACCCTACCCCCAACCCCCCATTCCCGTACGCAGCGTAGTGACGAACCGGCTTTATCGGACTCCGAAGAGCCGTCGGGCGGGTCCCGGACGGTCCACGAAGATGGTCGTCCTCCACCGTTCCGGTGAGTTGCTGTTCGGTTGCCGACCGGTAGTTTTCTTGATCAGGAACAAGCCTGAGGAGCACCGCCATGCCTCCTTCGCCGCTTTCCGCAGCGACGAGCCACCGCCGAACTTCGTCACCCTCAGTAAGCGTTGTGATCCCGGCCCGCGATTCCGCCGGGCTCGAGCTCCTGTTGCGCGGACTGCCCCCGGTCGACGAGGTGATCGTGGTCGGCGCGGGCCTGGACCTGTCGTCCCGCCCGGGCGCCGTGCTGGTGCCCCCCACGCGGCCCGGCCCGGGCAACGCGATCGCGTGCGGCGTCCGGGCGGCCCACGGCGACATCGTGGTGACGCTCAACGGTGACGGCTCCACCGACCCGGCCGAGATTCCCCGGTTCGTGCGCTCACTGACCGCCGGGGCCGACGTGGCGATGGGCTCCCGCTACTCGGCGGGCGGGCGCGATCTGACCGGCGGGCGGCTCCGCCGCTGGGCCGACCTGCTGCTGATCTGGTTCTGCAACGCCGTTCTGGGCATCCGCCGCACCGACCCCGGTTTCGGGTACGCCGCCTTCTGGCGCGACGCCGTGCCATCGCTCGGCCTCGCCGACCCCGCCTTCCCCCACTCTCATGCGGCCGGTTCCGCGTCTCGCGCGGCGGCTGTCTGGGGCGACGGTCCTGAGATCGGCGCGCTGCTCGCCCTGCGCCCCGCCGCACGGGGCCTGCGGGTGGCCGAGGTGCCGAGCGTCGCCCTGCCGCCGGCTCACCGCCCGGCCGACCGTCCCCGCCTACGCCACTGGCTGCGCGCCACCCTGCGCGAGCTGCGCCGAACCGACCGTACGACGTGGGCCCCGCCCGCCCCCACGCGGAACTTCTCCTACCCCGGCCTCGGCCGCCGCGCCCCGCTCAACGACGAAACCGGCGCCGGACGCCGTGCCCTGGACCGCCGCGCCGTGGAGTCCCTGGCCGAGGGCCGCCGCACCGACGAGCGCCTGGCCCGCGAGCGAACCACCGTACGCCAGTTCACCGGCGCCAAAGGCTGGTCCGACGCGGACCGGCGCCACCCCAGCCGCAGGGTTCCACCCGTGCAGCCACCGTTCCACCGCCACGACCCCCGCAACAGCACCCCGCCGGCACTGCCCGACGGCCACCCGGCCCGGCTCGGCGGCCCCGACACTCAACCCCGTTCGGCCCAGACCCAGTGGCGCCTCGCCCCCGGCGCCACCCAGCCCGAACGCCGCGAGGTCGGCGCCCGCCGCCGCCGTATCCAGGGCCTGCGGCAAACCCAGCCCAACCTGAAAGTCATCAACGGCGAAGGCACAGGCGCCAAGTCGGGCCGCCGCGCTCAGCTCCGGGCGGTCAGGAAGTCGGACGGCTAGGAACGGCTGGCAAGAGGCCCTGCTCAGCGAGCCGCCCGGCCGCCAGCGCCACGTGTTTGCCGGTGAACAATCGCGCCTTCCGCAGGCTCCACGACGCCACCCGATCGGCCAGGGCCGCCGGATCATCCGTCCTCGGCTCATGACCGGACGCAAAGTGCACCGTGGCGAGCAACTCGAGGCTGTAAGGAGTCTCGAACCCCTCGACAAGTTCCAGCAGGGCGTCCAGCCGCTCCAGATCGTCGGGACGCCCGGCGAGTTGCTGCTCGGCCTCGTCAACGCTCTCCCTGACCGGGTTGATCGGCGCGAACTCGGTGACCCGAGCCGATCGATCCCCCAGACCGGTCAGGTGGTGGCCCTCAAGCGCGTCGAGGGCATGACTGAGTTGAGCGGCGTAGGGCCCGTACGTCCCCCGGACGAAGCTCAGACGCAAAGGCGCACCGAGAATCTGAAGAAAGTAGGCGAGCTTCTGGATCTCGAGTTCGCTGATCCCTTCGCGCACCTCCTGCAACCGTGCCCGGACGAGGTACCTGTCGACGGCCGACATCAACAGGGCGCGAGGTGGAGTAAGCGCCGGCCGCGGCGTGGCGTTCGGCATCGCGTCAGCGGACGGCGCGCCTTCGGGTGGGTAGACCACCACCCTTACGTCAGGCATCCGGCCGCAGGCCTTTTCGATCAGCGGTCGGACGTCACTCCACTCCAACCCTCCGTTACCGCAACCCAACGCCGGGATAGCGACTGACTCGATCCCTCGTTCCTTGATGACAGTTACCAGCGAATCCAGGCCGGAGGCGATGTCCGCCAGCCGCGAGTGGCTGCGCCAGTGCTGCTTTGTCGGGAAGTTGAGCAGGTAGCGGCGGGGCCCCATCACGCCGGTGTCGAATACCCACACGCGGCCCAACTGCACCTCACCACGAGCGCAGGCCGCACGGTAGGCACGGAAGTTGGCCGGGAACGCGCGCTTGAACTGCAGAGCGATGCCCTTACCCATCACGCCGACCGTGTTCACCGTATTCACCAGTGCGTCCGTGTCGGCCGTGAGGAGATTTCCGTGAGCTTCTTCGATCATGACATCACCTCCGTTCGAACCCGTAGTACCAGCCGGGTCTGACGATAATCCGCTGGCCGAGCCTGTGACCGGCCAGAACGTTACCGGCTCGAGACCTGAACCGGTCGTCGTGCACTCCGACCCAACTGACAACGTCCAGCGGAACCGTCCGGTGGACGAGGAACTCGGCTTGACGACGGCGCTGCCGGTCAGGGTCCTCCGGTGTGTTGTTCCAACGCTCCGCCTCCATCAATGGCCAGTCGATCATGCGGAGCATGTCCTCCACGCTCGATGTGAACTCGGAGGTTGCAGTCGCAGCGTTCCCGTCGGTGGCAACCCACAGCAAACTGGCATCGACCACCGCCCGTACCGTGGAGACCAGGTAGACCAGGGGCTTGTCTCCACCCTGATAGCGGTCAGGAACCCGATCCCGATGCTCACAGGAGATTCGGTACATCATGGGCGAGCGAGGCGCGAAGTAGAACGGCACGTAGTCGCCGACGTGTCCGCCCGGATGGATGGGAATCCTGCGTCTGCGCCGTGACTCCTTGATGTCTCGTGCCCCCACCTCGGTGTGCGTCATTCCGGTCCGCGCCACAAGGTCACAGCTGAGACTCCCAGCCTGCCGGATGGCAGCCAGGTTCTCGATGTGGGTGAAGTGGTAGAGCCATCGTGTGCCTGCGGTCGAGACGTCTGCGTCAGTCATGTCGTCGTCGATCTCCGGATCCGTTGCCTCGCCGGATTGGCGGTTCGTTTCGGATCAGGGTGTCATCGACTGCTCTTGCGGCGTCAGCTGAGCTGGGCTCTGGGAACGCGTCTCCAGAGCCCGGCTCGTCCTGGTTTCAGGAGCGCTTGCGGAGTTCGGGGAGGATCTGGGAGCTGTAGAGGCGCAGGAAGCGTTCCTGGTCGGGGCCCGGGGCGTGGAAGACCAGGTGCTTGAAGCCCATGTCGAGGTATTCGACGACCTTGCTCACGTGCTCGTCGGGGTCGGAGGAGCAGATCCAGCGGCTCGCGGTGCGCTCGACCGGGAGGGCATCGGAGAGCCGCTGCATCTCGATCGGGTCCTCGACGCCGGTTTTCTCGTCGGGCGAGAGGGCCAGCGCGCCCCAGTGCTGGGTGTCGTTACGGGCCTTGTCGGCGTCGGAGTCGAAGCTCACCTTGACCTCGATCATCAGGTCGAGGTCGTCGATCGTGCGGCCGGCCTTCTCGGCGCCCTCGCGGACGGCGGGCAGCAGCGTGTCGGTGTAGAGCGCGTGGCCCTTGCCGCTGGTGGTGATGAAGCCGTCGGAGATGCGGCCGGCGAGCCTGGTCGCGGCGGGGCCGGACGCGCCGATGTAGATCGGGACCGGCGTCTCGGGCTTGTCGTAGATGGTGGCGTTCTCGGTGCGGTAGAACTGCCCCTCGTAGGTCACCCGGTCTTCGGTCCACAGCTTCTGGATCAGCAGCACCGCCTCCTTGAGGCGGGCGAACCGCTCCTTGCCGTCGGGCCACTGGAGCCCGAGCGGCACCTCGTTGAGCGATTCGCCGGAGCCGACGCCCAGGATGGCCCGGCCGGGCGCGAGGCAGCCGAGTGTGGCGAACGCCTGGGCGACCACCGCGGGGTGGTAGCGGAACGTCGGCGTGAGCACGCTGGTGCCGATCAGCACCCGCTCCGTCCGGGCGGCGAGTGCTCCCAGCCACGGCAGCGCGGCCGGGGCGTGCCCGCCGTCGTGCCGCCACGGCTGCAGGTGGTCGCTGACGAAGACGGAGTCGAAGCCGAGTTCCTCGGCCAGCACGCCGTATTTCAGAAGTTCCGCCGGCGGGAACTGTTCCGCCGAAGCCTTGTACCCGAACCGAATCATGGAGCCGACGTTACCCCGCGGCCTTGTACGCCTTTCCCGCCTCCGTCGGACTGTTGCCGTCGCGATAGAGCCCGAAGTCGGCGCTGTCGCCCACGGCCGGCAGCCCGAACCAGGCGTACCGCTCGACGTACGCCCGTTTCTGCAGGCCCTTGGTCGAGCCGTTGATGAACGTCACGAGCTGGGCCTGCGTCGGGTACTTGGGGGATCCGGCGAAGTTCATCAGGCCGTACTCGGTGATCCAGACCGGCTTGCCGTAGCGCTTGTGCACCGCGTCGACGTACCCGAGGAACTGACCGACCGCCGCCTTGGAGAAGTCGGATCCGTACCAGTGCAACGTGATGAAGTCGACCCGGTAGCCCTTCTGCTTCGCGCCGGTCATGAACCGGTCGAGCCAGCCGCCCGCGGTGTCGCCGCCGAACGCGACCGCGGGACTGCCCAGCCGCATGCCGGTCGCCTGCAGCTCGGGCCAGTCCGCCAGCGCCTGCTCCACTGTCATGTTCGCCTGGCCGTCCATGTCGGGCTCGTTGAACCCGAGCAGGACGTCGCCCTCCTTTTTCGCCTCGGCCAGGGTGGCGGCGGTGACGTTGTCCTTGCCCCAGATCATCGGGACGAACTCGACGTCGGACGGGCCCGGCATGCTCCTGTTGTTCGACGACCAGTTGTAGTACCAGCCCGCCCCGACATCGTCCAGGGCCGCGCGGGTGCCGGTGAACTCCCAGACGCCCACGCCCTTCTTCTTGCTCGCCTTCGCGGTGACCACCACTGGCGCCTTGGTCGTGGGCCTGGGCTTGCCCGTGGGGGTGATTTTCCCCGTACGGGTGGGGGTGGGCGCGGCGGTCGTCGGGGCGGGTGCGGGCGCGGGCCGGGTCGTCGGTGCGGCGACCGCCGCGGTGCTCACCGCCGGGCTCTCGGACTGCTGGGTGACGACGACGGCCGTGGCGCCACCGGCGACCGCGGTCGTCGACAGCGCGGCCGTGAGCACCTTGCGGGACAGGCTGAAGCCGACCTTGGCCGCCAGGTGAGAGCCACCGGCCGTCTTCGCGGCGGCCGCGCCGCCCGCGGTTTTCGCCGCCGCCAAGCCACCGGCGGTCGCCGAGGTGCTGAGCAGGCCGGCGGGCAGCGGCACCAGGGCCATCCCGGCGAGCAGCCGCTCGGCCGCGACCAGCCCGTTCCAGGCGGGTGAGCAGTTCCGGCACTCTCGGGTGTGCCGGGCGATGCGTTTGCGCCACAGCGGGCCGGGCCGCCCGTCCCACTCGGTGGTCAGCAACTGCAGATCGGGGCAGGGCGGGGCGGCGGCGAGCGCGCGCACCACGACCCGGGCCGTCTCGAGCTGGCCCTTCATCCGCTGGATGCGTACGGCGGCGTGCTGACGGGTGACGTCGGTGGCGGCGACGATCTCGTCACGGGTGAGCTCGCCGGAGGCCTCCAGCCACCACAGCGAGAGCAGTTCGCGGTTGTCCTCGTCGAGCCAGCGGGTCGCCTCGGCGGTCTCGCGGCGCTGGCCGCTGAGCTCGAGCCGGGTGATCGCGAGGTCGGTGAAGTCGGCACCGGGGTCACGGAGGTCCTCGTGCAGGAGCGCCTCGGGGGCGCCGCGCCGGGCCCGGAACCGTTCCCGCACCTGGCGCACCGTGATGGCCACCAGCCACGACCGGAACGCCTCGGGCTCGCGCAGGTCACCCAGGTTGCGCAGCACCCGCAGCATCACGTCCTGCACGACGTCGTCGACGTCGGCGTGACCTTCCAGCGCCCGCCCGACGATCGTGTAGACCAACGGCAGATATCCGGCGACGAGCCGGTCGACCGCGACCGGGTCGCCGTCGCGCGCGGCGATCACGACCGCGGTGTCGGGTTGCTCCGCCATTGTCCAACCTTCCGTCGGGCGTCCAGGCCGTGGCTCTGACCGGCCACGGGAAGGGAGACGCCCAAGCCGTCCATGGATAACACGTTTCCCGGCGGCGATCGGATGAGCCGCCCGGGCGCCCGTCACGATTAGGTCGCAGCCCGAGCGGGAAACAGGGGACCATGCGTATGACAGTCCAGCTGGACCTTCCTCGCGAGGCGGGCAGCGTGCCCACCGTCCGGCGGATGCTGCGTTCCGCCCTCGCCGTCCTGCAGGTGGACCAGGATGCGCAGAACGATCTGGAGATCGCGATCACCGAGGCGTGCTCGAACGTCGTACGCCATGCCGGCGGCACCGAGAACTTCGAGGTCAGCCTGAACGTGGCCGACAACCGGTGCTCGATCGACGTGCGCGACGCCGGGGACGGGTTCGACCCCGAGGCCGTCGGCTCCGCGAACTCGTCCAGCGAGAGCGGCCGCGGGCTCGCCTTGATCAAAGCCCTGGGCGAGAACGTACGCATGACCTCCGTGCCGAGGCGAGGCAGCTTGATCCATTTCGAGAAGTCGTTCGCGTAGCACCTCGTGTCGGCGGGCGGAGGGCGAGCACCTATGATGCTTGCTCTCCAACAACTATTGCCTCCATACGCACACACAGAGGGGAAGATCGAGTGTCCGTTCGTCCGGCATCTGTCGGCTCGTTCCTGCGCGCTGCGCCGCCCGATCGGCTCCCCGAGGTCGTCGCCGAGCACCTGCGCACCTGGTTCCCGGTCAGCGCGACCGAGGTGCTGCTGACCGACCTGACCATGGGCGCCCTGTGGCCCGTCCTCGAACCCGGTTCGCCGCCCGGCGGCCCCCTCGAGCAGCGGTGTTTCGGCAGTCAGCAGCCGGTGACCGACAACGGTTCCCGGCGTCTGCTGCTCCCCCTGAGCACGTGGGGCGACCGCATCGGCGTGCTGCGCGTCGAGCTCACCGAGACGCTGACCGGCGAGCTCCGCACCGAGATCACCTCGATCGCCGACGAGCTGGCCCTGGCCCTGCGCGCTGCCGCCAAGGACACCGACCGCTACCGCCAGGTCTCGCGCCGGCAGCGCCTCACCATGGCCGCCGAGCTGCAGTGGGAGCTGCTGCCCGGCCGCTCGCTCAGCGGCGAACGGTTCCGCCTGGCCGGTCAGCTGGAACCGGCGTACGCGATGTACGGCGACCACTACGACTGGGCCGTCACCGACGACCGGCTCACCCTCACCGTGCTCAACGGGCACGGCGACGGCATCGAGGCCGCGCTGCTGACCACTGTCGTGGTCAACGCCATGCGCAACGCCCGCCGGTCCGGGGCCAACATCGTCGAGCAGGCCGAACTCGCCTCCGACGCGCTCTACTCCCGGCACGGCGGCGCCGCCCACCTGGCGACCCTGCTGCTCGAGATCGACCTGGTCGGCGGCACGATCGAGGCGGTCGACGCCGGCTCGCCCCGGGCCCTGATCGCGCACGAGGGCGACATCCGCGCGGTCAGTCTGGAACAGCAGCTGCCGCTCGGCATGTTCGGCGACAGCCGGTACGAGATCCAGAAGGTGCAGCTGGAGCCGGGCGACCGCCTGCTCGTGGTGAGCGACGGCGTGCACTCGGCCCAGCCCGGCGGCCGGACCCCGTACGGGGAAACGGGTCTGCTCAGCGCCCTGCGCCGCACACGCCTGCAACCGCCGAGCGAGGCAGTGGGTACGGTGATCCGCGCGCTTCGCGAATACCACGCCGGCGCCGAGCAGGAGGACGACGCCGTCATCGTGTGCCTGGATTGGCTCCGCGGGACGGCATGAATCCTCCCCGGCGCGGGTAGAGGCTAGGCGCATCCTCATGCTCCGCCTGACGAACAGGGGAACATCCGCCATGGACCGGGTCTCCGACGTCGCCTCCACCGTCGAGTCGACGGTGGACGCGCTGGTGTCGGTCCTCGATTCGGCCGGGGCCGGGCAGCAACCGAGTGTGCCGCCCGCCCAGCTGCGCGTGCTGACGATCGTGGCCGGCAACCGGCACACCAACATGAGCCGCCTCGCCGAGGCGCTCGAGGTCGTGCCGTCGTCGGCCAGCCGCCTCTGCGACCGGCTCGAGGCGACCGGCCTGCTGCGCCGGGAACCCGACCCGCGGGACAGGCGCGAGGTGCGGCTGCTGCTGACCCCGGCCGCCCGCCGCCTGCTCGACGAGTTGCGCGAACGCCGCCGCCGGGCATTGGCCGAGGTGATCGGGCGGATGCCGGACGGCCGGCGCGACGAGCTGGTGCGCGCGCTGCAGGCGTTCGCGGCGGCCGCCGGGGGCGAGGCCGAGGACAAATCCCTGCGTACGGCGTGAGGTAGCGTCGGCCGTTCGTGGTGGCCGCCAACGGCCCCCGACGCGGCCGGCCAGGCCCGCGACGCCATGCCGCGCTACCTCAACCTCGACTCGTCACCGGTCTATTCGCCGAGCAGCGCCGAGACGTTCGAGGACGCCGTGGGCCGCGCCCGGGAGCTGGGGTTCACCGACGTGATCACCCATTGGCCGCGCGAGTCGGGTTGGTATGCGGGCGACGAAAAGGCCCTGGAATCGGTGGCGTCCCGGCTGCCCCGGCTACGCCTTTCCTGACGCGCATTTCGCACGCGCGGCGGGCGCGGCTCGGTCAGCGCCCGTTCGCCGCGCGGTAAGCCTGCGTCACGCTCTGTGGAATACGCCCGCGCTCGGAAATCTGATGCCCGTTGGCCGTCGCCCACTCGCGGATCTGACGGTTTTCGTCGCGCGACCCCGCGGTGCGCCCGCCGCCGGCACGCCGGGGCGGCACACGACCGGCGGCGCGGCCGAGCCGGGTGCCGGCGTTGATGTACGGATCCAGGGCCTTACGCAGCTTCCCCGCATTGGCCTCGGAAAGGTCGATCGTGTAGTTAATGCCGTCCAGACTGAACTCGACCGTACGGTCGGCCTTCTTTCCGTCCAGATCGTCGATCAGAGTGGTGATTACCTGCCGCGCCATGACGACTCCCGAGTCCGCCCGACCAACCGCGCCAAGTGTTGCTCGAAACGGCCATCTCGCGCAACCGTCCGACGCGAATTCGCAATTCTTTCCCCGGCCCGCACCGACTAAGTATTGAAATGACCGTACGGGCATTCGCCGGAATCAGCGCGGAAAGCTCGGCTTGGCCGGGCGGCGGGACATCACCTAGGGTCGCTGGCATGGAGCGGGAAGCCGACTGGCAGGAACAGCGACGGCAGGCCATCGCCGGCCACGCGGCCGCGCTCGAGGCCGGCCGGGCCGCGGAGGCGCGCGAGGCGGCGGCGCTGCTCGACGACTTCGTCCGCCGCGCCGCCGAACGCGGGCTGCCGGCTCATACCCTGCAGGCTCGAACCTTCGACGGCCGGGCCACGTATCGAACCCATGTGCGTGGGTGGTACCTCAAATCGAACCGTTCGGTCGCCGTCGGCGAGGACGGGGAGTACTACGTGTTGACCGTGCCGGCCTCGTTGCGCGCCCGCTTCACCGGCGCCGAGCTGACGCCGAGCATGCCCCGGCTGATCGTCGGCGCGGGCGGCGGCGACGGCGAGACGGTTCCCCTGCGGCAGCTTCTCGATCAGCGGCTCGAGGCGGGGGTCTCCTGGCCTTGATCCATCGTGCCCTGGCCGCGTCCTGCGCCGCCGCCCTTCTACCTGCCCTCGTCCCGGCCGCCCCGGCGTCCGCCGCCGCAGCCCCGGCCTCCGCCGCTACCTCCGCCGCCGCTGCCCCGGCCGCCGCCTCCGCGGCCGCCCTGGCCGCCGCTGCCCCGGCGTTCGCTGCCTCCGCCGCCCTGGCTCCCGCTGCCCCGGCGTTCGCTGCCCCGGCCGCGCTGACCCGCGCGGCCTCGGCGCAGGCTCCGTCGGAGATTCCCTGTCCCAAGCCCAAGGTGGCGCCCCCGCCGAACCGTCCCCCCGCCCCGAAGCCCCCGCCCGACGACCCGGTGGGCAGCGCGATCGGCGGCGACGCGCTGGCCACCCACGGCCTGATCATCCCGGCCGGCGCGAAGCAGCCCCCGGCGGTCACCGCGACCACCTGGATGGTGGCCGACCTCGACACCGGCGAGGTGCTCGGCGGCTGCGGCCCGCACGTCTTCCACACCCCGGCCAGCGTGCAGAAGACCCTGCTGGCCGCCACCGTGATCGACAAGCTGGACCCGGACAAGCGGATCACCGTGACCCGCGGCGACCTCGACATCGAGCCGGGCAGCTCGGCGGTCGGGCTGGTGGTCGGCGGCACCTATCCGATCTCGACGCTGTGGCTGGGCCTGATGCTCAACTCGGGCAACGACGCCGCCAACGCGCTGGCCCGGCTGGCCGGCGGAGGCGGTCCCGACGGCGTACGCAGGACCGTGGGCGAGATGAACGCGCTGGCCAAGCGGATCGGCGCCTATCAGACCCACGCCGCGACCCCGTCGGGGCTGGACGGCCCGGGGCAGTTCACCAGCGCGTACGACCTGGCCCTGATCGCCCGGGTCGCGTTCGCGAACGCCGACTTCCGCCGGTACGTGCTGACGAGGACGGCCCAGATGCCCGCCCAGCCGAAGCTGAAGAAGGGCGGGTTCCAGTTCCAGAACGAGAACAAGCTGATCTTCAACTATCCGGGCGCGCTGGGCGGCAAGACCGGCTTCACGACGCTGGCCCGGCACAGCTACGTGGGAGCGGCCCAGCGCAACGGCCGGCGCCTGGTGGTGACGCTGCTCGGGGCCGAGGCGCGTCCGTTGCGGGGCTGGCAGCAGGGGGCGGCGCTGCTCGACTGGGGTTTCTCGCTGCCGCGGGACGAGTCGGTCGGCAAGCTGGTCTCGCCGCAGGAGGTGGCGCCCGCGACCGCCGCACCGGCCGCCGAGCCGGCCGCGCCCGCCGCCGCGGTGCCCGCCGGTTCCCGCCCGCCGCAGATCCTCTCGGTGGCCGCGGCGATGTCGGTGGCGCTGCTGCTGGCCGCCGCACCGATGCTCCTGCTGCTCACCCAGCGCCGCCGCAGGCGCCCCCGTACGCGCTCCCGAGCCGGAGCAGGACCGCTGCCGGGCCGCCGCGCCTGAGCCAGGCCATTGCCCCGGCCCGGGTCGCCAGGCCGAGCCGCCAAGCCGGGTTGATCTCAGGGCCTGACCGGGCCGCCGCCGAGCCGCTCACCCCGGCGGCTCAGGGCAGGGCCCAGCCCGACCAGAGCAGGCCGAAGACCCAGACGACGGCCACCGCCAGCGCGGCGGTGAACTCGATCAGCATGGCCATGCCCGCCGCGTGCAGCGCGTACTTGGTGGAGGACCACGCCTGGCCGGGCCCGAGGCGTACGCGCTCGACCAGATAGACGCCGAGGACGAACCCGAGCGGCAGCCCCAGCACCGGGATCACGAAGAAGCCGATCACGCCGAGCAGACCGCCCGCCAGCAGCGCCGAGTTGGGCACGCCCGCGGTCTTGAGCCGGCGCCCCGGCACGAGGTATTTGATCAGGCCGCCGAGCAGGGCCACGGCGGTGGCCACGACCAGCACCAGCCAGCGCACCGCGTCGCTGCCCTCGCCGAAGATCGCCCACAGCAGCACCCCGGCCCAGCTCAGCAGCAGGCCGGGCACGACTGGGATCACCACGCCGACCACGCCCACGGCGATCGCCACCCCGGCGACCAGGTTGATCAGCCAGGCGCTGTCGGTGAGGTCCATGCGCCAAAGGTGCCAGGCCGGGGCAACGGAGCAAAGACACGGCCCCGAGTTCTCAACCAACCCACAGCCACACCCGATGGTGAGAGAGATAGCGGGGCCTCGGGAACAACAACCTTTGCGCACCCTTGTGGTACTCAGCCCGCACCGACCCGCTGACGAACCTCCCTGTGTAACGCCGACGAGCCCCTGCGAAGCAAGGGCCGCCGACCACGGGGAGAACACACATGACCAGCATCGCGAACGCTGCCGACCTCGTTGCCGACACCGCCGCCACGACGGTGCTGTCCCCGGCCGAGCAGGAAGAGATCATCCGCACCCACATGCCGCTCGTCGGTCACCTGGTGCGCGACATGCTCAGCCGCATCCCCAACCACATTCACCGCGACGACCTGACCAGCGCCGGGCTGCACGCCCTGGTCACCGCGGCCCGCGGCTGGGACCCGAACCGGGGCATCCCGTTCCACCGCTTCGCCAGCACCCGCATCCGCGGCGCCATCCTCGACGAGCTGCGCTCGCTGGACTGGGCGACCCGCTCGGTGCGCACCAAGGCCCGCGCCACCGACACGACCCGTCAGGCGCTGACCACGACCCTGGGCCGTACGCCCACCGCCGACGAGCTGGCCCAGGCCCTGGGCACCACCACCAGCGACCTCAAGCAGACCGACACCGACGTGCAGCGCGCGACCGTGCTGTCGTTGCAGGGTTTCACGACCAGCAGCGCCGACGACCTGGTGACCGAGAAGACGCCGGGCCCGGAGGACATGCTGCTGCGCCGCGAGCAGATCGGCTACCTGCACCACGCGATCGGCTCGCTTCCGGAGCGCCTGCAGGTCGTCGTCACCGAGTACTTCCTGCAGGAGCGGCCGATGGCCGACATCGCGGCCGACCTGGGCGTCACCGAGTCGCGGGTGTCGCAGCTTCGCGCCGAGGCGTTGTCGCTGCTCAAGGACGGCCTGAACACCCACCTCAACCCGGAGCTGGCGCCGGTTCCGGACAACCCGGAGAGCATCACGGCCCGCCGCCGGGCCTCGTACTACAACTCGATCGCCGAGAGCACCTCGGTGCACAGCCGGCTGGCGCTGAGCAACGCGCACGGCCACACCGCGTACAGCCGCGGACCACTCACGGCCGCCTGACCAGGGAAAGAGGGCTCGGCAAAAGCCGAGCCCTCTTTCGTCATGCCAGCGCGCTGAGCACCTTGGGCAGGTCGGTCGTGTGCAGCACACCGAGCCGCCGGGTGGCGCGGGTGACCGCCACGTAGAGGTCGGACAGGCCGCGCGGGCTCTCCGCGATGATCCGGTCGGGCTCGACCACGATCACCGAGTCGAACTCCAGACCCTTGGCCTGCCGTACGGTCATCAGCACCACCTGGTTGAGCAGGTCGGGCTGCTCGCCAACGGCCGCGCCCGGCACCGCCTCGACGAGGGCGCGCCCGAGATCCGCCGCAAGACCCTCCGGCGCCAGTACGCCGACGCGCCCCTCACCCGCTTCGGCGGCCTCCACGCGTACGGCCGCAATGGTCTCGGCCGCCAGCGCGACCGCCGGCACCCGCAGCGCCCACGGATCCACGCCGGCGGTCCGCACCGAGCGGGGCGGTTCCAGCGCGGGGTCGAGCGCGCCCAGCACGTCGGCCGCCACCGCCATCACCTCGGCCGGCGTCCGGTAGTTCACGGTCAGCTCGACCAGGTTCCAGCGCTGCGCCACGTACGGCTCGAAGACCTGCTCCCAGGTGGTGGTGCCGGCCAGTTCCGAGGTCTGGGCGACGTCGCCGACAACGGTCATCGAGCGGCTCGGGCAGCGCCGCATGAGCAGCCGCCACGCCATCGGGGACAGCTCCTGCGCCTCGTCGACGATCACGTGCCCGAACACCCACGTACGGTCGACGGCGGCCCGCTCGGCGGCGGTGCGGGTGTCGAGCACCTCGTGCCGCTCGACGAACGCGCTCGCGTCGACGACGTCGATCGCGGACAGAATCTCTTCCTCCTGGTCCTCGAAGTCGAGCGACCGGGAACCCTCGACGATCTCGAGCACACCCTCGGCGTACTCGATGGCCTCGCGCCTCTCCTGCGCGGCCTGGCGCGCCTTGAGGGTGTCGTCGACGCCGAGCAGCTCGGCCAGCTCGTCGAGCAGCGGCACGTCGGCCGGCGTCCACCGGGCGTCGTGATCGCGCAGCAGCAGGGCCTGCTCGGCCTCGGTCAGCCCGGCGGCGGCCGACGCCAGCCGGTCGGGGTCGCTGAGCAACTCGCGCAGCACCCGGCGGGGGGTGAGCACCGGCCAGAAGTCGAACAGCGCCTGCTGCACGTCGACGTCCTCGCGCAGTTCGCGGCGTGTCTCGGCCAGGTCGGCCTCGGAGAGCAGGTTCTCCCCGCCCAGCGGGTCGGCGCCGATCCGCTCGGCGATCTCGAGCGACAGCGCGTGGATCGCCTCGGTCACGAAGATCGAGCGGGCCACGTTGTGCGGGCGTCCGGAGCGGCGGGCCACGGCACGCGCGTCCTCCAGCACCGACCGTTCGATGCGCAGCGGATATCCGTCGTGGTCGACCTCGGCGTACGTGTCCGGCACGGTCTGCCAGTCGGCCACCGCGCGGGCCAGGACGTCGAGCATCGCGGTGCTGCCCTTCAGCGCCGCCGTGGCCGGGGGTTCAACGGCCCGCGCCCGTACGCCGGGAAACATGTCCCCCAGCGTGGCCAGCAGCACCCCGGTCTCGGCGAGCGACGGCAGCACCTGCGAGATGTAGCGCAGGAAGGTCGGGTTGGGCCCCAGGATCAGCACGCCCTGCTTGGTCAGCCGGCCGCGGTACGTGTAGAGCAGGTACGCCGCGCGGTGCAGCGCGACGGCGGTCTTGCCGGTGCCGGGGCCGCCCTGCACCACCATGATCCCCGGCAGCCCGGCCCGGATCACCTCGTCCTGCTCGGCCTGGATGGTCTCGACGATGTCGCGCATCCGGCCCGTGCGGTTGGCGGTCAGCGCCGACAGCAGCGCCGCCTCCCCGGTCACGTCCTCGCGGCCGCCGCTCTCGCCCGCCTCGAGGTCGAGCACCTCGTCGTCGATGCCGGTCAGCGTGCGGCCCTTGGTGCGCAGATGCCGGCGGCGTTTCACCCCGTCGGGCGACACCGCGGTGGCGAGATAGAACGGCCGCGACGCGGGGGCGCGCCAGTCGACGAGAAGGGGATCCCGGTCGTGCTCCTCGGCGGACAGTCCGATCCGGCCGATGTAGCGGGGCTGACCGGCGACGAAGTCGAGCCGGCCGAAGCAGAGCGCGTTCTCCACCGCATTCATCTGGGCCAGTTGTTCGGAGTAGTGCGCCCGGGTCGCCTCACGCTGGGCGCGGCCCTGCGGGGTGCCGCCGGCCTCGAGCAGAATCGCGCGGAGACGCTCGTCGGCCTGCGCGCGCAGGCTGTCCAGCCGGTTGTAGAGGGTGGTGAGGTACGCCTGTTCGGCTTGGAAATCCGCCGCGGCGAAGCTTGACAAAGCCACTCCCCTTAGTGGTAACATTCGGCGTCGGCGCCCTTATTGAGGCGCCTTTTTTCGTGCTCGGCAAACGCCCAGACTAGCGCATCGATGACGGGTTACGGCTCGCCGGTAAATTGTCGTCTATCGGTCATGCTTTACGGCGCGCCGTTACCCACGACGGCCGATCCCCATTAACCCGAGCATGACCCACAACCACCCGATCCGACGCCTCGGCGCGCTCGCCCTCACCGCGGCCGCCATCATCGCCTTCTCCTCCGCGTGCTCGGGCGACGACGAGGCCCCGGCCGGCGGCGCGGCTCAGGCGGCCGCCGCCGGCCCCGAGGTGAAGAACATCGAGGGCGCCAAGCAGGCCGCCCAGACGGTCTTCGACCGCTTCGCCGGGGGCGACTTCGCCGGCGCCTGGGACATGTACACCGCCGCGGGCAAGCAGGCCATCAGCAAGGACGACTACGTGAAGCTGAACCAGGCCTGCTCCCGCAAGGGCCTGGCGATCCAGCTCACCAGCGCCCGCATGGAGGGCGCCGACCGGGCCGTCGTCATCGCCAAGCAGCTCGTGGCCGCGCAGTCGTACACCATGGTCTACGAGGACGGCTCGTGGAAGCTCGAACCGGCCAAGGAGGGCCTGGCCCTCTACAAGCAGGGCGCGGCCAAGGCGATCGCCGCCCAGAAGAAGGCCGGCACCTGCGCCAACCAGTAAACCCCGTCCGAGGCACCAAGGGCCCGCCGCGAACCGCGGCGGGCCCTTCACTACTGGTGAAGTTTCGTCAGGCTGCGATCGGCATGCCGTCGGGGCCGGTCAGGGCGAGCCGCGCCCGCAGGTCTCCGCGGGCGGAGATCTGGCTGTAGTAGGCGGCGCGCCGCCGGGCCACACAGCCCTCCTTGACCGGGTTCTGCGCCGCGAGGGCGGGGTCGAGGTGGGCGTTCAAGCCGTCGCGGAGCAGGGTCAGGGCCTCGGCCCGCAGCTGTGACACCCGCGACTCGGTGACGCCCAGGTCCTCGGCGATGCGGGCCATCGGCCGCTCGTCGAAAAAGTAGCCCTGGACGACCGCGCGCAGCCGCTCGGGCAGCGCGTCGATCGCGTGCCGCAGGTAGCCGAGCCGCTCCCGCATGATCAGCATCTCCTCGGGGCCGGCGCTGGGTTCGGTCACCATGTCGTCGGCGCCCGCCGTGGCGAAGCCCTGCAGGCTGAACACCACCGCGCGCTGCACGTCGTCGTCCGCGTGCTCGATGTCCTCGACCGAACACCCCAGCCGCTCGGCCACCTCCCGGACGGTCGGCACCCGGCCCAGCTCGGCGGTCAGCTCCTGCCGGGCCCCGTCGGTGCGCCGGGCCCGCTGCCGCACCGACCGGCTGGCCCAGTCGAGGCCGCGCAGCTCGTCCAGCAGGGCACCCCGTACGCGGGCCGCCGCGAAGCGGGCGAACGGCACATTACGGTTCTCGTCGTAGCCCCGGGCCGCGTGCACGAGTGCGGCGTACCCGGCGGACAGCAGATCGTCCCGGTTGACGTGAGCCGGGACCCGCGCCAGCATCTCGCGGACCAGATGCCCGACGAGCGGCATGTGGTCCTCGACACGATTCTCGCGGCGGCGGTCCTCGCCTCCGCGATCCACGCGACGGCGGTCGGCAGCAAATGTGGCACCGCTCATGTGGGGGGTCTCCTTGCATACCAGGCCGAAAGGGGGGTTTCCGGCACTGAGAAGAAAGGTGATCCCGCTGAAGTGCGAAACGGGTCCCGTTCGGGTGCAGAGCGGTTGCTTCCCGGCCGGGCAGCCCTCGCTCGAGGTCGCGGGTATGCTTGATCACGCGGCCCGCCCAGTCTTGCCTCGGGCCGCCACGGACGGACCCGATGTTTCCGTCCCTCGGATCGGCCCCCACGCGCCGCGACTGAGACAAAAGATCGCGCCGGGCAGGACGACCTCTCTAGGCTTCAGGAGCTCCCGCTACATGACGACGTTCACCGATTTCGGCGTGCCCGCCGTGCTCACCACGGCCCTCGCCGGGCTCGGCATCACCACCCCGTTCCCCATCCAGGCCGCCACGCTTCCCGACTCGCTGGCCGGTCGTGACGTGCTCGGCCGGGGCCGCACCGGCTCCGGCAAGACGTACGCGTTCGTGCTGCCCGTGCTGGCCCGCCTGGCCGCCTCCGGCACGCCGCGCCGCCCCGGCCGCCCACGCGCGCTGATCCTGGCGCCCACCCGCGAACTGGCCACCCAGATCGACGCGACGCTGGCCCCCCTGGCCGCCAAGCTCGGCCTGCGCACGATCACCGTGTTCGGCGGGGTCGGCGCCAACCCGCAGATCAAGGGCCTGAAGGCGGGCGTCGACGTGGTCGTGGCCTGCCCCGGCCGGCTCGACGACCACCTGCGCAACGGCCACGCCTCGCTCGACGCCGTCGAGATCACTGTGCTCGACGAGGCCGACCACATGGCCGACCTGGGCTTCCTGCCGGTCGTGCGGCGGCTCATGGAGCAGACGCCGCGCCAGGGCCAGCGCATGCTGTTCTCGGCCACCCTCGACAACGGCGTCGACGTGCTGGTCAAGCGCTTCCTGCACAAGCCGGTGACCCACTCGGTCGACTCGGCCACCGAGGCGCCGATCGAGATGGCCCACCACGTTCTGCACGTACGCGGTGACGACCGTTTCCCGGTGCTCGTCGACCTGCTCGCCGCGCCCGGCCGTACGGTCGTGTTCACCCGCACCAAGCGCCGCGCCAAGGTGCTGACCCGGCAGCTGGTCGCGGCCGGGGTGCCCGCTGTCGAACTGCACGGCAACCTGGCCCAGAACGCCCGCAACCGCAACCTGGCCGCCTTCTCCGACGGCAGCGCCGGGACGCTGGTGGCGACCGACATCGCGGCCCGCGGCATCCACGTCGACGACGTCGGGCTGGTCATCCACGCCGACCCGCCGGTCGAGCACAAGGCGTACCTGCACCGCTCGGGCCGCACCGCCCGGGCCGGCAACCAGGGCACCGTGATCACGCTGATGACCGACGACCAGACGGCGGAGGTGCGCGACCTCACCCGCAAGGCCGGGGTGAAGCCGACCACGAGCCGTACCCGGCCCGGCGACCCGCTGCTGGCCGAGCTGGCCCCCGGTGAGCGCACGTTCGTCGCGCCGTCGGCGGTCGTCGCGGCGCCGTCCGCGCAGGCCGGCTCCGGCACACGCCAGGGACGGGCCGGCGGCGGCCGCGGCGCCGGCGGCGGACGTAGCGGCGGTCGTGGCCGTGGTGACGGTCGTGGCCGCGGCGACACCGTCGTGCCCGAGCAGAAGGCGGCGCCGCGCGGACGCCGGGGTGGCGGCTCCGGTGGCGCCTCGGCAGCGGGGCACGCCGGGCAGTCGCGAACGTCGGGCCAGGGCGGTCAGGCACGCTCGGGTTCCAAGCCGGTCCACACCAGCCAGTCGCGCGGTGGGGCCGCGCCGGCTCGTACCGGCGGGGCAGCGGCCTTCTCGGCCGGCACCCGCGTGGGCGGTCGTCGCAGCGGACGCTGATCGTTGATGTGAAAGGGGGCCCGCTCAGCGCCGGCCCCCTTTTCGCTCAGCTCGCTGGAAGGTCTACTTCGATCTCGTCGGACAGGGTGAACCCGTCGCACAGGTCGAGGTCGTCCCCGCTCCAGAAGCGGCCCGGGTCGTACCAGTTGGGCTGCCGGCCCCGGGGCAGCAGACCCATGTCCTCGTACGTCACCGCGACCACCTCGGCGCAGTAGGCCGTCTCGAGCGCCGCCTCGGACGCCGGCCCCTTGCCGCCCCGGAGCCGCCAGCGGGGGCGCACCTGCGGAACCCGGCCACGCACCCAGCGCCACGCCAGCTGGGCCGACGACGGGAACGGCGTGCCGTCCAGCCGGGCCACCGTCTTGAGGGCCTTGTCCTCCATCTCCTTGCCGACGCCGGGCTCGAGCTGCCGCAGCCAGCCCCGTTGCCCGTACCGCTGGGCCCAGACGGTCACGGCGTCGCGCAGATCGTGCAGCTGGACCCCGCGCTGGAACGTTCCGGACCACAGGTCGGGCAGCGATTTGCCCAGCTCGGCGTGCCACATGAGCGGCGGCATGTCCTCGACGACGATCGACATGCCGACGTGGTTGACCGGGCTGTTGGTCAGCGTCTGGATGGCCCGGTCGGCGCCCGTGCGTCCACGGAAGAGCCAGATGTCCCCGGTCCGGGTCAGGTCGATGGCCTCATCGAGGCTGATGGCGGCGTCCACGTGTCTATCCTCAAGTGATGCGTTGGTGGAAGGTAGTGGGATTGGCCGGTCTGGCGGGAGTCGCGGCAACGGGCGTCGTGGTCGCGCGGTCCGAGCGGAAACGCCGGCAATACACCCCCGATGAGATTCGTGACCGGCTGCACCAGCGGGTCGCCGAGGCGGCCGAGGCGGACTCAGACGACATCAGTATCACGGAGTAGCGACCACAGACCGGCCCCGTCCGGAGCGGAGAACCACGTCTTGCCGCCGGAGCCGACCGCCTCCGCCTCGCCCGAGGGGCCGGGAATGGCGCCGGCCAGCACCGACTGGGTGGGCGACAACCGGCGGATGGCGACGGCGGCGACGTTGTCCGGATGGGCGTGCGCGAACTCGGAATAGATCTCCTGGTCGTGCTGCCCGTCGTCGCCGATCAGCAGCCAGCGGATGTTCGGGAACTCCCGGGACAGCCGCTGCAACGTGTTGCGCTTGTGCTCCTGGCCGCTGCGGAACCAGCGGTCGGGAGTCGGCCCCCAGTCGGTGAGCAGCAGCGGGCCGGCCGGGTACAGATGCCGGGACAGGAAACGGGTCAGCGTGGGCGCCACGTTCCACGCGCCGGTCGACAGGTAGAACACCGGGGCGCCCGCGTTCGCCGTGATCAGCCGCTCGTAGAGGACGGCCATGCCCGGCACCGCCATGCGCGCGTGCTCGTCGAGCACGAACGTGTTCCACGCGGCCAGCAGCGGCCGCGGCAGCGCGGTCACCATGACGGTGTCGTCGATGTCGCTGATCAGTCCGAAGCGGGTTTCCGGGTCGACCACGCGGATCGGCGCCTCGACCGGGGCCGCGCCCTCGGTGAACAGGCGCGCGCTGCGCCAGCCCGGTTCCAGGTCGCCCTTCACCCGGGTGTCGACGTAACCGCTGCGGTCGGTCCTCGTCTCGGTGATGCTGTCGCCGATCTGGATCCGCACGACCGCGTTGTTCACCGGCGAACTGGTGAAGCTGCGCCAGCCGCGGACCTTCTCCAGCGTCTTGCGATTCTGCGTGCCGCGGGTGAGCACCACACGGGCCATCACGCGCGCCCAGCCCGGCGCGCCGTAACCCGTGTAGGCCGTGATCACCGGTCGCCAGCCCCGATTGCGCAGCCGGCGCTCGACGATCTCGTGGAGGGCGTCCTCCACCCGCGCGGCCCGGTGCATCCGGACTACAGGCGGATGCCCGCCCGCCGGAGTTGATGCCACGCTCTGGCCCCCTGCCCATAAGGTGTCGGCGGTCATTCTGCCCGGTTACGGTACCTGCCTAACCTGTCAGTCGCGGGCGAACGGTCCGGACCACAGAGGAGCATCACGCGTACGCCTTGGTGGCGCCCGGCATTTCACCCGTCGCCCACTGGTCGGCGAACCATTCGTCACCGGCCGGTTGCTCGGCCGCGGCGGCCCGCACGATCGCCGCGGCGGCCTCGGCCCGCAGGCTGCGCAGCGCCTCGGCGGCCAGTTCCGACTCGTGCCAGGCGGCCTGCTCCCTCTTCTGCGCCTGCTCGTACTGCGCCAGCCGGTGCTCGCGGACGGCGTTGCGCAGCAGCCCCTCCTGCACCACCGGGTGCAGCCGCGGATTCCAGCCGCGGTGCGCCAGCACGTCGTTGAGCTGAGCGATCGAGATCTCCCGGTTACGGCAGGCGGCGATCGCGGTGTGGTGCAGGTAGCGCTGCCGGTCGGCGTTCTCGCCCGGCTTGCGGCGGCGGCTCATCAGCGGAAAGGCGGCGGCCCGGGTGGTCAGCCGGGCGTGCCGGTCGGCCTCGTCGAAAGCCAGCCAGGCGGCATCGACCTCTTCCTGTGCTGTGGCCCACTCGGCCCGCAGACGGGCGGCGGTGGCCGCGGCGCGTTCGGCCGCCACAGCGACCTCGTCGGCGAAACGCAACCTGTCGCGCTGGGCGGGGGTCAGGGGCTCGGCCGGGGCGCTGCGCGGCAAAGCCACGAAGACGGCCGCCACGGCGATGGCGAGCAGGATGGCCAGCCACAGCGCGGTGGCCTGGGGAACGGAGGCGAAGAAGCTCTGCAGGACGGTTTCCATCGCAACCTCACATGCGGACGCGGTACTCCCGGACGACGACACTCACGAAACGGGACAGCGCTGGGCTGCCGGTGCTTGTTGTTCGAGGTGCGTCAGGCGAGCGGGGGACCGCGAACGGCCCGGACGCGCCCGGCAATACCCACCAGGACCGCGATCGTCACCAGCACCACGACGACGCTGGTCGCTTCCAGGGGGAAGCCGGCCGGCTGCGCCTGGTCGGCGATGCTCTCAGCGACGGAGGCCTCAACGGCGGCGCTCTCAACGGCGGCGCTCTCAACGGCGGCGCTCTCAGCAGCGGCGCTCTCAGCAGCGGCGGCCGATGCTGGGTCTGCCGTGGTTACGGTGGCGGCGGCCGGTGAGGTGTGGCCGGCTGTTTCGAGCTGGGCCGGAGCGAGGTGCGCGGCGAAGGCCAGGGCGAGCAGGGCCAGCCCGGTCAGGAAGCGCAGCAGGCGAGGCCCGTCCCAGTCCCTGGGGAGCACTCGCGCCACGGCCGTCACACGACCCAACCTACCGTTTCCATCCGGAACGCGCACGGCTCATACGAGTTACGGCATCTCCGGAACATTTCCCTCGTACGGGTCCCCCGACCGTCCAGAATTCGGCGCCGGGCGGCCTCGTCCCGTTGTTCCCGGGCAGGCACTGGTGAAAGCCTGTCGGCGCAACGGAACCGCAGGAGCGAACGGGGAACGATGGCCAACGACACCGATGTGGTCGAGCACGACGGGGACTCGTCCAACGCGATGGTTCGCTTCTTCCAGGGCCTGGTCGTGAAGGTCACCGAGGAGGGCGTCGGCCCGATCACCGGTTCGATCCCGTACGCCGAGGCCCGGCTGAGCAAAGTCGGCCCCGACGAGCGGGCCCCGGCCGTCGACGCCGACGACGAATCGCTGCGCCACCAGGTCAGCGAGGAGGCGATCGAAAGGGTCATCGACCGGCTGATCAAGGAGTCGGTGGCCGCCTCGTCGACCAACGGTTTCGTCACCGGCCTGGGCGGCTTCGTGACCATGCCGATCACCGTGCCGGCCAACGTCGCCGGCGCGCTGGTGATCAACGCCCGCCTCGTCGGTTCGGTTGCCTACCTGCGCGGCTACGACATCTCCGACCCGCACGTGCAGACCATCGTCACGCTCACCACAGCGGGCGGAACACTGGGCAGCGCCCTGCACGGCGTAGGCGTCAAGATCGGAACCAAGCTCACCGCCCAGGCGATCAAGGCGATCCCGATAGCCGTGATCCGCAAAATCAACGCGCGGGTGGGTTTCATGCTGCTGGCCAAGTACGGAACACACCGCTCGGTCCTCACCCTGGCCAAGGGCATCCCGATCGCGGGCGGCCTGGTCGGGGCCGGCGTCGACGCCGCGCTCACCGCCCTGGTCGGCAGGGCCGCCAAGGCCAACTTCCCGGCCCACATCTGACCGGCCGCACCTCAACCGACGCCGCTGCGGCGCCCGAGCTCAAGGACCGGTGGGGTGCGCGGGTGCGGGGCGGCGGCGCCGGGCGGGTGCCGGCGCCGCCGGGACACTGCGGGTTACTTGCTGGGTTCGGGGACGTCGACGTCACACGTGATCTTGGGGTTCACGCCCATCCAGTTGAGTGGGCCGGCCAAGGTGGTGACGGCGATCGTGCCGAACTCGGCACAACTTGTTTCGCTGGTGTCGGAGAAGTAGCCACGCTCGTAGGCGGCCACCCCGCCCAGCACGAGCCAGATGATGAGAATCAGCCCGCCGATCGAGCCTGCGCGCATCGGGGCCTCCTATGCCGTGGGGATTGGCCGCGGAGATACCCGTTTCGGTGTGATCTCTAAACGGGACGCTTCACCGCCTGCAGCGTGTACGTGTGCGGCAACCGTTCGGGACGGTCGGCCAGCTGCCATTCGCCGTTTCCGATGTCGCGCATCCGGCCGTTCTCGAGTGCCTCCCACGGCACGCTCGTGTGCTCGACGAGACCGGTGACGGCCAGGCCCGCTTCCAGCACGGCGGTGACGATCTCGCCGATGCCGTGGTTCCATTCCACGGTCTTGTTGTGCTCGAACTCGACCTGGGTCTCGACGTAGGTGCCGCCCTCCTCGAAGACCAGACCCTCGGGCATCTCGAAGTACGGGTACGCCAGCGCGATCACGTCGTCGTCGCGGTCGTAGTCGAGGGCCCACAGCACCGGGTGCCCCTCGCGGATGAACAGGCGCCCACCCGGTTTGAGCAGCGCTGCGACCGTGGCGGCCCAGCGCTTGACGTCGGGCAGCCAGCAGAGCGCGCCGATTCCGGTGTAGACGAGGTCGTAGCCGCCGCCGACCGCGGCCACCGCGTCGTAGACATCCGACTGCACGAAATTCACATCGACCCCGGCCAATTCCGCGACGCGCCGGGCCTGTTCCAGCGACTTGGGCGAGAAATCGAGGCCGGTCATCGTCGCGCCGAGGCGGGCGAGCGAGACCGTGTCGGTGCCGATGTGGCATTGCAGGTGGACGCCGCGCAGGCCGCTGATGTCGCCGAGCAGCGGCCGGTCGAACCGGACGACGTCGCTGAGGTGTTCCGGGTCGGCGGCGAAACGGTCGACGGCATAGCCTTCAGACGCGGCGTGGGCGGCCGCGCGGTCGTCCCAGTTGGCGCGATTCAGGTCGCGATAGTCGGTCACTCGGGCACGATATGCCGCCGCCAATACCGTCGGCTTACGATTTTCCGGCCTGCTGCTGTTGGATGGCACAGCGAAGGACTTCTGCGGAGTGAGGTGCGGGGTTGGAGACCAGGCGTACGACGGTGCGTGACGTGCGCAGGGCGAACCGGTCCAGCCTGCTCACCGACCTCTTCCACGGCGGCCTGCAGAGCCGGCAGCAGCTCGCCGCGAGCACCGCGCTCAGCCAGGCCAGCGTCAGCAATCTGATCGGCGAGATGATCGAGGAGGGGCTGGTCGAGGAGGCCGGGCTGGTCGGCTCCGACGGGGGCCGTCCGCGCGTGCTGCTGCGGGTCAGACCCTCTTTCCGGTACGTGGTGGGCGCCGACGTGGGTGAGACGCGGGTGCTCGTCGAGCTGTACGACCTGCACATGTCCCGCCTGGCGGCGGTGACCCTGGAGCACGACGACCAGCCCGAGCAGGTCGCGGGACGGGTGCTGACCGGGTTGCGCGAGGTGATCGGGCAGGCCGGCGTCGCCCCGGCCGACGTGCTGGGGTTCGGCGTCGGCGTGCCCGGCGTGGTCGATCGGGACGGCGTGGTCGACTCGCAGTCCACGGGGTGGGACTCGGTTCCGCTGCGCGAGATGCTGCGGGCCGGAACCGAGGTGCCGATCTTCGTGGAGAACGGCGCGAAGACGCACGGGCAGGCCGAGATGTGGTTCGGCGCGGGCCGCGGCGCCCGGCACGCGGTCATTGTCATGATCGGTACGGGGGTGGGCGCGGCCGTGGTGATGGACGGGCGCAGCTACTACCGCGGGGCCAACAGCAACGCCGGCGAGTGGGGGCACACGACCCTGATCTACGACGGGGACGAGTGCCGGTGCGGGGCACGGGGCTGCCTGGAGGCGTACATCGGCGCCGAACGGATCGGGCGTCGTCTGGCGGCCGCGACCGGGGAGGCGTACGGGGAAACGCTTGTGCACCGCTGTCTGGAGCTGGAGGCGATGCCCGAGCCGGTGCGAAGGGTGTTCGAGCAGACGGCGGGGTATCTGGGCGCGGGGCTGGCCGACCTGATCAATCTGTTCAGCCCGGAGCGGATCGTGCTCGGCGGCGACACGGGATCGGTGTTCGGGGCGCGGTTCCTGCCCGAGATCCGGGAGGCTGCCGCCCGGCACGCGCTGCGCCGCCCGTACGCGCAAACGAGCATCACCCTGTGTGAACTGGGCACCGACGCCGTCGCTATGGGTGCGGCCACGCTGCCGATCGCGCAGTTGCTTGCCGAGGGTGGACTGCCCGGCACAACCGAGCCGGTGCTCGCCTTCACCCCACGGCAGCGCCGTCCGGCCCGCCGGTAGCAAAGAACCTGACCGGGCCCGCCGCCGACGACAGGCCCGGTCACGGCGCCCTTCAGGAACGCAGCGCGGCGATCGAGTCGCGGAACCAGAGAGCGCTCTGCTTCGGCGTACGCACCTGGCTCCGGTAGTCGACGTGCACGATGCCGAACCGCTTGTCGTATCCGTAGGCCCACTCGAAGTTGTCGAGCAGCGACCACGCGAAGTAACCACGCACGTCCGCGCCCTGCTCGCGAGCGGCCACCACCGCGGCGATGTGCGAGGCGAGATATTCCGTACGGTCGTCGTCCGCGACGTAGCCCGTCTCGTCCGGCTGGTCGTCGAACGCGGCGCCGTTCTCGGTGATCACCAGCGGCAGCCCCGGGTAGTCGCGGTGCAGGCGCACCAGGAGCTGGGTGAAGCGCTCGGGGGTGATCGGCCAGTCCATCGCCGTACGGGGGGTGTCCGGGAAAACGGCGCGCACCACCGGCTCGCCGTCGGAGCCGTGGCGGTTGCCCTGCTCGTCGGTGCCGGCGAAGTTCTGTCCGAAGTAGAAGTTGATGCCGAGCACGTCGAACGGGGTCGAGATGATCTCGAGGTCACCGTCCTGGACGGGCATCGCCGAGCCTCGGGCGGCCAGGTCCGCGACCACGTCGGCCGGGTACTCACCGCGGTGCAGGGGGTCGAGGTAGAGCCGCAGCCCCATGCCGTCGGCGCGACGAGCCGCGTCCCGGTCGGCCTCGGTGTCGGCCGCCGGGTCGGCCGTGCCCATGTTGAGCGTGATCCCGTAGGTGTGCGGACGGGTCTCGGCGGCGCGCATCCGCTGCGTGGCCAGTCCGTGGCCGAGCAGCAGGTGGTGGGTCGCGGCCAGCGAGGCGTCGAAGTCGCGGCGGCCCGGGGCGTGCACGCCGGTGTTGTAGCCCAGCCAGGCGGAGCACCACGGCTCGTTGAGCGTCGTGAACGTGTCGACGCGGTCGCCGAGAGCCGAGAGGACGAGCTCGGCGTAGTCGGCGAACCGGTACGCGGTGTCCCGGTTCGGCCAGCCGCCGGCGTCCTCGAGCTCCTGCGGCAGGTCCCAGTGATAGAGCGTGACCCAGGGGGCGATGCCGTTGCCGAGGAGCTCGTCGACCAGCCGGTCGTAGAAGCCGATTCCGGCCGGGTTGACCGGCCCGCGGCCGCCCGGCTGCACCCGCGGCCAGGCCACCGAGAACCGGTAGCTGTCGACGCCGAGGCTTTTCATCAGCGCCACGTCCTGCGGCATGCGGTGGTAGTGGTCGCAGGCCACGTCGCCGTTGTCGGCGTTGGCCACGGCGCCGGGCACCCGCGAGAAGGTGTCCCAGATGGACGGTGTGCGCCCGTCCTCGGCGACCGCGCCCTCGATCTGGTACGACGCCGTCGCCACGCCCCACAGGAAGGTGGGCGGCAGACCGGTGGCGAGCGGGGTCCGGGCGGTTGTCGTGGTGGGGTTCATGCTGCTCCAGTGACGATAAGGGAGGGGCCGGCCCGCGCGAAGGATGCGGACCGGCCCCCGTTCTTCATCCGACGGGTTGCTCCGTGGGATGCAGCCAGCACGCGACGGAACGTGCGGCTCCGTCCGGGCTGTCCGGGCGGCCGAGCACCGGGATGTGCGTGGAGCACGGCTCGAACGCCTTGGGACAGCGGGGGTGGAACGAACAGCCGGTGGGCATGCCGGCCAGGTCGGGCGGCGACCCGGGGATGCCGGCCAGCTCGCGGCGGGGCCCGCGCAGGGCGGGGAACGAGCCGAGCAGACCTTTCGAGTACGGGTGCAGGGCGTCGCGGTAGATCGTGGCCGCTGGGGCCTCCTCGACGATCCGGCCGCCGTACATGATCGCGATCCGGTTGGAGAACTCGACCAGCAGCGACAGGTCGTGCGTGATGAAGATGACCGAGAAGCCGAGGCGTTCGCGCAGCTCGATCAGCTGGCCCAGGATCTGCCGCTGCATGACCACGTCGAGCGCGGTGGTCGGCTCGTCCATGATGACGACCTGCGGCTGCAGGATCAGCGCCATGCCGATCATGACTCGTTGCCGCATGCCGCCGGAGAGCTGGTGCGGGTACGCGTCCATCCGGTCGGGCGAGATGCCGACGAGCTTGAGCATCTCGCGGGCCCGGGCGTTGCGGCTGTGCTCGCTCATCTTGGGGTCGTGTGCCTGGAGCACGTCGGTCAGCTGGGTCGAGATCTTGTGCACGGGGTTGAGCGAGTTCATCGCGCCCTGGAACACGATCGCCGTCTCGGCCCACCGGAACGCGCGCAACGCCTTGTCGGAGAGCCCGAGGACGTCGTACGGCTCGCTCTTCTCGGGGTGGTAGATGACCTCTCCCCCGGTGATCACACCCGGCGGAGCCAGCAGCCGGGTCAGCCCGTACGCCAGGGTCGACTTGCCGGAGCCGCTCTCGCCGGCCAGTCCCAGCACCTCGCCGCGGTGCAGGGTCAGGTTGACGTCGCGGACCGCGCGCACGGCCTTGTCGCCCAGGCCGTACTCGACGTTGAGGTTGCGAATCTCAAGAACGGGTTCCATGCCGAGCCTCCATGTCATGCCTTCCTGGCCCTACGACCGCTTCGCTCACTCCGGTGCAGTCGCTCATGACCCAGCCGCCTCTCGGGCCACCGGGGTCATGGCTTCGGGATGTATCTGTGCTCGGGTGTGCGGCTCGGGCGAGTTCGACAGCACGGGCGTGAAGCCGATCCGCATCCGTACGGTGCCGCCGGAGGCCGTCTTGAGCTTGGTCTTGCCGGCGCTGCGCAGACGCGGGCTGACGAACTCGTCGATCGCGAAGTTGATCAGTGACAGGGCCGTGCCGAGGAACGCGATGGCCAGGCCGGCCGGCACGAACCACCACCACGCGCCCTGGGCGAGCGCCTGCTGGCCCTGCGCCCAGAACAGGATCGTGCCCCAGTTCCAGCCGGCCGCCGAGACGATGCCGATGAAGGCCAGCGTGATCAGCGAGAGCACGGCGAAGATGACAGTGCCGATGAACCCGGAGGCGATCACCGCGGTGAGGTTGGGCAGCAGCTCGAAGCCGATGACGCGCCAGGTCTTCTCGCCGGTGGCACGGGCCGCCTCGATGTAGTCGCGCCGGCGCAGCGAGAGCGTCTGCGCGCGCAGCACCCGGGCGTTCCACGACCACGAGGTGAGCCCGATGATCAGCGCGATCAGCAGGTTGCTGGTGCTCTCCAGGATCGAGGTGATGATGATCATCAGCGGGATGGCCGGGATCACCAGGAACACGTTGGAGAGCGCCGACAGGGTGTCGTCGGCCTTGCCGCCGAGATAGCCGGCCGTGATGCCGATGATCACGCTGAGGACGGTGGCGATGGCGCCGGCCAGGAAGCCGACGAACACCACCGGGCGGGTGCCGTCGAGCACCTGACTGAACACGTCCTGGCCGAGGTGGGTGGTGCCGAACCAGTGGTCGGCCGACGGCGGCTGGATCAGGTCGTTGCTGCGCGCGTCCGGGTCGTACGGGGTGATCCACGGCCCGATGATCGCGAACAGCACGTACAGACCGAGGATGATCAGGCCGAACGCGGCTTTCTTGTTCTTGAGGAAGAGGAACCGCTGCCGCTTGGCCTTGCCCGGCTTGGCGGTCTCCGGCGCGGCCATCGCCCCCTGTACGGGGATGACCTGCGCGGTGCTCGAGGTGGGGATCGACAACGCTCAGCCCTCCTTGCGGGTACGCGGGTCGAGGAGCAGGTAGGCCAGGTCGGCCAGCAGGTTGGCGACCAGCACCGAGATCGTGATGACCAGGAAGATGCCCTGCATCAGCGGGTAGTCCTTGGCCCCCAGCGCCTGCAGCAGGATGAACCCGACCCCCGGGTACGAGAAGACGATCTCGACCAGCAGGGTGCCGCCGACGATGAAGCCCAGCGACAGCGCGAAGCCGGAGATGTTGGGCAGCAACGCGTTGCGGGCGGCGTAGCTCACCGCGACCCGGCGCTCGGAGAGGCCCTTGGCGTGCGCGACGGTGATGTAGTCCTCGGACGAGACGGTCACCATCATGTTGCGCATGCTCAGGATCCAGCCGCTGACCGACGAGATCAGGATGGTCAGCGCGGGCAGCAGGCTGTGCTGCACGGCGCTCGGGATGAAGTACTGGTCCCAGGCCGGCTCGAGCCACGAGTCGAAGCCGCCGGACGACGGGAAGAAGCTGTCCGGGCCGGTCAGCAGGTAGATCGCGATGATGCCGAGCCAGAAGTAGGGCACCGACGAGAAGAACGTGGTGACCGGCAGCAGGCCGTCGGTCCACGAGCCACGCCGCCAGCCGGCCAGCACACCCAGGCTGGTGCCGATCAGGAAGCTGATCACCGTGGTGATGCCGACGAGCAGCACCGTCCACGGGAGAGCGTCGCGGATGATGTCCGACACCGGCGTCGGGAAGAACGTGAAGGACAGGCCCAGGTCGCCCCGGAACAGCTGACCCCAGTAGTCGAGGTACTGCTGCCACAGGCCCTTGTCGTCGTCCAGGCCGAACAGCACGTACAGCGAGTTGATGGCCTCGGTGCTCAGCTGCCCGCGGAACTTCGCGATCAGCGACTGCACCGGGTCGCCGGGCACCAGCCGCGGGATGAAGAAGTTCAGCGTGATCGCGGCCCACGCCGTGAACAGGTAGAACGCGATGCGTTGCAGGAAGTACTTCATTGCGCGGCCTCTTTCACGGTCGCTTCGTCGTACAGCCAGCACGCGGCCCAGTGGCCGGGGGCATCGCCGATCTCGATCCGTACGGGCAGGTCGGTCTCGCAGCGGGCCATCGCGGCCGGGCAGCGCGGGTGGAACCGGCAGCCGGACGGCGGGCGGATCAGGCTCGGCGGCTCGCCGTTGCCCCTGTCCTCGTCCAGCGGGTTCACGTCGCCGGCCAGCCGGTCCGGGTCGGGCGCGGAGTCGATCAGCAGCCGGGTGTACGGGTGGGCAGGCGTCTGCGTCACGGTCTCGCTGTCGCCGCCCTCGACCATCCGGCCCGCGTACATCACCATTGTCTCGTCGGCGAAGTAGCGCGCCGACGCGATGTCGTGGGTGATGTAGAGGATCGCCAGGTTGAAGCGTTCCTTGAGGTCGCGCAGCAGGTTGAGCACGCCGAGGCGGATCGACACGTCGAGCATGGAGACGGGCTCGTCGGCGAGCAGCGCCTCCGGGTTGGCGCCGAGCGCGCGGGCGATCGCGACCCGCTGACGCTGACCGCCGGAGAGCTCGTGCGGGAACTTGTCGAGGTACCGCTCGGGCGGCGTCAGGCTGACCCGGGTGAGCAGGTCGCGCAGCGCGTTCTCGAGGTCCTCGGCGGACTTGCCCGCGTTGTGGTGGATCTTCAGCGACCGGGTGAGGTGATAGCGGATCGTGTGCACCGGGTTCAGCGAGGCGAACGGATCCTGAAAGATCATCTGAACCCGGGCCGCGTACGCCCGGAAGGCGCTGCCGCCCTTGACCTTCGTCGTCTCGCCGTGCAGGCGGATGTCGCCGGCGGTGCGCGGATAGAGCTGGGCCAGCAGGCGGGCCACGGTGGACTTGCCCGAGCCGGACTCGCCGACCAGGGCGACCACCCGGCCGCGGCGCAGGGTGAGGTTCACGTCGTCGACGGCGTGGACCGCGTTCTGCTCCCGGGTGAAGAACTGGCGCAGTCGCCGGCGGACGGGGAAGTGCTTGGTCAGGCCGATCGCCTCAAGCACCACCTCGCCGGTCCGCGCCTTGGCGTCCTGAAGAGACGTCATGGGCGTTGCTTCCTTTGCGGGGGTGGTGGAACGCCGCTCCCCGCACCTCGCGGCACGGGGAGCGGCGTCGGCGATCAGGAGCCGGCGGGGCGGAGCTTGCTGATGATGAGCGACACGTACGGCTGGGTCGGCTGCGCGCCCGAGTACGGGTCGGCGTCGGTGGGCCAGCCGGTCCAGTTCTTGTCGCTGTAGGCCGCGCCCACGTTGTCGGCGCCGACCGGGAACATCGGGGCCTGCTCGACGAAGACCTTCTGGATCGCGTTCATCGCCTTGGTGCGGGCCTCGTCGCTGGTCGCGTTCTTGTACGCGGTCAGCGCGGCGGTCGCCTCCGGGCTCTTGAAGCGGCCGAAGTTGCCCTGCTGAGCGGCGGTGCCGATCGGCTTGAGCAGGTCACCGTCCATGACGGTCTGGTAGATGTCGTACGGCGTCGCACCGCCGTTGGTCCACCGCATCGTGCCCTCGAAGGCGCCCGTCTGCACGTTCTTGTCCCAGACGTCCTGGTTGGGCTTCTCGACCGTCGCCTCGATGCCGATCTCGGCGAAGTTGCTCTTGATGATCTCGAGCGAGGTCTGGTAGTCCGACCACGGCGCGGGGTCGCTGAGCTTGATCTTCACAGGCTTGCCGGACGGGTCGCTGAGCACCTTGCCGTTCAGCTTGTAGCCCGCGCTCGCCAGCAGCGCCTTGGCGCCCTCGACGTCGTTGGAGAACTCCTTGCCCTTGTACTCCGGAGCGATGAACGCGTCACCGGCGCCCGGCGGCAGGCCGGTCACGCTCTTGATCTCCGGGTGGAAGTACGAGGCCTCGGCCTGGGTGAAGATGTCGGTCCGGTTGATCACCATGTTCATGGCCTGACGCAGCTTGACGTCGTCGAACGGCTTGATCGTGGTGTTGATGTAGAGGCCGTGGATGCCGAGCACGCCGGGCGCCCACACCTTGTGGTGCTCCGGGTCCTTGTCGATGAAGGTCGCCTTCGGGTTGGGCAGGAAGACGAACGACCACTCCGAGTCGCCGTTGGCCAGCGCGGTGCCCTGGGCGTTGTTGTCGGCGTAGGAGACGTACCGCAGCTCCTTGACCTGCGGCAGGTCCTGCCAGTAACCATCGGTGCGCACCGACAGCGTGACGCCGGCCTGGGTGAAGGACTTCAGCGTGTACGGGCCGCTGCCGATCGGGTTCTTGTTGACGTCGGTCGCCGGGTCCGAGATCTTCTCCCAGACGTGCTTGGGCACGATCGGGGTGCTCGCCATGATCTTGTTCTGGTTGACGAACTGCGGGGTCTTGAACGTCATCTTGACGACGTTGCCGGCCACCGTGATCTGGTCGAACGGGATCGCGTTCTGGTTCAGCGCCTCGTTGCTCTTGATCAGGTTGAACGTGTACGCCACGTCCTCGGCGGTCAGCTTCTGACCGTCCGACCAGGAGGCGTTGTCGCGCACCGTGACCTCGGCCGACTTGTAGTCGTCGGCCCACTTGACGCCGCTGGCCAGCCACGGGATCGCCGGCTCGGCGGGGCGCACCGGGTTCCACTGGGTCAGGGGCTCGTAGATCATCCACTTGTACCCGAGCGCGTTCGCCGAGGAGGTGCCGGCGAACGGGTTGTGGTTCTCGGTCTGCGTGCCGTTCGGCATGCCGATCTTGAGGAAGTCGACCGACGACTTGTTCGCGTTGTTGGCGTTGTTGGCGTTCGGCGAGTCGCCGCACGCGGCCAGTCCGCCCGTGGCGAGAACACCCGCCAGGGCGTACGCGAACAGTTTCCTTCTCTGCATCACAAACTCCTCGAATGCGACGGAATCGGGGTGAGGGGGGCGTGCGCTATCGAGGCGCCGGCAGGAGCACCGGCACCCGTACGGTGCGAAATCAGGCCACTGTGGAAGATCGGACGGTGAGGGAGGCGGGAATCACGGTGGGACGGTTGGGCAGGGGTGTGCCCTCGAAGTGGGCGAGCAGCGTGCGCGCCGCCGCCTCGCCCATCTCGCGCAGGGGTTGATGCACGGTCGTCAGCGGCGGCTGGGTGTGCGCCGCGGTCGGTATGTCGTCGAACCCCACCACCGCCACGTCCTGCGGGATGCGGCGGCCGGCGTCGAGCAGAGCCCGCATCGCGCCGATGGCGGAGAGGTCGTTGTGGGCGAACACCGCGTCGAACTCCACGCCCGACTCCAGCGCTGCCTGCACGGCGGCGGCCCCGTGAGTGACCATGAAATAGCCCGGGCGCACCCGGTCGGCGGTGATCGGATGTCCCGCCTCGGCGAACACCGAGGCGAACCCGGCCAGGCGCTGCCGCGTGCAGCCGAACTGATCCGGACCGGCGATCACCAGCGGCCTCGTACGCCCGATCTCGAGCAGATGCCGCGCGGCCGAGCCGGCGCCGTCGTGGTTGGTCGTGCCGACGCTCGGGACCTCGCCGGTGGTCTGGTCACGGTCGTCGATCAGCACCACCGGCAGGCCACGGCGGTGCAGGGTGGCGATGTAGTCGAGGGTGCCCTCGGGCTCGATGACCAGCAGGCCGTCGAACGACTTGGCGGACACCTGCGCCCCGAACTGGCGCATCGACTCCTCGCCGCGGTTGCAGGTGAACAGCAGCAGGCCGTAGCGCTCGGTCTCGAGCACGTCGACCGCGCCCTGCAGCACCTCGCCGATCCACGGCCAGGTGAGCGAGGGCACCAGCATGCCGACCACCCGGGTGCGCCCGCGGGCCAGCCCGACGGCGCGCGAACTCGGGACGTAACCCAGCTCGTCGATCACGGCACGGACCCGGGCGGCGGTCGATTCGTCCAGCTCACCCTTGCCGTTGAGCACCCGGGACACGGTCGTCTTGCTGACCTTGGCCCGCGCCGCCACATCGGCGATGGTGATTGGCACTGGACCCTCCTGACGTGTCACCGCCGCGTTGCGCCCGGATTTCGGAACCGGTTTCGGAAGCGGTTTCGGCAGTTAACGCCAGTGAGGCCCGTCACGTCAACGGGGCCATTTGATTATTTAGGTTTCAGTCCCATAACTCGCGGGGGCCTGGCTCGTTAACGGGCCCTCAAACGCCCGCGTTTACGGGCGAAACGGTCGCCAAGGCATCGACGATGTTCGGCAGAACAATGCCCAATGGGGCATCGACGGTGAGCCCTGCGTACGGTTCGCCGCGGGTGACACCCCGATTGACGATGGCGACCCGGATGCCCTCCTTGACCGCGCGCAACACAAAACGCCGACCCGACATCACCGTCAGCGACGACCCGAGAACCAGCAGCGTACGGGCCCCGCAGACCAACTCGAAGCTGCGCGCGACCCGGGCCGGCGGCACCGTCTCGCCGAAATAGACCACGTCCGGCTTGAGCATGCCGCCACAACCCTCGCAGTCGACGACCGTGAACCCGTCCAGGTCGGTGTCGTCGAGCTCGGCGTCACCGTCGGCGTTGATCGCCACCGCCGCGGCCGTGAACCTCGGGTTGGCCGCGTCGAGGCGGGCCGCCAGCTGCTCGCGCGGGGTCAGATCGCCGCAGTCCAGGCACGTGATGCGGGCCAGGTTGCCGTGCAGCTCGACCACCTCGGCGGCGCCGGCCGCCTGATGCAGGCCGTCGACGTTCTGCGTGACGATGCCGCCGATCACACCCCGGCGCTGCAGCTCGGCGACCGCGCGGTGACCGTCGTTGGGACGGGCCTCGCCGATCGTGCGCCAGCCCAGGTGAGAACGGGCCCAATACCGCCGCCGCGCGACCGGATCCCGGGTGAACGCCTGAAACGTCATGGGCGTGCTCCGCCGAGCCGAGCCGCTCGGACCCCGATAGTCCGGAATGCCCGAGTCGGTCGACAGTCCGGCGCCGCTGAGAACGACGACACCACCCTCGCCGACCCACTCGGTGAGCTGAGCGACCTGTTCCACCACCTGGAGATCCACCTACCTATAGTCCCTCGCCGACTATCGTTGCAGCGGTGACCTCGCCGCCGGAGCCTCCAGGCCGCTCATCGCAGCTCCCCGAGTCTTCGCAGTTCCCCCAACACACGCAGCGTCCTGAGTCTTCGCAGCACCCCCGACGCACGCAGCTCCCCGAGACTTCGCAGCACCCCCGACGCACGCAGCTCCCCGAGTGGGAGCGCCTCCGGGTGCTGCGCGCCGAGGACGAGTTCGCCTCCATCAGCAAGGACCCTCGAATCGCGTACGCCCTCTGGGCCGTCCTCGGCATCATCGGCGGGCACCGGTTCTATCTGGGCGACACCGGCCGCTCGATCGCCATGCTGTTCACGCTCGGCGGCCTCGGGGTCTGGACCTTGCTCGACGGCTTCTTCGTCGGCCGCCGCGTCCGGACGGTCAACCACCGACGCCGCGCGGCCGTGATGGCCCGTCACGGCATCATCGAACCCGCCAACCCCCGGCACGGCTGACACCAAGCCCCTCCACCGCCCGGCTGGAAACATTTGAGTTCGTCCCCCGGCGCCCAGGTCATCTTTCGCAAACTCCAGCAATCCGTGCAGTCCGAGCCGCCCCCTGTCTTTCAAGAAGTGAAACCCGCCCGGAGCACCGCGTACGGACGCACCGGATGCCCTCGGCGTGGGCCCCCACGCACCCGTCACCGGGCGTGTCGATCAGCGTCCTGCCCCCGTAGCCGGGCGTGTCGACCTACCCGACGAACCCGTGGCCGGGCGTGTCGACATGGCCTCGTTCAAGTCCGAAAAATCCATCCCGCAGGAGTGGGATCTTGGCGGCGGAGCTGGCACTCTCTGCACATGGGGCTGTTCACGGTGAGCGAGGCACGCGAGGAACTCCAACGACTACGGCCTGTGCTGGAAGAGATCGTGGCGCTGCGTGCCGACGCGGCCGAACTCGGGGCGGTGATCGGGGCCGGCGGCCCGCCGACGCCGCTGGGCGGGATGCCGGAGTGGAAGGCCGCCACCGCCCGGCTCGACGACCTGATGACCGCGGTGCAGCAGACCGGGGCCGTGCTCAAGAGCCTCGCGCCGCTGCTCGTCGACTTCCCGTCCGAGATCGACGGCGTCGACGTCGACCTCTGCTGGCTCGAGGGCGAAGACGGACTGAACTGGTATCACCGCTCCGACCTCGGCTTTGCCGGACGCCGCCCGATGCCCTGACCCGGGCATGTCGAGCCCGCCCACGCCGAACCAGCGGCGCGCCCACGCCGAACCGACGACGCCCGGCCCGCGGCGGACCCGACATCACCTCGGCTCACGAAGCGGCGCGACTCACGAAGCGGCGCGCCGGGCCGACCGTCAGACCCGGCGCATCCCCGTGCGGCTCAGCCGCGTTCGATCAGGTGGCCGATCAGCTGGGGAGCCATCATCACGGCCACCCCCGAGCCGTCCCGGCGCGCGTCCGGTTCGGGCAGTTCGATCGGGTCGCCTGTGGTGCTCGACGCCACCGGCCGCGGCCCCACCCAGGCCACCGTCAGACTCGTTTCGCCCTTCAGGAACCTCTGCGCCCGTACGCCACCCGTCGCCCTGCCCTTGGCCGGGTACGACGCGAACGGCGACACCTTGGTCTGGGTGCCCGTCGAGGTCACGACCATCGGCTCGCCGTGGTCGTTGTCGGCCGTCACCACGGCGTTGAACGACACCACCTCGGCGTCGGCGGCCAGGTTGACCCCGGCCATGCCGCCACCCTTGAGGCCCTGCGGCCGCACAGTCTTGGCCGGGAACCGCAGCAGCGACGCGTCCGACGTGACGAACACCAGCGACTCGGCCCCGTCGGTAAGCCACGTGGCCTGCAGCACCTCGTCGCCGTCCTTGAGCGTGATCACCTCGAACTCGTCGGAGCGCACCGGCCACTCGGGGGCACACACCTTGACCACGCCCAGCCGGGTGCCCATGGCCAGACCGGGCGAACCGGCCGCGGTGAGCGGGGCCAGACCGACGACCCGCTCCCCCTTCTCCAACGGCACCAGCTCGGAGGCCGACATCCCGCCCCGGATCGACACCGTGCCGGACTGCTCGGGCAACACCGGCAACGGCAGCACATCGGTCTTGAACGCACGACCCCGGTTGGTGATCAGCAGGATGCGCCCGCGTGCGGTCGAGTGCACCACCGCCCGTACGGCGTCATGCTTGACCCGGCCCGAACGGCGCCGCGCCTCCGTCGCCTCCTCGCTCTCGGCCGCCGTGCGCGCGATCAGGCCGGTCGCCGACAGGATCACCTGGCACGGGTCGTCGGCCACCTCGAGCGGCCCGGCCGGCGCCGACGCGGCCAGCACCTCTTTGAGGTCACCGTCGATCAGCGTGGTGCGCCGCTGCCCGCCGAACTCCGACGCCACCTCGGCCAGTTCCTCACTGACCAGCTGCTGCAGCACGTCGAAGTTGTCCAGGATCCGGCTCAGCTCGGCGATCTCGCCCCGCAGCCGTTCCTGCTCGGTCTCTAGCTCGATGCGGTCGAAGCGGGTGAGCCGGCGCAACGGCGTGTCCAGAATGTAGGTCGCCTGGATGTCGCTGAGCCCGAACTCCTGCATGAGCGCCGCCTTGGCCGCCGCCGCGTCGTCACTGCCCCGGATGATCGCCACCACCCGATCGATGTCGATCAGGGCGATGAGCAGGCCGTCGACCAGGTGCAGACGGTCCTGCCGCTTGGTGCGGCGGAACTCGGTGCGCCGGGTCACCACCTCGTAGCGGTGCTGCACGAACACCTCGAGCAGCGCCTTGAGCCCCAGCGTCTGCGGCTGGCCGTCGACCAGCACCAGGTTGTTGATGCCGAACGACGTCTCCAGCGGGGTCAGCCGGTAGAGGTCGGCCAGCAGCGCCTGCGGGTTGACGCCCACCTTGCACTCGATCACGAGACGCGTGCCGTGCTCGCGGTCGGTCAGGTCCTTCACGTCGGCGATGCCCTGCAGCCGGGCCGCCTGACGCTGCCCCCGCTTCGGCCCCGACACGATGAGCTTGCCCTTCACCTCATCGGTGATCGCCTCGATGATTTTCTCGGTGCCCACCCCGTACGGAAGCTCGGTCACGGTGATCGCCTGCCGCCCGCGCCCGCCCTCGAGCGGCCCGGTCTGAGCCCGCGCCCGCATGCGAACCACGCCCCGGCCCGTCTCGTAGGCCCGGCGCACCTCGTCGAGCCCCAGCAGCTGCCCACCGGTCGGCAGGTCGGGCCCCGGCACGAACCGCATCAGATCGTCCAGGCTCGCCTCCGGATCAATGATCAGATGCCGGGCCGCCGCCACAACCTCCCCGAGATTGTGCGGAATCATGTTCGTCGCCATCCCGACCGCGATGCCCGACGTCCCGTTCACCAGCAGGTTCGGAAACGCCGCCGGCAACACCTTGGGCTCCACCTCGGAGCCGTCGTAGTTGGCCTTGAAGTCGACAGTGCCTTCGCCCAGCTCCCCGACCAGCAGCATCGCCTCGCGCGACATCCGGGCCTCGGTGTAGCGGCTCGCGGCCGGTCCATCGTCCAAAGATCCAAAATTGCCGTGCCCGTCGATAAGAGGGGCATTGAGCGAAAAGTCCTGTGCGAGCCGGACCATCGCGTCGTAGATCGCCGTGTCACCGTGCGGGTGGTAGCGACCCATACAGTCGCCGACCACGCGCGAGGACTTCACGTAGGGCCGGTCAGGCCGGTGGTTCTGCTCGTACATCGACCACAGGATGCGGCGGTGCACGGGCTTGAGGCCGTCCCTCGCGTCGGGCAGTGCGCGGGAGTGGATGACCGAGTACGCGTACTCCAGGTACGAGTCCTCGACCTCGGTGATCAACGGGTTGTCCAGTACCCGCGCTCCGGCCTGGTCGAAAGCCGACAGGTCGGTCCGTTTGATGTCGTTCTTCCGGCGTGCCATGGTCCAATTCCTTTCGGTACGCCGGTCAGGCGTCGATGGCCTCTTCGTCGATGCGGCCGGACGATTCGATGAGCCAGTTCCGCCGGGGCTCGACCCGTTCGCCCATCAGCAACTCCAGCACGCCCTCGGCGCGCTCGACGTCGTCCAGCGTGATCCGCCGTACGGTGCGGGTGGCCGGGTTCATGGTCGTGTCCCACAACTCCTCGGCGTCCATCTCGCCCAGACCCTTGAACCGTGGGACGGGCTTCACGACGGTCTTCCCCTGCCGTTCCAGCCGCGCGACGGTGCTTTCCATCTCCTGCTGGGTGTACGTGAAGATGGTTTCCGGGTTACGGCCCCTGGTCACGACCTTGTGCAACGGAGGCATCGCCGCATACAGGCGGCCCGCCTCAATGACCGGGCGCATGTACTTGGCGAACAGCGTGATCAGCAGCGTGCGGATGTGCGATCCGTCGACGTCGGCGTCCGCCATGATCATGACGCGGCCGTAGCGGAGGGTCGACAGGTCGAACGTGCGGCCCGAGCCTGCCCCCAGCACCTGCACGATGGCCGAGCACTCGGCATTGTCGAGGACCTGCTGCAGGGTGGCCTTCTGCACGTTCAGGATCTTGCCGCGGATGGGCAGCAGCGCCTGATACTCCGACGACCGCGCCATCCGCGCGCTACCGAGTGCGGAGTCGCCCTCCACGATGAACAGCTCGGACTGGGCGATGCCGGTGGCGCGGCAGTCGACCAGCTTGGGCGGCATCGAGGCGCCCTCGAGGGCGGTTTTGCGGCGGGCCGCGTCCTTCTGCTGTTTCTGGGTCAGGCGGACGCGGGCCGCGTCGACGACCTTTTGCAGGACCGTGCGGGCCTCGGACTTCGTCCTGCGGCCGTCGATCCATTCCTTGAGGTGCTGCTCGACCAGGCCCTGCAGCACGCGGGTGATGCCGGCGGTGGAGAGCTCGTCCTTGGTCTGCGAGGTGAACTGCGGCTCGGGGACGCGGACGTGGATGACCGCGGTCATGCCCTCGAGCAGGTCGTCGAGGACGGGCGGGTCTTCCTTGGGCTTGAGCAGGCCGCGGGTGTTGCGGATGGCCTCGGTGAGCGCCCGGACCAGGGCGCGTTCGAATCCTTTGCGGTGGGTGCCGCCGTGCATGTTGCGGATGGTGTTGGTGAAGCACTCGATGGTGCGTTCGTAACCGGTGCCCCAGCGGAACGCGATCTCGACCTCGGCGCGGCGGACGACGTTGGACTGCATGACGCCGTGTTCGTCGGCGGCGTTCTCCTTGTAGGTGCCCTCGCCGGTGACCATGAGGATGCCGGAGACGGGTTTGTCGCCCGCGTGGGTGAGGAACTCGACCATGTCGGTGAGCCCGTGCGGGAAGTGGAACGTCTCGTTCGTCGTTTCCTCGGCGGTCTCGTCGCGCAGCGAGTAGAGCACGCCGGGGACGAGGAAGGCCGTGTTGCGCAGTTTGGTGCGGACGGCGTCGACGTCGAGCCGGGCCCCGGTCTCGAAGTAGCGGGCGTCGTACCAGTAGCGGATGGACGTGCCGGTGGGCTCGCCCCGTTTCATCTTGCGGACGACGCGCAGCCCGGACTCGGGGTGGAAGCGGGCCTGCGGGCCGGGGCCGTCGAAGGAGCCGGGGACGCCGCGCTGGAACGAGATCTCGTGGACCTTGCCGTCGCGTTTGACGGTGACGTCGAAGCGCAGGGCCAGCGCGTTGACCGCGGAGGCGCCGACGCCGTGCAGGCCGCCGGAGGTCTTGTAGCCGGAGCCGCCGAACTTGCCGCCGGCGTGCAGGCGGGTGAGAACGAGTTCGACGCCGTTGAGGCCGGATTTGGTGTTGACGGCGGTGGGGATGCCCCGGCCGTCGTCGTCGACCTGCACCGAGCCGTCGGCGTGCAGGATGACCGACACCTTGGTGGCGTGGCCGCCGACGCCCTCGTCGGTGCAGTTGTCGATGATCTCGTTGGCGAGGTGGTTGACGCCTCGGCTGTCGGTCGAGCCGATGTACATGCCCGGGCGTTTCCGGACGGCGTCCAGCCCCTCCAGGTGCGTGAGGTCATCGGCCCCGTACAGGATTTCCGCGGTCACGAGGTGGCACTCCCGATCGGCCCAGGTGGTGGTCAGAACGCGGCGAGCCTACCGGGACCCCCCGACAACTCTCGTCCGCCGAGCCGGGAGGGGCGACGCACGAACGGGATGATACGGGCAAAAGTTACGGCCGGTGAGCTACGACACGGGTACGAGGGGCTGACGTACCCGTGTCGGTCAGCTCCTATGCCGCTGCCGGCAGGGCGTACAGGTGACGCTTGGCCGGGCGGATCCCGTGCGGCTCGAGTGCCCGATACAGATCGAGCGCACGGGGCTTGCCGGGAACCCGTACGGGTGGAAGCTCCTGGAAGGCGATCAGGTCGCCGGCCGCCGCCCTGGTCCGCGGGCAAACCACCACCGTGTCGTGCGGCGCGTAGGCCTGCAGGCGCGCCGCCGTGCTGACCACGCTGCCGCTGATCATCGCGTGCCCGCCGTCGTGGGCCGCCTCCAGGTCCACGATGACGTCCCCGGTCGCGAGCCCGACCCTCGTGCGGACGGAGAACCTGCCGGCCAGGAGTTGCCCCCTCAACGCCTCCTGCACCGACAGGCCCACCCGCACCGCCGAGGCGGCCGCTTCCGCACCGAAGCCCGCAGCGCCGGTGCCGAACACCGCCATCACCGCGTCCCCGACGTACTTCTCCACTACTCCGCCGCCCGCCCGGACCACGTCGGCAACGGCGCCGAAGTAGTCACGCTGCAGTGCGCGGACCTCCGCGCAGTCCAGGTCGTCGACGAGCGAGGTGAACCCCACGATGTCGATGAAAAGGACGGTGACGGTCTGACGCCGCTCCTGCTCCGCCATAGCGATTGCGGTCATGTCTTCACGCTCCCCCAGTTTCTGTGCCCCGGAAGAACGGTGTCAGGCGCAGTCCACTACCGGATCTGCAGAACGACGTATCTCCGACACATCGCTGGTGTGAGAGAACAGACCGAACCGCTGAGAACGTTCCAGGTCGATGGGCACTAGGGTGACCGTCATGGCCAGCGAGGAGGAGGACGGGCCACTGGTCGGGCGGGCCGGCCTGCTGACCCAAGTCCAAACCGACCTGCGCGACGCGGGCCCTGGGGGAACCTCCGCGGTGTTCGTCACCGGGGAGAGCGGTGTCGGCAAGAGCCGGCTGCTGCGCGAGACCGCCCGGGCGATGCGTGACGCGGGTTTCTCTGTGCTGTCCGGCACCTGTCTCGACATCGGCGACGCGTCCCCGCTGCACCCCGTGCTGCAGGCGCTGCGCCAGTCCGGCCACAGTGGCCGCGCGGTGGCCTCCGACGCCGGTGACCTGCTCGACCGGGTCTCCCGCGACCTGCTGACGGTGGCCGGTGACCGGCGGCTGCTGCTGGTGCTCGACGACCTGCAGTGGGCCGACCGCAGCACCCGTCAGCTGCTGCTCTATCTGCTCGCCGGCCTGAGCGACGTGAAGATCGCGGTGCTGGCCGCGGTGCGTGCCGAGGCCCTGCAGGGCGCCCACCCGTTGCGCAAGGTGCTGGCCGAGCTGCGCCGCTTGAGGTCCGTACGCGTGGTCGACCTCGCCCCCCTCGACCGTGACCAGACCGTCGATCTGGTGACCGCGATCGCCGGCGGGAGCATCGAGCCCGAGGACGCCGACCGGGTGTACAAGCGCAGCGGCGGCAACCCGTTCGTGGCCGAGGAACTGGCCCGTGACCTGCGCGACGGCCGGGTCGAGCTGTCCGACACGCTGCGCGAGATCTTCCTGTCCCGGGTCGACGAGCTGCCGCCGAACGCGCACGCCGTGGTGCACGCGATCGCGGCCGGTGTCGAGCCGGTCGAGCACACGGTGCTGGCCAAGGTGGTGCCGCTGGGCGAGGCCGAGCTCATCGAGGCGGTCCGCGCCGCGGTGGCGCACCGGTTCGTGGCCACCGCCGGCGACGGTTACCGGCTGCGCCACCGCCTGGTCGCCGAGGTGCTGGCGGCCGAGGTGCTGCCCGCCGAGTCCGCCGCCCTGCACCGCCGCTTCGCCGAGGCGCTCGAGGAGTGCCCCGCGCCCGACCACGCTCGGCTGGCCCATCACTGGCAGCGGGCGGGTGAGCCGGCCCGGGCGCTGCCGTCGGTGGTGGCCGCGGCCCGCTCCGCCGAGCAGCTCTACGGCTTCACCGAGGCACATCGGCACTGGTCGTCGGCGCTCGAGCTGGCCGGTGACGACGCTCCCGAGCGCACCGAGCTGCTGGCCCACGCGGCCGAGGCGGCCCACCTGTGCGGGGAGCATCAGCGCGCGCTGTCCGGGCTGGACGCGCTGGCCGAGCGGCCCGACGCCCCCGGCCAGTGCGACCTGCACCTGCGCCGGGCGCGTTACCTGGCGGCGGCCGGGCGCACGGCCACGGCCGAGGAGGAATACGAGCGGGCCCTGTCCGCGGCCGACTGCTCGCCGCGGCAGCGCGCGACCGCCGCGGCCTTCCTGGCCGAGTTGCTGCTGCACCTGGGCCGGTACGCCGACGCCAACGCCCGCGCGCAGGAAGCGCTCGAGATGGCCGAGGTCAACGGGTCCACGGCCGACCTCGTACGCGCGTCGGCAGCCCTCGGCTTCAGCGCCGCGTTCCGCGAGGACCCGGACGCCGGACTCGCCGTGATCCGGCACGCTGTCGACATCGCCGAGCGCAGCGGCCACCCCGACGAGCTGGGCGTGGCCTATCTGCACCTGGCCGAGCTGCTCACCGGCCCCCTCAACAGCATCGAGGAGGGGGTGCTGGTCGCCCGCCGTGGCGCGCAGCGGCTGGCCTCGCTCGGGGCCGGCCGCACCTACCAGACCCGCCTGCTCGCCATCGCCGCCAAAGGGCTGTTCCGGGTCGGCCAGTGGTCCGAGGCCGACGCGGTGCTCGACGACGCGATGCGCCATCGGCCGTCCGGCGCCGACGCCGTCGAGCTGCTGCTGTCACGGTGCCAGCTGTGGGTGGGTTTCGGCGACGTCGACGCGGCCCACCGTGACCTCGACGCGGTCGCCACCCTGCTGGCCGGTGGCGGCGCCCGGCATGTGCTGCCGATGCTCACGCTGCGCGCCGGCCTGGCGATGTGGCAGGCCCGGCACGCCGAGGCGCGGGCGGCCGTGCAGCGCGGCCTCACCGAGACCCGCTCCGACGACCTGGTGCTGATCGGGGTGCTGGCCTGGCACGGCCTGCGCGCCGAGGCCGAGGCGCACGCGGCCGGGCAGCCGGTCGACCCGGGTGCGCTGCGCCGGCTCAAGGTCTCCGTCGAGCGGATGGCGGCCGGGGTCGGCAACGCCGCGGCGCCGGTCCGGGCCACCATCGACGGCTATCTCGACCTGTGCGCGGCCGAGCTGAGCCGGGCCGAGGGCCGGCCGGATCCGTCGTTGTGGGCCAAGGCCGTGGCGGCCTGGGACAAGCGTCGTCAGCCCTACCCGGCGGCCTATTCGCGGTTGCGGCAGGCCGAGGCCGCGCTGCAACGCCGGTCGCGCAAGGCCGCGGCGACGACGGCGCTGCGCGAGGCCTATGCGACGGCGACAGCGATGGGCGCCCGGCCGTTCGCCAACGAGATCGTCTCGGTCGCCCAGCGGCACCGGGTGACGCTCGCCGACGACCTGCCGACGGTGCCGATGGCGGCGCCCCCGGCCGCGCCGCCGGACGAGCTCGGCCTGCTCACAGTCCGGGAACGCGAGGTGCTGGCCGCCCTGGCAGAGGGCCTGACCAACCGCGAGATCGGCGAGCGGCTGTTCATCAGCGAACGCACGGTCGGGGTGCATGTCGGGCACATCTTCGACAAGCTGCAGGTGCGCACCCGCGTACAGGCGAGCCGGGTTTATCTCACCGCGGCGTGACCATTTCGTTATCTTCTCGGCGCACCCGACTACGTAGATCTACCGATCCGTACGTAGGCCGGGTGCGGAAGTCTGTGGCGACGGGGGAGCACCACCCGGTGGCCACCGCCGCCGGGTGGTGCTAGGGGCCCTCCGCCTAGGTTTGTGGAGGAGAGCCGATGAGCCAGTCGGTCTGGGGACCGGCGCATCAGGGGATGACGGATCTCCTGAGCAACCACCCCGACGACGTTCCCGGCGTGGTCGAGCAACTGCGGGAGCTGCAGGCGATCCTGACCCGGGTGCCCCCGCTGCTGGGCGAGAACCCGTTGTGCGACTTCAACCGGCTCTACCTGACGATCACCGAGGGTGTGCTCGAACGGCTCTACGCGGGCAAGTTCGAGGACCCGGCCTTCCTGTCCCGGCTCGACGTGGAGTTCGCGGCGCGTTACTTCGACGCGTTGCGTGCCTGGGCCGGCCCCGAGGCGAGCCCGCGCTGCCCGCAGGTGTGGGCGAGCCTGTTCCAGCGCATCGGCGGTCCCGATTGCCGTCCGCTGCCCTCGGCCTGCGCCGGCGTCAACGCGCACATCAACTTCGACCTGCCGTTCGCGCTGGTGACCACGTTCGACCACCTGGGCACCGACCCGATCGACGACAGCGAGCAGCACCACGACTACCTCGAGATCAACGAGATCTTCGCCGAGTCGATCCCCGGGTTGCGCCGTGGCTACCTCGAGAAATGGCAACTGCTGATCGACATGATGAACGGCCGCCTCGACGACTGGTGGCAGGGCGAGGCCGTCGAGTACACCCGCAACGTGGCCTGGCGTAACGCCCAGAAACTGTGGTGCCTGCGCCACGACATGTCGGCCACCGACCGCGAACGCGCCACCCTGGACAGGACGGCAACGGGCGTCAACAAACTACTGCTCTCACCGTTGGGCGCGTTCCTCCAATAAGGCCGCTCCACCCCGCCGGCCTCACCCACTCACGCGCTCGGCTCGGGCCGTGAGGTAGCGCCGCTCGGGCGTGCTGGTGGTCAGCTTGGCCGCGGCCAAATACTCCGCGCGGGCCTCATCGGTGAATCCGGCCTGTTCGAGCAGGTGAGCCCGAACGGCGGGCAGGCGATGATGCCCCGCCATCCGCTCGTCCCCCGCCAGCTCGCCCAGCACGGTCAACCCCGCCAGCGGCCCCCGCGTCCGTGCGACGGCGACGGCCCGGTTGAGCGTGACGATCGGGCCGGGCGAGATCCGTTCGAGCACCTCGTACAGCGCCAGAATCTGCGCCCAGTCGGTCTGGCCGTCGGAGGCGGCCTCGTCGTGCAGGGCGGCGATCGCGGCCTGCACCTGGTACGGACCGACCGGCCCGCGCCCGAGCGCCGACGAGACCAGCCCGACCCCCTCGGTGATCTTCCGCTTGTCCCATCGTGACCGATCCTGCTGGTCGAGCGGCACCAGCTCGCCGGCGTCGGTGGTGCGCGCCTCCCGCCGGGCGTCGGTGAGCAACATCAACGCCAGCAGCCCGGCCGTCTCATGATCGCCGGGAACCAGCCCGTGCAGCATCCGCGTCAGCCGGATCGCCTCACCGGTGAGCTCGGCCCGTTGCAGCTCCGGCCCGCCGCTCGCGGTGTAACCCTCATTGAAGATCAAATACAACACCTGCCGTACGACCCTCAGCCGCTCGGCTCGCTCGGCCCCGGGCGCGGGTGGCGGGAAATCCGGCCCGCTCCTGCGGATGGCCTGCTTCGCCCGGCTGATCCGCTGCGCCATGGTCGTCTCGGGCACGAGAAAGGCGGCCGCGACCTCCGCCGTGGTCAGCCCGCCGACCGCCCGCAACGTCAACGCCAGCTGCGACGGCGGCGACAGCGACGGATGCGCGCACAGGAACAGCAGGTCCAGCGTGTCGTCGCGATCCCGCGACGCGTTCTCGGCCCTTGCTTCCGGCCCATCCTCCGCGCGGGTTCCGGCGCCCGTCACGGCCATGGCGATGGTTTCTTCCCGCCGCCTGCGTGCGCTGTCACTGCGGAACTCGTCCACCAGCCGTCGCGTGGCCACCGAGGTCAGCCAGGCCCGCGGATTCTCCGGAACCCCCTCGATCGGCCACTGCACCGCCGCCGCCAGCAGTGCCTCCTGCGTGGCGTCCTCGGCCGCGTCGAACTGCCCGTACCGGCGGACCAGCGCTCCCAGCACCTGAGGCGCAAGCTCCCGCAGCAGCCCGTCCAACGCCCTCGCCCCACCCATCGCCCCGCGCCCTTCCCCTCGCCCACCCGGCGCCGCGCCTCCGGGGGCCCGGCACCAGACCAGGCCCCTGTCCGAAGTGGCTCAGGCGTCGAACTCCGGCGCCGCGTCGGGCACCTCCCGCAACTCTGCCTTGCGCGACCAGTACGCCACCCGGCCCGCCAGCTCGATCGCCCGCTCCTCGCCGGCCACGTCGAGGATCCAGAAGCCGGCCAGCGACTCCTTGCTCTCCGCGTACGGCCCGTCGGTGACCGCGACCTGCCCATCGGCGTAGCTGACCGTCTTGGCCGTGGAGGGGAACGCCAGCCCGTGCGCCGCGACCAGCTCACCGGTCTTGGTCAGCTCGTCGTTGAAGTCGCCCATGAACGTCATCATGTCGCGCACCCAGGCCGGGTCGGCCGTGGCCGCCATCTCGCCGCCGTCACCGAACATCATCAGCATGTACTTCATCGTCGAACTCCTTCAGCTCTCGGTTTCTGCGCTGTGGTCGGAGCCGCCGGCCACCCCTCGACATCCCCCGCCAGATTTTCTCGCACAACTTTCCGCGACCTCTTCGCCGGCGACCCCGAAGCATTCGCGACTCACCGTCACGCCAGCCCTTGCCCTCGCCCTGCCCTGCCCTCGCCGAAGCCCACACACACACACGCCCGCGCGCCCGCGCGCCCGCGCGCCCGCACCCGGCCCCGACACGCCCGGAAACCGCTCTCCCAGGCCGTCCACTGCACCGTCGTTGGATGCCGTGAATATTACGTTTTGCACCGCAAGGACGGGCAGGACTCGCGGCCCCCTATTGACACGCGTGAAAGCCCGGCGTAACACTTCGGCCATTCATGGAGAGCGCTTTCCCTAGCGTCCCGACATCCCCAGGAGTTTCCGTGAACACGGCTTCCTCCCCGCCACGCCTGTGGCGCCGCCTCGCCATCCCCCTGACCACGGCCCTCGTCGCGGCCGGCCTGGCCGTCACGGCGCACAGCAGCGCCTACGCCGCCGACACCCTGCTCTCGCAGGGCAAACCCACCACGTCCTCGTCGAACGAGACAGCCGACACCGTGGCCGCCAACGCCACCGACGGCAACGACGGCACCCGCTGGTCGAGCCAGTTCTCCGATCCCCAGTGGCTGCGCGTCGACCTCGGCGCCACCGCGACCATCAGCTCGGTGGTGCTGCAGTGGGAGAACGCGTACGGCACGGGCTACCAGATCCAGACCTCCCCCGACGGCAACAACTGGACGTCGATCTTCACCAGGACGGGCGGGACGGGCGGCACCGAGACGCTCACCGTGAACGGCAGCGGCCGCTACGTCCGCCTGTACGGCACGGCCCGTAACGGCGGCTACGGATACTCGCTGTGGGAGTTCAAGGTCTACGGCTCGACCGGTGGCACCACGCCGACCGACCCGCCGCCGACCACCCAGCCGCCGGGGAACTTCACCACGATCTGGGAGGACAAGTTCGACGGGCCGGCTGGGTCCTCGCCGTCGTCGGCGAACTGGCTCATGCGTACGGGAACGCAATATCCCGGTGGAGCCGCGAACTGGGGCACGGGCGAGGTCGAGACGGCCAGCAACAGCACGGCCAACGTCTCGCTCGACGGCAACGGGAGGCTGACCATCAAGGCCATCCGGGACGGCAGCGGCAACTGGACGTCGGGCCGCCTCGAGACCCAGCGCGCCGACTTCGAGCCATTGGCCGGGCAGCAGACCAAGTTCACCGCCGTGCTCAAGCAGCCGGACGTGGCCAACGCGCTCGGTTACTGGCCGGGTTTCCGGGCGACCGGGGCGGCGTACCGCGGGAACTTCAACAACTGGCCCGGCGTGGGCGAGACCGACATCATGACGGACGTCAACGGCCGCAGCCAGCTGGCACAGACCCTGCACTGCGGCACCGCGCCCGACGGGGTGTGCGCCGAGTACAACGGACGCTCGTCCGGCTTCGCCAGCTGCGCCGGCTGCCGGACCGGCTACCACGAGTACACGCAGATCATCGACCGCACCAAGACCGACGAGGAGATCCGGTTCTACCTCGACGGGCGGCAGACCTGGATCGTACGGCAGTCGCAGGTCGGCGTGACAGCCTGGAGAGCGGCCGTGCACCACGGCTTCTTCCTGCGGCTCGACCTCGCCATCGGCGGCTCGCTGCCGAACGCGCTGGCCGGCCGCACGACCCCCACACCTGACACGACGTCGGGCGGCGTGCTCAGCGTCGACTCGGTCAGCGTGGCCCGCACGGCGACCGGGGCCGTCCCACCGGCGATGACCGACCCTGCCGTGCCCGGTGGTTCCAGCGTCGTCAAGGTGACCGGCAGCCAGGGCAACTGGCAGCTGCAGGTCAACGGATCGCCCTATCAGGTCAAGGGCCTCACGTACGGGCCCCCGCAGGCGGCCGCCGACGGTTACATGCGCGACCTGAGGAACATGGGCGTCAACACGATCCGTACGTGGGGTGTTGACGACGCGAACACGCCGACGCTGCTCGACCGGGCCGCCCGGCAGGGCATCAAGGTCATCGTCGGGCACTGGCTGAACCAGGGCGCCGACTACGTCAACGACACCGCGTACATGAACTCGGTCAAGGCCGAGATCGTGGCCCGGGTCAACACGCTCAAGAACCACCCGGGTGTGCTGCTCTGGGACGTCGGCAACGAGGTCATCCTGACCATGCAGGACCACGGGCTCTCGGCGGCCGAGGTCGAGGCGCGACGCGTCGGCTACGCGAAGTTCGTCAACGAGGTCGCGGTCGCCATCCACGCCGCCGACCCGAACCACCCGGTCACGTCGACCGACGCGTACACCGGCGCGTGGCCCTACTACAAGCAGTACGCTCCGGCACTCGACCTGCTCGCGGTCAACTCGTACGGGGCGATCGGCAACATCTACCCCGACTGGCAGGCCGGCGGTTACACGAAGCCGTACATCATCACCGAGGCCGGCCCCGAGGGCGAATGGGAGGTGCCCAACGACGTCAACGGCGTGCCGACCGAGCCGAGCGACCTCAAGAAACGGGACCAGTACGCGAGCAGCTGGGCCGCGATCAACGCGCACCCGACCGTGGCGCTGGGCGCGACCGAGTTCCACTACGGACTCGAGAACGACTTCGGTGGGGTGTGGCTCAACACGTTCACCGGCGGGTGGCGGCGGCACGGCTACTACTCGCTGAAGCGGGCCTGGACCGGGGAGACGCCGGCCAACACGCCGCCCGAGATCACCAGCATGACCGTGAGCAACCAGACCTCCGTACCGGCGGGCGGGTCCTTGAACGTGTCGGTCAGCGTCACCGATCCGCAGAACGACCTGATCCGTTACAACCTGATGTACTCCGACAAGTACGCCGGCGGCGGTACCGGGCTGAGCAACGTGACCTTCACCGACAACGGCAACGGCTCGTTCACGGCGAAGGCGCCCGAGCGGCTCGGGGTGTGGAAGGTCTACGTCTACGCCTTCGACGGGCACGGCAACGTCGGCATCGAGCAGAAATCGATCCGGGTGGTGGCGCCGCCCGAAACCGGAACCAACCTGTCGCGCGGCAGGACGACGACCGCATCGTCGCATCAGCCCACCGGTTCCAACGGGCCACAACTGCCCTCGTACGCGACTGACGGCGATTACGGCACCCGGTGGGCCAGCGAATGGACCGGCTCGGCGTGGCTGCAGGTGGACCTCGGCTCGGTGCAGTCGTTCAACCACGTACGGCTGGCGTGGGAGGCGGCCTACGCCATGGGTTATCAGATCCAGACGTCGAACGACGGCTCGAACTGGACGACGATCTTCACGACCACGAGCGGGGACGGCGGGTTCGACGAGCTCGGGATCTCGGGTTCCGGGCGGTACGTCCGCATGAACGGGACGACGCGGGCTACCGGGTTCGGTTATTCGCTCTACGAGTTCGGCGTCTATCGCCGCTGAGCCGATGCAGGGGCGCCGTGGCCGTGGCTGCGGCGCCCATTATTTCCGTACGCCCTCTCGCGCTCTCCCGTACGCCTCTCGCTTCCCGCACCCCTCTCGGTTCCCGCAGCCCTCTCGCTTCCCGCAGCCCTCTCGCTTCCCGCAGCCCTCTCGCTTCCCGCCGCCCTCTCGCTTTCCCGTACGCCCTGTCGTCTTTCCCGTACGCCCTGTCGTGCGCGCCGCGTCTTGTGCGTCGCCGGCTTTCGGCGGACCCGTACTTTCGGCTCTTCTGCCACCCGGCCCGCAGTTCTAGGGTCGGGTCAAGGAGGTGGCGAGATGAACAGAGTGATCCACTTCGAGATCCCGTTCGACGATGGCGAGCGCGCCACGACGTTCTACCGAGAGGCGTTCGGCTGGCATCTCAACTCGATGCCGAATTACCAATACACGTTGGTCACGACAACAGCGACCGACGACCAGGGCCGCCCGTCCGAGCCCGGCGGCATCAACGGCGGCATGCTGTCCCGCCAGGGCCCGATCACGGCGCCGGTGCTCACCATCGAGGTCGACAGCATCGACGAGGCCGCAGCCACCATCGAAAAACTCGGCGGCAAACTCGCCATCGGCCGCCAGCCGGTCGGCACCATGGGTTTCAGCGCCTACTTCCACGACACCGAAGGCAACCTGATCGGCCTCTGGGAAACCGCCTGACAATCAACCACACCCAGGCGGCCCCACGCCGCCGCGCTCACCACCGGCCAGCCCTGCTGCGTCACCACCCCACCACGCACGGCTCTCCACCGTGCCACTGCGCCGCCGCCTGACGCGCCCCCACGCTGCCCCGTTGCCACCCCACCGAGCGACGCGCCACCGCCACACCCCACCGCCACCGCGTCACGCGCCAATGCCAAAAGCGTCGTTACATTTCCGTTGCCGCTGGGCAATATCGAATCATTGACAATGGCGCTGCAAAACGACCAAACTCGCCATTGTGAAACACTTTCCCCGGCTCCTGATCGTGGCAACGCTCTGCTTCACCGGGTGCGCGGCGACGGGTTGCTCGGCGACAGGGTCCGGCGACGCGCCCACCCCCACCGCGAACGCCTCGGCGCAGGCCCCGGTGGCGGGTTTCGGCGGCACCGACCTTGCCTGGATCCAAATCAACATCGCGATGAACGAGGAACTTCTCCCCCTGCTCGAGCTCACCCCGAAACACACCGAAGACCCGGCAACTCTCGCCACCGCCTTGCAGGTCAAGGCGTTCACCGAGGGCGAGCTGAACGTTCTGCGGCAGCTGCAGACACGGGCCGGGCTGCCCACGGAGAACCCGCACAAGGGCATGCCGATGCCGGGCATGGTCACCCCCGCGGACGTCACGGGCGCCAGCCAGCTCGTCGGGGCGGCCTTCGACCAGACGGTCACCAAGCTCATCCGGGAGCACCTGGAGCAGAGCCAGAGCCTGGCGCGCAGTGAGGAAAAATCGGGAGTCGAAACACAGACGCGCGATTTGGCACTGCAGATTCTGCGTACGAGGGAAGCGGTGTTGTCCACAATGCCGAGCAGTTCTCCGTGATTGTGGACAAGCGAAAAACGGGCGCCGTCCTCATGACGGCGCCCGTTTTTGTGACTGCTTACGGCAACTCGTAGTTCTCGTTGAGCGCGGCGCCACGTTCCGGCTTGTAGAGGTCGAAACCGCGCGGGTCGCACTGCAGTCCGCCGTTGATGCAGTGGCGGGTGAGGGCGGCCAGCGTCGGCGGGTCGAAGGCGTTGAAGACGTCGTAGTGGAACGAGAAGCCCCGCCCGCTGGAGAAGTGGACGTTGGCCATGTTGCCACTGACCGGCCAGGCCATCTTGAACTCGATCATCGGGACGGCGACCGGGTGCGACGACGGGCAGACACCCAGCACCGGGTACGCCATGTGGCTCTTGTGGTCGGGCGTGTCCAGGTGCAGCCCGTTCCAGCAGCTGGGGGCCTGGAAGCGGACGTTGAGCTGGGTGCCGGCGACGCAGTTGGCCGGGATGTCCCAGTTGAAGGACAGGTCACCGCACTCGAAGCCCTCTACCGCGCCGGGGTGGTTGCGGAAGTCCTCGAGCGTGGCGGCCGGGCTGCCGACCAGGTAGCGCAGGCCCTCGGGGAACGGGCGCACGCTGCGGTAGTCGATGACCCCGGACTTGTAGTAGATCGTCTGCCGGCCGACGGGCTGCACCGCGGTGTCGCCGTTGAGCAGGGTCGGCATCCAGTAGCCGGTCTTGTCACCGGGCGTGATGCACGAGGTGTTGCCGCCCTTGAGGCTCGCCAGCGTCGTGTTGGCGTTCGTCGTGGTGTTGCCCATGAACGTGTGCGAGTGCGAGGCGCCGGGCAGGCCGGGGAAGACGATCGGGTCGTCGTTGAGGTTGCCGCGGCTCACCGAGCAGTTCATCTGGAACTCGTGGTGGGTCGTCGGCGGGTTGGTGTCGGGCGGGACGGCCGTCGACGGGACCACGCCGGTGACGGGCGGGTTCGCGAGGATGTAGCCGGGGCCGCTGGTCGGCGGTGTGGACGTGTACGAGCCGTACACCTGGAACTCGTACAGGGAGTAGCCGTAGCCGGTGCCCCGTTGCGTTCCGTACACGCGAACGTAGCGACCGGAGCCGTTGACGGTGAGCGTCTGCGTGCCGCCCGTGGCGTTGGCCGTGCTGTAGACGTTGGCCCAGTTGTTGCCGTCGGCCGAGGTCTGGACCTGGAAGGCCTTCGCGTACGCGGCCTCCCAGACGAGCTTGACCTGGGTGACGGCGGCCGTGCTGCCGAGGTCGACGCGGAGCCATTGGGGGTCGCTCCACGCGCTGCCCCACCGGGTGGCGGGGTTGCCGTCGACGGCCGCGGCGGCCGGGGCGCCACCGTTCTCGGTCGACGAGGCGAGGACGGGTTTGCCCTGGGAGAGCAGGGTGTCGGCCGCCTGGGCGGTGCGGACACCGGTGAGCGCGGCGGTCACGGCGAGGGCCGCTACCGCGCTCACAGTCACAATGCGTCTGACGGGCCGGGGCCTCACCGCGGCCGGGGGTGCGATGGACAGTTGGGGATTCACCAGGTCTCCTTCGGGGATTGGAGAGCGCTTTCCGAGTGTTACGCCGCGATGTCAAGGGCGTCAATACGTAGGCGGGTTTCCGCTGGTTCCGGAACTTGGCGGGCCGCTCTTGCCGCGCCTACGGAGAGCGCTCTCCACCTGTGCTATAAAGACGTCTATGCGAACCGAGCGGCTCCCGACCCTCGAGGACGTCGCCCGCATCGCCGGGGTGTCCCGAGCCACCGTCTCCCGCGTGATCAACGGCATCCGGAACGTCGACCCCCAGCTGCACGAGGTCGTGTGGGATGCCGTGGGCCGCACCGGTTACGTGCCCAACCGCTTGGCCCGCTCACTGGTCACCCGCCGCACCGGCACGGTCGCGCTGGTCGTCTCCGACTCCGAAACCCACGACGACGACCCGTTCATGGGCCGCTTCTTCGCCGACCCGTACTTCGGCCGCGTCGTCGGCGGCCTGATGAGCGTGCTCCGCGACCAGGGCGTCCAGCTCGCCCTGCAGATCGTCGGCACCGACGACCAGCGCAAACGCCTCGTCGGCGACCTCCGCAACGGCCAGGCCGACGGCGCTGTGGTGCTGAGCCTGCCGGCCGTCGACCCGCTGCCCCGCATGCTCACCGAGGGCAACGTGCCCGCCGTGCTGATCGGCCGCCCCGCCGAGCCGGTCCCGATCGACTACGTCGACCTGGCCAACGACACCGGCGCCGCCCTCGCCGCCGACCACCTGCTCGCCCGCGGATGCCAGCGCATCGCCATGATCACCGGCCCGGCCGACGTCCCCGCCAGCAGCGACCGCATAGCAGGCTTCCGCCGCTCCATGGCCCGCCACGGCCACGGCTGGGTCCCCACCGCCACCGGAAACTTCACCCAGGACAGCGGCGAAACCGCCATGCGCGCCCTGCTCGTCGACAACCCGGATGTGGACGGCCTCTTCGCCGCCAACGACTTGATGGCCCTGGGCGCCCTGTCCGCCCTGCGCGAAGCCGGCCGCAACGTCCCGAACGACGTGGCCGTGGTCGGCTTCGACGACAGCAGCGCCGCCGTGGCCGCCTCCCCCGCCCTGACCACCATCAGGCACCCGCTGGAAGACATGGCCGCCGAGGCCGCCCGCTTGCTGCTGGCCCGCATCGAGGACCCCACCATGCGCGTGTCCTCAGTCATCTACGAGCCCGCCCTGATCAAACGAGCCTCCGCATAACCTTTCCCACCACCACGTGCACGGCACCGCGGCATGGACGCGGCCGGCAACGTGTGGCTGCGTTCTCGAACCGGGTCTTGCTGCTTTACTATGTTCCTAGGAAAGCAGTAAGGTTCCGGCGTGTTTGTCTTTCGGCTTGACGGGCGCTCCGGGGTGCCGCCGTATTTGCAGCTGGTTCAGCAGGTTCGGCAGGCGGTGCTGCTGGGGTTTCTCCAACCCGGCGACCGCCTGCCGCTCATCCGCGAAGTGGTCGAGGACCTGGCGATCAACCCGAACACCGTCGCCAAGGCGTACCGGCAGATGGAGCAGGAGAACCTGGTCACCGGGCGGCCCGGCCAGGGCACGTTCGTCAACGAGCAGCAGTCGGCCGTGGTGCCGGCATCGACGTACACCTCGCTGCGCCGGGGACTCACGACCTGGCTGCGCCGGGCCTACGCGGCCGGGCTCGACGAGCAGGCGGTCGACGCGCTTTTCACGTCCGTCCACCAGCAGACGAGGAAGGAGGACGTGGCGTGACGGCGGCCGAGTTCGCGCTGCGCACCGACGGCGTGAGCAAGCGGTACCGGAAGGGCTGGGCACTGCGCGACTGCACCCTGGCCCTGCCGGCGGGCGGCGTGATCGCGCTGGTCGGGCCGAACGGCGCGGGCAAGACCACGCTGCTGCGCCTGGCCGTCGGGTTGCTGGCGCCGAGCACCGGCACGGTGGAGGTCCTCGGCCGCGACGTCACCGCCAGCACCCCGCAGACGTTGGCCCGGATCGGGTTCCTGGCCCAGGACCACCCGTTGTACAAACGCTTCACCGTCGCCGAGATGCTGCGCTTCGGGCGGGCCTGCAACCTGCGGTTCGACCAGCAGCTGGCCGAGCGCCGGCTGGCGAAGCTGGGCATCCCGCTCGACCGCAGGGCCGGCACGCTCTCCGGCGGCCAGCAGGCCCAGGTCGCGTTGGCCCTGGCCCTGGCGAAACGGCCCGACCTGCTCGTCCTCGACGAGCCGGTGGCCAGCCTCGACCCGCTCGCCCGGCACGAGTTCCTGCAGGTCCTGATGGGTGCGGTGGCCGAGGGCGGGGTGACCGTCCTGTTCTCCTCCCACGTCGTGCACGAGCTGGAGCGTGTCTGTGACCACCTGGTCGTGCTCAACCAGGGCCGGGTCACGCTCGCCGGCGACCTCGACACGCTCCTCGCCGAACACAGGCTGCTCGTCGGCCCGCGTACGGCCACCGGCCTCGACCGGGCCGGCAGCGCCGTCGTGGAGGCCGTCCACAGCGACCGGCACACGACCCTGCTGGTGCGCGACGGCGGGATCCCGGCCGCGCCCGGGTGGCAGGCGCAGCCGGTCGCGCTGGAGGACCTGGTGCTGGCGTACCTACGCCGGCCGTCCGAGCAGGGCGCCGCGGTCACGTCGGGGGCGGCGGCATGACGTGGTTGATCTGGCGCCAGCACCGGACCGAGGTCTGCGTCCTGGGCCTGCTGGTCGGCCTGTTCGGCGTCGCCCTGCTCGTGCTCGGGACGCAGGCACACGACCTGTTCCCCGGTGATCCCGCCCGGTGCGCGGGTGACACCGGCGTCACCGACGCCTGCACGGCCTCTTTCCGCCGGCTCGACGAGGAGTACGGGTTCGTCGAGAACCTCCTGGCGGCCTTCTACCTGGTCCCGGTCGTCATCGGCGCGTTCCTCGGCGCGCCGCTGCTCGCGCGGGAGCTCGAGGACGGCACCTGGCAGCTCGCCTGGACGCAGGCCGTGCCGCGGATGCGCTGGCTGGCAGCCAAGCTCGCGGCGCTGGCCGGCGTCACCGTCGCGCTCACCGGGATGTTCACCGCGGTGCTCACCTGGTTCCGTCAGCCGTTCGACGCGTGGGAGGGGCGGTTCCAGTACGACGCGTTCGACCTGGAGGGCCTTGTTCCGGTGGCGTACGCGCTGTTCGCATTCGGTGTCGCCACCGCCGCCGGGGCTGTGCTGCGGCGTAGCTTGCCCGCGTTCGGCGTCGCGCTGGGTGCGTTCCTCGCCGCCCGGATGTCGGTGGCGCTGCTGGCCCGCCCCGCGTACGCCGGCCCGCTCACGACCATCGAACCCGTCGGCGGCTCGAAGGACCGGGCCGGGCCCAATTTCGCCGACTGGGTCATCGAACGCCACTACGTGAACGCCGCCGGGCGCAGGCTGAGCGGAACCGAGTTCTCCGAGCTGGAGGCCGCCGCCGACCGGGCCGGCAGCAACCTCAACCAGTTCCTGCACGCGCGGGGCATCCAGCAGTTCACGGTCCATCACCCGGCCGACCGGTTCTGGACGTTCCAGCTCATCGAGGCGGCCGTGTTCGTCGCCGTCGCGGCGGCCCTGATCGGCGTGGTCGTGTGGCGGGTCCGGCGGCGTTTGATCTAGTGCCATGCACCACGGCCGGAGCCCGCGCTACGGCCTTGAGGGTCGCCTGGCCGGCGAGGTTGCGGCAGAGCTGCGTGGTGTGGTTGTGGGAGGCGACGTGGCGTACGGAATCAAGGGTCAAGGGCTTGCGGCGAGGAACAGGAACGCCGCGAGCAGGGCCAGATGGACACCGCCCTGGAGGACGTTGGCCCGGCCGGGGACGATGGTCAGGGTTCCGACGGCCACGGTGAGGGCGAGCAGGATCATTTGGGTGCCGCCGAGGCCGAGCAGCAGGGGGCCTTCAAGCCAGATCATGGCGATGGCGATGGCCGGGATGGTGAGGCCGATGCTGGCCATGGCGGAACCGACGGCGAGGTTGAGGCTGGTCTGCACGCGGTCGCGGGCGGCGGCTCGGACGGCGGCGATGGTTTCGGGGAGCAGGACCAGCAGGGCGATCACTACGCCGACGACCGCCTGGGGCAGGCCGATGGAGGCGACGCCGGATTCGATGGCCGGGGAGACGCCCTTGGCGAGGCCGACGACGGCGATCAGGGCGACCATCAGGGCGCCCAGGCTGATCAGGGCGGTGCGGGTCGTGGGCGGGTCCAGGTGTTCTTCGACGTCGATGACCTTGCCGCTGCTGGTGATGGGGAGGAAGTAGTCGCGGTGGCGGCGGGTTTGGACCGTGACGAACAGGGCGTAGAGGGACAGCGAAGCGACGGCGGCGAAGGTCAGTTGGGCCGGGGAGAATTGGGGGCCGGGGCGGCTGGTGGTGAAGCTCGGCAGCACGAGGCTCAGCGTGGCCAGGGTCGCGACGGTTGCGAAGGCGCCGCCGGTGCCCTCGGCGTTGAAAACGGACACGTGCCGGCGCAAGGCCCCGACCAGCAGCGAGATACCGAGCAGGCCGTTGCAGGTGATCATCACGGCGGCGAAGACGGTGTCGCGGGCCAGGGCTTGGGTCTTCTCGCCGCCGCTGATCATGAGGGTGACGATCAGGGCCACCTCGATGATGGTGACCGCCACGGCCAGCACGAGGGAGCCGTACGGCTCGCCGACCTTGTGCGCGACCACCTCGGCGTGGTGGACCGCGGCGAGCACCGCGCCGCCGAGCAGGAGCGCGGCCACCACGACCACCGCCGACGGCAACTCGCGGCCCCAGGTGAGGGCGAGAGCCGCCGTGGCGACAAGCGGGACGGAAACCGTCCATCGGGTGAGACAAGTCCGGATCGAGACAGCCACAAGGTTCACTGTCGCATCATTCCGGCGACTCAGTGGCCGGGACCGGCGTCCCTCGGCCGGGCGATCGCAGCCCGGCCCGGGGGTTCGCCGAGCGCATCCGGATCGCGGGAAGCAGGATGGGGTCATGGCGTATGTGAACCCCAAGGGCGAATTCAGCCGGGACCAGCGGTACATCACGACCCGGATCACGGCCGACGGGAGCGACGGTTACCCGGTCGAGCCGGGCCGGTATCGCCTGGTGGTCGCGCGCGCCTGCCCCTGGGCCAACCGGGCGATCATCGTGCGCCGGTTGCTGGGCCTCGAGGACGTGCTGTCGATGGGCATCGCCGGCCCCACCCACGACGAGCGCAGCTGGACGTTCGACCTGGACCCGGGCGGACGTGACCCGGTGCTGGGCATCGAGCGGCTGCAGGAGGCGTACTTCAGGCGGGCGCCGGGTTACGACAAGGGCATCACCGTGCCGGCGATCGTCGACATCCCGACCGGCCAGGTGGTGACGAACGACTTCGCGCAGATCACGCTCGACCTGTCACTGGAGTGGAAGGAGTTCCACCGTACGGGGGCGCCCGACCTCTATCCCGAGGAGCTCCGCGACCAGATCGACAAGATCAACCGGTACGTGTTCGCGGACGTCAACAACGGCGTCTACCGGGCCGGGTTCGCCGGCACCCAGGAGGCCTACGAACAGGCGTACGGGCGGCTCTTCGATCGACTCGACAAGCTGTCGGAGTTGCTGGCCGGGCAGCGTTACCTGGTCGGCGACACGATCACCGAGGCCGACGTCCGGCTCTTCACCACGCTGGCCCGCTTCGACGCCGCGTACCACGGCCACTTCAAGTGCAACCGCAGCAAGCTGACCGAGATGCCGGTGCTGTGGGCGTACGCCCGCGATCTGTTCCAGACGCCCGGTTTCGGCGACACGACCGACTTCGTGCACATCAAGCAGCACTACTACATCGTGCACAAGGACATCAATCCGACGGGGATCGTGCCCGCCGGCCCCGATCTTTCCGGCTGGCTGACCGAACACGGCCGCGAGAAACTGGGCGGCCGTCCGTTCGGCGACGGCACTCCCCCACCGCCGCCCAAGCCGGAGGAGCGGGTGCCGGAGGGTCACGGCGTCACTGGTTGAAGGCCTCCCGCAGCAGGGCGTCCAACTGGCGCTGCTTCTCGGGTGAGAGGTGCGCCAGCATGCTCTGCTGCTGGGCCAGGCCGGCGCCGACCGCCTGGTCGATGATGTCGAAACCGCGGGCGGTGAGGCGCACCAGCACGCTGCGGCGGTCGTTCGGCGAGGGCAGCCGCTCGATCAGCCCCGCCCTCTCGAGGCGGTCGAGACGGGCCGTGGTGCCACCGGTGCTGAGCATCATCGACGCGGCGAGCTCCCCCGGAGACAGCTGGTAGGGGTCGCCGGACCTGCGCAGCGTGGCCAGCACATCGAATTCGGGGCGGCCGATCCCGTACGGGGCGTAGGCCTGTTCCATGCGATCACCGGCGAGCTTCGACAGGCGGAAGATGCGCCCGAACACCGACATCGCCGTCGTCTCGAGGTCGGGTCGTTCCCGCGCCCACTGCCGAATGATCAGGTCCACGCCGTCGTCCGGTTCCGTCGTCACCCCTCCATTGTCTCGATGTCGAGCTTCTTGACAAGAAGAGACTCGCGCGGTTTTATCTTTACATCGAGATACTTTGCGTCGAGGGAGTCGTGATGAACTCGCCGGTCCTCCTGCTCACCGCCCTCACCCCGGCGGTCTGGGGCACTACGTACGCCGTGACCACCGAGTTCTTGCCGCCCGACCGGCCGCTGCTGGCCGGGGTGCTGCGCGCCCTGCCGGCCGGGTTGCTGCTGCTCGCGTTCACCCGGCGGCTCCCGCACGGCTCGTGGTGGTGGCGGTCGGCGGTGCTCGGCACGCTCAACATCGGCCTGTTCTTCGCCCTGCTCTTCCTCGCCGCCTACCGGCTGCCCGGTGGCATGGCCGCGGTGCTCGGCGCGGCCCAGCCCCTGGTCGTCGCCGGGTTGACCGTCTTGTTGCTGACCGAGCGCGTTGCCTTGCGTACGGTCGTCGCCGCCGTCGCCGGCGCGGGTGGCGTCACCCTGGCCGTGCTCACGGCCGCCGCCCGGCTGGACGCCGTGGGCCTGGCGGCGGGCCTGGCCGGCACGGCCTCCATGGCGCTCGGCCTGGTGCTGACCAAGCGCTGGGGCCGCCCCGGCGTGCCGCTGCTGACCGCGACCGGCTGGCAGCTGACCGCCGGTGGGCTGGTGCTGATCCCGATGATGTTGGCCGTCGAGGGCCTGCCGCCGCGGCTGACGCCGACCAACCTGGCCGGTTACGCCTATCTCACGCTGATCGGCACCGCGCTCGCCTATTCGCTGTGGTTCTGGGGCCTCGAGCGTTTGCCGGCCGCTCGGCTCGCCCTGCTGGGGCTGCTCTCGCCGCTGGTGGCCACGGTCGTCGGCTGGGCCGCGCTCGGTCAGAGCCTGACGCCGCTGCAGGTGGCAGGAATGGTCGTGGCCTTCGCCGCGGTCGTCTGGGGGCAACGGGCCGGCACGCCCCGGCCGACGCCTTCACCCGTCGTGACCAGGCGCGTCGAAAATGTCGTACCCGCCGCCTAGGGTTTGCCCGTGCCCGTTGAACGATGGTCGGCCGCACAGGTCGAGACGCTTGCCCCCGATGCCTCCTCGGTGAAGGCCGCCCGCGGCCTGTCCTTCCCGGCGTCGTGGTCGGCCACCGGGCGGCTCGATGACATCCTCTGGGGACAGTTGCGCAGCTATCAGGTCTGCGTCGACCTGACCGGCCCGGCGTTCAAGTGCAACTGCCCCAGCCGCAAGATCCCGTGCAAGCACGCGCTGGCGCTGCTCATGCTCTGGGCCGAGTCCGATGTGGCCGATGCCCCGGCGGCCGCTTTCGCGCAGGAGTGGCAGGCCGCGCGCGCGGCCCGGGCCGCCGCCAAGCCCAAGTCGGGCGGCTCCACCCCCGATCCGGTCGCCGCGGCCAAGCGGGTCGAGCAGCGGGCCGAGCGGGTCGCGGGCGGCATGGCCGAGCTGCGCCGCTGGCTCGACGACCAGGTCCGGCAGGGTCTGGCCGGCGCCCAGCGCAGCGGGCCACAGCCGTTCGAGGCGATGGCCGCCCGCCTGGTCGACGCGCAGGCGCCCACGGCGGCGGGCGCGGTGCGGCGGCTCGGCTCGGTCGCCGGCGTCGGGCCGCAGTGGGCCGACCGCCTGCTCGGCGAGCTGGCGCTGCTCCGGCTGCTCGTCTCGGGTTACGACCGGCTGGCCGAGCTGCCGCCCGAGCTGGCCGCGACCGTACGCAGCCGCATCGGCTTCCCGGTCGCCACCGAGGACGTTTTGGCCGGTCCCCGCGTCACCGACCGGTGGCAGGTGCTCGGTCAGGTCGAGTCCGACGACGGCGCCCTCACCACCCGGCGTACGTGGTTGCGGGGCGAGGCCACCGGCCGGTTCGCTCTGGTGCTCTCGTTCGCCGCGGCCGGTCAGCCGATGGCCTCCGACCTCGTCGCCGGCACGGAGTTCCGGGGCGAGCTGGCCTTCTATCCCGGCGCGGCCCCGCTGCGCGCGCTCGTCGCCGGCAAGGCGAGCGCGGCCGAGCCGTTCCGCGAGCCCAGCGGCGCGCTGCCGCTGGCCGAGGCGCTCGCCGGTTACAGCGCCACCGTCGCGGCCGAGCCCTGGCGGTTGGACGCGCCCGTCCTGCTGGCCGGGGTCGTGCCCAGCACCGACGGCTGGCTGGTCGACGAGTCCGGCGACGCCGTGCCGCTGGCAGCCGGGCATCGTGAGCCGTGGTGGCTGCTGGCAGCGGCCGGCGGGCATCCCGCGACGGTGGCGGCCGAGTGGTCACCGGCCGGTCTGCGCCCGCTCGCGGCCTGGGCCGGGGGCGAGTTCGTGGCGGCCGCTCCCCCGATGCCCGGCCCGGCCCCCGAGCGCCGGCCCGAGCTGCCGCCCGAGTTGCTGGCCTCGGCCCTGGTCGGCACCAACCGCCGCCCCTGGACGGGTAAGGACTCCCTGCTCGACGCGGCCGCCGTGGCCCTGACGCGGCGCCGGGCCGGGGTGCTGCCCGGCAGCGGCCACGAGGCGGTGCCGGCCACCCCCGCCGAGACGGAAGGGCCGCTGCCCAGCGCGGCGGGCACTCGCCTGCTGCGCATCCTGGGCGGGGCCGTGCCGGGCGGCGCCCAGCTCGCGCAGGAACTTCTCACCCAGTGGCTCGCCGCCGCGGCCGAGCGGGGCGGCCACGTGCCCCCGGCCGCGCTGCCCGCGCTGCTCGACGCGGGCCGGCGCAACTCAACCGTCCGGCCGGCGCTGGCCCGGGTGGCCGGTCGCCGCGGCGCCTGGCTGGCCGGCATGCGGGGCGACTGGCGGTGGCTGCGCGACGAGGCGACGGTGATCGTGGCGCTGCCCGACTGGCACACCGGCAGCTCCGGCGAGCGGGTGGGCCACCTGACCCACCTGCGCGAGACCGACCCGGCCCGGGGCCGCGAACTGCTGGAGAGCACGTGGGCTGAGGAGTCCTCCGACGACCGCGCCCGCTTCCTCGGCGCACTGGCCACCGGCCTGTCCCTCGACGACGACCCGTTCCTCGAGCGGGCCCTCGACGACAGGCGCAAGGAGGTGCGCGAGGCCGCACTTGACCTGCTACGCCGGCTGCCCGGTTCGCAGTTGCGCGGCCGCATGGCCGAGCGCGCGCTGACGCTGGTGCGCCGCGAGCGCCGGCTGGTCGGCGCCGACCGGCTCGTCGTGACGCCGCCCGAGGAACTCGATGCAGCGTTGCGCCGCGACGGGGTGGCGTCCACTCCGGCCCGGGGCATCGGCGTGGGCGCCTGGCTGCTCGAAGAGATCGTGGCGGGCGCCCCGCTCGACACGTGGTCTGAACCGGCCACGATGCTGCGGCTGGCACGTGGCAACGACTGGGAGACGCCGCTGCTGCACGGCTGGGCCAAGGCCGCCGTGGTCCAGCGTGACCCGGCCTGGGCCATGGCGCTGCTCACCGACGTGTCCGGGGCGCTGCGGGAATCCGTACGGTGGGATCTGCATCTGGTTCTGCCGCCCGAGGAACTGGGTCGCCTGGCCGCCGACGCGCTGCGCCGTGACGACGGGCTGGCCAACCGGCTGCTCGCGATCCATCCCGGCCAGTGGCCCGAGGAACTGTCGGTCGCCGTCCTCGAGACGATCGCTCACCGCGCCCGCACCGACCGCCACAGCTGGCAGCTGGGCGAGTTGTGCCGGGAAGCCGGCCTGGCCATGCCCCCGGCCTACGCCGACCTGGTGGGCCGCCTCGCGCTGCAGCTCGATCAGGAGCCGGCCGACCCCTCCCGCGTACGCCCGGTGGCCGACCTGGCCCGCACCCTGACGTTCCGCCAAGAAATGCTCGACGAGCTCAAACCGGCTTCCTGACCACGACCGCCTTTTGGAGTTGCACGTGACCGCTCTGCGACCGCACGCCGAGGACCAGTACGCCGACGAACTGGCCCTGCTCGCCGCAGCCGACGACAGGCCCCGCCCGCCCGGCTGGCGCCTCTCGCCGCAGGCCGTCGTCACCTACCTGCTCGGCGACGGCGCCAAGATCACCCCGAAGTACGTGGGACCCCGCCGGCTCATGGAGGTCGCGGTGTCCACGCTGGTGACCGACCGGGCGCTGCTGCTGCTCGGTGTCCCCGGCACGGCCAAGACGTGGGTGTCCGAGCACCTCGCAGCGGCCATCTCGGGCGACTCCACGCTGCTCGTGCAGGGCACCGCGGGCACGGCGGAAGAGGCGATCCGGTACGGGTGGAACTACGCGCGCCTGCTCGCCGAGGGGCCGACGGACGCCGCGCTGGTGCCCAGCCCGATCATGCGGGCCATGCAGACCGGCACGATCGCCCGGCTCGAGGAACTGACCCGTGTGCCGTCCGACGTGCAGGACGCGCTGATCACGATCCTGTCCGAGAAGACGCTGCCGGTCGCCGAGCTCAACTCCGAGGTGCAGGCGCAGCGCGGCTTCAACCTGATCGCCACGGCCAACGACCGCGACCGCGGTGTCAACGAGCTGTCGAGCGCGCTGCGCCGCCGGTTCAACACCGTCGTGCTGCCCGTGCCGGCCTCGGCCGACGACGAGGTCGAAATCGTCGCGCGGCGGGTGGCGCAGCTCGGCCGGTCGCTCGACCTGCCCGAGGTGCCGGCCGCGATCGACGAGATCCGGCGCGTGGTGACGGTCTTCCGCGAGCTGCGCGGCGGCCTCACCGAGGACGGCCGCACCAAGCTGAAATCGCCGACCGGCACGCTCTCCACGGCCGAGGCGATCTCGGTGATCACCAACGGCATCGCGCTGGCGGCCCACTTCGGTGACGGGCGGCTGCACCCGGCCGACGTGGCGGCGGGCATCGTCGGCGCGGTCGTCAAGGACCCGGTCTCCGACGGCGTGGTGTGGCGCGAATACCTGGAGACGGTGGTTCGCGAGCGGGCGGACTGGCGAGACTTCTACCGGGCCGCCCGCGATGCCTGAACGTCTCTACGGCATTCGTCACCACGGGCCGGGGTCGGCGCGGGCGGTGGTGCAGGAACTCGAACGGCAGCCGCCCGACGTGCTGCTGGTCGAGGGGCCGCCGGAGGCCGACGCGCTGGTGCGCTGGGTGGCCGACTCGGGGCTGGAACCGCCGGTGGCGTTGCTGGGGTACGCGTCGGACGATCCACGGCGGGCGGCGTTCTGGCCGTTCGCCGTGTTCTCGCCGGAGTGGCAGGCGATCCGGTGGGCGGTGGAGCGCGGGGTTCCGGTGCGGTTCTTCGATCTGCCGTTCGCCTATCGGCTGACCGACGAGCGGGCGGATGGGGCGGCCCCGGGCGGTCCGGGAGTTCCGGCCCCGGGCGGTCCCCGGGACGCCGCTCCGGGCGAGGATCACACTGCGGCAGCGGGGAATCCACCCGCTCCGGTCCGCGGCGGGCCTCCTGCACAAGCGCCTGGTGACCCCGGTGTTTCTGTGGCGCCGATCGATCCGTCGGCCCGCCCTCGAACGGACACGGGTGGTGACAGCGCCGGGCCGGGCACGGGCGGGGACAGCGCCGGGGCTGACGCCGGCGGGGACAGCGCCGGGCCGGGCACGGGCGCGGACAGCGGCGGGCCGGGCACGGGTGGGGACAGCGGCGGGCCGGGCACGAGTGGGGACAGCGGCGGGCCGGGCGCACGACCGCGGCGGCCGGTTGATCCGATCGGGGAGCTGGCGGCCGCGGCGGGGTACGACGACCCCGAGCGGTGGTGGGAGGACGTCGTCGAGCACCGGGGGATGCCGGCGTTCGAGGCCATCGCCGAGGCCATGACGGCTATCCGCGACCAGTCCCCCGAGGACCCCGACGATCTCGTGCGGGAGGCGTACATGCGCAGCGTGCTTCGCGAGGTGCGTAAGTCGTACGGGGAAATCGCGGTTGTCTGCGGGGCGTGGCATGTGCCGGCGCTGCAGCGCAAGGTCGCCGTCAAGGACGACAACGCGCTGCTCAAGGGGCGCAAGAAGGCGAAGGTCGACTTCACCTGGGTGCCGTGGACGTACGGGCGGCTGGCGTCGTGGTCCGGTTACGGCGCCGGGGTCAGCTCGCCGGGCTGGTATCACCACCTGTTCACCTCGGCCGACGAGGTGGTGCCGCGCTGGCTCGTCGACGCGGCCGGGGTGCTGCGCTCCGAGGGCGTGCCCACGTCGTCGGCGCACGTGATCGAGGCGGCCCGCCTGGCCGAGGCGCTGGCCACCCTGCGCGGGCGTCCGCTGGCCGGGCTGAGCGAGGTCACCGAGGCGGCCGAAGCGGTCATGTGTGACGGCGAGCCGCTGCGGGTCGAACTGATCACCCGGAAACTGGTGGTCGGCGAGCGCCTGGGCGGGGTGCCCGACGACATGCCCGCCGTGCCGCTGGCCAAGGACCTGGCCGCCCAGCAACGCGCGGCACGGCTCAAACCCGAGGCCCTCGAGCGGGCGCTCGACCTCGACCTGCGCAAGGACACCGATCTCAAACGCAGCCGTCTGCTGCACCGGCTGCGCACGATCGGGGTGCCGTGGGGGGAGCCGAGCGCGACCCGGCGGGGCACGGGCACGTTCCGCGAGGAGTGGCGGCTGCGGTGGCAGCCCGAGTTCGCGATCAGCCTGGTCGAGGGCAGCATGTACGGCACCACCGTGGTCTCGGCGGCCACGGCCAAGGTCGTACGGGCCGCGGACAAGGCGGAGACGCTGGCCGATGTGACGGCGCTGGTCGAGACGTGCCTGCTGGCGGATCTTGCGGAGGCGTACCCACGGGTCCTGGCCTCTCTCGATGCCCGGGCCGCGCTCGACGCCGACGTCAACCACCTGATGGCGGCGATCCCGGCGCTGGCCCGCACCCTGCGGTACGGCGACGTCCGGCGTACGGATGTGGCCGGGCTCGCCACCGTGACCAGCAGCCTGCTGAGCCGGGTCTGTGCCGCGCTGCCGTCGGCGGTCGGGTCGCTGTCGGACGAGGCGGCGAAGGTGCTGCGCGACCGTGTCGACGGGGTGCACAGCGCGGTCGGGCTGCTCGAGGACGACGAGCTGCGGGACCGCTGGCTGTCCACGCTGGAGTCCTTGGCCGGGCGGGCCGACCTGCACGGGCTGATCGCGGGCCGGCTGACCCGGATGCTGCTCGACGCGGGGCGGTTGGACGGCGCCGAGGTGCGCCGGCGGCTGCGGCTGCCATTGACCGTGGGCACTCCACCGGCGCACGCGGCGGCCTGGGTCGAGGGCTTCCTGTCGGGTGGTGGGCTGCTGCTCGTGCACGACGACGCTTTGCTGGAAGTCCTCGACGACTGGTTGGCCGACATCGCGGCTGAGGCATTCGACGACGTGTTGCCGTTGCTGCGCCGGACGTTCGGGGCGTTCGAGGCGGGCGAGCGGCGCGCCATCGGGGAGCGAGTCGCCGGGGGGCGTACGGGCGGTTCTGAGCACCCTGCTGGAGGGCTCGGCTTTGATCCGGGGCGGGCCGATCTCGTGCTGCCGACGCTGAGTGCCCTGCTGGGGCGCGAGATCGCTACGGGGGAGGTGCGGTGAGGGCTTTGACCGAGGCGCGTTGTCGGGACGGGAGGCGTGTGGTGAGCGGCGTGGTGAGCGACCTGGTGAGCGTTTTGCTGAGCCGCCAGGTCGGGGCCGGAGGCACGTGGTGAGCGGCGTGGTGACCGTTTTGCTGAGCCGCGGGGTCGGGGTCGGAGGCGCGTGGTGAGGGATGACGAGGCTGCCCGGGAACGGCAACGGCGATGGCGGATGGTGCTCGGCGGGCCGGCCGACGAGGCGCTGGGCAAGGCCGAGGGGCGCGACGGCGCGATGGATTCGGCGTTGTCCGCGCTCTACGACCAGGGCGGTGACGGCGACGGCGAGAAGGGCAGCCGCCGGTCCGCGGGGCTGGGCGGGTCGGCGCCGAAGGTGGCGCGCTGGCTCGGCGACATCCGCGAGTACTTCCCGAGCACGGTCGTGCAGGTCATGCAGCAGGACGCTATTGAGCGGCTCGACCTGACCCGGCTGCTGCTCGAACCCGAGATGCTGAGCGCCGTCGAGCCGGACGTGCACCTGGTCGGCACGCTGCTCTCGCTCAACCGCGTGATGCCCGAGCAGACCAAGGACGCCGCCCGGCAAGTGGTGCGTACGGTGGTCGAGCAGTTGGAGAAGCGGATCGAGCAGAAAACCCGGGCGGCGGTGACCGGGGCGCTCAACCGGGCGGCCCGCATCAACCGCCCGCGGCATGCCGACATCGACTGGGACCGCACGATCCGCGCGAACCTCAAGCACTACCAGGCCGAGCACCGCACCGTCATACCCGAGCGGCTCATCGGTTACGGGCGGCGCACCACCGCGGTGCAGCGCGACGTCGTGCTCTGCGTGGACCAGTCCGGGTCGATGGCGGCCTCGGTCGTGTTCTCCGGCGTGTTCGCGGCCGTGCTCGCGTCGATGAGATCGTTGCGGACGTCGCTGGTCGTCTTCGACACCGCGGTGGTCGACCTGACCGAACAGCTGGAAGACCCGGTGGAGGTGCTGTTCGGCACACAGCTGGGCGGGGGCACCGACATCAACCGTGCCATCGCCTACAGCCAGCAGTTGATCACCCGGCCCCGGGACAGCATCTTCGTGCTGATCAGCGACCTGTACGAGGGCGGCGTGCGCGACCAGATGCTGCGCCGGGTGGCCGAGATGACCGCGGCCGGGGTGCAGGTCGTGGTTCTGCTGGCGCTCTCCGACGAGGGGGCGCCGGCCTACGACCACGAGAACGCGGCGGCGCTGGCGGCTCTGGGGGTGCCCGCTTTCGCCTGTACGCCGGACGCCTTCCCCGACCTCATGGCGGCCGCGATCGAACGCCGGGACCTGAAGGCGTTCGCGGAACGGTACGCCGACCAGCGCAAGACGGGAGGGGCGTTGTAGCGGTTCTGGGCCGGACGGACAAGCGGTCGCGGCGCACGGCGGTTGCCTGTCGCCGACGGGGCGGCTGCGCGCACCAGCACGGAGTGCAGATCGGATGGACAAGCGGTCGCGGCGCACGGCGGTTGCGTATCACGGGCGGGGTGGCTGCGCGCGTCGGCGCGGGTCTGGAGGCGGTCACCCGACGGGCTGCGGTGTAGCGGGCGGGTTGCGCGTCACGCACACGGCGCGGGGCTGCCGCGTGTCTCGGCACGGGTTGTGAGGCGGTTGCGTGAAGGGCTTTGGCGCAGCGGGCGGGTCGCGTCCCTCGGTCAACGGTGCGGGAGAGCGGCGGTGCGGGGTTGGCTCGCGCCTCGGGAAGAGGGTTGTGAGGGTCTGGCTCGGTAACTAGCGTGAGCCGTATGGGTGCTTACTTGAGCAGCCCTCGCGTGTGACTGGAAAGCTGGGACCTGCCTCGCTAGGGATATGCAATCTCACCCTTTCCCGCCCAGCTCAAGGCCGGTCCTGCCGCCCCCGCTCGGCCTGCTCGATGACGCGCCGACGGGCCGCTTCCCGCTCCGCCTCCTGCCACTCCCTGGCGGCGACAAGGGCATCAGCCTGGCGGCGCTTCGCGGACCGGCGGACCCACGGCAGCCAGCGCCAGAGCCGGGCCGTCACGAGGCTGCCCCGCCCGGCCAAATGATCAACAGGTTCCGGACGCCGGTCACGGCCCGCACTGCCGACGGCACCGCATCGAAGGTCAGGGCGTAGATCTCCGAGCGATCGGCGGTGACCAGAACGGTCCAGCCGCGCTGGTGCCGGTGCGCGACCGCGATCGGCCGGGTAGCCAGCGGGCGGGGCACATCGCGGTCCCGGAACGAGACCGCCAAGTCAGCGGGGGTCACAGGTACGGTCATGGCGGGTTCGACCTCCAGGGGTCGGATCAAGGCCCTCGGGAGGCGCTAGCACCGCCGCCGGGGGCCGCCTTACGCCTCACACCGTAGTGCCATGTGGCCTACCCGGTAACCATCACGTGGCCTCCTAGTGCCGTTCCGGCGTGGCCTCACCCCGCCGGGTGCTTGACTCGCTGGCGTGCTGGACGACCTTGAGGCTGCGGCGCGCGCCTACCACCAGGCGCAGGAAGCCGTCACCGAAGCCCAGCAGCGGGTGACCCAGGCCCGCGAGGCCGTGCCGGTGGCGCGGGACCGGCTGGCAAAGGAGATCGTCCGGGCCACCCTGGCCGGCGCGCGTCAGGTGGACGTGATGGCCGCCTCCGGCTACTCCCGAGAGCAGGTCCGGCGCATCCTTCGGGCGGCCGGGGTGGAGGCCCAGTAGCCCGGTGCGGCGGTGGCACCATTGGCGGCGTCATGGCTTCCGAGTGCCAGGAGGGCCGCCATGAGCACTGAGATGATCCACCTGGGGATCTTGGACTAGATCGAGCGGGGCTTCCTGTCGCCTGGCGCGCCAGTGGTGGCGGAGGATCTGGCCCGGTTGACCGGCAGCGCGGTCGCCGACGCCCAGGAGGCGCTGGAGGTGATGGTCCTTACCGACCATCTCAAGCGGGCCGGTGACGGCTACCAGGTGGCCGGAGCCTCCCGCCCGGTGTCGGTGGGCGGGGCCGCCGCAAGCGCTCCTGAGCGGCCCCGAGCACGGTCAGCCAGCCAGGCTGGTCGGGTCCTTGAACTCCGCGCACTCCCGGTTGCGACACTTCTCGATCGGCAGCCAGCGGTCCGTGTCGGCGCTGGAGCCCGCGTTGGCCCAGCCCAGCTCCCGCCGTTTTCCGCACGCCGGGCAGGGCACCCGCCGGTAGTTGACCTTGCCTGCGCTGGTGTAGGCCATCTCAGTCATCGCAGCTTCCTGCCAGCCCGAACAAGGCCCTCCGGACACCGACACACGAACAGGTGTGCCAATCTGCAGGGCCGCCCCGCCACGCCCGGTAGCACAACACGCCGGAGTGCTTCTGAGTTGAGCGGCACATGGCGGAACGGGTTGAGCGGGCACCCCGCGGGCATAGGCTCCGATCGTGCCTTTGACTGGAGAATATGCGCCCAGCACGTCCGACTGGGCCCGCAAGCAGGCTGAGAAAATCGAGGAGAGCGGCGGCACCGCCGGCACCGAGCTGAACGGTTATCCGGTGGTGCTGCTGACCTCTGTGGGCAGCAAGACCGGCAAGCTGCGCAAGACGCCGCTGATGAAGGTCGAGCACGAGGGCGAGTACGCCGTGGTCGGCTCGCTCGGCGGCGCCCCCAAGAACCCGGTGTGGGTGTACAACCTGCGCAAGAACCCGCACGTTCAGCTGCGCGACGAGACCGAGGAGCACGACTACGTCGCCCGGGAGGTCAGTGGGGACGAGCGTGCGGTCTGGTGGGAGAGGGCGGTCGCGGCGTTCCCCAACTACGCCGCGTACCAGCAGAAGACCGAGCGGCTCATCCCGGTTTTTGTCCTGACGCGGCGGTAGGGGAGCCGGGTGAACTGAGGAAAAACCGGGTGCCTTCCGGGCATCGACGGACGATCATCGGTGTATGCGTGCCCCACACCAGTCCGTCGACCGGCTCGGCAGCCGGCACGTCGACCAGGCGCCGATCGCGCCCGTGTCGGCCACCCTGCCGCTGGCCGGCGCGGTGGACGACGGCGACCGCCTGGTCGACGTGGTGGACCTGCTCGCGCTCGACGCTTTCGTCACCGGCCGGGAGCCGTACGGCCGCAGCAAGTATCTCGAGAACGTCCGCGCCGACGCGCCGCTGAGTGTCGAGGGCGCGCGGACCGTACGGGATGCGCTCGACGAGGACGGTCAGGGCCGCCTCGCTGTCGGCGACGGCTGGACGTTGCACGTCAACCGCTGGAAGCAGAGCCGCCGCGCCCGGGTCACGGTGACAGCGGTCAACGCCGAACTCGCCGACACCATCCTCGAAGCGGCCGTCAAGGACGCCGTGCAGGCACCCGAGCCCACCCCCGAGAACGTGCCGATCGGGTTCTGGCATTTCGGGCAGCACGGTCCGCGCCGCGCCGCCCGCGAGATCGACGCCGCGCCGTGGGAGGCGATCCGGCGCAACTACGCGAGCCCGGTCGCGTCCACGCTGGAACGGCTCATGGCGCTCGACGCGAAGACGATCAGCGGCCGTCTCCTGTTGTTGCACGGTGAACCCGGAACGGGCAAGACCACGGCTCTGCGCGCGCTGGCTCAGCAGTGGCGTTCGTGGTGCCAGGTCGACTGTGTGCTCGACCCGGAGCGGCTGTTCAACGACCCGGCGTACCTGATGAGCGTGGCGTTGGGCAGCGACGACGAGGACGAGCCGCGCTGGCGCCTGCTCATGCTGGAGGACTGCGACGAGCTGATCAGCGGTGAGGCCAAGGCGAGCGCCGGGCAGTCGTTGTCGCGGCTGCTCAACCTGACCGACGGGCTGCTCGGGCAGGGCCGCAACGCGCTGATCGCGATCACCACGAACGAGGACCTGGCGTCGCTGCACCCCGCCGTCGTGCGGCCGGGGCGGTGCCTGGCCAGCATCGAGGTGGGCCGGCTCCCGTACGCGGAAGCTGTCGCCTGGCTGGGTTCGGCGCGCGGGGTCAGCGCGCAGGGGGCCACGCTGGCCGAGTTGTTCGCGCTCAAGACGGGCAGCGAGCCGGTGACGGTCCCCAAGCCGGAACCGAGCACCGGCATGTATCTGTAATAGGAAAGGCTTACCTAAAGAAATGCACCCGCCGTCGCATTCAGCAACGGCGGGCGCATTACCGAGAGTCGGTCAGGCCTTTTCGTAGGTCATGCAGTCGGCCTTGTCGCCGGACTCGCCCACCACGATCGCGGGGGCCCTGCACTCGAGGTTCTCGTTGTGCGTACAGTCGGAGCGCTTACACGCGCCCACCTGCGCCAACGCCTGGCCCATGCCACCCTTGTCGCCGGTCACGTAGGTGTCGCACTCGGCCGAGATCGCGCTGCCGATGGTGACCGCGAAGGCGGTGCAGCCGTCGTGGTTGTAGCCACAGCTCGTCACCGTGCAGGACTGCACGCGGGGCATTTCCAACATCTGCGTCATCGTCGTCGCCTCCACTTTCTCAACCCGGTCACGTCGACGATAAACCATTTACCCGGAACCACGGAAACAACACCACAAGATTGTTCTATTAGGTAAGGCGCACCTAATGAATGCGATTGCGGAACTTCTTGTCGGCGGAACTGGGCCCGTACGACTCGATCTCGACCGGCGCCGACAGAAGGCCCTCGATGGCTTCCGGCCAGTCCGCCGGCCGGCTCAGGGTTCGCGGTTCTGCACGGTTCAGCCGGGCCGTCAACGCCTCCTGATGACCCAGGTCACGCGCGGGGCCGGGCTCGATCCGCGTCCACGGCTCGCCGTCGACCGCGTACGACTCGCAGATCCGCAGCTCGGGGCAGCTGTCCGGGATGTCGAGGTGGGTCACGGCCAGCGCGTCGACCCCGCCGGCCACCTCGACCGCGTACCGGTGGGCGACCGCGTCGAAGTGCCCGACCCGGAAGGCTCCCTGCCACTCCCCCGTCGCGTTGTGCCCCTCGGGCAGGTTGAGCGCCGGGTCCTCGGTCACGAACGGGCCGGCGCCGTGCCGCGTCGTGTAGGTGCGCACCACGCCGAGCCGGGTGAACGATCCGCACAGCTCAGCCACGTTGTCGAACGTCGTCGTCGACCACGTGGTGTGCGGGTGCCAGCCCCGCCACTCGTCGAGCAGCACGCCCTGCGCACCTTCGAAAACACACGCGCCTTCGGTCAGAAGCCTTTCCCCGTACGGGGTCCCGACGATCGCCACCGTGCGGCCGAACGCGAGGTACGCGTCGACAACGTCGTCGAGCGGCACCCCGGCCGGCCCCAGGTCGGACTCCACGGCGGCCAGGCGACGGCGTAACCCCGTACGGGAAAGGGTGTCGGCCACTCGCGGGGCGTGCGGGTGACCCAAGGCGTACGCCATGGTCTCGCCCACGCCCATGCCGCACGAACCGTGACGGGACCCGCCGCGTGCCCGCTCCCGCCGCTGATTCGCCGCGCGATGCCACGGAGTGGCGAGAAGGGCGTCGCCGTCCACCGTGAGCAGCTCGTACGGGTTCCCCAGGGCGGCTGCCTCGGCGGCCAGCGCCAGCGGATCGACCACCACGAAGCGGGTCAGGTGGGTCGGCACGCCACGCAGCGTGCCCGACCCGAACTGCGCGAACGTGTGCTGCCGGCCGTCCTCGGTGACCACGTTGTGGGCGGCCTGCGCTCCCCCGTTGAAGCGCAGCACCGCTCGTATCCGGCCACGATCACACAGCGCGTCAACCACTGTGCCCTTGCCTGCGTCCCCGTAGCCGAGGTCGACCACCGCGACGTGCTCGTTCACAGCCGTTCGTTCCCTGACTTCGCCGTGCCGACCGACAGCGTCCCCCGCCGCACAACCCCGTTGCGCTGCAGCGGAGCCAGCGCCTTGCTGACCGTGCCGCGGTGCGACGAGCCCGCGTCGACCAGGTCGTCGAGCCCCGCGTCCAGATCGATGGTGCCCTCGCCGAGACCCACAGTGAGCGCGATCGTCTCGCACACCGCGTCCAGGTCGTCGAGCTCCAGCACGTTCTGTCCCAGCAGCCCACGCCACCGCTGCAGGACGTCACGGTTGCCGCCGTGACCGGCCGCGGTGGGCAGCAGGTAGTAGACGTCGAACGTCCGCTGGAGCTCGACGACCAGCTCCTCGGTGCTGATCGGCTCGGTGCGCTCGCCGATGAACTTCTCGACCTCGCGCGGGTGCACTTTCGCGTACGGCATCTCGTCGCCGATCAGGAACAGGTAACCCCGCTTGCCGCGCTTGGAGAACGAGTCGAGCGCGGTGTGCCGGGCCATGAAGTACATGGCCAGCTCGTACGACTCGGTCATCTGCCCGCCGCCACCGCCCTCGAGCACGATGCGGGCCAGGTCCTCGTCCATCCGGTTGTCCGACTCGAACTGTCCGATCTGCAGCGGGACCCGGTCGCAGGTGGCGTCGCCGACCGCCCCGAACAGGATGTGTGGATCCGTGACGTAGTCCTTGCGGGTCAACAGGCCCAGCAGCTGGGGCAGCTTCGTCTGCAGCACCCGCGGCACCCCGCCCATCGAGCCGGTGACGTCGAACAGCACCGCGATCGGCGTGCTGAACGGGTGCTCGTCGCTGTCCCGGCTCTCGCGCTTGGTCACGCCCTTGGGGTCGAGGGCCGGGTGAGCCTTGCGGGCGCCGCTGTCGCTGTACGCGAAGGCGCTCTTGCCGGAGGCCCGGCGGTAGTTGTCGGCGGCGGTCCAGACGTCGGTCGACCAGCGTCCGCTTCCCATGTCTGTCTCCTCAGATCGTGAAGGGCCGGAAGGTCCGCGGCCCGTACAGGCTGTGCAGGACTTCGTCGAACTCGTGGAGCAGCCGCCATGCGTCCTGCGGTCGCATGCGCGGCTTGTCGTAGGAGCACCCGTCGGCGAACCTCTGCAGCGGTTTCGGCGGGTCCTTCATGAGCCGGGTCATCAGGCCGGTTGCCATGTAGATGTCGGTGGCCGGACCGGCGGTTTTCTCTTTCAGAACTTCGGGCGGGTACGCGCCTCTGCGCCGGGCGACGATGGCCTTGACCCGTTCGCCCGAGTAGCACCAGTCGACGAGCGCCAGGCCGTGCTGCTCCGGGTGAACGAGGACGTGCTCTTCGAGGACGGCGCCGTGGATCACGCCGGCTCGATGGGCCCAGCCGAGCCCGACCAGCAGGCGGCGCCACATCCAGGCGACGTCTCTCGGGTCCAGCTGGCTCTTGACCTGGTCGAGTGCGACGAATCCAACAAGTCGCTCGATGGTGTTGATGCGCCGACGTTTCCGCTCGTGGTCCTCGTGCAGGTAGCTGTCGCGCAGCCTCGGGGCGTACGGCCGATACTTCGGATCGCCCTGCTCCTGCAACTTCGTCAGGGCGGCGGCCTCGGCCTCCATCAGGTCACTGTCGGCCGGGTCGCGCGGAACCTTGTTGAGGTTGTCCCCGTCCACAACAAGGTCGGCGATGTCACCGGTGATCGCCACTCGGCGCCGCTCGCGATAGAGCCGCGAGAGCGTGGCGAAGGCGCGGGTGGCGGTCGCGCTGTCGTTTGCGCTGACGGCATCCGGGTGCACGGCCTTCGCGTACGCACGGTACGCGCTCTCCCCGCCCAGATCGGCAAGGGAAGTGGCCCGCTCGATTCGCTCCACAGCCTCGGCAAACCTCATCGGACGTCGTCCTCACGGGTCGGCCGCAGCAGCGCCGGGTGCAGCAGTCTCGCGTCGCCGGCCCGGTAGAGCTTGGGTTTGGGACCGCCCCGCTCCCCTCCCCGCGGGGCGGTCTCCCCCGTGCTCTCGACAAACCCCGGCACGCTCAGCACCTTGCGGTGAAAGTTCCCGGCGTGCAGTTCCTCGCCCCAGACCGCGGTGTAGATCTGCCGCAGCTCCGAGATGGTGAACTCATCCCCCGCAAAGGCCGTGGCCAGCGGGGTGTACTCGAGCTTGGCCCGGGCCCGTTCGAGGCCGTCGGCCAGGATCACGTCGTGGTCGAAGGCCAGGCCGGTGGCTTCCTCAACGGGCACCCAGTAGGCCCCGGCGGCGTCGGTGCCGGATTCCGGCTCGGGCAGGCTGGGGGCGAACGCCAGGTAGGCCACCGAGAACACCCGCATGCGCGGGTCACGGCCGGGGTCGCCGTACGTCTTGAGCTGTTCCAGGTGGACCCGCTCGAGGTGAACGCCGGTCTCCTCGCCGAGTTCACGCATCGCGGCGACGTCGAGCGCTTCGTCCCGGACGAAACCGCCGGGAAGAGCACGGCGCCCGGCGAACGGCTGCTCGCCACGCTCCACGAGCAGCACGCACAACCGGCCGGCGTGAATGGTCAGCGCTACGACGTCGACCGTGACCGCGACCGCTGGATAGGCGCCGGGGTCGTACCCCGCCAGGAACTCCGCCTCGTCGTGCATCTCGAACCACCTGTTGTTCTCTCATTGAGTATTACTCGAAACGAGAACAACCTATCGCGCACGGCCGCCCTCGTCAACGATGCATTCCCGGCTTGAGCCGACCGTCCACCATGCTTTGTGGTAAGCGCAAAACGGGCCAGAGTTGCAAATACAAAGAACTTCGTCATTCTGCGCGAATCACTACATATGACGAAGTTACGCTTCCGGCGAGATGGCCCGTGACCGGAAGACATGCGCGGGCCTCAACCACACCCGACCAGCGGTCTGTTGGACCGTAGGAGGACCTCGCATGCGCAAGTCCAACACCACTACCCGGCGGCGGGTCCGCGCCGGGCTCGCGGCAGGGGCCACTGGCTCGCTCCTGACCGCGCTCATCGCGTCGCCGGCTTACGCGGCTCCGGGAACGCTCTCCCTCAGCTCGAACGGCGGCCCGACCGGCGGTGGCAACACGATCGTGGCCACGCTCGCCAATATGCCGACCGCGCCGAACCCGACGTCGTTCACCACCTCGACCGCGGTGTACTTCGTGGTCGCCACGTCGGCCACCGCAACTCCGACGTGCCCGACCACCTACCCGAGCGTCGCGCCGGCGGGCACCGTCGTTGCCACCGGCGATCCGGCCGTGAAGCTGCTCGCCCCGTCCAAGATCGCCGTCGTGGTGCCGACCGGTGTCGTCACGGCGTCGGCGGGCACCATCTTCAAGTACGCGATGTGCGCCTTCGCCGCCAATACGAGCGGTGCGGCGCTCATCGCCGGCGGCCAGTACACCGTCGGCACCGCGCCGCAGATCGCCACGGTCAACGGCGTCAACCCGGTGAGCGGACCGGCCCTGGGCGGCACGACCATCACCGTGTCCGGCTCCGGCTTCGTCGCCAACACCACAGCGGCGCCGAACAACACCGTCGCCACGCTGGACGGTTTGCCGCTGACTGACATCGTCGTCGGTGGTGGTGGCACGAGCTTCAGCGCCAAGACGCCGCCGCACGCCCCGGGCGGCCCCTTCATGCTGAAGGTCACGACGCCCGGCGGCACGACCAACGTGCTCGGTACCACCACCACGAAGGCCAACCTGTTCAGCTACACCAACGGCATCGTCGTCTCGCCGAACACGGCCGCCAACACCAAGGGCTCCGTGGACCTGGACGTGATGGGCGTCGGCTTCGACAACTACTCGTTCGAGGCCACCAACGGCAACACCTCCAACTCGGCGAACGCCCACGTCTATCTGGTCAAGGGCACCTACAGCGCGACGGCCGGCGCGGTGCGCGCCGGCAAGGCCGCCGGCCAGGAGACCGAGTGCGTCAACGTGCTGGTCATCTCGGGCGAGGAACTGCTCTGCAGCCTGCCGCTGAACCACACCCTCTCGACCGCCGACCAGTCGTTCACCGCCGGGCCCGCGCAGCGCACAGCCCGCTCGCTCACCACCACCACCGGCTCGACCACGGTGACCTCGGCGTCCACCACCACCACTCCGGCGGTGTTCACCCAGCAGGACGTCGGCCTGCCGATCATCGATTCCAACAGCGACACCGCCATCCCGGCGGCGACCCGGATCGTGTCGGTGCAGAGCCCGACCAGCGCCACCATCTCGGCCGCGGCCCTCACCACCGGCACCATCGAGACCGCCAACATCGGTGGCCCGAAGACCCTGGCCACCGTGACTGTCACCGACGCACGCACGCTGACCGCCACCGCCGGCGTCTTCTCGCAGGCCGACGTCGGACGCGTCGTGACCTCGACCGCCATGGCGGCCGACCCGCTGCTGCCGGCCAACACGACCATCATTTCGGTCAACTCCGACGGCTCGGTCGCCAAGCTCAGCGCCGCGATCGTGCCAGGCAGCAACCCGCTGCCGGCCAGCCCCCTGGCCAACGACGTCGTCATCACGCCGTCGACCCCGGTGGCGAACGGCACTTACACCGTCACCGTCGTCTCCAACGGCGCGATCGGTGCCAGCCCGCAGGTGTCGATCATCTCGAGTGGCTCGACGTTCACCGTCGCGGACTACTGATCGACCGATAACACCCGAACAAACGCATAAAGGCAGCGGCCCGAAGTCCTCACTTCGGGCCGCTGCTTGTTGTCGTGAGCCGGGCGCCTCAGCGCAGGGCCGCCCACGCCTTCTCAAGCGCGGCGATGCTGACCGCCTGAGCGGGCGGCTTGTCGAAGTCGACGGCCACCGTGTAGGCGCTCCTCGTCGCGCTGGTCCGCCAGCAGATCAGCAGCGTCGGACGCTCCCTCGCCGGCACATTTTCGCTCACCGTCACCGACTTGGTGCAGGTGGCGTCCCCGACCGGCTTGCCGTTGCGCACCCAGGCCAGCTCCCGGTATCCGGTGAGGTCCTGCCGTGACGAGGCGACCTTGAAGGTGCGCCGCTCCTTCGGCGAGCCGGTCTGCACCACCTTGACCTTGGACTCGTCGACGGCGACTGCCGGCATCGGTGCTGGGTGGCGCACCTCCGTACCGAGCCGCTTGTTGGCCGACCTGGCCGCGTCGAGCCGCTCGTCGAGGCTCAACGGGCCGGAGGGCGCCGGCAACACCTGCCGGATCTCCGCCGTCGGCGTGGTGGTTGTCACGGGCGCGGGCCCGGAAGAAACCGGGGCTGACGTCGAGGGCTGGGGCGCCGAGGCGCTCGACGGCTCCTCGGACGCCTGGTCGCTTCCCTGATTGGCCAGGAGGAAGGCACCGCCGCCCACCACGGCCGCGAGCCCGGCCACTCCGATCGCCACGCGCTTGTTCCGGCGGATCCGGCCGCCGGAACTGTCAGCGTTGGTCATGTGCTCTGTCCTTCGCAGTTTCGGCTGACGGGCGGCCTCGCACGGACAGCGGGGCCACCCCCGAAGCCCCATCGTCGCACCGAAACAACACAAAAGGGTCGGATCGGAACTACAAGGAACCCCGGGGCGCAGTGGCTCCCGGGGTTCGACGAAGTCGGGCGGCTCAGCCCAGCCTGTCCCACTGGGTGTTGAGAGCGTTCACGCTCCTCGTCATCGGCGGGCTCCCGGTCTTCACGACAGTGAGCACCACGACGCTGCGGTTCTCGGAGGTACGCCAGCACAGCAGCATGGTCGGCCGCACCGACGCCTTGGCGCCCTCGGCGAACCGGAAATTCTGCGTGCACCGAGCACCGCCCACCGGCTTGCCGTCGTCGGCCGCCCAGAGACGCTCCCGATGACCGCTCAGGTCGTACTTCGCGGAGATGATTCGCATCGTGCCACCGCCGTCCAGCTCGCGAGTCTCCTCGGCGAGCGACTGCGCGTTGCGCACCGGCGCCTGCGACGGCGTGGCGAGCGGCCGCTGCAACGGATGACCCTCGCGGGCAGCCTTCGCACGGGCCGCGTTGATCTCGGCACGTACTCGTTCGGGATCGGCAGTCGTAGGCGCGGGCTTCGGTTTCTGCGCGGCCTTCGACGCCGGGGAGGCGGAGGCCGGCGACGCAGGCGAGGCGGAGCTTGGCGACCCGGGCGGAGCCGACACCGGCACGGACGGCACGGCCGCCGGCGAGGGGGCGAGCGACGAGGGCACGATCACCGGCGCGATCGCCCCCGTCTCCTGTGTCACCGCACTGTCGTCTCCGCCGGTCAGCAAGTACGCCCCGCCACCGGCCACGACCGCCAGCACCCCCGCGCCCGCGACGGCCCTTCGGGTCCGCTGTTTCCGTTCTTGATGGCTGACACCCATGTCTGGAAGCCCCTCAGTCTCGGTTGGCGCACCCCATGCTTGCACTCTTTCCGGCTCTTCAGGGCGAAACCGCTCAAAGCGCACGCGGTGCCGGCAGGCCCGGTGCAACCGATCTGCACCCGTCGCCTGGCTGCGTAGCGCGTCCTTCGTGCCGACTCTTCTCGTCGACCTCGAGAAAAGGTAGGACGACAAATGAGGACACCCCTGCGCCGCGCCGCCTTCGGCGCCATGGCCGCCGGCGTGATCGCGGGCGGAGCCGCCGTGGGACTGCCCGGCTCGGCCCCGTCCACGCACGCCGAAGCGCTGCTTCCCACCACGATCTCGCCCACCCGGCCGGTGCGCGTGGTCAGCACGACGGTCGACGATGAGGGCCGCCCGTCGGTGACCGTCCGCACCGCCACCGACCGCCCGGCCGCCGCCCGCCTGCTGCGGCAGGGCCGCAGCGCCGCCAACGCCGTGGGTGTCGAGGTGGATGCGCCGATGTCCGCGCTCGCCGTCCCGGCCGGCACCGACACGTACCGCGGCAAGCAGTGGAACCTCGACCGGATCGGTGCCGCGGACGCCTGGGAAACGGCGACGGGCAACGGGGTCACCGTCGCTGTGCTCGACACGGGCGTCGACGCCGGCCACCCCGATCTGGCGGGACAGGTGCTGCCCGGAATCGACCTGGTCGCCCGCACCCAGGGCGTCAGCAGCGATCCCCACGGACACGGCACCCACGTAGCTGGCACAATTGCCGCGCTCACCGGCAATGGCGCGGGCGTCGCGGGCGTCGCGCCGGATGCCAAGATCCTGCCGGTGCGCGTGCTGGACGCCGACGGCAACGGCTTCATGTCCACCGCGGCCGCCGGCATCGTGTGGGCCACAGACAACGGCGCCGACATCATCAGCTTGTCGTTCGGCTCGGCCACCCGCACCGCCGCGGTGAGCAGCGCCCTTCAGTACGCGCGGGACGAGGGTGTCCTGGTGGTCGCCGCGGCGGGCAACAGCCGCCTGGCCGGCAACCCGGTCACCTACCCCGCCGCAGACAAGGACGTCCTCGCGGTCGCGGCGACGGACGCGGGCAGCCAGGTCGCCGGGTACTCGGCCCAGGGCACCTATGTGGACGTGGCGGCGCCCGGCAACGACATCGTCAGCACCACGACGGGCGGCGGCTACGCCACCATGTACGGAACGTCGATGGCCGCCGCGCAGGTCTCCGCCGTTGCGGCGCTGGTCAAGAGCGCCGAGCCGACGTTCGGGCCGGACGAGATCGAGGCCGCGCTCGAGTACGCCGCCGTCGACCGAGGAGCCCGCGGCAAGGACCGGGACTTCGGCTGGGGCATCGCCGACGCCGCACGGGCGGTGGAGGCGGCCGGCCTGCTGGCCATGGAGGAGACGCCGGCCCCGGCGCCCACACCGACGCCGACCCGCACGGTGGCCAAGGCGAGCGTGAACATCATCGGCGGCGGCCGGTTCAACGTCGACTACGGCAGGTCGACGACCGCGACCTTCACGGTCAACCTCAAGGGCCGGCCATGGGCCGACCAGGCGGTCAAGGTCTGCACCGCCGACCCCGGGCCGGCCTTCGTCTGCGCCGACACCACCACCGACGGGCGCGGCAAGGTGGCCGTCACCCGGCCCGCGACCGGTCCTTACCAGGTGATGGTCGCAGTGGACGCGACCGACACCAGCAACGCCGCCACCTCTCGGATCGTGAGCTACGGCGTGCGCGCCAAGGTGACCGTGACCCGTCCGGCGCCGGGCTCGCTCATCGTGCGTCTCGACGGTGCCCGCGGACAACTCGTGCAGGTCCAGCAGCAGGACAAGAAGAAGGGCTGGGTCCGGGTCGTCGCCTACCAGGGCGACGAGGTGCGCGTGCTGACCGGGCTCGTCCGGGGCCAGCGATACCGCGCGGTCGTGTCGGAGCAAGCCGGCGTGCTCGGCGTGACCAGCCCGGTCGTCCTCGCCTGACCTGCAACCGGACTGCACCCTTCCGGATCACCAGGTGTGGTCCCCCGCTGCCGACTGTTCCGCTCGACCCCCAACCGGGAGAGGACGACCCGTGAAGAATTACCTCCGCCGTTATGCCGCCGGCGCTGTCGCGATCGGCGCCATCGCCGGCGGCGCCGCCATCGCCCTGCCCGCCAATGTCACCGCCTCCACCGAGTGGCACCCGGCCACTTACGGCCTGACCGAGACGCCGGAGCAGCTCCTGCCGACCACGGTCTCCACCGAGCAGCCCGTCCGGGTGGTCACCACCACGCTCGACGAGGCCGGCAAGCCGGTCATCAAGGTTGACACCACCACCAGCAGGACGGCGGCCGCGAAGGCCGTCAAGCAGGGCCAGAGCACGAAGAACGCCGTCGGGGTCGAGGTGGATGCCGTGGTGACCGCCACCGGCGTGCCGAGCGGCAGCGACACGTACCGACCCCAGCAGTGGGACTTCACCAAGATCCGAGTGGCCGACGCCTGGCCGCAGTCGACCGGCGCCGGCGTCGTCGTGGCGGTCATCGACTCCGGTGTGGACGCCGCGCACCCGGACCTGGCGGGCAACGTGCTCAGCGGGTACGACGCGATCGCGAACCAGGCGGGGGTCAGCACCGACCCGAACGGGCACGGCACGCACGTGGCGGGCACCATCGCCGCGGTCACCGGCAACGGCGCGGGGGTCAGCGCGATCGCCCCGGACACCAAGATCCTGCCGATCAAGGTGCTCGGCGCGAGCGGCAGCGGCTACATGTCGGACACGGCCGAGGGCATCATCTGGGCGGCCGACAACGGCGCCGGTGTGATCAACATGTCGCTGGGTGGAAGCTCCAAGCTCAGCGCGGTGAGCAACGCCATCATGTACGCCCGCAGCAAGGGCGTCGTCGTGGTGGCGTCCTCGGGCAACGACCGCGCCCAGGGCAGCCCGACCAACTACCCGGCCGCCGACGAGGGCGTGATCGGCGTGGCCGCGACCGACTCGGCCGATCGGATCGCCACCTACTCCACCGCCGGCAGCTACGTCGACGTGGCCGCGCCGGGCACCGCGATCCTGAGCACCTATCCGACCGCGCTGGCCGCCAACCCGTACCAGATTTTGAGCGGCACCTCGATGGCCGCGCCACACGTCGCAGCGGTTGCCGCCCTGATCAAGGCGTACCGACCGGCCCTCTCCCCCGACCAGGTGCAGGCGGCGCTGCAGAGCTCGGCCGTCGACCTGGGTGTGACGGGCCGCGACAACGACTTCGGCTTCGGCCGGATCGACGCGGTCGCGGCTCTCGCGGCCGCCGCCGGCAGCACCGCCGCGCCGTCGCCGACCGCCACCAGGACGACCAGCGCCACCCCGGCGCCCACCCCGTCGAAGACGACTGCCGCCCCGACGCCGAGCAAGACCACCACGAAGCCGGTCGTCAAGGTGCGCCCGGCGGTCAAGGTGACCGCGTCGCCGACCTCGGTCGTCTACGGCACAACGGTCACCGTCACCTACACGGTCACCGCCGCCGGCGCCCCGTGGGCCGGCAAACCGGTGCAGCTCGGCACGACCACGCCGGGCAAAGCGGCCTTCACCTACACCGATGCCACCACCGACGCGGCCGGCAAGGTGGTCCTGACCCAGCCCGCCATCGGTCGTTTCCAAGCCAAGCTGGTGGTGCCGGCCACCGAGACGTCAACGGCGACGGCCTCGGCGGTCACCACCTACGCGGTAAGGGCGTCCGCGACCGTGAGCAGCCCGGCGGAACAGACCCTCCAGATCGAGCTGGCCGGCGCGGTCGGCCAGAAGGTGCAGGTGCAGCGCTTCGAGCGGAAACGCTGGATCGTCATCGGCGCCGTGGTGGCGAGCAGCCCCGAAATCACCGTCTCGGGCCTGGTCTCCGGCGTCAGCCACCGCATCCTGGTGCCCAACACGCCCACCGTGGCGGGCCTGACCAGCGCCCCCGTGAAGATTTCCTGACCTCCGGCAGGGAGACCGCGAGCCGGCCCCGGATCGCCTTCGGGCGGTCCGGGGCCGTTCCGCGAGGCAGGCGCAACTGAGCTGCACCAGACAATTGTCTGGCCGATACGAAAGGCGCTGCCGATTCGTCTCCTCGACTACTTCGGGAGGACGACTTTGAGAAAGCACCTGCGCCGTTGCTCGGTTGGGGCTCTTGCCGTGGGGGCCGTCGCCGGCGTTGCCGCTGTCGCCCTGCCGGCTACGACCACTGCCGCTACCGAGTGGCAGCCCGCCACCTTCAATCTGAGCGCCGACAGTGAGACGTTGCTGCCGGCGACCGTGTCGGAGAAGCAGCCGGTTCGGGTTGTCACGACCAGCGTCGACGCGAGCGGCAAACCGGTCATCAAGGTCATTACCGCTACCAGCAAGGACAAGGCCGCCGGCGCAATCAAGGCCGGGCAGTCGGCCAAGGGCGCCGTCGGGGTCGAGGTCGACGCCGTCGCCACCGCGTCAGAGGTGCCGAGTGGCAGCGACACCTATCGCAGCCAGCAGTGGGACTTCAGCAAGATTTCCGTGGCGAACGCCTGGCAGAAGTCGACCGGGGCGGGTGTGACCGTCGCCGTCCTCGACACGGGTGTCGACGGCAAGCACCCGGACCTGGCAGCCAACATGGTGGCCGGCTACGACGCCATCGCGAACGGCAACGGCGGCGCCACCGACCCGAACGGGCACGGCACGCACGTGGCGGGGACCATCGCGGCCGTCACGGGGAACGGTGTCGGGATCAGCGCCATCGCTCCCCACTCCAAGATCATGCCCGTACGGGTGCTGGGGGCCAACGGCTCCGGCTACATGTCGGACGCCGCCGAGGGGATCATCTGGGCCGCCGACCACGGGGCCTCCGTGATCAACATGTCGTTGGGGTCGAGTTCCAAGGTCACGGCGGTCACCAACGCCATCTCGTACGCCCGCAGCAAGGGTGTTGTGGTCGTGGCGGCGGCGGGGAACGACCGCGCGAACGGCAGCCCGACCAACTACCCGGCGGCGGACGCCGGTGTCATCGGTGTGGCGGCGACCGACTCGGCCGACCGGGTGGCCAGTTACTCGAACGCGGGCAGCTACGTCGATGTGGCCGCCCCGGGGTCGAGCATCATCAGCACGTATCCGACGGCGCTGGGCACCAGAACCGGGTACGTCAGCATGAGCGGCACCTCGATGGCGTCCCCGCACGTGGCCGGCGTTGCGGCGCTGCTCAAGGCGGCCCGGTCGACGCTCACCCCGGACCAGGTGGAGAGCGCGCTCGAGACCTCGGCCGTCGACCTGGGCGCCAAGGGTTTCGACAACGACTTCGGCAACGGCCGGATCGACGCCGCCGCCGCGCTGGCATCGGTGAGCCCGGCGACCACAAGCCCGACCAGCCCGGCCACGACCGCGCCCACAACGGCCCCGACCACGACCGTCCCCACGACGACAGCTCCGACGACAACCGTTCCCACGACGACAGCTCCGACGACGACAGCCCCGACCACCAGCCCCACGCCGACGCCGAGCAAGACCACGGCCGTCCCCACGCCCACCCCGAGCAAGACCACCACCGCGCCCAAGGTCACTCCGGTGGTCAAGGGGACGACCCCGTCGACGTCGGTCGTCTACGGCAGCGCGGCCACGATCACGTACGCGGTGACCGCGGGCAACGCTGCCTGGGCCGGTAAGCCGGTGCAGATCGGCCTCAACTCCACCGGCTCGTCGGCGATCAGCTGGACCCGGTTCACCACCGACGCCAAGGGCAAGATCACCGTACAGATCAGGGGGTCCGCGCACTTCCAGGTCCGCCTGACCGCGCTCGCGACCGACACGTCCAACGCCGCGACGTCGGCTGTCACGTCGTTCACGGTCCGCTCGACGGCCACCGTGAAGAGCTCGGCCGCGCGCAAGCTGACCGTCAAGTCGAGCGGCCCGGTGCGAAAGGCCCAGGTCCAGCGGTACGCGGGAAACAAGTGGGTCGCCGTGAAGAGCTTCACCGCTTCTTCAGGCACGACCACCGTGACCGGGCTGCCGTCCGGCGCGAAGGTCCGCGTCGTCTTCCCCGCGACGACCAAGGTGGCCGGCCTGACCACCACCACCGTCAAGATCGGCTGAACTCGTACGACGTGAACCGGCCCCGGGACCTGACAACGGTTCCGGGGCCGCCGTCGTGGCCGGGCGAGCCACCCGCAGGCCGGCCGGCGTCGTCAGCGCAGTCGGGCCCACTCCCGTTCGAGTGCGGCCACGCTCTCCCGCGACGACGGCCGCCCACGCTGCGTCACGGCGACCACCACCACGCTGCGCTTCGGTGACACGCGCCAGCACACCAGCGTCGACGGCACTTCCCGCGGTCGGTCACCGGGGGAATTCCGTACGGTCCTGGTGCACCGCGCCCGCCCCACCCGCCATCCCGCGTCGCCGGCCAGGGCGAGTTCCGGTTGCCCGGTCAGGTCGAAGCCGGCCGACGTCACCCGGATCGTTCCGCCCGCCGCCTCCTCGTCGTGCCGGTTCACCAGCCCCGCGGCGGCCACCCCAGGAGCCGACGGTGACACGGACGGTGACGACGACGGTGTCGGAGTGGGCGTCGGCGTAGGCGTCGGGCTCGCCTCCTGCCGAACTCCGTCCCGCGTCGCCCGCCCGGGAACCGGAGCCGGCGCGGCCGCAGAGGTGGGCGAGGGTGAGGGCGAGAACGACGGGACCGGCCGCGTGACCACCGGCACCTCCAGGGCGGCCGTGTTCTCGGCAAGATCAATGGCCTGCGCCGCGAACAAACCCGCCGCGCCGAACACAGCCAGACCCGCCACCGCCACCCCGAACTGCTTGCGGCGCTGGATGCGCTTCTCTCGCTGCGAGGAGCGGTACACGCCGTTCTCGTCGTGCACAGTCATCACGCGTAGGTTTCCGTGGTCGTCCGACATCGGTTCCATGCTGCCACCCAGGACGGACAAACCTCACGAAAACGCCCCGCACCGAGCCGCGAACGTCCCCACCGGGCGCCGGAAACCCCGCACCGAGCGGCAAAATGTCCGACACCGAGCTGCACCGGGTTCCTTCCCGCGACGGCACCCGATCCGCCCGAACTGCCAAACCGTAGGCCGACGGAAGGCAGGCAGGTATGAAGAAGCTCGGTGCGGGTCTCTTGGTGTTCGGTGCGATGGCAAGCGGGATCGCTCTGACCCTCCCGGAACACGACCCGGGGCGGCACCCCAAGCCGACGTGGCAGCCGGTTCGTCACGGCCTTCATGTCCAGCCCCAGCGCCTGCTCCCGGCCGTCGTGTCCCAGACCCATCCCGTACGGGTGGTGAGCACCTCGATCGACCGGAACGGCCGCCCCGTCGTGTCCGTCGGCGCCGCCACCGATCACGACACCGCCTCGGCCCTGGTCGTCGCGGGGCAGCGCGCGCCAGGGGCGGTCAGCGTCGAGGCCGACGTGCCCGTGTCCGTGGCCGCCGCCGACCCGCTGCTGCCGGCGCAGTGGGACCTCGCTCGGGTGCGGGCCGACATGGCCTGGCCGCGTTCGACCGGCGCCGGGGTGACGGTGGCCGTGATCGACAGCGGTGTGGACTCGTCGCACCCCGATCTGGCCGGGCATGTGCTCCCGGGCGGCGACTTCATCACCGGCACCGAGGGCGCGGCCGTCGACCCGCACGGTCACGGAACCCACGTGGCCGGCACGGTCGCCGCGCTGACCGGCAACGGCGAAGGCATCGCGGGCATGGCCCCGGACGCCCAGATCCTTCCCGTACGCGTCCTCGACGCCAACGGCAACGGTTACATGTCGGACGTCGCCAACGGCATCGCGTACGCGACCGACCACGGCGCCGACGTCATCAACCTCTCGGTCAGCGCCACCTCGCAGGTCGGGGCGGTCACCAACGCCGTCGCGTACGCGCGCAGCAAGGGTGTTGTGGTCGTGGCCGCGGGCGGGAACGCACGCCGATCAGGCAGCCCGACCGCCTTCCCGGCCGCCGACCCGGGCGTGATCGCGGTTGCCGCCACCGCCTCGGACGACTCCGTGACCGCTTACTCCAATCGCGGCGGCTACATCGACGTGGCCGCTCCCGGCAGCGACATCACCAGCACGTACCCGGGCAACCGTTACGTCCGCATGAACGGCACGTCGATGGCCGCACCGCATGTGAGCGCCCTCGCCGCGCTGCTCAAGGGCGCCGACCGTGGCCTCTCGCCCGACCGGGTGGAGCAGGCGATCATCGGTTCGGCGGCCGATCTCGGGGTGCCGGGCCGCGACGACGACTTCGGCGCGGGCCGCATCGACGCCGCCGCCGCGCTGGCCACCCTGGCCCCCGCGCACCCGAGCCCGTCCACGGCCACACCCACCCCGCCGATCACGCTGCCGGCGGCATCCGCCACGCCGCCCGCAGCCGACACGCCATCCCCGTCCGACAGCGACACGCCGCCCACAGGCAGCCAGCCGTCCACAGGCAACGCGCCATCCACAGGCAACCCGCCGTCCGGGAGCAACACGCCGTCGGCAGGCAACACGCCCCCGCGCGCCGAGACGCCTCAGCCACCCGGGACCCCCACGCCCACCCCGGGCCCGCGCGCCCCCGAGGCCGCACCGACCCCGCCGGCACCGAGCCCGGCCCCGCGGGCCCCGAGCGAGGCTCCGTCCACGACACCCGCACCCGCCGCGCCGATTGTCCGCCTCGTCCGTCCGGGCTCCGGCCGCCTGTCGGTGTTCGTCATCGGCGTCGAAAACGTCCCCGTCCAGATCCAGCGGCACGACGCTGACGGGTGGACGACCGTCCTCACCTATCCCGCGACAAAGGTGGCACGTTTCGACGGACTTGTCCCAGGTCTGGACCACCGTGTCGTCGTGTCCGGCACAACAAGCGACGTAATCCGCCTCTGAGAGCGCTGTCCCGAGAATTGATCATGCGGTTTACTCATCAACCATGGGCATCATCTCCAGGGGATTCGGCGGCCGGCGGCGTGAGTCGGTGCCTGGCCTGCCGCCCGGTCAGTATCTGACTCACGACTTCCCGGTGCTGTCGGCCGGGCCGACCCCGCGCATCCCGCTCGATCGCTGGCGGTTCACCATCACCACCGAGACCGGTGAGAAGACGAGCTGGAACTGGACGGAGTTCCAGGCGCTGCCCGCCGAGGACTTCACGGTCGACATCCACTGCGTCACCAAGTGGTCGAAGCTCGGCACGACCTGGCGGGGTGTCTCGCTCGACACCCTGATGGAGAACGTCGAGTCGGCCGCCGACTACTCGATGGTGCACAGCTTCGGCGGGTACACCACCAACGTACCGATGGAAGATCTTCTCGACGGCAAGGCGTGGGTGGCGTACAAGTTCGACGGTGAGGATCTCGACCCCGAGCACGGCGGACCGGCCCGGCTGGTCGTTCCGCACCTCTATTTCTGGAAGTCGGCGAAGTGGGTCAACGGCCTGCAGCTGATGGACGAGGATGAGCCCGGCTTCTGGGAGGCCGCGGGCTATCACATGTACGGAGACCCATGGCGCGAACAGCGGTATCAGGGCGACTGAGGTGGCGGGTGGCGACGCTGTCCGAGGCCCGGTGGGAGACCTCGACGGCGCGCACGCTCGCGCTCGACGTTCCGGACTGGCCGGGTCACCTGCCCGGCCAGCACGTCGACGTGCGGCTGACAGCCGAGGACGGGTACAGCGCGCAGCGCAGCTACTCGATCGCCTCGGCCTGGCCGCACCCCGACGGCAAGGTCGAGCTGACCGTCCAGCGGCTCGACGACGGCGAGGTGTCGCCCTACCTGACCGACGTGGTCGAGCCGGGCGAGCAGGTCGAGCTGCGCGGCCCGGTGGGCGGCTGGTTCGTGTGGCGCGACAAGCAGCCGGCGCCGGTGCTGCTGATCGGCGGCGGCTCCGGGGTGGTCCCGCTGATGGCGATGGTGCGCGCCCGGGCCACCGCGGGCGCCAAGCAGCCGTTCCGGCTGATCTATTCGGTGCGCACGCCCGAGGACGTGCTCTACGCCGACGAGCTGCACCGGCGCGTACGGGATGACGCGGGTCTCGACGTGCACTTCGTCTACACGCGGAAGACTCCCGAGGGGTGGTCTTCGCCCCCGAAGAGGATCGACGTGGCCGCGTTGAACACGTACGGTTGGCCGCCGGACTTCCAACCGGACTGCTACGTCTGCGGTCCCACCACGTTCGTCGAGACCGCCGCGGACATCCTGGTCGCGCTCGGTCACGACCCGCGCCGGATCCGCACCGAACGTTTCGGGGGTACGTCGTGACAAACGGAATGCCGCTCGACGGCAACGCGATGGCGGGCGACCTGCGCGAGATCTTCGCCGTGGACGTGACCGCGGCCCGGTACAGGTGTGCGGGCTGCGCCCACTCCGACGCGGTCGGCACGCTGCTGCTCTGGCATCAGTCGCCGGGCCTGGTGGCGCGCTGCCCCAGCTGCGAGGACGTGGTCATCAAGGTCGTCCGCGCGCCCGACCGGGTCTTCCTCGACCTGCGGGGCAGCGTACGGCTCGAAGTGCCGCTCGAAGGCAACTGACCTTGACCACCGCCGGGGAGGGGCCGCCGGAGGATCCCCTGCTGGCCGAAATGGTTCGGGCCACCGCCGAGGCGGGCCCGGATTTCGTCGCGACCATCCGCGCCGACCAGGACGAGCTGATCAAGACCGCGCCGGAAAGCGTGCTGATCATCCAGGGCGGGCCGGGGACGGGCAAGACGGACACGGCGCTGCGCCGGGTCGCCTGGCTGCTCGGCGATCCCGACCTTGGGCTGACCGCCGAGCAGGTGCTCGTGGTCGGGCCGTCGCACGCGTTCGCCCAGCGTACGCGGGGTCTGCTCGACCTGTGGGGCTGCGCCGGGGTGGCGCACAGCTCGATCGACGGGCTGCTGCCCAAGGCGTCGACCGGCCGGCCCGAGGCGCCGCACGTCATCCGGCTCAAGGGTGAGGCGCGGATGGCCGGGCTGCTCGAACGGGCGCTCAGGCAACGGGCCCAGGTGCCGGCCACGATCACCGTACGGGGTCAGGAAGTGCCCCTCGACCCGGCGACGATTCAACGGGTGATCGCCACGGCCAAGGCGAGCGAGGCGGGCCCGGGTGATCGGCGGCGCCTGCTGCGCGCGGCCCTGGTGGCAGGCACCCAGGACCCGAAACTGATCTTGGAGGCGGCCGACCTGCTGGCCGAGCGGTTGTGGCCGGAGTTCGACGCGGCGACGTTCCTGGCCGGGCTGTTCGGCTCGCGGGCGTTGCTGACCGAGGCCGCGGGCGGCGAGTTCACCGAGCGTGAGATCACCGCGTTGTACCGGGTGGACGACGACGAGCCGCCGTTCAGCGAGGCCGACCTGCCGCTTCTCGACGAGGCCCAGCACTTGTCGGGGCAGGAGCCTCAGACGTACGCCCATGTGGTGGTCGACGAGGCGCAGGACCTCTCCCCCATGCAGCTGCGCGCGGTCTCGCGCCGTTCGGCCAACGGCTCACTGACCGTGGTCGGCGACATGGCGCAGTCGACGGGGCCGTGGGCGCGCGACGACTGGCACGACGTGCTCGCGCACCTGCCCGAGCTGATGCCGCACGTGCACCGGGAGCTGCGGTTCGGCTATCGGGTGCCACGTCAGATCTTCGACCTGGCGGCCGAGTTGCTGCCGACCGCCGCGCCGAGTGTGCAACCGCCGACGACCGTACGGGAGGGGCCTGCCGACCCGGTGATCGCGCCGGTGGACCCGGCCGGGCGGGCGGCTGTCGTGGTGGCGGCAGCAGCGGATCATGCCGCGGACGGGCGTTCGGTGGCGATCGTCTGCCCGGCACGCTGCCGTGACGAGGTCGAGGAGCTGCTGCGGGCCGAGGAGCTGCCCTGGCGGACGTCTCCCGGCGACGAACGCAGTCCGGCGATCACCCTGCTGGGGCCGCACGAGGCGAAGGGCCTGGAATTCGACGCGGCGATCGTGGTCGAGCCGGGGTTCATCGTCGACGACGACCCGCGCGGGCATCGGCTGCTCTACATCGCGCTGACCAGGGCGACCGGTCACCTGCACCTGGTCGGCGCGCCCGAAGACCTGCCGGCCGGGGAACCCGTCGCCGTCGCGGCGCCGGCGGTGGAGGAACCCCCTTCCCCCGAACCGCCGGCGCCGCCCGCTCCCCTCGATCCCCACGTGCAAGAACAGATCGACATGGTGGCTCACGCGCTGGCCGAGACGCTGCTCGCGAACCTCACGCCGGAGTTGTGGCCGGTGGCGCTGGACCGTCTGATCGAACTGATCAGCCCGGATTCCTAGTTGCGGAACCCGCTCCTCAGGCGCTGGGCGAGGGACACCGGGGCAGGTGTCCGGCTCGGCGCCGGGCGCGATGCGGGTGACGGGCTGGACCGGCCGACCGGGCGGTCGTAGTCGGCGGTGGCGATCGCCTCGATGATCTGGCCGTCGCCGAAGTTCTCGGACTCGGGGATCGAGGGAACGAAGCCGACCAGGATGCCGTTGCGCATGATCTGGGCCTCGAGACCGGCCGTGCCGTCGTTGTCCCAGATCGCCTCGCGGCCGTCGGGGAGCACGACGCGGATGCCGTACTGCGTGATGCCGGCCTGAGGCAGCTTGACATGGGCGAAGACGTTGCGTGCTCGTAGCGTGTCGACTATCCGCCGTGCCCGTTCTTCTTCCATGTGAGGAACGTAGTCGCGAGGCCTGAGGACACCCTGAAGATCGGCTGTGCCCCTCGTGTGAAAACGCGGCCGCCGTCAGACATCGATGCAGGTCACATCGACGTACGTTACTACTCTGTAACGGGAAAGTCACCGTCTGTCTTTTATCAGTGCCCTGAATTACCGTTCAGTAACCGGAGCGCTCCGGCTTCCTCTCCCACCCGGACCGGAGGCCACCCCATGGGCAGACGCCTATCCCTTCTCGCCTGTCTGGTCACTGCCACCCTGTTGACGTTCGGCGTCGCGAGCCCCGCCACCGCGGCCGCGAGCTACGCGTCGACCGACTACGTCGCGCTCGGCGACTCCTACTCCTCGGGAGTCGGCGCGCCCGGCCAGAGCATCCTGTGTTTCCGCAGCTCCCAGGGCTACCCCGGGCAGTGGGCGGCGCGCAGCAACCCGAAATCGTTCACCGACCTGAGCTGCAGCGGGGCCGAGACCGGCGACGTGCTCGACCTGCAGATCCCGTTCCTCAGCCGCTCGGCCGACCTGATCACCATCACGATCGGCGGCAACGACGCGGGCTTCGCCTCCACCGTGCTGGGCTGCCAACTCGGCACGGACGCGGCCTGCGCGGCCAAGGTCAACGCGGCCCGTACGGACATCACGTCCTCGCTGCCGGCCAAGCTCGACGCCACGTACGCGGCCATCAAGCGCAAGGCCCCGGACGCGCGAGTGATCGTCCTCGGCTACCCCGCGCTGTTCGACACGTCGTCGTCCTCGTGCGGCATCGTCGGGATGAGCCTGGCCAAACGGCGGGTCCTCAACGAGGGCGCCCAGGTCCTCAACCAGGTGATCGCCGCCCGGGTCGCCGCGGCCGGCTTCACGTTCTCCGATGTGCGCGACGAGTTCGCCGGACACGGCATCTGCTCGTCGAGCCCCTACCTGCACGGCCTCACCGTGGTGCCCCCGCAGAACTCCTTCCACCCCAACCTCAACGGCTACACCAACGGCTACCTACCCGCCCTCGTCAGCGCGCTGTAACCCTTTCCCCGTACGGGGGTGACCCGCTCGCGCCCGCCTGGAACCACTGAATCGATCCGGTGGTCCCGGGCGGGCGTGAGTCGTCCGCGCCCCACCCGGGACCGCAGAAGCCAGCCATGGGTTCCGGACGAATGTGACTTGACCGCACCCGTCCGGGACCGCTGGATCGAGCCGGCGAGCGGCATTGTCTTGCCCATGGCCCAGGTGATCGCTCTGCTGCTGATGCTCGATGTCGCCCTGGTGATGATCGCCTTGGTCGACTGTCTCCGAGCCGACGAGAGCGCCATCCGCACCGCGCCGTGGGCCGCCTGGATGTTCGCGATCCTGCTGATCAGCCCGTTCGGCGCGATTGCCTGGTTCGTCAAGGGCCGCCCGGTCGCCCCCGTCCCGCTACGGCCGCGGCCGGCCTTCGTCGCCCCCGACGACAATCCCGACTTCCTGAAGTCCCTGGCGGCCACCCTGCGCGACCGCGACCACGACCCCGACCGCTGACGCCGAAGTCCCGGGCCACCGCCTCTGCGCGATTCAGCCCCTGACCACCCGCCGCTGATCCCTCAAGTCGAACCACCCACCCCGGACCGGCCACCCCCATCGGCGAAATCATGGCCGCTGATCGGCGTCGATGGGTTCGGATACGCGAAACGGCCCCTCTCGTGGTGGAGAAGGACCGTAAGGCTTTGGGGGAAGGTCTACAAATCGTTGCTTCAGACGGCGCCGGCCTCCTGGCCTTTCTGGAGTTCCCGGTTGTGCCGGAGAGCTTCTTCGAGCTGGTCTTCGAGGATGATTATCCGGCACGCCGCGTCGAGGGCGGTGCCCTGATCGACCATCTCGCGGGCCCGCACGGCCAGGCGCAGCTGATAGCGGGAGTAACGGCGGTGCCCACCGGCGGAGCGGAACGGGGCGATCAGTTTCGCCTCGTCGAGCCGGCGCAGGAAGTCCTGTGACGCGCCCACGATCTCGGCAGCGCGGCCCATCGTGTAGGCGGGATAATCGTCGTCATCAAGCATGTCGTCGGATGGGGCCATAAATACCTCTCTGCGAACGGGACGAGGGCCCCGGCGCGGAAGCGCCGGGGCCCGGGATTACAGGTTGAATACACCATCTACCGACACCATGGTCGGGTTCTCTTTTCCGCACCGCGCCAGTTTCAGCGGGTGCGAGGATCGCATAAGCGTGACCGGAGACCACCTCACAATCGGTGAGACTACGGTGTCCACCGCAGAACCGGGATTGCATCCTGACGGCGGGCGATCCAACGGCGTTCAGCCCTCCCTTTCCTCTGCTTTTGTTTCCTGTCACTGCATCCCGCCGGCGCCGGAGCCCACGCGACTTCATGGCCCCACCGCGTGCGGCAGGTCTTTCCTGCATCAGGCGAAGCCCCGAACGTGCCTCGGCCTCGCCTGCGTTTTGCCCTGACCTGGAATTACGTCAAGGTCTTGTGGTGCCTTACCTCTTACCTTGCTCACGGTGATGCCTTTCCACCGCGGTGGCCGGGCGAGCCACGGAGTGATCCGGGCCCTGCTTGACGCCTCGACCAGCTTGTCGGCGTTTCTACCGATTTCTGCTGTCAACGGAGGCAACGTTACCCGCCCCCACCGAGAAAGTCTAGTTTTTCGGAACCAGATTTTCTCGGCGGGCGTGTCGAGGCTTCGCGGATCGACGGACGGCTAAGCCCTGCTCACCGTCCGTCCTCCTCAGGACCGCAGCAGGTCGTACGGGTCGCTGTAGTACGCACGGGGGTCGCCCGAGAGACCGGCCTTCGCGACGCGGGACCACTCGTCTGCGAGGACCTCCCAGTGGCCTGCCTCGAGCCCGTCCAGCCCCGCCTTGACGATCACCGCGGGGTGAGCCTTCGGCACGTCGTAACCCGCCGTCATGTCGGTGTCGGCGGCCCCCAGGTGCAGTCCGGTGACCTGCGTCCCCTGGTCGGCCAGCTCCAGACGTACGCCGTTGGTCAGGGCCCACTGCGCCGACTTCGACGCCGCGTACCCGCCGGATCCCTGGAACCCGATCCACGACAGCACGGAGAGCACGTTGAGGATCGCGCCCCCGGCCAGTTGCGGCGCGAACGCCCGGATCATCGAGAGGGTTCCCCAGTAGTTGGTGTCCATCTCGCGATGGAGTTGGTCGAGGTCACCCGTGACCAGGCCGGCACCGAGAGCCGCGCCGGCGTTGTTCACGAGCAGGTTGACGTCGCCGGCAGCCGCAACGGCCGCAGCGACGGAGGCGGGGTCGGTGATGTCCAGCGGCAAGACCTCGACACCGGGGGTGTCGACGAGTTCGGGCCGGCGCGCCGTGGCGTAGACCTTGGTGGCGCCGCGCTCGAGCAGTTGCGTGGCGAATTGGCGGCCGAGGCCGCGGTTTGCCCCCGTGACCAGGGCAATCGCTCCTGAAATGTGCATGCCGGTACGCTAGAACTTGACACCAGTGACAAGAACAACGATCTGTGGCGGTGGTCACTTTGCGTATCGGTGAACTGGCCGCCCGAGCGGGCGTGAGCACGCGTTCGCTGCGCTACTACGAGCAGCAGAACCTCCTCCCCGCCGAGCGCACCTCCACCGGCCAGCGCCGCTATACGGAGCCGGCGATCGACAGGGTCAAACTCATCCAGCGCCTGTACGCCGCCAACCTGTCCAGCCGCACCATCGCCGAGCTGCTCCCCTGCCCTCGCGCCGGCATCACCCCGCAGGTGGCCCAATCCCGCCTGGCCGCCGAACGCGAACGCATCGACGCTCAGATCGCCGAACTCACAAGAGCCCGAACCCAGCTGACCGAAGTAATGGCCGAACTGGACCACCCCATGGACGACTGCCTCTGACGGGCATCGATGATGCGGTCCGCGGTTGCCCGGTTCGAGGCCGGCGGAACAGTTCCTACCCTGCCGGTGCTCGAACGGCTGGCGACGGCGTTGGACGGGCGGCTCAGGATGGCCCCGAGGCGGCCTCAATCCGGCGTTTCGCGGGTGTTGCGGGTTAGTTAAAGAGGTTAATAAACTCTCCTGGCAGATAGCAGATGATCTATCTCTTGGGGAGACCTTGGTGAAGCGATCCATGACCGCGGTGCTCGCCGTCGCATCGACGGCGATGATGTTCCTGGCCGCCGCGCCCACCCCCGCCGGAGCGCAGCCACGGTTGACCGGCGAGGCGGAACCGCGAGCAACCAGCCGGGAACAAGCACGTGGGAACAGCGGGGAACAAGCGGGCGAGAACAGCGGCGGCCAAGCGCGCGGGAACAGCGGGGCGAAACCGTGGGTGACCGGCTCGTACTCGACGGGTGCGGCGAACGCCTGGGTGCCGCTGCCCAAGACGGCGCCGGGCGCGAAGGTCGACACGACCGTGGTGGTGGACCCTTCGCAGGAGCGGCAGCAGTACAGCGGCATCGGGTTCTCGATCGATGAGACCAGCGTGTCGAACCTGTGGAAACTGACGCCGGCCGAGCGTGAGAAGGCGGTCAAGCTGCTGGTCGACCCTCGCCACGGCGCCGGGTTCGACCGGTTCCGGCTCACCATCGGCAGCCCCGACCTGATCGAGCACCTGCCGTTCTGGTCGTACGACGAGTTGCCGCCCGGCGTCACCGAGGACTTCGAGCTCAAGTACTTCTCGATTCAGCGCGACATCGACCTGCACATGGTCGACACGATCAAGCTGATCCAGAAGCACAACCCGCAGGCCACCTTCTTCGCCTCGGCCTGGAGCGCGCCGGCCTGGATGAAGACCAACAACCGGTTCACCGGCGAGGTCGCCCTCAAGCCGGGCAGCACGACCGAGCACTACCAGGTCGGCAAGCTCCGCGATGACTGCATTGACGTGCTGGCCCGCTATTACGTCAAGTACATCCAGTCAATGCGTCAACATGGAATCAACGTTGACGCGATCACCTTGCTCAACGAGCCGGGCATGGACGTCGTCTATCCCGCCATGGACATCAGCGTCGAGCAGCAGCAGAAGCTGAGCGTCGCGATCAAGCGGGAGTTCGCCAAGAACCGGCTGAAGACCCAGCTCTACGTGCACGACTTCAACTTCTGGGACTGGCGCGACCCGAACAGCACGACCACCAAGAACTACTACCGGATCTTCAACGACCCGGCCACGCGCAAGGCGGCCGACGCGATCGCGTTCCACCCGTACTGGGGTGACCCGGCGGTCATGCGGGACGCTTATCAACAGTTCGGCAAGCCCGTCCACATGACCGAGACGAGCGACCTCAACCCGGCCACGGTGCTCAGCTACTTCCGGTTGAACGCCGGCAGTTACACGCTGTGGGCGCAGGCCACCGACCAGACCGGCGGCACCCTGCACTGGACCGACAAGCGCGACAACAACGTGGACTGGGAGGAGGTCGGCCGCACCACCAAGTGGCCCGATCGCCTCGTCAAGGTCAACACCGAGACCAAGACCTTCTCCGTACGGGATGAGCTCTACCCGCTCGGCCAGTTCGCGCGCTACCTGACCCCGCACGACGTACGCGTCGAGTCGAGCGCGCCGGCCGCCGGGGTGAGCAACGTCGTCTACCGCGACGGCAGCAAGTTCACCGCGATCCTTGCCAACTCGACAGACCAAACCCGGAATATCCGAATTGTTCTGGGCGGGAACGCACAGGGGCCGGGCGGGGGAACGCAGATCGTGACCGTGCCGGCCCATGCCTTCGCCACCTACCAGTGGAAGGCCGACGTCCCTCGCCGAGACCACGCGCCCGTCCTGCGCAGCGTCCCGCCGCTGACGGTCGACCAGTACGCCACCACCCAGTTCCGGCTGCAGGCCACCGACCGTGACCGCGACCACCTCGCCTACTACGCGACGGAGTTGTCCACAGGCGTGTCCGTGGACGCGTCCACAGGTGTGGTGACGCTCAACCCGGCAACTGCGGGTGTCCAGCGGCTGACCTTCCACGTCACCGACGGCGCGTCGCGCGACACGGTCACGGTCGAGGTCACCGTCCGACCCAAGGGCGCCCCCATCGGCGTACGGGTGGAAGCCGAGTCGTATGCCGAGCAGCACGGGTGGACCGAGGGCGGGGCGAACTTCGTCGAGAGCAACGCGGGCGCCAGCGGGGGCAGGAACATCGGCTGGACCGCCGCCGGCAACTGGCTCAGCTACCGCGTCGACGTCGCGCGGGCCGGGACGTACGACCTGGAACTGCGCGTCGCCAACGGCACCGGCGCGGCGGTCACCGACGCGATCTCCTTCCGCGACGCCGCCGGCACAAAGCTGGCTACCGTCTCGGTGCCGGACACGGGTGGCTGGGCCACCTACCAGTCGGTGCACGTGCCGGTGACGCTCGCCGCCGGGGACCAACTGCTCACGGTGTATTGCGAGACCGGCGGCTTCAACCTCGATTACCTCACGCTGAGCTGACCCAGCCGGCCACGCTGACGGCCCAGCTCAGCTCACGGCCCAGCTCAGCTGACGCCACCCGCAACGCCAACAGCCCAGCTCAACCGACGCCACCCGCAACAACAGCCCAGCTCAACTGACGCCACCCGCAACACCAACAACCCAACTCAACCGACGCCACCCGCAACGCCGACGGTCCTGCTCAACTGACGATCAGCCGGAGGCGGCGCGGGCGGTGCTGCTGACCTCCAAGTGGGGTGTGAGCCACGCGATGGCTCAGCCGACGCCTCCGGACGAGCTGACCCCGGACGGGTGCCGCTGCCACGGTGGCGGCACCCGCACCGCGGCCATCCCCGCCGCGGCCGCCGCCTGCATGCCGTAATCGGTGTCCTCGAAGACGACACACCGCGAAGGCGCAACCCGCAGCAAAGAAGCCGCGGTCAGGAAACACTCCGGATCCGGTTTGCCGTTCGTGTAGTCGCCCGCGCACACCATCACCTCGAACCGGTCGAGAAGCCCCAGAGCGGTCAGCGAGGCGGTCACCGATTCGCGGCTGCTGCCCGACACGACGGCGAAAGGCACTTCCCCGTACGCGGAAAGAATGTGCTCCAGAACTTCGGGAACCGCGCGCACCGAGGGCAGCAGCTCCTGGAAGAACCGCTCGCGGCGCGCGTCCACGACGTCGACCGGCATGGCCAGCCCCTGCTGTGCGTTCAGATCCGCGATCACCGAGGCGGGTGTGCGGCCGCCCCAGGCATAGAACAGCTCCTCGCCGAACTCCGCGCCGTATTCCGCCAGCGCGCGCCGCCAGGCCAGATGGTGCACCGGCATCGAGTCGGCGATGGTGCCGTCGCAGTCGAACAGGTACGCGTCGAACTCGCCCTCGGGCAGCGGCAACATCACGCCGCAACTGTAGATCGCGCCTCTGTCCGGATCGGGGGTCCGCCGTTCGTCGGAGACATGAGCCACGTCTTCGACCGGGAGGCCCCGCGTGCTGATCGGCTGGTCGTCGATCACTTCGACGTGGTCAGCGAGAACGCGGTGCGGACAGATCCGGTCGAAGCCCAGCACCGGCCGGGCAGATCGGGCTGGCCGCCACGATGACCGCGGTGATCCCGCTGCTGCTGCTTGCCCTGGTGCTCTTCAACGACAACCAAGGCCGCCGGCCGTTGCTCTTCAACGACAACCGGGGTGACCGGCCGTGAGAGCCGGCCACCCCGGGGACCTCAGTCGAGCAGCGCCGTGACCGTGCCCGCGGCGACCGTGCGGTTGCCCTCGCGTACGGCGAAACCGGCGCCCACCTCGAGCGCGACCGGCTTGCCCAGCGTCACCGTGACCTTGTCGAGCGTGTCACCCGGCATCACCAGGTCACGGTCGCCGAGGTCCAGCCCGCCGGACACGTCGGTGGTGTGGAAGTAGAACTGCGGCCGGTAGTTCGCCTCGAACGGCGTGTGCCGGCCACCCTCCTCCTTCGTCAACGCGTACATCCGCGCCTCGAACTTCTGGTGCGGCGTCACCGAACCCGGGATCGCCACGACCTGACCGCGCTGCACCTGCTCACGCTTGATGCCGCGCAGCAGGATCGCCGCGTTGTCGCCGGCCTCGGCCGTCTCGAGCGACTTGCCGAAGGTCTCGAGCCCGGTCGCCACCGAGGCGACTGTCGGCCCGAGCCCGACGACCTCGACCGGGTCGCCGACGCGCAGCGTGCCCCGCTCGACCTTGCCGGTGACCACGGTGCCGCGGCCGCTGATCGTGAGCACGTTCTCGATCGGCATCAGGAACGGCTCCCCCAGCTCGCGCGGCGGGATCGGCACGTACTCGTCGACCGCGTCGAGCAGGTCGACGATCGACTGCACCCACCGTGGGTCGCCCTCGAGGGCCTTGAGCGCGCTGACCCGTACGACGGGAACCTCGTCGCCGGGGAACCCGTACTCGCTCAGCAGCTCCCGGACCTCGAGCTCGACCAGGTCGAGCAGCTCCGGGTCGTCGACGGCGTCGCTCTTGTTGAGCGCCACCACCAGGTGCGGCACGCCGACCCGCTGGGCGAGCAGCACGTGCTCGCGGGTCTGCGGCATCGAGCCGTCCTGCGCCGACACGACCAGGATCGCCCCGTCGACCTGAGCCGCGCCCGTGATCATGTTCTTCACGTAGTCGGCGTGGCCCGGCATGTCGACGTGCGCGTAGTGCCGGTTCGGCGTCTCGTACTCGACGTGCGCGATGGTGATGGTGATGCCGCGGGCCGCCTCCTCCGGGGCCTTGTCGATGCCCTCGAACGCCACGTACCGGTTGGAGGCCGGGTCGCGGTCGGCGAGAACCTTCGTGATGGCGGCGGTCAGGGTCGTCTTCCCGTGGTCGACGTGCCCCATCGTGCCGATGTTGACGTGCGGCTTGCTGCGGATGAACTGGCTCTTGGCCATGGTTTTTCTCAGTCCTCACTGGATGCAAGGGCAATGGAAGGGTGCGCGCCGTGTTGCCAGGCAGGACGCGCCAGAACCGCGCAGGGTCGAACCACCCTCCCCCTACGGTTCTGCTGCTGCTCGGGGAAGGGTCAGATTCGCGTATCGACGCCGCCGGCGGCGGGAACGCACACGGGAGCCGCCCCGAGGGGCAGCTGCAGACCGAGCGCGAACATGGTGATCACGGTAGGCCAGAACGCAGAACCCCTCCACCGTATTTCCGCCTGTGCGGGTGGGCCGTCACCAGGTGAAGGTGGCGCCCCTGGACTCGCCCTGGATGGTTCGGCCCTCGCGTTCGTAGGTGAAGGACACGACCACGGCGTACGAGCGGCCCCGTGCCGGTTTGGCGGCGGCCGGGCCGCAGCTGCGGGTGGCCAGGCGGTCGCCCTCGAAGACGAGGTTGTCGCAGGTTTCCGGGTGGCCCACGGATCGGCCGGTGCTGTTGTCGCGCAGGGCCACCGTCATGCGGCCCCGCGCGCCCGGGGCGCCGGTCAGCGATGCCTGGTAACGGATGTCACGGCCGGTCATGCGGCAGGGCTTGGCGATGAGGCCGGTACGGCTGGCCATGTCGACCGCGAAACTCTGGTTGCACTCCCACGGGCCGTACGGGCGGGCCTCGGTCTGCTGCGACCGGGTCGGCCTCGGCCGGGGTTTCGGCTTGGTGTTGCCGGGTTCGTCGGCGCTGCGGGGTTCATCGGCGCTGCCCGGTTGGGGGCCGGGTTCTGCGCGGGCGGACGCGACGGGCGAGGGCGGGGCGAGTGGGCGGGCACGGCCGCCGGCGAGCGAACGGGCGGCGGGACGACCGGGTGGGGCGGCCGACGGGCCGGGAGCGGCTGGGGGCTCGGTGCGGGCGACCGTGGAGGGCCCGGCGGCCACCACCTGCGGGGCGGCCAGGTCGCGGGGGCCGTCGTCGGCTCGGCCCAGGTTCCAGGCGGTGACGGCGACCAACGCGCCCGCGGTGGCGGTCAGGGCCCAGCGCCAGGCGGGGGCGGCGTTGCGGCGGGACGGGGACGGGCGACGCGGGGCGGGGACGATCGAGGCGGGTGGGGGAGGCAGCAGGGGCCCGGAGCGTACGGGCTCGATCGCGGGTTGCAGGATCGGCTCGGGGCGGCGGGACGGCTGGTCGAGCAGTGACTCGTACGAGGGTGCGGGCAGGGCCGGGATGTCGGCGAAACGGCGGGCGGCGTCCGAGAGGTCAGCCACGAGTTCGGCGGCGGTGGGGCGCAGGCGGGGCTTCTGCTCCATGCACGCCATGATCACGTCCCAGATCGGGGCGGGGATGCCGGGACGGCGTACGGGGCTGCCCTCGAGGTGCCGGCGCATGAGGTCGGGAATCGAGTCGCTCAGGTACGGCGGGTGGCCGCTGACCAGCTCGTAGAGGAGCACGCCGAGCGCGTACACGTCGGTCGCGGGACTGGCCGTGGCGCCGTGGAACGCCTCGGGTGACATGTAGTGCGGGGTGCCGACGACGGCGTTGGGCGTGGTCATGCTCGGCGTGTTGAGGATGCGGGCCACGCCGAAGTCGGTGAGCCGGGTGTCGGGGCGGCCGTCCGTGATCGCCAGCAGGATGTTGTCGGGTTTGACGTCACGGTGCACCACGCCCAGGTCGTGCGCCTCGGCCAGCGCGCCGGCCACCTGGGCGGCGAGCCGGGCCGCCTCCCCCGCGGGCACGGGCTGCTGCTCGCGCAGCAGGTCACGCAGGCTGCCGCCGCTGACCAGGTCCATCACCAGGCCGATGGTCTCGCCGACGCTGAACAGGTCACGCACGCGCACCACGTTGCGGTGCCGCAGCATCCGCAGGATCGTGCGCTCCTGCACGAACCGGGTCACCAGCTTGGGCTGCCGCAGCAGGCTCTCGTGCAGCAGCTTCACCGCCACCGACTGACCCGAGGTCCGATCCAGCGCCTCCCACACCGTGCCCGTCGCGCCCTGCCCGATGGGGCGTTGGAGCACGTACGAGCTGCCGACGCACCGCCCGCTCAAGTCCATGGTCGACGTGCCGTACGTCTCGGCGCGTACTCCGACGCTCGACCGTTCCGACGTGCGATCCTGGGTCACTCGAAGGTCCTTCCGAAGCGGACAGTGCCCCGGAATACTGCTTTTTGTCCGGATCGATTGGCAAGCCCTCGCGCTCGGTTTCGCACCTTCGGTCCGGAGTCACAAGATCCCCGTTACTTGGCGGTGGCGCCCTCGTTCGAAGCAGCAGAGGCACTTCCCGCCGCCGCGCTTCCCGCTGAGGCGTTTCCGGCCGCTGCCGAAGCCGGCGACGGTTGCGGGCCGCACAGGGTCCGGATCGCGCCCAGCAGCGTCGACCGGGTGAACGGCTTCTCGATCAGCATGCTGTTGTCGTCCAGGTGCAGCTGCGGGCCGAGCGACGCCGCCGTGTAACCCGACATGAACAGCACGGGCAGGTCGGGCCGGTGGGTGCGCAGCGCGTTGGCCAGCTCGGGGCCGGTCATCGTCGGCATCACCACGTCGGTGATCAGCAGGTCGGGGTGCTGACCCGCGGACACCTGGGTCACGGCCTGCAGCGCGTCGGTGGCGACCGTGATGGCGTACCCGGCCGGCTCGATCAGCCGCTGCACGAGCTGGGCCACCTCGGGCTGGTCCTCGACGATGAGGACCCGGCCGATCACCGCGGGCGCGCCCTGACGTCCGGTGGCGGCGGCCGTCCTCTCCTCGGCGGCGGGCAGATAGAGGTGGACCGTCGTGCCCATGCGAGGCTCCGATTCCAGCTCGATGTGGCCGCCCAGCCCCTGCACGATGCCCGCGGTGGTGGCCAGGCCCAGCCCCGCGGCCGTCGGACGGGTGGTGAAGAACGGCTCCAGCGCGCGCTGCCGCACCTCGGCGCTCATGCCCACGCCGGTGTCGGTGATGACGATGTGCACCAGCTTGCCCGGTGGCACCCCCTCAGGGCCCCGGCCGGCCTCGACGACCTCGTTCATCGCGGCCACCCGCAGCATGCCGCCGTGCAGCATCGCGTCGCGGGCGTTCGCGGCCAGGTTGACCAGCGCCTGTTCCAGCGGGCCGCGTTCGGCGCGCACGGCCCACACGTCGGGGCCGAACGCCAGGTCGAGGCCGATGTGCTCGCCGAGCGTACGGGAGAACAGGCTCTGCACGTCGGTGAGCAGGTCGGGAATCGGGATGATCTCGGGCCGGTTGCCGTCGCTGCGGCCGAACGCGAGCAGCTGATGGGTGAGCGAACGGCCGGTGCTGACCGCGTCGAGGATGTCGGTGGCCAGCTTGTGGTGCTGGCTGCCCTTCTCGGCCGACGACGAGATCATCTCGGCCGAGCCGCCCACCACTGTCAGCAGGTTGTTGAAGTCGTGCGAGATGCCGCCGATCAGCTGGCCCAGGCTGTCGAGCCGGCGCAGATGGTCGAGCTGCCGCTTCAGCCCGCGGGCGTCGATGTGGTCGGTGGTGTCGGTGACCATGCAGACCACGCCGCTGAACGCCCCGTGGTCGTCGGTCAGCGGCATCATGCTCATCCGGACGGTGCGCTGCGAGCCGTCCGCGCGCATCAGCCGGGTGCCGCCGACGGTGGAGCGGCCCTCGCGGCACTCGCTGATGCGGCGGTCCAGCTCCTTCTGGCCCTGGTCGTTGAGGAAACCCCGCAGCGAGACGCCGACGAGCTGGGAACGCGGCATCCCGAGCACCACGCCGATCGGTTCGTTCGCGTACGTGACCACGCCGTCCACGTCGAGCTGCAGAACACCCTCGGGGATCGTCTCAAGGACCCGGCGGTACCGCTCCTCGGCAGCGCGCAGGCGTTCCAGGGCCCGGGCGCTGGAACAGGCGAGGGCCAGCTCACCGGCGATGTCGCGGGCCAGTTCGACCTCGGCCGCCGAATAGAACGAGCCGGGCGCCTCCCGGGTCAGAACCAGATAACCCGCGTACGTGTTGTCGACGATCACCGGGCACAGAACGGCCGAGTGGATCTCGTGTTCCTCGCCCGCCAGCGGTTCGACCCCGTCGCCGGCCAGCACGATGGGCCGCCGGCTGGCCGCCAGCGCGGTCGAGAATTCGTCGTCGGGGAGCTGGTCGACGTGGTCGAGCACCCGCGACATCGACGCCGACCGCTCGTCGTTGATGTGGTGGTAGGTGATCGAGTCGTAGCGGCCGTCGTCGCGCAGCAACTGAACGCCCGCGCCGTCACCGATCATGTCGGCGGCGGCGCGGGCGGCCGTGGACTGCACCGCGGCCGGATCGTTGGAGACCCGGCTGAGAGCCAGGGCGAGATCGGCAAGCGCGTACCGGAGGGGGTAAGCCATGACACCCATGACGACATGATCCGTGTCTCACGGGGTGCGTGGTGCCGGTTCGCCAGGTTTGCAACCATTCATCTGATGATCTTCGGGAGCACCTCCGCGGCGGTGCCCCGCAGGTTGAGCGCACAGACACCGTCGAGCGGGGTGGGCCGCGGATTGACCTGAATCACGGTGCCGCCCAGCTTCGCCGTCACCTGCGGGATCTCGGCCGCCGGGTGGACCACGCCCGCGGTGCCCACGGTGATCAGCACATCGGCGTTGGCCGCGGCTTCAACTGCTTGCTCAAGAGCGTCCCGGGGCAGTGCCTCACCGAACCAGACAACCCCCGGCCGTACGGGCTCCCCACAGCCCCCACAAGCAGGCGGCGTCCGCGGCCCCTCCCGCAACAGCGAGCCCGTAGCAGTCTCCGCGGTACCCGCGGCAAGCTGCGTGGCGCCGGCGGTGAAGTCCGCAGCGCCCGCGCCGGTCAACTCCTCTCGACTGCACGAGTTTTCGGCATTTTCCCGGTGCTCGGAAAGAGGCACAGGCGGGCGGTCAGTGGTCGCGCGGGTGACGGGCATCTCGGCCGGGCGAACGGGGGCGGCCTGGGCAGCGACGCCGAAGGGCATGCCGCAGGCTGAGCAGCGTGGGGTGAACAGGCTGCCGTGCAGGTGGATCGGGTGGGGTGAGCCGGCCCGCTCGTGCAGGTCGTCGACGTTCTGCGTGATCACGGCGCAGTTCACACGGGCGACCGCGAAGTGGCCGGCATGGGGATGGACGCGTTCGACCAATTCGCGGCGCCACTCGTACCAGCCCCAGACCAGGGCCGGGTCGCGGGTGAAGGCCTCGGGCGTGGCCAGCGCCTCGGCGTCGTAGCGGGACCACAGGCCGGTCAGCGCGTCGCGGAACGTGGGGACGCCGCTCTCGGCCGACATGCCGGCCCCGGTGAAGACCACGAGCCGCTCGGCTCCGGCGATCAGCTCGGCCGCGTGATGCAGGGAATCCATCGCACGAGTGTGCCGGTCACGCCGCCCGTGCGCCGACCGATACCAGCGGGCCACGAGCCGGGAGCGACGGCGCGGCACGGGCCGGTGAAGTGTGCGCATGCTCGAGCGAACCGGCCGGGTGATCCCGCAGCGGCTGGGAAGACGACGCCGGCTGCCCGGCCGATCGCGCCCGCTGCGAGCACGGCCCCACCGCCCCGCGGCCCCGCAGTCGTCGCCTGGACGGGCGAGCCTGCTGCACAACCGGCTGGGCTTGGGCTCCGGCCAGCTTGAAGACGCCGAGGGTGAGGATCACGGCGCAGGCCAGCACGACGACGACACCGGCCGCGCCGCCGGAGAAGCGTTGCTGGAGCAGGGTTATGCCGATGAGGGCGGCTGTCACCGGGTTGGCGACGGTGCCGACGGCCAACGGGGCAGCCAAGCCCGTCCGGTAGGAACGCTGGGTGAACCAGACGGCGGCGACGTTGAGGGCCACCACGGCGGCCATCCCCGCGCCGACGGCCGCCGCGCCGGAATCGAGGCGCAGGGTGATGGCCTGGGTCAGAGCCGACGCCACGCCGAAGCCCATGCCACCCACGGCGGCCGCGCCCAGACCGGGCAGCCGCGGACTCAGCGCGGCCCAAGCCATGATCGCGCCGGCGGCGAGCGCCACGGCGAAGCCTTCGCGCATCGAGAGGGCCTGGCTCGAAGAGCCGCTGACGGCGACGAGCGCAACCAGCGCGCCCGTGGTGAGCGCCGTGCCGGTGAGCTCGGCCCGGGTCACGGAGCGGCGGGCCACGGCGGCGGCCAGCGGAACCGCGGCCACCAGCGTGAGCGCCCCGAGCGCCTGGACGAGGGTCAGCGAACCGTAGCGCAGGGCCACGACGTGCAGCAGCGCCCCGAGGCCGTTGCTGGTCATGCCCAGCCACCAGCGCGGGTTGCGCAGCACCGGCCCGGCGGCTGCCTGCTGTTGCAGCAGGGCCCCGGCCGCGTAGGCCACGGCCGACACCACACACAGCGCCACCGCGACGACGACGGACCAGGCAGGAATCATGGTGATCAGCCTTCTCCGCGGGCGGCCCGCACGCATCGGCCCAGCGCAGTAACTTGCCTACACCCCTCGCAGTAGTGGCACCCTGCCGTCCTACGCCTTTCGGCCGATGCGCCGCCCCGGCGCGAAACGAGTTATTGACATTCATGGATTCTGTGCGACCGTGTTACGGCACCCCGCCGGTGTTCTTGTTACGGGAGTTGAGGGCAGCTCCCGACGGTCCCCCTTTGGCCTGTCCACCGGGCCACCAACCATGCGGAGCACATGCCCTCATGAAACGCAGAGCCATCTTCAGCGCGGCCGCCGGCGTCCTCCTCGCCGGCCTGACCGTTCTCTTCGCCCCCACCTCGCCGGCCAATGCGCACGGCAACATCACCGGCCCGGCTTCGCGCAACTACGGCTGTTACGAGCGCTGGGGCAGCAAGTTCCAGGATCCCGCCATGGCCACCGAGGACCCGATGTGCTGGCAGGCCTGGCAGGCCAACCCGAACGCCATGTGGAACTGGAACGGCCTGTTCCGCGAGCAGGTGGCCGGCAACCACCAGGGCGCCATCCCGGACGGCCAGCTGTGCAGCGGCGGCCGCACCGAGAACGGCCGCTACAACGCCATGGACACCGTCGGCGACTGGAAGGCCACCAACGTCGGCAACAGCTTCAACGTCAAGCTGTTCGACGGGGCGCGGCACGGCGCCGACTACATCTGGGTGTACGTGACCAAGCCCGGGTTCAACCCGGTCACCCAGGCCCTGAAGTGGTCGGACCTGACCAGGGTGTCCGAGATCGGCAACACCCCGGCCGCGCAGTGGACCCAGCGCGCCGACGGCGTCGAGATCGACGTGCCGGTGTCGTTGTCGGGCCGCAGCGGGCGGGCCGTCGTCTACACGATCTGGCAGGCCAGCCACGCCGACCAGTCGTACTACTTCTGCAGCGACGTGAATTTCGGCGGCACGACGACCACCCCGCCGACCACGCCGCCCACGACCCCGCCGACCACGCCTCCGACGACGCCCCCGACCACCCCGCCCACGACTCCCCCGACGTCGACCCCGCCCGCGACCGGCGCGTGCTCGGCGTCGTACGCGCTGAGCAGCCAGTGGTCCGGCGGCTACCAGGCCGAGGTGAAGGTGACAGCGGGTTCGGCCGCCATCAAGGGCTGGCGGGTGACGCTGTCGTACGGCAGCTCGCAGACGGTGCAGCAGTCGTGGAACTCGACAGTCACCGCGAGCGGCTCGTCGCTGGTCGCCACGAACGCCACGTACAACGGCGCTCTGGCGGCGTCCGGTTCGACGAGCTTCGGCTTCATCGGCTCGGGGACGGCATCGACGCCGACCGTTACGTGCACCGCCACCACCTGACGAAACTGCCTCTGGCGCCACGCCGGGCAAGCCGTTAAAGTCGGCTTGGGAGCGCTCCCAACCGAACGGTGAACCCGGCGAAAGGAGCACGGCAACGACCGGCGGATCAAAACAACAGGGCTGCGGGGGACGGTGTGTCTGCCCTCCCCGTCCCCCGTATCAAAAGCCCCGCACTACAGTTTCCCGGCGGCCACGGTCGCCACCAGGTGAAAGGCCTGCGCCTCGGCCGAGGTTCCCGCCCGGTCGAACGTGGGAGCACCACAAGCACCCCGCACCAGCCCGTACGCGTCCACCTCGCGCGCGGCCGCGGCCAGCAGCGAACGACCCACACCCTCGTACGACGCCGGCAACCACCCGTCGTGAACCCCGGTCAGGGCCGCGTACGCGAACATCTGCGCGGCGTTGGTCTCACGGAACGTCGACGGATCGTCCAGCACGTCGTGGAACAACCCGTCGTCGCGGCGAAACCTCAGGCACGCGTCCAGCACCTCCCGGGCATGCCCCGGCAGCTCGGTCGCCAACAGCTCGGGCGCCAGCCGTACGGCTCGGGCAATGCCCGCCACCACCCAGCCGTTCCCGCCGCCCCAGCGCTGCGGCCGCCCCGGATCGGCAGCGGAGTAGACGCCGTCCCGGCACAGCACCCGCCGATGCCCACGGACCTGGCGCACGACCTCCTTCAGCTCGCCCGAGCACGCCAGGAACGGCAGCACCATGTAGATGCTGTCGGCCCACACCTCCGCCCGTACGTGGAAAAGAGTGCCGTCCGTGGCGCGCGGGGCCTCGGACAGCAGCCACGTCAACTGCCGCCGGGCGGCGCCGGCGAAACCGGCCCGTACGACCGCCTCCCCGCACGCCGCCCCGTTGACCAGGTTGTCGTCGGGGCCGCCCAGACGACCGTCCGGGGCCTGCCGGGCCACCGCCGACTCGGCCATCAGCCGGGCCAGGTCGTCGCGCCCCAGATCCAGCGCGGCCTGGGAGGCGACACCCTGTTCCCAGCTCTGCCGCTGCATGGCCAGGAGCGCGTCGAGCACCCTCATGCGAACAGGGCGCTGACGGACTCGCCGTTGTGGATGCGGCGCATCGCCTCGGCCAGCGCGGGCGCCACCGACAGAATCGTCAGCTTGTCGGTGCGTCCACCGGCCGGAACCGGCACCGTGTTCGTGCAGACGATCTCCTCGATCTCCTTCTCCTCCGAGAGCCGCTGCACCGCGTTCGCCGCGAACAACCCGTGTGTGCAGGCCACCCGTACGCTGCGGACGTTGCGCTCCCGCAGCCGGTCGAGCAGCTCGAACACGGTGCTGCCCTTGGCGATCTCGTCGTCGAGCACGATGACGTCGCGGTCGGCCACCTCACCGATGATCGTGCTGATCACGACCTTGTCGTCCGCGAACCGCTGCTTGGCGCCGGCCGCGACGCCGACCCCGAGCAGCCGGGCGAAAGCGGCCGCCTCCTTGGCGTTGCCCAGGTCGGGCGAGACGACGACCGTGTTGCTCAGGTCGTACCCGCGGAAATGCCGGGCCAGTTCCTGCAGCGCGTGCAGGTGGTCGACGGGGATGTTGAAGAAGCCGTGCACCTGCGGCGAGTGCAACGTCATGGCGAGCACTCGGTCGGCGCCAGCGGTGGTCAGCAGGTCGGCGACCAGGCGGCCCCCGATCGAGATGCGTGGGGCGTCCTTCTTGTCACTGCGCGCGTACGCGTAATGCGGCAGGACGACCGTGATGCGCCCCGCCGAGGCGCCCCGGGCCGCGTCGAGCATGAAGAGCAGTTCGACAAGATTTTCCTGTACGGGCGGAACCAGCGGCTGGATCAGGAAGACGTCCCGTTCCCGGCAGTTGGCCTGCAGCTGCACCTCGATGCAGTCGTTGGCGAACCGGGACGTACGGGTGGGAAGCAGCGGCACCCCGAGGTGGTCGCAGATCTCGGCGGCAAGGTCTGGATGGGCGGATCCGGAGAAAACGGCGATGTCACGCACGTGCCTCACCCTAAAATGCCGGGCCCGAGGGGACGAAACGCGGCCCCGGGGAACGCTAGGTTGGCACGATGAACGGACTCGCTGTCGCCTGCCGGCGCGTGGTGCACATCTATCGGGCCGAGGCGGGCGACGTGGTGGCCCTGGCCGGGGTCGACCTGTCGATCGCCCCGGGTGAGACGATCGCGCTGGTCGGGCCGTCCGGGTCGGGAAAGTCGACGCTGATCGCGCTGCTGGCCGGTCTGATGCGGCCGTCGGCGGGGCGGATCAACATCGGCACGTACGACATGGGCAAGCTCTCCGACGGCGAGATCTCCCGGCTTCGCGGCACCGAGATCGGCGTGGTCCTGCAGGGCGCGGCCCGCAACCTTCTCCCGTACGCGTCCCTGCATCGCAACATCTGGCTGGCACAACGCCGTGCGGCGCACACCCGCGGCATCACGCTCGACGACCCCGACCGCATCCTCGACCTGGTCGGGCTGCCTGGCCAGGGCCGTCAGCGCCTCGCCGACCTGACCCCCGGCGGCCGTCAACGCGCCGCGCTCGCCGTCGGCATAGCCACCGGCCCCGGCCTCCTGCTGGTCGACGAGCCCACCAGCCGCCTGGACACAGCCGGCCGCGACGAGGTGCTGGCCGCCATGGAGACGGTCAACGCCGAACGCCAGACCACCATCGTGGTGGTCACGCACGACAACGAGGTGGGCGCCCGCCTCGGCCGAGCAGTAACCATCCGCGACGGCCGCGTGGGCGCCGAGGGCCGCGACGGCCAGGACTTCGCCGTGGTCGCGGGGGACGGCACCGTGCAGCTGCCGCCCGAGGTGCTCGGCTCGTACCCGCCGGGCACGCTGTTCACCGTGCAGCACCTCGACGGCGAGGTCACCCTCGTCCCGGGCGGCACCGAAACCGTCGTCTAGGCACGCACCCAGACGGCTTCGCCGTCGCCCAGGTGCAGCTCGCGGTCGCAGGCGGCGGCGGCTTCCGGGTCGTGGGTGGCGAAGACGACGGCGGCGCCGCGGGTGGCTTCGGCTCGCAGCAGCTCCATGACCCGCTGGCGGTTGGCCGCGTCGAGCTCGCTGGTGATCTCGTCGGCCAGCAGGATGTCGCCCCGCAGGGCCAGCCCACGGGCGATCGCCGTGCGCTGCTGCTGCCCACCCGACAGTTCCTCGATGAGCTGGTTGGCCTGACCGGAGAGCCCCAGCGGCTCGAGCGCCTCGGCAGTGCGCCGGCGCGCCTCGGCCGCGGTGCCGCCGGTGGCGATGACAGCGACCGAGATGTTCTCGGCCGCCGTCAGGATCGCCGCGAGGCCGTTGTCCTGCGGGATCAGCACGACGCCGAGTTTCACGGCCTGGTCGCGGCCGGTGAGCCGCTCGCCGTCCACGAGCACCTCGCCGGCGACCGGGGGCAGCAGACCGGCCATCGCGCTGAGCAGAGTCGACTTGCCGGCCCCGGACGTGCCGGTGACGGCCAGGATCTGCCCCGGGCGGGCCTCGACCGACAGGCCCCGCAGCACCGTACGGTCGCTGTCCCAGGCGAGGTCGGCCCCGACGACGCTGAGTGTCTTCACGCAGTGGTCCCCTCAGGAAGGCGTTATTCGACGGCGGAGATCGCGGCCCGTGGCCAGGGCCACGGCGGCGAGCACGACGAGCACGAGCACCGTCACGCCGACCAGGAGCAGCACCCGGGGCCAGGACGGCAACGGCAGCTGGACCGGGTCGACCCCGGCCAGCGGCAGCGCCCACGCCGTCGCCGCCCACCCGGCCAGCGCGATCAGCATGCCGGTCACCGCGGCGATGCCGACCAGCGCCGGATAGGTCCACAGCGTGGCCCGGCTCATGGTCGGGCGGCGCAGGCCCTGCACGCGCAGCGCCGAGAGATCCTCGACCCGGCGGGCCCGGTCGACCGCGGCCGCCAGCACGAGGACGAAGGCGCCGAGCAGCACGGCGAGGCCGCCCGCGAGCAGGTGGAACCAGAGCGAAAGGGCCGGGCCCTGCTCGGCGAGCTGACTGAGGACCGTGGCCGACCGGGTGTCGGAGCGGATCTTCAGGCCCTGGGCGGTCAACCTGTCGACCACGTCCGCCGGCGCGCGGGCGTTGAGCCAGATCTCGGGCAGCAGGGCCGGGGTGGCGTCGGTGGCCAGCCGGTCGGCGTACTCGAGGTCGACCAGGCTGGCGTGCTCGCCCAGGCGCGGCACGGCGGGCAGGCCGACGACCCCGGTGACCGCGATCGTCCGGCCGTCGAGACCGGTCAGCACGTTCCCGGGCGGGCGGCCCCCCGCGTATCCCACGGGCAACGGGTAGGGCGTGTCGACCGGCTGCGCCCAGGCGCCCTCGGGCATCGCGCCGGGCTCGTCGACCTCGATGCGCAGGCCCTCGGGGGTGGCGCTGATCCGGCCGTGCCGCTCCATCCGCCATCGGCCCGCGTCCGTCAGCCCGGAGGAGCCGCCGCTCACGCTCTCGATGGTCACCTCGCCGGTCACGCCGACCACGTTGCCGTTGACCTGGAGCTGGAAACCGTTGACGCGGCAGCCCTGTTCGCACGCGTCGACCCGCTGCCGGTAGACCGACTCGCCCAGGCGCAGGTCGCCCAGCGCGACCTTGGTCTCGCCGAGCCCGGTCAGCGACGAGACGGACACGTTGAGCCGCAACTCCTTGCCCTTCACGATGCCGGCCGCGGTTGCCTTGACGCTGAGATCAGGCCCGCCGATCGTGGGCGCGGCGGGCGCCTCCGGGCGCAGCGCGCGGGCCACCTCATCGCTCGGTGGCGCGTCGTCGGGCCAGGTCGGCACGGTGGTCAGCCGGGTCGAGTCGACGGCCAGGCCCAGCGGCTCACGGCCGTCGCTGTTGCGCAGCCGGGCCGCCGCCATGGCGAACCGGCCCTCCGGGTCGACCTGCCGTACCGCGTGCAGCAGCCGGCTGCGGTACACCGGTTCCACCTCGAGCACGCGGGTCGCGCCGACACCGAGCTCGGCCTGGACGACCCGGCCCCGGGCCGCCACGTCGATCGCGCAGGTCGCGTACCCGGCCACGGCCACGGTCGCGACCAGCAGCGCGAAAAGCCGCTGGGCGCCGGGACGGCGGGAGAGCTGGAAGCCGGCCAGCGCGGGAGCGAGCCGGCCGGCGGCAAGCGCCCCGGCGGCGTACCGGGTGACCAGCGGCAGCAGGGCCCGCCCGGCGAGTAGAGCGAGCGCCAGCATGACCAGGGCGGGGGCAAGCAGGCCGATGCCGGTGAGGGACCCGTCGGTGATCACGAGTTGCCCGACGGAGACGACGGCGAGCAACACGATCACGGCGTCCAGCGTGATCGCGCGGTGGCGGCCGGCGGTCACCGGGCGCTGCAGCAGCGTGACCACCGGGCTGACGAGCTGGCGCCGCTGGGCCAGCACGGCCGCGGCCAGCGCGGCCAGGGCGGCGTAGGGCGCGTACCGCAGGGAGGCCCAGCCCTCCTCGATGCCGACGCCGGGGAACCGGGCCGCGGCCACCGCGTTGACCAGCAGCTGCCCGGCCAGGCAACCGGCCACGGCGCCGACCACGATCGCCGCCAGGCTCTCGCCGATCGCCAGCCACCACCGGGTCCACCAGCGCGCGCCGCGCAACGCGACGACCGCCAGCTCGGGCCGGCGGCCCTCGGTGCCGTAGCCGACCGCCAGGAAGATGCTGAAGCAGGCGAGCAGCACGAGCGGGACGGCCAGCACCGGCACCAGCAGGTGGGCCGTCGCCCGGCCCGAGTCGATGCGGTCGAGCAGGGCCGGGATGGCGGTGTTGACCTGCAGGCTGGGGCCGATCTCGCGGGCCTTGTCGATCAGCCCCTGCAAACCGGCCCGCAACTCACCGAGCCGGTCGGGGTCGAGCGCGCCGGGGCCGGCCAGCCCGTCGACGGACAGGTCGGTCAGGCCGTGGTCCGTCGTGTTGAACGTCGTCGCACCGGTGAAGACGGGCTCCGCGGCGCCCACGCCGGGAAGGGTGGCGAAGTAGCCGTGGGTGCCCCAGTACACGTCGTCGGGGTCGTCGACCTCGTAGGTGCCGGCGACGACGAGCCGCCGGGGTTCACCGTCCGGCACCCACTGCGGCCGCGGCATCTCGACGTACGCCGCGAACCTCAGGGAGACCTGGTCGCCCGCGGTCAGACCGAGACGCCGGGCCGTCGCCGTCCCGACGACGATGTCGTCCTCGCCGACCAGGCAGCGGCCGGTGAGGATGCGGAGGTGGGCGCAGACGTCCTGCCGGAACACCATCCGGTCGGCGTTGCGGTCGTCCGGCCGGAGCCCGATGACCGGGTAGGACGAGCCGAAGATGTAGGTGAACCCGGGCAGCTCGATCAGGGCGGGACCGACGTCGGTGAAGTCGGGTGCGCCGCTGTCTTGCCGGGCGTCCTGCATGCCGGTGATGACCAGGCTGCGCTCGGCGGGCGTGGACGTCTGGATCTGGCCGGCCGCGATCGCCCGGTCGATCGCCGTCAGGTAGGCCGGCGAGGCGACGGCGGAGGCGACCGCGAACAGGGACAGCAGGGCCAGCGTGACGGCCTGTCCCCGCCTGGTCCAGACCATGGCCAGCACCAGCGACATCATCGGCCCGTCATCCCTCCGCGAAGCCCACGCACCAGCGGCAGCACCGAGAGCCACCCGACCAGGCCGAGCAGCCCGAAGGCGATCAGCCCGGCCAGCCCCACGGCCGGCCACCCGAGAGCGCCCGGCAGCGGCAGCACGTCCCACCCGTCGGTGAAGCCGCGCACCGCCACGCGCGCCAACGGGTCGGCGATCACCGCCGCCACCAGCCCCACCACCACACCCGCCACGATCAGGACCCATGCCCCCGCGTACGCCGTGCCGACCGCCGCTGAGAGCGGGAGCCCCTGCAGACGCAACACCCGCAGATGCTCGAGCCGCCGGCGCCGGTCGACCGCGCCGGCCACCCCCAGCGTCGCGGCCGCCAGCAGCAGCCCGACCGCCCCGCCGAGCAGCCCGAACCGGGCGATCGCGGCCGGTCCCTGCTCGGCCAGCCGGCTCGACCGGCGAGCCACCGTGTCCTCACCGGTGACGACGAGTCCGGCCCCCCGGAGCGCCTCGACCACCCCCGGGCCGGCCCCGGGCGCGAGCCAGACCTCGAACTCACCGGGCACGTCGGCGTCGCCGGCGATGCGGCGGCTGGTCTCGAGGTCGACGAGCAGACCCCTGGGGCCCAGGGCGGGCAGCACGCGAGCGGCGCCTTCGACCCGGACCGGAACCGGCTGGTCGCCGAGCGACGACATCGACGGCTCCTGGAACCGCCACTCGCCGGGCGGCGGCCCGGCCAGCACGACCGGCGGCGGCATGACACTGTCCACGGCGTACACGTGAATGCCGGCATCGGGGCTGCCGAACCCGTTCTCGTCGCTCGCGATGCGCAGCCCCTCGTCCACCGTGGCGATGTCCAGGGCCGCGACGTCCGTGCCGGACCGCCACCGGGCGATGTCACCGAGCCGGCTGCGGCCGAGGATCTCGGCCGCCGGACCCTGCTGGGTCAGTTCCCGCAGGGTGACAGCGCTGCCGGCCGGAGGAGGCGGGACGTTGCCGTTCGCGTCGACCGGGGCGCTGAACTGCCAGCGCAGGATGCGGCAGCCGGGCGCCGCCCGGCACCCGGTGACCGGCGCGGTGAGCGACTGCTCGCCCCGGCGCAACGTGCCGAACCGCACCTGGACGGCCTCGCCGGTGCCCTCGTGCTGCAGCGACAGACCCAGCGCGACCGGTTCCCGGCTGTCGTTGCGCAACCGCAGGGTGAGTCGCTCGCCGGTGACGGCAGGCGTGGGATCGGGGCCGGGGTTTTCGGCGGTGGCTGCGGCGAGCAGGCCGGGCGGGCCGTAGACCGGTCGCCAGTTCGCCACCCGGGCCAACCGGGAGCTGTCGACCGCAAGCACGGGCGGAATGCTGTCGCGGTCGACGACCACGGCCATGGCCTGATCGCCCTCAGGGTCGGCTCGGCGCACGGCGTGCAGCAGCGTGGTGCGGGTGGGCGTCCGTACCGTAAGCACCCGCTCGGCACCCAGCTCGGCCTCGCTGCGCTCAGTCCGCGCACGGTTGTCGCCGAGGGCGAGACCCAGGGTGGTGGCGAAGAGGGCGACCGCGACCACGACGAAGGCGAACACCCGTTCGCTGCCGGGCTGCCGCGAGACCTGCACCGACGTGAGGCCGAGCCGCAGATGACCCGAGCGCATCGCCCGGCCGCCCCCCTGGGAGGCCACGCGGCCGAGCAGCCGGGCCACCAGCAACGCCACCGCCAGCGCGACCAGGCCCGGCGCGGCGAGCGCCAGCCCGCTGTCGGGCGCGCTCGACCGGGCCTGATAGACGGCGGCCACCGCGATCACGAGCAGGAGCAGGTCGGCCAGCCCGCCACGCCAGTCGCCGCGGCCCGAGCCGACCTCGCGCAGCAGGTCGGCGACCGGGCGGCGCAGCGCCACGGCCTCGACCACGGCGAGCACGACGAGACCGCCGAGCAGCACCGCGGCCACCGCGGCCACCGAGAGCAGCAGCGCCGCCCGCTGCTCGGCGACCGTGGCGACGGGACCGGCCAGCCACCGTCCGAGCAGGTAGCCGAACGGCAGGCCGATCAGCGCGCCCGCGCCGAGCGGCACCAGGTGCTGCCCCCAGGCCAGCCGCAGCGTCGCGGACCGGGTGCTGCCACGCAGCTTGAGCAGGGCGGCGTCGCCGCGCCGGTCGCGCCCGGTGTAGTGGCCGGCCAGGCCGATCGCGAACCAGGTGAGCACCAGCGTCTGCGCCATGGCGACGACGACGCCGACCTTGATCTCGTGCCGGTTGCGCTCGATCGCCTCGAGCAGCGGCCCGGTCGCGTTGACCAGCCGCAGTCCCGAGGCGGCAAGGCCCGCCTCGGCCTCGCGCAGCACCGGGCCGAGCCGGAACCCGTCCTCGCCGCGCAGCAGTTCGTCCGGCACGGTGAGGTCGAAGGTGACGGTCGGCTCCCCGAGCTGTTCCCGCTGGAACGTCGCGATCGGCGTGAAGGCGGGGTCGAGGCTGCCGCCGTTCGCCTCGAACAGCGAGTTGCCCCAGTAGGCGCCGTCCGAGTCGTTGTAGGTGAACGTTGCCACAACAGTCAGGACGATCGGGGCCGAGGCGAGCGACGCCCGCAGCGGCAAGGGATCACCGATCCGCAGACCCAGCCGCTGCGCGGCGGCCACGCTGATCGCCGCCTCCCCGGGCGAGGCGGGACAGGCGCCCTCGAGCTCCACGTGGGCGCAGAAATCCTCGCGGAAGGCGAGGTTCATGGACGGGTTGCCACCGCCGAGGCGGGCCGTGAGCGGCAGGGCCAGCCCGGTCACCGGATCGGCCTGGGGCAGCGGCAACTGGCCCTGCACCCTCGAGGTGAGGTCGTCGATCGCGGCCCGAGGGTCGCCCTCGGTGTCGGCAATCTGCCGCACCGACAGCAGCCGCTGCTCGGCCGGGGCGGCGGTCACGTCGGCCGTGGCCGCGCGGTTCATGCCGGCGTAGGCGAACCACGGTCCGGCAGCGGCGACGGCAGCGGCCAGCGCGGTGAGCACCAGCACGGTCAGCACCTGGGCCGTGCGGGTCCGCACCGCGCCCCAGATGAGCGTGAACATGAGTGCCTCCCCCGGCCGGATCACCCGGGAGGTTACGCGACCCGGGAGGCCTCCGGGTGCCCGCGGCTCAGAGCCAGCCGCGGCGTTTGAGATAGAGGTAGAGCAGGACCGAGACGGCCAGGATGGACGCCGTGCTCACCAGAAATCCCGAGAACTTCTCGAAGCCGGGGTACGGCAGGTTCTGCCCGAAATAGCCGGTGATCGCGGTCGGCACGGCGATGATGGCGGCCCAGGCGGCCAGCTTGCGGGTGGTGTCGTTGAGAACGTTGCCCTGCTCGGCGGTGTCCGCCTGCAACAGGGCGTCGATCCGGTCGCGCAGGTGCTCGACCTCGTCCAGGGTGTGCTGGGTGTGGTCCTCGACGTCGCGGTAGTACGGCCGCAGCTCGGCGTCGACCAGGCCCAGATCGGCCCGCATGGCCTGGCCCACCAGCTCGGGCATGGGCGCGACGGCCCGGCGCAGCGCCGCCAGCAGCTTGCGTTGGTCGATGGCCTTCATGCGTACGGGTCGTGCGGCCCCGCCCTCTTCGAGCAGCGCGTCCTCGACCTGGTCCATTGCCGTGTCGAGGCGCTGGGTGGCCGCGTACTGCCCGTCGACGACCACGTCGAGCAGGCCGTAGAGCAGGAAACCGACCCCGTCGGCGGCGCCCAGGTCGGCCACGGTGTCCCAGCGGTCGACGAACTTCGAGGTGTCGCTGGGCGACTTGCGCACCGTGATCAGGGCCCGGGGCGTGACGAAGGCGCTGATCTCCGTCTTGCCGAAGCGCGTCTCGGATTCCCTGGTCGCGATGTCGACGGCGTACACGTTGAGGAAGACGTGGTGGGGGTAGCGGTCGAGTTTGGGCCGCTCGTGATCGGTCATCGCGTCCTCGACGGCCAGCGGGTGCAGCTGGAACTCCTCGGCCACCCGTTGCAGGTCGGCGGGTTCGGGCGCGAACAGGTCGAGCCACAGCACGGCGCCGGGGTGCTTCTCGAGCATCCCGGCCACCTGGTCGTAGCCGAAGTCCTGCGCGATCACTTTGCCCTGGTCGTAGAGGCGGGTCGCGGTCGGGCACGAGGGGGACGTCACGTACCCACTATGCCCCCGCCCGGCCTACGCTGAGCCGTGACCTGGCTCGACCAACTGCTGACCGCGTTCTACACCGCCAAGTGGCAGGTGACCGCCGATCAGGCGATCTATTACCGCGAGATCGTCGGCAACGCCTTCGGGCCGAGCTGCTGCACTTCGGCTACTACCCCTCGGCAATCCTGTACGCCGTCTACGCCGCGTTCGTGATCTGGGGCTTCGTGGTCTGGCTCCGCCTTTCCCGTACGCCGGAACGGCCGCCCGCCCGGAAGCAGGCGGCCCTGCCCGCGTAGTTCCGGCTCAGACCTCGGTGGACAGCTCGTAGATCTCGGTCGTCGGGTGGCCGGCCCGCTCGTGGATCCGCATGACGGCCTCCTTGCTCGGCCCCGAACTCAGGCAGAAGACCTTGCCCGCCTCCGGGTCCAGCCAGGCCCGCTCGAAGTGGACGCCCTCCTCCCCCTCGATCTTGAGGTCGGCGTCGTGCGCGTCGGCCAGCTGCTGCGGGGTGACCCCGTGGAATCCGCTGTGTACATCCATGAATTTCGCCATGCCCCCAGGTTGGTGTCGGCGGGACGGTCGGACATCGGTCAGAGCACCTACGAAGGCCCGGTCGGACGACCTAAAGTTCGGGCGTGGTGGCCAGCCCCGTGCTCATCGGCCGCGAGGACCTGCTCGCCCTCGCCGACCGGCGCCTGGCCGCGCCCACCGGCGAGCTGCTGTTCCTCGCCGGTGAGGCCGGCATCGGCAAGACCCGGCTGCTCGCCGAGATCGTCCGCCGGGCCCGTGCCCTGGGTTACGCGGTGGCCGGCGCCGCCGCCGCGCCGGGCGACGTCGAGGTGGCCGGGGGCCTGCTGGCCGACCTCGGCGCCGAGCTGCGCCGTGACCCCGAGACCGCGGCGGCCGGGCAACGCCTCGGCGAGCGGCTGTACGAGCTGGCCGAGGGGGACGCGGCCCACCGGCGCCGCCTGCTGGTGGCCGACCTGGCCGAGCTGATCGCAGGCCCCCGTCCGGCGCCCTTCCTGATCACGCTGGAGGACCTGCACTGGGCCGACGATCTCACGCTCGACGTGGTGGCCCGGCTGGCCCGGCATGCCCTCGCGAGCCGGCTGCTCGTGGTGGGCACGTATCGCAGCGACGAGCTCTATCCGCGCGTGCCGATGCGGCAGTGGCGCACCCGCCTGCTGACCCAGCGGCTCGCCGAGGAGGTGCGGCTTCCCCGCTTGGGCGCGGCCGAGACCGCCGTGCTGGCGGCCGCGATCACCGGTTCCGGGCTGGCCACCGCCGCGGCCAAGAGCCTGCACCACCGCAGCGACGGCATCCCCCTGCACGTCGAGGAGTTCCTGGCTGTCACCCCCGACCCCGGCCCGCCCTCCCACGGTGGCCTCTCCGAGGAGGTGCCCGAGACGCTGGCCGACGCCGTGCTGGCCCGCGCGAGCCTGCTCCGGCCCGGCACCCGCCGGCTGGCCGAGGCGGCCGCGGTGCTGGGCAGGTCGTTCGACCTCGACCTGCTCACCGCGCTGACCGGTGAGCCGCCGGACGCCGTGGACGAGGCGCTGCGCGAGCTGATCGAGAGTTTCTTCGTGAAGCCCGGCGCCGACCGGTCCGGCTACGACTTCCGGCACGCGTTGATCCGCGACGCCCTCTACGCCGACATCACCCCGCACCGGCGCCGCGACCTGCACGCCGGAGCGGCCGCCGCGGGTTTCCCGGACGCCCTGGCCAGCGATCACTACGAGCGCGCGGGAAGGTTCGACGAGGCCTTCCGGCACGCGCGCGCCGCGGCAAGCGAGGCGTCCGCGCTGTCGGCCCACCGCGAGGCCGCCCAGCTGTATCGCCGGGCCCGCCGCACCTGGCCGGCCGGGCTGCCCCGCGCCGAGTGGGCCGCTCTGCTGGTGGCGCTGGCCTGCGAACTGGCCTCGATCGACGAGAACGCTGAGGCCGCGGCCTGCTACGCCGAGGCGTACGAGGTGCGCCTGGCCCTGGGCGACGAGGCGGGCGCGGCGGCTCTCGTGCCCGACTGGGTGGCCGTACGGCACCTGCTCGGCGCGGGCCTCGACGAGCGGGCCGCGGCGCTGCGGGCGGCGCTGCCGCCGGCCGAGCACCCTGGCGAGATCCACGCCGAGCTGGCCGCGGCGTACATGCTGGACCGCCGCCTCGACGAGGCGCTCGCGGACGGCGAACGGGCCCGCGCCCTCGTCGTCGACGATCGGGTGCGCTGCCACCTGGACGCCACGGTCGGCTCGGTGCTGCTGTTCGCGGGCCGCACCCCGGAGGGCACGGCCCTGTTGCGCGACGCCATCGACCGGGCGTCCGGCCTGCGGCTCGAGGCCCAGGCGGCGCGGGCCTACCGGATGCTCGGCACGTCGATGTCGGTGCTGGTCGACTACGACACGGCCGCGACGACGCTGGCCGAGGGCATCGCCTACGCGGAGCGGGTGGAACAGTTCAACGACCGGCACTACATGGCGGCGCACCTGGCCCACGTGCAGTGGGCAACCGGCGACTGGGCGGCCGCCGCGACGACAGCCCGCCAGGCGCTGACCGATGGCCGCGGCGGGATCACGACCGAGATCACGGCCCGGCACGTCCTCGGTTATCTGGCGATGGGCGTGGAATCGTACGAGGAAGCGGTCTGTCACCTGGAAACCGCCGAGCGCCTGGCCGCGGGCATGCGCGAGCTGCAACGTCTCTCCCCCGCCTGGTGGGGCCTGGCCGAGACGGCGCTGGCCCAGGGTGATCACGGCACCGCCGTGAGCCGATGCGAACAGGGCTACGAGGCGTCGGCCGCCGTCCGCGATGCCGCCTACCTTTTCCCGTACGTCGTCACGGGCGTCCGGGCCTACCTGGCCCACTCGGGCGTCACGGCGGCCCGCGGGTGGCTCGACCGCACGTCCACGTTGCTGGAGCTGCGGTCCATTCCCGGCACCTTGGGCGCCCTCGACCACGCGGTGGGCCTGATCCAGCTGCACGAGGGCCAAACCGGCAAGGCCCGTCAGACGCTGGCCGCCGCGGCCGCGTTCTGGTCCGCCCGCCACCGCTTCTGGGAGGGCACCGCGGTTTTGCTCGACCAGGCCCGCTGCGCCACCCGCTCCCGACGCCCGGCCGACGCCGCCCGCTTCCGAGCCGCAGCCACCACGGCGTACGCCTCGGCCGCGGCAACACCACCCGGTCGCGACCCCCAGATCAGCAACCGCCCCGGTCGCGACCCGCAAATCAGCAACCGCCCCGGTCGCGACCCGCAGGTCAGCACCCGCCTTCCGGCGCCGAACGGCCGTCGCGCCGGATCAGACCTTCCCGGGGATCCGGTTCTGTCGGCGAGAGAGCTCGAGGTCGCCCGTCTCGTCGCCCGGGGACTGACCAACCGTGAGATCGCCGCCGCGCTGACGATCGCCCCGAAGACCGCAGCCGCCCACGTCGAGCACATCCGCACCAAACTGGGCTTCAGCCGCCGGACGCAGGTCGCCGCCTGGATCACCGCGCGCTGACCCGCAGCCGGGGACCGCGCCGCCGCGTACGGAAGGGCCGACGCCTCACCTGCAGACGTCGGCCCGTCTCAAGAACACCGGGTCAGGCGGCTGAGGGGCTCACGTTCGTGCGGGACTTGACGATCTCGGCCACGTGGGCGACCGCCTCGTCGACGGGGACGTTGTTGCGCTGCGAGCCGTCGCGGTAGCGGAAGCTGACCGTGCCCCCGTTGACGTCGTCGTCACCGGCGATGGCCATGAACGGGATCTTCTGCTGCTGCGCCGTGCGGATCTTTTTCTGCATGCGGTCGGTGGAGTAGTCGACCTCGGCCCGCACCCCCGCCGCCCGCAGCTTCTCCACGAAAGCCGAAAGGTAGTCGGCGTGGTCGTCACGGATCGGGATGCCCACCACCTGCACCGGCGCCAGCCAGGCCGGGAAAGCGCCCGCGTAGTGCTCGACCAGCACGCCGAAGAACCGCTCGATCGACCCGAACTTGGCCGAGTGGATCATCACCGGTTCCTGGCGGGTGCCGTCGGCGGCCTGGAACTCCAGGCCGAAGCGGGCCGGCTGGTTGAAGTCGTACTGGATGGTCGACATCTGCCACGTACGGCCGATCGCGTCCTTGGCCTGCACGCTGATCTTCGGGCCGTAGAACGCCGCGCCGCCCGGGTCGAGCACCAGTTCCAGACCGGACTCGGCGGCCACGTCCTCGAGCACCTTGGTCGCCACGGCCCACTGCTCGTCGGTGCCGATGAACTTGTCGCTCTTGGGGTCGCGGGTCGACAGTTCCAGGTAGTAGTCGTCGAGCCCGAAGTCGTCGAGCAGCGAGCGGACGAAGTTCAGCAGGTGCTTGATCTCGCCCGGGGCCTGCTCGGCCGTCACGTACGAGTGGGAATCGTCCTGGGTCAGACCCCGTACGCGGGTCAGTCCGTGCACCACACCCGACTTCTCGTACCGGTAGACCGTGCCGAACTCGAAGAAGCGCAGCGGCAGCTCACGGTAGGACCGCCCCCGCGACCTGAAGATCAGGTTGTGCATGGGGCAGTTCATGGCCTTGAGGTAGTAGTCCGCGCCCTCCAGCTGCATGGGCGGGAACATGGTGTCCTTGTAGTACGGCAGGTGCCCGGAGGTGTGGAACAGCCCCTCCTTGGTGATGTGCGGCGAACTGACGTACTGGAAACCCTCCTCGATGTGGCGGGCGCGAACGTAGTCCTCCATCTCGCGCTTGATGATGCCGCCCTTGGGGTGGAACACGACCAGCCCGGAGCCGATCTCGTCGGGGAACGAGAACAGGTCGAGCTCGGTGCCCAGCTTGCGATGGTCGCGGCGCTCGGCCTCGGCCAGGCGGTTCAGGTACGCCTTCAGCTCGTCGCGCGACGGCCACGCCGTACCGTAAATGCGCTGCAGCTGCGGGTTCTTCTCCGAGCCACGCCAGTACGCGGCTGCCGAGCGCATCAGCTTGAACGCCGGGATGAGCCGGGTCGTCGGCAGGTGCGGCCCGCGGCACAGGTCACCCCAGACGCGCTTGCCGTCCTTGTCGAGGTTGTCGTAGTGGGTCAGCTCGCCGGCGCCCACGGTCGACAGCTCGGCGTCGTCGACGTCACCCTTGATGTCGACCAGTTCCAGCTTGTACGGCTCGTCGGCCAGCTCGACCTTGGCCTCGGAGAGCGAGCTGTACTCCCGGCGGCGGAAGCTCTGCCCGGCCTTGACGATCTCCTGCATCCGCTTCTCGAGCTTGCTCAGGTCTTCGGGCTGGAACGGCTTAGGCACGTCGAAGTCGTAGTAGAAGCCGTCCCGGATGGGCGGGCCGATGCCCAGCTTGGCCTCGGGGAACGTGTCCTGCACGGCCTGGGCCAGCACGTGCGCGGTGGAGTGGCGCAGCACGTCGAGGCCGTCGGGCTCGTCGATCGCGACCGGGGTCACGTCGGTGTCGAGTTCGGGACGCCAGTCCAGGTCACGCAGGCGGCCGCCGGCGTCGCGCACGACCACGACCGCCTTGGGACCCGTCGTGGGCAGGCCGGCTGCGGCCACCGCATCGGCGGCCGTAGTCCCGGCTGGGACGACTAGGGGGTCGGCCACAGCGGGGGTACGGGGTGCGGACACGGTGATCTCCTTCGGGCAATGAAAGTCGCGGGAACCTTGACGATGCTAGTCGCCCGGGAATTCCCGCGATGAACGAGCAACCTTTCCGCGTCAGTGCTCCACCAACAGGTGAGCAGCCCACTGCCCGGAAAGGACCGCGTGACCGATCCCGAGGCCGCCTTCCAGCGATTCTTCGAAGCGCACCACGCCGACCTGTCCGCCTCGCCTACCTGCTCACCTCCTCATCAATACAGCGTTTGCTGAATACATGTTTCGCTGTACTGTGAGCCGGTGGAGACGGTGACACACGGTCAAGTTCTCGCCCGCTTCGGTCACGCCCTGTCCGACGCCACCCGGGCCCGGCTCCTGCTCGCGCTGCGCGAAAGCCCCGGCTACCCCGCCGAACTGGCCGACCTGCTCGGCGTCACCCGGCAGAACATGTCCAACCATCTGGCCTGCCTGCGCGGCTGCGGCCTGGTCGTGGCCGTCCCCGAGGGCCGGCGCACCCGCTACGAACTGGCCGGCCCTCAGATCCGGCAGGCGCTGGACAGCCTGCTCGGCCTGGTCCTGGCGGTCGACCCGGCCGCCTGCCCCGACGCCGCGATCAAGGGCTGCTGCTGATGGACCTGCCGCTGCTCCCCGCCGGTCCCGTCCCGGCGCGCCGCGCGATGCTGATCCGCCGGATCCGGCTGCTCGTCGCCGCCACCATCAGCTACAACGTCGTCGAAGCCGTCATCGCCATCGGAGCCGGCGCTGCCGCGAACTCGACCGCGCTGATCGGCTTCGGCCTCGACTCCGTGATCGAAGTGTCCTCGGCCGCCGCGGTGGCCTGGCAGTTCGCCGGCCGCGACCCCCAACGCCGGGAAAGGGCCGCCCTGCGGATCATCGCGATCTCGTTCTTCGCGCTCGCCGCCTACGTGACAGCCGAATCCGTACGCAATTTGCTCGGCGACGACCACGCCGGGCACTCCACCATCGGCCTCACGCTCGCCGCCGTGTCCTTGGCCGTCATGCCGGGATTGTCCTTCGCTCAGCGCCGCGCCGGTCGCGAACTCGGCTCACGCACCGCGGTCGCCGACTCGCAGCAGACCATGCTGTGCACCTACTTGTCGGCCGTGCTGCTGATCGGGCTGGGCGTCAACAGCCTGTTCGGCCGGCCCTGGGCCGACCCGATCGCCGCGCTGGTCATCGCGGCCGTCGCGGTCAAAGAGGGCCGCGACGCCTGGCGGGGCAAGGCCTGCTGCACGCCGCAGCCGAGCGTTGTCACCAGCGGCGGCTCCTGCTGCACACCCCAGCACCATTCCAGCGGCCACTGAGCACATCACACCGGCGGGGGACGGGACAGGTCTCGGGCCAGGTGGGAGCGGCGCAGGCCGTGGTGGCGTAGGCGGCGCAGGTCGGCTCGGGTGTCGTTGGCCAGTTGGAGGTGGAAGTAGTTGATGTATTCCAGGACGGCGAACACAGCGAAAGCCAAGCCCGGCCAGGACGAGCGGCCGGGGTCGGTGACGGCGGCGTATCCGGTCAGCGCGATGCCGGCGAGCAGCAGGATCGGGTTCGTGGCGCGGGCCGCGAGGAAGAAGGGCCGCCACGGCAAGGCGCGCTGAGGGGGCGACAGGGCGCGGAGTTTGGCACGCCAGTACGCGGCGCCCTGCAGCAGGAGGAGGGCGAAGAGCGCGAAGCCCACCATGTTGGGCCACGAGGGCGGCAGGCCGATCGCGCCGAACCACACCACCGCCTGCAGGGGGATGTTGAGCAGCTCCAGCGCGGCCAGGGAGCGAAGCCGTCGGCGGACGGTCACGGCAGGACCGCTGCCAGGCCGTCGGCTCGGGGGTCGCTTCCGGCGTCGAGCCGGCCGGAGCGCGAGCGGGACATTTGGACGTGCCCGGCGTCGTCGTGCGGACCCGGCACGGTGGTGACCGTCAGCCCGTCGGCTCCCGGCGGCACAGGCACGCCGGGTTCGAGCATCAGGTCGTCGCCCCGGAGGATCCAGCGGGGGCGGGCCACCAGTTCGCCGGGGTCGTCGGCCGACAGGACCTCGGAGGCGAGCTGGGCCAGGATCCACGGCTGGGCCCGGCCGCCCTGACAACCCAGGGCGATCACGCTGTCGGCAGTGGTGGCGATCGCCGGGCAGAGCGTGTGCGGAGGACGTACGCCGGGAGCGATGTGCCCGGGGTGCGAGGGGTCGAGGCGGAACGACGAGCCGCGGTTGTGCAGCACCACCCCGGTCGACGGCTCCAGCAACCCGGCGCCGAAGCTCTCGAAGACACTCTGGATGAGCGCGATGGCGTTGCCCTCGTCGTCGACTGCGGTCACAGCCACCGTGTCGCCGCTCGCCCGGCGCATCCGGTCCGGCGCGGACGGCGGCCGCGGCTCGGGGACGGGGGACGCTTGTTCCGGCGTACGGAGAAGGAGGTTGCTGAGGGGAATCGGGCCGCTGCGGGGGTCGCCGAGGAAGGCGTCGCGGGCGGACTGTGCCCGGCGGCTGTCGGCGAGCAACGACCGTGAACCGGCGACCGCGAGGAAAGTGGCGCCCTGCACCGGCGGCGGCGCGGCATGCCAGGTGACGCCGCCGACGACCGTACGCAAGGGGTCTCCGACCTCGGCGACGTGGGCCGCGAAATCCTCCTCGGCGAGCGGGCTGCCCAGGGCGCGCACCCCGGCAACGATCGGTCCGGTGTAGAACGACCGCCAGTCACGGCCGATGGCTGCGAGGGTTTCGGCCAGGGCCTGCTGCACGAGGCGGGGCTGCAGCATCACCGCGGACAGGCCCGGATCGGCCCGGATCACGTCGGACCCAGCGGCTATCGCGGCTCGCAGACCGGGGGCGACGTCGACACCGTCGGCGGCCAGCCGCACTGAGAACGCGAGCAGCTTGCCGAGCGGCAACCGCGCCCCCAACCCGTGCACGGCGGCCCACCCCGCAACCACCCCGGGAACGGTGACCGTCTGCGGACCGCGCACCGGCATCCGATCGCCCAGCGCTGCCACATCCACAGCACGCGCCGCGGCGCCGATGGAAAGGACAGCCCGTACGGGGGAATGGGCCGGACGCACCATGGCGACCAGGTCACCGCCGACCGAGCACTGGTGCGGATAGGCCACGGTGAGCGCCGCGGCCGCCGCGAGCGCCGCGTCGAACGCGTTCCCCCCGTCCGCTACCACCGCCCGCGCGGCCTCAACAGCATCCGGGTGTGGTGCGGCAACAGCAACCGTCACATCAGCTCCGTCAGGCGTTCGTGGATGCTGCGGGGGAACAGGTTCAGCTCGTCGAACTGGTCGGGGGTGGCCCACCGCAGCTCGTAACTGTTCAGGGGGTTGTTCTCGGCGGCCTCCTCGCCGGAGAGCGTCGGTGTGCCCTCGACATCGGTCATGAGGAAGTAGACGGCGCGACGCCTGACGTGCCGGCCCGACCAGAGCTGCCGTTCGATGCGGGCGGTCAGCGTGGTTTCCTCGTGCAGCTCGCGCACGACCGCTTCCTCGAACGACTCGCCGCGCTCGACGCCCCCGCCGGGCAGCACCGCGTAGTCGTGGCCCGCGCAGGCCAGGGTGCCGCGCGGGCACATCGCGCAGGTGCGGGGGTGCTTGAGGTATCGCTTCATCACCAGGACGCGGCCCTCGGAGAGCACCACAGCGACGGCACGCGGCTGAGTCATGCCTCAAAGAATGCCGCGCACCCCGAGTTCGTCAAAGGCGCGCAGCAACCGGTCGATGTCGTCGTGAGTGCTGCCGAGGCCGAAACTCACGCGCAGCAGACCACCGGTTCCGCAGTCGCCGCCACCGCCGAGGCGTCGCACCAGCGGGTGGGCACAGAACATTCCCGCCCGTACGCCGATGCCGTGCTCGCGGGCCAGGCGGTCGGCCACGGCGGCCGGGTCGGGCACGGCGTACGAGACGATGCCGACGCGCGGCTGCTTCCCGCCGAAAAGGGTGACCCCCTCGGGCAGGGCGGCCAGCAGGCTCCGCTCGTGTTCGTCGAGGCTCGCGCGGTCGGCGTGCAGCAGCGCGTCACAGACGGCGGCCAGGGCGACGGCGCCGATCAGGTTGGGGGTGCCGCCCTCGTGCCGTGCCGGGCCGGTCGCCCACACGACGTCGCCCGCCTGGTCGCCGACGGACGTGCTGGCCCCGCCGCCGCGCAGGTAGGGCTCGGCCGCGTTCAGCCAGTCGCCCCGCCCGGCCAGCACACCCGCCCCGAACGGCGCGTACAGCTTGTGCCCGGAGAACGCGACGTAGTCGGCCCCCGTGTCGCTCAGGCTGATCGGCCGGTGCGGCGCGAGCTGGGCCGCATCGATCAACACCCTTCCCCCGTACGAGTGAGCGACCTCGATGAGTTCGCGCAGCGGCCAGATCTCCCCCGTCACGTTGCTCGCGCCGGTCACGGCGAGCAGCCCGGGACCGCGTACGGAGGCAAAAGCGGAACGTGCCGACTGGATCGCGTCCTCGGGGTCGGCCGGCGCCGGCAGGCGCACGGGCGTGGGCCAGGGCAGCAGGTTGGCGTGGTGCTCGCCGTCGAAGACGATCGTCGTCGTGCCCTCGGGCAGCGCGCGGGCCAGCAGGTTGAGCGAGTCGGTGGTGTTGCGCGTGAAGATCACGGTGTCGCCGTCCCGGGCGCCGGCGAACTCGGCCACGATGTCCCGGGCCTGCTCGTATTCCAGCGTCGACCGTTGCGAACGCAGCCCGGCGCCGCGGTGCACACTGCCGTAGTGCGGGAGCAGATCACGTACGGCGTCGGCAGCGGCCCGCACACAGGGCGCCGAGGCCGCGTAGTCGAGGTGGGTGAAGCGTCGCTGCTCGCCGGACGTGAGGGTGACGGTCAGGTCGGCGCCGACGACATCGAGACGATCGGACATGAGGATGCCTCCACGGGCTCGCGCTTGCCCGCGCCCGGGCGGACGCAGACCTGGTCCTCACCCGGGGCACCCCATCGCGAACGCAAGGGTTGCCGGCCAGCAAGCCGGGGCTTCACGCTGGCGCTCATGACCTGACACCGAGGCTACATCACCCGAGGACCCCTACGAGCGCCAGGTGAACTCGGGCTCGTAGCCGAGGAGGCGGCGGGCCTTGTCGATGGAGAGCAGGGTCTCGTGTTCGCCGAGTTCCTTCTTCACCGGCAGGCCGGGGAAGACCTCGGCGGCCAGGGCGGCGCTGGACCGGCTCATGACCGTGTCGGCGTTGGCGATCACGAAGACCTCAACACCGGGTTCCCCGTACGCGAGGGCGCGCCGCACGGCCTGGGCTCCGTCGCGGGCGTCGATGTAACCCCAGGCGTTCCAGCTGCGCGAGTGCGGGTCGGCGTCGTACGAGGGGAAGGTCTTGTAGTCGTCGGGGTCCATGACGTTCGAGAAGCGCAGGCCGACCATGGTCAACGTGGGGTCCCAGCGGCAGAACTGGGCCGCCATCTGCTCCTCGAGGTGCTTGGCCAGCGAGTACGACGAGTTGGGGCGGGCGGGATATTCCTCGTCGGCGGGCAGGTACGGCGGTGGCGTGGTGTCGAACGGCAGGCCGAGCACTGTCTCGCTGGACGCCCACACGATGGTCTTGATCCCGGCCGTGCGGGCGGCGGCGAAGACGTTGTAGGTGACCGTGATGTTGTTGTGGAAGGTCGCCGCGTTCGGCAGCAGGCCCGGGGCGGGGATCGCGGCCAGGTGCACCACGGCGTCGATCTTGTCGTAGCGGTCGTCGACCGCGGTCAGCACGCCCACCGCCTGGCCGAAATCGGACAAGTCGGTCTTCGTCCACCGGGCCCGCGGATCATTTCCGGGGGTCAGGTCGAGGTTCACGACGTCGTTGCCGTGATCGAGCAGATCCTTGACCACGGCGCGGCCGAGTTTGCCGCTGCCACCGGTCACCGCTATGCGAGCCATGAGGACCTTTCTACCCCCGTACGAGGTGGGCGCGCAGCGCGGCCGCGATCTCACCCGCCGCCTCGAGCTGCTGCGGGGTCAGCGCGTCGACGAAGATCTCGCGGATGTCGCGCAGGTGGGGGCGGGTCGCCTCCTGAAAGCCGGCCAGGCCGTCGGGGGTCAGCACCACCTCGGCGCCCCGGTTGTCGGTGGCGCACTCCTCGCGGCGGATCAGCCCGCGTTTCTCCATGCGGCCCAGGTGATGGGACAGCCGGCTGCGCTCCCAGCCGATGGTGGCCGCCAGCTCGGACGACCGCAGCCGGTGACCGGCGGCCTCGCTCAGCGCGAGCAGCACCGCATAGTCCCCCGGCGAGAGCCCGGACGACTGCTGCAGCCGGGCCGCCATCTCGCCTCTCAGCAGCTCACCCGTCTCGAGGAAGTCGCGCCAGACGCGGAGCTCGTCGCGGGTCGGGAACCTCCGGGTGCCGGTGCTCACAACTCCACCTCCTGTGATTGACGTGTCAATAGTAGCGGGCATAATTGACACGTCAATCAGCTTGAGGGGGTCATGATGACGGAACTCACCTTCGGTCTCGACACGTTCGGAGACCTGCCCGAGGACGACCACGGCAACCTGCTCTCGCACGGCGACGCGATCCGCCAGGTCGTCGACGAGGCGGTGCTGGCCGACCAGCTGGGCGTCGACGTGATCGCGCTCGGCGAGCACCACCGCCCGGAGTACGCGATCTCCAGCCCCGAGACGGTGCTCGCGGGCATCGCCGGCAAGACCGAGCGCATCCATCTGGCGTCCGGTGTCACGGTGCTGAGCTCCGACGACCCCGTACGCGTCTTCCAGCGCTTCGCCACCGTCGACGCGCTCTCCAACGGCCGCGCCGAGGTCATCCTGGGCCGCGGATCCTTCACCGAGTCGTTCCCGCTGTTCGGCTACGACCTGGCCGACTACGACAAGCTCTTCGAAGAGAAGATCGAGCTGTTCGTGCAGTTGCTCGACGAGAAGCCGGTGACCTGGAGCGGCACCACCCGGGCCCCGCTCGTGGACGCCGACGTCTTCCCCAAGACCGACTCGGGCCGGTTGACGACGTGGGTCGGCGTGGGCGGCTCCCCGCAGTCGGTCGTCCGCACAGCGCGGTACGGTCTGCCCCTGATGCTGGCGATCATCGGCGGCATGCCCGACCGCTTCGCCCCGTACGTGGATCTCTATCGCCGGGCCGCCGACCAGCTCGGCACCAAGGCGCACCCCGTCGGGATGCACTCGCCGGGGTTCGTCGCGGACACCGACGAGGAGGCCAAGGAAGTGTTCTACCCGCGCTTCAAGGTCATGCGCGACCGGATCGGCGCGCTGCGCGGCTGGCCCCCGCTGCGCAAGGAAGAGTTCGACTACGAGGTCGAGCAGGGCTCGCTCTACATCGGCTCGCCCGAGACCGTGGCCCGCAAGATGGCCCGCGCCATCAAGGTGCTCGGCGTCGGCCGGTTCGACATGATCTACAGCGCCGGTTCGATCCCGGCCTCCGCCCGCCTGCGTGCCGTCGAGCTGTTCGGGTCCAAGGTCATCCCGATGACCCGCGACCTGCTGGCCGACTGAAAGGTGACTCAGCCATGACCACGATCGGCATCCTCGGCGCCGGAAAAGTCGGCACCGTCCTGGCCCGGCTCGCGCTGGCCGCCGGGCACAAGGTGCTCATCTCCGGCTCCGGCGACGTCTCGAAGATCCGCCTGATCGTCGGCGTGCTGGCGCCCGGGGCCGAGCCCACCACCTCGGCCGACGCGGCGGCCCGAGCCGACGTGGTGGTGCTCGCGCTGCCCCTGGGCAAGTATCGCGGCGTTCCGGTCGAGCAGCTGCGCGGCAAGATCGTCGTCGACGCCATGAACTACTGGTGGGAGGTCGACGGCATCCGCGACGACCTGACCGACCCGCGCACCTCGTCCAGCGAGATCGTGCAGGCCTTCCTGCCCGGGTCGCGGGTGGTCAAGGCGTTCAACCACATGGGCTACCACGACCTCGAGGAGGGTGCTCGGCCGGCGGGGACTGCGGGGCGTAAGGCGATCGCGGTCGCCGGTGACGGCCCGGCCGACGTCGAGGCGGTGGCGGCGCTGGTCGACGATCTCGGGTTCGACCCGGTGATCGCGGGAACGCTGGCTGAGGGCGTACGCCTCGAGCCCGGCACCGAGGCCTTCGGCGCCAACGTCACCGCGGCCGAGCTGCGTGCCATGCTCGACCGTTTCCCGAGCTCGGAGCGGGGTCAGGTGGTCGCACGGGCGCGCGCTCTGGGCCTTCACGCGCCTCAGCAACCTCAGCAGGCTCAGTAGCCGCAGGGGGCTCAGCAGCCGCAGGGCCTCAGGGGCGTCAGGCGCTGAAATAGCGCAGCGTCGCCTCGGTCTTGGTCACCTGCGCCTCGACGTCGGGCATGATCCCGTACGCCCGGAGCGCGCTCGACGTCTCGTCGGCGATCTCGGCAGCCCGCTGCGTCGGACAGCGCGTCGACAACTCGGCGATGACCGAGCCGTCGGGGAACTTCCACCGCTCGGCGACCAGCGGATGGTCGAGCGCCGCGAGCGTGAGCCGGCAGCGCCGCACCTCGACCGGGCCGAACGTGAGCAGGGCGTTCAACGGCACATTCGCGTACGCCGTGAGCAGGCGCTTCTGCCGGCTGGAGAGCAGCCGGGCCAGCGGCTTGCCGGCTTCGACCGCACGCTCGACGTCGCGCCGGCCGAGACGCCGCTTGAGGGTGCCCGAGCAGGCGTAGTTGTCGGGCAGCGCGTCGATCTCGACTGCGAACCCGTCGTCACGGCGCAGCCAGCCCGGCAGCGCCTTGGGCAACACCGGACGCAACTTGACCACGGCGTCGGCGCTGCGCCCCGCGGTGCTCCGGATCCGGACGATCAAGCCGTGGCGCTGCAGGGCCAGGTCGATGGTGTCGAGGAAGTAGACCCGGCGGAGCGCCCCGCCGCTCAGGTCGGCGCCGAGCATGCGCAGGTCGTCCGGCGCGACGGCCACCTTGAGCTCGACCTTCGGCACCTGGCCGGTCAGCGGCGGCCGCCAGAAACCCCTGGTCATCAATGCTTCAGTCACTGCACACCCGTGTCGCTCGAGGTCCGGCATGGCGACCCGCTTTACCCGGATCCACCATTCGAAACGTCCTCCCGTTAACCTTCCGTTCACCTTTCTGCTCCTGTCGGTTCACCCGGAAGCAGGCAAACGGCTATCGTACCCGGCCTCACCCCCACGCAACCCTCGTCGCCTCGGCCGTGGCCGCCTGCTCGTAAACAGCAGCGGTCAACCAGGCGTCGGCCAGGCGCTCAGCGTCGTGCGGATCGAGGCGTCCGAACACATCCCGCGTACGTCGTACGCCCGCCGCGCCGAGCGCCCGCACCACCGCGGCGGCCGTCACCAGGTGAGCCGCGGACAGCCGGCGTGCGTCCTCCTCGGCACCGGACAGCAGGGCCGCCCGGCCGGTCGCCACCACCCGCTCCAACTGATGCCGAACAAGATGCAACGGCGGCGCGGCGTTCACCGACGGGTTGCGCTCCGGCCCTGCGTTCCCCGCCGGGCCGGGCTCCAGCGCCCCGCCCACCCCCGAACCAGACTCCAGCGCCGCGCCCACCCCCGGGTTGAACTCACGAACTGCGCCCACCCCCGGGGTCGGCCCCGGCACCGCACCCACCCCCGGGTTCGACTCCGGCCCTGCGTTCCCCGCCGGGCCGGGCTCCAGCGCCCCGCCCACCCCCGAACCAGACTCCAGCGCCGCGCCCACCCCCGGGTTGAACTCACGAACTGCGCCCACCCCCGGGGTCGGCCCCGGCACCGCACCCACCCCCGGGTTCGACTCCAGCCCTGCGTTCCCCGCCGGGCCGGGCTCCAGCGCCCCGCCCACCCCCGAACCAGACTCCAGCGCCGCGCCCACCCCCGGGTTGGACTCACGGACTGCGCCAACCCCCGGGGTCGGCCCCGGCACTGCGCTCACCCCCGGGGTCGGCCCAGGCACCGCGCTCACCCCCGGGGTCGGCCCAGGCACCGCACCCACCCCCGGGGTCGGCCCAGGCACCGCACCCACCCCCGGGGTCGGCCCAGGCACCGCACCCACCCCCGGGGTCGGCCCAGGCACCGCACCCACCCCCGGGGTCGGCCCAGGCACCGCGCTCACCCCCGGGGTCGGCCCAGGCACCGCGCTCACCCCCGGGGTCGGCTCCAGCGCTGTTGTCGCCGCTTCGCCCACGGCGCGACCCGGCGGGCCCGCCGGCACGTCGGCCCGGTTCAGTCGCTGAGCACCGAGATCAACATGGCCGCCGTACGACGGCGGAAGCCACGGCGCCCCCAACGCCAGCGCGTCGACAGTGCCCGGACCGGTGAAACGCCCCGCAACCCGGACCGGCCACCCGCGGGCATGGGTCGCCAGCAACCGCAGATTCCCGACGTAGGGCAGCGCCGGATCCTCGATCGGCGCCCCCACAGCGACAACCTGCCGCCCGCCGACAGCCAGCAGCAGGCCCCGGCGGTCGGCGCCCACTACGACCCCGTCGAGATAAGCAAGATCGTGCGCGGCGGGTCGTTCGAGAACCGGGAGCGCGGCGGCGGCAAGCCAACGGCCGACCTGCTCGGTGACGTTGACTCGCCAGAGGGCGGCGAGCGGCTCCTCGAACCAGCCGACACCGGGCGCCGCAACCGCCTGCCGCGCGCGGCCGTGGCTGAGCCGGCCGGCCGCCGACGCGTGGGCATTGATCGCGCGCAGACCGGCCCGGGACAGGTGGTGGTGGCTCAGCCGTGCCTCCCCCAGGTCGACCGAGGCCCGCGTGGCAGTCACCGCCACTGACGGCTCGGCCGGTTTGACGTCGGACACCACCCAGACCCGCCCCGAGGAGTCGGCCAGGTAGGTCACCGCGCCGGCGTGCCCGGTCGCCGCCCGTACGGGCTCGCAGAAGAGCCCGAAGAGCCGCAGATCACCCACCGGTTGGTAGTCACGCCGGGCCACCCCGACGGCCGTGTTGTCCCCGGCTGCCACCCGATGGCAGATGAGGAGCAGTTCCCGCACGTCAGCAGCGAGGTCGGCCCGCCGAAACGCCGGATCTTCCCGCCGTGCCGCCCGCAGATGTTCCACGACCCGCACAGCAACCGCCGCCCCCGCCTGCAGCCCGGCAGCGCGGGCCTGATGGGCAGCGCGCAGCAGCGAGGCCTGCGTGACGGCCCCGCCACCCGGCACTCCCCCGGCCAGCATCTCAGCCGCCGCCACCCGAAGCCCATCGGCCGCCACCCGCTGAGCACGACTGACCTGCGGCTCGGTGTCCGGCAGCGCGGCCCGGCAACCCGGCTCGCTCCGCTGGTCCGCCGAGGGGCCTTTGTCCGCCGACGGACCGGGAGCGGATGGGTCACCGGCGAGGTCCGGCTCAAGCGAGCCAACGTCGAGGCCCGGCTCAAGCGAGCCAACGCCGAGACCCGGCTCAAGCGAGTCACTGGGATCCGGCTCAAGTGCGGTTGCGATGGGAGCCGCACTCAGCACCGCCGCCCGGTGCAGGCAGCGAGGCGACAGAAGACAACCGCACACGGCATCGGCGACGGCCAAGACCGGCGTCGTCAGCGTGACAATGGTCTTCTCGTCGGGGCGCACGGTGACGGTGCTGCCGTCAACGGCAACCGGCCACGCACGCGCCTGCTCGACGGCGGCGTCCAAGCGGCCTTTCAGGCGGGCGGGCAGCGCGGCCACGGCGTCAGCGGTCACGGACGGATCAACCGGCGGCAAGCTCATCGGACCCTTTCCCCCATCCCGCCGGCCGATTCCGGCAGGTTCGTCGAGCCCCGCCCCGTTTCGGGCCCACCCACGATCGGCGAACGCGTCAAGGCAATCCACCGCAGCAGACCCATCGGACCCGAGCCGGCCACGATCGGCGGGCCTGTCAAAGCAACCCGTTGCGGCACGCCCATCGGACCCGAACCGACCCCGACCGGCGAACCCGTCAAAGCAACCCGTTGCGGCGGGCTCATCGGACCCGGTCCCCGATCCAGCCCGCCAGCTCGAGCGGGCTCAACGCGGCCACCGGCATTCCGGCCGCGACGAGCTGCCCGGCCACCCCGGTGCTGTAGCGCGGACGGCCCTGGTCATCGAGGCTTGCGCAGCCGAGCAGCGTCACGCCGTCGTCGACCAGGGCCCTGGTGGCGCCGAGCAGGTCACCCAGCGGGAACCCCTCCTCGAAGTCGCTGATCGTGATCACCATCGTGCGGGCGGGCACGACGCTCATCTGTCGGGCGTACCGCAGCGCCGCCGCGATGTGCGTGCCGCCGCCCACCCGGATCCCCAGCAGCAGCGACAGCGGGTCGGTCACCCGGTCGGTCAGGTCGATCACCTCGGTCGAGAACGTGACGAAGTGCGTCCGCAGGGCGGGCACCCCGGCCAGCACCGACGCGGTGAGCGCGGCCCAGATCGTCGACTCCTCCATCGACCCGGACACGTCCACCAGCAGGATCACCTGCCAGTCGACGCTGCGCCGCCCCCGGCTGCGGAAGACCGGCCTTTCCGGCACGATCCGCACTCGCCCGTCGCCGTCGGTCCGCGCGGTGTGCAGGTTGCGCCGGAGGGTCGCCGCCAGATCGAGCCGTCCGCTCGGCCGAAGCGTGGGCCGGGGTGTCCCGATCCCTGTGAGCGCGGGCCGGATCCGTCGCGCCAGTCGAGCGGTCAGCTCGTCGGTCAGGCGGGCCACCAACGGCCGCAACTTGGCCAGCCGCGCCTCGGGAAGCCCTCCGGCCAGCGACAACACCGCATGCAAAAGGTCAACCGACGCCCGTACGCGGTCAGGGTCCGCCACCAGCAAGGCGTCGAGCCGCCCCTTCTCGGCCGCCCGGGCCAGGACCTCGTCGCGGACATCCGCCCCGAACAGCGCCTCCACGTCTTTCAGCCAGTCACGTGCCTCGGGATAGGCGGTCTCCTGCCCACCCCCGCCGCCGACCGTGTACGCCCCTTCCCCGCGCCCACCCCCGTAAAGCTCGTCAAGTGCCGTCGCCAGCCGCCGTCGCCCCGGCGCCAGTTGGTCGCTCTCCCGCCCCAGCAGCAGCCGCCACCGCTCCACCGCCGCGATCTCAACCGCGCGCTCCCCGGCAGCGTCTGCTCCAAGGGAGCGCCCGAGAACAGAGGCGCCCGGGGAGGAGTCGCCGACCGCCCCGACGCCCGCAAACGTCACGCTGGACAGCGATGGCTCGGTGGCAGGCGCGCCCGAGGACACGACATCGACCGGTCCCGCACCGGCAAACGTCGCACCAGATCCCGAACGCTCGGTGGCACTCACGCCCGACGGCCCGGCGCCGCCAGACACAGCGCCTGTCCCCGACGGCTCAGCGGCAGGCGGGCCCGGGGGCACGACATCGAGCGGTCCCGCACCGACAAACGTCGCACCGGACGCCGACCCCGAGGGCCCGGCAGACATCGCCCCAAACGGCGAACGCTCGATGGCGCCCACGCCCGACGGCCCGGCAGACATCGCGCCAGACGCCGACGGCTTGGCGCCGGACGCACCCGAGGGCGCGACGGCGTCCACGGAAAGACCCACGAAGCGGATGGCGGCCGCCCCGGCGCGATCGGCGGCCATCCACGCGGCCAGGGTGATGGCGTCGGTGGGCAGCGCGGCCGAGAAGTCGCCGTGCCGGTCGGTGACGGTTTCCAGCAAGCGGTCGCGGTCGGCCGGGGACAAGGCATCGAAACCACCGCGCAGGGCGGGCAATCGCCGTACGAAGGTGTCGTCGGGCATGGTCTCGATGACCGTGAGCAACGGCGTCAGCGCCTCGCCGGGCGACTGCAGCAGCGCGCCGGCCACGCTCAGGGCGCCACGCAGGCGGTCGGTGGCCTCGGCGCCGGGCAGGTCAGCCCACGAGCCGAGGCGTACGCCGAAAGCTTGTGGCTCCTCATGTCCCAGCAGCACTCCCACCGCCGCCGCGGCGCCGCGCATCAGCGGGGATCCGTCGCGGGCCAGCGTCTTGATCGCGTGGCCCAGGCGCAGCCGACGCCCGGACTCGTCGGCCGATTGCACCAGGTCGAGCAGGGCCCGCGCGTCCTCCAGCCGTTGCGAACCGGTCAGCCCGGCCACCGCCGCCACGGCCGCCGCCTGCAAGGTGTCGCGCGCGTCGGACACGTCCACGAGCGGCTCGCCGAGATGACCCCGTTCGAGCCGGCCGAGCAGGCGCAACCCCGCCACGATCTGCTCAAGACCTCCAACCATTCCCCGTACGTCGGACAGCCGCGCCCGGGTCAGCGAGGGCAACCCGCACGCGGCCGCCTCCTCGAGCCCGGCCAGCGCCTGCTCGGCTGTCGGCCCGCCCGCCTGCTGTTCCCGGCGGCGACGGCTCGCCAGCACACCCTCGGCCGCCTGGGCCGTCGTCACCCCGTGCAACGCGGCGACGGCGAGGGCCGCGTCGGCCGAGGGTGTCCACTCCACCCGCCAAGTCGTCGTGAGCGTTTCGCCGCCCGGAACCGGCCCGCTCGTTCCCGCACTGCCGTACAGCGCGCCGAACGCGTTGAGCCGCCGGATCATGAGATCGCGTTCCCGGTCGGTGGGCGAGCGCATCGGGTCGAGCCGGACCTGCTTCCACTTCTCGCCGGGGCCGGGCAGCTTGAGCCGTACGAGGTCGGCCTCCACCGCCGGCCGCAAACCGGTGACGGGAGTCCCCTTGGGCAGCCGGCCTCGCCGCTGTCCGATCAGGACGGTGTCCATCGCGCGGGCCACGCCGCGGCCAACGCCCGCCGGGGCGCCCTGGGCCAGCACCGTCTGCAGCGCCTCGACCAGCTCACCCCGGCCCGGCGCCGGCAGCGACCGCAGCGATGCCAGGTCGGCGGCCAGGCGCGCCACCTCGGCCGCCTCCCCGGGCCCGGCCGGCTGCCCGTGTGCCCGCAGCTCGCGGGTGACCTCGACGGCGAACCGGTCGGCCGCCCGCCGGATGCCCTCGGGGTCGGCGGCACACTCGTGAACGGCTTGCTGCCAGCGCGGGTCCCGGATGCCCGCCGGATAGCCCGACCGTGCATCAAGCAGGTCGAACGTGTAGGGCACGAGCGAGATGACGGGCTCGGCTTCAGACCTGGGCAGCTCCGCGGCCGAAACCAGCGGGAATTCGTCCGGGACAGGCCCGTCCAGCAGCGCCGGGGCATGGAACGCGCCGACGACCACGGACACCCGGCCCCGCGTACGGGAGAGGTGGCCCCTCATCCAGGCCTCGCGCGCCAGGTCGATGGCGTCGAAGCCGGAGCGGGAAGCATCTTGGCGCAGCGCCCACCCCGCGGCCAGCGCGGCCCGGCGCACCGATTCGGGCGGGCTGCCCGGCGCACCCGCCTCGACCCAGCGGTCCCACAGATCGTCGTCAGCCCGCCCGGTCAGGGTCGCCTGCACAGCTTCGGCCCAGCTCGAGCCGGCCACCGAGCCCGCCCCGGATTCCCGGTCGGCCCCGGAAGCAGCGGTGCCCGAACTTGCTTGCCCCGCGTGACCCGGCTCAGAAGCCGCCGGGGCCGAACCCGCACGAGCCCGCCACGCGCGGTCGACGAGAGGCAGATCGCAGCAGATCGCCGGCACGCCCCGGCGGTGGGCCCAGCGCAGCGCGGCCAGCTCCGGGCTGAAGTCGGCGAACGGATAGAAGGCGACCGCCCCGTCCGGGTCGGCCGCGGCCAGGGCGACCGGCGCCGACAGGCCCGGGTCGGCCAGCCCGCCCAGCCACGGCTGCATCTCGGCCGGCAACTCGACCAGCACCGTCGCCGGGTCGAACGCGTCGAGCAGGGCCGGCACCGCGGCGGCCAGCACCGGCGAGTGATGGCGCACGCCGATCAGCTGGACGCGCGGGTCGTCGGCCAGGGAAGAGATCTGCGAGCGGGGATCAGTCACGCAGCACGTCCCGGTGTTCCCACAGCTGCCGCCACATGCGCGAGCCCGCCTCGGCCCGCCGGCGCAGGGCGCCGTCCCAGTACGCCAGCAGGCGCTCGGCGTCGGCCGGGTCGTCCTTTCGCACCACGCCGAGCAGATGACCGGGCAGCAGCGACAGCGGGTCGGGCCCGGGCAGGTACGCCGCTGACAATCCGATCGAGGCCGCCACCGCGACCGCCTCCGCCGTGCTCATCACCGAGGACGGGCGCTCCACCTCCCACCCTTCGGCGCTGCTTCCCGTACGCAGGTCACGGAACGCCGTCACCAGGGTCTCGAGCACCGCCTCGTCGATGTCGAAGGCCGCCCCGCCACGTTCCACGGCGGCCCGCGCCTGGCGGGTCACCAGCGCGACCTCGTCGTCCAGGTCGGCGATCGGCGGCACGACCTCGAAGTTGAACCGCCGTTTGAGCGCGGCCGACATCTCGGACACCCCGCGGTCGCGCAGGTTCGCCGTGGCGATCAGGCAGAACCCGGGTACGGCGTAGCTGGTGGCTGCCTCGTCACCGGCCAGCTCGGGCACGCTGATCCGGCGCTCCGACATGATCGAGACCAGGGCGTCCTGCACCTCGGGCAGGCAGCGGGTGATCTCTTCGACGCGGGCCACGGCTCCGGTCCGCATGGCGGTGAGGATCGGCGACGGCACCAGCGATTCGGGCGAGGGCCCCTGGGCCAACAGCAGCGCGTAGTTCCAGCCGTACCGGAGCTGGTCCTCGCTGGTGCCCGCGGTGCCCTGCACGGCCAGCGCGCTGGTGCCGCAGATGGCCGCGGCGAGCAGTTCGGAGAGCATCGACTTGGCGGTGCCGGGCTCGCCGACCAGCAGCAGCCCGCGTTCCCCGGCCAGCGTGACGACGCAGCGCTCGACCAGGGCCCGCTCGCCGACGAACTTGGGCTCGATCACCCTGCCCCGCACCGGGACGCCGGCCGAACCGGCCACGAACGTGACCACGGCCCGCGGGGTGAGACGCCAGCCCGGGGGGCGCGGGCCCTCGTCGGCCGCGGCGAGGAAGGCCAGCTCGTCGGCGTACCGGAGTTCGGGCGGGTCGATCTGGCGGGCGGTCACGGCTTCTCCTCGAGGTCGCGGTAGCGGGGCACGTCACCGGCGGCGACCCGGGCCCAGGCCGCGGCGAACAGTTCGGGCGGCGCCAGCGTGGCGACCTGCGGCTTGCCGACGGTCAGATAGAACTGCTCTTTCCAGCTCTCCACCGGCAGCCGGGGTGGGCGGGCCGGTTGCCAGCCGCCGGGCAGGAACACCGGCCGCCCTGCTCTTTCGCGTTTGGCCCGCACGACGAGGCCGGCCGCGACGAGCGCCTGTTGCGCCTTGCGGACGGCGGCCAGTTTCCAGCCGTTGAAACCCTGCACGGCCTTGTCGGTCGGGTCGGGCAGCGCCAGCAGCTGCAGGTAGTAGGCCGCGGTGTCGGCGTCGAGTCCGTGTTGCTCGCTCACCTCGGCGAGGATCTGCGGCGCGCTCACCCGCGGATCGCGCGGATCACCGGTCGCGCCCTCCGGTGTGGACACGACCGCGTCGATCCAGTCGGACAACAGGACCCGCAGCGCCGTGGCGGTCTCGTGGTCGACGAAGCCGAGCGCGGGGTCGTCGAGCCCGGACAGCTTGGCCGGCGCCAGGTGGCAGCTGGCATAGTCACCCGTCGCGTTGTGCACGACGAGCGCCGGCCCGGCCTGGGGCGCCCGGGTGTTGTCGAACCAGCCGTTGCCGACGATCAGTTCGGGGTTGGCCAGCCGAGCCCGGATCAGGCGCAGCGCCCCGGGCAGGGCCGCCCGCAGCGGGTCCTCCCAGCGCAGCCTGTACGCCAGCCAGGGCAGCGCGGCCGCGGCCGCCTTGAGGTACTCCTCGTCGAACGGCGTGCCCTCGTCGGAGCGGGTCACCACCTGCCAGTACGCCTCGGCGTCGCTGCGCCCGTCGGTGCTGAGCCAGTCGCCGGGGCGGGGACCGGCGATCGCCTGCAGCACACCGGCCGCCAGCGCGGGGTCGACCACGCGGGCGAGGTCGGCCACGAGGTCCTCCGGTACGGCGATCTGCCGCCCCCGCAACGCGATCCACCGATCGGCCACCGCCGCCACGTCCGGCCCGTGCTCCCACAGGTCGGCCGGGTCGGCCGGCATCGCGGCGTCGAGCAGCGCCAGCCGTTGCGGTGCGGTCAGGTCGCGCAGCGTCGCGCGGGCCACCTTGGCGTGCGCGGCGGTCAGTCCCAGCGCCGTACGTTGCTCGGTGGTCAGGAAGTTGGTCTCCCAGGCCGTGATGTTGGGCAGCCCGGCCAGGAGCAGGACGGCCTCGGCCCGGGTCATGCCGGTCGCCGTGGCCAGCGCCTCGGCCGCTTCGGGGCGCCACGGCGCGGGACCGCGCTCGGCCAGCAGGGTGAGGAACGTGCGCAGCCGATCGCCCGCCAGCCGGTCGCTGGGCCGCACCTCCTCGCTCAGGTTCGTGCCTTCGGGCAGCGCGAACCCACCGCCGGGCGAGAGCTGGATCGCGTCGCGCCGCCAGAACGTACGGCCGTAGTCGTAGTTCTGCTGCAGTGGGAACAGCACGGTGATGCGTTCGCCGTCGCGCTCGACCTGCACCCGGGTCTCGCTCATGTGCGGCTGGGTCAGCTGCAGCACCCGGATCGGCGGGCCGTCGCCGCCCAGCGGGGTGCCGGTCAGCTCGCCGAGGAAGGCAGCAAGCGCCTCACGGTCTTCCGGAGGCGTGACCGCGGCGGCGGCCCGCAACGCGACCCCACCAAGCCCCGCCAGCAGCACCGTCCACGCGGAGGTCACCGCGGGGATCTCGCCGTGGCCGGACCCGTCGCGCAGCACCGCGCCGGTCAGGCGGATCTGCTCGAGGATCTGATGGCGGGCCGTGCCGTTGCCGTAGTGGACCCGGTGGCCCGAGCACAGGCCGTCCCACCCCTTTTCCAGGACGTCGTCGGTGACCGTGAGCGCGGTGGGGACGGGCTCGGGGCGGGCGTCGAGATGCACGGGGATCTCGGCCAGCCGGCGGCGCAGACGCACGGCGCGCGAGACCACCTCGGCGAGGCGGGAGCGCAGCTTCGGGTCGGTGACCGCCGGCAGGTGGACGACGATGTTCGCCGTGACGGCCTCGTTGACCGCGGTCGTGCCGGTCACCGCGGGGTCGACGTCAAGCAGCCGGGCCGCCGTCCCGTCGTCGAGCTTGCGCAGGGCAGCCGAGCCGGCCTCGTCGCGCGGGCGCAGCACGTGCCACCAGGCCAGCGGCGGCAGGGTAGGCGAGCCCTCGGACTGCTCGGCCAGCAGGTGCTCGCCGTCGGCGGTCCAGATCCGGACGCGGGCCTTGGGATAGCCGTCGACCTGCGTCACCGGCAGGGGCTCGGACGAACCCGGCATGAGCAGGGCGGCCGCGAGCCGCTCGTTCGCGCTGCGCCCGACCCGGTACAGCGTGTCCTCGGTCAGGGTCACGCGGCGGCCGTCGATGCCGACACCGATCCGCACCGATCCGGCGGCCACCGACCGCCAGCCGATCAGCCCGTCGCGCACGCCCAGCGGCGACGCCTCGAACCCGGCGGTGGCCGGGCGCAGCTGGCAGCGCTCGGGCACGAGCCCTTCGCCCGGCGCGAGCTCGGCGAAGAACGCGGGAACGCTGTACCGGCCCAGTTCCCCCGTACGGGGATCGAGCTCGCGCCATCGCCACTGGTCGTCGGCCGGCTCACAGCGCCAGAACGCCTGGCCGTCGCTCGCCAGCTGATAGTTCTGGCTCGGACCGCGCACATCACCCGCGTGCACCGGGCGCACGCCCGTGGTGAGGCCACCCCCGGTCAGCGGCAACGGCTGAGCGGGCAACCCCCAGCCGACGCTGTGCGGGCTCCAGTCGTGCTCGTGCCGGTCGTCGGGGCGCGACGCCCAGTACGCGACCGGGCCGTGCTCGCCCGTCCACGACACCAGCAGGTCGCCGTCGACGTGGAAGCAGGACGTGTGCTGGTGGTAATAGCGGGCGCGGGCGTGCCGGTCACCCGCGGGCGGGACGCGGAAGACGTGCTCGGTCACCCGGCCGGCGGGGGACACCACGTGCGCCGACTCGTCGTCGTGGACCACGATCTCGGGCCAGGACGCACCGATCAGCACCTTCTTCTTCGCGTCGGCAGCGGCCTCGTACTCCGGCCAGGCCAGCTCGATCGGCAGGCCGGCCCGCAGGGTGCGCCCCACGACCGCCGCCATGTCGACCTCGAGCAGCGCACGGAAACCGTCGGGCGCCAGCGCCATGCCGGCCGGCGACCACAGCGCGGCCAGCTCGGTCAGTGAGGTGTCGAGCCCGGTGACCGTGCTCGCGGCGGCGCGGCTGGTCTGCTCACGCACGACCTCGGCCAGCACCTCGCGCACGCCCGCCGCGCTCAGAACCTGTTCCAGCGTACGGACGGGAAGCGCCGGGCCGGTGAGCCCGTGGCCGTCGCGGAGCCGGCTCATCGCGGAGCGCACGCCCAGCTTGAGCAGCGGTCGCAGACGTGGGTCGGCGGCCACAGCGGACAGGTCGCGGCGGCCCGGGCTCTGATCGCGGGACCAGTCGTCGAGGTCGAACCCGCCCGGGAAGTGACCCGCCGGGACGGCGACGTCGACCCCGCCTGCCAGGCACAGGTCGAGGATGTCGAGGTCGACCCGGTGGCGATGGGGCGCGACCTGAACCTCGCCGCCCGTCAGCAGCCGCGGGATCATCCGCTCGACCAGCCCGAGCAACCGGGCGTTGCGCTCCCGGCTGCGGTAACCGACCATGCGGGCCCGCAGGAACCGCTCAAGCCAGCGCGCGGGATCCCCGTCCCAGCCGCCCGCCGGGCCGGTCAGCTCGGCGGCCGCGCCGGTCGCCTCCAGCAGCTCCAGCCACTGCTCGGTCATGTCGGTGTCCCAGCCCGGCGGCTCGGGGAAAATCTCGAGCAGGCGGGCCCGTACGGCGGCGTCACGCCGGCCCAGCCGGATCAGGCTCTTGCGATACGCCTTCCACACCGACGGGTGCGAGCGCGCCGTGGCGGGATAGGTGAGCAGCTGGGTGACCACCTCGTCGGCCTGCTGCTCGGCGTCGAGCCCGGCCGCCTTGGCCAGGCGGGCCAGGTCGGTGGCCATCGACGCGTGCGGGGGCAGGCCACCGGCGACCCGCCGCAGGGCCAGGGCCCGGACCAGCTCGTACGCCTCGGCGGGCTCGCGCCGCCCGACGACACCGCGCGAGTACTCGGCCAGCATCGCGGCCGTCAGCGCCCCGGCGAACGCGAACTCGAGGTGCACGTCGCGCACCCTGTCCTCGTCGACGACCAGCCCGTGCACCTGCTCGGCGCGGCGGGCCTCGGTGAAACAGGTGCCGGCCATGCGGGCGTTCCCGGCGGCCACGAAGGCTCGGCCGGCCTGTTCCCAGAACGTCGGCAGGAACTGCGGTGCGGCAGCGCCGAGCCGCTGGGCCAGCTCGTCGTAGCCCTCCTTGGCGTTGCCGGGCTTGCCGCGGGCCACCCGGGCCAGTCGTTCCATCTCTTTGACCAGGGCCAGGGCGTGCCGGCCGTTGGCCGGGTCGTGCACCAGCGCCCAGGCCGGAAAACCGAGCGCCTGCCGCCGCGTGTGACCGACCGGCACGGGCTCGGCCGCCGGGGCGAAGCCGAGGAACTCCATCGTGATGTCCTCGGCCGGGCCGACCGTGGCGCCGACCAGCCGCACCACCGTGCGGCCCTCGAAAACCGGATGGGTGTACGCGCGGGCGGTGACGGTGTCGAGGCCGTTCCCGGTGGCCTCGCCGGGCAGGATGGCCCCGGCGTCCAGCAGCGTCTCGCTCATCGGTCGCCCTCCTCGTCGGCGACGCGGCCGGCGTGCAGGGTGGCGGCCATGCGCAGACCCTCGGACCAGGCCACCGGCGGCACGTCGCCCGGGGCGATCGGCTCGCCGGACGGGTCGGCGAAGCTCAGGTCGGACGTCTCGGTCTCGTAACTCGGATCACCGTCGCCGATCCAGACCGAGGCGACGACGGTCGCGCCGCCCTCCCACACCCGGCAGACGGCCGTGCCGCCCTGCACGCGATAGCCCGCCGCGGTGGCGCGCGACTGCACGTGGCGCAGCTCTTTGTAACGGGCCCCGGAATAGCGCCGCAGTTCGGCCCGCTGCTCGGCCTCGGCCGCGGGTTTGCGCCAGATCTCACGGAAGAGCTGGAGAAGACCCTGCTCGACGCCGAGGTCGGCGGCGAACTCACGCAGGTCGTCGAGGTCGGGAAGGCGTACGGGATGGGGAAGGGCAACCGTCGCGGCGGTGATGCGGGCGGACTCGCCGTCGAGGTCCACCACGCCCAGGCCCGTGCCCGGCTCGGCGTCACGTAACAGGCCCGCGGCGGCCACATCCCACTCGCCGTCGGCGGTCACGGGCACCACGACGGCGTCGTGCAGGACGGCACGCCACGTCTCGTCGGCCCAGACCTGGGCGATCACGCCGGCCGGCACCGCCAACGACCGGACCATCCACCGCTCGACCTCGCCGCGGCAGGACGCCTCGTGCCGGCGCAGCCACTCGACAAGCTGCCGCAGGCCGAGAACCGCCTCGTCGTCCTTCAGCGCCTTGGGCAGGCTCTTGAGCGCCCTGCCCCCACCCTTGCGCGCGACAACCTTGCCCCTGTCGACGCTGATCTCATAGTCGGCACCGGCCGGCACCCAGCCCATTGGAATCCCCCATCGGCGAACGTGCCGCGGATTGTGCCATCGGGCACCGACACTTTTCGCCGGGACGCCGCTACCTGGGAAAACCGGGGTAGAAGGACGCGCCGAATCCCAGGATGCCGCCGTGCTCGACGCTCAGGAACCGGGCCTTTTTCTCGTCGGTGTCCACCAACAGGTCGGCCACCGTGCCCACCCTGGTGCCGTCGCTGTCGACGACCGTGCGGCCCCGGACGTCCTGCCCGGGATCGGCAACGGTCTGACCGGTCTCACTCAGCGGCTGCAACGTGCCTGTCGGTTGTGCCGTCACCGCCTCCTCACTCCGAGAGGTGATACCCGCGTCGGGGTCCGCGACACGGCGCCTGCGGATGTCAGACCGATCTGACATCGGCACCGGGCAAGTCGGAACGGGTCGTCCGTCCGGTCGCCCGGCACGCCGGAAAACCCGGTGGTCCTCGTCGCGATCGCTCAACACAATGGATTCCCGGCGATCAGGAGAACGATGGACACACCGCGCGCATTGCCGGCCCCCTGGCTGGGCGGGACGCCCGACCTCGACATCGAAGCCCTGCTCCGGCAGCTGGACGCCGACCGGTCCACTGGCGACCGGCGCGACTTGGCCCTGGTTCTGCGGTACGCCGCAGGCCGGCTGGCCGACGCCGAGTCCAAGATCCTTTTCGCTCGGTTGCCGGAGCATCTGCTCCGCGCTCAGCTCGTGCTCGACATCGCGATCGAGTGGAGGATCCCCACGGTGGAGCGCTGGGCGGTGGCCTGGCTGGAGGCGATCGGCCGCCCGTACCTGCGTACCCGCTGGTCCTCGCGGTCGCGCGACGGCCGCGAGCGCCGCGACAGGCGCACCCGGGACGGCGACGTCACCGCGGTGGGCCGTTACGGGGAGGGCGCCGTGTTCGGCACCGCGCGGGGCGTGATCGCGTCGTGGTCGGCCGACGGTGAGATCCGCACTCTGGCTTGCATGCCCGACGGCGCCCAGGTGCTGGCCCTGGCTTCGGACGGCGATCGAGTGGTGGCAGTCGGCGAGCACTGTGCCGTGATGACGGCTGGCTGGCCCGCTGGACCGTCCTCCCCGGAACGCCGGGCCAACCTGGTCGCCGTCGCCGTGGCCGACGGCGTGGTGGGCTGCGGAGACGAGGAGGGGATGATCCGCCGGTGGCACGGCGGTTCCGGCTGGTCGAAGCCGATTGCGGGCCACGGCGCCGGACGGGTGGTCGCGGTGACCCTGCGGGTCGGCGCCGTCGTCGCGGTGTGGGAGGACGGCTCGGTCGCGGCTCTCGACGAGAAGCGGGGAGCATGGGTTCCGGAAGCCTCGCTGGGTGGACCGGTGTCGGCTGCCGCTTGGGACGACGCCGGTGAGCGGCTGGCGTACATCCGGACCGGCGAGCGGCTGATCCGGGTCGACGGCAGGCCGATCCGCAGCCAGCCGGGGCCGCGTCTGCTCGCCTGGTCGGCGGACGGCCGACTGGCCTCGAGCGGGACGAATCACCGGATCGCGGTCGGGCCGGTGGACGGTCCGCTCGGACGGCTGGGCACTGAGGAACGCACCGACGCCATGGTCTTCGTCGGCCGGTCGTCGCTGGTCACGGCACACCGCGATCACCTGGTGCAATGGGATCTCGCGCTCTCCGGCAGCGAAGACCCGGCGCTGGTCAACGATCCGGTCTCGGCGATAGGCCTGAGCGGGGCCGATCCGGGCGGCGCGGCCATCGGCACCGAGAGCGGCCGGTTGATCGTTCACCTGGGCGACGGCACCGCGTCCACGGCCACCGAGACGAGGGTGCCGCCGACGATCAAGGGAATCGCTCCGTACGGCCGGGGGTGGCTGGTGGCCACGAGCCGAGGCGCCTACGAGTGGAACCCCGGCACACCGCCACGGCAGTTCGCGGCCGGGCTGTGCAACGCCGTCGTCACCCGGCTGGGACGCCCGGTGTACGCGAGAGGACCGGACGTTCGCTACGCCGACGGCCCACGGGTGACGCGGATGCCGGCCACGATTGCGCGGTTGCGCGCCGCCCCGGACGGCACCCTGGCCGTCCAGGACGTCACCGGCGATCTGCGGATCATTACGGAGGACGGCCGGGAACGGGACATGGCCGCCGGGGCCGACGAGCTGATCGCCGCCGTTCCCGGCGGCGCGCTGGCCCTTCGCCGGCAGCCCGAGACGGAGATCGTCCATTGGCCCGCTCCGCACCGGCCGGCGCGCCTGTCGGCCGAACCGCAGCAGCTCGTGCCCTGGGGAACCGGTGAGTTCGTGGGCGCCTACGAGCGGGGCACCGCCGTGATCCACGCCAGCCCTGACGGTGTCACCGTCGTCGCCGCCTCCCTGTCCACGTCACGGCAGGTGGCGGCGTACGGCAACCACCTCGTCGCCGCCGACGGGATCCGGCGTACCGGCTACGAGCTGCGCCGGCCCGGCCGCGACAGCGGTGACGGCCGGGTGTTGCTCACCGCCTCCACCGACGGCGACGCCGCCGTGGTGCGGGTAGCCGGTGGTTTGCCGGTCCGGCTCGACCCGGCGGTCGTCCGTACCCTGCGCGAGCGGGCCGGTCAGGACACGCTACAGGCTCAATCGGAGGCGGTCGGCCTCGCCGGCGATCTCGGTGATGCACTGTGGTCGGCCGGTCTCGCGGCCGAATTCGACCGGGCCCGTGGCGACGATCCCGAGCGGCCGGTCCGGCTCCAGCTGGAGTTCGCCGACGGTGCCCCGGACTGGCTGGCCGACCTGCCGTGGGAGCTGCTGCACCGCCAGTACGCGCCGCTGATGTGGTTCGCCGAACCCCCGGCGACCCTGGTCCGCGTGGTGCCGCACGAGGCTGCGCCGATTCCCGCCCCCGCGACGCCGAGGCTGCTGGTGATGCGGGACAGCGACCGGGCCCTCGACCCGGTCGGCCGGGCGTACGAGGACATCAGGCGGCGCACCCGCTCGACGACCATCCGGCTCGTCCACGGCGCGCCGGTGCGATACCCCGACGACGCCCAGGCCGACCTGGTGCATCTCTGGGCCCACGCCCGGCCCGACGGCGTACGGATCGGCGGTGTGCTTCACAGCAACGACGCGGTCGCGGACACTTTGGCTGCTCAGGGCCCACGGCTGGTGGTGCTGGTCGGATGCTCGTCCGCCGCCCTGGCCCGGCTGCTGGTCACCCGCGGGGTGGAAGCGGTGGTCGGCATGCGCGCGAAGGTATACAACCGGACTGTCGTACCCCTGGTGGAGGGTCTGACCACGGCCGTCGTACGGGGGGAGCCCGTCGACCGGGCGTTCGCCGCGGCCCTCCGGCAGTACGTTCTGACCGGGCAGCCAGGAGCCGCGGCCGTCCCGGTGCTCTATCTGCGGGCCGGTTCATCCGGCGTCATCTTCGGAGGAGAACCACAGTGAACGAACATCTCACGTTTCACGAGTCCTTCGACTCGACCCGGGCCACCGCCGACGACAACGAGACACACCCCAACCTCACGCAGGGCCAGATCGAAGCGGTGGTGAGCCTGCTGCTCGGCCGATCCCTATCGGTGAACAACACGTACGGCTTCGACTCGCGCACCTTTCTGGAACTGGCCGACGTGGTGCTCAGCACCCGCGCGCAGGTCCTCGCGGCGACCCGGCGAGGGGCGGCCGTCGAGGAGCTCACCGCGGCCCGGCCCTTCGTGCTTCACCGGTTCAGGCAGCCGACCTTCCTGGCCGCTTGCGCCGATCAGCTCAACCGGACCCGGGAGCGGTTCGGCTCGGGCCTGTTCCGGCTCTCGGCCTGGAGCGAGATCAACGAGGACACTCGCGCCCGCAACCAGCTCGCCGAATTTCTTCTGCACATCGACCGCGGCGCCGTGTCCACGATCCCCGACTGGCTGGTGGAAACCCATCCGGCGCTCGGCCCCCGACTGGAGGCGCTGTTGCGGTTGAATTCCTTCTTCGCGTTGCCGGGGTCCGATCGTGACGCCCGGGTGCCGCGCATCTCGGAGCAAGGCTACGTCGAGCATCTGCTCGAGGTGGCCGACGACGAGACCCGCTTCCACGCCATCGCGGCCGAACATCAGTGCCCGGTCCCGCTCGCCGACACGGTGCTGAGCAGTATTCGGGAACGGGTGGCCGAGGCGGGGACGGCCGGGGTGCGGCGGGCCTGGATCCACGACGTTGTCGGCGCCACCGAGAGGGACGATCCCGCGTTGTTCGCATGGCAGCAGCTCCAGGAGTTCCAGGACACCATCTACAACGCGGTGATGGCCGACTCGGCCTTTTCCCAGTTCGACTACATGTCGTCGACGCCCCGCACCGACGCCCGTGACGAACTCAAGCACGTCAACGCCCTCGCCGTCGGCATCATCCGAGACCGGATCCGCCGCGACCAGGCAGTCCCGGAGTCAGCGCAAAGGGCAGGCGACCGGATGAGTGGTCTGCTGTCGGCCGCCTCCGTGCTGCCGCACGTGCCCAGACAATCGCTGTCCGCGCTCTTCCGTGCCTATTGGGAGCTGCAGGCCGACGAGGACCGGCTGCCGGCCTGGCAGGCGTCCACACGGCAGCTGAACGAGATCCTCAACGCGCCGGCCCGCAACGACAACCGCCTGCGCACAGCCTGGGCCGACCATCTGCGGCTACTCACCGAGATGCTGCCCGACGTCGTCGACGCCGATGACGAGGAGCTGTGCATCGCCACGTACGACGGCAACGGGTTCGCACAGGAGGTGCGGCTCGGGCAGTTCAGCGCCGCCGAAATCGACCGGTCCTTCTCCTCGGGCGAACACCTCGCGAAGGACTTCCTGCGTGACCTGGCCCGGTCCGCCTGATGTACGACTTGTTCACCATCGTCTCCCGCGGGCTCGAGCCGTCCCTTCTGCCCTGGCTGGCCCGCAACGCCGCCACGTCCGACTGGCCCCAGGTGATGCTCGCGGCGGCCCGGTTCGGCGGACTCGAACCGGGCGAGGCGTGGCCGGCCATCGGCATGGCGGTCGACGAGATCGCGATCGCCCGTGGTCTGACCCGGCCGACGTTGCCGGCGCTGCCGGCCCGGCCCGGCGTGATGCTCCACAACCCCGCCACCCTGTTCGAGGAGGAGGTCGCCTGGCTGTTGCCGCAGATTCCGGCCGGGCAGGTCGCCGGGCTCCCCCGCATCGCGCTGGGCGAGATCGAACAAGCCTTGCTGTCCGGCCGGGACTGGTACGCCGCCCTTTTGATCAGCCATCTCGCCCCGGTTCTGGGCTCTCTTCGCGAGCGGGTCCGAAGCCTGGCAGTTCGGCACGGGAACGACTACTGGCGGGCCTACCTCATCGCGCTGGCCGCCCTGGAGACGCCGGCCGATTCCGCGGCCGCCGAAGTGGACCGGTCGCACCCGGCCGTCCCCGCCCTCGACCGTCTGGCCCAGGGCCTGCCCGCCGACCAGCTCGAACCGCTGTGCCGGCAACTGCTGGCCGTCCTGCTCGACCCCGACTCCCGAACGGCTGTCGCACGCGAGTTGCGCGCGACCAAGTCCAGCTCGCTCGAACGCTTCACCCCGGTCGAGCCGCTCGACGCCAGGGAAGGGCCCGCGCTCTGGGTGAACAACGGCATCGCCGACCCGCTGACCCGCCGGCCGCACTCACCTCACCAGAGTTTGAGCACCGATACCGCGTATCTGTTCTGGTTCGAGATCGGCGACGCGCCTGACCCCCTCTCGGCCGAGCGCGAGCCCGCCGAGTTGGAGCTGCCCGACGACGTCACCGCGGGTGCGGTCCTGCAGGTCACGTTGACCGGCGGGCCCGGCGACCTCGTGGTCGAGACCGGCCGGGAGACCGGCGAGTTGATCGTCGGGGCCGACGGGCGGGTGCGGGTGGCGCGGCAGCCCGACGGTTCGGCCTCCGGCGGATCACGGCTGTACTTCCCGATCCGTGCCCCGGCCGGGACCGGGCGGCGCCAACTGCGCTGCAGCCTGCTCCACAAGGGCCGCAACCTGCAGTCCCGCGTCGTGACCACGATGGTGGACGAGGCCGAGCAGGTGCGGGCGTGGGCAGTTGAGACCACTGTGGACTTCCTGTCGGGCCAGTCGCTCGGCGCCGAGGCCCTGGCCGCGATGGAGCCGATCGACCTCTCGATCCTGGTCGACGATCGGAGGCCGCCCGGCGACCTGACCGGGTTGGTCGTCGCCCAGGGGGTCGAGGTCGCCGCGGTCTCGATGCCGGTGGACGCGCTGCAGCAGCAGGTCGAGCGCGCCCGGTACGCGCTGCGCCGGGTCTCCCACAACGACGTGAAGCTTCCCCAACCCGGCCAGTTCCGCTACGACGACTACGACGGCGCACCCAAGGCCGACCCGGAGGCCTTTCGCCGTGACCTGGAACTGCTGGCTCTTCGCGGCTCCGATGCCTGGGTCGAGTTGGGCGGCCACATCGCCATGACGTTCGAGCAGACCGGCCGGGCGCATCTGCTTTCGGAGCCCGGCCCGCCCGGCTACGAAAAGGTCGCGGTCTGGCGGCTGTCGGCCTGGCTCCGCCGGCCGCGGGTCATCGAAATGGCCAACACCGCCGACCTCCGCATCCTCATCCCGGCCACCATGATCTACGACCGCCCGCTGGCCTTCCGGGCCAAGTTCCGCATCTGCGACACCTTCCTGAACGCCCAGGCCGGCCCGGCCGAGCTGTCGGCGGTGGAGTGTTTCCGCGGGAACTGCCCCCACTGGGACGACGACACAGTGATCTGCCCCAGCGGGTTCTGGGGTTTCCGGCATCTGCTCGGCTCACCGCAGTCGGTCGGTCAGATCGCGGGGGCCGACGCCAGCCGTGACGTGTCGGCCCGGGGGCCGAGCATCACGCATTCCGGACGCCCGCGCTGCGCCGTGGGCCGGGCCGCCGACTTCGGACGCGAACACCCGCACTGGGTGAGCGGGCTGGGTGACGGATCGCTCCCCGTTCGCACCGACGCCGCGAGCCTCCTCGACGACCTGCGCCGCGATCCCGAGCCGCACCTGGTCTACTTCTACTGCCACGGCGACTTCTCCGACGGCATGCCGGTGCTCCAGTTCGACGAGGCCGGCGACGACGTGCTGGCCGCCACCGACGTGGCCGGCCGGGTGCGGTGGCTGGAGAGCCAGCCGCTGGTCTTCCTCAATGCCTGCCGGTCGATCGCCACCCAGCCCGAGCATGCGTCCAGCTTCATCGAGGCGCTGATCCGGCGCGCCGGCGCCTCGGGCATGGTCGGCACCGAGATCATCACCTACGAGCGGCTGGCCGCGGACTTCGCGGAGCAGGTGCTCACCGAGTTCGTCGAGCGCCGGCGCCCGATCGGCGAGGCGATGCGGACGGCCCGCCTGCGCCTGCTGACGCGCGGCAATCCGCTCGGCCTCATCTACACCGCCTACGCCCCGCCCCACCTGACCATGCGAAGCGTTGCCTAGCGCGGGTTGCGCGGGTTTTCGTCGTCATTTCCCCGGCCGGACATGCCCCGGGAAGGACGCTGATCGTCCGGCCCCATCTCGCCATCGGCGTATGTCGGACGCCGTCCGTCCAGGAACCAGGCGAGCGTGAAGCGCTTGTTGATCATGACAAAGAGCAGCAGGAGAAGGAAGTACGCGAAGAAGCCGACGGCCAGGCCGATGCCGTACGCCCCGAACAGCACCGTGTCGGACGGGAACAACTCCAGCACCGCGGCGCCGCCGATCGCGCCCAGGATGCTCGCCACGTCGGCCAGTTTGATCTCGGTGCGGTAGCGGTTCACGAAGTAGGTGAACCAGCCGATCACCGCCCCGAAGAAGAAGGCACCCCATTCCGCGCTCATCCCGGTGTCTCCCTTTCGACGGACCGGCGGACAGCCCACCGGAAGACCGCGTGGGCCGCCATCCCGGCGACCAGTCCGGCCGCAACACGCGGCGCGACCGCTACCCCGGCCACGTAGGCCGGCACGGCGGTGATCAACAGCGCGACCATCGCCACCACCACGGCCGAGGGCCGGCCCGCGGCGAGCAGCCACCAGCCGGCCACGAGTCCGAAGGCGACTCCGCCGACGATCACCACAGTCGCGCACTGTAGTGGACCGGACGCATCACGCGCACCTACGCGTCGGGGATCCGACTGCCGGGCCTCAGCCGAGCAGCCCGCGAGCCGTGGCCTGAGTAAGCGCGGACAGGGTGAAGGCGTCGGTGATCCGGCCGTCGACGATCTCCGCGTAGAGCTCGGGCAGACCGATCCAGCGCACCATCGCGATCTCGGCCGAGTCCACCGGCGCGGCCACCTCGGCGTCGAACTCGGCCAGGTACAGGTGCACCCGGGCCGCCAGCAGGCCGGAGTTGGGTGTCACGATGCCCAGCGGCACCAACTCGCGCGGCAGCCCACCGAGTTCCTCCGCCAGCTCTTCACGCGCCGTGTGCTCGGGGTCGCCGGAGTGGGCGAAACCCCGGGGAATGCCCCATTCCCAGTCGCCCGTCGGATAGCGGTCGTTGAGCACGAGTGCGTACTGGCCACGGCACCGGGCCAGCACGGCGGCGCCGGGCTTGCCCTCACGTTCGACGATCCTCAGAAACTGGGCCGGGAAGGCCCCGGCGATCAAGACGTCGTCGTTGTAGACGGCGATGAATTCGTTCTGGAATACCTTGTGCTCGGCGGTCCGGCGGGTGCGCGGCAGAGAGGACGGCACTTCGAGGGTCACCAGACACCTCGCGCCACGGCCATGGCGAAGGCCGCCAGCGTGTACGAGTCGGTCAGCTCACCGGAGACGACCATCTTCTCCACTTCCTCTCGTGTGACCAGCTGAATACCGTCGATACCCTCGACGAACGCCTCCGACGTGCTGTCCACGGGCATCTCCGTGCTGTCCAGCCGGGCCAGGTAGATCTCGTCGAAGCCGTCGTCGAGGGTCATCCGCCCGAGCAGTTCCACCCCGCCGACCAGGACGCCGAGCTCCTCGCTCAGCTCCCGTCCGGCCGTCGCCGCTCCGTCCTCCCCGGGGTCGGCGAAGCCACGCGGAATCTCCCACTGCCAGTCGCGCAAGCCGTGGCGAAAATGCCGGGTCAGAACGGCCCGGCCGTCCGGCAGCAGCGGCAGGATCGCCGCCCCCGCCGCGTTGACGAGCGGTAGCACCCGGATGTAGGGACCCAACCGACCGTCGCGTTTGCGCACGGCGTCGCGCAGGGCGATCACGTACGAGTCCTCGTAGATCACACCGATGTCGCCGTACTCCTCCGGTTTGCCCTCCGCCCGCAGCCGGGCTGCGCACTCGTCGGCGACCGTGGTCTGGCTCTCGGCGTCGAACAAGATCTCGAAGGGTGCCCCCGGCGGGTTGATGAACAGGTCGGGTCGCTCGGCCCTCAGTTCGTCGTAGCGAGCGATGCGTTGCGCACGCCGACGTTCTGTCGCGCGTGGTTCCGAGCTCACGGAGCCTCCCCCGGGACGGCCGACTGATCCGCTCAGTCTGCCGGGACCGGCCCGGACGGCGGAAGTCCCGGGTCGGACACCGGACGAACTACCCCGTGATGTTGTCCCAGCAGACCCCTCCGCCGGCTGGCACTGCCGTCAGAACACCCGTACGGCGGCCTCCGCCGGTGCGGTGAGAAGGCCCTCGATCTCGTCGTCGAGGCGGACCAGGGTCAGCGACGCGCCCGCCATGTCGAGGGAGGTGCAGTACTCGCCGACGTAGCTGCGGCCGACCGTGATGCCCTGGGCGGCCAGGCGCTGGTGGGCCCGCCGGTACAGGATGTAGAGCTCGCTGATCGGCGTGCCGCCCAGCCCGTTGATCATCAGGGCGACGCGGTCGCCGGAGGCGTACGGCAGGTCGGGCACCACGGCGTCGAGCAGGTCGTCGACGATCTGGTCGGCCGAGGCCAGCGGGCGGCGCTCGCGGCCGGGTTCGCCGTGGATGCCGACGCCGAACTCCATCTCGTCAGCGCCCAGTTCGAACAGCGGGGACCCCTTGGCCGGTGGCGTGCACGCGGTGAGCGCGACCCCCATCGTACGGGTGACGTCGTTGACCTTGCGGCCGATGCGGAGCAGCTCGTCGAGGTCGGCGCCCTGCTCGGAGGCCGCCCCGACCGCCTTGATGACGAAGAAGTTGCCGGCCACGCCACGCCGGCCGACCGTGTAGAGCGAGTCCTGCACGGCGACGTCGTCGTTGACGGTCAGGATCTCGCACCGGATCCCGTCGGCGTCGGCCATCTCCTTGCCCATGTCGAACGCCATCCGGTCGCCGGTGTAGTTGTTGACCAGCAGCAGGACGCCCTTGGGGGAGGCGAGCAGTTTCGCCGTCTCGTAGACGTAGTCCATCGGCGGGGCCGCGAACACGTCGCCGGGGCAGGCCGCGTCGAGCATGCCCTTGCCCACCACCATCACGTGCGCGGGTTCGTGCCCGGAACCGGAGCCCTGCACGATCGAGACCTTGTTCTGGTCGGGCGCGCCGGCCCGCATGATCAGGTTGTAGGCGGGGACGTATTTGAGGGTGTCCGGGTTGGCGAGGGCGATCCCCTCGAGCATCTCCGGTACGAAACTCTTGGGATCGTTGACGAACTTTTTCACGACGCCGCTCCTTTTCCAGGCCAGGTCTCGCTGATCCGTTCGGCGATGACCGCCACGGCCATCGCTCCGGCGTCGACCGATCCCCTGCTGCGTTCGCCGGTGTACGCAGCACGTCCCCGCTTGGCGACCATCTCGCCGGTGGCGTCGGCCGCCTTGCGCGCCACCGCCGCGGCCTGCGCCAAAGAACCTCCCGACAGAGCGTCGGTGAACGGCACCAGCGCGTCCAGCAGCGTCTTGTCGCCCACGTCGGACTGCCCGCGTGCCTTGATGCCCTCGATCGCGGCGCGCAGCATCGCGACGACCTGGTCGTTCGTGAGTTCGGCCGAGTCTCCCGCGGCGCCGCCGGCCCGGATGAACGCCGTGCCCCACAACGGTCCCGAGGTGCCGCCGATCCGCGAGGCGATGACCATCCCCGTACGTTTGAGGAAGGTCCCCGGGTTGCTGCGGTCCAGCTCGTCCCAGCCCTCCAGCAGCTTCTCGAACCCGCGGGCCAGCGAGTACCCGAAGTCGCCGTCGCCGACGACCGAGTCCAGGTCGCCGAAGTACTTCTCGTTCTCGATCGCGGTCTCGGCGATGGTGCGGACCACCAGTTCCGTGCTCGCCAGGCTCATCGGGGCTCCTCCAGACAGGCACGCAGGTCGTCGAGTGTCAGATAGTCGCCGGGCCGGGCGGCGCCGCGGTTGGCCAGCACCTCGATCGGCGGCCGGCCGGGGTCGCCCAGTTCGGAGACGACCAGCACCGCCTCGTCGAAGTTCTCGTCGCGGGTGTAGTCGTTGACGGTGACCAGGCAGCGCAGCCCGGCGCCGGTCGCGGCCAGCAGCCCGTTGCGCGAGTCCTCGACCACCAGCGTGTCCGCGCGGTCCAGCCCGAGCCGCTCGACGGTCAGGGCATAGATGGCCGGGTCGGGTTTCTTGGCCGGGACCACGTCGCCGGCGAAGACCGGGATCGTGGTGGGGCCGACCGCCGTTTCCAGCACCGCCCGCACCGATTCCTCGGCCGAGGTCGACGCGACGGCCACCGTCCAGCCGGCGTCGAGGGCGGCGTGGACGATCCGCGCGATGCCCGGCCGCGGCGGGACACGTCCGTCCGCGACGAGCTGCTTGAACGCGGCCGTCTTCGCCTTGTGCCAGGTGAGCAGCAGTTCCGTACGGTCGGCATCTCCCACCGCCGCGGCGAAGGCCGGGTCGGCGAACAGGCTCGCCATCCGTTCCTTGCCCCCGCCGATCTTCAGCTTTTCGCCGTACTCCTGCTCGGTCCAGCGCACCGGCAGCCCGAAGCGCTCGAAGGTGGCGTTGAAGGCGGGCAGGTGGCCGTGGCGTTCGGTGTCGGCCAGCACACCGTCGCAGTCGAAGATCAGCGCGGTCACCAGGCCTTCCCCGATCCCCCGAAGAGCCGGATGTGCCGCCTGGCCATGTCGGCCACGGCCGTCCGCTGCTCCCGGAACAGCGTCGGCGGGTCCCACTTGCTCTTCTGCTCGGCCGCGCGCAGCGACTCGAGGCTCGACCGCAGGTAGCTCTCCTTGAGCGCCGTCGAGATGTTGACCTTGGCGCAGCCGCGGGTGATGAGGTCGGTGAACTGCTCGTCGGCCAGGCCGGTGCCGCCGTGCAGGGCCATCGGGATGCCGGTCGCCGCCACCAGGTCACTCACCCGCTGCGCGTTCAGCGTGGGCGCCTGCTTGTACTGCCCGTGCGCGTTGCCGATGGCCGGGGCGAAACAATCCACCCCCGTACGCTTGATGAAGTCGACGGCAACCTCCAGCGACTGGATCTTCGAGGCCTCGTCCGAGCCCAGGTCGTCCTCGACCCCTTGGATGCCCTCGATCTCGCCCTCGACGTGGGCGCCGTGCTTCCGCGCCTCCGCCACCACCTCGGTCGTCTGCTCGAGGTTGTCGGCGACGGCCAGCTCGTGAGCGTCGAACAGCACCGAGTTCCAGCCTTCGGCAAGACAGTCCGAGATCACCGTACGGTCGGGGCAGTGGTCCAGGTGCAAAGTGACCGGCACGTCGACGTCGCGTACGAGGGCGTCGAAAATGCCCTTGAGCTGCGAAGTTCCGTACTGTTTCACGGTCTTGACGGAAGTTTGCAGGATGACCGGGGCCCGTTCCTCGACGGCCGCCGCCAGGACGGCCTCGATGCTCAGGTCGTTGACGATGTTGAAGGCGGCCACCCCGTACCGGCCGGCGAGCGCACGGTCGAGGATCTCCTTCATGGACACGACGGGCATGCGACAAGTGAAACCGCGATCATCCGTACGCGGTATGGGGTGTTTCCCCCAGGCCCAGCCAGCCCTGGTCGAGGGCCGTCACGACCGCCTCGGTCCGGTTCGACGTGCCGGTCTTCCGCATGATCGCGCCGACGTGTTTCTCGACGGTCTTGGGTGAGAGCCCGAGCCGGACCGCGATCTCACGATAGGTGAGCCCGGTGCGCATGAGCCCCAGGACATCAGCCTCACGGACGGTCAGCGCCGGGCCCTCACGCCCTGTCAACGGCAGGCCCCTGCGCCTCGTCGACGCCGGGTCCTCGCTCATCGCCGGCAGCTTCGGCTCGTCCCCGGTCGGCACGCGTGCTCCGCGTGGACGCGCTGGCGACCGCCGGCCCGCAGGCGACGACGGCTCGGTGGCGATCAGCGGCTCGATCTCTCCGCCGGGAAGCCCGTCGGGCCGCACGATCGCCGCCGCCATCGTCTGCGTCAGGATCTCGAGGTCGTCGATCTCACGCGCAGTGAACAGCCCGGCCCGCGGCGCGAACGTCACGCTGACCGCGATCACATCCCCGCGCCACCAGATCGGCACCGCCGCGGCAGGCCCCCGCCGCACCGGATCGGACCCGGCCAGATGCCCCGCTCGCAACCGCCCGTACTCGGCAATGACCACCGGCCGCCGCCGGCTGAAGGCCCACCCGGTCGCCCCCTCGTCCAGCGGAAACGTGTCGCCGAGCCGGCACAACGCCCCGTACTCGGCAGCCTTGGTGTACCGCCCCGCCCCGGCGTCGACCAGCGACACGCTGCCCGCCGCCGACCCGGTCAGCCGCGCGGTGTGCCGCAAAACTCTCCGCAGCTCGGACGCCAGGCGGAGGTCGCGGTAGACCTCAGCCACCGCTTCGCCGGCCGGGAACAAGGCATCTATGCGGCCACGGTAACTCCGCCCGGCCGGGGAAGCCACACTCAGTCGACCAGGACCGACACGGTCACGGCGCGCAGATCGACCGCGGTGAGCAACTCGTCGGTGGCCGCCACCACTCCGCGGCGTTCGCTCGTGCCCTCGTGCAGCACCACGATCGACCCCGGCCGGATCTCGTCCTTGTCCGCCGTCACCACAGTCCCCAGCACCGCCCGCAACCCCTGCTCGCCCGCGGTCCGCAGCATGCGCGGCGTGAAGAACCCGGCCCCCGGGCGAAACCACCTGATTTCCCCGTACGGGCTGAGCAAGGCGCTCGTCTCGGCCAGCTCCCGCGCGAACCGCTCATCGGGCGCCAGCACCGACCGCTCGTCCCGCATCAGGTGGTTCCCCAGCTCATGCCCCTCGGCGGCGATCCGCTCGACCAGCCCGGGATGCGTCCGCACACGCTCGCCGATCAGAAAGAAGGTGGCCTTCGCTCCGTGCTCGCGCAACACATCGAGCAACCCCGGCGTCGTCTCCGGATGCGGCCCGTCATCGAACGTCAACGCGAACACGGGTTCCCGGGTGTCCACAAACCACAGCACGTCACCGGGAACGGCACGCGACAGGAGCCGGACGGCCGGCTCCCGCCACCGCAGGAAAGCGTTACCCATGAACCATCGTAGGCGCGTCAGACGCGGGGGATGAGGACCTTGGCCACCTTCTTGGCGTCGGCCAGGTTCTGGTCGTCGGAGGCGCCGCGCGAGTAGATGTCGAGCTGCACCGTGCCGTACAGGACGTACAGGTGGCCGGCGAGCAGGAACGCGTCCTCGCCCACGCCGTCCACCGGCGACGCCTCGGCGATCATCACGTCGAAGTCCTCGGCGGTGGTGCGGCTCAGGAAGACCGCCAGCTGGCCGCCCTCCTGCTGCCACTGGCAGTAGCGGCTGGGCTCGCCGGGCTCGGCGCCGTCCTCGTCGATCTGGGTGATCTCGCGGCCGGTCAGCGACGTCACCTCCTGCTCGGAGAGCAGCTTGCACACGTCGGGGATGTCACCCGAGTCCTTGACCGAGCCGAAACCGGTGTCGGCGGTCGGCTTCGTCCCGGCGGGAACGGGCTTGGCGGTGGCGGTGGCGGTGGTCGCGGCCGGAGCGGGCGTGCCGTTCACGGCGGATTCGATGAGGCCGCAGCCTCCGGTGAGGGAGACGGCGACGAGGGCGGCCAGGGCGACAAGGCGGTGCTTCAACGGAGTCTCCTCGGAAGAAGTTCTGATGGGAGAACGATGCGAGAAGCCGCCAAAGAATCCCTAAAGAAGCTCGGCAACCGCCTCGGCCAGGGTGGTTTCCGAGGCGGCGCGGTAGGCGCGGGCCACCTGGGCGGGTGACAGCGCGGACCGGGCGGCGGCCTCGGCGGCGTCGCGGTCGGCGATCTCGTCGGGGGTGAAACTGGGCGCGCCGAGGGCAGTGCGTTCCCGTTCGGCCAGCACGAGCAGCCGCAGCCCGTTCTCGGCCGCCGACTCGAGCACGTCGAGCTGGGCCAGGCCCTCGATCGCGTCGAGCTGCCCCTCGGCGATGCCCAGCTCGGTGTAGAGCGCCAACGCGTCCCGCATGGCCGTACGGGCCGGTGCGTACCGGCCCCGCCGCCGGTCTGTCGTGGACAGGTTGCTGAGCGCGGCCGCCTCGCCCCGGCGGTCGTTGAGCGCCCGGAACCCCTCCAGGGCACGGGCGAACAGCACCTCGGCCTCGTCCAGGCGACCCATGCAGCGCAGCGTGCCCGCGGTGTTGTTCGAGGCGGCGGCCACCATGCGGGCGTCGGACGCCTCCTCGGCCAGCCGCAGGGCCTCCTGCCCGAACTCCAGCGACGCCGGGTAGTCCTCCTGGGCCTGCGCGGTGATCAGCAGATTGTTCAGCGCCGCGATCATGCCGTTCCGGTCCCCCAGCGCGCGGAACGTGGCCAGTCCCTCCTCACCGAGCTTGCGAGCCCGTACGAGGTCACCGGAGTTACGGGCCAGCGCGGCCGCCGCCCGCAGCGCCCGCGCCCGCAACGCCGACGGTTCCGGCGAACCGGCCAGCGCCCGCTCGAGCCGGCTCAGCCCCTCGGCCATCCGCCCGGCGACCCACCAGTACCACCACATCGCCGCGGTGATCTCCAGCCCCTGCGCCGGATCGCCCTCGCGCAGCGCCCAGTCCGCTGCGGACACGATGGTGTCGTGGTCGGCCCCGATCTCGGCCAGCCACGCGGTGTGCGCGGGCCCGTCCACCGGCGGCGGCGTGGCCAGCTTCGTCCGCCAGAAACCCACCAGATTCCCGTACGCCGAAGCGCGCTCGACCGGTCCGAGGCGCTCACGGGCGTACTCGCGAATGGTCTCGATCAGCCGGTAGCGCCCGTCCCGCCACTCGACCATGGACCGGTCGACGAGCTGGGTGAGCGGGTCGAGCGGGTCCGAGCCGGCCACCTCGGCCGCGGCCGCCAGGTCGAAGCCGCCCGCGAACACGCCCAGACGGCGCAGCAGCTCCTGCTGGGGGACGTCGAGCAGGTCGTAGCCCCAGTCGATGGCAGCGCGCATGGTCCGGTGACGGGCCACCGGGGACCGGCCGGTGAGCAGGTCGAGCTGCCGGTCGAGGCGCGACACGATCTCGGACAGCGGCACCGCGCGCAGCCGGGCGGCGGCCAGCTCGATGGCGAGCGGCAACCCGTCGAGCCGGCGGCACAGCTCGGCCGCCACCGCCTGTTCCGCCGGGGCGAGCCCCACGCCGCCGCGCGCTGCTGCCACGCGATCGGCCAGCAGGCGTACGGCATCGGAACGGGGATCGGCCGAACCGGGCGCCGGCGTCGACAACCCGCCCAACGTGAAGATCACTTCGCCGCTGAGCCCGAGCTGTTCCCGGCTGGTGGCCACGATCCGCAGACCCGGGCACGCGGCCAGCAGCGTGTACGCCAGCTTCGCGGCCTCGGCCAGCACGTGCTCGCAGTTGTCGAGCACCAGCAGCACCCGCCCGCCCAGGTGCCGGGTCACCGTGTCGAGGATCGGGGCGCCGGGCTCCTCGCGGATGCCGGCCGCCGCGGCCAGGCGGATCTCGAGCGGCCCGTCCCGGTGCTCGGCCAGCTCGACGACGTGCACCGTCTCGTGGTCGGCGGCCACCTCACGGGCCAGCTCGACGCTGAGCCTGGTCTTGCCGGCCCCACCCGGCCCGACGATCGTCAGCAGCCGGGACAGGCCGAGCAGCTCGATGACCCGGTCCAGTTCGGCGCGGCGGCCGATGAACCGGTTGCGCTGGGCGGGCACGCCGTTCGCGGGACGATCCAGGGTGGGGTCCTGACGGCGTACGGCGGCGGCGAGCGCTTCGAGTTCAGGCCCGGGATGGGCGCCCAGCTCGGCCAGGGCCGCAGCGGCACGGTCGTACGCGGAAAGCGCCTCCCCGGCCCGGCCCGAGCGATACCTCGCCAGCATCAGCTGTTTGACCAGGCCCTCGGCGGTGGGCTGGGCGGCCACCCACCCGGCCAGCTCGGTCGCCGCCTCGACGTGCCGGCCCTCCGCCAGAGCCTGCCGCGCCCACTCCTGCCGGACGACCAGCCGCAGCTCGGCCAGCCGGGCCGCGGCGGCCGCGACCGAGGGGCCGGCGGACACCCCCTCGTACGCCTCCCCGCGCCAGAGCTCCAAGTCACGCGTCCGTTCGAACTCGGCCGCGTCGAGCACCGCCCCGGCCAGGTCGAGCCGATAGCCGCCGGCGCCCGTGCTCACCCTGTCGCCGACCACCTTGCGCAGCGCCGAGACGTGCATCTGCAGGGTGGCCGTGGCGGTCGAGGGGGCGCCGTCCGGCCACAACTCAGTCAGCAGCCGCTCCACCGTCACCGGCTTGCCGCCGGCCGCCAGCAGCACGGCCAGCAACGCCCGTGGTTTGGGCGGCACCGCCACCTCGCCGCCGTCGTCACACACCCGAACCGGCCCCAGAACCTCGAACCGCACCGCGCCTCTTTGGTGGTTTTTTGGCGGGCCTGGTCAGGCTTCCCGCACAGGTCGGACAGGGGAGTGGAAACATGCTAAAGGGACGGCGGACCGCCGCGGCGATACTGACTACGATCGTGTTGGCGACACTGACCGCTTGTGGGATGGAGGAATCACCCATCACGGCCGAGGCGGACAACGGCGGAGACTTCTCGCTCGGGCCGAGGGTCACGATGACGTTCGACCTCGACGGCGCGACGACACTCAAGGGCAAGCAGACCGCCCTGGCCCCGTCGCTCAACGGCACGTTCCTCAAGAGCTGCGGCGAGTACGCGGAGGGCACCAAGCGCGACGACGGCAAGACCATCTTCGCGATGGCGGGCCTGCTCGACGGCAACGTCTCGGACCGCAAGGTCACCGTGGAGCTGTGGATCGACGACTACGCCGGCCCCGGCGACTATCCGAAGGACCAGCTGGTCGCCCCGGGCTCCCGCCCGAGCATCGCGATCGACAACGTCATCTACGGCACGTGGCCCGACACCACCTCGAGCAAGGTCACCACCTCCGGCGACGGCGGCGGCGCCTGGACGTTCAAGAAGCTCGCCACCACCGGCCCGGGCGGCCTCCCAGACGACGCGGTGAGCGGCTCCATCAAGTGGACCTGCCAGGACTCCTGACCGTTTCACACCAGCGGAGCCGCTGACGGGGCGGCTCCGCTGGTCCACACAGCGGCGTCGACGCGCACCTGGCCAATGTGTCGTTCTCCGAGGTCGAATCGAGGACACGCTGGGCCGCCGTCAGGTGATCACCCGGATCGGCAAGTTCCGGAAGGAAATTTCCACCCGAATCCCCCGGGCCTACCCACACTGACCACGGACTCCCTTGACCATGCGAACAGAGGGCGAATAGATTCCGGTCACTACTTCCGGAATGTATCCGAAAGTTTCGGGCACCTTCCCGTCCTCAGTGTCCTCGTCCTCGTCGCAAGGAGTTCCCGTGCGTCGCCTCTGGATTTCCGTCTCCGCCCTCAGCGCCCTGGCGCTGCTCGGCGGGCAACTGTCGTTCGCCGGCTCCACCCCGGCGGCCGCCTCCAAGCCGTCCCCGCCCCAGGCCTACCCGGCCGACTCGCTGCGTGCGCTCGCCGCTCCCATCGGCCTGCGCATCGGCACGGCCGTCAACGCCGACCAGCTCGGCGTCAACGAGGCCTACACGAAGATCACCGCTGAGCAGTTCTCCTCAGTCACCGCGGAGAACGTCATGAAGTGGTCGGAGGTCGAGCCCACCCGCGGCACCTACACGTGGGAGAAGGCCGACCAGCTGGTCGCTTTCGCCAAGAAGAACAAGCAGCTCGTACGGGGTCACACCCTGCTGTGGCACAACCAGCTGCCCGCGTGGCTCTCCTCCGACGGCAACACCACCACGTTGTCGGACGCCGAGGTCAAGGCCGTCCTCAAGCGGCACATCTTCAACCAGATGCGCCACTTCAAGGGCGACATCTGGCAGTGGGACGTGGTCAACGAGGCCTTCGACGACAACGGCCAGCCCCGTCAGACGATCTGGTACAAGGCGTGGGGCGGCACCGGCTACATCGCCGACGCCTTCCGCTGGGCGCGCGAGGCCGACCCCAAGGCCCTGCTGTTCTACAACGACTACAACCTCGAGTTCACCGGGGTGAAGAGCGACGCCGTGTACGCGCTGGTGCGCTCGCTGAAGGCCCAGCGCGTGCCGATCGACGGCGTCGGTTTCCAGGGCCACCTCTCCACCCAGTACGGCTACCCCGACCTGCAGAACAACCTCGAGCGCTTCGCCGCCCTGGGGCTGAAGGTGGCCCTCACCGAGGTGGACGTCCGTACGGAGACCAAGCCGGACGCCGTCAACACGCCGGTCAACCCCCTCGCCCCGTACGCTCAGGAAAGCTACTGGTCGCGCACGCTCCAGGCTTGCCTGGCCGTCAAGGCCTGCATCTCGTTCACCCCGTGGGGCTTCGGCGACGCCTACTCGTGGGTGCCCGGCTGGTTCACGAACCCGCAGGAGGGGGCCGCCCTGATCTACGACGAGCAGCTCAACCCCAAGGGCTCGTACGACGTGCTGCAGCAGGCCCTGACCCTCGCCGCGGGCGCCCCGCAGCGCTCCCACCGCTGAGCCCGGCCGGCCCGTCGTCGACTTGAGCAAGGAGCGGAGCACATGTCCTCGCCATTCCGCAATCAGCGGATCCTGGCCGCGCTCGTCACCGTCTCGATGGGCACAGCAACCGCTGCTGCCGGCGCCCAGCCGGCAGCAGCGGGGGCCACGGCGCCGTGGTTGACCGTTTCCGACGGTTTCGCGGCCTTCTCCGTCCCGGCGGAGGCCATCCAGAACACCATGGGGAACGTGTCCTCCGTCGTCGTCGAGGGAAACTTCGGCCCGTCCTTCAACCTGTCGGAACTCGGTCTCGTCCGCTCCGGCGGAAGCTCCGCCTGGACGTCGATCATCGGCCCGCTTCCGGCCGGCCTGTACTACTACCGCCTCCGCGGCGACGACACGAAGATCGTCAAGGACTCCACCAACCCGGCCTCGGTCAGCTCGGAGCCGACGTGGAGCACCTTCCTCGTCCCGGGAGACTCCGCGCGCCACCTCGCCGACGTGCCACCCGGCAAGGGCGGCAAGGTCGAGACCATCACGTACGCGGGTGGCACGGCGACGGTGTGGACGCCGCCGGGATACGACGCCGGCCGCCAACGCCCGTACCCGGTTCTGTATCTGCTGCCCGGTGCGGGCGGGGGTCACGCCGACTGGGCCGAGCTGGGACGCGCCGGCCAGATCCTCGACAACCTCTCGGTGCGGCGCCGGATCGAGCCGATGGTCGTCGTGATGAGCGACGAGGAGGACGTCACCCGATCCCGGCTCCCGCGGGCGATCGACGAGCAGTACAACGTCGCCGGCGATCCCCGGCATCAGGCCATCGCCGGCGCCTCGGACGGCGGTGTGCGGGCGGTGCGGACAGCGCTGGCCCGTTCCAGCGCCTTCGCCTATGCCGGCTCCTTCGGCGCCGTCTTCCCCGACGAGGACCTGCGCCTGAACGCCACCGTGGTCAACGCGAGCCTCAAGCTGCTGCGGCTCTACACCGGGAACATGACCGATCCCGCGTACAACCCCACCCAGCGGATGCTGCGGCGGCTCGGCAAGGCCAACATCGGGCACGAGTTCGACGGGGCGAACCCGGACGCCGGCCACAACTGGACGGCGTGGCAGGAGAACCTCGTCGACTTCGCGCCACGGCTTTTCCGTACGGTTTCCGACCACCGCCCCAGCCCCGGCCACGTGGTGCCACGGCACGAGTTCCGGCCACCCGCCCCCGGCGCCACCCCGACGCCGTGGCTGACCAGGGAGGCCAACGGCGACACCTTCGTCACCGCCGAGACCGGCCCCGAGTTCGCCGGCGCGAAGCACGTGACGCTCTGGGGCAACTGGGCGCCCGGCGGAAGCTGGGTCAACGTGCCGCTCACCCGCTCCGGTGACCGGTGGCGCGTGACGGTGGGACCGCTGAAACCCTGGTTCTACTACTACAAATTCATCGTCGACCTGACCTCCCAAAAGGACACCGGCAACCCGGCGAGCATCACCACCGAGCCGACGTGGAGTTCCTTCCTCGTACGGGGTGAGGAGTCGCGCCTGCTCGCTGACGTCCCCGCCGGAAAGGGCGGCCGGGTGAACCGGCTCACCTATCAGAGCACGGTCGTCGGCGAGGAGCGTTCGGCGTACGTGTGGACGCCGCCCCGCTACGATCCCGCGCGGCGCAAGCCGTACCCGGTCCTGTATCTGCAGCACGGCAGTGGCCAGAGCTACACCGACTGGCTCGAAATGGGACGGGCCAAGCAGATCCTCGACAACCACTTCCAGGACGGCTCGCTCGTGCCGATGGTCGTCGTCATGGGCAACGGCAACGTCCCCGATTTCCGAAGGGAACTGCTCGAGAACATCGTGCCCGCGGCCCGCGCCGGCTACAACATCTCGGCCGACCCGCGACAGCAGGCGCTCGCCGGCCTGTCGATGGGCGGCTTCCAGACGTTGGACGTGCTCAAGAACCACCCGGGCGAATTCGCCCACATCGGCGCCTTCTCGGCCGGGATCGGCTTCTCCCCCACCCCCGACCCGACGGGTTACGACCCCGAGGCCATCAACAACGGCACCAAGCTGCTACGCATCTACACCGGCAACCAGACCGACTTCACCTACCCCATCACGCTGGGCTCGATGGCGGCCCTGGACAGGGTCGGCGTCAAATACGAATTCGCCGGGGTGACGCCGGGCCCCCACGGCTGGGACACCTGGCAGAAAAACCTGATCGACTTCGCCCCACGCCTGTTCCGCTCCTGACAAACCCACCAGGAGGCGCCGCCGGCCGGTTCCGCCGCCTGGTCTGGTGGTCCCGCCGGGTTTCAGGGGGCTCGGCCTGGCCGGCGGGCTTGACCCTGACGCACCGTCAACCTTCGACACTGACCGCATGAGTATCCCGGCGACAATCCAGCAGGCTTCGGGGCCCGCGATCCATGTGCGGGGCCTGGACAAGTCGTACAAGGAGCTGCGTGTCCTGCGCGGCGTGGACTTCGAGGTGGCACGGGGCAGCATCTTCGCCTTGCTCGGCTCGAACGGGGCGGGCAAGACCACGGTGGTGCGGATCCTTTCCACATTGCTCAAGGCGGACGCGGGAACCGCAAGGGTGAACGGCTTCGACGTCGTAACCCAGGCCACCGACGTTCGTGAGGCCATCAGCCTCACCGGCCAGTTCGCGGCCGTCGACGAGATCCTCACCGGGCGGGAGAACTTGATCCTGGTCGCCCGGCTGAGGCACCTCAAGAATCCGGGCGTGATCGCGGACGACCTGCTGAAGCGTTTCGCACTGGCCGAGGCCGGCGCTCGGCGGGTGGCGACGTACTCCGGAGGCATGCGCCGCCGTCTGGACATCGCGATGAGTCTCATCGGGAAGCCGCCGGTCATGTTCCTCGACGAGCCGACGACCGGACTCGACCCGGAGGCACGCATCGAGGTCTGGCAGGCCGTCAAGGAACTCGCCGAGGGCGGCACAACGGTGCTGCTCACCACCCAGTACCTGGACGAGGCCGAGCAACTCGCCGACCGGATCGCGATCCTCCACGAAGGCCGGATCATCGTCGACGGCACCCTGACCGAGCTCAAGCAGCTCCTGCCGGCCGCCAAGGTCGAGTACGTCGAGAAGCAGCCTTCCCTCGAAGACGTCTTCCTCGCGGTCGTCGGCCGCACCGGCGAAGACACCGCGAACTGAGGTAGATGATGACCACACACTTGCTCGGCGACACCGCCGTCCTCACCGGGCGGACCATGCGCCACGTCACCCGCAGCTTCGACACCATCATCACGACAGCGGTCACACCGATCGCCATCATGCTGCTGTTCGTCTACGTGTTCGGCGGCGCCATCGAGAGCGGATCGGTCGCGTACGTGGACTATCTACTTCCCGGCATCCTGCTCATCACCATCGCGTCGGGCATCTCGTACACCGCGTATCGGCTCTTCGAGGACATGCGGGGCGGCATCTTCGAGCGTTTCCACTCCCTGCCCATCGCCCGGTCCGGCGTGCTCTGGGCGCACGTCCTGACCTCGCTGCTCGCCAACGTCATCTCACTCGTGGTCGTGGTCGGCGTCGCCCTGCTGATGGGCTTCCGCACGGGCGCCTCGGTGGCCGCCTGGCTCGCGGTCGCCGGCATCCTCCTTCTGTTCACCCTGGCGCTGACCTGGCTGGCTGTCATCGCGGGTCTCACCGCGAAGACCGTGGACGGCGCGAGCGCGTTCGCCTATCCGCTCATCTTCCTGCCGTTCATCAGCTCGGCGTTCGTGCCCACCGACACCATGCCGGGCCCGGTACGCGCCTTCGCCGAACACCAACCGGTGACTTCCATCACCAACGCGATCCGCAACCTCTTCACCGAGCAACCGGTCGGCAACGACATCTGGACCGCCCTCGGCTGGTGCGCCGGAATTCTGACCGTCGGCTACGTCCTCGCGAACATCGCGTACCGTCGCAAAATATCCTGATCGGGTGAGGTGAGCGGCATGCTGACGATCGGCCAGCTGGCACAGTACGCCGGCGTCACGGTGCGGGCCGTGCGGCACTACCACCAGGTCGGGCTCCTTGCGGAGCCGGAACGGGACCCCTCGGGATACCGCCGGTACGGCGCCACAGCCGTCGTGTCGCTCATCAAGATCCGCACTCTGGCGAACGCCGGCGTGCCGCTGTCCCGCATACGCGAGATGCTCGACGCCGACGCGGCGACGTTCGCCGAATCGGCCCACCGGATCGACGAGCACCTGCGCGACGAGATCGAACGGCTCGAGACCAGCCGCAAGCAGATCGCCCAACTCGCCGCCGGGGACAGCCTGGTCCTGCCTCGGGCGGTGGTCGCCTACCTCGACCGCCTGCGGGAGATCGGCGTGTCGGCACGGATGGTGGCGGGCGAGCGAGACGGCTGGATCCTCATGGCGGCGCGCTGGCCCGATCAGATCGAGGAGTGGATGCCCGCGAAACTGGCTGAGCTCGAGGACCCGCTCATGGTCCGGCTCTATCGCCTCCTCTCCGAGATCTTCGACGACGACGCGGGCCACGACGACCCGCGCCTGGTGGAGGCCGCCGATGTCATGGCCGCTCTGTGCGAGCAGGCGTACGCCTCCGGCGCGGCCGACGACGACGTCGGGTCCGACGACGACATGCTCTTCGACCTGTTGGACGCCCTCGCTGTCGAGTCCGACGCACGGGCGACACGGCTGCGGGAACTGGTGCGCGAGCGCGGCTGGGCCCGATGGACTCGGCTGGAACGGGTGACGGAGCCACCCGCCGCCTACTAAGTGGCCCAAGCCCCCTGGCCGCCGACTGAACCGGCAGCCCGGGTCCAGCGCGGACCCGGCTGTGGTGTCGGTGGCCTTCAGACCCGGAACCGGTTGACGGCCGTCAGCAGCTCGCTGGCGAGTCCGGAGAGTTCGGCGACGGTGGCGTCGGCTTCGGCCAGGGTCGCGTTGGTGGCCTGGGCGGATGTCGCGACGTTGGTGACGTTCGTGGCGATGTTGGCCACACCCCCGGCGGCTTCGGCGACGCTGCGGCTCATCTCGCTTGTGGTGGCGGTCTGTTGCTCGACGGCGCTGGCGATGGTGAGCTGGTAGTCGTTGATCCGCGTGATGATGTCGTTGATCTGGGCGATGGCTTCGACGGCGTTGGCGGTGTCGGATTGGATGGCTGCGACCCGGTTGGAGATGTCGCCGGTGGCGCGGGCGGTTTCCTGGGCGAGGTCCTTGACCTCGCTGGCGACCACGGCGAATCCTTTGCCCATCTCGCCGGCGCGGGCGGCTTCGATGGTGGCGTTGAGGGCGAGCAGGTTGGTCTGCTCCGCGATCGCGGTGATGACCTTGACGACGTTGCCGATCTCGGTGGAGGAGTCGCCGAGTTTCTGCACGGTCTCGTTGGTGGTTTCCACGACGGTGACCGCCTCGCTGGCGACTTGGGCGGCGTCGTTGGCGTTCTGGCTGATCTCCCGGATAGAGGCGCCCATCTGCTCGGAGCCGGCGGAGACGTTGGAGACGTTGGAGGAGACTTCGTCGGCGGCGGCCGCGGCCACGTTGGCCTGGGCGGCGGTCTCCTGCGCGCTGACCGCGATCCGGGCGGTGACGCCGGCCAGCCGCTGGCTGCTCTGGTCGAGAGTGCGGCTGTTGCCGACGATGGCGTGCACAGTGTCGGCCAGGCCCATGCGGGCGCGGTTGACGGCCGCGGCCATCGCCCCGATCTCATCGCGGATCTGCACTTCGGCGGGTTTGGCCAGGTCACCGTCGGCCAACGCGTTCAGGGCTCCGCCGACCGAGGCGACCTGCCGCTTGACAGTCCGAACGACGAGGAAGGCCAGCAACAGCCCGATACTCAGACCGATCGCCAGCGACAAGATCATCACCAATCGGGCGGACCGGTACGACGCGGCACCCGCAGCGGCGGCCTTGTCCGCCTCGCTGGACTCGGCCGCCTGCAGCGCGTCAATACCGTTGTTCATATTGGCTGCTGCGGCGGCGTAGGCTTCGTTGCCGGTAGCCCCCGTGTAGCTCGCCGGAACGGGCTCGTTGAAGATCGTCACGTTGCGCAATATCTGATAGGCCGTCCAACCCTCGACGAACTGGTTCAGAGGCGCCTGCCGGGCCGCCGAATCACCGACCGCCGCGGTGTAGTCGGCTAATGCCTCGTTGACGACCGCGTCGGCGGCCCTGATCGCGTTACCAGCGGTCACCTTGGCCGCTGGGGTGGCGGAGGCCAAGCTGAACTGCATCATTCCGCGGAACATCTTCGCCATCCCGCCGCGCAGCGTCGCGAGATGGCCCATGTTCTCGACATTCTGCGCTTTCATCTGCTGGAGGCCGTCGCCCAGGTTCGCCATCCGGGTGATGCCGAGGACGCCGACCAGGACGCCGACCAGGGCGACGAGCAGGACCGTCGAGAAGATCTTCATGGCAATGGGCCGGTCGGCCAACCACCCCCCGGCCGCGTTGCGCCGAACCGTGATCTGAATAGGCCCGCCGGACGAGCTCATCTGCGGTCATCCCCTCTGCGCCGGTCGACGCGCCGATGCGAAGCCCGGCACTATCTTCCGATCGGCCGTGGAGTCGACTCACTGAGGAGTTACGCACTTTGGGCGGTGACCTTCACGCCGGCTGCCCCCGCTACCTTCCTTCGGCGCCCAGCTGGCGCAAGAGACTCCGGTTGTCGGCGCGTACCCACTCCTCGAGGAGGCGTCCTCGGTCGTCGAAGCGGAATATGTTGATCAGGTCGAACACGATGCGCTCGCCGTTGGGCGGCAGCGGACCGGCCGGCGACAGCGTGAACTCGCGGGTGAAGGTGCCTTCGATCCATGTCTGGCAGGCCAGGTGGTCACCCTCGGCAATCACGATGCCGCGCCGGATCGTTCGGTCGGCGAAAGCCTCGCGCACGGAGCTGAAGTAGGCGGTGAGCCCGGCGAAATCGGACTCGAAGCCGTCCGGCCCGTGGAAGCGGAACTTCTCCGTGTCGAAGTACGTCGCAGCCTCGACCGGATCCTCGCCCGACACCTCCAGTTCACCCGCCCGGATCAGGCGCGCCATCAGTTCATTCCGAGTGAATCGCTGTGTCATGTCGCCAGCCTGCCCTCGTTCAGCCATGCAGTCCAACGATGATTCCGCACCCTTTGCATGACGAACACGCATGTTAATCTCGCGGCCATGGCCGAGTTCACCCTTGCGGGTCTCCGCGTCGTCCACCAGGTCGCCGCCGCGGGATCGTTCACTCGGGCCGCCGAAATGCTCGGCTACACCCAGTCAGCGATCTCCCGCCAGGTTGCCGCCATGGAGGCAGCAGCCGGAGCGCCGATCTTCGACCGAAGACGACGAGGTGTGGCTCTCACCCCGGCAGGCCAGGTGCTCGTCCGGCGCGCGGCGGGGATCCTCGCTGACATGGCGGCGACCGAGCTGGAACTCGCCGGCTTGCGCGACCGGCTCGCGGGTCGCCTCACGATCGGCGCCTACCCCACTGCGGCCATAGCGTTGGTCCCGCGAGCGATGGCACAGGTGACCTCTGACCATCCGGGTCTCGCCGTGGTTCTGGAGGAGGCCTCGACGCCCGCCCTGCTCCGGCGGCTCCGGACGGGCCGGCTGGACGTGGCGGTGATCGGGGTCGGCCACGGCCTGCCGGATCACGACCTGAGCGAACTGAGCCAGACCACAGTGCTGCAAGGTGACCTTCTGGTGGCCTTTCCGGACACGCACCGGTTCGCGGGCCACGACGGCATCACCGTGCTGGACCTCGCCCAGGAGCACTGGATCGCCGGAGACGGGACGGCGGGCCAGCCGCAGTTCGGAGCCTGGCCCACCCTGTCGAACCCTCACATCGCCCACACCGTACGCAGCTGGTCGACACGCCTGGGCCTGGTCGCGGCGGGCCTGGGCATCACGGTCATCCCCGACCTCGCCCTGGCAGCCCTGCCGAAGGGTGTACGAGCCGTGGCCGTCACCGACAGCTCCTGGCCCGGACGCGCTACCGTCGCCGTGACCCGGCTGCGCCCTTCCGCCCAGGATCAGGCGATGGTGACAGCCCTGCGGAATCAGGCCGGCTGTCTCCACAACGCCTGATTCGCCGCGTTGATCAGAGGGCGCCGGCCGGCTGCCCGGTGGTGCCGGACCGCGTGGACGGGGCCGTCGTCAGCTGCCGTTCAAGAGTTTCGGCGTCGTGCACGTTCGCCATGTGGACGAAGCGCCCGTCGCGGACGCGGTAGACGGCGTACTCGACGATCTCGAACGAACCGCCGGTCGGGGCCACACCGAGCCACTCTTTCGCCGGCGTCCCGGTGTTGACCAGGCGGGCGGCGAGGTGCTCGCCGTCGACGGCCAGTTCCTGAAGTTCCCAGTGCAGGTCGGGCACCGCGTCGATCAAGGCCGACAAGCTGGCGAACGCCTGGTCGCGGGTCGCACGGTCGCCGTAGTAGGTGATCTTGTCGTCGATGAACTCGTCCACCCGCTCCAGGTCGTGGGCGTTGAGCATCGCGATGTAGCGGTCGTAGAACTCCCGCAGTTCGGTGTTGGTCATGAGGTAAGCCTGCATCCGCGCTCGACTACGATCCATAATGTGAAGTCCGGGATTCCTTACGGATCGTCCAGCGGGAGGTCACCGCTCGGACCTGGTGACCCCATCGCCGCCGCCATCACTCTGCTGCGGCCCCGCACCGTGGTCGACCCCGGCCTGCACACGGCCGGACCGTGGGCGGTCAGCCTGGACGCCTTCCCGTACCTGAAGCTCGGCGGGGTCGTCCAAGGCGAGTGCTGGCTGGTCCTCGAGGGCAGCGAGCCGGTGCGCCTGCGTACGGGTGACATCTACCTGTTGAACAAGCCGCCACGCTATCTACTGGCCGGCTCACTCGACGCCGAGCCGCGAGCCGCGCAGGCGTTGTGGGACAGCGCCACCGGCGGCGTCGCGCGCATCGGGCCCGAGTCGGACGAGGACACCTACCTGTGCAGCGGTTCGTTCTGGTTCGACGAGACCAACGCTCCGATGCTGCTCGACATCCTGCCGCCGCTGGTCCATGTCAAGGCAACCGACCCGCGCATCCGGATGCTCACCCATCTGACCGATCTGCTCAACAGCGAGGTCCAGAACGACGCCGTCGGCCGGCCGCTCGTGCTCGACCACCTGGTGCAGATCCTGTTCGTCCATGTGCTGCGCGCTCACGCCGAGCAGACCGACCGCCCCGCCGGCTGGCTCGGCGCGCTCAACGACGACGGCATCGGGGCCGCCCTGCGCGCCATGCACGCGGACGTGGCCCACCGCTGGACGCTTCGGGAACTCGCCGGCATCAGCCGCATGTCCCGTTCGGCGTTCGCCGAGGCCTTCAAAGGCCAGGTCGGGACCACGCCGCTGGATTACCTGGTCCAATGGCGGATGAGCCTGGCCCGCGACGCCCTGCGCCGCAACACCCGATCCATCACCGAACTCGCCTTCGCCACCGGCTACGAATCGGAGAGCGCCTTCAGCACCGCGTTCCGGCGCGTCGCGGGACTGTCACCCAAGCAGTTCCGCGACGCGGCGCGGAGCGGGTAAGTCCTGACACCTCCGGCCTCAGTGATCATGTCGCTGCCACGTCCGGCGCGGAGGCCGAAGCGTTGCGCATCGTGTTCGCGGCGGTGAGCAGCACCGCCCGGCGACGGGTGAGGTAACGCGGCACCACGGCGATGGCGTGGTTGAGGTGGCCGGAGATCCGGCTCGGCGGTGGGTCGCGGCGGTCGAGTGTGCGCAACCCGATGTCGACGACCTGGGCGGGTGTCTGTGCGCGACCGGCGTGGACGGCCGGATCATCGGTGTTGATCACGTCGAAGAATTCGCTGGTGGTGACGCCGGGGGCGAGGGCGAGGACCCGGACGCCGCTGCCTCGGGTTTCGGCCCAGAGTGCCTCGGTGAAGCTCAGGACAAAAGCCTTGGCGGCGGAGTACGCGCCCTGCATCGGGATCGAGGAGTAGGCGGCGAGACTCGTGACGTTGAGCAGGTAGCCGGCTTGGCGCTGCAGCATGGCGGGCAGGAAGGCGCGGCTGATGTCCAGCACCGCTGTCGCGTTCAGGGCCACCATCTGACGCAGCTGGGCGGGGTCGGAGTCGGCGAAGCGGGCCCAGAGCCCGGCGCCGGCGTTGTTCACGACGCTTGTGACGGTGATTCCTCGTTCCGCCGTCCGGGCGAGCAACCGTTCGCCGGGGGCGTCAACGGCGAGGTCGGCGGCGATCACCTCCACGCGTACGCGGCGGGTGGTTCGGATCTCGGCGGCAAGCGTTTCGAGGCGATCGACGCGACGGGCGACCAGAACCAGGTCCGAGCCGCGGGCACCGAGTTGACGGGCGAATTCGGCGCCGATTCCCGAGCTGGCGCCAGTGACGAGCACGGTCTCCTGGCTGTGATCCAGCGATGACATGGCTTCTCCTCCTGTGGTCACCTCTTGGCAGTGGACTGCACAAGTGGCAGTCTACTGCCACAAAGGCATAGCTGCTATAACAGGGGGGTGGCACAAGGACCCGATCTCCGTCAACGCACTCGGGAGCGGATGCGCCAGGAGGTCGTCGCGGTCGCCTTACGGCTTTTCGCCGAGCGCGGTTTCGACGCGGTCACGACGACGGAGATCGCGGCCGCCGCTGGAATTTCGCCGCGGTCGTTCTTTCGGTACTTCCCCACAAAGGAGGACGTGGTGTTGTCCTCCCTGCGCGAGGCCGGCGAGCGAGTACGCGAGGCTCTCGCCGCCCGCCCCACGGGCGAGCCGGTATGGGATTCGCTGCGGCTCGCCTTTCATCAGCTCATCGGTGTACCGGGTTCCCCGGCTGGTGACGCCGCGGCGATCGCGGACATCGTCATGACAAGCATGGCGATTCAGTCCAAGAACGCTCAGAAGCGCGAGGACTGGGAGAACATCCTTGTGCCGGAGATCGTCGCGCGCCTGCCGAAGGCTCAGCGCGGCGCGACCGTCACCGCTGAGGACCGCGCACGCGCGGTCCTGGCCGCCGCGCTCGGGTGCGTCGATACAGCCACCCGCGTCTGGCTCCGTGACCGAGACGCTGACCCCTCAGTGATACTCGACGTTCTGATGGGTCAACTTCGCGTCGGTTGATGTTTCCTCGGACCGGCAGGCCCTGGCAGGCCATCTTTGCCGCGCGCAGTCTAGGGTTCCATGAGACGCCTCCTGATCCGTGTGACTGCAGTCGTCGCTTCCCTGTTCGTGGCCGCCGCGTGCACCGGCTCCCCTCCGGACGAGCCGCCGCCTCATGACCACGCGGTGGTCGACGCGGCCACCGCACCGCTTCGCGCCGGTGAGCGATTCGTTCAGCTCTCCACGGCCCAGCCGTTCACCCCGGCCGTAGCCCCCGGCGCCAGTGACGAATACCGTTGCCTGGTCATCGATCCCGAGCTGGCAATGCCGGTGTTCCTGACCGGCGTGCAGTTCCAGCCGCAGAACCCGTCGACAGCCCACCACGCCATCACGTACGCCGTCTCCCCGGAATCCGCCGCGTCGGTACGGACCCGCGATGCGCAGTCACCCGGGCCGGGATGGACGTGCTTCGGCATGGAGGGGGTGATCGGCTCGTCGTGGGTGGACACCTGGACACCCGGCGGCAGGGAAACCCTCTTCGACGACGACCTGGGTTATCCGCTGGAACCGGGCAGCCTGCTCGTCCTCCAGATCCATTACAGTCTGCTCGGCGTCGACGGCGAGCCCTCCGCCGACCGGTCGAGCATCCGGCTCCGGACCACGGACGGCACCCCCCGCACCATCTCGCTGGACACCCTGCCGCTGTCGGCGCCGATCGAGCTGCCGTGCGCACCCGGCGAGTCCGGGGCCCTGTGCAACCGGGACGCCGCGGTGGCTGACGTGAGCCGGCGTTTCGGCCCCGCACTCGGCGGGCGAGCAGACTGGCTGCTGGCTAGGTGCGGCTACGATTCTCCACGCCCCGGCAATACGCACAGCTGCGACTACACAGTCGGAAGCCCCTCAACGGTGCATGCCGCGCGCGGGCACATGCATCTGCTGGGCCGGTCCATCAAGGTCGAGCTGAACCCCGGGACGGCCGGGGCGAGGAGCCTGTTGGACGTGCCGGCGTTCAACTTCGACGACCAGGCGCTGCACGTCCTCCCGGCGCCGGTGGCCCTGCGCCCGGGGGACATCCTGCGAACGACCTGCACCTACGACGCCGGCCTGCGCGCGCAGCTGCCTCAGCTGCGGGACCTGCCGCCCCGCTACGTCGTCTGGGGCGAGGGAACGGCCGACGAGATGTGTGCGCCGCTGCTGACCGTCTCCGCGGCGCGCTGACCATCCTGACCCGCAGGTGGGGACTCGGACCCGCGCCGGCGAGCGAGCCCTCGAGAGGTTGCTCCGCTCGGTCGGCGCGGGTCCGAGACACTGACGGATCAGGCCGGCGGGAGCGCTCGGATCACCGTCTCGGTGACCGTGGTGGCCGAGCCCTTGGCCGTCACCCGCAGCGAGGCGTACCCCGCACCCGAGAGGGCGGCTCGATAGCTGCCGTCACTGTCCTGACGGACCGGGACCGCCGTCCACGTCGACCCGTCGTCGTACGACACGTCGAGGGTCACCGCCCGGGTGCCGGCCGGCGGCGTCAGGTGAACGCCGGCCGCGATCGAGCTCATCCGGACGGTGCCGAGGGACGGCACCACGGCCGGGTCGGTGAACGTCCAGTCCACTGTGGTGGCCGTGGAGGAGCGGAACGCGGCAGCCGGGCGGCTCTGTTCGAGGTGCAGTCGGTAGCTCGCCTTGGCCTGCGGCACGCGCAGGTTGGCCTCACCGGCGACGTCGGAGAACCCCACCTGCTCACCGTCGCGGAACAAGGTGGTGCCGCCGGACACGAGGCCGGTGGCGCCTGGGTGCCCGGCGCTGTCGCAGTTCATCGCCACCCGGATCCGCAGCCGGTCACCGGTCCAGTCGAGGCCCTCCCCGGCCAGGCACGGCGCGATGACCGGTGTGTTGTAGGCCGAGGTGTACTTCCGGCCCGCCTCGTAGCGCCGCGCCTTCCCGGTGATCGCCACGTCCTCGTAGCCGGCCTCCTCGCGAAACTCCTGCAGGCCGGTGCTCCAGGATACGCCGCCGTTGGTGCTGTACGAGCGGGTCGCGGACACGGCAGTGGTGAGCGGGGCGAGCGTCAGCGGAATCCCCGGCAGGTGGACACCCGTGGTCAGGCCGAGCCAGCCGTCGGTGGTCTGGCGACGCATCTCACCGGTCTCGACGGCCAGGTCCCGGGCGGTGACGGCCCCGGTGAAGCCGGTGGGCACGCGACCCTGGAACGGCCAGGCCAGATGGTAGACACCGGCTTCGGAGGTGTACGCCAGCCGGACCACGGAGGTGAGGGCGTCGCCGTTCCCGCCCAGCTGCGCACTCCTCAGCACGCCGCCGTAACTGTTCACCGCGTAGGAGTCCCACCCCGTCGAGGTCCGTACGCCCAAGGCGACCGATCCCGCGTCGAACCGCGCTCCGGCGTCCGGCACCGTGGCCGTCACCGGCTTGGCGAGGCGAGTGTCCACCGTGATGTCGGTGGCGGCGGTGACCGTCACCGAGGGCTGCGTGACGGTGGCGCTGATGTAGGTGCCGTCCGCGGCCTCCGTGAAGTACTGGGTGATGATCGCGTAGCGGCCGCTCGGCACACGCAGAGCCACGTCGGGCGTCCAGGGATAGTGGTACAGGGAGTCGTAGCGGTACGGCGTGTCCAGCCCGATCACCTGCGTGTAGTGCTCGTCGGTGGGCTGCCCGTCGAGCCCGGCCACGTGCAGGTCGAGGTCGACGACGGCCCGCTCGCGAACCACGGCGACCGGGGTGGTGACCACCTGGTCGCCGGCGGTGGCGGTGACCTGGCCGGTGTGGGGGCCGCCGGTCAGTGTGGCCGGGGCAGTGACCCGTGCGGAGGCGGTGCCGCCGGCCGGCACGGTGAGGGTGGTGGTGTTCACGGTGAACGGCGCGGTCACCCGCAGGGCGAGCGTCAGGGGCGCGGTCCCGTAGTTGCGGTAGCTGACGCTCCGGGTGATCGCCCGGCCCGAGGTCTGCAGGCCCAGGCTCAGGCTCGGCGGATCGGCCACCACGGCGGCGCGAACCGCGCGGGCCACGTCGACCCGGCCCGCGCCCTGGGCGTACGCGCCGAGACCCGCGCTGGGCCGGGCGGAGCCCATGAGCGCGGCCTTGAGCTGGCCGGGCGTCCAGTCGGGATGCTTCTGGCTGAGGACAGCGGCGGCGCCGGCGACATGCGGCGCTGCGAACGAGGTGCCGTAGCCCGTGTCGTACGGCCCGGGACCCACGTCACGGCTGACCGCGTGGGTGATGTCGACGCCGGGCGCTGTGATCTCCGGTTTGATGTTCTCGCCGTCGAGGCCCGGCCCGCGGCTGGAGAACTCGGCCAGCCGATCGTCGGAGTCGACGGCCCCGACGCTGAGCGCGGCCGCCGCGTCGGCTGGTGAACCGATGTCGTAGTCGTCGCCGTTGGCCGGGTCGTTGCCGTTGTTCCCGTCGTTGCCGGCGGCCACCACGAACAGCGTGCCGTACTTCTCGGTCATCTCGTCGACCGCGGCCTCGAGCGGGTCGTTGCCCGGGGTGTTCGGGAAGCCGAGGCTCATGTTGACGACCTTGGCGTGCTGGACGCCGGCAGTCCACTCCATGGCGGCGATGACCGAGGACTCGGTGGCGTCGTAGTCGCCCGCTTTCGCCGAGACCAGCCGCACGCCCGGAGCGACACCCCGGTAGCGGCCGTCCGACGCCGCACCCCGGCCGGCCAGGATGGAGGCGACGGCGGTGCCGTGGCCGGCGACGTCGCGCACTTCTGCAACGGGGACGCTGGTGGAGAAGTCGGCCTGCGCCGCCACGACCGGCGCGAGGTCGGGGTGGGTGACGTCGACGCCGGAGTCGATGACCCCGACGGTAACCCCCTCACCGGTCAGGCCCTCCTCCCAGGCCACCGGCGCGCCGATCTGCTGGACGCCGACAGCCGCGGTGAACTTCCCCTTGGCGTCGAGCCAGAGCTTGCCCGCGCCGGTGCGGGCCTTCCAGTCGCGGGCGAGGTTCTTCTTGGGCGTACGTACGGCCGTCGCCCTCAGTCCGGGCAGGGCGCGCACACGGGCGCCGCTCGCGGTCGCACCCCCACCGGCGATCAGCGGAAGGTCGGCGCGGCGGTCGTCGTAGCCGGCCGCGACGAGCCCGGTGACGTCGAACAGGCGGGCGTCGAGCTTGTCGGCCCGCAGCAGCGGCAGCGCGTCGGCCGGGACGACCCGGGTGCGGCCGCCGGCCGTGCTGGTCGCCATGGGGATGCCGGACCGGCCGGGCCCGGGGGTCACGGTGACGGCGTCACCGGCGAGGGTGACCCGGTCGCCAGTGATCAGCGTGACGGTCCGCACCGGCGCGCCGTTCGGCGTGCCGGTCGGCGGGCCGGCGGCGTGGGCCGGGCCACCGGTCACCGGCACGGCCGACATCGCCAGGGCGAGCGCGGCGGTGGCGGCGATCGTTCTTCTTCGTGGTGTCTGCACATCGAGGAAGACGTGGCTCGACCACATTCTGTGCACATTGGAGGAAAAGGTCAGGGATGGAGCAGAAGGGGGCGGCGCCCAGCCTCCGGTCCGGCGAAGCACAGCCGTGATCAGCACGTGCCTCGAGGATGGGCTGGGCCGACCGTCGTCATGTCGGCCGACCCGCGAGGACGTCCACGATGCCGGCATCGTGGCCGAGGTTCGGACCGGGCCGGCGTGCCGCGGATGACGGGTCGCCGTGGTGGATCGCCGCTCCGGTGCGCAACGGCACCCCGGAGCCGCCGTACCGTACGGCGACAATCTCCGCCGCGATGGAGAGCGCGGTCTCCTGCGGTGTCCGGGCGCCCAGGTCCAGTCCGATCGGAGAATGCAGGCGGCTGAGTTCCTCGTCGGTCACACCGGCCTGCCGCAGCCGCACCAGACGGTCCTCGTGGGTGCGCCGCGATCCCATGGCGCCGACGTAGCCGACCGGCAGGCGCAGCGCGGCGGTGAGCAGCGGCACGTCGAACTTCGGATCGTGGGTGAGCACGCAGATGACCGTGCCCGCATCCACCTCCTGCGACTCGAGATAGCGGTGCGGCCAGTCGACGACGACCTCGTCGGCGTGCGGGAATCGGGCGGCGGTCGCGAAGGTCGCCCGGGCGTCGCAGACTGTCACCCGGTAGTCGAGGAACGCGCCGACCCGGGCCAGCGCCGCGGCGTGGTCGATGGCCCCGAAGATGAGCATGCGGGGCGCCGGCACGTTCGTCTCCACCAGCAGGGTCATCGGCTGCCGGCAGTAGCCGTCGGCCGTTCCCAGGTCGACCTCGGCGGTGCGGCCGGCGTGCAGGAGTGCGACGGTGTGCAGCGTCGCCGCCTCGTCGAGCCGCTCGTCGCCGAGGGTTCCCGCGCTGGGCCGGCCGGGCCGCACGACGATGAACCGTCCCACATGGTCGTCCGGGCCCCGGATGATCGTGGCCACTGCGACCGGCTTGCCCTGAGCGGCGTCGGCGAGCGCCGGCCCGAGTTCCGGCTCGGTGCGCGGGTCGTGGTGGCGCAGGATCAGCTCGATCGTGCCGCCGCAGGTGAGGCCCACGCCGAAAGCCTCGTCGTCGCCGTAGCCGAAACGGGCGACCCGCGGCCGTTCGTCACCCGCCATCATCTCCTGGCCGGCCTGGTGGACGACGGAGTCGACGCAACCGCCGGACACGTTGCCCAGCACCGCCCCGTCGGCGTCCACGACCAGGGAGGCGCCCGGTTCCCGCGGAGCGCTGCCGCTCACCTTCGTCACTGTCGCGGCCACGAACGGCGTCCCTTGGTCGAAGCGGCGCAGCAGCTCGCCGGCGAGCTCAAGCACGGAGGCTCACCGCCTCTCCGACAGCTCGACGAGCGCCCGGACCAGCGTGCGTCGCAGCAGAGCGGGCTTGAATTTGTTGTACGCCAGGGTGCGGGCACCGTCCGTGGCATGGCGCGCGGCGGCCTCGAACGTCTCCTCGGTCGCCCGCCGGCCCACCAGCGCCCGCTCGACGGCCGGCAGCCGCCAGGGCTTGGTGGCCACTCCGCCCACGGCGACCCGGGCCTGCTTGATGGTCCGGCCGTCGAGCTCGAGGGCCACGGCCGCCGATGCCAGGGCGAACTCGTACGACTGCCGGTCGCGGATCTTCAGGTAGAGCGATCGCTTCGCCCACGGCCCGGGTGGCACGGTGATCCCGGTGATGAGCTCGCCGGGACGCAACACGTTCTCGATGTGCGGCGTCGTGCCGGGAAGCTCGTAGAAGTTGTCCAGCGGCAGAGTGCGGGCTGCCTGCGCCGAGGCCAGATGCACCTGGGTGCCGAGCGCCACCAGGGCCACGGCCAGATCGCTGGGATGGGTGGCGACGCAGGCGTCGCTGGCACCCAGGACGGCGTGGCCGCGGTTCACCCCGTTCAGGGCCGGACAACCACTGCCGGGCTCTCGCTTGTTGCAGGGCGTGGAGATGTCGCGGAAGTACCCGCACCGCGTTCGCTGGAGGAGGTTGCCGCCGATGCTGGCCATGTTGCGCAGCTGCCCCGAGGCGCTCAGTTCCAGCGCTTGGGCGATCACCGGGTAGGATTCGCGCACAATGCGATGGGCGGCGACGTCGCTCATCGGCTCGAGCGCGCCGATGTGCACCCCGTTGCGGTCCCGCCGGATGCCGCGCAGCGGAAGCCGGTTGATGTCCAGGACGTGAGCAGGGGCCATCACGTTGAGCTTCATCAGGTCGACCAGCGTGGTGCCGCCGGCCAGGTACGCCGTATCCTCGCCGGCGCTCGCGAGGGCGTCACGCACCGACTGCGGCCGGCTGAACGTATAGGCACGCATCAGCGCATCACCTTCTGGGCATCTTTGATCGCTTGGACGATGGACGGGTAGCAGCTGCAACGGCAGATGTTGCCGGACATGCGCTCGCGGATCTCGTCGTCGGAGTGGGCGTGGCCCTCCTCGACCATGGCGACCGCCGACATGATCTGACCGGGTGTGCAGAACCCGCACTGCGTGGCGTCGCGCTCGACAAAAGCCTGCTGCATCGGGTGCAGCCGGTCGCCTCGGGCCAGCCCTTCGATCGTGGTGACCTCGCGTTCGTCAGTCGTGGCGGCCAGCGTCAGGCAGGACAGCACCCGCCGGCCGTCGACGTGCACGGTGCACGCTCCGCACTGGCCGTGGTCGCAACCTTTCTTGGTGCCGGTGAATCCCAGCCTCTCCCGAAGGGTGTCCAGCAGGGTGACCCGCGGATCGACATCCACCGTCTTCAGCTCGCCGTTCACCTTGACGCGCACGGTCACCGTTTCTGCCTCGGCCGCGCTGGGCGCACTCGTCGCCTGCGCCACCCCGGCGGCCAACGGCGCCGCCACCGCGACGGCGACGGTGCCGCCCAGCACGGTCCTGCGGGACACGCCCGAGGGGGCTTCGGTCTGGTCATCTGCTGGATTCATGGCTCTCCCCGGTGGGCCGGAAAACGCCGGGACAGTCACGGCGGTCGACCGGCTCGATTTCGGTCCACTCTGAAGATCGGCGCCGATGCGTGCCAGGACCTGCCGATCCCAGGCTGAAGGCTCCGAGGCCGCCGCTATCCGTTATGAACCGGTTTAAAGGGGGCTCGGCAATCCGTGGATCACCGGCGACCTGGACGGTAAAAAGGGTGGAAGACCGAGAAAGGGCAGCACATGGGGATTGATCGAACCGGCTTGGCAGAGTTCCTCCGCCGAAGGCGGCAGGCTCTGCAACCGGAGGACGTCGGTCTCCCGCGCGGCCCCCGCCGCCGGACCGACGGGCTTCGACGCGAGGAGGCGGCCGCCCTCTGTCACATGTCGGCCGACTATTACTCACGGCTCGAGCGCGAGCGCGGACCGCACCCGTCCGAGCAGATGATCGCCTCGATCGCTCAGGGACTTCACCTCTCGCTCGACGAGCGGGACCACCTGTTCCGGCTCGCCGGCCGCCAGCCCCCGCCGCGGGGCGCCACCAGCGACTACATCAGCCCGGGCCTGCTGCGGGTCCTCGACCGCCTCGACGACACCCCCGCGGAGATCGTCACCGAGCTCGGCGAGACGCTCCGGCAGAACACCCTCGGCGTAGCGCTGACCGGTGACCTGATGAGCTACACGGGCCCGGCCCGCAGCATCGGCTACCGGTGGTTCACCGATCCGGCCGCCCGCGACCGGTACGCCCCCGAGTGCCACGAATTCCTGTCCCGCCTGTTCGCCTCGGGCGCACGGGAAGCCGCGACGATGCGCGGACCGAGTTCCCGGGCGGCCAAGCTGGCCGAGATGTTGCTCGAGAGAAGCGAGGAGTTCCGTGTGCTGTGGGACCGGCACGAGGTCGGCCTTCGCCCCGACGACGGCAAGACGTTCGTACACCCCGAGCTGGGCCGGATGGAACTGCACTGTCAGACCCTGATCGATCCGGGCCAGTCCCACTACCTGCACGTCTACACGGCCTCCCCGGGGACGCACGCGTACGAGAAGCTGCAGCGGCTGGCCGAGCTCAGCACGCAGCCCGTGCACTGACGGGGAGGCTTACTGGTGATCCCGCCGGCGGCAGCCGCTGCGAGCCGACGCCACCGATGACGACCCGCCGATCCACCTTCGGCGCGAAGCAGAAAGTGCGCGGCGCCGGAAAGGCGCCGCGCACTTCTCTTTGATTCCGCGTTATTGCAGCAGTTTGTCGAGGGTGATGGGGGTTTCGTGCACCCGGATGCCGGTGGCGTTGAAGACGGCGTTGCCGATCGCGGCGGCCGCGCCGACCGTGCCCAGCTCGCCGAGGCCCCGGGCGCCCAGGCCACCGATCTGCGGGTCGGGGCGGTCGAGCCAGTGCACGTCGATCTCGGGGATGTCGGCGTTGACCGGGACCATGTAATCGGCCATGTTCGAGGCGGCCAGGCGCCCGGTCGCCACCTCGAGCCTGTTCTCCTCCAGCAGGCCGTGGCCGATGCCCCAGATGACGCCGCCGATCAGCTGGCTGCGGGCGGTCTGGGCGTTGACCACCCGGCCGACGTCGACGACGGTCGTCCAGCGCGCGACCCGCGGCTCGCCGGTGAAGCGGTTGACCCGCACCTCACAGAAGTGGGCGCCGAAGCTGTGCCACGAGTACCGGCCGACGATCTCCGGGTCGTGCTGCACATTCACGGTGGCTTGGACACTACTGCGGCCGACGGTGCTCAGGAGGCGTCCGAAGGTCATCGAGCGACCGCCCCCGCTCAGCTTGCCGTCGCGGTAGGTCAGGCTCTTGGGGTCGGCTCCGTGCCACGGCGACTTCGACTCGCTCACAGCGAGCTTCTTGAGCTCCTCGATCACGGCCGCCGCCGCATCCTGGATCGCCGGCACCGTGCTCTGCGTGGCCCCGGACGCCGCGGCGGTCGCGCCCGGGGGCAGCGCCGAGTCGCCGACGCTGGGTGTCACCTTGCGTACGGGTATGCCGAGGCTGTCGGCGCCGACGATCGCGAGGACGGTCAGCGAGCCGGTGCCCATGTCGCTGGTGCCGCTGGCTACGGCGGCGGTGTCGTCGCGGAGCAGTTCGACGCGGGCGCTGGCCGCCTGCCGGGCGACCGGATAGATGGCCGTGGCCATGCCCATGCCGACCAGCCACTCGCCCTCGACGCGGCTGCGCGGCTTGGCCCGGCGCGCGGACCAGCCGAAGCGACGGGCGCCGACGCGGTAGCATTCGTCGAGGTGCTTGCTCGACCACGGCCGGCCGTCCTCCGGCCCCACGGTGGCGTAGTTGCGCAGCCGCAACTCGACTGGATCCACGCCGGTGGCCACCGCCAGCTCGTCCATCGCGGTCTCGATCGCGAAGGCCCCCGGGGCCTCGTTGGGTCCACGCATCGCCCAGGTGGGCGGCATGTCGAGCTCGACAAATCTCTGAGCGACATGCAGATTCGGCGTCTTGTACAACGAGTCCGACACCTCCCGGGCGGGGAGCAGCGGCCACCCGCCCACCGCGGGCCTCTCGGCGTCGCAGTCATGGCTCACCACCGTCAGGACACCCGAGCGGGACGCACCCAGCTTCACCGTCTGGTTGACGTGACCCCGGTGGCCCACCATGGTGAACACCTGCTCCCGGGCCATGACAAGCTTGACCGGCCGGCCCAGCTTCCGAGCCGCTCCCGCGGCGAGGATGGCGTCGTTCCACGACATCACCCTGCTGCCGAACCCACCGCCCGTGTAGGTGCACACGATCCGCGTGTTGGCCGGCGGCAGACCGAGTCGTCCCGCGAGCAGCAGCTGCGCCGCGACGGGCGACTGAGATCCGGTGTAGATGGTCACCCGCTCCTTGCCCTCCCACGTGACGACGGCGGCGTGCGGCTCCATCGCCACGTGGTGCTGAACCGGCTGGTGGAACGAGGACTCGATGACGACCTCGCTGGCCGCCAGGGCCGCGTCGATCGAGGCGACACCGGGAGCCAGCTTCGTGAAGCTGAACGGGGGGAAACCGGGGATGGAGGCCGGAACACCCGGGCTGTTGTCCTCCATGGACAGCCGCGCCGGCGTCGTCTCGTACGTCGTGGTGATCAGCCCGGCGGCGTCGCGGGCCTGCTCGAAGGTCTCGGCCACCACCACGGCGATCGCCTGCCCGCGATAGCGGATCTCCCAGTCCTCCAACGGGGGGTAGTTCTCGACGTGCCCCAGCGGGGGCGTCATCGACGGCATGGTCAGCCCCAGGTTCCGGTTGTTGGCCTTGTCCGGGTTGTAGACGTCGAGCACTCCGGGGGCGCCGAGCGCGGCGGAGATGTCCATCTCCTTGATCCGGCCGCGCGGGACGGTGCTGGTGACGACATAGGCGTACGCCAGATTCTCGAACTTGTGATCGGCCGCGTAGGTGGCCTGTCCGGTGACCTTCTTGCGGCCGTCAACGCGGTCGATCTCGCGTCCGACTGGTGACACGGCCATCGTGACTCCTGACTGTTGGAAAGGGATCGGCTCACGCGTGACGTCCACTCTCGCCTCGGGAGCGGACTCGTTACCAGGACCCGCTGATCCGAGGATGCGGCCGGAGGGCGGATCGGCAGGCCGTGGCTGAGCCGGCCGCGCGTATCAGGGACCTTCGGCAGTTGACCGGCCGCAGGCGGCGAAGAAGACTGGATGCGTATCCAATGCTGGCCGCGGGAGGTGGCCACCTGATGAGTGCGCGCAAACCCAGGGTCACGGTGCTCGGCGGGGGCACGTGGGGCACGACGGTGGCGTCCATCGCGGCCCGCCGGACCGACACCCTGCTCTGGGCGCGTGACCCGCGGATCGCGGAGGCGGTCAACCGGACGCACCAGAACCCGCGCTACCTCGCCGGCTTCGACCTCGCCCAGGGCCTGCGCGCCACCACCGACCTGGTCGGAGCCGTCGAACGGGCCGACGTCCTCATCGCCGGGGTTCCGGCGCAGTACCTGCGGGCGGTGCTGGAGCGGTCGGTGGACCACGTCCGGCCGTTCATCCCGATCGTGAGCCTGGTGAAAGGTCTGGAGCAGGGTTCGCGCAAGCGGATGACCGAGGTGATCGGCGAGGTGCTGCCCGGGAACCCGGCCGGCGTGCTGTCCGGGCCGAACATCGCCCGGGAGGTGGTGCAGGGCTACTCGGCGGCGGCCACTCTGGCGATGCCCGACCACCACAGTGCGCAAATGTTGCAGGGCGTGGTCAACACCTCCCGCTACCGGGTGTACACCAGCGAGGACGTCGTGGGTGTGGAGATCGCCGGCGCGCTCAAGAACGTGTTCGCGCTCGCCGTGGGCTTCGGTGACGGGCTGGGCGCCGGTGACAACACCCGGGCCATGGTGATCACCCGGTCGCTGCACGAGCTGACCAGGCTCGGGGTGGCGCTGGGCGGACGGGCCGAGACGTTCGCCGGCCTGGCCGGGATGGGCGATCTCCTGGTGACCTGCATCAGCCCCCACAGCCGCAACCGGTACGTGGGATTCGAACTCGGGCGCGGCCGGCCGCTGGAGGAGATCCTCGCCTCGATGAACCAGGTCGCGGAGGGTGTACGAACCACGGCCGCGGTGATGAAGCTGGCTGCCGAGCGGGGTATCGACATGCCGATCGCCCGTGAGGTCGACGCCGTGCTCAACCATCGGCAGCCGGTCGAGAAGACCTACCGCGGGCTGCTGCGGGCCACGCCCGGCCACGAGGTGTACGGGGAGGGCTGGTGACGGGCGGCGCCGCGGAGATCCGGGCGGCCGCCGCGAACGCCGTGACCGGCGACTACCGGCCACTGTGGATGGCTCGGGGCGAGGCGGCCGTGCCGGGCGGGACGCGGTGGCTGTCCGGCGCCGAGGCCCGCCGCTCTGCCGCGCTGGCCTACCCGAAGCGGCGGACCGAATATCTGCTCCGCCGGTTGGCCGTCAAACACACGGTGGCCGCCGTCACCGGGCACCCGGCCGAGCCGACCGGACTGGCCGCCATCGAGGTGCCGAACGCGCCGGACGGAGCACCGTACGTGCTGGTCGACGGGGTGCGGGTGGCGTTCGACGCGTCGGTGACCGACCGGGCCGGCTGGGCGGTTTGCGTCCTCGGGCGGCGGGTCGGCTGCGATCTGGAGCTGGTGGAGCCCCGCAGCCCCGCGTTCGTCCGGGACTTCCTGACCGCCGCCGAACAGCGCTTCGTCGCCGGGTGCCGCCCCGGCCGCGACCGGGACACCGCCGCCAACCTGATCTGGTCAGCGAAGGAGAGCGCGCTCAAGGTGCTCCGCAGTGGGCTGCGCCGCGACACCCGCAGCGTGCAGGTGGACGTCCGGGCCGCCGGTCCGGACGGCTGGGGACAGCTGTCGGTACGCCAGGCAGCCGGCCCGCCGATCACCGGATGGTGGCGCCGGGAGGGCGCGTACCTGCTGACGGTGGCCACCGGGGCGCCGACCCTCCCGCCGATCGCGTTGGAGTGCCCGGGCCCGCTGGCGACCGCGACGCCCCTGCACTCCTGGCTCGATCACCCGGCGCCGCGGTGAGCGGCCATCCCCCGCTCCAGCGCGTCGATCAGGTCCGGTCGTAGTCGTTCGGCACTGATGATCCGGTCGACCGAGCCCACCGCCATCGCCCGTTGCACCGTGTGGATCCGGTCGAACTCCTCGGCCACCTCGCCCAGCTTCGCCGCCCGTACCGTTGCGGTGATCTCGGCCAGCCGGGCCCGCAAGGTGCCCACGGCGGGTTCGGCAGCGTGGAGCAGCCGCTCGGCCGCCTCCCGGACGCGCGGGTCACGGTCGGTGCGGGCCCGCACCTCGCGCGCGAAGACGGTGGCCGCGGCGGGTGCTCCGCCGATCACCGACGCGAACGAGCCCTCCACGGCGACCATCTCGAGCTGGTCGTTGAGCACCTTGGAGAAGACCACGAACGCGCCGCCGTGGTAGCGGGAGACCACCACGAAGACAATCGGGCCGCGGAAGTTGGTCATCGCCCGGCCGATCTCGGCGCCGTACTCCAGCTGCCATCGGCGCATCGACTCCGGGGAGCCGTCGAAGCCGGACAGGTTCGCCAGCACCACCAGCGGCCGGTTGCCGCTGGCGGCGTTCACGGCCCGGGCCAGCTTGCGCGACGACTGCGGGAACAGCGTGCCGGACGTCCAGGCCGACGGGCCGTTCGCCGGCACGAACCCGTGCCGGGTCACCGTGTGTGACTCCACCCCGAGCAGGCAGACCGGGATGCCGCCGACCCGGGCGTCCCAGACGATCGCGATCTCCGCGCCCCGCCAGTAGGCCCAGCGTTCCAGCGGCACGGCGTCGGCGTCGGCCACGGCCCGCATCACCGAGCGCATGTCGAACGGTTTCTTGCGGTCGGCGTTGCGCGTGGCGGAGAACACGTCACCGACCGAGACGAGGTCGGTGCCGGGCACGGCGGCGTGCGGCGCGGTGCGGACGTCGCGGGCGGCCGGGTCGGTGGTCCGGTGCCGGCGCGGGAAGGTCTCACCGGGCACCACGTACGTGTGCTCGTAGTGGCGCAGCAGGATGTCGCAGGCGCCACCGAGGTCAGCGGCCCAGTACTGCGCCTGCCCGTTCAGACCCATGACCCGGTCGAAGCCGCCGATACCGAAGTTGTCCTCGGCCGACACCCCGCCGGAGAAGTCCAGCGCCTGTTTGCCGGTCAGGACCATGGCGCTCGCCGGCGTCATCACGAGGATGCCTCGGGTGTGCATGAGCATCGTCGCCTCGGCGTTCCAGTACGGTTGCGCGCCCACGTTGATCCCGGTGACGACGACGTTCACCTCCCCGCCGGCCTGGGTGAACTCGATCAGCCGGCGCAGCACGGCGGCGATCCAGTCCATGTTCTCGGTGCCGCTGTCCATGGCGATCTTCGCGCCCGAGGAGAGGGCGAACCACTCCACCGGCACGTGCATCCGCTCGGCCAGGTCCAGCGCGGCGATCACCCGCCGGCACTCCGGCTCGGCGAGGTTGCCCAGCCCACGGGTCGGGTCGCCGAGCAACGCCACCCGTGCCATCCCTTCGGGCACCGTCTCGGTGTCGTTGCTGAGCACCCCGACCACGATGTTCGCGGTGTTCCGCCCGTACGGACGGGACACCTCGGCGAGGTCGCCGTGCTCGTCCAAGTCGTACTCGGTGAACCGGCCGACCGGGAACCGGGCGACGGCGCCGGGCGGCGGGGTGAGCAGCCGCACGATCTCGTAAGGGTAGGGCGCCCCGAACCGCCGGGCCCGCAGCACCTTCTGCCGGTACGGGGTCAGTGGCCGGATCGGCTCCGCACCCGGCGGCCGCTCGCGTACCGTCACCCCGGTCTCCCAGCCCTCGACGTGCAGCACCGTGTCCGTGGCATCCGGCCTGCGCACCCGCAGCACCACCTTCTCCAGGCCGGCGCCGGCGGCCAGCGGCGCCAGCGAGCCGACCAGCTCCGTCCAGGCGGCCGGCGTCAGGTCCCAGGGTGGCCGGACGTAGAGCACGATCCGGTTGGCCGCGGGCGGGTCGTCGGCGGGGAATCCGGGGAGCGCCTCCCGGATGCCGGCCAGCGCCTGCAGCCCCAGCCGCTCCAGGTTCGGGTAACGCAGGTTGTCGTCCGCGTCCCGGGTGGGCTGCAGGTCGCGCACCTCGGCCAGGGCGAACAGGCGGTGATCCTTGGGATTGTCGTGGGCGATGCCGTGGAACAGGTACACGTCCTCGGCCGAGCGCAGCCGTTCGAGCCGGAAGTTCCGCAGTCGCCACAGGTCCAGCCGCTTGGCGAGCATCGGGTGCAGGTTGCGGTAGACGCGGTCCTCGACGAACTCGCCGCGGCGCTGGCGGTAGGTGACGTGGTGAGTGCGGAACCGTTCCGGTGCCGAGCCCTCCACGGTGGTGACGGTCACGTCCAGGCGCCGCAGCCGGCGGCCGAAGTCGCAGGCCGGCAGCATTTTGCCGAGTTCCACCAGCACGTCCTCGACGTCGGCCGGTTCACCGTGCCGCCAGGTGGCCAAGTCGACCACGACCTCACCGGCAGTGCCGGGCGTACGCAGGTGTGCGGCGACGGCCCGGGACAACCGGGGCAGTTCGCCCAGCGGCGCGTACGCCGTCACGACGCGGATCTCCGCCCCGTCGTGGTGGTAGACGGCCGAGCACAGCTGCCAGCCGTCGACCTCGGAGACGTGCAGGCCGGTCAGCGTACGGATGCGGTAGAAGCGCCGGGTGTAGACCTCGATCAGCGTCCGGCGGACGGCGGGGTTGGTGGTGCCGCGCCAGCGGCGCAGGAGCGTGCCGCGCAGCGGCTGCCGGCAGGCCACCAGCCGCTCGATGCGCGCAGCGTGCTCCGGAGCCGGTCCGGTGCCGAACGCGTCGAGGTCCGCCTCCACCCTGGCGTACTCCTCGGCGACGACCGCGTCCAGGACGGGTTCGTCGAGGTAGTGGTAGCGGACGTCGCGGGCCAGGTCGGCGATGACCGGTTGGCAGCCCTGTACCGCGGCGGCGAACCGGTCGAGGCGGGCGCGGGTGCCGGCGTCGGCCAGGCGGGCGAGTTCGGCGTGGTGTCGCAGGCGCCGTTCCAGGATGTTCGTGACCACCGGCGCCAAATCGTCGAGCCGGCGGAAGGAGCGGAACATCCACAGCACCGCCTCCTCCAGCTCCGCGGTGCGGTCGAGGCCGGAGATGCCGTAGCGGCGCAACGCCCGTTCCAGGCGACGGCGGTACGCGTCCGGCAGTCCCGCCCGATCGGCGTCGAGCCACTGCAGGTACGACAGCAGGTACTCCTGGGTGCTGCCGTTCACGCCGGCGTCGTCCGGGTCGGCCGGGCCGCGCGGCCGGTACAGCGAGCCGACGTCGGCGAACAGGTCGAGCAGGCTGTCCTCGCAGCGCCGCAGACCCGGGTCGGCCGGCGGCACGGTCTCACCGAGACGCCGCTGGCGGGTCATCATCGCCCGCGCCGAGCCCGGGTCGAGGTCGAAGCCGAGCAGGTACCCGCGCAGCGCGGAGTACACCCGCTCGCACGGCGGGGTGCCCGGCGGTGGCGCGGCGACCAGCCCGGTGAACGTCAGCAGGGAGCCGACCGGAGTGGACCGGGTACCGGTCGGCCGGATCCGCATGATCGCTGCCCCCGCCTCCACCTGCGCGTTCTCGGCCGCCTCGACGGAGGCGACCACGCCGTCGAGCGGCGCGGTGACGGTGGACTCCATCTTCATGCTCTCGAGCACCGCCAGCGGCTGCCCCGCTGTCACCGCGTCATCCTGGGCGACCAGCACCGACACCAGGAACGCCGGTCCGGGACTGCGGACCACGCCGCCGTCGTCCCGGGAGAACTCGTGAGACCTGCCGTCGACGTCCACCCGGATCGTGGCGCCCTCGACGACCGCCACCGTCCGGTACGAACGGTCACCGACGCGTACCCGGCCCTGCGCGCCGTCGCGCCGTTCCACGGTCAGATCGGCGTCCCCGGTTGCGGCTGAGGTGATCCGGTACGTGTGCCGGTCGGTCCGGTACACCCGCAGGTCGTAGTGCTGACGCCGGTAGGCCAGCTGGCAGCGGTGGCCCACCTCGGTGGTTGACTGCGCGCCGCCGCGCCGCGCCCGGGCGTGGAACGCGGCCTGCTCGGCGGCCTGGTCGAGGTCGTAGGACGTCACGGCGGCCACCAGCAGGGCGACCGGGTCCGGGGCGGGCAGATGCTCACCCGCAGCGGTCAGCCGGTCCAGCCACTGGTTGTCGAACCGGCCGGCGGCCACCTCCGGCCTGCCCAGCAGACCGATCAGGAAGGACCGGTTGGTGGTGCCGCCGTCGATCACCACCGTGGTGTCGTCCAGCGCCCGCCGCAGCCGGGCCAGGGCCTCCTCGCGGTTCTGTCCCCACGCCACGATCTTCGCGATCATCGAGTCGAAGTCCGGCGGGATCCGGTCGCCCTCGCGGAACCCGGAGTCGACGCGGACACCGGTGCCGCCGGGCAGGACCAGAGCGGCCAACCGGCCCGGCGCGGGCACGAAGCCGTTCTGCGGGTCCTCCGCGCACAGCCGGGCCTCGACCGCGTGGCCACGCACCGACGGCGGCGCACCGGTCAGCCGGCCACCGGTTGCCACATGCAGCTGGAGTTTCACCAGGTCCAGCCCGGTGGTCATCTCGGTCACCGGGTGCTCGACCTGCAGCCGGGCGTTCGCCTCAAGGAACAGGAACCGCCCGGTGTCCGGGTCGACGAGGAACTCGACCGTTCCGGCATTGCGGTAGCCGGCCGCCGCGGCGACCCGGACCGCCGCGTCGCGTATGGCGTGCTCCGCCGCGGCGTCCAGCACCGTCGACGTGGACTCCTCGATCACCTTCTGGTGGCGGCGTTGCAGGGTGCAGTCGCGTACCCCGACCGCCCAGGTGGTGCCCTGGCCGTCGGCGATCACCTGCACCTCGATGTGCCGGGCGCTGGGTATCAGCTTCTCCAGGAAGAGCGTCGGGTCGCCGAAGGCGGACTGCGCCTCGTCCCGCGCCGACGTGAACGCGGCGGGGAGGTCGCCGGCCGCGTGCACGATCCGGATACCCCGCCCGCCGCCGCCGGCCGCCGCCTTCAGCACCAGCGAGTAGCCGATCCGCTCGGCGTGCACACCGGCCCGGGACAGGTCGTCCACCGGCCCGTCGCTCCACGGCACGACGGGCACCCCGGCCCGCTGTGCCATCTCTTTGGCGGCCACCTTGTCGCCCAGCAGCCGGATGGTGGCGCTGTCCGGGCCGACAAAGACGATCCCGGCCTGTTCGCAGCGCTGCGCGAAAGACGCCCGCTCGGACAGGAATCCCCACCCGACCCACACCGCGTCCACGCCGGCGCGCAGCAGCGCGCCGAGCACCACCGACTCGTCGACGTACCGGGACCGGCGGACCCCGGTGACCGGGTCGGCGACGGTCGGCGGACCGAGCGACACCGCCTCGTCGGCCTCCCGGACGAACCAGGCGTCGGCGTCCGGCTCGGTGTACAGGACCACCGTGGTGATCGGCCGCCGGCCGCCGGTCTGGTTCAACTCGTGCACGGCGGTCAGCGCGCGGATCGCCGGTTCGCCGCGGTTGGCGATGGCCAACCGCTGGATCGTACGGGGCATGCTGTCCACTCCCTCAGCCATGCATGACGGATCGGAACGGGGCACACACGTCCTCCGGCAGCGCATCGGGCAACTCCACCGTGCGATATCCGTCGACGCGCAGGACGACCGCGCCGTCGTCGTCGCGCACCACACAGTCGAAGCCGCCGCGGCCGTTCGGTCGTACCGTGGCCAGCAGCCCGGCGTGCTCGGTCGGGTCACCGCCGAGGCGCACGGCGCCGACGTGGGCCGGCAGCGCCAGCCGGCCCTGCCGGCCGGCCTCCCACAGGCCGGCGGTCTGGAAGCAGAGCTCGACCAGCCGCGGTCCGGCGACGGTGGGCTCACCCGCCGGTGCCGCCAGATCGGCGGCGAAGCGGGCGGCGGCGCCGTCACCGTGCCGCCAGGCGGAGCCGACGACCTGGTAGGCCGGGCCGTGGAAGTACAGCCGGTACACCTCCGCCGGGCTCAGCTCCGGCGGTTGCGGGTGCACCTCGGCGTCGTCGCGCCCGGGGTCGTACGGCGGCGCGGACAGGCGTACCGACCCGGTGAAGTGGGTGGTGCGCTGCACCTCGCCGGTGCCCGGCAGGACGCGTTCGGCGGACAGCCGGCACTCGGCGAGCAGGTCCGCGCCGGCCGGGCGCAGCAGCGCGGTGACGCGCAGCGTCCGCGGTTCGTCGCGGTAGAACTTCACCGGCGCGGAGAAGTCCACGTCCTCGACGGCCACCACGTGCCAGCCGGGCACGAGGAGACGCGCGACCTCGGCGAACGCCTCGATGCCCATCACTCCGGGCAGCACCGGGGTGCCGTCGATGCGGTGGTCGTCGAGGAACGTTGTGGCCGCCGGATCCAGCGTGGTCTGCACGACCAGCCCGTCGTGCACGCTGAAACCGGCCGGAGCGACAGCCATCGGTCCGCCCGGCGACAGGCTCGCCAGGTCCAGGCCGCCGGTCTCGTGGTACTCCGCGGCCATCGCGCCCAGCGCACCGGCGACGACCACCTCGCCGTCGGCGGTGCCGCAGGTCAGCTCGCGCCGGATCCAGGCGACGCCGGCCTCGGCGGGGAGCATCTCGACCCCGGCCATCTCCATCACCTGGGGGATCGAGCCGCGGGTGGCCATCCCGATCCCACCCCACGCCGTCCAGTCGACGGCGAGGGCGTGTATCCCGGGGCGGCTTCGCCGCAGACTGCTCAGCACCTTGCACTGCAGGTCGTTCGCGGCGCTGTAGTCGGTCTGTCCCACATTGCCGAAGCGGCCGGCGACCGAACTGAACGCGACGACCGTTCCGAGCGGCAAGTCACGCGCCGTGTGCAGGACGTTGAACAGCCCGTCGCCCTTCACCGCCAGCACGAGGTCGAACTCGGCGGGCTCCTTGTCGGGCAGGGTGTGGCTGATCTCCACCCCGGCGGCGTGCAGCAGCACGTCGATCCGGCCGCTGACGGCGCGTACATGAGCCATGGCCTTCTCGACGGCGCCCGGATCGGTCAGGTCGACGCTGTGGTAGTGCGCGGTCCCGCCGGCGCGTTCCACCGCCTGCACGGCGGCCAGCGCGGCCTGCAACCGCTCGAAGCGGGCCAGTTCCCGGTCGATCAGGACCGGCGTGGGCCGTTCACCACGATCACGGAGCCGGGTCGCCAGCTCGGCCTTGAAGCCGTCGCGGTCCTCGGCGTAGCGACGCAGATCCGGGTCGGCCGGGTCCGGCGCGGGGGTCAGGTCGAACAGGTGGAAGGTGCCGGGTGCGGCGTCCGCCAGGTCCGCGATGATCGCCGAGACGATGCTGCCGGCAGCGCCGGTGACCAGGAAGACCTGGTCCGAACCGAGCGGGGTGCAGGCGGCGGGGAACGGACGGTCGGCCAGGCCCACGCCCCAGCGCCGGCCGTCGGCGTAGCCGACCTCGACGCAGCCGGGATCGCGCAGGGTCTCGTCGACCAACCGGTCCGCCGGCGTGGCGGTCTTCCGGCCGGCCGCGAAGTCGACCGCCTTGACCAGCGCGCCGGGCCGCTCCCGGCGGTATGCCTTGGCGAAGCCGGTGACCGCACCACCCAGCGGGCAGGTCGCCCCGTCGTCGCCGTAGCCGTGGTAGCCGCCGAGCCGGGTCGCGGCGACCAGGAACGGGCTGTCGTCGTAGAGCCGGCGCATCGTGGCGTAAAGCGTGCGGACACGCCGGTGCAGTGCGGCGCGCCAGCCGTCGAGGCCGAGACCGTCGAGGTCTCCCTCGTCGTCCAGGGCGGCCAGCCAGTACACGCCGTGCACCGGCCCGCCGGCCAGGGCGTCCTCCAGCGCCACCTCCGGGTGGTCGGGGTCCAGCGTCAGCACCTGGACGCCCAGCCGGGTCAGCCGAGTGGCCAGGGCCCCGCCGACGCCGCCCTGGTCCGGCAGCAGGACGACACGGGTGTCACCGTCCAGAGTGACGCCGGTCGGCACACAGGCAGCCGTTTCGGGACGCAGCGCCGGTACGGGAACCCGGCGGGTGATCCGGTCGGTGGCCGCGAGATCACCGGCGACCGCGGTGGTGACCGGCGGGCCCGCGGCGTCCCGGCGCTCCGGTACCGCCGCGGTGGCCGGTCCGGCGGTGCGGTCCCGGACCCAGCCGACGACGTGTGTCAGGGTCGGGAAGTCCCGCAACTGGAGAGTCTCGTCCCGGGCCACCCCGAACCGCTCCCGCACCGCCGCGAACACCTCAGCCTGCTTGACCGTGTCCACCCCCAGATCCGCCTCGAGATCCAGATCCACATCCAGCAGTTCCGGCGGATAACCGGTCAGCTCCGACACGATCCCCACCACCGCATCGGCGACCTCGTCACCCGCGGGTCCGCCCGCGACAGGAGCCGCAGCCTGGACCGGATCGTCGGCGGCCATCCGCACCGTGGCGGTGTCCCGGCTGCCGGTCTTGTCGCGGACCCAGCCGACCACGTGTGTCAGGGTCGGGAAGTCCCGCAACTGGAGAGTCTCGTCCCGGGCCACCCCGAACCGCTCCCGCACCGCCGCGAACACCTCAGCCTGCTTGACCGTGTCCACCCCCAGATCCGCCTCGAGATCCAGATCCACATCCAGCAGTTCCGGCGGATAACCGGTCAGCTCCGACACGATCCCCACCACCGCATCGGCGACCTCGTCACCCTCCGGTGCCGGCTCAGCCGGCACCGCGACCGGAGTGGGCGGTGCCGGCGGCACGGAAACAACGGGCGGCACGGAAACAACGGGCGGCACGGAAACAACGGGCGGCACGGTGACGACCGGCGGCGCGGTGACGACCGGCTGCGCGGTGACGACCGGCGGCGCGACGGCCACGGGCGCCGCCACCGCCGGGGGCACCCCGGGGACGCCGACGTCGGCGATGCGCAGCCGGCGTTGCACGACCTCCAGCCGGGCCTCGGCGCCACCGGCCTCGGTCAGCCAGCGCTGCCAGGCGGCGGGATCGACGATCCGGTACGCGTACCCCAGCTCTGCCGGCGCCCGGTGCCGTCCGTCCGCGAGCGGCGTCCAGCGCAGCAGCGACATGGCGATCTGTGAGCCGAAGCCGGCCGCCAGCCGCAGCGCGTACCGCACGGGATAGGCGCCGCCGGTCGAGAGGTTGAGCCGGCCCAGCTCGGGGTCCGGTTCCTTGAAGTTGGGCACCGGCGGCACCAGCCCGGTCTCCAGCGTCTTGATGGCGACCACGTCCTCGATGCCGGCGCCCATCGCATGCCCGGTGAAGCCCTTGGTGTTGGTGATGACGACGGTGTCGGCGTCCGCGCCGAAGACCCGGCGCAGCGCGTTGATCTCGGCGGCCGCGCTGCCGCCACGGGCCGGCGTGTACGTCTCGTGCGAGACGAAGACGGTCTCCGGCGCGATCGTGTGCCGCTGCACGCCGCGCGCCTCGGCCCGGTCGAACAGCTGCTCCATGACCTGGCTGATGTGCTCGACGTCGAGCCGGGTGCCGTGGAAGGCGCTGTTGGCGGTGACCGCGCCGAGCACCTCGCAGATCGGTTGCAGGCCGCGCTCGCGGGCGGCGTCGGCGGACTCGACGACGAACGCCGCGGCGCCCATGCCGACGATCATGCCGTGCCGGCGCCGGTCGAACGGGGTCGCGGCCTCCTCGACGATGTCGTCGGTGGCGGCGGCGCCGGAGGCCAGGAAGCCCGAGACCACCCAGGGCAGCAGGACGTCGGAGGTGACGTCGTCGGCGGAGACCACCACGACGCGGCGGCAGCGGCCGGCTCGGATCCAGTCCTCGGCCAGCGCGGTCGCCTGGGTGGTGCTCGCACAGGCGGCGTTGATCTGAGTGTTCGGCCCGCGGGCGCCGATGATCTCCGCGAACTGGGAGTGGCCCATCGACAGGCAGCGGAACAGGAACCGCCGGTCGAAAAGGTACGGGTCGGTCTCCAGCGCGTGCCGCAGCTCGGCGATCCGCCGGTCCACCTCGGCGGTGGCCGCCTCGCCGCCGCCCAGCCGGGCCCGGACCGCCTCGAGGGCGAGCAGCTGCTCGCGGCGGCCCCGGTCGGTGACGTAGCGCTCGATGTCCCGGGCGAAGTTGTCGTAGCCGGGGAAGGCCGAGGCGAAGATGACCCCGGTGTCGTCGCGCATCGACGCGGGCAGGCCCCAGCGGTCCGGCAGACGGGTGCCGAGCGTGGTGTCCTTGTAGTGCATCACCAGTGGGATACCGGCGTCACGCAGCGCGTCGAACCCAGCGCCGATGGCCAGCCGGGTGGCGTTGTCCAGCGCGGCGTCGCGGGTGGCGTCCACACCGAACTGGCCGACCATGTCGACCGGTGCGGCCCGGCCGGCGAGCTTGACGACGTCGGCCTCGTGGTCGATGGTCTCGAAGGTGGGGTCACCGGTCTCCCGCTTCACCAGGCGGGTGATGCGCCGGTCCACCACGGCGCGGCGCAGCCGGTGCGGGATGGTGTCGATGAACTGCTGGCCGGCCAGGATCCGGGCGAGGTTCTCGTCGTCGAAGACCCGCTCCACGCCGGGCAGCCCGAGCGCGGCGCCGGTCACCACGACCGGCTCGGGGCCGGCGGTGGGCGGGCCGGCGGGGCGGCCGCCCGAGTAGATCTGCAGGCCGCGTTCGAGGACGTCGGCGAAGAGGTGACCGAGTTCGGCGTACCGGTCGGTGGTCATGGCGGTCCTTTCCGGCGTGGTCGGGACAGCTCCGGCGGTGGCCGCTGCGGCGGCCCGGCCGGTCTGCGCCGACGCGGCGAAGCCGAGGCCGGCGGCGTAAAGGCCGCAGAGGGCCTGGTTGAAGGAGGCCACGTCGCCGGCCTTCGGGTGGTTGGTGAACAGCGCCAGCACGTCGTCACCGAGGACGTCCTCGACGAAGCCGTGCAGCGCCCTCTTGGGGCCGACCTCCACGAAGATCCGGGCACCGGCCGCGTAGAGCGTGTGCAGTCCCTTGACGAACTGCACCGGCGAGGCGACCTGCCGGCCGAGCAGGTCGAGCATGGCCTCCATGTCGGCGTCGGGCGGGTAGAACTCGCCGGTCACGTTCGAGACGACGGGACGCACCGGCGCGTGCACGTCCAGACGGCGCAGGGCCACCTTGAGCGGCTCGCTGGCCGGCGCCACGATCTCGGTGTGGAAGGCGTGGCTGACCGGGATCCGAGTGGCGGTCAGGCCGGCCCGTTCGAAGGCGGAGATCGCCCGCTGCACCGCCTCGGTGGCGCCGCCGACGACCGCCTGACTGACGCTGTTGACGTTGGCGACGACGACGTATCCCTCGGTCGCCGCGACGATCCGCTCGATCTGCTCGAGCGGGCCGAACACCGCCGCCATCGCGCCGTTGTCGGCCATGGTGAGCCCGGCCATCTCCCGGCCGCGGGCGCTCACCGCCTCCAGCGCGGCGTCGAACGACAGCGCACCGGCGGCGACCAGGGCGCCGTACTCGCCCAGGCTGTGCCCCATCACCAGGTCCGGGCGCACGCCGTAGGCGTCCAGCAGCCGGGTCAGCGCCAGGTCGGTGGCGAGCACCGCGGGCTGGGTGATCTCGGTCTGCATCAGCTGCTCTTCCAGGCGACGCCGGGTGGCCTGGTCGCTCTCGTCGGCGAAGATGTACCCGGTCAGCGGCCGGCCCAGCAGGGGCGTCATCACCCGGTCCGCCTCGGCGAAGGCGGCGGCCACGAGGGGTTCGCGCGCCCGCAGGTCGCGCAGCATGTTGACGTACTGCGAGCCCTGCCCGGTGTAGAGGAACGCCACCCGGCCCGGTGCGCCGCGCCCCAGGTACACGCCCTGGGCCCGCAGCATCCGCCAGCGGGCCGGGTCACCGGCACGCAGCGCCGAGACCGCCCGGCCGGCTTTGGCCGCGAGGTCGGCCGGGTCGGCATAGTCGATGGCGACCCGGACGGCGGCCCCGGCGATCTCGGGATCGGGCGCGGCCGGCGCGGGGGCCCGTCCGGCCGCCGCAGCGGCGGCCAGCCGGTCCAGCTGCCCGGCGACGTCGGCCTCGTCGCGGCCGCCGACGACGGCCGCCCCCCGCAGCGGCGGCCGAGGCTCGGCCGAGGCGGAGGCCTGCCGGGCGAGGTCGACCCCGGCGTACGAGCGGGCGCTCTCCTGCGGCTGCCGGTGCCGCCCGGGGACGTACTCCTCGAGGACAGCGTGGAAGTTGGTGCCGCCGAAGCCGAAGGCGCTGACCCCGGCGCACCGCACGCCGTGCCGCGGCGCCGGCCACTCGCGCAGCTCGGTGTTGACCCGGAACGGGATGGCGTCCCAGTCCACGTGCGGGTTGGGCCGCTCGAAGTGCAGGCTCGGGGTGAGCACCTTCTCGTGCAGGCCGAGAACCGTCTTGAAGAGTCCCGCCGCGCCCGCCGCGGCCTTGAGGTGGCCGATGTTGGACTTGACCGACCCGAGCGCGATGGCGCCGGTGGCCGCACCGGCCTTGGCGAACACGTCGCTGAGGCTGCCGAGCTCGGTGGCGTCGCCCACCCGCGTCGAGGTGCCGTGCGCCTCCACGCAGGAGGCCAGCGCCGGGTCGAGTCCCGCGTTCTGCCAGGCACGTTCCACCGCGAGCCGCTGTCCCAGCGGGTTCGGGGCGGTGATGCCCTTGCCGCGGCCGTCGCTGGAGCCGCCGAGGCCGAGCAGGACCGCGTAGACGCGGTCGCCGTCGCGTTCGGCGTCGGCAAGGCGCTTGAGCACGAACAGGGCCGCGCCCTCGCCCATGACGAACCCGTCGGCGCCGGCGTCGAACGGGCGTGTGCCGGTGGCGGACAGGGCACCGATTTTGCAGAACTTGACGAACGCGGCCGCGTTCATGTTGCGGTCCACGCCGCCGGTGACCGCGACGTCGAAGTCGCCGGCCTGCAGTCCGCGCACCGCCGCGGACATGGCGGCGAGCCCGGAGGCGCAGGCCGCGTCGGTGGTGAAGTTCGGGCCGCGGAAGTTGAACAGGTTGGCGATCCGGCCGGCGATCACGTTGGCCAGTTCGCCGGGCATGGTGTCCTCGGTGATCTCGGGAAGACCGGCCAGGAACGGGTCGCGGGTCTCGGCAAGCACCGCGGCGCGGACCGGTTCGGGCAGCTGAGCGAAGGACGGTGCCGACCGCAGCCGCTGCACCACCTCGTCGAACTGCACCCGCAGCACGGTGCGGTAGTGCTTGTCCCCGCCGATGGCGTTGCCGATGATGACGGCCACCCGTTCCGGGTCGACGGGCCAGTCCGGCCAGCCGGCGTCGAGCAGCGCCGCCCGGGCAGTGGCGACGGACCACTTCTGGCCCTCCTCCATCTGCGCCGAGACCGCCGGTGGCACGGGCAGCTGCCAGGCCAGCGGGTCCCAGGTGAAGTCGCGGACCCAGCCGCCGATGCGGGAGTACGTCTTGTCGGGGGCGCGCGGGTCGGGGTCGTAGTGCAGAGCCGGGTCCCAGCGCTCCGGCGGCACGTCGCTGATCGAGTAGCGGCCGGTTCTGATGTTGGTCCAGAAGGTGGCGGCGTCGGGCGCGTCGGGCATGACGGCGCCGAGCCCGATGACGGCGATGGGTACGGGACTTACGGCGGTCATGACGCAGCCTCCAGAGGTGCGATCCGGTCGTACAGTGCGTCGGCGATGTGGTCGAGGTCGGCGAGCAGTCCGGTCTGCGCGGCGCGTACCCGATCCAGCGGCAGCGCGGCGGCGGGGTCCGTGCCGGTGGGCGCCGGTTGTGCCCCGAGGACCAACCGCAACCCCTCGTCGGCGACCTTGAGCGCGGCCTCGCGGGCGAAGACGCGGCTGATCGCCGCCAGAGTGGCTGTCGGGAAGCGCCGGTCCGCCTTCTCCGGCAGGGTCCCGGCAGCGGCCGCGGCGGCGCGGCGGGCGAGCACGCCGGCGCACTCCGCCCAGGCGATCAGCTCGCCCAGGCGCAACAGGACGTGCTGGTTGCGGGTGAGCCTGTCGGTCCGGCAGGCGTCCAGCACCGCGGCCAGGCAGTCCAGTGCCAGGGCGGCGATCGGCCCGCCGGAGGTTGCGGGCAGCGCGGCCAGGTCTCGGGCGTCGTCGCGGTGGTACCGGCCGGCGCTCTTGAGGTGCTGCTGCCACCGGTCACGGGCGATCGTCATCTCGAGGATCTCCGAGGTGCCCTCGTAGATCGTGGTGATCCGGACGTCGCGTTTGATCTTCTCGACCAGGTAGGGCCGGGTGTATCCGTACCCGCCGTGCGCCTGGATCGCCGCCTCGGCAGCGGCGTTGCCGGCCTCGGTGGCCAGGTACTTCGCGATGGCGCCCGCGGTGTTCAGCGCCCCGTCCGTACCCTCCCCGGCGTCGAGGCGGGCGGCGGTCTCCTCCACGAAGGCGCGTGCCGCCTCCAGCCGGACCGCATGCGGGACGATCAGCTTGTGGGTGTAGCCCTGCTTCTCGGCGAGCGGCGCGCCGCCCTGGGCCCGGCTCGCGGAATAGGCGATGGCCCGGTCGAGCGCCTCCCAGCCGCCGCCGAGCCCGAACGCGGCGACCATCACCCGGGTGTAGCCGAAGACCTGCTGCGCCTGGACGAGCCCACGGCCCTCGACCCGGCCGACCAGGTTCTCCGCCGGCACCAGCACGTCGTCGAGGAACAGCGCCGCGGTGTCGGACAGCCGGATGCCGTGTTTGTCCTCGGGCGCAGAGGCGGTGAAGCCAGGGGTGCCGCGTTCGACGATGAACCAGGACGGCCCACCGGGCGCGAGCGCGAGGATCGTGCAGACGTCCGCGACGGTCCCGTTGCTGATCCACTGTTTGCGCCCGGTCAGCCGGTACCCGGTGAGCCGTCCGCCGCTCTGTACCGGCGTGGCGGTTGTGGTCAGCGCGCCCAGGTCGCTGCCCGCCTCCGGCTCGGTGGCGCCGTAGGCGAACAGGATGCCCTGTTCGGCGATCCGGCCGAGCCACTCCTTGCGCTGCTCCGGGGTGGCGCCGACCAGGATCGGGTCGCTGCCGAGGAAGGTGGCGAACACCGACGTGGCGACGCCGATGTCGATGCGGGCCATCCGCTCGCAGATCCGGTACGAGTCGAACGCGCCGCCGCCCAGACCGCCGTACTCCTCGGGGACGAACACGAGGTGGACGCCGAGGTCGTCGCCGCACATGCCGCGGACGGTCTCTTCGGGGCACACGTCGTCGCGGTCCAGTTCGAGTCGCCGGCTCTCGGGCAACTGCTGGGCGAGGAAGTCGTCGAGAGAGGACAACATCAGGTGCAGGGTGTCCCGGTCGAGGCCGGTGGTCGTGGTCATGGCTGCGCCCTTCCGGGTTCGTTCGTGAGCAGGGGGTCGGATACCGATCGCAGCAGGACCTCGGCCACGTCGATGACCGCGACCTGACCGCCGTCCCGGTCCTGTTCCTGGCGCAGTGCCACACCGTCGGCGAGCATGTCGACGCAGTACGGGCAGGCGGCCGCCACGATGTCCGGCCGGGTGGCGAGCAGTTCGTCGGTGCGGGTCTCGTTGATGCGGGTGCCGAGCGTCTCGTCCAGCCACATCCGGGCACCGCCGGCGCCGCAGCAGAAGGACCGCTCCCGGGTGTGTTCGGGCTCCATGAGACGGACGCCGGGCAGGTCACCGAGGATCGCGCGCGGCGGTACGAAGACCCGGTTGTGCCGGCCCAGATAGCAGGGGTCGTGATAGGTGACGGTGGCGTCGACCGGCGTCACCGGGGTGAGGCGGCCGTCGGCGACGAGCCGGGCCAGCAGCTGGGTGTGGTGCAGGACCTCGTAGTCGCCGCCCAACTGCGGATATTCGTTGGCCAGGGTGTTGAAGCAGTGCGCGCAGGTGGCCACTATCCGGCGTACGCCCGCGCCGTTGAGCGTCTCGACGTTCTGCGCGGCGAGCTGCTGGAAGAGCAGTTCGTGGCCGATGCGCCGAGCCGGGTCACCGGTGCAGGTCTCGCCGCTGCCAAGGACGGCGAACCGGACCCCGGCGGTGTGCAGCAGCTGAGCCACCGCGCGGCTGGTGCGCTGGGCCCGGTCGTCGAAGGCGCCGGCGCAGCCCACCCAGAACAGGTACTCCAGGTCGTCAGGGATGCGGTCGCCGTTCAGCGTGCGCACCTCGAAGTCCAGCCCGGCGGTCCATTCGGTGCGGGCCCCCGAACCACGGCCCCAGGGGTCACCGGCGTGCTCCAGGTTGCGGAGCAGCACCCCGGCCTCGGGCGGGAAGCTGGACTCCATCAGCACCTGGTAGCGGCGCATGTCGACGACATGGTCGACGTGTTCGATGTCGACCGGGCACTGTTCCACGCAGGCGCCGCAGGTGGTGCACGACCAGAGCACGTCGGGGTGGACGACACCCTCGGCGCCGACCAACGGGGTCAGCGCCGCGGCCGACGCCAGCGCGTCCACCCGGGACCGGTCGGTAGCGAGCAGGTACGGCGCCGCGGTCAGCGCGTGATCTCGCAGGCTCATCACCAGCAACTTCGGTGACAGCGGCTTGCCGGTGTTCCAGGCCGGGCACTGCGACTGGCACCGCCCGCACTCGGTGCAGGTGGCGAAGTCGAGCAGGCCCTTCCAGGTGAAGTCGGTGATCGAGCCGCGGCCGATCACGTCGTCCTCGCCGGGGTCCTCGAAGTCGACCGGCTTGCCGACGGAGTGCACCGGCAGCAGGGCGCCCAGGGCGCGCGGCCGGCGGCTCAGCGCGATGTTGCCGGCCGCGGTGAAGACGTGCAGGTGCTTGGAGTGGACCACGATGACCAGGAACAGCAGCAGTATGCCGAGCGCCAGCAGCAGGCCGGCGGTCTCGGCGACGTCGTTGCCGGTGGCGCCGAGCGGCTCCAGCAGCCGGGCCGCCGCCTCGGAGGCGAAGGCACCGCCCGGGAACGGGAAGTGACCGGTGTTGATCTGGGCGCCGCGGTAGAGCAGCAGGCTCCATACCACGTTGAAGATCATGAAAAGGACCAGCCACGCGGCGTCCAGATGGGAGCCGAAGAACCGGGAGCGGCGGCCCTCACGGGCCGGCGAGTGCCGCATCCGGATCGCCGCGAAGACCACCACCGAGACCAGCGTGGCGAGGATGAACACGTCCTCCAGGAAGCCGAGCCAGGGCTGGGTGCCGATCAGCGGCAGGTGGAAGTCCCGCTGGAGCAACGCGCCGTACCCCTCAATGACAGTCAGCACGAGCACCAGGAAGCCCCAAAACGCGAGCATGTGCGCCACCCCGGGAACCGTCCAGGTCAGCAGCTTGCGCTGGCCGAGAACCTCGATGAGCTCGGCGCGTAGCCGGGCCGCCGCGCCGGTGGTCCGGCCCGGCTCCACCGGCTGCGCGGCACGGCCCAGCCGGTGCAGCATGGCGATCCGCCGACCGGCGACGAAGAGCGCCACCGCGGTCATCACCAGTCCGATGCCGAGTCGAAGAGCCATGGCCGTCAGCCCCTGCGCTTCCGGATCTCGTCGATCAGGGCCGGTACGACGGTGTGCAGGTCACCCACCACGCCGAAGTCGGCGATCTGGAAGATCGGCGCCTTCGGGTCCTTGTTGATCGCGACGATGGTCCGGGACCCCTGCATGCCGGCCCGGTGCTGGATCGCTCCGGAGATGCCGCCGGCCAGGTAGAGCTGCGGGGCGACGGTCTTGCCGGTCTGCCCGATCTGCAGGTCGTGCGGGCACCACGTGAGGTCGGTGGCGGCCCGGGAAGCGCCGACGGCGCCACCCAGCGCGTCGGCCAGGCGCTCGATCACCGCGAAGCCCTCGGCGGAGCCGGCGCCACGGCCACCGGCGACCACGACGGTGGCGTCGGCGAGTCCGGGCCGTCCGGTGGCGGCCTTCGCCCGGCTCGCCACCACGCGGGGGACCGCGGCGGAAACCGGCTCGGCGGTGACTGTCCGGACGGCGGCGTGGGCCGGCTCGGGCGCGGGCTCGGCGGTGACGGCGTTCGGGCGCACCGTGATCACCGGGGTTCCGCGCCGGACCCGGCTCTCCGTGAACCAGCCGCCGGCGAACACCGACTGAGTGACCACCGGGCCGTCCGGGCCGGTGGTCACGTCGACCGCGCCGGTGATGATGCCGGCGTCGAGGCGCACCGCGACGCGGGCGGCGACCTCCGTGCCGCCCGGACCGGAGCTGACCAGGACGGCGGCCGGCGCGGTGCTGGCGGCCAGGTCGGCCAGCGCCAGCGCCTCGACCATCGGCCGGTACGACGGCGGCTCCGGCGGCGTGATCGAGTACACCGTCGTCACGCCGTACCGGCCGAGCGCGTCGATCAGCGCCTCGCCCGCGCCGCCGTGCACCACGGCCGCGGGTTCGCCGAGCCGGCGCGCCAGCGTCAGCAGTTCCAGGCTCGGCTTCCGAATGATTCCGTCGTCGTGGTGGATGAGGACCAGGACTGTGCTCACCGCAGCCTCCCAGGGCTTGTGGTCTACAACAGCTTGTTGGCGGCGAGGAAGTCGGCCAGCCGGACGGCGGCGTCGCCCTCGTCGGTGATGACCGTGCCCGCCTCGCGGGGCGGCCGGGGACGGACAGCGCGGACCTCGGTGGCCGCACCGGCGGCGCCGACCTGTCCGGCGGTGATCTCAAGGTCGGCCAGCGACCGGGTGGTGACCGGCTTGCGCTTGGCCGCGACGATCCCCTTGAAGGAGGGGTAGCGGGCCTCACCGGACCGGTCGGTGACCGTCACCAGGGCCGGCAGCGGCGCGGCGACCTCCTCGGTCGCGTCGTCGGTGTCGCGCTCGACGGTGACGGTGTCACCGTCGACCCGGACCTCGGCGGCGTCCACCAGCGCCGGCATGCCGAGCCGGTCGGCCACCATCACCGGCACCACTGACATCTCCGCGTCGGTGGACGCCATGCCGCAGATGACCAGGTCGGCATCCGTCTGCTTCAGCGCGGCCGCGAGGACGAGCGAGGTGCCGGCGGCATCCGTGCCGTGCAGCGCGTCGTCGAGGATGTGCACCGCCCGGTCACCGCCCATCGCGAGGGCCTTGCGCACCGCCTCGACGGCCCGGGCCGGGCCCATCGTCAGATAGGTGATCTCGGTGGCGACGCCCGCCTCGGCGAGCCGGACGGCCTGTTCGACGGCGTATTCGTCCAGTTCGGAGAGCCGGCCGTCGATGCTCGCCCGGTCCAGCGTGCGGTCATCGGCGAAACGCCAGGTGGCCGTCGCCTCCGGGACATATTTGATCAGCACTGCGATCTTCATGACAAAACCGCCCGAGCTAGTAGGGTCCTGACTACGCAGCGTATGGACATTTGTCGATCAACTGCAGGCGCCGATACCCCTGAGAAAAGGGACCAAGGACCTATTGACCTCCGAGCAGAAACCGGTCCGGCGATTGGGGGCCGAACGGCACTGGTGGCGGGCGGCGCCGTGACGCGACGCTCAGTCGAACCGGCGAGGGGAGGACACGATGACGGCCCGATCGGCTCGCGGTCCGCGGATCATCCAGGGCGGCATGGGCGTCGCCGTCTCCGGCTGGCGACTCGCCCGCGCCGTGTCCCTGACCGGCCAGATGGGGGTGGTGTCGGGCACCGCACTGGAGATCGTCTGCGCCCGGCGGCTGCAGCAGGGCGACCTCGGCGGTGACATACGCCGGGCACTGGCACACTTCCCCGTGCCGGGGGCGGCGGAACGGATCCTGCGCACCTACTACGTGGCCGGCGGCAAACCCGCGACGGCACCGTTCCGGCCGGTGCTGCGGTTCAGTCAGCAGCCGTCCCGGGTGCTCGCCGAGCTCACCATCGCGGCGAACTTCGTCGAGGTGTACCTCGCCAAGGAGGGTCACGACGGCCTGATCGGCATCAACTACCTGCGCAAGATCGAACTGCCGATCCCGTTCGGCTGCTACGGCGCCATGCTCGCCGGTGTCGACCACGTGCTGGTGGGCGCCGGAAACCCCGCCCACCTGCCCGGACTGCTGGACGGGCTGGCCGCCCACCAGCCGGTGGCGCTGCCGGTCCGGGTCCAGGGCGCCACGTCGGCCGACGGCCAGCACGCCATCCGGTTCGACCCCCGGGCGTACGCTCCGCCGGGGCAGCACCCGCTGAAGCGCCCCCGCTTCGACGCCATCGTGGCCTCCGTCGACCTCGCCGAGGGGCTCGCCGCCGATCCCGGCACCCGGCCCGACGGCTTCATCGTGGAAGGCGCCGCAGCCGGTGGGCACAACGCCCCGCCGCGCGGCCCGCGCCGCGTCGACGACACCGGTCAGCCCGTCTATGACGACCGCGACGTGGTCGACCCCCGGTCGATGACCCGGTTCGGTCTGCCGTTCTGGATGGCCGGTTCGTACGGCACCCCGGACGGACTCGCCCGGGCGGTGGCTGCCGGAGCCACCGGTGTGCAGGTGGGCACCGCGTTCGCGTACTGCGAGGAGTCCGGGATGGCCGCCGAGTGGAAGCGCCGCGTCGTCGAACTGGCCGCCCGCGGCGACGTGCCGGTACGCACCGACGGCCGCGCCTCCCCGACGGGTTTCCCGTTCAAGGTGGTGCAGCTACCGGGAACCCTGTCCGACGAGGACGTCTACGCCGATCGGGAGCGACTGTGCGACCTCGGCGTGCTGCGCACCGCGTACCGCAAGCCGGATGGCTCGGTCGGCTACCGGTGCCCCGCGGAGCCCGTGGCGATGTACCGCAGCCACGGCGGCGGCCGAGAGGTCAACACGGCCGGGCGGCGCTGCCTGTGCAACGGGCTGATGGCGGCCGCCGGCTTCGCACAGCAGCGGGCCGGCGGCTACACCGAGCCGCCGGTGATCACCGCCGGCACCGACTTCACCGCCGTACGCGAGTTGCTGCGCCGGCTGCCCGCCGGCCGGCAGACGTACCGGGCCACCGACGTGGTGGCCTATCTGCTGGAAACGGAGAAGGGACTGGCATGACGGTACTGGTGGCATACGCGACGAGCGGCGGATCCACCGCCGAGATCGCCGGCTGGATCGCCGAGGAGCTGCGCACCGCCGGCCTGGACACGCGGCTGGTGGCGGCCGGCGAGGTCGACGACGTGGCCGGCTACGAGGCCCTGATCCTCGGCGCCGCCATGTACGCGGCCGGCTGGCACGCCGACGCCCGCAAGTTCGCCAAACGGTTCGCCGGCCAGTTCGCCGGACGGCCGGTCTGGCTGTTCGACAGCGGCCCGCTCGACCACACCGCCGACGACACCGATCTGCCACCGAACCACCAGGCCACGGTCGCGATGGAGCTGCTCCAGGCGCGGGAGCACGTGACGTTCGGCGGCCGGATGACCGCCGAGGCGCACGGCTGGCTCGGCTTCCTGTCCCGCCGGATGGCGAAGGAGGGTCACGCCGGTGACTTCCGCAACCCGCCGCGGGTCCGGGCATGGGCACGCGGGGTGGCCGCCGAGATCCTGGCAGCGCGCCGGCAGACCTGACGTTCGCTACTGCCGGGAAGCAGTGAGCCAGCCGGACGGACCTCGAACGCGCTGGCGGACGCGGGCGGCGCCGCAGGTGGGAGGGCACCTGGTGTGCGACTGCGGCGGTGACCCGTCGGTAGCCGGGTCCGGCGACGTCGTTGATCGTGGAGTCGCCGAGCTGCCGGGGCACGGTTTGCGGAGCGTACGGGATCTCCAGCGTTGCGAAGGCCATCTCGTTGGCCGAGGTCACCGCGGCCTGCCACCGCCGGGCCGGCAGAGGTAAGAACGGCTTCAGGATTCCGCAGACGACGCGCCGTGCCAGGATCGACGGCCGCGCGCCCCGCGACGGCCGGATCAGGCCCGGCCGCAGGAAGAACGCGTACGGGTGGCCGCCGCTCAGTGATGGAGGGCGAGCAGGCTCTCGGCGGTCTCGACGATGGTGTCTTCGATCGGGCGGGGCTTCCAGCCGAGCAGTCGCTCGGCCTTCACCGAGGTGGCCGCCAGGTCACGGCCGAGCGCCGCGCGAAGCTGACGTACCTGCGGGTTGACCTTGGCGAGCTGGCGCGCGGCCCACAGCGGCATTTCCCTGGTCGGTACTTTCGCCGCACGTTCGCCCAGGCGGTCGCGCAGGATCGCGGCGACGTCACGCAGCCAAAGGCTGCGTCCGGCGGTGGCGATGAAACGCTCGCCGGCGGCGGCTGGTTCGACCAGCGCGAGCAGGTGCAGCGCGGCGACGTCGCGTACGTCGACGTAGCCGGTGGCGAACGGCAGCAGAGCCGGCATCGACCCGTCGAGCATGCGCGCGATCCCGGTGAGCGATGGGGAGTATTCGAGGCCGAGGACAGGGCCGAGAACACCGGTCGGGTTGACAGTGGCCAGTTCGAGGGCGCCGTCTCGGACGAACTCCCAGGCTGCGCGTTCGGCGAGGGTCTTGGACTTCTGGTAGGGCTGAATGCCCTCCGCGTCGACGTTCGTCCAGTCCTGTTCGGTGAACGGGGTGTCGCGCTGCTCGTGGCCGTAGGCGATCGCGCCGATCGCCGAGGTCAGCACCACCCGCCGTACGCCGCCGTCGCGGGCCGCGCGCAGCACCCGCAGCGTGCCGTCGACCGCCGGGCGGACCATCTCGTCGTCGTTCTTCGGCGCCTTGGTGAGCGTGGGCGAGGCGACGTGGAGAACGCCGTCGCAACCGGCCGCGGCGTCCGCCCAGCCGTCGTCACCCGCCAGGTCCGCGCGGACCACCTGCAGGGCGTCGCCGGGATCGGCGCCTCCCCGGCGCAGCATTTCCCGCACCTTATGTTCGCGGGACAGGTCACGCACCGTGGTGCGAACCGAGTATCCGGCGTTGAGCAGTGCCAACGTGCACCAGCCGCCGATGTAACCGGAGCCTCCGGTTACCAGAACTTCCGCCATGTCAACGCCTCCCGCAGTGTCGTACGCCTGTGACAACCACGGTAGTGGAGAGTTCTCCACTTCGTCAACAAGAAGTGGAGAACTCTCCGCTAGCGACTCCGCCGAGCGTCGAGCCCGTCGAGGATGAGCGCGAGCATGGGCTGCGTGCGGTCCGGCGCGGCTCGCCAGAGAGCGCCGGTGAACTGCAGGAAGTCGCCGGGCTCGGCGTCTTCGCGGATGCTGCCGTCAGCCTTGCCGGCGTCGAGCAGTTGGGCGATAGCGCCGATGACCGGGTCGTACGTCTGCTCGCTGATCGACTTGTGGGCGTCCGGGCTGAGAGCGGCGCCGAGGGCGTGCTTCGTGCGCATGCCGATCACCAGCTCGGTCGTCCAGCGGCGCAGTGCCTCCAGGGGTGGCTCCGCGGCGAGCAACTCGGGCACCGCGCCGATCAGCTTCGCGACCTCGTCCCGGTAGATATCGAGGATGAGCGCCTCGCGGGACGGGTAGTTGCGATAGAGGGTGCCAGGTCCGACGCCGGCCCGCTGGGCAATCTGGTTCATCGAGGTGTCGTCATCCTCGGCGAAGGCTTCCCGCGCCGCCGCCAGGATGCGGGCGCGGTTCTCGCGGGCGTCTGCACGAACCATTTTTCTCCCTGCCGTCCGGAGAGGCCCGCAAAATCGGAGACCCCTCCGCAACGATAGGAGTACGCCTTCGCCGCCTCAAGGCCCAGCATTGGCGCGGCCCACCGCCGTATTCGCCGCCGGCGCGATCCTCTGCGGCGCGCCGTGCCCGGCCATCGGATCAATACGGCGACACCTTGATCAGCGGGCCGGCTGGATCAGTTCCAGCAAGTTGCCCTCCGGGTCCTTGGCATAGGCGAAGCGCATCCCCCGCCGCACGGCAGGGGCCGGGGCAGAGACCTCACGCCCGCCCGCGTCGAGAACCTTCCGATAGGCGGCGTCGAGGTCGTCCACGTAGACCGCCCAGTGGAAGTAGCCCTGGGTGCCGGCGCCGTCGAACGCGTCGGCGAACTCCTGCGGCGCCGGCCCGCCACGCTCGATCAGCTCGATCTTCAGGCCATTGTCCACACGCAGGATCGCCGTACGGATGTGCGCCTCGGGCACCTCGAAGTGCTCCTCCACCTCGGTCAGCCCGAGTGCGGCGCCGTAGAAGCGCCGCTGTGCGTCGAGGTCCGCGACGGACAGCCCGACGTGGTCGAAGGAAAAGGTCGGCATGGTGGGGACAGCGAGCCGGCCTTGGGCCGCACCGACTTCGAACGACGCGGCCGCACACGAGGGCCTTCACTCGCAAAGAAGAGTTTTCCCCAGCTCACCGCCCGTTAGCCGCGCGGTTCACGCACTGCCAACTGCGGTATCACGTTTGCCCAGTTCAGGGCTATTGGTGGGCGATACTGGGATCGAACCAGTGACCTCTCCGGTGTGAACGGAGCGCTCTCCCGCTGAGCTAATCGCCCTCAACGCGTCATGACTGTACTAGATGCCGGGCCGGGTGGGCGAACAGGGGTCAGGTCAGCCGGTCGAGCGCCACGTCGATCAGGTCGACGCCGAAGCTGACGCGGAACGAGACATAGACGACCGCGCTCACGAAGAGGAACGTGGCCAGGCCGACCAGCGCCTTGACGGGCCAGGACTGCCGGCCGATCCAGTGCGTCCAGGACAGCACGTGCTTCTTCGTGAACTCGAGCAGGTGTTTGGCCCACGCGAATTCGATGGCCCAGATGGCCAGGCCGGCGATCACGATGGCCCAGCCGGGGCCGGGCAGCGGGATGGCGACGATGCCGACGGCGACGACGATGGCGCCGAGGACTGCGATGGAGATTTTCAGGGCCAGCCGGCCCGTGGGGTTGGCGCGGATCTTGTCCAGCACACCCGACGGAGCCACGCCCTGGTCCGGTTTCGTAGTCATTTCATCCCCCAGTGTCCCGCAGCCCCGTCACCACCCGGGAGAAATGGACGTTACCGGAGTAAGTCAACTGCTGGACCACCCGACGCCGGGCGGAACCGAGTACTTGGGGCAGAACAGCACAAGATATCGCTTTAAGTCTTGTGCGAAAGGGTTTTCGGAACCGTCTTCCCACTACTGGGTGAGATCAGCGTATGGCGGAGCGTAACGACAGGGATCACCTGAGTATGGGAAACGCGGGGTTCACCAGCCTCGCAGCGGTGCCGGGGGGAGTTCGTCCATGAGTACCATTCGTCCAACGACCGTCGAGGTCGAGACCTCGCTGCGGCTCGTAGCGCCTGACGCCACGGCTCTGCCCGTGCGCGCCAGCCTGCGGTACGACCCAGCCGACCCTTATGCGGTGCACGTGTTGTTCCACGCAGAATCAGCCGGTGGGGAAGCCGTGAGCTGGTCCTTTGCGCGGGAACTGCTCGTCACCGGGCTCGATGAGCCCGCGGGTATCGGGGACGTCCGGGTGTGGCCGTGGGCCACTCCGCGGGGCGACTTCGTGGCCCTGGCGTTGTCGTCACCCGACGGGAACGCGTTGTTCGAAGTGCCGCGTAGCGTCCTTGTTCGTTTCCTTCGTCGCACCTATGTGGTGGTGCCTCGTGGCCGTGAATCCGAACATCTCGACGTCGACGCGGCCGTGAATCGGTTGCTGGCCGGCCGATAGCGTACGAAATGCGATGGGGCGACCCGTTCGGACACTGCCGGTCCGGACGGGTCGCCTTTTGTATAAAGCTCCCGATATGCAAATAACTGGACATTCGCCCCAGAAATGTCGTTCGGTGAGGCGTATAGGCGACAGCCGGGCCCGAGCTGCCTCTCGCCTCGTGCATCGCTGGTCAAGGCCGGTTACCGTCGTGGCGCGATGTCCACTGCAGCAGCGCGGTTCGAAACCGCGACCCCGTTTGGCCCGCCCGGCTGGGCGGGAGTCGGCACCTGCGCCCTGGACGCCACCGCGGCCCAGCCGCCGGTCCGCCTTCCCTATCACGTGCTGGTGCTGGCCACGGCCGGGCACGGCACCGTCGAGGTCGACTTCTTCTCCCACGCCTGCCGGCCCGGCACCCTGCTCTGGATCCGGCCCGGTCAGGCACTGCGGGTGGGGCGCAACGGGCTGATCGCCTCGGTGATCACGTTCGAGCCGGCCCTGCTCAAGGAGCAGGGCGACGAACTGCCCTTGCAGAACCGCTGGCAGCTGCGCGGCGAGGACGAGGACGCGGTGATCAGCGAGTTCACCCAGATCGCGGTGGATCACGAACGGCACGCGCCGAGCCCGGCCGCCAACCACACGCAAGGCTCGATCGCGGCCGAGTTGCTGCGCCGCCAGTTGCACGTCCTGCTGCTACGTCTCGCCCTGCTGAGTTCCGGCACACCGGCCGGCCCCGAGAGCCGCACCTACACCCGGTTCCGGGGGCTGCTGGAGGCCGGGCACCCACACAGCCGCCGTGTCGAGGACTATGCGGAGGAGTTGGGCTGCTCCGTGCGTACGCTCACCCGGGCTTGCCTGTCCGTCACGGGCCGCACGGCGAAGCAGGTGGTCGACGACAGGGTCGCGCTGGAGGCCCGCCGGTTGCTCGCCTGTACGCCCCTGTCGGTGGCCGAGGTGGGCCGCCACCTGGGGTTTCCCGAGCCCACAAACTTCGGCCGTTTCTTCCACCGCGAGGTCGGTATGAGCCCCGGCCAGTTCCGCGCGGAGGCCTCGGGCGAACCGCGCGGCATCATTCCCGCACAGCGACGATCATCTGACTGAGCGTAATTCCCACAAAACCCTGGGGTATGTGCGGGCCGGTGGTGCGGAGGGGGCATGATGAATGGGTGCAGATCTCCGCGCGCGGCGACTACGCGGTCCGGGCGGCCCTCAGCTTGGCTAGGGCCTACCCGGCATTGATGTCCGCCCAAGCCATCGCCCAGGATCAGGAAATGCCCCGCAAGTTCCTCGAGGCGGTGCTCGCCGATCTGCGCCGTGCCGGGGTCGTACGCGCGCAGCGTGGCGCCGAGGGTGGCTACACGCTGTCACAACCCCCTCGCGATGTGACGATCGGCCAGATCCTGCGGGCGGTCGACGGGCCGCTGGCCGGAGTGCGTGGCCTGCGCCCCGAGGAAACCCAGTACGCGGGCGCGGCGGAAAATCTGCCCAACCTGTGGGTCGCCGTCCGGGCAGCAGTCCGCGAGGTCGTCGACGAGGTCAACCTGGCCGAGCTGCTCAGCGGCCGGATGCCGGCCCACGTCCGCAAGCTGACGACCCGCCCCGACGCGTGGCAGCCACGCTGACGTTTGCCGATTTCGACCATCGGGAATCGAACGTCCATCCGACGAACCTTGGAGGGACGTACCGATGGGCCTCGTTTTCCGCAAGCGCAAGAAGTTCGGCCCGTTGATCCTGAACTTCACCGAGAACGGCTACTCCTCGTGGAGTCTCAAGATCGGCCGCTGGTCCTGGAACTCGCGCAGCCGGGCGCACCGCTACGACCTGCCCGGCCCGTTCTCGTGGAAGCAGGACAAGAGCCGCTCCTAGAGGGAGATGACGACGTCCCCGCCGAGCCGCCCGTGTGCCGGCCGGCGGGTGACAGTCCCCGCGTCGACCAGCGCGTGCAGCACCCGCGTGGCGTCGGCGGCCCGATAGACCGTCTCGGTCAGCGCGTACGTGCGTAGCTCGGTCACTGTCGCCTCGCCGCCGCGCTCGAGCCGGGCCAGGATCTCGCGCCGCAGCGGACCCGGGTGCGGCGTCAGCGAGATGTCGATCAGGTGCCGGTCGGGGTCACCGGGGTCCCGATACCGTACGCCCGCGAACTCGTCGACCGACCACAAGGCCTCCTTGAAGCCTTCGAGACTCTTCCCCGCCGTCGCCCCGAACACGAGCAGTTCGCCCGGTTCGTCCGAGACGGCCAGCTCGACCTGGGTGAACAGGGGCCAGCCCGTACGGTAGGAATCGGCCTTGGCTCCCGGCGGCAGCACCAGCAGCACCTCGGCCGGCTTACCCGCGGTCAGAGCCGCCACCGTGGCGGGCGCCGGAGGCTCGCTCGCGTTCGCCGCGTCCAGACACCCCAGCAGCGGTACGCGTTGAGCACCGATCGCTTTGAGGCCAACCGGCAGTGTTTTGTCCGTCCCGCCCGAGATTGTGTGTACGGCGAGACCCGCGCCCGCACCCGATTGCTCCCCGATTGCCGACAAGCGCGGACCGACATCCCCAAGATCGTCGCCGGTGGCCACCATCGTGAGCTCCCGGCCCCGTACGAGATCGGACTGCTCGGCCAGAACCCGCATCGCGGCCTCGGCCGTGGACCCGTCGTCCGAGTCGGCGTAGCCGTGGACGTAAATCACACGCCGGGCACGGTGCAGCGCGGCCGGAGCCCAGGCCTCGAGGTAGCGGACCAGGACTTCCTGCTTGATCTGAGCGATCGCGTCATAGGACATGTACGAGTTCTACAGTGTCCGCCCCGCGAGCCGATCGCAACCTTGCACTTGTACCTACAGTGGTCACATGAGCACTATGGGACACGTGGCCCCTCCTCCGCTCGCCGAGCTCACCGCACGCGCCCAGACGTTGTCGTCTGCCGGCGACCTCGCGGGCGCCCGGCGAGTGCTGGCCAACGTCCTCAACCCGGCCGACGCCGCCGACCCCCAGCAGGCCAGCGCCGACCTCGCCCTGGCGGCGGCCCTGCACGCGCGCATCCTGATCGCGCTGGGCGACGCCCACAATGCCCGGCTCTGGGCCGGTTACGCCCATGCCGCCGAGGAACGCCTGCACGGCCCCCACGACAACCGCACGATCGCCGCGGCCGCCACTCATGCCGCGGTGCTGCAGCGGGTCGGCCACTTCGGACGCGCGTCCCAGGTCTACCGCCAGCTGGTCGCCGACCTGACCGAACTGGAAGGCGCCGACTCGCCGCGGGTGCTGGCGGCCGAGGCCGACCTGGCCACGGCCGAGCACGCGGCGGGCAACTGCAGGGCCGCACGTTCCCGGCTCACCGCGGCGTGGCACCGGCACAGCCAGCGTTACGGCGACGCCTCCCCCGCTGGGATCAAGATGCTGGCCCGCCTGGGCGCGATGGAACGCGAGTGCGGGCGCGACGCCGAGAGTCGCGAGCATCTGGCCAAGGCGCAGGAGCTGTGCGCGCGCTACCTGCCTTCGGACCATCCCCTCGTACGGCAGGTGGCCGCGCTCGTGCAGGGGTCGGCCTCGGGCCGGCACGTGTGCGGCCGGGTCGAGCAGAGCGACGGCCCCGGGATGACCACGGTCGGCAATCCTCGCGTTCCGGGCGTGCCCGGCGTCGGCGCTCCTGGCATTCCAGGTTTTTCCGGCGCCCCCGCCGTCCCTGACGTGCCTGCTCCTCGCGCTTCCGGCGCTCCCACCGCTTCGGCTGATCCCGCCGCTCCCGGCGTCACCACCGTCGGCGCCCCGGGCGTGCGGCCCGTGCCCTTCCCCCGGCGTCCCACGGTGCCCGACCCCGAGGAGTTCCCGCCCGACGACCCGGGCCTGCCGCCGCCCGACAACCGCCCCACCGACCCCAACGGCACGGTCTATCAGCAGCCGCTCTATCTGGCCGACGTGCACCAGGAGCCCGGTGACCTGCAGGGCCGCCACGCCCGCGCCGACACCCCACCACCGATGCCGGGCCGGCGCGCCCCCGACTACGGCCCCGACGGCCGTCCCGTCCCGATCGGCTCCGCGCCCGCTTCGACGTACACGTTGCCGCCGAACACCGAAAGGCGTCTTCCCGTACGCACCGAGCCCCCGCCCCCGCGCCGCCGGCAGCCCTTCGTCCTGGCCGCTGTCCTGGTGGCCGGCGTGGCAGCCGTGGTCGCCGTGGTGGCCCTGACCCTCCCCAACGCCAACGGCGCCGAGGGCCCGACCGCGAACGCCACCACCCCGCCCGCGGTGACCGGGCCCGCCGCCACCCCCTCAGCGCCCGCGGCCACCACCCGCCCGCCCAAGGCCGACCCAGGCGCCCCCACGGCCGTGAAGCTGCGCGACAACCGCGACAGCGTCCTGCTGCAGTGGTCTTACCCCCGCAATGCCGAAGGCCCGATCCTGATCTCGGGCGGACGTGCCGGGCAGCCGCGGAAGCCGTTCCAGCAGTTGCCCGCGGGCAGCACGGACTACGTCGTCTACGGCCTCAACGAGTCCTCGAACTACTGCTTCACGGTCGCGATCGCGTACGGCACCAACAACGTCGCCCGCTCGGTCCCGGTCTGCACCAAACGCTGACGGCCGCTTCGGACTTTGCCGACGCCCGGTGACGGCTGCTCGGCGGCAGGAATGTTCACGGCGTATTCCAGAGGGATCGGCGGGAATTGGCGCTCGGGTGAACTTCGCAGGTTGAACAGTGCTCGTAGCGAGCTGCTTGCCGCCCGGATGACGCCAATCAGTGCGTTGCGCTCAGGCGAAGCGCTGCTCGATGAAGCGGAGCAGCGGGAGCGCCATGGGATTAGCACGGTTGCGTTTCGAATCGCAGTACCGGATGGCTTCGCATTCGAACGCCGGCGACGAAAGAGCTTCTGGAAGCGGCTCGAAAGGTCAGGAGCTGCCATTTCAGGGAGTGTGCATGGAGTCGACACCGCTTGAGGCATCGCAGCGCCGCCGGGGACTGGCCGGTTGGTTGGGAGACCGCCGGGTCAGCACGAAAATTCTCGGGGCGGTGCTTGTCGTCGCCACGATAGGCACCGGAGTGTCGTCGTTCGCCGTCCTGGAGATGGCAGCTATCAACCGGAGCACCAACGACGTCTACAACGGCAGCCTGCAGCTGCAGACCATCGCCGAGGTGCGCAACACCTTCAACCGGGTCCGCATCGACTCGCTCAATCACTTCCTCACCGACGACGCCGACGTGCAGGCCGAGGCGGAGAAGGCGCTGGCCACGGACCTGCGAACGCTCGCCGACGCCGAAGCCCGCTACAAGAAGTTCGAGCTCGGCCCGATCCGCAACGCCGCCATCGCCGAGTTCGACACGGCTTGGTCGCAGTATGTCTCGGTGCTCAACGGCAGGCTTCTCCCGCTCAGCCGCGCCGGCAAGGACGACCAGGTCGCGGAGATCCGCAAGAGCGAGATCGACCCTCTGGTGGGGCAAGCCCGCAAGGCCCTGGACACCGTTTCGGCCCAGACGATCGTCGTGGCACAGGAAGACAAGGACGCCGCCCAGTCCGCCTTCGACACCGCCCGCACGCTGGTGATCACGCTGATCATCTCGGGTCTGGTGGTAGGTGTGCTGGCGGCGCTGGGCATCGCCCGGCTGATCACCAAACCGCTGGCCCGCTGCGTCAGGGTCCTCATGTCGATCCGTGACGGCAACCTGACCGCCCGCACCGGCCTGACCGGCAAGGACGAGGTCGGCGCGCTGGCACAAGCCCTGGACACCTCCACCGAAGCGATGGCCGGCATGGTGCGCCAGATGGCCGCCAACGCCCACCAGGTCGCCGCCGCTTCCGAGGAGCTGTCCGCGGTCTCGGTACAGATGTCCTCAGCCGCCGAGGAGACCTCCGCGCAGGCCGGCACCGTCTCCAGCGCCGCCGGCATGGTGTCACAGAACGTGCAGACCGTCGCCGCCGGCGCCGACGAGATGGGCGTAGCGATCCGCGAGATCGCCACCAGCGCGACTGAGGCCGCCACCGTCTCCTCCCAGGCCGCGCAAACCGCGCAGCGCACCAACGAAGTCGTCGCGAAGCTCGGCCAGTCCTCCGCCGAGATCGGCAACGTCATCAAGCTGATCACGGCTATCGCCGAGCAGACGAACCTGCTCGCTCTCAACGCCACCATCGAGGCCGCCCGTGCGGGCGAGATGGGCAAAGGCTTCGCCGTGGTCGCCTCCGAGGTCAAGGACCTCGCTCAGGAAACCGCCCGAGCCACCGACGACATCTCGCGCCGGATCGGCGCCATCCAGGGCGAGACCGAGCACGCCGTCGTCGCGATCGGCGAGATCGCCGGGGTCACCGTGCGGATCAACGACCACGCCGCCACTATCGCCGCCGCCGTCGAGGAGCAGACGGCCACCACCAACGAGATGGTCCGCAGCGTCGCCGAGGCCTCCGCGAGCGCCGACGACATCGCCGGCAACATCGCCGGCGTGGCCGAGGCGGCCGACGCCACAGCGGCCGGCGCGACCGAGACCCAGGCGACCGCTCAGGAGCTGGCCCGCATGGCAGCCGAGATGAACCGGACCATCGCCGTCTACCACGTCTGACAAGAAGTAAAGACACCGCTGCGAGGCAGCCCATTCTGACCTCGCGGCGGTGCCTTTCCTCGCACCGGACAAGATCACGCTGCCTGCTGAGCGGACGCCACCGGGCGGTTGGAAGACCCCCGTGGTTGTCCCCTTTGTCCTCAACCGTGACGTCCAGCGCTCTGACCTGATGTGCAGTCGGGCTCTCTGCGCCCCCACGGGTGTGGTCAGGCCGTCTGCATCCGTTCGAGCCGGGCCATCCAGTTCTGGTCGATCGCGGTCAGCACGACGTGCACAGCCCGGAAGGACTCGCGCAGCTGCCGACGGGTGAGCGTGTCCACCGTGAACTGACCCTACGCACTCAGCGACTGGTCCTCGCCAACCCCGGGCCGGGTCCGGTTCCGGTGCGCCGCGGGCGAGGCGCTACACCGTTGGCTGGAGGCCAGCTGGCCCCGGGATCCGTAATGGCAGCATTTATCATCATGCCGGGAAGATCCGGTCTTCCGACGAAGGGCGGATACGTTCGTGGGCTGGGCAGACGTGGCTGAAGCGCTGGTGGCCGGACTCGCCGCCGCACTCGGGATCCATCTGACTCAGGCGGCGCTGCAGAAGCTCCGCGAGCGCGGGATCTGCCCCGAGCGCTGGCTGCACGACCGCTCCTACCTCGTGCCGTTCCGCCGGGAACGCGTCCCGGCGCGGACAAGCACCGATCACCGGAGCGACGACGAGCTCGCCCCCGCCGACTCCCGCTGACACACGACTTCGCGATCTTGGGTGGAGGCGGGCCGCCGATCGGCCCGCCTCCCTGTGGTGGTGCTGGTCAGGAGCGGGCCAGCCAGACGCCGGCCTCGCCGCAGCCCACGATGTCGGCCTTGCCGTCGCCGGTGCAGTCGACGACGAAGCGCGGGTGTTTCTCGACGCGCCAGCCGCCGGCTGTGTAGCCGAAGTTCGTCACCACGAGCCCGGGAGGCTCGAACTTGCCGCCGCCCAGGGAACGGGAGACCCACACCCCGGCCTCGCCGAAGCCGACGATGTCGAGGCGGCCGTCGCCGGTGGTGTCGGCCAGGAAGCGCGGGTGCTTCTCGACCCGCCAGCCACCGGCCGTGTAGCCGAAGTTGGCGACCACCAGTTCGGGCGGCGAGTAGGAGCCGTCCGGCTGGGCCAGCGACACCCACACCCCGGCCTCGCCGAAGCCCAGGATGTCGGCTCGGCCGTCCCCGGTCAGGTCGGCGACGAAGCGCGGGTGCTTCTCGACCCGCCAGCCACCGGCCGTGTAGCCGAAGTTGTTGACGACCAGCTGCGGGGCGGTGTACGAGCCGTCCGCCTGCGCACGCGAGATCCAGACGCCGGCGTCGCCGAACCCGACGATGTCGGCCCGCCCGTCGCCGGTGGTGTCCACGACGAAGCGCGGGTGTTTCTCGACCCGCCAGCCACCGGCGTCGTAAGCGAAGTTGCCGACGACCATGCGCAACGCGTCGTAGGACCCGTTGGCCTGAGCGCGGGAGATCCACACCCCGGCGTCGCCGAACCCGACGATGTCGGCGCGGCCGTCGCCGGTGGTGTCGGCCAGGAAGCGCGGGTGCTTCTCGACCCGCCAGCCACCGGCCGTGTAACCGAAGTTGTCGACGACCTTGCGCAACGCGTCGAAGGTGCCGTTGGGCTGCGCGCGGGAGACCCAGACGCCGCCGTCGCCGAACCCGACGATGTCGGCGCGGCCGTCGCCGGTCGTGTCGGCCAGGAACCGTGGGTGCTTCTCGACCCGCCAGCCACCGGCCGTGTAACCGAAGTTGTTGACCCGCAGCACCGGCGCCTCGAACCCGCCGGTGGCCAGCGCACGCGAGACCCACACCCCGGCTTCGCCGAACCCGACCATGTCGGCCCGTTTGTCGCCGGTGGTGTCGGCCATCAGGCGCGGGTGCTTCTCGGTCCGCCAGTTGCCGGCCGAGTAGCCGAAGTTGCGGATCACCAGTTGCGGCGACCAGCCCAGGTGGCTCGGGGTGTATTCGCAGAGCGCGAAGTCGTTGCCCTTCATGAGGCAGGACACTCCGCCGCCGGCCGCGCACGTCTCGCAGTTGCCGTTGGCCACACCGAACCGGCCCCACGCGCCGCCGCAGGTGCAGTTGCTGTTGGCGTACTCGTCCGGGCAGCCGAAGATGTGGCCGGTCTCGTGCGCGAAGACGCGGTCGATGTTGTCCGGGCCCCAGCCGTCGTTGTTGTAGTCCATGACCAGCCGCGGGCCGCCGATGGACGCGTACGCGAACCAGCTCAACGGATATTTGGTGAAGAACGCGCAGTACGTCCACCGGGTGTTGAGCCGGGTGCGATTGCTTTCCACGTACGCGCCGACACCGCTCCAGTTCCCCGGGAAGCCCAGGGCCCGCATTGCCGGGTCGCGGAAACGCGCCTCCAGGTCGGCCGCGTTGGGGTCGGCCGCCACGTTCAGTGTCACGTTCCTGATGTCGTACGAGAAAGTGATGTTCGCGAGCGGGTTCTGGGCGGCGTAGAAACCCAGCCCGTTCTGCACCTCGGCCACAACCTTGGTGGCTTCGGCGGTGCTGAACTTCAGCGCCGGTGTCGGGCCCTGCACGATGATGATGCCGACCGCCACCGAGCCCTCGAGGAACGAGCTCGTCGGGGCCGGCGCCTGCGCGCCGGGTGCGAGCGCGCTCGCCGCGAACGGCGGGGTGGGCACCACTGTGGTGCAGTCCGGCATGTCCCAGGCCTCGCCCGCACGGGACCGGTTCGCCTTCTCGTCGCGATACTCCTGCGACTCGCGCAGATCAAGGGCGGCCAGGCCGAGGCGTTCGGCTTCGTTGAGGTCGTCGGGCGGCGGCTCGCTCTCCACGGCGAGCGGGGTGCCGCTCCGGCCGGCCAGGATGCCCAGGCGCCCGTACCGGTGAATGATGCGTTGTTCCTGATCGCCGGCGGTCCGTGCCTCGGCCGCACCGGTCCGGCTCCAGACTGCCCGCTCGTTGAACTCCAGGTCACCTGCCATCGCGCTCCCCCTCAGTGCACGCGGGGCCGATCGGATTCGCCCCGATCGCCAGTGAGCCACGCGGGCCGTGACGGGGATGTGGCTATATCGTCAAACGTCTTTGTCAGGCAGCGGGCCGGGCGAGCCGGAACCAGGCGACGCGCCGGGCGATTCGAGACCGGACGACTCGCCGGGCGGGCCGGAGGCGCGCGGCGGGTCGGGTGGACGAAAGCCGGGCGCGTCCCACGAGAGCCCGTCACCGATCCGCTGTTTCGGATGCTGCCTGTCCCGCCACGCGGCGACGAAGAGCCGCGCCGGCGGGTCGAGCCCGAGCAGCACTTCCGGCGGCACAGCGCCCGTGTACCAGCGTGTGCCCGGCACGTCCGGAGCTTCCCCGTCGAGCCGCGCCAGCGCCACCCACGGCGACAGCTCCTGCGTCACGGTGGCCGAGCGCCGCCACGCCTCGATCGCCTGGTCATAACCCGCCGGATCCTGCACGACCACGAGGACTTCCATCGGCCCATTTTCCCCGTACGGGGTCACCGGCGGACCGTCGATTTGCCGACAGGCTCGCAGACACGGGCCGGGCGCGGTGAAAGGCTGACCCGGTGGGTGCTGTGGTTCTCGAGCTGCTGGGCGGGTTCGCCCTGACGGCCGGCGACCGGGTCGTCCCGGTCTTCCCGACCGGCCAGCGCCTGCTCGCCTACCTCGCCCTGCAGAGCCGTCCCGTCCACCGCACACACGTCGCCGACCTGCTCTGGCCGGACGCCACACCGGCCCGGTCCGGCGCGAACCTGCGGACGGCGATCTGCCGCACCCAGCACCTGCAACCCGGGCTGATCGACGCCGACGGCCGGCACCTGCGGCTCGCCGCCGAGGTGCGGGTCGACGTCCGCGCGGGGCACCAGCTCGCCGACCGGCTGCTCGAGTTCTGCCCCGACGATCCGGCCTTGCTGCACGCCGACGTCCGCGACGTCCTGGCCGAGGACCTGCTGCCGGACTGGGAGGACGAGGAGTGGCTGGTCGTGCCGCGCGAGCAGTTCCGCCAGCTCCGCCTGCACGCGTTGGAGGCGCTCGTCGACCGCTTGATCTCCTGCGGGCGTACGGGGGAAGCCGTTGCCGCCGGACTCACAGCGGTCGCCGCCGAGCCCCTACGCGAGTCCGCCCACCGCGCGGTGATCCGGGCCCATCTGGCCGCCGGCAACCGATGGGCGGCGGCCCGGCAGTACGAGCGATGCCGTTGCCTGTTCCGCGACGACCTCGGGCTCAGCCCCTCCCCCGAACTGCTTGAGCTCTCCCGTTCCCCGGGCGGCGCCTTGTCGCCGTTCGAGTGGCTGACCGTCACAGGCACGCCCTGACGGCAGCGGTGCGAGCCGGCCCGTGGCATCACGTCGAGCGACCCGCATGTTCTGCCTGAGACGCTCCTCGGCACTCCGCAGCGATGCCTGCGAAAGCCCTGGGCGAGGCTCGCCAGCAACGTTCCTTCCCGGGTCTCGAACACCGATACAGCGGGTGGTCTGCAGCTCACAGGCCTGCGTTCCTGTGCGGAGAAAGCGGCGCGACGACCCATGGGAGGCAGGCCGGAGTACAATCGAGGCCCAGCACGAGTGAACAAGAAATGGCTTCCTGATCATCAAACCCACAGCTCAAGAAGCCGCTCCCCGCGCAGGCGGGGGTGATCCGCGGTAGCCGCGCGCTTCGGCGAGCATGTCGCCCTGTTCCCCGCGCAGGCGGGGGTGATCCCGGGATGACGTTGGCTTCCTGGCCGTACAGGAACTGCTCCCTGTGTAAGCGGGGTGATCCAGGGCGTGAGTTCAGCGCTGGGGTTTACCGGTTAGTGAACCGCGTGCGAGTCCGTCGCTGATCTCGGTGGTGAGGGCTTCGCCGGTTGTGGCTACTTCGCGAAGTGCTGCCCGGAACTCGGCGAGTTGGCGGAACGTTCGGCCGTATTCGCGCTGTTGATCGAGGGGGAGGACGGGGATGGTGAACCGTTTGACGTCGATGCGACGGGCACCGCTGCCGGCACTGGACGACCGCCCGGCGAATCCCGCATTTTCGGTGCGGGACAGCACACCAGCCATGAACCACGGGTCAAATTGTTCTCTGTCGATGCGCACGAGTTGGTGGCCCGGTTCGAGTTCCTGGCCGATCTGTTCGGGTGTGGCTACCGAAGCGACGACTACGTGACCCGTGGTGGGGACTACAATGTCTCCACCACGAATGATGGGCGCGGCGCCGGCTTGACCGGACACCGGTGTCGTGCTGGAAGGTCCGGCCTCTCGTAGTGACCGGTTTCGTGTACCGGTTCGTTGCTGCACCACGATCCCACCCGATCGGATCAAGTCAGCGACGGTGGCCTGGGGAGCGAGAGCCAGGGTGGTCGATTTCGCTGCTTGGAGGGCCGGTAAGCGCCCCCGGGTCTGTTCGAGCAACTTCTCGAAAGCCTTTACCTTCGCGAGTGTCTGCGCTGGGTCGCCGACCGGCCGGCCGGTCTGCGACACGTATTTCCAAGGTGTCAGGTCGACCTGACCTTCGAGAACCTGCAGTGCGGGAACAATGCGATGGCCGTCGGATTCTTTGGCGTCTTGGCCGGACAGGTAGTCGTTCCAGGCCTCGATGACTGGTCCCGTCAGGGGGTCGTTCGGCGACGACGCGGTGGCGTCGACGAACAGCAGGCGATCGCTGATCTCCTGCTGCGGATCCGGCTGCGTGAGCACCCAGATGTGGAGACTGATGCCGGCGGGGGGCATCGAGCCGGGAGGCAGGGCGACGACCGCCCGCAGTGTGCCGGTGCGCACGAGTTCGGCACGGATGCGCCGACCTGCCGGCCGCAGCGCGGCTGCTGGCGGCATCAGCACGGCTGCGGTGCCGCCGATGCGTAGGTGCGCCAGAGCGTGCTGCACCCAAGCAAGTTCCGGTTCCGTACGGGGTGGCAGGCCGTGGACCCAACGCGGGTCGTAGGCAAGCTGGTCATGGCCCCAGTCGTGGATACCGAACGGGAAGTTCGCCACAACGACGTCGGCCTTCAAATGGGGGAAGCCGTCGGCCAGCAGGCTGTCCCCGATATGCACGGCCGGTGGATCCATCGACTGCCCGGAGTCCCGGGCGCGCTGATAGACGAAGGACAGACGCAGCAAGGCGATCAGCGCGTACTGCGGTTTGATCTCCTGACCGCAGCAGCGGATTGAGACACCGTCACGTATGGCCTGATCGGCAGCCAGCCGAAGGATCGAACCGGTGCCACACGTGAAGTCGAAGGTGACCGCACCCGGGCCGGCAAGCGCCAGCATCAGCCCGGCGACGCGGTCGGGGGTGTTGGCGAGGCCTGACAACGACTGGGCAGAAGTGACGTACTGGTTGTGCAGGTATTCGAAGATGTCCTCGGGTTTCTGCTCCCGGCTGAGCTCGTGGACTGCCTGAAGCAGCGTGGCAAGCTGCGAGGTCCAACGCTCAGGCAGGACCACCCCGACTTGCTTGGCCAGATCGCGATCGAGGGCGCGGAGGCGGGCGAGCACTTGCTTCGCGGTCAGCAGGGTGTCCCGCCGCTCGTCTGGCGGGTTGCTGCTTACGAGCAGGTAGGCGCCGCAGGCGACGAGGGCGTCTTCGAGCTGGACCGCTGGTCGATAGTTCTCGATGTACCGCCAGACGAGCTGTTCGGGGCTGGCCTGGTGGAGCTTGCCCTGCCTGCGGAGCCATTGCTCGATCGCTTCCGCATCGAACTGCGGGTTACCGGGCGTTCCACCCACCGGCGACGGGAAGTCGGCGTAGCGGCGGCGCCAGTTGCTCACCGCCGGCCTTCCGACGTCGGCCAGCCGCGCGATGCCGCTGGCGGTCAGGGTGGGGCCGTCGGCGGTCGGACCTCGCAGTTCTGTCACGCGTGAACGCTAGCATAAACGTCTAGACTGTGAGTTGAGTTCACAAGTACAGTGCTGACCGAATGGTTCACAGGCCGCCACTTGGAGGTTGCGATGGGCAGGCGCGGACACAGTACGACGATCGGGAAGTTCGCCAAGATCCACCATGATCGTCGCGTTTCGGAGATTCGCCGGCTGGGGTTGGCGCTACGGGCGCAGCAGGAAGCGGCAGAAAGGCCGGGAGCCAACACCTCATCGGACACTCCTCGCCCCTGACTACCTGCTTCGGAACAACGACCTGAGGAGGACCATGAACACGATTGCCTTCATCCGCATCGACGGCAGCGCAACCTTCTGCGACCACGACGAAACAATCACTGCGTGCGGTCTCGTACCTGGCGAACGGCGCGCGACGATGGGGCTGCCTTGACTGGGTTTCCCCCGATCACTACGCCCGTGTGCGCCTCGACCCGACGCTCGGGGCAGCCATCGCAGCGGCGTATGTGAAGGCGCCGGTACGGGATCCACGGGCCGACGACGCCTACGCTGCCCTCCGGCGAGAGACCATCAGGCAGTACGAGTACCTGGTGGGTCGCCGCGAATTCGGCGGGCTCGGTGTGAAGGTCCGGATCACGAGCATTGACCCGTACGCCGATGCCGCCGCCATGGTCGAGGACATCGCGCACCGCGAGCTCAAGGTTTTCGCCACTTCTGACACCGGTAACCCACATCCGTACCTCAGTGACGCTGAGAACGACATGTTCCGGGCGGTCCACGACGCTTTCGGTCACGCCGCGATCGGCCGGGGCTTCGACGGTCATGGCGAGGAGGCGGCCTGGCTGAAGCACAGCGGCATGTATTCGCCGCTGGCTCGGCGCGCACTGACGACGGAGACACGAGGGCAGAGTTGCACCATGATCTTCCACCTGAACGGCAGGCGGTTCGCGGAGCAGAAGGCGGTTCTGCTGCCGCCGGTATTCAGTGATCCCCGGACGGTGCGGCTTGCCGGCCGCCCATCCGGCCGGCAAGCCCAGCGGGCTATTCGGATCCGGTCTCGCTGATCCGTGCGATCTCCTGCTGCACGGCCGAGACGGACGAATGCTCGGGGTCGACGAGGCATGTCAGGTCGTTCAGCAACGACCGGAGCTGACGCAGGGCTCGCCCGTTCTCGCCGAGCTCGCTGAGCAGGCGAATGGCCCGAAGGTGGTACTCGACGGCTGTCGGGGCGTCGGCGCCATGCTCGAAGGCTTGATGCTCAGCGAGCCGCCGCCACTGCTGGACTGCGGCTCGAAGGTTCCCGGCGGCAGCCAGCGACTCGGCCTGCTCTTCGCCCCTCTTCCTGGAGAGTCCTGGGTCCATATCCAGTTGTGGTGTGTTGTCCTGGGCCCGAGTTCCAGCAGGAACATGCACCTGGCCGACGACGGCCGCATAGGCCCTGACGGCGTCGGGTTGACTGTTGACGACCCTGGGAATCGGCGGCAGATCCCCAATGAAGGGGATCAGCTCCGAGTACACCTCGGCTGCACTGGCGGGACGGTGCTCCGGGTTGCGGGCCATCAGCCTGTGAACCAGGCCGTCAATAGGGGCCGGGATGTCCGTACGGAGTGTCGCCGGGCGGGGCGGTGAGGCTCGCAATTGGCGCTGCACGGTGCTTGTCGTGGTGGATCCGTCGAAGGGCGCGCGCCCGGCGAGGAGGTCGAAGAGGGTGGCTCCGAGCCCGTAGAGGTCGGTGCGATGATCGGTGGGGTTGCCCTCAACCTGTTCCGGGGCCATGTAGCCGAGGGTGCCGAGACTGTCACCGCTCTGGGTGATTCTGGAGTAGCGGTCGTCTCCGTATATCGCCGCCAACCCGAAGTCGAGCACCTTCACGGCTCCGCTGGTCTCCAGCATGGCGTTGCTCGGTTTGATGTCGCGGTGAATCAGGCCGATCTGCCGTGCCGCAATCAGGACACTGCTGACCTGTGCACCGATGGCGGCCACCCAGGCGATCGGCAGAGGGTGGTACTCCGCGATCAGGTCGGACAGGGCTATCCCCCGGATTCGCTGCATGACCAGATAGAAGCGGCCGTCGTGCTGGCCGAAGTCGTAAACGGCGGGCACACCTGGGTGGACAAGCCGCGCGGTCAGCAGCGCCTCACGCTGGAACCGTTTCGCCAGGTCGACATCCATCGTGGATGCCGGGACAGCCTTAACGATCACCGGGCGGTTGAGCACGGTGTCATGCGCGGGCCACACCTCGGCCATTCCGTGGTGGGCCAGGGGAAAACGGTCTAGCCGGTATCGGCCCTTTAGGCGAATGCCTGCCTCCACGAGCCTGACCTTAACAGCCTACGGGCGAACAGCCGTGCCAATTCTTGGAAATACCGTTCACAACTTGCGGACGGGTTGGCCACCGTGCCAGGGTGAGGTCCACAGCCGACGGTGACAGCTTGCCGAACGGTTTGTGAGAACCAGGCTGGCTTTGCGGTCGCTTGTTATGGCGTGCTGGTCGGCTGAGTGGACCGAACAGGGGAGTGAGTATGGCCGAGTTGGCCATCGACCGCGGGTTCCTACCCGCGTACGCCAAACTGCAGCGGCCGGTGCAACATGCGGTCCTGACCGCGATCGACAAGTTCTCCGCGCACACTCATGCCGGTATTCACCTCGAGAAACTGAGCGGCGCAAGGGATCCCCACGTTCGCACGATCCGCATCGACCAGTTCTACCGTGGCGTCGTCCTCGCCCTCGGCGCAGAGCGTTACGCGTTGCTCAACGTGCTGCCGCACGACGACGCCAACACGTTCGCGACGAGACGGCGGTTCACCGTCAACCAGGTGCTCGGCGTCCTGGAGGTACGGGATCAGGCCGGCCTCGACGAGTTCACTGCATCCACCGAGCCGTCGCCGACGACCGGACTGTTCGACGACGTCTCGGCGGCCAACTTCGAACGGCTCGGCATCGACAAGGAACTTGTGCCGCTGCTTCGGCGGATCAGCACGGACAAGGAGCTGGAGGGCCTGAGCACCCTGCTCCCCCAGGTCCAGTACGACGTCCTGACCGGCTTGGCCAGCGGCATGTCCGTCCCGGAAGTGTGGGAAGAGATGGCCGAACGGATCGTTGACGACGTGAACCCCGACGACCTGCTCACCGCCGCTCAGCGCACTCCCGACCGGATCGCCTTCGTCTCCGGCCCGGTCGAACTGGCCGCCATTCTCGCCCACCCCTTCGACGTGTGGCGTACCTTCCTGCACTCTGCCCAGCGCGACGTCGCCTACCGCGTGACCTACACCGGGCCCGCCTTGATCACTGGCAGCGCGGGCACCGGCAAGACCGTCACCGGCCTGCACCGGGCCGTGTTCCTCGCCCGACGGCTACCCGACGACGAGTCGAAGGTGCTACTGACCACCTACACGCGTTCCCTTGCCGACGCCCTGGGCAAGCAACTGCGTCTGCTGAGCTCCGATCCTGCGGTCCTGCGGCGCATCGAGGTCGTCGGCGTCGACAAACTCGCGCACCAGATCGTCGCGCAGCGCCGGAAGAGGATCACCGTCGCGACCGACTCGATCGTGGAACCGCTCTGGGAAGAGGCCGCCCGCACCGCTCCCTCGCAGGTGAATCGTGCCGGTGTAGTCAGCCGGGTCAGCCCCGCCTTCCTCAAACGCGAGTGGGAGCAGGTGATTCTGGCTCAGCAGCTGACCACGGCAGAGGCCTACCGCGACACTCCACGAAAGGGCCGAGGCGCAGGTCTGCGTGCGGCGCAACGTGACCAGGTTTGGGCCGCCATCTCCGGCGTGGTGGACAAACTGGCCTCGATGCGCATGCAAACCCACACCCAACTCGCTGACGAGGCTGCTGCCCTCGCCGCAGGCGCACCGGCCCCCTACCGGCACATCGTCGTGGATGAGGGACAGGATCTTCACCCTGCGCAGTGGCGGCTGTTGCGTGCGCTCGTGCCCGCCGGGAACAACGACATGTTCCTGCTCGCCGACCCCCACCAGCGCATCTATGACAGCCAGGTGTCGCTTGCCCGCCTCGGAATTCCCGTACGCGGCCGAACCCGTCGGCTGACGGTGAACTACCGCACCACCCACGAAATCCTCGACCTGTCGGTGAAGGTTCTGGACCCCCATGCAGTAGTCGGCCTCGACGACGCTCCGGACTCCCTGACCGGTTACCGATCGATCACCCGGGGCAGCAGGCCGGAGCTGAGCACCCACCGCGATCAGAACGACGAACTCGAGAGTCTCATCGAACGAGTCGGAACATGGTTGGATCAGGGCGTCGAGCCGCATGCGATCGGCGTCGCCGCCCGTACGGGAAAGCTTGTCAAGGCCATCAGGACAACCCTCGCCGGCGCGTACATCCCGGTTGCCGACGACAACCAGGGCACCGACGGCGTACGGGTCACCACCATGCACGGAATGAAGGGGCTCGAGTTTCGATGCCTCGCCGTGGTGGGGCTGGACGCAGGGGCTCTTCCGGCGGCCAACGCCGTAACCTCGGCGGCCGACGACCCACTCGCCTACCGGCAGGACTTGCAGCGGGAACGCTGCCTCCTGTTCGTGGCACTCACCAGGGCCCGTGACGTGCTCTATCTGTCGCACAGCGGCAAGCCGACCAACCTGCTGCCGGCGCTGACGTGAGCACCATGGGACAAGGCGCAGCGGGACTGAGCTCAGCTGCCCGCTCGGCGTGGGGAAAGACCGACCGTACGGGCCTGTCGGCGGTCGGCTGGCTACCGCTGTGGCGGCACCTCGCGGACTCGGCCGACGTTGCCGGTCGCTTATGGGAACACTGGCTCAGCCCCGCCGTAAGGCGCCGCATCGCAGGCGAATTGCCAGGCGGCGACAGCGACGGCCGTACGCTCGCGGCCTGGCTCGCCGGCGTGCACGACATCGGCAAAGCGACACCGGCGTTCGCCGTGCAGGCATCCTTCCGCGACCACACCGCCGGATTGGTGAACCGGATGCGCGACCAGGGGCTCGGCTACGACCGGGAGGAGGTTTGCACCGAGCGAAAACGGGCTCGCCACGACGCTGCTGGGCATATCGTGCTCGCCGAATGGCTGCGGCAGCAGGGCTGGGCCGACCCGCACACGTACGCGGTGGTCGTCGGCGGCCACCACGGCACACCACCCACCGACGAGCAGCTGGACGGCATCCTGCTTCGGAGATACCTGCTCGGGGACGAGGCCTGGCAACAGGTTCAGAGCGAGCTGCTCGCCTGGATGACTGCCCGGTCCGGCGCTCGTGAACGGCTGCCGGACTGGGCAGGCACCCCGCTGTCGCAGCCTGCCCAGGCGGCCCTCACCGGACTGGTCATCGTCGCCGACTGGATCGCCAGCAACGAGAAGTTCTTCCCGTACGTGCTCGACGCTTCCGACGAAGATCGGCTCCGATTCGGCTGGGAGGAAGTCGACCTTCCCGTCCCGTGGCTGCCGGCCCAGCCCCTACCGACCGACCCGGCCGAGTTGTTCGCCACCCGTTTCGCCCTGCCCTCCGGTGCAGTGCCGCGCCCGGTGCAGCAAACCGTGGTGGAACTGGCCACCAGAATGCCGGTGCCCGGCATGCTCATCGTCGAGGCAGCGATGGGTGAGGGGAAGACCGAGGCGGCTCTTGCGGCGGTGGAGATCCTTGCCCGGCGCACCGGGGCCTCAGGATGTTTCCTCGCGTTACCGACCCGGGCCACCAGCGACGCCATGTTCCTCCGGATGCTGTCCTGGCTCCGTCGGCTACCAGACGCCCGGATCGGACGAGGAGCACGCGACGTGCGGCTCGCCCATGGCAAGGCGGCGCTCAACGCCGAGTACGACCGGCTGCGTTTCAGCTCACTGCCGAGCGCTGTCGGGCAGGACGTCGGCGGTGCCGAGATCGGGGTTCATACCTGGCTGGCCGGGTCGAAACGGTCCCTGCTGTCCAGCTTTGTGGTCGGCACCATCGATCAACTGCTTCTCGCCGCCCTGCGGGGCAAACACCTGGTTCTCCGTCATCTCGGCCTTGCCGGAAAAGTCGTCGTCATCGACGAAGCACACGCCTACGACGTCTACATGGGCCGATTCCTGGACCGCGCCCTGGAGTGGCTTGCCGCGTACGGCGTGCCGGTTGTTGTGCTCTCGGCGACCCTGCCGGCGCAGAGGCGCGCGGAACTGCTGGCGGCTTACGACAACGGACGGCTCGGTTCGCCACCGCCGCTCACGTGGCGCGACCGCCACAAGCCCAAGGTCGATCCGTACGAGGCAGTACGTGCCGACAGGCGCTATCCGTTGATCACCACGTCGGCCGCGGGTCGCGGCGGCGTCACGGCCAGTTGCACCGACTCCGGTCGCAGCAGCGAGGTCCGGCTCTGCCGTCTCGACGACGATCCGGAGACACTGGCTGCCCTCCTGCGCGAGACGTTGCGCCACGGCGGATGTGCCCTGGTCATCCGCAACACCGTCGCCCGGGTCCAAGAGACGGCGGAGCACCTACGCGCGGCGCTCGACGCGGACACGCCCATATCGGTCGCGCATTCGCGCTTCATGGCCGTGGATCGCGCCGCGAAGGACCGATGGCTCAGCGACACTTTCGGACCACCGGGCAACGGGCGGCGGCCGTACCGGCACGTCGTGGTGGCCAGCCAGGTCGCCGAGCAGTCCCTCGACATCGACTTCGACCTGCTCGTCACCGACCTCGCACCCGTCGACCTGGTGCTGCAACGGATCGGCCGGTTGCATCGCCACCCACGTAACGACCGACCGGCAGGGCTGAGCACACCCACCTGTTGGCTCGCGGGCGCCGATTGGACCCAGGAGCCGCCCGAGCCAGTTACCGGGTCGCGACGGGTCTACCAGCCCGCCATGCTGCTGCGCAGCGCCGCCGTGTTGCTGCCGCACCTGGACGGCGTGCCACTTCGGCTGCCGGCCGACATCGCGACCCTCACCCAGGCCGCATACGGCCCGACCGAAGTGGGACCGGAGGCGTGGCAGACGGCGCTCGGCGAGGCCGAGGCGAGACAGCGGGAGGCCTTCACCGCAAAGGAACTGAAGGCAGACGGCTTCCGGCTGGCCGGCGTCGCCGACGCCGGAACACCGCTGATCGGCTGGCTTTCGGGGAGCGTCGGCGACGCGGACGAACAGACGGCGAGAGGGCACGTTCGTGACACCGACGGGGAGACGCTCGAGGTCCTCTTGCTCGTCCGCACCCCCGAAGGTCTGATGATTCCACCATGGATCGACGCGGGTGGGGCACTCGTGCCCACCGCCGGTGAACCCGACCGACGGCTGGCCCGGCAGGTCGCCCGCTGCACCTTGCCCCTCCCCCGGTCAATGACAGCCGCCGACGTCATCGACGGCGTCATCGATGAGCTGGAGGGCCGGGTCGATCTCAGCGCCTGGCAGGACAGCCCGTGGCTCTCCGGCGAGCTGGTCCTGGACATCGACAGGGACGGCCACGCGCGAGTCGGCACTTTCAACCTCCATTACGACTCTCACGAGGGCCTCCGGGCCACGCGAGACAGCTGATGCGGGCTACCCGGAGAACAGGACGGAGGCAGCAGATTGGCTGCTCGGAGTAATTCTCAAGGCTTCACTTTGATCGATGATGCGTGGATCCCGGTATTGGACCTTGAAGGCCGCCATCGGGAGGTGTCGCTACGCGGGCTGTTCGAACAGGCCGATGAGATTCGGATGATCGCGTGCGAGTTGCCGACGCAGACGTTCGCGATCCTGCGGCTGGCGCTGGCAGTCCTGCATCGCAGCGCGGACGGCCCCCCGAGCGAGGCGTCCTGGCGGGCCCTCTGGCGAGGTCGGCGGTTGCCGTTGAGCGACCTGGCCGACTACCTCGACGAGTTCCGTGACCGGTTCGATCTGCTGCATCCGCGGCACCCGTTCTACCAGGTGGCCGGCCTGCGGGCCGAGAAAGACAACGCGTACGGGCTGGAACGGCTCATCGCTGACGTGCCCAACGGCATGCCGTTCCTGACCAGCCGCGCCGGACCCGGCATGGAATCGATTCCTCCTGCCGAGGCGGCACGGTGGCTGGTGCACTGCCAGGCCTACGACCCGGCCGGCATCAAGACCGGGGCGCTCGGTGACCCGCGGGTGAAAAAGGGCAAGGGTTACTCGATCGGTGTCGGTGCTCTCGGCAACCTCGGCGGTGTGTATCTGGACGGCGCCACGCTGCTCGAGACACTTCTGCTCAACCTCGTGCCGATCGGCCCGCTCCGGCAACCAGCCGACGAGCGTGACGTACCCGTCTGGGAACGCGAGCCGCAAAGCGCCGCTGAGGAACCCGGCGCTACCCGCGGTCCGTACGGGCTTCTCAGCCTCTACACCTGGCAGTCCCGCCGCATCAGGCTCTTCGGCGATGCCGGCGGCATCACCGGTGCAATGATCGCCATCGGCGATCGGCTGGACCGGCAAGACCGCCAGTTGCTCGAACCGATGAGCGTCTGGGGACGAAGCGCTCCGCGGGAACGTGAACAGAAACGGGTTCCGATCTATCTGCCGCGACCACACGACCACACCAGGGCACTGTGGCGGGGGTTGCAGACCCTGCTGCCCCCGCCCGTGCCCGCCGCCAGCGAACCGCCCCAGAGACTGTCGGCGACGGTGCTGCAATGGCTCGCGCGACTCACCCGCGACGGCGTGGTGAGCCGGGACTTCCAGGTACGGCCGCACGCCGTGAGCGTCGCTTACGGAACCCAGCAAGCGGTCATCGACGAGGTCTTCTCCGACTCACTGACCATGAACGTGCTGTTGCTGGTTGAGGACTCGGCACTGCGCGCCACAGCCATCGATGCGACCGGTGATGCCGAGTCCGCGGTCCGTGCCTTGCGGGGTCTCGCCACCAACCTCGTCCGTGCCGCAGGCGGCCCCGACGACAACGGCGCCGCTGACCGGGCTGCCGAGCGGGCTTACGCCGTACTGGATCAGGTTTTCCGCAACTGGCTGGCCGGCCTCGGCCCCGACAGCGACCCGACAGCCGAACGTGCCGATTGGCAGCAACGAGTGTGGCGGGCCGTAGACCTCATCGGTCGCGAACTCGTGGAGGCAGCCGGCCCGGTGGCTTGGGTCGGCCGGACCAAGCTCGACCGCAACGGCCGGGAGATCCACTACTCCAGCTACCAGGCGGAGACATGGTTCCGGCGCGACCTGGCCAAGGCTCTACCGATGACGATCACTACCGATCAGAAGCAGGAGATGCCAGCATGACGACAGCTGAAGCGCATGCCCCAGCACGCAGAACGTGGGTGAGGAAGCGCCGCACTGAGGTCGGCGACCACGTCGCGCGTACGGTCGGCCGCCTGCAGGCCCTGTATCTGCGGGACAACCCGCTGCCACAGGCCGTGAGCGCCTTGGCCCGCCTCCGCCGCGCGATCGGTCGTGATCCCGGCTTCGATTACACCCTCGAGGATTACCTGTACGTACCTGACGAACTCCTCAATACGCGACAGCTTGAGTCCGCCACGGACGTGGAGTACGCCGTTCACGACGCGGTGAGCTTGTATGCCCTGCATCAGCAGTCACGGGCGGAGAAGATGCACGTCGATGGCAGCGGCCTCGGTCGGGCCATGGCGGAGCTCGTCCGGGCATCGTCCGGGCCGGACGGCGTACGGCGCCGCTTCTCCGCACTCGGCACCGCCAGCACCTACCAGGAGAGCATCCACCACCTGCGCGGACTGATCACCATGCTGCGCGGCCACCAGATCCCACTCGACTACGGCCTGCTCGCCGAGGACCTTCGCACCCTGCGCCTTCCCGGCGGCCGTCAACGGGTGCAAGCCGTCTGGGGACGTGAGTTCTTCCGCAGCCGACCACACGCCACGACCGACTCCGACAACTCGATCGAAACCTCAGAGGGGACCTCGGCATGAACCGCGCCATCATTGACGTCTACGCCCTGCAGACCGTTCCGCCGAGCAACGTCAACCGCGACGACACAGGCTCACCCAAGACTGCCGTCTACGGCGGTGTCCGGCGAGCCAGGGTGTCGAGTCAGGCATGGAAGCGGGCCATGCGATTGGCTTTCAAGGATTTGCTCGACCGCTCTCAGCTCGGCGAACGGACGAAGCGGGTCGGCGAGTCCCTGGCGGAACGCATCAAAGCCCTCGACCCGACTCTCACCCAGGAACAGGCCTCCAGCCTGGCCACAGAGGTGTTTGTCGCCGGCGGCCTTGTCAAGGCCGACAAGAAAAAGCCCGAGGCGGCCAACGTCGAGTCCGGCTACCTGCTGTTCCTCAGCCACCGGCAACTGGACAACCTGGCAGCCGCGGCGCTGGAAGCCGCACGCAACGGCAGCCCGTTGGACAAGAACAAATTCAAGGCCCTCGTGAAGAGCGACCACTCAGTGGACATCGCCATGTTCGGCCGGATGGTCGCCGACATGACCGACATCAATGTCGACGCGGCCTGTCAGGTGGCTCACGCCATCAGCGTGCACGGGGTGGACAACGAGTTCGACTACTTCACCGCGGTCGACGACCGGAAGCAAGACGTCGCCGAGAGCGGCGCGGGGATGATCGGCACCATCGAGTTCAACTCCTCCACCCTTTTCCGGTACGCAACGGTCGACGTGAACGCCCTGCACGAAACTCTGGGTTCAGCGGCAGCCACCCAAGCCGCGGTCAAGGCGTTTCTGACCGCCTTCGCCCGCAGCATGCCCACCGGCAAACAGAACACCTTCGCCCACCGGACGCTGCCTGACGCGATCATCGTGCGAATGCGCGACACACAGCCGATCAACCTGGTCGGCGCCTTCGAGACACCCATCCGTGAGACCGAGGAATCCGGGCGGATAAAGCTGGCCGCAGCTGCCCTCGCCGAACACACCGCGGCGGTCGAGAACGCTTACGGCGAACAGCCGGTGGCAAGCTGGGTCACCCGGGTCGGTGACCAGACCTCAGCGCTGGCGGATCTCGGCAAGGCTGTCACTCTCGACGAGCTGGTCAACGAGGTAGGAGAGCGGATCAGCCTGACGCTCGGACAACCGGCATGACAGTTCTGCTGCTCAAACTCGCCGGCCCGCTGCAGGCCTGGGGCTCGTCCAGCCGTTTTGCCCGGCGCGGGACCGAAATCGCGCCCACCAAGAGCGGTGTCATCGGCATGCTCGCCGCAGCGAAAGGCATTCGGCGTACCGAGCCACTCACCGACCTTCTCGGCCTGGAATTCGGGGTCCGGCTTGACCAGCCGGGCCAGATCCTTCGCGACTTCCAGACCGCCCGCTCCCTCGACGGGCGGCACAGCGCCCCGCTGACCTACCGCTTCTACCTTTCCGATGCGATTTTCCTCGCCGCTGTCCAGGGTGACGCAGCTCTGATCCACGACTTGGCCGGGGCTCTGAAACGGCCCTGCTATCCGCTCTATCTCGGCCGGCGTTCCTGCCCACCGGCCGGTCCGGTCAGCCTGGGTGTAGAAGACATTGGCCTCGACGACGCCTTGAAGACTTGGCCCTGGCAGGCCACAGACCGATACCGCCGCGGCGCTCCTCGCATCGTCCAGCTTGAAGTGATCCGCGATGCCAGGCCGGGCGACCAGGATACCGAGACTCATCCCGACGAGCCGGTCAGTTTCGACCCCGCCCACCGGCAGCACACGTGGCGCTCGGTGCTACGCCGCCACGTCCCCGTCACGAACGACCTCGCGGAGTCGTCCGGCGTCATCGACCACGATCCGCTGAGCCTGCTGGGAGGCTGACCATGTTCCTCACCCGGTTCCAGATCAACCCGGCCCGTCGCGGAGCCCGGAAACTCCTGTCCTCCCCGCAGGCAATGCACGCGGCGGTCCGGGCCGCCTTCCCCGCGTCCGATGACTACGAGCGGCCGGGCAGCCGGACCCTGTGGCGCCTCGACACACCGGCCACCGCGACGGTTTACCTCTACATAACCAGCCCCGGCCGTCCGGACCTTACCCACCTGGTCGAACAGGCCGGCTGGCCGACGACCGCAACCTGGGACACCCGTGAGTACGACCCGCTGCTCGGCACGTTGCAGCCCGGCCAACGCTGGGCTTTTCGGCTCACGGCCAACCCGGCCCACAGCGGGCGAAAAACGGCTGAGGCGAAAGAAACTCAGCGCTTCGGCTACGTCCGGGAAAGCGAACAAGAGCAATGGCTGCTTCGTCGCGCTACCCGGCTCGGGTTCGCCGTGGCAACGCAGCGGGACGGCCGGCCGAACCTGCGTCTGCACCATCGGAGAACCCTGAGTTTCAGCCGCGGGGCATACCCGGTCACGCTGACCACGGTGACGTACGACGGCATCCTCGAGGTGACGGATGGCGAGGCCTTCCGTGCGACCCTGACCGGCGGCATAGGGCACGCCAAAGCCTACGGCTGCGGTTTGCTCACCCTCGCGGCGGCTGAGGGCGCAACGGCCGGACGATGAAGCCGCCAGGCGTGCCACCGGCCGAACTCGCCGACCTCACCCGAGCCGAGGACCGCATCAGCTTCCTCTACCTCGAACGCAGCGTCATCCACCGTGACAGCAACGCGATCACCGCTACCGATGACCGCGGCGTCATACACATCCCGGCCGCCACCATCAGTGTGCTACTGCTCGGGCCCGGCACCAGCATCACCCACCAAGCGATCATGTTGCTGGCCGACCACGGCGGGACTGCCGTGTGGGTAGGCGAACGCGGCGTGCGCTACTACGCCCACGGACGTTCTCTGGCGGCCTCCAGCCGGTTGCTGGTCGCCCAGGCCGCCGCGGTCAGCCACCGCAACAAGCGGCTGGCCGTGGCCCGCACCATGTACGCGATGCGTTTTCCCGGCGAAGACACCGGAAACCTCTCGATGCAACAACTACGAGGCAAAGAGGGCGCTCGAGTACGGCGCATCTACCGCGAGAACGCCAAGCGAACCGGTGTGACGTGGAACCAACGAGAATACGACAAGGCCGACTTCGCCGGCGGCGACCCGATCAACCAGGCGCTGTCAGCCGCGCACACCTGCTTGTACGGGATCGTGCACGCCGTCATCGTGACGCTCGGAGCCGCACCCGGTCTCGGCTTCATCCACACCGGTCACGAGCGAGCGTTCGTCTACGACATCGCGGACCTGTACAAAGCCGAGATCACCATTCCGATCGCCTTCGACCTGGTTGCGGAAGGCTCCACCGACATCAGCGCCGACACACGTCGCCGAGTGCGTGATCGCGTACACGACGGGGCCTTGCTGGAACGATGCGTCAGGGACATTCGCATGCTCCTGCTCAAGCCCGAGCTCGGCGGCCCCGTCGAGGAAGACGAGGACGCCGTCCGGCTCTGGGACGACGAAGGCCTTGAGGTCGCCGCCGGTCGCAACTACGCCGACACCGGTGACGTGGACTTCTGATGATCGTCATCGTCCTCACGTCTTGCCCGCCTGGCCTTCGTGGCCACCTGACACAGTGGCTGCTCGAAATCTCCGCCGGCGTGTACGTCGGACACGTCAACACCCGCATTCGTGACCGCCTATGGGCCCGGGTAGTCGACATGGCCGGCCCTGGCCGGGCGCTTCTCGTGTATCAGAAGCACAGTGAGCAAAGGCTCTCTTTCGCCGTGCACGACCACCATTGGGAGCCAGTCGACTTGGACGGCGTGATGCTGATCCGTCGGCCTGGGGAATCGCCTTTCAACCCGGCCTTGCCTTCCGGCTGGAGCAAAGCGGCCAAACGTCGCAGATTCGGACGCCGCGGCACCGAGACAAGAACCCACTCCAGCAACCCGACTGAACAAAAACCAGACAGTTGATCTTCAGGATCCCAGTTCATCAAGCCTGTTCCCCGCGCACGCGGGGGTGCTCCCTGCTCGAACGACCCGCTGTAGCCCTTGCGGAGCTGTTCCCCGCGCACGCGGGGGTGCTCCGTTTTGCTCCATCTGCACAACCCCCCGCGGGTCCTGTTCCCCGCGCACGCGGGGGTGCTCCGCAGTCGCAGTGGGACATGGTCGACGCGATGGCCTGTTCCCCGCGCACGCGGGGGTGCTCCCGCTGAGGATGTGCACGGTCGGGGCCGCGCCGCCTGTTCCCCGCGCACGCGGGGGTGCTCCCGCCGCCGTCTGCGCCAGGGTGTCCGCGTTCGCCTGTTCCCCGCGCACGCGGGGGTGCTCCCACGCCGGTGCGGTTGCTGGCGCGGGTCCCGAGCTGTTCCCCGCGCACGCGGGGGTGCTCCCTGCTTGACGTGCTGCGGGTCGACGTCCACGTACTGTTCCCCGCGCACGCGGGGGTGCTCCGGAGGCCACCGTGCCGCTCACCGCCAGCATCAACTGTTCCCCGCGCACGCGGGGGTGCTCCCTGGGCGGCGGGGGCGCGCTGCGCCTCGGTCATCTGTTCCCCGCGCACGCGGGGGTGCTCCGGTCAGCCATGAGCAAACCGGCCACACCCGGCCCTGTTCCCCGCGCACGCGGGGGTGCTCCGACGGCGAGACGCCGAAGGGCGCCGTCGCGGGACTGTTCCCCGCGCACGCGGGGGTGCTCCCAGTCCGCCAGCAACCGGCGGAAGAAGGGTAACCTGTTCCCCGCGCACGCGGGGGTGCTCCTCGGGCACGGCGGCCGCCTTCCGTCGGGGTGCACTGTTCCCCGCGCACGCGGGGGTGCTCCCTCGATCACAGGCGGAGGGCTGAGGTCATGAGCGCTGTTCCCCGCGCACGCGGGGGTGCTCCCTGGGCGAACACCAACGCTGCTGCGACCCGCTCCTGTTCCCCGCGCACGCGGGGGTGCTCCTGACAACTGGCACTTCATGCCCCGGAGCGTCTTCTGTTCCCGCGCACGCGGGGGTGCTCCCGGGTGGGCCGTGTTCTCTTGCACCTGCCAGGTCTGCTCCCCGCACACGCGGGGGTGCTCCGCCGGAAGTCAGTGTCGACGGCGGCTGAAAACTGGTTCTGGTTCTGGCCCTCATCTCGTGATCGCAACTGACCCCAGGCCGTCTGATCAGCGGCTGAGCAGAACGCGCTTCCGGAGCAGAGCGAACCCGGCTCGCCCATACATCTGCCTTTTGAGCATCTTGATCCGATTCACGTTGCCCTCGACCGCGCCGGAGCGATGCGCCGCACCGCTGCCTGATGAGCTAGATCCACTGTGTACAGTTCCGACGGTGCGTCGATTCTGATCTTGGAATGGTCTTCCCTCACCTGGCACGCCTGGCGATCGACCGGGTCCAAGCTCAACCCACATCCGTGCTGCTCGAAGCCCACATTCGCACCACCGACGCAGACTGCCCGGCCTGCGGTAAGCCCAGCGCCCGGATTCACAGCCGGTACACCCGCCGAGTCGCCGATGCGGTGGTCGGCGCCCGCCGGATGGTCCTGAAACTGCTGGTCCGCCGCTTCTTCTGCCTCGCCCCGGGCTGCCCGACGGTGACGTTCGTCGAGCAGGTTCCCGGACTGACCAGCCGGTATGCCCGGCGCAGCCAGCACGCCTCGCAGGCCCTGCAAGACATCGGGCTCGCTCTGGCCGGCCGGGCCGGCGCCCGGCTCGCCGACCGGCTCGGCCTGCGGGCCGGGCGGACCACGATGCTGCGCGTCATCCGCCGCATCCCCGACCCGGCGAGCACGCCAGTCACCGTCCTGGGCATCGACGACTTCGCGCTGCGCCGCGGGCACCGCTACGGCACCGTCCTGATCGACATGGCCACCCGCCGCCCGATCGACCTGCTACCCGCCCGTGACGCCGACACCGTCGGCGCCTGGCTGCAGCAACATCCCGGTGTCGAAATCGTCTGCCGCGACCGGGCCGGCGCCTACGCCGAAGCAGCCCGCACCCACGCCCCCGCCGCCATCCAGGTCGCGGACCGCTGGCACCTGCTGCACAACCTGGCCGGCTACGTCGAGAAGACCGTCGCCAACCACTTCCGCTGCCTCACCACCAGGCACACCGACCCGACGCCCACAACCGAACCGACACCCGAGGAACCGGCAGCCACACCACCACCGGCACCGACCGACGGGCGCCTGGCCGCCCGAATCCGGCTGCGCCACCAGCAGGTCCACGACCTGCACGCCGCCGGCAAGAGCATCAAAGCGATCGTGCGGGAACTCGGCCTGGCCCGCGAAACCGTCCGCCGCTACCTACGCGCCGCGCAGGTAGACGACCTGCTCACCCAGTCATCCACCGGCTCCCGCCCCAGCAAGATCGATCCCTGGGTCGATCACCTGCGCAAACGCTGGAACGAAGGCTGCACCACGATCACCATCCTGCACCAGGAGATCCGAGCACTGGGCTACACCGGCGGCTACAGCACCCTCCGCGACCAACTGCACTCCTGGCGGCACCACATGCCACCGCCGCCGGATACCCCGAAACCGCTCAAGAACCGGCAGGTCAACTCGTGGATCCTGCGGCACCCGGACGCGCTCACCGCCGACGAGCACGCCATGTTCGCCCAGGTCCGCGCCGACTGCCCGCACCTGGACCGGCTCGCCACCCACGTCACCTCATTCGCGACCATGCTGATCCGGCGCCAGGGCCAGAACCTCGATGACTGGCTCGCCGCGGTCCGCGCCGACGACCTTCCCCACCTGCACTCCTTCGCCACCGGCCTGCAGCAGGACTACGACGCCGTCCGCAACGGCCTGACCCTGGAACACAGCTCCGGCGCGGTCGAGGGCAACGTGAATCGGATCAAGATGCTCAAAAGGCAGATGTATGGGCGAGCCGGGTTCGCTCTGCTCCGGAAGCGCGTTCTGCTCAGCCGCTGATCAGACGGCCTGGGGTCAGTTGCGATCACGAGATGAGGGCCAGAACCAGTTTTCGGGCGTCCTTGACAGTCAGCATCCCCGTCGCCCTCGCTACCTGCTCCCTGCGCACGAGGGGATGCTCCGCGGCTGCACACCACGCTGACCGACCTGCATCACTGTTTCCCCTCGCACGCGGGGTGCCCCGGACGCGACGAACGGCAAGTTCTACGGGGTGGCCTCTTCCCCGCGCATGCGGGGGTGCTCCGGAATTGCAGCCGGTGAACGGAAACAAGCTCGACTGTTCCCCGCGGGGACGTCTTCGCTGACCTGTGGAGTGTTGGCTCCACGGTCTGCTCCCCGCGCATGCGAGCAGTAACGGGTGTTTCCAGCCACCACCTCAGTAAAGCCGGGGTGTCCATTCGCTCCTCCGCATCCCGGGCTTCCCTCGGCGAGCGCCACGTGACCATGGATGCTCTGCACCCACGTATCGATGTACGGCTTCGTCAATAATCGGCGCGGCCGCCCGAGGCGTCGAACACCGAACCCGTCGTGAAACTGCACGACTCGCTAACCATGAAGCAGATGACGTCGGCGATCTCCTGCGCGGCCGCGAATCGGCCCAGGGGGACCAGCCGCTTCATCATGGCCACCGCCTCGGGTGGCACGTCGTTGGCCATGGGCGTTTCCGTCGGGCCGGGCGTGACCGTGTTGACGATGACGCCGGCCGGGGCCAGCTCTCTGCTGAGTGTCTTGGTGAGGCTGATGACGCCGGCTTTCGATGCCCCGTACGCCGCCCCGCCGGGAACGCCTTCCTTTCCGGCGATCGAGGCCACCGTCGCGATGCGCCCGTAGCCGCGGTCGCGCATGGCCGGCACGACCGCCTGGCAGCACAGGAACGTTCCGTCCAGGTTCACGGCGCTGATGTGCCGCCAGATCTCGTACGGCAGCTCGCTGACCGGCCGCATGGGCCCGATGATGCCCGCGGACGTGACCAGGATGTCGACCTGTCCCATCCGCTCGACGGTGGCGGCGTGGGCCTCGGCGACACCTGCCGGGTCGGTGACGTCGACCGTGTGCGTGTAGGTGGCGCCGCTTTTGCTGCGGGCGGTCTCCAGGTTGCCGGCGTTGAGGTCCCACAGCGCGACCCGGCCGCCCTCGGCCGCGATCTGCGTTGCCACGGCGAGGCCTATTCCGGAGGCGCCGCCGGTGATGACGGCGACGCGGTCGGTGAATCGATCGGACATGTTCGGCTCCTTCACAGGCCCGGTTCCGCGGGGCGGCCGGTCCACTCGGGTCATGTAAGGAACTCCGGTACTTGATCAGTCCGGTGTCCTGGGGTTGCATGAGCATCCCGGTTGGTCCGGTGGGGAGGCGACGAGTTGGGGTCTGAGGGAGAGCCTCGTACGACTGATTGCCACCGCTGGTCTGGCCACGGATGCCCCGGATGAGGGAAGTGGGCCGGTCCAGTCAGAGGCCGGGCCCGGTTGCAGCACATGAGTGGGAGCCGTCGTCAGATTGCTCTGCCTCCTTGGGACCGTGGCTGTCGTGCGGTGTGACCTGCGCGGGCGGGCCGGAGCCGTTACTACTGGCTGTGGTGTGGGGAGGTTCGGTTGGTGCAGCGCAGGCTGGTCGGGATCGATCTGGGGATCGCGTCGGCGCACACGGTGCGGGTGCGTGACGAGGCCGGGCGGGAGGTGTGCCGGCGGCGGTGTATGCCGACGGTGGACAGCCTGACCGTCATTGAGCAGGCTGCTCTGGCCGGGGCGGTGCCGGGCACCCGGTTGGAGGTGGTGATGGAGCCGACCGGGCCGGCGTGGTTGCCGATCGCGGTGTTCTTCACCGCCCGTGGGCATCTGGTGTTCCGGGTGTCGAGCGCGAAAGCGGCGGACCTGCGCCGGTTCCTGAAGCGGCATGCCAAGTCCAACGGTATCGACGCTGACACCCTGGCGCGGTTGCCGTTGATCGATCCGGACGGGTTGCGGCCGCTGGAGTTGCCGGACGCGGCCGCGGCGGCGCTGGACCGGCGGGTACGGGCGTGTGACCGGCTGACGATGGCCGCCTCGGAGCACAAGGTGCGGATCAAGGACCTGGTCCGGCAGGTGATGCCGTGCACCCCGCTGACCGGGGACCTGGGCAAGACGGATCTGGCGGTGCTGGAACAGTACGCCGACCCGCGTGCCCTGCTGCGGCTCGGCCGTGACGGGCTGACCGCGTTGATCGTCACCGAGTCGAAGAACCATCAAGGCCAGGCCCGGGCCGAGCAGTGGCTGGCCGCGGCGCGGGCGGCGGTCGAGCTCTACGGCGATCATCCGGCCGTGGCGTTCACCGACCTGGCCGACGAGATCGCCACCGAGGTCCGGTTGCTGCGTGCCATCGACGCCGAACTGGCCGCGCATGCTGCCGAGCGGGAGTCCTGCTACCGGTGGGTGGACCCGATGCAGCTGGCCCGCAGCCTGCCCGGCCTGGCCGAGGTCGGCGGCCCGGCGATGACCGCGGTGATCGGTGACGCCGCCCGGTTCCCGACCGCGGCGCACTTCAAGTCCTACCTCGGGCTGGCGCCGCGGGCGTCGGAGACCGGCGACACCGACCGCAAGGGCCAGCCGATGTCCAAGGCCGGCTCCCGCCTGGCCCGGGCCACGCTGATCCGGGCCGCGGACTGGGCCCGCAAGCAGGATCCGCAGCTGGCGCAGGTCTACCACCAGCAGATGGTCGAACGCGGCGCCGAACACCTCAAAGCCAGCTGTGTGGTCGCCGGCAGGCTCGCCGAACGGCTCTGGACCGTGATGCGCCGCCGGATGCCCTACGTCATCTGCGACGTCGACGGCACCCCGGTCACCGGACAACAGGCGAAACAACTCATCGCCGAGCAATGGACCGTGACCGAACAGATCCGCCGACGGCGGCGCAGCAACAAGAACAGCAGGGCGGGGAAGGCCCCTCAACAAGCCCTCACGGGACATGATCGAAAAGACGCTCAAGGCGTACGAACGAGGCGACCTTCCCCACACGAATCCTCCACGGCCCAGTCACGGACCGTCAAGCCAACCCACGCTTGACAACAAATCCTCGATAGGGAATCAGGCGACGACGTGCACGTGCTGGACGGCCGCGGGGCCGGCGACGTACGGAGCGATCGCCGCCCGCCATTGCGCGAACTGCTCGGTCTCGCGGTAACGCTCGTGCGCCGCGAGGTCGGTCCATTCGGCGAGGAGGATGAAGTTCGTCGGGGTCTCGACCCCCTGGGTGAGGCGGACGGAAAGCGTTCCCGGGGGCGGCCCGACGGCCTCAATGGCGGTGACGTGCGCCTCGGTGAATTCCTTCTCACGACCGGGCTGCACGAATATCTGGGCGATTTCGAGGATCATGGTCATTGCTCCTTGCGCGAGGTGGAGTGGGCGTACGGGAGGGTGTGGAGGCGGCGGCGTTCCAGCAGATAGCCGCCGAGGACGAATCCGAGACTGGGCAGGGTGGTCAGCAGCTGTGGCCAGGTGTTCTCGCCGGGCGGGTCGACGCTGGAGACGCCCGGATAGAAAGCGACGGACAGCTGGGTCAGGCCGTAGATGCTCGCGACCACCGCGCCGGTGGCCAGGGTTGCCCGCGACTGGGCCGGCTTCCACAGGTAATAGAGGACCACCAGCGCGAGCGCGACACCCATGCTCATGGTTTGCGCGTTGTGGAATTTCGCGTGCGGCGGCCAGGCCGGGTTGTAGATGTGTGACTCGTTCCAGTCCGCGATGAAAACACCGATGCCCGTTCCCGCCGCGGAGAGGGAAATGAGCACCTTCCCCCACGGGAAGTTCCTGAGATTGTGTTCCGGCACCGTTTCCTCCCTTGCTGGAAAATGGGGCGAGGAGAGAACGACGCCGATGTCGCGTCGTGACATCAGACTAAGTGATGTCACGACGCGACGTCAACCCGCCCGCAGTGAGGCGAAGGTCATCCGGGCAGACTCCGGCCCGCGAAGGTGTGAAGGGCGCCGGCCTGCGGGCCGGCGGGGATCAGCGTCGCCGGGTGGCCGGGGCCTGGGGCACGATGGCGACGAGCAGCGCCATCACGGTTTCGGTGACCGTCGCCAGGTCGGCGTCGCCGGCGCCTTCCAGCCACTTGCGATAGGCCGTACGGAAGATCTGGCTGCCCGTGGCGGCGGCGAGCTCGGCGACGTCGGGTTCGACCCCGCGGTCGCACAGCACCCGGCGGAACCCGTCGGCCATCTGATGCTGCTTGATCAGGTCGCGTTCCAGCAGCCGGGGGTTCGACGCGATCATCTCGGCCCGCCGGCGCAGCACCTCTCGCGAGCCGAGCTTCTCCCAGTCGTAACCGGCCAGGGTCCGAGCCACCGCCTCGAGCGGCTGCGTGAGGTCGGGAATCTGCAGCAGCTCCCGCACGAGCGCCTCGTTGAGGGCGTTCGCGTCGGCGAAAAGGATCTCTTCCTTGTCGGGGAAGTAGCGGAAGAACGTACGGGTCGTGACGCGGGCGCGCTGCGCGATCTGCACCGCGCTGGTGGCCTCGAAACCCTGTTCCTCGAACAGCTCCATGGCGGCCTGCTTCATCCGCTCTTCACTGCCGTGTTCCCACCGGGGCATGGCGTCAGGGTACCTGCCTTGATGACTCGTCGTGACAACGCCGGGCGCGGCTCAGCGCAGACGCTGGGCCAGGAACAGGGCCGCGCGGTCGAGGGCGTGCGCGGCCTCGTCGAGGATGCCCGCGAAGGCCTGGAAGACGTGCGGAACCTCGGCGGTGACGTCGAGGACGGTGTCCACGCCGGCGGCGATTGCCCGGGCGGCCAGGCGCACCGAGTCGTCGAGCAGAACCTCGTTCGTGCCCGCCTGCAGCAGCATCGACGGGAACCCGGTGAGGTCCGCCGACAGGGCCGGGCTCAGGTGCGGGTCCCGCAGATCCTGGCCGCCACAGTACATGCCGGTCAGCGGTGTCAGCATCTCACGCGTGAAGGTCGGGTCGAGGCCCGCCTTGGTGGTCATGCTCTCGCCGCTGAGGGTCAGGTCGAAGGCGCCGGAGAAGGCGACAACGGCCGCGGGGGCGGGCAGCCCGGACTCCTGTGCCCGCAGCGCGGTCGTGACGGCCAGCGAACCCCCGGCCGAGTCCCCGACCAGGGCGATACGCGCGGGATCCTGACTCTGGAGCAGTTCGTGGTACGCGTTCACGCCGTCGTCCACCGCCGCCGGGTACGGGTTCTCCGGCGCCCGGCGATAGTCCACACTCATCGCCCGCATACCCGTCCGCGCCACGAGAGCGCCGGTCAGCGGCAGCGCCGTCTCCGGTGCGCCAAGAATCCAGGCGCCCCCGTGGAAGTACAGGATCGTTCCCGGCCGCTGCTCGCCGATCGGCTCCACCACGAGGACACGGCGGTCGCCGAGCGTGGCCTCGGACGTACGGATTCCGTCCGGCACCGGGTTGCGGGCCTGCGCCGCGGCGAACCCGGCACGCATCTCTTCCACATTCCGCGGTGCGGGCCTGGGCTGTCGCAGGATCGCGTCGACCTGCGCTCGCTGGGCCTTGCTCATGGGCTGACCGGCCTTTCCTCGTACGGGTGTCGTATGTCACGTCGCGACATCAGCCTAACATGATGTCGCGTCGGGACATCATGTGTAGTTTGATGTCACGCCGAGACAACACAGGAGGGGCGTCATGGAGTTCGACCCCGTACGGCTGCGGCAGAAGTACCGGCAGGAGCGGGACAAGCGCCTGCGACCCGACGGCAACACGCAATACCTGGACGTGAGCGGTGACTACGCGGACTTCGCGGCCGATCCCTACCTGGAGTCCAGTCCCGGCGGCCGGCCGCGCGAGGCCCGGTTCGCCGACGTGGACGTGCTCGTCCTCGGTGGAGGCTGGGCCGGGCTGACGATGGCGGCCCGGCTCGACGAGGCCGGGGTGCGCGACTTCCTGATCGTCGACCAGGCCGGCGACTTCGGCGGGGTCTGGTACTGGAACCGGTATCCGGGCGTGCGCTGCGACATGGAGTCGTACATCTACATGCCGATGCTCGAAGAGGTCGGAACGATGCCGACGGAGAAATACGCCGGCGGCCCGGAGATGCTGGAACACGCCCGCGCGATCGGACGGCACTACGACCTCTATTCGCGGGCCCTGCTCGGGACGACGGTCACCCAGGTCGCCTGGAACGACGAGCTGTCCCGGTGGGTGGTGTCCACCGATCGCGGGGATGTGCTGCACGCACGGTTCGTGACGATCGGGACCGGCCCGCTGAACCGGCCCAAACTGCCGGGAATCAAGGGGATCGAGAATTTCCGGGGGCAGGCCTTCCACTCCAGCCGGTGGGACTATCGGATCACCGGCGGCGGGTGGGGCGGCAACCTGGACAAGCTGGCCGGCAAGCGGGTCGCGGTGATCGGCACCGGCGCCAGCAGCATCCAGATCCTGCCGGCCCTGGCCGGCAGCGCGCGGCAGGTGTACGTCTTCCAGCGCACCCCGGCCATCGTCAACGCCCGCAACAACCGGCCGACCGACGCTGACTGGTTCCGCGGCCTCGAGCCCGGCTGGCAGCGCAAGCGCATGGACCATTTCGTCGAGCTCATGTCCGGCCTGCCGGTCGAGGCCGACCTCATCGACGACGAGGCCACCCGGATGGGCCGGCGGGTGGCGGCGGCCGCCCCCGACCTCGCCGCGATCCAGGCCGTCGACTTCGCGAAGATGGAAGAGATCCGGCAGCGGGTGGCCGACATCGTCGACGACCCGGCCACCGCCACGTCGCTGCAGCCCTGGTACGACTACTTCTGCAAGCGGCCGCTGTTCAGCGACGATTACTACCCGGCGTTCAACAACGCCAACGTCACGCTGGTCGACACCGACGGCCGCGGGGTGGATCACCTCACCGAGGACGGGGTCGTCGCCGGCGGCGTCGAGTACGAGGTCGACCTGATCATCTACTCCACCGGGTTCGACACCAACGCCTACACCTACGAGGCCGGCGGCTACGACCTGACCGGGCGGGACGGGGTGTCGCTGGCCGAGCACTGGCAGCACGGGATGCGCAGCCTGCACGGCATGATGACCAGCCGCTTCCCCAACCTCTACCTGCTCGGCGGGGTCGAGCAGGCCGCCATCTCGACCAACATCCCGCACGTCACCTCCCGCCAGGCCGAACACGTCGCGGCTCTGATCGCCCGGCTGTTGCGCGACGGCGTCACGGTCGCCGAGGTCACGCCCGAGGCAGAGCAGCGTTGGGCCGGCGAGCTGGCCCGGGTGCACGTCGACCGCTCGCGCTACGAGGCCGAATGCACCCCGAGCTACTACAACAACGAGGGCAAACTCGACGCCCCGAGGCCGACCGTCATGAGCGGCCAGTACGGCCGTGGACCCCTCGGATACCTCGCCGTACTCCAGCAGTGGGCCGCCGCCGGCGCGGACCACGACCTCCTCATCACCCGGAAAGGCACATCATGAAGGCGATCCGATTCCACCGGTACGGCCCGCCGGAGGTCCTCACGCTCGACGACGTCGACGAGCCACACCCCGGGGAAGGTCAAATTCGCATTGCCGTACGGGCGGTCGGCGTCAACGGCCTCGACAGCAAGATCCGCGCCGGTCATCTGCGCCAGATGTTCGACGTGGCGTTGCCCAGCGGCACCGGCACCGACGCGTCCGGCATCGTCGACGAGGTCGGCGCGGGAGTGACCGACGTCCGGCCCGGCGACGCGGTGTTCGGGATCGGTCAGGGAGTGCTGGCCGAGCACGCCTTGCTGGACGTCTGGGCGCCGATGCCGGACGGCATGTCGTTCGAGGAGGCGGCCGGCTACCCGATCCCCGTCGAGACGGCGTTGCGCGTCCTCGACCAGGTGGGTGTCCAACCGGGCCAGACGTTGCTGGTCAGCGGCGCCTCCGGCGGGGTCGGCACGGCCGTCGTCCAGATCGCGGCGAACCGGGGCATCACCGTCATCGGCACGGCCGGAACGGCCAACCAGGAGTACCTGCGTGGCCTGGGGGCGGTGCCCACCACGTACGGGGAAAGGCTTGTCGCCCGGATCCGCGAGCTGGCGCCCGACGGTGTCCACGCCGCCCTGGACATCTCGGGCGCCGGCGTCATCCCCGCCTGCATCGAACTCACCGGCAACCCGGCCAAGGTGCTGTCCATCGCGGACTTCACCGCTGGGCAACACGGGGCCCAAGTGTCCTACCAGGCCACCGACATGCTGGGCGCGCTCCGCGAGGCCGCTGCCCTGTACACCAAGGGCATCCTGCGAATCCCTGTCCAGCACACGTTCCCGCTGGCCGCCGCGTCCGCCGCGCAGGAACACAACGCCGCCGGCCACGCCGCGGGACGGACGGTCATCGTCGTGCCCTGAGACCCACGGTGAACGTCGTACGCGCCTCCCGCCGCCCACGCGGCCCTGCAGCTCAAGACCGTACTCCCGTGCGGCGAACTCGACCTCCGCGGCATATAGCCGTACTTGCCAGGCGTCGTGTTGTTCGGCGGGGACGCACGAAAGCGCCGGGATGGTGGTCGGGTTCGGCCAGGTCCATCACCGCCGGCATTCAACCTGCTCATGTGTCGCAACGACTGCCTGTGCCGGAACGGTCACGTCCGCCGCCCTCCAGGCAGGAAAGCAAGGGCTAGCTTGCGCCCTCACCCGAGCGAAACAAAACGGACCGGTATGAGCGGCCCGCGCGGACGAAATCCCCGGCGTACGCGGTTCGGGTTCAAAGTCCCCGCGTGCGCGGGGAGCAGATCCAAACCGTCGTCGCCGGCGCCCTCGACGCCGGATCATCCCCGCGTGCGCGGGGAGCAGTTGATCGCAAGGGCAACCTTAAGGTCCTTTTCCGGATCATCCCCGCGTGCGCGGGGAGCAGTGCGGCACGTCGTTGTACCCGCGGTCCGGCACGGGATCATCCCCGCGTGCGCGGGGAGCAGCACAGGTGGGCGCCCTGCATGTAGTTGTTCCCGGGATCATCCCCGCGTGCGCGGGGAGCAGGCAGATGTACGGGACCGTAGGCGCGATCGAGACGGATCATCCCCGCGTGCGCGGGGAGCAGGCCGAGTCCGGCGAGCCGTTCATGGCCGGCACGGGATCATCCCCGCGTGCGCGGGGAGCAGTCGGTGAGGGTGAGCAGGCTCGCGCAGGTCACGGGATCATCCCCGCGTGCGCGGGGAGCAGCGTCCAGCTCGTAATCCTGCATGGCCATGGTCAGGATCATCCCCGCGTGCGCGGGGAGCAGCATCGCGTACATCGGGTCATCGAGCAGCCGCAGGGATCATCCCCGCGTGCGCGGGGAGCAGGTCGTCGACTGCGCGGCCGTGATGCCGCCGCCGGGATCATCCCCGCGTGCGCGGGGAGCAGGAACCGGCTGGGGGTCGCGGGGGCGGTGGTCACGGATCATCCCCGCGTGCGCGGGGAGCAGGCCATCCATGCCCACCCCGGCAACGGCCCGTACGGATCATCCCCGCGTGCGCGGGGAGCAGGAGGCCCCAGCCGCCCAGGTAGAGGCCCCAGTCGGATCATCCCCGCGTGCGCGGGGAGCAGGGTGGCGGGCCATCTCGTCGTCGCGGTTGCCGAGGGATCATCCCCGCGTGCGCGGGGAGCAGGAGTCCGACGGAGTTGTCCGCTGGGCGGCGACGGATCATCCCCGCGTGCGCGGGGAGCAGGATGGGGCTGGTCGGGGGTAGGTAGATGAAGGCGGATCATCCCCGCGTGCGCGGGGAGCAGTCCATTCCCCTGGACGAGTTCCTGACGCACTACGGATCATCCCCGCGTGCGCGGGGAGCAGTGAACAAGTCGCGGGGGCTGCTGGCCGCGCTCGGGATCATCCCCGCGTGCGCGGGGAGCAGCGCGGCTCCATCCACGGCAGGTCGGGGTACTCCGGATCATCCCCGCGTGCGCGGGGAGCAGGGCGATCGACCCGACGCTGCTGTCGAGCAGCACGGATCATCCCCGCGTGCGCGGGGAGCAGCGCACCGTGAACCAACCTGTCTCCAGCCCCGAGGGATCATCCCCGCGTGCGCGGGGAGCAGTTTCCCAGGAGCTCATCAGACGGGTCCGATGTCGGATCATCCCCGCGTGCGCGGGGAGCAGCCCATCGCCTCAACCGGGGCGATCACCCGATGGGGATCATCCCCGCGTGCGCGGGGAGCAGGCTGCGTTGTCCCGGTAGTACCACACGATGCCGGGATCATCCCCGCGTGCGCGGGGAGCAGGCCAGCCTGGCGACCCGGACGCGCTGCTCGGCCGGATCATCCCCGCGTGCGCGGGGAGCAGCCCTTAAATGTGTACCTGAGGCGCGAATTATGGGGATCATCCCCGCGTGCGCGGGGAGCAGGCTTCTTGAACTGCGGGGTTAGAGATCAAGAACCTGGTTTTTGTTCACTTGTGTCGCGTCGATTCTAGTCTGGTGGGCGCCTGCGCCCACCAGACTTTTGCGTGGGCGCTTTTGTCCGCCCTTGCTTTGCGCCGGCGCATGAATTTGCCGACTGACTGCACCGAAGTCGGTGAGACGCGAGCTCAGCGTCGGAGTGCTTCCGAAGAGGTCGAATGCCACCTCGCCGGATGGCAAGTGACGGTCGGGGTGCGGGGCATGGGTGATCGCTCGCCGCGATGCCGCCGCCGACTGCGCTACGACAACAGCATTGCAGTGGCCGTCGCGGTCAGCCAATCGAGTCATAACCCGGGAGGAGGATCGACGTTCCTGGCATTGCGCGAGCTTCGCTTCGCGCGCCGACGGTTCACGCTCATAGGGAGCGTCGTCGCCCTTGTCGCGGTTCTGGTGGTGATCCTGTCGGGGCTGTCCTCGGGTCTGGTCAACGACGGTGTCTCGGGGCTTCAGCGGCTGCCAGTGACCGCCTTCGCCTTCGACGCGGGCACCAAGCTCGACTAGGCCTTCTCCCGCAGCGTGGTGGACGTGGAGCAACTCGACCGGGGGCGCTGACACCAGCGCCGTCGACGTCCGGGTCCGTGAGGTCCTGGCCCCGTTTCTCCTGTCGCGCTGAGCCTCGGACGGCACCCGCCCGGAGGTGCGAAGTGGGGTTGTCGTCGTGGCGATCGCGGTGGGCATCGAACGTGTTCGGGGCGGGCTGACGGCGGCGAGGCAGGTCATCGTCACCCCGGCGGGGCGGGCTTCGTATCCTGTGGGGATGGATGAGGACCAGTTGGATGCTGTTGCGGACTTCGCCGCGCTCGGACTGCGGCCGGAACTGCTTCGCGCGCTGAGTGGTCTGGGGTACGAGGAACCCACCCCGATCCAGCGCGAGGCGATCCGGCCGCTGATCGCGGGGCATGACCTCGTGGGGCAGGCCGCCACCGGCACGGGCAAGACCGCCGCCTTCGCGCTGCCGCTGCTGCAGAGGTTCGGGCCGGAAGCGCAGAGCGGACCAGAAGCGCAGAGCGGACCAGAAGCGCAGAGCGGACCAGAAGCGCAGAGCGGACCGGCACCGCGGACGCTCGAGCCGGGGGCGCGGAGCGGGCCGGCCTCGCTGGTGCTGGTGCCGACCCGCGAGCTCGCCGAGCAGGTCTCGCAGGCGGTGCACCGCTACGGGCGCGAACTGGGTGTCCGGGTCCTCCCGGTGTACGGCGGGCAGCCGATCAGCCGGCAGCTGCAGGTGCTGAAGCGCGGCGTCGACATCGTGGTCGGCACGCCGGGCCGGGTGCTCGACCACATCGAGCGGGGCACGCTGCAGCTCGGTGAGGTGCGGGCCGTCGTGCTCGACGAGGCCGACGAGATGCTCGACATGGGTTTCGCCGAGGACATCGAGGCGATCCTGGCCGAGACGCCCGAGACCCGGCAGACGGTCTTGTTCTCGGCCACGATGCCGCCGCGGATCGACGCCATCGCCCGCCGGCACCTGCGGGAGCCGTTGCGGATCCGGATGGGCCGCGACACCACGCAGGCCGACGCGCTGCCCCGCGTGCGCCAGAGCGCGTTCCTGATCGCGCGGGCGCACAAGACGGCCGCCCTGGGCCGTGTGCTCGACGTCGAGGCGCCGCAGGCGGCCATCGTCTTCTGCCGCACCAGGGAAGAGGTCGACGAGGTCACCCAGAGCCTCAACGGCCGGGGTTACCGGGCCGAGGCGCTGCACGGCGGCATGAGCCAGGACCAGCGTGACCGGGTCATGGGCCGGCTTCGAGGCGGCAGCACCGAGCTGCTGGTGGCCACCGACGTCGCCGCCCGCGGCCTCGACGTGGACCTGCTGACGCACGTCATCAACTACAACGTCCCGGCCGCGCCCGAGGCCTACGTGCACCGCATCGGCCGGGTGGGCCGGGCCGGGCGCGAGGGCGCCGCGATCACCCTGGCCGAGCCGCGTGAGCAGCGGATGCTCAAGGCCATCGAACGCCTCACCGGGCAGCGGATCACCCCCGAGAAACTGCCCACCGTGACCGACCTGCGGGCCCGGCGCCTCGAGCTGCTTCGCACGACCGTGCGCGAGACCCTGGCCGACGAGGACGAGGATCTGGAGCGGTTCCGCCCGATCCTGGATCTGCTCACCGACGAGGCCGACCTCGAGCAGGTGGCGCTGGCCGGGTTGAAGCTGCTGCACGACGCGAACGGCGGTGACGTCGACGAGCCCGAGATCCCGACGGCGATGCCGCCCCGGGAACGCGACCGGGGCAAGCCGGTCACGGGTGCCCGCTACCCGAACGAGCGCCGGTCCCGGTCGTCGAGCGACGACCTGACCCGGGTGTTCGTCGGGCTGGGACGCCGGGCCGGTCTGCGGCCGCAGGACCTGGTCGGCGCCATCACCAACGAGTCGGGGCTGCCCGCCCGCGACGTCGGCGCCATCCAGATCACCGACCGGTTCGCGCTGGTCGAGGTGCCCGAGGCCGAGGCCGACAGGGTGATCCGGTCGCTGCAGAAGAGCACCATCCGCGGCAAGAAGCCCACCGTGCGCCGCGAACGGTTCAACCGTTAGGCGTCCGGGCCGGCGCTGTCGATGAAGGATCGCTGACGGGCCATGTGCTCGATCAGGCCGGCCCTGTACTGCCCGGCCAGGGTGGTCAGGCCTTCGATGTCGGCCAGGGCCCGGCGGCGGTCGGCTTCGACGCCGGCGATCGACCGGTCGTAGTCGCGGCGCGCGTCCGATTCGAGCGCTTCCGCCTTGGCGATCGACTCGCGGATCACCTGGTCGGAGCGTTCCCGGCTTTCGGCCAGCAGTGTCGCCGACTCCCGCTCGGCGTCGCGCATGTGGTCGTCGGCGGTGCGCTGGGCCATGGCCAGCACGCGTTGGACGTCGGAGCCGCTGGGGGCGGCGAGCGCGGGTGCCTCGGCGGCGGCGCGCCGGGCCGCGGCGAGCTGCTGCTGCGTCTCGCGGGCGCGGCGTTCCGCCCCGTCGTAGGCCCGGCGGGCCCGGTCGAGCCGTTCGCCGGCCGCCGCGAGTTCGCCACGCAGGTCTGGTCCGGGCTGGGGGGCGGGCTCGCGGCCGGACTGCTGCCGCAGCCGCTCGTTCTCCTCCAGCAGACGGATCATTTCTTGGGTGACCTCGTCGAGGAGGCCGTCGACCTCTTCCTCGTCGTAGCCGCGTTTGCCGAGCGGCGACTTCCCGAAGACCCGGTTGTGTATGTCGGCTGGTGTTATCCGCACCCGTGTTCCCATCCCCGCTGTCGCGGTAGTTCGCGGGCTCTGGTGACGACGTCACGGACCGGAGGGTGCCCGGCGAACGGCCTACAGCCTACGCCGCGTCCGGGACGGGTCCGCGCGGTGGAAGCCGCCGGGGTGTCAGGCGCCGCGTTGCATCGGTAGGTCACCGGCTGCCCGGGGCCTGGTCATGAGGGTGCCGCGATGCTCGTCGTCCCCGCGTACGAGGGCGGCGATGCGCTCGCACACCTCGGGTTCGAGCCGGCTCAGGCCGGGCCGGGCCGGCTGCTGGGTGATGTAGCCCTGCACGTGCCGGATCCGCTGCTCGTAGATCTCACGCAGCGTCAGCGGGGACTCGTCGTCGACGCCTTCGACGATGACGACCCGCGGCGCGTGGCTGGCGTGCCGGGCGGTGTCCATCACCAGTGACAGCTCCTTGGCGGCCAGTGGGTGGTGCAGGATGGCCCGGTCCACCTTGATCTGGGTGAGCGGCAGTTCGGCCATCCGCGACAGCGACGCGTACCCCTCGCCGAAGTCGTCGACGGCGAACGCCACCCCGACGTCGCGGGCGATCGCGGCCAGTCGCTTGTGGAAGTACGCGTGCGGCGCCTCGGCCCACTGCTCGCCGCGGCGGGGCTCGATCGGGTCCTGCTCCGAGATCTCCAAGGTGATCGCCGCCGGTTCCAATCCCAGCTCGGCGATCGCCGTGCGCAGCACCTCGACGTACGCGTCGCTGAGCAGCGAGCGCACGGCGACGTTGATCGACAGGGGTTTGGGCTGGGCCCACGGGCCCTCGGCGTGCGCGCGGGCGTACGTGTGCAGGGCCATCCGCAGGATCACCTTGTCGCGTTCGACCACGAACCGGTCGCCCCACACCTCGGCCAGCCGCAGCATCGCGACCGGGGCCCGGGAGTCGGAGGCCGAGCGCCGGGCCAGCGCTTCGTAGCTGTGCACCTCGATCCGCCGGGCGGTCTTGCCGAGCGTGATCACCGGCTGGAAGACCACGCTGTACGACTCCAGCACCCGGCGGTACAGCTCGAAGCAGTCCTCGAACAGCGCGCGGGGCAGCCGGCCGAACGCCGCGCGCAGCGCGGTCAGCACTTCGATCTCGGCCTCGTCGGGGGCTGCCGCGAAGTCCGTACGCCAGACGGTTTCGAGGATTTTGGCCAGGGGCTGGCCGAGTCCCAGCAGCTCGGGCGCGGGGTCGACCAGGGCCAGCAGCAGCGAACGGCCCTCGGCGTGGCGCAGCGGCACGCACAGCACCGTGCGGTGGTCGTCGTGGGCGGTGTGCCCGAACCAGTCGGCGCCGGGCGGGAACCGCAGCATCGGGCGGATCGCTTCGAGGTCGAACCGTTTGCTCGAGTCGATCGGCTGGAACCCGCCGGAGGTGTATTCGAGCAGGGCCGTCGAGTGGGCCTTGGTGGCCGCGCGCACGTACTCGACCCGGGAGGGCGCGGCGACCCCGGCGTCGGCACGGGTGCCGGTCGAACGCGGGGCGGCGTGCCGGGGCATGCGGGCGTGCTGCGAGAGCCGCCGGATCAGCTGCCCGATCTCGCCGGTCGCGGCGTCGAGCGGGTTGGCCAGCGGCAGCACAGCCGGGGCGGGGGCGCCGGCGGCGCCGACCAGCACCACGTCCTCGGCCCATGACGGCCCCGTGACCAGCGGGGACAGACCCTGCGCCCGTACGGCTCGGGTCAGCTCGCCGAACGTGATGTGCGGCTGCCGGCGCAGCGTGGCGAGCAGGTGGGCGGTGAGCACGCCGTGCCCGACGACGGGGGTCTCCCGTTCCGCGGCGTCCTCCGCGCAGGAGACCAGGGCGGCGTACCGGTGGCTCTGCGGCCCCAGGAACCCGGAGGGGCCGGCGGCGTCGGCCACGAGCATCGCCGTGCCGGCGAAGAACTCGAGCACGTCCCGCTCGAGAAACGCCATCCGCAGCCCCGAATCGGGATTGACGGAAAGGGCGGATTCGTCCAGATCGGGAGTGACCAAATAGGTTTCCGCGCCCCGACTCCACGTAGGAGTGATCGCGCGCCCGGCGAAATAGACAACAAGGAGATCCGTTTTGTCGGCGCGCGTCGCGATCTGGCGCAGCGCAGCCTTGACATCACTCGCAGTGACATGCTGGCCTGTGAACAGCCGCGCGTCGAAGCCCTCGAGCTCGAGCAGCTCGTGGACGGCCTCGGCGTCTCGTTCGGCGAAGCGCAGGCGGGTGCGGGTGTCATTGACCCCCACAATCACCGCGAAGCGCTGATCTGCCATCGAACGCCTCCGGTTTCGCGCACTCCCTCACTGAAATGCTTCCGAGTGCGGCCGTCGCTGATGATAGCGATCAGCGCGCCCCAATCAAATCGATCATCTACGGCAAATCGACGCGTACGGGGTAATGATCTGAGGCGAACTCGGTCTCGTCACCGCGGATCACGGTCATGCCGGTCGCCCCGGCGGCGATCCCGGGACCGGCCAGCACGTAGTCGAGGCGCATCCGGGAGAACTCGCGACCGCCGCCGCGGGTGGTCGGCACGGTCAGCGGCGAGCCCGAACCGGCCACTTTCCACAGGTCGGCGTATCCGGCGTCGAGGAACGCGGCCAGCGCCCGGGTGTCGGCCGTGCCGTCCGCGGCCAGGTGACGCGCCCGCAGAAAGCCGGGTTGCGGGGCGAGGGTCGCGGTGTGGTCGGTGCCAGGGTCGAGGCCGTTCAGGTCGCCGGCCACGATCGTGGGCATCTCGTCGGGCCGGTAACGCGCGGCCAGCCACACCGCCTCACGCATGCGGCGGTACGGCGAGAACGGGTTCAGGTGAGCACTGACCACGCGCAGCGGGCCGTCCGGGGTCGCGACCGTGGCCACCGCCGCCGCGTGATGCAGCCGGAACCGCACCACCGCCCGGCCGGTGATCCGCAGGGGTGGCCGGACGAGGACGGCGACCGGCTGCCCGAGGAACGAGCGGGCCAGGTGCGGCATCATGCCGACGGTGTCGGCCAGCTCGCTCATCACCCGGCCGTCGTCGCGCTCGAAGCCGCGCAGTTCCTGCAGGGCGAGCAGGTCGGGACGTTCCCGGCGGATCACCGTGGCGATCGCGTCGAGGCGTCCCTTCCCGCCGGTCTTGATGTTCCACGTCATGAAACGCAGGGTCATGACTCGCTCCCGGTCGATGGCGGGGAAACCGTCCGGGTTCAGGCTGCGACCGGCCGGTGCTGCTCATGATGCACGGCCTGCGCATGTTCGGCGGCCTCGCTGACGGTCTCGGCCCGTTCAGCGGGCCGCAGGATCAGATACAGGGCTCCGACCCAGCAGGCCGTCAGCAGCGTCGCCCCGAGCACGTCGGTCGGGTGGTGCATGCCGCGATACATCCGGGACAGCGCCACGATCGCCGGCATGAGCACCGCGAGGGCCAGGAAGGCGTAGCGCCACCACTGCCGTACGCGGGGCATCACGACGACCGCGATGGCGACCCACAGGCACATGGTGGCCGCGATGTGCCCCGACGGGAACGACGAGGTCGGCATCTGGCCGTCCAGCTGCTCGACCGGCGGACGCGGGCGCCCGACGGCGGCGGAGCTGCTCAGGAACAGGGTCAGCTCCCCCGCCATGGTCAGCACGATGAACACGACCGGCCGCCACTGCCGCCACAGGGCCAGCGCCAGCGGGCAGAAGACCAGGCAGACCATCAGGATCGCGTGGGTGTCGCCGGCCTTGGAGGCGAGCCAGCTCAGGTGGTCGAGCCGTTCGGTGCGGAAGGTCTGCAGCCACCGGTTCACTCCCTCGTCCCACGCGCCGAACCCGGTGCCGGGCGTCCACTTCGTCAGGGCGTACCCGACGAAGTAAAGGACGCCGAAGGTGAACACCCAGCCGACCAGGATCTCGGCCCCCTTGGCCCACGGGTGGGGCAGCACCCTCTCCTCGGCCGGCGCGGGCGCCAGGTCCCCCGCGGCCTCCGGTTCCAGGCCTTCGGTGACGGACGGGACGCGACGACCGGCCTCGCGGCGCCACACCCGGAACGCGTACGCCGTGACGCTGATCCAGGCCAGGCCGATCAGCCAGCCGGCCAGCACGTCGGAGAGGAAGTGCACGCTCAGGGCGATACGGCTCAGCCCGACGGCCACGATGATCAGGGCGGCCACGGTCAGGATCCAGCCCTTCCGGCGCCCGCGCGTGGCGGAGAGCAGCACGAGGGCCAGCGAGCCCCAGACGATCGTCGCGCCCAGCGTGTGCCCGCTCGGGAAGCTGTTGCCGCCGCCGAACGCGACCGGGTCGGCAACCACCGGGCGGACCCGCCCGACCAGGGCCTTGAGCGAGGGGTCGAGCACCGCCGCGCCGAGCCCGGTGACCGCCAGATAGATCGCCAGGCGAGGGCGGCGGCGGATCAACAGCCACAGCACCGCCATGGCGACCAGCGGGACCAGCACCCCGCGGCCGCCCAGCGAGGTGATCGTGGTGATCACTTTTACGGCCGCCTCGTGCGGCGCCACCAGGCTGTTCATGCCATCGGCGATCCCCTGGTCGAGCCGGCGCAGGGGACTCCAGTTGCCGCGCACGAGCAACGCCAGCAACCCGAAGCCGAGACCGGCCAGCACCACGGCGATCAGACCGGCGATGCTGCGCTCGGCGAAATGCCTGACCGGCGCCCAGCCGGCGCGTTCCACCACATGCTTGTCGTCCGTCACGGACAGGCCTTTACCCGGAGCGCTTCGCGCGTACACCGCGTCCGTTTCCCGCCGGCTTGGGCCCTTTGGCAGAGGGCTCCCACCTGTCGGTGAGCGCGGGCCGGGGGACCCCGACGCGGGCCGCCTCGAGCTGGGCCGCGAAAGCGATGCCGAGGAACAGCGCGATGCCGGTGAGGTTGGCCCAGAGCAGCAACGCCATCATCGCGGTCAGCGGCCCGTACGTGGCGCCGAAGTTGCTGCCGAAGCGCACGTACCCCGCCAGCGCCAGGCTGGCCAGCCACCACAGCGCGGTCGCGACCACGGCCCCGAACAGCAGCCAGGAGTAACCGGGCTGGTGCCGGCGCGGCGAATACTTGAACAGCAGGCCGACCGCGACCACGATCAGCAGCAGGCTCAGCGGCCAGCGGACGAAATCCCAGGCCACCCGCAGGTCCGCCGCCCACTCGTAGTGGCGGGCCGCCGCGTCGCCGAACGGCCGGCCGCCCACCAGCAGCAGGAACCCGACCAGCGCGGGAATCCCGGCGAACACGGCGAGCAGCCCGGCCCGGATGTACTTGAACAGCGCCGGCCGGTCCCGCTCGACGCCGTAGATGCGGTTCGCGCCCCGCTCGATCTGGGCCATCGCGGTCATCAGCGCGGCCAGGCCGGTGATCAGACCCAGGGTCAGCGCCACCTCGCCCGCGTCGCTGCTGCTCTCGCTGTCCTCGAGCAGCTCCTGCACGAGGGGGTCGCTGGCGCCCGGGGTCAGTTCCAGGATGGTCTCGGCGACCACCCGGCCACCGTCCTCGGCCCCCAGGTCGGCGGCGAGCCCCGCCAGCGCGATGAGGAACGGCACGATGGCCAGGCAGAGCTGGAACGCGAAGGCGCGGGCATGGCTGAACCCGTCGCCGTAGCGGAACCGCACGAACGCGTCGCGCAGCAGCGGCCAGCGCCCGTAGTGCCAGAGCGCGTGCACGGCGTCGTCGGCCGACAGCTCCTCCCCCCGCATGTCCCGCGTCTCGGGGACCGGCTGCGTGCTACTCACGAGCCGCCTCACGCAGTTCCTCGGCCGCCTCGGCCGCGGTGCTGACGTCGTACGCGAGGTCGGGGTCGCCGTCGGGCTGCGGGACACTGAGCAGCAGGGCCCGGGGCCGTACGGAGATCTTGAGATGGCGGCCCGGTTCGATCAGGTCGCCGTCGAGCTGCCGGGGTTGCGTACCGCGGGAATGGATCTCGACCTTGGAGGCCGTGTACGTCTCCATCAGCGGCACCCGCTCGGAGCGGCGGATCACACCCCAGGCCAGCGACGCCCAGTGGGCCAGGTTGTTGGGGCTCAGGATCGCGACGTCGAGCTGCCCGTCGGCCGGGTCGGCCTCGGTCAGCAGCCGCACCCCGCCCTGCAGACGGCCGACGTTGCCCACGATCACCGTACGGGGGCGGCGCGGCATCGGCGGCCGGTCGTCCAGGACGATCCGGGCCCGCATCGGCCTGTCCCGCAGGTGCTTGACCGCCCCGCCCACGTACGCGAGCCAGCCGATCCGCTTCTTGGCCTGCTCGCTCGTGCCCTCCAGCATCTGGGCGTCGAAACCCATGCCGGCCATCACCACGAAGCACTTGCCGTCACACACGCCCACGTCGATGCGCCGCCGCCCGCCCTCGATCGCCACCTCCACACCGGTGGCGGCGTCGGCGCCCAGGCCCAGGTTGGCCGCCAGCAGGTTGCCGGTGCCGGCCGGGAGCACGGCCATGGTCACGTCGGTGCCGGCCAGCGCGCTCACCACGGCCATCACCGTGCCGTCGCCGCCGCAGGCGAACACCAGCTCGGCGCCCTCCTCGATCGCCTGCCGGGCCTGCCCCTGACCCGGATCGTCGGGCGTCGTCTCGTACCAGGACGGCCTGGGCCATCCGACGCGGTCGACACCCTCCTCGACCAGGCGGCGAAGGGCGTCCATATCGGGCACTTTGGTGGGGTTCACGACGACTGCGCTGCGGGGTCCCGTCACGCGGACAGTGTGCCCGGCAGAGGTGGCGGCTGAAACTCCCCCACGCCTCTGTACCGTTGGTTCGTGAGCATGACTGCGGTCACCTGGTGGGGGCACAGCACGGTGTGGCTGGAGGACTCCGGCACCACCCTGCTCACCGATCCGGTGCTCACCGATCGGGTCGCCCACCTCAGACGCATGACCGGTCCCACGCCCGCGCTGACCGGGGCGCCCGACGCCGTGCTCCTGTCCCACCTGCACGCCGACCATTTCCACGTCGCCTCGCTGCGCAAGCTCGGCGGCAGCCCGCTGCTGATCGTCCCGCGCGGCGCCGCGGCGTTCGTGGCCCGCTGCCTGGGTTCAGAGGCGGTTTCCCGTACGGTCGAGCTGGCCCCCGGCGAGGAAACCACCGTCAATTCCGTACGGGTCAGGGCCGTGCCCGCCCGCCACGACGGCGGCCGCGGTCCCTGGTCACGCGAGCGCGCGATCGCCATCGGTTTCGTCGTCGAGGGCGCCTCCCGTACGTGGTATGCGGGTGACACCGGCCTGTTCGACGAGATGAGCGACCTCGCCCCGCTCGACCTGGCCCTGATCCCGGTCGGCGGCTGGGGTCCCACGCTCGGCTCGCACGGGCACCTCGACGCGGAGGCGGGCGCCGAGGCCCTGCGCCGCGCGAAGGCGGCCTGGGCGGTGCCGGTGCACTACGGCACGCTGTGGCCGATGGGTCTGGCCCGCGTCCGTTCGCACATGTTCCGCGACCCCGGTGAGAACTTCGCCCGCCGGGCCGAGCGGGCCGCCCCCGACTCGCGGGTGCGCGTGCTGACGCCCGGCGAGACCCTGACGATCGGCCCCGCCGCGTGACCGCGACCCTCGGCGCGCTGGCCTGGTTGTTCGCGGTGGTGGCGTTCGGCGCCATCCTGCCCGTCGTGCCGACCGGCGCGGCCGTCAGCGGCGCGGCCGCGCTGGCCTTCCACGAGCATCACCCGCTGACCATCGTCTTCGTGATCGCGGCCGGCGCCGCCGGGGCGTACGTGGGCGACCTGGTCATGTACGCGATGTGCCGGCTCGGCGGCGAGCAGCTGGCCCGGCGCCTGCGCTGGCTGCGCGACGAGGAGCACCTCGCATCGGTCAAGGAGCGCCTGCAGAAGAGCCAGATCCCGGTGCTGCTGGTCTCGCGCCTGATTCCCGGCGGGCGGGTGCCGGTGCTGCTGGCGGCGGCCTTCCTCGGCATATCGTGGCGCACGTTCGTGGTGGCCAACATCCCGGCGTGCGCCCTGTGGTCGAGCGTCTACGCCGGCATCGGGGTCGCGGGCGGGTCGATCTTTCCCGAGCCGTGGGAGGGTGTGGTCGCCGCCGTCGTGCTCATCCTCATCGTCAACCAGGCGGTCTCGTGGATCAGCAAGCGCCGCGAGGCCCGCGTCAGTACTTCAGGTGCTGGCGGGTGAGCTTGGCGACCTTCTGCACCGAGGCGATGCCGCTGGACATGGTCGCGTTGTCGTGGGACAGCACGGCGATCGAGACGTCGGTGCCCGGACCGGTGATCCGGCCGACCGAGTTGATGATCCAGCGGTAGTTCTCTGTCGAGCGGGCCAGCCAGCCGTTCTTCACGGTGAACTTCTCTGTGCCGCGGGCGGCGGCCGGCACGCCCCAGTCCTGGCTGTCGTCGACCGTGCTCATCAGCGTGTAGGCCAGCTTGCGCGAGCCGGCGTCCAGCGGGCCGGACGTGTCGACCAGCTCCGACAGCAGCTTGACCTGGTCGTTCACGGTCGTCCGGGTCAGGCCCCAGGCGCTGTTGACCTTCGTTTCGGTCAGCCCGAGCCGCTTGTTGCAGGCGCTGAGGCCGCTCGCCCGGCCCAGCTTGGCGAACAGCGACGTGGTGGCGTCGTTGTCGCTGAGCCGGATCATGCGCTTGGCCAGCGACAACTCGGTCTCCGTGAGGTCGCGGCCGGCGTCCTGCGCCTTGAGCAGCAGACACGCGAGCACCTGCACCTTCACGACGCTCGCGGTCTCGTACTTTTCGCGGCCCCGGTAGGAGTAGCGCTGCCCGGTGCGGCGGTCGAGTACGGCGACCGAGAACTCGGGGGCCGTGGCGGCGTACTTCTTGAGCGCGGCGTCGAGGGCCTTCACCCGCTTGGCGCGTTCCGCGGCCTGAGTGGGGACCGGCGCCGCCTGAGCGCGCGCCCTCGGCACTTGTGTCTGGTTTGTCGCATTGGCCGCGTCGCTGAAGGTCCCGACAGGCCTGCCGTCGGAGTCGTCGCGCATCATGCCCAAACCGACCAACCCCGCACCGCCGAGGACCCCGGCCACCGCGATGGCCACGATCCAATTTCGCGTACGTCGCACGCCTGCCATAGTGCCGTGTCGCGCCAACCCATGTGCGTCCTAGCGTGCGTCACATACGAGATTGACAAAGACTATCGACGTACGGGTGACGCGCGCTCACCACGGGTGACTACCGGCCGGATGTGACGTTCTGCCTCATGATGGAGGGATGCGCTTCCCGTTGGTGTCACCGTCTGCCCTGGCCGAGATCACCCGTTACGCCGTGGGCCAGGTGGTCGAGACCGCGGCCGCGGTGGCCACCGTTCCCGTACGGGTGGTCGGCCTGCTCGGCCAGACGGAGCTGCTGGTGAGCCGGGTGACGATGCTCGCCGACGAGGCCGAGACCTTGATCCGGCGGGTGTCCGCGGTCGTCGAGGCGGCCGAGTCGACGGTCACCGAGGCCCGCACGATCGCGGCGGCCGCCTCCGACGTGGTGGGGCAGGCGGTCGCCATCAGCTCACGGGCCGATCGTGTCGTGACCACCGCCGAAGAGATCAGCTCACGGGCCGGGGTCGTCGTCGGCAGCGCTGAGAAGGTCAGCGAGCGGGCCGGGGTCGTCGTGGGCAGCGCCGAAGAGATCAGCTCACGGGCCGGGGTCGTCGTGGACAGCGCTGAGAAGATCAGCGAGCGGGCCGACACGGTGGTGCTGCGGGCGGTCGGCGTGTCGGATGCGGCCGCGGGCGTGGTGGGCCGGGCCACCGAGGTCAGCACGCGCGCCGAGGGCGTCGTCGACCAGGCCGAGGCAGCGGCCCGCGAAGCCGGTGCGCTGCTGGAGGCGTACGCGGGAACGCTTCTGAAAGGCGCCCCGATCGCTCAGCGTTTCGTGGACGAACTCTCGCCCGAGGAGGTCACCGCGGCCATCCGGATGATCGACCAACTCCCGGCGCTGCGGGCCCACCTGATCGACGACGTCATGCCGCTGCTGGGCAAGCTCGACCAGGTCGGCCCCGACCTGCACAAGCTGCTCGAAGTGACCGAGGACCTGCACCTGGCCATCGCCGGCCTGCCCGGCCTCAAAATGCTGCGCCGCCGCGGGGAGGAACGCATCGAGGAAACACGCTGACCGGCCGTCCCGGGCGGGGCACCGGGACGGCCGGTCAGTTGAGGTCAGACCGCGGTGAGCAGCCGGGCCGAGTTGCGGACCTCGGTGACCGCGCCGGTGGACAGGCAGTACTGGGCAGCCACGGCCTGGAGAGCGCCGCTGCCGATTGCCCGGTCGACGACCGTCGAACGCTCGCGTAGCAGGTCGAGCGTGTAGAGCGAGTGCAGCGCACCGATCTCACCCGCCGTCTTGGCGCCGTCGTACCGGGCCCGCAGCACATCGGGGGTGATGCGCTCGGCGATGTCGCGGACGTAACCGGCCGGAACGGCCGCGTTGTCGACGACACCGGTGGCAGCGGCAACGGCGCCGCATCCCTCGTGGCCGAGTACGACGATGAGGGACACGCCGAGCATGCCAACGGCGTATTCGACCGACCCGAGGGTGGCCGAGTCGACGACGTGACCGGCTGTGCGGACCACGAAGAGATCGCCGAGGCCCTGGTCGAACAGGATTTCGGCCGGTACGCGCGAGTCGGCGCACCCGACGACGAGGGCGAACGGCGCCTGTGACTGGCTGAGCTGGGCGCGGCGGGAGGCGCCGCGGTCACCGGCGGCCGTGCTGCGGTCCTCGATCCACCGTCGGTTGCCTTCGAGCAGCCGGTCCCAGGCGGGGCGTTGGTCAGTGAACATCGTGGGGGCTCCGGGTTCAGTTGAGGATGGCACCGGTCGTGGCGACCTGTTCGGTGAGAACACTGCTGATGAGACGCTGGGTCTGGTTGATCTCCCCGACGGCGGTGTGGATCTCGGCCAGGGACGCTGTGACCGCGTCGACGCGGGCTTGAATGGCGTTGACTTTCGCGCTGACCTCGTCAGTGGCCCGCTCGGTCTCGGTCGAGAGCTCCTTGACCTCGCCCGCGACGACCGCGAAGCCCTTGCCCGACTCGCCCGCGCGGGCCGCCTCGATGGTCGCGTTGAGCGCGAGCAGCTTGGTCTGGGCCGCGATCGACTGGATGCTCCGCACCACGGCGTTGATCTCGGCGCTGGCATCGCCGAGCGCGGCGACCTGCTGGTTGGCCTCGACCGTCAGCTTCTCCCCCTGCTCGGCCACGGCCGCCGCGGAGGTGACGTTGCGCTCGACCTCCGCGATCGAGTCGAGCAGCTCGCGGCCGGCGCCTTGCAGCTGCTCGGCCGAGGTGAAACGCTCCAGCGCCTGCCCGACGAGGAACGCGGTGTTGCGGAGCGCGCTCTCGCGGCCCGGATACATGATCAGTGTCCGGGTCGCGAAGAAGTCCATGGTGCCGATGATCTTTCCGCCCACCCTGATCGGCAGACAGACGCCCGACTTGACGCCGGCAGCCTGGGCGGCGGGCCGGCGGACGCAGTCGGTCAGCTCGCCCAGGTCCTCCACGAAGACCAGGTCGCCGCGGGCCCAGGTCCGGCCGGACAGGCCGACGCCCTTGGCGAAGGAGGCGGACATGGTCACACGACGGAACTCGGCTCCGGCGTCACCCGACTCCAGCGCGAATCGCAGCACGCCCTCGTCCTCGTCGAGCTGCCAGAACGAGCCGTACTGCCAGTCGAAGTCCCTGCGGATGATCTCGAGGGCGGACCGCAGGGCGGCGTCGCGGCTGGTCGACGCGGTCAGCTCGCGGATCACCTCGGACACAGCCTCGACGTCCTGGGCGGCCTTCTCCTGCCGGACCTGTTCGTGCAGCCGAGCCAGGGCGCCCGACACGAGCTGCCCGACGGCCCGCAGCACCGACAGCCGGGCCTCGGAGAGATGCAGCTCCTCCGTGGCGAAGAAGTCCATCGTCCCGACGACCTTGTCATCCTCGATCAGCGGGAAGCAGACACCACTGTGCACCCCGGAACGGGCGGCGACCGGCGCACGGACGCAGTCGGTGACGTCGGCGATGTTGGTGACGAAGACCAGGTCCCGGCTGCGCCAGGCGCGGCCCGACAGCCCTACGCCCTCGGCGAAGGAAGCCTCGAGCGTGACCCGGCGGAAATCCTCGTTGACCTGGCCGCTCTCCTGGGCGAAACGCAGCACCTTGTCGGGCGCGTCGAGCTGCCAGTAGGAGCCGTAGGCCCAGCCGAGCAAGCCGCGAACCAGGTTCAGTGCTTCGCCGACGGCTTGCTCCGGAGTCGTGGCCTTTTCCATCGCGCTCATGATCGCCGTGACCGCCTGGACGTCGGCTCGGGCCTCCGCCAGATCGACATGGGCCTGCTCGGCCGCCGCTCGCTTGCTCGAACGCAGCACCAAAGCTCCTCGCGGGTGGGAGCGACCATACGCCGCTCAGGTAACCCGCAAGATCGGCTGAAGACCGGCCCAGCTGAAGATTCGGTGGGCACGAAAAAGGGGCCCCGGTGGGGCCCCTTTTCACGCGATGGTCAGTAGACCTGGACGCCGTAGACGTTCAGGGCCTCGACGACCGGCTGGAAGTACGTGGTGCCGCCGGTGGAGCAGTTGCCGCTGCCGCCGGAGGTCAGGCCCAGGGCCGTGGTGCCGGAGTAGAGCGGGCCGCCGCTGTCGCCGGGCTGGGCGCAGACCGTGGTGCGGATCAGGCCCGAGACGGAACCCTCGGCGTAGTTCACGGTGCTGTTGAGGGCGGTGACCCGGCCCGAGCGGGTGCCGGTGGTGGAACCGCGCCGGTAGACCGTGGCTCCGACGGCCGGGGTGCCGGCCGAGGTGATGTCCTGCGAGGCGACCGTACCGTCCTTGGCGATCGAGGTGTTGGTGTAGCGGACGATGCCGTAGTCGTTGCCCGGGAAGCTGCTGCCCGCGCGGGTGCCGAGGGTCGTCGAGCCGTTCGTCCAGGTCGAGCCGATGTTGGTGCAGTGGCCCGCGGTCAGGAAGTAGTACGTGCTGCCGGAGCGCACGTTGAAGCCGAGGGAGCACCGGCCGCCACCGGCGTAGATGGCGTCGCCGCCGCTGATGTTCGTGCTCAGCGCGCCCTCGGTCCGGACGATGCGGGCGCTGTCGCCGAGCTTGGCCACGGTGGCCTCGACGGCGGCCAGGGAGGCGCCGGTGACCGTGCTGTCCACCTCGACGACGACCTGGTTGCTGACCGGGTCGACGGCGAACGCCGTGCCGGGGGTCTTGAGCGAGCTCTTCAGGGCGTTGTCCGCGGCGGCCAGCTGGGCGCCCGTACGGGTCACGAAGCGCGGGGTGGCGCCGGCGGCCTTCACCGACTTGGCGGTGGCGGCGTCGGTGACGTTGACAACCACCTTGCCGGCGTCGTCGATGAACGAGCCGGCCACGTTGACGCCGAACTGGGCGTCGATCTTGGCGGCGAGGGCCGAGGGGGCGAACGAGGGGTCTCCGGCAGGGGCCGCCGAGGCGGGTGACGCGGCAAGTCCGGTGCCGACGAGCATGCAGGCAGCAAGGCCGACGATCGGCCGGCGCAGCTTCCGGTTGAGCACGGGGTTCCTCCCAGGGGGGGTGGGGGTACACCGGATCCGGCGTACCACTTGCCCTCGGAGTATTGACACTTCTCTATGCACGTTCAAGAGTCGGCAATGGTTGCCACAAGCTCGTTCACAACCGCCCTGAGCTGCTCAAACACCCCCACATAGCACGAATCGTATTATCCAACCGGGATGGTGAGGTTATGGGCCTGCGCCCGGATCTCGGGCACCGCGGTCGTCTCCCACTTGGCCCCGCGGCGCAGCGGCCCGATCAGCCAGCGATCACCCTGCACCCGCCCGTCGGCCGCAACGAGCCGTCCGGACGCGTCGATGTCGAGTCCCAGCCCGTGCGGGCCGACCCGGGCCTGCCCGGCGTCGAGCAGGCCGCCGACGAACGACCCGGCCGCGCCGGGCAGCCGGCCGGGACCGGCGCAGTTGACGACCGCGCCGAACCACTGCACCCCAGCCTCGAGCTCGACCAGCAGGCCACCGGCGGGCGGAGCGCTCATCGAGCGGACGCCCCCGGCGCGAACCTCGAGGCGCCCCTCCTCACGCAGCGTGGCCACGCGCGCCCCGACCGAGGGCGCCATCCGGTGACGGTGACATTCCCAGGGACGGGCCAGATGCCGCAGGAACGCGTCCTGCTCGTCGGGCGTGAAGGCAGTCCACAGTTCGTCCAGGTACGGGCGCAGGCCGTCCACCACGGCACGCCAGTCCCCGGCCCGCGCCGCCTCGGCCCGCACCGCCCGTACGACGTCACGCAGCGTCATGCAGTCGTCGAGCACCGGACCGACCGGCGGGGCGGCCACCGCCGTGTGGGTCAGCGGCAACTGGCCCCGGCGGCTCACCGCGGTGATCGGCGCGTCCCGGTCGCCCTCGGTGAGCGTGAGCGCCACGTCGATCGCGGTCAGCCCCGCCCCGATCAGCAGCACCGGCACGTCCGACGGGATCGCCTCGATCGCGCCCTTGGCCCACGGGTCGGCGACGTAGTCGGGGTGGTCGGGGCAGGCCGCGGGCTGAGCCGGGGCGGGGTTGCCGGTTGCCGCGACGACGTGATCGGCCCTGACTTCCCTGCCGTCCGCCAGCACGACGCCGGTGGCCGACAGCCCCGCCGCACGTGACCGGCGCACGGTGAGCCGCGTTCCCGATCTACCGGAGATGTCGGAAAAGACGGCTCTGAGGTACCGGCCATACTCCAGCCGTGGCCGGAAGTCGTCGGCCGAGCATTCTGCCCAACGGGCGAAATGGCCGGGATCGCGGGGGTCAGCGCTCATCGCCCCCGCTCGCGAGTTGAGCAGGTGCCAGGGCCGAGCCGCCCCGTAGGCCAGCCCACCCCCCGGCTCGTCCGGCTCGATCAGCACCACCCGGCTGTCGGTGTTGCTCAGCAGCTCGCGGGTGGCCAGCACGCCGGCACAACCACCCCCCACGACGGCGACCGTCGTCACGGCTCGACCACCGTCACGCCACAGTCGTCGGCCAACCGGTAGCCCAGGCCGTAGACGGTGGTGACCACCTCGGGGTCGGCGAGCTTGGTGCGCAGCCGGCTGACGTGCACGTCGACGGTGCGGTTGGTGGTGTGCGTGTGCCCCCACACCTGCGCGAGCAACTGACTGCGGCTGAACACCTGCCGCGGGTGCCGGGCGAGGAACAGCAGCAGGTCGTACTCCAGGCGGCTGAGGTCGAGCGCCTTGCCGTCCCGAATCGCGGTACGGGCGCCGGGATCGAGTCTCAGCCCGTCCGCCCCGCCGGGATCCGAGAGGGTCACCTGCGCCGCCTGGCCCACGGCGTCCACGAGGTCACGCAGCGCGGCGACGACCCGGTCACGCCCGGCCCCGGCGCCGGAGATGTTGATGGTCACGGTGACGGGCGAGTCCGTGGCGGCCTCGGGGACGAGGTCGGGCACGGGGCGGAGACGGCGGCGCGGAACGGCTGGGTGGGCAACGGCGAGCGCGGACATGGGGTTCTCCCTCCGGTAGCGGCCCGAATAATATATCTCCTATGTGCAAGGTAGGTTAAGACCCGACCGGCGCGTCGTACGCCCGAACGGGTGGAACCGGCCCGCCGAACCGCTCGATCCGCACGCTCGTCACCTGCCCCACCCCGCGCCCGTCAGCACTATTTCTTGCCATATCCCGTAGGTGAACTAGGATTTTGTTCTCGCGCTTGCCCTAAGGAGAGTCATGACTCAGTACGTCGTCGTGTCCGGCAACCCCCGTCCCGGCTCCCGAACCTCCACGCTGGCCGTCGCCGTCGGGAACGCCCTGGCCGGCTCGTCCCAACCGACCGTCATCGAGGTCGGCGACCTGGGCCCCGGCCTGCTCACCCCCGGCGACGCAGCGACCGCGGAGGCCGTGACCGCGCTCCGCGAGGCCGACGTGCTGGTGGTCGCGACCCCGACGTACAAGGGCAGCTACACCGGTGTGCTCAAGGTGCTGCTCGACCAACTGCCCGCCCAGGCGCTGGCCGGCAAACGGGCCGTACCGGTGGTCACGGCCGGTGTCGCCCCGCAGGCCGCCGCGGCCGAGGCCCTGCTACGGCAACTGCTCACCGAACTCGGCGCCGACGTCGCCCCCGGCCTGCCGGTCGTGGAGGCCGAGCTGGCGGAGACGGCGGCCCTCGCGGAGAAGTACGCCGCCACTTTCAGCTCCCCCACAGGGTCGTGACAGCGCGCTGACAGCCACCGTGCGTAGCTTTCGCCTGTCCGATCTTGGCCCTACCGCCCCGGGCCGGCCCGGACGGCAACAAACGCACAAGACGGCTCGTCCCGCTCGGCGGCGCCCTGCCCCCGGCCACCGAGCGGGCCGAACCCGTTCCGCCGCCGTCAGGAACGCCCGCACTCATACACCAGGGCCGGTGTTCACGCGACGTTGATCGTCAGGGTGGCGGTTGCTCGCGTGCCCCAGCCGTCGGTGAAGGCGACCGTGAAGCTCGACGATCCCTCCGGCGACCCCGAGATCAAGCCGTTCGCGGCCAGCGACAACCCGGACGGCAACTGCCCGCCCACGACCGACCAGGTGCCCGGCCGTCCGTCCGCGACGGTCAGCATCTGCGAGTAGTGGTCGCCGGGCGAACCGTCCGGCAGCCACCCCGTCGAGATCACCGGCGCGGTCCTGCGGACCGACACGGTGAGCGTGCGGCTGACCGACTGCGGGACGTAGTCGGTGAAACGAACCGTCACAGTGGCCGTGCCCGGCGCGACCGGCTTGCCGGTGATTCTGCCGCTCGGCCACAGCGTCAGGCCCGTAGGCAGGCGGCCCGCCGTGACAGTCCAGGCGCCGTTGCGGGCTGCCTTGAGCGTGAGCTTGCCCGAGTACGCCTGCCCCGCGGTCACGGTGAGCGCGGAACTCGTGATCACAGGCTTGGCCGGCGGCGCCCCCACGAACAGGAGCTTGTTGGGCGAGCCCTTGACGTCCTTGATCTTCCCGGGGGTGGCGTTCTTGACCAGGTAGGCGGAAACCTGAGCCGGGGTCATGGCCGGGGACGCGTCCAGGGCCAGGGCGGCGGCGCCGGCCACATGCGGCGAGGCCATCGAGGTGCCGCTGGCCACGGCCGTCATGGTGTTGCTGCCGTAGAAGTCGGAACGAATGTTGACGCCGGGCGCGAACAGGTCGAGCACCGGGCCGAAGTTGGAGAACACGGCCCGGCGGTCGGACGCGTCGCCGGCGCCAACGGTGATCGCCGCGCGCAACCCGGCCGGACTCATCTTGCCGGCGCTGACGTTCTCGTTGCCGGCTGCCACGACGTACGTGACCCCGGAGTTGATCGAGCGCTGCACGGCCGCGTTGAGCGAGGCGCTGTACGAGCCGCCCACGCTCATGTTGGCCACGGCCGGCTTCACGGCGTGCGCGGTCACCCAGTTCACGCCGCTGATCACCTGTGACAGCGTGCCCTCGCCCTTGCAGTTGAGCACCCGTACCGAAACCAGCCGCACCTTCTTGGCCACGCCGAAGACCTGGCCCCCGATGGTGCCGGCCACATGGGTCCCGTGCCCGTTGCAGTCGCCCGCGGCCGAGGCGCCGGTGATCGCGTCGTAGCCGTATGAGGCCCGGCCACCGAAGTCGGCGTGCGTGATCCGGATGCCGGTGTCGAGCACGTACGCGTGCACCGCGCTGCCGTCCGCGGTCGGCGTGAACGATTTCGTGCCCTTCACGGCCCGCTGGTCGATGCGGTCAAGTCCCCACGGCGGGTTCTTCTGCGTCCCCTGGACGGTGAGGATCCGATCCTGCTCGACGTAGCGCACGCCCGGGTCGGCGGCCAGGCGGCGGGCCTGTGTTGCGTTCATCTCGGCGACAAAGGTCGTGCCACCGTCGACCGACATCGCCGACGCCGCACCAAGAGCCGCCACTGCCGACGCCCCAGCTGAAGCCGACGCCGCGCCCAGAGCCGTCATTGCCGACGCCGTGCCGGGTGCCGGCGCCACGTCCAGAGCCGACATTGCCGACGCCCCACCTGAAGCCGACGCCACGCCCAGAGCCGACATTGCCGACGCCGTGCCGGGTGCCGGCGAGTTCAGCGTCACGATGTAGCGGCCCGGGATCGCACCCGGCAGACCCGCGCCGGCGACGCTGCCCTCGGGCACGGCGGCCTGCGCCGGCAGGGCGGTGCCGGAGACGATGACGACGGCTGCGGCGGCCGCGGCGGCAAGGGTGCGCATTCGCATGGCCGCCTGATCGGCGTTCGCCCTGGTCAGGTGAGGAAAAGACCCGGCTCGCACACGGAAATACCGGCCGTGCCCCGAGCGTTGACCGGTACGGCTTCAAGAGAGGAACCCGTCATGAAGGTCCGGAACTCGCTGCGCTCGCTGAAGGCCAAGCCCGGCAGTGTGGTGACCCGTCGTCGCGGCCGCCAGGTCGTGATCAACCGGAAGAACCCGCGCTGGAACGGCCGCCAAGGCTGACACGCCCGATCGCGGGACGCCAGTGGGTGAGCCGCGATAATGTAACGAGGACAAAGCCGGAGTCCCGCCGCCACGGGGCTCCGGCTTTTCCACGCCCGGAGCCGCCGGCGCCTACACGCGGTGTGCGACAAGAGCCAGCCGTACGCGGTTGGGACTGCCGGTCTTGGTCATCAGCGCGGTGATGTGCGTCTTGACGGTGGTGATCCCGATGTGCAGCCGCTCGGCGATCTCCGTGTTCGACAGCCCCTCCCCCACCAGCCGGAGCACGTCCTGCTCCCGCGCGGTCAACCCCTCGACCCGCGACGGCCGCTCGGCCCCCGCGTCGGTGGCCCGCCGCACCAGCCGCTGAAGCACGTCCCGGCTGAACGGACTGTCCCCCGCCGCAGCCCGCCGGATCCCGTTGAGCAGCTCGGCCGGCGGCGCGTCCTTGAGCAGGAACCCGCAGGCCCCCGCGTTGAGCGCCGGATAGAGATGGTCGTCGTCCCCGAACGTGGTCAGCACCAGAACCCGGGTAGCCGGACGCTCGGCCAGCACCCGGCTGGTGGCGCTGATCCCGTCGACGCCCGGCATCCGCAGATCCATCACGATGACGTCGGGCGCCAGCCGCCCGGCCAGGGTGATCGCCTCCCGCCCGTTGCCGGCCTCGCCCACCACCTCGATGTCGGGCTCCGCGTCGCACAACATCCGCAGCCCCGCCCGGATGAGTTGCTGATCATCGACCAGCAGCACCCTGATCACGCCACACCCCCACACCAAACGCTCAGCCCACAACCCACGCCGCACTCAGCCCACAACCCCACACAGCGCGCTCAGCCCACAACCCACGCCGCAACCCCACACGCCGTGTTCAGCCCCACAACCCACGCCGCTCAGGCTCCATCGCGCCGTGTTCCCGCAACAAAGCCGCCGCCCTACGCCAAATGTGCCCGCGCGCAACCGCCCCACCGCGTCACGCCGTCCTCGGCGCGCACAAGCACTCCACCACGTCACGCCGTCCTCCCCGCGCACAACCACCCCGCCGCATCACGCCGTCCTCCCCGCGCACAACCACCCCGCCGCATCACGCCGTCCTCCCCGCGCACAACCCCCGCCACGTCACGCCGTCGCTTCCGTGTGGGCGGGCAGCACGGTCGCGACCCGCCAGCCCGGCCCCGACGCCCCCGCGGTCAGCTCACCGCCCAGCACCTCGACGCGCTCGCGCATCCCCACCAGACCGTGGCCACCCCCTGGAGGCTTCGGCCCGGGGCCCTGACCACCGTCGTCGGACACTTCCCAGATCACGTCACCCGCATCGACGGCGACCCGCAGGCGCGCGTGCGCGGACGGTCCGGCATGTTTGGCCACATTGGTGAGTGCTTCCTGGGTGAGGCGGAGCACTGCCAGACCACGTACGGAATCAATCGCCCCCACCGCATCGTCGACATCGGCCTCGACAGTGATCCCGGCACGCCGCGCGGTGTCCACGGCCGAGCCCAGCGCGGCAGGCAACGAACCCGGTTCGATCGCGGTGGCCGTCGCGTCCTGCACCTGGCCGTCGTCCCGCAGCAGCGCGACCAGCCGCCGGAGGTCGGCCAGCGCGGTCGTGCCGGTGCCGTGCACGTCGTCGAGCACCTCACCGACCCGTGGATCGATGTCGGGAATCACGTGCCGCGCCACACCGACCCGCAGCACCATCGACGCCACGTGATGGGCGACGACGTCGTGCAGCTCGCGGGCGATCGCGCTGCGCTCGTCCGCCCGGGCGGCGCGGCTCTCCATGGCGGCCCGGTGTTCGGCCTGGCGGCTGAGCTCACGCGAGGTGCGCACCACCAGGCCCAGCAGGACCGGCAGCCCGATCGGGATGACCAGGCTGAAGATGGCGTCGTTGAGCCGTTCGTCGCCGGGCAGCACGTCGAAAGCGACGTGCACGACGGTGAGCAGCGCGGCGCCGGCCACGAAGGTGCGGGTGCGGCCGGCCCAGACCACCAGCTCGCCCAGCGCCCAACTGCTGCCGACCTGGTTGATCGTGATGTCGTCGATCAGCACGTACGCGATGACGAGCAGAACGGTCTGCACGAGCAGGTTGGCGAACGGCCGGCGCCCCAGCAGCGGGAGCAGGACAAACGCCAGCACGGCGAGCACCCATTGGGTCACCGTGGGCGCATAACGCTCGTCCGGGTTGAAGAGCAGGTAGCTCACCCCGGTGAGGTCGAGCAGGATCATGCGCGCCCAGGTGTCCCGCTTGTCGAAGAGACGTCCGAGCCAGCCCATGACGGTGAGCCTAGGCGGTTCGGCCAGGATCACTTCCGCGTTGTCCACAGGCGCGGAGTTGTCCACAGGTCGCCGTCGGAGGTCGGCAGAGATCGGTGTTCTCCGGCAGAATCCTCAGCGGGGAGGTGGCCCCCCGGGTGGGTGGGACTCTGTTCACTCCGGTTTGAGTTGATCACGGTGCGGGTGGCCGGGGCGGCGGTGGCAGGGTCTGAGGCGGTCGCGGTGTGGGGTGCCGGGGCGGCGCTGCGGTTCGACTCGATCACTGTGTCGCCGACGGCGGTCCGGTTCGGCTCGATCACTGTGTCGCCGACGGCGGTCCGGTTCGGCTGGACCATGGTCTGAGCGCCGGCTGCGGTCGGGTCCGCCTGGGCGTCGGCCGCGGTTGGGCTCCACCGGACGTCGTCTGCGGTTGGGGGCGACCCGATCACGGTTTGGGCGTCGGCGGACCGGTCCGAGCTGAGGACGGTGGGAGCGCCCACGGACGAGCCGAGAACGGCGGGAGCACCCACAGACGAGCCGAGAACGACCGGTTGCGGGGCGCGCGGGGGCGCGGCAGGAGCACCCACGGATTGGCTCGAGCCGAGAACGGTGGGAGCGCTTGCCGATTGGTTTGTGTTGAGGACGGTGAGGGTGGCGGCGGCCGTGAGCAGGACCAGGGCGGCCAGCGCGAGCAGGGTCAGGGCGTCCGGGCGCAGCAGGGGCTGACCGCGCAACGCCTGCCAGGTCAGGAGCACCACCATTCCCGCGTACGCGGCGCCGGCCACCAGGATGAGGCGGGCGCGGGCCCGTTCGTGCAGGCGGGTTCGCCGGGTCAGCAGGATCGCCAGCAGGGGCAGGAACTGCAGGCCGTGCATGCCCACGAAGTGCCCGATGCGCAGGTCGCCGCCGGTGGTGCTCCAGCCGGTGACGGGCAGGCCGGGGCCGCCGTCGGGCACCCCGACAGCGTGGGCGCCCGAGATGCCCTCGATTCCCGGGTTCTGCAGCGGGGTCACCATCGGCACCGCGGCCAGCATGCCGAGCAGCGACAGCAGCAGTCCGAGGCGGATCGCGTACGCGGCTACGGGGTTGGGGATGCGCTGGATCAGGGCTACCACTCCGATGGCGAGGTGCGCGAGGAACAGCACCAGGATCGAAGTGCCCATGATCGACCAGAGACGCTCGTCGAACGGGTTGGAGTCGTTGAAGTGGCTGCGGTGGGCGCGCGCGGCCTGGAAGGTGATGATGGCGACCTCGATGACCGAGACGCCGACGATGACGGTGGCTGACCAGTCGGCGAAGCGGTTGCGGCGGGGCAGCACGGCCAGCATCCACGCCAGCGTGAGGGCGTAGACGGCGAACGAGATCGCGAACTTGAACGGTTTGAGCCAGACGGGGGCGCCGAGCAGGGTGCGGTCGTCGGCGACGATCCCGACGACGGTGATCAGGGTCAGCGCGGCCATGGCGGCGGTGAGGACCAGGAGCGGTCGGTGCCATCTCATGACCGCAGCGTCGCGTGGTCAGGGGGCCTGATCGCCCGCCCGCGGGCCCCACCGGCGACCGGCGGTGGGAGGCCGCATCCTCCTTGGGTAGGAGACCCAACGCAGGAGACCGGGGCAGGAGGGCTGAGGCAGAAACCCGGGTACTGTCTCGCCGTGATCGACTTCCCCGTGGACGAGTCCGGCCGTCGCAGCAGCGCTTCCTTCGGCCGGCACGTGGTCGCCGACGCCCTGCGGGTGGCCGATCCCGCCGCCGCCGACGCCACGCTCGCCGTGACGGACTGGCGGCGCGGCTACCTGGGGCCGTTCCGGGCGTTGATGTCGGCGGGCCTGCCCGACGGGTACGACATCGCGGCGGCCGGCCTGGCGTCGGTGCGCTCGCGCATGCCGGTCGAGATCGCACCGCCGTCGCAGCCGTTCGAGACGATCACGGTCGACGGTGACGCGCCTCGCGAGACCGAGGTGGTGCTGCCGTATCGGGGGCAGGCGCTGCGCGGCGCGGAGTTGCTGCGGCGGCTGGAGGCGTGGACGGCCGCGGGTGTGATCGAGCAGTCGTGCGCCGACGCCGTACGGGAGGTCGCCGCCAACCCGGACTGGCTTGACCTTTCCGACCAGCGGCTCGTCATGCTGGGCGCGGGCGCCGAGATGGGCCCGCTGCCCGCCGTGCTGGCGTGGGGCGGCACGGTCGTCGCGGTTGACCTGCCGCGGGTGTGGGAGCGGGTCGCGGCCGTGCCGGGCGCGGGCCGCCTGATCGCCCCCGTGCGGCCCGGTCGCGCGCCGGGCGCCGACCTGCTGGCCGAGCTGGGCGCCGTCGCGCACTGGCTCGAAGGCATCGAGGGGCGGCTGGTGCTGGGCAACTACGTGTACGCGCCCGGGCCGGCGTACGCGAAGCTCTCGGTGGCCGTCGACGCTCTAGCTGTGCGCCTGCGCGAACGCCGCGACGATGTGGCCCTCGCCTTTCTGGCCACACCGACGGATGTCTTCGCGGTGCCGCCGGGTGCGGTTGCTCTGTCGAGGTCGCGTTTCGAGTCGCGTTCGCGCCGGGCCCGGGTGACCGGCGCGCTCTCGGGCGGGCGGCTGCTGCAACCCAACTACGCCGGCGAGGCGATCAACGACAGCCTGGTGCCGCAGCAGGGCCCGAACTACGCGCTGGCCAAACGCATCCAGCGCTGGCGGGCGTCGGTGACCCGGCGTGAGGGCGTGGTCAGCTTCGCCGTGGCGCCGCCGACCCGCACCCGGTCGGTCACCAGCAACCGCCTGCTGGCCGCCGCGTACGCGGGCGCCCACCTCTTCGACGTCGAGATCTTCGAGCCGGCCACCGCGAACCGCCTGATGGCCCTGCTGCTGGTGCACCAGCTCCGCAAGCCCCGCCCGGCCGCCCCTGCCGCGTGGCAGGACGAGGCAGTGTCGGCGGCCCACGGCGGGCTCTGGACCACCGCCTACCGCCCCCGTACGGCGCTGGGCCTGGCCGCCGTGCGGGGTCTGGTCACGTCCCGGTGACCTGAGCCCTCTTCGCTCGGCGAAACACTCACGTCCCGGCGCCCGCGGCCGATCAGGAGCCTCGACCGGATCCCCTGCCGCGAGGTGCACCTTCCCATGACTGTTGTGGTTTCCCCTGCCACCGCCATCGAGCTTCCCGCCGTCGGCTCGCCCATGTTTCTCGTGCTCGGCGAGGGAGTGAACTTCCGGTCGCGTCTCGAATCGGTCGACGGCGAGACCTTCACGGTCGCCGCGCCGCTCGAGACGGCCGGCCCGGCCGGGTTCAGGCCCGGCCAGCAGTTCGACGTCTTCTGGGCGACACCGCGTACGCGCATCGTGCTCCCCAGCCGCCTGGTCGACCTTTCCGACGAGCCGCCGTTCCGCTGGCGGCTCGCTCCCGTCGAGGCCCCGCGTCAGAGCAACCGCCGTGAGTACGTCCGTGGCGGGGGCGGCGTCCCCGTCCGGCTCACGGCCGCCGGCGCCGAGACCCACCTCGTGGGCGCCCTGCTCGACATCAGCGAGGGCGGCCTGCGCTGCTGGATCGACGAACCGGCCGTCTTGGCCCCGGGCGACGAGCTGAACGCCGCCGTCTCCCTCGGCGCCGCGGGCGAGGTCGAGGTGGCCGGGACGATCCTCACGGTGCGCGAGGCCCCGCACGGCGACCCGGGCCGGCACGTCGTGCTCACCTTCGACACCGGCGAGAGCCTGGCCCAGATGATCCGGCTGTACGTGATGACGTGGGAGATCAACGAACGTCGCCTGCGCGCTTCGTGACCGGTCACCCGGGGACGGCGCCTACTCGGCGTGGATGCGGCCGTCGGTCGTGGTCAGGCGGGCGCCGGTGCCGCCCCAGCGCAGGGCCACGATCTCGGCGGCGATGCTGACCGCGGTCTCCTCCGGGGTGCGCGCGCCCAGGTCGAGGCCGACCGGGGAGGCAAGCCGGGACAGGTCGGCGTCGGACAGGCCGGCCTCCTGCAGGCGTTTGGTGCGGTCGTCGTGGGTGCGGCGGGAACCCATCGCCCCCACGTACGCGACCGGCAGGCGCAGCGCTACCTCGAGCACCGGGACGTCGAACTTGGGGTCGTGGGTCAGCACGCACAGGACGGTCCGCTCGTCGATCCGGCCCGCCTCGGCCTCGGCGTTGAGATAGCGGTGCGGCCAGTCGACCACCACCTGGCCGGCTGAGGGGAAACGGCGGGCGGTGGCGAACACGGGCCGCGCGTCGCAGACGGTCACGTGATAGCCGAGGAACGACCCGATGCGGGCGGTCGCGGCGGCGTGGTCGGTGGCGCCGAAGACGAGCATCCGGGCCGGGGGCGCGAACGAGGCGACCAGCACGGAGAGTCCTTCACCGCGGCGCTCGCCGGACGGTCCGTAGTGGAGTACACCCGTACGTCCCGCGGCCAGTTGCCCGCGACCGTCGTCGGTCACGGCGTCGTCGACACGGTCGGCGCCGAGCGTGCCGGTGCGCTCGTCGGGCGTTATCAGCAGGTGGCGCGCGTCGTCGAGCCGGGTCGCCAGCGCCACCGGTCGCGACTGCCCGATCGCCGCGGCCAGCTCGGGCAACTGCGGGAACGACTCCCGGTCGACCCGTTCGACCAGCAGCTCGATGATTCCGCCGCAGGTCAGGCCGACCTCGTACGCGTCGTCGTCGCTGATGCCGTAGCGCAGCGTACGGGCCTGGCCGCTCTCGACCACCTCGAGGCACTGCTCGTAGACCGCGCCCTCGACGCACCCGCCGGACACACTGCCCACCACCTCGCCGCCGGGGCCGACGACCAGGGCCGCGCCCGGTTGGCGGGGCGCGCTCGACCAGGTCGCCGTCACCGTGGCCAGCCCGACCGGCTCGCCCGCCTCCCACCAGCCCAGCAGCCTGTCCAGCACGTCACGCATGAGGGTTCAGCTCCGGAACGTCGAGGTCGAGGTCGTCGGCCACATCGTCGACGGGCACCACCCGTACGGGGTGGGCCTTGAGATAGCCCCTGGCGCCCTGATCGCCGACCGCGGACGCGACGACGCCGGCCCAGTGTTCGCGCCCGAGCAGCACCGGATGCCCGCGCCGCCCGCCGTAGCCGCCCATGACCAGCGCGTCCGGCCCCGAGTACGCGATCACCCGCCGCACCGCCCCGGCCGTGATGCCCGGCATGTCGACCAGCAGGATCACGGCCGCGTCGGCCGGTGAGCCGTCCAGCGCCCGCAGCCCGGCCCGCAGCGAGGAGCCCATGCCGGTCTCCCACTCGGGGTTGATCACGGTCTGCGGCAGTCCGGGCGCGGCCTCGATCACCCGCCGCGCGTCGGCTCCGAGCACCACCACGACCGGTGAGGCGCCGGCTTCACGCAGGGTGTCCGCCGCGCGTTCGACCAGCAGCCGATCCGGGTACGGGATCAGGGCCTTGGGCATGCCGTAGCGCCGGCCCGCCCCCGCGGCGAGCACCACCCCGGCCGTCACCCACGCCATAGATCGACACTAGTCCGGCCGGCCGCGACGATCCCCACCGTGATCCACAAGAAAGCGCAAAAGACATTTCGCCCGTACGCCGAAGCGGGTCCGACGTCGTGACGGGCTCAGAAGCCGTCGTGGCGCTCGTAGAGTCGCGGCGCAAGTAAGAACGTCGTGGCGCAAGTAAGAACGTCGTGGCGCTCGTAAAGACGGGGCGCTCGTAAAAGACAGGGTGCTCGTAAAGACGGGGCGCTCGAGAAAAACGTCGTGGCGCTGGAAAAGATGTCGTGGCGCTCAGAAGAACTGACCGCCCACGTCGGCCTGGTTGTGGGCGACCATCCAGCGCAGCGAACCCTGCATGGCCTCCAACGAGGAGTAACGCGGGGCGTAGCCGAGAACGTCGCGGGCCCGGGTGATGTCGGCCGCTATGCCACGCTCGATGTGTTCGCGGGTGACGGCGGCGTGTTCCTCGCCCACCCGGTCGACGAACTCGGGCCAGTCGACGAACTCCAGCACGGGGGTGCGGCCGAACCAGGCGGCCACCCCGGTCGCCAGTCCCCGGGACGTCATGGCCTGCTCGGCGACGACGTGGAAGCTGGAGCCAGCGGCGGCGGGACGGGTCAGCGCCCGTTCGAAGGCCTGGGCCACGTCGTCGGCGTGCACGTGGTTGAGGATGCCCATGCCGAGCGCGGGCAGGGCCACCGGCTCGCCCACGGCCAGGCGGCGCCACACGTCGGGGTCCATGTTGCCGGCCGGGGTGATGGCGCGGCGGCCGGGGCCGCTGATGTGTCCGGGGTGCAGCACGACGCTGGGGACGCCGCCGGCCAGGGTCTCGCGGTGCAGCAGCTCCTCGATCGCTGCTTTTCCGAGGCCGTAATCCCCGTACGGCGTGCGTGGCTCGTCCTCGGTGATCGGCACGCGCTGGGCGGGGCCGTGCACCCAGATGCTGCCGCAGTGCACCAGCAGCGGCCGGGTCGGGCGCAAGGCCTCGACGAGCTGCCGGGCCGAGTCGGGCGTGAAGCAGATCATGTCGATCACGGCGTCGGGGCGCAGGGCCGCGATCCGCTCGCCGAACGTGCCCTCGGCGTCCTCGGCGCGACGGTCGGCGACGACCTGTTGCACGGCTTCCCACTCGGGCCTGTCCTGGTGGGGTGTGCGCTCGCCGCGGCTCACCGCGATGACCTCGTGGCCCGCCCGCACCAGCCGGGGCACGAGGTAGCTGCCGGTGTGCCCGGTCGCCCCGATCACCACTACTCGACGCATCCGGGCAGCCTATCGAGGCGTCCCGGTAATTCGATTGCCACCCGGGACGGGCCGCGACAAGATCAGCTCATGACGTGCTGACGAACCGCCCGAGCGCCCTTCGCCACTTCGTCATACCCGGAGTTTCCGTTTTGTTCGAAATGAACGAAAAACCCGCCACCGTACGGGTATTCTGCTCTCCCGGCAGCTGGATCGAGTCCGACGCCGTCGACCAGTGCCACCGCGTCGCCGCCCTCGACGGCATGCGCCACGTCGCCGGCATGCCCGACCTGCACCCCGGCAAGGGCGCACCCATCGGCGCCGCCATGCTGTCGTCGGTGCTCCACCCGTTCCTGGTGGGCTCGGACATCGGCTGCGGCATCGCCGTCTTCCCGATCAAGCTCAAGCGGCCCAACCTCGAACGGCTGGCCGCCCGTTTCCCCGACCTCGACCGGGCGCTCACCCCCGGCGACGAACAGTGGCCGCACGACATCCCGGCCGGTCACACCCAGGGCCTGGCCACCGTGGGCCGCGGCAACCACTTCGTCGAGCTGGCCCGCGTCGACTCGGTGCCGCAGGCGGGGCGGGTGAGCAAGGGCGACCTGGTTCTCATCGTGCACAGCGGCTCGCGCGGGCTGGGCGAAAGCATCCTGCGGGCGCACACCGAGGTGCACGGCGCGGCCCCCGCCCCCGATCCCGCCGCCTATCTTCAGGCCCACGACGACGCCGTACGGTGGGGGTCGCTGAACCGCCGCCTCATGGCCGCTCGCGTGGCGCACGCGCTCGGGGCCGCACCGGCCGAGCCGATCGTCGACGAGTGCCACAACTTCGTCGAGGTCCGCGACGGGCTCTACCTGCACCGCAAGGGCGCGGCCGCCGGCGACGGCAGGGACGTGCTGATCGCGGGCACCCGGGGTACCCCGTCCTATCTGGTCGCCGGGCATGCGGGCGCCGAGGCGAACTTCTCGGTCGCCCACGGGGCCGGCCGCAAGATGTCCCGCGCCGACGCGCTGCGGCGCAACAAGGCCAAACACACGGTGGCCGAGCTCCGGCGTACGGCGGTGGGGTCCTTGGTCGTGTGCGGCGATCGGCAGCTGCTGTTCGAGGAGGCGCCGACGGCCTACAAGCGCATCGAGCAGGTGATCGGCGACCTGGTGGCGCACGAGCTGGCCACGCCGGTCGCGGTCACCGTCCCGCTGATCACCTACAAGACGCGGGACCGTTCGTGAGCGTGCGCCTGCTGATCTCGGCCGGGCGCGGGCCCCGGGAGTGCGACTGGGTGCCGGCTGAGCTCGTACGGCGTCTGGAGAAGGAAGCTGCCGTCGCGCGGTGGCGGGTGCACGACGACCTCGTACGGGGAAATCCGGCCCGGGTGGAGAGGCCGGCTACGGGATCGAGCGGCCGCGCAGGAACGAGACGGCCTCGTCGAGCCCGCGGTCGGTGAGCTCGGGGTCGTAGCGGGGGCCGGCGTCGCGCATGAACGCGTGCTCGCCACCGGCGTAGACGTGCAGCTCCAGGTCCTCGTGGCCGGCCTCGTAGAGCGCCGAGACGATCTGGGCCCGCGCGGCGGCCGGCACATGCGGGTCACGGGACCCAAAGATGATCATCAGCTGGCCAGTGATGCCGGCCGCGCGGGACAGCGAGTCGGCTTGGTCGGCCCCGAGCGCGCCGTTGTGCAGGCCGGTCGGATAGAAGCAGACGGTCGAGGCGACCCGATCGTCGAACGCGGCCCGGAAAGCCAGGTGCCCGCCCAAGCAGTAGCCCGCGGCGTGCACGGTGGTGACGTCGGGACGCCCCGCGAGGTGGTCGAGGACGCTCACCCTGTCCTCGTCGAACTCGGCCGTCGTCATCGAGGCCGCACCGGCCAGCCCGGCCCGCTTGCCGGCGTCGTCGAACTCGAGCGCCACCCCGGCCAGCTCACCCCGCGGATAGATCTCGGGCACACACACGATCAGCCCGTACGCGGCCAGGCGCCGGCACGTCCGCAGCGTCGACTCGGTCAGCTGGAAGATGTCGGAGTAGAGCAGCAGTCCCGGCCAGTTCCCGCCGCCGACCGGCGCCAGCACCTTGGCCCGGATCTCGTGACCCGCGCCCGGGATCCGAACGTCTTCCTCGCTCACCTTCATGGCCCGGAACCCTACTAAGAAGATCGCAACCCGTACGCGGTCCGGCGTGCGACGTATAGCGTGTCGTCCATGCGCGGCCGTCCGGGACTGCTTATCGTGTGCGCCATGCTGATCGGCCTGACCGGCTGCAGCGACTCCTCCTCCGAGCCGGGCGCGGCCCCGGCCACGTCCACTTTCGACGACGACCTCGATCGGGGCGACTGCCTGGCCCGGACCGAGGGCTGGCACAAGGTCGCCTGCGACGACCCGGCCGCGACGGTCGAGGTGCTCACAGCCTATTGGGCCGGGAACGCGGTCGCCGGCGCCACCGCCGACGTGGACTGCCCCGACGGCACCGACAACGCGTTCCAGACATCCGACATGAGCGGTCAGTACCGGGGCACGACCGCGTTCACCCACGTCTGCGTCCGCAACCTCAAGCCGCCGCACCCGGGCGACCCCGGCGGCGGAGGCGGGCCGGGACTGGTGGTCGGCGACTGCGTACGGGTCGTGAATCAGCAGTTCGCCGGGGAGGCGCGCTGCGACGGCAAGGGCGAGACCAAACCGACCCACAAGGTGGCGAGGCTGACCAAGCCGTTGTGCGGCCCCGGACACGACGGCGAACTGGTCATCAAGAGCCGCAACCTCGGCGCCCAAGACCCCCTGGACCGCGAGGTCGCCTGCATCAACGCGCTCTAGCCGGCCGGCCCCGCGGGCAGGGCGGCCGACGTGGTCAGGCGGTCGGGCTCGTCGTGCGGCCCCGCCTCGTGCCGGTCGAGGTGCTCGCGCCAGGCCACCAGATGCCGCTCCTGAGCCTCGTTCCAGGGCACCAAGGTCTCCGGGGCCGACGCGACGCCGAGCTCGGGCAGCCACCGATCGAGCGGCGCGCTCACCGCCTCACGATGGTCGATGAGCGTGTCGTCGAGATCGAGCGGCGCGGCGGCAGCACGTTCCGAGCGTAGGCGCGGGCGGGCCAAGACAGGGGCGGGGGGTCAGGTGCGGGAGCGGAGGCGGCGGAGCATGCGGGCGTCGCTGAAGCCGACGGCTCGGGCCGCGGACTCGACGGTGGCGCCGTGGCCGATCAGGTACTCGGCCCGTTCGAGGCGGAGTTGTTGCTGGTAGCGCAGCGGGGTGCGGCCCGTGGCCGACTCGAACAGGCGGGTCAGGGTGCGTTCGCTGACGCCCGCGCCGGAGGCCAGCTCGCCCAGCGGCAGCGCGGCGGTGAACTGGGCGTCGATCCTGTCCTGGACGCGGTGCACGACGTCGCTGAGGTGGGCGCGATGGCGCAGCATGGCCGACGCCTGCTGCTCGTCGCCGTTGCGGCGGGCGTAGACGACCATCTCGCGGGCCACCCGGGCGGCCACCGCGGGGCCATGGCGCTGCGCGACCAGGTGCAGGGCGAGGTCGATGCCGCTGGCGATCCCGGCCGACGTCACCACCCGGCCGTCGCTGACGAACAACACATCCCGTACGACGGTGGCGCGCGGGAACTGCCGGGCCAGCCGATCCTGCAGGTCGTGGTGGGTGGTGCAGCGCCGCCCGTCGAGCAGCCCGGCCCGCGCCAGCGCCTCGGCGCCCGAGCAGACGCTGGCCACCGTACCCCCGGCGGCGTGGTGGGCCGCTATCCGCCGCAGCATGGCCGGGCCGACCGGTTCGTAGCCGTCGCGCCAGCCGGGCACCAGCACCAGGTCGTCGGCGGTCAGCGCAGGCCATCGGACCGCGGCCTGCAGCGTCACCCCCTGCCAGGACGGCACGGATGGGGTCTCGGCCACGTAGTCGAGCCGGTAGCCGGGCGCTGTCGAGAACACCTGGGCCGGGCCGGCCAGGTCGAGCAGGTGCAGCCGCGGGGTCAGGACGAACACCACACGCCGCACGATCCGGTCACTCCCCCAGGTAGTCGTCCACGGTGCGCACGCCGGCGAAGCGGCCGGCCAGCGCGTATTCGGTGCGGGACACCACGTCTGCGGCCGACAGCGTACGCGGGTCGGCCAGCAGCTCCTCGACGGTCTGCTCGGCCGGAGCCGTCCGGTGCGGGATCGGGAACGTGCCGGTTGCGTCGGTGACGAAGGTGACCGCGTACCCGAAATCGGACGCGACCCGGGTGGTGGTCTCGACGCACTGCTCGGTGCGCAGGCCGCAGGTCGTCACGGCGGTGACCCCGGCCGCGGTCAGGAGCTGCTGCAGGTTGGTCGTGGTGAAGGCGTTGTGCGAGGTCTTGACGACGACGTGCTCGCCGGGGGCGGGTTTGAGCTCGTCGACGACCCGGACGTGCCCGCTCTCGGGGTCGAAGAGGTTCCCGGTGCCGGGCTCGGCGTGCAGCACCCACACGACGAGGTCGCCGGCGGCCCGGGCGGCCTCGACCAGGCGGCCCACGTTGGCGATCAACGCGGGATTGTGGAGGGTGCGCCAGAGCGGGCGCTGCCGGAACGATTCCTGGACGTCGATGACGAGAAGCGCGGTTGTCATGCCGACCAGCCTGCGCCTGGCGCCGGGGGCCGGGAAAGACACCATCGCGTCCGGAGCCGGAACGATCCGGTCACATGCCGGAGGCGGCGGGCGAAAAGTCTCGCGATAATGCGGAAGTGCAGAGTGCATACGAGTATGTCGATGTGGTCCGGCCGCCCCGGCTGCGGGCCGGCGACCACGTCCGAGTAGTGGCGCCGACGGGCACCCCCGACCGGGCCGAGGTCGAGCGCACCGCCCAGTGGCTCAAGAACCAGGGCCTCGAGGTCTCGGTGGGCACGCACGCGCTGGACGCGGTGGACGACGGGGAACGGGTCCAGGACATCGACCGCGCCCTGCGCGACCTGACGATCAAGGCGATCGTCGCGGTCGGCACGGGCGCCGAGGCCCACCGGATCGCCGACGACCTGGACTTCGCCACGGCGGCCCACCTGCCGACGCTGCTCGTCGGGTTCCGCGAGTGCACGATCCTGCACCTGGCCTTCTGGGAACGGGCGGGGCTGGCCGGCATCTACGGCGTGCCGGACCAGTCGTTCGTGGCGGCCGCCTTCGGCACCGAGCCGGTGGTGGTGCGCAGCGTTCCCGACTCGCACACGGCCGAGCTGACCACGAGCGGCCGGGCGACGGGGGTGCTGCTCGGCGGCGACCAGGAGCAGATCGCCACCGCCGCCGGGTGGGTCCTGCCCAGCCTGCACGGGGCGATCCTGCTGCTGGAGGCGTACGGGTTGCGGCCCGACCAGATCGACCGGCAGCTCACCATGCTGCATCGCACGGGGCGGCTCAAGGGCGTACGGGCGGTGGCCGTCGGTCGTTACCTGGAGTGCGGGCCGGGCAATGTGCTCGACGTGTTGCGTGACCGGCTGGCGCCACTGGGCGTGCCGATCCTCGGCGGTCTGCCGATCGGTCAAGGGGCAATTCCGGTCGGCACGCCGGCGATGCTGGACGCCGACGCCGGGACGCTGACGATCGAGCCGGCAGTTTCCTAGAGCTGTCGATTCCGGGGCCGCGCCGTTCGTCGGCAGGGTAGAACCGGCCACGACGGAAGGAACTGATCATGGCGAAGTACACGCTGCTCATCTACGGCGACCCGGCCCAGTGGGAGGCGATGACCCCCGAGCAGCGCCGCGCGCACGACGTCGCGCACGAGGAGTTCCGCGCGGCGGCGGGCGACCGGGTCATCGGCGGGCAGGAACTGGAGTCGGCGTCGACGGCCACGACCCTGCGCGGGTTCACCACCTCGGACGGGCCGTTCCTGGAGACCAAGGAGGCGCTGGGCGGGTTCTACCTGCTCGAGGCGCACGACCTGGACGAGGTGCTGGTGCTGGCCAAGCTGCTGCCCGAGGTGCGGGCCGGGCACAGCGGGGTCGAGATCCGGCCCGTCGTCGACCACGGATGACCTCGGTCGCCGACGCCCTGGCCCAGGCGCACCGCCGCGACTGGGCCCAGGTGCTGGCCACCACCGTGCAGGTCACGCGGGATCTGGACCTGGCCGAGGAGTGCACCCAGGACGCGTACGCCCAGGCCCTGCGGACGTGGGAGCGCGACGGCATCCCGGAGCGGCCCGGCGCCTGGCTCACCCGGGTGGCCCGCAACCGGGCGCTCGACGTGCTGCGGCGGGAGGAGGCGCTCCGGCGTCGCCTGCCGCTGCTGGTGTCGCCCGGCACGACACCGGGTGACGACCGGCTCCGGCTCATCTTCACGTGCTGTCACCCGGCCCTGTCGCGCGAACACCAGGTGGCGTTGACGGCTCGCCTGGTCTGCGGCCTCTCGACGGCCGACGTGGCGCGCGCCTTCCTGGTCTCCGAGCCGACCCTGGCCGCCCGCCTGACCAGGGCCAAGAAGAAGATCGCGACGGCACGGATCCCGTACGCGGTCCCACCGCCGGAGGCTTTGGCCGAGCGGCTCGAACCTGTGCTCGAGGTCGTGCACCTGCTGTTCACCACCGGCCACACGGCGCCGACCGGCCCGTCGCTGATCCGGGCCGACCTGACCGCGAGCGCCGTGCAGCTGGCCCGCACGCTGCACCTGCTCATGCCCCGCTCGGCGCCGGTGACCGCTCTGCTGGCGCTGATGCTGGTGACCGACGCCCGCTCGGCGGCCCGGGTCGGCGCCGACGGCCGTCTGTTGCTACTGCCCGACCAGGACCGCACGCTCTGGAACCGCGAGCGGATAGCCGAGGGTGTGGCACTGCTGACCGACTCGCTGCGCCACCACCCACCGTCCCGGTTCTCGGTCGAGGCCGCGATCGCCGCCGTGCACGCCGAGGCCCCGACGTGGGAGCAGACCGACTGGGCGGAGATCGTCGGCCTCTACACGGTCCTGCTGCGGCTCACCGGCAACTCGCCGGTGGTGGCCCTGAACCGGGCGGTGGCGATCGGCTTCCGCGACGGGCCCGCGGCGGGACTGGCGGCGTTGGAGCCGCTGACCGCCGAGCCCGCGCTGGCCACCTATCCGTACCTGGCGGCGGCTCGGGCCGACTTCCTCAGCCGCCTGGGCCGCACCGGGGAGGCGATCACCGCGTACGGGGAAGCCCTGGTTCTGACGGCCAACGAGACCGAGCGTGACTTTCTCGCCGCGCGGGCGGAGACGATCAGGCGTCGAGGAAGGCGGGCAGACCCGCAACCGGAGTGAGCAGGACGACGGCGGAACCGTCGGTGAAGTCGAGCCGGAGGCGCCCGTTGCCCTGATCGGTGGCTGTTCTCAACGCCGTACGGGGGGATTGCCAGAGCAGGCGCAGCTCCCGGGCGGACCGGCGGAACAGGCCCCGCTTGGCCAGCAGGAGCAAGCGCTGGCCGGTCAGGGCCAGCACCCGCGGGTCGTTAACGGTGCGGATGTGCTCGTCGAGGCCGACGGCCAGGCTGGCCGGAACCCCGTGCAGGCCACGCCGGTCGCCGGGGCGGTCGGGCCGGATCCGGCGGAACCGGAACGGCGACAGCTCGGCCCGGCTCAGCCCGGCCTCCGTACGCCCGTCAGCGCGGCTCACCCACACGGCGGAGCGCACCGCCTCGCCCGCCTGCAGGTGCTCGCGCACCCCGGCCTCCACCTCCGCGTCCACCGTTCCCCTTTCCACGCTCCTGGTGGGGTCGAGGCTACGACCGGGAGGGGGTCGGGTTCCAGCCGCCGTTCTCCGAGGCGCACGCCGAGTCGCAGGTGTACGCGGACGGACAAGGCCGCGGCGGCCGTGGAAACGCTCACATCCGTTTGATGCGGCGCCGATAGTTGGGGTACAAATTATTGGCACGGCATCGAATGGAGGGCACTGACATGAGGCTCCGCCAGTGGTTCCGCGAGACGTTCGACGACTGGTGGTTCCGGTCGCTGATCGGCCCGGCCCAGACCAAGGGCGCCGTGCAGGGCTGCGACGCGGGCGCCCGCGAGCAGTGGAAGCGCGACCTCGAAAACCGCAAGCGTTACACCCGTGAGCAGCGCGAACGTAAGCGTCAGGCCCGGCTCTGACCTCCTAACGCCGTACGTCGTCGCCCTGCAACGCCGCCAACTCGGCCCGCGTGGGTGCGCCCTCGCAGTCGCCGGGCACGGTGACCGCGAACGCCCCGGTGGCGATGGCCGTGGCCAGCCGCTCCTCGGGTGAGGCCCCGGCCAGCCTGTCGGCCAGGTAGCCCGCCACGAACGCGTCCCCCGCGCCGACCGGGTCGACCACCGTCACCGGCAGCGCCGCCCGGCTCAGCCGCACGCCGTCGATCAGGGCCGTGCAACCCTTTCCGCCGTCCTTCACGATCACCTCGGCCGGCCCGAGCGCGGCGAGATTTCCCGGCACGTCGTCCGTGTCGACGAACAACGCCGCCTCCCCGGGCGAGGCGAAGACGATGTCGGCCCGCTTGACCAGGTCACGCAGCACGGGCGCGGCGTCGAACCGGCTCCACAGCTTGGCCCGGAAGTTCACGTCGAGCGACACGGCGACCCCGGCCGCCTTCGCCGTCTCGACCGACTGGAAGACGGCCGCCCGGGCCGTCTCGCTCAGCGCCGGCGTGATGCCGGTGACGTGCACGATCGACGCGCCCCGCAGCTCGTGAGCGGGGACGTCGGCCGGGGAGAGTCGCGAGCCCGCGCTGCCCGCCCGGTGATAGTCGACCTGGGCGAACTCCCCGGAACGCCGATGCCGCACCATCAGGCCGGTGAAAGCCTCGTCGGTGACGGCCAGGGTGCGTACGCCGGCCGCGGCTGTCCGCGAGGCGATCAGCTCGCCCGTCGCGTCCGGCCCGACCCGGCCCAGCCACGTCGCCTCGCCGCCCAGCCGGGCCACGCCCATCGCGACGTTGCTCTCAGCGCCGCCGATGCCGAACGAAAAACTCTTGGCGTGCCCGAGCGGGCCGATGCCGTCGGCGGCGACCAGGCCCATCGTCTCGCCGAAGGTGAAAAGCCCGCTCATGACCGCGCGAACTGGACCGCGCTCACCGCGTGCCGGGCCCGGTTGGCCAGGGCGGCCAGGCTGCCCCCGGTGACGGCGTCGCCGACCAGCGGGCCGCCGAGACCGACCGCCTTGGCCCCGGCGAACAGCCAGTCGGCGATGTCCTCGATCTTGACGCCGCCGGTCGGCATGACGTTGACCTGGGGCAACGGGCCGCGCACGTCGCTCAGCCAGCGCGGGCCGAGGCTCGACGCCGGGAACACCTTGACCAGCGGGGCGCCGGCACGATGGGCCGCGTACAGCTCGGTCGGCGTGTACGTGCCCGGATAAACCGGCAGCCCGGCGCCGCGTACGAGATCGACGTCGAGCACCGGGGACACCAGGAACTCGGCGCCCGCGTCGGCCGAGGCCTTCGCGTCGTCGGCGGTGAGCACCGTGCCGGCGCCGATCGCCACCGAGGCGGGCAGCTGACGGCGCAGACCGGCCAGCGCCTCGAGGGCACCGCGCGACGTGAGGGTCACCTCCATCGCGGTGATGCCGTTGTCGGCCAGCACCTCGGCGACGGCGGCGAAATAGTCGGCCGTGGGGGCACGCAGGATCGCGACAATCCCGCTGTCGACCACGGCGGCGGACACGGCGTCGAGGGGAACGCTGTCATCGGTCACACCTTGCGATCCTGCCCGATCTCGGCCAAACCCTCCAGAGGCTCGTCACGTGCGGGGCGTCTCAGCAGTCCCCGGGACCGCCCGTTCGGCGCCGCGGGCGGGGCGGGCGGGGTGGCATCGATGCCCAGCTCGTCGCGGATGGCCGCCTCGAACTGCTGCATGACCAGCGGCACCTGCGTCAGCAACTCGCGGAAATGGATCTCGGGTTGCACCCCGATCACCGAGGCCGGGTTCATCTCGCCGTGCAACTTCTGCAACAGCAGATGCACGGCGAGAGCGGCGCTGCGCACCGGGCCCGAGGCGAGCAGCCGCACATTCATCAGGGCCGGGCCGACCTCGTCGAGGTAGACCAGCGCGGGTACCGGCTTCTCGCCCGCGTCGAACGCCGCGCGCAGACGGAAGGTGTCACGCTCGAAGACGGAGAGCAGCGCCACATACGCCGCCTTGCGTTCCTCGTACCACCTCCTGGTGCGCCGGCGGCGGCTGAGCAGGTAATCGTTACGGGCCGACAGGAGCTGCACCGCCGCCGCTCCGGCAAGGGCGAACAGCGCGGCGATGAGGGGGAGCCCCCACCACGGGACGTTAGACACGGGCTAACGGTAGCGACGCCGCGCCCGGCGGTGGCGGCGGCCGCTCCGATCGTGACCACCCGTCCACCAAAGCCGACCTGTCCGGCGGCTTGACCTCAACCGTGGTTCAGCTTGCACGCTCGGCGGCATGAGAGCTGCCGTGTTCGACCGCTTCGGCCCGCCCGACGTGCTGCACGTGGTGCACATTCCCGACCCGCAGCCCGGCCCCGGCGAGGTGCGCGTACGGGTGCTGGCCGCCGGGGTCCAGCCCTTCGACGTCGCCGTGCGGCAGGGGGAGATGCCGTGGGCCGAGGTGGCGTTCCCCCAGACGATCGGCCAGGAGTACGCCGGCGTGATCGACGCGCTGGGTGAGGGCGTACAGGATCTGGCCGTGGGTGACCCCGTGCTCGGATCGACCATGCTCAACGGCAACGCGGAACTGGTGGTCGTGGCGGCCGCAACCGTGGTGCGCAAGCCGCCGGCGCTCGACTTCCCGACCGCCGCCGCCCTGGTCGCCGCGGCCCAGACGGCGAGCGGCGCGCTGCTCGAACTGGGCGTCGGCGAAGGGGACACCCTGCTCGTGCACGCGGCGGCGGGCAGTGTCGGCACCGTCGCGACCCAGCTCGCGCGGCACGCCGGGGCCACGGTGATCGGCTCGGCCAGTCCGCAGAACCACGACCGCGTACGGCGTCAGGGGGCTGCTCCGGTGCCGTACGGCCCCGGCCTCGTCGGTGCGGTGCGGGCGCTGGGGCTGCAGCCGACCGTGGCGCTCGACGGGGCCGGGGCGGAGGCGATCGCTCAATCCGTGGAACTTGGCATACCGCTCGACCGGATCGGCACAATCGTGGACGATCAAGCGGCGGCCTCACACGGCACCCGGGTGGTGCGCGCCGGCCGCGACCCGAAACGACTCGCGCACGTGGCCGAACTGGCCGCCCGGGGTGTCGTGCGGATGCCGGTGCACGCGTTTGCGCTCGCCGAGGTGGTTGAGGCGCACCGGGCCGTCGAATCCCGCCACAGCCACGGCAAAGTCGTGCTGATCACTCAACCCTGAGGGGGCCGGCCTAAGTACGGCACGCCGTACGAGATGGCGGGTTTCGTGCGGGGTGCTTTCGCCGGCCGCCTTCTGCCGGCTGAGCTACCTCATGCCGAGTGAGCCGGGGTCTCAGGCGTCAACGGGCAGCATGCCGGGGCACATGACCCGTCGACGGGCAGCACGCCGGGGATTTGACCGCGCCTCCTGGTACTACTCCCAGCCATACCCACCCCGTCCAGGGGGCCGCCACCCTACAGACGACGCTACGCCTTTTCGGCGATCATCGATTCGGGTTGTCCACAGGCCGTGTGGAGGCTCTTGGGCTTGTCCACAGGCGTTCGGGCATTTCGTCGGGGATACCCGGGATAGTTTCGGATTTCCGGGACGGGCGGTGCTGGTAGCGGCGAAGGTGTCACTTGGCCGATGAACCAGCACCACGGGGGGACACGTGCACCGGAATCGGACGAAGCTTCTGGCTGCCTCGGGACTGCTTGCGATGATCGCGAGCACCGGCAGCGTCCCGGCACGAGCGGTAGAGCGGCAGCGGCATCCGCAGTCGCAGCAGCGGCCGGACCGGGTCGCCGCCGAGGTCCTGCAGACGGTTGATTTCGGCGGGCGGTCGGCGGCGGTGGTCACGCCGTTCAGCATGGTCGGCGTGACCTGGGCGGATCCGCGCGCAACCGTCGACGGGGTCGTGCAGGTCCGCACGCGGGCGATCGGTTCGGCCCGGTGGAGCCACTGGCGGACTCTCGAGACCGATGGTCGCGCTCCCGCCGACGTACGGGGGTCGTCCGACCCGCTGTGGGTGGGCCCCTCGAACGCGGTCGAAGCGCGGGTCATCGGCGGCCGTCGCGCCCTCCCCCGGGGCCTGCGCCTCGACCTGGTCAACCCCGACGCACCGGAGAGCCCCGCGAGACCGGAATCAGCGCGCGAACAAGCCGAAAACCATAGGAAACGGCAGGAGAAGACCGGCAAACAGGCCGCAGACCAGACGGCACAGCACGAGAAGGCCCGCCAACAAGCCGCCGACAGCACGGCTTGGAACCAGGAAGCGCCCCGGCTGGAGCTGGGACGGCGCAAATCGGCCGTTCCGCTGCCGGCGCGCCCGGTTCCGCGGATGGTCAGCCGGGCGGGGTGGCGGGCCGACGAGACCATCGTCAAGGGCGAAGCGGAATACACCGGCCCCACCCAGGTCTTCTTCGTGCATCACACGGCCACCGGCAACGGCTACACCTGCGCGCAGTCGGCGGGCATCGTCCGGGGCATTCAGACGTATCAGGTCCGTAGCCGCGGCTGGGACGATGTCGGCTACAACTTCCTGGTCGACAAGTGCGGCACGGTTTTCGAGGGCCGCCGCGGCGGGGCCGGCCGCACCGTGCTGGGCGCGCACACCGCGGGTTTCAACGCCGACGCCAGCTCGATCGCCGTGATCGGTGACTACCGTGGGCGCGGGGTCACGCCGAGGGTCCGCACCGTGATCGCCGCCGTGGCCGCGTACAAGCTGGGGGCGTACGGGAACGCGCCGAACGGCCGGGTCACGCTCACCTCCGGCGGTGGCCCCCGTTTCCCGAAGGGGCAGCGGGCCACCCTGTGGCGCATCGCCGGGCACCGGGACGCCGGCCTCACCGCCTGCCCGGGCAACGCCCTGTACGCGCAACTGCCGGCGATCCGCGCGATCGCCGGGGCCGCCCCGGCCGACGTGCACGTGCTGCGCATCGGCGGCACCGCGTTGTCGGCCCGGCGCTACTTCACCAAGGGCCTGATCCAGCCGGTCTGGACGACCAGCACCCCGAGCGGGCTGATCAACCGGTTCGAGGTGTGGGTCGACGGAGTGTTGCGCGTCGCGGCGCCGGCCGGGCACCGGACGACCCGGCTGAGCCTCACGCCGGGCAGCCACACCTTGACCGTACGGGCCCTGCACCTGTCGGGCCGCTCGACCGCTGTGAGCAGCCGGGTCGTCGTCGACGCGGACGCGCCGGTGTTCGCGGCCAAACCGGCCCTCGCGCTGCGGGCGGGCACGGTCAACGCCGGGGCGGTGCCGTTGCGGCTGCGCTGGGACGTCGGCGACGGTGTCGCGCTGGGCTCGGTCGGCTTGACCCGTCCGCTGCCGGTGAACCTGGGCACGACCACGCGCAGCCGGGACGTGGCGGCGCCGCCGAACCGGGCCACGCCGTTCACGGTGCGGGCGGTCGACCGGGCCGGCAACGCCACGAGCGCCACCATCACCCGTACGCCGTGGGTGATCTCGGAAGTGTCCGCCGAGCGCCGTGGAACCTGGCGCGCGCTGCGCAACAAGGCCTATCTCGGCGGCACGGCGGCCGGCGGCAGCGTGCGCGGAGCGAGCGCGAGCTGGACGTTCACAGGCGCCTCGGCGGCGCTGGTCCTCAGCCGGGGACCGAACGCGGGCCGGGTCGGGGTGTTCGTCGACGGGCGGCCGCAGGGCATGGTCGACCTGCGCTCGGCGAGCCCGGCGCCGCGCCAGGTGGTGTGGTCACGCTCGTGGGCGGGCAGCGGCGAGCACACCGTACGGGTGGTGGTCGAGGGAACGCCGGGCCGCCCGGGAGTCGCGCTGGACGGACTGGTCTACCTCAAGTAGCCGCCAGCGCCTGCGTCACCAGACCGGTGATCATCCAGTCGGCGAGGCGGTCGAAGCCGGGCCGGGGGTCGTGCTCCCGGCCCCCGTCGGCCAGCGCCGCGGCCAGCTCGGGGAACTCGCCACCGGCGACGGCCTCGGCGATCAGCGCGACGTTCTCCTCGGGCGGGGTCGCGCCGGCGTGCTCGGCCGTCACGAACGACGCCACGAACGCGGTCGTCAACGCGATGATCTCCAGTTTCGCCGGCCCGTCCAGCCCGGTCGGCGCGAGACAGGCCAAACCCCTTTCCAGGTACGCCAGCATGTTGCGCCCGGTCAGCCGCCGGTTCGGCAGGGCCGAGGGCAGCCACGGGTGCGCCAGCATGAGCGTGCGCTGAGCCTTGGCCAGGGCGATCAGGTCCGTACGCCAGTCGCCCGTGACCCCGGGAAGCCCGGACGGCTCGCTGACCCGATCCACCATCAGGTCGATCAGCCTGTCCTTGTCGGGCACGTACGTGTAGAGCGACATCGCGCCCGCGCCGAGCTCCTGGGCGATCCGGCGCATGGTGACCGCGGCCAGTCCCTCGACGTCGGCGATCCGGATCGCGGCGTCGACGACCTGTTCCCGGGTGTGCGCGGGCGGGCGTCCGCGGGGCATCGAAACCTCCTGCTAGTATTTTCGGTACAACGTACGAGAAATGCGGGGGTAGCCATGCGAAGACTGCCACTGTCCCTCCGACTCCTTGCCCGCCGGGGCCCGAAAGCCCCCTACGCCGTACGCCGTGAGACCGCGCTGCCCGTTCCCGCGGCCGACGGCAGCCCGCTGCTGACCGACCACTACGCCCCGGCCACCGGCGAGCCCTGCCCGACCGTGCTCATCCGGGCCCCGTACGTGCGGGGCGGTTTCCCCTGGAATCTGTTCTTCGGAGTACGCGTCGCCGAGCAGGGCTTCCACGTCGTGCTGCAGAGCAGCCGCGGCACCGGCGGGTCGGGCGGCACGTTCCACGCCTGGAGCAACGAGGTCGCCGACGGTCGCGCCACCGTCGAGTGGCTGCGCAAGCAGGACTGGTTCACCGGCGACCTGTTCACGCTGGGCGCCAGCTACATGGCGTTCACGCAGGCGGCCCTGGCTGTCGACCCGCCGCCCGAGTGGCGCGGCGCCGTGATGCAGGTGGGCCACACCGACCCGTACGACTTCTTCTGGTCGACCGGCGCGTTCGGGCTGGAACGCGCGCTGGTCGGCGGCCTCGCCCTGCGGCAGGGCCGGGTCACGTCGTGGGACATGCTGCGCGGCGCCCTGCGCCTGAAGTTCCGGCTGCGTAAGGCGACCCACGGCGTGCCGCTCCTCGACGTCTATCCGTCGGCGATCGGGGGCCGGCGGCCGGCGCTCGAGGAGTGGCTGACCCATCCCGAGCCCGAGTTCTGGCGCGAGATCGACCTGGCTGCGGTGGCCGGGGCCATGGAGGTGCCGACCAGCCTGCTCACCGGCTGGTGGGACCTGTCGCCGGGGCAGGTCATCGAGCAGTACACCCGGATGCGTGCGGCCGGCCGCGACGTCGACCTGCTGATCGGCCCGTGGACACACACGAACTACTTGGAGCGCGACTGGCCCGAGGCGTTCGCGCAGGCCCTGCGCCGTCTTCGCGGTGAGCCGCCGGCCTACCGGGTACGCGTGCACGTCGGCGGCATCGGCGAGTGGCGCGACCTGCCCGAGTGGCCGCCGCCCGAGGCACACCCGCTGACCCTGCCGCTCGACCGGCTGCGGGCCGAGCGCGGGTGGTCGTTCCGCTACGACCCGGCCGATCCGACGCCCTCGATCGGCGGGGCGCTGCAGTCACCGACCCAGGGCCAGGTCGACAACGCGCCCCTGGAACGCCGGGCCGACGTGCTGTTGTTCACCGGCGAGCCGCTCGAGACGCCGTTGACGCTGATGGGACCCGTACGGGCGGAACTTGACGCGTCGACCACGGCGGCCAGCGGCGACCTCTTCGTCCGGCTCTGCGACGTCGACCCGTCCGGCCTGTCGCTCAACGTCTGCGACGGCCTGACCCGCATGACAGCCGACGGCCACGTCACCGTCGACCTGGGTCACACGGCTCACGTCTTCCGGCCCGGTCATCGCGTACGGATCCAGGTGAGCGGCGGCGCGCATCCGCGCTTCCTGCGCAACTACGGCACGGGGGAGCCGCCCGGCTGGGCCACCCGCCTCGTGCCGGCCGAGACCTCGATCAAGCCCGGTTCCACGCTGGAGCTGACCACGGCCTGACCCGTCCCGACTCGCGGTTGAAGGTTGTGCTCTCATTGAGCACCCTCAATCGCGAGAAAGATCCACCCATGAGACCTGTCCGCTTCGGACCCGCTCTGGCCGCCCTGCTCGTCGCGAGCCTCACGGCGTGCTCGGCCGCTCAGGGGACGACCGCGGCTCCAGTGAGCCCGTCGGCCGCCGCATCCGCATCCCCGGCCCCGTCGCCGTCCGCGCCCAGCCCGGCGCCTACGGCGCTCCGGCCTTCCTACCTCGACCAAAAGCTCGCCGCCTACTCGACCACGCCGGTGATCGAGCGACCGGTGATCGGCAAGGCGGTCCTAGCCAAGTACGGAGAGAAACGAACCAACCGGACGTACGACGCGGTGGTCGCCTATCTGCGGGCCGAGAGCTGGAAGCTGGACCGGCTCCGGCCCAAGGCGAAATACACCCGCGCCGACTTCGCCTCGGTCGAGAAGCCGATGAGCCCGCACGTCCGTAAGGCCTGGCGTCAAGAGCTCGCCAAGGCCCTCAAGGGCGACAAGGAGGCGGCCGGCGAGCTGAAGATGGTGGCCCTGTGGAACCTGGGCGACCACGGCTTCACCTTCGCGCCGACCGGCCCCTACGTGGTCGACGAGAGGATCGGCCAGCCGGTTGTCTACCTCGACGACGAGACCAAGTGGCTGAAGATCAACCTGACCTACAGCGCGAGCGTGCGCATGCTGAAGGCCGGCGTGCCGCACCGGCGCAGTGTGAGCAAGAAGGTCACCGTGACGGTGTATCCCACCGGTGACACGTTCTTACTCGGTTTCTACGACGGCACCTGGGGCCTCGACCCCGACGGACGGCCTGAGTGATCACACCGTTCGCCTGTAGATGACGGCCTGCCACGGCTCCAGCGTGAGGTCTTTCGGGGCCGTCGGCAGGTTGGTCAGCAGCAGCTCGGCGCCCGACCAGTCGTCGTCCAGGTCCGCCGTCACCGTGTCGCCCGAGAAGTTGCCGATCACGAGCAGCTCGGTGCTGCCGAGGCGGCGGGTGAACGCGTACAGCTGCTCGTGGCCGGGCAGCAGCATGGTGAAGTCGCCGTCGACGACCGCGGGCTCGGTGTGCCGCAGCTCGATCAGCTTGCGGTAGTAGTGGAAGACCGAGTCCGGGTCGTTGCGCGCGGCCTCGGCGTTGACCTCGGGATAGTTCGGGTTGACGGCCAGCCACGGCGTGCCGGTGGTGAACCCGGCGTGCTCGGCGGCGGTCCACTGCATGGGCGTACGGGCGTTGTCCCGGCCGCGGGCGCGCAGCACGGTCAGCACCTCTTCGGGTGAGCGGCCCTCCAGGTCGACCGCCTGCGCGTACTGGCCGAGCGCCTCGATGTCGCGGAACTCGTCGATCGTACGGAAGGGAAAGTTCGTCATTCCCAGCTCTTCGCCCTGATAGATGTAGGGCGTGCCGCGATGCAGGTGCAGCACCGTGCCGAGCATCTTGGCCGAGGCCACCCGGTACGCGTCCGAGTCGTCGCCGTACCGCGACACGGCGCGCGGCTGGTCGTGGTTGTTCCAGTAGAGGCTGTTCCAGCCGACGCCGGCCAGCCCCACCTGCCAGCGGTTGAAGATGGCCTTGAGGTTGGTCAGCTTCAGCGGGACCAGCAGCCACGGGTCGGCGCCGCGGTCGGCCCAGACGTGGTCGAACTGGAAGACCATGTCGACCTCGTGCCGCTCGGGGTCGGTGAACAGGATCGCCTCGTCCACCGTCACGCCGGGCATCTCGCCCACGGTCAGCATCGCGTCGCGGCCGGCGAAGACCTTGGCGTGCATCTCCTGCAGGAACTCGTGCAGCCGGGGGCCGTTGATGAAACCGGCCGAGCCGTCCCCGTACAGGGATCCCGCCGTGACGCGGCCGTCGGGCAGCGGCAGCACCTTCGAGATCATGTTGATGACGTCCATCCGGAAGCCGTCGATGCCCCGGTCGAGCCACCAGTTCATCATGTCGTAGACGGCCTCGCGGACCTCCGGGTTCTCCCAGTTGAGGTCGGGCTGCTTCTTCGAGAACAGGTGCAGGTAGTACTCGCCGGTCTTCTCGTCGAGCTCCCACGCCGGCCCGCCGAACACCGAGCCCCAGTTGGTCGGCTCGGCCCCGGGCGTACCCGGCTCGAAACCCTCGCGGGCGGGCGCCCACCAATACCAGTCGCGCTTCGGGTTGTCCTTGCTCGACCGGCTCTCGACGAACCAGGGGTGCTCGTCGGAGGAGTGGTTGACGACCAGGTCCATGACCAGCTTCATGCCGCGGGCGTGCACCCCGGCCAGCAGCTCGTCGAAGATCTCGAGGGTGCCGAAGACCGGCTCGATGTCCTGGTAGTCGGTGATGTCGTAGCCGTTGTCGTCCTGCGGCGACGGATAGACCGGGGACAGCCAGATGACGTCGACACCCAGTTCGGCCAGGTGGTCGAGGTGCGCGATGATTCCTCGCAGGTCGCCCATGCCGTCGCCGTCGGCGTCCGCGAAGCTCCGCGGGTAGATCTGGTAAACGACCGCGCTCTTCCACCAGAGATCCGTCATGGGTCTTCTCTAACACGAGAACGCCCGGTCAAACCGGTGGGCATACTAACCACGTGGTAACTACCAGAATGAGGCATTTGTCGTGAGGGTGGCCATGCTCGGCCCGATCGCGTGGCGCACCCCGCCGTTGCACTACGGCCCTTGGGAGCTCGTGACCAGCCTGATCACCGAAGGACTGGTGGAACGCGGCATCGACGTGACGCTGTTCGCCACGCTCGACTCGATCACCAAGGCCGGCCTGGACGGGGTCGCGCCGACCGGGTACGAGGAGAGCGACGAGCTGGACGGCCGGGTCTGGGAGGCGCTGCACGTCGGGCACGCGCTGGCCCGCTCGGGCGAGTTCGATCTCGTGCACAACCACCTGGACTGGCTGCCGCTGGCCTTCTCACAGCTGTGCCGGGCGCCGATGGTGACCACGATCCACGGCTTCTCGGGCTCGAACATCCTGCCCGCCTACCGCCGCGGCCGGTCCGCGTACGTGTCGATCTCGGACAGCGACCGCTCCCCCGACCTGGAATACCTCGGAACCGTGCACCACGGCATCGACCTGGGCGGGTTGCCCGTACGGGAGACCGCGGGCGACGACCTGATCCTGTTCGGCCGCATCCACCCCGACAAGGGCACCGACCTGGCGATCGAGATCGCGCGGCGGGCCGGCCGGCGGCTGGTGATGTGCGGGATCGTGCAGGACCGGGCGTACTTCGAGGAGCTGATCGAGCCCCGGATCGACGGGGACCGGGTCGTCCATCTGGGTTCGGTCGGGCCGGACCAGCGCGGCGCGATCCTCGGCTCCGGACTCGCGCTGCTGCACCCGATCCGGTTCGCCGAACCGTTCGGGCTGTCGGTGGTGGAGTCGATGGCCTGCGGGACACCGGTGGTCGCGTACCGGAAAGGGTCGATGCCGGAAGTGGTCGACGAGGGCGTAACCGGGCATCTGGTCGAGGACGTGGACGAGGCGGTCGCGGCCCTGGAAAAGGTGCGCCGGATCGACCGGGCGGGCTGCGCGCGACGGGCCCGGGAAAGGTTCTCCCGTGACCGGATGGTGGAGAACTACCTGGAGATTTACCGAAAAATCATCAGCTGAATAGACTCGGTTGTTAACGTCACATTGCGAATTGCGCGTTGAACCGGGCAATTTCCCGAAGCTCCGCAATGGCGTTGTGCGCGGCCGCCAACGGCCTGCCCGCGCGCGCTGAGCCGTGCTTGCGGACAGGCAGCCCAGCACGAGAAAGGCTTTGTCATGCCCGCGACGTACGGTTTTCTGAGCACCTACCCGCCGACCCAATGCGGTTTGGCGACCTTCAATGCGGCACTCGCCTCCCACCTGAGCAATGGCGGCTCCTCGGGAGTTGTCCGGCTGCTGTCCAAGGACAGCGTCTCGGGCGGGATCGAGCTGGACCGGGCCGCGCCGCGAACCGTGCACACCTGGCACACCGACACCCCGGGCGGGTGGCGGACCGCGGCCGAGATGCTCAACCGCTACGACGTCGTGATCATCCAGCACGAGTACGGGATCTATCCCGGCGACGCCGGCAACGAGGTGCTGCCCCTGCTGCGCGCCCTGACCGTGCCGTCGATCGTCGTGCTGCACACCGTGCTCAGCTCGCCCGATCCGCTGCAGCGGCAGGTGCTCGAACAGATCGCCGAGGCGGCCGACGCGGTCGTCACGATGACCGACACCGCGCGCCGGCGGCTCACCGACGGCTACGACGTCGACCCGCGCAAGATCTCCGTCATCCCGCACGGCGCGGCCAGCCGGGGCACCGGCCCCCGCGAGGACCACGACCGCCCCACCCTGCTGACCTGGGGGCTGCTCGGGCCGGGCAAGGGCATCGAGTGGGCGATCCGGGCCCTGGCGCTGCTCGGCGACCTGGATCCGGCGCCGGTCTACACGGTGGCCGGGCGCACCCATCCCAAGGTGCTCGAGCAGTTCGGCGACGTGTACCGGGACTCGCTCAAGGAGCTGGCCGCCTCGCTCGGGGTGACCGGCTCCGTGCGCTGGGAGGACGCGTACCTGGAGGAGGACGAGCTGTCCCGGCTGATCCGCTCGGCCGACGTGGTGGTGCTGCCGTACGACTCCACCGAGCAGGTCACCTCCGGGGTGCTCATCGAGGCCGTCGGCGCCGGGATCCCGGTCGTGGCGACCGAGTTCCCGCACGCGGTGGAGTTGCTGGCCGACGGCCCCGGCCTGCTGGTGCCGCATCAGGACCCGGAGGCGATGGCCTCGGCGATCCGGCACGCGCTCGCCGAGCCCAGCCTGTCGGTCGGCCTCACCGGGCTGACCGGCGGGCCGACCCTGCGCTGGCCGGCCGTGGCCGCGCGCTACCAGTCGCTCGCCGCGCGCCTGCTCACCCGTACGCCCCTGGCCGCCTCGGTCCCGGCGTGACCACGTCCAAGGCCCCCAATGGGCTCCGCCTGGTCCCGCCACCCATCCAGCTCGCCGACGCTCCGCAGCCCGACTGGTCGCACGTGATCCGGCTCTCCGACGACACCGGCCTGCTCGAGCACGCGCGCAACGCGACCGTCCGCCGCGAGCACGGCTACTGCGTCGACGACGTCTCCCGCGGCCTGCTGCTGATCTGCCGTGAACCCCGCCCGACCGTGCAACTCGTCGGGCTGGCCGAGCGCTACCTGGCGTTTCTGACCCACGCGGGCAGCGCGGACGGCGGCTTCCGCAACCGTTTCTCGTACGGGCGGACGTGGGAGGACGACCCGTCGACAGGTGACTGGTGGGGCCGGGCGCTGTGGGGACTCGGCACCGCCGCCGGGCGCTCGACAGTGCCGTGGATCAGGCGCGAGGCGCTGAACGCTTTCCTGATCGGCTGCCGGGCCCGCTCGTCCTGGCCCCGCGCGATGGCGTTCGCCGGGCTGGGCGCGGCCGAGGTGCTGCGTACCGACCCGCGCGCCGCCGAGGCCGCCCAGCTGCTGACCGACGCGGCGACGGTGATCGGCCTGCCCCCGGGTCAGGCCGACTGGGTCTGGCCCGAGCCCGAGCTCACCTACTCCAACCCGGCCCTGGCCGAGGTGCTGATCGCGGCGGGCGATCTGCTCGGCGACGAGCAGCTGCTGCGGGGCGGGTTGCGGATGCTGGCCTGGCTCTGCCGCGAGCAGGACCAGGACGGGCACCTGTCGGTCGTGCCGGTCGGCGGGTGGCGGCCCGGGGTGCCCAAGCACCGCTTCGACCAGCAGCCGATCGAGGCCGCCGCAACCGCCGACGCCTGCGCCACCGCGGCCGCCGTCACCGGCGACGACCGCTGGGACGAACAGTTGTTCCGTGCGGTCGCCTGGTTCCTCGGCGACAACGACGGCAAACAACCGATGTACGACCCCCTAACCGGTGGATGTTATGACGGACTGACGGTTAATGGCCCTAATGTGAATCAAGGAGCCGAATCCACCCTCGCGCTCGTCTCCACGCTGCAGCATGCCCGCACGCTGGCGAGCCGGAGCGCGACCCGACCGTCAGGCGGCCTAGCGTGACCGCAACCGTGAATACTTCAGACATGCTCACCCGGCACGACGTCGTCATGCAGCCCGACGGCCGGCGCGTCGTGATCAAGCTGTTCGTGCCCGGCGAGGACGGCCAGACCGTCAAGAACCGGGCCGGCCGCTTGATCGAACGCATCCTGCAGCTCGACGAGGAGGAGATCGGCCGGCTGCTCGACGACGTGCTGACCCGCTTCGGCGGCCGGCACCACGACCTGCTCGGCACCTTCGCCCACCACTACGAGCTGGTGCAGCACCGGGTGCCGCCCGAGATCGACCTGTCGCCGGCCGCGCGGAGCCTGATCGGCGCGTACTTCAGCCACGAGTACTCCGTCGAGGCGGCCGCCCTGTGCAACCCGTCGATGGTCGAGCACCCCGACCAGACCGGCCTCGACCCGGGTCAGCTGCGGGTCGCGATCAGTCTGCGGCAGATCGGCGAGGGGCACATCTCGTCGATCGGGTTCTGTTCGGCCGTGCTCGGTCCCGGCGACCAGCTGCTCCTGGAGAACCGCGACGGGCCGCTCACCATCGGCCAGCGGGTCGGCGCCACACACTGGCGGCACCAGCTGGCCGCGGCGCTGATCGACGCCGAGATCGACAACGAGGCGTCCTCGTACGTGCTGTCGGCGCTGCCCGAACGGTTCATCGACGTCGAGTTCGAGGACGTCATCGCGCACGTGCCGGGCGAGCTGCTGGGCCGGCCGTTCGCGCAGCACACGATCGACCGGATCCGGCACTTCGTGTCCGAGGACTACGCGCTGCAGTTCCCCTGCGCGGTGCCGCTGCACCAGCGGGTCATGTGGCCCGCCACCCAGACGGAGAGCAACGGCATGGAGGACGCCCGGTTCGTACGGGTGACCGACCCCGACGGACGCCACGTCTATCAGGCCACCTACACCGCGTACGACGGGCGGCACATCTCCGGCCGGGTGATCTTCTCGCGCGACCTGCGGCACTTCGAGGTGACCCGGCTCAGCGGGCCGGCCGCGGCCAACAAGGGCATGGCGTTGTTCCCGCGCTACATCAACGGCCAGAAGATGGCGCTCTGCCGCTCCGACGGCGAGACCCTCGGCCTGTCCGTGCGCGACGACCAGCACCGGTGGCAGCCGTCGGTGCCGCTGCTGACGCCGCACCGCGGGTGGGACCTGATCCAGGTCGGCAACTGCGGCTCGCCGATCGAAACCGAGGCCGGTTGGCTGGTGCTCACCCACGGCGTCGGCCCGATGCGGCGGTACGCGATCGGCGCCATGCTGCTCGACCTGGAAGACCCGGCCAAGGTGATCGCCGACCTGCCCGAGGGCCTGATCGACCCGGACGAGATCGAGCGTGAGGGGTACGTGCCCAACGTGCTCTACTCGTGCGGCGGGCTCGTGCACGACGGGCGCTTCTGGGTCCCGTACGGGGCCAGCGACGTGCGGATCGGGTTCGCCAGCATGCCGCTGGACGCGCTGCTGGCCCGCATGGCGCCGCGCGGCCGCAAGGTCAGCGGGCGTCGTGCACCAGCAGGGCGATCTGCACCCGGTTCGTCAGCGACAGCTTCGTAAAGATCCTCGACACGTACGCCTTCACGGTCGCGACGCTCATCAGCAGCTCGGCCGCGATCTCGGAGTTCGTGCGGCCCTCGGCGATCAGCCGCGCGACGTCCTGTTCGCTCGGGCTGAGCCGTTCGAGGGCCGCACGGGCCCGGTCGCGGCCCGGGTCGACGCCGACACCGGAGACCAGGCCGATCATCTTGCGCAGCACCTCGGGCGACATCATCGGCTCCCCCGCCGCGACCCGGCGTACGGCGTCGGCGATCTCGCGCGGCGGGGTGTGCTTGAGCAGGAAGCCGCCCGCACCGGCCCGCAGCGCCCGCAGCACGTGCTCGTCGGTGTCGAACGTCGTCAGCACGATGACCTCGGGCGCGTCCTTGCGCGCGCGCAGCGTCTCGGTCGCGGTGAGCCCGTCGAGCCCCGGCATCCGGATGTCCATCAGCACGACGTCGGGCCGGTGCGAGTTGACGGCCGAGGCCACCTCGCTGCCGTCGGAGACCGCGCCGACCACCTCGAGGTCGTCGAACGCCCCGAGCATCATGGCAAGACCGGCCCGTACGAGGGCGTCGTCGTCGACGAGCAGGACTTTCACCACGGGAGCCAGGCTTTCACACGGAACTCGCCGCTCGGGGTCGGGCCGTGCTCGATGCGCCCGCCGGCCAGCGCCACACGTTCCCGCAGTCCGGTGAGCCCGGCCCCGGCGCCCGGCAACAGCGGCCCCGGCGCCGTCAGGGCGTTGCGCACGGCCACCTCCGTGCCGCTGGAGGCGCCGCTGGTGATGGCCACCTCGACCGGGGCGCCCGGTGCGTGTTTGCGCGCGTTGGTCAGGGCCTCCTGCACGATGCGGTAGGCGTGCCGGCCCACGTTCTCGGGCACGTCCCGCTCGCCGTCGAGCACCAGCCCCACCTCGGCCCCTGCGACCCGGGACTGCTCGACCAGCGCTGGGACGTCACCCAGGGTCGGCTGCGGCTGGTCCTCGGCGGGAGCCCGCAACACGTGGATCACCGAGCGCAGATCCTCCAGCGCGTCGTGCGCGCATTCGCGGATCACGCCGGCCGCACGCTGTTCCTCGCGGGAGGCCTCCCGGCGTACCTCCAAAGCCCCCGCGTGCACGGCGAGCAGCGAGATGCGGTGAGCCAGCACGTCGTGCATCTCGCGGGCCAGCCGCTCCCGCTCGGCCAGGCGGGCCTGCTCGACCCGCAACCGCTGACCCTCCTCGGCCTCCCGCGCCCGGGCCGCCCACGACGCGACCAGCTGCCGGTGCGAACGGGTCAGCATGCCGAGCGCGACCGCGATGACGTGCACCAGCACGACGAAGACGACGCTCTCGTAGTAGAGCTGGGTTGCCCCGAGCGCGACCCGGTAGACCACGGCGATCACCGTCGCGTGCAACCCCAGCAGCGTCACGGGCAGCCAGGCGCGGCGATACACGGCCAGGCTGAACAGCGCGAACGGCAAGGCGCCCATCGGCATCGCGAACAGGACGGCCAGCGGCAACAGGAGCAGGACGAGCAGAACCGGACGGGTGCGCCGGAACAGGACCAGACCGGCCGCCGACAGCACGCCCAGCGTCACCTCGAGCGGGAGCGGCGCGCCGCCCTCGTCCGACAGCGAATTGGTCAGGAAGAAGACGCCGACCGCCACGGCCGCCAGGGCCACTGCCCCGTCCAGCAGCCATCTCCTCATGGGCTCGACGCTACCGGCGGCGTACGCGGGCGCGCAGTCGACTTTGGTCTATGCCGGGTCGACCCGGGTCGGTATCGCCGGGCCCCCCGCCGGGACAGACTCGACACCGTGCTGGAACAGGAAACAACCGTGCCCACCCCGATGTGGTCCCGGGTTCTCGTGTGGCTCTGCCTCCCCCTGGCCGGTGCGGCGCTGCTGTGGGGTGTGCTGCTGTTGATCGACTGGTTGCCGTTCGGCGGGCCGCTCAACCTCGTACGGGAACTGCCCGAGCCGTGGGATCTGGTGGTCGGGCTCGGCGTCGGGTTCGTCATCGGGCTGATCCTCGCGGGCCTGGTCGACGCCGAGTCGCTGACCGTGCTGATCTCGCCGACGGAGGTCGTGCTGACCCGGCCCGGACACCGGCGCGCGGTGCCCAAGGGCGAGATCGCGGTGGCCTTCCCCGACCGCGACCAGCTCGTGCTGCTCGGGCGCACCGGGCAGGAACTGGCCCGCGAGCCGTCCCACCTGCCGAAGAAGCGGCTCAGCCAGGCGTTCGGGTCGCGCGGCGTGGCCTGGGCCGAACAGGATCCGTACCTGGAGGCGTACCGGCGCTGGGTTCCGAACCTGCCCGAAGTGTCCGGCGCGGCCAACGCCGTGTTCGCGGCCCGGCAGAAAGCCCTGAACTCGGGCGACGACGAGGATGTCCGGGAACTCCGGGAAGAGCTGGGCCGACTGGGGTTCGTGGTGCGCGACGACAAGAAGAAGCAGTACTGGCGGCCGGTGGGCTCCTAGCCGACCGTGCCGGTCACCGCCCAGATCGTCAGCACCGCCAGGAAGTCGCCGCGAGCGCCCGCCTCCTCGACGTGGGAGAACCATTTCCCCCGTACGCCCGGGGCCGTCATCCAAGCTTCCTCAGGCACCCGGGGATTCACCATCGGCAGCACCACCGCGGCCGACGCCGGGTCGGCGAACAGGCAGGTCACCGGGGTCGCGCTGACGTCGCGCAGGCCCTTGCCGACCAGCCGCCGCCGCAGCGTACGGCCCATGTCGACCTGCCGCGGGGTGAGCCGGCCGTGCATGTCGGCCACCACCGTGCGGGCCAGACGCGGCGGCACCCCGTCGAAGGCCAGCGAACTCCAGTCGGTGTCGATCAGGCAGATCCGCCCGCCCGGCCGGGTCACCCGCACCAGCTCGGCGATCGCCAGGTCGGCGTCGTCGACGTGCTGCAGCACCCGCTCGCACCAGACCCCGTCGACACTGTCCGCGGGCAGGTCGATGGCCGAGACGTCACCCGTGGTGTAACGCACATTGCTGCCGTCATGCCGCTCGATCGCGGCGGCGATGGTGGCGGCCGAATAGTCGAGGGCGACCACCTCGCCGTCCGGGCCGACCTCACCGGCGATCCACCGGGCCACGTCGCCGGCGCCCGAACCCGCGTCGAGAACCCGCCAGCCCGGGGCGGGGCGGAAAGCATCCATGCCCGTACGCCGGACCCGCCGGATCTCCGGGTGCCGCCCCATCGTCTCGAGCGCGGCCAGCAGCATCGCGGTCATCTCACGGGGCTGCCGATCAAGGTCGGCGAACGGGGTGCGCTCCATCTGCGCGTGCTGCTTCATGCGGCAAATGTTGACGCATCAGAAGCCCCGGCCCACGGCGCCGGTCACCCATCCGACAGCGCCAGATCACCGTACGCGCCGGGCGACCGGGCCGGATTTCGCGTCGCCGCCCGCCTGCAAGGCCCGGTTCCGCTTCGCGCCCAAAGTGCCCAACCTGCCCAACCCACCCCAACCAAGGGGGCCTCCACCCTCTCCGCTCGCTGCCGGGGCGGCGAGTGCGGCCCGACGTTACCGCAGCGGGCAGGGCACCAGCCGGTTGTCCACAGGCCGGGAGTTGTCCACAGGGCGAGCGATCCGATGGGTCCGCGGTGGTCGGGGTGTGGCAGGCTTTCCGGCATGAGTGACTCGGTGAAGTTCGGGCTGGCCGGCTACGGCTCGGGTGGGCGCATCTTCCATGCCCCACTGATCGCCTCCGCGGCGAACATCGAGTTCCTCGGCGTCGTCACCACGAACGAGGAACGGCGCAAGGAGCTGGCGGCCAATCTGCCGAAGCAGGCCGCGTTCGACTCGATCGGGGCGCTCAAACAAGCCGGCGCCGAGGCCGTTTCGATCTCCACGCCGGTCAGCACCCACGCCGAGCTGGCGCTCGAGGCGATCGAGTACGGGCTGCACGTGGTGGTCGACAAGCCGTTCACGCTCGACGCCGAGCGCGCCCGTGCGGTCGTGGCCGCCGCCAAGGCTCGGGGTGTGCTGCTCAGCGCCTATCAGAACCGGCGCTACGACTCCGACTTCCGGACGCTGCGGCGCCTCATCGACGACGGCCAGTTCGGCACCGTGCGGCGCTTCGAGTCCCGCTTCGAGCGCTGGGCGCCGGAACGCAAACCGGGCGCGGCCGGCGGGGGCACGCTGCTCGACTTCGGCTCCCACCTGGTCGATCAGGCGCTGCTGCTCAACGGCCCGGCCGTCCGGGCGTACGCGGAAGTGCGGGGCAGCGGCGAGCTCGACGACGATTTCTTCCTCGCGCTGCACCACGTCAACGGCGTCGAGTCGCACCTGTCGGGCAGCTGGCGTCAGGGCGCCCCGGGTCCGCGCTATCGGGTGGCGGGCACGACCGGCACATTCGTGATCGCGGGCATCGACGGGCAGGAGGCCGCGCTCAAGGCCGGCCGCTCCCCCGCCGAGCTGGGCGACGAGTGGGGTGCCGAGCCGGAGGAGACGTGGGGCCGCATCTACCGCGGCGACGAGGGCGCCCGCGTCCGCAGCGAACGCGGCCGGTGGGATCTCTACTACCCGGCTTTCGCGGCCGCCGTACGCGGGGAGGGCCCGCTGCCGGTCGAGCCCTCCGACATCGTCCGCAACATGACAGTGCTCGACGCCGCCCGCGAGAGCGCCCGCAGCGGCCAGGTGGTCCGACTCTAGGGGCCGGGGGGTGCTGCGCGCCGCCCGCGACGGCGGCGCCATCGCCGACATCGCCCGCGAACTACACCTGGCGGGCCGGGCGTGAGACGCCTGGCGCGGGACAGACCGGGCCTGAAACGGGCCGGGCCTGAAACGGGCCGGGCGCGGGCCAGACCGGGCGTGAGGCAGGCCGGGCGTCAGGCAGGCCGGGCGCGGGCCAGACCGGGCGTCAGGCAGGCCGGGCGTGAGGCGGGCCCGCGCGTGAGGCGGGTCGGGCGGGGAAGACGTTACCCCGGGGCGCATGCGAGCAGAGGCGGTCCCGGTGCGTACGCGAAAATCGCTACACAGTCACGTGAGCCAGCAGGTTGTCGATCACCTCGTCGATGCCGGCGATCAGCGACAGATGTCCCTCCGACGGCAGCAGATGCACCTCGGCCCCGGCCAGGTGGGCGGCCAGCCAGTGTCCGTGCGCGGGCGGCACCATCCTGTCCTGTTCGCCCTGCCAGACGGCGACCGGCACGCGGATGTCGGCCAGCCGGAACCCCCAGTCGGACAGGATGGCCAGGTCGTCCTCCCGCCACCCCGCGATCCCGGCCGACACCGAATACCGGGTCGACTCAGCCAGATAGTCCGCGAACCCTCCGGTCAGGGCCTTCTTGTCCACCTCGGACAGCAGGTCGCCGAAGGCCTCGATCACGTCGTCCGAGGTGACCCGGGCCAAGTCGTCGGCCATGCCGGTCAGGAAGGTGTTCAGCGCCTGCACGCCATTGGCCGCGGCCTCGAACTCGGCGACGTTCTCCTCGCCCATGCCGTCGAGCCAGTCCAGCCCGGGCGGGTTGTACGGCGCCACGCCGGCGATGGTGGCGGCCCCGACGCAGCGTCCGGGCAGCTGGGCGGCGCAGGCCAGCGCGTGTGGCCCGCCGCCCGACCAGCCGACCGTCACGAAGTGGGCCGCTTCGAGCCCGTCGAGCAGCGCGGCCGTGTCGGCGGCGACGTCGGAGACCCGTCGGCCGGGGTGCGGCGAGGACCCGCCGTAACCGGGGCGGCTGGCCAGCACCAGGCGCAGACCGTGCCGCAGGGCCGACTCGGCGATCGGCGCGAACCGGACCGCGCCGGAGGGGGTGCCGTGGTGCAGCACCAGCGGGAGGCCACCGGGCGGTCCCTCGACCAGGTATTCGAGGATGCGGCCGTCGGGCAGGACAATGCGTTCCACAGGGGGAATCTACGCGAACGCCACCAGGAAGGGGCCCGCGTACGTGACGCGGGCCCCGGAAAACCTAGTTCCTGATGATCGTGAAGGTGGACGTCGTGTTCTCGATGTCCCTGAAGTTGTTGCTGAACTGCAGGTTGGTGAAGGTCGCCGACCCGACCGCGGGTCCCTGCCCGGCCTCGGGCATCGGGTTGGCCCAGATGCCGAAGCCGCTCTTGGCGTCGAACTGGTCGCCGCTCTTGCGGGCCCCGCTGATGGTGACGTTGGTGAACACGCTGTCAGTGATCGGGTTCACCGGCCGGCCGCCGGCGTCGTACTGCGTCTGGAACATGATTCCGGAGTAGGTCGGGTCGATGATGTCGACGTTCGAGACCCGGATTCCCTGGAACACCTTCGACGCGCTGAACATCCAGATCGCGGGGAAGGTCTGCGCGCCCCAGAAGTGGCCGCCGGCCCGCACGATCGAGATGTTGTCGAAGACCGTCGGCGGGTCGGCGCCGAACCCGTTCATCGGGTAGCCGAAGTCCAGCGAGCTGATCGTGATGCCCGAGTAGACGAGGGTGTCGGCGATGTAGATGTTCTTGAACGTGTTGGCGTACCCGCCGTAGACGGCGATGCCCGCGGCCCGCCAGGTCAGCGTGGAGGTCAGGTTGGAGTAGACGTTGTTGATCTCGTCGGCCCCGCCCGCGTCGATCGCCGAGAACAGCGCGAAGCTGTCGTCGCCGGTGGCTCGGGCGTCGTTGTTGTCGACGAGGTTGCCGGTGCTGCCGTTGGTCATGTTGACCCCGTCGGCGAACGTGTTCCGGATCCGGCTGTTCTTGATCACCATGTTGTCGGTGTTGGCGCCCCAGTAGAGGCACACGACGTGCTCGGTCCAGATGTTGTCGATCGTGATCCCGGAGACGTTGGCAAGGTCGAACACCTTGCCGGGCCCGTCGATGCGGATCGTGTAGTTGCCGAAGAAGGCGAAGTCGGCGAACGTCGAGCCGTTGGCGGTGCTGTCGGCCCGGAACCCGGCGTCCGTCTCGGTCTGCGTCGTCGGCGTGAAGAACCGGGTGTACCAGGGGCCGGCCCCGACGACGCGCACCGACTTGCCGTACACCTGGAACTTCGACGACGTCTGGTAGTCACCGGCGGGCAGGTACACGCCGAGCTTCGACGTGTCCTGGCGGGCGCTGTCCAGCGCGGCCTGCACGGCCTGCTGGTCGAACCCGGAAGGTACGACATAACGTGAAACATCCGGATTGGCCTTCGGAGCAACCTGCTCGGTGTTGATGAAGTCGATCGCTATATTGCCCGAATTACCGGAATCCTTCTGCAACTTGACGACACTACCGGCCGGGAAAGAGCCGGTGAGAAGGGTATGAGACTCGTCGTAGATGTGCCGCGGCCCGGTGCCCGAGTTCTGCGGCGCCGCCTCGTTGCCGTAGAGCCAGGCGTACTTCGAGGTCAGCGGCAGCGTCTTGTTGAGGGTGCCGTTGACGTACACGTTGATCGAGCTGGTGGTGCCGTCGGGGATGGAGAACCGCGCCACCACCGTGTTGGTCGCCGCCCGGGTGGTCCATTGCACGTACGCCCCGGTCTGGTCGAGCGTCACCGCGCGGCGCCCCGAGGCCTCGCCGGCGAGGTCGCCGATCGTGCGGTTGGGCCCGACGACCGCCGCGCCGCCGCCGATCGTGCCGTCCTCGGCCTCGTACATGTCGTACGGCATGTTCGCGCCACGGCCGACGAAGAAGGGCCTCTCGCTGGTGTTGTTGGCCTGCTTCACGGACAGCTCGTTGGCGTCGCCGGCAATGACCGTCCGTACGGTGTAACGCCCGTTGGCCGCCGTCCAGGTGCCCAGTGTGATCGCCGGCGAGGACGCGCCCGCGGCCAGCGTGCCGGTCCACGACCCGGTCAGCGTACGCACGACCGACGAGCCGTTGAGCACAGTGAGCGTGACGCCGTGCCCGCCTCCGGCCGAGGCGGCCGAGCCCTGGTTCTTGAGCGTCACCGAGAACGTGACCGTGTTGCCCGCCGTCGGGTTCCCCGGCGACCAGCTGACCGCCGAGGCGACCAGATCGGAGCTGCTGACCGGCGTCACGGTCAGGGACGACGTGAACGAGTTGTTGGCCTCGTTGGACTCGATGACCGTGCCGGCCTCGTCGACCTTGGCCACTACGGAGTACGAGCCCGCGTCGCGAGCGCCGATGCCCGCCGAGACGGTCGCCGACGCGCCCGCCGCGAGCGCCGCCACGTTCGCGGTGCCCACCTTCGTCGTACCCAGATAGAAGTTGACGTCGGACGCGGGGCTGGCCAGACCGCCGGCGTTACGGACGGTGGCCGAGAGGGTGATCGTGTCGGTCTCGACCGGGGCGGCCGGCGAAACGGTCGTGCCGGTGACTGTCAGGTCCGGGTTGGGGGCCGGGGTGCCGATCACCTGCAGCTCGGCCACCTGCCCGCTCGGCGCGCCGGTGTTCGCGGTGAAGGAAAGCCGTACGTCGGCGGTGGTCGCGCTGACCGGGATGGTCACCGTGTTGCCGGTGGCCGGGCTGAAGCTGTACGAGGCCGGGCCGGTGATCGTGGTGTAGGCGGTGGCGCCCTGGTCACGGCCGAGGATCGCGAACGTCTGCTGCCGCGGGCCCCACGCGCTGTCCGGGTTGAGCTTGACCACGACCGACGAGACCGCCGCGTTGGCGCCCAGCTTCACCGTCAGCGTCGCCGGGTAGGCACTGCCTTCCCAGTACGTGGCGGTGTTGTTGTCGTTCGCGTTGGTGGCCACGAACGTGTGCACCACCGAGGACGCCTCGATCGGCTTGCCCAGCGCCAGATTGCTGCCGGGCTGCCCGGTGCCCGTACGGGTGACCGCGTTGCTCAGCGCCGAGGTGTTGCCGGCGGCGTCCTTGGCCCGCACCTGGTACGTGACGGTTGCGGTGGCCGGCTGGGTGTCGGTGTACGTCAGCACGTTCCCGGCGACGCTGGTCCGCAGCACGCCGTCGGCGAAGACGTCGTAACCGGTGACCCCGACGTTGTCGGTCGACGCCGACCAGGTGAGCCGGATCTGGTCGGCGCCCGGCTGGGTGAGGGCCAGGTTGCCGGGCACGCTGGGCGCCTGCGTGTCGCCGCCCGAGACGGGGCCGTAGACCTCGACCTCGGAGAGCTGCCCGGCCGGCCAGCCCGTGTTGCCGGTGATGTTCACCCTGACGAACCGGGCGCCGGCCGCGGTGAAGTCCACGGTCACGGTGTTCCCGCTCGCCGGGTTGAACTGGTAGCCCGCGCTCGCCTTGAGCGTCGCGTACGAGCCGCCGTCGGTGCTGCCCTGAATGCTGAGCGTCTGGGTGCGGGTGGCCCAGGCGGTGGCCGGCGGCAGCTTGAGGACGACCTGGTTGACCTGCTGGGCGGTGCCGAGGTCGACCTGGATCCACTGCGGGAACGCGTTGTTGCTGCTCTCCCAGTACGTGCTGGCGTTGCCGTCACCCGCGTTGCCGGCCGGGTAGACGTCGGTGTGGCTGCTGGCGCTGAAGGTCTTGCCGGCGGCCAGGTTCGGACCGGCTGCTTGGGCCGCCGGGGCGTGCACGAGGGCGGCGACGACACCGGCGGCCACGGCGACCGCTAGCGATCTTCTCCATCTGGACATGGGGGACGCACCTTTCTTCGGGGACGGAGCGGGGAGCTCACAAAGGTGGTGAGAGTTCAGGAGGGCATGCGCAACCAGACGGCGGTGTCCGCGGGGAGGCGGTCACCGTCGAGGGGGCCACTGGCGAGCAGCACGGATCGGTGGGCGGGCAGGGCGATGGGGGCGCCCGACATGTTGACGACGCAGGCGAAACTCTGGCCGCGGCAGAATCCGAGCACGTCCCGGCCGAGCTCGAGCCACGAGAAGCCGGCCAGAGATTCCGTACGGCGTAAAGCGATCGCCGACCGATAGAGCTCGAGCATCGAGTTGGGGTCGCCGGTCTGGGCCTGGGCGGTGCGGTCCTTCCACTCGGCGGGCTGGGGCAGCCAGGGGGTGGCGGTGGTGAAGCCGAACGGCGCCTCGTCACCGGTCCACGGCAGCGGCACCCGGCAGCCGTCGCGACTGTGCCCACGCCGGCCCCACATCGGGTCCTGGAACTGCTCGGGCGGGATGTTCTCGTTCTCCCACAGCCCCAGCTCCTCGCCCTGATAGATGTAGGTGGCGCCGGGCAGCGACAACGAGAGCAGGGCGGCCGCGCGGGCCCGGCGGGTGCCCAGTTCGAGGTCGACCGGGGTGCCGTCGAGGTTGTTGTCGAAGCTGAACGTGGTGTCCGCGCGGCCGTAACGCGTGACGTGCCGGGTGACGTCGTGGTTGGACAGCACCCAGGTGGCCGGCGCTCCCACGGCCGCGTGCGCGTGCAACGTACGGTCGACGCACTCACGCATCAGCCGCGGGTCCCACGCGCAGCCGAGGAAGTCGAAGTTGAACGCCGCGTGCAGCTCGTCGGGGCGCAGGTAGTTGGCGAACCGCTCCACCTCGGGCATCCACACCTCGCCGATCAGGGCGCGGTCACCCCCGTACGAGTCGGCCACTCGCCGCCACGACCGATAGACCTCGTGCACGCCGTCGAGGTCGTGGAACGGATGGGGCTCGCCCTCGGTCACCTCGGGCAGCGCGGGGTCCTTGAGCAGCAGCGCGGCCGAGTCGATCCGGATGCCGTCGACCCCCCGGTCGAACCAGAACCGCAGAATGCTCTCGAACTCGGCCCGCACGTCAGGGTGTTCCCAGTTCAGGTCGGGCTGCTCGGGCGTGAACAAATGCAAATACCAAGACCCGTCCCCCGTACGGGTCCAGGTGGTGCCGCCGAACTCCCCTCGCCAGTCCGTCGGCATCTCGTCGCCGTTCTCGCCGCGCCCCGGCCGGAACCAGAAGTAGTCCCGTTCGGGCGCGTCGGGACCGGCCAGCGCCGCTTTGAACCACGGGTGCTCGCTGGAGATGTGGTTGGGGACGATGTCGACGATCATCCGGATGCCCGCCGCGTGCGCCTCCTCGATCAGCGCCTCGGCCTCGGCCAGCGAGCCGAACACAGGGTCGATGTCGCGGAAGTCGGCCACGTCGTACCCGGCGTCGGCCATCGGCGACGGATACCACGGGCTCATCCAGATCGCGTCGACGCCCAGGTCCCGCAGGTGTCCCAGCCGGGCCCGGATGCCCGCGATGTCGCCCACGCCGTCGCCGTTCGCGTCGGCGTAGCTGCGCGGATAGACCTGGTAGATCACCGCGTCGCGCCACCACTGGGAGTCTTTTTCGGACACTGGAAACCCGCTTTCTGTGCACAGTGGGTCTGACGACGCTGGGAAACGCCGCCCGGATGGTGTGGTTGGTCAGCCCTTGAGGCTGCCGGTCGTCAGGCCGGACATGATGTTGCGCTGGAAGAGCAGAAAGATGATCACCGTGGGGATCGCGGCGATGACCGAGGCCGCGATGACGACGTTCTGCGGGGTGCCGCCCGAGAACGCGTAGATGCCGACACTGAGCGTGCGCGTCTCCGGTGACGGCATCACCAGCTTCGGCCAGAGGAAGTCCTTCCAGACCGCGGTCACCGCAAAGATCGAGACCACGCCGAGGATCGGCCGGGACATCGGCAGAATGATCGACCACAGGGTGCGCAGCGGCGAGGCGCCGTCCACCTGGGCCGCCGCGATCAGGTCCTCCGGGATCGAGTCGAAGAACCGCTTGAGCAGGAAGATGTTGAACGCGTTGGCCACCAGCGGCAGCCAGATCGCCCACGGCGAGTCGAGCAAATTGACGTGCACGATCGGCAGGTCGATGGCCGTCACGTACTGCGGCACGATCAGCACCATGGCCGGGATCATCAGGGTGGCCAGCATCAGCCCGAGGATCACGTTGCCGAACACGGGCCGCAGCTTCGAGAGCGCGTACGCCGCCGCGGTGTCGAACACGAGCTGGAAGAAGACCGCGCCGGCCGCGTAGTAGAACGTGTTGAACATCAGCTTGGCCAGGTCCAGGTTGTTCCAGGCGTCGGCGTAGTTCTGCAGCTGCGGGTCGTGCGGCCACAGCGTCGGCGGGGTCTGCGCGATCTCCTGCCCGCTCTTGAGCGCCCCGGTGACCATCCAGTAGAGCGGCCCGAGGAACACGAGCGTGAACCCGGCCACCACGACGCCGAGCAGGGACCAGTAAAGGAACCGGCTGCGGCCCCGGCGGAGTTGCGCCTGTGAGATCAGGGTTCGGGTCATCGTCTCAGTCCTGTTTCGTCGTCAGTCGCACGTAGACGGCGGAGAACGCGGCCAGCACGACGAGCATGATCACGCCCAGCGCGGCGGCGCCGTTCAGGTCATTCTGGAAGAAGCCGTGCTGATAGATGAGGTAGGCCACCGAGGTTGCCGAGTCCTGCGTACCGGCGCCGTTGGCCAGGATGAGCGGCTCGATGAACAGCTGCATGGTCGCGACGATCTGCAGCATGGCCAGCAACGCGAGGATGAGCCGGGTCTGCGGGATCGTCACGTTCCAGATCCGGCGCCACACTCCCGCGCCGTCCAGCTCGGCCGCCTCGTACAACTCGCCCGGGATGTTCTGCAGCGACGCCAGATAGATCAGCACCGCGCTGCCCATGTTCATCCAGGTCGAGGCGATCACCATGGCCGGGATGGTCATGGTCGGCGACTGCATCCACTCCGACGTGGGCAGGTGCAACGCCTTGAGGATCGCGTTGAACAGGCCGGCCTCGCTGGGGTCGTACGCGTAGTACTTGAAGAGGAACAGCGCCGAGGCCGGCGGCAGCATCACCGGCAGGTAGACCAGTACCCGCAGGTAGCCCTTGGCGTGCCGGAACTCGTTGAGCAGGATCGCCACGAAGAACGGCAACGCGTACCCCAGCACGAGCGCCAGGATCGTGAAGAGGAACGTGTTCTTCCAGGCGATCCAGAAGCTGGGGTCGGCGACGATCCGGGTGTAGTTGTCCCAGCCGACCCAGGTGGTCTCGCCGCGCCGCGTGCGCTGGAAGCTCATCACGATGCCGCGGATCATCGGGAACCACATGAACAGGGCGAAGCAGAGGACCGCCCCGATCAGGAACGCGTGCCCGGTGAGGTTGTCCTTCCATCGACGAGCGGCCTTGCCTCTGGCTTTCACCGGGGCCGGCGGCGCCGTCCTGGTGACACCCGAGGCGGTCATGATCGCCAAAACGAACTCCTTCTGACAGCGCGGGAGCCGGACGTCCGGCTCCCGCGCCCTACGGGTCAGCTACCGGCGGCCTGGAGCTGGTTGACCTTCTCCTCGGCCGTCTTGAGCAGCGCGTCGATGTTCGCGTCGGGGTTGGTCAGCACCCCCGACATCGCCGAGTCGAGCACCGCGTAGATGGCCTGGGCGTTGCGCGGCTCCCCGACGATCTGCACCGGGTTGTCCTCGAACACCTTGAAGTTGGCCGTGTCCACGTTCGCGTTGGCCTTGCGCAGCTCGAGCTCCTGCTTCTGCGCCTCGGTGCCGTTGGCGAACAGCAGCGGCTGCGGCAGGCCGACCGGGTAGTTCTGCGGCTTGGCCCGTACGTAGTCGAGCTGGCCCTTGCCCGGCGTGAGCTTCTGGTAGGCGATCCACTTCAGGCCGGCCTTGATCTGGGCGTCGGACAGGCCCTTCTTGAAGAAGTAGCCCTCGCCGCCGCCGAGCGTGCCCTTGGCCGGGCCGTCCTGACCGGGCATCGGGCCCATCGCCCAGTCGGAGTACTTGCCCTGGAACTGGCTGACGATCGCCTGGGTGGCGTCGGGCGCGCCGATGAACATGCCGACCTTGCCCGCACCGGCGTTGGTCAGCAGGTCGCCCCACTGCAACAGCTGGCGGCTGCCCATGCTGTTGTCGCCGTACCGCATGTCCTTGAGGTTCTGCAGCACCTGCTTGCCGGCGGCGTCGTTGAAGGCGGCCTTCTTGCCGTCCTCGCTGAGGACCCGGCCGCCCTGCGAGTAGAGCTCGGCGGTGAAGTGCCAGCCGCCGGTGTTGCCCGCGCTGTACTCGGAGAATCCGGCGACGCCACCGCCCAGCCCGGCGATCTTCTTGGCCGCCGTACGGACCTCGGCCCAGGTCTTGGGCGGGTTCTCCGCGTCCAGGCCCGCCTTGGAGAACAGGGCCTTGTTGTAGACCAGGCCCATCGAGTAGTTCTTGACCGGGATGGCGTACAGCTTGCCCTCGTCGGTGAAGACCTCCTTGAGCGCCGGGTCTACGCTGTCCCAGGTCGGGATGGTGTCCTTGCTGACCGCCGCGGTGATGTCGGCCGCCTGACCGGAGTCGAGCACCTGCTGCAGGTCGGTCATGTAGCCGTAGAAGACGTCGGTCATCGTGCCGCCGGCCAGCCGGGCGGTGAAGTCGGGCGGGTTGTTGCACTGCTCGCCGACGCTGACGCTCTTGATGGTGATGTCGGGGTTCTGCTTCTCGAACTCCGCGACATCGGCGTTCCAGTTCGCGAGCAGTTCCTTCTGCGCGCCGACCGGCTGGCAGTCGACGGTGATGGTGACCTTGCCACTGGCGTCAGTCCCGGAGTCGTCGCTGCTCTTGGTGGAGCACGCCGCCAGGCTGATCCCCAGGCCGGCCGCGAGCGCAAGCGCCGCCGCCCTGCGGTACTGCGGTACGGACATCTGTCCATCCCTTCGGGATCGGTTCTATCCATGGCCATCGCTGGAATTGCGTGTTTTGTGACGTGGGTCTCTCGTCATGTTTCGTGGAGGTGACGATACAAAGTCCAACGACTCTCCGCAAGAAGACGACTGAAGGAAGAAAAAACTCGACTTCCCGCTCTTGACCCGAGCACGGCAAAGGGCGGGCCCGCAGGCCCGCCCTTCAGTAAAGAAACTTCCTGGTCAGCCCCGCTGCGGGGCCGGCGCGGTCGACCCGCGCACCACCAGCTCCGGCTCGAAAAGAAGTTCGTCCGGCTCGACGCCACCGCCCTCGATCTGGTTGACGAGAAGGTCGACGGCGGCCTGACCCATCATCTCGATCGGCTGCCGCACCGTCGTCAGCGGCGGGTCGGTGCAGGTCATCAGCGCCGAGTCGTCGAAGCCGACCACCGAGATGTCGGACGGGACGTCGAGCCCCAGCCGGCGCGCGGCCCGGATCGACCCCAGCGCGAGCACATCGGACGCGCAGATCATGCCGGTCACCCCGCGCTCGATCAGCTTCGCGGCGGCCAGCCGGGCGCTCTCCATCGAGAAGTTCGTGCGCTCGACCAGGAAATCCTTGCCCTCCAGAGCGGCCAGTTTGCGCCGCGACGGCACGTGATCCTCCGGCCCCATGACCATGCCGACGCGTTCGTGCCCGAGCGACCGCAGATGCCCGTACGCCTGCTCGACAGCCACCGCGTCATCTGTCGAGATGTGCGGAAACCCCAGGTCAGCGACGCCCGCATTGACCATGACAACCGGCATGCGACGATCGGTCAGCGCCCGGTAATGCCCGTGCTCGGCGTCGGCCAGCGCATAGGACCCGCCGGCGAACACGACCCCCGAGACCTGATGGTCGAGCAGCATCTCGATGTAGTCACGCTCGGGCACCCCGCCGATCGTGCGCGCGGCGAGCAGAGGCGTGAACCCCCGCTGCGCGAGCGAGGCGGTCACCACCTCGGCCAGCGCCGGGAAGATCGGATTTTGCAGCTCGGGCAGGACGAGCCCGACGAGCCGGCCGCGTTCCCCGCGCAGCTTGGTCGGCCGTTCATAGCCCAGCACATCGAGCGCGGTCAGCACCGAGGCGCGGGTCGCCTCGCTGACGCCGCTGCGCCCGTTGAGCACGCGGCTGACGGTCGCCTCGCTGACGCCGGCTTTCTTGGCCACCTCGGCCAGACGCTTAGTCACCCAGCAATCCTAGAGCAGAATCTTGCAAATTTCGAACCGCCACTTGCAGCCCAGCCCCGTCCGGCACGTTGACGCTTGCAGCCTCTGTCATCCCGTACGTCATCCTGACGGCCTCGCATTTCCAGAATGTTGCGCCCCGTACACGTCAAGCCGGCACTGAACCGAGTAAGCCGTCGCTGTGCGCTGAGAACCGCCGAACATCGGCTTGCATCGCGCTTCATCTCGCCGAAGCCGAAGCACCGAACGAAGGAACGTGACGATCGCTCGGTCTCGGGAGCCTGCCGAATCGCGAGCGGGCACGTTACGAACGACGTTGTCGAGGCCATGCGAAGCCCCACGCACATCGAGGCCTGGGCCGAGGCGGCACGGGCCGCGCGGCAGCCGGCCGATGACGACGACCCGCAACTGGCTCAACCGGGGCGGGAGGACGTGCGATCGTGGGAGGCGATCGTCAACGAGCTAGGGACGGGCTGACACCATGGGACGCATGGCGCAGAAGACCAAGAACTGTCCCTGTGGGCGTGGGCTGGCGTACGAGGAATGTTGCGGGCCGGCCCACCACGGGGAGCCGCCGGCGACGGCTGAGGCGTTGATGCGGTCGCGCTATTCGGCCTTCGCGCTCGATGACGACGCGTACGTGCTCAGCAGCTGGCATCCGAAGACCAGGCCCGCGCGGATCGAACCCGACCCGCAGCTGCGCTGGGTGGGGCTCGAGATCATCGAGTCGACAGGTGGAGGTTTGTTCGACACCGAGGGCGTCGTCGAGTTCCGCGCGCACTACCGCGATCACGGCAAGCCCGGCGACCTGGTGGAAAGGAGCCGGTTCGTACGCGATGACGGGCGGTGGGCGTACTGGGGGCCGATCCTCACCGACGGATCACTCGCGAACATCTGAGTCTCCCGAGCTTTACACGGTACGCACGGAGATGGGCTCGCCGCCGGTCAGCTGACGCGGTTCCAGGGTTGGCAGCCGCTGCTCTGGAAGATGCCGCCGGGCGTAATGGTGACAACCAGCTGGCCCTTGGCGAATTCGTTGCTGATGGTGCTGGCGGACTGGCCGTCGGCCGAGCGGGCCCGCTCCCAATAGCAGTAGTCGGTGTTGCCGGTGGAACGGTAGGTGCCCGGCCGGAAGTCGGAGCCGACGAAATAGACGCCGCTGCCGGGGATCGTGGTCTTCGCCGAGGTGGCGCTCATGGCCGCGGCGGTGACCCGCTTCCAGGTGGTGCAGCCGCTGGATTTGAAGACCTTGTCGGCCGGCTTCACGTAGACCAGCCGCTGGCCGCTGCCGATGTCGTTGGCGATGATGCTGTTCAACGAGCCGCCGGCGTCGGATGCCCGTTCCCAGTAACACGAGCTGTTGCCGACCGACCGGTAGACACCGGCGTTGAAGTCCTTGCCCACGAGATAGGTGCCCGACCCGGGGATCGTGTCCTTCGGCTTTGCGGCCGCCGAGTGGACGGCGGGCGGAGAAACCCCAGCGGCAACGGCCGTCAACGACAGGACCACGAACAGACAGTGGCGAAAGACGCTCATCTCCACCCTTCAACCTGCCCCGACAGCATCGGGGCCCTCATACCGACTTTGGACGACAAATCCGACACATGGAGTATGTGGCTTCCCGACGGGCGGTGAGTCGGCAATGCCCGCGCGTCCGCTGCTTGCCGGGAACGTTCGGCCAATCGGACGACAGCGATCGGGGTGGCACGCCCGGCGACAAGACAGGGGTTGCGAAACTCGCCGATCTCCCGGGTGAGGGCCGCCAAGCCCGACGACGAAACGGAGGGTCGCGAGACTCGCCGGACTTCGGGGTGAGGTGTGACGGCATTCGTGGGGACCGGGGACGGGCGGGGTGGTGATACACGCGCGGCTCGGACAGGCCAGGAACGACACTCGCCGGATCGGGGGCGGGCGGGGTGGCGTACAAAGGGGAAATGGGTTTGATCGTGATTTCGGGGGCGACCGGGCACCTCGGCGGACGGGTGGCGCGGCGAATGACCGGGCCGATGCGCCTGCTGGTGCGGGATGCGGGACGGGCGCCCGACATCGGAGGGGCCGAGCTTGCCGTGGCGGACTATCGGGACACCGACGCTGTCGCGCGGGCGCTGGAGGGGGCCGACACCGTGCTCATGGTTTCGGCGTCCGAGAGCCCGGACCGGGTCGACGTGCATCGCGGCTTCGTTGACGCGGCGGTGGCCGCGGGGGTCGGGCACCTCGTCTACACGTCGTTCGTGGGCGCCTCGCCCGACGCCACGTTCACCCTCGCCCGCGATCACTGGGCGACCGAGCAGCACGTTCGCGACAGCGGGCCGGCGTTCACCTTCCTGCGCGACAACCTGTACGCCGACTTTCTGCCGTTCCTGGTCGGGGACGACGGCGTGATCCGCGGCCCGGTCGGCGACGGACGCGCCGCCGTAGTGGCTCAGGACGACATCGCCGACGCGATCACGGCCGTGCTCCAAGCACCCGAGGCCCATGCGGGCCGCACGTACGACCTGACCGGGCCGGCGGCGCTGACCCTGGCCGAGGTGGCCGAGACGATCAGCACGTCCACCGGGCGGCCGGTGCGCTTCCACAACGAGAGCGTCCCCGAGGCGTACGCGTCCCGGTCGTCCTACGGAGCTCCGGACTGGCAGGTCGAGGCGTGGGTCAGCACCTACACCGCGATCGCCGCCGGGGAACTGGCCCACGTCAGCACCGCCGTCGAAGACCTGACCGGCCACCCGGCCACCTCACTGGCCGACCTGCTGGCGAGGCGGTCTTAGGTCACCGGCTCCCGCACCCGGCGGTCCGGGCAGACGGCGTACATGCGGGCCTCGGTCAGGTCGAAGTAGAGCCCGGTCAGCGTCAGCCGCCCGGCGGCCTCGGCGTCGCGTACCACGGGGTACGTCCGCAGGTTGAGCAGCTGCTGGGCGACGTTGGCGGTGACGCAGTGTTCCTCGTCGGCGCAGTCGGAGAAGTCGGCGCCCGACTGCCGGAGCCACGCGCCCAGCGAACCGCCGGCGGCGCCGTTGCGCAACGCCTGCACCGCGCCGCAGCCGGAGTGGCCGCAGACCGTGATCGTGCGGACCTTCAGCACGTTGACCGCGAACTCGATGCTCGCCCCGACCGAGTCGTCGCCCGAGCCGTACGGGGGAACGATGTTGCCGACGTTGCGTACGCAGAAAAGGTCCCCGGGCCCACTGGTGGTGATCAGGTTGGGCACCAGCCGGGAGTCGGCGCACGTGATGAACAGCTGCTCGGGCTGCTGACCGTCGCGCGCCAGCCCGGCCAGATGCGGCCGCACCAGGGGCGCCACGCTGCGCTCGAACTCCCGGATGCCCGCTTCCATGGCGTCGCGCCGCTGGCGGTCGAGGTGCTGCCACTGCGTCCACGACCCGAACCGGCGCGGCGGCGCGGTCTTGCCCTCGCCCAGCCGTCCGTCCGTCGCGCGCTGGAACCACCCGCCGTGTGTCTCGTGCACGGTGACGGTCCCACCCGATTTCTCGTACGCCTCCCGCCAGTCCTCGATCGCCTGGAAGGCCCCATGGTCCAGGTAGTCGAGGTTGAGCTCGACGGTCACCCTCTCGCCCACCGGGAGCGCCGCCAGCACCCGCGCCACCCGCCCCGAACCCACGAAGGCGAGCGTGCCGCTGATCGTCACGCGGGTCTCCTCCGCGCGCTCCACCCGGATGTCGCACCGGACCAGCCGCCACAGCATCATCAGCACGGCCGCGGCCAGCCCCACCCCGACCCCGGTCAGCAGATCGGTCGCCACAACCCCCAAGGCTGTGATCACGTACGTGGGAAGTTCGCGATGCCGTGCGTACGTGCGGATCTGAGCCAGGCTGATCAGCCGCAACCCGACCACGACCAGCACCGCCGCGAGGGCCGCCATCGGGATCATCTCGAGCAGCGGCGCGCACGCCAGCACGAACAGCGCGATCCACACGCCATGCAAGATCGTCGACATTCGCGTACGGGCTCCCGCGGCCACGTTGGTCGAGCTGCGGACGATGACACCGGTGATCGGCAGGCCACCGAGCAGGCCCGAGGTCGTGTTCGCCGCGCCCTGGGCGACCAGTTCCCGGTTGAGGTCGGCGCGGGGTCCGTCGTGCAGGCGGTCGACGGCCACCGCGGAGAGCAGCGACTCGATGCTGGCGACCAGGGCGATGGCCAGCACCGCGAGGGCGATCCGGCCCGGTCCGGCGTCCGGCCACTGCGGGAAGGTGAGCTCGGCCAGCGGCGCCTCGGGCAGGTCGACCCGTTTCGCGTCCGACCCGAGCACAGCGGCCGTGGCGGTGGCGATCACGACCGCGGCCAGGGCGGCGGGCAGCAGCGAGGTCTTCACCAGGCGGGGCCAGAGCAGCAGTACGCCGATGGTCAGCACCCCGAGCAGCGTCGAGTGGCTGTGCTGGCCGGCCATCTGGGCGGGCAGGTCACGCAGGTTCTTCCAGGCCTCGCTCTGGGCGTCGCCGCCGAGCAGCACGTGCACCTGGCTGAGCGCGATGACAAGCCCGATGCCGGCGAGCATGCCGTGCACCACCGCGGGCGACAGGGCAAGCGCGGCGCGGCCGAGGCGGGCCAGCCCCAGCAGGATCTGCACACCCCCGGCGAGCGCCACGATGGCGGCGGTGGCGGCGAACCCGTACGCGTGGATGGTGCCGGCCACGATCACCGTGAGGCCCGCCGCCGGCCCGCTGACCTGCAGCGGCGCGCCACCCAGCAGTCCCACGACCACGCCCCCGACGACCGCCGCCATGAGCCCCGCCATCAGCGGCGCCCCCGAAGCCGCGGCGATGCCGAGCGAGAGCGGGATCGCGATCAAGAACACCACGATCGACGCCGGAACGTCATGCCTCAAAGCCTTAAAGACGGACATGCCGGAAATCTACCGAGGGTGGGTTAACCGGCTGTTACGACGCCACCGCCCTCAGCCAAGCCACAGCCAACTAACCGCCCACTCCCAGCCGACCCGGCAAGGGCCAAGGCGCGTGAAAGTTGGGCAGGCTGAAACACCACCCAACCGATCCGGGTCCGGGCCCGGGCCCGGGCGTTGATCGTCATCGCCCTCGGCGGATCCCTTGCGGGTGGTCGCGGCACAAGGCTCGTTGTTCGGCCGTCAGACCGTCGAAGCTGCCTCCGCGGGTGCGGAGGCTTGACCCACTCCCGCCATAGGACCAGAGTGCCAGCCGATGAGCCGCAGTGGGCCAGACCGGGTCATCAGGGCTTCCAGACGTCCTGGTTGGCCTCGTACATCTCGCGCAGGATGGCGGGGACGTCGTAGGTCAGTTTCCAGTCCGGGTAGTGCTGCTCGAAACGGGCCGTGCTGCTGATCCACCACTGGTGGTCGCCGGTGCGGGCCTGGTCCACGTAGTCGGTGCGGGCTTCGAGGCCGGTGATCTCGGAGGCGATCTGGAAGGCCTCGATGTGGCTGCAGTTGGAGAAGCGGCCGCCGCCCATGTTGTAGACCTCGGCGATGCGGGGGGCGCGGTAGAAGGCCTCGAACGCCGACACCAGGTCGTGCGAGTGAATGGCGTCGCGCACCATTTTGCCCTTGTAGCCGTAAATGTGGTAAAGCCGCTGTTCCATGACGCAGCGCATCACGTACGCCAGGAAGCCGTGCAGTTCGGCGGCCGAGTGGCCGGGGCCGGTCAGCGTGCCGCCGCGGAACACGGCCGTGGGCATGTCGAAGTAGCGGCCGTACTCCTGCACCAGCACGTCGGCGGCGACCTTGGAGGCGCCGAACACCGAGTGCAGGGTCTGGTCGATCGACATCTCCTCGTCGATCCCGGCGTACCACTGGTGGTCGGCGGGCAGCTCGTACCGCGTCTCGTGCTCGATCAGCGGGAGCCGGTTGGGGGTGTCGCCGTACACCTTGTTGGTCGACGTGAAGATGAACGGGGCGCTGGGCGAGTGGGCGCGCGCCGCCTCGAGCATGTTGAGCGTGCCGACCGCGTTGACGTCGAAGTCGGTGAACGGCTCCTTGGCCGCCCAGTCGTGCGAGGGCTGGGCCGCGGCATGGATGACCAGGCCGATGTTCTTGCCGAGCTTGGCGAACAGGGCGGCCAGGCCGTCCCGGTCGCGGATGTCGATCTCGTGGTGGGTGTACCGGTCGCCGACCTCCTTGGTGAGGCGGTCCAGGTTCCACCGGGTGGAGCCGTCCTTGCCGAAGAAGTAGCTGCGCATGTCATTGTCGATGCCGACGACGTCCATGCCGAGGCCGGCGAAGTGCCTCACCGACTCGGAGCCGATCAGGCCGGCGGATCCGGTCACCACGACGACATTGCTCATCAAACTACCTCCGGTGAGAGTCCGGCCCGAGGTTACAGGGTGTGCGCGAAGCTGAGGGCGACGGCCCGCCGGGACGCCCCGGGCGAGCGGCGCGGCGGGCCGAGGCGATCGTGAATAAGGCCCGGTCATGCATGCCGCGAGCTGGAAACGGGCACGGAACAGGATCGGCACATGTGATGGCAAGGCTCCGACCAGGCAACAGTTCGGGCCATAGGAGAGGCGGTCCCATGACGGAGTCCCTGAGCGTCACGCCTGAAAACGACGTCGAGGGCCAGGCGCTGGACCTCGGCGTCGAGGAGGAGCTGCACGTCGTCGACCTCGTGACCAGGGAACTTGTCCCTCGCGCGCAGGACGTCCTGGACCAGCTCAACCCCGAGCACTTCTCGGCCGAGCTGCACCGCTCGGTGGTCGAGACCAACACCCCGGTCGCCACCACGCTGGACGGGCTGCGCGACGCGATCGTCGAGCGGCGGCGTACGGCCATCACCGTCGCCGAGTCGCTGGGCCTGGGCCTGGTCGCCGCGGGCACCGTCCCGCTGGTCGACCTGGAGTCACTCCCTGTGACGCCCACCTCGCGCTACCGGCGGATGCTCGACGACTATCAGCTGCTCGCCCGCGAACAGCTGATCTGTGGCGCGCAGGTGCACGTCGGCGTCCCCGACCGGGACGAGGCGGTCGCCGTCACGCAGCGGGTCGCGTCGGCGCTGCCCACCCTGCTCGCGCTGAGCACGAGTTCCCCGTACTGGATGGGTGAGGACTCGGGGTATGCCAGCGTCCGTTCGCTGGTGTGGATGCGATGGCCGACCTCGGGTGACCCGGGTGTGCTGAACAGCGCCGCCGACTACGACGAGCTGGTGGCCGACCTGCTGGCCTCGGGCACCATCACCGACCCGAAGATGGTCTATTTCGACGTACGCCCGTCGGCTCATGTGCCCACGGTGGAGCTGCGCGTCACCGACTCCAGCGCGGACGTCGACACGGTGGTGCTGCTGGCCGGTCTGTTCCGGGGTCTCGTGCTCCGCGCCCAGCAGGACTACCGCGCCGGGCGCCCCTTCACGCCGACGAAGCCGCCGCTGCACCGCGCCGCGATGTGGCGGGCCGCGCGGTCGGGGCTCGAGGGGGAGCTGCTCGACCTGGTGCGCCGCGAGCCCGGGCCGGTACCCGCTCCGGTCGCTGTCGAGCGGCTGGTCGGCGATCTGCGCCCGCAGCTGGAGGAGCTGGGCGACTGGGAACAGGTGTTCGACCTGTCGGTGCGGGCCCTCAGCCGGGGCAGTTCGGCCATGCGGCAGCGCCGGGCCCTGTCCCGCCGGGGGCGGATCTCCGATGTGGTCGACCTGCTGGTGGCGGACACGCGGGGCGGCGCGACCGGGATCGGGCCCGAGGGCCAGTCGGTCCCGGCGGGGCTTTTCCCGTACGCACGCACGGGCGACGAGGCTTTCCCCGGCGGTGACGTCGACGCGGCGTACGCGGGAATCTTGAATGTCCTGACGGCGCTGGGCTCGGCCGGTCTGCGGCGTCGCGAGGACGCCCGGGACGACGAGCAGCGCCAGCGGGGCATCACGTTCAGCGTGGCCGGCGAGGCCGCCACCCGCCTGTTCCCGTTCGACCTGGTGCCGCGTCTGGTGCCGGCCTCGGACTGGGCGGGCCTGCGGGTCGGCCTGGTGCAGCGGGTGCGTGCGCTCGACCTGTTCATCCAGGACGTCTACGGCGAGCGGCAGGTGGTCCAGGACGGGATCATGCCCGAGTGGGTGATCGACGGCTCGCCCGAGCTGCGGCCCAGCGGCGCCCTGGTCGAGCATGCGGGTGTGCGGGCACAGGTGGCCGGGGTCGACCTGGTGCGCAACGCCGACGGCAAGTGGTGTGTGCTCGAGGACAACCTGCGGGTGCCGTCCGGGATCGCGTACGCCATGCAGAACCGCCGCCTGACCCACGCGGTGCTGCCCGAGCTGCCGCTGCCGGACAACCTGATCTCGGTCGAGCGCACGCCCGAGATGCTGCTGCGCGCGCTCACCGAGTCGGCGCGCCCGTCGGCCGGCGACGACCCGCGGATCGTGGTGCTGAGCCAGGGCCCGGACGACTCGGCCTGGTTCGAGCACCGGATGCTGGCCGAGGAGATGGGGGTGCCCGTCGTCCGCAGCACCGAGCTCTTCGTCGACGACGCCCGGGTGTTCCGGCTGCGCGACGGCAAGCGCCACCCGGTCGACGTGATCTATTTGCGGATGGGCGAGGACAGCCTGGTGCACTCCCCCGGCGCGGACGGTATGCCGCTCGGCCCCAGCCTGATCAACGCGCTGCACGCCGACACGGTGGTGCTGGCCAACGCGCTGGGCAACGGGATCGGCGACGACAAGGCCGTGTACGCGTACGTGCCCAAGCTGATCGAGTACTACCTGGGCGAGAAGCCGCTGCTGGCCGATGTGCCGACGTACCTGTGCGGCCTGCCCGACCAGCGCGCCGAGGTGCTCGACCGGCTCGACCAGCTGGTGTGCAAGCCGGTCGACGGCTACGGGGGCGACCGCATCGTGATCGGCCCCCATGCGACCGAGGAGGACCTTTCCGCCGTACGCCGGCAGATCCGCACCGCCCCGCACCGGTGGGTCGCGCAGGAGGTGGTGCAGCTCTCGACGCACCCGGTCTTCGACGGTCACCAGCTCGCGCCCCGGCACGTCGACCTGCGCGCCTTCGTCTTCACCGGCGCCGAGTCGGTGGTGGCCCCGGCCGCGCTGACCCGGGTCGCCCCGGCCGGCTCGATGATCGTCAACTCGTCGCGGGGCGGTGGCTCGAAGGACACCTGGTTGCTGGGGTGATCGCGGCGTTACGACGCCGTCACCCGTTCGAAACCGACGACAGGGAGGTTCATCAACTATGTGCGGAATCGCGGGCGAACTGCGGTACGACGGACAGCTGGCGGATTCCGAAGCCGTGCGCCGGATGTTGCCGTGCCTCGAGTCGCGCGGTCCGGACGGTGAGGGCCTCTGGGCGCGGGGCCCGGTTGCGCTCGGCCACCGGCGCCTCAAGATCATCGACTTGTCGGAGGCCGGCCAGCAGCCGATGACCGACGAGCAGCTGGGCCTCTCCCTGGTGTTCAACGGCTGCATCTACAACTACAAGCAGCTGCGCGAGGAGTTGCGGGGGCACGGCTACACGTTCTTCTCCACCTCCGACACCGAGGTCATCCTGAAGGCGTACCACCGCTGGGGCGCCGACTGCGTGCAGCGCTTCCTCGGCATGTTCGCGTTCGTGATCGTCGAGCACGGCACCGGCACGGTCATGCTGGCCCGGGACCGCCTCGGCATCAAGCCGCTCTATCTGGCCGAGACGCCGGGCCGCCTGCGCTTCGCCTCGACGCTGCCCGCGCTGCTGGACGCCGGGGACGTCGACACGTCGATCGACAAGGTCGCGCTGCAGCACTACATGACGTTCCACTCCGTCGTGCCCGCCCCGCGGACGATCCTGACCGGCGTCCGGAAACTGCCGCCGGCGACCGTACGGATCATCCGCACCGACGGCACGTCGACCGAGCGTACGTACTGGGAGGCGTCGCACACCCGCCGGCCCGACATCCCGGACGCCGAGTGGCCCGCGCTGATCCACGAGAAGCTCGCGCTCGCGGTCGAGCGGCGCATGGTGGCCGACGTGCCGGTGGGCGTGCTGCTCTCGGGCGGCATCGACTCCAGCTACATCGTGGCGTTGCTGGCCGAGCAGGGGCAGCGCGGGCTCACCACGTTCAGCATCGGGTTCGAAGCGGGCGGCGGGGAACAGGGCGACGAGTTCGCCTATTCGGACATCGTGGCCAAACAGTTCGACACCACGCACCGCCAGATCCGGATCGGCCGGGACAGGTTCCTCCCGGCCGTCGACCGTACGGTGGCGGCGATGAGCGAGCCGATGGTGTCGCACGACTGCATCGCGTTCAACCTTCTCAGCGAGGACGTGTCCAAGTCGGTCAAGGTCGTACAATCGGGGCAGGGCGCGGACGAGATCCTGGCCGGCTACAGCTGGTACCCGCCACTCGAGCACGTGCCCCTTGCCGAGGCCGTGGACGCGTACGCGAAGGAGTTCTTCGACCGCCCGCACAGCCGCCTGGCCCAGCAGCTCAACCCCGAGTGGCTGGTCGAGGCGGACGTGAGCCGGGAATTCGTCGCCGCGAGCTTCGGCCGGCCCGGCGCCGAGACCGCTGTGGACGCGGCATTGCGGCTCGACTCCCAGGTCATGCTGGTCGACGATCCGGTCAAGCGGGTCGACAACATGACTATGGCGTGGGGCCTCGAGGCTCGCGTACCGTTCCTCGATCACGAGTTGGTGGAACTGGCCGCGGCCTGCCCGCCGGCTCTGAAACTGGCGCACGGGGGCAAGGGGGTTCTCAAGGAGGCGGCCCGCGGGGTCGTGCCCGATGAGGTGATCGATCGCACCAAGGGTTACTTCCCGGTTCCGGGTATCCGGCATCTGGAAGGGGCCATGCTCGACAAGGTCCGCGACGCGCTCGGCGCTCAGGCCGCGCGAGACCGCGGGTTGTTCCGGCAGGAGTACGTCGAGGCCCTGCTGGCCGACCCGAACACGCCGCGCACCACGCTCGGCGCCAATCAGCTGTGGCAGCTCGCCCTGCTGGAGATGTGGTTGCAGGACAAGGGAATCTAGACAACCGAGGGAGGACCCGTATGACCGGTCAGCTCAACCGAGTCGACGTCACCGTTCTGCCGATCGGCTGGACGAACATAGCGACGGGCTCCTTTCCCTCCGAGGTCTCGGGCAGCTGGTCGCCGGCGCTGTCACCGGACGGACGGCACATGGCGTACGTCTCCGACCGCAGCGGCAGGCCGCAGGTGTGGGTTCAGCCGGTCGGCAGCGACCTGACGTTCCTCGTCGACACCGGCGAGGCCCCGGTCGCGAGCGTGCAGTGGTCGACCGGCGGCGGCTGGCTGGCCTGCCTGGTCGCTCCGGGCGGCGCCCCGCGCCACGAGATGTGGCTGGTCCGCCCGGACGGCTCCGAACTGCACCAGGTGGCCGGCTTCGGCGCCGACACGGCCGACAACCCGCGCTGGCTGCCCGGCCGGTCGCTGCTCGCGCTGACCGAGAACCTGACCACGGCGCTGCTGATCGATCCGGTCGGCAACACCCGGTCGGTCGTGGCCACGGGCACGCTGATCTCGCTGCTCGACGTCTCGCCCGACCGCACCCGGGCTCTGCTGCGGATCGGCCCGCGCGGCGACCGGCACATCGTGGTGCGCGACCTGCTGACCGGCGTCGACGAGTTCGTCACGGCGGGCGAGCAGGCGGTCTTCGGGCCCGACGGCGAGACCGTGTACGCCCGCAGCGAGTCGGGCGAGCTGCCGGTGCTGATCCGGGTGGCCAAGGGCGGCGTCGAGGTGCTGGCCTCCTCCGGGACCGACGAGGTCGAGTCGTTCACGATCACGGCGGACGGGCGTACGGCGGCGGTGTTGTGGAACGTGCGCGGCGGGCTCTCGTCGGTCTCGCTGCTCGACCTCGACACGGGGGCCCGGCGTCCGCTGAGCCCGCAGCCGGGCCTGGTGATCAGCGGGCCGGCCTGGTCCTTCGACGGGTCGACGCTCGGTTTCACGGCCGAGGGGCCGGGGCAGCCGCACGGGGTGTGGGTGTCGTCGGCGGAGGCCGGGGTGGTGCCGGTGTCGGCCGAGCCGCCGGCGCCCGGCGCGGTGCAGCCCACGCTGGAGACGTTCCCGGCGCACGACGGGCTGGAGCTGACCGGCTGGCTGTTCCGCCCGGACGGGGAGGGGCCTTTCCCGACCGTGCTGTGGTTCCACGGCGGGCCGGAGGCGCAGGAGAGGCCGGGGCACGGGCCGCTCTTCCAGTCGCTGGTGGACCGGGGCATCGCCGTTTTCGCGCCCAACGTACGGGGGTCCTCCGGGTTCGGCCGCTCGTTCGTCAACGCCGACAACCTGGCGCTGCGGTATGCCGCGATCGAGGACGTGCGCTCGTGCGTTCGCCACCTGACCGGCTCGAACATTTCCGATATTTCGCGATTGGGCATCATGGGTCGGTCGTACGGGGGTTACCTCACGCTGGCCGCCCTGACCACCTTCCCGGACATGTTCGCGGTCGGCATCGACGTCTGCGGGATGTCCAACTTCGCCACGTTCTACGAGCACACCGAGCCGTGGATCGCCGCCGCCGCGGTCAGCAAGTACGGCGACCCGGTGACCGACAGCGAGCTGCTGGCCGACCTCTCCCCGATCACCCGGATCGACCGCCTGCGGACCCCGCTGATGATCGTGCACGGCGAGAACGACAGCAACGTGCCCGTCATCGAGGCCGAACAAGTGGTCGCCGCCCTGGCCGGGCGTGGCCTCCCCCACCGCTACCTGCTGTTCCCCGGCGAGGGGCACGAGCTGCTCAACCGCTCGTCGCGGGCCGACTACCTGCGCGAGACGGTCAACTTCCTGGTGACGTACCTGTCCAGCACCGAATAAAGGAAGCCGTCGGAGACTGTCGTGGGGATCGTGTCTCCGGCGCCCAGCGGGATCACGTTCGGGCACCGGAGCACATCGCCGTTCACCTCGCGCCGCAGCAGTCTGCGGCCGGTGGCGACCTCGTGGAGCGCGAGCACGTAGACGCCACGCTTGAGGGCGGCCTTGCCGCACGTCGTGACCTGAGCCCCCGTACGGGCCAAGGTCACGCACGCGACCAGCTCGGCCTCGGTGGCGTCATCGGGCATCCAGGCCTCGCGGACCGCGCGCTTCACGGTGTGGGGGACGTCGACGGCCGCCTTAACGCGATAGAACGGCTCCTGACCCCGTACGCCGATGGCGATCCGATGCGGGCCCCGGCCGGAGTAGCGGGGCGAATCGGGATAGAACCAGCCCTCACACACTCGGCCGAGATCGTCGGAACCCCGTACGGGCAGGGAACTTGCCTTGGGGGTCTTGCCGGGCTGAGCCGACGCGCTCGGCTGGACCGGGACGAAGCTCCCGACCGGGCCGGACGACGTGTCGCCGCCGAAGACCTGCACGGCGGCCGTGCCCAGACAGGCCAGAACGGCGGTCGCGAGCACGCCGTGGACGAGGAACGCCGGCCACCGCGCGGTCCCCTCCCGCTGCGGCCCGGCCGGCGCTCCCGTATCAGGCATCCGCGCACTGTATCCAATCGCGGACGCGTTTGTTACCGGCGAGTTCGGTTGGAAGGCCGGTCGATGCCGCCCTAGAAGCGGGTCAATGTGATCCCCGCCAGGCGCGGGTCGCCGCTGTGCACGAGCGACTCCTGGGCCTGCACGTCGTCGAAGGCGAACGCGTACGCCCGGCCGTCGACCATGTTGTCGTGGATGACCTTGCCGTACACGTTGGGCGTCTCGCCCTTGTAGAAGTCGGCCGCCGTGCCGCTGGGCTGCACATCGAACCGGTCCAGCGTGTTCCGGGTCAGCGCGGCACACAGCGTACGGGCGATCGGGCCCACGACCAGGTCGTTCGGCGCGCCGAGAGCCCCGTCGCAACCCCACACGTTCGCGGTCGACGGCTTGGTGAACGAGGCCACCGTCCTGCCGCTGGTGTCGGTGAAGTTCATGACGTTGCCCGAGGTGCGGCCGAAGAACTTCGTGTCCGGCCGGTCGCTGAACGGCGCCACGGTCAGGTTCCTGCCGGTGTACGTGTTCCACGACTTGGTGATGTACGCGTCGAGGTAGGTCGGGCTCATCAGACCGGCGTCGGCCGCCTTGCCCGGGGCCAGCACCCGCAGCACCGTGCCGTCGGCCCGGGTCACCACGCTCCGGGCGAAGTCGGGCGCGGCCTTGATGGCGTCGATGACCCGCTGACGGCCGTCCGGCTTGACCTCGCCGGTCTTGAGAGTCTTGCCGTCGCCGCCGGTCACGCTGATCGCGTGCGGCACCGCGAACATGTCCACCTGCGAGCTGTTGATGAACAGCCCGGAGTCGTTGAGCGTGAACTCGCTCCAGTCGAACAGGATGTCACGGTTGGGGTCGCCGCCGGCCCACGGCGCGGGCTGCACCAGGCCGTCGGTGGTCAGCCGGAAGTCGAGCTTCTGCCCGAACGACATGTAGAGGCGGCCGGAGAGGTTCTTCGGCATCTTGACCGTGACGCTGGAGCCGTTGGCCGGGCCGGGAATCGAGACGTCCGGGGCCGGTACGGGCACCGGGCCGCCACCGGTCCAGGCGGTGAACGTGCCGTTCGCGTCGACGTAGCCGAGCTTGCCGGTCGTCAGATTCGTGCCGAGCAGGTAGAGGAAGACGTTCTCGCCGCGGCCGGTCTCGTTGCTGACCTTCACCGGGAGGATGCTGCCGGCGGGTGGGACGCTCGTCGCCTCCTCCGGCTTGGCGGGCGCCGTCGTCGGGGTTTGTGTCGGCGGGTTCGTCGAGGTGTTGCCCGGCCCGCTGCCCGGCGCATTGCCCGACGCGCTGCCCGGCGCATTGCCCGGCCCGCTGCCCGGCACCTCGAACCCGTCACCCGTTTTATCCGGATTTATGGAGCTATCTCCGCCCGCGCAGGCGGCGCCGTTGAGCTTGCAGTTGCTCGGCTGGCCACCCGAGCCGACGAAGCCGAAGGTAACGCTCGCCCCCGCCGGCACCGCGCCGTTCCAGGGCCGGTTGGTGAACGTCAGGTGGTTGCCGCTGACGGCCAGGTCGGCGTCCCAGAAGCTGCCGATCCGCGCGCCGGCCGGCAGGTCGAACTCGACCTTCCACGACGTCATGCCGCCACCGGTGTTCTTGATGGTCACCTCGTCCTGCCACCCCGAACCCCAGTCCGAGACCGTACGCACCGTGACAGTGGGCGCGGCAGCCGAAGCAGGCAGCGCGATCCAGGTGGTAATCCCGACGACGGCTGCGACGACCGTCGAGAGGATGAGCTTTCGCTTGTGACGCATCGTTCGTTTGTGGCGCATCGTGGCACTGGCCTCCGTAGTAGCGGACCGGCCCATCCTCGGAAGCGCACCCTTAAAGCGACCTTAAACACCCACGAGCACCTGCTTGGTTCGCCCGCACCTGCCCTTCCACGCCCCACCCCCTGCCCTGGCGTCACTCGCCGAGGTCGTGGGCCATCCAGCCGGGTGAGTCGAAACGTACGGGCTGGGGGCCGACCAGCGTGGTGAGGTGCTTTTCCAGCGTCGCCAGCTCGGTCGCCCCGATCTTGGCTGCCCACTCCTCGCGCAGCCGGTCAAAGACGGCCTCGCCGGTGCGCATGACCTCGAAGCCCAGCGGGGTGACCTCCAGGCGCTTGCGGCGGGCGTCGCGCGGGTCGGGTGCGGTGGTCACCCAGCCGCGCTCCTGCAGCACCGCGATCGTGCGGGCCGCCGACTGCTTGGTCACCGACAGTCGCCGCCCCAGTTCCGAGGCGGTGTCGGCCCCCGCCGCGATGGCTCGCATGGCGAAATCGTGGACCGGGCGGACGTCCTCGTAACCGCTCGCGGCGAGCTCTGCGATCGCGGAGTCGACGAGCGTACGGAAGCCGCCAAGGAGCAGCAGCGCGAGGTCGGCGCCGGAACGTGACATGCGAAAAGGCTACGACAAAGGGTGGACGATCGACAGTCTGAGTGTCTATCTTTGCGGCAGAACGACAGTCAGGCTGTCTTTTCCAAGGAGATGATCATGCAAAGCCATCGAGCCGAGATCAACGGAACAACGCTGCACTACGTGTCGGCCGGCAGCGACGGCGAGCCGGTCCTGCTGGTCCACGGCTTCCCCGAGACCTGGTACGCCTTCCACCGCGTGATCCCGCTGCTCGCCGCGAGTCATCGCGTGTTCGCCGTCGACCTGCGCGGCTTCGGCGACTCCGCGGCCGGCGACAACGACAGCACGACCGCCGCCGAGGATCTTCACCAGTTGATCGCCCACCTGGGCGTGGGGCCGGTGCACCTGACCGGGCAGGACATCGCCGGCGGCACGGTGTACCGGCTGGCCGCGAACCATCCGGAAGACGTACGGAGTCTGACCGCGATCGAAATGGGCCTGGCCGGGTACGGCTTGGAGGGGCTGGCCGACGTCACCCACGGCGGCGCCTGGCACATCGGCGTCCTGGCCGCGCCCGGGATCCCCGAGCTGCTGCTGGCCGGCCGTGAGCGCGAATTCCTCAGCCGGTACGCGTTCCCCTCGATGCTCGCCGACGCGGCCGCGGTCACCGCCTCGGACATCGAGGAGTTCGCCCGCACGTACGCGCGCCCCGACGGCTGGCGTGGGGCCGCCGGGCTCTACCGTTCCATGTTGCGCGAGGGCGACGAACTCCGGGCGCTGCCCTCACTCGCCATGCCCGTCCTGGCCGTCGGCGCCGGCGGCGGACCCTTCACTGCCGCCACCATGACGCAGGTCGCCCCCAAGATCGAAGAGGTGCAGCTGGACGGCGTGGGGCACTACGTCGCGCTCGAAGCACCCGAACGACTGGCCGCCGCCATCCTGACGTTCATCCGAGGCTCTTGAGCCTCTCCTGCAGGCGTTCCCGCCGCTGCTCCAGCGTGTCGATGATCGCCTCGTTCTCGGCGATGCCGGTCAGCTCGGTCGCGATCTCCTCCGGCTCGATGTAGCCCTCGGACGAGTCAGTGTCCTGGCCCCGGCGCGCTTGAGCGTCGCCCTCAAGCCGGCGCAGCTCGGCAAGCTCCGCCTCGACGTCCTCGAGTTCCTGCCGCACCTGATCGGCCGTGATCTCATCACTCATCCCGACATGGTACGGCGGCACACTCATCCACGAATTCCCACATTGCAGAGGCGCGGACCCACGCGAAGGGCCGCGGTCCGCCTCAGGAACGCAGTTCCGCCAGGGTCGCCCCGGCGATGATGCGAGCGAAGTTGCCGTCGTAGTCGGCGTCGCTCAGCCGCTTGGCCAGATCGTCCAGATCATCGATTACGCCGTACTTGACCCTCAGCAGCGTCCGCATCCCATCGATGCGGCCCTGCACAAAGCTCTCCTCAAAGGTCGCTACCGAATTCCTCGCGAAGGCCTCCGCGAAGCTCTGCGCAAAGGCCTGCACAAGGCCCTGCGAAAGACCCTCCACAAAGCCTCGGTGGCGGTTTCGGCGGGCGATCTCGCGGCCCGTTTCGGACTGCTCGAGAACGTTGTTCATGCCTCTCCCAACGATCTGAACGACGGCAGACCCAGGGCCGCCGCGTTGTCGCGCCTCAGGAACGCAGTTCCGCCAGGGTCGCGCCGGCGACGATCCGAGCCATGATGTCGTCATAGTCGCGATCGACCAAGCGCTCGGCCAGGTCCTGCAGATCATCGAACTCGCCGTACCTGGCCTTCAACAGAGCCCGCATCACGTCGGCGCGGTTTCGGCGGGCGATCTCGCGGCCTGTTTCCGTCTGCTCGAGAACGTTGTTCATGCCTCTCCTCCCAAAGGCCACACCACGACCTGATGGATCCGATGCTCCTTACGGCTGTACTTCAATGCCAGCGACGCCCAGTAGGCCACCATCCGCTCCTGGAAGTCCTCGGTCCGCTTGACCTGAACCTCGAGGTGGTAGACGTCGGCCGGCCTGCCGTCGCCGTGCCGGACCACGAACACCTTGTCCCGCTGACGACTGCGCTGGCGCGGCTGCTCCGTCGGCCCGTCCAGCACCACCGACCCACCATCGATCCGGGCTCCGCACAACTGCTGCAACGCCTCCCGCGGATGGGCCTCCAGCAACGCCTTGTACAACCCGTCGAAATCCCGGGCCGCCACACCATCGGAAGTCACTGATCCTCCCCCGCTTGCCATCGACGGGAGGAGTCTGCCTCGCTACACGACTACTAGTCAAGTGACCGGGTGACGAGCGCCTAGACTCTGCATACGCCGGGACCGGCTGCCAGGACAGCCCGGAAGCGGGGAACAGCCCGGCGCTCCTCAGGGAAGCGGCAGATTGAGCATGGTCAGCCCGCCGACCGGGCGGAAGCCAACCTCCGCGTACAGGGCCAGGGCCGCCGAGTTGCCGGGCTCTGTCTGCAGCGACACTCGACGGGCGCCGGCCTCGCGGGCCGCGGTGATCACGTACGTCAGCAGGGCCCGAGCCAAGCCGCGGCGGCGGAAAGCCGGTGGCACGTACAAGTCGCGTACGAGCCAGGCCGCGCCCAAGGTCAGCGAGGCGGGCAGGACGGCGATGGTGACGAAACCCTGGACGACGCCGCCGGAAGTAGCCGTGGCCACTGCGAGACGGCCGGAAGTGACTTGCTCGGAAAGCCAGGCGTGCGCCTCGGAGGGGGCGGCCGGTAAGCCGTAATGAACCCGGTACTCGTCGAACAGCGCGGCCACACCGGCGAACGACGGGTCCGAGGGCGTCAGCCAGGCAATCACGACGCCGCCACCCGGGAAAAGAGCGCGACGCCGCCGCGGGGAAAGAGCGCGACGCCATCGCGGGAAAAGAGCGCGACGCCACCGCCGGGAAAGAGCGCGACGCCACCCCGGGGAGAGCGCACGATCACAGGGCTGCCAGTTCGGCGGTGAGCAGGCCGGTCACATGGTCGTGGCGGCCCCCGCTGAGCGGCATCCCCCGGCTCGGCTGCTCGGCCAGCATCAGCACGTAGAGATACACGCGATACAGGGCCAGCCGCACCTCCTCCTCGGCGGTGAAGGACGTGACGCCGTACCCGGCCGCGAACGGGTGTGCCGGGGTGATCCGCTGGAACAGGGCCGGGGACACGAAGTCGACCAGCGGATCCCCGTACAGGTAACGCTCCCCGTCGACCAGGCCGCTGAGCGAACCGTCCGCCCCCACGAGAACGTTGCCGTCCCACAGGTCGAAGTGCAGCAAGGCGGGCCGGGTCACCGAGGCCAGCAGCCGGTGATGGCGGGTGACCAGCCCGTCCAGTGGTGGCAGCGGCACGCCCCAAACGGCGGCGTCGGAACGCAGCGAGGTCAGCATCGCGTCGAAGGCGGACGGCCAGTCTGCGCCCGCGGGCCGGTCACCGGTGTAACCGAAGCGCGGCCCGGTGACGCCGTGCACACGGGCGACGGCCGCGCCGAGTTGCTGCCGGGCCGACGGCGAATCACCGTCGGTGAGCGGGCGCCCGGGCAGCAGCGTCGAGATGATCCAGTTGTCGCTGTGGGCGAGGACGGTGGGCACCGGGGCCAGGTCGCGCACCATCGCGTAGTACTCGACCTCGGCGGGCAGCATTCCCGCCTCGTACGTGAGAAGGCGAGCCGACTGCGGCGGACCGACCTTGACCACCACGTCGCGCCCGTCGGTGAGCGCGGCTCGCCAGACGGCGGCGAACCCTCCCCCGGTCAGCTCGACAGCCTCGGAAACGGCAACGCCGAGACCGTCACGGACGATCTCGGCGATGTCGGAGGAGTCGATCAATGGCTGGGTCATGCCCGCAGACTAGTGCGCGACGGCCAGCACCGGCTCACCCGTTTCGACCGGCAGCTGCTTGGGGCGCACCACCACCCGGAGCACCGCGACCGACGCCACCATCGTGCCGGCCACCACGATCGCCATGGCCAGGGAGCTGTTGCCGAGCACTCCGACCAGCGGGGCGGCGAGCGCGCCGACGCCGAACTGCACCGCGCCCAGCAGCGCCGCGGCGGTTCCGGCGGCCTCGCCGTGCCGCGAGAGGGCCAGCGCGGGGGCGTTCGGCATGGCCAAGCCGACCATGGCCAGCACCAGCCAGAGCGGGATCAGGACGCCGGCCAGGCCGCCGATGCCGGTGATCGCGAACAGCAGGAAGATCACGCCGAACACCGCGCCCGCGATCAGCGCGCCGCCCAGGATCTGGACGGGCTGCCAGCGGCGGAGCAGGCGCACGTTGAACTGGGTGGCGCCGATCAGCCCGATGGCGCCGCCGGCGAAGACGTACGCGAACTGTTGCTCGCTCATGCCGTACTCCTCCTGGAACACGAAGGAGCTGCCGGAGACGTACGCGAAAAGTGCCGAGAACGCCAGCGCGGCGACCAGGATCAGACCCACGTACGCCCGGTCGGTGAACAGCCGTCCGTAGTCGCGCAGGGTGCCGGCGACCCCGCCGCCGCGACGGCGCTCGACGGGCAGCGTCTCGGGCAGGATCAGCGCGGTGGCCGTCATGATCGCGACCGCGGCCACGGTCAGCACGACGAAGACGCCGCGCCACGAGGTCCAGTTGAGCACCACGCCGCCGATGGTGGGCGCGAGGATCGGGGCCACGCCGACCACCAGCATCAGGCGTGAGAAGAGCCTGGCCGCGGCGAGCCCGCTGAACAGGTCGCGCACGATCGCCATGGCGACCACTGACGCGGCGGCGGCGCCCAGCCCTTGCGCGACCCGCAGGGTGCCGAGCACGGCCAGGTTGGGCGCGACGACGCACAGCACGGATGCGAGCACGTGCACACCGACACCGGCGAGCAACGGTATGCGGCGCCCTGCCGCGTCGGAGAGCGGGCCGACCAGCAGTTGCCCGAGTGCCAGACCGAGCAGCGTGCCGGTCAGCGTGAGCTGCACGGCGGCCTCGGTGCTGTGCAGGTCGGTGGTGATCGTCGGCAGGGCCGGCAGGTACATGTCGATGGTCAGCGGCCCCAGCGCGGTGAGAAAACCCAACACGAGGACGATGCGGAGGCGACGCCCGGCGGGCAGCAGTTCTCCTGGGGATGCTTCAACGCGCATATTCGGCGTCAAGTCTGCCGCGACCCGGATTGTTCCGGCGGGTAACGGTGATCACAAAATCGCTGGTCAGTGACGGGACCCACGTTGTCACCCCCGCCCCGGGCGGAGAAGGCTTGTTGCCGTACGTGCGATTGAGCGAGTGAAAGGCGACCCCGTGCCCCTGCGTCCCTCAGCAAGGGCTTGGACGGTCTGGGCCGTCGGCCTCGCCGCGTACATCGTCGCAGTGCTGCACCGCACCTCGCTCGGCGTGGCCGGGCTGGACGCGCAGCACCGCTTCGGCATCGGCGCCGGAGCCCTGGCCTCGTTCGCCGTGCTGCAGCTGCTCGTCTACGCCGGCCTTCAGGTGCCGGTCGGGTTGCTGCTCGACCGGTTCGGGTCACTGCGTCTGGTGGTCAGCGGCGGTGTGCTGATGGCGGCCGGCCAGGCGATCATGGCGACCACCGATCACGTCGGCGGCGCCGTGCTGGCCCGTGTCCTGGTCGGCGCGGGCGACGCGATGACCTTCATCAGCGTGTTGCGCCTGGTGCCGCAGTGGTTCCCGGCCCGGCGGGTGCCGGTGCTGACCCAGGTCACGGGGCTGGCCGGGCAGGCGGGGCAGGTGCTCTCGGCCGTGCCGCTGGCGGCCCTGCTGGCCGGTCCGGGCTGGAGCACCGCGTTCTTCGCGACGGCGGGCGCCGGCGTCTTCGTCGCGGTGGCCGCCTTCCTGGCCCTGCACGACAGCCCGGAGCGGCGGTTCAACACCGGCCCGGCGGTGACCCTGGGCCAGGTCGGCCGTGACCTGGGCGACGCGTGGCGGCACCCGGGCACCCGCCTCGGGCTGTGGACCCACTTCACGACCCAGTTCACCGGTACGGTCTTCGCGCTGATGTGGGGCTTCCCGTTCCTGATCGCCGGGCAGGGCCTGCACCAGGAGACGGCAAGCGCGCTGCTCACCCTGTTCGTGCTGGTCGGCATGGCGGCCGGCCCGCTGATCGGGGTGCTCGTGCAACGGCATCCGCTGCGCCGGTCGTGGCTGGTGCTGGGGGTGATCGCGGCCAACGCGGGCGCCTGGGGACTCGTGCTGGCCTGGCCGGGGCACGCGCCCATGCCGGTGCTGGTGGTGCTGATCGTCGCGCTGGCCCTGGGCGGCCCCGGCTCGATGATCGGCTTCGACTACGCCCGGACGTTCAACCCGCCGAGGCGGCTCGGCACCGCCACCGGCGTGGTGAACGTCGGCGGCTTCGTCGCGTCGCTGCTGTCGATCGAGTTGATCGGCCTGATCCTCGACGCGCGTACGGGCGGCGCGGCGACGTACGACATCGGCGACTTCAAAGTGGCGATGTCGGTGCAATACGTCTTCATGGTTCTGGGCGTGGCCGGGATTCTGCGTACGCGCAGGCTGGCCCGGCGACGCATGGCCGAGGAGGGGGTCGTGGTGCGTCCCCTGCGCGAGGTCTGGGCGGATCGGCGGGGTTTAGCAATCGCGCGTAAGGAGAAGGCGAAGGCCTGACAGTCGGCACACGAGGGCAGAGGCAAGGAGGCCATGACCGAGCACGCACCGGCCAAGATCTGGTCCGGCATCGACATCCCCAAGACCATTGCGGGAACCCTGGCCGCGGTGTCCGCCGCGGTGGTCGGTTCCTTCCTAGGCGTCGCCGGAACGATCATCGGCGCGGCCGTCGCCAGCTTCATCGGCTCGGTCGGAACGGAGCTCTACCACCGGTTCATCAACCGCGGGAGCGAAAGGATCAAGACGTTCGTGACAGCGCCGGCGGCCGTGGGCACCCCGTCCGTGGCGGCCGCCGAGGACGACGTGCCCTCCGACGAGCCGGTGCCGGGTGACACGGCCAAGCCGTCGTTCCGGATGCGCTGGGGCCGGATCGCGGCCTTCGCGGGCGCGCTGTTCGTGCTGGCGATGGGCTCCCTCACCGCGTACGAGCTGATCACCCAGCGCTCGATCGCGGACGCGGTCGGGCACAGGACCAGCTCGAGCACGACCCTGGGCTCGGCGTTCAAGGGTGACAACGGCTCGGACGACAAGAAGCCCGCCCCCGCGGTATCGACGGAACCCTCGGCCGACCCGACCAGCGAGCCGGCAGAGACGACCGCGCCGACCGACCCGGCGTCGCCGTCCGCTGCGCCGACCGAGTCGCCTCAACCGTCCCAGACGGACGGCACCGAGACGGGGACGGAACCCACCGAGGAGCCGACCGAGGAGCAGAATCAGCAGGACGACAGCGGGACGCCCGAGCGGCAGCTCCAGACGGACGGAACGGAGTAGGCCATGGACTCCAAGGACGTACTGATCGAGGCCTTCGGGCGTCTTCCCGAGCTCGTGCGCACCGCCGTGCACGGGCTCACCCCCGAGCAGTTGCGGTGGCAGCCGGCCGACGGGGCGAACTCGATCGGCTGGCTCGTCTGGCACCTCACCCGGGTGCAGGACGACCACGTCGCCGACGTGATGGGCGTCGAGCAGGTCTACGCGAGCGAGGACTGGCCCTCGTGGTTCGGCCTCAAGAACCAGAGCGAGACCGGGTACGGGCATGACGCCGCGCAGGTGGCGGCGGTGGCCCCCGAGAGCGCGCAGGTGCTGCTCGACTATTACCAGGCGGTGCACGACCGTACGGTGGCCTGGATCGCCGTACTCAGCGAGGCCGACCTCGACCGGGTGGTCGACGACAACTGGGACCCGCCGGTGACGCTCGGGGTGCGCCTGGTCAGCGTGTACGACGACGACGCGCAGCACGCGGGACAGGCCGCATACGTACGCGGTCTGTTGTGAGGTTCCGGGGGCAAACGCCCCCGGAGGACTCAGGCTGAGGAGGGCTCGGTCAGCGGCAGCCGGACGAGGAACTTCGTGTCCCCGGGCTTGGAGTCGAGCTTGATGTCGCCGCCGTGCCCGTTCACCACGATCCGGAACGAGATGTCCAGGCCCAGGCCCGTGCCCTCGCCCACCGGCTTGGTGGTGAAGAACGGCTCGAAGACGCGCTTCTTGAGCTCCTCGGGCACGCCCGGACCGGTGTCGCCGATCGAGACCACCACGTGGTCGTCCTCGCGGTACGTCTTGACGGTCAGCGTGCCGGCGCCGTTCATGGCCTGCACGGCGTTGTCGATCAGGTTGGTCCACACCTGGTTGAGCTCGGCCGGGTGGGCCGGCACCTCGGGCAGCGTACGGTCGTAGTCCTTGACGATCTTGACCCCGTCGCCGATCTTGTGGGTGAGCATCACCAGCGTGCTGTCCAGGCCGGTGTGCACGTCGATCCACTGGTGGGCCGCACGGTCCATCTGCGAGTACTGCTTCGCCGCCGACACCAGCGACGACACCCGTCCGGTGGCGTCCTCGATGTCGGTCATCAGCTGCTCGGTCTCCAGCGCGTACCCGATCCAGTGGATGGCCTGGTCGAGCAGTTTCTGGGTGCCGACGCGCTCCTCGATCAGAGTGAGGCAGTCGATGTCGATGCCACCCTGGGCGAAGACGGGGGCGAGGTCCCAGCCGCTGGTGACGTTGCGCTCGTCCATCCAGTCGCCGAGCTCGTCCTCGCGGTCGGCCGTCTCCATCGCGGTCAGCGGCTTGGCCTTGGCCGCCCGCTCGATCACGTCCTCCTGCAGCTCGACCAGCGCGACCAGGCGTTCCGGGTCGACCTTGCCGGCGGCCAGCATGGCCAGCTTGTGCCGCATGCCGGCGACCCGCTGACGCAGCGCGGCGGTGGCCCGGGAGGCGGCCGCGGCCGGGTTGTTGAGCTCGTGCATGAGCCCGGCCGAGAGCGCGCCGAGGGCGGTGAGCCGCTGCCGCTCGCTGACCGCGGCCTGGGTGTTGCGCATGCCGATGGTCAGGCCCTCGAGCAGGTGGATCGCCATCGGGAACCACTCGCGCATCATCCATCCGAAGTCCTCGGCCGAGAGCACGAAGAAGTCGCTGTCGTCGAGCGCGCGCGTGCTCATCATGTAGTTGCGCGGCACGCCGTCGTCACGCAGGTACGCGTTCGTGGCGCCCATGTAGACGCCGCGTTGCTCGGTGCGGTTGGTGCGGACCTCGTCCTGGCCGACCCGGCGGGTGAGCTCGATCGTGCCGCTGAGCAGCACCAGGAACAGGTCCGCGGGATCGCCCTCGCGGATCACCGTGCCACCGGCCGTCATGTGCATCGTGCAGCCGTGCTCCGAGATCCAGGCGAGCTGGTCGTCGGTCAGCTTCTCGAACAGGAACAGGGTGCGCAGCTCGTCCGGGCTGAGCTGTCCCGGCTCACAGGGAACGAGCCGGACCTCTTCAGAAGATCGTGTGGTGTCACTCATGGCAAGGCTCACTCCACATCACTGCGCCTCCAGGTACCGATGGACCAGCGTGACGGCCATCGCGCCCTCGCCGACCGCCGAGGCCACCCGCTTGACGGAGTTGGCCCGGACGTCGCCGGCGGCGAAGATGCCGGGAACACTGCACTCCAGGTAGAACGGATCCCGCTCCCGATCCCATCCCTTCGGACGGGTGCCATTTTGCAGAAGATCCGGCCCGGTGCGGACGAAGCCCCTCTCGTCCCGGGCCACTGTCGTTCCCAACCAGTCCGTACGCGGTTCCGCGCCGATGAAGACGAACAGGTAGCCGCATTCGACGGTGGTGTTCCGCCCCTCCTTGCTGTCACAGATCGTGATCGCTTCGAGGTGGCCGTTGCCCTGGGCGCCCACGACCTCGCAACGGGTCCTGACCCTGATGTTCTCGATCTTGTTGAGCTGCTGGATCAGGTAGTACGACATCGACGCCTCGAGCGAGTCGCCCCGCACCAGCAGCGTGACCGTCCGCGCGTACCGGGAGAAGAACAGCGCCGCCTGCCCTGCCGAATTCGCGCCGCCCACGATGTAGACGTCGGTGCCGGCGCAGGACGGGCCCTCCGTCGAGGCCGAGCCGTAGTAGATCCCCGAGCCGGTCAGCTCGGCGATGCCGTCGGCGACCAGCGGCCTGTACGCCACCCCGGTGGCCAGCACGATCGAGTGCGCCGAGACCTCGCCGCCGTCGGCGAACGTCAGCGTGCGGGCCGAGCCGTCCTGCCGCAGTCCGGTCACGTCGCGCGTGGTCAGCACCTCGGCCGAGAACTTGCCGGCCTGCCGCCGCGCCCGGTCGGTGAGCTGCGCGCCCGAGATGCCGTCGGGGAAACCCAGGTAGTTCTCGATGCGCGAGCTCTGGCCGGCCTGCCCACCGACGGCCCGCCGCTCGACCAGCAGCGTCCGGAGGCCCTCGGAGGCGCCGTAGACCGCGGCGCCGAGCCCGGCCGGTCCGCCGCCCACGATGATCAGGTCGTAGAAGTCACGGCCGGGCGCTGTCGACAACCCCACCGCCTCGGCCACCTCGGTCGTGGTCGGCTGCGCGAACGTACGCCCGTCGGTCGTCACCACCAGCGGGATCGCCTCGGGACCGACCCCGGCCGCCTCGAGCAGGCGACGGCCCTCGGACTCGTCGGCGCCGAGCCACTTGTACGGCACCAGGTTGCGCGCGAGGAAGTCGCGGATCTCGTAGGACGGCTCGCTCCACCGGTGCCCCACGACGCGGATGTCCTCCATCTCGCGGTCGCCGGTGGCCAGCCAGGCGTCGAGCAGCGCGTCGAGCACCGGGTAGAGCTTCTCCTCCGGCGGGTCCCACGGCTTGAGCAGGTAGTGGTCGACGTCGACCACGTTGATGGCCTGGATCGCGGCGTCCGTGTCGGCGTACGCGGTCAGCAGGGCCCGCCGGGCATTGGGGAACAGGTCCATCGCCTGCTCCAGGAACTCGATGCCGTTGACGTGCGGCATCCGGTAGTCGGCGAGCATGACGGCGACGCGGCCGCCGCGCAGTTTGAGCTCCTTGAGCGCTTCCAGAGCCTCGGCGGCCGACGACGCGCGCAGGATGCGGTACTGGTCGCCGTAGCGACGGCGCAGGTCGCGGGCGATGGCCCGGGAGACCGCGGGATCGTCGTCGACGGTCAGGATCGCGGGGTGGCCCATGGCAGGTACCTCAGCTATTCGCAGTCGGGGTGGCCAGCAGGTCGGCGTACTCGGGATGGCGGTCCAGGTATCCGGTGACGTAGGGGCAGGTGGCGACAACCGGGGTGGCACGGCCGCGGGCGTCCTCGAGGGCGGCCGAGGCGAGCCGGCCGGCCAGGCCCCGGCCCGAGAACGACTGCTCGATCTCGGTGTGCAGCAGCTCGACCCGGTCGCCGTGGCGGCGGTAGTGCAGCACGCCGGCCACCTCGCCGCCGAGCAGCAGCTCGTAGCGCTGCCGCTCGAACGAGTCGACCACCACGGCGTCGGCCGAGTCGGGCACGCCGACCTGGGCGCTGCCCTCGACGCGCAGTTTGCGGCGGGCCCGCTCGTAGAAGCTGGCGCCGCCGAGCCGGATCACCTGGGCCGCCGACGGGATCGGCTCGATCAGCAACTTGTCGCCCGGGGCCGCGTACCCCTCGATGATCCCGTCCACCTCGATCGCGAGCCGGCCGCTGGTGGGCAGCACGTCGAGCTCGAGCCTTTCCTGCAGGGCCAGCATGAGCGGGCGGTTGAACGAGGAGTGGGCGGCCGAGGCGGTGACGATCAGGCCCTCGACGTTCGGCGAGACGATCGGGCCGCCGGCCGAGAAGCTGTACGCCGTCGAGCCGGTGGGGGTGGCCACGATGACGGCGTCGGCCGCGTAGCTGACGAAGTTCTTGCCCTCGAGGCAGATGCCGATCGCGGCCAGCCCCTCGCCGGGCACGCGCACCATCGCGATGTCGTTGAAGGCGGAGACGTCCTTGCCGTCGGGCAGCACCGTGCGGACCGCCGTACGGGATTCGATGGTGAATTTGTGCTCGTCGATCGCGGTGAGCGCGTCCGGCAGCTCGGGCAGGTCAACCTCGGCCAGGAAGCCCAGCCGGCCGACGTTGACGCCCAGCACCGGGGTCTTGCGGCCCTCGACCAGGCGCATCGTGCGCAGCATGGTGCCGTCGCCGCCCAGGCTGACCAGCAGGCCCGCGCGCTCGGCCATCTCTTCCGGGGTGACCGCCACGGCCTCGCAGTCGATGCGATCGATCTCGTCGTGCAGTCCCAGCACGGTGACGTCGCGCCGCTCGGCCCACTTCACGATCGCGTCGATCGCCGATCCGCAGTCGCGTCGCGGGTGCAGCACCAGGCCCACCACTTTGACCATGCCCATGCCGGATTACCGCCCGTTCTCGTAGTTCAAGAAGACAGCCTTGCACGTCCGGCGCCGGATCGGCGAGGGCAGGCGACGGAGCACACGCGGTTCATTCGGGCAGGTTTCCTTCGTGTTTCTTGACAGCGTTGTCATACATAGACAGTCTCCGATTTATCCCCCGTTCCTCGGCGCTCCGAGAGGATCCCCCATGCGCCCACGTTCCCGATTGCTGGCGATCGCCGCCGCGGTTGTCACCGCCGCGACCCTGAGCCCTCTCCCCGCTGCTCAGGCCGCCCCCTCCCCGTCCGTCGACCTCGATCCCGGCATGCTCAGCGCGATGCGCCGGGACCTCAAGCTGAACGACACCCAGATCGAGGCCCGGCTGCGCACCGAGGCCGCGGCGCCCCTGGTCGAGAAGCGGCTCAAGGCCAGGCTCGGCTCCGCCTTCGCGGGAGCGTGGATCCCGTCCGGAGCCTCGCGGCTGACGGTTGCGGTCACGTCGGCTTCCGCTTCCGAGGCCGTACGGGCCGAGGGCGCCGATGCCAAGCTCGTCGGTTCCAGCGCCGCCGAGCTGGCCTCTCTGCGCTCCCGTCTGGATAAAAAGGCCAAAAGCGCCAACCCTTCCGTCGTACGGGGTTGGTATGTCGACACGCCCAACAACCGGGTGGTCGTGATGGCCGCTCCCGGCGCCGCGGAGGCGGCCCGGCAGTTCGCCGGCGACGACGTAACGGTCGTCACACAGGCTGAGCAGCCCCGCCCCCTGTACGACATCCGCGGCGGCGACCAGTACGTGATCAACGGCAACACGCTGTGCTCGGTCGGCTTCTCGGTCGCGGGCGGCTTCGTCACGGCCGGCCACTGCGGCGGGACGGGCAGCCCGACCCTCGGCTACAACAACGTCGCCCAGGGCACCTTCGCCGGCTCCTCGTTCCCGGGCAACGACTACGGCTGGGTCCGTACGAACGGCAACTGGGCCTCGCAGCCGTGGGTCAACAACTACTCCGGCGGCAACGTGACCGTGGCCGGCTCGCAGGACGCCGCGATCGGCAGCTCGATCTGCCGTTCCGGCCGCACAACGGGCTGGCGCTGCGGCACCCTGCTCGGCCGCAACGAGACCATCGTCTACGCCCAGGGCGCGGTGTCGGGCCTGTCCCGCAGCAACGCGTGCGCCGAGCCCGGTGACTCCGGCGGCTCGTGGATCTCGGGCAACCAGGCCCAGGGCGTCACCTCCGGCGGCAGCGGCAACTGCTCGAGCGGCGGCACCATGTGGTTCCAGCCGGTCAACGAGATCCTCCAGGTCTACGGCCTGTCCCTGACCACCACGGGCGGGGGCGGTGGCTCCTCCTTGATCAGCAACCTCAACGGCAAGTGCCTCGACGTCCCCAACGGCAACTTCTCCGACGGCGTACGGGTGCAGATGTGGACCTGCAACGGCACCGCCGCCCAGCGGTGGAACTTCGTGAACGGCACCCTGCAGACCTCGAACAACAAGTGCCTCGACATCGCCTGGGGCTCCACGGCGAACGGAGCCGTCATCCAGATCGCCAACTGCAGCGGCAACCCGGCCCAGCAGTTCGTCCTGTCGGCGGCCGGCGACCTGGTCAACCCGCAGGCCAACAAGTGCGTGGACATCGATGCCTGGAACGCCAACGACGGCGCTGTCCTCGTCCTCTGGGACTGCACCGGCGGCGCCAACCAGAAGTGGCGCCGCGGCTGAGGTGAGTCGCTGCTGGTTCCGGTTCGGCACGGTAGGTTGACGGCAGGTGTGCCGGGAAGCCTGGTCGGCGATGTTGTCGCCGTGCCCTGAAGGAGCCCAGTGAGCGCAACACCGCCTCGCTCCCGCCACCCGCTGTTCGGCAGGGGCAGCTGGCCCGAGGTCAGCCGGATCGGTGACGTGCTGCGCACCGAGACCGTCGGCGGCGCCCTGCTGCTGGGCGCCGCCGTGCTGGCCCTGGTGTGGGCCAACACGCCGTGGGCCTCGACGTATCAGGACCTGGCGGCGACGAAGGCCGGCCCGCATGCCTGGCATCTCGACCTGACGCTGGCTCAGTGGGCGGCCGACGGCCTGCTGGCCGTCTTCTTCTTCGTCGCAGGCCTGGAGCTCAAACGCGAGTTCGTCGCCGGCGACCTGCGGGATCCGCGCCGCGCGATCATGCCGGTCGCCGCGGCGGTGGGCGGCATGATCGCGCCGGCCCTGATCTACACGGCGGTCAACGCGGGCTCGGCGAGCGGGTCGCTGTCGGGGTGGGCGGTGCCGACCGCCACCGACATCGCGTTCGCGCTCGCCGTGCTCGGGGTCATCTCGACTCACCTGCCGACGGCGCTACGCACGTTCCTGCTGACGCTCGCCGTCGTCGACGACCTGCTCGCCATCGTCATCATCGCGGTGTTCTACACCAGCTCGCTGCAGCTGGTGCCGCTGCTGGCCGCGCTCGTGCCGCTGGGCCTGTTCGCGGTGCTGGTGCAGCGCCGGGTCCGCTCCTGGTGGCTGTTGCTGCCGCTGGCCGCGGCCACCTGGGCGTTGGTGCACGCCTCCGGCATCCACGCCACCGTCGCCGGCGTGCTGCTGGGGTTCATGGTGCCGGTCCTTCACCGCTCCGACGGCCCCGCGCCCGGCCTGGCGGAACACTTCGAGCACCGGTGGCGGCCGCTGTCAGCCGGGGTCGCGGTGCCGGTGTTCGCGTTCTTCGCCGCCGGGGTGTCGCTGGCAGGCGCCGGCGGCCTCGGCGCGACGCTGCGCGACCCGGTGACCATCGGCATCGTCGCCGGCCTGGTGCTGGGCAAGTGTGCCGGTGTGCTCGGCGCGACCTGGCTGGTGCAGCGGGCGACCCGCGCCTCCCTGGGCGAGGGGGTGAGCTGGTGGGACGTTCTCGGCCTGTCGCTGCTGGCCGGCATCGGGTTCACCGTGTCGTTGCTGATCGGCGAGCTGGCCTTCGGCGCCGGCAGCGAGAAGGACGACCACGCCCGCATCGGCATCCTGGCCGGGTCGCTGGTCGCCGCGCTGCTGGCCACTGTGGTGCTGCGCATCCGCAACCGCCACTATCAGCGGCTGTGCGCCGCCGAGGAACTGGACCTGGACGCCGACGGCATCCCCGACGTCTTTCAGCAACAGGACTCCCGCCCGCCGCACTGACCGCGGTTCGTCGGACGCCGGGCCGGGGAGCCCGGCGTCTCAGGACCGGACGGCTACCACCAGGAAGTGGTCGTCGTCGTCCTCGTGGCGGGACCGCGCCCAGCCCGTGGCGGCCAGCGAACGCCTCAGGTTGGCCTCGTTCATCGGGTCGGCCGAAGTCAGCTCGCGGCCGTGGCGGGCGGCCAGAGCGGCCCGCCCCGTCGGGTGGAAGAGGACCAGGCGGCCGCCGGGGCGGGTCACCCGGGCCAGTTCGGCCAGGCCCGCGTCGGGGTCGGGCAGGTGGTGCACGAGGCCGGCGGCGAAGACCAGACCGGCCACGGCGGCGGGCAGCGGCAGGCGGCGGGCGTCGGCCTGGACCAGTCCCGCCGAGCTGTCGCGGCCGTTCGTGCGAGCCTCGGTCAGCATCGCGGGGGTGCAGTCGAGGCCGATCACCCGGCCGGTGGGGCCGACGGCGGCGGCCAGGGCGGGCAGGGCCCGGCCGGTGCCGCAGCCCACGTCGAGGGCCAGGTCGCCCGCGACGGGGCCGGCCGATTCCACCGCTTTCGCGTACGCGGGCAGGTCGTCGCCGAACTTGGCGTCCCAGCCGGCGGCCTTGGGGGCGAAGAAGGCCCGGCTTTCGGACAGGTGCCAGCGGTCGGGGTCGGCGAGCCGCGGGTGGACGTGCCGGATGACGGGCCACTGGGGATCGTGGTGGTCGATCACCACCTGGGCCCGGCGTTCGCCTTCGCCGGCCGGGGCGCGGCCGCCCGCGCGCAGGTAGACGATGACGCGGTCGGCGGCCGGTTCGAGGACGTTGAGGGCCGAGTCGAGGACTCCCCCGGAGGGCCCGCTCAGACCCATGACGGCGTCGACGTTCCACGCGCGGGCCGAGGGTGGGAAGGCGGCGGCGAGGCGCGAGGCGAACTGCGCGGCGGCGCCGTGGTCACCGCCGTCGACGATGACGGTGAGCGGGGCGCGGGGAGCGAGAACCTCGGCCAGGAAGGCGGTGACCTCGGTAATGCGTTCGGGCACGCTCCCAGCATGCCGTCGGGGTGTGAGCTGTGCAACGATCGCGCACCTGCCAGGCGTACGGGGTGGAAGCTCTCGCATCTGCGGCTCTAGGGTGGGGACCGTGACCACCTATCGCATCGGCGAGGCGGCCGAGCTGCTCGGCGTGAGCGTCGACACGCTCCGGCGCTGGGTCGACGCGGGTCGCCTGCCGGCCGGGCGCGACGACCACGGGCACCGGCATGTCGCGGGGGCCGACCTGGCCGCGTTCGCCCGCTCGCTGGCCGACGAGCCCGATCCGGGCAGCAGCCGTTCCTCGGCGCGCAACAGGTTGCGGGGCATCGTGACCGCGATCATGCGTGACGGGGTGATGGCGCAGGTGGACATCCAGGCGGGCCCGTTCCGGGTGGTGTCGCTGATGAGCCGCGAGGCCGTCGACGACCTGGGTCTCGAGGTGGGCTCGACCGCGGTGGCAGTCATCAAATCCACCACGGTCGTCGTGGAACGTGGGGACGGCAGATGAGAGCCGGCCGGCCGAAGCGGCGACAAAGGGGGCGAATGCTCATCGGAGCTGCGGTGTCCACAGCGCTCATGACCGCGGGGTGCGGACACAGCGGGGCAAGCGGCAGCACTGGTCCCGGCGCGACCGGGGAACTGGTCGTGATGGCCGCCGCTTCCCTCACCGAGTCCTTCGACCAGCTCAGGTCCGGCTTCGAGGCGCGCAACCCGCAGGTCGAGGTCGCCATCTCGTACGGGGGGAGCTCCGGCCTCGCCCAGCAGATCACCTCGGGTGCCCCCGCCGACGTGTTCGCCGCCGCCAGCCCGGCCACCATGCAGACCGTGGTCGACGCGGGTGACGCGAACGGCGAGCCGGCCGTCTTCGCGCGGAACCAGCTCGTCATCGCCACCGCCAAGGGCAACCCGAAGGGCATCAGGACCCTGGCCGACCTCAAGAACCCGGATCTCAAGGTCGCGCTCTGCGCCGAACAGGTGCCGTGCGGCGCCGCGGCGAAGAAGGCGGGCGTCGACGTCGAGCCCGTCACGCTGGAACAGGACGTGAAGGCCGCCCTGTCCAAGCTGAAACTGGGCGAGGTCGACGCGGCGCTGGTCTATCGCACGGACGCCAGGTCGGCGAGCGGCGACGTCGACGCCGTCGAGTTCCCCGAGTCGACCGGCGCGATCAACGACTACCCGATCGTCGCCCTGCGGCACGCCCCCAACCCGTCGGCCGCCGCGGCGTTCGTCGCCTTCGTCCGATCCGAGGAGGCGCAACGCGTCCTCGCCGACGCCGGGTTCCAGCGGCCCTGAACAGCCGCAGAGCCCCGCTCGCGCTGCTGCTCCCGGCCGCGCTGGGCCTGGCGTTCCTGATCCTGCCGCTTGCCGGGCTGCTGATCCGGGCGCCCTGGACGACGCTGCCGGAACGCCTCACCGAGCCCGGCATCCTGGCCGCGCTGCGCCTGTCGCTGCTCACCGCGAGCCTGGCCACGCTGGTCTGCCTGGTTCTCGGCGTGCCGCTGGCCTGGGTCCTGGCCCGTCTGCGGTTTCCCGGGCGTCGGCTGGTGCGCGCGCTGGTCACCGTGCCCCTGGTGCTGCCGCCGGTGGTCGGCGGGGTGGCGCTGCTGCTGGTGTTCGGCCGGCGCGGGCTGGTCGGCGGGTGGCTCGACCAGACGTTCGGGGTGAGCCTGCCGTTCACCACCGCGGGGGTGGTCGTGGCCGAGGCGTTCGTGGCGATGCCGTTCCTGGTGATCGCGGTCGAGGGGGCGTTGCGCGGAGCCGACGTACGGTTCGAGGAGGCGGCCGCCACGCTCGGCGCCACCCGCTGGACGACGTTCCGCCGGGTCACGCTGCCGTTGATCGCGCCCGGGGTGGCCGCGGGCGCCGTGCTCTGCTGGGCTCGGGCGCTGGGCGAGTTCGGCGCCACCATCACCTTCGCGGGCAACTTCCCCGGCCGTACGCAGACCATGCCGCTCGCCGTGTATCTGGCGCTGGAGCAGGACGTGGACGCCGCGATCGTCCTGAGCCTGATCCTGCTGGTCGTCTCCGTCGGCATCCTGGCCGCGCTCCGCGACAAGTGGGTCGCCGCATGAGTCTTGACGCGCACCTGACGATCCGGCGGGACGGGTTCACGCTCGATCTCGGCCTGACCGCCGAGCCGGGCGAGGTTGTCGCGTTGCTGGGCCCCAACGGCGCGGGCAAGACCACGACCCTGCGCGCGCTGGCCGGCCTGCTCCCCCTCGACTCGGGTCACATAACCCTTGACCACGTACGCCTCGACAAGCTCGCCCCCGAGCAGCGGCGCCTCGGCGTGGTGTTCCAGGACTACCTGCTCTTCCCGCATCTGAACGCGCTCGACAACGTGGCGTTCGGCCCGCGCTGCCGTGGGGTGCCGCGCGCCGAGGCGAGACAGCGGGCGCGGGAGTGGCTGACCCGTGTGGGCCTGACCGACCACGTACGGAAAAAACCGCGAGAGCTCTCCGGGGGCCAGGCCCAAAGGGTGGCGCTGGCGCGGGCGCTGGCCACCGAGCCGCGGATGTTGCTGCTCGACGAGCCGCTTGCCGCGCTCGACGCCCGTACGCGGTTGGAAACACGAGCCCAGTTGCGGGGACACCTGGCCGCCTTCGCGGGCGCGACAGTGCTCGTCACCCACGACCCGCTGGACGCGCTGATGCTGGCCGACCGCCTGGTCATCGTCGAGGACGGCCGGGTCGTGCAGACCGGCGACGCCGCCACGATCACCGCGCAGCCCCGCACCGACTATGTGGCCCGCCTGGTCGGCCTCAACCTGTACCGCGGGCGGGCCCAGGGCGACACGGTTGTGCTGCCCGGCGGCTTCTCGCTGGTGACCTCGAGCGCCGGCCAGGGTGACGTGTTCGTGGCTTTTCCGCCGTCGGCCGTCGCGCTGTATCCGAGCCGCCCCGACGGCAGCCCCCGCAACACCTGGCCCGCGATCGTGACGTCCGTCTCGCGGCACGGCGACTCACTGCGCGTCGAACTCGGCGGCGCCTTGCCCTCGGCGGCCGACATCACCCCGGCAGCGGCCGTTCACCTGGGCCTCGAGCCCGGCCGCGAGGTGTGGGCGAGCGTCAAGGCAACGGAGGTACGCGCCTACACAGCCTGATCGGCCGGGCTAGGTTGGGGTGATGGACGCACTCGAGCTCCTCGACTACCGCGCGGCCGTGGCCCGGATGTATCTGGCCGGCACGAGCCTGACGGAGTTCCGCGCCGAGCGCGACAAGCTGTTCGCCACGCATCCCCAGTCGGCCATCGCGTCGCCGTCGTCGTTCACCGGTTTGCGCTACTACCCGCCGAACGAGGACGCGATCGTCGAGGCCGAGGTGCGCCCCGCCGACGGCGAGATCGACATCGACACCGGCGGCCCCGACGGCGTGGTGCACTACGAGCGGGCGGGCATCATCGACACCCCGTACGGGGAACTCTCGCTCTGGACCATCAAGGCGTACGGCGGCGGCTTGTTCCTGCCCGTGCGCGACGCCACGTGCGGCAGAACAACGTACGGCGGCGGCCGCTACCTCACCGACACGGTCAAGGGCACGTTCGGCCGCGGTCTGCAGATGCTGGGCGGCTCCCGGGTGCGCCTCGACTTCAATTACCTGTACAACCCGTCGTGCGCGTACAACGACGCCTACCTGTGCCCGCTCGCGCCACCCTCGAACACCGTCGCCGCCCCCATCGAAGCCGGCGAACTCACTTACCACTGACCTTGTCGGACCACGGCTGCGTGCTCTTGCCCCCGTCGAGCACGGCCGCATAGGCAGCCCTGGCGAGCCTCGCTCCCCAGGTCGACCTCGGCCCGCCGTACGCGGCTTCCGCCCCGTCCATCGGGCACAGCACACAAACGGCATCGGTAGCCGTACCCGTCGCCTCCAACCCGAGATCACGGATCGCCTGGGTCTTGGCTTCGGTCAAGGTAGCCACGGCATTGACGAGCGCCCCATCGCTCAGCCGTTCAGGCACCCAAACCACGATGTTGACAGTCCCCACCGTGTACGAGTCCCCGGCGTCCTCAGCGCCGCTCACGTTCTTTACGGACTTCGCCGACGGCGCCCCACGCACGGCTCGCCCGCCGTATCCATCTCCCACACCCCTGCTCGCGCCCGACAAATCCGAAATATCAGGATCGTGAGAGGCGGCGGCGGGGCTGGGAACATGCGGCGAGGCCGACAGTTCCGAACCTCCAGCCACATCATACGTATCGGATAAATCCGTTATATCGGCATCAACGCGGGCAGCGGGGCGGGAGTAGGCGGGCACAGCCGCGGACGGAGCATCAGAAACGAGGCGCGAGTGGGCGGACGGGGCACCAGAAACGAGGCGCGAGTGGGCGGGCGGAGCGTCGGAGGTGGGGTGTCCAGCAGCTGCTTGGATCGGGGCGCCGAGGCCGACGGTGGCCCAGAGGCGCACTCCCCCGTCGGAGGCGGTTACCACGTCGGCTACGTCCACGCCGGTCAGGAGGCCGACTCCGGGGCCGTGCAGTCCCAGGCCGGCGGCCATGGCCGTCAAGTGGTCGGCGGGGTCGTCGTGGTTGTAGGACATGGGGACCGAGACGTTGATCAGCCACTCGCAAGGGCCGATGCCCCCGCCCAGGACGGCTGAGGAGATCGCGCGTACGGGGGTTGGCAGGCGCCACAGAAGCAGCGGCACGTCATGGCCGTGTTCGCGGCGGGCGGTCAGTTCGGGGTCGGGCAGCACGGTCAGGCCTCGACGCCTTGCCAGTCGGGGGCGAGGACGGCCCAGATCTCGGTGTCGTGGCGGACGCCCTTCCACACGAAGTTGCCGCGCAGGGTGGCCTCGTGTTTGAGACCCAGGCGGCGGGCCACGTTCGAGCTGGCCACGTTGTCGCTGCGGCAGTGCCACTCGACGCGGTAGACCCCGCGGTCACGGATCAGCCACTCGATGAGCAGCGCGGACGACTTGGTGATCAGGCCGCGGCCGGTGCCCGCGGGTTCGAGCCAGCAGCCGATCTCGCACACGCCGGAGACGTCGTCGAAGCCGAACATCATGACGCCGCCGACCAGTGCGCCGTCGAGCCAGATGCCGAGGATCCGGCCCTCGCCCCGGGACTCCAGGTCGGCGTACTTCTGCAGGGTTTTGCGCGCCGATTCGAGGTCGGTGCTGCGGCTGGCCCACGGGATCCACGGGTCGACCATGGCCCGCGCCCGTTCGATGTGGGCCAGGAACTCCTCGGCCTGCCACGGATTCAGCTGACGGAGCTCGGCGCCCTGACCCAGATCGACCTTGAACACCGGCACAGCGTAACCGCCGCCGGCTCGCCATTTTCCGGTCTCCCCATGTCCACCCGTCCCGCTTAGATTTACGATCATCGATGCTCGACGAGGAGGGCTCATGGGGATGGTTCGCAGGACCGCGTACGGCCTGGCCGGCGCGCTCATGGTGGCGGCTTCCACGGCAATGGTGAACCCGGCGACGGCGCAGGCCGGGACAGCAAGCGCGGCAAACGCAGCACACGCGGCCGAACGCGCGCAGGCCGCGCCCAGCCGGGCCGAGCTCGCGCTGCGCTGGGCGCCGATCCACTACCAGGACGTCGACGTCACCGGCGCCCACGCGCTGGGCGGCAAGAGCGACTTCATCACCCGCTATGACTTCGACGGCAACCTGAACGGACGGGACAACTGGGACAACGCCGGGTCGAACACCTCGGCGGCCGTCTACTACTCGGTGCTCGAGACCGGAACGCACTACTACCTGACGTACTTCTTCTTCCACCCCCGCGACTGGATCGACCACCCGTTCTTCGAGACCGAGCACGAGAACGACGGCGAAGGTGTGCTCACGATCGTGCAGAAAGACGATTCCCCGTACGGGGTTCTCAAGGCCGCCGTCACCGTGGCGCACACCGACTTCTACTCCTACGTCCCGGCCGGCAGCGACTGGACCAACGGCAGCGAGACGATCGACGGCACGCTGCAGCTCAAGGCCTCGCCGCACGACTCGTTCCAGCACCCGGTGACCGCGCAGGAACGCGGCGGGCACGGGCTCAAGGCGTGGCCGCAGTACGACATCGACGGCGACGGCGTCGTCTATTACCCCACGGCCGGCACGTCGGAGGCGCCCAGCAGCCCGGACGACCGTGACGTGCGGTACGAGCTGATCGACCTCTTCGCGAGCGGCGGCCTGTGGGCGCAGCGCACCAACACCAGCCTCTTCGCCAACCTGGGCACGTTCGCCGGCGACACCTCGGGCGGCTGCGGGCAGGGCACCTGGAGCTGCGGCGTCAACTCGGCCAACGCGCCGTGGGGATGGGACGACGGCAACGACGCGGTGGCCCGGGGCGAGATCGCAAGTGATCCGGCGAAGCTGGTTGCCTCGTACTTCAAGGTGCCGGGCCCACTCGACCGGAGTTACACCCACAACCCGTACTCCAGTGCTGCCGCGGCGCTGAAGGCGGCCCAGAACCTTCCTCCGACGATCGACTAGGTCCCGGTCGATCGTCGGGGCGCTCCCCGCAGGCTCCCTGCGGGGAGCGCCCCGTACCGGCTATTTCACCTGGAACTCGAACAGCGAGAAGCCGTACTGGGTGGACCGCTTGGTGCCGTACATGCGCACGAAACGCGCCACCGCCCCGCCCGCGGCGACCGTGACCGTGCCGCCCTGCCCCGCGGTGGTCGAGAAGATCCGCCGCCAGGTCCGGCCGTCGAGCGAGACGTCGACGCGATAGGCGGTCGCGTGCGAGTGCTCCCAGACCAGCGTGACCTCGGTCAGCTGCCGGCGCTCGCGCAGGTCGACCCGCAGCCACTGCGGCTCGGCGAAACCGCTGGACCAGCGTGTCGACGGGTCGCCGTCGACGGCCTGGTCCGCCGTGAACGGGCCGCCCTCGGTGCTGCTGGCCGCGACGACCCCGCTCAGCGCGAGGTTGGCCCCGCCCGGGTTCGCCTTGCCGGTGACTTTCGGCGCGGCCGCCTTAGTCACCGTCGGTGACGAGCTGGGCACTTTGGTGACCGGCCCCGCGAGCGCTTCGCTGACGGCGGCCGACGGTTGCGCCACCGGCTGGGTCGCGGCCGCCGTCGCCCCCGGCGTGGCCGCCGGCACGGTCGGCACGACCGGGACGGCCAGCGACGGCAGGTTCGCCGCCGGCAGCGCCTTCTCCGTCGTTGCCCGGTAGGCCACGTACAGCCCGCCCGCCAGGAGCAGCGCCGCCACCAGTCCACTCGCCGCCCACCAGCGCTTACGCGACTTTCGCGGTCTCGATGACGGCGGTGACGGCGGTGGCGGCGGCACCGCGGGCGACAGCGTCGCCGCTTCCCGCAGTCGTACGTCCGGCATGCGCGTCAGCCTCAGACTGTCCGCTCGGGACGGTCGCTTCGGCTCTTCCACTTCACTTCCCCGCTCAACCTCGAGGGCCGCCCCCTCGCGGCCTCCGAGGCGTATCTAAGCGGATGATGGTTACGGAACGTCAGTTACGCGCGAGTAGATCTGTGTCGATTTGCCGTCAGTGCAGCCGTCAGCGCAGCCGTCGGCGCGGTCGGTGCACGGTCAGTGCGGTTCCCCCTGCGGGCTGTAGGCGGTGAGGAACTTGTCGCGGAACTCGTTCATCGGCCACAGTGGCGCGTCGGGCGCCGGGGTGAGCCCGTCGGTCCATCCCCACGGGGCGATGCGGTCGAGCACCTTCGGGTCCTTGGCGACGATCGAGATCGGCACGTCCTTGGTGGAGTTGGTGCCGACCACCACCGAGGCGGGCTGGTGGTCGCCGAGCAGGACGAGCACCAGGTTGTCGTCGCCGTACTCCTGCACGTACGACAGGAGGGTGTCGATCGAGTAGGCGACCGACCCGGCGTACGCCCGCTTGACCTTCTTGCCGTCGGCGAAGAGCTTCTGCGGGCTCTCGGCGGCCGCCGCGGTGGGACCGTAGACCGAGCCGTCACCGATCTCGTCCCACGGCAGCATCTGCGGCACCGGCGTCCACGGCGTGTGGCTTGAGGTCAGCGTGACCTCGGCCAGCAGCCGCGGGCGGCCGGCCTTGCCGAACTCGTAGTCGTGCACCTTCTTCATCACGTACTGGTCGGGCATCGTCGACCAGCTCAGCGCCGGGCCTTGGTAGCCGAGCGTGTGCGAGTCGTAGATCTGCTGGTAGCCGTAGAACTGCCCCTCGGGCCAGGCGAACGTCACGCCGGGCTCGAACCCGACCGTACGGAATCCGGCCTTTCCGAAGGCGGAGGTCAGCGTGAGCCGATCGGTGGAGACCAGGCTGCGGTAACGGTTCTCGTTGTCGATCCAGAGGCCGGACAGGAACGTCGAGTGGGCGAGCCAGCTGCCGCCGCCGAACGTGGGCGAGGTCAGATAGCCGCTGCGCCCGTGGAAGCCCTTGGCCTCGAGCGCCTGCTGCCCGGAGCGCAGCTTCTCGACGACGGGCTGGTTGAAGGCGGGGTTCTCGACGGCGTCGCGGCCGTAGCTCTCGACGAACCCGATGATCACGTCCTTGCCGCGCAGCGCGCTGAGCAACTGGCCCTGCGGCAGGTCGCGGAACGCGTCGTCCTGCACCTCGCGGGCGAAGTCCTTGCGGTCCTGGATGTCCTGCGGCACCGCCAGCACCGTGTCGCGGGCCAGGTCGGCCGCGGCCTGGCTGGCCACCGGGATGCCGCCGACGAGCTGGAAGCCCATCACGGCGAGGGTGACCCAGGCCGCCGACAGGGTGACCACACCGCCCCGGACCAGGCGAGGGTGGGCGGGCAGCAGACGGCTGAGACGCCGTACGGAGAAGAACATCGCGGCCATCGTCGCCACGGCCAGCAGGACACCGGCCACGGCCACGCCGATCGCGCCACCCCGGCCGACCGAGTCGACCAGGAAGTTGAAGCCGTCCTTGAACAGCGCCCAGTCGAGCACCGGATCGAACGCGCGGGCCAGCACGGCGAAGAACGCGATGTCGATGATCTTCAGAACGGTCAGCACGCCGAGGACGACACCCAGCACGGTCGCGGTGATGCGGCGGGCCCGGGCCGGCAGCGCGAGCAGCAGCGCCGCCACGAGCAGGCCCTCGATCGGCACCCGGACCAGGGCTGTGCCCCAGAAGTTGCCGGGTGGGAGACGGGTGATCTGGTCGGGCATCACCAGGGCGAGAAAGACGAGGACGGCGGCGAAGGTGGTGACCACCGCGCCGCCGATCCGGCGTACGTGCTTGCTGACCGACACTGGAAGCATCCTCACCGCTGGATTACACACCTGCCACCAGGTACACGCTGGGTGGGGGCCGGTGGTTCAGCCTCACGCGGAGATGGCGCTCACCCTGGTCAGCAGCTCGTTGATCTCGTCCGGCGCGGCGGGACGGCCGAACAGGTAGCCCTGGCCGTGGTCGATGCCGATGGTGCGCAGCGTGGTCCACTGCTCGTCGGTCTCGATGCCCTCGGCCACGGTCTGCATCTTGAGCGCCTGCCCGAGGCCGGCCACCGCGTCCACCAGGGCTACGTCGTCGGCGTCGATGTGCACGTCGTCGACGAAGGTCTTGTCGATTTTGATGACGTCGACCGGGAGCTGCTTGAGGTAGCTGAGCGACGAGTACCCGGTGCCGAAGTCGTCGATGGCCAGGCGTACGCCCAGGGCGCGCAGCGCGTGCAGGGTGCTCTTGGCGGTGTCGATGTCCTCCATCAGCATCGACTCGGTGATCTCGAGGGTCAGCGAGGCGGCGTCGATGCCGGCGTCGGCCAGCGCCTCGGCGACGTCGGAGACCAGGCCGGCGTACTGGAACTGACGGGCCGACAGGTTGACGTTGACCTTGAGGCCGGCGGCGGCCGGTGACTCCGCGCGCCAGCGGGCGAGCTGGGCGCAGGCCTCGCGCAGCACCCAGCGGCCCAGCGGGACGATCAGGCCGTTGGCCTCGGCCGCGGCGATGAAGTGGTACGGCCCGAGCAGGCCGTCCTTCGGGTGCTGCCAGCGCACCAGCGCCTCGACCGAGGTCACACACTGCGTCTGCATGTCGACCACCGGCTGGTAGAGCACCCGGAACTGGTCGTGCTCGAGCGCCTGCTCGAGGTCGCTGCGCAGCTGGGCCTCCTCGAGCACCGAGATCGTCATGGTCGGGTCGAAGACCGCGTAGCCGTTGCGGCCGGCCCGCTTGGCCGCGTACATCGCGAGGTCGGCGTAGCCCAGCAAGTGGTCGGCGTCGACAGTCTCCTCGCCGTGTCCGGCCGAGGTGGCGATGCCGATGCTCAGCGAACAGGTGACGTCGCGGCTGGCCAGGCGGATCGGCTCGCGGATGGTGCGGACCAGCCGCTCGGCCAGCGCGGCGGCGTCCCCGGGCTCGAGGTCGTGCATGAGGATCGCGAACTCGTCGCCGCCGAGGCGGGCCAGCACGTCGGAGGGGCGTACGTGCCGGCGCAGCCGCCCGGCGATCGTCGACAGCAGCTCGTCGCCCGCGCTGTGCCCGAGGTTGTCGTTGACCAGCTTGAAGTCGTCGAGGTCGAGCAGCAGCACGGTGACCGGTTCGGCGCCGCCGGCGGACACGGCTTCCTCCAGCCGCCGCCGGAACAGCGCGCGGTTGGGCATGCCGGTCAGCGAGTCCGTGTACGCCTGCCGGTGCAGTTTGTCCTCGAGGGCGCGCCGGGCGCCGATGTCGCGCAGGCTCACCACCACGGCCTCGATGTCCTGGTCGTCCATCCAGTTGGTGGCGAGCACGTCCAGGTAGACCCACTCGCCGGCCGCGTTGCGCAGCTGCGACTCGGCCCGCCGGCTCTGCCCGGTCGGCAGCGCGACCAGGTCGTCCAGGAACGTGTCGGCAAGGATGTGGCGGTCGTCGGGCAGCAGCTCGTTGAGCCGGCGGCCGATCAGCGAGCCGGGCCGGAAGCCGAGCAGGCGGCTCACCGACGCGTTGGCGTACCGGATCGTGGTGTCCGGCCCGATGGCGATCACCGCGTCGGCCGAGGCTGCCAGCATGGTCTCGGCGCGGTGCTCGGTCGCCTGGCGGCGGTCGTCGAGCCACCGGCGGCTCTGCGCGTGGATCGCGGTCAGGCCGACCACGCAGGTCATCATCGCGACCAGCACGAACGTGGTGCCGAGGTCGGTGCCGGCCCGCACCGGCAGCAGGACGGCGTAGCCGCCGACCGACAGCACGCCGAGGCCGATGACGAACCGGGGCGACCAGAGCGCGGCCGCCGTGATCAGCAGCAGCACCGCGGCCGGGACGTAGAGCATCCAGCCGTCCGGGTCGACCCAGCCGAACAGCAGCATCACCGGCACCTCGCCGAACCACCAGGCCCGCAGCCGGCGCGTGGTGCGCCGGTCGCGCACCAGCCGGGCCCAGGGCAACCCGATCATGGCGGCCTGGGCCAGCACGACCAGCACCACCGGGATCAGCCACCACCGGTCCGGCGGCGCCCAGCCCAGAGCGATCCGGACGCCCCCGATCGCGGTGACCACGGCCGCGATGCCGGCACCGATGCGCAGCTGACGCGCCCAGTACTCGGCCGTGTGACCATCCATCTCGACTCTCCGCACGGGCGCCTCGATCGACCCGGCGGCCGGCAACCTGAGCGAAACCGGCCCGCGTCACGACCCATGACAAATATCAGTGGCTGAGTGAGTGCTCGCTCATTAGAGTGGGCGGACGTGGAGAACAGACGACGGCGGGTGCCCGCGCTGGCCCCTGAGGAGCGTCGCGAGGCCCTGGTCGCCGCGACCATCCCGCTGCTGCACGAGCACGGGGTCGACCTCAGCACCCGGCAGATCGCCCAGGCCGCCGGCGTGGCCGAGGGCACGATCTTCGGGGTCTTCGAGACGAAGACGGCGCTGGTGGTCTGCGCGGTGATCAAGGCGCTCGACCCGCAGCCGACGATCGACGCGCTCAACCAGGTCGACCGTGGCCTGCCGCTGCGCGAGCGGCTGGTGCGGGCGACCGAGCTCGTGCACGCCCGTTTCGCCGGGAACGCTCAACTCATGGGGGCGGCCCGAAAGCTGATCATCGCGGGGAAGGACGGCGAGACGGCCGCGCGCCTGGCCACCAACCGGGAACGGCTTCACGCCGCGCTCACCGACGTGATCGCGGCCGACGGCGCTCAGCTGCGCCGTCCACCGGCGGCGGTGGCCTCACTGCTGCTGCTCTTCTGCGGCGCCAACACGTACGGGCCGTTCGGCGACCCGGACGGCTTCAGCGGCGAGGACACGGTGTCCCTGCTGCTCGACGGGCTGCTCATCCGACGGGGGACCCCTTAGTGCTCATCCAACTGCTCCGAGGGCATTTACGGCCCTACCGGCGAGACATCACGCTCGTCGTGCTCTTCCAGTTCCTGCAGACCCTGGCCACGCTCTATCTGCCGACGCTGAACGCCGACATCATCGACAACGGCGTGGTCAAGGGCGACACCGGCTACGTGATGCGGATCGGCGGCTGGATGCTCGCCGTCACCGTGGGCCAGATCGCCGCCCAGGTCGTCGCCGTGTACTTCGGCGCCCGTACGGCCATGGCGGTCGGCCGGGACGTCCGCGCGTCGATCTTCTCGAAGGTGCAGGACTTCTCGGCCCGCGAGGTCGGCCAGTTCGGCGCGCCCTCGTTGATCACCCGCACCACCAACGACGTCCAGCAGATCCAGATGCTCGTCCTGATGACCTTCACGCTGATGGTCTCGGCGCCGATCATGTGCGTCGGCGGCATCGTGCTGGCCCTGCGGCAGGACGTGCCGCTCTCGGCCCTGCTGCTGGTCATCATCCCGATCCTGGTCACCACCGTCGCGCTGATCATCGCGCGGATGCGGCCGCTGTTCCGTTCGATGCAGAAGCGCATCGACCGGGTCAACCAGGTCATGCGCGAGCAGATCACCGGCATCCGGGTGATCCGCGCGTTCGTCCGCGACGAGCGCGAGCAGCAGCGGTACGAGGTCTCGAACGACGAGCTGACCGACGTGTCGCTCAGGGTCGGCAAGCTGATGGCGCTGATGTTCCCGAGCGTGATGCTGATCGTGAACCTGTCGAGCGTCGCGGTGCTCTGGTTCGGCGGCCACCGCATCGACTCCGGCGCGATGCAGATCGGCGCGCTCACCGCGTTCCTCAGCTACCTCATGCAGATCCTCATGTCGATCATGATGGCGACCTTCATGTTCGTGATGATCCCGCGGGCCGAGGTCTGCGCCGAGCGCATCGAGGAGGTCCTGGGCACCGATTCCAGCGTGGTTCCCCCCGTACGGGCGGTGACGTCGGTGACGCAGCACGGGCGGCTGGATCTGCGCGGCGTCGACTTCCACTACCCCGGGGCCGAGTCTCCGGTGCTGTGCGGCATCGACCTCACCGCCCGGCCACGCGAGGTCACCGCGATCATCGGCAGCACCGGCAGCGGCAAGACGACGCTGCTCAACCTGATCCCCCGGCTGTTCGACGCGACCGGCGGCCAGGTGCTGGTCGACGGCGTCGACGTCCGGGAGCTCGACCCGGCGCTGCTGTCCCGGCTGGTCGGGCTCGTGCCGCAACGGCCGTACCTGTTCACCGGCACGGTCGCTTCCAACCTGCGGTACGGAAATCCCGACGCCACCGACGAGGAGCTGTGGCGGGCGCTCGAGGTGGCCCAGGCCCGCGACTTCGTCGAGCGCATGGAGGGCGGCCTCGACGCGCCGATCGCCCAGGGTGGCACCAACGTCTCCGGCGGCCAGCGGCAGCGGCTCGCGATCGCCCGGGTGCTCGTGCACAAACCCGAGATCTACCTGTTCGACGACTCGTTCTCGGCGCTCGACTACGCCACCGACGCCGCGCTGCGGGCCGCGCTCACCGACCACATCGCCGACGCCACGGTGGTGATCGTGGCCCAGCGGGTGAGCACGATCCGCGACGCCGACCGGATCGTGGTGCTCGACGACGGCCGGGTCGCCGGCACGGGCACACACGCCGAACTCATGGACACCAACGCGACGTACAGGGAAATTGTCCTGTCGCAGCTCACAGCACAGGAGGCAGCAGCGTGACCGCGCCCCGTCGCCCCGGCCCTCCGGTCGGTGGGCCTCCCGCCGTACGGATGATGGCCGGACCCGCCCCGACCGAGAAACTGCAGGACTTCAAGGGCTCGACCAAACGCCTGCTGGCCCGGCTCAAACCGCAGCGGATGCTGGTCGGCTTCGTGGTGCTGGCCGGCGCGGTCAGCGTCGCCCTGTCGGTGATCGGCCCCTACCTGCTCGGACACGCCACCGACGTGATCTTCAAGGGCGTCATCGGGCAGATGTTCGGCGCCGGCGTCACCAAGGCCGACGTGGTCGCGGGCCTGCGCGCCCGGGGCGAGAACACCCAGGCCGACCTGCTCTCGGCGCTCGACTTCGTCCCCGGGCGCGGCATCGACTTCGACCAGCTGGCCCGGGTGCTGGCCTGGGTCGCGATCGTGTACGTGTTCGCGTGGCTGTTCGGCATCCTGCAGGGCCGGATCACCGCGCACGTCGTCCAGACGGCGGTCTACCAGCTGCGGCAGGAGGTGGAGGCGAAGCTGTCCCGGCTGCCGCTGTCGTACTTCGACCAGCAGCCCCGCGGTGAGGTGCTGAGCCGGGCCACCAACGACACCGACAACATCGCGCAGACCCTGCAGCAGACGTTCGCCCAGCTCATCACGTCGCTGCTGATGATCGTCGGGGTGCTCGGCGCGATGTTCTGGATCTCGCCGCTGCTCGCCCTGATCGCGCTGATCACGGTGCCGGTCTCGTTCTTCGTCACGACAGCTGTGGGCAAGCGCTCGCAGCCCAACTTCGTGGCGCAGTGGTCCACCACGGGCAAGCTCAACGGGCACATCGAGGAGATGTTCACCGGGCACTCGCTGGTCAAGGTGTTCGGCCGGCAGGACGAGGCCGCCGAGGTGTTCCAGGAGCACAACGACAAGCTGTACGCGTCGTCGTTCCGCGCGCAGTTCATCAGCGGGCTGATCCAGCCGGCCATGATGTTCATCAGCAACCTGAACTATGTGCTGGTGGCCGTGGTGGGTGGCCTGCGGGTGGCCTCGGGGTCGTTGTCGCTGGGCGAGGTGCAGGCGTTCATCCAGTACTCGCGGCAGTTCAGCCAGCCGTTGACCCAGGTGGCGTCGATGGCGAACCTGATCCAGTCGGGTGTGGCGTCCGCCGAGCGGGTGTTCGCTTTGCTGGACGCTTCCGAGCAGTCACCCGAGCCCGCCGCGGTCGCCCTTGATTCCGTACGGGGTGAGATCGTCTTCTCCGACGTTTCGTTCCGGTATGTTCCCGACAAGCCACTCATTTCGAACTTGTCGCTTGTTGTGGAACCTGGGCAGACTGTGGCTATTGTCGGCCCCACCGGGGCGGGCAAGACGACGCTGGTCAACCTGCTGATGCGGTTCTACGACGTGGACTCGGGGCGGATCCTGCTCGACGGGGTCGACATCGCCACCATGCCCCGCGAGCAACTGCGCGAAGAGATCGGCATGGTGCTGCAGGACACGTGGCTGTTCGGGGGGACGATCGCGGAGAACATCGCGTACGGGGCCGACTCCTTCGACATGTCAGCCGTGGAGCGCGCGGCCACCGCGGCTCACGTCGACGCTTTCGTGCGGATGCTGCCCGACGGCTACGACACGGTGATTGACGAGGAGGGCTCCAACGTCAGCGCCGGCCAGAAACAGCTCATCACCATCGCACGGGCGTTCCTCGCCGAGCCGTCCATCCTGATCCTCGACGAGGCCACGAGCTCGGTGGACACCCGTACGGAGGTCCTGATCCAACGGGCGATGGCGACGCTGCGCGAGGGCCGGACGTCGTTCGTGATCGCCCACCGCCTGTCCACGATCCGCGACGCCGACGTGATCCTGGTGATGGAGAACGGCCAGATCGTCGAACAGGGAACGCACGACTCGCTGATCGCCGAGGGCGGCGCCTACGCCCGGTTGTATTCCGCCCAGTTCGCCCAAGCTGTGGCCGAGGTGGATTAGTCCCTCACGAGGCGACGGGGGCGGCCGAGTGGCCGCCCCCGTCTTCGTTCCTGCTAGTTACTTACCGAACGGTCACCCGCTGCTGCGCGGTGAAGTTCGGCAGCGTGCCCCGGCCGGGCTCACCGGCCACCCAGGCACGGAGAACAACGGAGCTGCCCGAGGCGAACTTCGGACCGGTCCGGTAGACACCGTCCGCGCCGGTCTTGCCGCTGCGGATGGTGACCCAGGCGCCGTTACGCCACTGCTGGATCGCGGCGGTCTGGCCGGCCCCGGCGGGGTTGCCCTTGACGCCGAGGTTCAGCTGACCCCGCGTCGTGGTCGAGACCACGAGGGTCGGGTTCTGCGTCATGAAGACGGCGACCTCGTTGGACCGCATGTTCTGCGACAGCGTGGCGAACCGGTAACCCGAGGTGATCCGCTGCTCGAACCAGTAGTAGCCGTCCTCGTCAGCGGTGATGGTCCGCAGCGGCTTGAGCGCGCCGCTACCGACCGCGCCACCCCAGACCTGAACCTCCGCGTTCGGAGCAACCGTGCCGTCCACCTCGACGGTCGACGGACCGGTCACGCGGGCGGGCGCCTTGATGGTCGGCTTCGGAGCCTCACCGGGCTCCTCACCGGGCTCCTCGCCAGGCTCCTCACCGGGTTCCTCGCCAGGTGTGCCACCGTTGGCCGCGATGGTGATGATGCCGTCGGTCACGGTGCCGACATTGCCCACACCGAAGCCCGAAGCGATGATCGTCTCAGCCGGCTCCGCGACGTTGTCCTGGGTCAGCGGAATACTCGTGATGTTGACGATGGTGCCCGGCGCGGTACCGGCCGCGATGGTGAGCGGCTGGACACCCGGGTTGCTGAAGTCGTTGTTGTCGGCGGCCTTGCTGCCGGAAACAGAGCCTCCGGTGAAGGTGACGTTGACAACGGTGGAGCTCTGCGACTGGCCGGTGATGACACCCTTGACAGCGACCGACTCGCCTTCCGCGCCTGTCACGCTGGTGACCTCGAGGTCAGGGGCGTCGTCGTCGTTCTGCAGCGTGAGCGTCGCCGAGTCGGCGAACGGGGAAGTCATGTAGTTCTGCCCGTTCACACCCGCCTGTGCGGTCGCGGTGATGCTGGTCGTCTCGTCACCCTCGAAGACTGCGTCTCCGTTGACGAGCACAGCGACCCAGCCGGTGGTCATCTCCGGCGGAATGGTCACCGTCGTGTTGAGCAGGGTGTAGTCGTAGCTGCCGACAACGCCGAGGGCGTTGGACGCGGTGCCCGGCGTGTCCGTCAGGTCGAGCTTGATCGCGTGATCGCTCGGGTTGCTGAGCTTGATCGGCAGCACCGACACCCAGGGGTCGTTGCCCTCCTTGACGAGGCTGTCGTCGAAGGAAGCGATCGTCGGCGCCGAGTCGTCATCGGTGATGGTGACCGTGGCCGGACCGCTCGCGCTGAGGCTGGCCGGGGTCTCCCCCGGGACGGCCGTGGTGGTGACGGTGAACGCCTCGCCGGAACCCTCGTCGATCCGGTCGCCGATGATGTCCACGGTGAACGTCTGCGTGGTGGTCCCCGGCTCGAAGACGAGCTGGCCGCTGCCCGCGACGTAGTCCTTGCCGGCGAGCGCGGTGCCGTCCACAGTCGCCCAGTCGACCTTGACGGTCTTGCCCGACTGGCTGCTCAACGACGCGGTGAAGGTCGCCCACTTCTTGTCGGCATCGCCCTCGGTCACCGAGGACGGCGAGATCGTGACGGTCGGGCCGAGGTCGCCCACCGCGTCGACGATGGTGCCGGTGGCCTTGATCGTCGCACCGAGAGCCGCGTTGGTCGGGCTCAGCAGCTGGATCGCGTAGTCCTCGTTGGGCTCGTCGAGCGAGTCCGTGAGGGTGGGGACGGTGATGGTGGTGCTCGTGCCCCCGGGAGCGATAGTGACGCTGCGGTTGGCCGGATAGGTGAAGTCGTAACCCGGCGTTGCCTTGCCGTTGCCGGTCGCGGGCGTCGTGTCGACCGCCTCCCACTGCACGGTGATCGGCACCTCGGACTTGGTGTCGGTGGTCACCGTGTAGGTCGCGTTGGACCCCTCGTTGGTCTGGCCACCGCCGGACAAAGTGAGCTTCGGAGTGGCCTGGGCGTCCTTGATGCTGACCGTGGTCGAAGCAGTCGTGGGCAGGGTGGTACCAACAACAAGACCGTTGACCGTGAACGACTCGGTGTCTTGCGCGTCCTTCACGGTGTCATTGGTGACCGAAACGTCCTTCGTCCCGGACAGCTGACCCGCGGCGATCACAATCTGATCGGTGGGTGCACCTACCAGCGCTGTGTAGTCACCGGCCGGCGCGACCCCACTGGTGGCGGTTCCATCGGCCGTGGTCAGACCAACAGTCGTCTCGACACCCGAAGGCGCGCTCAGCGTCGCCGTGATGGTGCTCTTGGCGCCAGCGGACTCGGTCACCGTCGTCGGCGAGGCAGTCAGCGTGTACGACGGCTTGGAATCGTTGTCGTTGATCGTGCCAACGGCCTCAGTCCAGTCAGTCGCGTTCGCATTGGTCGCGCGCAGCGTGAAGGTTTCCGCGTTCTCGTAGAGCGCGTCATCCGTTGTGGTGATCACGACCGTCTTGGTCTCGGCCCCAGCGAACGTAACTGTGTACGGCGTCGTTGGGAGCGCTGTGTAATCAGTGCCCGAGACAGCTCCATTGCTTACGGCAGGCGTGGTGGTGATGGTCCACGTCCCACTGGTTGTGGAGGTCATCGAGAACGTGATGTTGCCACCCTCAGTCACAGCCGATGGGGTGGGCATGGAGAGTGTCGGGTCAGGTGTCGTCGCGAATGCGGGCGACGACACCATGACCGGCAGACCGACGATGCCGGCCACGGCGAATGCCAGTGCTGTTCGCACGGACTTACGGCCACGCAGAGCGAACGGAACCCAGCCGCTCGAGTCTGCATGGGCTTTGGGATAGCGCATGTTTTTCTGTCTCCTTCGGCGGCTGGGCTGCCTCCGTCGGGGAGGCCCCTGGCTTTGCGTCCCCGCCTTGCGGCGGGTTTGCCTGTTCGGGTACCGCACCGATGGGCGGGCTCGGGGAACCGGCTTGGGCCGGGCGAGCAGCGAAAGCCGAGAAAGATCCAGCTTCTCGCCTTCCGTAATCTAACCGGCCTATCGCCTCGTTAGCGGCGGAACGCTTTTTTCGGCTTAAATCGACCAGTAGGCACTGGGTGACCCGGGTGAGGGCAATGTCAGCGGCAACCTCGACGCCACGCGGCGGACCTGAACCGCCGTACGATCGTCTTGGTGTTGATGACCGACTTCCGCTAGACATGTGACCATGGCGTACCAGCCGATGACCCTTGCCGACCTCGCGGGCCAACTCGCCCCCCGGCACGACGAGAAAATCCGGTGGAAGCTCGTCTGGGAGTTCTTCGAGGAATACAGGTGGGCTGCCGAACGGCAACAACCTGGGCTTTTTCTCGACGAGCCGCCGCTGATCGGCAACGAGCAGTGGGACGTGTTGCTGGCAGCCATTGCAGAACATCTCGCTGCTCAGTTGGATCTCGCTCCACCGGAGTGGTCACGCGCCCGGGTGCTGGGGACCCCCTGGTTTCCGTCGTCGCTCAGGTCGAAGCGGATGGAAGCGTTGGTTTCAGCGCCTGCCGCGTTCCGCAAGCACGGCGTCTACCTCTCTGCCCGGGATCTTGAGGCGGCATGAGCGACGATGGCCTCCTTGGGCGCGCTGAGCTGGCTCAGGCATTCGCTGCTCTCGGCGACAGGCTGGTTCGCAGGGGCGTGGTAGCTGACTTGTTCATCGTCGGCGGAGCAGCAATGGCCTTGGCCTACGACGCACAGCGGGTGACCCGTGATGTGGACGCGACCTTCGTGCCGCACGGCGTCGTGCTGGAGGAGGCCCGTAACGTCGCAGAGGCTCTGGGTTTGCCACCGTGGTGGCTCAACGAGCAGGCCAGCTCTTATGTCTCTGCCCAGCACGATGCCGGCAAGCGTGAGGTGTTCGACCATCCGGGCATCCGGGTGATGGCGGCGTCGCCGGAACACGTGTTCGCGATGAAGGCGTTTGCCGCTCGCACCCGCGACGAGGAAGACCTGCGCTCCCTAGCGAGCATCATCGGTGTCACGGACCTTCGCGCCGCGCTGGAGTTGTGTGAGCGCTTCTTTCCAGGAGAGCCGTTGCCTGCCAGGTCCCAAGCGATGCTTGAGGATTTGTTCCATCCCGGATAGCCCCACCCCGGGCGGTTCAAGTGAAGCAGCCGTGGTGGCGCAACCTGGATGCGGAACGGAACGGCCCCTAGGCAGGCGGTGCTACCGAGCGACGGCGGCGGAAGGCGGCGCCCAGCAGCCACGGGGCGGCGCCCACGGCCAGGAAGAACGTGAGCAGTGGGAGGCGCCACCAGCGGGAGATGAAGCGGGTCGGCGGCTGCGGCTCCGCGGTGGCGACCCAGGGGCGAGCGGAATTCGACCAGGCAAGGAAGGCGTCGCCGATGGGGGCCACGCCCAGGGCGTAACGCTTGGTCCACGGGGTGGAGACGGGGACGCCTGCGACCTCGCCGAACTGGGACAAGCCGGTGGCCAGGGAGGTGTCGCCGTGGACGCGGGCCGCTCCGATGGCTACGGCGGTGGCCGAGAGGCTGATTCCGAGCACGAGCGGGCCCGAGTCGACGTTCGAGGGGCCGTCGGAGCCGCGCGGGTGTTCGCGGACGGCGGGGCCGATGCCGAGCGGGGCGTCGAGGAACGCCGTACGGAATCGGCTGTAGTGCTGGGCGGCGAACGAGGCGTCGATCTCGGGCAGGAAGCGGTTGAGCAGGCTCTGGGATGTGCCCTGGGCGCCGGAGGTGGGCTCCCCGGCAGCGGCGTCGACGGTGTGCGGGATGAGCCGGGTGGCGGGGTCGAGACGGGCTTTGACGCCGGCCAGCCAGCGGAGGGCGGTGGCGTCGTACGCGGGGGTGAGCAGTTTGTCGTGCAGGCGCAGCGAGGCCATCGCGACTGTGGAGTCGACCGGCCACGCCTGCCCGGGATAGGAGACCAGGTACGGCGTCGGGGACTCGTCGAAGGCTGCGGCGATGGCGGCCGACTCCTGCTGGAAGGTGCGGGTTTCGGCCGGGTCTCGGGTGAGCCCGACGATGCCGCCGCGCAGCCAGTTGATCCAGCCGCGATAGAAGACGCCGTACCGCAGGGGCATGTCACCCAGGAACGGCGCGCGGCCGGCGTCCGACTCGAGCCGGGACAGGGCCCAGCGGGCGTCGTCGGGACGGCCGGCGTCGACGGAAGTCAGGCCGTAGAGGGCGTACAGGAAGAAATAGCCCTCGGGGAAGAGCCTCTGCGCGTCCTCGGCAGCGCCGGACTCCAGCTCGTGCCGCAGAAAGGCCAATTGCCGCCGTACGCCGGAATCGCCGTCGGCGGGGGTCAGCAGCCGGACCGCCCCGAGGGCCGCGGCCGCGCTGATCGCCACCGCGAGCGCCAACCGCACGATCTTGAGCACCGGCCGAGCGTAGACACCCGCGCCAACCGGCATCGTTCAGACCGGTCTGTTCAGTCGGACGCTGGTGCAGCTCCTGGTCCTCCGGGCTCACCGGTCGGACCGGCTCCACCGGAACGTCGCCAGGCACAGCACCAATCCGACCACACACCACGCGCCCAGCACCAAGGCGATGCGACCCAGCTCCCACTGGCCGGCCGCCTCGTTGACCCGCATGCCGTCGGGCAGGAAGACGTAGCGGAAGCCCTGGGCCATCCACTTCACCGGGAATATCGAGGCGACGGTGATGAGCCACGACGGCAGCTGCGTGAGGGGGTAGATGAACACGCCCGAGATGAACTGCAGGACCACCACCGGCACGTTGAGGATCGCGCCGGCCGTACGGGCGTGCTTGACCACCGTGCTGACCGCCATGCCGAGCAGCGACGCCGAGATCACCGAGAGCACGAAGATCCAGGCGAACGCGACCCCATGCGACGCGTCCGGCAACGACATGCCGAAGAACAGCGCGCCGACCCCGATCAGCAGAACCGCCTCGGCCACCGCCAGGACCAGGACCAGGAGCAACTTCCCGAGCACGTACGAGGTGGCGCTGATCGGCGTGCCGTGCAGGCGTTTGAGCGTGCCGTCCTCGCGGTCCATCGCCAGCCCGGCGCCCATCGTGACAAAGGCGGTGGTGAGGATCCCGTACGCGATCATGCTGGCGGAGAAGACGTGGGCGGCGCTCACCCCCGGCTGGTCGTACGAGTCCTGGAAGATCGTGCCGAACAGAAGCAGGAGCAGGGCCGGGAACGCGAACGTGAAGACCATGGCCGTGCGGTCGCGGAAGAACTGGAGCAGCTCGACGTGTCCGCGGCTGACCCCGAGGGTGAGGGTGCTCATCGGTTCGCTCCGATCAGGCTCAGGTAGACGTCCTCGAGCGTGGGCCGGGTGACGGTCAGCGTGCTCAGGTCGGTGTCGGCGGCGAGCAGCTTGCGCAGCAGCGGCGCCGGGTCGGCCACCTCCTCGCTGTGCCGCACGCCGTTCTCGTGCCAGGTGACCCGGGCGGCGGCGGACGCCCGCCCGCCCAGCTCGGCCGGGGTGCCCTCGGCGACGATCTGCCCGCTCGCCAGCACGGCCAGCCGGTCGGCCAGGGCCTCGGCCTCCTCCAGGTAGTGGGTGGTGAGCAGGATCGTGGTGCCCTCGGCGGCCAGCGCGCGGACCAGGTCCCAGAAACGGCGGCGCGCCTCGGGGTCGAACCCGGTGGTGGGCTCGTCGAGGAACAGCAGCTCGGGGCGGCCGACGATGCCGAGCGCGACGTCCAGCCGGCGGCGCTGACCGCCGGAGAGCGTACGGATGCGGCTCTTTTTCTTCTCCTCGAGCCCGACCAGGCCGATCACCTCGGCGACCGGGCGAGGGCCGGGATAGAACCCGCTCACATGCTTGATCATCTCGTGCACCGTCAGGTCGGCGGCGTCGTCGGTGTCCTGCAGCACGATGCCGATCCGGGCCCGCCACTCCGGCCCGGCCGTACCCGGGTCCTCGCCGAGCACCCGCACCTCGCCGCTGTCCCGCCGGCGGTGCCCCTCCAGGATCTCGGTGGTGGTCGTCTTGCCGGCGCCGTTCGGGCCGAGCAGGGCGAACACCTCGCCGCGGGCCACGTCGAGATCGATGCCGCGGACCACCTCGTGGCCCTTGTAGGCCTTTCGCAGGCCGCGCACCTCAATGGCTGTCATACCATCGATACTGCTGGGTCAGGGGTTTCGCGGCGACATCCACCCGGCCGTCAACCGCTGTCAGCCGCTGTCAGCCGATCGGTGGACAGCTCGGGGCAGCCTCGGCGTGTCCTTGTGCCCGGGCTCGGGGCGCGTTACTCCCAGCGGAACTTGCGGGCGGCGGCGGTCACCATGACCACGGCCCACGCGCCGAGGCTCAGCCAGATCGCGCCGGGCACGCTACCGCCGTACGACAGGGTGGCCCGCAGCGCCTCGGCGTGCGCGGCCAGCGGCAGCAGCAACCAGCCGAACGTGCCCAGGTCGGGGGCGGCGAACATGATGCCGCCGGCCGCCAGCATCAACACGTAGATCAGCGTGGCGGCGCCCGTCGTGGCCTCGGGCCGCAGCAGGCTCGCCATGAGCAGGGCCAGGCCGCTGTACGCCGCGGTGGCGAGCACGGTGACGCCGAGCGCGGGCAGCAGCGCGCCGAGATGCGGACGCCAGCCGACGGCCACGCCCACCGCGGCCAGCACGACCAGCTGCGCGATGATCAGGCCGAGCACCGCCGCCGTTTTCGCGAAGAGCAGGCCGGGGCGGGTCAGCGGGGAAGCGCCGAGCCGCTTGAGCACGCCGTAGCTGCGCTCGTAACCGGTGGTGATCGCCTGGCCGGTGAACGCCGTCGACATGACGGTGAGCGCGAGCACCCCGGGCACGACGAAGGCCAGCCGGTCGTCGCCGGGCACGTTGGTGACCTCGGTCAGGCCCGCGCCGAGCATCACCAGCAGCGGGACGGCCAGGGCCAGCACGACGGCCTCGCCGCGGCGCGCGGTCAGCGTCAGCTCCATGCGGATCTGGCTGGCCACGACGCCGCGCAGGGGCGCCCGGCCGGGGGCGGGGGTGAAGACGCCGCTCATCGGTGAACCTTCTCCCCCGAGGTCAATGCCAGATAGACGTCTTCGAGGGTGCGCCGGCGCGTGTTCACGGCGGTGACCCGGGCGCCCGCGCCGGCGAACCAGCCGAGCACGCCGGAGATGGCCGCCGCGTCGAGAGCGCCGGTGATCGCGTACTCCCCCGGGGTGGCCTCGGTGACCTTGAACTCGGACAGGCAGCCGTCGGGCACCAGGCCGGGATCGGCACGCACCTCGAGCAGGTCGATGCCGGCGGCCGCGGTCAGCTCGGCGGGCGAGCCGGTCGCGGCGACCACACCCGAGCGCATGATGACGACCTCGTCGGCCAGGCGCTCGGCCTCGTCGAGCAGGTGGGTGGTGAGCAGCACGGACACGCCGTCGGCGCGCAGTTCCTCGATGAGCCGCCACGTCGTGTGCCGGGCCTCGGTGTCCATGCCCGCGGTGGGCTCGTCGAGGAAGACGAGCTCGGGTCGGCCGACGAGCGCGATGGCCAGGCTCAGGCGCTGCTGCTCGCCCCCGGAGAGCCGGCGCCACCGCGTACGCTCGAACTTGCGCAGGCCCAGCCGGTCGAGCAGCATCTCGACATCGAGCGGGGTGGCCGCGAACGAGGCGAACAGGCGCAGGATCTCGCCGGCCGTCGCCCACGGATAGACGCCGCCCGACTGCAGCATGATGCCGAGCCGGGGCATCAACGCGTCGTGGTCGTCCATCGGGTCGAGGCCCAGCACCCGGGCGCTGCCGTTGTCGGCCCGCCGGAAACCCTCGCAGACCTGCAGCAGGCTCGTCTTGCCGGCGCCGTTGTGCCCGAGCAGCGAGAGCACCCGGCCGCGGGGCACGGTGAGCGAGACCCCGCCGACCGCAGTCGTGTCGCCGTAGCGCACGACGATGTCGCGTAGCTCGACCGCCTCGTCCGTCACGGTCAACCACTCTACGTGGCGGGCGTTCCGCCTCGGCTGAGGGCGGGGCGGCCCAGTTAGGGTGCTCACTTAACGATCCCGGATGAATCCGGGGGTTTTCCTCCGGGGCCATGCCCTGGATTCCCAGCTCGGACTGCACCTGACCCACCTCGGAAGGAGGCGATCTGATGTCTGACGTCGTCGGCACTGGCACGGTCGCGTTCAGCCGTGGCGAGGATCGTCCTCGCGGCGTTGAGGTCGCGGTCGGCGGTGTAGCCGCAGGCCGTGCACTCGAAGATGCGGACACCCAGTCCGAGGCGGAGATTGGCTCTCTCACCGCACCCGGAACAGGTCATCGTGGTATAGGCGGGCGGCACCAGCACCACCTTCCGGCCCGCCCGCGTACCACGCTCGATCAGTTCCCGCTTGGCCGCGCCGATCGCGTTGTCGGCGGCCTTGCGGGCCATGGTGGTCCTGGCCAGGAAATTCGGCTTGAAGTCCTCAACGGCGATCAGGTGGTGGCGCTCGACCACGTTCTTGGCCCAGACACGTGCGTCGTGGGTGTTCTGCCGGGCGGCCTTCTTGACGATCCGAGCAGCCTGGCGCTTCGAGGCCTGGTAGCCCTTCGACGGGGCGTGCCCCTTGGCCCGGCGGCGCCGGGCCATCTTGCGCTGGGCCTTGGCCAGCTCGGCGGCGCACCGCTTGCGGTGGCCCAGGTGCGGCAGGTCGAAGGCCGGGTTCGTGGTGGTGGCGGTGGTCTTCACACCCCAGTCCACACCGATACCCGGCAGGTCCGCGCCCGGTACGGCGGCCTGATCGCGGCGGACCACGAACGAGGCGTACCAGTAGCCCAGGCTGTCGCGGTAGACCCGCACGCTGGTCGGCTCGGACGGCAGGGCACGGGACCAGACGACCGGGATGGTCACCTTGCCGGGCAAGCAGAGCCGGTTGTTCTTGATCGCCGGGCCCCGGGTGGTGTACTCCAGGCTCGGCAGTGCCACCTTCAGCTTCTTGACGGCCGGCCGGCCCCGGCCCTTGACCTTGAACGAGTGATCCAGGGCAGTGCCGTAGGTGCGCAGCATCTGCTGCTGGGCCACCTGCGACCCGGCCCGCAGCCAGGCGTTACGTCCCCGGGCCTCAGTCAGCATCTTCGACAGCTTGCCGAACGTCGGCTTACGGCCGGTCTTCTGCTGGTGGACGGCTTCGTTCCACAACCACCTGCACCGGCCCCCACTCACCGAGCAGCGCAGCCCGCGCCCTGCGGCCAGGCCTCAGGCGGTAGGTGTAACGAACTGTCTCGACCACGCCGGACAACATACAACTCAAAGCTGCACGCTGTCCGACATGGACGAGATCAGGTCAAACAACAACGTCGCGGCTCATCCGGGAGGAGTTCCCAGAGATCCGAACCCGGATCCCGACCCTGTGGACCAATAGCTACTTCGTCGCCACCATCGGCGGTGCAATTTTGGAGATCGTGAACAGGTATGTCGAGAACCAACGCAACGTCTGGCCAGACAGCCCTCCGCCCCGGCGGCGAATGGGCTATCCCTGACCCACTCCACAGGCAATCCGAATCCTTCCCACGGCCAAAGCCGGAGGTTTCTCGATGACCGTGGTGGAGATCTACACCGACGGGGCCTGCGTCCCCAACCCCGGGCCGGGCGGCTGGGGCGCCGTGCTGCGATACGGCGCGAAGGAGAAGGACCTGTGCGGCGGCACCGCGGAGCAGACCACTAACAACCGGATGGAGCTGATGGCCCCGATCCGGGCGCTGGAGACCCTCAACCGGGCGCCGCTGACGGTCAAGCTCTACACCGACAGCATCTACGTGCGCGACGGGATCACCAAATGGCTGCCGCGCTGGTCGGCCAACGGGTGGCAGACGTCGGCGAAGCAGCCGGTCAAGAACGTCGACCTGTGGCAGCGCCTGGACGCGGCCGTACGGCGTCACGACGTGCAGTGGCACTGGGTGAAAGGGCACGCCGGGCACCCGGAGAACGAGCGGGCCGACCGGCTGGCGGCTCGGGGTCTGCAGGAGGCGGTCGCTTCGGGCAAAGTTGTCGGTGGGGCCTGATAGAACGGGCCGATGACGGCTTCCGGCGAGTCCTCGTCCTCTCCCGCGCCGACCTCATCGTCCCGCGCACCGGCCACATCCCCTCGCGGACCGGACACATCCTCCCCCGCGCCGGACACATCCACTCGCGGACCGAACATGTCCTCCCCCGCGCCGGTCACGTCGTTTCGTGTGTCGATCACGGACGCCGCCGTTGCCGATTTGCGGGGCAGGCTTTCCCGTACGCGGTGGCCTTCGCCCTCGCCCGCCCCAGGCTGGACCGCCGGCCCGCCTCTATCCGACGTTTCGGATTTATGCGCTTACTGGGCTACGGGGTATGACTTCGCCGCCGCCTCGGATCGGCTCAACCGGCATCCGCAGTTCCACACGGTGATCGACGGGGTGGGGATCCACTTCGTGCACGTGCGGTCGTCGCGGGCCGACGCCGTGCCTCTGCTGCTCACCCATGGGTGGCCAGGGTCGATCGTGGAGTTCTTCGACGTGATCGCGCCGCTGTCCTCATCTTTTCATGTGGTGTGCCCGTCGTTGCCCGGGTACGGCTTCAGCGACGCACCCGCTGTTCCCGGCTGGGGCGTGGCGCGGGTGGCCGACGCGTGGGCCGCGCTGATGACCCGACTCGGATATCCCCGATTTGTCGCCCAGGGACACGACTGGGGAACCAGCGTCAGCACCCAGCTCGGTCTGCGGCATCCGTCCCGGGTCATCGGGCTCCACCTGGTTCCGCCGCTGGTCGCGCCCGACCCGGCGACGTTCGGCTCGCTCACCCCGGCCGAGCAGGCCGCCCTGGACGACCTGGCGGCGGCCGCGGACGGGGACGGCTACTCGTTCGTGCAGTCGACCCGGCCGCAGACCATCGGGTACGCGTTGGTGGACTCCCCCGCCGCGCTGTGCGCCTGGATCATCGAGAAGTTCCACGCCTGGACCGACGGCGATCCGCTGACCCGCGACCAGCTGCTCGACAACCTGATGATGTATTGGCTGCCGGGCGCGGGCGCGTCGGCCGCGCGGATGTACTGGGAGAGCTTTCCCGAGGTGCAGGCCATCTTCCGGGGCGACGGCAGTTCGGCGCCGATGGTCCCGGTGCCGGTCGGGTGTTCGATCTTCCCGCGCGAGAACCCACGGCCGTCGCGGCGCTGGGCGGAACGCCGCTTCACCGACATCCGGTACTGGAACGAGCCCGTACGGGGTGGGCACTTCGCCGCCTTCGAACAGCCGGAGTTGTTCGTGGACGAGGTCCGGGCCTGCGTGGCCGCCCTCCTCAAAGGAACTTGAGCGTTCCGGTTCCTACCATCGGGGTACGTCAAACGGGCCATAGCTCTCGGTCAATTGAAACGGCAACAATTGGGCCATGACCGCGCCGGGCGACTCTGTGCTGATCTTCATCCTGCTGGCCCTTTTCGTCGCCTGCTGTGGATACGCGGCCGGGCGCATCCACCAGCGGTACCAGCTCAAGCAGGACCGCGAGGAGGCGTACCGGGACGGGTACGAGACCGCCTCCAACCGGGTCTTCAGCCTGGCCGTCCGTTCCGCGGTGCCCAAGCGCTCTCCGGAGGCCGACCCCGGGCGCGCTGTACGGCATCAGGGGGCCGTCTCCTCTTCAGAGGGCCCCGCTTCGGCAGGCCCCGCTTCGCCCGATCCCTCGTCGCCGGACCGGCGGGCGCATCGGCGCCGCTCCTCGAAGCCGGCTGCCAACGCGGGACGGCTCGGCTATCCGGAACCGTCGCCGCCCTCGCTGGGGTTCCCGGCGCCGCCACCGCCCCCGGCCAACGCCGTGGCCGAGCCGCCCGCCGTCGGGGGCGTCCGATACCAGCCGTTCCCGGATCCCCGCACGGCCGATGGCCCCGGACTGCGACGCCCCGCCTACATCGACTCCTCGGCGCTGCCGGGCCCCGCCGCTGCCGCGTCCGAGCCTTCCCAGCCCTCGGCCGAGCCTTCCCCCGCCGCGTCCGGGCCTTTCCCCGCTGCGCCGTGGCCCCTTTCTTCACCCGACCCCGCCTCCCCTGGGCCCGGCCCGGAACCGTGGTCCGGCCCTGGCTCGCCTACCGACGCCGGCTCGGCGTATGGCCCCAGCTTGGCGTCCGGCCCCAGCTCGGTGGCACGCCCACGCTCAGCACCAATCCCCGGCTCGGCGTCCAGTCCCGGCTCGGTGGCAGGTCCCGGCTCGGCGTCCAGTCCCGGCTCGGCGTCCGGTCCCGGCTCGGTGGCAGGTCCCGGCTCGGCGCCGGACCCAATGCCCGCTTCGGCGTCCGGCTCGTCAGAGGCCGAGCAATCGGACGACGACCGGCCCGCGCCCCGCTCGGGAGGCAAGCACACCGTCCCCGACGAGCTCGTGCACGCGGCGACCTACCGGCTTCCGCCCGACCGGGTGTTCCGCGCGAAGGTGCCCAACGGCTCGAACCTGCCCGAGGAGCCCACGACCAACCTCCCGGTGCCGAAGCCTCGCCGTCCCTGATCCGCTTTTTCTGTCACACCCCCGCCGTAGGGTCCTCTCATGGTCACCGTCGACGACGTACGGCGGGTCGCCCGCGACCTTCCGCGCAGCTCAGAACACCTGATCCACGACCGTGTGAAGTTCCGCGTCGGCTCGATCGTCTACGTCGCGTTCTCCCGGGACGAGACGGTCATGGGCTTCGCCTACCCCAGGGAGGAAAGGGCGGCGCTCGTCGCCTCCGAGCCCGCGATCTTCCATCTCCCCCGCGAGTCCGACCTGCGTTTCAACTGGGTGCGGGCCTGGCTCGCCGAGCTCGACGACGACCGGATGACCGAGCTGGTCCTGGACGCGTGGCGCATGGTCGTTCCGAAAAAGGTGTGGAATGCGCACTTCCCCCGCCTGGCGTGACCGGCGAACGGGTGCGTTCGGGTGGGGCGACATCGATGTCATACTTGGGCGTCCCGTTGCTGAGAGTGCTCGGAGCGTTATGCCCGCCGACGATGTGACCGTTCGCCGGCCCACGTTGACCCAGGTGGCCGCCCTGGCCGGGGTCAGTCTCAAGACCGCCTCCCGCGCGCTCAACCAGGAGCCCAACGTGGCGCCCTCGACCGGGCGGCGGGTGCGGGACGCGGCCGATCTGCTGGGTTACCGGCTCAACGGCATCGCACGCGAGCTGCGGCGCGGGGCCACCTCGGCGCTGGTCGGCCTGGTCAGCGGCGATCTCACCAACCCGTTCTACTCGGCCGTGGCCAGCGGCATCGAGCGCGAGCTGCGGCAGCACGGGCTGCTGCTGATCACGGCCAACAACGACGAGGACGCGATGCTCGAGCGGAGCCTCGTCGACGCCTTCCTGGAACGACGCGTACGGGCGTTGCTGGTCATACCCAGCGCCGACGATCACGAATATCTCGCGATCGAGGGCAACCGTGGGGTCCCTTTCGTCTTCCTCGACCGCCCGCCGGACGGGCTGGCCGCCGATGCCGTACTGATCGACAACGCCGGCGGGGCACGTTCGGCCGGGGAACATCTACTCGCGGCCGGCCACAAGCGCATCGCGATCGTGGCCGACCTGGCCCGGATGGCGCCGCAGCGCGCACGGATCGACGGTTTCGTGGGTGCCATGCGCGCCGCGGGCAACCGCGCGTGGGAGCCCTACCTGCGAACCGACGTCCACGACGTGCGCCATGCCGAACGCACCGTGCGCGAACTGCTCTCGCTCGACCCGGCGCCAACGGCCATCTTCACCACCAACAACCGCCTCACCACCGGCGCGCTGCGCGGCATGCGCGACCACAGGGAGCCACCCGCCCTGGTCGGCTTCGACGATTTCGACCTGGCCGACGTCCTCGGCACCACCGTGGTGGCCCACGACATGACAGCGCTGGGCCGAGAAGCGGCGCGTCTCGCCCACGAACGCATCAGCGGCCATTCCGGCCCGGCCCGCACCATCGTCATCTCCACCTCCATCATCGCCCGCGGCTCCGGCGAACGCCCGCCCCGCTGACCTCCCGCCAACCACCCACGCCGCCTCGGCGCCCACCGGCGTGTTCAACCATCGGCACACCCCGTACACCGCCGGCGTGCCCCCGGACACCAACCAAGCCCGCAGCCCACAGTGCTGGATGTTGTCTCGCTGCAGTCGGCGGTTCTCGTCGGATCAGCGTTGGTGGGCTCAGTGAACGGGGCGCGGAGATCAGCCTGGTCAGTTCCGCAAGGAGTCAGGGGGTGAGGACGATACGCCCGAACACTTCGCCGGCGTCCATCTTTCGATGCGCCTCGGCGGCTTGGTTCAGGGGCAGGACGGCGTGCACGACGGCATGCAACTCGCCTCTGGCGGCAGCGGCGAACTGCTCCACGCGGACCGTGTCCCTGGCGGCGACCGGAACAGTGTCGAGACTGAACGTGGCCAGCGAGCGGGATTGCTGGAAGCCGGCGATCAGACGCATACCGAAGTCCGTCGGTGGCATCCCGGCCACCACGCCAACGACCACCATGCGCCCGTTCGGCGCGAGCCGGTCGATGAAGCTCGGCAGGCCGGGTCCACCGACGATGTCGATGACGACGTCGTAGGTTTGCGGCGTTGCCGGGCCCCCCGCCCCGGAGCGGTCGAGGACGTGGGTCGCCCCCAGCCCACGAAGCAGGTTCCCGCGCTGGGGCGATGACGTCGTGACCGCGATCGCTTCCGCCCCGCCGCGTGCGGCGATCTCCACGGTCGCAATGCCGATGCTGCCCGATGCACCGCGCACGAGCACGGACTCACCCGGGGCGAAATGCGCGTGGGTGAGTGCGAAATGTGCGACGGGGGCCGCACTTCCGAGAGTCACCGCGTCGATGGAGCTCAGGTCGTGGGGGAGGGCGACGACGTCGCCGACCCGGGCGAGGGCCTGCTCGGCGTATCCGCCGCCGGTTCCGGTGAACGCCCACACGCGGCGACCGAGCCAGGACTGGTCGACGTCGGTTCCGACCGCCGTCACCCGCCCGGCGACCTCGCTGCCCGGAATCAGTCCGGTCGTGAAACCGTAGCCGCCCAGGGTCCCGCGGCGGATGACGGCATCGACCCCGCCGACCCCGATCGCCTCGGTCTCGATGACCACCTGCCCGGGGCCTGCCTGGGGCTCGGCGACCTCGATCGTCGCCATGCCACCGGGGTCCCCGAAAGCCTGGATTGCCACTGCTCGCACGATTGTCTCCATTTCCGGCGCCGCCGACGTCGTACCGTTGGGGACGCTAATGGACGCCGGCGTCCACTTGGAGGAAGTGAGAAGGATGAGCGAGCACGTGCCTCACCTGCCTCGCCCGCTTCGCGCCGACGCGCGCGAGAACCGCGATCGAGTTCTTGAATCGGCTCGCGTGTTGTTCTCCGAGCAGGGCCTCGGGGTCACCATGCGCCAGGTCGCTCGTCGCGCGGAAGTGGGTCCCGCGACCCTCTACCGGCGTTTTCCGACGAAGCAGGTGCTCGTCGAGGCAGCGTTCGCCGACGAGGTGCGGGCCTGCCGGGGCATCGTCGAGGGCGGTTGCGCGGCCGAGGACCCATGGCTTGGCTTCTGCTCGGTCATCGAAGGACTCACCGTGCTCAACGCGCGCAACCACGGCTTCACCGAGGCTTTCATGGCCGCTGCCCCGGACGTCGACATGTTCGCCGCGCACCGCGCGTCGCTGCTGCGGATGCTCGCCGGGCTGGTCGGACGCGCTCAGGACGCTGGCGCGCTGCGTGGTGATTTCGTCGTCGACGACCTCGTGCTCGTCCTGCTTGCGGGTCGTGGACTGTCGTCATTGCCGCTCAGGCTCCGGGACAAGGCGGCGCGACGCTTCGCCGCCCTGAGCATCGACGGTTTCCGGGCCTCCGACGCGAACCGGCGCCTGCCCCGAGCCCCGCGACTGACCACCGGCGCCTCGATCATCCGCAACCTCCGGCCGGACGCGACAGGAACCGCGTCCACTGAGGAAGCCGCTGGTCAGCGGACATACGATCAGGTAACAACACAGGGCGCACGTAACGACACGGAAACAGGCGTTGACACGTGTTCGGTTCAGGCGGCACGGTACTCCCCATCGCGTGACAACGATGTCAATCTTTCGATGGGAGAAATTCGGGATGGCCTTCAAGCCGGTTAAGGACGGTGGGCGAGGTGGCCGGACGCGCTTCACTCGACGGGCTGCGGTCGCAGCCGTCGGTGTCGCCGCGCTTCTGACCGCCGGGGCCTGTGGGTCCAGTGACGACAGCAGCGGCGGCGGCTCCGGCTCGTCCAAGGTGGAGGTGTTCACCTGGTGGGCCGACGGCGGCGAGAAGGCCGGTCTGGACGGCCTGGTCAAGCAGTTCGGCACCGACTGCGCGGGGCAGACCTTCGAGAACGGCGCGGTGGCCGGTGGCGCCGGCGCGAACGCGAAGTCCGTGCTCGCCTCCCGGCTGCAGCAGGGCGACCCGCCGGACACGTTCCAGGCGCACGCCGGCGCCGAGCTGCAGGACTACATCAACGCCGGCCAGATCGAGGACCTCAGCGCCGACTACGACAGCTGGGGCCTCAAGCAGGCGTTCCCGCAGGGTCTCATCGACAACCTGACGGTCGAGGGCAAGATCTACTCGGTGCCCGCGAACATTCACCGGGCCAACGTCGTGTGGACCAACAAGAAGGTTCTCGCCGAGGCCGGCATCACGAAGGACCCGACCGACCTGGCCGGCTTCATCGCCGACCTCGACAAGGTCAAGGCCAAGGGCATCAAGGCGCCGCTCGCGGTCGGCAAGGACTGGACCCAGCTGATGCTGTTCGAGTCGGTGCTCATCACCGACCTCGGCCCCGACAAGTTCACCGGCCTGTGGACGGGCGCCACCGACTGGAACGACGCCGGCGTCACCAAGGCCATCAACGACTTCAAGCAGCTGCTCACGTACACCAACACCGACCGCGACGCCCTCGACTGGACCGACGCCGAGAAGCTGGTCATGGACGGCAAGGCGGCGTACCAGCTGATGGGTGACTGGGAGGCGGCCGACCTGGACGCCAAGAAGTTCACCGACTACGCGTGGTTCACGTTCCCGGGCAACGGCGACACCTTCCAGTGGCTGGCCGACTCGTTCGTGCTGCCCAAGGGCGCCAAGAACCCCGAGGGCACCAAGTGCTGGCTGAAGACGGTCGGCTCGGCCGCGGGCCAGAAGGCGTTCAACACCACCAAGGGCTCGATCCCGGCCCGTACTGACGCCACGCCGGGCGACTACCCGAAGTACCAGCAGGCCGCGATGGCCGACTGGAAGTCGTTCAAGCAGGTCCCGTCCTGCGCCCACGGCTCGGCCTGCTCCCAGGGCTGGCAGGGCGCGGCCAACTCCGCCCTCGGCAAGTTCTCGACCAACCAGGACGTCGCCGAGCTGCAGAAGGCCATGGCCACCGCCGCGTCCGAGTTCGTCAAGAAGTAAGCACCAGCTGAGGATGGGGGCGGCCCGCACGCCGTCCCCATCTTCGGCGTTGATCCTCAAGGAGCCCTGATGCGCCGACTCCGGCACTGGGGACCGGGCTTGCTGCTGCTCTCCCCGTCGCTGATCCTGCTCGCCGTCTTCGTCTACGGCCTGATCGCCTGGACGACGAAGGTCTCGGTGTCCGACGAGCACAACGCTCTGGGGTCGAAGGGCTTCGTCGGTCTCGACAACTACACGAAGCTGTTCACCAACGACATCAACGACCGGTTCACCCACTCGCTCAGGAACTTGCTCATCTTCACGGTCGTGTTCCTGGCCGGGGCCATGTTCTTCGGCCTGCTCTGGGCTTTCATCCTGGAACGCGGGGTCCGGGCCGAGGGCTTCTTCCGTACGGTGTACCTCTTCCCCATGGCGGTGTCGTTCGTCGCCTCGGGTGTGGTGTGGCGCTGGCTGATGAACCCGAACACGGGCGACAACGCGGGCGGGCTGAATTCCGTACTGGGTGGGCTGGGTCTTGATTTTCTGCAGAACACCTGGTGGACCAACCCGGACTGGGGCATGGCGGCCATGGCGATCCCGGCGATCTGGCAGCTGTCGGGTTACGTGATGGCGTTGTTCCTGGCCGGCTTCCGGGGCATCCCGCAGGAGTTGCGCGAGGCGGCGGCGATGGACGGGGCGAGCACGTACCGGCTGTACCGCAACGTGATCTTCCCTCAGCTGACGCCGGTCGCGCTGTCCGCGTTGATCATCATCGGGCACATGTCGATGAAGATGTTCGACCTGATCATGAGCGTGTCCGGTCCGCAGTGGCTCACCGAGGTGCCCGCCATCTACGTCTGGCAGACGCTTCTGACCAGCGACTACGCCAAGGCCGCGGCCATCTCGATCATCCTGCTGCTGCTAGTGGCGGTCGTCATCGTGCCGTACCTGATCTACACGAACCGGCAGGAGAAGAACGCATGATCACACTGCACCGGAGTCAGCGGAGCGTCCGCAGGGCCAGGAGAGCATGCAACGAGGGCTCAGCATGACGACCGCGTCGATCCAGGCGCCTCCTCCCGTCGAGAGCCTGGAGCCCGTACGGAAACCGCGTCGGGGAACCGGGCCGGGTTCGATCATCAAGTACGCGCTGGCCCTGCTCTTCCTGCTGATCGTGCTGATGCCGATGTACGTGCTGATCGTGACCAGCTTCAAGTCGGGCTCGGACATCGGCGTGGCCAGCCAGTGGAGCCTTCCCGAGACGTGGACTCTGGCATCGTGGGAGAAGGCGTGGACGGCGTTGCAGCCCGCGTTCTTCCGCACATTCCAGCTGGCCATCCCGGTCGCGATCATCTCGTCGCTGATCGGGGCGGCCAACGGTTTCGTGCTCAGCCGATGGCGCTTCCCCGGCGCCGACGTGGTGTTCACGCTGATCCTGTTCGGCATGTTCATCCCGTACCAGGCAGTCATGATCCCCCTGCGCGAGATCGTCACCACCCTGGGGATCCCGCCGGGCATCACGACGCTGGTGTTCGTGCACTGCGTCTACGGCATCCCGATCTGCACGCTGATCTTCCGGAACTATTACGCCACCACGGTCCCCGAAGAGCTGATCGAGGCGGCCCGGGTCGACGGCGCGGGGCTCCTGCGCACGTTCACCCGGATCATCCTGCCGATCTCGATCCCCGGTTTCGTGGTGACGATCATCTGGCAGTTCACCTCGGCCTGGAACGACTACCTGTTCGCGATCTTCCTGTCCAACACCCGGAACGGGCCGATCACGATCGCTCTCAACGCCCTGGCCGGCGCACAGTCCCCCGACTACGCCGCGTCGATGGCGGGCGCGCTGATCACGTCGCTGCCGACCCTGGTCGTCTACGTGCTTCTGGGTCGCTGGTTCATCGGCGGCCTGATGGCGGGCTCGGTCAAAAGCTGACGCCGCCGGGAGGGCCCCCGGCGCGCCGAACGGCGTGCCGGGGGCCGGGTCACCGTTCGGTCAATCCATCCCCGGCGGTAAAGACGCGGGGACTTGATCACCACTAGGCTCGACGGTGTGAGCTTCACCGAGCGCATGGCGTACGCCCTCGAGAGGGACCTGTCCGACGAAGAGCGCCACGCCAAGGTGGGGCTACGGGTCACCGCCATCACGCTGGGCTGGGCGGTCATCGTTCCCATCCTCATCGCGTACGGGGTCACCGGCCGTCAACGCGAAACCGAGGTGCTCTCGGTCGCCGCGTCGCTCACGCTGCTGCTGCCCTTCACCGCCGCTGTGGTAGCCACTCATGGCCGCCGGTTCGGCCTCGGGGCGGCGTACGTGGTCCTCACGCTCTTGATGGTTCTGCCCGCGGTGTGGGTCGCCCAGCTGGGCTGAGTCCGGCACGATGGGCGGATGGCAGACAAGCCCGAGGAACGCGACGGCGTCAAGCTGACCAACCTCGACCAGGAGCTGTTCGAGGGTGCCGGCGCGACCAAGCGTGACCTGGTCGACTATCTGGACGCCGTCCGCGAGCGGATCCTGCCGGTGCTGCACGACCGGCCGCTGTCGGTGATCCGGCTGCTGCGCGGGCAGGACAAGTTCATGCAGAAGAACCTGCCGAAATACACGCCCGACTGGGTGCCGCGGACGACAGTGTGGGCCGACTCGTCACACCGCGAGGTCACGTACGGGCTGTGCAACGACCGCCGTACGCTGCTGTGGTTCGGCAACCAGCGAGCCATCGAATACCACCCGGCCCTGATGCTCGCCGGCTCGACCGCCCCCACCCACCTGATCATGGACCTGGACCCACCCGAGGGCGGCGCGTTCCGGCTGGCCGTGCGAGCCGCGCGCCTGGTCCGCGAGGCCCTGCGAGGCGCCGGCATGTCCGGAGCGGTGAAAACCAGCGGCGCCAAGGGCGTGCACGTCTTCGTGCCGCTGGACGGCGAGTCCGACCCCGAGCAGGTCGCCGCCGCAACCCGAGCCGTGGCCGCCCGCGCCGAACGCCTCGACCCCGACCTGGCCACCACCGCCTTCATCCGCGACGACCGCCACGGCAAAGTCTTCCTCGACGCCACCCGCTCCGGCGGCGCCACGGTCGTCGCCGCCTACAGCCCCCGGGTGCGGCCCGGGGTGCCGGTCTCGTTCCCCGTGTCGTGGGACGACCTCGACGACATCAAACCCAGCGACTTCACCGTGCACACAGCGGCCGGCCTGCTGGGCGACAAGGACCCGTGGGCTTCGGAGATGCCGTCGCCGCAGCCGCTGGACCCGGGCCTGATCGAGGAGGGCCGCACGATCCCCGTAGCCCGGGTGCAGGCCATGCACGAGGGCAAACGCCGAGCCAAAGCCCGCCGCGAAGCCGAATGAGCCGCGCTGGTTCTCGCTTGGCGCCAGAGCCCGCTAGACTGTATCCAAGTGAAATAAATTAAACGTGTTGCACATACTGCGAATGTGACGCAGGCTTGGCGCACGGGCACGGCAGCGAGGGGTCGACCATGAGCACAGCAACGACACTTGCTGCGACGGCACACCAGCTTTCCGAGGCCGCCAACCGGAAAGGGAGCCCTGAGCACGCCTCCCTGAAGGCGCTTCTGGCACTGCTCGCCGAAGCCCCGGGCGAGGAAGTGCGCCTGACGGTCGGACACGCCGGCGATGTTGCCGTTCCAGACCTGGTGGTGGATCTGTTGAGGCAGATCAGCGCTGTCTTGGACCGTGGAGACGGCGTAGTCGTCAGCGAGGTCGCCCGCGAACTCACCACCAGCGAAGCCGCCCGGATACTGGGCGTCTCCCGGCCGACGCTGACGAGCCTGCTCGACCGAGGCGAAATTCCGTCTCACAAGGTGGGGACTCATCGACGGGTGGCCCTGCAGGACGCACTCGCCTACCGCCGCCGTCGCATAGCCCAGCAACGCGCCACCTACGAGGCGCTGATGGCCGAGCAGGACGAACTCGGCATTCACGAATAAGCTTCACATAGTCGCTTCAAAGGAATGGCATCGGTAGCCTGCGACGGTGCTACCGGTGTCGCTCGCAGTGTTCGTGGATGCCAACATTCTCTTCTCGCGTTGCCTGCGTGACTGGTTGGTGATGTTGGCTCTCGACAGTCAGCACACCGCCTTCAGATTGCGCTGGAGCGAGGCCGTACTGGCAGAGGCCTTCTACCACCTACGCCGCAAATATCCGGATGCGCCCGAGCAACAGATCGAACGTTGGCGCGACCGGCTTGATCAGAACTTCCCCGAAGCCAAGGTCACCAGCTGGAATCCGAACGATGTTCCTCGTCCGCAGGATCCCAACGACCACCATGTCTTGGCAGCGGCCTACGCCGGCGAAGTCGACATCCTCATCACGAGCGACAGTGATATCAACGACTTCCAGGCCTGCCTCGACCAGGTCGACGCCGGCATCGAGGTGCACCATGTCGATGATTTTCTCTGCATGATCGCCGATCGCCACCCACACCTGGTTCGTCTGCGCTATCTCTCCCAGATTGCGTACTGGCAGCGCCGTGCTGGATCGACAGTGGAGGCCGCCGCCGACTCCAGCAACGAAGCACTCGACAGAGCTGGCGCCAAGCGGTTCGCCTTCTTGCTCGGCACCGATGGACGCTTCCGCATCTGGTGACTTACGGGCGATGCGTGACGCCGGGGGGCCCACGCCGTGATGTGTGACTACCCGGTGCCACGAGAGCTCCATCGCACCGGTTTCCGTGACGCGGGTCGGACTGTCGCCTACCGCCGCACGGCCTGAACCCCGTACGGGAATGGACGGCCACGAATCAGCAGTGGCGGTTGCGCTTCGGCATTGGAGCCCTGACGACACGGCGTGGTATGCCGCAACGGTCACCGATGATACGACGTCCCGTTCCGGTCTCAGGCGTATCGCTTGACGAGCGCGTTGCCGATGGAGGCCAGCCAGTCCCGTACGCCTGGAGGGCCGGTCACCTCGACCCAGGCGATCAGGCCGGCAAGCTCGCCGGCGAGCAGGTGCTCGTCGCTGCCGCGGATCACGACCTCGATGCGGCCGTCGGTTGTGACACCTCCCACCACGAGCCGGCCGCCGAACCCTGTCCGGAGCACATCTATCCCCTCGGGCGCGCACACCACCCGGGCCTCGAGGGGTGTCCGCTTGCGGTCGACCTCGTCCGCGATCGCGCGCCAGCTCTCGGCAAGGTCGAATCCCTCGGGCCGGCGCACGGGATCGCCGGTCAGGCCGACGGACGACACGCGGTCGATCCGGAAGGTCCGCCGGCCGGTCCCGGTGTCGGAGACGAGATACCACGACGGGCCTTTGGCGACGATGCCCAGCGGGTGGACAGTTCGCTCGGTTTCGCTGCCTTCACGGTCGACGTAGCCGAGCCTCACCTGGACGCCGTGGATCACCGCGTCCTGAAGCTCGTCGAGGAAGCGGGGCGGCCGGGGCTCGACCCAGCTCGCCCCCCACCGCTGCGGGTCCATGACGAGAGACGACGCTGCCGCCTCGGCCTGCACCCGGAAGGGCTCCGGCAGGGCCTGGACGAGTTTGCGCAGCGCCGCCTTCGCAGCCGGCGTCATCGACGAGGCCGGGCCGGCGACCAGGAACAGGGCGCGTGCCTCACTGGCGGTCAACCCGGACAGGTCGGTGCGGGCGCCGCCCACGAGACGCCAGCCGCCGCCCCGGCCCCGCACCGAGTACACCGGCACCCCGGCCATGCCCAGGGCGTCGAGGTCGCGGCGGGCAGTGCGCTCGGAGACCTCCAGTTCCCGGGCGACCTCCGCCGCGGTCACCTGCTCGCGGTGTTGCAGCAGAAGGAGAATGGAGATCAACCGGTCGGCTCGCACCCGGGCAACACTGCCAGGGAAACCGGTCAGGGGTTGACCGGTATCGGACCGCATGATGCCGGCATGACAACCGATTTTCCCGAGCCCACGCGCATTCCGGTCAACGGCGTGGAACTCGAAGTCTTCGAAGCCGGCCGGCAGAACGCGGGAAACCCCATCGTGCTCTGTCACGGCTGGCCCGAGCATGCCTTTTCCTGGCGTTATCAGGTGCCGGCTCTGGCCGCGGCGGGCTACCACGTCATCGTTGTGAACCAGCGCGGTTACGGCAACTCGTCCCGTCCCGCCGAAGTGACGGACTACGACATCGAGCACCTGTCGGGTGACCTCGTCGCCCTCCTCGATCACTACGGCTACACCGATGCCACCTTCGTGGGCCATGACTGGGGCGCCTTCGTCGTCTGGGGCCTGACCCTGCTGCACCCGAACCGGGTCAACGGCGTGGTAGCGCTGAGCGTGCCCTACCAGGAGCGCGGAGAGACGCCCTGGATCGAGTTCATGGAGGCCGTGCTCGGCGCCGACTTCTATTTCGTCCACTTCAACCGGCAGCCGGGCGTCGCGGACGCGGTGTTCGAGGAGAACACGTTCCGATTCCTTCGGAACCTGTACCGGAAGAACGTGCCCCCGGCAGAGCCTCAGCCGGGCAATGCGTTGATCAACCTCGCGAGAGCGGGAACCCCACTCGGTGAGCCCGTCATGAGCGACAGCGAACTGGCCGTCTTCGTCTCCGCCTTCGAGTCGACAGGGTTCACGGGCGGGATCAACTGGTACCGAAACCTGGACCGCAACTGGCGCCTGTTGGCGGACGTGGACCCGATCATCCGGCACCCCACCCTCATGATCTACGGCGACCGCGACACGGTCGCGAGGGCCGGAAGACTGACGGAATTCGTCCCGAACGCGGAAGTGGTCACCCTGGACTGCGGCCATTGGATCCAGCAGGAGAAGCCGACGGAAACAACCGAGGCGATCCTGAAGTGGCTGAACCAGCGGGAAGCCGATCAGCAACCGCGAACACAGAAAATTCCGTCGCGCGCGGAGCTGTAGCGCATGTGCCACCTTGGGTTGGTGAGCGAAGTCGGACTGCGGGAGGTGCGGCAGAACGCCGGCGCCCTGGTGCGCCGAGCACAGGCGGGGGAGCGAGTGACAATCACCGTCGCCGGTCGCCCGGCTGCCGTGCTCGGCCCGGTCAGCCCGCGCGCCTGGCGGAAGTGGGACGACCTCGCCGGCGTCTTCGATCAACCCACCGACCCGGGGTGGACCGCCGACCTGAGGGCCGAGCGCAGTGGCGGTCAGGACGGCTGAGCTTCCAACCAGCGTTCCACCTCGGCCGGCGTACGCAACAGCACCGTTTCCGGAAACTCCGGGCTCGCCTGCCATTGCCTCATGCGGCGGCGTTTCCGGGCGTACGAATGCACGTGGAACCACAGAATCGAATCGCGGTCGAAGAACGACGCCCGCCATGTCTCGTAGTTGCCGTTGCAGGCCGGGGTTCGGCGCACGATCCGGGTCACCGTGCGGCGCAGCAAACGCCATCCCGAGCGCCGGCGGGGCAGATCCAGCCCGACGATCAATTCGGCTCGCGCCAGAACGAGGTCGTGCCAATACCCGTACGCGGCGTCGATGACCCACTCGTCGGCGGCCAGCAGCTTCTCGATGACTTCTCGCTGCTGATCCGGAGGCAACGGCACCCATCCCGGCTGCCACATCAGGTCGTCGATCGAGTGGTACGGCAACCCCAGCCGCTCGCCGATCCGGGCGGCCAGCGTGGACTTGCCGGAACCGGTCACCCCGTACACCAGGATCCGCCGCATGCGGGTCACGACAGCGGCCCTGCCAACCCGTCCTCGAACGCCACGATCACCAACTGCACCCGATCCCGTACGCCCAATTTCGCGATCGCCCGGGTGATGTGGGTCTTCGCGGTGAGCGGGCTGATCACCAGCTCGCGGGCGATCTCCTCGTTGGACAGTCCGGCCGCTACGAGGCGTACGACCTCGCGTTCACGATCGGTGAGAACGGCCAGACGGTCGCCACCGGGAGCAGCCGCCACCGGCCGGTGCGCGAACTGCCCCACGACCCGCCGGGTGACGCTCGGGGAGAGCAGCGCGTCACCGGCCGCCACGACCCGGACCGCGTGCCGCAAGCCGTCCGGCCCGACCTCCTTGGTCAGGAACCCGCTGGCCCCGGCGGCGAGCGCGGCGAACACGTACTCGTCGGTCTCGAACGTCGTCAGGATGATCACGCGCGTCTCCGGGAGCTCGGCGAGCACCGCCCGGGTGGCCGCGATCCCGTCCATCCCCGGCATGCGGATGTCCATCAGGATCACGTCGGGCCGCAGCTCCCGCGCGGTGCGGACGGCCTCGTCGCCGGTGGACGCCTCGCCGACGACCTGGATTTCCCGGTCCCGCCGGAGCAGACTGCGAAAGCCGGCCCGTACGAGGTGCTGGTCGTCGGCGAGAAGCACTGAGATCATCCGCGTCCGCCGTAGGGGATCGTCGCCCGTACGGAGAAACCGGCCTTGCCCGGACCGGCCGTGAGCGCCCCGCCCAGCGCGGCCACCCGCTCGCGCATGCCCGCGATCCCGTGACCGTCGATCACCGTCTCGGGCGCGGTGCCGTCGTCCTGCACGTCCACCACCACGCTCGCCGGCGCATAGCGCAACGTGATGACAACCCGTTGCGCCCCCGCGTGACGGACGGTGTTGGTCAGCGACTCCTGCACCACTCGGTAGACCGCCGTGGCCACCGGCGCCGGCACGTCGGCCCGTTCGCCGAACTCGTTCAGCGACACCGGCAGCCCGGCCTCACGCACCTGCTCGACCAGCCGGTCAAGCCCGTCCAGGCTTTCCACCGGCCCCTCGCGCAGAACGTCGACAAGCGACTTCAAGTCGGACATTGCCTTCCCCCGTACGTCCTGAGCCAGCCGGAGTGACGTGCGGGCTTCCTCCGGGTCCGTGTCGAAGGCGTCGAGCGCGACGTTGAGGTGCACGCCCACCACCGCGAGGGTGTGCGAAACAACGTCGTGCAGGTCGCGGGCGATGCCGACACGTTCCTCGGCCCGGCGCCGCCGCGCGTCGAGCTCGTGTTGCCGCTGCTCCTGTTCGAGGCGCAGCGCCATCTCGTGCTGCCAGCGGCGGGTGCTGAGGTAGGCGTTGGCCGCGGCCAGCACGGCGGCCAGCCACAGCGCGTCACCGCCGACGTGCGCGAGCGCCCAGGTGCCGTCGTGGTCCTGGTTGACGAAGCCGTCCCAGGCGATCCCGTACGCCAGTGCGAGCCCACCCGCGACGAACGCGAACCGCAGCCCACCGGCGAGCACGACGGCCACGAACGCGGCGGTGGCCGGCCATGCCCAGCCCGACCCGACGAGGTCGGCGCCACGCATCCCGGCCACCAGCAGAAGCGAGACCACCAGGACCGTACGGGGGGACCGGCGGACGAAGCAGGCGAACACCGCGAGCCAGGCAGCCAACGTGAGCGTCATGATCGTGTCGACGTCACCGCCGGTGATCGCGAGGCCGGCCGGAACCCCGGCGAGAGTGAGGACAGGAGCGAGATATCTGGTCATGGCCCGGACGTTAGGGTCGTCGGCGCCCACGGCACGTCGTCCGGCGGCGGACACTTCCATCGACGCCTCCCGACTACGGCCTACACCGTCTGAAGTATCCCCGGGCTAGGCAGCCGCCAACAGACGGGCCAGTTCGGCGGGCTTGCTGAGCTGGGGCCAGTGGCCCGAGTCGATGTCGACCAGCTCGACGTGTTTGGCCTTGGCCAGCTCGGGCAGCTCGCCGGAGTCGATCCACTCGCGAGCCTGGGCAGGGCTGTATTCGGGGCAGACCATGACGACCGGGATGTCGTAGCGCCGCTCGTCGGACAGGCGCACCGTCGCCTTGGCCACGCCCTCCGCAACCGGGATCGCGTTCGCCGAGAACTCGGCGCGGGCGGCCGGGGACAGGTCGGCGGAGTCGGCGCCCTCGAAGGGTTCCCAGCCCGGGAAGGTCACCACGCCGTTCTCGACCGGGAAGAAGTCGGCGTAGGGCTGACCGTCGGCGTTGGGGAAGCCGCCGATCATCACGACCTTGCTCACCCGGGCCGGCCGCGCGTCGGCGACCAGCCACGCCAGGGTGCAGGCGGCCGAATGCCCAACCACCACCGAGGGCCCGTCGGCCGCGTCGACCACGGCGAGGGCCGCGCTCACCTGCTCGTCGAGCGTGGGCACGTCCAGGTTCACGGCCACCGCGCGGCGGCCCTGCTTCGTCAGCTCGGCGACCACCCCGTCCCACGTGGAAACGTCGAGCCACAGGCCACCGAGAAGCACGATCTGATCAGTCATGACCCCAACCTAGGACCCGTTCCGGACGTTCTGCTTCCGGTAAGTTCCGAGGCGTGGAGAATCCCTCGAGTCCCACCTCCCGGGCGCTGCGCACGCTCGAAATCCTGCAGGCCCGCCCCGGCACGACCGCCGAGCAGCTCGCCACCCAGCTGGGCGTCACCGAGCGGGCCGCACGCCGTTACGTCGGGATCCTTCGCGAGGCCGGCATCCCCGTCGAGTCGATCAGAGGCCCGTACGGGGGATATCGCCTGGGCCGCGGCACCCGGCTGCCACCCGTCGTGTTCACCGAGGAGCAGGCCCTCGGGCTGGTGATGGCCGTGCTCGACGGTCAGCCGGCCGCGATCGACGCCGACGACCTGGTCGGGTCGGCGCTGAGCAAGGTGATCCGCGCCCTGCCCGAACGCATCGGACGGCAGGCGGCGGCCTTACGGGCGTACGCGTCAGCCGCCCCCGACCGCAGAGCCGCGCGCGCCGACCCCGCCGTCATGAGCACCCTGGTCGCCGCCGTCGCCGAACACCGCCGGGTTGCCGTCACCTACGCCAACGAGACCGGTGACCAGTGGGACGCCGAAGCCGACCCGTGGGCCGTCGTCGTGCGTTTCGGCCGCTGGTATCTGCTGTGCCATTCGCACCGGGCCGACGCCATCCGCACGTACCGTATCGACCGGATCCGCGCCGCCCGTCAACTCCCGCAGCGTTTCGTCCCACCGGCGGACCTCGACCCGGTCGCCGCGCTGGAACAAAACCTGGCCACGGGCTGGAAATACCCGACCCGCATCGTCTTCCACGCCCCGCATGCGCAAGTGGCCCCCTGGATCCGCCCGACCATGGGCCGCCTCGAACCCTCGGGCCCACAGGAGTGCGTGCTGATCGGGAGCACGACCAATACCCGCATGTACGCCCAGGAGTGGCTGCCCGCCGTGCCTTACCCGTTCACCGTCGTCGAGTGCCCGGAACTGCGCGAGGCCGTCGCCGAGGTGGCCGCCCGGTTCGCGGCTGCCGCTCGTACGGACTGAGGTGACGTTCTAGGGCTTGATGCGCCAGAAGATGCCGGGCCGACGAAACACGAACTCGGGTGCCGCCTCATGTTGAAGCTTCCGCGCCCACTTCCTGCCTTCTGCACGGAACGTTCTGCGGCCCGACCGGCTGCAAATCTTCCCCGCGGTCCCGGCCCACTTCTTAACCGCAGCGATTGTCTCGGCAGTGCTCTCACGCTGCGACGTCCCCGGCAACGTCCGCTCGTCAACGCCCATGTCCACGAGCTCCCTCAACCACTTCCGCCTCAGCTCATCCTGGCGCTTCCGCCGGGTTTCCAGCGTCAGCCACAGTTTCAGCTCGTCCAGCCAGTCTTTGCCGTCCTCCCAAAGGAACTGGTCGTTCCTGTTCCCAGGTATCAACCAAATCAGCCGCGGCGCCGGATCCAGCTCGGGCGCGGGGCGGGCCGGGTTCTGAGAGCTGTCCTGAGAAGCTGCCCGGCAGAGCTTCCGAGTGGTGCTCTGAAAGGTCTTCTCGGTCTCTGCTCCACGACGGACCATCAGAAGGACGATCGAGCCGCTTGCGGCAGCCCACAAGATTTCCCCGGCGAAAAGAGCCATGACGGAAATTGCCAGGAAGGCGACCGCCAGCGCGTTGTGCATCGTGAACTCGGCGCGGATCTTCGCCGCGAAAGCTCCCGCCTCCGGAGCGTTCTTCCGGAGCCAGTCGTACCCGTCTCCCGCGGCCTTGTCGCTCATGACCCACCAATACTTCGGGCGCCACCGCCGATCGGCGCCCTCGTACACGGAACGACTCGGCAACGGGGGAAGCCACCAGCCGTGCTCGTTGCCTCGCTGCACGATCTTCGCCGCGGGCGCGATCACGTATCCGACCACGAACGGCACGAAAAGCAGGACCAGCGTCGCCGCCGCAATCGCGTTGCCGCTGTTGAGCTGGCCCCCCACGACAGCGTTCAGCAGCCATCGCCATTCATCGTGACCGAACATGATGATCCAGGAGCCGAGCAGGACGAGGCCCGGAACATACCGCGCGAGTATGTCGAAGAAGACTTGCGGGACGAGCTCGGCGAGGGCCTTCATCGTGTGCTCCTCCTCGCGCTCACGAAGGGGCGAGAAACGGCACCCCTTTGGCGCCGGCGCCGAGACTTGAAATCCTGGCACAGCGAAGCAGGACCATGCGGCCGCCCGCGCAAGGTGCATGCCCATGCACAAACTCACGAGTCGGGCCGACGCCCGCACATCGGCTTGCTCCGCATCCGCAGAGCAGGTGATCGCCGCGCCCCGATGCCGCGGCCTTCGGCCGGACATCCGGCGCCCGCCTCGTTTCCGGCCACCCGGAGCAGCTGAAAGGAACTCGCTGGACGGCGTTCGGCCAAGATCACACCCGCATCGTCCTACCGGCTCCGCTTGATCTGTCTGTCGCCGTCGTGGACGAGCGCTGCCTCGTCGTCACGGACACGGCGTCTCGGGCAGCGGGTCGCCCGCCGCCGGAACCACCGGGGTGAGGTCAGGCGAGACGGAGCGTACGGATGATGACGGCCTCGCCGCCGACCGTGACAGGGCCGTGGGGGCGGCATAGCGAGAGCCTCGGCGACGGCGCGGTGGAGCCACCCGCGGACCGTCGAGAGAATCGCACATGAATGAACATGACGGTCGGTCGGGCCGGTCGTCTGAAGTGACCATATCGGCTGGCAGATCCGGACACAAGGCCCGGCTGACATCGATGTCATTGGCTGCGCGATTGTGTTCGATCTGGTCTTGCCCATCGATTGATTTACCGGTAACGATGTGTCGCGGACGTTACGTGGACTGATCGGAGGAGGTCGGATGCGCCGACCACGGTGGATAGCTGCGACAGTGCCCCTGGCCATGGTGGGGACGATGCTGATGGGGGCGCCGGCCCAGGCAAAGGCGGCCGGCTTCGCGTCGTCGTTCGAGGCGGGTCAAGCGCAGCCTGACTGGACGGATACCAGCGAACGGGCCAGTGGCGTCGACGGCACCGTGATCGTCGGCATGCCGGGGAGCCTGCGCGAGCGGGTCACGGCGATCGCGGTCAACGCGCAGCCCAACGCGAACGAGGGCGGCAACAACCTCAACGACGGCGACGAGGCGACCAAGTGGCTGGTCGACACGCCGACGAGCTGGGCGCAGTACACGCTGGACGAGCCGGCCGAGGTGCTGAGGTACGCGCTGACCAGTGCCAACGATGCCCCGGAGCGGGACCCGCGGGACTGGAACCTGCAGGGCTCGGCCGACGGCGCGAACTGGACGACCGTCGACACCCGCAGCGACGAGACCTTCGACGAGCGGTTCCAGACCAAGACGTACGAGGTGGCCAACCCGGCGAGCTTCAAGATCTATCGCCTGAACATCACCGGGCACCCCTCCGGCAACCTCACCCAGCTCGCCGATCTGGAGCTCGCTGACGGCAACGTCACCCCGCCGCCGACCGGGCCGATGCAGAGCCGGGTCGGCAACGGGCCGGCCAGCTCCCCCACTGCCAAGGCGAACGTCGGCTACACGGGCCTCAAGGCGTTCCAGATCGCCGGGCGGCAGACGGCCGAGGGCCGCGGGTACTCGTACAACAAGGTCTTCGACGTCAATATCGAAGTAACCGACAAATCCGAGTTGTCGTACCTGATCTTCCCGGAGTTCAACCGCAAGGATCTCAGCAACCCTGCCACGTACACGGCGGTGGATCTGGCCTTTACCGACGGATCGTATTTGTCAGAGATGCCAGCCCGGGACCAGCACGGCATCAAGGTGAGCCCGAGTGAACAGGGCAAGAGCAAAACCCTCTACACCAGCCAGTGGAACCTCAAAAAGGCGAACATCGGCCAGGTGGCCAAGGGCAAGACGATCGACCGCATCCTCGTCGGCTACGACAAGCCCAACGGCCCCGCCGGCTTCCGCACGTGGTTCGACGACATCTCGATCAGCGAGGTCACCCCGCCCACTCCGCGGGCCCACCTTTCCGAGTACGCCGACACGCGCCGCGGCACGCAGTCGTCCAACGACTACTCGCGCGGCAACAACTTCCCCGCCACCGCCGTGCCGCACGGGTTCAACTTCTGGACCCCGGTGACCGACGCCGGCGCCACGAACTGGCTCTACCAATGGTCGCGGCAGAACAACGCCGACAACAAGCCGACGATCCAGGCGTTCTCGGCCAGCCACCAGCCGAGCCCGTGGATGGGCGACCGCCAGACGTTCCAGGTGATGCCGTCGACGGCCCTGAACGCCTCGCGCACCGCCCGAGCGCTGCCGTTCAGCCACGACAACGAGGTGGCCAAGCCGTACTACTACGGCGTCACGTTCGACAACGGGCTCAGGACCGAGTTCGCGCCGACCGACCACGCGGCGTTGTTCAAGTTCACGTTCCCGGGCGACGCGGGCAACCTGATCCTGGACAACGTCAACCCCGACGCCGGCCTGACGATCGACGCCGCCAACCGTGCGATCAGCGGCTGGACCGACGTCAACAGCGGCGACCTCTCCGCCGGCTGGACCCGGATGTTCGTGTACGCCACGTTCGACAAGGCGGTGACCGCGAGCGGTTCACTGGCCGCGGGCAACCGGCCGTCCACCGGGTACGCCAGCTTCGCCGACAAGACCGTGCACATGCGGATCGCCACCTCGTTGATCAGCGTGGCCCAGGCCAAGCACAACCTCGACCTCGAGATCGCCGGCGACGCGACGCTGGAGTCGGTGCGCGACGCCGCCCGTACGGCGTGGGACGCGAAGATGCGTACGGTCGAGGTCGAGGGCGCGTCGGAGGACCAGCTCGTCACGCTCTACTCCAATCTGTACCGGCTGTTCCTCTATCCGAACTCGGCCTTCGAGAACACCGGCAGCAACGAGTCGCCGGTCTACAAGCACACCGTGCAGTCGGCCGTGACCAGCCCGGGCAGCACCCCGACCGAAACCGGGGCGCCGGTCAAGGACGGCAAGGTCTACGTCAACAACGGGTTCTGGGACACGTACCGCACCACCTGGCCGGCGTACGCGCTGCTCACCCCGAAGATGGCGGGCGAGATGGTGGACGGGTTCGTTCAGCAGTACCGCGACGGCGGGTGGATCTCGCGCTGGTCGGCGCCGGGCTACGCCAACCTGATGGTCGGCACCAGCTCGGATGTCGCGTTCGCCGACGCGTACCGCAAGGGTGTGAAGGGTTTCGACGTCGAGGAGGCTTACCAGGCCGCGGTCAGGAACGCCACGGTGACGCCGCCGAACCAGAACGTGGGCCGCAAGGGGCTGGCGACGGCGATCTTCAAGGGCTACACGCCCAGCGACGCCACCGGCGAGGCCATGAGCTGGGCCATGGACGGCTACATCAACGACTTCGGTATCAGCGAGATGGCAGCGGCGCTGGCCGAGAAGACCGGCGAGAAGCGGTACTCCGAGGAGGCCGAGTACTTCCGCAACCGGGCGCTCAACTACGTCAACATGTTCGACAAGTCGGTCGGTTTCTTCCAGGGCAAGAACTCGTCCGGCGTGTGGCGGCAGTCGCCGGAGAACTACGACCCGCGGGTCTGGGGCTACGACTACACCGAGACCAACGGGTGGAACATGGCGTTCCACGTGCCGCAGGACGGCCAGGGGCTGGCCAACCTGTACGGGGGCAAGAAGGGCCTGGCCGACAAGCTGGACAAGTTCTTCACGACTGGAGAGACGGCGACCTTCCCCGGCTCGTACGGGGGGACGATCCACGAGATGCTCGAGGCGCGCGACGTCCGGATGGGCCAGTACGGCCACAGCAACCAGCCGTCGCACCACATCATCTACATGTACGACTACGCCGGGCAGCCCGCGAAGGCGCAGAAGCTCGTGCGGGAGGCGCTGTCCCGGCTGTACCTGGGCAGCGAGATCGGCCAGGGCTACCCCGGCGACGAGGACAACGGCGAGATGTCGGCCTGGCAGGTGTTCTCGGCGCTCGGCTTCTATCCGCTGCAGATGGGCTCGCCGGCGTACGCGGTCGGGTCTCCGCTGTTCAAGAAGGCGACCGTCAACCTGGAGAACGGCAAGAAGATCGTCATCAACGCGCCCGCCAACAGCGCCGAGAACGTCTACGTCCAGGATCTCAAGATCAACGGGGCTCCCTACAAGTCGACGTCGATCCCGCACGACAAGCTGGCCGGCGGCGCGGTGCTCGACTTCACGATGGGCCCGAACCCGTCGTCGTGGGGCGCTGACGCCCCGCCGCCGTCGATCACCACCGGTAACGCCCCCGCCAACCCGCTGCGTGACCTGACGGGTCCGGGTAAGGGAACCGCCTCGACGGCCGCGCTGGTCGACGACACCAGCACGACCCAGGGCAGCGGTCCTTTCACGTACGAGTTCACCAGCACCGGCGAGCAGGCCACGTACTACACGTTGACCTCGGGCTCGGCGGCCGGTGGCGATCCGTCGTCGTGGATCGTGCGCGGCTCGTACGACGGAACCACCTGGACGACGATCGACACGCGCTCGGGCGAGAAGTTCTCCTGGCGCCGGCAGACCCGGCCGTTCAAGATCGCGTCGCCGGGCCGGTACAAGCACTACTCGATCGTCGCCGAGGGCACGCTCGCCGAGGTGGAACTGCTCGGCAAACCGGCGCCGGCCTGCACGACGACCATCTCGGACGAGGTGTCCGGGGCGCTCACGATCAGCTCCGGTGTCACCTGCCTGGCCCCCGGGGCAACAGTCAAAGGCCTGGTCACCGTACGGGGTGGGGCCTCCCTTCATGCCACGGGAGCGAACCTTCGCACGGCGTTGACGGCCACCGGCGCGGGTACCGTCTCGCTGATCGACAGCACCGTGTCCGGCTCCGTCACCGCCACCGGCTCGGGCGCGGTGTCCCTGGCCGCCAGCACGGTGTCGGGCTTCGTCACGGCCACCGACTCGGGACCGGTGTCGATCGAGGGCTCCACGGTGCGCGGCATCGTCACGCTGACCGGCGGCAAGACCTCGACCGTGGTCGCCGGCAACACCATCAACGGGGCCCTGACCTGCACGGCGAACAAGCCGGCGCCGGTGAACAACGGCCTGAGGAACACGGGTACGGGCCTCCGGCTGGGGCAGTGCTCGAAGCTGTGAGCTGACAGGGGGCGGCGGGGACAACCCGTCGCCCCCTGATGCACAAGAATGGGCGGGTGAGCGTCGCACTGACCCGGGCCGAGGCGCGGCGGATCGCCGTACGGGCTCAGCTTCTGGCCCTTCCGCGGCCGGCTTCTCTCGATGAGGTGCTCACCGGGCTGACGTTTCTGCAGTACGACCAGACCGCGGCGGTCGCCTTCAGCCATGATCTGATTCTGTGGAGCCGGTTGGGGTCTTCGTATCGGCCGGCTTCGCTGTCTGACGGGCTCGCCGACCGGAGCTACGTTTCGCTGCGCGGCATGATCCGGCCCATGTCTGATATTCCGCTTTTCCGGGCAGAGATGGCGGCTCATTCCGCACCGGACTCGCAGTTCGGCACTCCCGGCGCCCAGCACTGGGTCGACGCGAACGATCGGTTCCGGCGGGATGTGCTCGCGTTGCTCGACCGCGACGGACCGGTGCCGCGGTCCGGCATTCCGGATACCGCGCGGGTGCCGTGGGGCTCGTCCGGCTGGAACAACAACCGCAACGTCGGCATGATGCTGGAATGCCTGGTCGTCAGGGGTGAGGTGGCGCTGGCCGACCGCGACGGCCGGGAGCCCCTGTGGGACCTGGCCCACCGTGTCTACCCCTGCGAGGTCGTGCCGTTGGAGGAGGCGTTGCGCATCCGCGCTTCCCGGCTGCTGCGCTCCCTGGGCATCGCCCGCAAGATCGACGCCGGGGTCGAAGCGCAGGTCGAGGGCGTACGGGGTAGGTGGCGCGTCGAGCCGTCCTTCCTGGACGGTCCGTTCGAGGGCCGGACGGCGCTGCTCTCCCCGCTCGACCGCCTGATCTTCGACCGCAGGCGGATGGCCGAGTTGTTCGAGTTCGACTACAACCTCGAGATGTACAAGCCGGCCGCCCGGCGCCGCTGGGGCTACTGGGCGATGCCGATCCTGCACCACGACCGCCTGATCGGAAAGGTGGACGCCACCACCGACCGGGCCCACGGAGTCCTGCGGGTCGACGCGATCCACCAGGACGAGCCCTTCTCCCCCGACGTGCTCGCCGCCGTCCACACCGAACTCCATGACCTGGCCCGCTGGCTGGGCGTCGGGCTGGACCTACCCGCTTGATCAGTGCTTGCCCGCGGGCCCCGGACCAATCGTCAGCACGGATCGAACCCAGGAATCCACGGCCGGCGATCGCCGACGAAAGTCCTACTTCCAGGCGTCCACCGCGTCCCAGCGTTCGAGGTCGCGGAGCCACGCGTTGGCGTTGCCGTCCGACGGCGCCCGCCAGTCGCCGCGCGGGGAGAGCGAGCCGCCCGCCGAGACCTTCGGGCCGTTGGGCATGGCCGACCGCTTGAACTGGGCGAACGCGAAGAATCGGCGGCAGAACGTCTCGAGCCAGTGCCGGATCTCGGGCAGGTCGTAGGCCACCCGCTTGCTCTCGGGGAAGTTCGGCGGCCAGTCGCCGGCGGCCGCGTCGTGCCACGCGTGCCAGGCCAGGAAGCCGATCTTCGACGGGCGCAGACCCCAGCGGAGCACGTGGAACAGCGCGAAGTCGTGCAGGGCGTACGGGCCGATGGTGTCCTCGGTCGACTGCAGCTCGGCGCCCGGCACCAGCTCGGGGCTGATCTCGGTGTCGAGCACGTCGGTCAGCACCGCGCCGACCTCGGCGTCGAAGATCTTTTCCGACACCACCCAGCGGATCAGGTGCTGCATCAGCGTCTTGGGCACACCGCCGTTGACGTTGTAGTGGCTCATCTGGTCGCCGACGCCGTACGTGCACCAGCCCAGCGCCAGCTCCGACAGGTCGCCGGTGCCCAGCACGATGCCGCCGCGCTGGTTGGCCAGCCGGAACAGGTAGTCGGTGCGCAACCCGGCCTGCACGTTCTCGAACGTGACGTCGTAGACCGGCTCGCCCGACGCGAACGGGTGCCCCATCTCGGTCAGCATCAGCTTCGCCGTGGCCGTGATGTCCAGCTCGGCCGCCGTCACGCCCAGCGACCGCATCAGCCGGTGCGCGTTGTCCTTGGTGTTCGTGCTGGTCGCGAAGCCGGGCATGGTGAACGCGAGGATGTCGCTGCGGGGCCGCCCGGCCCTGTCCATCGCCCGCGCCGCCACGATCAGCGCGTGCGTCGAGTCGAGCCCGCCCGACACCCCGATCACGACCTTCGGGTTGCCGATCGAGGCGAGGCGCTGCTGCAGACCGGCGACCTGAATGTTGTACGCCTCGTAGCAGTCGAGCGCGAGCCGGCTCACGTCGGCCGGCACGAACGGGTAACGCTCGATGTCGCGGCACAGCCCGAGGTCCGTGTCGGGCGGATCGAGCCGGAAACGCACGGTCCGGAACTCGCCCGTACGGTCGGCGTAGGTGCGCCGGTTGTCGTCGAACGACCCCATCCGCAGCCTTTCCTGCCGCAGCAGATCGAGGTCGACATCGGCGATCGACATCCGGTCGTCCGACGGGAAACGCTCGGTCTCGGTCAGCAGCACGCCGTTCTCGTAGACCATTGTCTGCCCGTCCCACGACAGGTCGGTGCTCGATTCGCCCTGGCCCGCGGCGGCATAGACGTACGCGGCCAGGCAGCGCGACGACGCCGATTTGCACAACAGCCGCCTGTCCTCGGCGCGGCCCACCGTGATCGGGCTGCCCGAAAGATTCAGCAGAACCGTCGCCCCGGCGAGCGCCGCCTCGGCACTGGGCGGAATCGGCACCCACATGTCCTCGCAGATCTCGGCGTGCACGACCAGCCCCGGCACGTCCTCGGCGGTGAACAGCAGATCGGTGCCGAACGGGATGTCGCCGGCGTAGAAACCGCCGCGCTCGTCGTCGCCCGCCGCGATCTGCCGCTTCTCGTAGAACTCGCGGTAGTTCGGCAGATACGACTTCGGCGCGATCCCCAGAATCCGCCCCCGGTGAATCACCACCGCGCAGTTGTAAATCCTGTTCCGGTGCAGCAGCGGCGCCCCCACGACCAGCATCGGCAGCAGATCGGCCGACCCCTCGACCACCGTCCGCAAACCGGCCAGCACGTCGTCGAGCAGCACGTCCTGCATCAGCAGGTCCTCGATCGAATAACCGCACAGCCCCAGCTCGGTGAAGAGGGCGACCGCCACCCCCTGATCCGAGCATTCGCGGGCCTGCCGCAGAATCGCCGCCGCATTGGCAGCCGGATCCCCCACGACGACGTGATTGGTACACGCGGCCACGCGCGCGAACCCGTGCTGATAAAGAGACCGGAAGTTCACCACCCCATCATGGTCAAGGCTGGGCCTTTCGTCCTGCCAACCCCACCCCTTTCCCGTACGCCTCGTCACCGCGAACCAACCGCACCCACGCCGAACCGGGGGTGACTGCGAGCTGAGCGGTGCGCACGGCCGTAGCGCACGACCGGGATGTTCCCGGTGGCTGAGCTCCTTCAGTCGAGGCAGAACTCGTTTCCCTCCGGATCCTGCATGTTCTGGCACGACTCGTTCACGCCGTCGGCGACCAGCAATCGGCCCCGCTTCGCGCCCAGCGCCTCCAGCCGCACGCATTCCGCTTCGAGCGCGTCCAGGCGCTCCTGCCCGACCAGCCCGGTGCCGACGCGCACGTCCAGATGCACCCGGTTCTTGACCACCTTTCCCTCGGGCACCCGCTGGAAGAAAAGCCGTGGCCCCACGCCGTTGGGGTCCATGCAGGCGAACGCCGCCCCCTGTTCCTCGTCCGGCAGCGCGCGGTTGTAGGCGTCCCAGCTCTCGAAACCCGGCGGCGCCGGCGGCACGACGTACCCCAGAACCTCGCACCAGAACTTGGCCACGCGCTCGGGGTCGGCGCAGTCGAACGTCACCTGGAACTGCTTGATCGACGTCATGGCTCTACCGTAAAGGCGTGGAAGCTGCCCTTGTCGACCAGTTCGTACGCGACGGTTTCCTGCACTTCGAGCAGGCTGTCCCGCCCGACGTGACCGCGGCCTGCGCGCGCCTGCTGTGGGAGCAGATCGACGCCGAACCCGACGACCCCAGCACCTGGAAGCAGCCCGTGCACTGGGTCGGCAACCTGGCGCAGCCACCGTTCGCGAAGGCGATGAACGTGCCGGTGCTGGTCGACGCCATGGACACGCTGGCCGGGCCGGGCCGTTGGCAGCCGCGCAACGAGATGGGCGCCTTCCCGCTGCGCTTCCCGCACGCCGAGGAGCCGGACGACGCCGGGTGGCACATCGAGGGCGCCTACATGCCGCCGGGCGAGAGCTCGTACTGGACCAACGTCCATTCGAGCTACCGGGCGTTGCTGCTGCTGTTCCTGTTCACCGACGTGGACGAGGACACCGCCCCCACCCGGATCCGCGTCGGCTCGCACTTCGACGTTCCGCGGGTGCTGCTTCCGTACGGGGAAGAGGGCGCGTCCGGGGCCGTGCTGGGGCCGCAGGTGGACGCGGCCTCGGCTCACCGGACGACTGTTCTGGCCACGGGCCGGGCGGGTGACGTCTTCGTCTGCCACCCGTTCCTGGTGCACGCGGCCCAGCCGAATCACGGCGCCCGGCCGCGCTTCCTGTCCCAGCCGTGCATCTCACCCACTGACGAGCACCTGCTCAGGCCGTACGAGGGAAACGACGGCCCCATCGCCCGAACCATCCGCCAGGCGCTGCGCGAGACGTGACCCGTTCTGCCGGCCCGTCCGCCGGGCACTGAGCGGCGGACGGCCCGGCTTCCCGGTCAGGCCGTGGGCAGGCCGCCGACCTGGGTGTTGACCCAGGAGCGGATCGACGGCAGGTCACCGTAGATCGACGGGGCCGTGGCGCAGGTGGAGTTGTTGTTGCCGGCCCGGCTGGTGACGCCGATCAGGTTCCACCGGCCGTTGACCGAGCGCACCTGCGGGCCGCCCGAGTCGCCGTAGCAGGCGCCGGCCACGCCACCGGTGTTGTTGGTGCAGATCTCGTACGGACCGTTGATGCCCGAGCAGCGACTGTCGGCCACGATCGACGTGTCAAGCTGGTGCGCGACCACTGGCGCCGACCCACACCCCCGCGGCGCGCAGGTCTGACCCCAGCCGATGATGCGGGTGGCTGTGCCGACCGCGCCCGAGGTGCTGGGGATCGGCGCCGGCGCGTGACTGACCGACGAGGCCAGCTCGAACAGCTTCACGTCGATGCTCGGGTGGTTCACCGCGCGCCGCACCGAGACCACGGTGCCGCCGCTCGTGCGGTTGATGCTGCCCACCCGTACGGACGAAGGGGTCGGGCAGTGCTTGGCGGTGACCACCCAGTTCGCCTTGATCAGCGACCCGGTGCAGCCCGAGGTGTACACCATGAACGAGTAGTTCTCCGTGGCCTGCTGCCCGCCCACGACCGACGGTCCCACCACGGGTTCGGCGGCGACCGCGGCGGAGGGGGCGAGCAGTCCCGCGGCCACCACGCCGGCGGCGGCCAGCAGGGTCCGAGCAAGAAGGCGCATGGGTGTTGTCCTGTCTGCCGGTACGAGGTGACGACGGGCCGGTGGCCCGGCCACACGGTAGCCCTGAATAGATGAAAGTCGATACATGTCAGTTGGGGCCTATCGTCGCGTGATGGACCTCACCGCGACCGGAGTCTGTTGCGGCCCACTACCTGCCGTCCGGGCTGTCCGGGCACACTGGGGCCGTGGATCGTCACGAGTTCGGCGCCGCTGTGCGCCAGTTGCGGGAGGACACGGCCCCCGCGGCTGTCGGGTTGCCCGCCGGCCGTCGGCGGACGCGAGGCCTGCGGCGGGAGGAGCTCGGCGACCTCGCGGGGATGTCGGCGGACTATGTGCGCCGGCTGGAGCAGGGACGCAGCCACCCGTCGGCCGGGGTGGTGAACGCCATCGCGCGGGCGTTGCGGGTCGGGCGGGCCGACTACGAGCGGCTCTGCGCGCTGGCCGGGTACGCCGCCGCGGACGGGCAGGTGCCGAACGAGATCGGTCCGGGGGCGATGCGGCTGCTGGAGCGGTTCACCGACACCCCGATGTTCGTCTCCGACGCGGCGATGAACCTGGTCGCTGTGAACAAGGCGTTCCTGGCTCTGGGGCACTGGGAACTGACCGGCGATCCGTGGGAATGGAACATCGCCTGGCGTACCTTCTGCGACCCGTTCCACCGATTCCAGCAGTCCCCGGCCGAAGCGACCGATCACCAGTCGGTCCTGGTGGCCCAGTTGATGAGTACGCGGTTGCGTTTCCCCGCCGACGTGGCACTGGCCGCACTGGTGGACGAGTTGCGGAGCCGGAGCCGCCTGTTCGACACCCTGTGGCGTGCGCCGCGACCGGTGACCGCCTACGAGAGCAGCGCCTCGTTCGTTCATCCGGACGGGGACGCCGTCACGCTCGTCGGCAACCTGCTCGCCATCCCGGGCGACGACCTGGCCGCTCTCATACTCACAGCGGCACCGGGCTCGGCCGACGCGGCCCGCCTGGCCGAGATCGTCGACGACGCCGGGGAACCCGCCGTGATCAGGGTGGGCCGACCCGACCCACGATGATCACGGCGGAACCTGCGACGTCGAGTGCCTTGACGGTGCTCACGGAAGCAGGTTCGGCGCCGGCCGACCTTGCCGCGGTCCACGCCCAGGCCGCCGCGGACGAGTTCCCGGGCAAGATCATCATCACCACGGAGCACCGGCCGGAATGACGTGATCGCGTGGCACTATCGGTGGCGGACTCATCGGGGACAAGGAGTGCGCGGGTTGGAGCTCGGGGACGTCAAGGAGCTCGCCACCGGGTTGATGAAGCAGCATCGGCTCGACGACTGGCGGCTGGTGTTCGACAACGCCAAGACCCGCGCCGGGGCATGCCGGTCGGATCGGCGCGAGATCGCTCTGTCGCGGCCGCTGATGAGCCTGTACGGGGCCGAGCAGGTCACCCAGACGATCCTGCATGAGATCGCCCACGCGCTGGCCGGCGCGGGACACGGCCACGACCGTAAGTGGCGCACCATCGCGCGGCGCATCGGCTACACCGGTGGGCGGTGCCTGCCCGCGGACGCGCCGAAGGTCGACGGGGCCTGGACCGGGACCTGCCCGGCCGGGCATCGCACCACCGCGCATCGCCGCCCGATTCGGGTGCGGTCGTGCCCGCAGTGCTCGAAGACGTTCGACGTCTCGGCCCGCTTCGAGTGGACCCGGCACGGACAGCCCGCGCCGATGGACCCCCGCTACACGGCCGAGCTGGCCCGGCTGCTCAACCCGCGACCCGAGCCCACGCACGCACCGCCGGTGCTGGTGGCCGTGGGCGACCGGGTGCGGCTGACCGGCACGGGCAAGTACGCCGGTCTGACCGGAACCGTGGAGAAACGGGGGCGCAGCCGCTACCAGGTGCGCACCCGGGCCGGCCTGCTGAGCGTCGCGTTCGCCGCCGCCCGGCGAGCCTGAACCGGGCGGGGACGCGCAGAGGGAGGCGCGCACGAACCGGCAACCGTGCACAGGTGCAGCGGGCCTTCACCCCCGGCCTGACGGCCGGAGCACTGGCCCACATTCCGGTAGCAGGCGCCGTTCTTTGTTCCTCGTTCGCCCGGGGTCTCGCCCGGGTGCAATGCGACCGGCCGGATGCCCGAGCAGGTCAGGCCAGCGTCAGCGCGTACACGTAGACGCGGGCGTCGTCCGGCAGGGTGATCGAGCGGATCTGCTTGCCCTCGGCCACCGGCAGCCGGACGCCGAAGAGCGAGACCGGGGGCCCGTCCACCCCCTGACCGGCCTTGATGCGGTGCGGCATCGAGAGCACAGCGGTCGTGCCCGCCGCCGATCCGCACCAGTCGGCGATGGTCACCGGCGTGGAGGCGTACGTGCCGTCGGTGTAGCCGATCGTCACCGAGCTGCCGACCGGGCCGTTGTGGCTGGTCAGCACGAGGTTGGCCGACGTGTGCGAACCGGGCGGCACAAGCAGCGTCCGGCCCGTGGCCGCCGTGAAGTTGGCCGCCGTGCCGGTCGGGTCGGGTGCGTTGTAGGTCACCCCGTCCCACGTCACCGGGCCCGCGGCGGGCAGCAGGGCGGCGTCGTAGCTCCACCCGACGCCGTCGAAGTTGCCCTGGTCGGAGGCGGCCACGGTGGCGGTGCCGTCGCGGGTCGGCGACAGCACCACCGCGCACTGCCCGGAGATCGACGACGCGCAGGTGGACGGGGTGGTGACCACCAAGTCGGCCGTCTTCTTGACCCCGGAGACGTCGACCGTCAGCGGATAGCTGCCCAGGGCGACGCCGGCGGGGGCGGTCACGGTGACGGTTGCCGTGGCCGAGGTGGGCAGGTGCTTCGACACGATCGTGCCGGGCTGCCGGACAGCCACCTGGAAGCCGGCCGGGGCGGTGGCCGTCACACGGGGTTTCAGGGCGCCGGGTGCCTGGCCGACGATGTCGACAGTGAGCGTGGCGCTGCCGCCGGGCGGGACGGCAGCTGTGGCCGGGCGGACGGCGGCCGACAGGTGGGTGCGGTTGTCGAGCGGGGCCTGGTTGACCGACGGTGGCTCGGCCGCGACCGAGGTGCCCCACGCGGACGGGGTGGCGCCGAGCGTGTGCTCGATCGTCCCGCCCGAGCCGACCGCCGACCACGGCACCCAGTTCCGGGTCAGCGAGGACCCGTTGACCCGTACGCGCTGAATGTAACGCTTCTGGTCCGAGGCGCCCGGTGCGGTGATCGTCAGGGTGCGGCCGCGAGCCAGCGAGACGGTGGCCGACGGGAACTGGGGTGAGGACACGGCCAGGAAGTTGGCGCCGCTCATCGTCGGGTAGAGGCCGAGCGACGAGAAGACGTACCAGGCGCTCATCGTGCCCAGGTCGTCGTTGCCGGTCATGCCGTCGGGGCCGGTGGTGAACAGGGTCATCGCCGCGCGGACCACGGTCGCGGTCTTCGCGGGCGCGCCGGCCCAGTGGTACATGTACGGCGCGAGCAGGTCGGGTTCGTTGTTCGGGTTGTAGGTCGCCTTGGCGTAGTAGTCGTACGGCGCGGCGATCCAGTCGGTGCGCGCGGTCCCCGCCGGGTCCTTCAAGAGCTTCCCGTACGCGAAGAAGTCGTCGAGCCGCTTCTCGGTGGCCCGCCGTCCGCCCATCAGCCCGACCAGTCCCGCGGGGTCCTGCGGCGCGAGCCACTGGTACTGGTAGGCCCCGCCCTCGTGGAACTGCTGGGCCGCCGCCACCGGGTCGTACGGGGTGAGCCAGGTGCCGTCGATGGCGCGCGGCCGGAACTGCTTGGCCGAGCTGTCCCACAGGTTGCGGTACCACTGGCCCCGGGCCGCGAACAGGCGCGCGTCGGCGGTCTTGCCCAGCCCTTCGGCCATGAGCGCGAGCGACGCGTCGGCCGCGGAGTACTCGAGCGTGGCCGAGGCGGGGTGCACGCAGTCGTTGTCGCCGCCCTTGTGCACACAGTCGGCGCCGAGTTTCAGCCCGGACGGGATGTACCCCCGGTCGCTGTAGTACTTGATGCCCGTACGCCCGTTGTAGGGCGACCCGGCCGGGGGCTCGCTGAGGGCGTTCGCGCGCAGCAGGGCGTACGCGATCTGCTCGTGGCCCTTGAGCAGGCCCTTGGACCACGCCTCGACGAGGAAGGGGGTGACGGGATCGCCGGTCATGATGTTGGTCTCGCTGTTGACGAGCGCCCAGCGGGGCAGCCACCCGCCGTCGCGGCCGATCGCCAGCACGCTCAGGGCGACGTCCCGGGCCACCTCGGGGGTGAGCAGTTCGAGCAGCTGGTTCTGCGGGCGGTAGGTGTCCCACAGCGAGAAGTTCTGGTACGGCGTGTAGCCCTCGGCCTTGTGCACGGCCCGGTCGAAGCCCACGTACGACCCGTCGACGTCGCCGGCCAGGTTGGGGTGCAGCAGCGAGTGGTAGAGGGCCGTGTAGAACGCGGCGCGCCTCTCCCCCGTGCCGCCGCCGATCTTGACCTTGCCGAGTGTCGAGACCCATTTGGCGCGCAGCGCGTCGCGAACCGCCGTGAAGTCGTAGTCCTTGGTTTCCGCGGCGAGGTTGGCCCGCGCCCCGGCCACTCCGGTGTAGGAGAGCCCGACCTTGACGACGACATCGCGGTCGGCGGTCGCGTCGAACGTCACGTACGCCCCGTTCGAGCCCGCCCCGGCCGCGTCCCGGCTGCCCGCCGTCACCGTCGATCCGCGCCAGGTCCCGTACGCGGAGAACGGCCGGTCGAAGGAGGCGGTGAAGTAGACCGTGTGGTCGTCCTGCCCGGCGCAGAAGTTGCCCGCCTCCACCCGGCCCTCGATCGTCCGGTCGTCGACGACGTGGATCTCGGAGTCGAACACCGACTGGTTGGCCTTGCCGGTGTTGAACAGGACGTTCGCCGCGCCGGTGGCGGGGAACGTGTAGCGCTGCCAGCCGGTGCGCTCGGTCGCGGTGAGCTCGGCGTCGATCCCGTACGTGGAAAGCCCGACCCGGTAGTGGCCCGGCGAGGCCTCCTCGTCGTCGTGGCTGTACGCCGACCGGTAGACGTTCGGGTCGACGCTGGTGATCGCGCCGGTGGTCGGCATGATCGGCAGCTCGCCGGCCACGCCGCAGCCGACGCCGGACAGGTGCGTCTGGCTGAACCCGTAGATCGTCGACTGCTTGTAGTCGTATCCGCCCTGCCCGCCGGTGTCGGGGCTGACCTGCACCATCCCGAAGGGCGCGGCGGCCCCGGGGAACGTGTTGCCGAAGTTCTCGGTGCCGACGAAGGGCCGTACGAGGTCGACCGGCGCCGGTTCGGCCTGGGGCGCGGCCACCCCGGGGATCAGCAGTACGGCGCTGAGCAAGAAGTGCATTCGATGAACCTCCCGTGACCGGCGTGATCAGCCTTTGACAACGTTGTCACTCGGCAGTGACGTACGTCAATGAGTTCTGCACCCGATTCGCAACCCAGTGCCCGGCCGAACCCCTCAAGGCGGTGCCGCCCGGCCCGATCTTCCGCGGGACCACCTATCTGGGGAGACGTTGATGGCAACCAGCACCCGCGCGGCCAACTGGTACCGCTTGTGTGGTGTCGTCGGCGCGGTTCTCCTCGCCGTCGTGGTCGTGTTCAGCATCGGCGGTCCCGACCTGGCTCGACTCGTCTCCGGCTTCGGCCTCTGCCTGGCCGCGCTCGCCGCCGCCGTGGCCTGCGTTCACCCCGCCCGGCGCTTCACCGGACGCCGGCGTTGGGGCTGGGCCCTGATCGGGCTCGGCGTGCTCAGCTGGGGCCTGGGCCAGGTGACGGCCTGCGTCTACACGTTGACGGGCCAGAACGCGTCGCTGCCCTCGCACGCCGACATCGGCTACCTGGGCATGGTCGTGCTGGCCCCGCTCGGGTTGCTCGTGCTGCCCAGCCACGTGCAAACGCTGGCCGGCCGGATCCGCGCACTCCTCGACGGGCTGATGATCGCCACCTCGCTCGTGCTGATCGCGTGGATCTTCGTGATCGTGCCGCTGCTCGCCGACGGCCGGGCCGGACTTGCCCTCTACGTCAGCCTCGCCTATCCGCTGGGCGACGTGGTCATCGTGACCATGGTGCTGTACATGCTCGCGCGGCAGCGCCGCAGCGGCCGCACGTTCCGTCAGCTCGCCCTGGTCGGGGCCGGCATCGCGGCGTTCGCTGTCTCCGACGTCGCGTACGCCTACCTCAACCTGGTCGGCGAGTACCGGACGGGTGGCCTCACCGACATCGGCTGGTTCACCGGCTTCTCGCTGATCCTGCTCGCCGCGCTCATGCCGGTGAAGCAGACCGACGACGCCACCGACGAGGACAGCCGGCAACCGGTGGGAATCCTCCTCCCGTACGTGGCGGTGCTCGCGGCCCTGATCACGTCGGTCGTCTGGTACGCCAAGACCGGGCACAACAACCTGTTCGTCGCGTACACCCGCTCGGCGCTGATCCTGCTCATGGTGGGACGGCAGCTGCTGACCCTCCGCGAGAACCGCAACCTCACCCGTACGCTCGAAGCCCGCGTGGCCGCCCGCACGGCCGAGCTGTTCGCCAGCGAGCAGCGGTTCCACGCCCTCGTGCAGCACAGCTCCGACGTCGTCACCGTGGTGAGCCCCGAAGCCGACGTGCTCTACCAGAGCGAGTCGGTGCAGCGCGTCTTCGGCTACCCGGCGCACGCGCTGACCGGCCGCCGCCTGACCCACCTGATCGACCCCGAGTCGGGCATCCGTCTCGCCCAGGCGCTGCGGCAGGTCGCCGGCCGCCCGTACGCCACCACCGTGCTCGAACTGACCGTGCGGCACCGCGACAAGCGGCTGCGCCAGGCCGAGATGACCATCACGAACCTGCTCAGCGACCCCAGCGTGGCCGGCCTGGTGCTCAACACCCGTGACATCAGCGAACGCAAGGAACTGCAGGACCAGCTCGTGCACGAGGCGTACCACGACGCGCTGACCCAGCTGGCCAACCGGGCGCTGTTCCGCGAACGGGTCGCCGAGGCGCTGCGCACCAAGCCGGACGACGACGAGGTGACAGTGCTCTTCCTCGACCTCGACGGGTTCAAGGAGGTCAACGACAGCCTGGGCCACCTGGCCGGCGACCAGTTGCTCGTGCAGGTGGCCGACCGGCTGCGAGCCTCCGTACGCGAGGACGACCTGGTCGCCCGGTTCGGCGGCGACGAGTTCGCCGTGCTCATCCAGGCGCCCGCCGACGGCGCCGAGGCCGAACGGGTGGCGCGGCGCATCATCGACGTGCTCGAGGAGCCGTTCGCCAGCGAGAGCCGCAACCTCCACGTACAGGCCAGCATCGGCCTGGCCGCCGCCGGACTGCTCGAAAGCGGCGAGACCGACGGCGCCGAACAGCTCATGCGCAACGCCGACCTGGCCATGTACAAGGCGAAGTCGGCCGGGGGCAGCGGCTACGCCAGCTACGACCCCGAGATGCTGTCGGGCCTGGTCGCGCGGCTCGAACTCGAGGCCGACCTGCGCCTGGCGGTGGAACGCAAGCAGTTGCACCTGCACTACCAGCCCACCATCGACCTGGCCACCAGCGAGGTCATCGGGTTCGAGGCGCTGGCCCGCTGGGAGCACCCGACACGCGGTCTGATCCCGCCGGCCGAGTTCATCCCGATCGCCGAGGCCACCGGGCTGATCGTGCCGCTGGGCCGCTGGGTGCTGCGCGAGGCGTGCCGCCAGGCCGTCACGTGGAGCCGGGAAGCCGGGGACCGCCCGATCAAGATGGCCGTGAACGTCTCGGTCCGCCAGTTCGACCGGGCCGACCTGGTCGAAGTGGTCTCGAGCATCCTCGTCGAGACCGGCATGCCGGCCAACCAGCTCTGCCTCGAGATGACCGAGAGCGTGCTGATGACCGACACCGACGACAACCTCGAACAGCTCGTACGCCTCAAGGCCCTCGGCGTCACGCTGGCCATCGACGACTTCGGCACCGGTTACTCGTCGCTGGCCTACCTGCGGCGCTTCCCGGTCGACACGCTGAAGATCGACCGCTCGTTCGTGGAACGGCTGGGCGCCCTCACCGACGACACCGCGCTGGCCGACACGATCGTGCAGCTCGGCAAGAGCCTCGGCATGGACACCGTGGCCGAGGGCATCGAGGAGTTCGGCCAACTGGAGGCGCTGCGCGAGATGGGTTGCCACTTCGCCCAGGGCTACTACTTCTCCCGCCCGGTCCCCGCCTCCGAAGCCGGCCGTCTCTTCCTCGAAGGCGAAGCCACCCCTGCCCCGGCTTCCGCGCGCTGACCGTTTCATCGGCCGGGCTGTGGCACGCGGCGCCGCATCTCGGTTGACCCCGTGGGCCCGCTCCGCGATCATCTGCGGCATGACAACTGCGCACGGCATCGTCCGCTTCACCGGTGCCCTGTGTCGTCTGCCGGGCTGATGACCCCTTAGCAGCAGCGCCACACCCCGCGGCACCGGGTCGTCACGATCCCGGAGCGCTTCCGCATGTCTGCCTATCGGCTCTACCTGCTCATCTCCGGCGTCGGGTCGTTCGCGTCCCGCACCGCCTTCACCCTCAACCTGATCTATCAGGCGACCGTCGTCGGGCTGTCGCCACTTCAGCTTGTGCTTGTCGGCACGCTGATGGAGGCCGTCTGTTTCGTGGCGCAGGTGCCCACCGGCGTGATCGCCGACCGGTACAGCCGCCGCCTGTCGGTCATCGCCGGCTACCTGCTCATGGGCGTCGGCCTGCTCGTCTGGGGCCTGTTCCCCACGTACGGGGCGATTCTCGCTGCCAATGTGATCTGGGCCATCGGCGCGGTCTGTGCCGACGGCGCCGAGGAGGCCTGGGCCGCCGACGAGATCGAACCCGAACGGGTCACCCGGGCGTTCGTTCGCGGCGGCCAGTTCTCGCAGGCCGGCGCGCTGTTCGGCATCGTCGCCGCGGTCGGGCTCACCGCGATCGAGCCGGCGCTGCCGATCGTCGTGGGCGCGGTCATCACACTGGCCCTCGGTGTCACGCTCGCGCTGCTGATGACCGAGAACCATTGGAGCCCGGCCGAGGCGCCCTCGGGTGGCCAGGTCGCCGCCGGCGTACGGGCCGTACGCAGCAGCACGGTGCTGGCCGCGATCCTGGGCGGCACGGTGTTCGCGGGCATGAGCAGCGAGGGCTTCGACCGCCTGAGCCAGCCGTTCCTGATCCCGTTCCTCGGCGGCCACCCGATCGAGCTGGTCTTCGGCGGCCTGGCGATGGTGGCCGCGCTGGGCTCGATCGTGGTGACGGGGCTGGCCGGACGCTGGATCGACGTGCTCCGTCCGCACCGGGCCGGGCAGGCGCTGGCCGTGGTGCAGGCGCTCACGGCGGCCGGGATGATCGGCCTGGGGTTCGCCGGCCAGTGGTGGACGGCCGTCGCGCTCTATCTGGGCGTACGCCTCCTGCGCGACTCGGCCGGCCCGGTGCTCAACGTGTGGCTCGTCTCGGCGACGGCGCCCGAATCGCGGGCCACGGTGTTCTCCATCGTGTCCCAGGCCGACGCGCTCGGGCAGGTGGCGGGTGGCCCGCCGGCCGGGTTCGTGGCCCAGCGCCGGGCGGTCGGGGCCGGCATCTCGGTGGCGGGCCTGTTCGTGGTGCCCGCGGTGGCCCTGTTCACGCTGGCCACCGCGCGACGCCCGGCCGAGGTCAGCTTGCCGGTCGCAGGCTGACCTTCGCCAGTTCGTACGCGGGGAGCATCGCCTGGTGCTCCCCGCTGTCGAAGCTGTCCAGAGCCACCACGACCACGTCGGAACCGGCCCGTACGGCGAAGGCCCGCTCCTGTTCCAGGGCTCCCTCGACCGGGTCTTTCGCCTTGTACCGCACCTCGGACCCGGTCAGGGCGCCGAGCCGCACGTTGCGGAAGAGCAACCCCTGGGCGTCGTCACCGGCGAACGCGGTCAGACCGGCCCGCAGGTCGTCGGACGAGCCGGTGTAGACCCGCAGGAAGCCGATGTTGCCGGCCGGTTTGGCGTCGATCTCGCAGACCATGGTGAACGGGCCGCGTTCGGCGAGCTCGGCCAGCGCGCTCCCGGCTTCGACCTTCACCGCCTTGGGCTTGTACGACTCGGCGAGCCCGAACGTCACGGGCAGCTCGCAGCCGCTGCCGGAGGCGCCGACCCGGGCCGCCTCGGACGCGGCCGGCTGCACCACCGAGGGGGCCGCCGAGGGCCCGGCCGACGAGGCTGCCGAGGACGCGGGCGGTGTGCCCGGCGCGGTCCAGACGGACTCGTTGCTTTCACAGGCCGTCAGGGCGAGTACGGCGGCGCCGAGGCCGGCCAGGGCTAAGAGTCTCACGGGTTCGAGAGTCTAGGCCCCCGGCTGCGAAAAGAGTGGCACCTACCTCATCCTCCGCCTGCCGGGCCGCCGGGCCGCCGTCGTCAACTAATGAGCCCGCGGCCGGCGCAGCAGGTACGTGTCGAGGATCCAGCCGTGCTCGGTCCGGGCGTCCGCGCGAGTCTTCGCGATGTCGCCGGCGACCTCGGACACCCGGCCCGAGCGCAGGATCTCGTCGGGCGTCCCGACGTAGGCGCCCCAGAAGATGTCCGCGTCGGGGTGGGCGGCGAAGGCCTGCTGCTCGTCGTGCAGGACGACCAGCTCGTCGACGCCCTCGGGCCAGCCCTCCGCCAGCTGCCGGCCGGTCATGACCTGGAACCTGTTGAGCGGCACACGGTGCTTGGCCGCGAGCGCCGAGACGCTGCTGATGCCGGGGATCACCTCGTACTCGAACTCGACCGTGCCCCGGGCCAGCACCTCCTCGAGGATCGCAGGCGACAGGTCGTACAGGGTGGGGTCGCCCCAGACGAGGAACGAGCCGGTCTCGTCCTCCTTCAGGTGCTCGGCCAGCATTCGCTCGGCCGCCTGCGAATCGGCCGGGGAGCGCCCGGCGACCGTGCGGCGGCTCGGCTTGGAGTAGCCGCGGACGATGCGTTCCCGCAGGTCGGCCAGGCTCGCCCGGGGCTCGCCGTCGTCGAGCAGGAAGAAGACGTCCGTACGCCCGATGGCCTTGGCCGCCTGCAGAGTGAGGTGGTCGGGGTCGCCCGCGCCGAGCCCGATCAGGAAGATCTTCCGCACCCGCACCAGTGTGCCGCACCGGCTCGGGCACCCGTCGGAGCAGGGTCGCCTTTCGGATAGTTCCCATGCCACTACCGCGGGTGCATGGTGGATCGATGAGTGACGGAATGCGGGTCTTCCTGTCCGAGGACGGCGCGGACGCCGAGCGGCTCGGCACCCTGACCGGGCAGCTGCGCTCCGAGCTGCGGCAGCTCGACATCGACGACGTACGGGCCCTTCCGGCCGGCCCTCCCCCGCCGGGTTCGCGGGCGTTCGCCACGGAGACCGTCGGCGCGATCCTGGTCCTGATCGGGCAGAACCCCGACGTGCTGCGGTCGGTCGTGGAGGCCGTACGGGGATGGCTCGGGCGCTCGGACGGGACCAAACGCACCGTACGGCTCGAGCTCGGTGACGACGTGCTCGAGTTGTCCGAGGCGACCGCCGACGACCAGCGGCGGCTCATAGACCTCTTCGTGAGCCGGCACGGCACCTGATGACCGCCGCGCGCAAGGCCCTGATCGTCGCGAACGACACCTACGACCACGAGGGGCTTGGCCATCTGCTCGCGCCGCAGGCCGACGCCGACGCGCTCGCCGGTGTGCTCGGTGACGCCGCGATCGGTGACTTCCAGGTGCATGTCGTACGCAACGAGCCCGCGCACGTGATTCGCGAGCAGATCGAGGAGTTGTTCGCCGACAGCCGCCCCGACGACGTGCTGCTGCTGCACTTCTCATGCCACGGGCTCAAGGGCGACTCCGGCGAGCTGTTCTTCGCCACCCGCAACACCCGCCCGAACCGCCTCGAGTCGACCGCCGTGTCGGCCGGCTTCGTGCAGCGCTGCATGCTGGCCAGCCGGTCGCGCAGCATCGTCCTGCTGCTCGACTGCTGTTACGGCGGCGCGTTCAGCAAGGGCGTGACCGTCCGGGCCGCCGGCGACGTCAACGTGCTCGACAACTTCCCCGGCGGCAGCCGCGGGCGCGCGGTCATCACCGCGTCGAGCGCCATGGAGTACGCCTTCGAGGGCGACCAGTTGGCCGACGACCACAGCCGCCGCCCGTCCGTCTTCACTTCCGCGCTGGTCGAGGGCCTGTCCACCGGCGACGCCGACCGCGACCAGGACGGCTGGGTGTCGCTGAACGAGCTCTACGACTACGTCTTCGACCGGGTCCGCGAACGCAACCCCCACCAGACCCCGAGCCGCGACGTCGAAATGCAGGGCGAGCTGTACGTGGCCCGCCGCAGCCGCCCGGTGACACAACCCGCGCCGCTGCCCCCGGAACTGCAAGCGGTCATCGGCCATCCCATCAGCGGCGTCCGGGCCGGCGCCGTCCAGGAACTGGCCCGCCTCGCCCACGGCCGGCACGCGGGGATGGCGCTCGCCGCCCGCGAGGCCTTGGAGCATCTGTCCAAGGACGACAGCCGTACGGTGTCAGGCGCAGCCACCGCCGCCCTGACCGGCGAGCAATCGCCGCCCGCCCCGGAGCCCGACACCGACGCCGGGTCGCCGCCCGCCGCGGACGCCAAGTCCGCCGCCGGCCCTGAGTCACCGCCTGCCGCTGCCGAGATCGCGGCCGCGAATGGATGGTCGTCCCGGCGGCGCACGCTCCTCACCGCAGCCGCCGCCGTGATCCTCATCGCCGGCGCGGCGCTCGCCTTCGTGTTGCTCGGCAACGACAACGGCAGCAGCGGCGAGGGGCGGGTCTCGAGCGAGAACTTCACCGCCCAGGCGCCGTGGCGGCTGACGATCGACGACAACATCCAGGACAAGGACAACGGCTGCGACGTCACGCTCACCCACGTCGACAGCGGCCGCCCCCTGCCGATCCCGACCGGCCTCTTCTCCCCAACGGCATTCCAGGTGCGCGAATCCGGCCAGTTCCGCACGTCCGCCAACGACCCGGGCTGCATCGTGCTGCACCGCCCCGGCGCGGGAACGGCCACGCTGCCGTTCACCACCGAACGGCTGGGTGACACCGACGCGTTCCCCGTGAGCGGCCAGGTCACCGTGGAGGTGCTGGACGACCACGGCAACAACTCCTGCGACCTCACCCTGCACGACGCCACCGACGGCCGCGCGCTGGCCGCCCGGGAGGCCGCCGCCGGCACCGGCGCCGTGCTGCTCGACCCGGCAGACCGAAAAACGGTCTATTTGGGCAGCCTCTACTGCAACGTGCGGGTCTCCGCCGGCCCATAACCCACAGCCCGCGTTCTTGGCCGCGGTGTGAGCGCGAACCGCGCCGGCGTGGGTGACGGTGATCGCGCGGAGTGCCTCGACGATGCCGTGGCGAGTTTTCGGGATGGTGGTCGCGGTGCCGGCCAGCACTGATCGGGCGGCGGCTTCGGCGTCGATGGGGTCACTCGTGCCGCGTCGGCGGCGGGTTTTGTGGTCGGTCCGGTCGACGTCGAGCACGGTGACAGCTTCCTGGTGCAGGTGACGCGACAAGCCGGCGCCGTAGCTGCCGGTGCCTTCGACGCCGACTGCCCGGATCGGTCCGTGGCTGCGCATCCAGGCCGGCAGCGTTTGACAGCCGGCCACATCGGCGGGGAACTGCTCACGGCCGAGCAGCCGCCCGGTCTGGTCGATCAGCGCGGCGGTGTGGGTGTCAGCGTGGGTGTCGACACCACCGATCACCTCGATGGTTTGTTCTGGCATCGTGGAGCCTGCTGCCCTTCATTGCTCTGAACCGGGTGGCACACCGCCGGGCAGGGGTGGACAGCACGTTGACGGGGCTTCTAGCCAAGCTCCTGTCAAGTCACGTTCCCTGCCTGGTGGTGGCCTCGGCGACGGCCGGCAGTTCAGCCGGAAGGCAGTCACACGGACGCCGGTGGAACACGGGTCAGACCATCACCGAAGATCCACCAGTTCTACCGCAGACGCCACGTGGACAACGAGTCAAAACCCGCCGCCGAGGCCCACCCAGCATCTCAACGTGGACAACCAAGGATTGTGGACAACTTCGGGCGGGTGGACCTCAGTCCGGGAGGATCGGCACCGACGGACCCAGTTCGCGGCCGATGGTGGCCGCTCGGGTCAGGGAGGTCGAGCCGAAGCGGTCGCGGACCGCGTCCATGGCGATGTCGAGACGGTCGTCGTCGGCGTCGTCGAAGAGGGAGGGCTGCACGTGGCCGTCGCCGTCGAGGTTGCTCACTGCCACGCCGACCAGGGTGAGGCCGCGGGCGGCGATCAGCTCGCGGGCCTCGGTCAGCAGGTCACGGGCGGTCGCCTGGATCAGGCGGGTCTGCATGGTGGCTTTGAGCAGCGACCGCGACCGGGTGGCCCGGCCGAAGTCGTCGAAGCGCAGCCGCAGCGTCACCGTGCGGCCGGCCCGCTGGGCGCCGCGCATGCGCCGGGTGACCCGGTCGACCAGCGCGTCGAGTGTGGCCTCGACCTCGGCGAACGGGCGGGGCCGGCGTCCCAGGGCACTTTGCGCGCCGATCGAGCCGCGCCGGTGCCCGACCCGTACGCGGCGGGGGTCTCGATTGTGGGCAAGCGCGTAGAGGTGCCGCCCGTAGCCGGGGCCGAGCATCGACACCAGGGCCGCCTCGCCGATGCGGGCGACGTCGCCGACCGTGTTGACCCGCCGGTCGCGCAGCTTGGCCGAGGTGACCGGGCCGACGCCCCACAGCCGCTCGACCGGCAGCGGGTGCAGGAACGCGAGTTCGCCCCCGGCCGGCACTTCGAGCAGCCCGTCCGGCTTGCCGACCGCGCTGGCCACCTTGGCCAGGAACTTCGTCCCGGCGATGCCGACCGTGATGGGCAGCCCGACCTGGGCGCGCACCTCGGCCCGCAGGCGGGTGGCGATCTCGCGCGGGGTGCCGCTGACGCGGAGCAGACCGCCCACGTCGAGGAACGCCTCGTCGATCGAGATGCCCTCGACGAGGGGCGTGGTGTCCCGGAAGATCTCGAACACGGCCTTGCTGGCCACCGTGTACGCCCTCATACGCGGCGGCACCACGACCGCCCGGGGGCAGAGCGCGCGGGCCTGGTTGATGCCCATCGGGGTGCGTACGCCGAAAGCCTTTGCCTCGTAGCTCGCGGCGAGCACCACCCCACCGCCGACCAGCACCGGACGCCCCCGCAGGGCCGGGTCGTCGCGCTGCTCCACCGACGCGTAGAAGGCGTCGAGGTCGGCATGCAGGATCGCCACGGCGACACTATAGAACACATGTTCGAGCCACTACGGTTACGGCATGAGTGACACGCGCCCGCCGCTGGCCCGGCAGTTCGACCTTCAGCCCCATCCCGAGGGCGGCTGGTTCCGGCAGACCTACAAGTCGGAGAGGACGTTCCACCCCGAGGGGTACGCCGGGGAACGCTCGGCCGCCACCGCGATCTACTTCCTGCTCCACCCGGGTGAGGCCTCGGCCTGGCATGTCGTGCGCTCGGACGAGCTGTGGTTCTGGCACGCCGGCGGTCCGCTGACGCTGCGCTTCGGTGGTGACGGGGAGCACCCGGCCGAGGAGGGGACCGTCACGTTGGGTGTCGGCGACGGGCACCATCCGCAGGTGCTCGTGCCGGCCGGGGTGTGGCAGGCGGCGGAGCCCGCGAGCACGGAATATGTTCTGGTTAGCTGCGTCGTGGCCCCGGGTTTCGAGTTCGACGACTTCCGGCTCGACGACAACGGATCGTAATGAGGTAACAGGCCGCATCGTGACGCCGGTCATGTCCAAACGGGAATCCGAGGACCACAATCTCCGTTGGTCATACCGGACCGGGCCCACCCCGCCCGATCCAGCCGAGAAGAACTCCGCCTGGAGGAACCACCATGTCGCCTCACGGCGCGACGGTCCGCGAGCTCGACCAGCTCACGTGCCGCGTGTTCGACAGCACCCGCAGCTCCGGGGCGCGGCTCGCCGCGTACCGGATCGACGGGACCTTCTTCGTCGACATCGACCTGCCGGGCATCGACAGGGCCGGTATCGACGTCTCGGTGGACGACGGCGTCCTGACCATTCGGGCCGAGCGCCGCGCGGCGGAGGGTGAGGCCGGTCAGCCGGCCGGCGCCCCCGTGACCCGCGAGGTCGATCTGCGCGAGTCGGACAGCCTGGACACCGATCGCCTCGAGGCCCAGTGCGACAACGGAGTCGTGACCCTCACCATCCCGGTGGTGAGAGAAGCGGCGTTGACAGCAGTCTGAGACAGAGAGCCGCGCGACAGCGCGGCTCTCTCAATGCACGAACCGCAGCCAGTTGATGTTGAGGAACTCGCCGCCGTCGTCGCGGGCGAAAGTCAGGAACACCGTGTGCTTGCCGGCGGTCGGCGTGATGTCGACCTGGTCGGTCCGCCAGTTCTGCCACCCGCCCGTACGCGTGACGTTCAGCGTCCCGATCGGCGGCTGGTCGGCGCCGTCGAGCCGGATCTCCATGCGCCCGCCCTCGGCGTCGCTCGACACCCGTACGTCGAGCTTCGTCGCCGGTACGGGCCCGAAGTCGACGTTGTCGAAGCGCAGCTGGTCGCCGCCCGCGATCCAGCCGACGTTCTGCCCGCCGCCCTCGTCCGTCGTCTCCTGGGACTGGATGCCCACGTTGCCGTCCGCCGCCTCGGCCTCCAGTTTCGGATAGACCGTCGGCGCCGGGGCCTCGGTCGTGGGCGGCGCCGCCGAGGGAGCAGCCGAGGGCGCGCTGGTCACCACCACGGGCGGCACGGCCGCGGCCGGGACGGGCGAGTCCTGCCAGCGGCCCAGCCCGTAGCCCGTGGCCAGCAGGCCGAGCCCGGCCAGCGCGACGAACGAGCGCTGCCGGACCCGGTACGCCTTGGTGCGATAGACGGAGGGAGCGGGCGGGGGGACCACCAGGCTCAGGCCGTCTCGGCGATGATCGACTCGACCGGCGGCTCGGCGAAGTGGCAGGCCACCCGCTGGGCCGGGGCCCGCTCGATGAGGGCCGGGTCGTCGGTGGCGCAGATGTCCTGCGCTTTCCAGCAGCGGGTGCGGAACCGGCAGCCCGACGGCGGGTCGACCGGGCTGGGCACGTCGCCGACCAGGCGGATCCGGTTCTTCGGCGGCACGCCCCGCACCACGCCGATGTCCGGCACCGCCGAGAGCAGGGCCTGGGTGTACGGGTGCTGCGGCTTCTCGTAGAGCGTGTCGCGCGGACCCTCCTCGACCACCCGGCCCAGGTACATGACGGCAATCCGGTCGCAGAAGTGCCGCACCACGCCGAGGTCGTGCGCGATGAACACGAACGCGATGCCGAATTCCTTGCGCAGGCTCTCCAGCAGGTTCATGACCTGGGCCTGGATCGACACGTCGAGCGCGGAGACCGGCTCGTCGGCCACGATGATCTTGGGGCGGGCGGCGAGCGCGCGGGCGATGCCGATGCGCTGGCGCTGACCGCCGGAGAACTCGTGCGGGTAGCGGTTGTAGTGCTCCGGGTTCAGGCCGACAACCTCGAGCAGTTCCTGCACCCGCTTGAGCTCGCCGCTCTTGGCCACCATGTCGTGTGTGCGCAGGGCGGTGCCGACGATCGTGCCCACGGTGTGGCGCGGGTTCAGCGAGGAGTACGGATCCTGGAAGATCAGCTGGATCTCGCGGCGGTACGGGCGCAGCTGCCGCTCGCTCATGTGCGCGATGTCGACGCCCTGATAGCGGATCTCGCCCGCGGTGGGTTCGAGCAGCCGCGTGATCAGGCGGGCAGTGGTCGACTTGCCACAGCCCGACTCGCCGACCAGGCCGACGGTCTCGCCGGGCGCGATGGTCAGGTCGACGCCGTCGACGGCCTGCACCCACTTGGTGCCGCGGGCGAAGAAGCCGTCGCCCTTTGTCTTGAAGTGCATCTTGACGCCGTCGAGCTGCAGCAGCGGCGCGCCGGGCACCGAGCGGACCCCGGACTTGGCGGTGGTGGTTGCGGTCATGATCGGTCCTCTTACGGCAGCCGGGGCAGGACTTCGGTCTCGAAGACCTTGTCGGGTTCCTTCAGGTGGCACCGCGAGGTGCGGCCCAGATCGCCGGTCCGTGGGATCAGATCGGGCTTGAGGGTGGTGCACAGGTCACCCGGCACGCGGTCCTTGAACTCGCAGCGCGGGTGGAACGGGCAGCCGGTCGGCACGGCCAGCAGGCTCGGCGGCGACCCGGGGATCGGGTGCAGCGGCTGCGGTTCCCCGGTCAGCGCCGGGATGCTTTCGAGCAGACCCCACGCGTACGGGTGCAGGGGCTCGCCGAGGATCTTGTTGACCGGGCCGTGCTCGATCGCGGTGCCGGCGTACATGACCAGGATGTCGTCGGCGATCTCGGCCACCACACCCAAGTCGTGGGTGATGAAGACGACCGCGGAGCCGAAGTCGCGCTGCAGGTCGGAGATCAGGTCGAGGATCTGCGCCTGCACCGTCACGTCGAGGGCCGTGGTCGGCTCGTCGGCGATCAGCAGCTTCGGGTCGTTGACCAGCGCCATCGCGATCATCGCGCGCTGCCGCATGCCGCCGGAGAACTCGTGCGGGTACTGGTCGACGCGGCGGCGCGGGTTGGGGATGCCGACCCGGCCCAGCATCTCGACCGCGCGGTCCTTGGCCTTGCGCTTGCTGACGTTGTGGTGCGCCCGGTACGACTCCATGATCTGGTCGCCGATGGTGAAGTACGGGTGCAGCGAGGACTGCGGGTCCTGGAAGATCATCGCAGCGTCGCCGCCGCGGTAGCCCTCGAGCTCCTTGTCGCTCATGTTGACGATCTCGCGGCCGCCGACCTTGATCGAGCCGGAGATCCGGGCGACCTTGCGGTCGTGCAGGCCCATGACGGCCATGCTGGACACACTCTTGCCGGAGCCGGACTCGCCGACGATGGCCAGCGTCCGGCGCAGCGGAACCGAGTAGCTGAGGCCCTGCACGGCGCGGACCAGGCCGTCCGCGGTCGGGAACTGCACCTGCAGATCGGTGACCTCGAGGTAGGCCTCCTCGTTCGCCGCGGGGGTGCGGGGAACGCGGGCCACCGTGTGCGGGGCCGGGGTGCTCTGGTCGCTCATGCTGCCGCCTTCGTGCTGCGGGGTGAGAACACCTGGGTGCGGGCCGGGATCATCCGAGGCGCACCCGGGGGTCGAGGAACGTGTACGCGATGTCCACCACGAGGTTCATGACGACGAGGGCCACCGAGCCGACCAGCACACCACCCATGAGAACGGGCAGGTCGTACTGCCCGAAGGCCCGCAGGGTGAGCTGACCGAGCCCGGGCAGTCCGAAGATGGTCTCGGTGAAGATCGCGCCGGTGAACTGGAACGCGAGGTCGATACCGAAGATGGTGACGACCGGGGTGAGCCCGGCGCGCAGGCCGTGCCGGTACACGACGCGACGCCGGCTGATGCCCTTGGAGGTCGCGGTGCGTACGAAGTCCTGACCGAGCGCCTCGATCATGGAGGCTCGCGAGTATCGGGTGTACGCGGCCGCGTTGGTGATGCCCACACACAGCCAGGCCGCGAGCAGGCCACTGGCCCACAACAGCGGATCGTCCAGGAACGGGTGGTAGCCAGAGTCGGGGAGGAACGTCGCGTAGAGGGCGACGAGCAGGGCGAAGACGAAGTAGGGGATCGACTGGACGAAGAGGGTCGTGCCGACCACGGCCTTGTCCAGCGACGTGCCGCGGACTTGCGCGGCGATCGTTCCGGCCAGGATGCCGACGATCAGATAGACCACCGCTCCGCCGATGACGATCGAGATGGTGACGGGCAGCGCCGCGGCCAGCAGCTTCGTCACCGGCTGACCCAGGGTGTAGGAGTAGCCCAGGCAGGGGGCGGCGCAGTGCTGCGTGGAGCCGCCGCTGGAGTACTCCCGCCCGACGACGATGCCCTTCATGTAGGCGCCGATCTGGGCCAGGGGCGGCTCGTCGAGGTTGAGGCTCGCCTCGATGTCGGCGACGCGTTCCGGGGTGCAGCGGGGGCCACAGATCACGCCCGCCGGATCGGTCGGCGCCAGGAAGAACAACGCGAAGCTGGCCACCAGCGTCACGATCACGACGGAGATCGCGCTCAGGACGCGTTTCAAGATGTACAGCAGCACCGCTTGCTCCTCTTTCCACACGGCGCCGGGTGGATGTCCCGGATTCTCTGATCACGGCGCGCAGGGCCGGTAGCCCGACACGCCGAGAGGCCACTTTTACGCCCGGGGTGGTCCGGTCCGCCGGTTAGCGGACCGGACCACCCCGGGTTTACAGCTGACTACCGGTGCTTCAGCTCTTCAGGTACATGTTGCTGAAGTTCGGCATGCCCATCGTCGGGTCGCCGGTGGTGTCACCGACGTTGGTGCCCTTCACGACGGCCAGCTTGTCGTAGTACTGCGGAACCGCGATGTACTGCTCCATGATCTTCTTGTCGAGAGCGGCCCACTTCGCGGTCGACTCCTCGGCCGGCAGGTTCGCGATGTCGTTGATCTCCTTGTCGAGAGCCTTGTCGCTGAGCATGCCCCAGCTCTGGCCCTCGGCGATGCTCTGCGAACGGAACAGCACCGGGAACCACGAACCACCGGACGGCCAGTCGGAGCACCAGCCGCCGGGGCTCTGGCCCATGTTGACCGGGGCGTCGTAGTCGCCCTTCTTGGTCCGCAGGTCGGCGGTCGAGGTTCCGATCGGCTTGACCTTGAAGCCGGCCTTGGTCAACGCGTCGGCCCGGATCTGGCTGACCTGCTGGGTCTGCGGCTTCTGGTTGTCGAAGTACCAGCTGACCTCGAAGCCCACCTTGCCGGCGGCCTCGAGCATGGCCTTCGCGGCGGCCGGGTCACCGGCGCCGGTGCCGGTCAGGTCGGCGACGGGGGTGTACTTCTCGTAGCCCGGGACCGACGGCGGCATAACGGTGCTGGCCGGCTCGGCGACGTAGTCGTTGAGGCCGGCGGCCTTCCAGATCTGGTCGTTCGGGTACGCCTTGGCGATCGCCTTACGGACCTCCAGCGGGATCTTGCGGCTGTCGAGCTGCCACACGATCGTGCAGGGGCTCTCACCCTGCACCAGCTGCGACTTCTTCTCGCCGGTCAGCTGCGGGATCAGCGTGGCGTCGAGGACGTCGTAGTTGATCGCGTTGGCGTCCTGGCCGTTGCTGTTGAGGACGGCCGTCTGCGACTTGACCGCGTCGACACCCCACTGGAAGTTGTAGCCGTCCAGGTACTGGTGGCGGGCCGGGTCGGTGTTCGGGTCCCAGTTGGTGTTCTTCTCGAGCACCAGCGAGCTGCCGGCCTGGTAGCTCTTGAACTTGTACGGGCCCGTGGCCAGCGGCTTGTTCTTGTACTCCTGCTTGGTGTCCTTGGCCTCGGGGATCGGCGTGAACATCGGGAAGGTCATGTAGAACGGCAGGTCCTGGAACGGCGTGGCCAGGTGGATGATCAGGGTGTCGGTGCCCTGGGTCTCCACACCGGCGTAGGTGGTGCCGTCCTTGTACGGGCCCTTGTACTTGTCGCCGTCCTTGAAGTAGCTCAGCTGGTACGCCGGGCCGTTGACGTAGATGTCGTGGGCGAACGACCGCTTGATCGCGTACGCGAGGTCCTCGACCTTGACCTCGGTGCCGTCCTCGTACTTGATGCCCGGCTGCATCTTGAACGTCCAGCTCAGCTTGTCGGCCGAGGGGGTGCCCAGGTCAGTCAGGTCGGGAACGAGGGTGGGCTTGCCGTCGCGGATGTCGAACTGGGTCGGCGTGCGGAACAGCAGCTTGCCGATCTGGTTCGAGTCGACGTAGTAGATGTCGGTCGGGTCGAACGTGTTCGGCGTGGTCTGCGCCTGCACGTTCAGCACGCCGCCCGGGCGGGCGCCCGGGATCTCCTTGGCCGGGCCCTTGGCGTTCGGGTCGGTCGCGTTGGACTGCGTCGTGATCTTGCCGGCGTCGGACGAGCCGTTGGACGAGTCGTTGTTCGACGAAGGGCTACTGCAGCCCGCCAGGCCGAGTGCCACGGCGGCAGTGGCAGCCACGGCAACATTGAATCGCCTTGCCATTTCTCCTCTTCTCATACTGGGCGTCACCACGTCACCGGCGGGTGCGGGGATCGAATGCGTCACGGATCGAGTCGCCGAGAAGGCTCAGCGAGAGCACGAGGATGGTGATGGCCGCCACCGGGATCCACAGGTAGAGCGGATCGGCCCGGTAGAAGGCCTGCGCGGCGTAGATCGTCAGACCCCAGGAAGGAGTCGGCTCGGTGAGACCCACGCCGAGGTAGGTCAGGCCGGCCTCGACGACGATGTAGCTCGGTAGAGCCATCGACACCGAGATGACGATGGGAGCCACCAGGTTGGGCAGCAGCTCCTTGAAGAGCACCTTGTGGGTCGGCACGCCGAGCACCTTGGCCGCGGCGACGAACTCACGCTCGCGCAGGGAGAGCACCTCGCCGCGGATCAGTCGCGCGAGGCTCGCCCAGCCGAAGAAGGAGAGCACGATGATGAGGCTGTAGAACCGGGCGTTCGCCACGTCCTGCGTGGCCGCGTTCTCCGAGGTGCCGACGAAGATCGACAGCAGCACGGCCGGCACGGCGATCGCGAAGAGCAGGTAGGGCAGGCTCAGGACGAAGTCGATGACCCAGGAGAGGATGCGGTCGAGCCAGCCACCGACGAAACCGGCGAGCAGGCCGACCACCACACCGATGATGGTCGTGATGATCGTGACCGAGCAGGCCACGATCAAGGACGGCCGGGCGCCGTAGACGAAACGCGCGAACAGGTCGCGGCCCAGGCGCGGCTCGACGCCGAACCAGTGCTCGCCGTTCGGCGCGATCGTCGGATAGCCGTACTGGTCGATCAGGTCCTGGTGCAGGGTCGTGGGATCCTGCCCCTCGAGCTTCGCCAGCAGCGGCGCGAAGATCGCGATCAGCACGAAGAACAGGAAGATGCTCGCGCAGATCACCGCGACCTTGTCCTTGCGCAGCCGCGCGAGGGCGATCTGCGTCGGAGACTTACGCCGGGTGTCCACCTTCTTCTCAGGGGCGGTGTCCGGGCTCGTCATGGCATCGGTCGGGGAGCCGGCCCGGGCAAGCTCGGCTTCCTCGATCAGCGGTTCCACGCGTCGGTCACCTCCATCGGACGACACACCTCACATGCGCCGCGCGTGAGAGGTATTCGGATGCTGCGCTGGGAAAGGTAGCCCGGAACTGGCTCGTAGGAAATGAGTTGACGCATCGAATGAATAACAGCCCGCTGAAAGGGTTGGATGCTCAACCTCACTGCCGGTGCCGCCCGCGTAGGGTGCGAAGCGCCACTCCAGCGGAGAAATCGCCCGTATCGACTGCCATATATGACTCCGATGTCCGTTATGGAAAACCAGAGGGCAATCGTACTGTTGCGCAAAGTTATCAAAGTCGCATCGCCGACGCGGCGGGCCGCTGTTTCCGCCCGGTTTCGCGACAATGTCGATCATGGCGAGTGGCCGCCGTGGTTTCCTCCGGCACATGGGCCCAGGTAGCGCAAGATCTTCGGTCGGCACGTCACCCCGGGGCCGTATCGACGGTCATCCCGCGTTCCGGGACGCGGTTCGACGGTGATCTCCGAAGCCTCGGCGTGTCGCCGGAACTACTCTTCGTGGGGCCGGGAAAGAGCCCCATAGGAAGACGACCGCCATTTCGATAACGAATACCCCCTCCATTCGACGCTATATAAGACTTCGAACCACGTCTTCGCCGATGACCATGACCCATCGACAACCTGCTACCTCCGGGCGACAGCCGGCAACCGCCCGCAGGCCCGCGGGCACCCCCGCCACCCCCCGCGTTCGCTGCGACGACACCGGGTGAACGGGGCATGGCACGGCCGGATCAAGCTCGCCACGCTGAGTGATCGTCAGGGGCGGGGCGCCAGCGCCGTGAGGATCTCGCCGGCCCGCTCCCGGGCCACCACCGGATCGGCGTCGGGCGCCCCGATGAGCGGGTCCCAGTTCAGGTCGTAGAACAGCTCCGTGACCCCCGCCTCGGCGTAGAGCTCGGCGCCGGCGCGGATCTGATCCCAGTCCCCGGACAGCGGGACGGCATCGTCGCGCAGACCGGGACGCACCACGGCGCGCACCACGACCCGTACGGCATCGGGGTCCCGGCCCGCCTCCTCGGCCGCGCGCCGCACGATCTGGGCGCCGCGTGAGATGTCGTCGAAGCTGAGCCGGCTGCTGCTCACCCAGCCCGCCCCGAGCCGCCCGGCCCGCCGCAACGCGACGTCGGCCGTGCCCCCGAGCAGCACCGGCGGGCCGCCTGGCTGCACGGGACGCGGGCCGGTGGTGCTCTCGGGCACGGAATAGAGCTCGCCGGTGAACGACGCCACCGGGTCGTTCCACAGCGTGCGCAGCACCTCGAGGTACTCGCGGAGGCGCTTGCCCCGCGGGTTCGGGTCGGAGCCGGTGGCCTCGAACTCGGGCGGCGACCAGCCGGTGCCCAGGCCCAGGTCGAGCCGGCCGCCGGACAGCAGGTCGAGGGTGGCGGCCTGCTTGGCCAGCAGCACCGGGGAGACGTACGGGATGTTGATCACCGCGACGCCCAGGCGGATCGTGCTGGTGCGGGCGGCGGCCCAGGTCAGCGCGATCAGCGGGTCGAGCACGCTGTGATAGACCGGGAGCATCGGCTGATCGACCCCGACCAGCAGCCGCTGGAACGACCAGAGGCCGTGATAGCCGAGAGCCTCTGCCCGCTCGGCGAACTCGCCCAGCGTCGCCGGCTCGGCCCACGCCCCCGCAACCGGAGCGCCACAACTGATCAACATGCCGTGACCTTAGCCCGACGCCCGCTCGTACTCCGCGCTCAGCCGCCGGCCCAGCTCGGCCAGGCGGGCGTCCGGGGCCGCGGCCAGCACCGCGGAGATGAAGGCGCCGTACGCCGCGCCGAGCGGGCCCAGGTCCCCGTCCTGCAGCAACAACATGTATGTGGCCTCGGCAACCCGGCGGAAGTCGGCCGGAGTCTCGGCCGGCGGTCCCGGCGGCCCGGGTGGGTCGGGCGTCTCGGCCGGCTCTTCTTCCGCCGCCGGTGTTTCGGGCGCGGCCAGCTCGGCCCGCAAGCGCAGGCTGGCGCTGAGCAACCCGACCGGCGAGCCCTCGAACAGGGTCGCCGGCTCGTAGTCGCGGGCCACCAGCCCGGCCCCGCGCGCGACCATCTCGACGGGGTCGAGGTCGACCCGGATGCGGGCCGCGCCCCAGCCGAAGTACCCGGCCAGCCGGTCGCGGATTGCCGGGATGCGCGTCGAGCCGCCGGCCAGCACCACCTCGTCGATGTCGCCCCACCCCACGCCGTGCGCCGCCCGGGCCGCCGCGATCGCCTCGGTGAGCAGGTCGAGCGAGCGCTGCACGTCCGGCTCGATCATCGCCTCGAAGGCGCGGCGGCTCAGCGGCACACTGGCGCTGACCGTGGCGGTCAGCACCGGCAGCTCGAGGGTCGTGGTGTCGGCGACCGACAGCTCGCGCTTGCGGATCTCGGCCTCCCACCGGATGCGCTGCCGGATGGTCGCGTCCATGCTCAGGTCGACGTGGTGCCGCTCGCGGATCTGCCGCAGGGCGTACCCGACGATCAGCTCGTCGAAGTCGTCGCCGCCCAGCCGCTGGTCGCCCGAGGTGCCCAGGACGTCGACCGTGCCGTCGGCGACCCGCACCACCGACGCGTCGAACGTGCCGCCGCCCAGGTCGTAGATCGCGTACGTGCCCGGGCGGGCGCCCACCCCGAGCGCCATCGCGGCGGCCACCGGATCCTCCAGCAGCCGCCGCACGTTGAGCTGAGCCAACCCCGCCGCCTCGCGTAACGCCCGTCGCTGGGCCTCCCCGGCCGCGGCCGAGACGGTGATCACCGCGTCGTGGATCGCCTCGCCGACGAACGCCTCGGCCTGCCGCTTGAGCTCGATCAGCAGGAACGCGCAGATCTCACGGGGTTGATAGGAACGGCTTCGGAAACGGATGTTCTCTCCCGTGCCGAGGCGCCGCTTGATGCCGGCGATCACGTTCTCCGCGTCCTCGGCCGGTGGCACCCCGGCGACCACCTGACCCGCCCTGTCCTGCCCCACCGAGGCGGGGAGGGTGGCGGCGCCGGTCGGGCCGCGGACCATCAGCAGCTGCGTGCCGTCCCACACCGAGACCGCGCAGGAGCTGGTGCCGAGGTCGATCCCGACCACACGGTGGAAGAACTGGTGTGCGTCGGCATGCTCGGTCAAGGCCGCCCCCTGTGACCAGCAGGTGCTCGGTACGTCTGGCCGTCAAGTTAACATTCGTCGCGGAGCCGACAGAACTGACGATGGTCGATCCGTCGGACATCCGACCGATGCTGGACAAAGCCGGAGGTCAGCCCTCGACCCCGGTCGCCTCGTGCGCCGATCCGACCGGCTTGGACTGCGACGACCCGCGCTGCCGTAGGTAGATGGCGAGGATCGCCATGGACGCCACCGCGAGCAGCTCCGACTGCCAGTTCTGCAGAGTCCGGTTCCAGAAATCCGGCTCCAGCACGTACTGACCCCACGAGACCGGGTCCTGCCGCTCGCTGAGCTGCTCCTCGTTGAAGGCGACGACCCCGGCGACCGACTGCGCCAGCCACGAGCCGAGAAAGATCAGACCCATCACGAGACCGAGCGAGTTCGAGAACACCGACGTACGCCACCCGCCGGCACGCGCCCACTTCGGGGAGTTCTCATCGGCGTACGGGCCGATCTTCTGCTGCTTCTCGGTCTCGCGGCCCGGCTTGTCCAGCGACTTGGACTCGGGCGAGCCCTTCTGCAGCAGCCACACGGTCAGCACGATGAAGAGGAAGAACTGCAGGTACTCGGACTGCCAGTTCTCCGCCACGTCGACGCCGAAGCCGGCCGAGGTCACATAACGCCAGAACGAGACGTCCGGCAGCCCGGAGGCGCGCTGGCCCTCGTTGAAGACCGCCAGGCCCGCGTACGCCTGCCCGGCCAGCACGATCAGGAAGAGCAGCCCGAAGACGACGCCGATCGCGTTCTCGCGCAGAAAGCGTCTCATCGGTGCAGCACCCCCAGCGCCGTGACATAGATCAGGCCGGCCGCGACCACCACGAGCAGGAGCACGAAGAGAGCACGCATTCAGTCCCCCTCGACCGTGCAGTCGTACGGGCGGCTCGCCCGCGGGGTACAGCCGGCCGCCACCACCCGCCAGCCACCCGGGAACGCCCCGAGGAAGACCGTGTCGTCGTCGAGCTTGACCTGCGCCCACTGCCCGTAGACGGAGGTGTCCACGACGGTTCCGGGGCGGGGCAGGCTCTTGTCGAGGATCGCCTGCGGGCAGGGCTCGTCCTCGGCCACCGAGCGGGCCGTGTCCGGCGCGAGCAGGGCACAAGCCGCCTCGCCGTCGCCCGCGTCGACAGCGGTGAGCAGCCGTACGGCCAGATCGGCGGCGGCGTCCTCACGATCGCCGACCGTCGAGCACCCGGCCGCCGGCAGCGCGAGGACCGCCGCGACCAGCAATCTGCGGAAGATCACGTACGCCTGATTCCCCGTTTTCTGAGCACCTATGCGGCTGCGCGCTCGGCATCCGCGAGGGCATGCTCGGCCCACCCGACGCGCTGGGCCGAGAGGTTGGCCTTGCGGGCCTGGTCGACGGCCTCGCGCAGCAGGCGCAGCGCCTCCGACAGGTTGCCCGCGGCCAGCTCGGCCTCGCCCAGCGCCAGCGTGCCGACGGCCACCCGCCGCGGGTCGCCGTAGCGTTCCCGCAGCACCTGTGACATGCGCAGGTGCCGTAGTCCGCGCTCGGTGTCGCCGGAGACGAAGACGTGGAAGAACCCGATGTGCCGGTGCACCTCGGAGCGCACCATCTCGTCGGCGTAGCTCTCGGCCAGCGTCAGCGCCTCGGTGTAATAGGGCATCGCGGTCGTCCAGTCGCCCCGTAGCACCTGATGCACCAGGCCCAGCCCGAACAGCGACTCGGCGGCGCCGGCCGGGTCACCCACCTCGCGCTGGATGCGCAGGGCCGCGTTGAACAGCTGCTCCTCGGTGGCCCAGTCGGCCCGGGACAGGTCGCCGCCGATCGCCGCGAAGTGGGCCAGCATGCCGAGCCGGGTCAGGGCGGCCGCCTCCTCGACCGGGCTCTCCTCGTCGCATGCGCGGCGGCGCGCCCCTTCCAGCAGCTGCCAGGCGGAAAGGAAGTCGCCGGTGCGGTACGCCGCCTCGAGCATCGCCTCGTTGCCGGCGGCCAGCAGGGCACCCGCGCTCGACTCGCTCCCCATGGACGCTACGTTAGCGACGCATCACAATGAGCGCAGCGCCTCATCGATGGGCGTCGAATGTCCACGCCCCGGCACTACGCCGAGTCGCGGACCACCAGGGTCGGCTGGAACGTGACCGACCGCGGCAGCCGCCCCGGCGTGGTGATGTGCGCCATCAGCACCTCGGCCATCTCGGCGGCCATCTCCTCGACCGGCTGGCGCACGGTGGTCAGCAGCGGGCGGCAGTCGAGCGCGGCGCTGCTGTCGTCGAAGCCCACCACCGCGATGTCGCCGGGCACCCGGCGGCCGAGTTCCTGCACCGCGCGCAGGGCGCCTTCGGCCATCAGGTCGTTGGCCACGAACAACCCGTCCAGCTCGGGGTGCTCGGCCAGCAGCCGCCGGGCCGCCGACTCGCCCCCGGCCCGGGTGAAGTCCCCCTCGACCGCGGGCACCTCGCCGAAGCCGCGGCCGGCCAGGTAGGACCGGAAGCCCTCGAGCCGGTCGAGCCCGGACGGGATGTCGAGCGGCCCGCTGATCGTGGCGAGGCGGGAACACCCGCGGCCGAGCAGGTGCTCCGCGGCCAGCCGGGCGCCCAGCCGCTGGTCGACGTCGACGTAGCTGACCGCGATGGGCGAGGTGGGCCGGGCCGACACCACGGCCGGGATGCCCAGCTCGTGCACCTGGCGGGGCAGCGTGTCCTGCTCGTGGCTGCTGATCAGCAGCACGCCGTCGACGTGCCCCTGCCGCAGATAGCGGATCACCTGGTGGTGGTCGGTGGAGTCGGTCGGGATGACCACCAGGTGCACGTCGTGCGGGCGCAGCGCCCCCGTCGCGCCCGCCGTGACCCGGCCGAAGTAGGGATCGGTGAAGATCCGGTTGAGGAAAGAGTTGTTGTCGGGCCGGTCGGGCTCGCTGATCACCAGCGCCACCGAGTTGGAACGGCGGGTCACCAGGCTGCGGGCGGCCACGTTGGGCACGTAGCCGGTCTCGGCGATCGCCCGCTGCACCATCTCGCGGATCTTGGCGTCGACGCTGGGAGCGCCGTTGATCACTCGGGAGACGGTCGCGCGCGACACCCCGGCCGCCTCGGCGACCTGGTCCATCGTCGGATGCTGCCCACCGCGCGCGGGCCGGGTTGTCATGCGGTCCGTTATAGCAGCGCCGGGTGAGCGGGTGCCGCCGCCGTCAGCTTCTCCGCCGGCGGCACCCGGGTTCACGGCCGGTCCCTCACTGATAGACCCGTACGTAGTCGACGAGCATGCGGGACGGGAACGGGGTGGTGGCGTCGATCGGGCCGGGGAAGTCGCCGCCGACGGCCAGGTTGAGGATCAGGTAGAACTTGTGGTCGAAGACCCACGGCCCGCGGGTGTCCTCCACGGTGGCCTTGTCGGCGTTGAAGACCTGCCGGCCGTCGAGGAAGAAGCGGATGCCCCGGCTGTCCCACTCGGCGGCGTACACGTGGAAGTCCTGTGACAGGTCCACGCCGGCCGCGTTCTTCTGGCCGTACCCGCCGCCGCCGTTGTAGGCCGGGGCGTGCAGCGTGGTGTACATCTCGCCGGTGTTGCGGCCGAGGACCTCCATGATGTCGATCTCGCCGTTGTAGGGCCACGGGCGCCCGCTGAGGAAGTCCTCGCCCATCATCCAGAACGCGGGCCACAGGCCGTTGCCCTTCGGCACCTTGATCCGGGCCTCGAACCGGCCGTACTGGGCGCTGAACTTGCCGCCGGTGTTCATCCGGGCCGACGTGTACTGGCGGCCCTGATAGTCCTGCCGCCGGGCCTCGAGCACCAGGTTGCCCTGGCCGTCGGTCTGCGCGTTCTCGCTGTTGGGCGTGTAGTACTGGATCTCGCCGTTCTGCGGGACACCCGGGTCGTACGTCCATCTGGCAGTGCTCGGCTTGGTGCCTGCCGGGTCGTTGAAGTTGTCCTCGAAGACCAAGCGGGTGGCCGGGAAGCTCGGGTCGGCGGGCGGGGCGGGCGGGTTCACCGGGGCGCCGCCGGTGCCGTAGACGCTGAACTCCCACAGCGAGTAGCCGTAGGCGCTGCCCCGGGCGGTGCCGTACATCCGCACGTACCGGCCGGCGCCCGTCGCGGTGATGACGTCCTTGAGCCCGTCACCCGTGGTCGTCGAATAGATGCTCGTCCAGTTCGCGTTGTCGCCCGAGACCTGGATCTGGTAGCTCCTCCCGTACGCCGGGTCCCACTGCAGCACGACCTGCGAGATGGTGGCCGTCGCGCCCAGGTCGACCGAGATCCAGCCCGGGTCGACCCAGCCGTTCGTCGAGCTTGTCGCCCAGCGGCTGGCCGGGTCGTTGTCGAACGCCTTGTCCGGGCTGCACGGGTTGCAGTTCACGTCGTTCTGCCACGAGCTGGCCTGCGCGGGCTTGTTGTAAGAGAGCAGTCGCGTGGCGCCGGTCGGCGGAGTGGTGGGCGGGGTCGTCGGCGGGGTCGTCGGGCCGCCCGAGAAGACCTGGAACTCCCAGAACGAGTAGCCGTAGATCGGCAGCCCGCGCTCGGTGAGGTTGATCCGCACGTACCGGGCGGCGCCGCTCACGGCGATGCTCTGCTGGCCGCCCGTTCCGGTCGTGGTCGCGTACGCCTGGGAATAGCTCGTGCCGTCGGTCGAGAACTGGATCGTGAAGGCCTTCGCGTACGCGCCCTCCCAGTTGATGGCGATGCGGCTCACCGGGGTGGCCGTGCCGAGGTCGACCTGCCACCACTGGGTCGCCGAGAAGGCGCTGGCCCAGCGGGTGCCGTTGTTGCCGTCGGTGGCCTCGCCGGGCTGGTACGCCCCGGCCACCTCGGTCGAGGAGGCGGTGGCCGGCTTGCCCTGCGAGACCACCACCTCGGCGGCCTGGGCGGTCTGCGTGGTGGCGACGAAGAAGGCGGCGATCAAGCCGGCGAGGGCCGCGCCGAGAGTGAGAAGCCGGGCCGGGGACAGCCTGCTGCGAGGCGTCCCGAGCCCGTCCAGGACCGGGGATGTCATGGGGGACTCCTGGGTTCGGGGATGTGTCAGAGCGCCGCCGACCGCGGGGACGGTATGTGAAAGCGCTCTTTGTGAAGCCACTCTGAACCGGCACTTCAGTCGCTGTCAATGCCTGGTGAGGAGCTCAGGAAGCGCTTTCTCGAATTACCGCAGGTGAGCACGTACGGGCCGCCCCGGTTCCGGAACCGGGGCTTTGCACCCCATCCGCACTTCACCGCAACCGCAATGCACTCCGGAAAGGCAGCACGCGCGAACGATCTGACCGATTGAGGGGGCGCTCCCGACCGCACATCTCAACCGAAGGGCCCGAACCCGCCGTGTTCTCGCCTCGCCGCCGCGCCGCCCTCCTGGCCTCCTCACTGCTCCTGGGAGCCGCGCTCCCGTGCACCCCGGCCACCGCCGCCACCAGCACGGCGACGAAGTCCGTCATGAAGACCAGCGCCACCCCGGTGAAGACCACCGCGCCGAAGCCGGCCGTCAAGGCTGCCGAAACCCCGGCTGTGCCCACTCTGGCCTCCCGCCTGGCCGCGGTGACGACCGCCAAGTCGATCAACTACTACCCGGTCGACGGCAGCTGGACGTGGATGTGGATGCACTGGGACCCGAACCGGATCGACGCCGACCTGGCCAAGGCCGCCGCGCTCGGCGCCGACAACGTACGGATCATCATCTTCCCGACCACGTTCGGCTGGCCCAAACCGTACGACGGTTACCAGCAGCGCCTGGCCCAGTTCGTGAACATGGCCGCGGCCCGGGGCATGACCGTCAAGTTCACGCTCTTCGACTGGTGGAACGGTTACAACGAGGTCCAGAACAGCATCGACTGGGCCAACACGGTGCTCAAGCGGTACCGCGACGACAAGCGCGTCCTCTCGGTCGAGCTGCAGAACGAGTTCAACGCGGGCAACTCCGCCGCCGTCGCCTGGGCCCGCAAGATGGTGCCGGCGATGAGGTCGTCGTTCCCCACCATGCCGCTGACCTTCTCGGTCGACGGCACCAGCGGCGCCCCCGGCATGGCGAAGATCAAGACCGCGCTGGCCTCGACCCCCATCGACTATTACGACTTCCACATGTACGGCAACTCCGAGCGTGCCCTCTCGATCATCCAGAACGCGCGGGCCACGGTCGCGCCGTACCCGATGGTGATCGGTGAGACGGGCCTGAACACCCTGCAGAACACCGAGGGCGAGCAGGCCGCGTACCTGGGTCGCGTGTTCGAGGCGGCCAAGGCGGCCGGCGTACGGTCGGTGGCGCCCTGGACGCTGAACGACTTCGCCACGGGCTCGATCCCGTCCTCGGCCGTGTCCCGCATCCCGGCCCAGTACAACTTCGGCCTGCACCGGGTCGACGGCTCGGCCAAGCCGGCCGCCGCCGCGGTCAAGGCGGGCTGGACCGGCGCCGCCATGCCGGCGAGCCTCATGGACCCGAGCTTCGAGGCGGGCGTCAACCAGACCCCGTGGCGCGCCTACATGCCCGAACTGGGCCTGGCCGTCAAGACGCAGAGCATGGCCCGCACCGGCAAGTGGTCGGTCAGCCTGACCAACACCGGCAAGACCTCGGCCGGCTCGCCGTCCTACCGGGTGTCCCCGATCGCCCCGGTCAAGGCCGGCCAGAAGTGGCACGGCGAGGTGTGGGCCCGCGGCAACGCCACCACGGGCACCACCCAGATCGCGCTGAGCTGGTTCGACGCCGGCGACAAGTGGCTCGGCGGCGCATCCTCGAACTGGCTGCCGAACGGGACCGTCGGCTGGACCAAGCTGGTGGTCGACGGGGTCGCCCCGGCCGGCTCGGCCAGCCTGCAGGTTCACCTCAAGTCGGGCGCCAACACCGGCACTGTCTGGTTCGACGACGCGGTGATCTCCGTTTCCTGATCCTTCTGCGCGATCGGGACTCCCATCCGGGCGAAGAGCCTGGTGAAGGCGGCCACCGATTTCTCCCACGAGGAGGGGTCGGTGTGCCGCCTTCCCGCGTTGGCGGTGGCCGAGACGATCGCGTCGGCCAGTGCCCGCGGGGAACCGGCGGTCACGAAGGTGGCGCCGGAGTAGTCGGAGGCCGCCTCGACCAGCCCGCCCACCGCCGTGACGACAACCGGCAACCCGTGGCTCATCGCGATGTGCAGGGGGCCGCTGGCCGAGCTGCGCCGGTACGGCAGCACGACCATGTCGGCGGCGTGGAAGAACTCGTCCACCTCGGCATCGGTCACGTACCGGTTGACGAAGGTGATCCGGCCGGCGGCGGGCGACTCCGCGATCAGCTCGGCGGGCAGGGTCCAGCCCTCCCACGTCTCCCCCACCACCGTCAGCGTGTAGCGCTCCGGCAGCTGCGCGAACGCCTCCACAAGATCCTCGAGCCCCTTGTACGGGCGGATGGTGCCGAAGAAGAGCAGGCGTACGTGATCGCCGGAGGCGCGGCGCGCGGTGGGGACCGGGTTGTGGTCGTGGTGGTCGAACGGGCCGTGCAGGGCGATCTCGTCCGGGACGCCCGCCAGGTCGTACGTGGAGCGCAAGGCGGCCCGGTCGAAGGCGGAGTGGACGATCACCCCGTCGGTGCGGCGCAGCAGCGGCTTGATCAGCGTCCGGCAGTAGAGGGCGGCCCACCGGTGCTGGGCCTCCCCCGTGTCCTGCACCTCGTGGAACTCGACGACCACGCGGATGCCGAGCAACCGGGCGGCGAAACAGAGCACCAGGTACGAGTGCAGCACGGTGCCCGTCCACCACTGCAGCACGAGCACATCGGGGCGGAACGCGCGCAGGAACCGCACCGCGCGGACCAGGCTGGGCACGCCCCACCAGTCGATCCCGTCGAAAACGTGGACCGGGGGATCGTACGAGAGCGCATTGAGCCGCTGCCCGACGCGCTCGCGGCCGGGGTAGAGGCGGGTCGGCAGCAGTTGCCGCATGAGGATCGCGCCCACCTCGTAGCGGGTGGCCAGCGCGTTGCTGAGCCGGCAGGTGTAGTAGCTGATGCCGGAAAGGAAGCGCCAGCCGGAGCCGACGACCACCACCCGGGTGCGGCCGTCAGCGGGCGGCCGTGGCGATGCAGGCACGGTAGACCTCCTCGATCTGCGGGACGACGCGGGCGGCGGTGTAGTCGAGCCCGCGCCGGTGACCGGCCGTTCGCAGACGCGCGGTCAGGCCGGGATCGGTGAGCAGCCGGCGGATCGCGGCCACCAGCGCGTCCGGGTCGCCGACGGGCACCTGCAGGCCGCTCTCGCCGTCGCGGATCATGTCGGCCAGGCCGCCCGCCGCCGTGGCGATCAGCGGGGTGCCGGCCAGCAGGGCCTCCACCGCGACCTGGCCCATCGGCTCGAAGACCGACGGCACGATCCCGGCCGCGGCGCCGTGCCACGCCGCCATCACCTCGGGGTGCGGCACGTTGTGGCGCACGATCACGCCGTCCGGGATGGGCGGGGTGTCGTCGCGGGGCGTGCCGATGCAGACCAACGGGGGCGCCTCGCCGAGGGAGACCAGCCCGCGGTACGCGTCGAACAGCACGTCGATGCCCTTGTGCGGCCCGAGCGCTCCGACGAACAGCAGGTACGGCCGGTCCGGCAGCCAGGCGGGGCGGGGCGTGTTGCGGGCCAGCTCGTCCAGCCCGTCCGGCACCAGCGACGTGATCACCCGCACCGGCAGGTCGCCCGGGAGCCGCCCCCGGCTGACCCCCTCGGCGACAGCCGGCGAGATGGCGGTCAACGCGTCGATCCCCCGGTGCCGCTGGGCCCGCAGCGCGGTGGTCAGCAGCGCCGAACGGGGCCGTCCGTACTGCGGGGACGCGCAGGGCACGCACTGCCCGAGGCGCGGCCCGCCGCACGTACGGCCGTTGCGGGCGAACGTCTTCTTGACGCAGGTGAAGCCGAAGTCGTGGGCCGTGTGCACGTGCGGCAGGCCCCCGCGGCCGAACCGCAGCGGCAGGTAGCTGTACATCATCCAGTCGTGGCTGTGCACCAGGTCGTACCGGCCCTCGCGCAGCACCTTGCGGATCGCCGCGGTGGTCAGCGGGTCGGCCGTGGTCGGGTGGAACGGCTTGGCGGGGTCCGCGTTCATCCCGGGCAGCAGGGTGTTGGCCACACTGCGCACGCGTTTGACCCGTACGCCTCCGATCTCTTCGTCGTGCGCGGTGAGCGGGGTGGCCAGCGTGAGCACGGTGACCTCGTGCCCGCGGCGTACCAGCTCCTCGCTGCTGGTGGCGATGCTGCGTTCGAGCCCGCCGATCACGGGCGCGTACAGGTTGGACAGGTGCAGGATTCTCATCCGGCGGGGGCCTTTCGACGGTTCGACAGGGAACGGACGACAGCCAGGTTGGGCAGGGAACGGACGGCCACCACCAGGGCGCCCGTGGTCTGGCCGACGAGCCAGGCGATCCCGGCGGCCTCGATCCCGCTGCCGGGCAGCCACAGCCACGTGAGGGTCAGGCAGACGGTGGCCATCAGCAGGTTGAGCCGCAGGCAGCGCCGGAACTCGCCGAGCGAGCGCCAGTGCGCGACGGCCAGGTTGGTGATCGCGTCGGGCAGCGCGGCCAGCACGAGGATCTGGAGCAGCATCGCGCCCTCGGCGGCGTAGCCCGCGCTGAACAGCCCGAGGATCCGCTCGCCGGCGAGGAACAGCACCAGCGCGGGCAGCCCGGTCACGGCGAGCACGACGACCGAGGCCCGGCCCAGGCCGGCGGCGGCCGCGTTGGTGCGCTCGGCGTAGAGCGCGGAGGCAACCGCCGGCGAGACCATGAACAGCACCGACGCGGTCATCCAGGCCACGTAGAAGTGGGCGTTGGCCTCGGCGCCGAGCCGGGCGGTGACCAGCACCGGCAGCAGCGCCGTGGGCCCGGCCTGGGCCAGGTTGATCAGGTGGTGGCCGCTCAGCGAGCCCCGCACGTGCCGCAGTTCGGGGGCGAGCCCGGAGCCGGTGAGCCGGGCCCCGGGCCGCAGCCGGCCGAGCATCGTGGCCAGGGTGTACCCGGTGACCGCCACCGACGGCAGCGTCCAGGCCAGCAGCACGACGGCCGTCCCGCCGTACCCGGCCCAGGTCAGCGCGGCCAGGGTGGCGAGCTTGCCGCCGGCCAGGGCCAGGTTGCGGGTGAACATGCCGTGGCTGGCCCGGTGCGCGACGAACACGTTGTCGAGCAGCGTCGTGGCGGTGAGCGCGACCGACGTGACGACCAGCGCGACCACGCCGGACGAGCTGCGCAGGAAGGCGAAGTTGACGGCGACCGAGGGCAGCACGGCGGCCGCGGCGAACGAGACGGCCGCGGTGGCGACGCAACCGGTCAGCAGGCCCGCGCTGACGATCCGGGACCATTCCCGTACGCCGGCGCCCGGCAGCCGCTGAATGAACATGTGCCCGAGGCCCAGGTTGGACACCATGCTGACGACGGTCGAGACGGAGATCAGCGCGGTGGCAGTGCCGATCGACGGCTGGTTCAGCTGTCGCGCGGCCAGCAGCCAGTAGAGGTAGCCGAGCCCGGCCGTGCCCACCGTGCTCGCCATGATCAGCACGCTGTTGCGGGCCAGCGAGTCCCGCGTGACCGTTCTCAGCACGTCGCGGGCCCCCGGCCGTAGAAGACCGTGCTGGCCGGGCCGAGGCTGATCTCGATGCGGTGCACGCAGCCGTCGGGCGGGGCGGGCACGAGGACGTCGACGGCCCGGGTGACGTCCGGCTTGACGGTCATCGGCCGCCCCGAGACGAGACGACCGCCCACCCGTACGCGCAGCGGCTCGGTCGCGGCCGGCTTCCCGGTGCTGCTCACCAGCAGCGGGACACGTACGCCCCGGGCCGGGATGCTGACCGGCCGTTCGATGCCGGCGGCCCACCCGCTCAGCGCCAGGCTGGTGTAGCCGGGCTGCGGCGGGTGCGGCAGCCGCCCGTACGCCTGAAGGGCGAGGAACCCCACGACCAGCGTGAGAAGGCCGGGGAGGACGACCGCGCCGATCATGCGCGGAAGACGCGGATCGGCCGGGGCCGAGGCGCCGCGCTCGCGCACCAGCACCACCGCGCCGAGCAGGGTGGCCAGGACGGCGAGTCCCGCGGCGACCGAGCGGGCCTCGATGAGCACTCCGCAGACGTGCAGTGTCAGGGCCACGAACGGCAGGCTGACCAGCCCGGCAGCGCAGGCCAGGCCGATCCGGTGCGCCGGGGGCATCGCCTCGCCGGTCAACGCGCGCAGCCACAGCTCGCCGATCACGACCAGCGCGGCCAGGCAGACCCCGGCCAGCGCCCAGGACAGCAGCCCCTCGCCCAGGGCGAGCAGAAGGAGGGCGGCGTGAACGCCGAGGACCAGGCGCGGCGTCGTCACCGGCCACTCCGGTAGGAGGAGAAGTCGAACCGGTAGATCGCGATGTTCCCGCCGTCGTAGATCTTGATGGTCCACGGGGTGTGGTCGAACTTGGTCAGCTGGCCGAGCGTGAACGCGGGTTTGCCGTCGTGCGGGACGGGCTCGTTGGTCTCGAAGTAGATCTGGATCTCCGGCACCTCCCGGGCCATCCGCCGGTCGACGATCAGATAACCGAACCGCCACGAGCTGAGCTGCTCGATCAGCCGCGGCGGGATCTCGCGGCCGGGCTGGGCGAGGTAGAGGTCGTACGTGCGGAACGACTGCGACCCGGTGACCGGCCGCTGCTCCCCGTACGAGCCGAAGATGAGCCCGGAGTAGCGGTCGGCCACGATGCGCAGGTCCCGGCCCTGGGTCGCGCGCAGCCAGTCTGAGGCGGCGGACACCTCGGGGATGGACGAGCGGGTGTCCGAGCCGAAGACCGGCGGGCCCGGGAAGCGGTAGGACGGGTTCATGCCGGCCGCGGTGTTGCCGACCAGCGCCACCGCGCACGCCGCGAACAGCGCCCCGGCCACCGCGATCCGGGTCGCGCGGCGGGTCGCGTGGTCGAGCAGCGCCACCACGACCGGGGCCACGACCAGCGCGATCCCGAGGTAGCTGAACGCCCACGACCGCCGCGCGCCCTCGGCCCCGCTCGGGGTGAGGATCAGCAGGGCGGCCGGGAAATAGAGCGAGCCGAGCACCAGCATGGCGAGCGCCCCCGTACGCGAGACCGCGTCGCCGGTGCGGCGGTACCGCAGCCGCCACAGGGCCGCGGCCATGGCGACGCCGGCCAGACCTTGCGCGCCGAACGCGGCGTACCGCTCCCACCAGGGCGCGACCGACTCGCGGAACAGCGTGCGCTTGCCCGAGCCGCTGCTGCCGGCCATCCCGGCGAACTGGTCGAGCGCCTTGGCCAGGTAGGGGTCGAGGTACCCGGCCGTGCGCGGCGCGACCACGGCCAGGTACGTCACCACCAGCACAGCCGCCGAGACCGTGAGCGCCCAGGCCGTCCAGGTGACCGCGCGCGGATGGCTGCGGCGCAGCGCGCGGGCGGTGGCCACCGCGCACAGGATCAGCATGACGCCGAGCAGGCCGAGCGCGGTCAGGTGGTGTGTGGCGATGGTGGCGGCCGAGAGCACGATCGTGACCGCTGACCAACCGAGGCGGGTGCGTCCGGCCGGCCCGCGCATCGCCCGGTGCAACGCGACCAGCGTCCACACCAGCAGCGGGATCGCCAGCGACTCGTACCCGAATTGGGTGTCGAAGAACAGGAACGAGCTGTTCAGGCTGTAGAGGACGGCAGCTACGGCGGCGATCCGGGCGTCCTGCCAGATCTCCTCGGCCAGCACCGCCACGCCCAGCACGACGAGCAGGTGCGCGGCGATCAGCACGAGCAGCGCGCCGTGCCAGATCGAGACGCCGGTCAGGGCCGACACCGAGGCGACCGTCGAGTGCAGCCCGGGGAAGTCGCCGACCACCTTGACGATCGGGTTCTGCTCGAAGAGCCGGCCGTCCAGCAGGATCTGGTGCGCCTGGCGCCAGTGGGCGAACTCGTCGTGATAGAGCGGGCCGTCCGGCGTACGCAGGAGTTTGGGCAGATAGGTGAAGCCGGCGTACGCGGTCAGCACCGTGAGGCGCAGGCGGGCGCTCGAGCCGCGGCGCACCAGCCAGGCGACCGCGGGCAGGGTGAAGATCAGCATGCCCAGCCAGAACAGTCCGAACTGGTCCCCGGTGTCCCACTCGGCGGCGCGGTTGGCCGCCACGAGCAGGGCGGCGCCGGCCACCCCCGTCCCGGCCAGGGTGGCCGCGCAGGTCAGGGCGGGCGTGCGGGACGCCGTCGCGGGCGGTCCGGGCGTGCTCGCGACGGCGAGGTCGAGGCGATCGTCGGCGACCGGCTGGGTCAGGGTCATCGCTCGCCGGCTCCGGCGCCTGCCCTGGCCTGTTGCACGATGTGCACCGGCGCGGCCACGCCGGCGTAGATCTCGCGGGTCGCCAGCACGACGTCGCTCCAGGTGGGCAGCGAGTTGCGGCCGTGCTCGGCCCGGGGTGTGCCCGCCGCGACCCGCAGCGCGTCGGCCAGCGCCACCTCGTCGTCCGGGTTGACCAGCCACAGCGGCGCCCCGGGGGCGGCCATCGCGGCCAGCTCGCGGTGCGCCGGGATGAACGAGGCCACGGTCGGGATGCCGGCGGTCAGCGCGTCGGCCACCGCCATGCCGAACGCCTCGTGGGCCGAGGCCGAGACCACGGCCGAGGCCGACGCCATCCGGGCGTGGAACGCGCCGTCGGGCAGCCGGCCGTGGAAGACGACCCGGTCCGGGCCCAGCCCGAGGCGGTCGGCGAGCTGCTCCCACTCCTCGGCGGCCGGTCCGGCGCCGACCACGTCGAGCCGGTGGTCGGCGGGCAGCCGGGTCATGGCCCGGATGATCCGGTCGACCCGCTTGTAGCGCTCGAGCCGGCCGACGCAGAGGATGCTGCGACCCGGCTCGGGCCCGGCCACCAGGTCGGGGGCCGGGTCGGTGCCGTTGGGCACGACCAGCATGCGCCGGCGGGCCTCGGGGAAGTGACCGATCAGCAGCTCCCGCTCGGCCCGGGTGACGCAGATGATGCGGCCGGCCCGGGCCACGATCCGGCGGCCCAGGGGGCGATAGATCGGGTGCAGGGCCGCGCGCAGCCGGCTGTGCCCGGTCCCGTGATAGTGCGGGGTGAACACCAGCGGGGTGCGGTTGGTCAGCGCGGCCGGCAGCGCGGCCAGCGCGTGGTAGCTGTGCGCGTGCAGCACGTCGTAGCGGCCCGCGTTGGCGCGCAGCCATCGCCACAGCGCCACCGAGAACCGGTAGTTCGCGGCCGTGACGGTGAGCGGGAAGCGGCGAACCACGACGCCGTCGACGGTCTCGACCGAGCCGGTGGTGTGCTGGGTCAGCACCTCGACCTCGTCGCCGGCGGCCGCCAGGGCCGCGCACAACCGGCGTACGTGGGTCTCCACGCCGCCGACCTCGGGGTGGTAGGCGTTGGTGACGACGCCGATCCTCACCGGGTCCGCTCCGGCGCGCGCTCGACGGCCGACCGCCGGCGCGGCCACTCGCGGGCGATCGTGCGCAGCACCCGCATGCCGTCGGTGAACGCGTTGAGGTTGCTCTCGCCGTGGATGCGCTGCTGCTCGAAGCTGGGCACCTCGACGATGCGCAGCCGGGCCCGGGCCGCGCGCAGGTTGAGCAGCGTCTCGATCTCGAATCCGTCGCCCCACAACCGGCCCTCGGCGGGAGTTGTGCTGTCCAGGCCGAACACGTCGAGGTGCCGGGCCCAGAAGGCGTTGTAGCCGTAGCAGAGGTCGCTGTACCGGGTCCGGAACAGGAGGTTGACCATCATGCTGAGGCCGAGGTTTCCGGCCCGGCGCAGGCGGGTGATGTCGGCGCTGCCGCCGGCGCCCGAGAATCGGGAGCCCTTGGCGAAGTCGGCCCCGGCCCGCAGCGCGGCGATGAAGCTCGGGATCTCGCGGGGGTCGGTCGACCCGTCCGCGTCGATCATCACCAGGATGTCGCCGGTGGCCGCGGCGAACCCGCAGGCCAGGGCGTTGCCTTTGCCCCGGCGGTTCTGACGGATGACCCGGATGCCGGGCATCAGGCGGCGCGCGACGTCGACCGTGTCGTCGGTCGATCCGCCGTCGACCAGGATGACCTCGTCGACCTGGGGCAGGGCGGCCATCACGTGCGGCAGGTTCCGCGCCTCGTTCAGCGCCGGGATGATGATGCTGACCAGAGGCTCGCTCGCGGTCGTGATCACCGGGGGCGGCAGCTCGGTTCCCGCTCCGGCCTGCGGGCGAGCGTAGGGGACCGTAGACATACTTCTCTCCAAGACTCGGTGGGGACTACGGGTTGCCGCCGGCGCCGGCGAACCGGCACCGGCGTTCTACCTGGTCAGGCTCGCGACCCCTGGACGGTCCAGGAGTAGATGTCCTGCTTCGAAAGGCCGATGCCGGTGGAGCCGGTGAAGCCCACCCACGCGGCGTCGCTGCCGACGTGCCGGGCCAGGTCGATCTCCTGCTCCAGCACCAGCGACTCGCGGGAGCCGGCGTTCAGGGCCTTGACGTAGACCTGCAGCAGCTGCTCGTCGGCGCTGTAGACGACCCGGGCGTTGAACGGTTTGCCGTACAGCGAGATCGGCGACTCGACCACGGCCTCCTGGTGGTCCGGGTTGCCGCCGAGCACCACCGCGAGGTGGTTACGGCTGGAGTCGTACGAGTTCTGATAGATGTCGAACTCGACGGCCAGGCTCGGCTTGATGCCGCGGTAGCCGATGCCGCCACCCCAGCCGCCGAGCGCCCGCGGGCCCTCGGTCTGCACGACGAACGCGATGCCGTCGGCGCCGGGCCGGAAGTGGTGCAGGTAGACCTTGAACTTCGACTCGAACGACCGCGTGACGTCGAGCTTGGTGGTCGACCAGGCCGACCCGGACTGCCGGTAGCCACCCGGGGTGAGCCGCAGGATCTTCTTCCGGGCCTTGTCGCCCGAGGACAGGATCAGGTCGGCGGCGCCGTTGCGGTCGAGGTCGTCTGACGCGCCCTTGAAGGTCGGGTGGTCGATGATCGGGTCGTCGTCGGTGGCGAGGGCCGGCGCGCCCGAGGTGGCTATCGAGAGTGCCAGCGCGGCGATCAGGCCGCCGCGAGCCACTTTCGAGGAACGTGAAGAAGACACAGTTCTGCGCTCCATTTCGGATAATTTGCCCCACTAGGACGTCGCCTAAGGTAGGACAGCACGCAGAGCCGTGTGACCGAGTCGATACTATTTGTCCCGAATCGGATGCAGTCGGTCCGTTACCCACCGATGGAACGCGCCGATGTGGTGCTCGCTCGGGACGAGCACACCCCCTTGCGCGTACGCCCGGGAGCTCATCGACGGCTGGCAGCGCTCACAGGCCTCGAAGTCCTGCCGGTTGACCCGGTCGAACAGCTCGACCGAGCGGCTCAGGTCGGCGCCCGACGCGACCACGTCCGGCCGGAACAGCCAGTCGCACTCGACGATCGTGCGGTCCACGGCCACCGGGAACATCCGGTGGAAGATCACGTGGTCGGGCACCAGGTTCACGAAGACCTGCGGCTTGATCGTGATCGCGTAGTACCGGCGGTCCTGCTCGGCCGCGAGGGTGCCGATCGTCGCCACGCCGGGGCTGCCGTCGACGGTGAACCCCTCGACGTCGCGGCCGAACTCGGCGCCGTGCCCGACGTAGTACTGCGCGGCGTACCCACCGGCGAACTCCGGCAGCACGTGCACCAGCTCGGGGTGGATCGTCGAGCAGTGATAGCACTCCATGAAGTTCTCGATGATCAGCTTCCAGTTGGCCCGGACGTCGTACCGGATCCGGCGGCCCACCTCGAGCTCGGGCAGGCGGTAACGCTCGATCGACTCGAGGTCGCCGAGGCGCTCGGCACAGGCCCCCATGACGTCGTCTGAGAACGACGGCGGCGTCTCGGCCAGGCACACCCAGACATAACCCAGCCATTCCCGTACGTGCACCCGGCGCAGCCCGTACTCCACCCGGTCGACGTCGGGCATCTTGACCAGGTTGGGCGCCGCCACCAGCTTGCCGTCCAGCCCGTACGCCCAGGCGTGGTACATGCACTTGAAGGTCCGCTTGACCGAGCCCGACTCCTCGGCGCAGAGCTGGGCCCCGCGATGCCGGCACACGTTGAGGAAGGCCCGCGCCACCCCGTCGCTGTCCCGGGTGACCAGGACGCTCTCCCGGCCGACCCGGACGGTCCGGAAAGCGCCCGGCGTGCCCACGTCCGAGCCGCGCGCCACGCAGAACCACATGCCCTCGAAGATCAGCTCCTGCTCGCGCGCGAACAGTTCCGGATCGGTGTAGTAGCGCCCGGCAAGGGTCGGGATCAGCGACGAGGTCATGGCGTCACTCCATCGGGTCGGTGCTCCGCGAGCGTCTCGGTCACGGCGTCACTGGTTGGGCGAACCGGCGGGGGTCGAACAGGCCGATCGGGTGCGCGGTCGAGCCGCAGGTGGCCAGGTCGGCCAGGATCTCGCCGACGACCGTGACGAACTTGAACCCGTGACCGGAGAAGCCGCAGGCCACGGTGACCGCCTCGTGCGCCGGGTGCCGCGCGATGACGAAGTGCTCGTCGGGGGTCGTGCTGTACATGCAGGGCTCGCCACGCAGATACGCCCCCGGCAGGTCGGGCAGCCGCTCCCCGCAGTAGCGGGCCATCTCGGCGATCTCGCTGTCGTGCACCTCGGTGTCGAGCGTGTCCGGCGTGGTCGGCGTCCCCCGGCGGAAGAACGCGATCTTGGCGCCGCCCCGGGGGCCGTCGATCGCCGGGAAGCCGTAGATCTGGCCGCCCTCCTCGCGCTCCCAGACATAGATCGGGTGCCGGTCGGGCAGGAACGGCTCGACCCCGCCGCGCGGCTGGAACCAGTGCTGCACCTGCCGCTCGATGCGGAACTCGACACCCAGGTCGGCCAGCAGCTCGGGGGCCCACGGGCCGGGCGCGATCACCAGCTGTCCCGCCGTGTAACTGCCCTGGGCGGTGGTGACGCGTACGCCCTCGCTCTCGGGCGCCCAGCTGGCCATCGGCTCCCCGAAGCGCAGGTCGGCGCCGCGCTTCTCGGCCAGCTGCAGGTTCGCGGCGACGGTGGCCTCGGGGCGTACGAAACCCGCCTTGGCCTCGAACAGCGCGATCTCGTCGTCCTTCGGGGCCAGGGTCGGGAACCGCTGCCGGATCTCGGCCGCGTCCAGGATCTCGTGCACCAGGCCCCACTGCTCGGCGCTGGCCCGGCTGCCCGCGACCGTACGGCTCTCCGGCCGCCCGATCATCAGGCCGCCGGTCAGCGTGATCACGTCGAGGCCGGAGTCGACAGCGAGCTGGTCGAACAGGTCGTACGCGCGCAGCAGCAGCGGCACGTACTCCGGGCCCTCGAAGTAGGACTGCCGGGTCACCCGCGAACCGCCGTGGCTGGCCCCGCGATCGTGCGCCGGGCCGTACTTCTCCAGCCCCAGCACCCGTTGCCCGCGGGCCGCGAGCTGGAACGCGGCGGCGCTGCCCATGCCGCCGAGACCGACAACGATGACGTCGTACGCCGACACAATGCCTCCAGGTGTGCTCACGCTCGCAACCGTTCGTGCTTCGGGTCGAACAGGGGCTCGGCGGCGACGGTGGCGCCCAGCCTGCGGTCGAAGTACCCGATCGCCACCTCGGTTCCCGGCTGTGCCAGGGCGGCCGGGAGCCAGGCGTACGCGATCGGGAAGCCGACCGTGTGCCCGAAGGCGGCGCTGGTCACGAAGCCGACGGGATCCTCACGGTGATACACCGGCTCGCGGCCCATCGGCACGGCGCCGACCTCATGCAGGCGCAGGCAGGCGAGCAGCCGCTCCGGGGGCTCGTCCGGCAGCGCGTCCTTGCCGACGAAGTCACCGGCGTCACGGCGAACGGCAAAACCCAGACCGGCCTCGTACGGGTTGTCCTCACTCGTCATGTCGGCGCCCCACAGCCGGTAGCCCTTCTCGAGCCGCAGGCTGGTGAAGGCGGCCCGCCCCGCGGCAGTCACCCCGGCGGCGCGCAGCGTGTCCCACAGCCGCAACCCGTGATCGGCCCGCGCGTAGATCTCCCAGCCCAGCTCGCCGACGTAGGACAGCCGCAGCATGGTGACCGGCACCGTGCCCAGGAACCCCTCGCGGGCCTGGAAGTAGCGGAACGCGCCGGGCGACACGTCGATGTCGGTCAGCGGGGCGATCACCTCCCGGGCGCGCGGCCCCCAGACACCCAGCCCGCAGGTGCCGCCGGTGATGTCGCGGACCCGGACGCCGGGCGGGGCGTGGTCGAGCAGCCAGTGCAGGTCGACCGGGCCGTTCACGCCGACCTGGAAGCGCCGCTCGCCCAGGCGGGCCACGGTGATGTCGCTGCGGATGCCGCCGTCGGTGTCCAGCAGCAGCGTGTACGTCACGGAGCCGACCGGTTTGTCGACGTTGTTGCTGGTCAGGCCCTGCAGGAAGGCGACCGGGCCGTGGACCTCGAGGCGCATGAGCGGGGTCATGTCGTACATCGCGACGTCCTCGCGGGTCGTCTTCGCCTCGGTCGCGGCGATCGGGGACCAGTGGCGGCTCGACCACTCGTCCCGCTGGGTTTCTTCCTCCGGCGCGGCGTAGGCGGCGTCGCCCTCGCCGGCGGTGTTGGCGGCGTTGCCCTCGCTGGCTGCGCTGCCCTCGCTGGCTGCGCTGCCCTCGCTGGCTGCGCTGCCCTCGCTGGCTGCGCTGCCCTCGCTGGCTGCGCTGCCCTCGCTGGCTGCGCTGCCCTCGCTGGCTGCGCTGCCCTCGCTGGCTGCGCTGCCCTCGCTGGCTGCGCTGCCCTCGTTGGCGGCGTTGGCGGCGTACCAGAGTGGGCGCTCCCAGCCTGCGGACTCGCCGAACACCGCTCCCAGCTCCTGCTGGCGAGCGTGGAAGGGAGTTGTCCGGATATTTCGGATATGTGGTGGGTCGAGCGGGTGGATGATGTCGTAGACCTCGACGAAGCTGCGGATCGCCCGCTCCCGGGTGTAGGCCGGGGCGAGCTGGGCCGGGTCGAACCGGTTGAGGTCGCACTCGTGCAGGTCGACGCCGGGCCTGCCGTTGACCAGCCACTCGGCGACCTCGCGGGCGGCGCCGGCCGAGTGGGTCACCCAGATCGCCTCGGCCGTCCAGAACCCGGGCAGTGCTCGCGACTCGCCCAGCAGCGGGAAGCCGTCTGCGGTGAACGAGAAGACGCCGTTGAAGCCGTCCGTTCGTTCGGCATTCGCGAGGGCGGGCAGAAGGTCGCGGGCGGCCTCCCAAGATTCACGAAAAGTGTCGGGGGTGAACGGGAGCATCGACGGGTGCTCACCTCCGGCCAGTTCGTCCAGGCTCACCGGCATCGGCTCGTGCAGATAGGAACCGATGCCCAGCCTTTCCCCGTACGCCCTGAAGTACAGATCCCTGTCCTGATGGCGCACGATCGGCATCGTGTCCGCGGCCCCGACAGGCGTGGTCCGCACGAACTGATGAGCCATCGGCAGCAGCGGAATCGTCGTGTTCGCCATCGCCCCGATCCGCGGCCCCCAAAACCCGGCACAGCTGACCACGACGTCAGCCTCAAAAACCCCTTCCTCCGTATGCATCCCCGCGCTCGCCCACACATCCGCCGCGGCCGCGTCCACCCCCGCGGCGGCCTCCCGCGCCCCGACCGCGCCCACCCGCACGCTCACCCCAGCGGGGGCCTCCCGCTCCCCGGCCGCGCCCGCTCCTGCAGCGGCCTCCCGCGCGCTGGCTGTGATCAACCGCGCTCGCACGCCGGCCGCTCTTCCGTTCCTCTCCAGCACCTCTTCCACTCGAACATTTCCGAAAAATCTGGCTCCTCGCTTTTGTGCCGCTGCCGCCTGGGCTTCGCACGCGCGCACGGCCAGGGCCAGCCCGTCGGTCGGCACGTGCAGCCCGCCGAGAATCCGGTCCTTGTCGAGCAGCGGCACCAGTTCGGCGCACGCCACCGGGTCGATCACCCGCGACCCGATCCCCCACGACTGCCCGAACCCGAACCGCCGGTGCAGCTCGGCCAGCCGCTCCGGCGTCGTCGCCACCTCCAGGCTGCCCACCTGCTCGAAACAGCCCAGCCCGGACAGCTTCTCCACCGTGTACTTCGCGAGGCGCGACATGGTCCGTGAGGGGTTCGTCTGGAAGACCAGCCCCGGCGCGTGCGAGCTGGAGCCACCCGTGACAAAGAGCGGCCCCTGCTCGAGCACGGTCACATCGGTCCAGCCGCGGGCGGTCAGCTCGTCGGCGAGCGCGCAGCCGACCACGCCGGCCCCGATGATCACCACCTTGGGGGCCATCAGCTGCCCGCCGGGATCCACGGCTTCCAGGTCGCCTCGTGCTCGTTCACCCACTTCTCCGCCGCCTGGTCGGCCGACATGTTCTGGTTGGTGAGGTAGTCCGAGACGATGTTCTGGTCGTCGTTGCTCCACGAGAAGTTCTTGACGAACTGGTACGCGGGGCCGCCGGTGTCGGCGAACTTCTTGCTGACGATCTTGTCAAGCTTGTAGTCGGGATAGTCGCAGGCCACCTTCTTCGGGTCCGCGTCGCAGCCCTCGGTGTACGCGGGCAGCTTCACCCGTACGTATTTCTCCTTCGCGAACAGCCACTGCGGCTCGTAGAAGTAGAAGAGCAGCGGCTTCTTCTGCGCCGTGGCCTGCTGGGCGGCCTTGATGATGGCGGCCTCGCTACCGGAGTAGACGACGGTGTAGTTCAGCTTGAGGTTGGTGACCAGGGCCTCGTCGTTGGTGACGAAGGACGGGTCGCCGGCCAGGAACTGCCCCTTGCCCTTGGACTCCGAGGTCTTGAACAGCCCGGCGTACTTGTTGAGGTTCTTGTAGTCGGTGATGTCGGGGTACTGCTGGGTCATCCACTCCGGCACGTACCAGCCGATCACGCCCTCGTTGCCGGTCGGCCCGGCCTCGACGGCGACCTTCTTGTCCTCGATGTAGGTCTTCTTGAGGTCCGGGTGACCCCAGTTCTCCACGATCGCGTCGACCTCGCCGCTCTCGAAGCCCTGCCAGGCGATCTCCTCCTTGAGCTCCTTCTTCTCGACGGTGTAGCCCATCTCCTTCTCGAGCAGGTAGGCGATGACGGCGGCGTTCGCCTCATACCCCACCCACGGGTTGATCGCCAGGTTCACGGTGCCCTTGGCGGCGGGTTTGTCCTCTCCCGCGCCCGAGGTGGCGCCGCCACAGGCGGTGAGGCTGACTATCAGGGCCGCGGTGGCGACCGTACGGAGTGTTCTCATCGGCGAGGTCCCTTCGAGTCGTGAAAACCCTGGGTCAGGCGATCAAGCAGGATGCCGAGCAGGACGATGGCGAGACCGGCGGCGAGGCCCTGGCCGAACAGTTCGCGCTGCGAGAAGCCGGCGACCACGTCGTAGCCGAGGGCGCCCGCACCGACCAGGCCGCCGACCACGACCATGGCCAGCACCATGACGATGCCCTGGTTGGCCGCGAGCAACAGGCCGCCGCGGGCCATCGGGAGCTGCACCTTCCACAACAGTTGCCGGGGCGTCGACCCGGCCGAGACGGCGGCTTCGACAACGGTCGCCGGCACATCCCGTACGCCCCGCTCGACCAGCCGCACCACCGGGGGCACAGCAAAAATCACCGCGGCGACGATCGCGGTGAACCGGCTCGCCCCGAACAGCGCCACCGCCGGCAACAGGTAGACGAACGACGGCATGGTCTGCGCAGCGTCAAGCACCGGCCGCACGGCGGTGGCCAGGCGATCATGCCGGGCGCAGAAGACGCCGACCGCCACCCCGACCACCATCGTGAGCGCGATCGCGACCAGCACGGTTGCGAGCGTCTGCATCGAGTGCTGCCAGAGCCCCAGCCCAGCGATCCCCGCCGCCGCGGCGGCCGCGATCAGAGCGGCCCGCCACCCACTGACCACAGGGTGCCGAACGCCGCCACAACCAGCACGAACAACCACCACGGCGTGGTTACGAGAAGCGTCTCAAGCGGATCGAGCAGCCCGGCGCTGACCCCGTTCTTGACCCCCTCGGTGAACCCGTACCAGTGCAGCTCGATCCACCCGACGACGTCATTGACCGGCCCAGCAAACGAAAAAGAACCGAACCACCCGGGCTCCCCACCGCCCACCCCGAACCAGTTCGGCCCCGCCACCCCGTCGCCGGGCGCAGCCACCGAGCCACCACCGAGCCCCGCCACACCCACACCCAAAACACCCGATTCATCTCCGTTTATCGTGGTGCGTTTGGCGTTGACGGCGACAAGGATCAGTGCGCCGGCGCCCGCCCACAGCCATCGGCGCTGTCGCAGCCACCCGTGGGTCCGGAGCTCGCGGACCGCACTGGCCCCCGGTCCTCCGCCCGCACCCCCGACACGCCGTGCTGCATCCACTCCACGCCGTCCATCCCCGACACGCCGCGCCGCAGCCACTCCCCACCCACGCCACCGATTCCGGACACGCTGCGCCGCGCCGATTCCGCGCCCTCGCCACCCGCCCGCGCCTCCGGTGCGCCGGGCCGCGTTTGTCGTGATCCGGTCCAGGACGACGGCCAGGATCACGATCGCCACGCCCGCGTCGAAGGCTGCGCCCACGTTGACGCGTTGCAGGGCGTTCACGATGTTCTGCCCCAGCCCCGGCGCGTCGATCAGCGCCGTGATCACCACCATCGACAGGGCCAGCATGATCGTCTGGTTGACCGCGAGCACGATCGTCGTCCGGGCCATCGGCAGCCGCACCTTGGTCAGCAACTGCCGGCGGGTCGAGCCGAGCGCCGTCGCCGCCTCCACCGCGGTCGGTGAGACCTCGCTGATGCCCAGCGCCGTGATCCGGATCGTGGCGGGCACCGCGTAGATCATCGTGGCGATCACCGCGGCCGGTTCGCCGATCAGGAACAGCAGCGTCATCGGGGCCAAGTACGCGAAAGTCGGCATGATCTGCATGACGTCGAGCACCGGCCGCAGCGACGCGCCGACCCACCGCACCCGGGCCGCGAGCACCCCCAGCGGCACCCCGATCAGCACGCTGAGCAGCACGGCGGACAACGTCAGGACCAACGTGTCGACGCTCTCCTGCCACAACCCGAGCACGCCGAACGCAAGAAAACCGAGAAGAGCCAGCAACCCCGTACGCCATCCGGCCAGCACCAAACCGATCGCGGTGACCGCCGTGACCAGCCCCGCGAACCCGAGCCCGTACAGCACCGCCTGCACGCCGTCGACGAGCAACCGGACACCGAGGCGCACGTAGTTCACCCCGTACAGGAAGAACGGGCTGCTGTCGCGGTTCGCGTCGACCCAGTCGCGCACGCTGTCGAAGAACCGGAACGCGGCCGCGTCGTCGCCGTCGGCCGCCCCGTCCGTGCGGAACAGCAGATAGGCGGCCACCGTCGCAACGGCCAGGACCGCGCCCACCGTACGGGTCGGCACCCAGCCCGAACGCCGGGCCGGATGCGCACGGTCCGTCACCGGTTCGACAACTCGCCCCTGCACGGCCGGCGGCGGCGCGGTCGTCGTCATGCCGGCACCTGACGGTGGTGGCTGACCAACGCCGGCAGCAACTGATCAGCGTCGACCACGCCCACCCGTTCCACCCCGTCCACCACCGGGATCGGACGTCCGGCCCGCAGCACCCGGTGCACGGCGTCGCGGATCACCGTGCGATGGCTGAGCGGTTCGTCCTCGCACAGTTCACCCGGCGCGGCATCCCGCATGATCCAGCGCAGCGTGAGCACGTCCGAGCGCGGCACATCCCGTACGAAATCGGCCACATAGGAATCGGCCGGCGCCCCGACCAGCTCCTCAGGCGTGCCCACCTGCACCAGTTCGCCGTCGCGCAGCACCGCTATCCGGTCACCCAGGCTCAGCGCCTCGGCCAGGTCGTGCGTGATGAACACGAGCGTCTTGCCGACCTCGGCGTGCAACCGGCGCACCTCGGCCTGCATGTCCCGCCGGATCAGCGGGTCCAGCGCGCTGAACGGCTCGTCGAACAGCAACACCTCGGGGTCGGCGGCCAGCGCCCGGGCCAGGCCGACCCGCTGCTGCATGCCACCGGAAAGCTGATCCGGGTACTGGTGCTCGTGCCCGTCGAGCCCGACCAGGGCCAGCACCTCGGACGCCTTGCGGTGCCGCTCGGCCCGCGCGACCCCCTGGATCTCCAGCCCGTACGCCACGTTGTCGAGCACCCGCCGGTGCGGCAGCAGCCCGAAGTGCTGGAACACCATGGCCACCTGCCGCCGCCGCAGCTCGCGCAGCTTCTTCGGGCTCATCGCGCGCACCGATTCGCCGTCGATGCGGATGTCGCCGCTGGTCGGTTCGACGAGCCGGGTCAGGCACCGCACCAGCGTCGACTTGCCGCTGCCGGACAGGCCCATCACGACGAAGACCTCACCGGGTTCCACGTCGAAGCTGACGTCCCGTACGGCGGTCAGGCAGCCGGTGCGGGCACGCAACTCGGCCCGGGGCAGGTCGGCCAGGGGCGTGCCGACGATCCGGTCGGCCCGGGGACCGAACACCTTCCACAGATCCGTTACCGCGATCATCGGTGCCATCCCCACCGGCCCCCTATCCTCGGTTCAACTCGGCGCTGATGAGGTCGGCCGCCCGTTCCCCGATCATCAGGACAGCCACCATCGGGTTCACCGACGTCATCACCGGAAAGACCGAGGCGTCGGCGACGCGTACGCGAGGAACGCCTTTCAACCGCAGTTCCGGGTCGACCACCGCCATCTCGTCGGACGGCGACCCCATCCGGCACGTGCCCGCGGGGTGATAGACGGTGTGATGCGCGGCCCGCCCGTACGCGGAAAGCTCTTGATCTGATCTGAGCTGTGGCCCCGGCGCGATCTCACGGGCGATCCACCGGGCGAAGGGTTCGGTGGCTGCCACCTCGCGAGCCAGCCGCAGCCCGTCGACGATGGTCCGCTCGTCGTAGCCGTCGGGGTCGGTGAAGTAGCGAAAATCAAGAAGCGGCTTGGTTCCCGGGTCGGCGTCGGCCAGCGTGAGCCGCCCCGAACTGCGGGGCCGCGGCACGTTCGGCGTCATCCCGAACCCGTGCTGCGGAACGTCATAGCCGAGCCGCTCGGTATTGAACGTGAACGGAATCTGATACAGGTGAAACATCAGATCGGGCCGCACGGCGCCGGCTTCCCGCCGCACGAACAGGCCCGCATCCGAATCCATCGCCGACATCGGCGGGATGGGCCGGCTCGCCTCCCACAGAATCAGCGACTCCGGATGGTCGAGCAGGTTCTCCCCGACCCCCGGCACGTCGGCCCGCACCTTGATGCCCAGCCGTTCAAGCTGCTGGGCCGGCCCGATCCCCGAGTGCAACAACAACCGCGGCGTGTCGATCGCCCCCGCACAAAGCACATACTCATGCCGAGCCCGAATCCGAACAAACCGCTGACCGCCGCCGTCCCACTCCTCCCCACCAGACCCTTGCCCCGCGCCACCGTCATCCCACCCGGCGCCGCCGATTTTTACGGATATACCGCTATCCGGGTCGAGGTGGTAGGCCCAGTGGTCGGTGAGGATCGTCAGGTTGGGGCGGTCGAGGTTCGGATGCAGGTAGGCGACTGACGCGGACGACCGTACGCCCGTCTCGGGGTGGTAGCCGACCGGGAAGAACCCGGCGCCGTCCGCGAACGGCCCCGCGTTGAAGTCCTCGTGGATCGGCACCCCCAGCGCGGTGTGACAGGCCGCCACGAAGTCCTCGGCCAGCGGGTTCCTGTCCCGAGGCGCGACCGGCACGATGTTGATCGCGAGTCGCTTCCAGAGGGGCGTCATTTCCTCGTACGACCATCCGGCCGCCCCCGCCCGCACCCAGTCCGCGAAATCCTCCGGCGGCGGCAGGAAACTGATCATGGTGTTGTGCGACGAACAGCCGCCCAGCACCCGAGCCCGCGCGTGCCGCAGATACGAGTTCCCGCGGGGCTGCGGCACGACCGGATAGTCGTAGTCGAACTCCGACTCGAGCAGGTTGATCCAGTTCCGCAGCTGAAGTATCCGCTGGTCATCCACGTCGGAGGGGCCGCCCTCGATGAGGCAGACGCTGACGTTCGGATCGGCGGAAAGCCGTGACGCGACAACCGAACCGGCCGTCCCGCCGCCGACGACGACCACGTCGAACTCTCTGGTCTCCAGGGTGAGTCACCTCAGCCTTCCCGGTCCCGCGCCTGGAGAAAGAATCATCAGCCTCAACGCCGACGGTCAATGTCAACGACGGACTTTTACCTCTGTGCAACAAAGCCGGCCTCCCACGGCCCCGAGCGCCCAAAGATCACGGCTCCTAGGATCGGTCGGTGCCCTTCCCCTACCTGGACGCGCCGACGCCCCTGGCTTTCGCCCACCGGGGCGGCGCGGCAGACGGCGACGAGAACACGATCGAGGCCTTCGAGCGCGCCGTACGCCTCGGCTACCGCTACGTCGAAACCGACGTGCACGCCACCGCCGACGGCATCCCGGTCGTCTTCCACGACGCCACCCTCGACCGGGTAACCGACGGCGCCGGCCGTATCTCGTCGCTGACCTGGTCCGACTTACGATCCGTCCGCATCGGCGGCGCCGCCCTGGTCCCCCGCCTCGACGAGGTCCTGACGGCGTGGCCCGGCATCCGCTTCAACATCGACATCAAGGCCGACCCCGGCGTGGCCCCCACCGTCGAATGCCTACGCTCCACCTCCGCCGCCGACCGCGTCCTGCTCGCCTCGTTCAGCGACCGCCGTCTCGCCCAGGCCCGCGCCCTGACCGGCCCCACCGTGGCCACGTCGCTCGGCTCCCGCTCGGTGGCCCGCCTGCGCCTGGCCTCGTTGACCGGCACCCCCGTACGCCTCCCCGCCTCGGCCGCCGCGGTTCAGGTCCCACCCCGGCACGGCAGACTCCCCATCGTCGACCGCCGTTTCATCAGGCTGGCCCACCGCCTCAGCCTGCAGGTCCACGTCTGGACCATCGACGACCCGGCGGAAATGGCCCGCCTGCTGGACCTCGGCGTAGACGGCATCATGACCGACCGCCTCACGGTCCTGAAAGACCTCTACCAGTCCCGGGGCCACTGGCCCACGTGACCAGCCGCGCGTGTCCCGTCACCTTGCCCGCCGGCCCCGCGAGCACCGAATTCGACAAGCAATACGACTCCCTTTCCCATTGCTGGAAACGAGAATTCTTGTATTTCCCGGGCCTCAGCCACAGCATGACGAGTTGCACCCACCCGCACCGGCCTACGGCATAGAAATTCACCGCAACCACCACAAGACAGCAATCAAAGAATTCGTCCGAAACCCCGAGGGCGCAACCGTCCAAAACGCGTTCTCGCCACCCATCACCTCCCCCGCACATGAGTTCGAAAGCACGGAAGCAGTTCGTCGCCCGCGGACCGCCGGAGCCACCCGGCTCGCGACACGCAGAGCCGGCAACGAAAACCGATCGGGCCCGCGGTTTTCTGGTCGACGGCTCGCCTTTCGCGGACCCGCAGAAGCAAGCGCGGCTTGCCGCCCGCGAACCGGGCCTTACCCCCTGATCTTGGACACTTCGAACCTGCGATCTTGAGGTCCGAGGTGGATCAGGTGTCCGTGCTTGCTGCCGGCGTAGCACCGGGTCAGACACAGTCCCCGGCCTGCGCGAAGAGGCGACCTGCTCCCGCGCCGAATCGTCCGCAGCCGTGACCTGCAGCAACACCTCCGAGTCACAAGGCAGGAGAGGTGAACCGAGGTAATTGTCCCCGCCATGTCGCCGAAGCCGGCTCAGCTTCCGCGCATGCCGTTGCCGAAGACCCCACTCACGGCGCCGCTGATGCTCACGCCGGAATTCTTCACCGGCCGCGGAGTAATTGCGGCGCCGCGTCCGATCACGCATCGAAGAAATCTCCGCGCGGCCGAACAAAGACAACTGACCCATGCACCATTTTCCCGCGCCCGCTTGCCCGGTGTAAGCACTGGATCATGCCAATTATCGCCACTCCGGATCACACGAACAGAAAGGCCACTTCCCGACACCCCAAGAAACGAATGATCACACCGCTCACCCTACCCGGAAGCGCCATTCTCAGGACTTCCCAACACAGTGGCCGAGCCTCAGAACACGACCGGTCCGCCGAACGACATCGCAGACCAGACCACCGTCCAGGCCACCGTCCGGGCCGCCATCCGGGCGGCCAGCGCGGTAGGTGCCACCGGCGCGGCCAGCGCGGTAGGTGCCGCGGGCGCGGTAGGTGCGGTAGGCCCACCCGGCCCGACCCGGCGGCGGAGGTCCGGTCCATGAGGAACATGCGCGGCGGCAATGCGGCCGGTCCGCGACTGGCGCAACACCCGCCACCGGTCGGCCATGGCGCGGTGCGGCGGGCGCGGCGGGGCGGCGGGCGCGGCGCGGCGGCGGCAATGCGGCCGGCCTGTGGGTGCGACCGACGCGGCAGTGCGGCCAGGCGCGGGAGGTGCTGCGCGCGTAGGAGTGACATTGCGACCGGTGGAGCGGACGCCGTCGTACTGCGGCCGGCGCGGCGGGTGTCGGCAGCCAGGCTGGCCCAGGCCCTACGTAGGGGGCAGGCGCGGGCTCGGGGTGATGCCGGAGCCCCGCCTCTCCCGGGCGGGCGGCGCTGGCGTTGGCAGGCGGGGAATACGAACCGAAAGGGTTGGGTGACGGGCTGGAATGGTTTTCTCAGGGTGTTCTAAGGTACATCGAGCGTGACTTGCTCTACATTTCTCAGTGACGGCGTGGCCTGTGGGCGCCGACGGAGCGCCGCGGACGGCCTGGAGAAAGACTCGCAGGTCAGCGAAGTTTTTGCGATCTTGGTTGAACCCTGGACATCAGCCGTTCGGATGATGCCGGGGGTTCGAGGGTGGTCCCATATCTTTTCTTTAAGTTTGGGCTAAGAATCAATCAATTTCGGCTGCGGAATTGCAATCTGGCGGGGTGCCTCATACCGTCTGGGAGCCGGTCGGAAATTGGGCCGGGTGGATTCTTCGAAGATGAGGTATCACGCATGCGTAGGTCTGCTTACCGCCGCGCGGCCGCCACGCCGTCGGGACGCAACCGACGGCTGTTCGCGGTCGGAGCCGTGATCGCGGCCCTGGGTGCAGCTGTGGGCTTCGCCCAGATCTCCGGCGCCGCCGAGAACGATCGGCCCGAGGGCAGCGGGGCCGGCAAGGTCGTCAACGGGCAGGTGATCCTCACTGACACTTGCGTCGACAGCAACCTGCCTGCGCACGACGGTTTCCAGGTGCCCAGCCGCTGCATCTCCACCGAGTTCGGTGAGGTCGGCGAGGCCAAGGACAACCCGAGCCTGCTGATCACCGAGGCCCCGGAGCGGGTCGCGGCCAACACGCCGTTCACGCTGAAGGTCAGCACCCGCAACCTGATTCGCGACAGGTTCCTCGCGGCCGGCAAGGGTGGGTACTACGTGGAGAGCTCCGTCCTCAAGGACGGCCTCGTCCGCGGCCACTTCCACACCGCGTGCCGGATGCTGTCGAACACCAATGAGGCGCCCGAGCCCGACCCGGTTCCGGCGTTCTTCGTCGCCACCGAGGACAGCAAGGGCGGCGCAGGGTCCGACGAGGTGACCATCCAGGTGCCGGGCATGCCGACCGACGGCATCGCGCAGTGCGCCTCATGGGCCGGTGACGGCTCCCACCGCACGCCGATGATGGTCCGCGCCAACCAGACGCCCGCGATCGACTCCGTCCGCATCGTCGTCGGCAACGCCGGCGGCGGCAACAACGGTGGAGGGAACAACGGAGGCGGGAACAACGGAGGCGGGAACAACGGCGGCGGCAACAACGGCGGCGGCAACAACGGCGGCGGCAACAACGGCGGCGGCAACAACGGCGGCGGCACGCCGGGCAACCCCAACAGCACCGTGGCCCCGACCAAGCCCCCCACCAAGGCCCCGACCACCGCGCCGACGGTGAAGGACGACTTCACCCCCGACCCGACGAAGCCGGCCACCACCAAGCCCACCACCAAGCCGACCAAGCCGGCGACGACCCAGCCCCCCGCGGCCGGGAACTCCACCACCGGGAACTCCGACACCGGCGGAAGCAACAGCGAGAGCGGCAGCAACGACAAGGCCGACGACACCGACACCCCGGCGACCACGGCCCCGAAGCCCCGCTCCACCTCGAAGAGCCCGGCGCCCGCGGCCGGCGGCACCGATTACACGTACGACGACGGCCAGTTCAACTCGGGCAACAAGGCCCCCGTGGCCGACCAGGTCGCCCAGGTGCAGGCGGAGTCCGCGAAGAAGGACGAAGGCGGCCTGCTCGCCCTGACCGGCAACAACACGGTCGCGGTGGTCGGCGGCGCGGCTGTCCTGCTGATGATCGGCCTGATCATCATGGCGCTCACCCGGCGGCGCAGCCTCCCCGGCAGCACCTGGGAGTAGTCAGCTGAGACGAACGAGGGCGGTCCGCATCACGCGGGCCGCCCTTCCTCGTACGCGGGCAAGTGAGGGTAGCCTTACCGGCGACTACGCGAATCGAGGGACGCAGCATGGCGGACAGGCCGGCACGACCGGCGACCGAGGCGGTCGTCACCCGGGTGGAGCAGCTCACCCCGCACATGATCCGAGTCGTCCTGGGCGGCGACGGCCTCGCCCGGATCCAGGCCGGCGACTGCACCGATCATTACGTGAAGATCCTGTTCCCCAAGCCGGGGGCCGTCTATCCCGAGCCGTTCGACATGGGCACGATCCGCGCGACCGTAGCCCCCGAGGACTGGCCGGTCGTGCGGACGTACACGGTTCGCAAGTGGCGTCCCGAGGTCCCCGAGCTGTGGGTCGATTTCGTGGTGCACGGCGACGAGGGCATCGCCGGTCCGTGGGCGGCCGCGGCCAAGCCGGGCGACGTGGTGCGGTTCATGGGCCCGGGCGGCGGTTACGCTCCTGACCCCGGCGCCGACTGGCATCTGCTCGCCGGTGACGAGAGCGCGCTGCCCGCCATCGCCGCCGCGCTTGAGGGAATGCCCGCTGGTGCGCGCGTACGGGCGTACGTGGAGATCGAAAATGCCGACGAGGAGCAGAAGCTCGAGTGCCCCGGCGACCTGGAGCTGACCTGGCTGCGCCGGGGCGGCCGGCCGGTGGGTGAGGCGCTGGTCGAGGCCGTACGGGGTAGCGACTTCCCCGCGGGTCAGGTGCACGCGTTCGTGCACGGTGAGGCGAATTTCGTACGGGATCTGCGCCGTTACCTGAAGAACGAGCGCGGCATCCCGATGAGCCGGCTGTCGATCTCGGGTTATTGGCGGCGCGGCATGAACGAGGACGGGTGGCAGTCCTCCAAGCGCGAGTGGAACCAGCAGGTGGAACAGGAGCAAGACCGGTCGTGAGCCCGATCTTCCCGGGGTCGATGATGTGTAAGTGGTGACCGCCGGGCAGGACCTGACTCAGAAACGTCGCGCGCGCATGACTGCGCTGGTAGCGCTGCTGCTGGCCGCGGTCAACCTGCGCCTGGCGGTGACGAGCGTCGGCCCGGTGCTCGACGAGATCCGCGGCGGTCTCGGCATGAGTTCGACGGTTGCCGGGCTGCTCGCCTCGGTGCCCGTGGTGTGTTTCGCGGCCGTGGGCCTGACCGCGCCCCGGCTGGCCCGGCGGTTCGGCTCGTCCCGGGTGATCCTGATCGGTCTGCTGGTGCTGGCGGCCGGTTTGGCGGTACGCCCGTACGCCGGTGGCACCGCCCTGTTCCTGCTGCTCAGTCTCGTCGCGCTGGCCGGTATCGCGGTCGTCAACGTGCTGCTGCCCTCGGTCGTCAAGGACCGTTTCCCGGACAAAGTCGGCTCGACGACGGGTCTCTACACGGTCGCGCTCAACGTCGGCGCCACCACCGCCGCGGCGGCCACCGTCCCGCTGACCCAGCACGTGTTCGGCGGCGACTGGCGGCTCGGGCTCGCCTGCTGGGCCGCCGTCGCGGTGCTGGCCGTGCCGTCCTGGCTCCCGCTGGCCCGCGAGCCGATCGCTCCGGCGGCCGAGGTCAAGACCGATGATCCCGTACGGGTCTCCCGGCACCCGGTCGCGTGGGCGCTCGCGGTCTATTTCGGCATGCAGTCCACCTCGGCGTACGTGATCATCGGCTGGCTCCCGCAGATCTATCGGGACGCCGGGGTCCCGGCCGAGCAGGCGGGCCTGCTGTTCGCCCTCACGTCGTTCCTCGGTGTGCCGCTCGGGTTCGGGCTGTCCGCGCTGGCCGGGCGGGTGCGCACCCAGAGCTGGATAGCGGTCGGGCTGGGTGTCTTCGGCCTGGCCGGTTACGGCGGCCTGTGGTGGGACCCGGCCGCGGCCCCGTGGTTGTGGGCGACCTTCCTGGGCATCGTGAACACGGCTTTCCCGCTGGTGCTGACGCTGATCGCGCTGCGCGGCCGCGACCCCGGCACTGTCGTACGGCTGTCCGCGTTCGCGCAGAGTGTCGGCTACATCATCGCGATCCCGGGCCCGTTCCTGGTCGGCGCACTGCACGACGCCACCGGCGGCTGGCGGGCGCCACTGGCCCTGGTGCTGTGCCTGATCGTCCCGCAGATTGTCGCCGGATGGTTCGCGGGCCGCAACCGTCAGGTGTGACGTGACCCGCGATTCAATCACGTTCCGCAGCGATTTGATCGCACACAGGCATAACGCTCAATGGATTCGTGTAGCACAGTGAGGGCATGAGCCCGGAGCACCCGATCCCCGCCCAGCGCAGGAGCCCCGAGCAGCAACCATCACCCACCCCGGGTCAACGCATGATCGAACTGGGGATCGTGCAGGCCGGCGACCCGGCGCTGAGAACACCCGCCCGCCCCTTCGAGCTGCCCCGCGAGGCCGCCGAGGCGCATGAGACGATCGCCCGCATCAGGGCCGCGATGGATCACGTGGCCCGTGCGCACCCGTTCGCGAAGGGCATGGGCATGGCCGCCCCCCAGATCGGCATCGACCGGGCCGCGACAGTCATCCGTACGGAGAATCGGGAATTGGTGCTCCTCAACCCGCGGGTCGTCGACCGGTCGGCCGAACAGAACATCCTGTACGAGGGGTGCCTGAGCTTCTTCGACGTGCGCGGCGAGGTCGAGCGCCCGGCCCGGGTGGACGTCGAGCACCGGCGTCCCGACGGCACTGTCGAGATCTCCCGGTTCCGCGGTGGCCTGGCCCGGCACGTGCAGCACGAGATCGACCACCTGGAGGGCCGCCTGTACACCGACCGCATGCCCGCCGGCACGAACGTCATCCCGCTCTCGGAGTATCAGGGCGTCGGCCGGCCCTGGCGCACCCCGTGACCGGTCACGCGGCCAGGTCGCCCCACCCGGCGGGCGCGCGTTCGCCGAACCGCCACCGCAGCCTGATCTGGCTGGTCAGCAACAGTTCGCGCAGCCGCAGCGTGTAGACGACTGTGCCGTTCTCCCCGGGTGACTCGGTCGGCGAGAAACCCTTGATGCCCGCGTACGACAGGGTCTCGGCACTCACCTCGGCGGCGAGCTCGGCCGGCAGCCGCAACGACATCGTCAGCGCCCGGGTCGGGAACCGGATGTCGCGTTGGAACCACTGCCCCCACAGGCTGGCGGGCACCCGATACGCGTACGTCACCCGGGTGCGTTCGCCCGGATAGAGCGGGAACCGCGCCCGCGCGTTGCCAAAGATCAACACCATTTTCACGTACGCGTCCGAGGCGCGCGTCACACGTACGTCCATCGGCTCGGGCTGCTCGTCGCCCGCGTGGGCCTCGAAGTCCAGATCGGACAGCTGCAGCGGGCTCTCGGCGTAGAGCCGGCGGGACACGCCGGGCTGGTCGGGGTAGCGGTCGACGTCGACGCGTACGGGATAGCAGGTGACGGGCCGGTCGCCGACGTTGCGCACCACGCGCTCGACCCGGCAGAAGTACCACCCGTCGGCGTACGCGAGGGTGGCGTTCTCCTCCTCGATCACCAGGGTGGCCGGGAGCATGGGGCTGGGCTCGTAGTCGTTGCGCAGAACCGGGGTGGGTGCGGGCTCACCGGCGGCCTGCCGGCACTGCTCGTACCGCGAGATGATCTCACCCCCGCTCGCCAGGACCGCTTCGGCGCGGCAGGCGAACTCGAGGGTCGGGTGGTGTCGCAGGCTCTCCACGTGGCTGATGTACGACGGGTGGTAGCCCATCGAAGCGGCGAGCTGCTTCTTGGAGAGGCCCCGCCGGGTGCGCCAAACGGTGAGCACCTGTGCGAATGCCGTACGGGCCGTGAGCTCGAGTTGTGAGGTCATCACACACTCCTGAAGGGACGCTGTCCGGCCATGATGCCCCACCCGGCACCCACCGGCCAGGGTCAGAGATGTCACTTTACGAATTCATGAGATTACGGAGCGCACACTTGAATCGCCGTTCACGCTGTTGAATCATGCGCGCGGCGGCCCACGCGCAAGGGTTTTCCCTGATTCGGTGACGAGCGTCGATGCCTACGTTTTCACCATCGGACTTGAGCCCCGCCCCAACCCCCGGGCGGGAAAGGAGTACCCGCGTGAAACGTCGAACCCCTCTGATCATCGCGTTGGCGGCCGGAACCGTGGCCGCCTCCGCCATGGTCGCGGCGACCGGGCCGGCCGCCGCAGCGCCCCAGGACCCCGCGGCCGCCGCCGCCCTGGCCTCCGACAAGGCGGACGCGCTCGTCGCCGGCCGCCCGGCGATCCTGCACGCAGGCTCGAACGAGACCTTCCAGCAGCAGAAGGTGATCCAGTCCTCCGGCCTCAACTATGTTCCGTACAAGCGCACGTACAAGGGCCTGCCGGTCGAGGGCGGCGACTTCGTCGTGGTCACCGACGCGGCCGGGCAGACCAAGGCCACCTCGGTCGCGCAGAGCGCCCCGATCGGCGAGGTCGGCACCGTCGCCAAGATCTCCGGCAGCGCGGCCGCCGCGACGGCGAAGGAGCAGCTCAAGACCGTGAACACGGTCGAGGGCACCAAGCTCGTGGTGCTGGCCGAGGAAGGTCAACCGGCCCGGCTGGCCTGGCAGACCACGGTCGCCGGCACGAACGCCGAGGGCCCGAGCCGCCTCACCGTCGACGTCGACGCCGCCACGGGACAGGTGCTGCGTACGACGGAAAGGGTCATCGACGTCGCCGGCACGGGCACCGGCTGGATCAACGGCTCGGTCACGATCGACACCACCCAGTCCGGCTCGTCCTACCTGCTGCAGGACCCCAGCCACACCTCGATCCGCTGCCAGAACTCGTCGGGCAACGCGACCTTCAGCGGCCCGGACAACGTGTGGGGCAACGGCTCCGGCACCGACCGCGAAACCGGCTGCGTCGACGCCTTCTACGTCGCGCAAAAGCAGTACGCGATGCTCTCGTCGTGGCTCGGCCGCAACGGTCAGAACGGCAACGGCGGCGCATGGCCCATCCGGGTCGGCCTGAACGACCAGAACGCGTACTACGACGGCACCCAGATCCAGATCGGCAAGAACACGGCCGGCCAGTGGATCGCCTCGGCCGACGTGGTCGGTCACGAACTGGCCCACGGCATCGACGACACCACCCCAGGCGGCATCTCGCGCTCCGGCACCCAGGAATTCGTCGCCGACACCATCGGCGCGGCAACCGAGTGGTTCATCAACAACCCCAACGACGCCCCCGACTACCAGGTCGGCGAGGAGGTCAACCTGGTCGGCAGCGGCCCGATCCGGTACATGTACAACCCGTCGCTCGCCGGCGACAGCAACTGCTACTCCAGCAGCACCCCCGGCTCCGAGGTGCACGCGGCGGCCGGCCCCGGCAACCACTGGTTCTACCTGATGGCCGAGGGCACCAACCCGGCCAACGGCCAGCCGGCCAGCACCCGCTGCAGCGGCTCCGGCGCGATCACCGGGCTCGGCATCCAGAACGCCATGAAGATCATGTACAACGCGATGCTGATGAAGACGTCCTCGTCGTCGTACCTGAAGTACCGCACCTGGACGCTGACCGCGGCCAAGAACCTGTTCCCGAACAGCTGCGACCAGTTCAACACGGTCAAGGCGGCCTGGGACGCGGTCAACGTGCCCGCCCAGTCGGCCGACCCGACGTGCAGCGGTGGGGGCACGACCCCGCCGACGACTCCTCCCACTTCCCCTCCGACGGGCACCTGCACCGGCACCAACGGCACCGACGTCACGATCCCGGACGCCGGGTCGGCGATCAGCAGCAGCATCGCGATCAGCGGCTGCGGCCGGTCCGCGTCGGCGACCTCGACGATCGCCGTCAACATCGTCCACACGTACCGGGGTGACCTGCGCGTCGACCTGGTAGCGCCCGACGGCACGGTCTACAACCTCAAGGCGACCTCGTCGTCCGACAGCGCCGACAACGTCAACACGACATACACGAAGAGCCTGTCGAGCGAGGCCGCCGACGGGACCTGGCAGCTGAGGGTGCAGGACGTGTACCAGGCGGACACCGGCTACATCAACTCCTGGACCTTGACCCTCTGACCTTCCTCCCCCGACGCGGGGCTCGGCTTGACGCAGCCGGGTCCCGCGTCTCTTTCCTGGGCGTCTTCTGCGACAAAACGGACGCGTTCAGTGCAGCTCGGTTGCCCGGCGTTGCCTTCCGGGTCCCCCGCTTCATCCCGGCCCCAGCTCCCCGATCGGTACCGCTGACAGCAAGTCGCAAGCCCGAAGGAGCCCCGAACGTGAAGCGTTTCGTCCGCCGCGCCGTCGCCATCGCCGCCCTGATCGCCATCCCGACCCTCGCCGGAGGCCCCGCGTTCGCGGCGACCACCGCCAAGGCGCCGAAGAAGGCCGCGGTTGCCGACCAGGCCGCGTACGAGACCGAGGTCGTCAAACTCACCAACGCCCAGCGCACCGCCCGCGGCTGCAAGGCCCTGCGGATCGACGACCGCCTGGTCAAGGCGGCCCGCGCGCACAGCCAGGACATGGTCCGCAACGGCTTCTTCGACCACACCGGGTCGGACGGCAGCAACTTCGTCACCCGCGAGGTGCGCGCCGGCTACCCCCGCAAAGGCGCATCGGCCGAGAACATCGCCTGGGGCTACCGCACGCCGCAGCAGGTGGTCACGGGCTGGATGAACAGCTCCGGCCACCGCAAGAACATCCTGAACTGCTCCAGCGTCGCGGTCGGCGTCGGCCTGGCCTACACCTCAAGCGGCGCGCCGTACTGGACCCAGGACTTCGGCCGCATCTGACAAGAGCGCCCCGCTACTGCCCGTCCCCCGCCGCACCCAACAAGATTCCCCGCTACTGCCCGTCCCCCACCGCACCCAACAAGACTCCCCGCTACTGCCCGTCCCCCACCGCACCACTGGGGGGCGACCCCGCGGCCAGGCTAACGAACAGGCCTGGGGACAGCGGCGGTTGTCCACAGGACACGAGACTGTCCACAGCCGAAATGCCGTACAGCTCCTACTGTGCGGCATTTCGGCTTTTGGTCATCGTAAGTCAAGTAAAGAGTTCGACAGTTGCTCGGCGCGGCCCGGCGGCCCCGCTTGCTTGACCATGCGGCACCGAGATCTGTCGTCCGCGCCGGTCCAGCTGACACGAGCGCGGGACATATAGCGGCGCCGCGGGTCGCTACGCCAAGCCACCCGAGGGCGACGGCGAGGATACGAGGGCGTAACGGCGCGGACATGGGTGACGGCGCGGTACAGGTACGGCGCGAGCACGAGGGTCGGTGCAACTCAAACGCAGGTGGCGACGAGGCGTGCGCGCGTGCCGCCGCGAGCCCGGGTGGTGGTGCCGGCACGGCCGACTGGTGGGTGCCTGTACCGGGCGCTAGCGCGGGTGCCAGTACGGGCGGCGGTACGGATGCCAGTACGGGCCCTGGTACGGGTACGAGTGTGCGCGCCGGCGGCGGAGCGGATGTGTACGCGGGTGCCGGTGCCGGTACGGCACTGGTGCCGGTGTCGCTCCGGTACGGGTACGCGTGCGCCGGTGGGCAATGCGGATGAGTGCGCCGGTGACGGTGCGGGACACAGGCACGGGTACCGGCACGGCCCCCGTACGACTGCCGGCACCGCTCCGGTACGAGCACGAGCACGCGCGCCGATGGCAGTGCGGATGCATGCGCCGGTGACGGTGCAGGACACAGGCACGGGTACCGGCACGGCCCTCGTACGACTGCCGGTACCGCTCCGGTACGGGTACGCGCGTGCGCCGGTGGGCAATGCGGATGAGTGCGCCGGCGAGGCTGCCGGTACCACTCCGGTACGGCACGAGCGCGTGCGCCGGTGGCGGTGGCGGTGCGGATGTGTAAGCGGGTGGCGGTGCGGATGCATGCGCCGGTAACGGTGCGGGACACAGGCACGGGTACCGGCACGGCCCCCGTACGGCTGCCGGCACCGCTCCGGGACGAGCACGAGCACGCGCGCCGATGGCAGTGCGGATGCATGCGCCGGTGACGGTGCAGGACACGGGCGGCGGCGCCGGCGCAGGCTCCGCTGACCGGCGCGCGCGTACGGACGGCGGCGCAGGTGGCCGCGTGGCGGGGCACAAAAACGGTGCGGGCGCGGCGTGACCGAGAACGAGGTCAGCCCGAGTCAGGCCAGGCGAGCGCGAGCCTGAGGTGAGCCGACACCGGCAGGTCCCGGTGAACGCAGGGTGACGGCGACGCAACAGGAAAGGCACCAACCCCCGAACGCGGATGCATTCTGCAAAATCCACCCCGACCCCGAGTGGAAACGGCGCTTCGGGCAGTCCCGGAACGGCGCGACACCAATCTCTGCGCACCAATCGCCGGCGGCGGAACGTCGCACAAACGTCACCGTAAAGGGTGATTCTGAGTGCGGGTGCCGCGACTCCTGGTGATCGGGGTCACGGCACCCCAATGAAACACGCGCCGACGGAAAGTGAGCACTTCCGAACGGCGCGTATCTATCGATAGGCTTGCTGACTCAGGCGTCGATGTCGAACTCGCCGTCCTTGGCCGAGCCGACGAAGGCGGCCCACTCCGCCGTGGTGAACATCAGTGCAGGACCGGAGCGGTCCTTGCTGTCCCGGACGGCAACGCCCTGGTCGAGGAACGCGACCTCGACACAGTTGTTACCGCCGTTGCCGTTGCTGCGGCTGGCCTTCTTCCAGACCGCGCCGGTGAGAACAGCAGCGTTTTGCTGGTGCGTGAGCAACTCAAGCACCCCCCTTCGATATGCGGTTGTCTCGCGGAGAGCACTACGCGACGAGCAGGCTCTCTATCATCTTGATGGTCATCCGGTGGTCGAGCGCCCTGGCACTCAATCGTTCGAACTCTTGCCGGTAGCGAACGACCTCAGCCGGTTGCTCTTCGTAGTAGTCTCCCGCAAGACCTTCAAGATAGACAACATCCAAATGGGTGGTCTCGCGAAACTCCAAAAGCGCAGCTGAACCGCCGAGGAACGTGTGTTCGCCGGCGCTGAACGGTAGAATCTGCAGCATTACGTTGGGTAATTGAGCAATCTCGATCAGATGCCGAAGCTGTTCATTCATGACGTCGTCGCCGCCCACCACCCGGCGCACCACCGATTCGTCGATGATGGCGGTCAGCTCGAGCGGCCTCTCCGCGCGCAGGCGCGTCTGCCGGGTGAGGCGCAGCGAGACACGGCGGTCGGTTTGCTGGGCTGACTCGTTGGACCGGCCGGTGCGGATGAGCGCACGCATGTACGCCTCCGTCTGCAGCAGACCGGGCACGATGATCGGTTCCCAGGCGCGCATCGAGGCGGCGGCCGCCTCCAGGCCGACGAAGTTGCCGGGGCGCATGATGTCCCGGTAGTCCGTCCACCATGTTCGCTCGCGCGACAACCGGGCCAGTTCGACGAGCGCCTCGCGATAGTCCTGATCCCCCACGCCGTACAGCGTCAGAAGATCTTTCACATCGCGCGGGGTCACCGCGACACGCGCCGTCTCGATGCGCGTGACCTTGGCGGCGTGCCACTCGAAATGCCTCGAGACGTTCTCTTGCGTCAGCCCTGCCGCTTCACGACACCGCTTGAGTTCCGCACCCAGACGGCGCCGGCGCAGGGTTGGCCCTTCATCTACGGACACCTGGGCTCCCTCGTCCTGATGTGACCGATAGTACGGCCCAGGCCTTCATGATCCAAACAAGGCGTACCAAACAAAAAGTACTAGCCTTCTTGTATATGCCCTTCCGGCGGGTACATGATGCGCGGACATCGAGTCACAGCGTTTTCTACTGACAGTGATCATCGCGGCCATGGTGGTCACTGCCAACCCGACCAAAGACCATCAAGACGTTGTCTAAGGGGCGTGGCGGCGTGTTGGCTGACCAGTACTTCCTGATCGCACACGAGGACCGCACCGGCCGGTCCCGTCTCCATCCACGTGCGACCGGCCTAGGCCTGGCCGCTGCACTACTAGGTGAGCTCGTCATGGAGGGCCGGATCGGCATCTCCGACGGAGATCTGATCATCCTTGACCGGCATCCCCCGACCGACGCGCTCGCACACGACGTTCTCGACCTGCTCATCGCGCAGCCACAACACCGGGATGTCCGGATCTGGCTGGCCTTCCTCTCGCAGGACGCGGCGATCAGGGTCGGCGAACGGCTCACCCGTCTCGGCGCGGTCGAGGCGGTCACCAAACGGCGGATGCTCTCCACCGAGACCCTCTACATGCCCAACAGCGCGGCGCAGCGCAACGCCGCCGCGTGGGCGCCGGCCCGTCTGGCGAACATGCTGGTTCGCGGGATGGGCATGAGCATCAGTGACCGGGTGCTGATCGGCCTGGTGGCTGCCACCGGGCTCACCCGGCACGTGCTCTACGACTTCGAGGCGCACCGGCACGCGTTCCAATCGCTGCCCAGCGCCGTCGGATCGCTCCCCGCCGACCTGCGGGAGCTTGTCGAGTACACCGAAGCCTCCGTGGGCTCGGTCGTCACTGTTGGCCGCCGGTGAGCGGCATCGGGCGCCATCACCTCGGGCGCAACAACTCTGAACATTGGGCCGGGAGGCTGCTGGTGGCACGTATGGAACCCGAAGAACCGGACATCGTCTCGAAGGCGCTGGCCAAGAACAGGCTGGGCGTACCGTCCGTTGTGTTCTTCGGAGTCGCGGGAGCGGCCCCACTTACTGTGATCATCGGTTCGATCACGACCATCTACGCGATCATCGGCAGCACCGCTGTTCCGATCGCGTACCTGGTGACGGCGGGACTGCTCTCCCTGTTCACCGTCGGGTTCGTCGCCATGAGCCGGCACATCGTCAACACCGGGGCGTTCTACTCCTACATCAGTCATGGATTAGGACGCATCATCGGCGTGGGAGCGGCCTTCGTGGCGCTGCCCGCCTACTCACTCATGCAGATAGGCCTCTTCGGACTGTTCGGATCAGTGGCCAGCGGCATCCTGGCCGCGTTCGGGTTCGCCGTACCCTGGTACGCCTGCGCGATAGCGGCCTGGTTCGCCGTGGCCATCCTGGGACTGCTCTGGGTCGACCTCAGCGGCAAGGTCCTGGCGGTCCTCCTGGTTCTCGAGATCGCGGTCGTGCTGATCTACGACCTCGTGATGATCGGCAACCCGGCCGACGGCCAGATCACCTTCTCCCAGTTCTCCCCGGCGCCGCTGGCCACCCCGGTGATCGGCATCCTGATGGTGCTCGCCATCGCCGGCTTCGTCGGCTTCGAGGCCACAGTGGTGCTCTCCGAGGAAGCCAAAGACCCCAAACGCACGATCGCCCGGGCCACCCACATCGCGGTGATCCTCGCGGGCGTGCTGTGCGCGGTCTCGGCCTGGGCCATGTCCGTCAACACAGGCCCCGACCAGATCGCCGCCCGAGCCGCCGAGCACCAGACCGACCTGGTCTTCCAGCTGGTCGGGCCGCACCTGCCCGGCTTCCTCATCGACCTCGGTTACGTCCTGTTCCTCACGAGCGTGTTCGCGGCATTGCTCGCGTTCCACGCGGCGGTGTCGCGCTACCAGTTCGCCCTCGGGCGTGAGGGCGTGCTCCCGGCCGCTTGGGGCCGGACCCACCCGCGTACGGGAGCGCCGCTGCTCGGTTCCATCACCCAGAGCGTCCTGGCCATCATCGTGCTCAGCATCTACGCCCTGGTCGGCTCGGACCCGCTGGTCTTCGTCTTCGCCTGGCTCACCACGATCGGCGGGCTCGGCGTGCTGATTCTCATGTGGGCGGCGTCGGCGGCCGTACTCGCCTTCTTCATGCGGAACAAGCGCGGGGAGAGCGCCTGGAAGGCGTACGTCGCACCGGCCACCGCATTCCTGCTGCTGACCGTGGTGCTGGCGGCAACGTGCATCGGCTTCGGAGAACTGCTTCAGGTCAGCGGTGATTCACCGTTCCAGTGGCTCATTCCCGCGCTGTATCTGGGCGTGGCCATGATCGGCTTCGTCTGGGCACTGATCATGCGGGCGGCACGCCCGGAGGTCTACGCGGCGATCGGCCGCGGCACCGAGGGGCGGGTGAGCGTGGCTCCCGACAGCGCATCCATGCTGCGGGCAATGCACGCCGATCCCGTCGGCGCCCGCAGCGGCAGCGGATATCCCTACTAGCTTCCTCCGGCGTTCGCGAGACGTCGCGTACGCCGGACGGAAAGAACCCGGTAGCCGCGTCCGACGCGATTACCGGAGACCGGCATCCACCGCTTCGACCCGGAGGTCGCCTATGGCCTGAAGGTTTCCCCCCAGCTCCGCGGCAGACCGTCGACAAAGTCGGCGGCCTGCCGCGTTTTCGCGCAAGGGCGTCAGGCTGCCGAGGGGAATTCGTAGAGCCAGTACGACTGCTGGTCGATCCGGGTGAACTTCATGTTGTCCGAGAGCCGGCTCACCATCATCCGGAACACCCGCGACATCCGCCGCACCTCGTCGTTGTGGTTGCAGATGTCCAGGCAAACGAGCCCGTTCTGGGCCGAGGCGACCATGTACATCTGCTCGACGAGCTGAGCGAACGCCTCGCGACCCTGCGCGTGCGGGCTCACCGCGACAAATCCGATGTACCAGATCTTGTGAGCGGCATAGTGCTCGGGCCAATGCCGTTCGAAGTACTGCGGGGCGATCAGGGGCACGGCCTCCAGATCATTTGTGTAGGTGGCTACGCCGCAGATGGTGCCGTCGTCATCGAGGGCAAGGTACTTGTCGACCCGCGTGTCCGCCATTACCTCGTCGAACTCGGACCGGAACATCAGATGGCGTTGAACCGCCAGGTGGTTCAGCTCCTCGAACGCGTCCCGGTACATGGTCCACATTGTCTCGTGGAGCGCTTGGTCGGTGATCCGGTCGATGACTTTGATAAGCATGCTCGGCTCCCCCGCAGGCCGCCGCCAGGTCGGCCCGCTACTAGCACTCATCTTGATCGATGATTGTTGACCATCAGCGTACGAAGGGTTACCCGATTGCGACAATGCGTGGCGACCAATTGAATGTGCCAATTCATCTACCGGATGCGTCGAGTGCCCGTTTTGGCATGCAAGTTGCAGTGCCCACAGTAGATTCGTCCCTCGATCCAGCACATTGCTCAGGCCCCGGAGTACTAGACTTCGTGCGCATTACCCCTGGTGTACGCCCTTACGCGACTGCTTTTCTTCAATGAACGGACGAGCTGGCGCATCCGCCATTCGCAAAGATCATTGTCCGGCGGGATCACCCATTTCAGCGCCTCAAAGAATAACGCTGCGTGACACGCCCTATCCGCGGGACTCCGCTGTGTGACGACGCAGGAGGCCGTCGACGCTGTTGGGCGCCACCTCGTGGAGCACGATCGACGTCGAGGTGCGGACGACGCCCGGGGACGCCACGACCAGGTTGGTGATCCGGTACAGATCGGCGGTGTCCTTCGCGACGATACGTACGAGCAAATCGCCGTCGCCCGTCGTGGCCAGGATCTCGACCACCTCGGGGATCCGGACGATCTGCTGCGCCGCCAGGTCACCCTCGCGCTGGCTGAGCGACAACGTCATGAAGGCCATGAGCGGATAACCCAGGGCGGCCGGCTCGACCCGGCGCGAATACGCCCCCAGAGCGCCGGACTCCCGCATCCGGCGCAGGCGGGCCTGCACGGTGTTGCGGGACATGGACAGCCGCTCGGCCAGGGCGACGACGGTGGCGTCGGGGTCGGCGTCGAGCGCCAGCAGAATGCGCGCGTCGGTCCCGTCCAAAGATCGCATCGTTGCCATCCTCCCCTGTTGACGGCCATTCTGCTGTGCGTTTGCACAGCAATCAAGCGCGAAGTGGCGCAGGATGCGCCAAGGTGATGCGATCCAGGCGGTGATCGACGAGTAGCTGTTGCAGTATTGGTGAAAATTCCACCCGGAGATCAATGGCCTCCGGCAGTCAGCCGGCCGTCGAAGCAGGCGCCGCGCGGTCAGCCGGCCTGCCAGTCGGGGAGGCCGGCCGAGTCACGGCGTTCGATGACCGGGAAGACGCTCGAATAGTGCTGCCAGGCCGGGCGGGGCGGGGCGTCGCTCATGTTGAGGACGCGGACCAGGGCCTGCAAGGCGTCCTGCAGCGCCTGGTGCAGGCGGGCGTCGGTGATCAGGCCGGAGCCGTCGATCGTGCCGGGGTCGATCGGGACCCGGATGCAGGCGGCGCGCAGGACCTTGGCGTTGGTGTGGCTGAAGACGGTTTCCAGGGTGGTGCGGGCGCCGTGGTCCTCACCCTCGCCGGAGACCGAGAGCCAGGCCACCGGCTTGCCGTCCAGCAGGTTGTCCTCGATGAGCCAGTCGAGCAGATTCTTGAGGCTGCCGGGCACGGTGCCCGCGTACTCCGGGGTGCTGATCAGCACGGCGTCGGCGATGCGCACCTGGTGGCGCAGCAGCACCACGGTGTCGTGCGGGTTCGGGTCGCCGGGCACGAACGCGGGCACGCCGAGCAGGCCCTCGAACAGGCCGGCGTTGATGTCGTCCGGTGCGAAACGGGCGGCAGTGCGCAGCGCGGCGGTCTGCAGACTGTCCTCGCGGGTGCTGCCCGAGATCAGCAGGATGCGGGTCATGCGCCGAGCCTAGGCCGTGGTCATGTCGCGGTTGAGTCTTGGCGGACAGCTTTTCGTCAGTTCCCGTCCGGGCCGGTTCCTGTGACACCCTGAACCCATGGCTGACGACGATGTCGAGGCTTTTCTGGACACGATCGGCGACGTACGGCGCCGCAGTGACGCGCGCTTGCTCGTCGGTTTGATGGGCGAGGTCACGGGTGAGCCGGCCGCGATGTGGGGCAGCAGCATCATCGGGTTCGGTTCGCGGCGCTACCGGTACGAGTCGGGCCGCGAGGGCGACGTCGCGGCGGTCGGGTTCGCGCCCCGCAAGGCGCAGACCGTGCTCTATCTGACCGGCTACCTGGACGCGTACGGGGATCTGCTCGAACGCCTCGGGCCGCACACCGTGGGCAAAGGCTGCCTGTACGTGAAACGGGTCGACGAGGCGGACCAGTCGGCGCTGCGCGAGATCGTGGCGCGGTCGTACGAGGCGGCCAAGGTCACCGGCTGAGGGTCAGCGGAAAGCGTCGAGGCGCTCGGCCAACCTCGGATCGAGCCCTTCCAACGCAGCCAACCGCGTGCGGTCATCGATTTTCAGCCGGGCCACGACCTCGCGAACGTATTCGGCGTCGGTACCGCCGTCGAGAACGGCATGGAGTGCCGAGATGGCCAGGCGCTCGTCGAGTGTTCCGACGTGGTCCAGAATCAACTCGATCAACGGCTCCGCAGACGAAGACAAACCGACCACCTTGGGATGCAGCAGACATTGGAGAGCCAGTTCGGCAGCTCGGTTGGACGACGTCAGTTCACTGAGCACAACGTCGCTCGCCAGGTGGCTGACCAGCTCGCCCGGAAGGCGTTCGATGTCGGCGCACAACGCCTGCAGGAACAGCGGGGTCAGCTTGGAGTAGCCCGTCCGGGTTGAGTTGACCAATTTGATCGCATCAGCCATCCGTGCATAACGCGCGATCCGCTCCTCCGGGAGTTCGTCCTCGGAGACGGATGACAGCCACAATTCGACCAGGCCACGCGCAACCGACTGCTCCACTCCGTTCACTGTGACGAAGGTGGTGAGTCCGGCGGGTAACCGTTCGAGCAGCGGCTCCAGCGCGTGCAAGAGGGTGTTGTCGCCGAGAGAGTTGCTCAGGTGCATGGACCGGAGCAACGTGTGCAGCTCGAAATCCGAGCGGTAGACGTGCGGACGTGAAGTGCCCCGCGGGTGGTTGTTGAACCAGGCGACGTCCATCGGGTCCGGTGGGTCGGCGGTCCAGTCGAGGGCGAGTTTCAGCACGATGTCGCGTTTGCCCTCATGCCGGACCCGGGTGACCTTGAGGACTTCGACGGCGTCCATGTACATGTCGCTGGGGACGGCCGCCTGCCACTGCAGTGCCGCGCCGCGCATCCAGTACGCCGGGTCGTCGGTCTTGGTGAACAGTTCGGACGCCCGCAGCTCATCGCCGCACGCCAGGGTCAGCAGCAGCAGGTTGAACGAGTAGGTCGCCATCCAATGGTCGACGCGCTTGTCCACGGGGCGATAACCGCTTTCGGTGTACGTGGGACGTGTCACCGCCTGGCTCGTGCGCCCGGCCAGCCACTCCCGCAGGCGCTCACGGTCGGGTCCGGCGAGCTGTTCGGCGAGGAACGGCAGGACCGTGGCGCGCGCGGTCAGCGACGTGAACCCGAGCAGCGAGCGCAGCAGGTCGTCGTCGGGGGCCGGTCCCATCCGCAAGGCCAGGGTGCTCGCCCGCTCACGCGCCTCGGTGTCGCGGATGGCCTGCACGACCAGCCGGGCCACGAGGTACTCGCCGAACGTGGCGTGCAGGAACTCGTACGTCTGAAGGGTTTGATCGTCGCGGACGGCCTGCGCACGCTGGATGAAGAAGAAGCGCCCGATCATCTCCTGCCCGGCGGTGAGCGGCGTGCGGAAGGCCTCGGTGCGGCCGGGCCGGGACGGGGTGAGGCCGAGCCCGGCCAGGTCGGCGTCGAGCTCGGATTCGGTGACCCACAGGCGCAGGCGGTGGAACATCGCGAACGCGACCACCGACAGCCGCAACAGCTCCTGCTCGACCAGGGCCGGCATCAAATGGTCGGGCTGCCCGGCGTGCAGGCGGCGGACCTCGCGTTCGGCGAAGGAGGCGAGCAGCCGCTCGTAGAGCTGACCGCCGTCGAGGGCCTGCAACGGGTTCCCGGTGGCGTGGTACAGCGCGAGCATGAGCAGCAGCAACGGCTGTTCGGCGAGGTGCCGCAGCGGCCGCAGCGTGTCCGGGCTCAGCGGCTCGGCGGCCGAGGCGTTCCAGACGGTCAGCCAGCGCTCGATCTGCGTGTCGTCGAACGGTTCGAGGCGGACGGCGAGCGCGCCGGCGGGCAGACGCGCCCGGTCGGCCACCGCGACCCGGCTGGTGACCATGACAGCGACCGGCCGCCCGAGCGCCGCCTCGCGCTGCTGGAACGCGGCCACCCGCTGCAGGTAGTCGGACTGGTGCAGCCCGGTGGCCTGCAGCAGCTCGTCGAAGCCGTCGAGCAGCACCACAGGCAGCGCGCCGTCGCACGACAGGACCATTTCGGCCCACGAGACCGTCTCACCGATCGCCGCGCGTACGGCGTGCTCGATCTGGTCCTGCACCTCGGCCTCGGCCGGCACGTCCCGCAGCACCACCCGGCAGACGAAGAAGTCGGCGGCGGGCAGGCGCGCGGCCAGGATCCGGGTGAGCGAGGACTTGCCCGCGCCGGGCTGGCCGAGCAGCAGCAGCGGCGCCTCGGTGGCCTGGGTCGTCGTCAGGTACGACGCGAGGAACCCGGCGACGTCGGCGCGGTTCCCGGCCTCGGCCCACCAGTGGTCGTCGGCCGGCCGGGCGCCCGGTCCGGCCGCGCGTACGCGGAAGATCGGATCCAGGTACGCGGCCCCGAGCGCGGGCAGCCGCAGTTCGCCGTTCTCGCCGCCGAGCACGGGCCGGTCGAGATCGGCCCGGTAGGCGCGGGCCAGTGTGGCCCGATGGCGGCTCGGGTCGCGGCCGGAGGTGACCTCGATCAGCAGGACTTCCAGCCGTTCGAGCCCCCGCGTGGCCGCTCGCGCCTCCAGCCGGGAGGACCAGAACGCGAACTCGGGGATCTCCGCGGCCAGGCGGCGGTGGGCCTCGTCGTAGCGTTCGACGGCCAGCTCGGGCAGCCGACGGCGGAGCAGACCGTCCGCTTGCATGCGGCGGCCCTCTTCGGCCTGCTCCCAGACCGCGTACCCGGTGACGTGGGCCCGCATCGTGTCGGCCGTCCGCAGGAACCAGTCGAGCAACGCCGACAACAGGCGCTCGTACGGCAGATCGGCGGACGGCAGCGGGACGCGGGTGGAGAGCACCCGCTCGATCAGCTTTCCCTCGGCCGGGTCACCCACCAATCGCAGTTGGTCGTCGCGGCTGAACTCGACGGTTTCGATCCCGGCCGCGGTCAGGCATTCGTCGACCGACTCGAAGAAAGCGGCCACCACCAGCACGGCATGCGCCGCCTGCAGACGCTCGCTGCGTTCGTAACGGCCCAGACCCCGTACGGAATCGTTGAGCGAACTGGAAACCAGGGTGCCGAGCCGGACCACCTCGGTCTTCGCGTCGAACAGGCTGACCGCGAGATCGCTGCCGCCGGCCGTCGCCACCGAGAGCGCGCCGCCGAGCAGATTGTCGACGGCCTTGGCGAGCGGGCCGGAACCACCCAGAATGCGAACGGCGTCGGCGTAGGACAGACCCTGTGGCATCGCTTCATGATGGCGTACGGCCTAAAGTCCCGGTGCATGCGTGCGAACGACTGGCATGACCCGCGCTGGCGGGCGGCGGCTCATTCCTGGATCCGCGAGAGCCTTGACCGCCTCGGCGCCCCGGTCACCGGGGAGATCGAGGAGGTACGGGTTCGCCCGTGGTCGGTCACGCACAAGGCGCCCACCACCGCCGGGGTGCGCTGGTTCAAGGCGAACACCATGGATTGCGCGTACGAGGCCGGGTTGGTCGCGGCGCTCGGCGAGTGGGCGCCGCATTCCGTATTGACGCCGCTCGCTGTCGACGAGAAACGCGGATGGCTGCTCACCGCCGATTCCGGGCCCACCCTGCGGGAGACGCTTCCCGACGATCGGGAGGCACGGCTTCTCGCGTGGCGGGAGATGCTTCGGGCGTACGCGGTTCTGCAGCGCACCCTGGCCCCGAAGGCGCACGACATGACGGCGCTGGGCGTTCCCGACATGCGTCCCGAGACGCTGCCGGAGGTGCTGCGGGCGTTGCTGGCCGAGACGGCCGTGGACAGCGAGGTGGACGTCACCACGTACGGGAAATGGTGTGCGGAATTGGCCGCCGACGGGGTGCCGGCCTCGCTGCAGCACGACGATCTGCACGACGCCAACGTCTTTCCGGGGAACCGTTTCTTCGACTGGGGCGATGCGGCCGTCGCGCATCCGTTCGGCTGCTTGCTGGTCGCTCTGCAGTCGGCGCAGTACTTCTTCACGACCACCCCCGAGGAGCTCGCCGGGCTGCGGGACGCGTATCTCGAGGTGTGGTCCGACCTGGCCCCGATGGAGTCGCTGCGCCGGTCGGCCGTACTGGCCTGTCACGTCGGGCGGGTCGCCAAGGCCGCGGCCTGGCGGAGGGCGTTGCGCGACGCTGCCCTACCGGTGGCTGAGGACTTTCGCACGGCAGCGGCGTATTACCTCGCGGAGATTCCAAAACCGACTCCGGTGTCTTGACCGTCGCCCACCGCGAGGGTTTGTTGCCGGCTGTACGTCGGCCACAGGCGGTGATGGCCGTCTTCCGGATCCTCGATGCCGTCGCGCCGCTCTCTCAGCCCCGTAACAGCAGATGGGCCTAAGGTCGACGGGCGTGAACCTCGCGAGCATCCCCAGCCCGTCCACGGCAGTCTGGCATCTCGGTCCCGTGCCGATCCGGGCCTACGCGCTGTGCATCGTGGCAGGCATCGTCGTCGCCGGCCTGATCATGGAGAAACGCCTGCGAGCGCGAGGCGCGGCCCCCGGCACGACGCTCGACGTGGCCACATGGGCGGTGCCCGCCGGCATCGTCGGCGCACGGCTCTATCACGTGATCTCGTCACCGCAGGCGTACTTCGGCTCCGGCGGCGACCCGATCAGCGCCCTCTACATCTGGGAGGGCGGCCTGAGCATCTGGGGCGCCGTCATCGGCGGCGCGGCCGGCGCTTGGATCGCCGCCCGCAAACTCGGCATCCCCCTGACCGTGCTGGGCGACGCCCTGGCGGTGGGCCTGCCGGTGGGCCAGGCGATCGGCCGGCTCGGCAACTGGTTCAACAACGAGGTCTACGGCCGGATCACCACGCTGCCCTGGGGCCTGGAGATCCACGACATGTCGACCGGCCGGCTCCACCCCGATCTGTATCACCCCGTCTTCGCGTACGAGGCGCTCTGGAACCTCGGCGTGGCCGCGCTGGTCTGGGCCGTCGACCGCCGCTTCCAGCTGGGCCGGGGCCGGGCGTTCGCGCTCTTCGTGATGGGCTACACCGCGGGCCGGCTCTGGATCGAGCTGCTCCGCATCGACGCGGCCAACACCTTTTTCGGCGTACGCGTCAACGTGTTCACCGCCGCCGTCATCTTCTGCCTGGCGTCGGCCTACTTCGTGCTGGTCCGCGGCCCCCGCGAGCAGCTGAAGCCCGCCGAGCCCGCCAGGATCGGGTGAGCGCCGCCCACGGCTTCAGCGCCCGCGCAGGTCGGCTTGGTAGCGGCCGGGGCTCTGGCCGACCACCTCGGTGAAGGCCTCGATGAAGCTGGACGGGTTGGACCAGCCGCAGGCCGCCGCGGTGGCGGTGACGGAGACGCCGTCGGTGAGGTGGTGCACGGCGTAGTGGATGCGCAGGATCGTGCGCCAGCGATGAAAACTCATGCCGAGCTCGCTGCGGAACAAGCGGCTGAGCGTGCGTTCGCTCGCGCCGGCGGCCCGGCCCAGCTCGGCCAGGGTTGCGGCACGGCCGGGATCGGCGTGCAACAGGCCGGTGACCGCGCGGAGCCGGTCGTCGCGGGGTTCGGGCAGGTGCAAGGCCTGCTCGGGGGCTTCGGTGAGCTCGTCGACAATGACCGCGTGCAGTCGCTCGTGGGCGCCGGGACGGGTTTCCGGCCGGCCGGTCAGAGCCAGGACGGCCTCGCGCAGCAGCGGGCTGACCGCGTACACGGCGGGTCGGGCGGCGAGTTCGTCGCATCGATGGGCCGGAACGGCGACGAGCCGGGCATCGGCCCGGCCGTAGAAGCGGTGTGAGTGGTCGAACCCGGGCGGCGTCCAGGTCATCCGGTTGGCGGGCGCGATCCAGGTTCCCCGTTCGGTCGTGGTGGCGACAACTCCGGCGGCGGCGTAGACCAGCTGGCCATGGGCGTGGCGGTGGGTCTCGAGGTGGTAGCCGTCGGGCAGCCACGCGCTCCCCTGAGGGGTCAGAGCATGGAGCGTGGAAGGTTGGCGGGTTTCCGGCACAAGACGTCAGCTTACCGGTGGCCGGGCATGCGCCGACGCGGCGACCATGGCCTCCGAGGCGTGAGGAGGCCATGGTGACCAGTCTGGAAGAGGCCATCGGGATGGCAGGCAAGTATCGGCGTCCGCGCCGCCGGCGGATGCTGGGGTTGACCGTCCAGCGACGCGAGCGGATCAGCCCACATTTCGTGTCCGTGACGGTGGGCGGGGACGACTTCCGGCATCTCGAGCAGTCCGGGTACGACCAGGCCGGCCGTCTGTTCTTCGGCGACGACACAGTGGTTCTGCCCACCGGCGAACGGTGGATGCTCCACTACGTCCGCCTGCCGGCAGCGAAACGCCCGCGCGTACGCCTGTACTCGATCCGCCGCTTCCGGCCGGAGATCAACGCGTTCGACATCGAGATCGCCGTGCACGAGGGCGCCCCCGGTCCGGACTGGGCGCTGCGGGCCCAGCCCGGGGACAAGGTCAGTTTCCTCGACGAGGGTTACTGCTACGGACCACCCCCGTACGCGACCTGGCAACTCCTCGTCGGCGACGAGAGCGCCGTGCCGGCCGTTCTCGCGATCCTGGAACAGTCCCCGGACGAGCTGCCCGCCGAGGTCTTCCTCGAGGTGCCCACCGACGACGACGTACGCCCCGAGGTCGCCGCGCCCGCCGGGTCGAGGATCCACTGGCTTCCGCGCAACGACGCGTCGGCCAAACCGGGCACACTCGCCCTCCGGACCGTACGGGAAGCGCGGTTACGCCCCGGCCCCTTCTACACCTGGGCCGCGGGCGAATCCGCGCTCCCCACGGGCCTGCGCAGACATCTTGTCAGCGACCGCCGGGTCCCCAAGTCCGACATCGCCTTCCTGGGCTACTGGAAGGTGGGCAGAGCCAGCCCGTGACCCCTAGGGCTTGAGGGCCTCGGCCGCCGGGTGCCACGTGGTCTGGTCGGTGACGGTGGCGAGCTTGACCGAGCGGGCGATCTTCTTCAGCTCCGACTCGGGCAGGTTGGCGCCGGTGTCCTGGTTGCTGACCTGAACCTGGGTCTTGCCGTCGGCGCTCCACACGTTGCAGAAACCGTTGTCGTAGCAGGCCGTCTGACCGGCCCGCGCCTTCTGGTTGGAGTTCCTGCTCGGTGTGACGAAGATGCTGAAGCTGCCCTTGATGCCGGCCTCGGTGGCCTCGTCGAACGGCGCCGACAGGCCGGTCGTGGCGGGGGCCGGCTTGGCGTAGGTCGCGCCGCCGTAGTCGCCGCCGCGGGCCATGGCGATGCCGTTGAGGCCGGGCAGGGCGTGTGTGCCGGTCTGCACGGGCTGGTAGCCGGCGGGCACGTAACCGACCGTGAACGGCAGGGTGGCCGGGGTCGGCTTGCTCGGCTTGAGCCCGCCGACCAGCGCGTTCAGGTCGGCGAAGGACGGCGACTCGGCGCGGCTGGAGATCGAGGTGACGGTGGCCCAGGCGTTGGCGGTGTACTCCCAGGCGAGCAGCTTGTTGGCCGGGTCGGTCGGGCTCCCGGCTTCGAGGCCGACCGGGAGGGTCGCCTGCACGGCCTGCCGCCCGCCGACGGTGGTGTTCTTGCCGTCCTTGATCCCGGACGGGTCGAAGGCGCCCGGCCGGTACAGGGTCAGGTACGCGTACAGCGAGGGCTTCGCGTTCCGCTTGCGCTGCAGCATTTCCTCGCGCGACTTGGCCTCCTCGCCGTCGTCGGTCGAGGGCTTGTCGTTGGACTCCGCGCCGTCCATGTAGACCGAGGCGATCTGGTACGCCGTGGACGTCACGATCGGGTCCTGCACGTGGAACTTGCCGGCGTCGAAACCCTGGAACGTGAAGCTGAACGGCGGCGCGTCGGTCCAGGTGGCGGCCTTGGCCGGCGCGGCCGGAGCGGCGGTGCCGGGCGTCTTGCGCTCGCTGCCCGACGATGACGACAGCGCGAACGAGCCCGCCACCACGACGGCGACGAGACCGGCCGCGCCGGCCGAGGCGAACCCGGCCCGGCGGCGCCGCTGAGCCCGGCGGCCCGCCCGGATGATGTCGTCCGCGCTGCGCGACAGGGGCGGTTCGTCGGCCGTCACCGTGTCCACGAATTCATGCAACTGCATTGGTCCACTCCTCTATCGCTTCCCCGGTGAGGTTGATGCGGTCGGCGGCGAGCAGTTCGCGCAGCTTGGCCAGGCCGCGTGAGGTCTGGCTCTTCGCCGTTCCGACGTTGCAGTCGAGCACCCCGGCCGTCTCCTCGAGACTCAGGCCGAGGTAGTGCCGGAGGAAGACCGCCGCACGCTGGCGGGGCGGCACCGCGCCGAGCGCGTCCCGCAGCCGCAGCCGCATGTCGGCCGCGCCGGCCGGATCCCGGTGCGCGACGTCCGGCATGGCATCACCGGAGGCCCGTTCGCGGCGCCACGGTTTGCGTGTCTCGTCGATCGCTGCGCGGTACACCATCGTCTTGGCGTACAGGTCGGGCCGTTCCAGCTTGCGCCAGCGCGGATAGAGCTTCGCCAGCACGTTGGCCACGGCATCCTCCGCCGTGTGCCAATCCCCGCAGGTCATGTACGCCAGCTTCCGCAGTTGGGGCAGCTGGAACGTCACGAACTCGCGGAACGCCTGCTCGTCTTCGGCTTTCAAGTCGACTGCCTCCTTTATGGCGGAGGTAGAACGGCGCCACCGGTCCCAAAAGTTGCACGAGCCTCAAAAGTAGTCCCGGGAACAAGCCCCAGCAGGGCGACGCTGTACTGAGGGTGATCAACCGCGTGTCGCTGCTGGACCGGTCGCGGACCCGGGCCGGTGAACCCGAGCCGGAAGCGCTCCGCGGCTCGGTCGCCCGCGCGGCGAGGGCCGAGCAGCTGGGGTATGACCGATTTTGGGTAGCCGAGCACCACGGCGTCCCCGGGATTGCCGGCGCCGCCCCGGCAGTGCTTCTGACCGCTGTTGCCGGGGCGACGTCCACCGTGCGGATCGGGTCGGCCGGGGTGATGTTGCCGCACCACCAGCCGCTGGTGGTGGCGGAGCAGTTCGCCACCCTGTCGGCCTTCGCGCCCGGCCGGGTCGACCTGGGCCTGGGCCGATCGCCCGGGTTCACCCCGCCGGTACGCCGCGCGTTACGTCAGGTCGACCGGGATTTCACCGCCGACCTCGTCGAGTTGCGGGGTTTCCTCGACGGCACCTCGGAGGTCGGTCTGCATCCACGGCCGGAGGGTGCGGTGCCGTTGCACGTGCTCGCCACCGGCAGCGGGCTGCGGGTCGCGGCGGAACTCGGGCTGCCGGTGATCGTCGGCGGGCCGATCCTGGGTGTCGGCGGTGATCCGGCCCCCGGGCTGGAGGCGCTGGCCGGCTATCGGCAGGCTTTCCGGCCGTCGGTTCAGCAGCCCGAGCCGCGGGTGTCGATCAGCCTCGACGTGCTGGTCGCCGGCACCGCCGAGGAGGCCGCCGAGCTGCTGCTCCCCGAGGCGTGGGCGATGGCCCAAAGCCGTACGACCGGGGTCTTCCCGCCACTGGAACCGGTGGACGTCGCGCGGAAAGCTGCCAAGACGGCACGTCAGCAGCAGTACGTCGAGCAGACCGTCGCGGCGGCGATCGCGGGCACGCCGGCCCAGGTCGAGAGCCGCCTGGCCGAGCTGTTCGACCGTACGGGGGCAGCCGAGCTGGTCGCCGCGGGCAGCACGTACGACCGCGCTGCCCTGGACGCCTCGGACGCCGCGCTGGCCGCGCTCCTCGGCGGCCTGCGATGACGTCCCGTCAGCACTTGGTGGTGACGACCTTCTTCCACTTGCAGGTGTCCATCGTCGCGCCCGACGGGCTGCGCAGCGTGGCGGTGTCGCCGGTGTTGTTCCAGATGTAGTTGCCCGAGCCCCAGTAGAAGTGGCCGGCCGGCTTGCCCTGCGTGCCCTTGCCGGTGTGCACGATGAACGAGCCCTTCTTCGGCAGCGTGACGTTGCCGAACCGGAACACCTTGCCCGCGGCGTCCTTGACCGACCAGTCCTTGAGGCCGACCGGGCGGTTGAGCTGGTTGGTGATCCGGAAGTACTCCTTGTTGAGGCTCGCGGCGCTCCGGTCGTCCTTGCCCGGCGAGTCGACGTAGACGTAGGTGAAAAGCACCGGCTTCGTCGCGGCCTCGGCCGGGGCCGCGCCGATTCCGAACACTGTGGCCGTGACGGCCAGGGAAACGAAGAGCTTTCGCATGGAGGTCCTTTTCCGATCGGTGAGGTCGACCATTTGTAGCGAACAGCGCGGCCGGAAGCCTTCGTTCGAACGGACGCCGGTGTTGCCTTTGTGGATCGTCCGCCGGGGCCGGGAAAAGGAGGAAACGGCCCCGGCGGACGATGTCAGCTCTTACACGGGTAGTTCGACGTGGTGCACGTGACGCCGTAGTTGTAGGCGTCGTTGAAGTGCGCGTAGAAACCGTCGTACAGCGGGTGCGTGGAGCCCGACTCGGGCGCCATCTTGACGAAGATCTCCTCGTTCTCGCTGAGCGCGTCCTGGCTCCAGTTCTGCGAGCCGGTGTAGACGCGGTACTGGTAGGCCGAGCCGAACTTGGCGTACAGGGCGAAGAACTTGTCGTGCACCATGTCCATCCGGCGGATCTTCACGCCCGCGTCGAGGAGCTCGGTGTAGACGCTCTTCGTCATGTTGATCTCTTTGGCGTCGGTGGAGCCCACGACGATCCAGACCTTGCAGCCGGCATTCGCGAACCGCTTGACCAGGCTGGTGATGCGGGGCCGGCCCGCGGTGACGAACGACATGCCGATCCGCAGCCGGCAGTCCGCGTCCGGGGTGGCGTCGTTGAGCCGCGTGTTGATCGTGTCGGTCTGGCCGTCGGCCTCCGGCGAGGCGTACGCGTCGGCCGCGGCCGCCTGGTAGTAGCCGCGCCCGGAATCGGCGTCGTAGTAGTCGTTCCCGGAATAGTGGCGCCGGTTGTACATGTCGTTGAAGTTGGCGTTCAGGCCGTTCATCAGCGCGGCATCGCCGTACACGGTGATGGTGTTGTTGAACGACCTCGGCCCGGTCTGATAGGTCAGGTTGGCCGAGCCGAACCACGAGACGTTGGTGCGGTCGACGCCGCTCGGGTCCTTGGTGGCGGTGAAGGTGAACATCTTGGTGTGCATGTCACCGTCAGCGCTGGTGCTGATGCAGGCCCGCCCCGAGCCGTACGTGCAGAATTTGTGGTTCTTCAACTTCTTCAGCTCGGCCACGCCGCTGTCGGTGGAGTCGAGGTTCTTGCCGTCAATGACGATGTAGACATTGACCTGACGGTTGTTCTCGGCGTTGGTCAACGCCTTGGCAACCGAGTCGATGCTCAGCGAATGGATGGTGCCGCGGATCGTGGAGCCCGTCGGCGCGTTGTTGATGAGCCGTTCCAGCTCGAGATGAATGGTGTTGTCGTCGCCGCCGGCCGTCCGTGGATCGTTGAAGTGGGCCCAGACCGGATAACCGGCGATCGTCGCCCGTGCCGAGGCGACAGAGGCCTGCACCGGCGGGTCCTCGTCGGCGGCCGCGGCCGCGTTCGGGACGGCCAGGGCGAGCCCGGCCAGCAGCAGGACAGCGCTGGTTCTGCGCAGGGTGAAGTGACGCCGCATGTAGTGCCTCCCCGTGATGTGCCCATGTGGCCCCCGGAGTATGTTTTCCGCACCGATCTTCGTCAATACCCGAGGTCAGGAACGGGCGGGGCAGACCAGACCACCAATCCCTTGGGCGCCCGGATGCGGGCCTCCATCGAGCAGGCGAAACGAGCGGTAACGGCAAGGTCCACTTCCACCCGGAGCCGGTCGCCGGCTGATCCCGGCCCGGCGGCACCCATACCCGACATCCTGATCTCAGTGTCCGGGACGTGTGGCGGGTATGCCGAGGAGAGCCGCGGCGGCGATCACGCAGACCGCCGTGGTCGTGAGGAAGACGCTCGTGTAGCCACCGGTTGCCGTGTGCAGGGCCGCGGCGGCCAGAGGGGCCACGGCCTTGGCGACGGTCGTCGGGACGACAAGGATCCCGGCGATCGTGGCATAGCGTCGGGTGTCGTAACGCTCGGCGAGCAGGAACGGCTTGGCGATGCTGCCCACCCCGAAGCCGAGCCCGAAACCGATGATCGCGATGATCGCGGCGGTCGCGTCCCGCCCGAACCACGCGAGCGCGGCTGCGCCTGTGCCTTGCAGGATGAAGATGGTGGCGACCACCCTGGTGGTGCGAAATCGGCGTTGCAGGCCGGTGGAGACCAGTCGACCGGCCACTGACAGGACGCCGAACAGGCCGGCGGTGGTGGCGGCGAACGCGGCTGAGTGACCCCAGGCGATGAGCGCGGCGACAAGGAGAACGCCGACGGCGGCGACAGCTGCGGTGTGGGCGGTGAAGCTGACGCCGAGAAGCCAGAAGCCGCGATCGGTGAGAACCGCCTTCAGCCGTACGGGCTGGTCGTCTTCGGCTTCGGGAGGTGTTCGGGGTACGGACGGAGCGGGCCGAACGACCATCGCGTGCAGCGGGACCGTGAGGACGGCCTGGATGGCGGCGAGGATCAGCAGTGTGCTCCGCCAGCCGTGTTGCTCGATGAGCCAGCCGGTCAGCGGCATGAAGATCGTGCTGGCGAACCCGGCGACCACGGTCAGGGCAAGCAGCGCCGAGGAGCGTCGCCGGGCGCTGTGCCAGGCGATGATGACGGCGAAGGCCGCTTCGTACAAACAGGCTGCCGACGCGAGGCCGATACCGATCTGCACGGCGTAGAGCTGCCACAGGCTGTCCACCTGGGACCAGACGATCAGCAGTACGGCGCCGCCGACGGATCCGGCGGTCATGAGCGCGCGGCCGCCGTGCCGGTCGAGCAGGCGGCCGACGGGGATGGCCACGGCAGCGGAGGCGAGGACGTTGGCGGTGAAGCTGCCGGTGACCGCGGTGGTGGAGGCGTCCAGTTCGGTGGCGAGGGGGACGAGGAGGACGGCGAAGGCGTAGTAGAGGGTGCCGTAGCCGACTGTCTGGGTGACCGCCAGGGCGGCGACGATCGCACCGGCACGGCTCCGGTGGCCGCCGCCATTCCGGTCGGCGGCCACCGTGCTGCTGGACGTCACGTCAGCCGCAGCAGCCACCGGCCCGCTCGCCGGACTTGGCCGGCGCACCGATCACGGCGAGTGGGGCACGGAGCAGCCCGCCCTCGATGCCGGTCGCCAGTCCTCGTCCGGCCGGCTCGGTCACGGCTGCCGGAGTGCCGCAGCAGCCGCCCTCCTCGGCTTCGATGGTGTCGGCGTCCAGCGGCACGTTGCTCGAGCAGACCCCCGTCTCGGGCAGGTCGAGCTGTACGTCCCGGGCGGCCGCCCAGTCGCCGGCCAGCGCCGCCACCACCGAACGGGCCTGCTCGTAGCCGGTGGCCATCAGGAACGTCGGCGCGCGCCCGTACGACTTGGAACCGATCGCGTAGTAGCCGGCCTCCGGGTGGGTGAGCTCGTCGACCCCGTGCGGCGGAACGGTGCCGCAGGAGTGCTGGTTCGGGTCGATCAGCGGCGCGAGGGCACGGGTAGAGCCCATGATCGGGTCGAGGTCGAGACGCAGTTCCGCGGCGACGGTGTGGTCGGGGCGGAAGCCGGTGGCTGACACTATCCGGTCGACGGTGATCGCGCGGGCGCCGTCGGACACCTCGACGCTGTCGCCGTTGGCGGTCAGTTTCTGGACGTTGAACCCGGTGAGCAGGGCGATCGCGCCGGACTCGACGTGCTCGCGCAGCCGGGACCCCAGGGCGCCGCGGGCGGGCAGCGCGTCAGCGGATTCGCCGCCGTACGTACGGGCCGGCGACGTGGCGCGGATCGCCCATGTCACGGCGGTGCCGGGCAGGCCGGCCAGCAACAGCAACGTGTTGGCCGCGGAATGCCCGGACCCGACGACCAGAATCCGGCGGCCCTCGAAACGCTCCCGGTCCCGTCCGAGCACGTCGGGAAGAGCGGTTTCCACGTACGCCGCGGCTTCGGCTTCGCCGTGGGCGGGGATCCCGGAGGCCCCCAGCACGTTCGGGGTGCTCCAGGTGCCGGAGGCGTCGACGACCGCGCGGGCCAGGACGTCTTCGCCGTCGGCCAGGCGGATCAGGAACGGGGTCTCCTCGCGGCCGGTGCTGCGCAGCCGATCGAGGCCCAGCCGGGTGATGGCGGCGACCCGCGCGCGGTAGCGGACGTGCGGCTTGAGCGCGGGCAGGTCGGCCAACGGCTGCAGGTAGTCAGCGGCCAACTGCTCGCCGGTCGGCAGCTTGTCATTGTCGGGACGCACCCATCCGGCGTCGGCGAGCAGGCGGGCCGCGGCGGCGTCGATGTTGTAACGCCAGGGCGAGAACAGCCGGACGTGACCCCAGGAACGTACGGCCGCGGCCGGCTGCTCGCCGGATTCGAGGACCACGAACGGCAGGCCACGTTCGGCCAGGTGAGCGGCGGTGGCCAGGCCGACGGGTCCGGCGCCGATGACAGCGATGGGCAAAGTGCCGAGCTCGGTCATGCGAGCAACTCCTAGTCGATGGTGTGCCGCAGCATCTGATGAAGACGACGTCGCACCGGCGGCGGCACGAGCCGGATTCGACATTCATCGAACTTGACGTTTGTCGAAACCGACACTTGCACGCGGTTTCGACACCTGTCAACCTCGAAGCATGTCAAAATCAGGTCAGCCGATCGCCGTAGTAGACGTGAACGCGGACGGTTGCTGCGCACCGATGGCCCAGAGCCGGATCCCGCCCGAGGCAGCCGGTTCGCTGGCCCAGGCGTTCAAGGCCCTCGGCGACCCGATCCGCCTGCAGCTGATGTCAATGATCGCGTCCGCGCCCGGCGGTGAGATCTGCGTCTGCGACCTGACGCCGGCGTTCGAAATCTCCGGCCCGACGATCTCGCACCACCTGAGGGTGCTGAAGGAGTCCGGGCTGGTCACCGCCGAACGCAGAGCCAGCTGGGTCTACTACCGCCCCCAGCCCGCGCTCATGCGCAGGCTGTCAGCCCTGCTCGACATCGACGACTGATTTGGTCCCCAACTGCCGCCGGGCCAGCGCAAGGCTCGCTTCATCAAGGTCAACCGCGTTCCCGTCGCCGCGGAGCGTGCCCTGGTCTGCAGGCTCGGTCAAGGGCATGTGGTCGGCTGCGAAGCGTCGGTCAGGCTACCGAGTTCGGCGTGAACGGGGTCAGGCAGAACGGATGGCCGGCCGGATCGAGCAGTACCCGCCAGCGCGGGTCGGGCTGCTCGGGCAGCGTGGCCCCGAGCGCCACCGCCCGCTCCTCAGCCATCCCGAGATCGTCGGCGGTGAAGTCGAGGTGCACGATCGCAGTTCCCGGCCAAACCGGGGGGACATAACCTGCGACCCGTTGCGCTACCAGCACCATCCCGCTCACCTCGATGCCGACGCTGGACTCCTTCGCCCAGAGCCGGCGACCTCCGAGCAGGCCCCGGTAGAAGTCGGCGAGCCGCTGTGGGTCAGGACAGTCCAGGGAAACGGCCACCAGCCTGACCGCGCGGGAATCAGTCACAGATGGCACCCTACGGACAGATCGACTTCGAAGCCGGGCAAGGCCGGCTGCTCGACCATATTCGCCAAGCTCATCGCGCGTCTGAGCGGCACGAGGCCTGCCGGGCAGCGCTCGGCAGGCGTCGCGGGCATGAGCGGCGGGCCGGTGCCGCTTCGCTGGATCTACCAGCTCTTGCGGGAGCGCGCCTCGGCGACGAGTTCGGGGTCGGGGATCTGCCGCTTGGCGGCGACCGTGGCCAGCATCTGCTGCGACAGGTGGAACCCCGAAGTTCGGGCCCGGCAGACGGACAGCTCGCGGCAATGCCTCGCGCGACCCGGCCTCGGCCACAGCCGGCCGAGCGACTCGACACGGCGGAAGACTGCCGCCGCGCGACGCCTTCATGTGCCGCCGGCCAATCCCAGTCGCGCTTCGCGCAGCCCGCCCCGCGGGGTTTCAGGGGGCTCGGCCCCCTGAGCCAGCATGACGAGGCCCCCCTGTCCGCGCGTTCGCGGACAGGGGGGCCTCGGGGACTTGTGGGCGATACTGGGATCGAACCAGTGACCTCTTCCGTGTCAAGGAAGCGCGCTCCCGCTGCGCCAATCGCCCTTTGGGTACAGCATACTGCCGAGGTGGAGACGGGATTTGAACCCGTGTAGACGGCTTTGCAGGCCGTTGCCTCGCCTCTCGGCCACTCCACCGAGCCGGCCCAGCACGACTGTGAAGGCCTCTCCGAGCGGACGACGGGATTCGAACCCGCGACCCTCACCTTGGCAAGGTGATGCGCTACCAGCTGCGCTACGTCCGCGTGTCGGTCTGGGCGGCTGCCCTGGCGACGGAAGAAACATTAGCGGGTCACCTGGGGCCTTGCCAAACCGGGGTACCCCGGCGCGTCGCCGCGGAGGGTCTACCAGGGGGTTCCCTGAGTTATCCACAGCCTGGAAAACAGGCGGGCGGCGAACGGGCTCCCCGGTGTTGGATGGGCCCATGGAGTTCCGAAAGATCAGCGCGGCGGAGCGCACGGCGGCCATGTTCCCCCTTCAGTCGTACGCGTTCATGCCTTCGCCCTGGCCCGAGGACGATGACGCGGCGTACGCGCGTCGCATGAAGTTCTTCGAGACGGCGATCAACGTCGTCGCCGAGGAGAACGGGACGGCGCTGGCCGGGGCGGCGGCGTTGCGGATGCGGCAGAACGTGCGGGGCAAGGTGCACGACATGGCCGGCATCGCCTCGGTCGCGTCCCATCCGAGCGCGCGGCGGCGGGGGCTGGTTCGCGGGGTTCTTGAGCGGCTGCTGCGCCAGGCTCGCGATGAGGGGCACACCGTCAGCGCTCTGTATCCGTTCCGGCCGAGCTTTTACGCCCGGTTTGGTTATGTCGGGATTCCGCGGCACCGGATTGCGACGTTCGCCCCGGAAGGTCTGTCTCACCTCACCCGGGTCGAGTTGCCGGGTGAGGTCGAGCTGCTGCGGATGCGGGAGGGGTTCGACGAGTGGCGCACGCTGCAGCAGCGGCTGCTCGGGGAGCGGCACGGGTTCTCGGTGTACGACGAGACACGGGCGGCCGAGTTCCGGGACGACAGGCGGTGGGTGGCGATCGCCCGGGCCGGCGGAGAGACCGTGGGGGCGGTTGATTACCAGGTGAAGTCGTACGGCGGGGATCTTGAAGGTCTTGATCTTTTGGCCACGGGGCCGCTGGGCCGGGCGCTGCTGCTGCAGTTCTTCGGGCGGCACGTCGATCAGATCGCGCGGGTGCGCGTACGGGTGAGCAGCGAGGAGGTGCCCGAGCTGTGGGGCACGGATTTCCAGGTCACGACCGAGGGGCGGGTGGACTTTCCGCGGCACGGCGGGGCGATGGTGCGGGTCCTCGACATGCCGGCGCTCAGCGGCACCGAGGTCGGGGACGGCGACGTGACGATCGAGATCCCGAACGACGAGTTCGTGGGCGGATCGTGGCGACTGGTCGGCGAGGGCGGGCGGCTCACGGTGAGCAAGGGTGTGGCTGAACCGGCGGCGACGCTCTCAGTGGGTGGGTTCAGCGGTTTGCTGTACGGGGTTCTCGACCCCATCGAGGTGATCACGCGCGGCCTGGGGCAGGTCAACGGAGCAGCCATCGGCGCTCTGAGCAGCATGTTCCCGCGACAGATGCCGTATTTGTTCTCAGACTTCTAGGGGCGGCAGGGACAGCGCCGACGTGGGGAGGAGGACGATAATCGGCGGATGACGAAGGACTCGATCCTGTCTTACAAGTCCGAGGGTTCCGTGCTGAGCATCTGGTCGAAAGGGTCGGTGCTGTCGATCGGGTCGACCGGGTCGGCGCTGTCCATCGGGTCGATCGGGTCGTTCGCCTCGGTCGGGTCGATCGGGTCGTTCGCGGCGGTGGGGTCGATCCTGTCCGCGGTGTCGATCGGGTCGGTGATGGCGTGGCGGGCGCGGCGGGGGTTCATGACGAGCGGGGCTTCGCACGGGCACACCCGTGGGCGGCGTAAACGCGGCTGAGGCCCTTCGGGAACCTGAAGGTCGGCCGCGGAAGGCACCAGCGACGCCGGCGGTCATCAGCGGGGACCGAAGACCGCGCCCAGCTTGGACAGCCGAGCGTTGTCCAGCTCCCACTGCAGCACGGTGTCGAGCGTGTGGAGTGCCCGCCCCTCGGCCGTGGCCTTCGGGCTCTGCAGGCCGTCGACCACCCCGGGCAGGGCGGCCGCCACCGCTGCGGTGGCTGTCCGGATGGGCTCTTCGGCGCCGTCGGCCACGGCCCGGATCAGGTTCACCACCGGGATGCGGGCGGTGCCCGCGTACCGCCCGGCGGTCCGCTCCAGGCTGGCCGGCATCCCGGCCCCCGCCTCCCGGGTGGCCGCGGACAGCCCGGCGAGGAGGAACTCGGCCAGTTCGCTGCGGCCCACGGCGAGACCGGGCAGCACCGCCGCGACCGCGGCCCGGGTCGCTGTCTCCGCGGGCGTCTCGGCGCCGCCGTCTTCCGGGGCGTCCGCCTGGTAGGCCAGCCGCCGCCGGCCCGCGGTGCTCATCTGGAACAGCACCATGAGCGTCATCGCCCGGTAGAAGTCGCTCACCCCGTCGGCGCCGGCCAGCGCGGCCAGCCGCGGCACCGCGCCCGGGGTGGCGGGCACCACCGAGCCCTGCGGGAACGCTTCGTCCGCGATCGCCGCGATCAGGTCGCCCACGCCGTCGAAGGTACGGCCCTCGAAGGGCACCACCTCGGCGGCCGCGCGAAGATCGGCGGCGGGACGACGGAAACCACCACACTTGAGTCCAGGAGGCGCGGGCAGAGACGGCGCGGCGGCCGTCTGCGCGCCGACGAGCTCCGCGCGGATCCGGTCGGCCTCGGCCCGGTCGAGCTCGTGCGCGAGACCCTCCCGCGAGAAGCGCTCGATCGCCTGGTCCGGAAACTGGCCGCACGCCGAGTTGACCTGCCCGCCGTACTTCCGGGCAACGGCCGCGACGGCCTTCTTCTCTGCCGGTGAGACCTCCAGCGGACCCTCGTAGGGCGGGTCCACGACCAGCGAGTGGGCTCGCCACCAACCGGCGAAGCGACCCTCCAGCGGGTCGTTCGGCACTTGCCGTACCGCGACCAGCAGGTGGCCGCGCTCGGCCAGCTTCTCGGCGACGGCATAGGCGGAAACCTCATCCGGCACCGACACGACGAAGCGCATCTCACGAATCACGGCGGCATCCTATCGACGAGGGGGCGGGCTGCCCGGCGCCGCAAGCGCCGGGCAGCCCGGGGCTCAGAGCAGCAGGGTGCCGCCGTGCACCTTGATGCCCCAGAGTTGCCCGTTGCGGTAGATCTCGAAGCCGCGCTGCCCCTTCGGGTACTTCTTCTTGCCGCCCGCCGCAGGAACCGCCTGCCGCCACTTCGAGCGTCCGGTGAGCCGGCCGCCGCGGTCCCGGATCGAGTTCTCGCACCAGGGGCAGACGTTGCGGCTCGCCGCGCCGTGCAGCGGCTCGTACTTCGAGTCCACCGCGTGCTTCAGGGCGTTCATCTCGGCGTGCAGGTCGTCGAAGTTGACCGCTTCTTCCTCGTTGCCGCGCAGAGCCGCCCTCTGCGCCGCTGTCAGTCCCTTGCCGTTGGCCGCGACCACGTCGACGTAGGTGACCGTGCCGTCGGGCAGCACCTTCTTGCTGCGGACGATCGCCGTCGTGCCGAGCTTCCACGCGAAGTAGCCCGACGCGGTGCCGTCCCGGCGCAGGTCGTGCAGCTCCTTGGCGCGGTGCTCAAGGATCGAGCAGGCTTCCGCGTTGTGGACCAGGACCGGCGTGCCACCGGCGACGACGTAGTACGTGTCGATGTCGTCGACGTCGAGGTTGTGCACCGTGGCGACGGCGCCGTAGGCGACCACCGCGATGACCGTGACCCGGGCGCCGTCCGGCGTGAGCAGCTGCATGCCCGCCTTCAGCGCGCCGGCGTCCAGCCACTTCCGCTCGTCGTCCACCCAGACCGGGTGGCCGTCGGTGGCGGTCACGGTGCCGTCCCCGGCGCCGTCGCCGTCCGCGTCGACGGTGATCTTCACGAGCTGCTTCTCACCGGTGCCCGTGATCAGCGACGTGACGGGACGGATGCCGTCCTCACCGGTCTCGGGGTCCCGCGCGACGACCCGATCGTCCACGTCGACGTCCTCGATCGGCTTGGTGCTGCCGTCGGCCATCAGCACCCGCGTACCGGGCAGGAAGCTGTTGCAGCCCTTGGCGAAGATGCCCTTCGCGGCGTTCTTCAACGGCCCGATACCTCGTGCGGCGTTCTTGGCCTGCCGCACGCCGGGAACCATGCCGGCGATGCCTGACGCACAGCCGCCGACGTCACCACCGACACAGGACTTGGCCGTGTCGATCGCTCCGGCGACGGCCGCCACCGCACCGGCCGCAGCGGCGACCACCTGCGCGGGCGGGGGCAGCACCGCCGCGACCATCGCCACGGTGCCGGCCACCGACGCGATCGTGCCGGCGTTGTCGACCACCGCCTTGGTGGCCGCCTTGGCGCCGTTCGCCACCGCACTGGCCGTCTTCTGGATGCCGTTCTTGATGGCACCCCAGAACAGGCCGTCCGGGTCGGAGAACGTCGTCGGGTTGTTGTTCGAGTACGCGTACGGGTGGAGCCGTTGCGGGTCGTGCTCGTCGATCTCGGGGTCGACCGAGATGAACGCGCCGGTTCTCGGGTCGTAGAACCGGGCGCCGAGCAGGGTCAGTCCGGTCGGATCGTTGATGCCGCCCACGAACCCGCGCTGACCCGAGGGCCACTGCGGGGTCGCCGATCCGTCACGCGGGTTGCCGTACGGGTCGTTGTACTTGATCGTCGCGGCCCGGGTGACCGCGTTGACCGCCCAGGTCGCGGAGTCCTGGGCGTCCGACGCCAGCCAGATGATGTCGCCCTTGCGGCTGGTGGTGTCGGTCCGTGACGCGATCGTGTCGCCGGCGTGCTCGTAGTACCGCGTGGTGCTGGTGCTGGCCGGTGACGAGGTGTACTCGTTGCCGAACAGGAAGGCGGTGGCCGCCCCCTTCGGGTCGATCCGCGCGATGCGGTTGCCGTCGACGTCGTACACCATCGTGGTGTCGCCCTCCGGCCCGCTGATCTTGGTCAGCTTGCCGTGCGGACTCCACTGGAACGTCTCGGTGCGGTCGCCCACCTTGCGGTACTTCAGGTTGCCGCGCTTGTCCCAGTCGTAGTGGTCGACCTGCTCACCGGTCGTGATGGTGCGTACGCCGTGCGGCTGCGCACCGGCCGCGTACCCGTAGGTCGAGGTCTTGCCGGTGAGCTTGTCGCTGGTGCCCGTCCGCGACCCGTGTTCGTCGAACGCCCAGGTCTTCCAGTACGGCGCCTTGCCACCCACGGCGGACGGACCGGCGCACTCGGTGGCCACCTGCGTCCAGGCCTGGGTCAGGCGACGCAGGTGGTCGTAGGTGAAGCACTGGACGTCTTCCTCACCCGCACGCGGGTTGTTGTCCGCGTCCACGGGCCGGTTGGCGATCGAACGGACGTTGCCGATCTCGTCGTAGTCGTACGTGACCGCGGCAACGTTCGGCACGCTGCCGTCGCGGTCGAACCAGAACTCCGACAGCCGCCGGGTCGCGTCGTCGTAGACGTAGTTCTGGTACGCCTGCGGCTTGTCCCCGACCGGCGTTCCGAGCCAGCGGTTGAGCACCTCGCCGTACGGCGAGTAGGTGCTCCGGTCGACGTACGTGCGGACGGTTCCGGACGGCGAGGAGGTGCCCGCCAGCTTGACCACGTTGCCGAGGTCGTCGTACGTACGGGTCAGGCCCTCCTTCTCCATCGGGCCGATCTTCGGCAGGCTGGAACGCCACGGCAGGCCGTTCGCGGTGTACGTGTACGTCGCGACGTAGGTGCCGGCGAGCCCGGTCAGCCCCGGCATCGCCGGGATGGTGACCTCCTCGTCGACGACCTGGTACGCGTCGCTGTACTCGAAGATCTCCTTGGTGAAGGAGTGCCCGCCGACGATCGAGGTCGACTTGCTGAGGTGTCCCTTCGCGACGGTGTCGTAGGTCCACTCCGCAGCCTTGACGCCGTTGAACAGGCGTTGCTTCTGCCGGCCCAGGTCGTCGTAGGTGGTCGAGACCACGTCGCCCTCGGCGTCGGTCGACTTGGTGACGTCGTCGCCGTTGTTGTACTCGAGCACCGTGGTGCCCTTGTCCGGGTCGACCGTCTTGGTCTCACGACCGCGCAGGTCGTACTCGTACCGCCAGGTGAGGTCCCCCTTCACCACGGTTTCGAGGTCGCCGCGCGGCGTGTACGTGTACGACGTCTTGTCGAAGGCGCCTTCGGGCTCGGGCCCGTGGAACTCCCGCTCCTCGATCACGTTGCCGTCGACGTTCTCGACGGTCGCGGTCGCGGTGCCGCCCTTCGGCGGTGTGACGGCAACCTGCCAGCCCAGCGGGTTTCCGCCGTACGCCGTGGTGGTGCCCCACTTGCGAACGTTGTGCGACCAGAGCGCCTCCTCCACGACGCGGCCCAGCCGGTCGTAGGTCGACACGGTCCGGCTGCGATCCTCGCCCGGTGTGATGCCCACCAGTCCGGTGCCAGGCTTGCCGAGGGCGTAGTTGCCGTCCGACTTGTACTCGACCTGGCCGCGGTCGTTGTAGCCGGTGCCGGTGACCAGGCGGGCGTCCTGGCCGTCCTTGTTCTTCTGCGCGTCCTCCTGGACCTGCACCGACCGGTAGAGCGAGTCGAACAGGCCGATCTCGGTGATCTGGTTGTTGTTCGGGCCGAGCCGTTTGGTGGTCACCGCCAGCGGACCGTCGTTGCGGACCAGGTAGGAGAACTCCAGGTTCGGAGTGGCGGTCTTGGCCCGTCCGGGCAGCCAGACCTTCGCCAGCCGGCCCATCGGGTCGTGTTCCAGGACGGTGCGCTTCTTGTTGGCGTCCAGGATCGAGGTGGGCGTGGCCCACGCCGGGTTCTGGTCGGTGATCACCTCATGGTCGAGCGCGTTGAGCGTGCGCGTCTGGGTGACCGGGCCCGGCCCCGCCGGGGTGTAGTACGTCTTGCTGGCCTTGCCGATCGAGTCGGTGTTGCTGGTCGGCCGGCCCAGCGCGTCGAAGGCCGCCCGCGTGGTCACCGTGTACTGCGGCGCGCCGTTCTTCCACTCGTCGAGCGTGTCGACCCGGGTCGCCTTGCCCTTGCCGGGCGCCGCGCCGTGCGTGTCCGAACCGTCGTAGTAGGTCTTGACGTCGGCGACGATGTCGGCCGGCCGGGACACGGTCGCGCCGCAGGCCTTGGACACGGTTTCGCTCCGCGACACCAGCCCGCGCAACCACGGGCTGTCGTTCTGCACGTACGTGTTACGGGTGCACGTCTCGTCGCCGGTCTTGCTGGTGTCGCCGAGTTCGTACGCGACCTCGGCGTAGCCCTCGTCGTCGTACGTCGTCCGGGTCTCGCTCTGCGCCCAGGTGCCGGGTGCGATCAGCCGGCGCTCCTTCTTCACCGACGGGGCGATCTTGTACGCCCGGTCCGATCCGCCGGTACGCGAACGGGCCGCGGTCTGCTTGACCCAGTACGACGTGATCGACGTCTCGACGACCGCGGCGCCGTCGAGCGAGGCCTCCTCGAGCGTCGAGCCGGCCAGCGCGGGCTGGTCGGTGTAGCTGTTGCCGGCCGAGTCGGTGACCTGCACGCTGCGGGTCTTGTCGCCGGGCAGCGGCTGGTCGTCGAGGCCGCGGAAGAACTGCTTGCGGGTGACCAGCGGAGCTTGTGTGCCGCCGACCGTGGCGGTCACCCGGGAGTAGCCGCGCCACTGACCGTACGTGCGGTGCTTCTTCTTGGTGAACTCGCCGTCGTCCCAGCCCCAGAGAACGTTGGTGTTGGTGCCCTCGTTCGAGTACGCGTATCGGGTGGTCACCGGCGGCTGGTCGGCGGTGCGCTCGTACGTGGTGACCTCCTTGACCACGTACTTGCGGAACCAGTCCCTGGTCGGTTCCCAGTAGCCGTCCGGGGTCCAGTACACCGGGTAGCAGAGCCGGCTGTTGTTCTCCACGGCCGGCAGGTCGTTCGCGTCGCAGTCGGCGTCCGAGTAGCTGACGAAGACGTCCGCGCCGGACTCGGTGCGGACGTTCTGGATCCGCCAGCGGGAGAAGAACTCGGTGCCGGCGATCGCGTTGACCTGGTTGGCCAGTTCGACGCCGGTGAACACCACCGGCGGGTCCGTGACGGTGCCACCGACGTGCCCGGCGTGCGTGATCGACTTGAGCCACAGCGAGGCGGAGCGCGCCGACTTGGGCGCCTTGAACTCCTGATCGAGCGTCCATGACTCGACCGGGTCGAACCCGGTCGCGCTGGTGCGGATCTCCGTGGTGATCTTGGTGAGCCGCTTGATGGAGTAGAAGACCGGCGCGAGCTTGTCGGTGCACGGCTCGGCGGTGCACTCCTTGTCCCACGGCACGTCCGGCCAGTTCGCGGCGACCGGCTTGCCGTCGGAGTAGCACTCGCTCGCAAAGCACCGGTTCGCCGTGCCGAACACGATCCGGCCGGTGGCCGCGACGTCCGGGTACTCCGTGTGCAGGCCGTACTCGATGCGCTCGAGGTTGCCGCCGCGGTCGAACGAGACGCGGTTGTTCTTGTCGTCGGCCGAGCCGTAGTGCCCGGTCTCCTTCTTGTAGAAGTAGCGGGTCATGTTGCCGTGCACGTCGATCTGCTTGTCCAGCAGCCACCGCCAGGCCTGCTCACAGGACGAGTCCTTGAACGCGTCGGCGTGGCAGTCCTCGCCGTCGTGGTTGCCGAAGACCGGCACCGACCACCGCGAGTTGGACGTGCCTGCCTCGGCGGCGAAGAAATTACGGGTGCCGTCCGGAGTCGTGATGATCCACCGCTCGGTGGTCGCGGTGCCCTTCTTGGCGGTCGAACCCTCCAGCTGAACCTTCCAGTTGGCGTCCGCCGCGGGCCGCCAGGCGCCCGTCGCGTCGTCCTTGACCAGCGCCGTGTTCGTGCCGCTCAGCAAGACGGTGATGTTCGGCGACTTGTCCTTCCAGCACTGGTCGAGGGTCTTCTTGTCCTTGTTGTTCGGGTCCTTGCCGTCGGCCTTGTCCACGTCGTCCTGGCAGGTGACGTAGCTGCGCTCGATGTATCCGGGGGTGTAGTCCCAGCCGTCGCCGGCCCAGGACGCCTGGTTGTTGTTGCCCGCCATCCGCCCGTCGACCATCTGCGACGAGTAGTTCAGCGCGACGGCCGGCACCGGGCCGGGCGCCGGAGGCACCTTGATGGCATTCGAGTAGTTGAACGCCCCGGAGCTGTCGCCGGCCGTCCACGAACCGGATGCCTGGAGGTCGCTGGCCTTGTAGTCACCCTCACCCGACTCGGTGTCCGCGGTCAGGGCGAGCACGGTAGGTCCCGCCGCCGTCAGCGTCATCGGCGCCGCCAGCGTCGTCGCCTGCTTCTCCGTCTTCAGCGGCACCGCGTCCTGGCACTCTGCCTTCTGCGGGGTTGTCGCCGCGCACGCCGGCAACTGGCTCAGGTTGAGCCGGCCCGCCCAGCCGCCGCCGTACAACTGGCTGAAGCTGTCGACGTCGACCTCGGTCTCCACGTCGCCGGGCTGGTCGCCCTCGACCGCGAGCACCGGGCCGGACAGGCCCAGCTTGGTGGACTGCTCCTTGGGCAGGGTGGTGACCCGCACCCGATCCGGCGCCTTCTTGCCCGGCGCCGCCTTGACCTTCACCTTGATCGAGCCGGCCTTTGCCTCGACCGCCCGGCCGGTGGCGCCGGCCAGGACGATGTCGGTGGAACCGGCGGCCGGCCAGCGGCCCTTCTCCGGTCCCTTCCAGGCGCCGCCGTCGGCGGGCAGCGGAACCGTTTTCACCTTGACGGTGCCGAAGTCGGTGGCCGCCACCGACTGCACGTCCCGCTCGCCGTCGAGCATCTGCTCGACCCAGGTGTAGGTCAGGAACGAGGTCAGTACCAGAGCCGAGGCGCCCAGGGCGAACCCGCGCCGGCCCGATGAGAAGAACTTCTTTTTCTCAGTCATCACAGGTCTCCGGGTCAGCTGTGCGCGAAGGTGCCGAAGAGGTCGGGATCGACCGTCGAGGTCCAGACGCGGACGTCGTCGACGAGGCCGCCCAGATAGTTGGAGCGGGCGCCGCTGTTCAGGGCGGCGCAACCCACCCGCAACGGGGAGGAGCCCGGCCACAGCGGGCCGGCCACAGCGGCGCCCTCGCCCTGCGGCTCACCGTCCACATAGAGCGACAGCTCGTTCGTCACCGCGTTGTAGACCGCCGCGACGTGCGTCCAGGTGCCCGGCACCGGGGCGGCCAGCGACCGGACCTCGGTGGCCGGCGCGCCTGCCTGGTCACCGCCCACCATCACGACCCGCAGCCGGTCGGCGCCGGCGACGTATTCGATCAGGAAGCGGTGCCGGACGCTGCCGGACTGCGACAGGATCGTGCGGTTGCCGGTCAGGTCGTCCAGCGAGACCCAGGCGGCCACCGAGAACGACTCGTTCGCCCGGACCACCGGGGTCGCCGACTCGGCACAGGAGCCTTCGTCGAGTGCCAGACCCAGCGCGCCGTTGCGGCTGGCGAACCGGTCCCTCTCCCAGTGCGGCACGCCGGCGGCCATGGTCAGGTGCCGGCTGTTGCCCGAGCGGTCGTCCAGGTTGGTCGGCTCCTCGGCCCCCGGGCCCTCCAGCGGATACCAGCCCTCGACGGTGACCGGCGGGTTGGCGTTCTTCACCGCGGCCGCCCCGGCGTCGGTGAGCGCGCCGCGCCACACCTTCACGTCGGTGATCGCTCCGCGGAAGAAGTCGCTGTGCGCGCCGGCGTACTTGGCGCAGCCGAGGCTGAACGCTCCGGAGGCACTCCAGTTGGCGCCTGTCGAGCGCACCGCGGACCCCACCTTCACGCCGTTCACGAACAGCGCCATGGTCTTGGTGGTGGCGTTGTAGGTGGCCGTCAGGTGCGTCCACTTGCCGACCGTCGCGGCGAAAGCGTCGGTGGTGCCGCCCACCCACTCCGAGGCCGAGGTCTCCAGGTCGGACGCCTTCATCATGAGCGACCAGAACGGCACGCCCTGGCCGTTCGCGCGGGCGCCGAGGAACCAGCCGCTGACCCGGTTGCCGTCGGTGCCGATGATCGTCTGGTTCATCGCGCTCGCGTCGTCCAGTCGGGCCCAGACGGCGAGCGTGAACGACTCGTCGCTGCGGATCACGTTGTGCTGCGTGGTGGCACACCGGTCCCCGCTGACGTACCAGGCGGATTCCGGCCGGCCGTACGCGTCGTCGGTCCACTCCATCGGAACAGTGGGCGCCGGGGTCGGGTCGGGCGTCGGTTCCTCGGTCGGGTCCGGCGCCGGCTCCTCGGTCTCCTCGGGCACCTCGGGGCTGCCGGTCGGCTCCGGCTCGTTCGGGTCGCCGGTCTCGGTGGGGTCCGGCGTCGGCTCCGGCATCGGGGTGCCGGACGGGTCCGGCTCGGGGGCCGGGTCGTCGGTGATCTCGGGTTCCGGGGTGGGCTCCGGGGTCGGCGGCACCGCCGGTGCGGGCACGGTCAGCTGGTGGCCGTGGTCGCTGGCGTCGTCGCCGGTGCCGCGCAGCTTCCAGGCCGCGGCGAGTCCGGCGGCCGGCAGTTCGTCACGTGCGGCGCTGATCTGCGCATCGCTGAGCAGGCCGCTCCAGACCGCCACGTGATCCACCGCACCGATCAGCTGCGCATTGGTCACGGTGGCGGTTCCACCGCAGCCGACCAGCGTACGGGCAGCGCCACGCCACGGCAGGGCATCGATCGCGGTGGTCGCCTGCACCTGGCCGTCGACGTAGAGCCGCAAGGTTTTCCCGACCGGGTCGACGGTGGCCGCCACGTGCTGCCAGCCGTTCAGCGGCGGCGACGTGGTGCCGCGCGCGATCGTCCACGTCACCGTCGCCGAGTCGGCGTTGGTGACAGCCGTCTCCCAGCGATCGGTGGCCTGGTGGTAGGAGAGCACGAAGGCCGGTGCGTTGGCGCCGGCGATGGCCAGCACGGTGCGGTTCGAGCCCGCCGCCTTGCTGGTCAGCTTGACCCAGGCGGCCGCGGTGAACGGCGCGTCACTGCGCACCACCGGAATGGTGGTGGCACAGCCCGTGCCGGTGAGGTTGAGCGCCGTGCTGCCCCGGTTCAACCGGTCGGCCGAGTACGTCGGTGTGGCCGCGACCGTCCATCGCAGGTCCTTCTGGGTGGCCGACTCGTCGGTGTTGCCCTCGTCGTCGATGGTCCCGGAGTCGTCGCGCAGGTTGCTGGTCATCCGCCAGACGGCCATCGGCTCGATCGGGGTGACGCGTCCGGTGAAGATGTTGTAGATCGCTCGCGACGAATAGTTGAGGGCGTTGTCGCGGGCCCATACGTAGATCTGGGTCCGGCCGCTGTCCGCGGTGAAGGTGACCTCAGCCTTGCCGGACGAGGCGTTGACGTTCGACGACTTGGCGTCGACACCGATGCCGTAGTCGAAGCGTCCGACGCCGGAGAGCGCGTCGGTCGACGAGAAGGTCAGGGTCACCGGCTTGCCGAGCTCCGGCGCCGGGGTGCCGGCCTTGCGCGTGATCACCGGCAGGGTCGGCGGCGTGTGGTCCTGCCGGAAGTAGCAGGTCTTGCTCCAGCCGGTCTTGTCCGTGCCGTCGGTGGCGTAGACCTTCCAGTTGTAGCTGCCGTCCTTGAGCACCGGCGTGGTCCAGTTCGCCTCCTTGCCCGAGGCCACCGCGGCCGAGGTGTAGTCGGCCGGGACGGTCGGACCGTTCACGTCGAAGACGAGCCGCACCGAGTTGTCGGCGTCGGTCGCCTTGGCGTACAGGGCCGGCGTGCTGTCGTTGATCCACGGACCGGGCGAGGCTGCGCAGTTACCACCCGGCGACGTACGCACCGGTGTCGGCGAGGTCGGCTTCGACTGGTACTCGGCGACCAGCTTGATCTTGCCGCGCTCGGCCTTGACCCAGTGGCCCCCGCTCTCGGTGGGCACCCGCAGGCCGAACGTGATGCTGTTGTAGTTGGCGTCCGCGTGCCGCTGCACGTGGGTCTTCACGCCACTGGCGTTGAACTTGACCCAGGCCGGTTTCTGCCCGCTGCACCCGCTGTTGACCTTGACGGTCTTGGTGTGGAGGGCCTTGCCGTGCAGCCATTTGCCCTTCATCCCGTTCCAGGTCGGGGTGTTGCCGTCGATGGCATTGGTCTGCCAGAGAGCCAGCGACTCACCGGCGCACCAGGCGCTGTGCGTCAGATACGCGTCGACGCTGGGCGTCTTGACGAGCCGCTTGCCCTTGAGCGTGGAGATGTCGAACTGCATATGAGCGCGCCAGATGTCTCCGGTGCTCTCATAGTTGGAGCCGATCCGGATCACCTCGCGCGGCCAGGAGTTGCCGGACACCCACTTGGTGTCCGGGCGCGAGTCGTTGACCGGGATCCACTTCGCGTAGTACTTCGAGTAGGTCGGGTCGATGTAGACGGGGAACGTCGACTGCGCGGACAGCAGGTCCTCGTCGACGCTCACCGCCAGTTTCTTGCCGGTGATCCGCACGTCCAGACCGGACCGGCGCGCGAACTCGCTCGGCGCCTTGGCGGTGGACGGCTCGGCCACCCGCAGCGGGGCGAGGCCGCCGGGTTCCAGCCGGCGCAGCTCGGCGGTCCGCGGCTCGCGGACCTGCCGGGTCGAGTCCCAGGCCATCGCCGGGGGAGCGCCGGCGATCACACCGGCCGGGCCCTTCACGACGATCTCGCCGTTGGTCTCGGTCACGGTCGCCGAGCCGCCGACGGTGTACGCGGTCTCGCGCACCTCGGGGTTCGCGGCAGCCTCGGCGTTCTTCACCACGAGCACGTGCGAGAAGCCGCCGGGCACGGCCCGCACCACCAGGTCCGCGCCCGGGTGAACCTCCGGGTACGTGACCGAGTCCCCGCTGACGACGCCGGCCGGCAGCGGTGCGGGCCAGGTCAGGGTGAAGTCGGCGCCGCCCTCGCGGTAGGTCGCCAGCGGGCCGGCGCCACCGGCCGAGAACGACACGTCGGCTGCGGCCCGGGGCCGGAACCGGCCGTCCGCGCCGCGCTCGAGGTTCGTGTCCACTGCGATCCAGCGGTCGTCCCGTTCGATGCGCTGCGGCTCCAGGTAGGTCTCCATGGAGAAGTCACCGCTGGGCAGGGCGACGACCTTGGTGGTCTCGTCCGCTTCGGCGAGGACCTCGACCGGCTTGTCACAGAGTTCGGCGAGGCGCTGTGCCGCCGCCTCGGTCTCGGCGGCCGGCTCGTTCTCGGCGGCCACTCCGGACGGACAACCCGCGGCATGAGCAGCGGTGTGCGGTGATGTAGCTACTGAGAGTAGCGTCGCCAGGATCGCCAAAGCGGCGCCCTGCGCGACGCGGGCATGCGCCATCGTCACTTGTGTTGCTCCCCCGTGAACCATGCGATGAGTTCGTTCCGCGCAGGGTTCAGCGGTTGCCCATCTGCCCCCGTATGGCAAAGCGCGTGGCCAGAACGGTAGGGGCCGATGTTTACCGCAGTCAATACAGAAGATCGTCGAACTTTCAGCATTCGTTCAGCGGCACAGCGCGCTGCGCCAGGCGGCGAGGACCGTAGGGCGCGGCACGCTGCGAGGACCGCGGGGTCAGCGGGTCGGGACGTCCAGGTAGGAGCCGCCGGTGATGGTGATCTGGCGGCCGGGGGCGTTGGAGTCGTAGTAGAGGGGGTCGACGGTGTCGACCACCAGGGTCAGGGAGTGGCCGGCGGGGACGTCGTAGGCGGCTGCGGAGAGGGCCAGGTCGACCTCGTTCGTGCCCGACCAGGTGACCGGGGAGTGGGTGATCAGGCGGGCCGCGCCGAGGTTGTCGAGGTCGTACAGGTAGACGACCGCGGAACCCTGGGACTGGGCGACGTTGAGGTGCACGCGCGGGATGCCCCGGAGTTTGAGGGGCTGTCCGGGCCGCGACGAGGCCCAGACGCCGGCGCGGCCGCGGTCGACCGTGGGCAGCCAGATGGACGGGCGCTGATTGGTGAAGGCGGAGACGCCGTTTGTCAGCAGGACGACGCCGCCGTTGGCGATCGTGTCCTTGTCGGTGGGCAGGGCCTTCGACCAGCCGGTGGTGGGGGCGCCGCCGAGCAGGCCTGTGCCGTCGAGAGTGCGGATGCGGCCCAGGCCGTAGCGGGTGGTCGACGTGCTCAGGTTCGACCAGTCGGCGTACGACTCGGTGGCCGCGTTGTCGGGACGCACCAGCACCGGCTGCCGTGAGACGGGCGCGCCGCCGGTCAGGTGCTCGTCGAACCACGACCGTACCCCGGCCCAGACGTCGTTCTGGAAACCGAAGACACCGCCCAGCTCCGCGATAGCGTGGTCGCCGGGACGCAGTTCGAGGCGCTTCGGCCCGTTCAGCTGCCGGTAGAAGTCGACCAGCTGGTTGGGCGGGAAGAACGAGTCGCCCCATGCGTTGGCGATCAGCACCGCGGGCGCGTTGGCGTTGATCTGCGGGAGGTAGGTGGCCGGGGAACGGACGCGCGCCCAGGCCATCACCTCGGCGATGTTGCGGTCGGCTTTGAAGTCGGACAGTTTGCCGCTGAGGTCGGGGCCGGCGTTGCCGAGCAGCGCGGCGGCGAGCTCGAGCAGGCCGGCGGACTGGCGGTGCCGGGTCGAGTCGCCGTACAGCGAATACACCAGGTCGGTCCAGCCGCTCATCATCGCCACGACGCGGATGCGTTTGTCGAAAGCCGAGCCGAGCAGGCTGATCCCGGCCCCGTACGAGATCCCGGCGGCGCCGAGACGTGCGGGGTCGGCCTGCGTGTTGGCCAGCGTCCAGTCGACCACCTTGGACAGGTCGGCCATGTCCTTCGGTCCGGCCGTGTCGATCTCGCCGCCCGACGACCACCAGCCGCGCGGCGTGTACGAGACGACGACGTAGCCGCCCTCGGCCAGCTTCTTGGCCTGGGCCAGGTATTCGAGGTCGTTGAGGCCCCAGCTCGCGGGGAGGATCACGGCGGGGTAGCGGCCCGCGGCGGCCGGAGCGATCACGTTCGCCTTGAGCGTGACACCGGCGCCCGAAATGTCCACGAACTTGTGGCCGGTGGTGGGGACGGCAGCCGCACGCGCAACAACTGCCGCGGATAAAGCAGGCGCGGCGGCGGAAAGAGCGCTGGACGCGGCGGCGTGAAGGGGCGCGGCGGAAACGCGTGCGGCCGAGGCCGGGGTGACAGCCACGCCGGACAGGACGAGACCGGCGGATACGGCGACGCTGAGCAGGATGTTACGACGGAGCTCCATGCGCTCTCCTCATGCGGAGCAAAGACGACGAGACCCCGTACGGGGGACGCGGGTGGCACGTCCGCCCGAGAGGGGTTCGTCAGTGGGAGGGGTTGGAGCGCTCCAGTTTCGGCAGCGTAAGAGCCTGTTCCGAGAAATTGAACTTCATGACATTATCGTTACTGGCAAGTAACGTAGGTCACTTCGGGAGCGGCGGCGGGCGATCAACCCGCAGTCCTCAGCGTGGCCTTCGGTCTGAGCCACGAACGGGCCGCAGAGACAGGGAAGGGGGTCCGGCGCGAGCGGGTCCGGCACGGTAGCGAAGCGGCGAAGGCAGTGCGGGCGGGAGGTTTGTCGATGCTGTACGGGGTGCAGGCGCCGCGACGGCGGGATGCTCAGCGCAATCGGGATGCGATCGTTCGTGCGGCCTGTGACCTGATGACCAGTGAGCGCGACGTCGTGGGCATGCCCGAGATCGCCCGCCGGGCCGGCGTCGGCCAGGCCACCCTGTACCGGCATTTTCCCGACCGGCACGCCCTGACGAGCGCGGTCATCGCCTATCAGGTGGAGCGTCTCGAAGCCTGTGTCGCCGCGACCCGTCAGCAGCCCGCCGCGTTCCGGCCGATGCTCGACGCCGTCCTGCGCGCCCAGGTCACCATGCGCCCGCTCGTACGCCTGGCCCGCCGGCTCGAACCCGCGGTGCAGGGCCGATACCTGCGCCGCATCGTCACCCTGCTGGCCGAGCCGCTGCGCCGCGCCCAGGAGCACGGCCACGTCCGCCGCGACCTCGAACCCGGCGACCTCGTGCTGATCTTCACCATGGTCGAGGGCGTGCTCGAGGGCACCCTCGACGGCGAGGTCGAGGCCCGGGCGGCCGCCGGCCGCACCATCGACCTCGCCCTCGACGGCGTCTTCCGAACGTAGCCACGCCCGAGAAACGCGACCGGCCCCGCCATGGAACGCAACCCGCCCTGCCGAGCGATGCAACACGCCCCGCCACGGAACACAGCCCACCGCTCCGAGGACGCAGCCCCCGTCAACCGGCCGTGCGCGGAGGGACGTGGTCAGCTGTGCCAGGAGCGCCACAGGGCGGCGTACGGGCCGCCCGCCTCGACCAGGGCGTCGTGCGTGCCGACCTCGATGATGCGGCCGTCCTCCATCACGACCACCCGGTTGGCGTCGTGCGCCGTCTGCAAGCGGTGGGCGATTGCGATCACCGTACGTTCGTGGAGCACGGCGGCCAGGGCACGTTCCGCCGTCCGGGCCGCGGTCGGGTCGAGCAGCGCCGTGGCCTCGTCGAGGATGACCGTGTGCGGGTCGGCAAGCACTACCCGGGCCAGGGCCAGCTGCTGGGCCTGCGCCCCGTCAGGCGGGTGTTCGCCCAGGTCACGGTCGAGGTCGTCGGCCCAGTCTGCGCCGACCGTCTTGAGCGCGCGGCGCAGCTCGTCGTCGGGGGCCTCGATCATGAGGTTGTCCCGCAGGGATTCGCGGAAGACGTGGTGTTCCTGGGTCACGAGGACGACCTGACGGCGCAGCTCGTCGGGCGGCAGGTCGGCGACCGGCACCCCGCCCACGGCGACCGAGCCCGACGACGGGCGGTCGACCCCGGCGATCAGGCGGCCCAGCGTCGACTTGCCCGCGCCGGACAGCCCGACGATCGCGAGCCTCTCCCCCGGCCGCACGGTCAGTGTCACGTCGTGCAGGACGTCGCGGCCCTCGTCGTACGCGTAACGCACGTGTGAGATCTCGATGCGGTCGCCCTCGGGAAGCTTCGTCGACACCGGCGGCCCGGCCGGGACGGCGGCGAGCCCTTCGATGCGGGCGAAAGACGCGCTGCTGCTCTGCAACGACTCGATCCAGATCAGGATCATGTCGAGCGGGCCGACGAGCTGGCGGAGGAAGAGCACCGCCGCGCCGACGGTGCCCAGCGTGACGTGGCCCTCGAAGTAGAGGAAGCCGCCGAGCAGCAGGACCAGGACGCTCGGGACCGCGTACGAGATCTCCACCGATGGGAAGAAGACGCTGCGCAGGCCCAGAGTGGCCAGCCGGGTGCGCCGGGTTTCGGCGATGGCGGCGCGGCCGGCGTCGAGGCGGCGCCGGGCCAGCCCGTACGCCTCGACGGTGCGGGCGCCCGAGGTGGTGGCGGCCAGTTCGTCGGCGAGGCGGGAGTTGGCCTCGCCCTCCTTGAGGTAGGCCGGGCGGGCGACGCGCAGATACCACCGGGTGGCGAACCAGATGCCGGACAGCCCGAGGACGCCGACGATGCCGAGCAGCGGGTTGAGCAGCAGCACGGCGCCCACGATGAAGACGATCTGCACGACGCCGATCAGGATGTTGGGCAGGATGTCGCGCAGTGTGGTGGCGACCGCGTCGACGTCGGTGGTGCCGCGGGCGGCGAGGTCACCGGCCGGCACCCGCTCGATCACGGCGGCGGGCAGGGCGAACGAGCGGCGCAGGAACCCCTCACGGATGCGGGCGGCGGTGCGTTCGCCGAAGCGGTAGGCGATCGCGAGCGACTGGCGGGCCAGCAAGGTCTGGGCGATCGCGCAGGCCAGCACGCCCGCGGCGAGCCTGTCGACGGCGCCGGCGCCCGCACCGGCGGCGACCGTGTCGATGATGCGGCCGAGCAGCCACGGCCCACCCAGCCCGGCCAGGGCGGCCAGCACGTTGAGAACGGTCAGGACGGTGACCGCACGGCGGTCGGCGGTGATCAGGCGCAGGGCGGCGCGGGCGACCATGCGCTGGTCGGCCACGGGCAGGGTGGCGCTCATCGGTCGTCCCCTTCGCCTTCGTCCTCGCCGAAGACCCGGGTGACCAGGGCGTGGTAGCCGGGGCAGGAGTCGAGCAGCTCGCGGTGTGTGCCGGTGGCGGCGACCCGGCCGTCGACCAGGTAGTGCACGACGTCGGCCCGGTCGAGCAGCACCGGCGAGGTGGTGGCCACGACCGTGCCGCGGCCACGGCGGGCGGCGGTCAGGCGTTCGGCGATGGCGGATTCGGTGTGCGCGTCGACGGCCGAGGTCGGTTCGGCGGCGAGCAGCATCTCGGGGTCGGCGTGCACGGCTCGGGCCAGGCGGACCCGCTGGCGCTGGCCGCCGGAGATGTTGCGGCCGGACCATTCGATCGGGCGGGCCAGGTCGGACGCCACATCGTGCGCGACGGCGGTGGTGATCGCGGCGTGGACACGATCGTCGTCGGGGTCGTCGCGACCGGCGACCACGTCGCGCAGCCGGCCGGCGAACAGGTCGGCGCCGGGCTCGGCGACCAGGATGCGGGCGCGGATCTCGGGCTGGGCGATCTCGGTCAGCGGGCGGCCGCCCCAGGTGGCGTCGGTCGGCCCGTACCGGCCCAGGCGGTCGATCACCTCGGCAGCGTCGGCGGGGCGGGCCCCGGCCAGCGCGGTCAGGCGGCCGGGTTCCGCGGTCACCCCGGACGCCGGGTCGTGCAGCACCGCCGGGCGGTCGGGCCCGGGCGCGCCGGAGAGGTCGTCGCAAGGCAGGCGCAGGAAGTCGACCACGCGGCGGGCCGCGACCAGGCCGCGGGTGACGTCGAACGAGCAGAAGATCAGCACGTTGACCGGAATGACCAGCATGGCGGTGTAGCCGTAGACGGCGATGAGCTGGCCCACGGTCAGCTCGCCGGACGCGGCGAGCCGGGCCGCCAGCCACACGACCACGGCGAGGAACACGACCGGGAGCCCGTCGCCGAGGGCGCCGATCCAGCTGGACGGGCCGCCGACGCGATACCCCTGGTCACGCAGTCGCGCGGACTGCCGATCGTACCGGGAGAGGTGGGTTTGCTTGCCGCCGAGCCCGTTGAGGATGCGCAGGCCGCCGAGCACGTCGACCAGGCGTGCGTTGAGCTCGCCCTGCTGCTCGCGATAGCCGAGGCCGGCCTTTTGACTGCGGTGCAGGAGCGGGCCGACGAAGAACGCCAGCACCGGCACGCCGATCAGCACGACGAGAGCCAGCTTGGGTGAGGTGCGGAAAAGGATCGTGGCCACCACCGAGATCGCCAGGGTCGCCGCCACGCCGACGCCGCCGACGTTCATGGCGCGGCCGATCGTCCACACGTCGGAGATGCCGATGGTGACGACCTCGCCGGCCGTGACGCGCCGGGGCAGGGCCGAGCCGAGCCGGGTCGCGTGGGTCATCACCAGGTCGGCTGTCTGCAGGGCGGCGGCCAGACGCAGCTTGGTCATGCTGCGGTGACGCATGATGCCGAGGCCCGCGCTGGCCGCGCCGACCACGAGCACGACGGCCGACCAGCCGATCAAGGTGCCGCGGTCACGGGCGGCGAGGCCGTGGTCGACGGCCTGCGAGATCAGCCACGGCATCGCGGCCAGGCTGAGGAACCACACCGATCCGAAGAAGGCGCCCAGCGCCACCCGGCCCTTGTTCGTGCGTCCCAACCAGAAGAGAAAGTGTGCCGGTCCCCGTAAGTTCACGCCGCCATGCTGCCGCAAACCGGTCGATGAACGCCGCCCAGTTTCACCCGCTTGTGGATAACCGCACGGACGGACCGGCCGGCCTGTGGACGAGGCCGTAGCCCGACTAGAATCGTGATATCAGACGGCCGCGGGGAGGTTCGCCGAGCTGAACGCCCGCCCGTCATCGGTCACCACCGCGGAGTCGTAACCGTCCGCCGCCCGCTTGGCCAGCCAGGCGATGCCGGCCTCCCCCATGGCGAGCGCCGCCGTGGCGTACGCGTCGGCCACCGCCAGATCCGGCCCGACGACAGTGACCGAGCGCAAGCCCTTGGCGGCCTGACCCGTACGCGGGTTGATGATGTGATCACCCCGCTCGTACGTCCCCGAGGTCGCCACCGCCCCGTCGGTCAGCGCGAGCACCCAGCTGACCTTGTCGGCCTCCCACGGGTGCCGGATGCCGACCCGCCACGGCCCGCCCTCGGGGTGGTGACCGCGCATGCGGATGTCGCCGCCCGCGTTGATGTAGTGGTCGTGCGACCCGGCCTCGGCCAGCCGTCGCGACGCCACCTCGACGGACCAGCCCTTCACGTAACCCGACGGGTCGAGCGACCCCGAAGCGTACGCGTCGAAGTAACCGTCCGTGTCGCGCCACAGGTCGGCGCAGACCTCCAGAACGTGCCGCAGGTCGGCCGAGGCGTCCTCCAGCCGCAGCTCGCCGCGGCCGAAGCGGGACACCTCGCTGTCCGCCTTGTAGGTGCTGAACCGGGCGTCCACCTCGTGCAGCCAGTCGCACACGCCCGCGATGAGCCGGCCGAGCTCGTCGTCGGGCCGATCGTCGGCCAGCTCGATGCTGACCGTCGTTCCCATCACATGTTCAACATGGCGCACAGAGCGTGACCCTACGCCTTTGCGGCGTCCAGCGCTGCTTGCAGTGACTTGACATAGGACTCGCTGGTGTAGGTGGCCCCGGAGACGGCCTGGACGTCGGCGTTCTGTGCCTGAAGCGTCGCCTCCTTGAGCGCGGCGATGGCGGGCGGGTTGATCGTGCCGCTGTCGTTGGCCGTCGGGTAGGTCGCCTCGGCAGCAGTGATCTCGCCGCCCTCGATCTTGATGCTGACCTGGATTTTCCCGTACGGGTTCGCGGCGGCGTCGCCCTTGAAGACGCCGTCCTTGAGGCCGCTCTTGGGCTTCTCGGTCTGCTTCTCCTCTTGCTTCTCGTCCTCTTTCCCGGCCCCCTTGCCGGCCGGTTTGGTGGTCGGCTTGGCAGCGGGCTTCTTGGAGGGGGTGCCGTTTTCCAGGTTGGACACCGGCGCCTGCGCGACAGGGGCCTCGGGCGGCGTCACGCTCAGTCGCACCCCGATGATCAGGGCGGCGCCGGTCAGGGTGCCGACGGCGGCTGCGGTACTACGTCGCATGGCGAGTAACTCCTTGTCAGAACTCGAACGGGTCGAGGTGCAGCTGGCTGTCCGGGACGTCCAGTTCGCGCAGGGTGCCCACCGCCGCCTCGACGAGCCCGGGCGGCCCGCAGAGGTAGACGTCGCGGCGGCTCACGTCGGGCACCAGGCCGAGCAGGCCCTCGGGGGTGAACAGCCGGCGCGGGCCGGGATCGTTGCGGCCGCCCACGATGTAGCGGACCCAGGCGTCGCGTTGCTCGGCGAGGTCTTCGAGCTCCCCGCGGAACACCAGCTCGTCGGGGCGGCTGGCGCGGTAGATCACGATGGTGTCCGGCGGCATGTCCTCGAGCAGGGCCCGGATCGGTGCGATGCCGCTGCCACCGGCGATCAGCAGGGCACGGCGGCGGGTGCGGCGCTGGGCGGTGAAGGTGCCGAACGGTCCCTCGGCCCAGACCGGGGTGCCGGGCTTCATGTCGGCCAGGCGCCGGGTGTGCCCGCCGACCGCGGTCACGGTCAGGCGCAGCCACTGCGAGTTCGGCGCGGCCGACAGCGAGAACGGGTGCGACTGCCACCAGCCGTTGCGGGTCAGGAACCGCCAGCGCATGAACTGGCCGGCCTGCGCGGGCAGGCTCTGCAGATTCTTGCCGTCGATGTAGATCGAGAACGTGTTGCCGCCCTCGGAGACCACCTCGGCCACCTCGAACCGGTGGCGCAGGTTGAGCCACACCGGCTCGACCAGGCGGCCCCAGACCAGCGCCGAGATCACCAGCGCGGTCAGGGCCGGCCAGAAGATCGAGGCGAACGGGCCGCTGAGGTTGGCGCCGGTGGCGACCTGGTGGCCGTAGCCGAGCAGCAGGACCAGATAACCGGTGAGGTGGATCAGGTGCCACAACTCGTACGGCAGGCGGGTTTTCGCCGCCCGCATCGAGATCAGGCTGATGACCACCAGGATGATCGTCGCCGCGGTGGCGCTGAGCATCTCGGGCAGTGTCGTGATGATCGTGACGCCCTGGTCGACGATGCCGGTCTCGGCGGTGAGCGCGTAGCCGTAGACGATGAAGACGGCGTGGGCCAGGACGAAGAAGCACAGCGAGGTGCCGAGCCAGCGGTGCCAGCGCAGCAGGTCGCGGGCGCCGACCCACTCCTCGAGCCAGCTGACCCGGCTCATCATGAGCAGCTGGACGAACAGGACGTAACCACCGATGAGCCCGGTGACCCGCCCGACCGCGAGCATCAGGCCGGCGGTGTCGCTGACGTCGCCCGCCTGGGTCTCGAACAGCCAGAGCGAGACGCTGGTGGCCAGGCCGGCGAAGAACAACAGGACGGTGAGCAGGCGGTTGCCCGAGATGGCCTCGGCCGGCGGGCGGTCGTCGGGGATCGGCGGCTGCACCGGGCCGGAGGCCTTCCAGCCGGTCGGATCGGTGTTCGACTCGACGACCAGGTCGCTGCGGCGGTACGGGTCGTCCCGGTACGGGTCGTCGGGCCAGGGATCACGCCCGTCGTCGACCTCGCGCACACCCCAGCCGCTTGACGCCCCGCGGTCGTCGTCGGGCTCGCCCCACGGATCGGAGCTGGGTGCGGCACGCAGGTCGGCGAAGAACTGCGCATCCTCGTCGGCCTGCAGGCGCTGATCCTTGAAGGTCTGGAACGTCGGCGGTCCCTGCGCCATGGTCCTCACCCGTTCAGCGGTCGTCTTCGGCGTCTGCCACCCCCTGCGGCTGACGTGACGACCCTTCTCGGGAGGCCGTCGGGCTGTTGTACGCACCCGGCCCCGGCTTCGCTCAACCTTGGGCGGAATTAATTGGGGTGCGGGCGGCCCTCGACCCCGGCCGCGTTCCGTTCCGCCTTCACTGACCCAGCAGCCACCGATGCGGCGCGGCCAGCCTGCGGGCAGCGGCCGGCCCCCACGAGCCCGGCGCGTACGAGGAGGGCTTCGGGCGGTCGCTGAGCAGCGGCTCGATCGTCTTCCAGGTCGCGCTCAACCCGTCCGGCCGGGTGAACAGGGCACGGTCGCCGAGCAGCACGTCGTGGATCAGACGGGCGTACGGCGGCAGTGGCTCGCCGTTGGAGACGTTGTCCAGGGGCAGCCGCACCGAGGCGGGTTCCAGCTCGGTCGCCACCCCGGGCCGTTTGACCAGCAGCGACTGGTCGATGGTGCCGTCCCCCGCCAGGTCGAAGGTGAGCACGTTGCTCTGCGGCGGGAGCGCGGCGAACGGCCCGGCGGGCGTGCGCAGCACCAGGCTCACCACCTGCCGGCTCTCGGCCAGACGTTTGCCCGTACGCAGCAGGAACGGCACCCCGCGCCAGCGCGCGTTGTCGATCCAGAGCTTCGCCGCCACGTACGTGTCGGTGGCGGAGCCCCGTTCGACGCCTTTGATCTGCTTGTAGCCCGTGTGCTGCCCGAGCACCACCTCGGCCGGGTCGAGCGGCCGGAACGCCCGGATCACCCGTTCGCGCGCGGCTTGCAGGTCGGCAGACCCGAGGCTGGCCGGCGGCTCCATCGCGACCTCGGCGGCCACCTGGAACAGGTGCGTGACCAGCATGTCGAGCACGGCGCCGGTGGCGTCGTAGAAGGCGGCCCGCTGCTCGACCCCGAGCGTCTCGGGCACGTCGATCTGCACGCTCTCGATGTGGTCGCGGTTCCACACCGCCGACAACGCCTCGTTGGCGAACCGGGCGACGTGCAGGTTCTGCGTCGCCTCCTTGCCGAGGAAGTGGTCGATCCGGTACACCTGCTCCTCGCCGAGCACCCGGTGCACCAGCCGGTTGAGCGAGCGGAACGACGCCGGCGACGTGCCGAACGGTTTCTCGAAGACCACCCGGGCGCCGGACGCGAGCCCGTGCTCCCCCAGCGCCTTCGTCGTCTCCTCGAACGCCACCGGCGGGATGGCCAGGTAGTGCACGAGCTGCGGCGAACCGCCGAGCTGCGAGCGGGCCTCGGCGATCACGTCGAGCAGGCTGCCCGGATCGTCGGAGTTGAAGCCGCCGCCGGCGAACCGCAGCCGTGACGAGAACTCCTTCCACGGTCCCTGCGCCGGTTTCGGGCCGAATTCCTCAAGAGCTTCCCGTACGTGCTGACGGAAGTTCTCGTGGGAGACGTCCCCACGGCCGTTGCCGACCAGGATCCACTCCGACGGGAGCAGCCCCTCGATCGCCAGCGTGTAGAAGGCCGGCAACACCATCCGCCGAGCCAGATCACCGGTCGCCCCGAAGAGCACGAACACCGTCGGACCAGGAGTCTTCGTCATGACCCGGGGTGTGCCCGACCGGTGACGCGCTCACACCGGCTGTGACGACCGGAACGTTCCCCGGTACGCCTGCGGGGTGGTGGCCAGCCGCGTGGCGAAGTGGTGCCGCAGGGTCGCCGCGCTGCCGAACCCGACCCGCGCCGCGATCGCGTCGACGCCCAGGTCGGAGTCTTCGAGCAGGGTGCGGGCGAGCAGCATGCGCTGGCTGATGAGCCAGTCGTGCGGGGTCGCGCCGGTTTCGTCCCGGAACTTGCGGGCGAAGGTGCGCGGGGCCATGTGCGCCAGCCCGGCCATCGTGTCGACGGTGTGCGGCTGGTCGAGCGAGGCGAGCACGGCGTTCAGCACCGGCTGCAGGGTCGCGCACTCGACGGCCTTGAGCGGGGTCTCGATGTACTGCGCCTGCCCGCCCTCGCGGTGCGGCGGCACCACCATGCGCCGGGCCAGCATGCGGGCCACGGCCGTGCTGTGCTCCTGGCGGATCAGGTGCAGCCCGGCGTCGATGCTGGCGGCCGTGCCGGCGCTGGTGAGCACGCGGCCGTCCTGCACGTAGAGCACGTCGGGGTCGACGACGGCGGCCGGGTAGAGCCGGGTCAGGCGGGCCGTGTGCAGCCAGTGGGTGGTGCAGCGACGGCCGTCGAGCAGGCCGGCCGCGCCCAGCGCGAACGCGCCCGTGCACACGCTCATCACCCAGGCGCCCCGCTCGTGGGCGCGGCGCAGGGCGTCGAGCACGGGCTCGGGCGGCACGAACTCCGGGTTGTCGAACGGGGCGATCACGACCAGGTCGGCCTCGTCGGTGCGGGAGAGGTCATGGCGTACGGAGATGTCGAAACCGGCCCGGCTGGCCACGGGACCGCCGTCGAGCGAGCACACGGCGAAGTCGTAGCCGGGCAGCCCCTCGGCCGTGCGGTCGTAACCGAACAGCTCGCAGAGGACCCCGAGCTCGAAGACGGCCACCTCGGGAAGGGCGATCACGGCGACGTTGCGCAGCATGTGACGGAGCCTACGGCCACTTGGCAGGATTTTGAAGAGGTATGGCATCACTGCCACTGTCGACCCGGGGCGAGCAGGACGAAGCTCTGTGTCATGGCTATCGCAATCGCAATCTTCTTCCTGCTCATCCTCGCCGCCGCCGTCACGGGCCACACTGTGGACACTCGCGACAGCGCCGACTGGAAGCCGTCGAACGAGGGCTTCCGCCGCACCTAGGCGCGGCGGAAGCCCCGCCCGTCAATGCGTCAGCAACACCGAATCCGGACGGATCGTGGCCACCGGCGGCCGCTGCCCGGCGGTCGCCGCCCGCACCGTGGCCGAAGGCGCCGGCGACGTGAACGGCTGCGCGGCGTCCGTGCAGGTCTTGCCGTCCTGCGGGGCCTTGCCGGTCAGCAGGTAGGTGTCGATCGTCGTGGTCGCGCAGACCCCGGAGCCGTACGCGGTGTGTCCCCAGTTGTTACTGGAGAGCAGGCTCGCGTTCGGCGCCAGCGCCCGCGCCGAGACAGCGCCGTGGTAGGCCGTCGCCGGGTCCCAGAAGTTGCCGACGATCAGGAACGTGGCCGCCGTACGGTTGGTGAACGGCCCGGTGTACGCGTTGCGATCCTGGACCGTCCAGGTCTTGTTCGCGCACTGACTGTCGATCCAGCCCCACGGACGCCCGAAGTACCTGGCTTCCCGGTCGCGGCGCTCGACGGCGGCCGGCCACGAGGACGCGTCGGCCGGGTGCTTGCCGTCGGTGCAGATCACCGTGCTGGCGGCCTCGAACCCGTTCTCGTACGGGAAGTCGTACGCCCGGGCGGCCTTGGCCGCGTTGACCCGCTTGAGCAGCGGCGCGGTCGAGCCACCCTCCTGCGCCTGGGCGATCTCGGCCGCCAGTTGCGTGACCCCGGCGCCTGCGTCGGTGCTGTAGAGCGTGCCCAGGACGGCGCTGATGAAGACCGCGTACGTGACCTGGATCGTGCCGCCGGCCCCGTCGGGGAACTCGAGCGGGTCGGTCTTCAACCGGTTCGCCACCTGGTCGAAGCGCTTGACCGGGTCGCCCTCGGCGAAGACGCACTTCGACTCGCCCGCCTTGTCGCAGCGGACCAGGATCTCGTGCAGCGCCTTGTACGCCCCGGCGCTGGAACGCAGGCGCTGGTCGAGGATCTGCCGGGTGTTGCCGACCCAGGCTGCCGGGTCGAGCACTCCGTCGACGACCAGGGCCCGGAAGCGGTCCGGGAACATGTTGGCGTAGTACTGCCCCAGCGCGCTGCCGTAGCTGAAGCCCAGGTAGGTGAGCTTCTTGTCGCCGACGGCCCGGCGTACGACGTCCATGTCACGCGCGACCTCGGCGGTGGACGCGTGGGCGGTGAGCGGGCGGCCCGTGGCCGAGCAGGCCCGGCCCAGCCGTTTCGAACCGGTCACGTAGTCGCGTTCCTCGGCCGCGGTGACGGGGAACGGCACGTTCATGAGGTTGAACACCTCGGTCTGCGCGCGCACGGACGGGAAACACTTGACCTGCTCGCTCGCGCCGACGCCGCGCGGATCGACGCCGACGATGTCGAACCGATCGACCAGCGCCGCACTGAGGAAGTCGGGCGCGGCCAGCGCGAACTGCGTCGACGAACCACCCGGACCACCCGGGTTGACGAACAGGCTGCCGACCCGCTGGGCCTGGTTGCGGGCCTTGACCCGCAGCACGGCGATCTCGGTGGACGGGCCCTGGGGCTTGCGATAGTCGAGCGGCAGCTGGACGGTGGCGCACTCGGCGATCTCGTAACACTTGTACCAGTCGAGCTTCGGCGTAGGCACAGCGTCGACGAGCCGAGCTTCCGATGAAGCGCTGCCGGCGGACGCGGGAGCGGCGCCGGCTACGGCCGCGCCGATCACGAGGGTGCCGGCGAGCGCCGAGGTCAGTAGTCGGTGCGTCTTTCGTGGCATACGGAAGACCCCTTCTGACGAGTGGGATCGCGGCGGCGATGCCGCGACCCCAGGCATTGTAGAGAGTCGATGCACACGCAGTGATCATCACTACTGCCTCATACCTGACGAAAACCCCTCGGATCGACGCTGTAGATCAGCCCGGGAGTTACTTTTGGTGATCAGCTGCCCGGGGCCGAAGGGGGTGGTGAAGCCCGCGGATGCATTTGGCACAGTGGACGGATGCGCACCGATGTCGACCTGCCCGCCCCGGGACTGCTGTGGACCCGCTGGGCGACGCTGTCCGCCGCGATGACCGGCATCGGCTACGCCGACGTGTGGTTCGTCGACGACCGCGGCGCCCACCACGACGACCACGGCGGCAGCTGGGCCCGTCTCGCCCTCGTCGACCGTGCCCGCGCCGTACTGTTCGGCTACGACCGCGACCACAGCGCGACAGCGGCGGCCGACCCTCCGGTCGACCTGCTCACCGACGCCCCCGACTGGCTGCCCTGGCATGACCTGACCGCGCTGGCCGAGGCCGACCGGCTCGGTTTCGTCGTGTGGCACGCCGAGGGCCGCTGGTCACGCACCCGCTACCGCGACGGGGTGGCCGACGGCCTCACCCAAACCGTCGGCCCGGTGCTGAGCAACGAGAACACGCTGCGGGAACTGTCCGACATCGTCACCGAGTGGGGCCGGCACGAGCTGCGCACCCCGGCCGAGCGCGACGACGTGCGCGACGCGAGCGAAGACCTGCTGACCGCGGCCGTCCGCGGCGAGGTCACCGGGTCCACGTTCGAGCGGCTGCTCGGCCGGCTCACCGAGCCCACGCTCGACCTGCGGGCGGCCCTGTTCGCGGCCGGCCGCGGCGGCATCACCGCCGGCACCCGCCCGCCGCGCATCCCGGCCGGGGAACGCCCGCCGCTGCGCCGGGTCCGCCGGCTCAGCCAAGGCGAGCACAACCGCCTGGTCTGGGCCGCCATGCACGACGCCGCCGAGCTCAACCGGCCCGGCCCGCCCGACACAGCCGAACTACAAGCGCTGGCCGCGTGGATGCGGGCCCACGGGGGCCACAGCGTCCTGGCCTACGCCGACGCCACCAGCGTGAGCGTGCGCGCCGACCAGACCGGCGCCACGCGGCAGCTCAGCGACCTGCTGCGCGCGCTGCGACAGGCCGAGTCCGACCCCCGGTACGGGCGGTGGCTGTTCCTGCGCGTGCAGACCACCCCGACCGAGATCCTGGTCGAACGCCGCTACGACTCGTGGCCGAAATGGTGGCCCGACGACGGCGTCACCGGCCCGTGGCGCGACAACCTGCTCGAGGAGATGAACGGCCGGGCCCCGCAGTGGCGACCGGCCTGGGTGCGGCTGCTCGACCCCGAGGTGGCCTTCCGCCCGGCCTGACCGCGGTCCGCCGGCTCAGTCCAGCCGCTCCTCGATCAGGGCCGGCCAGTCGGTGACCAGCGGAATCAGCTCCCCGCGCTGCCACAACGGCAACTGGTCGGCGAAATGCGGGGAAGCCGGGTCGCCGGACGCGCCGAACGGCACGACCCAGCGGCTGCGCTGCCGATCGGCGATGTCCCAGACATAACGACCGACCGGGCCGCGCGAACACCGGTCGGTCACCCCGGGGACGCTGCTGAGGCAGAGCACTGACTCACGTTCACCACCCAGTTCGGTGCGCGGGATCCCGGCGGTCGACCCGGGAAGCCGTACGGGATCAAGAAGGTGCCTCGAACCCCAGGGGCCCGACTCGATCGTGGCCGGATCGACCAGTTCCCCGGCCGTCAACCCGAGCCCGGCCAGCACCCCGTCGAGCATCACGCCGATCCTCACCCGCGGATCCGTCCACGCGTCGAAAAGCGGGTCGAACCCGTGCGGCTGCAGAAGCGGCTTGAGCGCCGGGTGCTCGTGCAGCCGGCGCGCCACCTCGAACCGCCACGCCGCGAGCCGACCGGCCTCGACGCTGTCCGCGGGCATCGGAGTGTCCATGTGGATGCGCTGAGCCGGCACGCCCTGGTCGATCAGCTCCCGGATCCGGCGCGCCCTGGCCTTCGAGGCAAAAGCGTTCCCGTACGCCTCGGTGTCCGGGCGCCGGTCGTTGGCGTTCACGACGACACCCGTCACCTCCACCCGCGTCATCGGGCGGTAACCGGGCTCCCACGCGTACGTCTGGTCCCACGCCGGCACCGGCACGCGGCCGTTACGAGCGTCGCGCACCGGAACCTTGCCGGCCGTCAACTGCAGGGCGCGTCCGCTGGTGTCGGCGGTGAGGATGCTGTTGACCGGCTCCACCCACCTCTCGAGCGCGGCCGCGACGTCGTCCACGGTGGACGCGTGCAGCAGCGGCAGCAGCGCCGAGAAGCCGAGATCAAGTCCAGCCCGGGTCGGCGTACGCAGGCTGAGCGCGTCGTCAATCATCGGGCCGCGGGCCGTCTCGACCACCTCGACCAGTTCACTGCCACCACCCCGTACGGGAATGGTCTCGGTGTGCACGGCGACCGGCTCCCAGCCGTGCGGGCCACGCGCCTCGACACCCGACGGCGTGCGGCGCAACTCCTCGACGTAAAGGTCCTGATAGTCGGCCATCGCGTTGGTGACGGCCCAGGCCACCCCGCCCGCATGCCCGAAATGCTGCACACCCGGGACGCCCGCGAAGGTCAGCCCGGCCACGTCGAACTCCGGGCAGGACAGCCGGATCTGCTGGTAGACGCCGGGCAACTCGATCAGCCGATGCGGGTCACCGGCGATCTGCCCCGGCACATGCCAGGCGTTGCTGCCCGAACCGGTGTCGGCGTCCGCCAGGAACCAGGCGACGGCGTGCGGGCCGAGGGTGCGTTCGACATGCGAATTCCACAGTTTGCCGGGGAAACTGGCGAACATGATGTGCCGGGCCAGGAAAACCCCGAGCGACGACCACGGATGCCACGTGACCCCGCCGGCGCGGACGCCTTCCGCGTACGCCCGCAGCCACTGCTTCGTACGGGAATCGAGCTTGGCGAACGCCCGGCGGGCGGTGTCATCGATCCGGGCCCGGCGGGCGAAGCTGTCCCAGCCCAGACCGGCCGGGCCGAGCGTCTCGGACAGCAGGCCCTCGGAACGCCGCCGCTCCACCTCGATCTGCGCACCCCGATCGGCGGCGGTCACCCGCCCCTGCAGAAAGGCCAGCTCATCCACCGAGTCGGCCCGCAGATGCGGAACCCCGTACCCGTCCCGAAAAACCCGCATCCCCCATCCTTACCGACGCCCGCCACCTCGGGCGACCCGGACACCCGTTACCGCTTGCGCGGCAACAGGTGATGAAGAATGAACCGATCGGAGTCAGGAGGGCGCGGTGGACGGGTTCGCGGTGGTGGTGGGGGCCGGGTCGTTCCGGGTTGAGGGCGGGGTTCGGTTCCCGCACCGGTGGACTGCGGAAGGGGTCAGCGTCGGGGCGGACTTCACCGGGGCTCATCTGCTGCATCTGGCGGCCGCCGGGTGTGTGCTGAACGATCTGTATCGCGAGGCGGCCGGGCTGGGGGTTCGACTTGACGGGGTGCGGGTGACGGCGTCGGGCGGGTTCGACACCGAGAGCTGGGCCTCGACCGGGATCGCGTACGGGATCGAACTGGACTCGCCGGCGTCGGCGGAGCAGCAGGCGGCGCTGATCGAGCAGGTCGACCGGGTGGCTGAGATCCCGCGGGCGATCCGAGCCGGCGCCCCGGTGCAGCGGCGATGACAAAAGACAGGCACACCGGAGGAGCGGTGACGGCGGGGACGTGGACGTTGCATCGGCGGGAGGACGGGCAACTGCTGGCCGAACTCGTCGTGACCGACGGCGACTTCCCGTGGCTCAACGCGCGCGTGGTGGCGCACGACGGGCTGGATACGGTGCGGCCGCTCTTTGCCGAGCAGCTACGCCTGGCGGACGACGGTGGGCAATTCGATCCGGCCTACGACAGGGTGCGGGACGCCGTGACTCTCCGCTATCCGGAGGGGCACGACGTCCCGGAGTTCCTGCTGCACCTCGAGGGCGGCGAGGCGTGGTGGCGCTGGAGCGACGAGCCCTTCTAACGGGTCAGTTCGGCTACGCGGCCCTTTTCGCCTGAGGCCCAGCAGGCGCCGGTGGGGGTGCATTCGACGGCGTCGAAGCTGCCGGTGTCGAAGCGCTTCCAGGTGCGGCCGCCGTCGTGTGAGATGTCGCTGCCGGTGGGGCCGACCGCGAGCGCCGTGTGGCCGTGCCAGGCTGAGCCGGAACGGTATTCGCCGGGGGCCTGGGCCGACACGGTCCAGGTGCGGCCGCGCAGGTAGGCGGCGCCGTCGGGGGCCGCTGTGGGGGTCACATAGTCGCCGCCCACGGCGATGGCTTTGCCGTCGGGGCGTACGGCCAGGCTGTAGATGCCGGCGCTGGGGCCGCTGGGCACCGGGGTGCCGGTGACCGACCAGGTGAGGCCGAAGTCACGGGATGTGAAGACTCGGGCGGACGAGGCGCCGCCGGTGGCGAACATGGCCTTGCCCGCGGCCGAGACCAGGCAGGTGCCGCTGGCGGCGAAGGCGAACTCGCCGGGCAGCGCGTCGGGCATGCCGGCGGTGGGCTGCACCTTCCAGCTGCGGCCGCCGTCGCGGGTGGCGAGGATGCGGAACTTGCCGCCGACCGGGTCGGACAGGGCGAGGCCGTGCCACCGGTCGAGGAACGTGATGCAGTCGTAGAAGGCGGCCGGGTCCTCGTTGCGGAACGTCTCGGTCCACGTGCGGCCGCCGTTCGACGTGGCGTACAGGCGGGAATCTGTGCCTTCGCCGATTGTCAGGGCCACGGCGTGCTTGGCGTCGAACGCCTCGATGTCGCGGAATTCGAGCTCGGACGCCCCGGCGGGGCCGACCGACGTCCAGCTGCGGCCGCCGTCGACGGTGCGCAGGATCGTGCCGGCCGAACCGGCGACCCACGCCGTCGAACCGCTGATCGGGGCCAAACCGCGGAACCGGACCTCGGCGCCGGTGGGGGTGAGCTTCCATCCGAGGTCGCGGCCACCGGCCTGGGCGGGTGACGGGGTCACGGCGAGCAGGGCGACGGCGGCCACCGCCATCGACAACTTTCGCTGCAAGGTCATGTCGCGGAACTTACCGTGTGGGCCACGGCACGGAAACCGGAAGCGCGGCGTGCCGGAAACGACGGGATACCAGAATGTGAGACATGCAGTCTCCCGCCGTCACCGTCGCGATCACCCGCCGCGCCGACCCGTCCCGCAACGCCGAGATGATCGCCTGGGTGAACGCCGGAACCACGCTGGCCGAGGACTTCCCCGGCTTCCTCGGCACCGGCTGGGTGCGACCCGACCAGCGGTCCCACGAGTGGCACATGCTCTATCGGTTCAGCGACGAGGAGTCGCTGCGCAACTGGGAGGAGTCCCCGCAGCGACGCTGGTGGCTGTCGTCGGCCGAGGGCTTCGTCGAGCACACGCGCACGGAACGGCGTACGGGGATCGAAGGGTGGTTCGACCCACCGCGGGATCGGGAGATCAGCGAGGCCACCCCGAAGCCGCCGGCGCGCTGGAAGCAGGCGGTGACCATCTGGCTGGGCTTCTTCCCGGTCAGCCTGCTCGCCGCGGTGACGCTCAACCACCTGCTGGTCGACCTGAACGTCGTGCTGCGCACGTTGATCAGCACCCTCTGCCTGACCCCGGTCATGACCTACCTGGTGCTGCCGCAGGTGACGAGGGCGCTGCAGCCCTGGTTACGCCGCTGACGGGTCGGCGGGGCCTTCGAGGCCTGCCTTTTCGTCGCGCTCGGCCCATTCGAGCAGGGGTTCGAGCGAGTGGTGTTCGTCGTCGATGGTGGCGTGCAGGTCGCCCAGCTCGGCGAAGCGGGCGGGGACGGTCGTGATCGTGAAGTCGCGCGGGTCGGCGTCGGGGATCTCGTCCCAGGTCAGCGGGGTCGAGACCGTGGCTGTGGGCACACCCCGTACGGAGTAGGCGCTGGCGATCGTGTGGTCGCGGGCGTTCTGGTTGTAGTCGACGAACAGCTTCGCCGGGTCGCGGTCCTTGCGCCACCACGTGGTCGTCACGTCCTCAGGGGCGCGGCGTTCCACCTCGCGCGCGAAGGCCAGGGCGGCCCGCCGCACGTCGGAGAAGCCCCACCGCGGCTCGATGCGCACATAGATGTGCAGGCCACGCCCGCCGGAGGTCTTCGGATAGCCGGTGATGCCGAGGTCGTCGAGGACCGTACGGGCGACCCCGGCCACACGCCGCACCCGGTCGTAGTCGCAGTCGGGCATCGGGTCGAGGTCGATGCGCCACTCGTCGGGCTGCTCGGTGTCGGCGCGGCGCGAGTTCCACGGATGGAACTCGACCGTCGACATCTGCACGGCCCAGATGACGTCGGCCGTCTTGGTCACGCACAGCTCGTCGGCGTGGCGGTTGTAGCGCGGGAACGTCACCCGTACGGTCTCCAGCCAGGGCGGCGCGCCGTGCGGCACCCTTTTCTGGTGCACCTTTTCGCCGGCCAGCCCGTCGGGGAAGCGGTGCAGCATGCACGGGCGTTCCCGCAGCGCCCGCACGATGCCGTCACCCACCGAGAGGTAGTAGTTGACCAGGTCGAGCTTGGTCAGCCCGAGCTCGGGGAAGTAGACGCGGTCGGGGTTCGACACGCGCACGGTGAAGTCGCCGACCTCCACCGAAGTCGCCGGGCTCTTGCTCGAAGAGGCCATGCGATCAAGTTAGCCCAGAACCGCGTCGTCCATGTCGGCCAGCAGCGTGTCGCCCGAGTCGAGCAGGTCGAGCAGCGGGCCGATGCGGGGCAGCTCGTGCGTGATGAAGTAACGCGCGGCCAGCCGCTTGCCGTCGTAGAAGGCGCCCTCCTTGCCGTCCGCCGCGTTGAGCTGGGCGAGCCAGAGCCACGCGATCACCAGGTGACCGGTGGCCTCCAGATACGCCGTCGAGTTGGCCAGCGCCGAGGTCGGGTCGCCCGCCGCCCACAGTTTGCGGGTGGTGGCGGCCAGGCGGTCGCACAGGGCGATCACCGGCTGGCCCAGTTCGGCCGGGGCGGCGACGGCCGTGGTCACGATCCGCCCGATCAGCAGTTGCAGCCCTGCCCCGCCCCGCATGACCACCTTGCGGCCGAGCAGGTCGAGGCCCTGGATGCCGTCGGTGCCCTCGTGGATCGAGTTGAGCCGGTTGTCGCGGTAGAACTGCTCGACCGGGTATTCGCGGGTGTAGCCGTAACCGCCGTGCACCTGGATCGCGTGGTCGTTGGCGAGCCGGCACCACTGCGACGGCCACGCCTTGACGATCGGCGTGAGCACGTCGAGGAGCAGGTCGTTCTCCTCCGACGGCTCGTCGAGCAGTTTCGAGGCGTACAGGATCAGGGCCAGGCCGCCTTCCACGTACGACTTGGAGGCGAGCAGCATGCGGCGTACGTCGGGGTGGCGCACGATCGGCACGGCCGGCGCCGACGGGTCCTTGTCGGCCACCGGGCGGCCCTGTTCCCGGGAGCGCGCGTAGTCCAGGGCGTGCAGGAAGCCGGTGTAGCCCAGTGCCACCGCGCCCGAGCCGACCCCGATGCGGGCCTCGTTCATCATGTGGAACATGTAGGCCAGGCCCTTGCCCTCCTCCCCCACCAGATAGCCGGTGGCGTCGTCGAACGAGAGCACGGCGTTGGTCGTGCCGCGGTAGCCCATCTTGTGGTTGAGCCCGGCCAACGACACCCCGTTGCGCTCGCCCACCGTGCCGTCGGCCTCGATGTGGTGCTTGGGCACGATGAACAGCGACAGCCCCTTGACCCCGGGCGGGGCGCCGGCCGCGCGGGCCAGCACGAGGTGCACGATCGTCTCGCTCAGCTCGTGGTCGCCGCCCGAGATCCACATTTTCGAGCCGGTGACCCGATAGGTCCCGTCGCCGGCCGGGGTCGCCTTGGTCGTCACGTCGGCCAGCGCCGAACCCGCCTGGGGCTCGGACAGGCACATGGTGCCGGTGAAACGCCCCTGAAGCATCGGGCGGACGAAACGATCGATCTGCGAAGGCGAGCCGTACGTCAGCAGCAGGCTCGCGTTGCCCGCGGTGAGCAGCGAGTACGACGAGGTGGCGAGGTTGGCCGCCTGGAACCAGACGAAACAGGCCCGGGCCACCACGTGCGGCAGCTGCAACCCGCCGACCGACTCGTCCATCGTGGCGCTGAGCAGCCCGGTCTCGTTGAAGACCTTGAGCGCCGCGGCGACCTCGGGGATCACCGACACCCGTACGCCGTCGAAGGTGGGCTCCTCGAGGTCGGAGCGGCGGTTGTGCGGGGCGAAGTCACGCTCGGCGATCTGGGCCGAGACGTCGAGGAACGCGTCGAACGTGTCGCGGGAGTGGTCGGCGAACCTCTCGTTGGCCGTGAGCGCCTCGACGTCGAGCCACTCGTACAGCAGGAAGTCGAGGTCTCGACGCGAAAGGATCTTGGACACTGCCGGCACCGCCGTTCTCACGAGGAGGGGTCAGGTCCCTAGTGTGCCCGCTCAGTCCTCGGCGCGGTGCCTCCCCGGCCGCTGCTGTGGATAACTCTGGCGCGACCGCTTGACCGTGTACATGGCGTGGTCGGCCGCGCGCAGGGCCTCGTCGGGATCGCTCGCCCCGGGGGCCAGGTGCTCGCCGACGCTGGCGCCGACCTGCACCTCATGCCCGTCGATGACGAACGGCACGTCGAGGGCGTGCCGGATGCGCGCGCTCATCGCGACTGTGTCGGCGGGCTCGGACACGCCGGGCATCAGGATCACGAACTCGTCGCCGCCGACCCGGGCCACCACGTCGCGTTCCCGGACGCAGGCGCTGAGCCGCTCGGCGACCTGGCGCAGCAGTTCGTCGCCGGCCTCGTGACCGTGGGCGTCGTTGACCGGCTTGAACCCGTCGAGGTCGACGAAGAGCACGGCGACCGGCTCCTCGCGCAGGCTGTGGCCGAGCGCGTCCTGCATGCGGCGGCGGTTGGGCAGGCCGGTGAGCGCGTCGTGCTGCGCCTCGTGGGCGAGCCTTTCCTGGAAGGCGCGGTTCTCGGAGATGTCCCGTGCGTTGATGACCACCCCGTGCAGCGACGGGTTGTGCATCTGGTTGGACGCGGTGAACTCGAACCACCGGTAATCGCCGTCACCCGAGCGCACCAGGCACTGCAGGCGCAGCACGGCGTCGCGGCGGGCGATCAGCACGGAGAACTGCTCGAGCATGTACTCACGGTGGTCGGGGTGCACGATGTCGAACACGCTGCTGCCGACCAGCCGCCCCTCGTCGAAGCCGAGCACGGCGGCCGCGCTCGGGCTCGAGTATTCGATCCGTCCGGTGGCGTCGAGCACCGAGACCAGGTCCGGGGCGTGCTGGAACAGGGCCTGGAAACGTTCGTCGGCACGGCGGCGCTGGATCTGGGTGCGGTAGCCGAGCACGCTGATCGACAGCACGCCGATGAGCAACATGGCGCCGAGCGTGAGGTTCAGCGTCTGGCTCTTGGCGTGCACGGCGCCGTCGAACGACTTCTTGGTCTGGATGCGCGCGTACGACCATCCACCGGGCAGCCCGCGCACCACGACCGCGATCATCCGGGTGCCCGCGGCGGTGGTGTACTCGATGAACTCGCGGTCGCTGCCGGTGATCGCCCGCTGCAGGGCGGGGTCGATCCGGCTGCCGAGCAACTCCTTCCGGCTGGTCGCGCCGATCGTGCCGGCGCCGTCGGCGATCGCCGTCAGGTGCGCGCCCGAGCTCAGCGTGGCGGTGTACTGCTGCAGCGAAGTGGTGGGGACGTTGTTGAGGCCGATCAGGATCGCGGCCGGGCTGCCACTCACGAGCACGGGCACGCCGACGGCCTGCAGGTACGTGCCGTTGACCGCCATGACCGACGAGAACCCGGCCTTCTGCCCGGACTTGAGCGCGGCGAGCAGCGGCCGCCAGCCCGGGTCACCGGTGGCGGGCAGCCCTGCGGTACGCGAGCTGGTGAGGACCCCGCCGTCGAGGCCGATCAGGAGAGCTCCGTACGAGAATGTGGGGCTCTTGGCGGCGAAGGCGGTCAGCGCGGCCCGGTCGGCGGCGCTGCCGGTCCCCAGATGCAGGGAGTTCTCGGCGAGGAACTCGCCCAGGTCGCCCGCGTACAGCAGCTGCATCTGCCCGACCAGCGTGGCGTTGTTGACGGCGAGCGCACGTGAGTCGGCCTTGTGCACGTCGTCGGCCGCCCTGAGCGCCGACCGGTTGACCGCAAAACCGATTGCTCCCGCGGCCGCCAGCAGCACCACGCCGACCACCACGGCGATCCAGTTGCGCAGCCGCATGAATTCGCCCCTCCTCGCCGGTTGTGATCGGCAGGGAGGGCGGCGACTGAAACGAAATCCGGGGTCTGGTGCGGATAGTCCGAGTTTTCGGTGATTGCACGATCCGACGGTCGGCAGAGCCACCACGAATCGGGCAGAACGGGCATGCCTGACCGGGTGACCGGGCCGAGCGGTGGCACCGACGGTCGAAGATGGGAAGCCGGGGGCCTCGAACGTGCTTGCGGCCCGCGTGCGAACGGAAGATCCTGCCATCGGGTCGACGTGACCGCCGGTGGCGCTGGCGTCACGCGCCGTCGGCCGTGCCGGGAGCAGGGGGAGCGCATGCGCAAACTGGTGGTCGCCGCCCCCTTGATCCCGGCCCAGCGGCGAGTCCGTGAGGTGGTGGCCGCCCCGACCGTGGTGAGCAGCCGCAAGGTCATGCGCTGCGGGCTCAGCGTGACCGGGGTCGGGCTGTGTGCGGTCTTCTACTGCCTCGCCTACACCCCGTCCCTGCTGCCGAGGCCCTGGCTCCTGCAGGGTGTCGTGGCGGGCCTGACCGCCTCCTTCGGGTACGCCGGAGGAACAGCGATCGGGGCGGTGGTGCGCCTGAGATGGTGGCCGTCGCGCCGGGTCGAACGCATCGCCTGGCGCGTGCTCCTGGTCCTGGTCCCGCCCCTGATCCTGCTGTTCCTCTGGCTCGGCACCCGCTGGCAACGCGACCTGAGGGTGCGGCTGGGCATGTCACCGCAGCAGGAGTACGACCTGATGCGTACGGTCGGCATCAGCATCCTGACCTTCGGCGTCCTGCTGCTGCTGGCCCGCAGCCTGCGCCTGGCCGCGCACGGGCTGGCCCGGCTGTTCGGGCGGCTGGTGCCCGAGTCGGCCGCGTACTGCGCCGGTTTCGTCGTGGTGACCGTGCTCAGCTACACCGCGTTCGACGGCCTGCTCGTCACCAAGCTCTACACCAGCGCCGACCGGTCGGCCGCGATCACCGACAGCGGGACAGGCAACGGTGTCGTGCAGCCGGCCTCGGCGCTGCGTTCGGGCAGCCGGGGCTCGCTGGTGACCTGGGACTCGCTGGGCCGCCAGGGCCGCAACTTCGTGACCAGCGCGCCCCCGGTGGCGGAGCTGGCCGGGTTCTCGGGGCGGGCGGCGCTCGACCCGATCCGCATCTACGCCGGGCTCTCGTCGGCCGAGACGGTTCAGGACCGCGCGGCCCTCGTGGTGCGCGAGATGGACCGTACACGGGCCTGGGACCGCTCGGTGATCGCGGTGTTCACCCCCACCGGCACCGGCTGGGTCGACAACGACGTGCCGAGCTCCCTCGAATACATGTACTCGGGCGACACCGCTCTGGTCTCGATGCAGTACAGCTACCTGCCGAGCTGGATCTCGTTCGCGGTCGACCGTTCCAAGGTCGTCGAGGCCGCCTCGGCGCTGATCGGCGCCGTCCGGGAACGCCTGGCCCTGCTGCCGGCCGGCGACCGCCCCAAGCTGCTGATCTTCGGGGAGAGCCTCGGCACGTACGGGACCGAGAAGACCTTCGGCACGGCGGCCGCGATGGTCGAGGGCGCCGACGGGATCCTGCTCGAGGGCCCGATGTTCGCCAACCCGGTGCACCGGGAGCTGACCGCGGGCCGCGCGCCCGGTTCGCCGGTGTGGGACCCGTCGTACCCCGGGCTACCGGTCGAGTTCGCCTCCGAGTCGCACGAGCTGCGCGAGCTGGCCGGCACGCACCGCAAGGTCGTCTACATGCAGAACTCGTCGGACCCGGTCGTGTGGTGGAGCCCCAGCCTGCTGTGGCACCAGCCGGAATGGTTGAAAGGCACCCGCGGCCCGCACGTCACCCCCGACATGCACTGGTACCCGGTGATCACCTTCTGGCAGACGACGGTCGACCTGCTGTTCGCCAACAAGGCCCCGGTCGGCCACGGCCACGTCTACAAGTCCGGCGCCGTCGACGGCTGGGCCGCCCTGGCCCCACCCCCTGGCTGGACCGTCGGAGACACCGTACGGCTGCGCGCCCTCCTCGACAGCTAGAGGCGTCCGTCTGGTCAGGCCGTGGTGCCGCGGACCCAGGGCAGGGCCAGCCGTTCGACGACGACGATCGCGTAGTACAGGATGATGCTGACGACGGCCATCAGGGTCAGCGCCGCGAACGCCGTGGCGGTGTCGCCCTGGCCCGCGGTCTGCACGATGATGGTGCCGAGGCCCTCGTCGACGGCGCCGGACTGCATCTCACCGACGGCCACTCCGATCACGGCCAGGGGCATGGCCAGTTTCAGGCCGACGAAGATCTGGGGCAGCGCGGCCGGGACCCGTACGCGCAGGAAGGTCTGCACCCGGCCGGCGTCGAGCGACCGGGCCAGCTCGGCGAGTTCGGCCGGGGTGCTGGTGAGGCCGGTCGCGGTCGACAGCACGATCGGGAAGAAGCAGAGCAGGAAGGCCATCGCGAGCACCGGCTTGGTGCCGAAGCCGAACCAGGCGATCATCAGCGGGGCGATGGCGACCTTGGGGACGGCGTTGAGGGCCACCAGCAGCGGGCCGAACGCCCGCTCGAACGGCTTCCAGGCGGCGATGGCCGTGCCGAGCGCGACACCGATGACGATGGACAGTCCGAAGCCGATCAGGGTGACCCGGACGGTGTCCCATGTGGTGGCGAGCAGCAGGTCGGGATAGGTGCTGAAGCTGTCGGCGACGTCGAGCGGCGACGGCAGGATGATCGGCTGGACGTCGAAGATCTCGACGACCGCCCACCAGAGCGCGATGGTCAGGACGACACCGAACACCGGCCAGGCAACCACCGAGACAGAGATGCGCCGCTCCGGGCGGGCGGGACGGGCCACAGCGGCCTCCGACGGGGGCGTCAGGGTGTCTTGCACCGGTGCTCCTCGAAAAGGGCGGGGGCACGCCGTCGCCGGCGTACCCCCGTCACTGTAGAGAACGGTCAGGCCTTCGGGGTCAGATCGAAGTTGATGACCTGCTCGGGCTTGAGGCCCGGCTGGATCTGGCCGGAGCCCTGCAGGATCGCGATCGAGCGGGCGACCCGCTCCGCGTCGAGCGCGCCGACCGGGATGCCGGCCGCGGCCGACTTCACGTACGGGCCCATCACCGTGAGCTCGGCGGCGACGCCTTCCGGCTTGGCCGTCTGCACGTACTTCTGCGTGATCTTGCCGGCCTCGTCGGGGTTCGTGATGCTGTCGTTGAGGCCCTTGAGCAGCGCCTCGGTGAACTTCTTGACCTTCTCGGGGTTGTCCTGCGCGTACTTGCTCGAGGTGATCAGCACGTTGCCGTAGAGGTCCTGCAGGACGTCGCTGTACGGCAGCACGACGGCCTTCTTGCCCTTGGCGACGGTCTCGACGGTCGGCTTGCCGACGACGAACTGACCGATGCCCTGGACCCGGCCGGAGGCGAGCGTGCCGATCAGGGTCTGCGCCTCGCCGTTGACGAACTTGACCTTGTTGGCGTCGACGTTGGCCAGCTTGGCGTAGGTCGGGAACAGCGTCCGGACGACCGAGCCGGGCGCGTCGGCCAGCGTCTTGCCCTCGAGGTCCTTGGGCGAGTTGATGCCGTTGCCCTCGAGCGCGATGATCGCGGCCATCGTGCGCTGCTGGATGGCGCTCACCGCGACGAAGCCGCTGGTCTTGTCCTTGCCGCCGGCCGCGATCAGGCCACCGGTGAGGTCGATCGGGGTGAACTGGGCCTGGCCCGACACGATCGACTTGATGTTCTCACCGGAGCCCTTGCCCGGGTTGACCGTGACGTCGAAGCCCGCGTCCTTGAAGTAGCCCTTCTCGAGAGCCACGTACGCGTAGGAGTCACGGCCGAACGTACCGAACGAGGTCAGGTAAGTGATCTTTTCGAGCGAGGCGCCGGTGCCACCGTCGCCGTCTGTCGAGTCGTCGCTGCACCCGGCGGCGGCGCTCATGGTGAGAGCGAGGGCGCCGGCGACAACGGAACGAACGAGGGTCCTTCTGTGCACCGTGATCCTTCCAAACTGGCATCGAGGCAAATGGCGCGACGAGGCCTTAGGGGTCGAACGTGGGACAGGGGTGCCCCGACCGGGGATCGTAGGGCAAACTGGCACAGGCATCGATGACAAGTTCGTCTCAAACCCCGATGTAGACGCCTTCCCTACGATGGATCATGATGAGCCGCTATGCGTCCGAACAGCGTTAATTGGGGTCGATGATGCGCGTCTGTCTGTTCATCGAGCCACACCGGGGTGCCTCTTATGACACCCAATCGAGGTTCGCGCGGCACGCCGAAGACGCTGGTTACGAGGGACTTCTGCGCGCCGACCACTATCGAGCGCTGACCCCCGACCCGGGGCTGCCCGGCCCCACCGACGCCTGGGTGACGCTGGCCGGCCTCGCGCGCGAGACGAAGACCCTGCGTATCGGCACGATGGTGAACTCAGCCACATTCCGCCTGCCGGGTCCTTTGTCGATCATCGTGGCGCAGGTCGACCAGATGAGCGGCGGCCGCGTCGAGCTGGGCATGGGCGCCGGCTGGGTGGAGCGCGAACACACCGCGTACGGCATCCCGTTCCCCCCGGTAGGTGAGCGCTTCGACCGCCTCGAGGAGCAGCTGGAGATCCTCACCGGACTGTGGGGCACGGACGAGGGCGAAACCTATTCGTTCCACGGCAAGCATTACCAGCTGGTGGACGCCCACGCGTTGCCGCGCCCGGCGCAGCGGCCGCATCCGCCGATCATCGTCGGGGGCAAAGGCCCACGCCGTACGCCTGAGCTGGCGGCCCGCTACGCCGACGAGTACAACATGCCGTTCAAGTCCGTGGCCGAGACCGCCGCGGCGTTCGACCGCGTCCGCCGGGCGTGCGAGCGGATCGGCCGCGCCGAGCCGCCCACCCTGTCGGCCGGCATCGTCGTGGCGATCGGCCGCAGCGACGCCGAGGCCGAACGCCGGGCCGCTCCCCTGCACGTCAAGAGCGTGTTGCCGCCGGAGGACCCGGTGGTCGGCCCGCCCGCCCGGCTGGTGCAGCGGATCAACGAGATGCGCGAGATCGGCGCCACCCGGGTGCACCTTCGCATCATCGAGATGGACGACCTCGACCACCTCGACCTGATCGCCGCCGAGGTGCTGCCTCAGCTGTCCAGATAGGCCAGGACGGCGAGCACCCGCCGGTTGTCGTCCTCCGACGGCGGCAGCCCGAGCTTGGTGAAGATGTTGTTGATGTGCTTGCTCACCGCCTTCTCGGTGACGAACAGGCGGGCCGCGATCGCCGCGTTGGAACGCCCCTCGGCCATCTCGCCCAGCACCTCACGCTCGCGCGCGGTGAGCACGTCGAGCGGGCGGGAACGGTCGAGCAGGCGTGCCACCACCTCGGGGTCCATGACGGTGCCACCCGCGGCCACCTGGCGTACGCCGTCGATGAACTGCGCCACGTCAGACACCCTGTCCTTGAGCAGATAACCGACCCCGCCGCGGCGGTCGGAGAGCAGCTCGCGGGCGTACAGCGGCTCGACGTGCTGCGAGAGCACCAGGATCGGCAGTCCGGGGACCTCACGGCGTACGGCGATGGCGGCTTGCAGCCCCTCGTCGGTGAAGGTGGGCGGCAGGCGCACGTCGAGCACGGCCACGTCGGGCTTGCACTCGGTCAGCGTGGGCAGCACGTCGGGACCGCGATCGACCACCGCGACGACCTCGAAGCCGAACGCCTCCAGAATCCGGGTCAGTCCGTCCCGGAGGAGAGCATGGTCCTCGGCGATGACGACGCGCACGGCAACTCCATGGTCACGATGGTCGGTCCGCCCGGCGGGCTGGACACGGACATCGTGCCATCGAAGGCGGCGAGACGTCGCTCCATTCCGGCGAGCCCCGTGCCCTTGGCCATGTCGGCGCCACCCCGTCCGTCGTCGCCGACCTCGAGCCGCAGCAGGTCGCCGTGGCGGTGCATGCTCACGTAGGCGAACGTGGCCGCGCTGTGCCGTTGCACGTTGGCCAGCGCCTCGGCGACCGCGAAGTAGGCCGCCGACTCGACCGGGGTCTCGAGCCGGCCCTGGAGGTCGGAATCCACTGTGGTGGGGATGCGCGAGGTCAGCGCGAGTGCCCGGACCGCACCGTCGAGGCCGCGCTCGGCCAGCACCGGCGGATGAATCCCCCGTACGAGGTGACGCAGCTCGACGAGGGCGGTGGAGCTGTTCTCGCGCGCCTCGGACAGCAGCTTGCGAGCGGTCTCGGGGTCGCGCTCGACCAGTTCCTCGGCCAGCCCGATCGTCATGCCGAGCGACACCAGCCGGGCCTGGGCGCCGTCGTGCAGGTCGCGTTCGATGCGGCGCAGCTCGGCGGCCTGGGCGTCGACCGTGTCGGCCCGGGTGGTGGTGAGCTGGGTGACCCGCAGGCGCAGCTCGGCGGCGCGGGTCGGGGCCAGGAAGAGCTTGCTCCACAACCCCTCGATACGGCGTAGGTGGGGCGCGACGACCAGGCCCAGCGCGAGGAAGGCCAGGCCCTGGGGCATCGACAGGAAACCCTCGCCGACGCTGTCGACGGGCCAGTTCACGCCGTAGCCGGACCACTCGCCGGCCAGATACATCCAGAGCGGGAGCAGGACGATGCCCTCTACCCCGTACGCCGGGAGGGCGAGCGTGAGGGTGCCGAGCACCAGCCCGCCGATCGCGCCCGGCAGCAGCCAGGCGAAGTCGCGCCAGGTGGCCGGGTCGGTGATCACCCAGTGGTAGCGCTTCCAGCCGACCGGACCGACGTCGGCCGGTTTGGGGCGATAGGGGCGGCTGATGGTGACCCCGTGCCAGCCGGCGATCCGGCGGGCCAGGTTGGCCTTGAACCGGATCAGGGCGGTCACGGCGGGCAGCGCCACCAGCCCGATGCCGAGGACGGGGGTGAGCACGAGCGACACCAGGAAGAGCACGAAGAGCGGGAAGTTCAGGACCGCGAGCACGATCGAGAGCAACCCGGCCGCCATCGCTCGCAGCCCGTCACGTATCCAGCCTCTGGTCTCCACGCCCCCCATCCTGAACCACTGGGACGGTCAAATCGGTAGTGCTAGCCCCACCAACGCGGGGGGATCCTGCACTCCTGACGTAGCGGGTGTCCGCGGTGTGTGCTGGACGCATGACGACGATGGCAGAGCGGCCGCGCACGGCCGGAAGCGACTTCGCGGAACTGGGCCGGCGGATCAACCAGGCGGGCCTGCTGCGCCGGCGGCCGGGGTATTACGCCCTGCGGCTGAGCCTGGTCGCGGGCGCGCTGATCCTCGGCTGGAGCGCGTTCTTCCTGATCGGCGCCTCGTGGTGGACGCTGGCGGTGGCTGGGTTCCTGGCCGTGGCGTTCGCGCAGACCGCGCTGGTCGCCCACGACCTGGCCCATCGCCAGGTGTTCCGCACCAACAAGCCCAGTTCCCGGGCCGGCCTGATCGCGGGCAACCTGGCCATCGGCATGTCGTACGGCTACTGGATGGACAAGCACACCAAGCACCACGCCAACCCCAACCACGACGACCTGGACCCGGACGTGGGACCGGGCGTGCTCGTCTGGTCGCGGGAGGCGGCGCGGGGCAAGGGGTTCCTCACCCGGTATCAGGCGTACCTCTTCTTCCCGCTGCTGACCCTGCTCGGGTTGTCGTTGAAGCGGGACAGCCTGCGGTGGATCAACGAGAAGAAGAACCCGCTGGAGGCCGCGCTGATCGCCGTGCACCTCGTCGGCTACGCCGCGGCGCTGATCACGGTGCTGAGCCCGCTGCAGGCGCTGGCGTTCCTCGTGGTGCACCAGGCGATCTTCGGGGTCTACCTGGGCATGACGTTCGCGCCCAACCACAAGGGCATGCCGCACCCCGACGGCACCGAGGACTTCCTGCGCAAGCAGGTGCTGACCTCCCGCAACGTGCGCGGCGGCCGCCTCGTCGACGCGGCGCTGGGCGGGCTCAACTACCAGATCGAGCACCACCTGTTCCCGGCCATGCCGACCCCGAACCTGCGCAAGGCCCAGCCGATCGTGCAGCAGTACTGCGCCGAGATCGGCGTCCCGTACGAAATGACCAGCCTGACCGACTCGTACCGCCAGGCCCTGGCCCACCTGCACGACGTCGGCGCCGACCTGCGGCGCTGAGGCTCGCCGTTGTGCGAGGGTGCGTGAGGTACTCGAAGCGCGCGAACGGAGTCAGGGATGGATCTGCGTCTCACCAACAGGGTGGCCGTCGTCACCGGGGGCAGCGCCGGGATCGGTGCGGCGATCGCCAGAGGGCTGGCCGCCGAGGGCGCGCACGTCGTGCTCGTGGCCCGGGACGCCGAGCGGCTCGACGAGGTGGCGGCGTCGATCGAGGGCGTACGGGTCCTGACCGTCGCCGCCGACCTCACCGAGCCCGACGCCGCCGAGCGGGTGGCCACGGCCGTGGAGGCGGAGTTCGGCGGGGCCGACATCCTGATCAACAACGCCGGCACCGGGAGCGAGGAGACGATCCTCACCGCGCCCGACTCGCGGTGGCAGTTCTTCTGGGAGCTGCACGTGATGGCGGCCGTACGGCTGGCCCGGTCGATCGCGCCGGGCATGAAGGCCCGCGGCGGTGGCGTGATCCTGCACAACGCGTCGATCTGCGCCACCCAGCCGCTGGGCTACGAGCCGATCTACAACACCACCAAGGCCGCGCTCGTGATGTTCTCGAAGTGCCTGGCCAACGAGCTGATCGGCGACAACATCCGGGTCAACGCGGTCAACCCGGGCCTGGTCATGACCGGGGACTGGATCAAGACCGCGAAGTCGCTGACCGAGGGCGCCGAGCAGACCTGGGAGCAGTACCTGCAGAAGATCGCCGACGACAACGCCCCGATCGGCCGGTTCGCCACCCCGGACGAGGTCGCCGACTTCTTCGTCTTCCTCTGCTCGGAACGGGCCGCCTACTCCGTCGGGTCGACCTATTACGTCGACGGCGGCTGGCTCAAAGTGACGACCTGAGGAACGGGATCAGGAGGGGCAGCACCTGCGCGGCCTGCATGGCCACCAGGTGATCGGCTTCGGGGATCAAAGACACTTCCCACCCGTACGCGGTCAGTTCGCTCTGATGTTTCCTCAGCGGCTCGGCGAGGGCGACGTACGCGTTGTCCCACGCCGGGCCGTACTGGATGTTGTCGTTCTCGCCGGCGAAGGCGAGCCGCGGAATGCTCAGACGCACCGTGGAGTCGTCGAAGTCCCGCAGCGACTCGTAGAGCGTCACGAACTGCCGGGTCTGATCGGGGGTCTGGGTGAACGCCACGGAATCCCAGTCACCCGGCACAGCGTCACCGGTGGGCGGGGGCGGCGGGTCGAGCGCCAGGCGGTGGGCTGAGCCGGTGACCGCGAGCATCGCCGCGTACGGGCCGCCGAGCGGGGGGAAACCGCCCATGGCCAGGGCGGTGAGCCGCTCGGTGCGCAGGGCGAGCTGCAGCCCGGACAGCGCCGTCCAGGAATAGCCGTAGTAGGCGAACCGGTCGGCGCCGGCCGCGTCGGCGATCGCCAGCAGGTCGGCCGCGACGGCGTCGGCGGTGAGGGTGAGCGGCGCGGGGTGCTCGTTGCGGTGGCCCTCGTAATCCGCGGTGATCACCTGAAAGCCGGCCTCGGCGAGACCGGTCGCCAGATGGTGCCCGAGGTGGGGGTCGGCGCCCCAGGCCCGCATCGCCTCGGCCTGCTCCCCCTCGATCAGACGGGTGCTGACGGGGGTGAGCACGGCCGGGCCACTGCCTTGGACCTTGACGTCGATGGTGGATCCGTCGTGAAGTCGCGCGGTAGGCATGCAAAACACTATACACTGTCAGGAGTTATGGACGCTCACCTTCGGCGGCTCTGGCGGCACCGTGGGGCGACACTGCCCACGCCCCGCCGCGGACCCCGCCAGCAGCTCGACCTCGACGACATCCTCGACGCCGCCGTCGCGATCGCCGACGCGTCCGGGCTCGACGCCGTCTCCACCCGGGCCGTCGCCGCGCGCTTCGACAAGACGGCGATGGCGCTCTACCCGTACGTGGGCGACAAGGAGAACCTGCTCGCGCTGATGCAGGACCATGCGAGCGCGATACCCGCACCCGCCCCGGCAACCCTGCGGGCGTGGGCGACGGCGCTGTTCGAGCTCTACCTGGCCCACCCCTGGCTCACCGAACGGTCCTGGGCGCAGGGCAGCCAGGGCCCGAACGAGCAGGACTGGATGGAGGCCCTGCTCACGATCCTCGACGGGCTCGACACCGTCGCGGCGAACCGGGCGCCGGCCGTCACGATGCTGTACGCGACCACACGCGCCACGGCCCAGACGGCGGCCGCCTATCAACGCCTGACCGCCGCCGACGAGGCCGCCTGGCTCGCCCGCGCCGCCGCCGTCCCGGACTTCGCCTCGCGCTACCCGCTGTCCGCCGCCCTGACCCCGCAGACAGAGAACTGGCGGGACGCGCCGTACGCGGGTCTGATGGCCGCCGTCGACCTGCTGACAGCCGGCCTGCGCTCAGGAACGTGAGGTCTTCGGGTACGCCTCGACGCTGTCGAACGCGCCCCGCCAGACCTCGCCCACGAATAACGGTGTCGCCGGGTGGTCTCGAACCACCGGCCTCCGCCTTATGAGGGCGGCGCTCTCCCGCTGAGCTACGACGACTGGTGACGATCAGGGCGGCGGCCGCGCGTTGGCGGGGTAGCGCAAGTAGTCCCCTCCGGCCAGCCGAAGCCGGCCCGCGCGAGCCGCCGCGCCCTTTTGTGAACTGCCGGATGAAAGCACGGGCGGCAGGATTCGAACCCGCATCTCACGGCTTTGGAAACCGGAGCTCTTCCCGTTGAGCTACGCCCATCAGACCTGCTCTAGATGCAGGTGGGGCGCCACATCACGGGGCTCACACCAAGGGAGTAGAGCCGTTTCATCTCATTCCCCTTTCGTGTGGGAGCTCCGGCGGACTCACCAAACCGTAGGACCGGCCCGGTGAGCCCGCAATTCATTTTGAGCCGCCTGTCCCACCGACCACCCGTCGCCGTACTCGACGAACAGCGGGTCGGTGCGCAGCGTCACCGGGCGCTCGACCAGCACGCACCGATGGTCGCCGGGCCACCACCAGCCGCCCGACCGGGTCAGCGTGGCCCACACCTCGAACTCCCGCTCCTCGCGTACGGGGGCCAGGCCGGTCCTCCGCAACACGTCCACGAACGCGACCCAGTACGCGTCCTGATGGCCGTACCAGCCGACCGGCACCGGGCCCAGCGCCGCCCGGATCGGCAGATAGATCCCGGACAGACGACGGAGAAGCTCCTCCCGTACGCCCTGAACCAGCACCTCATGGAACGGCAGCCCCGCGTCGAGGGCCTGCTCGGGGGTCATCCGGGGCCAGCGCTCGCCGTTCTTGCGCTTGGGCCGGGGCCGCTCGGCCGGCGGCTCGGTGAAGTCGGCCTCCAACGAGGACCGCAGGCGGGACAGCCCGGCCGCGATGTCACTGGCGACCGGCCGGGGACGGGAATCGGTGAGCAGATCCTCGTGGGCCGGCAGCCCGTCGAGGTAGGCAAGCGCGGCGCGAGGGGACGTGACCCGGACGAACTCGGGACGCCGCCGGCCGTGCCGGGCGTAGATCGAGGCGATCGCCTCTTCGGTGATGTGGTGGTCGACCGGCTTCGTGGAGGTGCCGACGTCGAACCATTCCTGGCGAATCTCAGTCGCCTGGGACCAGAGCGCGGCCTGTCGCCGCGCGGTCGCGATCAAAGCGCGAGGGCGCACGCGCCCTTCCGGGAGAAGGTCATCATGCGCACATGATGGCCCTCCCCCGCGGGTCCCGCAACCGCTATTTCGGGGCGCCCAGGTCGTCGAGAGCCTTCGTGGCGCCGCGGTGCAGCGGCACCGGCTCGGTCTTGCGGGCCTGGTCGAGGCTGATCTCCTTGGCGGCCGCGTTGGCCTGCTCGAGCTGGGGCTTGCGGTCGAACAGCGTCCTGGTCAGCGTGCAGGCGACGTTGGCGTCCAGGTCGTTCTTCACGAGCAGCACGTTCGGGACGACGATCGTCTTGGTGTCGGCGGCCAGCTTGTACGTCGCGGCCGGGATGGAACCCTCCTCGTACACCTCGTTGATCTTTTGCATCTCGGGCAGCAGCGGCGTGATGTCGAGGAACTCGACCTGGCCGCCCGACGTGGTGAGCAGGTCGGTGATGCCGGGAGTGGGCAGCCCGCCCGACCAGAACAGCGCGTCGATCGAGCCGTCCTTCATGCCGTCGACGGTCTTGGTGAGGTCGAGCTTCTGGGCGCTGACATCCTCGGCGGGGTCGAGCCCGGCCGCGGTGAGCAGGCGATTCGCGATGACCTCGGTGCCCGACTTGGGCGAGCCGGTGGAGACCCGCTTGCCCCTCATGCCGGCCACGTCCTTGATGCCGGCCGCCTTACGCACGATCACCTGCGTGTAGTTGGTGTGGATGCGGGCCAGCGCGGCGATCGGCTGCTTGCTGTCGAAGCTGCCGGAGCCGTTGACCGCGTCGGCGGCGGTGTCGGCCAGCGAGAACGCGACACCGTACGTGCCGGCCACGAGCTGCTGGATGTTCTGCACCGAGGCGCCGGTCTCGGACGCGGTGGCCTTGACCTTGCCGCCGGCGGCGCCGATCTGCTCGGCGTACGCGTTGCCGAGAGCGAAGTAGACACCGGTCGCGTTGCCGGTGGCGATGCCGATCCGGGTCTCGTTCGCGACGTCGCAGGTCACCTCCCCACCGGCGTCGGTCGAGGCGGTGTCCTGCCGTCCGCCGCAGGCCGTGAGCGCGCCGGTGAGCACGAGCGCGAACCCGGCCGCTGCTGCCATTCGTCTCATATCAACCCCGTTCGTCGATGTGTGTGACCTGCTGAGCGCGGCTTTCGTCAGCGCCGCTTCCACCCGTACGGCCGTCCATTGCGCTGTCGTCGTCAACGCTTTTGACGGCGTGGCGTCTGTCCACCGCGGCCCATGTCGCGGAGGCGGCCAGCAGGAGGATGCCGAGGGCGATCGTCAACGGCTCGAGGTAGAGCAGGAGCAGGCCGGCCAAGGCAGCCAAGACCCGGGAGCCGGCGCCGGCGCGGCCCACGCCGAGAACCCAGCCGCCCGTGGCGACGGCCAGGCCCGCCACGCCCAGCATCGCGGCCGCCGACGCCCAGAGGATGTCGAGGAACGGGCCACGAGCCAGCAGGTAGGAGCCGGCCGGCGTGAGGACGAACGCGATCGGCGCGAGGAAAGCGGGGAGGGCGTACTTGAGGGCCTGCCACATCGTCGGGATCGCGCGGCCGCCCGTGATGGCGCTCGCTCCCACGGCGGCCAGGGCCGTGGGCGGGGTGACCTCGGAGAGCACGGAGTAATAGAAGACGAACATGGCCGCGGCGGGGGCCGGCACCCCGAGGGCGAGCAGCGCCGGGCCGATGATGACCCAGCCGATGATGAAGCTCGCCGTCACCGGCACCGCCAGGCCCAGGACGGACAGGGCGATCGCGGCCAGCACGACGGTCAGGCCCAGCACGACCGTGGGATTGTCGGTGACTGCCTGCGCACCCCGTACGAGCAAGGAGGCCAGCTGCGCGCCGAGCCCGGTCTTCGTGGTGACGGCGGTGATGATCCCGGCGGCGGCGCAGACCGCGACGACCGGCAGCACACCGCGGACGCCCGCGCTCAGGGCGATGAACAACCGTTGCGGGGTCAGCCAGGAACGACGGTCGAGGAAGGACAGGACGAAGGCCGCGAGCGTGGCGTAGACGACCGCGCGGGTCGCGTTCTGCCCCAGCGCCAGCAGCACCACGATCAGCACCAGCGACGAGAAGTGGTATCCGAACCGGCCCAGCAGCCGCAACGTGCTGACCTGGGGTGTCTCCAGCGAGCGGACACGGAACCGGCGTACGTCGATCTCGACCGCGAGCAGGATGCCCAGGTAGTAGAGGACGGTCGGGATCATCGCCCAGCCGAGCACGGTCAGGTACGAGACGTCGAGGTACTCGGCGACGATGAACGCGGCCGCGCCCAGGGTCGGTGGCGAGAGGATCGCGCCGACACCGGCCGCGGCCAGCATGCCGCCCGCCTGTTCGGCCGGATAACCCGCGCGGCGCAGCATGGGCCAGGTGACCGCGCCGACACTGACCGCGGTGGCCGTGCCCGAGCCGGAAACGGTGCCGAGGAGGAAGCCCGCGGCCACCGCCGTACGGCCGGCGGCGCTGCGTGACTTGCGGAAGGCGGCCACCGACAGGTCGACGAAGAACCGGCTGGCCCCCGACAGGTCGAGAACGGCGCCGTAGATGGTGAACAGCACGATGTACGTGGCGGCCACGTCGAGCGGGGTGCCGTAGAACCCGCTGCCCGAGTTGTAGAGCGCGTCCACGATCTGCGAGAAGTCGAGCCCGGCGTGGGCGATCGACCAGTTCTGGGGGAAGAGACCGCCGTAATAGCCGTACGCGAGGAAAGCGAGACAAACGACGGGCAGCGCCCACCCGGTCGTACGCCGGCACGCCTCGACGACCAGGATCAGCAGGACAGCACCGAACGCGACGTCGACCGGCTCGAGCAGGCCCTGCCGGTTGAGGAACCCGTCGTAGCCGCCGCCGAACGGGCTGATCGGGTAGAGGCAGACGACCAGGGCCCCGGCCGCCAGCACCCAGTCGGCGATCGTGGGGGTGTCGCTCTTCTTGCGGGACAGGCGCGACCGGTACGCCAGGAAGACCAGCGGGAGCGTGCCGGCCAGAAAGATGATCAGGTAGTACTGGCTGCCGCGGGACAGCGGGCGGAACACCTGCCACAGCACGAGGACGGCGACCGCGAAGGCGACGACCGCGACACCCCGGCCGATCGGGCCCCTGAGGTCACGGGCGGGCAGTTCCTCGTCGTCGTAGTGCAGGGCGTCCAGCGTGGACGTCTCAGACCGCTCCCGGACCACGGAAGATCGATCTTCGCCCATGGAACGGACAGTACCGGCTGGGGAGGCACTTGGTAACCGCACGTCTCATAACGCCTCAATTGCTGCTCGCGTTACGAAATCGCACGGGTGTGTTGTCGCGCGCGTAGTAGTTCTGCCCCCCACCGCCAACCACCCACCCAGGGGGGCGTCGGGTGGGGACCTTACGCGGTTGTCAAGCCGGCGGGTGCTCGTTGTCCACAGGGCCGAGAAGCTGGAACGAGATGTCCACAGGCCGAGCTCGGGACAGCCCTGCAACCGTCCCGCAACCGTGGGCGAACGACAACGGCAACCTGCGGGCGGCCTAATGGACGTGATCGTCGACGGAGGGGGCCGAGATGACCACGCAGGTGAAGGAAGAACGGCAGCACCACGGGGCGGGGTTGGCCGTGGACTTCCCGGTGCTGCGCCGCCGCCGCATGATGGGGCTGGTCAACGGGGTCACCGTGGCGACCCTGGCGGGCGCGGACTCGGATGCGCTGACCCGCTCGGGCATCGTGCGCGACGACATCCGGCGTAGTTTCGGCACGGCGTCCGGCGTCGCCCGCGGCGTTCCGCTGACGGTGCGGCTGCGGCTGGTCAGCGCGAACTCGGGCCGGCCACTGGCCGGGCACGCCCTCTATCTGTGGCACGCCGACCGGGACGGCGCCTACTCGCTGCACTCCCCCGGCCTGGACGACCAGAACTACCTCCGCGGCCTGCAGGTCAGCGACGAGCAGGGCTGGGTCATGTTCTCGACGATCTTCCCGGGGACGAGCGAGGGCCGCTGGCCGCACCTGAGCTACGAGATCAGCCCGGCGGTGGCCGCGGCCCCGGAGCGCGCCGGCCAGGTCGGCCTGCCCGCGGACGCCTGCGTCAAGGTCTACACCACCACCCCGTACGCGGAGAACGCGGCTCACCTGGCCCTGGCCAGCCCGGTCGCGGACGACGGCGGCGAACTCGCCATGGCCACGGTCACCGGCGACCTCGAGCGTGGCTTCGCGGCGGTGCGCACGATCAGCATCTGATCGGGGGACTCCGGCAGCCGCCCGGCACCCGGGGATGATCGCCGGGCTATCGTGGCGCGATGCTGTTGCGGCGACTGCTCTATCCGCTCGCCGTCGTGCTGTTGCTGGGGCAGATGGCGTTCGCGATGGTCACCGCGGCCGTGCAGCAGTCGCCGACCATCGACGAGCCGGTCTACGTGGGCACGGCGCAGTTCTACCTCGACCAGCATCAGGTGCTCTACAACCCGGAGCATCCGCCGCTGGCCAAGCTGTTCATGGCGGCCGGGCTCGCCTTCACCGACGCCGCGCTCGACCCCGCGTACCGGGGAAATCAGACGAACCTGGGCCGGCACTTCCTCTATGAGAGCGGCAACAACCCGTTCGAGCTGATGCTGGCCGCGCGGCTGCCGATCATCGTGCTCACGCTGCTGTTCGGCCTGGCCGTGTTGTTCTTCGCCCGCGACGTGGCCGGGCGGTGGGCGGGGTTGATCGCCCTTTCCCTGTACGCGTTCTCGCCCGACCTGATCGCGCACGGCTCGCTGGCCACGCTGGACGTGCCGGCCGCGGGCTTCGTGCTGGTCACGTTCTGGATGCTGTGGCGGGCCCGCGACAATCCACGGCTCTATCTGCCGCTGGCCGGGCTGGCGCTCGGCGCGGCGCTGGCCACCCGCATGAGCACGCTCCCCGCTGTGCCGGTGGCTCTGCTTCTCGCCCTGCTCGCCCCGGCGCCGGCCATTCCCGCGTGGTCCTCCCTTCGATCCCGTACGGGGTGGATGGGGCTGGGCAAACGCGTGGCCTGGGCGATCGGTGTGGGACTGATCGCCGTTGCCGTGGTGTGGCTCGTCTATGTGATCGTCGACCCGCGGCTGCGCTGGACCACCCCGCCCTGGCTCAGCAACCCGGGCGGCCTCAAGGGGCTCGCCGTCGACCTGCTGCCGCTGCCCCCGTCGTACAAGGACGGGGTGCTGATCCAGTTCCGGCTGGAACGGCGCATCACCAACGGGTTCCTGCTCGGCGAGGCGTACCGGGGGTCGCTCTGGTACTACCTGCCGGCCGCGCTGCTCATCAAGACCCCGATCGGCATGCTGCTGCTCTGGCTCGCCGGCACGGTGACGCTGCTGCTCAAGAAGTGGGTCGCCGCGCTCTACCTGCTCGTGCCGGCCGGGGTGCTGATGCTGGTGGCGATGACGGGGAACCGCGACTACGGCACCCGCTACGTCATCTTCATGCCGATGATGCTGGCCGTCGTGGCGGGTGCGGTCGTGCTGCTCCGGTGGCGCTGGGCGTGGACCCCGGTGGCCGCGCTGGCCGGGTTCGCCGCCGTCAGCTCGCTGCTGACGTTCCCCTACTACCTGCCCTACTCGAACGAGGCCTTCGGCGGCACCGCCCGCACCCACGAGAACCTGCACGACTCGAACGTCGACTGGGGCCAGGACCTGCCTCGCCTGTCGGCCCACCTCAAGGCGAAGTATCCCGGCCAGCCGGTCTGGCTGGTCTACAAGGGCGCGGGCGTGCCGGCCTACTACGGCATCGAGGGCCGCAACCCCCTGACCGTCCCGATCGACGAGGTGCGCGGCCTGATCGTCGTCTCCGACTCCCGGGTGGCGCTGGCCCGCAACCGCCTCAAGCAGCTGATCGACTCGAGCACCCCCATCGACCAGGTCGGCTACTCGTTCACGATCTACCGCCGCTGAAGCCGTGCCCGCCGGCGTCGGGCACGGCGATCGCCTGGCGGGGGCAGGTCCGGGACACCCGAGGCGTAGGCCTCCATGTGGGCAGCATCACCCATGACGGCGTACGCGGGCTAGGGTCTGGGCATGCGTCGAGTGATCGTTTCGGGTGGCGGGGTGTCGGTGGAGTCGGCCGAGGCGCCGGAACCCGGGCCCGGTGAGGTGCTGGTGCGCACGGCCGTCGCCGGGATCTGCGGGTCGGACACGCACGCGCTGGCCGGGCTGCACCCGTTCATCGAGCTGCCCTACGCGCCGGGTCACGAGGTGTGCGGCACGGTCGAGGCGGCCGGGCCGGGCGTCACCGGCGTAGGCGTGGGTCAACGGGTCACGCTCGAGCCTTTCCTGCCGTGCTGGGAGTGCAAGCAGTGCCGCGCCGGGCGGCAGAACATCTGCGAGCGGCTGCGGTTCTTCGGGTGCGCCCACGATCAGGGCGGAATGGCCGACCTCTTCACTGTCGACCAGCGGCGGCTGCACGTCATCCCGGACGGCTTGTCGTGGGAGCGTGCGGCGTTCATCGAGCCGCTGAGCACTCCCGTGCACGCCGTGGGGCTGGCTGAGGGCGTACGGCGAAAGGCCGTGGCGATTCTCGGGGCGGGCACGATCGGGATCCTGACGCTGCAGGTGGCGCGGGCGTACGGGGCTCGGCGGGTGGTGGTGACGGCACGCTCGGCGGCTTCGCGGGAACGGGCGCTGGAGTTCGGGGCGGACGCGGCGATCGACGCGTTGTCGCCGAAGTGCGCGGACGAGGTGCGGACGGCGCTGGGTGAAAGCGCCGACGTGGTGTTCGACTGCGTGGCCGAGCAGCCCACGACCGAGCAGGCGCTGGCGATGGCGATGAAGGGCGGGACGGTTGTCGTGGTCGGGGTGCCGCCTGCCGGCGTACGGGTGCCGTTGCCGTTGATTCAGGACGCTCAGCTGCGGATTCAGGGCAGCGCGACGTATCTGCCGGCCGATTTTGCCGAGTCGATGCGGTTGCTGGGTTCGGGCGAGGTGGACGTTTCGCGGATGGTGACGGCGACGCATTCGCTGGACAAGGCCGCTGCCGGGTTCGCCGACGCGGCTTCGGGGCGCCATCTGAAAGTTCTGCTGACGGGAGCCTGTGGATAACCCGTTTTGCCCCCTTGACAAAGCGTAGAGTTCTGCCTCGCTCTCCCCGTGGTGGGTGGGGGTTTGGGATGGCCCCTGCACCTTTAAGTTACCGATCGGTAATGGCAGAGTGGGGCCATGCGGGACTACGACGTCGTGATTGTGGGCAGCGGGTTCGGCGGCAGCGTGAGTGCCCTGCGCCTGGCCGAGAAGGGCTACCGGGTCGGCGTGCTCGAGGCGGGCCGGCGTTTCACCCCCGAGACCCTGCCGAAGACGTCGTGGGACCTGCGCAACTTCCTGTGGGCGCCACGCCTCGGGCTGCGCGGCATCCAGCGGATCACCCTGCTCAAGGACATCCTGGTGTTGTCGGCGGCGGGCGTCGGCGGCGGTTCGCTGGTCTACGCGAACACGCTCTACCGCCCGCCGGCCACGTTCTTCACCGACCGGCACTGGGCCGGCATCACCGACTGGGCCGACGAGCTCGCACCCCACTACGACCAGGCCTCACGCATGCTGGGCGTGACCGAACAGCCCTCGACGACCCCGTCCGACGTGGTGATCCGCCAGGTCGCCGACGAGATGGGGGTGGGTGGGACCTTCCGCCGTACGCCGGTGGGTGTCTACTTCGGCGAACCCGGCAAAACGGTCCCCGACCCGTTCTTCGGCGGCGCCGGCCCAGCCCGTACGGGGTGCACCGAGTGCGGCAACTGCATGATCGGCTGCAAGGTCGGGGCGAAGAACGCGCTCGACGTGAACTACCTGTACCTCGCCGAGCGCGCCGGGGTCGAGGTGCACCCGTCCACCGAGGTCACGTCGCTGCGGCGCGACGGCAACGGCTGGATCCTGAACGACACGTTCACCGCCCGGGACGTCATCCTCGCGGCCGGCGCGCTCGGCACCCAGCGCCTGCTGCACGCGATGCGCGACCGGGGTGTCCTGCCCGGCCTGTCCCCGCAGCTCGGCTCGCTGACCCGTACGAACTCGGAGGCGCTGCTCGGAGCGCAAACGGCACGCGTCCCCGCCGAGCCGTTCTCACGCGGCGTGGCGATCACCTCGTCGTTCCACCCCGACGAGACAACCCACATCGAGCCCGTACGCTACGGCCCCGGCAGCAACGCCATGGGACTGCTCACCACCATGCTCGTCGACGGCGACGGACGGCTGCCACGGCCGGCGCGCTTCATGGGGCAGGCGCTGCGCCACCCGTACGTGCTGATCCGCTCCCTGTCGGTGCGGCGCTGGAGCGAACGCACGATCATCGCGCTCGTCATGCAGACGGCCGACAACTCGCTGACCGTGCGCCGCACCCGCCGCGGCCGCCTGACCACCGGCCCCGGGCACGGCGCCCCCAACCCGACGTGGATCCCCGTCGGGCACGACGCCGTACGCCGGATGGCGAACCGGATCGGCGGCTTCCCCGGCGGCAGCGTCGGCGACATCTTCAACATCCCGATGACCGCGCACATCCTCGGCGGCGCGACGATCGGAGCGACCCCCGACACCGGCGTGATCGACGCCTATCACCGCGTTTTCGGGTACGAGGGTCTGCATGTGATCGACGGTTCGGCCGTCCCCGCCAACCTGGGCGTCAACCCGTCGCTGACCATCACGGCCCTCGCCGAGCGGGCCGTCTCGCTGTGGCCCAACAAGGGTTCGGCCGACCCGCGCCCACCGCTGGGTTCCCCGTACGAACGTCTGGCCCCGATCGCGCCCGCCACCCCCGCCGTGCCCGCCCACGCCCCAGCAGCCCTGCGCCCGCACCCCTGAAACCGCCCACGCCCAGCGGCCCTGCGTCCGCGCCCACGCCCAGCGGCCCTGCGTCCGCGGCCCTGAAACCTCCGTGCGCCCGGGTGGCCCCGCGCCCGCGCTCCTAAGCTCTGGCGCATGACGAACCTCGATGAACCCGACGCGAGCCTCGCCCCGCACGCGCGGGAGCTGCTGGAGAGCAACCGCTACCTGACGCTGGGCACGGTCTCGCCCGACGGCCGGCCCTGGACGAGCCCGGTCTATTTCTCGTGGTCGGCCGAAGGCGGCATGTGGGAGTTCTACTGGGTGTCGTCGGCCGAGGCCCAGCACTCGCTCAACCTGCTGGACCGTCCCGCCGTGAGCATCTCGGTCTTCGACTCCACCGTTCCCGCCTATCACGGCCGCGCTGTGTACGCCGTGGGCGAGGCCCGTGAGGTGCCGCTCGAAGACCTCGACGAAGCGCTCCCGCACTACCCCGGCCCGCCGTCGCGCGGCGGCGCCGCCCTGACCCGCTCCGACGTCACCGGCGACGAACCGTGGCGCTTCTATCAGGCCGGCGCCTCAGAGCTGTGGGTCCTGTGCCCGCGCGAGCCCCGTCAGGCCTGCCCCTTGCACGGCCTGGCGGTGGACCACCGGGCCCGTGTGCTCTGACGTCGCCCCTCCCAGCAGCCGTGAAGTCGCCCTCCCCGCCGCCATGAGGTCGCCCTCCCGCAGCCGTGAAGTCGCCCTTCCGCTGCCGTGGAGCCGCCCTCCCCGCGTGAAGAGACGTCAGAGCCGGCCCTTGACGTCGCCCTTCCCGGCCGCCTTGCCCGCGTAGATCCGGTCGGCGACCGCCGGGAACAGGTTGGCGAACATGACGGCGGCCCGATACTTGGCCGGGACGATCACGCGGCGACGCGGCCGGCGCAGGGCCTTCTCGACCGCCGCGGCGACGATCTCGGGCCCCGGAAGCCCCGAGCGGTTCTTGTTGGCGTCGCCCGCGATGTAGCCGGGCTCGATCAGGGTCACGCCGATGCCGGTGCCGACCAGCTCCCGGCGTACGGAATCGGTCATGCCCCGCAGTGCGAACTTGGTCGCGGAGTAGACGCCGCTGATGCCGACCTCGCCCGCCACCGAGCCGATGTTGACGATCGAGCCGCCGCCCTGCGCGCGCATGATCGGCACGACCGCGCGCATCAGACGGATCGGGGCCAGCAGGTTGACCTGGATCATGCCTTCGGCGGCGGAGTCCTCGGAGAGCACCGACGCCACCCCGCCGACGCCCGCGTTGTTCACCAGGCCGTCGATGCGCCCGGTCACCGCCATGGCGCGCTCGACGAGACGGTCGAGAGCTTCCTGATCCCGTACGTCGGTGGGCACCGCCACGGCGTTGGGCAATTGCTCGGCGAGGGCCGCGATTGTGTCCGCGCGACGGGCCGCGAGCACCACCGTGGCGCCGTTGCGAGCGAGCCGTTCCGCGGTGACACGACCGATTCCGCTCGACGCGCCCGTCACGATTACCACCGGCATGGCTTCACCCCATTGTCGAAGAAACGGCGCCGCCGTGGATCGGCGACGCCGTCATTTCCGCGCGTGCGGGATCAACCTATCGCTTGCTGTGGTACGCCTCCACGATGTGGCTCGGGATGCGCCCGCGCTCGGAGACCTCGTAGCCGTTCTTGTTCGCCCACTCGCGAATCGCCTGGTTCTGGTCGCGGCTGGCGCGGCCCGTGCCGGCCGGGGCGACGCGGCGGGTCGGCGACACGACAGCGGTGCGGCCCACTCGGGTGGCGGCCCCCAGGAACGGGTCGAGCGCCTTACGAAGCTTGCCCGCGTTCTTCTCCGAGAGGTCGATCGTGTAGTTCACACCGTCCAGTCCGAACTCGACGGTGCGATCTGCCTCGCCACCGTCGAGGTCGTCGGTCAGAAGGGTTATTACCTGCTTGGCCATGGTGTGCCCCGCTCCTACCACGATGTCATTTGAGCCACGACTTTGCGCGTGCGGCATCGCCGTGGAATGTCGATACGCTTTCATTCTGGCTTGCGATAACTCTCAGTGCAAATTGCCCCTTCCGCATGTCGCAATTCAGCCCCCGGTTACGCCCTGCGGGTGGCCCGTCGCGCAGGCCCCGCAACACAGTCTTTTCACGCTCGTGAATGTCCTGTAACGTGTCGTGGGAGCGCTCCCAGCCCCGTCCCCGCGGGATCCCCTCTTCAAGGAGCTGACGAAATGCGACGTCTTCTCCGCGCCGCGCTGGCCACCGGCCTGCTCGTGGCCGCCGGCGCCACCACCCTCACCCTCGCCGGCCCCGCTGCCGCTGATGCCGAGATCTGCGAGCAGTACGGCAGCACCACGATCGGCGGCCGCTACGTCGTCATGAACAACCGCTGGGGCACCACGGCCCAGCAGTGCATCGACGTCACGAGCACCGGATTCTCGATCACCAGCCAGCAGGGCACGAGCAGCACAAACGGCGCCCCCGTGTCGTATCCAGCCGTCTACCTGGGCTGTCACTACACCAACTGCTCCCCCGGCACGAACCTGCCGATGCGGGTCAGCGACATCTCGAGCGCGACCAGCAGCATCAACTATCGGTACGTCTCGGGCGCGACCTACAACGCGTCGTACGACATCTGGCTGGACCCCTCGCCCAAGCGCGACGGCGTGAACCAGCAAGAGATCATGATCTGGTTCAACCGCCAGGGCTCGATCCAGCCGATCGGCTCGGCCGTCGGCAACGCGACGATCGGCGGCCGCACGTGGCAGGTGTGGCAGGGCAGCAACGGCTCCAACGGCGTCGTCTCCTACGTCGCCTCGTCGGCGATCACCAGCTGGAGCTTCAGCGTCCTCGACTTCATCCGGGACGTGCAGAATCGCGGCGCGATCACAAGTAGTTGGTATTTGACAAGCATTCAGGCCGGATTCGAGCCCTGGATCGGCGGCGCGGGTCTCGCCGTGACCGATTTCAGCGCGCAGGTGAACGGCGGCGGAGGCACCACTCCGAGTAATCCTCCGACCACGGCGCCCACGACGCCGCCGCCCGGAGGAACGGCTTCGTGCCGCGTCACCTATGCCACCAACACCTGGAATACCGGCCTCACCACCAATGTCACTGTGGCAAATACCGGATCGACCGCACTCAACGGCTGGGAGCTGGCGTTCACACTGCCGTCCGGCCAGTCGATCACCAGTTCCTGGAACGCCGCATTGACAGGCACAAGTGGCGCGGTGACCGCCCGCAACATCGCCTGGAACGGCGCGATTCCACCCGGCGGCAGCACGTCGTTCGGCTTCCAGGCCACCCACAGCGGCTCGACCGCGGCACCGTCCACCTTCACCCTGAACGGTTCCCGATGCACGACCGCGTAACCCGATTCCCGGCGTACGACCGCGTGACCCACTGAATCACCGCGATCCCGAGCCGCCTCGTCGCCGATTCTCCGGTGCCGGGGCGGTTCGTCCATTCCCGCAGTTGATCTTCACTTTCCCCTCGGCCTGCCGCACACTCAGCCGCTTCGTCACCGGCCCGCTCGACGCACAGACTTCGCTCGCGCCGCACCCCAACCCGCGGCGTCCCCACTCACACGGCATCGCCGCTCACGCCGCATTCCCACTCACACCGCATCGCACTCATGCCGCACCCCGTTCACGCCGCACCTTCGCCAACGCCGCGACAGGGCCTCGTCGCTGACGCCGGGCATCCTGGCAGTCGAAGCTGCGCTCACGCCATCGAAGAACTTGTCCCCTGTGGACAAGCAGGACCCTGTGGACAACTCGAAGCCGCGCCCGGCGGTCGGCAGGATGATCTTGTGGGCCTGGATGCCTCCAGCTCGGCGGCTCAGGGGCAGGATGGTCGAGACGTCGCTGGTGGGCAGCGGGCGCGACGTCATCGGGCGAGCCGACCCGTCCGTCACCGGGGTCGACGTGGTCCTGCCCGACGGCCGCACCATCCAGGCCAGCACCTCCGCCGGCTGGTGGGCCGTCTGGTGGCCGGGCCGCCGGGCCGGACAGGCCGACGCCGTGCACATCATCGTGCACACCGCCACCGGCTCCCGGGTGTACCGAACCCGCGACCTGTGGACGTGACCCGCCGGTCACGTCACCGGGGCGTAGCCGGGCAGTCGGTAGACGCGTAGCCATGGTCGGGCGGCGATCAGGGCACGCATCCTGGCGGACTTGTGCGCTGTAGTCCGTCCCAGGAAGCCGGCGACCAGCAAAGAGGCGACCGGCAGAGCGCGACCGGCAAGACCCGGATCAGGCGACCAGCGGAAGCGGGCTGCCCCCGGTCATGAGGCTCAGCGCCTCGGTGCCGTCGAGCGGGTTCGACAACAGATAACCCTGCCCCAGCAGGCAACCCAGCTCGATCAGCGTGTCCCGGTGGGCGGTGTCCTCGATGCCTTCGGCGATCACGGTCAGACCCAGCGACCGCGCGAGCGTGACGAGCCCGGTGACCAGCGTCTTGTCGTCCAGGAACGTCCTGTCGATCTTCACGACGTCGAGCGGGCGGCGGCGCAGGTCGCCGGGGGCCGAGTGGCCGGTGCCGAAGTCGTCGATCGCGATGCCGACGCCGAGGTCGTGCAGCACGGCCAGATCTTCCCAGATCGCGTCGTGTTCGCCGGCCAGCAGGTGCTCCGAGAGCTCCAGCATGAGGGCCTGCGGCGGCACACCGGCGTACGCGAGCGCTTGTTTGACCTGTTCGACGAAGGCGCCGTCGCGGAACTGGCGGGCCGAGACGTTGACGCTCACGTACGGGCGCCGGCTGCGCGGCAGCGTGCGCCACCACTGCGCCACCGTGTGCAGGGCCTGGTCGAGCACCCAGCGGCCCATCGGCACGACCAGCCCGCTCTCCTCGGCGACCTCCAGGAACTCGGCCGGCGCGATGATCCCGCGGGTCGGGTGGTGCCAGCGCACCAGCGCCTCGAAGCCCACCGCCTGGTCCGTCGTGAGGTCGACCACCGGGTGGTACGCCAGCAGGAAGTGCCCCTCGTGCACCGCGTGGTCGAGGGCCGAGCGCAGTTCCAGCCGCGCCACCATCGCGTTGTGCAGGTGGGCCTGGTAGCGGCGCCACTGGTTCTTGCCGGCGCCCTTGGCCACGTACAGGGCCAGGTCGGCCTGGCGCAGCAGCTCATCGGCGGTGTCGGCCTCGGGCGTGGTGGTGATGCCGATGCTGGCGACCGCGGTCAGCTCGGAGCCGTCGTCGAGCACGATCGGTTCGGCCATCGCGGCCAGGATCCGCTGGGCCGTCTCCTCGACCGCGCCCGGGTCCTGCACGTTCTCGACCAGCGCGGCGAACTCGTCGCCGCCGAGCCGGGCCGCGGTGTCGTCGGCCCGCAGCGCGCCCGCGATCCGGTTGGCCACGCCGATCAGCAGCTGGTCGCCGACCGCGTGCCCGAGCGTGTCGTTGACCTTCTTGAAGTCGTCGAGGTCGATGAAGAGGACGCCCACCACCGAGCCGTCGCGGGCGCCGCGGGCCAGGGCGTGGCCGAGCCGGTCGTGGAACAGCACCCGGTTGGCCAGCCCGGTCATCGCGTCGTGGAACACCCGGTGGGTCAGTTCGGCCTCGAGCCGGCGCCGCTCGGTCACGTCCCGCAGGGTGATCACGAGCGCGGCCACGGTCGGGTCGGAGCGCAGGTCCTGGCCGTGCATTTCGAGCACGACGTCGGCCAGGCCGTGAAAATCCAGACCCTCCTTGAAACCTTCCCCCGTACGCAGGGAAGCCAGCACCTCGGTCAGGCGGGAGCGCTCGGCCGGGTGGATCACGGCGGGCAGCAGCAGCCCCGTCGGGTCCCCGCCCAGCACGGCCGTGGCGGACGGGCTCGCGTACCGGACCAGGTCCTCCTCGTCGACGATGAGGATCACGTCGGAGGTCTTCTGCACGAGCGTACGGAAATAGGTTTCGCTGTTGCGGCGGATGACCTCCTGGCTGAGCCCGATCCGTTCGAGGGCCAGGGCGGCCTGGGTCGCCAGCACCTCGATCGAGCGCGACAGCCCGGACAGGGCCGGTGTCGGGGCGGCGACGTGCAGCACGCCCAGCAGCGGGTCACCGGTCGGCCGGTCGGCCAGCACCAGCGGGCAGCGCAGCGTCATCGGGAAGTTGGCCAGCCGCACCGAGACCGCCCAGTCGACGTCGCGGGTGGGGATCATCCGCGCGGCTGTCCCGGCCGACCTGTCGATCGCCGCCTGCTGGGCCGCCTCGGGGGCGAGCGGCCCGTGCTGGGCGATGGTCACGGCCAGCACGACGGCATGCCCGGTGTCCGGGGGCAGCAGATGAGCCACCGCCGTACGGACGGCGTCCGCGACCTGGTCGGTGTCGGCCGCGGAGACCAGCGCCGCCGACGCCCCGCGCAGCGCCCGTTCCCGGGCCAGCGCCTGCCGGTGGCCGGCCATGATGTCGGCCATCCGCACGAGCACCAGCAGGAACGTCAGGGCGCTGAGCGTGGCCACGACGGTCAGGTCGGGCACCTCGCCGTCGCGCCCCATGCGCACCACCAGCACGACCGGCGCCACCATCGAGGCGACCCCGAGCAGGGCGAGACGGCCCCGGCCGAGCTGGGCCACGGGCAGCCCGGCGGGCCGGTCGAGCTCGGCCATCGACGGGTGCAGGGCAGCCAGGCCGGCCGCGGCGTAGAGCGCGATCCGGCCCAGGCCGAGCACGGTGGTGGGGCCGTCGAGCAGCGACATCTCGTACCCGATGTCGCCGAGCAGCAGGAGCACCAGCCCCGCGCCGAGCAGGCGGCCGGCGCGGGCGGTGACGCCGCTGACGAGGAACCGGGCCAGCATGCCGACCAGCACCAGGTCGCCGAGGGGGAACGCGATCCGCTGCCAGGCCGGTGCCGTCGCCGCCTGCACGTTCGGGCCGATCAGGAAGCTCCACGTGAGCAGCGCGACAGCGGCCGTGACGGTGAGCGAGTCGAGGACCGCGGCCCGATCGCGGGGGTCGCCGGGGCGGCGGCGCAGGAAGGCCACCAGCATGACGGCGAGCGCGGGGTATCCGGCCAGCACCAGCAGCGAGCCGATGTCGGCCAGGCCGGGCAGGCTGGCGTGCACCGAACCGGGCGCGCGGTACATCGCCGTGCCGGCCACCGAGAGGGTGATCGCGGTGGTCAGCATGACCCACGGGAAGCGGTGGGCGGGCCGGTTCCGGCGTACCCCGAGCGTCACCACGACCGCGGCGGTGATCCCGGCGAGCAGGCGCACCGGTGTCTGCGCGCCGGCCGGAACCAGCACGAACAGCACCGCGAGCACCGCCATCCAGCCGCCGAAGAGGGCGGCGGCCCAGCGAGCCGGCATGGGGGTTCCTTTTCCGTGGGGTGACCTGCTGTGTCATCTGATCGGTCCGGCGCGGCCCGGCTTGAGGAACCGGGCACAATCGTCTGGTGCTCCTGGAGTTCATTCGCGGCAACACGACCCCCGCCCCCGTCCCGTTCGTCCCCGAGATCACCCTTTTTCAGGCGGACGAGCCGATAGCGCTCTGGGAAAAGACCGAGGCCGCCGGCGTGGCCCAGCCGCCACCGTTCTGGGCGTTCGCCTGGGCCGGCGGTCAGGCCCTGGCCCGGCATGTGCTCGACCACCCGGAGCTGGTCGCGGGCCGATCGGTGCTCGACTTCGCCACCGGTTCGGGCCTGGTCGCCGTGGCCGCGGCGGTGGCCGGCGCCCACCCGGTGACAGCCAACGACATCGACCCGTACTCGCTGGCCGCGGCCGCCGCGAACGCCGCCGCCAACAACGTCGACGTCATCGCGCTGGAGGAGGACATCCTCGACGCGGCCAACGACGAGTACGGGGTGATCCTGGCCGGCGACGTCTTCTACAGCCGCGAGATGGCCGCCCGCGTGCTGCCCTTCCTGCGCCGGGCGGCCGGCCGCGGCGCCCTGGTGCTGGTGGGCGACCCGGGCCGGGCCTACCTGCCCGATTCGGGCCTGATCGAGCGGGCCGCGTACGACATCCCGGTGCCGGTCTCGCTGGAGAGCGTCCCGGCCCGCCACACCAAGGTCTGGCAGCTGATCAACCGCTGATCCCGCGTAGGAAGATGTCCACCCCGGCCAGGAACTGGGCCCGGTCGTCGTGTCCGGGCAACAGCGCAGCCGCCTCCTGCACCAGCGGATCGTCGTCGCTGCCCGCCCACTCCGCGGCCAGCGCTTCAAGGTAGTCCTCGCGCGCGGACTCGCCGGCTGCCTGCCGGGCGCCTGCGGCGTGCTGGGCCGCCGCGCCGAGCACGTAGTTGACCAGGGCCGCGCCTGCGTCGGACAGTGCCGTCCCGGCCAGCCCGTGCGTACGCAGCCCCACCCCGACGCTCTTGAAGATCCGCAGGACGGCGGGCTGCGAGGGATCACGGGCGAGCTGCGCCCCCAGCCACGGATGCACGTCGATCGCGTCGAAAATGCCGAGGGCCAGATCCCGTACGGAATCGCCTGTCACCACTGCCCGGATGACGTCGTCGGCGGCCGCGGCAAGCAGCTCCTCCTTGTTCGTGACGTGGTGATAGATCGCGCCCCGGCCGGTCGAGAGGTGAGCGGTGACCGCCCGCAGGGTCAGGCCTCCCTCACCCTTCGTGTCGAGGATCCGGACGGCCGCCTCGACGATGCGCTCGCGGGACAGTGCGTCGCTGCGCCGGGGTGTCATGGGCACCATCTTGACAGACTTGGACCGGCGGTCCAATAGTGGAGTGAATGGACCGCCGGTCCAACGAAAGGGAACACCATGACGACTCCCGTCACGATCGTCGGCGCCGGGCTCGGTGGGCTCACCCTCGCCCGGGTCCTGCACCTGCACGGCGTCCCAGCCACCGTCTACGAGTCGGAGCCCTCCCCCGGCGCGCGCACCCAGGGCGGCCAGCTCGATCTGCACGAGCACAACGGGCAGCTCGCCCTGGAGATCGCCGGGCTGACCCGGGAGTTCCGCTCGATCGTCCACCGGGGCGGCAGCGCCCAGCGGGTCCTCGACCGGCACGGCACTCTGCTGGCCGAGATTCCCGACGACGGCTCCATGACCCGTCCCGAGGCGCTGCGCGGCGACATCCGGCGCATCCTGCTGGAATCGCTGCCGGCCGGGACCGTACGGTGGGGGAAGAAACTACGGGCTGCGGCGCCCCTCGGTGGCGGGCGCCACGAGCTCACGTTCGCGGACGGGTCGACCATGGTGTCCGAGTTGCTGGTGGGGGCCGACGGCACCTGGTCCAGGGTGCGGGCGCTGCTCTCGGACGACACGCCGACCTACACCGGCCTCAGCTACATCGACACCTACCTGCACGACGTCGACGAACGCCACCCCGCCGCGGCCGAGACGGTCGGGAGCGGCGCCATGTACGCCCTCACGCCCGGCCAGGGATTCCTCGCACACCGGGAGGCGGGCAACGTCATCCACACGTACGTGGTCCTCAGCCGCCCGGTCGAGTGGTTCGCCCGCACCGGCCTGGCCCGGGAACGCATCGCCGCCGAGTTCGACGGCTGGGCGCCCGAGCTGGTCTCGTTGATCGCCGACAGCGACACGGCACCCGTGCTGCGCAGCATTCATGCCCTGCCCGACGGGCACCGGTGGAACCCGACGCCCGGGGTCACCCTGCTCGGCGACGCGGCGCACGTGACAGTGCCCGGCGGGGAGGGCGCGAACATCGCGATGCTCGACGGCGCGGAACTGGGCCAGGCGATCGCCGCGGGCCCTCGCACAGCCGTCACCGCGTACGAGAAAATCATGTTCCGCCGTGGCGAGGCCGAGGCCGTGGCCGCCCGCGAGACCGTCGAGCTGATCTTCGGGGCGGGTGCGCCGGACGGGCTCGTCAGCCTGCTGAACGCCTAGGCACACTCCTGCAGCAGGGCCTTCAGGGCGTGGCCGTCCTCGACCGTGTCGTCGGGAGGTGGGCCGCCGGGCTCGGTGGCCGTGCGGGGTGAAGGCATCAGGATGACCCGGCCGACACCCGCGCGGCGGCCGCAGACGATGTCCCGGCGCGGGGTGTCGCCGACGAACCAGCAGGCGGCCGGGTCGACGCCCAGCTCGTCGGTGGCGTTCCAGATCATCTGCGGGTTGGGTTTGCGGACACCCGCCTCGTCGCTGTAGATCTGCACGGCGAACAGCTCGCCCAGCTGCGACTTGTCGAGGAAGTGGCGGTGGGCGGCCCCCGACAGCGTGTTCGAGACCACGGCCAGCGGGATGCCGGCCCCGTACGCGTACCGCAACGCCTCCACGATCCCGGGACGGACCGCCCAACTGTCCCGCCACGCCCACTCGTAGCTCAGTTTGCGCACGGCGCCGCGTACGGGGATCTGAGCCGCCGGAGGCCACCCGTGCAGGATGAACCGTTCCCACACCTCGGCCTGGCTCAGCTCGTCCGGCCAGTCCTCGTCGCGCCAGGCGGCATAGGCGGCCGCGCCCTCGGTGAGCGAACGCTGGATCTCGCCCGGGGTCAGCGCGCCGCCGACCAGGTTGAAGACGCGCAGCACGAGGCCGGGCGGCGCCGTCCGTTGCGGGGGCGCATCGGCCAGCACACCGCCGAAGTCGAGCAGGACCGCCGCGGGACGCATGTCAGCGGGACGCGTTGAGGGTCCAGGCACGCACCCCGCCCACGATGCCGGCCGTGTTCGGCACCACCACCACGTCGTCACCCATCCGCGCGAGCTGCGTCGGGGTGATCAGGCGGGAGTTGCCGCCGCCGAGGTAGAGCCTGTCCCACAGGAAAACCGGCCGCAGCCCCTCGACGACGTTACGTACCCGCCGGGACCAGAGGGCGTCACCGAGCCGACGGCGCTCATGCTCACCGATGTACGTGTCGTAGGACATCCCCCACCGTACGGGGGCCTGGCTCAGCTCCAGGTGCGGCGCGAGCGCCCCGCCGTCGAAGAGCGCGCAGCCCAGTCCCGTACCCAAGGTCAGCACCAGCTCACAACCCGCGCCCGCGACCACCCCGGCCCCGTGCACCTCGGCGTCGTTGAGCACCAGGGTCGGCCGGCCGAACGCGTCCTCGAGCGCGGTGCGGGCGTCGAAACCGAACCACGCGTCCTGCAGCTCAGGGTCGATCTTCGTACGGGGGCCGGAGCGGGTGATGTAGTGCGGGGTCGCCACCACGACGCCGTGACGCAGCATGCCCGGCATGCCCACGGTCACCCGGTCGTGCGTGGGCAGACGCTCACCGAGCTGCACCAACGTCTTGACGAACAGCTCGGGCGGCAACGGATAGGGGGTCGGGACGCGCAACGGCTGTGCCCGCATCGTGCCCGCCTCGTCGAGCACCGAACCCTTGATGCCACCGCCGCCACAGTCGATCGTCAGGGTGAAAGCCACGCCGCCAGTGTGCATGGAGTACACCTCCTCGCACAGCAATTGTTACCCGGTATCGTCGCTGCGGTGTCGAGGGCTGTCCGGGTGAGCACCCGTAACGCGAGTTTCCAGCAGTGGCAGGCGCTGCTCACCAACCGCACCAAGCGGCATCGGGCGGGCGAGTTCCTGGTGCACGGCGTACGCCCGATCACGCTCGCCGCCGAGCACGGCTGGGAGATCCGCGACCTGATCTACCCCGATCGGCAGTCGCTGTCGGGCTGGGCGCGCGACATGCTCGACCGTACCGGCGCACGCCCGGTGGCGATGGACCCCGCGCTGGTCGCCGAGCTGGCCGGCAAGGAGTCGGCCGAGCTGATCGCCGTGGTCGGCCTGCCCGCGCCGCCCCCGCTGCCCGACGCCGACCTTGTGGTGGTCTTCGACCGGCCGTCCGCCCCCGGCAACATCGGCACGCTGATCCGCTCGGCCGACGCGTTCGGCGCCGCCGCTGTCGTCGTGACCGGGCACGCCGCCGACCCGTACGACCCCAAATCCGTACGGGCCAGCACGGGTTCGCTGTTCGCCCTGCCGGTCCTGCAGCTCGACCGTCCCGATCCGCTGCTCGACTGGGCCGCGCGGGGCGGGGTGCAGCTGGTCGGCACCGACGAGCACGGCGCCGTCGACGTGGCCGACCACGACCTGACCGGCCCGACCGCGCTGCTGATCGGCAACGAGACGAACGGGCTCAGCGCGGCCTGGCGGGCGGCCGCCGACGTGCTGGTCCGTATCCCGATCACGGGGGCGGCCAGCTCCCTCAACGCCGCCGCCGCGGCCACGGTCATCCTGTACGAAACCGCCCGCCAGCGGTCCCGCTCACGGGGTTAGAACTTCGCGAACGAGCGGATCGGCATGCGGGGGCCGAACTTGGGGGCGCCGAGGCCGCCGTGGGCGAACAGGTCGCAGACCCGGCCGCGGTGACCCGTGAACGGGGCGAGCAGTTCCAGCATGCGCTCGTCGGTGCCGCGTGCCTCGCCGGCCAGTGCCCACGCCACGGTGTTGGGGATGTGGAAGTCGCCCACGCTGACCGCGTCGGGATCCCCGTACGCCACCCGCACCACCTCGGCCGCCGTCCACGGGCCGATGCCGGGCAACGCAGTCAGGCGGGCGGTGGCCTCGGCCGAGCCGGCGCAGCGTTCCAGCCTGCCGGCGACCAGGGCGGCGCGTTGCAGTGCCTGGGTGCGGCGCTGCTCGACCCCGTACGGGTGGAACACCCAGTACGGCGTCGCGGCGATCACGGCCGGGTCGGGCGGAAGCATCAGCTCGATCGGGCCGGGGGCGGGCTCGCTGAGCTTCGTGCAGATCATCCGGTACGCCCGGTGGGCCTCCTTGCCGGTGACCTTCTGCTCGAGGACCGCCCGCAGCACGCTTCGGAAAACCAGGCCGGTGGCCGGCATGCGTACGCCCGCGAAGGTCTTGGCCAGGCGCGCCACGAGCGGATGGGACGCGGCGAGGGCCGGGAAACCGCTCAGGTCGTCACGGAGACCGGCGATCGCGTCGGCCCGGTCGAGCGCCCAGCCGGCGGCGGGACCGTAGCCGGTGGCCAGCAGACCGTCGCCGTCGCGGTGCAGGTGCAACGTGGCCGGGCCGTCGGGGGTGCGCAGCGCCAGCCAGAAGTCGTTGCCGGTGAAACGGCCGCAGGGGTCGTGCTTGGGGACCAGCAACGGCCGGACCGAGGCGGCGAACTGGTAGCGCTCGGGGACGGTCAGCCTGCGGGTCGAACTCACCGGAACACTGTGCCACCTTCGCGGACCGATGCCCACTCGCCCGGCTTGCGCCGCGATCCCTGGACAGGCCGATGGCCCTGACCGCGCTCCCGGTCAGGGCCATCGGAAGGGCGACCGGACACCCGAGTTGGTCCGGACCGCCATGGAGCTGCCGCTCTGTCGTCCATCAGGGGGAAGGACGAGCGTCCCGAAGTCGATGGGGGGCCCTGCCCGGGACGGAGGTCATGTCGGTGACCTCCTCCCGTTCAGGTTCGCCTCCGGGATACGCGGCGTGGCTCCTAGTTCTTTTGTCAGCGGCCGCCGCGGCGTCCGCCGTTGCCGACCTGGATCCGCACCGTGTCGAAGGCGGGCGTCTGGTTGGCCCGGACCATCATCGGGATGCGGTGCGAGCCGTCACCGGCCCACGAGGCGCACTGCGCGGTGCCGGCCTGCGGCAGACCCGGAACCTGGATCTGCACCGTGTCGGGCTGCGCGCCACCCCGGCTGTCCTCGGTCGCCACGAAGAACGCGGGGACCGGGTCGGGCGCGGGGGCCTCGTTGGTGCTGGCCAGCATGCGGCAGGCGGTGTGGAAGTGACCGCGGACCAGGCCGTTGGCCAGGACCGAGCTCTCCACGTAGTAACCACCCTGGCCGGCCGCGAGGAACCGGTCACGGATCAGGTTGCGGGTGCTGACGCTCAGCGTGAACGGCTGGTTGACACCGACCGCGCGGGGCGCGTTCGTGATCAGCAGGCTCGGGTTGGCGTTGGCCTCGCCGACCTCACCGAACTCGGTCGAGACGCAGCGGCTGCCTTCCTGGAAGCCGTTGTGCGGGGTCAGGTTGCTGGTCTCGCAGCTGTTGGTCAGAACGCCCAGCCCGGCGCCCGGAGGCGGGGTGGTCTCGCCACCGTTGCCCTGGTCGCCACCGTTGCCCTGGTCGCCGTTGCCCTGGCCGTTGTCGCCGCCCTGGCCGTTGTCGCCGCCCTGGTCGCCGCCGTTGCCCTGCTCGCCGCCGTTGCCCTGGCCGTTGTCGCCACCCTGGTCACCGCCGTTGTTGCCCTCGCCGCCGTTACCCTGCTCGCCGCCGTTGCCCTGGCCGTTGTCGCCGCCCTGGTCGCCGCCGTTGTTGCCCTCCTGGCCGTTGCCCTGGCCCTGGTCGCCGCCCTGCTCGCCACCGGCGTTGGGGTCGGCGGCGGGCGCCGTGCTCGCGGCCTCGGTCGGCGGGGTGGTCGGGTTGTCCTTCCCGTTGCCGACGTTGTTCATCACCCAGGTACGGCAGCGCTGGCGCAGCGTCTGGGTCGACACGGTGTCACCCGCGCCGTCGTCCGGGTGCTGGGTGACCTTGCCACCGTTGGTGGTGTACGTGCCGCGACGTGTCTCCGTGGAGAGCTTCGCGCGGTTGGGCGCCTGCACCTTGTCGCATGCGGACAGCGCCTTGCGCTGATTCCGGTCGGTGCTCGCGTTGGAGACCTGAGTGACGGTCACGATGCCGCCGAAGGCCACCAGCGTGGCAGCGACCGCAGCGATACGGCGCTTGCCACTGAACCAGTTGCTGCTCCTGGATGCGCGCCGGTACTTGGACCTTCGCATGGGGGTGACACCTTTCTGTTACGCGACTGGACCCGGCTGGGGCTACCGAGCCCGGAAGATGCGCATGGACGTGATGACGCCGGCCACGAGAGCGACCGCGAGTACGAGCAGGATCACGGTGGTGCTGACGCCCGGGATGCCGCCGCTGCTGCTGGCGGCCGCGAGCATCTGCCCGTCCACCGGGACCGGTCCACTGCCGGGGTTCGCGGGGGCGGGAGCTGTGGGAAGCGACGCGTAGTCGACGATGTTGCTCGACTCGAGCAGCGTCATGTGGGTCAGGACGAACTGGTTGGCCTCCTGGGCCAACTTGCGGACCGTGTCGTTCCGCGTCGTCGCCCGGATGGTGCCGATCGCCGGGAAGATCTTGCCGTGGGCGGCCCGGAGGCGGTCGATGAAGATCTGGTCGAACGTCGTGGCGTTCGCGTCCCTCATCTCCTGCAGCCAGAGCTCCTGATCGCCGTTCGGCTTGTTCGGCAGCTTGATGTTGAGCTTCTTGGCCGCCGCCCGGTCGAGGTTGTCCAGGACGACATGCTGGGCGGCGATCGACTTGCCGATCTGCACGACGCGCGGATCGTTCGACTTCTCCACGGCCATGTTGCCGGCCGGGACCTCCCAGAGCCCGGCCAGCCGGACCTTGATGACGAAGTCACGGTCGGCGTCGCTGATCGCGCCGACACCCTTGTTACTGAGGCCGTTCGAGCTCGGCACCGGCACCGGGCCGGCATCGCCGGGCGCCGCCTGAACCGGGCTGACCGGTGCGAGCACAAATGCCAGAGCCGCCGTTGAAATGCCCACCAACCAACGCGTCGAACGGCGCGATGAGCGAGTGGTAAGCATTTTCCTCTACCTCCGGGTCAGCGATTGTTGAACGAATTCCTGAAGCGGGGGACTGATCAGTAGCTGTAGTCGCTGCCAGTGCCGGAATCGTCACTCGAACCGGCGCCTCCGTCTTCCGCGGAATCGCCGGCCGGCGGGGCCACGGGCTTGGAGACCTTCGGCAGACAGGTGAGGTTCTTGGCGCCGTCGGGCTGGATCACGAACCAGGAGCCGTTGACGTTCTGGCCCTTCCAGTTGCCCGGCTTCTTGTCGCCGACGTAGGTGTAGAGCGGCCAGCCCTTGAGGGTGAGCTGCTTGCTGCCGTCAGCCCGGGTGACCGTGCCGACCAGCTTGGAGTCGACACCCTTGAGCTTCGGCTTGCCGTCGTTGGTGAGCGACGGCGGCCAGATTTCGGCGCACTCGCCGACGCAGTTCGACTTGGCCGGGCTGTTGCCGTCCTTGTCAAAGCGGTAGAGCACGAAGCCCTCGTCGTTGACGACGACCTTGCCCATCCGCGCGACCTTGCTGCCGGTCAGCGAGTTGGTCGCCTCGGCGTCACTGAGCTCGGGGGCGGCGTTCGGGTCGCCGGGGCCCTCAGTCGCGTTGGGGTCGGCCTCGGCCGCGGGGTCGCTCGTGGCAGCCGGGTCGGCGGCAGGGCCGTCGGTCGCCTCGGCGTTGGCGCCGGCCGGCACGGCCGAGTCGCCGTAGTCGGCCTCGTTGTATCCCTGCGGGGCGCAGCCGGTCACTGCGAACGCCGCGGCGATTGCGGCGCCGACGACCATCAACTTTCGCTTCTCCGGTACCACGTGCCCTCCAGGCTGTTTCTTCGTCTGGCGTTTCCGGGCTGTAGTACGCGGACGGGGTCGTGGCGGTTGAAGAAAGTTCCCATCAATTTCCGAGTTTTTGGCGAGACCTCACGGGACCTGCTGGCCTAAGGAAAAAGAAAGGACCCCGGCCGAAGGGCCGGGGTCCTTTTCCGTGCTGATCTGATTACGGAACGCGCACCAGGGTCTCGCCGGCGCCGTTCGCGGCGACCTCCTGCACCTGCACATGCGCGATCTCGTCGCGCGGGGTGGCGGTGACAGCCTGCAGCAGCAGCGGCTCGGAGTTCTTCGCCGTGCCCCAGCCGTTCTCCCCCACCGTCCACGAGACGAGCGGCTCGGTGGTGCCGTCGGTGTGCACGGCCACCAGCCGGCAGACCTTCGGGCCGGTGATGTTGCCGATCGAGAACGAGATCTGGGTGCCGAACGTCTTCTTCTCGAAGGCGACCGACGCCTGCACTCCGGAGCGTGGATCGGAACCGTCGAACCGCTCGCCCGTGAGGTCGGTCCCGCCGATGCCGGGGCCGCCGCCCGAGTTGGGCAACGGGTCCATCTGGCCCTCGCCACGCTGGGCCGTGTTGGTCGTCGCCGGGTTGTTGCTCTCGCCGCCGAAGACCTGACCACCCACGAAGAACGCGCCGATCGACAGCATCGCGAAGACGACGACCGCGGCGGCCAGGCTGTAGAGCCGCCGGCTGTTCGCCCGATGCCGCTCGTGACTGACCTCGCCGATCACCTTCTGCAGCATGAAGCCGTCGCGCCGGGCCTCCTCGGCGACGATCACGGAGTTCGCGTCGACGTCGGCCAGCAGATCGGCGACCTCGACGAAGGACTCCAACTCGTAAGCGCACCTCTGGCACTCGATGAGGTGGTCCTCGAAGCGTGCGGCGTCGTGCTCGTCAAGCACGCCCAACGCGTACGACGCGACGTCGAAGTGATCTTCCTGTGTCATTCGGTCACCCCCCGCTGCTGCAACGCGGTCCGCAACGCACGCAGAGCGTAATACACCCTTGACTTGGCAGTTCCCAGCGGAAGGTTGAGCTTTTCCGCCGCTTCCGGCACCGTGCGGCCCCGGAAGTAGGTCTCGATGAGAATCTCGCGGTGCGACTGGCTGAGCTCGCGCAGCGCGTCGGAGACCGTCATCGACTGAAGCACGCGGTCGGTGTCGTCGGCCTGGCTGGGGAAGCTCTCCAGCTCACGGTCGTACGTCTCGGCCGGCCGGGCGCTCGCGCTGCGGTGATCGTCGATCGCGATCCGCCGGGCGACGGTCACCAGCCACGGCCGCAGCGACTGCTGCCCCTGCGCGCCGAGCCGGTGCGCGTTGCGCCAGGCCCGGAGCAGGGTCTCCTGCACGATGTCTTCCGCGCGCTGCCGGTCACCGCCGGTCAGGCGCAGGACGAACATCAGCAGAGGGCCGGCGTGCTCCTCGTAGAGCATCTTGACCAGAGTGTCTTCGTGACTTGCCCCCGCCGGGGTCGCGGCCTCGTGCCGCGGCGCCTGCCGGGGAATCACCGAACCACCATCGCCCGCACTACGGCCTCCGTCGAGTGACTGCCACCGTCCATCGGAACGCTGCTGTGTCATCAGGCGCACCCCGCCCGGCGCCAGCCGATGTTCGGCCACCGCATGCATTGATACCTCCGCCCGGAGTTTTCCCCGTCGCCTGAGATACGGCCGGGAACCGCCCTCGGGATCAACGCGGACGGGAAAATTTCGGGGAGCGGTCTCAAACGGTCCTCCGGTCTCGTGTGGGGGGTCACGAGGCGCATGGATAGACGATGTGAATTCATCGATCTGCACCGATATGACTGTCAGGGCAGCCGAATAATACTCAGCCACACCGGTCTCATGAAACGCCCTTCTGAGCAGCCGTGACGCACCGGCGGTGCGGCGCTACCGCTGAGTAGGCAAGCCCTTCCGGAGCGTCCCCGTCGCCATGCATGGGAGCGCTCCCATCTCGGTCGCCGGCCCGTTCGGAGGACGTCTGCCCTCCATCCGGCCTGTTCACGTGATCCGTGTCGTAACCATCCCGGTTAGACCCATCTGTCGGATCTAACAGGTCGTTGGAGTCGCCACACAGCCTGTGGACAACTCGAAGCCCGCAATCCGGCACCGCCCTAGGATGTGGACAACCGCGCCCTCAGGACACCCCTTCTGCTTAGGGTGGGGTCCCCGGGTGGGGGTCCCCCTTGGTCGGGTGGGTAGGGCATGTTGGCGGAAATCAAGTCAGCCGGGCCGGAGCCCGGAGAGGCGGCCGAGTGTGCGGCCCGGCGGCAATGCCCGGCCCGACGGGAACGCCCGGCCCGACGGGAACGCCCGGCCCGACGGGAACGCCCGGCCCGACGGGAACGCCCGGCCCGACGGGAACGCCCGGCCCGACGGGAACGCCCAACCCAGCAGAACGCCCGGCCCGGCAGAACGCCCAACCCAGCAGATCGCCCACCTCCGGCAGAAACACACAGCCCGGCGGAAGCGCGCAGCCCGGTGCGCGAAACGCGGAGAGCCCTCGACACGACAGCCGGATCAAGCGGCCCGCCGCACCGCCGTGGTGGTCAGTGTCGTGAAGTGCATCGGAAAGCTTCCGCCCGCCGCGTCGATCACCCCGCCGATCGCCGCCGTCAACTCGGCCAGCTGCGGCGCCGGCAACCGCGTCAGCAACCCCTGCGTAGGCAACTGGTCGAGCCACTCGTCCCGCGTGCAGACCTGCGACCACTCAGCACTCCACCGCTCCGCCCCGGCGAAGGCTCCGGAAGCCCGGATCCCCTCCTCGGCCCGATCCCGCAGCCCCGCATACCCCTGCGCCGCCGACATTCCCCGTACGGAGGCCATCGGGCTCCCCGGCAGCAAACGCTCGTACACGTCGAGGAAGCCGTCCGCCACCGTGGATGAGGGCTGCCCGGCGTTCCAGAGCAACGCGAGCCGCCCACCCGGGCGCAGCGCCGAAGCAGCTGCGGCGGCCCCGGCGACAGGATCGACCCAGTGCCACGCCTGACCGGACACCACCCCGTCGAAGAGTCGTCCTGCGGGCTCCCAGTCCTCCAGCCGCGCCACCTCGACGTCGAATCCGGATTCACGCGCGAACGCGGCCATGCGCGGGTCCGGTTCGACGCCGAGGACGTCGCAGCCGACCGCGCGCAACTGCCGGGCCAGGATGCCGGTGCCGATGCCGACGTCGAGGACGGAGCGCCCGGGGAGGCCCGCGACGATGCGTTCGATCAGGGCGGCCGGGTACGACGGCCGGGTGCGGTCGTAGCGGGCCGCGTCGACCCCGAAGGACTCGGCGGCTTGGCGCTCACGGTGCGGAGTGGGCATGCGCCCACTCTAATGGGCAAGCGCCCACTTCGCCATGTGGCAGGCTGACACCCGTGCCGACCGGAGTGGCGCTGCGCGACGTACGCCAGCAGTTGTTCGATGCCGCCGAGCGCGTCCTCATGCGCCACGGGCCCAACGCGCTGACCAGCCGGGCCGTCACCGCGGAGGCCGACGTGGCCAAGGGCGTGCTGCACCGGCACTTCACCGACTTCGACGAGTTCCTGGCCGAGCTCGTGCGCCGCCGCATCGCCGGCCTCGAGGCCTGGGGCGCCACCATGGTCGAGCACGCCGGCACGGGTGTGGTGGCCGAGAACATCGCCGACTTCCTGTTCGGCGTCTTCGACCAGGTCGGGCTGGGTCTCATCTCGCTCGTCATCGGGCGCGGCGAGCTACGCGCCCGGCTGCGCCGCGACCCCCCGTACGGTGTCCCGATCCTGACCGAGGCGACGGCCGTGATCGCCGCCTACCTGACGGCCGAGACGCAGACCGGAGCCGAGCTGCGAACCGGCGCCGCGACGCCGGCCGGAGCCGAGCAGCGGGATCTGCGAGCGGATCAGCGGACCACGGCCGACACGCTGGCGTTGAGCGTGGTCGGCACGGCCCATCTGGTGTTCTGCGAGCAGCCCCGGACCGATCCGGACCGCGTACGGGATCTGGTCCGTCAGCTCATCGCGACCGGGCCGTAGCCAGCGTCAGCGCCCGGTGCAGCACCCGCGCGTCGCCCAGCATGCCGCGCAGCCGGCGCTCCAGCCCGGCGATCGGCACCAGGTTCTGCGGCGCCCGCGGGTCCTTGTACGCCGACGACGCGAACCGTGGCAGCGTCGCGCCGGAGATCTCGGCCAGCTCGATCGCCTGCTCGGGGGTCAGGTCGGGCGAGCACTCGACCCGGACGATGCCCGACCACGGCGCCCCCGACGCGCCGGGCAGCCGCAGATACCACGACCAGCCGCCCCACACCGTGCCCAGGTGGAACACCGGCGTGCGCTGGCTGGGCCGCAGCGACGTCACGACCGCGGTCAACGTGGCCGGCAGGTACTGCTTCTGCTGCGTCTTGACGTACCCGATCGTGCGCGGCAGCTGTCGCCGGTTGCGCAGCGGCCCGTCCACCACCAGCAGGTCGTCGCCCGCGAAGGACGCGCCCATCTCGCGCGCGGCCGACGAGATGTCGATCTCGAGCGCGGTCAGCGGCCCCTGCACGGCGGCCGGCAGCTTGCTGGCCTCGCCCGTGCCGTGGATGCGGTGCACCTCATAACGCACCGTTCCGGCCTGCACGTCCCCGGCCGACGGGCTGGCCGTGAACAACCCGCGGCCCACGCGCGCGCCCACCAACTCGGCCGCCCCGCGAGCGAGGTCGCAGCGAACCACCCCGGCCGCGTACGAGGCGGCGAGCCCGGCGTACGACGTCCCGTCCTCCTCCGCCGTCCACAGTCCCGCGTCGTTGCGCCGTACGCCGTCGACCAGGAACACCACGTCGGGGCAGCGCACCGAGGACGACACGTCGATCGGCGCCCACTCGGCCGCCGGCACCTCGACGTCGGTGTCCACCTGCGCGCTGCTCGGCGAGGCCGGACCGTCCCCGCCCTCGGCGCCGCCTTCGAACGAGGACCCGTACGACGGATCCCACGCGTCCACGAACATCCTGGTCAAAGGCCCACCCTCACCACATGCGCCGTACGGGCGTCCTTGTGCACCTCGAACCGCACCGGCACCCGCTCGGCCAGCGCGGTGACGTGGGTGACCACGCCGACCATGCGATCACCCCGCGCGGCCAGGTTCTCCAGGGTCGCCGCCACCACGTCGAGGGTCGCCGCGTCGAGCGTGCCGAAACCCTCGTCCAGCACGATCGACTCGAGGCTGGCGGCCGTGGTCGACATGCCCGCGAGCTGCTCGGACAGGGCGAGCGCGAGGGAGAGCGAGGCCTGGAACGTCTCGCCGCCGGACAGCGTGCGCACCCCCCGCCGCAGCCCGGCGTCGTGGTGGTCGATGACGTAGAACTCGCCCTTGTCGTGCATCAGGTCGTACTGCCCGCCGGTGAGCTCGCGCAGGATCCGCGAGGCGCCGTCGACCAGCATGTCGAGCGCCTCCTCGAGCAGCCAGCGCTCGAAGTTGTTGGCCCGCAGGTGCCCGGCCAGCGACTTGGCCACCCGCATCTCGCGCTGCAGCGTCATCCGCTGCTCGGTGAACTCGCGGACCTGGTCGCGCCGGTCGGACAGCCGCCGCCAGGACGCCTCGGCCCGTTCGACGGCCACGGCCGCCGCCCGGATCAGGGCGGACTCGTCGTGCTGCGGGACGGTGACCCCGGCCGCGGTGAACAAGGCTGCGATCTCCTGCAGCGCGGCGACAGTGGACCGGTGGGCGGTGGCCACGGCTTCCTCGGCTGCCGCGCGGGCGGTCGCGCGCTCGGCGGACTGCTCGGCGGCCCAGCCGGCCAGGGTCGACCACGCGCCGGCGAGATCGTCACGGTCGGCGGGCGGCGGCGAGAAACGAGCCACCCGATCCCGTACGTCGTCGAACTCGCGCCACGCGGTGCGCTGACGGTCCTCGGCGGCGATCACCGCGGCCTGGGCCTGCCGATGCGCCGAACGGGCCGTCCGCACGGCCGCGCCCGCCCTGTCGAGCTGCTTCTGCAGCTTCTCGATCTCGGCGAGCCGGCGGCGCAGGGCGTCCACCCCGGGCGAGTCGGCCACCGCGGCGCGCGCCTCGGCCATCCGGGACAGGTGGTGTTCGTGCTGGGCGCGTTTGCGTTCCAGGTTGCTCTCGAGCTTGCGGGCCACGGCGTCGCGCTGCTGCCAGGCGGCCTCCGCGACCTCGGCGGCGGCGCGGGCGGCCTTTCCCGTGGTCTCGGCGGCACGCACCGACGACTCCTCGGGCACGGCGGGCACGGTCGTCACGACCTGCTCGCAGACCGGGCAGTGGTCGCCCGCCGCCAGGTGCGCCCGCAGCGCCGAGGCCCGGTCGATGCGCTGGGCCTCCACGTAGTCGAGCCGGGCCTGTTCCAGCAGCTGGGCCGCGCCGAGGTGGGCGCTGTGAGCGATCTCGGCGGCGGTCGCGGCATCCTTGTACTCGACCTCGGCCACCGACACCTCGCCCGCGAACCACTCGGCCTGGCCGGTCAGCCGTTCCAGCTCGGCGTGCCGGTCGAGCATCAGGCTGAGCGACCCGGCATCACCGGCCGCCGCCAGCTCGCCGCGCAGCTTCTCTTCTTTCTCCTCGGCCGCGCGCACCTCGTCCGCGGCCTCGGCGGCGGTCGCCCGCGCTGCCGCGGTCACGCCCGCGGTCTCCACGCTTGCTTGCGGCGTACGCACCGAGGAGAGCAGCCGCAGGTCGGCGTCGAGCGCGTCGCGGGTGGCGGCGGCCTCGGCCTCGGCGGTGCGTCTCGCCCGCAGGCCCGGCATCGCCTGCTCGACGGCGGCGGTGAACTCGCGCATACGGGTGACGTGCTGCTCGGCCGCTTCGACCGCCTCGTCGGTGGCGTCGGCCAGCCCGGCCAGGCCCTGGTCGACGACGGCGAGCTTGCCTTCCGCGGTCTGCGCACGGCCGGTCGCCCGGGTCTGCACCTCTTCGTAGACGTGCAGGCCGAGCAGGTTGACCAGGATCTGCTGCCGGGTGGCCGGTTTGGCGTGCAGGAAGTCGGCGAACTGGCCCTGCGGCAGCACGACACAGCTGGTGAACTGCTCGAACGGCAGGCCGACGGCGTCGAGCACGGCCGCGTCCATCTCGGCCGGGGTGCCGGCCAGCACCTCGCCCAGGTCGTCGAGGTCCATCCCGGTGTCGAGCTTGGTGACGTCGAACCCGGCCGGCATCAGCTGCAGCCCGGCTCCGGCCGTCTTGACGTTGCCCCGGCCGTCGCGGCGCACCACGCGGGTCGCGACGTACCGGTCGCCGGCCGACTCGAAGACCAGCCGCACCCGGGCCTCGGTGGCCGACGGGGCCAGCGCGTTCACGATGCCGCGGGCGCCGCCCCAGCGCGGGACAGTGCCGTACAGCACGAAGGTGACCGCGTCGAGGACCGTCGACTTGCCGGAGCCGGTCGGCCCGACGAGCGCGAAGTAGTCGGCGTCGGTGAAGTCGACGGTGGTCTCGTCCCGGAAGACGGTGAACCCGGCCATGTCGAGCCTGATCGGTCTCATGATCCCGCTCCGCTTCGCTCCGCCGGATCGCAGACCTGGGTGCTGAGCCTCCTGCGCTCACTTCGTTCGCTCATGAGTGGGTGCTCACCTCGTCGTACAGCTCGTCGAACAGTTCCCGCACGCCGTCCTCGGCGTTCTCGCGGCTGTCCAGGTAGTCGCCGAAGAGCTCGCGCGGTGATCGCCCGGCCCGCTGTGCCATCCGCTCCCCCGCCCGCTTGGGCATCATGTCGGGGTCGATGCGCACCTCGAGGGCGTTGGGCAGCAGCTCCTGCACGTCCTCGCGGAGGCCGACCCGCGGCTTCTCACGGACGATGACACGGAGCCAGGCATCGGGAAGGTTCACCGTCGCGAGCTGTTCGAGGCTTCCGCGCACCGTGCGCAGCGCGACCGCCCCGGTGATCGGCACGTCGCGCACCCGGGCCGCCTTGTCGATGCTGACGTCCACGATCGCGACCGAGGAGACGTTTTCCTCCTCGCCGAAGTCGATCGCGAGCGGGCTGCCGCTGTACCGGGTCGGGCACGGCGAGATGACCTGCTGGGCGCGGTGCAGGTGGCCCAGCGCCACGTAGTGCGCATTGCGCGGGAAGACCGTGGCCGGCACCGCGTAGCCCATGATCGTGTGCGCCTCGCGCTCGCCGCCGCCGGCCGACGCCCCGACGATGGTCAGGTGCGCGGTCAGCAGGTTGACCACCCCGGGCTCGTCGAAGCCCTGGCTCAGCCGCTCGATCAGGCGGGCGATGTGGTCCGCGTACGTCTGGGTGGCCTCGGCCGCGGTCAGCTCGTACATCTCGGCGGCCCGGATCGCGTACCGCTGGGAGAGGAACGGCAGCGTGACGAGCTGCCACTTCTCGCCGCCGGCGGTCTCGCCCCGGATCACCAGCTCGTCGGCCTTGTCCTTGACCGCGCCGCGCAGCGTGATGCCGGCCGCCTCGGCCCACGGGCGCAGCGCGTCGAGCGCCGGGCCGTTGTCGTGGTTGCCGCCGATCGCGACCACCTGGGCGCCGGTGTTGCGCAGGGCCGTCAGCGCCCGGGTGACCACCCGCGTGGCGTCGGCCGTCGGCGCCGCCGTGTCGTACAGGTCACCGGCGATGACGACCAGGTCGGGGCGCTCGGCGCGGGCCGTGTCGACCACCTGGGCCAGCACGCGGATGTGCTCGTCGTGGCGGTTGCGTCCCTTGAGGACCTTGCCGACGTGCCAGTCGGACGTGTGCAGGATGCGCATCGCAAGACCTTAGAACGGGATGTCGTCGTCGGACGAACCGCCGCGGCTGCCCACGACGGCGAACGGATCGGCCCCCTGGACGATGGATTTCATCGTCTCGGACGGCGGCGGGCCGGACTCGGACTTGCGGGTGGCCCAGGCCGGGAACGGGAACTCGACGCAGAGCGGCACGGGGATGTCGGGCTGGTTGACGAACATCGTGCCCGGCCGGGCCAGCAGCGCGCGCTGCCGCATGGCGGGCGGCAGGAACCCGTATTCGGGGCGGGCCGCCTCGGCCGGGTCGAGCCGGCCGACCACGCGGATGGCCGAGTTCGTCACGATGCGCCGCTCGACCTCGCTCGCCGTCTGCTGGGCGCCGATCAGGATCACCCCGAGCGAGCGGCCGCGCTCGGCGATGTCGAGCAGCACCTCCTTGATCGGCGAGGTGCCCTCGCGCGGCGCGTACTTGTTCAGCTCGTCGAGCACGACGAAGAGCAGCGGGCGGCCGGTGCCGGCCTTCTCCTTCTCCTCGAACTCGGTCTTGAGCGTCACGCCGACCACGAACCGCTGGGCCCGATCGGGCAGGTTGTGCAGGTCGACGACGGTGACCTGGGCCGACTCGGCCGTCTTGATCTGGTGCGGGCGGCGCTGGGCGAGGTCGCCGCGGATCAGCCGGGACAGGTCACGCTTGCTGCCGATCAACCGGCGGGCGAACGCGTTGACGGTGCCCATGTTGATCGCGCTGCCGGCCCACGTCGATCGGGTCTCGTCGTCGGTGAGCTGCTCGACGATGTGGTCGACCAGATCCCCGTACGAGCCGATCCTGCGCCCGTCGATGCTGATGCCGCCCTCGGCCGGCACGGCGTGGCGGTTGAGGTGGGCCGTGACCGAGTGCACGACCATCGTGTACTGCTGGCGCTCGTCGTCGGCGTCGGCGAACACGTACGGCAGCAGACGTTTCTCGCAGAACTCCTCGAGCGTCCAGTAGAACGTGTCGACCCCGGTCAGCCGGCTGCTCACGTCCGGCGCGCCGGAGGAGTCGCCGGCCCGGGGCGGGGCATAGACCCGTACGTCGGAAAAGGGTGTCGCCGGGAGCTCGAGCAGCTTGTACGCCGCGCGGGTGGTCTCGTCGATCTTGGTGTTGGGGTGGTCGAGGAAGAGCAGGTCCTCACCCTTGACGTTGAAGATCAGCGCGCGGGCGTTGGTGCCGTCGGCCCCGAGCGCGCCCGACCGGAACACCGAGTAGAGCAGGAACGTGGCGAAGCTGGTCTTGGTGGCCACGCCGGAGATGCCGGAGATCGAGACGTGAGCCCCGCGGGTGCCGTCGAGGAAGTCGGCGTTGAGGAACACGGGCACGCCGTCGCGGCCGGTGCCCATCGGGATCCGCCTGTCCATCCGGTCGAAGTGCAGGGCGGCGTCGCGGGCCTCGCCGGACGCGCGGTGCACGATCGCGCCGGGCGCGGGCGGAACGTAGAGCTCGGGGTCGACCCGCGTGGTGGTGATCTCGGCCGCCTCCTGCACCAGGGCCGGCAGCGTGCCGTCGGCGATGGCGAAGACGTCGGAGTCGAACTGGGCGCCCTCGTGCCGCGCCCGCACCTGGGTGACCACCCCGGCGATCGTCACCGGTTCGCGGTCCGGCAAGTCACGCTGGGTGACCACGACATCGTCGAGCTGTAGATAACTGCCGGGGGTCACGGCCGTCCAGAACTGGAGCGGCGTGGCGTCGGCAGTACCTAGCACCCGCCCGACGGGGGAAGATTCGTCAGACACGCCGCTCATCGTGCACCAGGGGTACGACAGAACTCGCACCAGGCATCGGTTGGCACGCGTTGTCCACAACTTCTGGTGGTCATACACAGAGTTATCCACAAGATCTTGCCCCAGCTGTGGAGGCGCGCCCGGGAATGAACCGTTCCGAGCCGATCGGCCAAAGACGGGGTGACGGAACTCCCACCGACCGGAAGGGCGCGCATGAGACCGACGGCCACGCGGGCCGAGCTCACCGACGGCGACCTGATCCAGCTTTCCGCCACCCAGCCCGAGGCGTTCGGATCGGTCTTCGACCGGCATGCCACCACCATCCACCGCTATCTGTCCCGCCGCGTCGGGAGCACCCTCGCCGACGACCTGACCGCCGAGACCTTCCTCACCGCCTTCCGCAGCCGATCCGGGTACGACGTGAGCCGCCCGGAGGCGCTGCCCTGGCTCTACGGCATCGCGGCCAACCTGCTGCGCGGGCATCAGCGCACCGAGACCCGGCAGTATCACGCGCTGGCCCGCACAGGCATCGACCTGGCCCTGGCCGGTCACGACGACCGGGTGACCGCCCGGGTCGACGCGTCCGAGCAGGTGCGCGCGCTGGCCGGAGCGCTGGCGAAGCTGAACCGGGGCGAGCGCGACGTTCTGACCCTGATCAGTCAGGCGCAGCTGAGCTATCCGGAGGTCGCCGAGGCCCTGGGCATCCCGATCGGCACCGTCCGCTCGCGGCTGCACAGCGCCCGCAGACGTCTGCGCGCGGCCGTGCCCCACCTCGACCTGACGAACGGAATCGACGATGAATGACCTCGATCTGATGGAGAAGTTCCGGGCCGACGTGCCCCCGCCCGCGCCCGGCGTGCTGGCGAACGCGCGGTCGGCGATGTTCCGCGCCGAGCCGGCCCGATCCCGTACGCGGTGGGTCTGGCGCTCGGCCCCCGTGGCGGCGCTGGCCGTGGCGGTCGGCGTGGCCGGTGTGGTGGCCCTCCCCGGCGAGCAGGCCGGGCCGGCGAGCAGCCCCCAGGAGCAGGCGCCCGAGGCGGTGCGGGTGCTGCGCCTGGCCGCCGCCGAGGCACGACGCGAAACGCCCCTCAAGGCCCGGTCCGACCAGTTCGTCTATGTCGAGTCCCGGGTGGCGTGGGCCGGGGCCGCCGCGAACGACAAGCCCTCCGGCTCCAAACGCCCCGCTTATCAGCCACCGGTCGAAAAGCTCCGCCGGGTGTGGCTGTCGGTCGACGGCAGCCGGGCCGGGCTGCTGAGCGAACCCGGCGAAGCCGACTGGCCGCTCGACGCCGGTCAGCGCGCCTACCGGGACGAGCTGCCAACCGACGCCAGGGCGATGCGGGCCTACCTCTACCGGGACACCGCGAACGCCAAGGGCATCCCGGCCGACCGGATCGCCTTCGTCAAGGTCGGCGACACCCTGCGCGAGCAGTACCTGCCGCCCGCCTCGGTGGCCGCGCTGTTCGAGGCCGCGGCGACCATCCCGGGCACGACCACGGTGAAGCAGACCGACCTGGCCGGGCGGCGGGGCATCGCGGTCTCCCGGGTCGACCAGGGCACCCGCCACGACCTGATCTTCGACGCCACGTCGTACAAGTTCCTGGGCGAACGCGACGTGGTGGTGGACGACACCACCCCGTACCCGAAGAACGCGGTGACCGGCTGGACGGCCCAGTTGAAGATAGCGATCGTCGACCGGGCCGGTCAGCTGCCCTGACGGACGTACCGGAGGAACAGCATGTCGTCCAGCGTCAGGACATGGCGCAGAGACAGGCGGCGGGGAGGCGTGACGGGGCCGGCCGAGATGCGACCGGCCCCGCCGCCGACCAGCAGCGGGGAGACGGTCAGGCACAACTCGTCGACCAGGTCGGCCTCGATCATCGAGCCGAACAGGCTGGGGCCGCCCTCGCAGAGCAGCTGGGTGGCGCCGCGGGCGTGCAATTCCCGTACGGCCGCGCCCAGATCGTCGACCGCCAGCACCTCGGCCGCGTCGCCCAGATCACGCGCCGGCCCGGTGGTGACCACGATCGGGCGGACCGGCGCGTCCGAGAAGACCAGCTGGTCGAGGTCGAATTCCAGCGAGCGCGACACGATCACCATGAGCGGGAACTCGGCCAGGCCGTGCGCGAGCCGCCACCTCCGCGCCGGTTCGGTCAGCCGCAACGCGTCGTAGTTCTCGGCCCGCACAGTGCCCGCCGCGACGACCAGCGCGTCGCAGACCATCCGCAGCGAGTCGAAGATCTCCTTGTCGCCGGGACCGTGCAGCCCGCCGGAGAGCCCGTCGACCGTCACCGCCCCGTCGGCGCTGGCGATGAAGTTCATCCGCAGTGCCGGCGCCGGGTTACGCGGATAGAGCTCGACCAGCCCGTCGGCCGTGGACGGCCACACCGGGAACGACGTCATGGGCCGGGCGGCCCGGTCACCGGCGGAACCGGCTCGGGCGCGCGGTGCTGGCAGTCGCACCACGAGCCACCACGGCAGTCCTCGTGGCGCTTGTCGCGGCAGGCCTGGCAGATCACGGATCGACCCTACCGGGGATTTTGTCAGGCGCAGGACACGGCTCGGCAACCGGGACGAAACGCCGCATTGGCAGTCTGGCCGCTTACGGGGACGGCCTCGCCGTGCCGTCTGCAGAACGGGAGGAGTCGCATGTTGCTGCGGGTTCGAGTCACCCTGCCCGATCGCCCCGGGGCCCTCGGTCAGGTGGCTCGCACGCTGGGCGTCGCCGGGGCCGACATTGTGCAGGTGGTCGTGCTGGAAAGGCTGGGCGGCCGGGCCGTCGACGACTTCACTGTCGTCTGGCCGGGGGCGTCCCGGGTCGAACGGTTGCTGGCCGGGCTGGCCGCGATCCCCGGTGTGCAGGTCGACGGCGTGTGGAAGGCGATAGGCGCTCCCGTCTCGGGCGGCCACGACGCCGAACTGCTGGCCCAGGTGGCCGCGAACCCCGCAGACGGCCTGGCCACCCTGGTCGACGCCGTGCCGGGGCTGCTGGCCGCCGACTGGGCCGCCGCCGCGATCGTGCCGGCCGACTGGGCCGCCCGTTCCGGCGCGCCCCGGCCGCTGCCCGCCGAGCCCGGCCTCAGCCTGGGCGCCGAACCCACCATCGCGTACGCGAGCTGGCGCGCACCCACCCCGCTGCAGCTGCCCGAGATCACCCCGCTGCGCGCCCGTCCGCTCGCCGGGCCGGGCAACACCCGCTACGCGATCGCGCCGTTCGGCCGGGCCGGGCTGGTGCTCGTGGTCGCGCGTACGGACGAGGACGAACTGCCCGCCGCCGCGTTCCACATCACCGAGGTGGACCGGGTCGCGCAGCTGGTCCGCGCGGCCGCGGTGATCCTCGGCGACCGTCTCGACGCGGCCGCCGTGCCGGCCCTGTGACCGGACTCTCGTCGAAATCCCAGCTCAAGCAATGTCCGCTTAACAGCGCGAGAGGAAGATTGAACCCGGTACAGCTGACGTGACTCGCCGAGAGGAGTGCCGGGGATGGCGCTGTGGCGGATCCGGGCAACGGTCGACGACCGGCCGGGCTATCTTTCCGTTCTGACCGCGAGCCTCGCGCTCAAGTCGGTCAACATCCTGGCCGTCCAGGTGCACACCACCGAGGCCGGCGCGGTCGACGACTTCCTGGTCGACGCGCCCGACTCGATGGGCGAGGCCGACCTGTTGGCCGCGGTGGCCAGGGGCCGCGGCCGTGACGCCTATGTGTCCCGGGCCGAGGCCGAGGGCCTGGTCGACCAGCCAACGCGGGCGCTGGCGCTGGCCGGGCGGCTGGTGCACGACCCCGACGCGCTGGGTGACGCGCTGGTCGCCCTGCTCGACGCGACCGAGGTGCGCTGGCGGCCGGAGCCGCTCGCCGGCCGCCCCGGTTACGAGTCGGCCCGCATGACGCTGGCCGACCCGGGCGGCGGCTCGTTCGAGGTGCTGCGGAACCTGCCGGCGTTCACCCCGGCGGAATACGCGCGGGCCCAGGCCCTGGTCGAGCTGTCCGGCTCGATGCTGCGGCAGCGGGACGAGCAGGTCACGCTGCTGCTGCCCGACGGCGCCGAGCTGGTGGTCCGGGTCGCTACGAGCAACGACCTCGAGGCCGTACGCGGTTTGCACGCTCGCAGTTCCGCGGCTTCCCTGCAGCGCCGTTACCTGGGCGGCGGCGCCCCGGGGGAGGCTCGGCTGGCCCGCCTGCTCGAGCCGGCCGGCGCCGGGCGCGCGCTGATCGCCCTGGCCGGCGATCGTGTCGTGGCGATGGGCAACCTGCTCGCCGAGGGCGACCTGGCCGAGGTGGCGATGCTGGTCGAGGACGACTGGCAGCGCCGCGGCGTCGGCACGGCCCTGCTGCGGCGGCTGTTCGCGCACGCCGAGCGGGCCCGTTTCTCGGCGTTGATCGCGCACACGGCGGCCGACAACGTGGCCATGCTGCGCACTCTGCGACGGCTGGGCGCGGGCCCGGCCGACCGGGACGGCGCGATGGCCACGGTCACCCTGCCGGTGCCCGGTTCCCGCCCCGTGGGCGAACAGGCTCCTGCCACCTTCGGGTGACGGGTGAGAGGGGGTGGCAGCGGTCGCGGCCGCTGCCACCGCTCAGGACGTACGCGTCCCGTGCTCGACGCAGGTGGCCGTCCAGCCGGTCGGCACGACCTGCACCTTCATCCGCCGGCGGCAGTCGGGGCAGAAACGCGGCGGCTCCAGCTGACGGGCATCCGCGCACGCCACGTGATCGCCCTCAGCGGCTGGCTCGCCGCAACGGTCGCAGAACATCTCAGATCGTCTCCGACAGCGCCTTGACCGGCATCTTCAGGTCTTGCAGCAGTTCCAGGTCGCTGGTGGCGGGACGGCCCAGCGTCGTCAGGTAGTTGCCGACGATCACCGCGTTGATGCCGCCCAGCAGGCCGTCGCGCGTGCCCAGGTCGCCCAGGGTGATCTCGCGGCCGCCGGCGAAGCGCAGGATCGTGCGCGGCATCGCCAGCCGGAAAGCGGCGATGGCCCGCAGCGCGTCCTTGCCCTCGACCACGGGCTGGTCGCCCAGCGGGGTGCCCGGCCGCGGGTTGAGGAAATTCATCGGAACCTCGTGCGGGTCGAGCTCGGCCAGCTGGGCCGCGAACTCGGCGCGCTGCTCCAGCGACTCGCCCAGGCCCAGGATGCCGCCGCAGCAGACCTCCATGCCCGAGTCACGCACCATCTTGAGGGTGCCCCAGCGCTCCTCCCACGTGTGCGTGGTCACCACGTTGGCGAAGTGCGACCGGCAGGTCTCAAGGTTGTGGTTGTAACGGTGCACACCCATGTCGACCAGGTCGTCGACCTGTTCCTGGGTGAGCATGCCGAGGCTGGCCGCCACCTGGATGTCGACCTCGGCCTTGATCGCCTTGACGCCCTCGCGCATCTGATCCATCAGGCGCTGGTCGGGCCCGCGTACGGCGGCCACGATGCAGAACTCGGTGGCCCCGGTGGCAGCGGTCTGCTTGGCCGCCTCGACCAGCGACGGGATGTCGAGCCAGACCGAGCGTACGGGGGAGGCGAACAGGCCCGACTGCGAGCAGAAATGGCAATCCTCGGGGCAGCCGCCGGTCTTCAGCGAGACGATGCCCTCGACCTCGACCTCGGGGCCGCACCACTTCATGCGTACGTCGTGGGCGAGCTGCAGAAGCTCGGGCAGCGCGTCGTCGGGAAGCCGCAGAACGTCGAGAATCTGCGACTCGTCGAGGCCGACGCCGTCGTTGAGCACTTGGGAGCGGGCCCGGTCGAGAATCTCTGACATGCCCGAACCCTAACAAGGACTCGGGGGCGGCCGGAGTGTCGGAGGTGGGTGGTAGTTTCCCCTTCTCGTGATCGGTGGAGGTGTCTTGACGGGCTGGTTGGACGCCCTGGAAAGCCTGGCCTCGAGCAGGGCCAAGGCGGGGCTGACCCGTCGGCTCCGGCCGAGGTCACCCGGTGACCCGGTCGTCGATCTGGCCGGCAACGACTATCTCGGCCTGGCCGCCCATCCCGCGGTGATCGAGGCTTCGGCTCAGAGCCTGCGGGCGTACGGGCTGGGAGCCACCGGCTCGCGCCTGGTCCGCGGTTCCGCGGCGGCCCACGCCGAGCTGGAGTCCGAGCTGGCCGCCTGGCTGGGTGCGGAGTCGGCGCTGGTGTTCTCGTCCGGCTACCTGGCCAACCTGGCCGCCGTGCGCAGCCTCACAGCCGTGTGTGACCTGATCGTCTCCGACGCCTACAACCACGCCTCACTGATCGACGGCTGCAAGATCTCCGGCGTACGCACGGTGGTCGCGCCCCACAACTCGCCGGCGGCCGTGGCGGCGCTGCTCGACGCGCATCCCGGCCGAGCCCTGGTCGTGACGGAGTCGGTGTTCTCGGTCGACGGAGACCTGGCCCCGCTCGCCGAGCTGCACGCGGTGACCTCGGCCCGGGGCGCCCTGCTGCTGGTCGACGACGCCCACGCGCTCGGCCTGCTCGGCCCTTCGGGCGCCGGCGGGGTGTCCGCGGCCGGCCTGGCGGGCCACTCCGATGTGGTCGTCACCGCCACGCTCTCGAAATCCCTGGGCGGCGCGGGCGGCGTGGTCGCCGGCCCCGCCCAGTTCACACGGCACCTCATCGACACCGGTCGCACGTTCATCTACGACACCGCCCTGCCGCCCGCCGTGGCCGCCGGCGTCCACGAGGCGCTGCGCCTGGCCCGGTCCGCCGACGACCGCCGCTCGGTGCTCGCGTCCCGGGCCGCCCAGACGGTGTCCCGGTTGAGCGCGGCCGGTTTCGAGGTCTCCCCGCCCGTTGCCGGCGTGCTCTCCGTCCTGGCTCCCGGCCCCGAGGCCGCCCTGGCCTGGGCCGAGGACTGCCGCGACCGCGGCGTGGCGGTCGGCTGCTTCCGCCCGCCGTCCACCCCCGACGGCAGCTCCCGGCTGCGCCTGACCCTCAACGCCGGGGTGTCCGACGCCGATTTCGCCCGCGCCCTGGACGTCATCGTGGAGTGCTCACCGTGACCCCCACCTCCGTCAACCTGAGCGCCCTGCTCACCCGCCTGCCGGCCGCCACTGTGGTCTGGACGGTCCGCGAGCGCCACTTCACACATCGCGGCTTCGTCGACCCCCAGGGGGTCCTCACCCCGGTCGAACTGGACGCGCTGACCACCCTGGCCTCGCCCGCCGTCGCGGGCACTCCGCTGCCCACCCAGCGCGCCACCGAGACCGTCCCGCCCGCCGACCATGAGCCCTCTGCGGGCATCTCGCTCCCGGCCGAGTCCCCGAGTTCCGTTCCGGGCAGCGTCGAGCCTCCCGGCCAGGCCATCTCCGCGCCTCCAGCCGAGCCCGAGCCAGTCGCGCCGACCCCGCCCGCGCCCATCTCGCCCGCCCCGGACGCGCCCGTCCAGCCCGCACCCGAGACACCCGCCGGACCGCCGTCCACGCCCGGCCACCCGCTGCCCGTAACGCCGGCGCCCGTGTCCCCCGCACCCGGCCACCCACTACCCGCAACGCCAGCGCCCGTGTCCCCCGCACCCGGCCACCCACTACCCGCAACGCCAGCGCCCGTGTCCCCCGCACCCGGCCACCCGCTGCCCGACGCGCCCACTCCTGACGCCCCCGTGCCGGCGCCGGATGCCGATGAGTTGCCGAGCGCCGAGTCGATCGGGGCAGAGGTCTCCGCCGAGCTGGCCGCCCAGGCCCCCACCAGCGCGCAACCCGCCCCGCGACGCCCGGCCCCGGGCGAGTGGCGTGGCATCGTGCTGGTCACCGGCACCGACACCGACGTCGGCAAGACGATCGTCACCGCCGCCGTCGCCGCCGCGGCTCAGGCCTCCGGTCTGCGGGTGGCCGTGATCAAGCCGGGCCAGACCGGCATCAACACCGGCGCGCCGACCGACATCGACGTCATCACCCGCCTGGCCGCGCCCGACACCACCCGCACCCTGGCCGAATACCCCGAGCCGATGGCCCCGCTGGCCGCCGCCACGGTCGCCCAGCTGCCGCCGCTCGAGCTGTACGAGGTGGTCGACGCCATCCGGGCCGAGGCCGACAAGCACGACCTGGTCCTTGTCGAAGGCGCCGGCGGACTGCTGGTCCCGATGGGGGTCCGCCCGTCCGGCGAGTCCTGGACGGTGGCCGACCTGGCCACCACGCTCGGGCTGAGCACCATCGTCGTGGCCCGCGCCGGCCTCGGCACCCTCAACCACACCGCCCTCACCTTGGAGGCCCTGGCCCGCCGCGGTGTCCCGGCCGGCGTGGTCATCGGCGCCTGGCCCGCCGACCCCGACCTGGTCCACTGGGCCAACCTGAGCGAGCTGGTCCCCCACCTGATCGGCGCCCTGCCCGAGGGCGCCGGCGCGATGGACCCGGGCGTCTTCCGCCGCTCGGCCCCCGGCTGGCTGACCCCCGGCCTCTACGGCGACCTGGAGAACTGGCGAGTCTGGGCCGAGGAATCCGGCGACGGCCACCACTGAGAGGCGGGCGGCCCGAGCAGGCAGACCGCCGGAACAGGCGGGCAAGCGGGCCGACAGGGCGGGCAAGCGGGGCAGGCCCGCGGCAGGGCGGCGGTCAGAGCAGCGTGGCGAGCTCGGCGAGTTTGAGCACGGTCGCCCAGTTGCGTTCGGTGCCGTGCAAGCCCAGCCGCCGCGAAGCCATGGCCGTGTTCACCGGGTTGCCGTGCACCCGGTCGCGGTAGTCGATGTAGACCTCGCGCCCCAGCACCCGCACGTCGTCGTGCTCTTCGACCGGCCGCACCCGCTCAGCGGACGGATGGTCGACCAGGAACGTCACCCGCAGCAACGTTGGGCGCTCGCGGGCGGCCGCCGGAAAGGGGTTGGCGGCGACGATCTCGGCCAGGCGGTCGCGGCTGCGAACCACCACCGGCTGGTCGACATCGAACTCGTCGCGCAGCACCGAGTGGATGATCGGGCCCACGTCGAGCTCCGACTCCACCACCACGTTGCCGCTCTGCAGCAGCGTGCGCGCGCCGGGCAGGCCCGCCTTCTCCAGCGCGACGCGCAGAGCAGCCATCGGCACCTTGTTGCGCGCACCCAGGTTGACCGCGCGCAGCAGTGCCACCCAGACCGTCATTCGACCTCACCGGGCGGGCGTGGGGTCGGCGGCGCCGGCAGATCCTCGATGGGGTCGAGTTTGAACGAGACCTCGCCGTCGTTCAGTGTCACGTCCTCACCATAGTGCTGGAAGCTGATCGGCCCGTCGGCCTGATAGGTCACCGTCTCGGGGGTCACCGTGACGCGCAGCCCGGTTCCCCGCCAACGCAGCCGGAACTGCAGCCGGGTCAGCCGGGGCGGGATGCGCGGCGAGAGCGACAACGTCCCGCCCGTGTCGCGCAGCCCGCCGAAGCCCATCACGACCGCGATCCACGACCCGGCGCAGGCCGCGATGTGCAGGCCGTCGCCGCCGGACTCGCCGCCCGCGCGCAGGTCGAGCAGCGCCGCCTCGGTCAGGTAGGCGTACGCCAGCGAGAGGTGACCCAGCTCGGCCGCGAGCACGGCCTGCACCGGCGCCGACAGTGAGGAGTCCCGCACCGTACGGGCCTCGTAGTACTCGAAGTTGCGGCGCTTCTCCTCGGGCGTGAACTCGTCGCCGCACATCGCCATCGCGAGCACCAGGTCGGCCTGCTTGACCACCTGTTTGCGGTACAGGTTGAGGTAGTGGTGGTGCAGCATCAGCGGGTAGTCCTCGCCGGCGAACGACTTCCACTCGTCGAGCCGTGTGAATCCGGCCGCCTGTTCGTGCACGCCCCGGCGTTCGTCGTACGGCACCGCCAGCCGGTCGGCGATGTGCTCGGACACCTCGTCGAGCGCCGCCGCGCGCAGGTTCCGCCGGGCCATCAGGTTGGTGAAGACGTTGTCGTCCATCAGCGCCGTGTACTCGTCCGGCCCGGTCACCCCGGCGATGTGCGCGACGCCCTCCTCGTCGAAGTAGGACACTTTCCGCCACAGCCGCGCGGTCTCCGCGATCAGCTCGTCCCCGGCCTCGCGCATGAACTCGTCGTCGCCGGTGGCCGCGTGGTAGCGCAGCACCGCGTCGGCGATGTCGGCGTTGATGTGCAGCGCCGCCGTCCCGGCCGGCCAGTACCCCGAGCATTCCGGCCCGCTGATCGTGCGCCACGGGAACGCCGCGCCGTCGAGCTTGAGCTCCCGCGCCCGTTCACGGGCGTGGTCGAGCGTGCTGTGCCGCCAGCGCAGCGCCTGCCCGACGCACGCCGGGTGCGTGTAGGTGAGCACCGGCAGCACGTACGACTCGTTGTCCCAGAGCGTGTGCCCGTCGTACCCGTTGCCCGTGAGCCCTTTCGACGGGATCGGGTGCGGCCCGGCCTGGGCCCCCGCCTGCAGCACGTGGAACAAGCCGAATCGCGTTCCCTGCTGCACCTGGTCGTCGCCGTCCATCTCGACGTCCGCGTACGCCCAGAAGTCGTCCAGGTATTGGCGTTGCTCGGCCAGCAGCTCGTCGAAACCGGCGCGCGCGGCCGCGTCCCTTTCGGCGCGCGCGTTGTCGCGCTGGTCGAGCCCGTCCCACCCGTACGCGAAAATCTTGTCGAACGTGATCGAGCCGGGTGCCGTGGCCGTCCAGCGGATGCGATCGGGGCCGGTGACCAGCTCGCCGTCGGCGCCCACGTGGGTCACGGCCACGGCGACCGTGATGCCGCTGCGGCGGGTGCGGTGCACGAGCAGGTCACGGTCGTGGAAGACGGGCTCGAACGGGTCGCGGATCACGGCGCTGGCCCGCGGGTCGTCGTCGGCCGGCGGCTGCTCCTCGTTGACGACCAGATCGGAGTCGACCCGCAGTTCAGCGTCCGCCTCCACCGAGTAGCGGATCGCGGCCACCGACGGTCGTTGGAACGACACCACCCGTACGCTTCGTAACCGCATCTCGACGCCGCGGGGTGACACCCACTCGACCTCGCGGGTGAGCGTGCCCGCGCGCAGATCGAGCACCCGCTCGTGCCGGCGCAACTCCCCGGTCCGTACGTCGAACGGCTCGCCGCCGACGGTCAGCGTGATGGGCTTTCCGTTCGGGGCGTTGACGATCGTTTCCGTACGCTCGGGGAACGCGAACCCGGCCTCCGGGTAGGTCAGGTCACGCTCCTCGAACAGCGAGTTCAGGTAGGTGCCCGGCATCCCGCGCGGTTCCGGCTCGTCGAGGTTGCCGCGCAGCCCGATGTGCCCGTTGGCCAGCGCGAACAGCGATTCCGCCTGGCGCATCGCCCCCTCGCCCTCGGGCAGGCCGATTTCCCGTACGACCCACGGCTCGGCCGGCGCGATCCGGCTCATCGGTGGAGCTCCGGACGGCCGCCGACGTGCTGAACCGTGGACCCGGACGCGGCGGTGGCCTTGCGCGCCGCCACCTCGTACGGCTCCCCGGCCAGCAGCGATGCGGTGAGCGCGGCCACGAACGAGTCCCCGCCGCCGGTGGTGTCGACCACCTCGGCGTCCTCGAGCGGGAGCTTCAACCGGCCGCCTTTCCAGAGGAACAGGTTGCCGTCCGGCCGGGCCAGCGCGATCAGTTTCGGGCCGTGGTCCAGCAGTTCCTCCCCGGCGTCGCCGGCTTCCTTCTCGTCGGCGCGCACCACATCGGCGTACGGGAGAAGGGTCTTGTCCTTGATCTCGCCGTCGAGCACGACGAGCCGGCCGGCCTCGTGACCGATACGGGCCGCTGTCAGCGTCGCCTCCGCCGGTTGCTGTAGCTGCACGAGCACGGCGTCACATCGAGTGATGGTGTCGCGCGTCCGCAGCACGTCGGCCTCGGTGAGCTGGACGGGCTGCGGCAGGTGCTCGATGTATCGGTAGGAGCCGCCGGGTTCGAGGATCTCGACGATCACCCCGGTCAGCCGGCCACGACGGCGCACCACCCCGCGTACGTCGATGCCGTCGCGGACCGCCTCGCCGAGCAGGACGTCACCGATCGTGTCGTCGCCGGCCACCGCGATCAGAAACGGGCGCACCCCGAGTTGGGCGAGGGCGACCGCCTGGTTCGCGCCCTTGCCGCCCAGTTGCTCGCGGCGCTCGCCGGCGGGGGCCGAACTGCCGGGCTCGGGCAGCCGATCGACGGTGAGAACCAGGTCACGGGCGAGTTGGCCGATCACGGCGGCGGTGGGTGCTGTCACGACGCACTCAGTACCCGCTGACCGACAGTTTGTGCGACATTCCCGCCTGAGGCTTGGCTGAGAACTGGAATCGGCCATCGGGAGCATTGCGGGACACCGATGCCCTTTTTAGGCTCGCAGGCACCGTTGCCGCTGTGAGGGGGATCACCAGCCATGACCAACAGCAATCCCGTGTCGTCGAACGCCTACGAATACCTGGACAACGTCGGTCCGGAGGAGCAGGCGCGACTCGAGGCCGTCCGCCGTTACCGCCTGGTCGACCAGCCGGTCGAGGACGCGTACGACCGGATCGCTTTCGTGGCCGGCGCCATCTTCGACACCCCGATCGCGACGGTTTCGCTGGTCGAGCAGGACAGAGTGTGGCTGGCCGCGTGTCAGGGCCTGACCGGCGTCCGCGAGGTGGGCAAGGAACCGGGGCTGTGCGCGTCGGTCATCGCCCAGGACGACGTGTACGTGATCAACAACGCCGCCACCGACCCCCGTACGCTGGAACACCCGCTCGTCCGTGGGGACCTGGGCCTGCGCTTCTACGCCGCCGCGCCGATCCGCACCCACGACGGGTACCGCCTCGGCACCGTCAACGTGATCGACAACCGCCCCCGCGAGGCGACGCCGCGGCAGCTGCAGGCCCTGGAGCACCTGGCCTCGATGGTCTCCGACGAGCTCGAGCTGCGCCTCATGGTCATCCGCAGCGCGGCGGCCGAGCAGCGGATGCGCGAGACGGTCAGCTGATTACGTTTTCGCCGCCGGGGGTAGTGCGCTGCGCATGCGAACCCCCCGCAGAATCGCCGTAGTGGCGCATCAGAAGAAGACGTTGGGCGGCGGCCTGGACGAGCTGCGCCGCCGCCTCACCGACGCCGGGATCGACGACCTGCTCTGGTACGAGGTGCCCAAGAGCAAGAAGGCGCCGGCCGCGGTCAAGAAGGCGCTCAAGTCCAAGGTCGACCGCCTGCTCGTCTGGGGCGGCGACGGCATGGTGCAGCGGTCGCTCGACGTCGTCGGCCGGACCGGCGCGAAGACCCCGGTCGGCATCATCCCGGCGGGCACCGGAAACCTGCTCGCCACCAACCTGGGCATCCCGGCCGACCTGCCCGAGGCCGTCGACATCGCGCTGCACGGCTCGAAGCACCGCATCGACCTGGGCCGTTTCGAGGGCGAGTACTTCGGCGTGATGGCAGGCGTCGGCTTCGACGGCGGGATGATCAGCGACGCCGACCGCAACCTCAAGGACCGCCTCGGCAAGCTCGCCTACGTCTGGGCCGGTGTCCGCCACGTCAACGAGGAAGCCGCCACCGCCACCATCAAGATCGACGGCACCAAGTGGTTCGACGACGAGGCCAGCTGCGTCCTGATCGGCAACGTCGGCATGATCACCGGCGGCATCCACGCCTTCGACGACGCCAAACCCGACGACGGCTGGCTCGACGTCGGCGTGGCCACCGCCCAGGGCGCCCTGCAGTGGGCACGCGCACTGGGCACGATGGCCGTCGGCCGCAGCGACAGCTCCCCCTTCGTGCGCACGACCCGCGCCCGCCGCATCGACGTCAAGCTCCAGTCCAAAATGGAATACGAACTCGACGGTGGCGCCCGCACCAAAACCAAGTCCTTCACAGCCGAGGTGGCCCCCGGCGCGGTGAAGATCTGCGTCCCTCGAAAGCCCTCCCCCACGTCCTGACCCCACTGCCCATTCGGCCGACGTGACCCCCTTGCTCACTGGGGAAAGCGGCTCCGCTCCCGAAGCCCGCCTCCGTGTCGAGCAGGCCCGCATCAGCGGCGACCCGAGCTGCAGCATCGCCGCGGGGATCAGGGCCATGCGGCCGCTACCCGCCACCTAGCCGCCCCGCCATCCCGCCGCCCCGCCATCCCGCCGTCCCGCCATCCGGTCGCCCCGGTGGCCCCGGTGGCCCCGGTGGCCCCGGTGGCCCCGGTCGCCCCGGTCGCCCCGGTCGCCCCCGTCACCCCCGTCACCCCCGTCACCCCCGTCACCCCCGTCACCCCCGTCACCCCCGTCACCCGCGAGCCGAACAGACCGGTCTGACCACCGGTGTCGCCTTCTTTCGACGCGAAGCCTGCGCAAGGTGGTGCGGCAGGCGCCGGTCATGGCCGTGACCGCGACCTCGGTGGCCAGCGCGCCGCCCATGCCCTCGAGGGCCGTGGTGCCAGACGCGTGACAGGGCGCGTTCGCTGACGAAGCACCGCATGCCGGCGACTCACGGTCGACGTCGCCGGCTCGCGAAGCAGTCGGATAGCCGACAGCCGCCTTCGTCCCCGCCTGGCCCGGTGATCGCGGCTTAGGTCACTATCCGCCCGCATATCCACTGGATTGCAACGTCTTGCCGCCCCCACACTGGCCTTCCAGCGTTCCGTGAGGAACGCAACCGGCACCGCTACGCATCTCCAGGGGGTTCGCATGACGTTCCACCAGAGTTCCGCAGTGAGCGTCGTAACCGTGTTGACCGCAGCCACCGTCGTCGTCGCCGGCTACCGCCTCGGTCACCACCCGTTCGCCGGGCGGGCCCGGCAGCGCCAGAAGAGGGCCGCCCGCCACACCCAGCCCAACGCCTGGATCCCGACGGCGCAATTCATGACCGTCCTCCTCGTCGTGCTGGCCGTCATGTTCGCCGCAGCCTACGACGCCGGAAACTAGGGCCGGCGGTTATCCACAATTCGGGGTTGTCCACAGGGCGCGACGCATTGATCAGCGAAATGCGGCACTATCGCCCTGCCCGCTGACAGCGGCGGGATCTTCCCAGAGGGTGGGGGCCCCCTTGGAAGGGTGGGCCCTGTTCTGCGGAAGGCCTTGCTCTGCGGAAGGCCCTGCTCTGCGGAAAGCCCTGCTCTGAGCAGCCTGTTGGGGAAGGCCCTGTTCCGGGGAGGGGGCACATGATCGTCGGGACGGGCTGCGGCCGGGCAACGAGGCTCGGCCGCAGACCACCACCCAAAAACGCGACGCTTACCGATCCACCAGCACGAACCGCAGCAACGACCGATAAACCCGGGCCGCATCCCGCACCGACCCGAAATGCGAAGAAGAATTGCCGTCCAAATACGTCGTCTCGATAGGCACCTGCTCGATCGGAAACCTCTCCCGAACAGCCCGCAGAAGCATGTTCATCTCGTATTCGAATCGCTCCCCGGGAACCGTCCCGGCCCAGTCCAGCAGCGACCCCGGCACCCCACGCAACCCAGTCTGCGTGTCCCGCACCCACTGCCCGGTGGCAGCCCGGAACAGGGTCCGGGTAACGGCGTTTCCCACCCGGCTTCGCGCGGGCATGCGCCGCACCCGCCGTACGCCCAGCACGAGATGCCCGCTCGACGAGACGGCCTCCTGCACCCGCCGGATGTCCTCGACGGAATGCTGCCCGTCCGCGTCGGCGCAGACCACCGGCGCCCCTGGATACTTCTCGGCCACGTACGCGAACCCGGTCTTCAAAGCCGCGCCTTTGCCGAGGTTGACCGAATGCCGCAGCACCACACACCCGGGCGCCGAGACGGGGACGGAACTCCCGTCGTCGACCACCACGACCTGCGAGAACGCGGAGGTCAATTCCCGCAGGCGATCGACCGACGGCTGATAGACGGGTAACAGCAGAACCATGCGCGCTGCTATACCCCGCGGCGCAACATCGTTACCATCCGCTGCTCTCGGCGCAGGAGCGCGGCCGGATCCCGTACGCCGAAGAACCACACCCGGGACGCGGCGCGGATCCCGTATTCGATCAGCGGGGACACCCCGGGCACCGGCACGTCGACCAGCGCCCGCCCCGGCAACCCCAGCACCTTGCGGGCCAGGAACCGCGCCCGCGGCAGGTGCCAGGCGTGAGTGACCAGCCCCAACGGCCGCGAGGGGCCAAGCGCCAGCCCGTCCAGCAGCCCGTCCGCGGCGACGTTGAGCAGGTTCTCCAGCGTGCTCCGTGACCGGCATTCGATGCGCAGCATCCGCTCGTCGACCCCGGCGTCGAGGGCGACCTGCCGCATCAGGTCGCCCTCGCGGCATCCTTCCGCCGGTTCCGGCGCCCCGGAGCGGGCCTGCTCCCACCCGCCGGACAGCACGATCCGCTCGACCGCCGGATGGGCCACGGCGGCGCGCACCCGGGCCAGCGAACCCGCCGACAGCCCGTCACCGGTGAGCCCGTTGCCGAAGACCAGGAGCGCCGCCGCTACGCGATCTGCTGCCACCAGCCGTCCACCGCCGGCGGGTTGTCGACGTCGACGCGCTCACCGGGGCGCGGCACGGCCAGCCGTACGCCCCGGGCCTTGGCCTCGCTCCACGCGCGGTCAACCGGCTCGGCCCAGTCGTGCAGGGCCAGGTTGAACGTCGCCCAGTGCACGGGGATCATGAGCCCGGCCCGGACGTCGACGTGGGTGGCCACGCCGTCCTCGGGGACCATGTGGATGTCGGGCCACGACTCGTTGTACGCCCCGATCTGCACCAGCGAGACGTCGAACGGCCCGTGCCTTTCGCCGATCTCGGCGAACCCGGGGAAGTAACCGGTGTCACCGGAGTAGAAGACCTTGCGGGTCGGGCCGTTGATCACCCAGCTGGCCCAGAGGGTGCCGTCGCGGCCGAGCCCGCGGCCGCTGAAGTGCCGGGCCGCGGTCGAGATGAACTCGAGGCCGGCCACCTTGTGCTTGTCGTCCCAGTCCATCTCGACGATCCGGGCGGCCGGCACACCCCAGCGTTCGAGGTGCGCGCCCACCCCGAGCGGCACCAGGAAAGGCGCGGCCTGCAGGTCGACCAGGTTCTGAATGGTCTCCATGTCTAGGTGGTCGTAGTGGTCGTGCGAGATCAGCACGGCGTCGAGCGGCGGCAGATCGCGCAGCGCGATCGGCGGCTCGTGCAGGCGGCGGGGGCCGGAGAGCCGCGAGGGTGAGCAGCGCTCGCTCCACACGGGGTCGAGCAGCACCCGTTTGCCCTCGATCTCGACCAGGGCCGACGAGTGGCCGTACCAGGTGACGTGCAGACCGTCGGCGGTGGCGCCGGGAGCCGGGGTGACCACCGGGATCGGCAGGCGCGGGTGGCGGCGCTCACGGTCGCGCAGCGTGGCGGCGAAGATCCTGGGCATCGACGACGCGGCCAGCATGGTGGCGGGCACGGTGTTGTGGAACTTGCCGTCCGCGAACTGGGGCGAGGCCTGCATGCGGGCGAGCCGCTCACCGCGGGCCTTCGCCCCCATCTGACGCGGGATGTCACGCGCCGCCCACACCGCCGCCGCCCCCAGGGCCAGCGCAATCAATGATCCCGTACGTCCTCGCTTCGCCATTCGCCCAGTCTGACGGGCTCGGCCACGGTCCCGCCACCAGTTGCCTTTTGTGACACACTGCTCGACCGTGACAGTCGACGTTCTTCAAAGTCAGCAGCAGCTGAGCATCCGTCAGCGCATCCGGCTGATGGTCAACCAATACGAGATCCACGCCGTCGCCCCCGACGGCAGCGAGGCCGGCCTCCTCGCCTTCGCGCAGCAGAAGCGCATGGCGTTCAAGGAGCAGGTCACGCTCTACACCGACGACACCAAGCAGGTGCCGGTCCTCGGCTTCAAGGCCCGTCAGCGCCTCGACCTGGGCGCCACCTACGACGTGACCGACGCCGCGGGCGCCCCGATCGGCCTGTTCCGCAAGAACTTCAAGGCCTCGCTGCTGCGCTCGACGTGGCACCTCGAGCAGCCCGGGTTCGGCGAGATGGTCGGCCAGGAGACCAACCAGGTGGTCGCGATCCTGCGCCGCTTCATTGAATCGCTGAGCTGGCTGCCCTACCACTTCGACTTCGTGCTCGACGGCCGCCCGGTGTTCTCGGTGGTCAAGAAGTGGGGCCTGCGCGACCGTTACATCGTGACGATCCACGACCCGCGGGTCGACCGCCGCCTCGTCGCCGCCATGTCCGTGGCGCTGGACGCCCTGCAGGCCCGCTAACCTAGGGCGGATGGACGATCCCCGGGCTCAGCGCCTCTTCGGCGACCGGCTGGTCGCGCCCGGCGACCTCGCCGGCAGCCCGTTCCGCGTCGACCGCGACCGGATCGTCGCCTCGCCGTTCTTCGCCCGGCTCGCCGGCGTCACCCAGGTGATCAGTCCCGGGGGCGCCGGCCTGCTGGTGCACAACCGCATGACCCACAGTCTCAAGGTCGCGCAGGTGGCCCGGGCCATCGCCGAGCGGGTCGACCACGGGCTGGCCGACAAGCTGGGCGGCTGCGACCCCGACGTCGTCGAGGCAGCCGCCCTGGCCCACGACCTCGGCCACCCGCCCTTCGGCCACCTCGGCGAACGGGTGCTCGACCGGGTCGCCCGCCAGCGGCTGCGGCTGCTCGACGGCTTCGAGGGCAACGCCCAGTCGTACCGGATCATCACCAGCACAGAGATCCGAGGCCAGGCGACCATCGGGCTCAACCTGACCAACGCCGTACGGGCGGCTGTTCTCAAATACCCGTGGACCCGCCGCGACTCGCAGCGCTTCATGGACCCGGCGCCGCGTGGTGCTGCCCCTCCGGCCGACGACCCCGAGGGTGGCTCGCCCAAGTTCGGCGCCTACTCGACCGAGGCCGCCGACATGCGCGCCGCGCGGGCCCCGTTCGCCGGGCGGGTCGCCGACTGGCAGCAGACGGTCGAGGCCTCGGTCATGGACACGGCCGACGACATCGCGTACGCGATCCATGATCTGGAGGACGTGCACCGGGTCGGCGTGCTGCAGCAGGGCGCGGTGGCCACCGAGTTGATGGCCTGGCAGCGCTGGGGCCCCGCCACCGACCTCGACCGCGCGGGCGGGGCGATCGAGTCGCTGCGCCGCCAACTGCACCGCAAGGACGGCTGGATGGCCGACGACGACGCCTTCGCGGCCGCCGTCGAACTGGTGCGCGCCGAACTCGTCGACGGCCTGCTGGCCCGCCCGTTCGACGGCTCGCTCGAGGCGGAAGCGCAGGTCGCGGCGTTCTCGGCCACCTGGACCCGCCGCCTGGTCGAGTCGGTCGAGACGATCGCCGACCCTGCCATCCGCTCCGGTCATGTGCAACTCGCCACAGCCCAGTGGCACGAGGTGCAGATCCTCAAGTTCGTGCAGAACAGGTTCGTGCTGGCCCGCCCCGACCTCGCCCTGCACCAGCGGGGCCAGGGCCGTCTGCTCGCGTCGCTGGTCGAGGCCCTGCTCGCCTGGCTGATCGACCCCGACGAGGAGAACCGCATCCCCAGCCGGCTGCGTGACCTGGTGGAACTGGCGGAGGCCGAGCTGCCCGACGGCACCCCCGAGCGCATGGACAAGGCCCGCGGCCGCGCCGTCATCGACTTCGTAGCAGGCCTGACGGACAACCAAGCGGTAGGGCTGATGCAGGCGTTGTCCGGGAAGTCGCGCCAATTGTGGACGGATGCGTTCGTCCTCTGATCGCTTCAAAATCAAGATCAAGTTCGAGATGTCGTAGCGGGATGGTGGGATGCCGCCGCTCCTGCAGATCAAGATCAAAGAGCAGATGTCGTAGCGGGGTGGTGGGTCCAGACCGCTGCTCACGCCGAGGGCCCGGGCGGGCTTCGCTGGCCGCTGCGCGTCCAGAACGCGAAACCCACCCGGGCGACCTGCGTAAGTGGTTGCGCCCGAAAGATCAAACCAAGGACCGACGCAGGCGAAAGGGCCGCCCAGGGAGTCCGGGCGGCCCTTCGCGTGCGGGGCTGTGCTGTGTCAGGCGGTGCGGCGGCGACGCGTGTACCAGACCGACGCGGCGCCCGCGGCGACCAGCAGGCCGCCCATCGTGACGATCAGGGCCATCGGGGTGCCGGTGACCGGCAGGGCCCCCGCGGGGCTGACGCCGCCGCCGGGGGTCGTGGTGGCCGGGGCCACCCCCGGGCTGGTGGTGGCCGGGGTGGTCGGCGGGACGGTGTCGACGCTGGCGGTCGGCGTCGGGCCGTAGCCGGGGTTGCCCCGGGTCGGGGTGTCGGCGTCCGGCGTGTCCGTGTCCGGGATGTCCGTGTCGGGAGTGTCGGTGTCGGGAGTGTCGGTGTCCGGCGTCGCGGCCGCGTTTCCGGTCGGGGTCGTGGCGCCCGGGGTGCCGTAGCCGCCCTGCCCGCGGGTCGGGGCCTCGTCGGTGGCGTCGTCCGGGTTGCCGTAGCCGGTGGCGGCGACGACCGGCATGGCTGCCGGCCCGACGGCGGCCGAGGTGGCCAGGGCCGGGGACACACCCAGCGCGAGAGCGGCGGTCAGGCCGGCCGCGGGCAGTCCGACGGCGATGATCCGGCGAATTGTGCTCATGAGGAGTTATCCATTCCTGTTCTGGTGTTTCCAGGTCCGAGGGGAGCTTAGCGGCAAATGACCGATTTACCCGCTAAGTCCTCCCGGCGGGTCATCATCCCGGAAGACCACCGAAACGGTGACTCCGCCACAGATGGGACAAAGCGAACATTTTCCCCTCAAATCTGGGGTCGGCTGCGAACAACTCGCCGCTGTACGGGGCCTGGAGCTGCACACTCGCGCCGGAGTCGAGATAGACGGAGACCACCGTGCGGGCCCCGCGCCGTTCGGCCCGGACGTCGACCACCTCGTCCCAGGGCGCGACGCCGCCGTGGAAGACAGAGCGCGTACGGATGCCGCAAGCACTGATCTGGGTGCCGGTGACCCGCCCCACGAGCACGCCGATCAGCCCCGCACCCAGCGGCGTCCCCATCGTCAACCCCGCCCAGGTGGGACCGTCGGGCGGGTCGACGAACCCCGTCAGGGTCAGCATGGCGACGAGGAGCACGAGCCCCGCCGCGAGGATCGAGCCGAGGTAGAGCCCCCGCCCGAGGGCCTGGTGCCAGGTGGGCCTGAAGGTGGCCGGCGACGCGTCTTCCATGTCCTGGTTCAACGGTGATCGCGACCACGCCGGCCGCACGCCCGGTGCGTCGTACCTTTGAGGCATGGCAACAAACGACACCACCCTGCCCACGACCGAAGAGGAGTGGCGGGTCCGCCTCTCTCCCGACGAGTTCCGCGTTCTGCGCCAGGCCGGCACGGAGGCCCCGTGGTCCGGTGAGTACGTCGACACCAAGACCGAGGGCATGTACGAGTGCCGCGCGTGCGGCGCCGCCCTTTACCCCAGCGACTACAAGTTCGACTCGCACTGCGGCTGGCCCTCGTTCGACGACGCCATCCCCGGCGCCGTCAAGGAGATCGACGACTTCAGCCACGGCATGGTCCGCACCGAGATCCGCTGCGCGAACTGCGACTCCCACCTGGGCCACGTCTTCCGCGGCGAGCACATGACGGCCAAGAACACCCGCCACTGCGTCAACAGCCTCTCCATCAAGCTCGACCCCAAGGCCTGACGCCCGTACGCAAGGATCGTCGGCGTGGAGAGGCAGCTGGAGCTCGTGCTGGCGGTGGTGCTGATGGACGTCGACGGCCTGGGCGGCATTCGCTTGCGCGCCGAGGACGACGACTGGCTCGGTATGGAGGGCGTGGCCACCGCCATGCTGCGGTGGCCCGACGGGTCGGGGCGCGGTGTCCAGGTCGCTCTCGATCAGGAGTTCGGCACGCAGGTCGCCATGCTGGCCGACCAGGTGCAGGAGGAAGTGGTCGAGGCGCTCTGGCACGCGGGGCGCCCGACCAACTGGCCGCGCTGTCCCCGGCACCCGCACACTCATCCGCTTGCGGCCGCCGAGCACGGCGGGCGGGCGTACTGGAAATGTCCTGCCGGCGGCGAACTGATCAGCGAAATCGGCCGGCTCGGGGCCACCCCGCGGGGTTGAAAAGGGCAGACTGGGCGGATGGAGCTGCCGATCAATCCGCCGGTCAAGCCGATGCTGGCCAAGCCCGTGGCCGAGATCCCGCCGGGGCAGGTGTACGAGCCGAAGTGGGACGGCTTCCGGTCGATCATCTTTCGCGACGGCGCCGAGGTCGAGATCGGCAGCCGCAACGAGAAGCCGATGACCCGCTACTTCCCCGAGGTCGTCGAGGCGGTCCTGGCCAACTTCCCCGAGCGGGCGGTGATCGACGGCGAGATCATCGTGGCCGACACCGGGCGCAACACGCTCGACTTCGAGGCGCTGCAGCAGCGCATCCATCCCGCCGCGAGCCGGGTCAGGCTGCTCAGCGAGCAGACGCCGGCCAGTTTCGTCGCGTTCGACCTGCTGGCGATCGGCGACGAGGACCTCACCGAGCAGCCGTTCAGCACCCGGCGCGACCGGCTGACCGAGGTGCTCGCCGACGCCAAGCCACCGGTCTACATCACCCCGGCCACCGACGATCTCGAGACGGCCACCCGCTGGTTCGCCGAGTTCGAGGGCGCGGGGCTGGACGGGTTGATCGCCAAGCAGCGTGACCTGACCTATCAGCCCGACAAGCGGGTCATGACGAAGATCAAGCACAAGCGCACGGCCGACTGTGTGGTGGCCGGCTATCGCGTGCACAAGTCGGCCGACAACCGGATCGGCTCGCTGCTGCTGGGCCTGTACGACGAGCGGGACGTGCTGGTCAGCGTCGGGGTCATCGGCTCGTTCCCGATCAAGGTGCGCGAGGAACTGTTCGAGGAGCTGCAGCCGCTGGTCACCGAGTTCGAGGGCCACCCGTGGAACTGGGCCGCCCACCTCGAGGGCGAACGCACCCCGCGCAAGAACGAGGTGAGCCGCTGGAACAACGGCAAGGACCTGTCGTTCACGCCGCTGCGGCCCGAGCGGGTCGTCGAGGTGCGCTACGACTACATGGAGGGTGTCCGCTTCCGGCACACCGCCCAGTTCGAACGGTGGCGGCCCGACCGTGACCCGCACACCTGCACCTACGAGCAGCTGGAGCGGCCCGTCCAATTCAACCTGGCCGAGGTGCTGACGAGCCGCTGACGCACGAACTGTCGGACCCACCGGATAGCCTCGTGGCAGCAACCCGCCGTCGAAAGGTCAGCATCGTGCAGCGCCGCTCCCGCCTGGTAGTCGCCGTCCTCGCCACGATTCTGGCCGTTTCCGCAGGCTGCACAGTGCCCTCGTTCGCGCCCAACGGCTCCGGCGAGGCCCGCCGGGCGCCGTCGTCGTCCTCGTCGGCCCAGGCGGGCACGGCCGACTGGCGGCCCTGCCCCGAGGTCCCGCAGCAGCTCGTCGGCCAGGGCGCCCCCGGCATGACGTACGACTGCGCCGACGTCGAGGTGCCGCGCGACTGGAACAACTCGGGCAGCGGCGAGACCTACTCGATCTCGCTCATCCGCATCCGGTCGTCCAAACAGCAGGGCCGCACCGGCTCGCTACTGATCAACCCGGGCGGCCCGGGCGGTTCCGGCGTCGAGACGGCGGTCTACCTGTCGTTCGGCGAGGCGTTCGGCGGCCTGCCGGCCGAGGTCACCAACAAGTTCGACGTCATCGGCTTCGACCCGCGCGGCGTCGGCCGCTCCGATCCGGTCAAGTGCATCAGCCCCGCCGATCAGGACGCGAGCTTCGCCGCCCCGCCCGACCCGGCGAGCCTCGAGCAGTTCAACCAGCTGGTCGAGCTCAACAAGCGGATCGCCACCAGTTGCGGGTCGAAGTACGGCGACCAGCTACCGCTGTTCTCGACCGAGCAGGCCGCCCGCGACATGGATTCGCTGCGCAAGGCCGTCGGTGACGACAAGCTGACCTACCTCGGCTTCTCCTACGGCACGCTGCTCGGCGCCACGTACGCCCAGCTCTTCCCGCAGAACGTGCGGGCGATGGTGCTCGACGGCGCGGTCGACCCCAAGGAGAACTTCGTCGAGGGCTCCGAGTCCCAGGCCAAGGGGTTCGAGCGCGCGTTCACCAACTTCACGAACTGGTGCAAGGCGACCGCCGACAAGTGCCCGATCGCGCCCGACGCCCGCAAGGCCGTCACCGACGCGATCAGCTCCGCGGCCACCAAGCCGGTGGCGGGCAGCGACGGCCGGCAGGCCACCAGCGGCTGGATCTTCGTCGCGGTGATCTCGTCGCTCTACACGGAGTCGGGCTGGGCCAAGCTGGCCGGGGCGATCGCCCAGCTCAAGGAGGGCAACGCCCGGGGCGTGTTCTCGCTGGCCGACCAGTACGCCGAGCGCAAACCCGACGGCACCTACAGCAACCTGTTCGACGCGAACCTGGCCGTCAACTGCGCCGACACCGACGACGCGCCGACCCTCGACGAGATCCGCCGCCTGCAGGGCGAGTGGCGCGCCAAATACCCGCTGTTCGGCGGAGCGCTCGCGGTCGGCATGCTGCCCTGCGCGGTGTGGCCGGGCAAACGTGACCCCTATCCGGCCGGCCCCGCCAAGGACGCCCCGCCGATCGTGGTCGTCGGCACGACAGGTGACCCCGCCACGCCGTACGAGAACACCGCCGACCTCGCCTCGATGCTGGGTGTCGGGCATGTGCTGACCTGGGAGGGCGAAGGCCACACGGCCTATCCGAGCACACCCTGCATCGTGAACGCCGTCGACGCGTACCTCATCGATCTGAAGGTCCCGCAGGAGGGTTTGCGCTGCCCGGCGAAGTGATCCCCTCGCGTTCCGCCATGGCCTCGAGCAGGGCCCGTACACGGCGCAGGTTGCTCTTGAGCTCCTCCTGCTCCTCGTGGTGGAACGCGTCGGAGTCGACGATCAGCTTGCTGGCGAAGTGGGCCGTGATCAGCGGGATCACCACCAGCACCATGATCGAGATGAGCAGACCGGCCAGCAAACGGGCCTGCCACGACTCCGGGGAGATGTCGCCGTAACCGACGGTCGACGCGGTGACAACGGCCCACCAGATCGAGTCGCCGACCGACTGCTCCGCCTCGAAGAAGTGGTAGAGCACGCCGCAGACGACGATCAGGATGACGTAGGCGAGAATCAGCGTGCCGGGCGAGTTGGCCAGCCACACGATCGCGCGATAGGTCCGCTTCAGCGGCGTGAGCAGCACATGCATGGCGTCATCGTGCCCGAGGTCCGACCTGTTGTGTGAGACTGCGCGGCATGGAATTCCGGATCGCCGCACGTTCCGATGTGCCCGCCGTACTGGCCCTGCTCGCCGACGACGAGATCAGCCGCCTCCGCGGCTACGGGACAGTGCCCGAGGACGTCGACGCGGCGACCTGGGCCGCGTTCGAAGAGATCGACGCCGACCCGAACAACGAGCTGCTCGTGGCCGACGACAACGGCGAGATCGTCGCGACCTGCCAGCTCACGTTCATCCCGGGGCTGAGCCGCAACGGCGCCCGCCGCATGACCATCGAGGCCGTACGGGTGCGCGCCGACCGCCGCGGTGACGGTCTCGGCCGTACGCTCATGACGTTCGTCCTCGACCGCGCCCGCGAGCGGGGCTGCCACATCGTCCAGCTCACCACCGACAAGCGCCGCGTCGACGCCCACCGCTTCTACGCGCGGCTCGGCTTCGAGGCCAGCCACGAGGGCATGAAGCTAATCCTCTGAGGCCCAGTTGGCCGCGTTCTTGCGGCTCGGCTGCACCCGCGGCGGCTCCCCCGGCATCTTCGGGTGGTCGGGCGGATAAGGCATGTCGCCCAGCCCGTTCTTCTCGTCCCGCTCGACCCACTCCAGCAGCGGCGTGAGGTCGTGAGCCACGTCGTCGATCGCCGCGTGCGGGTCCCCGATCTCGGCGAACCGTTTCGGCAGCGTCCGCAGGTCGAAGTCGTCCGGTTCCACATCGGGCAGCTCGTCCCAGGTCACCGGGGCCGACGCCGTGGCCCGCTCGTTGGCCCGCAACGAGTACGCACAGGTGATCGTGCGGTCCCGCGCCATCTGGTTGAAGTCGAGGAACACCCGCTCCCCACGCTCCTCCTTCCACCAGGCCGTCGTGATCAGCTCGGGCCGGCGCCGTTCGGCCTCACGGGCCAGCGCGATCGCGGCCCGCCGCACGTCGACGAACGACCACCGCGGCGCGATCCGCAGATAGACGTGCACGCCGCGACCACCGGAGGTCTTCGGGAACCCGACCCAGCCCAGCTCGTCGAGCACCTCGCGCAGCACACCGGCGGTGGCCGCCACATCGGCGAACGACGTGCCCGGCTGCGGGTCGAGGTCGATGCGCAACTCATCCGGGTTGTCGGGGGCGTCCCCTCGGACCGGCCAGGGGTGGAAGACCACGGTGCCCATCTGCGCGGCCCACGCCACATGCGCCAGGTCGGCCGGGCAGAGCTCGACCGCCGTCCGCTTGCTCGGGAACGTGATCTGAGCCGTCCGGATCCAGTCGGGCACACCCCGCGTGGGGATCCGCTTCTGAAAGAACGCCTCACCGCCGATGCCGTCGGGAAACCGCTGCAGCGTCGTCGGCCGGTTCCGCAGCGCGCGCATGATCCCGTCGCCCACCGCCCGGTAGTACTCGAAGACGTCCCGCTTGGTGTAGCCGCGCCCCGGAAACATGATCTTGTCGGGGCTGGTCAGCCGCACCTGATGGCCGGCAATCTCGATCTCTTCCGCTGGCGCTTTCGGCATGCACCGACGATAAGCCAACGTCAGACGCCAGAGCCCGCGCGAGAACGGCAAAACCCCACGGATCGTCGCGTCCACCCACCACAACATCAAAACCAAAGTCACAATCAAGATCAGGATGTCGTAGCGGGGTGGTGGGTGACGGATCGTCGCTCCCGCCGGGACCGCGGCGTGTTTCGCTGGCCGCTACGCGTCCAGAACGCGAAACCCACCACGGCGACCTGCGTAAATGGTTGCGCCCAACCCCGTGAGCTCAGCCACGGATGCGATTGTCGATCGGCTCGGGCTGGCTGGCCCACCACTCCGACGGCACCAGCTCGTAGATCTCGCTCGCGATCGCCTTCAGGTGGTCGCCGGTCGGGTGTCCGTGGTGGGCGTCGGCCAGGCCCTTGACCCGCATGAAGAGCTCGGCAAGTTGCTCGCAAGTGACCGAAACCTGGTAGTCCATGCCTCGACGCTAGGCCTGCGCATGCCGCAAGTCAGGCAAAACGTCCATGCCTCACCCCATCGGCGCCTGCTCCTCGCCATCCTCCTGCCGCCTCGAAATTGCTCCGCCTCACCCCTCCGCGCGCATCCAAACGCCCCGCCGCACCCCCATCGCGCCCCGCTGCACCCGCGCCGTACCCCGCTGCGCCCGCGCCGCGCCCCGCCCCGCTGCACCGCGCCGAATCCGGGCGCGAGTGGCCGCTTCTTGTTAACGGTGTAATCATGTAATCAGCGTTGCAATCCTGGGGAGGATGTCATGCGATTCCGTACCGCGCCGCCGGGACGCGTCGAGCCGCCGAATGCCGAGGACGCGCCGGGCTGGGTAACCGGGGCCATTCCGGACGGCTGGTTCGTCGAACGCCCCGAGATCGTCATCGACCGCGACGAGATCATCATCTGGGGCCGTCTGGCCGAGCCCGAGCTGGGTCCCGACGCCACCGAGGCCGATCGGGCCGCCGCGCAGGCCGGCCGCATCAACCAGTTCCGCGAGGACACCCGCGACGCCCGCATGCGGGTGGCCCGCCAGATCGAGTACCGCTATCAGCGCAAGGTCGCCTGGGGCGTCCGCACCGGCGACACCAACGAGCTGTTCACGCACCTGGCCGCGCCGGTCATGACCCGGCTGCGGCAGCCCGAGCGGCAGATCCTCGACACGCTGGTCGACGCCGGCGTGGCCCGCTCGCGGTCCGAGGCTTTGGCCTGGTGCGTCAAGCTGGTCGGGCAGCACACCGATCAGTGGCTCACCGACCTGCGCCAGGCCATGACGAAGGTCGACGAGCTCCGCAAGCAGGGCCCGGCCACGAGCGCCTGACAAAAAGGGGCCTGCGGCCGATCCGTGAGCCGCCCGCAGGCCGCACAACACGCCGCACCTCGGACGCCGCCCGACGACGACCGCGGATAAGCGCACGCGTGCACGGATCATCCCCGGCTAGGGTGGCGGGGTGCTACGTCAGGTCACCGCGATCCGCTATGTCACCCCTCTGCGTGAGGGCGGCTCCCTGCCCGGCGTCGTCGAGGCTGACGACCTCGGGACGTACGTGGTGAAGTTCCGCGGCGCCGGCCAGGGTCCCCGCGCTCTGGTCGCCGAGGTGATCTCGGGGGAACTGGGCCGGCGGCTCGGGCTGCCCGTCCCCGAGCTGACCGTCGTGCACCTCGACCCGATCGTCGCGCGGGCCGAGCCCGACGAGGAGATCCAGGAGCTGATCAAGGCCAGCGCAGGGGCGAACCTGGGCATGGACTTCCTGCCCGGCGCCCTCGGTTACGACCCGGTGGTGCACCCCGTCGACGCCGCGCTGGCCTCGCGGGTGGTGGCCTTCGACGCGTACGTGGAGAACGTCGACCGCAGCTGGCGCAACCCGAACCTGCTCATGTGGCACGGAGGGCTCTGGCTGATCGACCACGGCGCGACGCTGTACTTCCATCACAACTGGCCACGCGCCGCTGCCGTCGTTCACCGTGCGTACAAGTGGGACGACCACGTTCTGAAGCCGTACGCGACCGAGCTCGCCACCGAGGGCCCCGCTTTGGCCGCCCGCATCACGCCGGGACTGCTCGCGGAGGTCATCGCCGAGGTGCCCGAGGAGTGGATGGAACCGGGCGATCCGGAGGCGTACCTGAGCCATCTCACCGCCCGCGCCGAGCGCCCGGAGGCCTGGCTGCCGTGAGAATCCCGTACGAGTACGCCGTGATTCAGGCCTGCCCCCGCGTCGAGCGTGGCGAGCTGATCAACGTGGGTGTCGTCCTCTACTGCCAGCGACTCGATTTCCTCTCCGCCCGCACCGACCTGCGCGAGGAACGACTGCTCGCCCTTGATCCGCACGCGGATGTGCCCGCGATCCGGGCCGCGCTGGCGTCCTGGGACGCGACGTGCACCGGCTCGGGGGCGGCCGGCGGCATCAGTCAGGGTGAGCGTTTCCGCTGGCTGGTTGCCCCGCGCAGCACGATCCTGCGTGCCGGCCCGGTGCACATGGGCCTGGCCGCCGACCCCTCCGACGAACTGGATCGCCTCGTCGGCCTGCTCGTGAAGATCTAGCCCACCGCTACGAAGGCGCTGGTGGTCGAACCGCGATCGGCACGCGCACACCGGCCGGCCAAGCTGGAAACGCGATCGGGACGCGCGCCCAGCGATCAGCCGAAAATGCGATCGGCCCGCGCAACGCGATCGGCGCGAAGGCTCCAGGCCGGTCGCGCGAAGGCTTCAGGCCGCCGGCCGAGTATCGGCGATCACCGTCACCGCGTCGAGCGACTCCAGCGAGTCGGGCGGCGTGGTGGCCGTGTCGAACGAGACCAGAAACGGCGGCCGGCTCTGGGTCGCCATGTAGATGCGCCCGACGTATTCACCCAGTAGCCCGAGGCAGATCAGCTGCACGCCGCCGAGCAGCAGCACTGCGATGTAGAGCGACGTCCACCCCGGCACCACGCCGCCCGTGCCCCAGGCGACCAGCGCGCTCACGATCAGCGCCACGCAGAGCAGGAAGCTGAGCAGCCCGAGCCACGTCGCGATCTTCAGCGGGGCGGCCGAGAACCCGGTGACGCTGTCGAAGGTCAGCCGGATCATGCGGGACAGCGGGTACTTGGTGGCGCCGGCGACGCGTTCCTCCCGTACGTACGGCACCTCGGCACTGGAGAAACCGAGCGACGGCACGACCAGGCGATAGACCGGGCGCGGCTCGGGCAGTTCGTTGAGCACCTCGACCACGGCCCGGCTCATCAGCCGGAAGTCGCCCGCCTGGTCACTGACCCAGGGGCCGACCAGTTTGCGCATCATCCAGTAGTAGAGCCCGGCCGTGTTGCGCTTGAACACCGTGTCGGTGCTGCGGTCGCTGCGGACGCCGTAGACGACGTCGACCTTCTCGGTGAGCGCCTTGGAGAGCATCTCGCCGATCGCCTCGGGCGGGTCCTGCAGGTCGGCGTCGATGCTGATCACGTAGTCGCCGCGGGCGGCCCGCAGCCCGGCGCGCAAGGCGGTCTGATGCCCGACGTTGCGGCGCAGCGAGACTATGCGCAACTCGGGCCAGTCGGTGCGCAGCTGCAGCAGGCGTGACACGGTGGCGTCGGTGCTGCCGTCGTCGACCGCGACCACCTCGTACGCCACGTCGAGCGCGTCGAGCACGGGCCGCAACCGGGCCACGAAATGGTCGACCGCCTCGCGCTCGTTGTACATCGGGGTGACCACCGACAGCGTCACCGGCGATACGAGGCTCTGCGGCATGGGTAGCTTCTTCCTGTCAGCTCTGGCGTCAAGACCGATTCGCCCCATAAATCATGAATGCGTTTCGGTCTTCTCGTCGGCCGAAGAGACTAGCCCCTACTCGTTGCGCCGACCTTACGAGGCTCGGTCGATCGCCCAGCGCGAACCAGTTCCTCGACGACGAAGCTAAGGCCGTCGCGAGAAGTCTGCCAGCCCGACGACTCGCTGACGACCCACGCGTCACCCGGATCGGGAGCATAGGTGTCGCCCGCGACGTCCAGATCGACCCGAGTGCGAAGAATGTGATCGGCCAGCGGAAGGAAAGCGCGATACACCGACTCGCCGCCCATGACCCATATTTCCCCGTACGCCATGGCCTCGTCGACCGAGTGCACCACCTCGGCGCCCGGGGCCGACCACTGTGGGTCGCGCGTCAGCACCACGTTGCGCCGGCCCGGCAGCGGGCGGAACCGCTCGGGCAACGAGTCCCACGTGGCGCGGCCCATGACCACCGTGGCGCCGGTCGTACGCTGCCGGAACAGCGCTTGATCCTCGGGCAGCCGCCACGGGATCGCGCCGTCCGCGCCGACGACACGGTGGCGCGCCTCGGCCCAGATCAGGTGGACGGTCATACGGCGACCGGGGCCCGCAGCGCCGGGTGGTGCTTGTAGTCGACGATCGTGAAGTCCTCGTACCTGTAATCGAAGAGCGAGGACGCCGGCGCGATCTCGAGCCGCGGGAACTCGTACGCCTCCCGCGACAGCTGCTCCCGCACCTGCTCGACGTGGTTGCTGTAGATGTGACAATCGCCACCCACCCAGATGAAGTCGCCCGGCTGCAGGCCGACCTGCGCGGCGATCATCTCGGTGAGCAACGCGTAGCTCGCGATGTTGAACGGCACCCCGAGGAACAGGTCGGCGCTGCGCTGGTAGAGCTGGCACGAGAGCTTGCCGTCGGCCACGTAGAACTGGAACATCGCGTGACACGGCGACAGCGCCATCTCGGGCAGGTCGGCCACGTTCCACGCCGACACGATCATGCGACGCGAGTCGGGGTCGCGGCGCAGCGTCTCGAGCACATTGCTGATCTGGTCGACATGCCCGCCGTCGGGGGTGGGCCAGGAGCGCCACTGCACGCCGTAGACCGGGCCGAGCTCGCCGGACTCCGACGCCCACTCGTCCCAGATGGTCACGCCCTGGTCGCGCAGCCAGCCGACGTTACTCTCGCCACGCAGGAACCAGAGCAGCTCGACGGCCACCGACTTGAAGTGGACGCGCTTGGTGGTGATCAGCGGGAACCCGGCCGACAGGTCGTAACGCAGACGCTCGCCGAACAGGCTCACCGTGCCGGTGCCGGTGCGGTCGCTCTTGGGCGTGCCGGTGGTCAGGACCCGCTGCAACAGGTCCTCGTACTGGGTGTCGACGGACATGGCGACAACCTACCCGCCGCACGGCCCGGCCCGGCACTACGTGTGGGCCGAGTCGCGCGGCGAAACCCCGGTGCGGCCGGCACCGGACCCCGCTAGCTGGCCCAGGACTCCGACATCTGGGGAATCTGCTGGTTGAGCGCCTGCAGATCCTGCTGCTGCCCGTTGGCGCCGCCGACGAAGCCGAGGTCGGCGCCGATCTGCTGCCAGCGCTCGTAAAGCACCTGGTCCTGCAGAACGGCCCGGACGTCGTGGTGCGCCGAGCGCAGCTCCTCGAGGGCCGTCTCGTAGCGGGCGACCCGCGATTGCAGGTCCAGAGTCTCGTACGTGGTCATGCAGTCAGATTAGCGAAAGATGAGTAGTTTTATTCGCTTTTCAGCTTGCTCGCGATCCGAACGATCCGCTGCGCCAGATGGTCGAGTGCGGCGTACTCCGCGTCGCCCAACGGCGCGTCGTTGTTCCCGCCGGTCACATGGGAAACGCCGTACGGGTTCCCGTCGGTGAACTTGAGCGGGTCGGTGTAGCCGGGCGCCACCACGATCCCGCCGAAGTGGTGGATCGTGTTGTAGAGCGCCAGCAGCGTCGACTCCTGCCCGCCGTGCGCGGTCATGGTCGCGGTGAAACCCGCGTACGCCTTGTCGGCGAGCTGCCCCTGCGCCCACTGCGGCCCGAGCGTGTCCAGGAACTGCTTGAGCTGGCTGGCCACGTTGCCGTACCGGGTCGGCGTGCCGAACAGCACCGCATCGGCCCAGGTCACGTCGTCGGCCGTGGCCTTGGGCTCGTCCTTGGTGCGGTCGAAGTGCTGGCTCCAGGCCGCGTTGGAGGCGATCGCCTCGGCCGGGGCGAGCTCGGCCACCTGGCGCAGACGTACCTCGGCGCCGGCCTTCTCGCCCGCCTCGCGAAGGCGCTCGGCCATCTTGTGGAGCGTTCCGGTGGACGAGTAATAGATGATCGAAAGTCGCACGTCAGCCACGATGAGGTCCTCCCTCGAAATAGATGCTTGCCAAGTCAAGCAAGTCCCCGGCGAGGGCGGGCCGAAACGACTAAACCCGGATTTCTCCGCCGTGCGGCCCGAACCCGTCGGCGTTCTCGTCGTCGAACCAGTGCCCGTCGGTGGCGAGATAGCGGAACTGATAGCTGCCCGGCGGCACGGTGACGCTGACCGTCCGGGTGCCGTCGCGGCGCGGTTTCAGCTCGTGCGCGCCGGGCTCCCAGCCGTTGAACGTGCCGACCACGCTCACCGGGCCGGCCGGCTGGTTCACCGGCAGGCAGAACGTCACCCGCGTCTTGTTGCCGAAGAGTTTGTTCCTCTTGATCATCAAGACCTCCACAGCTCGGGCTTCCATCCCTATAACGGCACACCGCGATACGGGTAACGGCGTGCCGCTTACCCTTTCGGCATGCACCCGGAACCAACTGACGAACTGCGCACGGCCAGCTTCCGTGACCTCGACACCACCACCCTGTACGCGATCCTCAAGCTCCGCGCGGACGTCTTCGTGGTCGAGCAGGACTGCGTGTACTGCGACCTCGACGGCCGCGACAACGAACCCGGCACCCGGCACCTGTGGTTCGAGCGCGACGACGAGGTCCGCGCCTACCTGCGCATCCTCGACGACGGCGACGTCGAGCGCATCGGCCGTGTGGTGACCGCCAAGAGCGCCCGCGGCGCCGGGCTGGCGGGCCGCCTGATGGAGGAGGCCCTGACCGTCATCGGCCACCGCCCCAGCGTGCTCGACGCCCAGGCGTACCTGGTGAAGTTCTACGGCCGGTACGGCTTCGAGCCGACCGGCCCCGAATACATCGAGGACGGCATCCCCCACATCCCGATGCGCCGCGAGCCCTGAGGCAGCACGGCGAACCCCGGACACGCACGCACTGCCCGGCGGCCGCACCCCGGCTCAGGGCAGGGCGGCGACCAGCTCGCTGACCGAACGGCGGCGGCCCGTGTAGAACGGGACCTCCTCACGCACGTGGCGACGAGCGGTCGACGCGCGCAGGTCGCGCATCAGGTCGACGATGCGGTGCAGCTCGTCGGCCTCGAAGGCGAGCATCCACTCGTAGTCGCCCAGCGCGAACGACGCCACCGTGTTGGCCCGCACGTCAGGGTAGCCGCGGGCCATCCGGCCGTGCTCGGCCAGCATGTGGCGGCGCTCCTCGTCGGGCAGCAGATACCACTCGTACGACCGCACGAACGGGTAGACGCAGATGTACGGGCGCGCTTCCTCGCCGGCCAGGAAAGCCGGGAGGTGGCTCTTGTTGAACTCGGCCGGCCGGTGCAGGGCCATCTGCGACCAGACCGGGGCCAGGTGCCGGCCGAGCCCCGAGCGCCGGAACAGCGAATACGCCTCCTGCAGCGCGTCAGGCGAGCCGGAGTGCCACCAGATCATCACGTCGGCGTCGGCGCGCAGACCGGCCACGTCGTACGTGCCTCGGATCGTCACGTCCTTGCCCGAGAGCTGCTCGAACAGCCCGTCGACCTCGCCCGCCAGTTCCTCGCGCAACGCCGGCAGCGGCGTCTCGGCCCGGAACACCGACCACATCGTGTAGCGGATCGTCGCGTTCAGCTCGTTGATCCGCGCCGCGTTCGTCTGCTCGCTCATGCTGCGTCCTCCAATGCCTTGCACACGTCTTCGGCCGCGCGTTCGCCGCTCTCGACACAGGCCGGGATGCCCACCCCGTCGAACGCGGCACCCGCCAGTGCCAGACCCGCCGGCAGCTCGGCCCGAGCCGCGGCGAGCCGTTCGTGGTGGCCCGGGGTGTACTGCGGCAGGCCGCCACCCCAGCGCTGCACCCACGAGGCGACCGGCGCCGGCAACGCTACGCCGAGCAGCTCGCCCAGTTCGCGATGCGCCCGATCGGTCAGCACCGCGTCGTCGAACTGCAGACGATCCTCCTCGCCCGCACGCCCCAGCGACACCCGCACGATCACCGGGCCGCCCTCGGGGCGCTCCCACTTGCGCGTGACGAAGGTGGCTGCCTTGACCAGCGTGCCCTCACTCGGCGGAACCAAGAAGCCGCTCAACTCGGGCAGCGCCGTGCCGGCCGGCAGCGCGAGGGCGACCAGCGCCACGCTCGCGTAGTCCAGCCCGCCGATCCCCTCGGCCGCACCGGGCGCCACCGAAGCCAGCAGCCGCGCAGAGGGCCGCGCCGGAACAGCCAGCACGATCGCATCCACGTCATCCGTCTGAACCGCCCCGGAACCAGGGGGCGCGGCGGCCGGCCCGAGCAGCAAGCGCCAGCCGTGCGGTGTACGGGCGATCTCGCGTACGGGCAAACCCAGACTGATCCGGGCGCCGCTCGCCGAAGCCGCCGCGCCCACCAAGCGGCTCAACCCGCCGTCGAGCGCGCCGAACACCGGCTGCCCCGGCACGCGCTTGCTCGCCGCCTGCGCCGCCCGCACCGCCGCGCTCAGTGTGTGCTCGACCCGGGCCGCTGCCGCGAGCTGCGGCATCGTGACCCCGAGCGACAGCCGGTCGGCATGCCCCGCGTAGACGCCGCCGAGCATCGGGTCGACGAGCCGATCGACCACCTCGGGCCCGTAACGCTCGCGGACCAACGCGCCGACCGCGATGTCCTGCCCCTCGCCCAGCAGTGGCGCCCCGGAGTCGGCGTCGCGACCGGGCTCGGCCCGCGCGATGTCCCCCAGGGCCGCCGGGTCGCTCGGCACCCCCACCAGCGTGCCGGCCGGCATCGGGGCCAACCGGCCCCCGAACGCCAGCGCGGCCGGAACCCTGTGCGGATGCACCAGCGCGTGTTCCAGCCCCAGCCGTTTGACCAGGGCCACAGCGGCCGAATCGACGCCGTCGGGCCCGGTCATCAGGAACGACTCGGCGCCACGCTCGACGGTCACGCCGGCCAGCTCACCGGTGCGCAGCTTGCCGCCGAGGGCGCCGCTCTGCTCGTAGACGATGATTTCGGTGTCGGGTGGGGTCAGGTCACGCAGTCGCACGGCCGCTGCCAGACCGGCGATGCCGCCTCCGATGACTGCCACCCGCTTTCGCACGAGAACCAGCCTTCCACCGCGCTCGTGACCGCGTACGGCTGGGGTCGGAAGGTGTGAATTGCGTCAGCCAGTACTTTTGGCCCTACCGCGAGCCGGCCTCATGGACGTGCGCCACGAGCCGGGTCAGCATGTCGGGATCGGTCTCGGGCATCACGCCGTGACCGAGGTTGAACACGTGCCCGGGCGCGCTGCGGCCCTGCTCGAGCACGCGATCGGCCTCACGCCGCACCACGTCCCAGCCCGCGAAGAGCATCGCCGGGTCGAGATTTCCCTGTACGGCACGGTCCGGCCCGATGATCTTGGTGGCCTGGTCGAGCGGGGTGCGCCAGTCGACCCCCACGACGTCGGCGCCGGCCTCACCCATGGCCCGCAGCAGCACGGCCGTGCCCACGCCGAAGTGGATGCGCGGCACCCCGGCGTCGGCCAGCCCCCGCAGCACGCGGGCCGAGTGCGGCAACACGTGTTCGCGGTAATCGGCCTCGCTGAGCGCCCCGGCCCAGGAGTCGAACAGCTGCACGGCGCTCACTCCGGCCTCGATCTGCGTACGCAGGAAGGTCAGCGTGATGTCGGCCAGGCGGGACAGCAGCGCGTCCCAGAGCTTCGGGGCGGCGTACATCATCGCCTTGGTCTTGAGGTACGTGCGCGACGGGCCGCCCTCGATGAGGTAGCTGGCCAGCGTGAACGGCGCTCCGGCGAAACCGATCAGCGGGGTCGCGCCGAGTTCCTGGACGAGCAGCCGCACCGACTCGGCGACGAAATCGACGTCGTCCGCCGTGATCGGCCGCAGCCGCTCCAGGTCGGACTCGGCGCGGACCGGCTCCGCCACGACCGGCCCGGTGCCGGCGACGATGTCGAGGTCGACGCCGGCCGCCGCGATCGGCACCACGATGTCGCTGAACAGGATCGCCGCGTCGACCTGATGACGCCGTACGGGCTGAAGTGTGATCTCGGTGACCAGCTCGGGCCGCCGGCACGACTCCAGCATCCCGACCCCCGCCCGGATCTTGCGATACTCGGGCAGCGAACGGCCCGCCTGCCGCATGAACCAGACCGGGGTGTGCGGCACGTCCTGGCCGCGGCAAGCCCGCACAAAAGGCGAATCGTTCAAGACTGAGGTCACCGCGCCATCGTGCCACGACACGCTCGGCGCGCCGATCCGCGGCGACACCGTACGGCGGCATAGTCTTCCCTCATGGCGTCCCCCTCCGCTGTCCCTCCGGCGTTCGCCCGCGCGGTCGACGCTCTGCGGGCACCGGCGCCTCGGCCCGAGATCCTGCTCGAGGAGATCGCGGCGCCGCAGCGTCTCGCGCCTTATTCGTTCGCGATCAGCGCGACCGTCCTGCGCTCGGGCGACGAGGTGGCCGGCGGCCGGCTGATCCTGCTGCACGACCCGGCTGGGCACGAGGCCTGGCACGGCGACATCCGCCTGGTCACGCTGGTCACGGCCGAGCTCGAGGACGATCTGGCGGGCGACCCGATGCTGTCCGCGGTCGCCTGGACGTGGCTGACCGACGCGCTCGACCAGCATTCGGCGGCCTACACGGCGATCGGCGGCACGATCACCCAGACCACGTCGACCCGTTTCGGCGAACTGGCCGGCCCCGCCCCCACGGCCGATCTGGAGGTACGCGCGTCGTGGACCCCGACCGGCGACGACTTCGCCGCCCACCTGCAGGGCTGGTGCGCGATGCTCGCCTCGACGGCCGGCCTGCCCCCACCGGGAGTCACCGCGCTGGGCGCGTCGGCCCGCTCGTTCTCCTGACCGCCCGCGCGGGCCGACAACGCGTTCCCGATCGATCCCGCACCGGCCGGACCATCCCCAGCAGCGGACCCGCTCGGCCCGCGTCTAGCAGACCTCCAGCGTCTGGCAGGCGGTCTTGATCGGGATGGCCAGGCCGATGCCCTCGGCGTCCTTGGCCTTGGCCGTGGCCACGCCGACCACCTGCTTGCTGGAGTTCACCACCGGACCGCCCGAGTTGCCCGGGTTGATCGGCGCGTCGAACTGGATGGTCGGCCCGTCGGCGTCGTTCGGCCGGTAGGCGCTGATCACCCCGGTGGTGACCGAGTCGTCCAGCCCGAGCGGCGCGCCCACGACGACGACCTGCTGCCCCGGCTTGACCTGCGCCGTCGACGTGCCCAGCGGGGCGATCGTCTGGGCCGCCCGCAGCAGAGCCAGGTCCTTGCCCTTGTCGACCTTCACGATCGTCGCGTTGATCCGGGTGCTGCCGCGTTCCAGCGACACCCGCCGCCCGCCGTCGGTCCACGTCTCGGCGACCACGTGATAGTTCGTGATCAGGTTGGCCTGGTTGCCGCTCGCCTTCCTGCCCACCGAGAACGCCGTGCCGGTGAAGCTGCCCGCGCGCACCCGGAAAACACTCGGCAGCACCCCCGACGAGACGCCCTCGGGGTTGAACACGCCGGCCAGCTCCTTCTCGAGCCGGTCGGTGCGGTCGCGCTCGGCCGAGAGCACGGAGGCCAGGTCCTGGTTGTGCTTGCTCATCCCCTCGATCCGGTACGCCTGCCAGCCCGCCACCAGGAGCAGCAGCACCACGGCGCCGAGCACGAACGGCTTGAGACGGTTACCGGTCGAGCCGGAGCGCTGCGGGGCGGGCTCCGGTTCCCCCGTACGGTCGAGGCCCGCATGCCAAGCGGGCTGTTCTCCGGTGTGCCGCGGCGTCGCGAGCGGCTGCCCGGAGATCGGGTGTTCCCCGGTGTGCCGCTGCCGCGAAATCGGCTGCTCACCGGCGTGGCGCTGCCGCGGGATGGGCGCCGGCGTGTCCCAGCGCTCGTCCGCGCGGGCCTGGCGTGGCGTTTCCTCGATCCACTGGCCGTGACCCGGCTCGCCCCACGGGTCGGCCGGAACCGGCTCGGCCCAGCGCTGATCCTGGCCGGCCCGGTGATTCTGCCCGGAGCCTTGATCGAACTCTGCCCGCTGATCGAACCCGGATCGGTGATCTTGCGCGGGGTGGTGATCCGGCGGGGCGCCCCACGGATCGGCCGCAGGCTCGTTCCAGCGCGCTTCCGGAGCCGCCGCCCACTGACCCTCGGGCGCCGCCCACTGACCCTGCGGGGCCTCCTCGGGCTGCCCGGCGCGGCGCCGTCCGTCGTATCGGCGCTGCTCACCAGAGCCCGCGGGGGTGAACGGTTCGTAGGTCATGGTCATCCGGCGCGGCCTCCCGGGTATCGGCGCTGCGGCAGGTAGTACGGAGAAAACCGCCGTACGGATCAGCCGAGTTGCCTCTTTCCCGAAGACCCCCGGCTCTCTTTCCCGAAGGCCGAAGTCGATCGAGAAACGGCGCGCCGGGACCCGGCTGCAAGCAGGCGGGGTGGGGTCCCCGTACGGTTACGGAGTGACCGACGAAGCACCCCTGCGCCGTCGGGACACGCCGGAGCCCGAAAGGGACGGACGACCGCACGCCGACTCGCCCGACCCGACGTCTGGCGGTCCCGAGCCCGTCCCTTTGACCGCGCCCCGCGAGGGCACCCCCCGACCGGTCGAGACCAGTGACGAACTGGCCGAGGTCGTGGCCCGCATGTCCGCCGGCACCGGCCCGGTCGCCGTCGACGCCGAGCGCGCCTCCGGCTACCGCTACACCCAGCGCGCCTATCTCGTGCAGTTGCGCCGCGCCGGGGCCGGAACGGTGCTGATCGACCCGCTGCCCCTCGACGATCTGCGCACGCTCGACGCCGCCCTGGCCGAGAGCGAGTGGGTGCTGCATGCCGCCAGCCAGGACCTGGCCTGCCTGGCCGAGATCGGAATGAAACCGCGCCGGCTGTTCGACACCGAGCTGGCCGCGCGGCTGGCCGGGTTCGAGCGGGTCGGCCTGGCCGCGCTGACCGAGCAACTGCTGGGCTTCTCACTCGAGAAGCACCATTCGGCGGCCGACTGGTCGACCCGGCCGCTGCCCGAGTCGTGGCTGACCTACGCCGCTCTCGACGTCGAGTTGCTGACCGACCTCCGGGACCACTTGGCGGCCGAACTCGACCGCCAGGGCAAGACGGCGTGGGCCGCCGAGGAGTTCGCGGCCCTGGTCGCCAGCGCCGACCGTCCGCCGCGTGTGCGTGCCGACCCCTGGCGGCGTACGTCCGGGATACACCGCGTACGGGGCGCCCGGGCCCAGTCGCGGGTGCGCGCCCTCTGGTACGCCCGCGACGGCGTGGCCGCCCGCCGCGACTCGGCGCCCGGCCGTGTGCTGCCCGACTCCGCGATCGTCGCCGCCGCCGAGGCCGACCCGAAGGACGAACGCAGCCTGCTCGGCATCGCCGGTTTCGGCGGCCGCTCGGTGCGCCGCCTGGCCCGGGTGTGGCTCGACGCTCTCGACGAGGCACGCGCCCTGCCCGACGACGCGCTGCCGATCAACCAGCCGGTCGAGGGCCCACCCCCGCCGCACCGCTGGGCCGAACGAGACCCGGTGGCAGCCGCGCGCCTGACCCGCTGCCGCGCCGTAGTGGTCGCCACCGCCGAGGCCCACAACCTGCCCCCGGAAAACCTGATCAGCCCCGATTTCGTACGCCGCCTGGCCTGGTCCCCGCCCGACGAGGTCACGGCCCAGACGGTCGGCGACACGTTGCGCGGCTTCGGCGCCCGCAGCTGGCAGGTGACGCTGCTGGCCGACCAGCTGGCGACGGTCCTCCCCGCACCGCCCACCGCCTGACCCGTTACGAGCAGGCGCCCCCACCCGGCCGGTCGTCACCTGGACCAGCCGCAGCCCCGGCGCCACGCGAGCCCCGACCTCCCGCCCCAACAGGCCACGCCCCGGCCCGCCGCCACCACTGGCGGCCGTGATGGAGCGGGAGGTCGAGCGGCTCGCCCCGGCATCCGCCAGGCCGCAAGCCGGCCGCACGCCCCCAGCTCTCACATTCCGCCGGCGCTCCAGTGAATCTTGGCCGGGTTGCTGTCCGCGCCGCAGCGTCCGCACTGCTCGTAACGAACCCCGTCGGGATTTGTCCGCGGCACCCACTTGTGCCACCTGAGGCGGCACCGTAACGGCTTCCTCATGGCGCGACCGTACGCCCGCCACGAGATCCTTCGATTCACCCGTTCCGCCGACCCCCGCCCTGGACGATCCGCCTCCCACCAGCGAGCAGGCCCACCGCTCGTAGCACACCCACCCGGCCCGCGGCCGTCGTCCACAGTCCCCCGCTTGTCCACAGCCGCTCCATCGACGCCCCGCGAAGATCGCTTCCCTTCCCTAGAATCGTGCTGGGCGGGGGTCCCCCGGTTGGGGTGGGCCGTGTTCCGAGCAGGGCCCCGATCGGGCTGGTTGGGGCGTGACCGCTTACGCACGTCGCCGTGGTGCGGTGAGCGCCCTGGACGCGCCGGCGGCCGGCTCACCTCGGCGTGAGCTGCCGTCTCCCCCCACCCCGCTACGACATGCTTCTGATCTGGCCTTTGGCCCTGCTCTCGACCTCGAACTTGATCTCCTCACTACGCTCGTTTGTGAAGTTTCCCGGTCACGCTGGCGGCCGTTAGTTACTGACGAGTAGCATCCTCTTACGTCCTTAGGAGGTACCGTGCCCCGTGAAGTACGCGAGGTCGTCTTCGTCGACGGCGTCCGCACCCCGTTCGGCAAGGCGGGCGGCATGTATGCCGAGACCCGCGCCGACGATCTGGTCATCCGCTGCATCCGCGAGCTGATGCGCCGCAATCCCCAGCTCCCGCCGGAGCGGGTGGACGAGGTCGCGATCGCGGCCACCACCCAGATCGGCGACCAGGGCCTGACCATCGGCCGCACCGCGGCCCTGCTGTCGGGCCTGCCCAAGACCGTCCCGGGCTACGCGATCGACCGCATGTGCGCGGGCGCGATGACCGCGGTGACCAACGTGGCCGGCGGCATCGCGATGGGCGCCTACGACGTGGCGATCGCCGGTGGCGTCGAGCACATGGGCCGGCACCCGATGGGTGAGGGCGTCGACCCCAACCCGCGCATCATCGCCGAGAAGCTGGTCGACCCGTCGGCGCTGGTGATGGGTTCGACGGCGGAGAACCTGCACGACCGCCTGCCGCAGATCACCAAGGAGCGGGCCGACCGTTACGGGCTGAACTCGCAGCTCAAGACGGCCAAGGCGTACGCCGACGGCAAGCTGCAGCCGGACCTGGTGCCGGTCGCGCTGCGCAGCGCCGAGCAGGGCTGGGGCCTGGCGACCGCCGACGAGGCGCCGCGTGAGACCTCGATGGAGAAGCTGGCCACGCTGAAGACCCCGTTCCGCCCGCACGGCCGGGTCACCGCGGGCAACGCGGCCGGCCTGAACGACGGGGCGACGGCGGCGCTGCTCGCGAGCGAGGAAACCGCCCGCGAGCTGGGCCTGCCGATCGCGATGCGGATGGTGTCGTACGGGTTCGTCGGCGTCGAGCCCGAGATCATGGGGTACGGCCCGATCCCGTCGACCGAGAAGGCCCTCAAGAAGGCCGGCCTGACGATCGACGACATCGGCCTGTTCGAGCTGAACGAGGCGTTCGCGATCCAGGTGCTGGCGTTCCTCGACCACTACGGCATCGCCGACGACGACCCGCGGGTCAACCCGTGGGGCGGCGCGATCGCCATCGGTCACCCGCTCGCCTCCTCCGGTGTGCGCCTGATGACGCAGCTCGCGCGGCACTTCGCCGAGCACCCCGAGGTCCGGTACGGCCTCACCGCCATGTGCATCGGCATCGGCATGGGCGGCACTGTGATCTGGGAGAACCCGCTGTGGGAGGCGAAGTGATCGAGCACCCGAACGAGGTCGTAACCAAGGCGCTCGTCCGCTTTGTCCAGGTCGGCGACAAGAAGGCCGCGCTGATCACCCTTGACAACGGGTTCGACCACAAGAAGCCGAACAGCTTCGGTCCCGGCGGCCTGACGAGTCTCGACGAGGCGATCACGGCGGCGACCGATGCGAAGCCGGCGTTCATCGCCCTCACCGGCAAGCCGTACATCTTCTGTGTCGGCGCGGACATCACCGGCATCCCCTTCCTGGCGTCCCGGGAGCAGGCGGTCGAACTCGGCGAGCTGGGCCACCGGGTCTTCGCGCGGCTCAAGAACTCGACGATTCCGACGTTCGCGTTCATCAACGGCGCCGCCCTCGGTGGCGGCCTGGAGGTGGCGCTGCACTGTCACTACCGCACGGTTTCGGGCGGCGCGGCGGCGCTGGGCCTGCCCGAGGTGGCGATCGGCCTGGTGCCCGGCTGGGGCGGCAGCCAGCTGCTCCCCAACCTGATCGGCGTGCCCGGGGCGGCCCAGGTCATCCTGCAGAACCCGCTGACCCAGAAGGTGCTGCGCCCCAAGCAGGCTGTCGAGCTGGGCGTCGCCGACCAGCTGTTCGAGCCGGCCGACTTCCTCGAGCGCTCGCTGGAGTGGGCGGCCGCGGTCGTCGACGGCGAGCTGACCGTGCAGCGGCCCGAGGTCGACAAGGACATGTGGGAGGGCGTGCTCTTCTTCGCCAAGCAGCAGCTCGACGAGAAGCTGCACGGCGCGGTCCCGAGCGCGAACAAGGCCCTTGAGCTGCTCGCTCTCGCCAAGGACGCCTCGTTCGAAGACGGCACGGCGGCCGAGACCGAGGTTTTGGCCGACCTGATCATGGGCGACGAGTCAAGGGCCAGCCTGTACGCGTTCGATCTGGTGCAGCGGCGGGCCAAGCGCCCGGTCGGCGTGCCCGACAGCTCGCTGGCCCGAAAGGTCACCAAGGTCGGCATCGTCGGCGCCGGTCTGATGGCGTCCCAGCTGGCGCTGCTGTTCGCGCGCCGCCTGCAGGTGCCGGTCGTGCTGACCGACATCGACCAGGCCCGCGTCGACAAGGGCGTGTCGTACGTGACCGAGCAGATCGACAAGCTCGTCGCCAAGCGCCGCCTCGACGAGGGCAGCGCGGCCAAGCTGCGCGGCCTGGTCAGCGGCTCGGTTGACAAGTCGGTGTTCGCCGACGCCGACTTCGTGATCGAGGCCGTCTTCGAGAACCTCGAGCTCAAGAAGCAGATCTGGGCCGAGATCGAAAAGATCGTGACGCCCGGGACGGTGCTCGCGACCAACACCAGCTCGCTGTCGATCACCGAGATGGCGGCCGGCCTGGAGCACCCGGAGCGGGTGGTCGGGTTCCACTTCTTCAACCCGGTCGCCGTCCTGCCGCTCCTCGAGATCATCAGGGGCGAGCGGACCGACGACGCCACGCTGGCCACGGCGTTCGCGGTCGGCAAGGAGCTCAAGAAGTCGTCGGTGCTGGTCAAGGACGCCCCGGCGTTCGTGGTCAACCGGCTGCTGACCCGGGTCACCAGCGAGATCTTCCAGGCGATCGACGCCGGCACCCCGCTGGACGTGGTCAACGAGGCGATGGACCCGCTGGGCCTGCCGATGCGCCCGATCGCGCTGCTGCAGCTGGTCGGGCCCGCCGTGGCGTACCACGTGGGCGAGACGCTGCACCGGGCCTTCCCCGACCGGTTCGCCGAGTCGGAGAACCTCAAGAAGATCGTGGACGCCGGCCTGCCCGTCATGGTCGACGACGAGATCAACCCCGAGGTCGCCAAGCTGGTGGCGGGCGGGGCGGCGCCGCTGAGCGCCGACGAGGTACGCCAGAAGGCCCTCGACGCCCTGGCCGAGGAGATCCGGATCATGCTCGACGAGGGCGTGGTCGCGGAGGCGCAGGACATCGACCTGTGCATGATCCTCGGCGCGGGTTACCCGTTCCACCTCGGCGGCGTGACGCCGTACCTGGACCGCAGCGGCACCTCCGAGCGGGTGACCGGCAAGCGGTTCCTGCCCCAGGGCGTGGCGAGCCTGCCCGCCTGACGAACAGTCGAATACACGACGCCCCGCGCCTTCCAGGTGCGGGGCGTCGTCACGTTGTCACCCATTTGCCCACTTGGACCGTCCCGTCACCCAGAACGGTTGACACCCATGTTCGCGCGGTAACGCTAGGCTCGCGCGGTACCCGATTTCTGGAGCGCTTGATGTCGCAGCCCCCGTATCCAGGGCAGCCCTATCCCAACGACCCCTCGTCAGGCCAGCCGAACCAGGGTCAGCCGCCGTATCAGCCGCCGAGCTACCCGCCGACGACGCCCTACCCGTCGTCCGGCCAGCCCGACTACGGTCAGCCGCCCCAGTACGGGCAGCAGCCGCCGCAGTACGGTCAGCCCGCGGGCGGGGAGTACGGGCAGCAGCCCCAGTACGGCCAGCCGCAGTACGGTCAGCCGCAGTACGGTCAGCAGCCGCCGCAGTACGGGCAGCAGCCGTACGGCCAGCCGGCCGGGGGCTTTCCGCCGCCGCAGCCACCCCAGAAGAAGTCGCGGACCCTGCCGATCATCCTGATTTCGGTCGCGATCGTGCTGGTGCTCTGCGTCGGCGGGGTGACGGCGCTCTACATGATCGGCCGCGACAAGGCCGACGACCTGGAGGCGACCCGGGGCCTGAGCACGACCGCGCCCACGACGGCTCCCGTCACCGAGCCCACCGAGGAACCGGCCACCGAGCCGCCGTCCTCGAACATCTCGATCGTCGAGCCGGCCACGCTGGGCGGCCGCAAGAAGCTGACCTCGGCCCAGTTCAAGTCGATCGCCGACCAGCTCAAGAACGGTCTGGCCGACGTGCCGGGCGCGACGAACTCGGTCGGCGCGCTCTACGGCGACGTCGCCGACCAGGACATCGTGATCGTGGCGGCGGCCGAGGCCCCGATCGCCGACCCGAAGCGGGAGCTCGAGCAGACCTTCTACGGCGCCGGCATCGGCGGCCTCAAAATCGACAACATCTCGAGCGCGCCGACCGGCGCGCTGGGTGGGTCGGCCAAGTGCGGCAGCTCCGAGACCAACAACATCGACCTGGCCATCTGCACGTGGGCCGACGAGGGCAGTGTCGGCATGTTCATCTGGTACTTCGAGTCGGTGAGCGGCGCCAAGGCCGAGTTCCCCAAGCTCCGGGCTCAGGTCGAAAAGAAGAACTGACCTCGTCAAGGCGACACGCCGTTCGCCACGATCACATAGTCGCATCGCCTCCGGAACGGACCGGTCACGGTTCCTGTCCGGGGGCGTTCGCGTTATAACCAGCGTTCAGGATGTGGGCCGTACCCGTCGATCTGTCCGAAGGCTGAGGAGACTTCCGGTGGTCCTGGAGCAACTGCGTCGCGTCCGGTGGGCCGTGCGAGCAACGCTGCTGCTCGGCGTGGCCGCCTCCGTCGTCGCCAACGTCCTGCACGCCCTGGACAACCCGATCAGCCAGGCCATCGCCGCCTGGCCGCCGCTGGCCCTGCTGCTCACCGTCGAGCTGATCTCCCGCGTCCCGGTGCACCGGCGTTACCTGGCCGTGCTCCGGCTGGTCGCCACGGCGATCATCGCGGGCATCGCGGCCTGGGTGTCGTACTGGCACATGGTCGGAGTGGCGGCCCGGTACGGCGAGACGGGCGCCTCGCCCTACCTGCTGCCGCTCTCGGTCGACGGGCTGATCGTGGTGGCGAGCATCTGCCTGGTCGAGCTGGGCGGCCGCATCTCGACGCTGGAGAAGGCCGAGGCCGAACCGTCCGCTGCCCCGCCCCGGCCCACGCCGGTCGAGCTGCCGGCCGAGCCTGTTCCCGGCCTCATGCCCAGTCCGCTGGCCGCCGCACAGGCCAGGGTCAACGGCCCATCCCGTACGCCGGGACCACTCGGACCAGCGACGGCGGCCGCCCTGGCCGAGGCCGCAACCGTGTTGCCGCAGCCGGTGACCCGCCCGTCCACCCGCACGGCGACGAGCGCGGCTGGAACAAATGCCGTAAACCGGCCAGGGGCACGGGCCGAAACCAGCGCCGCCCAGGCAAGGGCCGGAGTCAACGCCGCGTCCGCGGCCCGGACAGGGGCGCGCGCGAACGGTCGGATCGTGCCCGCGCAACGCTCGACCCCCAGCGGCCGCGCGGTGACAGCGCCCGCCGACACCCCCGGCAAGTCGCGCCGCACCCCCGCCGAGCACATCGCCCTGGCCCGCCGCATCAAGGCCGACCGCCCCGGTCTCAGCGAGGCCGAGGTCGCCGCCGAGCTGGGCCTCAGCGAGTCCCGCTGGCGGGCGATCCGCCGCGAGGCCGCGTGAAGCCGTCAGGCCGCGTGACGCCGTCAGGCCGCGTGACGCCGTCAGGCCGCGTGACGCCGTCAGGCCGCGTGACGCCGCGAAAGCGTACGGCCTAGGCGACGCCCAGCCCTTTGGCCCGCGGCACCGCGGCCGAAGCGGCCACGACAGGTGTCGCGTCCGCCGTGGGCAGGGAAACCGTCACTTCCAGGCCTCCCCCGGCCTGGGCCACCGCCGTAACAGTCCCCCCGTGCGCGTCACACACCGCCCGCACGATGGACAGCCCCAACCCGGAACCTCGCGACCCCGTACGCTCCCAGCCCCCGCGCCGGAAAGGCTCGAACAGCCCCGGCACATCCCCCGGTTCCACCTCGTACCCGGTGTTGCCGACCACCAGCCGGGCCTGCCCGTTGAGCGTCCCGGTGCGCAGCCACAACCGCCCCAGCAGGTGGTTGTAGCGGATGGCGTTCTCGATCAGGTTGCCCGCGAGCCGGTCGAGCAGCGACGGATCACCCACCACGGGCGCGGGCTGCAGGTCCGTCGTCACGTCCAGCTTGAGCCGCTCCGCCTCGGCCTTCACCGCCGACAACGCGTTGGTCACGCTGATCGCCATGTCGGCCGGCACCTTGCGCACCAGCCGCCGCCCCGACTGCGCCTCCGAGCGGGCCAGCACCAGCAGCGCGTCGACCAGCCCGTTGGCCCGTTCCGACGCGTTACGCACCACCTTGGCCATCCGGCGGTACTCGGCCACGTCGGCCTCGTCGTCGCTGAGCGTCACGTCGATCTCGGTACGCATCACCGCGAGCGGCGTGCGCAGCTCGTGCGAGGCGTTGGCCACGAAGCGTTTCTGCGACTCGAACGCGCCGGCCAGCCGGTCGAGCATGGCGTCGAAGGTGCGTGCCAGCTCGGCCACCTCGTCGTCCGCCCCCGAGTACTTGATGCGCTGGTCGAGCGTCTCCTCGCCGAGGCGGCGGGCGGTCTGGGTGACGATGTGCAGCGGGCGCAGGGCCCGGCCGGCCACCGCGTACGCCCCGGCGATGCCGATGATGCCGATCGCGAACAGCGCGACCAGGCCCTTGACCAGCATCTCGCGGGCCGCCTGGTCGACCAGCGCCTCCTGCCACTGGGCGGCGTCGACCGAACGCCCGTCGGTCAGGGTGACGGTGGAGCCGGGTTGCAGCCCCACGCTCGGGTGCATCACGTCCCCGACGAGCAGCCAGGCCAGCAGCACCAGGATCGCTCCCGCGCCGACCAGCAGGATGCCGTTGAGCAGTGTGAGCCGCAGCCGCAGGGTCGGCCGGAGGGTGAAACCGGGGCGCTTGTTACGGCCGAGGTAGACCGTCATGAGAGAACGACCGGTTCGGGCACCCGATAACCCGCGCCCACCACGGTCTCGATCAGCGGCGGATCGCCCACCTTTTTCCGCAGCGTCATCACCGTCACCCGTACGGTCGTGGTGAACGGGTCGGTGTTGGCGTCCCACACCCGTTCCAGCAGCTCCTCGCTCGACACCACGCCGCCACGTGCCTTGAGCAGCTCCTCGAGCACGCCGAACTCCTTGTTGGTCAGCTCGATCGGGGTGCCGCCGCGGGTGACGACCCGGCGGGTCTGGTCGAGCACCAGGTTGCCCACCGTGAGCACGGGCGGGGCGGCCGGGGTGGCGCGACGGCCCAGCGCCTGCACCCGGGCCACCAGTTCCTCGAAGGCGAACGGCTTGGCCAGGTAGTCGTCGGCGCCGAGCTGCAGGCCCTCGACCCGGTCGGCGACCGTGCCGCTGGCGGTGAGCATGAGCACCCGGGTCAGCGCGCCCGACTCGACCAGGGCCGCGCAGATCTCGTCGCCGTGCATGCCGGGCAGGTCGCGGTCGAGGACGACGACGTCGTAACGCGTCACGTAGGCCATCTCGTGGCCCTGCAGGCCGTCGTACGCGACGTCGACGGCCATGCCTTTGCGCCGCAGCCCGCGGGCGATCGCGTCGCAGAGATTCCGCTCGTCTTCCACTACCAGCACACGCACCGCAGACCTCCGTCGAACCACCGGGCTCAGCCTCACCGACCGGGTGTGAAGAGGCTGTAAGCAGAAGGCTACCGAAGCGGCCACATGGCGACCGAGGCGTCGATCAGGCGGCAGATCAACAGCCCCGCCGCGGTCTGGCAGCTGTTGGAGACGTCGGCCGCCGTGCCGAGCAACCGCACCGAGAGCGTGGCCGGGTCGAGAATCGCGTAGTGCACGGTGTACGCCCCCGGCACGTCGAGCTTGGCGTAGAGGCGCCCGTCCCCCGTCGCCGCCAGGAACTCCCAGCGGCCGAAGTCCCCCCGGGCCGAGCCGGTCGCCGGGTCGATCACCCAGAGCCCCGGATCGTCGATGCCGCGTTCGGCCCGGGTCGCCAGCAGGTAGCGCCCGACCGGCTCGGCGTACGCCCAATCGGGGTTCTCCCACAGCTTGCGCCCGGTGGCGGCGTCGATGGCGGTGAGTCCGCGCTGCCGGCGGAAGGTGCAGATCAGGTCTCCGCAGGCGGCCTGCATCCAGCTGCCCGACAGGTCGGCGCCGGTGTGCCAGAGCGGGGTGAGCTCCGGCAGCCGGTACGCGGCTAGGCCGGGCGTGCCGTCGTCGGCCATGACCAGGTCGTCGACCGGCCAGATGAACCCGTGGGCACGGCCTTTACGAGGCGGGACCGTACGGGTCGCCAGCAGCGCCCCGGTGTACGGGTCGTAGCTCTCCAACCGGCCCGAGTCGCTCAGCAGCACCAGCCAGCGCGGGTAGTCGTCCGCCCAGCCGGTCTCGGCGATGTAGCCGTCCCGCGGTCGTGGCAACGTCCAGCGGGTCTTCCCCGTACGCAGGTCCACCGCGTGAACCGCCTCGTCCGTGCCCAGCAGCACCTGCTCCTCGGGTTCGGAGACCGCGATCAGCCGGGCCGTACGCCGCCAGCGGGTCTGCTCGGTGCCCTCGGCCACCGCCACCGTGGCCCAGGTGCCGCTCGCGTCCACCTGGTACGACACCACCACCGTGCCGCCGGCCGACAGCACCTGGTTGATGCCGCCCGAGACGGTGACCGTGGTGGTGCTGAGCAGCCGCGCGCTCGGCAGGTCGTAGGCGCGTACGACCCGGTGGCTCACCTGCGCCACCAGCGCCGACGAGCCACTGACCAGCATCATCCGGTGCTCGTCGAGGAAGGTGGTGTCGCCGAGCCGGGCCGCGACGACAAGGGGACGCGCGGAGGCCGGAAGCGGGGCCCCGGCCGTGGTCACGGCGACAAGGACGGCGGTGAGCAGCGTCAGCAGGGCCCGGCGCGGCACCAGCCGGTCGGTCATCACGACCGCGGGCGTCCCGCGGGTCACCTCGCCGAGATCGATCTCTCCGTTCGCCACGGCGCACCCCCGGTCATTGTGCGCCGCCGACGGCCCCGGCTGACAGCTCAGGCCCGATAGGCCCAGATTCGCAGACCGCCCTCGGTGCGGCAGACCACGTGCCGCGCGTCGGAGGTGCAGTCGCCGACCGGGCCGCCGGTGACACCGAGCGGCTGGATGCGGTCACGGTCGGGCATCACCACGCCGAACGCGCTCCCCCCGGCGTCGATGCCGCGTCGCAGCACGATCGCCGGCCCCGCCTCGCCGACCACCTCGGCCCACCAGCCGGTCAGGTCGACGCGGGTGACGCCGGTGGCCGGGTCGACGAGCCGCACCGGCATGCCCGACTCGACGCCGATCTCGACCACGTACCCGCCGAGCTTGGCCAGGTCGACGTCGGCCGGCGCCCGCCAGCGCGCCCGCCCGGTGGCCGGGTCGAGCACGTCGAGGGCCTGGCGTCCGCCCGCGCAGTGCAGGCCGGTGCAGTTGGCCGGGTCGAGCATCATCGGCGGCACGGGACGTTCCCAGCGCCGTTCCAGGGTGTGCGGGTCGTACGCGACGTCACGCGACACCACCCCGCGGTTGCCGTAGTGCACCATCATCAGACCGTCGACCAGGTCACCCCCGTACGGGGTGGCCTCGCCGGCCGGGGGCAGCGGCCGGCTCGCCACCACCGCGCCCGACGCGCCGTCGATGCGGCGCAGACGGTCGGACGAGAGCAGCAGCACGACCGCCTCGTCACCGGCCGGCACCGACACGTTGACCGAGCCGGCCGCGGTGACCGTCCACAGAACCCGTCCGTCGGAGAGGTCGACCCCGCTCAGGTGGGTGCGCAACGGCGGCTCGGTGTGCGGCTCGCCGGTGGCCGAGAAATACAGCATCCCCGGCTCGCCCGAGGCCTGGTCGTAGACGGTGCCCGGGCGGAAGTCGTGTTTCTGGACGACACCGATCCGGCCGCCCGGCAACGGACTGACGTCAACCGGTGAGCTCCACCGCGGGGCGCCCGTTCCGGCGTCGACGACGGTCGCCTGCGGGCCGTCGCCGAAGAGCACCACGTCGCCCGCCGCCTCGGCCTCGACCCCGCCCCAGCTGATCTCGTCGAGGCCGGCGACCCGGGCCGGGAAGCCGGCGGTCCACAGCTCCCGCGGCGGGCCTTCCAGGTTCCAGGCCGTGATCACGCGGTTCGTGCCGGCGGCGGCCACGGTGTAGACCCGCCCGCCGGCCAACGCGAACGGCGCCTCCGGACCGGCCGGCGACGGCACGACGCCCAGGTAGCGCCAGAGCACCGGCAGGACGGGTGCGGCGCCTCCGGCCGCGAACAGCAGCACGGCGACCAGCATCAGGCCGGGGACACGGTAGCGGTGGGCGGGCGGCGGCGTGAGGGGCTCGTCGGGCTGGGCGGTCAGGTCCAGCTCGATCAGCGCCAACGGTCACCCCTTCATGCCGTACGACCAGACCACGAGCCGGCCGTACATCGAGCGGCACACCAGGCGCTCGTTCGCGGCCTGGCAGTCGCCCGTGCCGGTCGGCAGCGCCCCCAGCAGGCGCGGTCGGCTCTCGCCCGGCTGGGCGACGGCGACCATCGTACGGCCTCCCGGCTCCACGGCCCTCGTGACCAGCAAATGGTGTTCGCCGGCCGTTCCGGCGACCGGCCGCCACCCGGTGAGGTCGACCTCCAACGCGCCCGTGTCCGGGTTGATCAGCCCGAGCGGCCTGGTGTTCTCGGCCGAGCCGTAGGCGACGTACTGGCTGCCGAACTGCTGGATACCGCGCCACTCCGGCCTCTTCCAGACGGTGTCGCCGGTCGCCGGGTCGATCGCGCGCATGCCGCCGGGACCGCTCAGGCAGGCCAGGATGCCGCAGCTCTCGATGGTGTACGCGCCGTCGGCCGGCATCGCCCACAGATTGCGCAGCGTGACCGGGTCGTAAGCCGAGATCTCCATGTCGGGCCGGCCCGGGTGCCGCAGCAGGATCGTGCCGTTGACCACCGCCGGGTTGTCCGGGTCGTAGTCCGCGGGCGGCGCGTTCGTCGTGACCAGGCGTTCGCCGGTCGCCAGGTCGTGCACCGCCATGGTGCGGTCGTCGTGCACGAGCAGCATCCGGGCGCCGGCGTCGCCGACCCCGGGCAGCGCGATCAGGGCGGCGCTCGACGGCACGTTCACCGTCCAGAGCGTGCGCCCGGTCACGGGGTCGATGGCGTCCACCGGCCCGTCGATCCGGCGGTTGCCGGCACCGCGCACCGGCGTGACCGAGAGCAGGGTCGACGACCCGGCGACGGAGACGACCTGGCCGGTCCGGCGCCACCGGTAGGCGCCGTCGTCGACCGAGATCGCGGTGGTGCCGGGGTCACGCGAGCCGACGATCCACGGCCGCATCAGGATCAGCCCCGACCCGAGCCGCAGCCGGAAGACCGGCTTCGTCCGGCCCGCCTTCCACTGCGGCTCACCGTCGCGCAGGTGATACGCGCCGAGCACGCCGTAGGTCTGCACCAGCAGGCGGCCGTCGCCGGTCAGCGCGTACGGCTCGGCCGGGCCGGCCCGCAGGCTGAACACCTCGGTGAACGGCTGCTCGGCGGGCGCGGCCGAGGCCCCGGCGGTGAGCAGGACGAGGACGGCGAGGACGGCGGCGGGGAACCAGCCCGGGAATGTCGAGCGCTGCGGCGAATCGTACGAATCGGGCTCTCCCCGTTCGAGGCCCAGATCGATGATGACCGTGTTGCCCTCAACCGTCATGCCCCAAAAATAACGAGTAGATAACGGAAGCGCCCCTCCGCGGTCCGTTTCGCGGGGCTATCGACGTTTTTCCGCGCGCGGCGTCACACCGGAGTGAACGCCGCGCCGGTGTCACGGCGGGCGGGTGGTCAGGCCGGGTTGGCCACCGGCTGCGCGTCCAGCTTGGCGACCCACTCGGTGACGTCGCGGGCGATGTCCTGCGACGTCAGACCCAGGTCGGCCAGCAGCTCGCCGCGGGTGCCGTGCGGGTGGAACCCGGCCGGCACGCCGAAGTCGCGCAGCGGCACCTCGACACCCGCGTCCCGCAGGGCGCCGGCCACCGCGTCGCCCACGCCACCGGCGCGGACGCCGTCCTCCACGGTGACCACGAGGCGGTGCTGGGCGGCCAGGCCGGTCAGCTCGATCGGCACCGGGCGCACCCACCGCGGGTCGGCCACGGTGACGCCGAAGCCCTGCTCGGCCAGGCGGCCGGCGACCTCGAGACCGAGCCCGGCGAACGAACCCACCGCCACCACCAGCACATCCTTGCGCTCGTCCTCGCGCAGCAGGTCGATCTGGCCGACGCGGCGCAGGGCGGGCAGCGGGGCCGGGACGGCGCCGGTCGGGAAGCGGACGATCGTCGGGCCGTCGTCGACGGCGAGCGCCTCGCGCAGTTCCTCCCGCAGGGTCGCCTCGTCGCGGGGCGCGGCGATCCGCAAACCGGGCACGACGCCGAAGACGCTCATGTCCCAGATGCCGTAGTGGCTGGGGCCGTCGGGGCCGGTGATGCCGGCCCGGTCCAGCACGAACGTGACCGGCAACTCGTGCATCGCCACGTCGAGCAGCACCTGGTCGAACGCGCGGTTGAGGAACGTGGCGTAGACGGCCACGACCGGGTGCAGGCCGCCCATCGCGAGGCCGGCCGCGCTCGTGGCGGCGTGCTGCTCGGCGATGCCCACGTCGTACACGCGCTCGGGGTGCTTCTTGGCCATCGCGGCGATGCCGGTCGGCTCGGCCATGGCGGCTGTGATTCCCACCACGTCGGGCCGCTCGTCGGCGATCTTCACCAGCTCGTCGGCGAAGACGTTGGTCCACTTCAGCTTGGAGGCGGCCAGCGACTTGCCGGTCTCGACGTCGAAGCTGCTCGGGCTGTGCAGGCAGTCGGCCTCGTCCTGCTCGGCGGGGCGGTAACCGTAGCCCTTGCGGGTGACCGCGTGCACGATGACCGGAGCGTTGAAGCCCTTGGCCCGGCGCAGCGCCGACTCCATGGCCTGCACGTCGTGGCCGTCGACCGGGCCGAGGTACTTGATGCCGAGGTCCTCGAACATGGGCTGCGGGCTGACCGCGTCCTTGATGCCGCGCTTGACAGCGTGCAGCACCTCGTAGACCGGCTTGCCGACCACGGGGGTCGAGCCCAGCGCCTCCTTCACCAGGTCGAGCACCTTTTCGTAGCCGGGGTTGAGCCGCAGCGTGGAGAGGTGGTCGGCCAGGCCGCCGATGGTCGGCGCGTACGACCGGCCGTTGTCGTTGACGACGATGACCAGGCGGTTCTTGGCGGCGGCGATGTTGTTGAGCGCCTCCCAGCACATGCCGCCGGTGAGCGCGCCGTCGCCGACCACGGCCACGACGTGCCTGTCCTCGCGGCGCAGCGCGAACGCCTTGGCCATGCCGTCGGCGTAGGACAGGGCGGTCGAGGCGTGCGAGTTCTCGATGAAGTCGTGCTCGCTCTCGGCCCGGCTCGGGTAGCCGGTGAGGCCGCCCCGCTGGCGGAGCAGGTCGAAGCCGTCCTGCCGGCCGGTGACGATCTTGTGCACGTAGGCCTGGTGGCCGGTGTCGAACAGGATGCGGTCGCGCGGCGAGTCGAAGACGCGGTGCAGCGCCAGCGTGGTCTCGACGACGCCGAGGTTGGGGCCGAGGTGACCGCCGGTGCGGGAGACCTTGGCCACCAGGAAGTCACGAATCTCGGCCGCCAGCAGGGTCAGCTGCTCGGTGCTGAGGCGCTTGAGATCACCCGGATCGGTGATGGTCGCCAAAATGCCGTCCGCGGCGGGGAGGGATTCGCTCATGGGCGCAAAGTCTATCGGCGTGCCGCCAGAACGCATCCTCGGCCGATGGTCCCTCCCGCGGTCCTACACACAACCGACACATCCCCGTGACCTGCGCTCATCGGTGACCTACCGCACAGTAACAACCCCGTTCCGGCGCCCGCAGCGGCGTCGGGCATCCTGGTAGGCACGGCGACTGGCGGCACCGGGGATGGATCGACCATCGGGGAGCCTGTCACGGGGTTGTCGACCGCCTGGGCCCCCGTACGACAAGGAAGTCGCACATGTCTCATGAAGCTCGTTCCCTGCCCGGCAAGCCCGTCGCCGAGGCCGTGCTGGCCGACGTCTCCGAGCGCGTCGCCAAACTCAAGGCCCAGGGCGTCACGCCCAGCCTGGCCACCGTGCTCGTCGGCGACGACGACGCCAGCGCCGGTTACATCCGCATCAAGCAGCGGCAGGCGGCCGAGCTCGGCTTCGACTCGCCGCACCGCCACCTGTCCGGCGACATCACCCAGGAGCAGCTGCTCGACGTGGTGGCCGAGCTGAACGCGGACACCAGCGTGCACGGCGTGCTGATCCAGTACCCGATCCCGGCCCACCTCGACTACGACGCGGCGCTGATGACCCTCGACCCCGACAAGGACGTCGACGGCATGCACCCGCTCAACATGGGCCGGCTCGCCGTCGGCCTGCCCGGCCCGCTGCCCTGCACCCCGGCCGGCATCGAGGCGCTGCTGGCCCACTACGAGATCCCGGTGGCCGGGCGCGAGGTCGTCATCCTGGGCCGAGGCGCGACGCTGGGCCGCCCACTGGCCATGCTGCTGGCCCAGAAGCGGCCGACCGCCAACGCCGCCGTCACCGTGGTGCACACCGGCGTGCCCGACTGGGAGCGCTACACCAAGCGGGCCGAGATCCTCATCGCCGCGGCCGGGGTGCCCGGCATCATCCAGCCCGAGCACGTCCGTCCGGGCGCCACGGTGGTCGGCGCCGGGGTGCGTTACGAGGGCAAGCGCCTGCTGCCGGACGTGGCCGAGGAGTGCGCCGCGGTCGCCGGGGCCATCACCCCGCGGGTGGGCGGCGTGGGCCCGACGACGGTCGCGATGCTGTTCCGCAACGCGATCAGCGCCGCCGAGCGGGCGGTCGCCGCACGCTGACCCGAAGGCGGCCGGACGCCGCACGCTGACCCGAAGGCGGCCGGACGCCGCACGCTGACCGGGGGCGGCCGATCGCCGGGGCCGCTCACGCTGCCGGGAGCCGGAGCGGGCGGTCGCCCAGCCATGGGCCGGCTGCCGGAGCCCACGACGTAAGTGCGCACTCGCAAGCCGCCGCGCCACCGCCGTCCCCGCCGGGCGAGTCAGGGCTCCAGCAGCGCCACGCACTCCACATGCTGGGTCATCGGGAAGCAGTCGAAGGCACGCAGCGTGACCAGCTTCCAGCCCAGCTCACGGAATGTGGCGATGTCGCGAGCGAGCGCGGCCGGGTCACAGGCCACGTAGGCCACCGCCCGGGGTCCGGCCGCCACCACGGAACGCACCACCTTGGCGCCGGCCCCGGCCCGCGGCGGGTCGAGCACGACCAGGTCGACCGGCCCCGTGACGCGGCGGCGGGACAACGCAGCCTCGACCCGGGCCTCGACCACCTCGGCCGGCTCGCCCAGGTTCCCGCGGGCCGCTGCCGCGCCGGCATGCGACGACTCGACCACCGTCGTACGCCCGTGGGTGCGCTCAGCGATCGCCCCGGCGAACAGCCCCGCGCCGCCGTACAGGTCCCAAGCGGTCTCGCCGTCGGCCGGGCGCAGCATCTCGATCACGGCGGCCACCAGTGTCCCGGCCGCGGCCGGGTGCACCTGCCAGAAGCCCTCGGCCGGCACCCGCCACTCACGCCCGGCCGCCTGCTCGGTCACCTCGGCCGGGCCGGAGAGCCGTACGCGTCCGCCACCGCCGAGCGTGACGCCGTCGGCCGGGTCGTCCGGCGGCAGCATCCGGCCGCTGCCCGACGGGCGGGCCAGCACGGTCACGTCGCCCCCGGTGGTCGCGACCGCCTCCAGCGCGTCGGCGTCCGGCCATTCCCGGTCGAGCAGGTCCAGTTCCTGGATCCGGGGGTGCGCGATCCGGCACCGGTCGATCGCCACCACCTCGTGCGAACGGTGCTTGAGCAGACCGGCGCGCCCGGCCGCGTCGACGGCGTAACGCACCCGGCTGCGCCAGCCGAGCAGGCCACCGGGCAGCTCCTCGACCCGTACGTCGTAGGACAGCTTGGCCAGCCGCCGCAGCTGCTCCTCGACGACCGCCGCCTTCCAGCGTCGCTGAGCGTCACCCGAGGCGTGTTGCAGATCGCAGCCGCCGCAGAGTCCCGGACCCGCGTACGGGCAAGGGGGTTCGACCCGGTCGGCCGAGGGCTCGTGGATCTTGATCGCGTCGCCGCGCGCGTACCCCTTGTGCAGCTCGGTGATCTCGGCAGTGACCCGCTCGCCCGGCAGCGCGTGCCGCACGAACACGACCTGGCCGTGCTCCCCGCCGACCCGGGCCACACAGTGCCCGCCGTGCGCCGGCGCGCCCACGGTCAGCTCGACGAGGTCGCCTTCCTGCAGTTCGTTCACTTGCCGGCCTCGCCGTTCTCGTCGGAGGGGGGCGCGGCCTGGGCCGGCGGACGCACCCGCGGGCCGCGCGCGGGCACCCGGGTCAGGCGCTCGTCGAACCGGTCGAGGTCGCGGTCCTGGCTGGAGCGCAGCTGCCACGGCACGCTGGTCACCATCACCCCGGGCTCGAACAGCAGCCGCCCCTTGATACGCAGCGCGCTCTGGTTGTGCAGCAGGTTCTCCCACCAGCGGCCGACCACGTACTCGGGGACGAAGACCGTGACCACGTCGCGCGGCGACCCCCGCCGTACGCCCTTGACGAAGTCGATGATCGGGCCGGTGATCTCGCGGTAGGGCGAGTCGACGACCGTCAGCGGCACCGGGATCTGCCGCCGCTCCCACTCCTGCTGGATCTGGCGGGTGTCCTTGTCGTCCACGTTGACCGTGACCGCGGTGAGCGTGTCGGGCCGGGTCGCCTGGGCGTAGGCGACAGCGCGCAGGGTCGGCATGTGCACCTTGCTGACCAGCACGATCGCGTGGTTGCGGGAGGGCAGCACGGGCCGTTCCTCGGTCGGCTCGAGCTCCTGCGCGACCCGGGTGTAGTGCTTGCGGATGGCGAGCATGAGCCCGTAGATGACGATCATGACGGCGATCGCGATCCACGCGCCCAGCAGGAACTTGGTGATCAGCACGACGATCAGCACGGCGCCGGTGAGACCCATGCCGAACGTGTTGATGGCCCGCGAGCGGATCATCCGGCGGCGCCGCTCCGGGTCGCGCTGGGTCTGCAGCAGCCGGTTCCAGTGCCGGATCATGCCGCCCTGCGACAGCGTGAACGAGACGAACACGCCCACGATGTAGAGCTGGATGAGCCGGGTGGTCTCCGCCTGGAACGCCACCACCAGCACCATCGCGGCGATCGCGAGGAAGATGATGCCGTTGCTGAAGGCCAGCCGGTCGCCGCGGGTGTGCAGCTGGCGGGGCAGATAGCGATCCTGAGCGAGGATCGAGCCGAGCACCGGGAAGCCGTTGAACGCGGTGTTCGCGGCCAGGAACAGGATCAGGGCGGTGACCGCGCCGACCACGTAGAGCAGGAACGACCCCGAGCCGAAGATCGTCTCGGCGAGCTGGGCGGTGACCGTCTTCTGCACGTAGTTGGGCGGTCCCGAGACGATCTGGAGCGTCTCGCTCTCGACGTACTGCAGGTGGGTCAGGCGGGACAGCACCACGATGCCGACCAGCATGATGATCGACAGCCCGCCCAGCAGCATCAGGGTGGTCGCGGCGTTCTTGCTCTTCGGCGGCTTGAACGCGGGAACCCCGTTCGAGATGGCCTCGACCCCGGTCAGCGCCGCACAGCCCGACGAGAACGTCCGCAGGAGCAGATAGGCGAACCCGAAACTGGTGAGGTGGTCCTCCTCTGCCGTGATCACCAGGCCCGCGCTGGGCGCCAGCAGATCGTCGCCGAGCACCAACACCCGGAACAGCCCGATCAGGATCATCCCGACGATCACGATGATGAACGCGTACGTCGGCACGGCGAACGCGGTGCCCGACTCGCGCAGCCCGCGCAGGTTCAGCGCGGTGAGCAGGCTGATCGCGCCGATCGCGAAGGCGACCTTGTGCTCGGCGACGAACGGCACCACCGAGCCCAGGTTGTTGACCCCGGCCGAGGTCGACACGGCCACGGTCAGGATGTAGTCGACCAGCAGGGCGCTGCCCACACCGAGCCCGGCCCGGGGGCCGAGGTTGACCGTCGCGACCTCGTAGTCGCCGCCGCCGGAGGGGTAGGCGTGCACGTTCTGGCGGTAACTGGCGACCACGGTGACCATCACCACAGCAACGGCCAGGGTGATCCACGGGGAGATCCAGAAGGCGCCCGCCCCGGCGATCGAGAGCGTCAGCAGGATCTCGTCCGGCGCGTAGGCCACGCTCGACAGGGCGTCGCTGGCGAAGACCGGCAGCGCGATCCGTTTGGGCAGCAACGTGTGCTGCAGTCTGTCGGAGCGGAACGGCCGGCCCACCAGGAGCCGCTTCGCGAGGGAGGTCGTACTGGCCACGAACGCAAAGCGTACGGCCGTTGTTCTCGCCCTGTCCCCCGCCCCGGCCGCCGCTTCTGGCGGGGACATGGCAATCTCTCACTCAGCAGCACCCATGCGGGAGGACACAACACGTGCACGTGGTGATCATGGGGTGCGGCCGGCTCGGTTCGACGCTGGCCCACAACCTCGAGGAGCGCGGCCACTCGGTGGCCGTCATCGACCAGAACTCGGACGCCTTCCGCAGGCTGGGCTCGGATTTCGACGGCACCACGGTGACCGGTGTGGGTTTCGACCGCGACGTGCTGCGTTCGGCCGGCATCGAGCGGGCCGACGCGTTCGCGGCCGTCTCCAGCGGCGACAACTCCAACATCATCTCGGCCCGCCTCGCGCGTGAGACGTTCGGCGTCTCCCGGGTCGTGGCCCGCATCTACGACCAGAGGCGGGCCCAGGTCTACGAGCGGCTCGGCATCCCGACCGTGGCCACCATCCGCTGGGCAGCCGACCGCATGGTGCGCCACCTGGTGCCCGAGGGCACTGTCGAGGTGTTCCGCGACCCGACCAGCGTGGTCTCGATCGTCGAGGCGCCGTTGCACCGCGACTGGATCGGGCGCACGCTCAAGTCGCTCGAGGAGCGCACAGGGGCCCGGGTGGCCTATCTGATGCGCTTCGGCATGGGCACGCTGGGCACCCCGTCCACCGTGCTGCAGGACGGCGACCAGGTGTTCCTGCTGGTCACCGACGACACCGCGGGCGCCGTGCTCGACATCGCCGCCGGCGCCCACGCAGAAGGGCTGTGACCATGCGGATCGCCATCGCCGGGGCCGGGAACGTGGGCCGGTCGATCGCGCAGGAGCTGATCGGCAACGGCCACCAGGTCATGCTGATCGAGCGCCAGCCCCAGCAGCTGCGGCCCGAGCGGGTGCCCGAGGCCGACTGGGTGCTGGCCGACGCCTGCGAGCTGAGCAGCCTCGAGGAGGCGGACGTGGCCGGGTGTGACGTCGTGGTGGCCGCCACCGGCGACGACAAGGCCAACCTGGTGGTGTCGCTGCTGGCCAAGACCGAGTTCGCCGTGCCGCGGGTGGTGGCCCGGGTCAACCGCGCCGAGAACGAGTGGCTGTTCACCGAGCAGTGGGGCGTCGACGTGTCGGTCAGCAAGCCGCGCCTGATGGCGGCGCTGGTCGAGGAAGCGGTGACCGTCGGCGACCTCGTACGCCTCATGACGTTCCGCCAGGGCGAGGCCAACCTGGTCGAGATCACCCTGCCCAAGAACGCCCCGTACGAGGGTCAGCCCGTGCGCGACGTGCCGCTGCCGCGCGACTCGGCGCTGGTGGCGATCCTGCGCGGCAAACGGGTCATGGTGCCCACGGCCGACGACCCGCTCGAGGCCGGCGACGAGCTGATCTTCGTGTGCACCGCCGAGGTGGAGGACCAGATCCGCGCCGTCGTGCTCGGCTGAGTCCCTGCCCGGCGGGTCAGGCGGGTTCGGCGGCCCTCCGCGGGTCAGGCGGGTCAGGCGGCCCTCCGCTGCCGGCGGGTCAGACGGGTTCGGCGGCCTTCTGCTGCTCGCTGGTCACGCGGTGGATGGCCCACGCGGTGAACGCGAACGTGGCGGCGTAGATCGGCCAGCTGATCAGGATGCGCACGATGCCGAGCGCGTTCGCCTCGCCCATCTGCCACAGCACGAACTGGATGCCCGCGCGCAGGCTCAGCGAGACCACCCAGACGAGTGTGAGCCACTGGAACGTCCGGAACAGGCGGGCGTTGTCGAACCAGTTCTGCTGACCCTTGTTGGCCATGATGCCCCACACGTACCCAATGATCGGTTTTCGCACCAGCACGGAGATCAGCAGGGCCGCCGCCTGGGCGAACGTGAGCAGAATGCCGGGCAGGTAGAAATCCTCGGCATTGCCCGTGCGCCAAGCCAGGAAGGCGCCCACCGCGATGCCGAAAAGACCGTTCACCGCATGCCGTACGGGCTGCTTGCGGGCCAGACGGAAGGCGCCGATGGCCAGCGCCGAGAGGACCGCGCCCCCGATCGCCCAATAGAGCGCCGTACGCTTCTCGAGCCCCACGACGGTGTCGCCGAGGATCACGTTCAGCGCCACGAAGGCGAGCACCGGGATGCTCGACTCGATCAGCCCGCGCACCCCGCCGAGCTGTTCCGAGATCTGCTCGCTCATGGACGGGAACGGTTCCTCGTCCTCGCCCGGCTTCGGCCCGGGCACCGGTTTGAGGTCGAGCTCCTCGACGACCTCCTCGGCGAACCGTTCCTCCACGTTCTCGTGCGCGGCGTGACGCGGCTCGCTGCCGGGTGTCACCGGGGCGCCTCCAGCTCGTAGTACGGGTTGTAGATCACCTTACGGTCATCGCGGATCGCAATGCGCCCACGCGCCGTGAGCTGCCGCCCCGGTTCGATGCCGACGATCGAACGGCGGCCCAGGAAAACCAGTGTCACGACGTCGCTGCCGTCCCACAGGTCGGCCTCGAGCGTCGGCAGGTTCGTGCGCGGAGTGTACGCCACTGTGCGCAACCGACCGGACACGGAGACGACCTGGCCCCGGGTGCACTGCCCGGCCGGCACGGCGCCGCACTTGGCGCTCTCGCGCTGCAGGTCCCGCGCGTCGAGCTCGGAATCCGTGGCGGTCAACCGGTCGATGAACCGGCGCAGGCCGGTGCGCACGTCGGTGGTCATGCCTTCTCCTCAGCCCCGCCCGGCTCCAACGGCACGGGTCAGTCCCGTGCCGTTCCTACACGGTACGCCTGGGTGACCACAGTCACGAGGTCAGACCGGACGGCTGCCGTTGGCCTGGCCGGGCTGGGCCGGCTCGGCCTCCTGCTGGGCCTGCTCGGTCATCTCCTTGGGCAGCCGCAGCGGCAGCGCCTCGCGCACCGGGCGGGCCTCGGCGTCACGCACGACCACCAGGCCGCTGAGCACCTCGCCGAGCCGGCCCTCGCGGGACGGGTCGGCCGCGGCGGCGCCCTGGAACAGCGCCCGCACCATCCAGCGCGGCCCGTCGACCCCCACGAACCGCACGTCGGCCGGGCCCTCGGGGGTGTTGACCCGGGCGGCCAGCTCGGTGCCGTAGACGCCGTCGACCTCGCGCGGTGACACGCCGTCGGACTTCATGGCCTGGGCGATCTCCTCACGGACCTCGTCCCAGATGCCCTCGGTGCGCGGCGCCGCGAAGACGCCCAGCTGCAGCGCGCTCTCGCCATCGACCAGGACGATCTGCTCGACCACACCTTCGGGGTTGGCCTGCACGCGCACCTCGACGCCGTCGACCGCGGGGATCAGCAGGCTGCCCAGGTCGAGCCGCTGCACGTCGTCGGGCGCGTACGACGAGTCCCACGGCCCGTGGTCGGGTGCCGGCGGGTCGTCGCTCGCGGCCATGCTCTGCTTGAGCGCCTCGGAGGGCGGCGCGTCGGTCGCACGAACGTGCTTCGGGCCGCCGCGCTTACGGGAGAACATCGTAGCCACCTTCCGTCCTGAACTGCTGCTGCGTGGGCAGCGCGCTGTGCCCGCCGGTGGACCCGTGCCCACCGGCGCCACGAGCGGTGTCGCCGAGGTCGTCGACCACGTGGAACGAGGCCCGCTCGACCCGCTGGACGACCAGCTGGGCGATGCGGTCGCCACGCGAGATCTTGACGGTGTTCACCGGGTCGTGGTTCACGAGAATCACCAGAATCTCGCCTCGATAACCGGCGTCGACCGTACCGGGCGCGTTCAGCACCGTCACACCCAGGCGCGCGGCAAGGCCGGATCGGGGGTGCACGAGACCGACGTACCCGTCCGGGATGGCCACCGCAATGCCCGTACGCACCTTGGCCCGATGCCCCGGCGCCAGCTCGGCGTCCTCGGCGGCGACCAGGTCGGCGCCCGCGTCACCGGGGTGCGCGTACGCCGGAAGCGGCAGGTCGGGATCGAGCCGGCGAATCGGGATCACCACGTCGGTCGCAGTCGGGTCGGTCAAGATCGGTCCTCACTGGTGCGGGCTGCGGGCGGCACTCACCCTGCCATCCTGCCGTGCCCGGTCGCGGAGGCGCGCCGTACCCTTCCAGGGTGACACCGGAGTCTCCCGCGCGCACCACCCCGGCCCCCGCCTATTCCGAGCGGCTCGGCCTCACGTGGTGGATCTGGCCGGTCTCGCTGCTCGTGGTCGCGATCGTGGCGTTCGAGATCCTGCTCGGCTTCCACGACGTGCCGACCTGGGTCCCGTTCGCCGTCCTGGTCCCGCTCACCGTGGCCGGGCTGCTGTGGACGGGGCGCATCCGCGTGGCCGTGACCGATGGTGAGCTGCGGGTGGACGACGCCCGCCTGCCGGTCGAGTTCATCGCCGACGTGGTCGCGCTCGACTCCGACGGCAAGCGTGAGGCTCTCGGTGTGGGCGCCCACCCGCTCGCGTTCGTGATCCAGCGCCCCTGGATCGGCCCGGCCGTGCAGGTGCTGCTCAACGACCCCGACGACCCCACGCCGTACTGGATCGTCAGCACCCGGCGCCCGGTCGAGCTGGCCACCGCCCTGCTCAAGGCCCGCGACCAGGGCAAGCCCTAGCTAGCCCTCGATCACCTTGCGCTGCCGCTTGCGCAGGTCCTTCTGCACATTCTCGCCGAGATGGCGGGTGGCCCGGCGGTTCAGATAGCCCGCGACGGCCGCGCCGGTCAGCAGCGGCCCCAGGGTCGTCAGCTGACGCCCGAAGCGCTTGAGCAGCGTCGTCTGCAGTTCGCGGCGCGCGGCAGTGCCGAGCACTGTGGCCACGCCCACGCCAGGCACCAGCGGGTTGACGCCGCGCTGCTGCGACCAGGCCTGTAGGAGGCCCGCCGCCCGCTGACCGAGGCCACCCTCGACCGGCTGCCCGTAGATCTCGTGCAGCTCGCCGATCAGCTTGAGCTCGATCGCCACCACGGCGATCGTCTCCGCGCCCAGCAGGACGGGCGCGGACAACAGGGTCGGCGGCGCGACCCACTGCACCGAGGCGACCCCGCCCCCGGCGGCGCCCACCCCGGCCGTCGACCGCGCGGCGTTGCGGATCAGGCGGTCGGCCAGGTCGTCGTCGGTCAGGCCGGGGAAATGCTGTCGCAGGGTCTCCACGTCGCGGACGGGCACGTGCGGGGCCACATCGGCCACCACGTCGGCCATCCAGCGCACCGCGGCCTTGGGCTTGAACATCTGGCCCAGCCCACGGCGCCGGATGTCCGCCACGAGCCGGCCGAGAAGTTGCCGGCGGCCGGCCGGTTCCAGGTCGTCGGCGGTGAGCGCCGCAACCGTCTGTCCGAGATCGGTGTCGACGGCGGCCGGCTCCTGGCTCTTGGCAGATGTCTGCTCCAGGGCAGGCGGCGCGCCCGTCTCGGCGATGTGGTCCGGTCCGCTCATCGTCGTCCTCCCGTTGTGGCCCCCGGGCTCTTCCTTCATGGTGATGCCCGGTGTCGACCCCGGGTCAAACCCGGCAACGGCCTGACGCCCGACCGCGATCAGCGGCCGGGTGGTGTTGCGCTGCTGCGAGTGCCGATCAGGCACACTCGCGGCAGATCAGCTCCCCGTTGCGCTCCGCGGCCAGCTGGCTGCGGTGGTGAACGAGGAAACAGCGGGAACAGCGGAACTCGTCGGTCTGCATCGGCAGCACCTTGACGGTGAGCTCCTCGTCTGCCAGGTCGGCGCCGGGCAGCTCGAAGCTCTCCGCCACCTCGACCTCGTCGACATCCACTGAACCCGACTGCGAGTCGGCTCGGCGGGCCTTGAGCTCCTCGAGGCTGTCCTCGCCGAGGTCGACCTCATCGCGACGCGGGGCGTCGTAGTCGGTGGCCATCGGTCTTCACTCTCCTGTATCGATGTGTCACTTGGCGTTAGTAACGCCCGCGACGCTGTTTCGGTTCCCGGTTCCGCCGGACGATTTCCGACACTGCCCCTAACACGTGAAACTCCCCCGGTGAGCGCGGAACGTTACCGCTGTCGCGGCACTGTTGTACGCGCACGGGCGGCCCATTGTTCCCGATGTGACCGAGGCGACATCAAAGTAGGGGTATCAGCCTCTGGATCATCGTCAACGCGCCGGAAGTATTCCCTGTTTCCGCATGCCCGCGCACAGACGCTAACCTCTCGACAGGTCCGCCCGTTCCCCGGCGGCCGAGACGCCACTGACAGAACCGCCCTGGAGCCGAACCCCATGAGCTTTGCGCGCGTACGAGCGCTGATCGTCGTCGGCGTGCTCGCCCTGGCCGCAGTGGTGTTCGTGGTCGTGGCGCTGGTGCGCGACACCCAGGGCGGCACGAACGCGGGCGAGGACTGCCCCGCCGGCGCGCCCCTGGCCGACCTCGGGCTGCCCGACGATCCGGCCGAGGTCTCGATCAAGGTCTACAACGGCACCGACAAGCCGGGCCTGGCCGACAGCGTCACCAACGAGTTCAAAAACCGGCGCTTCACCACGCAGAAGCCGGCCGAGAGCAAGACGAAGTACAAGGGCGTGGCCGAGATCCGCTACGGGCCGGAGGCGGTCGGCAAGGCCCAGCTGCTCCGGGCGTACTTCCTGGCCCAGTCCAAGATGTCGTACAGCGCCAAGCGCAAGGGCCAGGTCATCGACATCGTGATCGGCAACGAGTTCCGTCAGCTGGCCACCACCACCGAGGTCAACCAGTCGCTGGTCGAGGTGGGCGAGCCGACGCTGCCGCCGGGCTCCTGCCTCAAGCCCGCAGAGAAGGCCAAAGACTCCTGACCCGTACGGGGTAGGGATTGAGCCGTGCGGGGCGCTCACGGGCCGTCTCAGCTCCCGCGCGGCCTCCGTCGCCGTTCCGCCCTCACGGACCGCCTGAGGCGTCGAGATCGGCCAGCAGGTCGTGCAGCTCATCGAAGACCGCCGGTGAGGCGGCCACCAGCAGCCCTGACCCGGGCGCGGCGCCGTTCAGGCCGGACACCACAGCGCCGGCCTCGGTGGCGACCAGTCCCCCAGCGGCCCAGTCCCAGGGGTTCAGCCCCTTCTCGTAGTACCCGTCGAGCATCCCCTCGGCCACCGCGCACAGGTCGAGGGCCGCCGCGCCGAACCGCCGGATGTCCCGCACCCGGGTGATCAGACCGGCCACGACACCACCTTGATGCTCGCGCCGCCGGGCGTCGTAGCTGAACCCCGTGCCGACCAGCGCCTGACCGAGCCCGGCGGGGGCCGAGCACCGCAGCCGCCGGCCGTCGCGCCAGGCCCCGCCCCCGAGCGTCGCCGTCCACTCGGCGCCGGTGGCCGCGTTGACCACCACCCCGGCCACCACCGTGCCGTCCAGCTCGGCGGCCAGCGAGACCGCATACTGCGGGAGTCCGTACAGGTAGTTCACCGTGCCGTCGATCGGGTCGAGGATCCAGCGGACCGCACCCGGCTCGGTTGCCCCGTCGGCGCCGCGCCCGCTCGCCTCGTCTGCGCCGTACTCCTCGCCGAGCACCCCGTCGCCCGGCCGGGCCGCCCGCAAGGCCTCTACGACCTGCCGCTCGACCGCCTTGTCGGCCGCCGTCACCACATCTGTCGCGGTGCTCTTGGTCTCGACGTCGCCGATCGCCTCGGCCCGCATGCGCCGGGCGGTGGCAGCAGCATCCCGCGCCACCCGTACGGCCAGCTCCAGCAGCGTCGCATCGAAATCGTTACCGGGATTTGTCCCGGCCCCCATCGGGGTCTCGCCGGGGCCCGCATCGGCCGAAAACTCGCTCACGTCTCTGCCCTTTCCGCCGATACCATTCTCACGCCGGGTGTCTCCGGCGAGGTCGGCGGCCCCCTGCGGCGTGCTGCGACGGGAGGATCTCGCTCGACGGCGCTACAATTCACCCCTGCCCACCGCTTCACGGACACCGAGCACCGATCGTCCGTGTCCCGGGGGTCCTCACACCAACACCGGCCAGCCTCCTCGCCGTGCGCTGCGCTGGGCTCATGGCCGTGCACAACCTCATCGCCTTCGGAAGGTCTTTCGTGACAGAAGCCCACCAGAACGGTGCCGACGTTCGCTCTCTCACCGAGGCCCTCATCGCTCATGCCCAGGGCGCCGGTGGCCAGCTCACGTCGGCCGAGGTCGCGCGCACGCTCGAGTCCGCCCAGGTGAATCCGGCTCAGGCCAAGAAGATCCTCCGCGGTCTCATGGACGCGGGCATCACCGTGGCCGTCGACGGGACGTCGAGCACCCGCCGCAAGGTCTCGGCCGCCCGGTCCGCGACGCCGGCCTCCAAGGCCACCACCGCCAAGGCCGCCGCCCCGGCCCGCAAGGCCGCGCCCGCCCCCAAGCAGGCCGCCACCGCACCCGAGGCCGGCGACGCCCCCGCCGCCCCGGCCAAAAAGGCCGCGCCCGCCAAGAAGGCTGCCGTCAAGGCCGCCCCCGGCAAGAAGGCCGCGCCTGCCAAGGCCGCCAAGCCGGGCGAGGAAGGCCCCGCCGACGGCGAGGAGATCGACCCCGAGGAACTCGCCGCCGAGATCGAGGACGTCGTCGTCGAGGAGCCGCCGGCCATGGTCGCGGCCGCTGCGACCGACGCCGCCAGCTCGGCCACCGACGGCGACTTCGAGTGGGACGACGAGGAGTCCGAGGCCCTCAAGCAGGCGCGTCGCGACGCCGAGCTCACCGCCTCGGCCGACTCGGTCCGCGCCTACCTCAAGCAGATCGGCAAGGTCCCGCTGCTCAACGCCGAGCAGGAGGTCGAGCTGGCCAAGCGCATCGAGGCCGGCCTCTACGCCGCCGAGCGCCTGCGCGCCTGCGACGAGGGCGAGGAGAAGCTCGAGCGCAACATGGAGCGCGACCTGCGCTGGATCGGCCGCGACGGCGAGCGGGCCAAGAATCACCTGCTCGAGGCCAACCTGCGCCTCGTCGTGTCGCTGGCCAAGCGCTACACGGGCCGTGGCATGGCCTTCCTCGACCTCATCCAGGAAGGCAACCTCGGCCTCATCCGCGCGGTCGAGAAGTTCGACTACACCAAGGGCTACAAGTTCTCCACGTACGCCACCTGGTGGATCCGGCAGGCCATCACCCGCGCCATGGCCGACCAGGCCCGCACCATCCGCATCCCGGTGCACATGGTCGAGGTCATCAACAAGCTCGGCCGCATCCAGCGCGAGTTGCTCCAGGATCTGGGCCGCGAGCCCACGCCGGAGGAGCTGGCCAAGGAAATGGACATCACCCCGGAAAAGGTCCTCGAGATCCAGCAGTACGCCCGGGAGCCGATCTCGCTCGACCAGACGATCGGCGACGAGGGCGACAGCCAGCTCGGCGACTTCATCGAGGATTCCGAGGCCGTCGTCGCGGTCGACGCGGTGTCGTTCTCGCTCCTCCAGGATCAGCTGCAGCAGGTTCTCCAGACGCTCTCCGAGCGCGAGGCGGGCGTGGTGCGGTTGCGGTTCGGCCTGACCGACGGCCAGCCGCGCACGCTGGACGAGATCGGCCAGGTTTACGGGGTCACCCGTGAGCGCATCCGGCAGATCGAGTCCAAGACGATGTCAAAGTTGCGACACCCGTCCCGGTCCCAGGTCCTCCGCGACTACCTGGACTAGAGGCATTCGGTCAACAAACAGTGCCCGAATGGTCACCACCCGTACAACAACGGGTGGTGATCAGACCGTTGTGCAGAAGTGATCGTTGACGTGGCACCCTTGGATCACGGCACACTTAGTCCAACGCGGTGTGACCTCGGTCCCCCCGGGGCACTGTGGGAAGGCTGCAACGGTGCAGGGTGTTGCACGATGGTGAGCAGTAGCCGAGGAACATGTTCATCGGTTCGAACAGAGGAGGAAGGCGATGACCCCGACTCTCACGCCGCCGGCGGGTAGTTTGGCCGGCACCGCAGCCGATGAACGGTGCGACCGCTGCAATGCAGCCGGGAAGCTCCGTTTGACCCTGGCTGGTGGCGGTGAGCTGGTGTTCTGCGGACACCACGCCAACCGGTACGCCGAGGACCTGGTGAAGATCGCAGTGCAGTACGCGGCGGACCCGGAGTTCACCTGGCGCGGCGCGGACATGATGTCTAACTCCAACTGAACAAGTCCGACCCCCCGAGCAAGACTCGAAAAGGGGCGCCCACGGTGTGGGGCGCCTCTTTTTCGCGTCTGCGCCGGGCCTCTCGCGGCCTCTTTTTCCCGTCTCTGAGGGCTTCTCGCGGCCTCTTTTCGACCCTCTGAGGCCCTTCTCGCGGCCTCGGAACCCTCAGAGGGTCTGGATGGTCGCGATGCGCTCCTCGAGCTGCTCGATGGTGGCCTGAGCGCTCGGCGGCCCGCCGCAGAGCCGGCGCAGCTCCGCGTGGATCTTGCCGTGCGGCAGGTTGGTGCGGTGATGATGCGCCGCGACCAGCGTGTTCAGCTGCCGCCGCAGGCTGTTGCGCCGCTCCCCCGCGGTCATCGGCGGCGGGGCCTCTCGTTGAGCCGGCGCCGCGGGCTCAGCCGCCTTACGCTTCTTCTGCGCCGCCAGCTGCTCGGCCTGCCGCTTGTTCAGCAGCACCGACACCTGGTCGGCGGTGAGCAGGCCGGGCAGCCCGAGGTATTCCTCCTCCTCGGCGGTGCCGGTCATCGCGCCCATGCCGAACGACGTGCCGTCGTAGATCACCTGGTCCAGCTCGGCCGTCGCCCCCAAGGCCTCGAACTGCTTCTCGAGCTCGCCCTCGGCATTCTCCTCCCGCTGGGCGCGCTCGAGCAGGTCGTCGTCCAAGCCGTCCTTCTGCTTCGGCAGGCCCAGCACGTGGTCGCGCTGCGCCTCCATCTCGCTGGCCAGCCCGAGCAGGTGCGGCACGCTGGGCAGGAAGACGGTCGCGGTCTCGCCCTGACGCCGTGCCCGCACGAAACGGCCGATCGCCTGGGCGAAATAGAGCGGGGTCGAGGCGCTGGTGGCGTACACACCCACGGCCAGCCGCGGGATGTCGACCCCCTCCGACACCATCCGCACCGCGACCAGCCAGCGCTCCTGCGAGGCGGCAAAGGTGGCGATGCGCTTGGAGGCGCCCTCGTCGTCGGAGAGCACCACAGTGGCCGGCTCCCCGCTGATCTCGCCGATCAATTTCGCGTACGCACGGGCCGTCTGCTGGTCGCTGGCGATGATCAGGCCGCCCGCGTCGGTCATGCCGTGCTCGCGCAGCTTGGTCAGGCGGGCGTTGGCGGCCCGCAACACCTGGGGCATCCAGTCGCCGCGGTGGTCGAGAGCCGTGCGCCAGGCCTGGGCGATCAGGTCCTTGGTCATCGGCTCGCCGAGCCTGGCCGCGAGCTCGTCGCCGGCGTTCGTACGCCACCGGGTCTCGCCCGAGTAGGCCATGAACAGCACCGGCCGCACGACCCCGTCGCGCAGCGCGTCGGAGTAGCCGTAGACGGAGTCGGCCCGCGAACGCTGCAGGCCGTCCTCGCCCCGCTCATAGGTGACGAACGGGATGGGGTTCTCGTCCGAGCGGAACGGTGTGCCGGTGAGCATGAGACGGCGTACGGCGGGCTCGAAAGCGCTCTTGACCCCGTCGCCCCAGCTCCGTGAGTCGCCGGCGTGGTGGATCTCGTCGAGGATCACCAGGGTCGGGCGGGTCATGGTGCGGCGGCGGTGCACGGCGGGGGCCATGCCGACCTGCGCATAGGTGAGCACGGCGCCGTGGAAGTCACGCGACGAGTGGACGTCGGAGTTACGGAACTCGTGGTCGAGCTGAATACCGACCCGAGCCGCGGCGGAAGCCCACTGCACCTTGAGGTGCTCGGTCGGGCAGACCACGGTGACCGCCTCGACGGTGCGGTCGGCGAGCAGTTCGGCGGCGATCCGCAGGGCAAAGGTGGTCTTGCCCGCGCCGGGGGTCGCCACCGCCATATAGTCCTCGCTGCGGCGGCGCAGATAGCCCACAAGAGCCTTGCGCTGCCAGTCACGAAGCGGCGGGAAGGTTTCCAGATCCGGCAGTGGCGGGCTCAAGCTGCGACGATCCTTCCCTCAAGAAAACACCCCCGGCACTGGACCGGAGGCGGCAACCAGCATAGCCGCGACGGCGGCCCCGCGCGGGTTACGGCGCAGCGACCGGAGCCGACCAGCGGCGGTACAGCGCCACCAGCCGCACACCCGTGATGAGCAGCGCCGACACGGTCATGGTGAACGCGTTGGGGACGTCCAGCCCGCGCAGGATCGTGACAAGAATCGCGCCGCCCAGGGCAGCGACGGCATAGATGTCACGCTGCAGGACCACCGGGATCTCGCCGGTCAGCAGATCACGGGCGAGGCCACCGCCGATCGCGGTGAGCATGCCGATCAGGCAGGCGCCGACCGCCGGGACACCCGCGTCGAGCGCCTTGATCGTGCCGGTGACGGTGAAAAGCCCCAGACCGGCCGCGTCGAGCAGCAGGACGGACCGGCGCCAGCGCGCCAACCGGGGGTGCAGCCAGAAAACGGCGAGCGACGCCGCGATCGCGGTCATCGAATAACGCCAGTCGCCGAATGCCAGCGGCGGCCCGGCGTCGATCACGAGATCGCGCAGGATCCCGCCGCCCAGCGCCGCGACGAACCCGACGAAGGCAATGCCGAACAGGTCCAGCCGTTTCGCGACGCCGGCCGAGGCGCCCGAGGCCGCGAAGACGGCGACACCGATCAGGTCCGCGGCGAGCAGACCGTCGGCACTGGTCAGTGCTGCATCGCTTCGTAGATCTCCTTGCACTGCGGGCACACCGGGGAACCCGGCTTGGGCGACTTGGTCACCGGGAACTTCTCACCGCAGAGCGCCACGACGAAAGTGCCCATGACCGCGCTCTCCGCGATCTTCTCCTTGCGCACGTAGTGGAACATCTCCGGCCCGGTGTCGGCGTCCTTGGTCTCCGGACGCTCCAGGATCTGCGTGCTCACGACATCTGCCCTTCGTCAACGTTCTGGGTCGTGCCGCCGGTCCCCCCGGCCCACGGCGGCCTAACGAAAGCTCCAACCCGCAAGTGTGGCACCTCGGGCCGGACCGGTCCAATGACCTGGTCCTCAGCAATGCGTCGGGCGCCGTACACCGGCTTCGCGACACCGTACGGTAGCTCTCGTGACTGACTTTGCGATTCGATACGGCGAGCACGTGACCCGTGCCCGCCGGGACGGCCGGCCGGTGGTCGCGCTGGAGAGCACGATCATCTCGCACGGCCTGCCGCACCCGGACAACCTGCGGGTGGCGCGCGAGATCGAACAGACCGTACGTGACCAGGGCGCCGTGCCCGCCACCATCGGCATGATCGGCGGCGAACTCGTCGTGGGTCTCGAAGACGCCCAGATCGAGCATCTGGCGCTGGCCGAGGGAGTGGCGAAGCTCTCGGTCCGTGACCTCGCCGTGGCCGCCGCCCGGCGTGCGGACGGCGCCACCACGGTCGCCGCGACCAGCGCGGTCGCCGCCGCCGCGGGCATCGGTGTGTTCGCGACCGGCGGCCTGGGCGGTGTGCACCGCGAGGCCAACGTCACCTTCGACGAGTCGGCCGACCTGACCACGCTGGCGAACACTCCGATCGTCGTGGTCTGCGCCGGTGTGAAATCGATCCTCGACGTCGGCGCGACACTGGAGCGCCTCGAAACCCTGGGCGTGGCCGTGGCCGGTTATCGCACCAAGCGTTTCCCCGGCTTCTTCATCACCGACGGCGGATTCGACGTCGACTGGGAACTCGACTCGCCCGAGCAGGTGGCTGACGTGATCCGCGCCCGCTCCGACCAGAACGTGGGCGCCGGCGCGCTGATCCTGGCCAACCCGCTCCCCGTCGACCAGCAACTCGACCCGGACCTGCACGACCGCACGCTCGCCGAGGGCCTGTCGCTGCTCGCCCGCGGCGGGGTCACCGGCAAGGCGGTCACACCGTTCCTGCTCAGCCACTTCCACGAGAGCACCGAGGGCCAAAGCCTCGCGGTGAACGTGCGGATCATCCTGCGCAACGCCGAACTCGCCGCTCAGATCGCGGTCGCCACCGCCAAGTCGGCCACGGCCCCGCTCGGCTTCTCTGCGTGATCATCGTCGTGGGCGACCTGGTCACCGACGTTGTGGTGACGCACGCCGGCCCGATCGAGCCCGGCTCGGACACCGCCGCCGCGATCACCGTGGGCGGCGGTGGCCAGGCCGCGAACACGGCCGCGTGGCTCGCCCACTCGGGCCGGGCGGTGACGCTGATCGCCGCCGTGGGCGACGACCCGGCCGGCCGCGAACGGGTGGCCGAGCTGACCGCGGCCGGCGTGCGCTGCGTCGTACGGGTCCACCCCGGGGCGGTCACCGGCAGCATCGTCGTGCTGGCCGGCCCCTCGGAACGCACGATGATCACCGACCGGGGCGCCTCGCTGCTGCTGGACCCGGACGACGTACAGGCGGCCGTCCTCGCCACCCCCGAGGCGTCCCACCTGCACCTTTCCGGCTATCCGCTGCTGCACGACGGCTCCCGGGCGGCCGGCTTGGCGGCCCTGGCAGCGGCCTCGTCCCGTGGCCTGACAACCAGCGTCGATGCCGCCTCGGCCGCGCCGTTACGCTCGGTCGGCGCTTCGGCCTTCCTGACCTGGGTACGCGACTGCGACCTGCTGCTGTGCAACGCGGACGAGGCCGACGTGCTCGCCGGTCCGGGCCCCGCCGCCGAGCAGGCAGGGAGCCTGACGTCTCACGTACGCAACGCGGTCGTCAAACAGGGCGGCGCCGGGGCCACCTGGGCCTCGCAAGCCGGCGGCCCGTACGCGATCTCCCCGGAACGCGTGCCCATGAAGGATCCCACGGGCGCGGGTGACGCTTTCGCCGCCGGTTTGCTGGCGGCGTGGCTGGCCGGCAGTTCCCCCGAGGCCGCCCTCAAGGCAGGCGCCCGGCTGGGCGCGGCAGCAGTCACCCAGATCGGCGCCCGCCCCACGCCGTAGCCCCACGACCACAGCCGCCCCTTGCCCGTGCCCAACCCACACGCGGCCGCACCCCGCCCCTGCCGCGGGCCGCCTGCTCCATCACGCCCTTAACGGTCGCACCCGGCGCACCGGACCCCCGCGGTTGGCCCTGCGACCACCCTTTGTGTCGCGTCAGCCCTGTCCGCGATCCCGGTCGCGGTCGCGGGGTTCGGCGGGGATCCAGCGTTCGCCGGTCTCGGTCGGCTCGAGGTCGATGGTCAGGTACTCGGTTGCCTCGGCGGAATGCTGCGGCAGCGTGACCTGCGGCTTCGCCTCGCGGGCGGCGGCCGAGGCAGCACGTTCGGCCTTGGTCCTGGCCGGCCGGTCGTTCGCGATCAGCACGGCCGCCCACGGCAGGAACACCATGCCCAGCGCGCACAGGATCAGCCAGAGCGGCAGCAGCGGCGGGCGAGCGCTCACCAGGATCGCACCGATGACAACGCACGCGGCGCGGATGCTCATCATCGTCACGTAGCGGATCTGCCGGCTACGAAACTGATCGTCCGGACTGCGTTCAGCGTTCGTGATCAGAACCGCTCGGTCCGGTTGCTTCTTCACGATGGGATCTCCGATCGACTCCCCATCCTTGCACCGTTCGTGCCGGCACGCCCAGCGCGTCTCCGACCGAAGCCGCTCCCCCTCACATCACGGCAGCCTGCGACGGTTCAGGCCTTGGCGGCGGCCTTCATCTCCTTCTTGTAGGCGCGCACCTTGCCCAGCGACTGGTCGTCGACGATGTCCGCAACCGACTTGAACGAACCCGCCTCGCCGTAGCCACCGGCGGCCTCGCGCCAGCCCGCCGGCTGCACCCCGTACTGCTTGCCGAGCAACGCCACGAAGATCTGCGACTTCTGTTTGCCGAACCCCGGCAGCGACGCCACCCGCTTGAGCAGCTCGGTGCCGTCGGCGACACCGGTCCACAGGTTGGCGGCGTCCCCGTCATACCGGTCCACCAGAGCCCGGCAGACCTCCTGAACCCGCACCGCCATCGCCTTGGGGAACCGGTGCAACGCCGGCGGCTTCGCAAAGATCGCGATCAGCTCGTCCGGGTCGTACTCCGCCAACTCGACTGCCGTCGGCGCGTGCCCGAGGCGCTGAGCCAGCACATAGGGCGAGCTGAACGCCTTCTCAAGCGGGATCTGCTGGTCGAGCACCATGCCGATCAGCAGCGCCAACGGATCGTGGGAGAGTAGTTCGTTGGCCTCAGCGTCAATCGGCAGCGAAAGCGTCATAGCGCTCATCTTCGCAGGTCGCGCCCTCCCTTCACCAACCTCCCGCCTACGCCGCTGACAAGACCCGCAATCACCGCAATCCGTTCCCACAGGCAGCGCCGCCGTCACCACAGCCGCTCCCGTCAGAGACATCGCCATCACCGGAAACCACCCTCACAAGCGGCGCCGCCAACCGCCGCGGACCCCCTCACAGGCAGCACCGCCGTCACCACAGCCGCTCCCGTGAGAGACATTTGCCATCACCGCAAACCACCCCCGTAAGCGGCGCAGCCCCCTCACAGGCAGCGCCGACGTCACCGCAGGCCACTCTCGTAGGCGGCGATCACCAGGTGGGTTCGATCGCGCCCTCCGAGCTTGTTGAGCAGCCGGTTGATGTGCGTCTTGACCGTGGACATGGTGACCCCGAGCCTCACCGCGATCTGATCGTTGGAAAGCCCCCGGGCCACAAGCACCAGCACCTCACGCTCGCGGCCGGTGATCTGCGGCAGCGGCGTCACGGGCCGCTCGGGCGCCGCGACGTAGGCGTCGATCAACCGGGCCAACGGCGCGGGAGCGATCAGCCTGTCCCCCGCCACAACGCTCCGGATCCCTTCGATGAGGTCGCGCGGCATCACGTCCTTGAGCAGGAACCCGCTGGCCCCGGCCCGGAACCCGCCCATCACATACTCATCCAGGTCGAACGTGGTCAACATGATCACTTTGGTTTCGATCGCATGCGGCCCCTGGCAGATCGCCCGCGTGGCCTCGACACCGTCCATGTCCGGCATCCGCACATCCATCAACAACACATCGGGCTCTTCCCGGCGGGCGACCTCGACCGCCTGCCGTCCCGTGCTCGCCTCCCCCACGCAGATGAACCCCGGTGTGTGATCGATCAGCAGGCGAAAGCTCCCCCGCACCAGCGCCTGATCGTCCGCAAGCACCACCCGAATCTCGTGTCCGTCAGGCGCAATGCCTTGCGCGTCCCCCCGATCGCCGGCCCGCTCCGAAATCATGGTGCGTACCTCAGGGTCGCCGTGACCTTCCACCCGCCGTCGGGCGTCGGACCCGCCTCGAACTTCCCGCCGAACTGCGCTACCCGCTCACGCATGCCGATCAATCCCTGCCCGACCGGGCCCCCTCCTCCGGACAACAGCCCCCGCCGGTCGCGCACAGGACTCTTGGGTGGCCCCTCCCGGGCGACCGGCCCAGCGGACCCGACGCCGACCGGCAGCAAGGACCCCGCTCCCGCGCCGGCATCGATGACTTCGATGCTCACCTCTCCGGGGTGGCCCACCACCGCAACGCGGCAGGTGGTGGCACCCGAGTGCTTGACCACGTTGGTCAGCGCCTCCTGCACCACCCGATAGGCGGAGAGCGCCACATCGCTGGGCAGCCCCTCTTCCACACTCATCTCGAGATCCACCGTGATTCCCGTCGAACGCGCGCCGTCCACCAGCCCGGGCAGGTCGGCCAGGGTCGGAGCGGGTGTCAGCGTCGCCTCCGCGCGCACCAGGGCGAGGGCCCTCCTGATCTCCCCCAGCGTCTGTCGGCTCGTGGTCCCGATCACGCGTAAGGCGGCGCGCATCTCCTCCGGACGGTCGTCGCCGACATGGTCGGCCACTGCTGCCTTGACCGCGATCATGCTCATGCTGTGGGCGACGATGTCGTGCAGCTCCCGGGCCAGGCGAAGCCTTTCCTGCTCAACGGCGAGAGCCGTGGCCTGCTCGGCTCGGGAAGCAGCGTGCGCACGGCGTTCGCGCACTGTGCGGCCGGTCGCCCAGCACGCCGCCGCCATCCACCCCACGACCACGAGTTCGAACGGCTTGGACGTGGCCGCGAACGACCCCACCAGGACCAGCACACTTACCAGCACGACCGGGATCGAGCGCCGGCGAGGAAGCTCGACACCGACTGTGTAGAGGATCAGGCCCAGCGCCGTGATCGGCGCCACGCCAGCATAACTCGGGATTGCGCCGCTGCCGACCGCGAACGACGCGACGACCAGGACCGCGATCGTCATGACGGCCGGCCACAGACGACGGAAAGCAACCGGGAGGCCAAGAGCCAGCCCGATCAACGCCGACGCCCAACCCGGCTCGGCCCAGCCCGCCTGGGTGGCGGCCGGGGACTCGATGGCGGCATACCAGCCGAACCCGGCGGCCACCGAAGCCAGCAGCACGTCGATCGCGAGCAGCTGACCGCGGGTGAGCCTCCGGATGAGGAAGGAAGGCGATGCTGCAGTCACGCGAGCGACGTTAGCGAGCGGGGACGGCCCGTCGCGTCAAACCACGGTTCGATTTTCGGCGGCATTTTCACCGAACCACGGGTTGACGACATGCGCCCCGGAAATCGCGAGGCTTTCCGCCATGACGAAACCGATGCTTTCGATCAGGGACCTCCGGCGGGAGTACGACGCCGGTTCAAGCCGGGTGATCGCGCTCGACGGCGTCACTGTCGACCTCACCGCGGGCACCTTCACGGCGGTGATGGGCCCCTCGGGTTCGGGCAAGTCCACACTGCTGCATTGCGCCGCCGGTCTCGACCGCCCGACGTCCGGCGAGGTGACGCTCGACGGGGTCCGGCTGGGCGATCTCGACGAGACCGGCCTGACGCTTCTGCGGCGCGAGCGGATCGGCTTCGTGTTCCAGGCGTTCAATCTGATCTCCTCACTGACCGCCGCGCACAACGTTGCCCTTCCCGTTCGGCTGGCCGGCCGCCGCATCGATCAGGCCGCCGTCATGGCCGCGCTCGACGAGGTCGGTCTGGCCGATCGTGCGCAGCATCGCCCGGTCGAGCTCTCCGGCGGGCAGCAGCAACGCGTCGCGATCGCGCGTGCCATGGTGACCCGGCCGGCCGTGATCTTCGCCGACGAGCCGACGGGAGCGCTCGACAACCAGACCTCCCGTCGCGTGCTGGAGTTGCTGCGCGACCTGGCGACCGGCCGGGGTCAGACGATCGTCATGGTGACGCATGATCCGGTGGCCGCGGCCGTTGCCGACTCGGTGCTGCTGCTCACCGACGGGCGGCTCGTCGACCACCTCGACGGCGCCTCGGCCGAGGCGATCGCGTCCCGCATGGCCCGAGCGGAGGCGACATGCTGAGACGCCACGACGTGAGCGGTGTGCTGACCCGGTTCAGGCTGGGCGGCCTGCTGACACGGTTCAGGCGGGGCGGCCTGCTGACACCGTTCAGGCCTGGCCACCCGCGGACACGCTTCAGGCGGGGCGACCTGCTGACACGGCTCAAGTGGAGCCGCCCGCCGACACGGCTCAAGCGCGGTGACCTGCTGACGCGGGACCGGCTCGGTGCGTTCGTCGCTGTCCTGTTCGGTACGGCGGTGGTCACGTCGACCCTCACCCTGCTGGCCTCGGCCGTGCCGGAACGCCCCGAGCGGTTCGCCGCGGCGGCGGTGGTTGTGCAGAGCCCCGCGGTGTCCACCCCGGCCGATCCGTTCCCCGAGCCGAGACCGTGGTCTTCCGACGGAGCGGAGAAACTGGCCGCCCGGCTGTCCGGCGTCGCAGGAGTGGAGGCGGTCGTCGCGGACAGGCGCTTCTACGCCCAGCCGGTGCTCTCCGGCCGTCCGATCCCCGAGATTCAGGAGGGGTACGGGTGGTCGAGCGCGGCGCTTGCCGGCGACACGGTGATATCGGGGCGCCCTGCCACTGCCGCCGGCGAAGTTGTGCTCGGCAAAAGCCTGGGTGTTCCGGCCGGCGGCACCGTGACGGTCTTGACCGCGACGGGTCCGGCGACATGGCGGGTGACCGGGTTGATCGAGGCCTCCCGTCTGTACGTCGCCGATACCGACGCCCTCCGGCTCGGCCCCGGCGTACGGGTGCTCGGGTTGCTCGGAACGCCTGATCCCGAGGATGTGCGTGCGGTCGTGGACGGCGCGAAAGTGCTGCACGGAGCCGCGCTGGGCGGTCTTGAGCCGCGGGCCGATGCCCGTACGCGATGGATCGGCATGCAGGTGCTCAGCGCGATGGCGGCCCTGTCCGCGTTCTCGTGTGTGTTTGTGATCGCGTCCACGCTGGCGCTCTCCGTCCATCAGCGGCGCCGTGAGATCGGGTTGTTGCGAGCGGTCGGAGCCACACCCCGGCAGGTGAGGTTCGCCGTCCTGCGTGAGGCGGCGACGGTCGGCCTGGCTGCTGGGGCCGGCGGCGCGGCGCTCGGCCTGGCGCTCTCGCCGTGGGTCGGCGGTGTGCTGGTCGACGCGGGGTTCGAGCCCGAGTCCTTTCATGTACGGGTGCGACTCTGGCCGGTGCTCGCGGGTGTCCTGATCGGAGCACTGGTTGCGATCGCCGGCGGGTTGGCGGCGGCACGGCGAGCTGCTCGGGTACGACCGCTCGACGCGCTGCGCAGCGCCGAGGTGGAGACCCGGCCGATGACCCGGATGCGTTGGGTCGCCGGCCTGGTGTTCGCGGTGATCGGCATCGCGGCCGGGATCGCGACGGTGGTGACGGATGACCTGGCCGACCTCGGCGCTTACGCGTTGCTCGGTGCCATGGCGCTCGTGGTCTCGGCCGCGCTGCTGTCGCCGGCGGTGGTGCCGCTGATAGTGCGGGCAATACTGCGGCGGGCCGGCACTGCGGTGGGCACGGTGATCCGGGAGAGTGCGCTGGCCGGGGCTCGGCGCACCGCGTCGACGGCTGCGCCGGTGCTGCTGACCGTCGCGTTCGCGGTTTTCATCGCGGGCAACGTGCAGACCGCGGAGCGGGCCTACGCCGACCGGCGTGCCGGGGCCACCACGGCCGGGACGGTGCTCGTGCCGGACGGAACGCCAGGGCTGGCTGACTCGGCGGCCCCCACGGCGCCCTTGTTCACCACCGTCTACGTCAACGAAACGGTGCTGACCGCGGCAGGCCTACCACCTGCCGGCTCCAGCAGCGCTGATGAGACACCGGCGCCGCCACCAGCCTCGCAGGTGACCGGCGCCAGAGGCACTGACGGAACCACCGGCACCAGCGACTCGAACGAGGACAGCAGCGCCGATGGTGATTCCGACGCGAGCGGCGCCGGCGGTATTCCGCCTGGGCCGGATGGCATCGTGCTCAGTCGGTCGCGGGCCGCGCAGCTGAGCAGTGCGGTTGGAGAGTCGGTGGTCTTCGTCCTGGCCGACGGACAGCCGCAGCGTTTGCGGGTGGTGGCGATCCGGCCCGACGACGAGATGCCGGCTGATGTTCTGCTCGCCCGTGCGACCGTACGGCGGCACGATCCTTCCGCGTTGGCTCCGGCACTGCCGGTCACGGGCGGGGCGGTCACCAAGGCACCGGTGGGTGGGCGGTTTGTCGACGTAGCGACCTACGCGCGCGAGTCCGGGTCGGACGAGGATCGGCTGGTATGGATCTTCACACTGCTGCTTGTCGGGGTGTCGGTGGGTTATGGCGCGCTCGCGGTGGCGAACACGCTTTTCATGGCGACCGGGCGGCGGGCGAACGACTACCGGCTGCTCCGGCTCGCGGGGGCCACCCGGCGTCAGGTGCTGGTGACCGTTGCGGGTGAGTCGGCCCTGGTGGTGCTGATCGGTTCGGTGCTCGGCGGGGCGGCCGCTGTGCTCGCGCTGTGCGGCAGTGCCGCCGGGTTCAGCGAGCAGACTGGGACCTCCGTGGCGGTCGTGATGCCGTGGGCCGTCGCGACCGTTGCGGTGGCGGTGTGCCTCGTGTTGGCCCTGGTGAGCAGTGTGATTCCGGCCAGGGCTCAATTGGCGGGTGCCGGCGCCGTTCAGGAGCGAGCATGATGGCCGTGCGACGTGTCACTGGGTTTACTCCGAGCCGGCCGGGGCACGTTGGGTGCCGCCGAACTGTCGGGAGGGCAGAGTAATGAGCGACTCGCAGGAGAACATCGAGAAAGAGATCCTGGGCAGCGACTACGGTCCGGGTGCCCTGGAGGAACCGGGGACCTACCGGCCCGACAAGGGTGACGACGACCCCGGCCTGTCGAGCACGCTCGCGGCGGGCACCGACACCGAACAGCTCCGGGACGGCGGGCCGCCGCCGGAACACGGGGTGATGACCACGACCGGCGGGAACGCGGGGCCGAACAGCTTCCGGGCACAGCCACGCTCCGGTCCGGGCGTCGCCAACACGACGACCGGTGACGCCACAACCGGCGCGATGCAGACTCCGGTGGACAGCTACACCAGCGATTCCAGCAGCAACGCGGTCGACTGACCCCACCCACCGGACGGCCGCATGCCGCCGTGGGCATGAGTGGATGCGATCTGGTGCTTGCCGGCCGGCTTCGGGTCGGGGGACCCGGCGGTGAACCGCGCGGCGCAGACCGACCAGCTCGTCCGAGGGCGGTGTGCGGGTCCCTCGATGGCGGGTTGTGGGCTACCGTCACCGGCGTGAGTGGTGTGCCGGGGACGGGGGCTTTGGGGGAACCGTTCGCGTTCGGGCGGGAAGCTGACGTCTACGCGCTGGGTGATGGCAAAGTTCTCCGGCGGTATCGGGACGGCGGGGACGCCGCGCCCGAGGCGCTGGTGATGCGGCATGTGGGCCGGCACGGGTTTCCGGTGCCTCGGGTATTTGCGGCGGATGGACCTGACCTGATTCTCGAGCGGCTCGAGGGGCCGACGATGGCAACCGTGCTGCTCGACGGGAGCATGTCGATCCACGACGGCGCGGCGATCCTGGCTGAGCTGCTGGGGCGGCTCCACGCGCTGCCCTCGCTCGCCGCCGATGCCCGGCCGCTTGCCCACCCCGACCAGCCCGCGCCACCCTCACACGCCGCCCACGCCCGGCCGCTTGCCCACCCCGACCAGCCCGCGCCGCCCTCACACGCCGCTGATGTGCGGTCGGTTGTCCACCTCGACCTGCATCCGGAGAACGTTGTCATCACGGCGGGCGGGCCGGTGGTGATCGACTGGCGGAACGCGCGGGACGGGGTGGCCGACCTGGACACGGCGTTCACGGCGTTGATCCTCGGGCAGGTCGCGACCGGGGCTATCGCGCATCCGATCCAGGATCGGGCCGGTGAGATGCTCGACATCTTCCTCGAGCTTGCGCCCGGGGATCCGCTTCGCGCGTTGGACGAGGCGGTCGAGATGCGGTCACGGCAGAACACGCTGTCGGTGGGCGAAATCGGCATGTTGCCCCTGGCGGCGGCACGCGTACGAGGGGTCGGGAAGTAGATGCGCGCACTGGTGCAAACGGTCGGCCGGGCGAGTGTGACCGTCGACGACGAGGTCACCGGCAAGATCGAGGACGGGCTTCTGGTGCTGATCGGGGTGACCCACGACGACACCCCGGCCAAAGCCGCCGAACTTGCCCGCAAGACGTACGAGTTGCGCATCCTGGACGACGAGGCTTCAGCGGCCGATCTTGGGGCGCCGCTGCTCGTGGTCAGCCAGTTCACGCTGTACGGCGACGCACGCAAGGGGCGCCGCCCCACCTGGAACGCTGCCGCGCCGGCCGAGGTGGCCGAGCCGCTCGTCACGGCGTACGTAGAAGCCTTGAGATCTCGCGGCGCAACCGTGGAGACCGGTCGGTTCCGCGCGCACATGCTGGTCGAGAGCGTGAACGTGGGGCCCCGAACAATTCTGCTCGAGTTGTAGGGAGCCCCACTCCGGGTCAGAAGAACAGGCCACGCCGCTGAGCGGATTGCCGCAGCCAGTTGTCGAGCTGGCCGGCCCAGTCCACCTGGTCGACGGTCGTGTAGTCGACATCGAAGCGGCCGAACGCGTCGCGGCCCTCGGTGAACATGCCGCCCCGCTTGTCGATCTCCAGGATCACCTGGAGTTTTTGCGGGGTGGCCAGGAACGTGAGCTCGAGCTGGTTGATGCCGCTCGCGTAAGCCGACGGCGGGTAGAACTCGATCTCCTGGTAGAACGGCAGTTGCTGCTGCACGCCGTAGACCCGGCCCCGCTCGACGTCGGCCTTGCTGAATCGGAAGCCCAGCCGCAGCAGCGCGTCGAGAATGCGCTCCTGGGCGGGCAGCGGGTGCACCATGACGGCATCCAGGTCGGACTTGTCGACGGCCCGCGCCACCTCGAGCTCCGTGGCCAGGCCCATCGTCATGCCGTGCAGGCGTTGCCCGTACACCTCGGTGATCGGGGTTTCCCACGGCACGTCGAACCGGAACGGAACGTCATAACGCGCACCGGGGTCAAGACGGAACGAACCGGTCAGACGTTGCCGGTGGAATTCCTGGTTGGTGCTGTATTCGCTGTCGCTGCTCTCGACTTCGACGCGAGTCATCAGGCCAATTGCCACATATTCGACATCGACGGCGTGGTCCCCGCCGACGACGTGCACCTGGCCCTCAAGGAATCCGCCGGGCCTGCAATTGGGGTTGGCCAGCACAGTCTCGACCGACGGGCCGCCGACTCCCATTGCCTGCATCAGTTTTTTGAAGACCACTGAACCATCTCCTCGTTGAGGGCGTTTGGGGAACAGTATCGGCGCGCAACACGCGGCGAGTACCGGCAAACCGGTCACTTGTCGGCTTGGCGACGTCAGGGTTCTCCCTGATTCATGCCACCTGGACGCTTGCCTCACCTCGGCTTAACGCGCTCCGGGCCAAGCTATCGATCACCGGCACGCAAGGGCTGGGAACGCACGAGACGGCAATCAGCGGGGAGGGGACTGAAAGGTGGTCCTGCAGATGAAGGCGTCGGAGTCCAAGGCGGCGGTTGCCGTTGAGAACAGCATGACCGATGGTGTCGAGCTCCTGACCGACCTGGACGCTACGGACGAGCGTGGCGTTTCCGCCGACCTGGTTCGTGCGTACCTCAACGGCATCGGCCGCACCCGGCTGCTGACCGCGGTCGAAGAGGTCGAGCTGTCCAAGCGGATCGAGGCCGGCCTGTACGCGGAGGAGAAGCTCCCCGAGGCAGCCGAAGACCTCATTCCCCTCCTGCAGATCATCGTCGCGGAGGGCAAGGCCGCCAAGAACCACCTGCTCGAGGCCAACCTGCGGCTCGTCGTGAGCATCGCGAAGCGCTACACCGGGCGGGGCATGGCCTTCCTCGACCTCATCCAGGAAGGCAACCTCGGCCTCATCCGCGCGGTCGAGAAGTTCGACTACACCAAGGGCTACAAGTTCTCCACGTACGCCACCTGGTGGATCCGCCAAGCGATCACCCGTGCCATGGCCGACCAGGCCCGCACCATCCGTATCCCGGTGCACATGGTCGAGCAGGTCAACCGCATGGTCCGCAGCCGCCGCGACCTGGCCGCCACGCTCGGCCGCGAGCCCAGCATCGCCGAGATCGCCAAGGCCATGGACGTTCCGGAGTTCCAGGTGATCGAGCTGATCTCGTACGACAGGGAGCCGGTCAGCCTCGACCAGGCGGTCGGCGAGGACGGGGAAAGCGCGCTCGGCGATTTCGTGGCCGCGGTCGACCACACCCAGCCGGGCGCCGGCGCTGCCCAGGGCGAGCTCCGCAGTGAGGTCGAGATCGTGCTGGCGACGCTGAGCGAGCGCGAGTCGGCCGTCATCCGGCTGCGCTTCGGTCTCGACGACGGCCGCCAGCGCACCCTCGACGAGGTCGGCCGGGAATTCGGGCTGAGCCGCGAGCGCATCCGTCAGATCGAGAAGGTCACCATGCTCAAGCTCCGTGACCCCGAGCGCGCATCCCGCCTCGAGGCCTACGCGGGCTGACCCGCCCCGAACACTTCGACCACCCGGCGCCCGCGAGGGTCGACCGGGTGGTCCCTCGTCAACACCCCTTACCCGTAGGGGGTGATCATGGGCTGCGCAGACGACGAGGACCCGTGTCGGGGCGACGGGCGGGGTCACCGACCTCAGTGGCCGCGTGCAACACCGAGAAGCCGTCGGGCCGGGCCAGAACCGGGTTGAGCGAGAGGCCGCGCAACCGGGGGTGGTCGTCGGCGAGACGGCCCACCCTCAGCAACAGGTCGATCAGCGCGGCGCGGTCAACCGGTTCCGAACCGCGATAGCCGTGCAGCAAGGGCGCCGCGCGCGGCTCGTCGACCAGCGCCTCGGCCGCCCGATCGGTCAGCGGGGCGGCCCGCCAGGCCAGGTCGCCGAGCAACTCACTGGCCACACCCCCGAGCCCGAAGCCCACGATCGGCCCGAAGGCGGGATCTTCCATGACCTCGACCCGGCAGGCCACCCCCGCACGCACCATCGTCTGCACGAGCACCTCGGGACCGAACGCTCCGGACAGCTCCGCGTAGGCCGAGTGCACGTCCTCGTCGTCGGCCAGCGCGAGCCGGACAGCACCGAGATCGATGCGATGCCGCAACGCACCACCGGCCGCCTTGAGAGCGACCGGGTAGCCGAGCGTCTCCGCGGCCGCGATCGCCTCGTCGGCGCTGGTGGCCAGGGTGGACGGCACCACGTCGATGCCGTAGGCGGCCAGCAGCTCCGCCGGCGGCACGTCGAGCGAGGCGGCGTCGGGATCCACGTCCTTGAGCACCGGCAGCCGGCCGGGCGGACGGCGCAGCCAGTCGGCATACGTCGCGACGCGGGCGAGGGCCCGAACCGCTTCCTCGACGGACGGGTAGGACGGGACCCGCGAGGGCAGGCTGCCCAGCAGGAACGTCGCAACGGTCGGTTTCTCGCCGGCCAGGGCCACACTGGCCAGCGCGGCCGCGAAGTCGGCGTCCTCGTCGGCGAGCTGGCCGGGCAGCGGCGGCGCGAACACCACCACCAGGGCATCGGCTCGGACATCGACGGCGGCGTCGGCCAGCGCGTCGGCGAAGTCGTGCGCCCCGCCCTGCGGGCTGATGTCGAGCGGATAGCCCTCGGCGACGGTCAGCCCGTTGGCCCGGCAGGCGGCCACGGCCAGTTGGGACAACGCCGACGAGTTGCCGACCACGGCCACCCGGCGGCCGGTGGGCAGGGGCTGGTGGGCCAGCAACAGGCCGACGTCGAACATTTCCCGTACGGTGTCGACCCGGATCACGCCCGAGCGGGCGAACAGCGCGGTGACCGCGTGCACGTCGGGGCCGGGCAGATTGCCGGCCAGGCCGGCCGGGCGGGTGGCCGACGAGACCGCGACAACGGGTTTCACCCGGCTCATGCGGCGTGCCAGACGGGCGAACTTGCGTGGGTTGCCGAACGTCTCGAGATAGAGCATCACGACGTCGGTGCCGGGGTCGTCCTGCCAGTACTGCAGGAGGTCGTTGCCGGAGACGTCGGCCCGGTTGCCCGCGGAGACGAAGCTGGACAGGCCCAGGCCACGGCGGTCGGCCTCGGCCAGGAGCGCGACACCGAGCGCACCGCTCTGGCTGAAGAACCCGACCCGGCCGGCGATCGGCAGGCGTGGGGCGAGGGTCGCGTTGAGGCGTACGGCGGGGTCGGTGTTGGCCACCCCCATGCTGTTGGGGCCGACCACGCGCATCCCGGCCGCATGGGCCTGCTCGATCAGGGCTCGTTGCGCGGCGGCGCCCTCGGGACCGGTCTCGGCGAAACCCGCTGACACCACCACCAGGCCGCCCGCGCCACTGGCGGCGGCGTCGGCCACCGCGGCGGCGACACCCTCGGGCGGCACGGCGATCAGGGCGAGGTCGACGTTCACACCCGACTCGGTGACCTCGGTGGCGGAACGGTAGGCCCGGAGCCCGCCCACCCGGCCGGCGCTGGGGTGCACCGGCACGATCGGACCCGGGAACCCGCCGTCACGCAGGTGACCGAGCATGGCCGCGCCGATGCCCTGGCCGCTGGCGCTGGCGCCGTAGACGGCGACGCCGCGCGGGGAGAGCAGGCGGGCGATCGAGCGGGCCTCGGTGAGTTTCTCGCGTGACTCCTGCACCTCGCGGGATTTCTCGGTGGGCGCGATCGGGAAGCTCAGGTGCACCACGCCGTCGGCGTACTTGCGCTGCACCTGATAGCCGAAGTCGCTGAAGACGCGGAGCATGCCGGCGTTCTCGGGGAGGACCTCGGCGACGAAGCGGGTGATGCCGTTGGCCTGGGCGGCCTCGGCGAGATGTTCGAGCAGGACCGAGCCGATGCCGCGGCCCTGATGAGCGTCCTCGACGACGAACGCCACCTCGGCCTCGGGCGAATCGGGGCCGAGGCGTTCGTAACGGCCGACGGCCATGATGCGCGAGCCGCTGACGATTACGAAGGCCTCGCGGTCGTGATGGTCGACGTTGACGAAACGCGCGAGGTCGCGCTCGGGGATGCGGGGATAGGGGGAGAAGTAGCGCAGGTAGCGGGTGCGCTCGCTCATGCGGGAGTGGAACTCGACGATGGCGGGGGCGTCGCTCGGACGAATCTGTCTCAGGTGGACGGCACTGCCGTCGGAGAGCAGAACGTCAGCGCTGATGTCCACGCTTCTCCTCCTCACTGCAGGGCAATCGGGGCGCGGTCAGTCGCGGGGGTCGTGGGGGTCGAGGCCGTGCAGGGGGAACACGGCCATGCGGCTGGCCAGGATCGCTCGGTCGACCGGGTCGGGGGTGGTGCCGGGTTGCCAGTGCTCGACCGCGGGTTCGACGCCGTCGGTCATCGTCTCGGGGATGGTGGCCCGGGGGCAACGCTCGGCGGCGAACTTGCGCCAGGGCATGGGGGTCGGGGTGGCCGGCTCGATCGGCGCGCCGGTGACCGTGGCCAGCAGGTGGGCCCAGGCGCGGGGAACCACCTCGACCAGCGCGTAACCCCCGCCGCCCATCGCCACCCAGCGGCCGTCGCACAGCTCGTCGGCCAGGTCGCGCATCGCGAGATAGGCCGCACGCTGGCCGTCGACCGAGAGACGCAGGTCGGCCAGGGGGTCGAGGCGGTGGGCGTCGGCGCCGCACTGGCTGAAGATGATCTCGGGGGCGAACGCGCGGAGCACCGAGGGCACGATCGCATAGAAGGCCCGCAGCCAGGCGGCATCGCCCGTGCCGGGCGGGAGCGGGATGTTGACCGCCGAGCCCTCGGCGCCGGGGCCGCCCGTCTCTTCGACGAAGCCCGTGCCGGGGAAGAGCGTGAGCGGCGTCTCGTGCAGGCTGATCGTCAGCACGCGGGGGTCGTTGTAGAAGGCGGCCTGTACGCCGTCACCGTGGTGGACGTCGACATCCACATAGGCCACCCGCTGGGCGCCCTGGTCGAGCAGGCGGGCGATGGCGACCGCGGGATCGTTGTAGACGCAGAAGCCGGAGGCCCGGCCCGCAAGGGCGTGATGCAGACCACCGGCCACGTTGACCGCCCGGGTGGTCGTGCCGTGCCAGACAGCCTCGGCGGCAGTGATGGTCGCCCCGCAGATGCGCGCGGAGGCCTCGTGCATGCCCTCGAAGACCGGGTTGTCGTCGGTGTTGAGACCCCAGCCGTGGAAGAACGGGTCGAGCGGCGCATGCCGGACGGCGTCGAGATAGTCGGCGTGATGCACCCTGGTCAGGTCGGCGTCGGTGGCCGGCTCGGGAGTGACCATGCGCACCCCTGGGCGGTCGAGGACCCCCAGCTCACGAGCGAGCGCCATGGTCAGCTCGACCCGCACCGGGTTGAGCGGGTGCTCGCCCATGTCGTAGTCGAGCAGCGCCCGATCCCACACCACCGTGGTTGTCCGATCCACCATGACGGTCATGCTGCCACGCCCCACCGACGCTTTTTGTTCGCGGCACTTGCCCGGAAGGTCGGGTAGGCTGCGTGCACCTGCTCGGGGCGGCTGTCAACCCCCGGCGACGAGGTATTATCGCTGCTGGGAGGGCCGCACTGTGAACAAGCTCGTCATCAGCCCGGCCACGTCCAGTTTCGGGGCGAGGCCGGCGGTCCGCCGAGGCCGCTGGGAGGTCGGAGCATGAAGGCGTCACTGCACAACCATGACCTGATCGACACGACCGAGATGTATTTGCGCACCATCCTCGAACTCGAGGAAGAGGGTGTGCCGCCGCTGCGGGCACGCATCGCCGAGCGGCTGCACCAAAGCGGTCCCACGGTCAGCCAGACGGTCGCGCGCATGGAGCGTGACGGCCTGCTGACCATTGAGAACGACCGGCATCTGGTGCTGACCGAGGACGGCCGCACCACCGCGGTGGCCGTCATGCGCAAGCACCGGCTGGCCGAGTTGCTGCTGGTCAACGTCATCGGCATGCCCTACGAGGAGGCCCACGAGGAGGCCTGCCGCTGGGAGCACGTGATGAGCGACTCGGTCGAGAAGAAGGTCTACGAGCTCCTCAACAAGCCGACCCGATCCCCGTACGGGAATCCGATCCCTGGCCTGGATGCGTTCGGCGCTGCCGACGAAACCGAGCAGGCCGAGAACCCCGGCGAGCGCAACCTGGCGTTCCCCGGGCTCACCGGCAGCGTCGTGGTGCAGCGCATCTGCGAGAGCGTGCAGACCAACGCCGACGTGCTGCGCCAGCTGCACGCCGCCGGCATCGACCCGGGCACGACGGTGACGGTGGCTCAGGAGCGCGACGGGGTGACCATAGACCGCTCGGGCGACAAGATCCGCCTGCCGCGTGAGGTCGCGTCGCGGGTGTTCGTCGCGGCCCACTGACCGCCGTTCGAGACGTCCTCAGCCGTCCGTCGTGTCCATCGCTTTGGCGAGGGCGATGAGCTTCGGGTTCATCGCGGTCACGGCGGCGGCTGTCGCGTTCGCGGCGAAGGTGAAGCGCAGCGTCTGCAACTGCTTCGCGTCGCTGAGCCAGCCGATCTCGACGATCGGCCCGCGACCAGCCGCGGGCGGGGTGTAGAGCCGGTACGCCGCCTTGCCGAGCCCCTTGAGGGTGGTCGACTTGGCCGGCTTGAGGTCTTTGAGGAACTGCGCCGGGCTGGCCTTCGTGCTCTCCACCACCGACAGCATGAGATCGGGATAGTCGGCGGCCGCGGTCTGCACGACGCACGTCGACGTGTCGGCGACCTGGTCGGAGGCGGCCACGTCGAACGCGACGCCGATTTTCTCCTCGATGAAGGCGTAATCCCAGAGGATGCAGGCGCCGCCGGCCGAGGCCGCGGGCTGCTTGACAACCTTGACCGGTGGCGGAGCCGCGTCCACCTCGTCGTCGCGATTGTCACAGCCGGTGAGGGCGAGCAGCAGGGCCACTGCGACGACGAGCGCACGCACCAGAGGATCCTCCCGAGAGATTCGGGGCATACCGTACTGGCGCGACAGGGCCTTGTCTAACTTGACACTTGACGTCAAGCGCCGGGAGGATGGCGGCGTGGCCCGGGACGATGCGCTGGTCGAGCAGATCGTGCGGCTCCTCGACGTGCGGCTGCTGGATCCGCTCGAGGTGCTGCTCGAGGGCGACGACGCGGTCGACGCGCTGCGACGACTGGTGCGGCTGCGGGCGCGCACGTGGGCGTCGACCCTGCTCGACGGCGACGACCCGGCCGCGACGATGGCGGCGGCACGGCTGATCGCGACCCTCTATCCGGGTGACGGGCCGTTCGACCCGCCGGCCACCTGGTGGGCGTCGCCGCTCGGGCGGGTGGTGGCGCGGCGGGTCGGGCATCCCTGGTCCGAGTCGATCTCGTACGCCGTCGCGGGCGCGATGCTCGGGATCAGCCGACAGGGCGTGCACGACCTGGTGAAACGGGGACGCCTGCCGCGGCACCCGGACGGCGGGGTGCCTTCGGCGGCCGTACGGGATCGGTTGAGCTCCTCGAGGACGGCGGCCGACGCATCGACGACCGTACGAGCTCAAAAAGACATTTCGGGTACCTCTGACTTGCCGGGAGATAGTGATGATCAATGATCGGCTGATCGACGCGGGGGACGTGCCGCTAGCGATCCGCGACTTCGGCGGAGACCAGCCGCCGCTGCTCCTGCTGCACGGGGCCGGAGGCAACCTGGCCACGATGACCACGCTGGCGCGCGCCCTGCGGCCCAACCATCGGGTGATCACTGTGGACCTGCGTGGGCACGGGCGTTCGGGTGAGGGCGCCTGGACGTGGGACACGGCACTGGGCGACCTCGCGGCCGTGTGCGTACAGATGGAGCTCGAGCGACCGGCCGTCGTCGGGCATTCGCTGGGCGGGATGCTGGCGGCGTTGTGGGGTCAGCGGCATCCGGAGGCGCCCGGCGTGGTGAGCCTGGACGGGAATCCGCCGCCCACGACACCGGCGCACCTGCCGGGGATGGACCCGGAGAAAGCGGCCGCCGAGCTGGCCCGGCTGCACGGATTGTTCGACCAGGCGGAGGCCATGGCGGGCCAGGTGATCGAGGCTGATCAGCTGGCCGATCTGATCGAACGTCAGCGGGCCGCGGCGCGGGACATGGGCGCCAACGAGAAGGTCTGGATCGAGGGCTTCCGGCGGAACCTCGCACACGACAACGGCGAGACGTCGATGCGCCCGTCGGCCGCCGTGACCACCCAATTGCGTACGCTCATGAACGGTCTTGATCTTGGACCGGTGTACGCCGGGACGTCGTGCCCGGAACTGGTCGTGCTGGCCACGCGGAACCTGCCCGAGCAGGAGCCGTTCGCCGAGCTGTACGAGGCGCACCGCCGCTATCTGCTGGAGCAGGTGCGAGCGGCCGGACACCCTCGGTTCATCCAGCTCGCCGACGCCTCGCACGCCATGGTGATCGAGCAGCCGACCGTGCTGGCCGGCCTCATCACCGAATTCCTGCGGGCGAAGTAGCGGCCGGACAGGACAGGCAACTCTCCCAGCCGGCGCGGTACATCTCGGCGGTCTCGTCGTCGACGCGGGGCGGGCAGCTCGCGGGACTGAGCATCGCCGTCGGCCAGGGGGCTCTGTCAGTCGCGGGCATGCGGGAGGGGGCGGGTGGCGCCGGAGGCCAGGAGGCCGATGGCGAGGGCGCCGAAGACGCAGAGCATGGCCTGGAGGACGCCGAGGTGCTCGGCCAGCAAGCCGATCAGGGGAGGGCCGGCCAGGAAAGCGCCGTAGCCGACCGAGCCTGCCACCGAGACGCGGATGGCGGCGCGGGCCGGGTCGTCGGCGGCGGAGCTCATGCCGATCGGGAAGCCCAGGGAAGCGCCCGCGCCCCACAGCAGGGCGCCGGCGATCGCCAACGGGACAGCGGTTCCGGAGACGACCAGCAGCAGGCCGAGGGCGGCTGAGGCGGCGGTGACACGCAGGGTGCGGACACGGCCCCAGCGCTCGATGGCGTAGCCGCCGAAGAGCCGGCCCAAGGTCATCGCGGTGACGAAGACGCCGAACGCGATCGCGCCGGTCGTCTCGCCGGCCTGATAACCATCGACGAGGCCGATGGCCAGCCAGTCGTTCGCGGTGCCCTCGGTGAACCCGAACCCGAGCATGACCAGGCCGATCAGCACGGTTCTCGGCTCACGCCAGGCCTGGCCGACGCTCATCGCGGGCTTCTGGCCGGCCGGCAGAGGATGGTAAGGCAGGAACCGGCGTACGGTCGGGCCAGTCACCGCCGCCGCGAGGGCCGCCGTGAGGTAGAGCTGCGCCCAGATCGGCAGACCGGTGGCCGCTGCGACGGCGCTGAAGGCCGCGCCGAGCACCGTGCCGAGGCTGAAACCGGCGTGGAAGCGGGGCATGATCGTGCGACCGAGGCGGCGCTCGACGTCGGCGCCCTCGACGTTCATGGCGACGTCCCACGTGCTGTTGCCCAGGCCGGCCAGCACCAGGCCCAGCCCGGCCAGCGGCACCGAGCCGAGCAGCGTGCCAGTGGCCAGGCCGGTGAGGCCGAGAACCATGGACGTGCTGCCGATCAGCACCGCGCGGGCCGGGCCGACACGTTGCACGAGCGGGCCGGCCAGCGGGATCGCGCTGATCGCGGCCACCGACAGGCAGAGCAGGAGCAGCCCGAAACCCGCGGCGGAGAGTTCCAGACCGTCGCGCACGGCGGGGGCGCGGGCGAGCCAGCCCGCGTACGCGAGGCCGTTGGTGGCGAAAGTGAAACCGACTGCCACCTTGGCCGATTCGAGGCGTGGGCGATCGATCTCGGTAGCGGTCACAACCTCAACTTACACGTTAAACCTGGCGTCGTCCTTCGGCCCGGGTTAGGGTCGAAGCGCGTGCCGGGGAGCGCGCCGAGACCCGCCGGAAGGCTTGAAGCCACCCCACGTGTTGCCGGCTGGGCGACGGATGCCGACGCTCTGACCGCCCGTGCGGGTCCGGGCGCTGAGCGAGGTTCCGATGAAGACCCTGCCCGACAACCCCCACCTCGACCATCTGCGCCGGCAGGCCAAGGACCTGCTGGCCGGGCTGCGCGACACCCGTCCCGAAGCGACCCTGGCCGAGGCCCAAACCTCACTGGCCCAGCAGTACGGCTTCCGCAGCTGGACAGACCTCAAAGCCGAGGTCGACCGTGGCCGCGGAGGCGCCGTCGAAGCCGGCCATGCGCTCGCCGAGCAGATCACGACCCGGTACGGCCTGGGCCCGGTGATCGTGATGCGGTCGCTGGCCCGGCCGGACGAGATGGGCCGCCGCTGGCTGCTCGAGACGGCGCTCGGCCGCTGGGCTGTCCGGACAGTCGACGACGTCTACCCCGTCACCGACGGCGAAGAGAACACCCGCTTCCAGGAGGCGGCGCTGGGGGCCGGGGTGACGGTGCCCCGCCCGGTCCGCAGCCTCGACGGCCGGGTCGTGGAGGAGGTCGGCGGCAACCGCTGGCGGGTCTACGAGTCTGTCCCGTCGGGGCCACCCCTCGCCGCGCCGGTCAGCGCCGCCGTCACCCGGCAGGTCGGGGAGCTGCTGGCGATCGTGCACGGCCTGCACTTCCCGGCGGACGGGATCTGCCCCTGGAACGATCGCCGGCTCACCTCGAGGAGCTGGGCCGAGCTCGCCGACCTGGCCACGGCGAAGGGCGCGGGCTGGGCGCCGGTGCTGGTTTCCGCGCTCCCGGCCTTGGCCGAGCTTCAGTCCATCGGGGACGGTCATGCCGACACCACGGAACCGGTGCTGTGTCACAACAACTTCAACCCGGGGAACGTACGGGCTGCCTCTGGGTCTCTGGTCGTGAGCGGCTGGGAGCACGCGGGCGGGCTGCCACCGGAATGGGAACTCGCGGCCGTGCTGGCCAACTGGGCCGTCGACCCGAACGGAGGCGTGAACCTTGCCGGGGCGCGGGCGCTGCTCGACGGCTACCGCTCACGTTCCGGAACGACGCGGCCGGTGCGGCTGACCGACTTCCGCGGGACGGCGATCGCGCTGCAGAACTATGTGGCCGGGCAGGTGGATCTCGCGCTCAACGCCGCGGACGACGAGGACGCCCGGTACGCCGACCGCAACGTCCGCCACCTGCTGACCCACCTGCCGACGCTCGCGACTTTCGAGGAACTCGCGCGCCTGAGATGACGGCCTCGCCACGCCGGGCCGACAAGCTGAGATCACGTCGGGTGGTGGTGTGCCGGGGGTGGAGAAAAGCAGTTGCCTCCCGCCCTGGAATCGGGCGGGAGGCAACTGTTGCCGGGCTCAGGAGTTACTCACCGGAAGTGGGTCAGCTGCAGCCGGAGGTGGAGCCGCAGCCTTCGCAGACGTAGCAGCTGCCGGCGCGGCGCATCTTGGTGCCGCAGGTGAAGCAGAGCGGGGCGTCGGCGGAGTGGCCGGTCACGATTTCGAGCAGCTCGGTGGAGGAGCCGACCGCGGTGGGGGCGGCCTTTTCGGGTTCGGCTGTCGGGATCGTGGACTCGGCGGGAGCGGTTGTCGCGCCGACCGGGGCGGAGACCGGGGCGGACGCGGCCATGCCGGCCAGGTCGACTGCGGCTGCCTCGGCGGCGGCCTCGGCCTGCACCTGGGCGGCGCGCTCCTTGGCGGTGAAGATACCGAGGTCGGCCCGGGTGTCGTACGGCAGGAAGTCGAGCGCCAGGCGGCGGAAGATGTAGTCCATCACCGATGCCGCCATGCGCACGTCCGGGTCGTCGGTCATGCCGGCCGGCTCGAAGCGCATGTTGGTGAACTTGCTGACGTACGTCTCCAGCGGGACGCCGTACTGCAGGCCTATCGAGATCGCGACCGAGAAGGCGTCCATGACCCCGGCCAGCGTCGACCCCTGCTTCGACATCTTGAGGAAGACCTCGCCGAGGCCGTCGTCGGGGTAGGAAGACGCGGTGAGGTAACCCTCGGCGCCGCCGACCGAGAAGGACACCGTCTCGGACGGGCGCTTCTTGGGCAGCCGCTTGCGGACCGGGCGGTACTCGATGACCTTCTCGACGACCTTTTCGACCTCGGTCGACGCGGCCGGCTCGGCCTCGGCGGCGGTGACCTTCTTACCGGCGGCCGAGAGCGGCTGACCGACCTTGCAGTTGTCGCGGTAGATCGCGAGCGCCTTCAGGCCGAGCTTCCAGCCCTGGTAGTGGATCTCCTCGATCTCTTCCACGGTCGCCGTCTCGGGCATGTTGACCGTCTTGGAGATGGCACCCGAGATGAACGGCTGCACCGCTGCCATCATGCGCACGTGGCCCAGCGGCGAGATGACCCGCTCGCCCATGGCGCAGTCGAAGACCGCGTAGTGCTCGGGCTTGAGGCCCGGCGCGTCGACGACGTTGCCGTGGTCGGCGATGTGCTCGACGATCGCCTCGACCTGCTCCTCGGGGTAGCCGAGGCTGCGCAGCGCGCGCGGGACCGTCTGGTTGACGATCTGCATCGAGCCGCCGCCGACGAGCTTCTTGAACTTGACCAGGGCCAGGTCGGGCTCGATGCCGGTGGTGTCGCAGTCCATCATCAGGCCGATGGTGCCGGTGGGGGCGAGCACGGACGCCTGGGCGTTGCGCCAGCCGTTCTTCTCGCCGATCTTGAGGCCGGTCTGCCACTGCTTGCCGGCCTCGCGTGCCAGTTCGGCGGCGATCGGGTGGGCCGGGCGGATCTCGTCGCTGGCCGCGGCGTGCTTGCGCATGACGCGCTTGTGCGCGTCGGCGTTGCGGGCGTAACCCTCGTACGGACCGACGACACCGGCCAGCTCGGCCGAGCGACGGTACGCCGTGCCGGTCATCACCGAGGTGATCGCGGCGGCGACGCTGCGGCCCGCCTCCGAGTCGTACGGAAGGCCGGACGCCATCAGCAGGGCGCCGATGTTGGCGTAGCCGATGCCGAGCTGCCGGTACGCGCGGGTGGTGATGCCGATCTTCTCGGTCGGGAAGTCGGCGAACGAGATCGAGATCTCCATCGCGGTGATGATGAACTCGACGCTCTTGACGAACTTCTCGGTCTCGAAGCCGCCGTCGGCCTTGAGGAACTTCATCAGGTTGAGCGAGGCCAGATTGCAGGACGAGTCGTCCAGCGACATGTACTCCGAGCACGGGTTGGACGCGGTGATCCGGCCGGTCTCGGGGTTGGTGTGCCAGTCGTTGATGGTGTCGTCGTACTGCAGGCCGGGGTCGGCGCACTCCCAGGCGGCCTGGGCGATGTCGCGGAAGAGCTTGCGGGCGTCGACCTTGTCGATGACCTCGCCGTCGAGCCGCCCCCGCAGGCCGAACTCGGCACCCTCCTCGTACGCCCGCATGAACTCGTCGGAGACGCGGACCGAGTTGTTGGCGTTCTGGTACTGCACGGAGACGATGTCGTCGCCGCCCAGGTCCATGTCGAAGCCGGCGTCCCGCAGGGCGCGGATCTTGTCTTCCTCACGCGCCTTGGTCCGCACGAACTCCTCGATGTCGGGGTGATCGACGTCGAGGATGACCATCTTGGCGGCGCGGCGGGTGGCGCCGCCGGACTTGATCGTCCCGGCGCTCGCGTCGGCGCCGCGCATGAAGCTCACCGGGCCACTGGCGGTCCCCCCGGACGACAGCAGCTCCTTGGACGAGCGGATGCGGGACAGGTTCACGCCGGAGCCCGAACCGCCCTTGAAGATCAGGCCCTCTTCCTTGTACCAGTCGAGGATCGAGTCCATCGAGTCGTCGACCGACAGGATGAAGCACGCGCTGACCTGCTGCGGCGACTTGGTGCCGACGTTGAACCAGACCGGCGAGTTGAAGCTGAACACCTGGTGCAGCAGCATCCAGGTGAGCTCGTGGTCGAACAGCTCGGCGTCCGCCTTCGAGGCGAAGTAGCCGTTCTTCTCGCCCGCCTTGCGGTACGTCGAGACGACGCGGTCGATCAGCTGCTTGAGCGACCACTCACGATCGGCCGTGCCGACCGCGCCTCGGAAGTACTTCGTGGTGACGATGTTCGCCGCGTTGACGCTCCACGCGGTCGGGAACTCGACGCCCTTCTGCTCGAAGTTGATCGAGCCGTCCCGCCAGTTCGTCATGACGACGTCGCGGCGCTCCCACTCGACCTCGTCGTACGGGTGGACTCCCTCGGTCGTCCAGACCCGCTCGACCCGCAGCCCCCCGCCGGCCGCGCTCGCGCCGTTCGCACGGCTGCGCTGCCGACCTGCTGTGATGCCGTCCCCGGCCATACTGCTCCCCCTCGAAAAATGCCGCTACTGCCGTCAAGCTCGTGGTGCGCGACCGCCGGACCGCGGAGCCACGGGGTGTCGGACCCCGGTCTCGCGGGCGATCGTCGCCTCGCGCAACGCCGTGATCTCCTTTTCGAACTCGTCGAGCGAGTCGAAGGACTTGTAGACGCTGGCGAACCGGAGATAAGCCACCTGGTCGAGGTCTCGCAGCGGAGCGAGGATCGCCAGGCCCACCTCGTGGCTGGGCACCTCGGCCGCGCCCTTGGCCCGGACGGTCTCCTCGACCTTCTGCGCCAGCAGCGCGATCGAGTCCTCGTCGACGGGCCGGCCCTGGCAGGCCTTGCGGACCCCGCTCATGATCTTTGCCCGGCTGAACGGCTCGGTGACACCGCTGCGCTTCACGACGGCGAGGATCGCTTCCTCGACCGTGGTGAACCGCTTGCCGCACTCGGGGCACGATCGACGGCGACGGATCAACTGACCGTCGTCGGCCTCGCGCGAGTCGACCACACGAGAATCGGCGTGGCGACAGTACGGGCAGCGCACCTGGAACCCCCTCCAGCACCCCCCGCCGATCGTCTGCGGACACGCGAAAGCACGACGTTTCGCCGGTGACTCACCAGCTGACGCCGTTCACGGCCTGTAGATAAACGGTGGAGGTGAACCCCAACCAGTGGATGACTTACACCCTTGTAACTACTAGATGTTGGGGTAGACGCTATGCCGCGGCGGACACGGGCGCAAGTTCACCGGCGGGTCGGCGCGCCGTATTTTCCGACTCAACACGAGCGGTGGACCCGGCGGTCACGGACCGCTCAATCACGCGGCCCGCGGCAAGATCAAAACATCGCCGGCGGCCACGCCGTAGCCCGACAGGCCGTTGAGCCGGCGCAATTCCTCGACGGCGGCCTGGCCGTCACGGCGCGGCATCGTGCGGGTCGCGATGTCCCACAAGGTGTCGCCCGGCCGGACCACCAGAGTGGGCGGCGGGCCGGCCGGCGGCCGCTCGGCCCGGGACGCGGTGGTGAACAACACGGCACTGGCCAACGTGGCCAGCACGACGAGGAAACCCAAGACGACGACACGGCCACGACGGGTGAGTCGCAGCGGAGGCTCGACGTGCCGAAACCCGTTCGCCACCATGACGCTTCCTCCACCGGGAGACGATCTTCGTACGGGCGTTCGATCGAACGCCCGTACGACGGTCTATCAGAACACGCGTACGGAAGTCGAGCACTTCCGGGCGACACGCCGGAAGAATGTCGTACAGATGTTTGAATATGTCGTACCGCGCCATTACGGTTCTCCCTCAAGAGGGTCAGCCGGCCGGCGCCATCCCCACGGCGTCAGCCCGGCTCCGCGAACGCAGGACGCACCACGTGCCCCACCCCACGGGGCACTGGCCGACAGGGAGGGCGGACGTGTCGACCGACGACCGGACGAGCAGCCGGCAACATCAGACCAAGTCAGACAGCGGATCGGCCCTGCGCCGCCGCACACCGAGCCGCGGGCGTGCCGCCGACGCGCCGCAGCTGCGATCGGTCACCCCGGTGGTCAGCCAGTTCCCCGAGCCGGTCACCGCCGACCTCACCGCCCGGCAGAAGCGCATCCTCGAGTTCATCCGTGACTGGGTCGAGCGCTACGGCTATCCACCCAGCGTCCGCGAGATCGGCGAGGCGGTCGGCCTGGTGTCGCCGTCCAGCGTGGCCTATCAGCTGAAGGCGCTCGAGACCAAGGGCTTCCTGCGCCGCGACCCCAACCGGCCGCGCGCCGTCGACGTCCGCTCCCCCAACGAGATGGTCGACGAGGAGGGCCTGCGTTCGGCGCGGCCCCAGCCGGCGTACGTGCCTCTGGTGGGCCGCATCGCCGCCGGCGGCCCGATCCTGGCCGAGCAGGCCGTCGAGGAGTTCTTTCCGCTGCCGCGCGAGCTGGTCGGCGAGGGTGAGGTCTTCATGCTCGAGGTCAAGGGCGACTCGATGATCGACGCGGCGATCTGCAACGGCGACTGGGTGGTCGTGCGGCAGCAGCCGACGGCCAACGCGGGCGACATCGTGGCCGCGATGATCGACGGCGAGGCCACGGTGAAGAGCTACCGGCAGCGCGACGGGCACGTCTGGCTGATGCCGGCCAACCCGGCGTTCGACCCCATCCCGGGCGACGACGCGACCATCATGGGCCGCGTCGTGGCCGTGCTGCGCCGCGTCTGAGGCCACCCGAGACGGCGTGAGCCCACCGAGACGGCGCGAGGCCATTCGGAGACGGCGTGAGCCCACGCGCGGAGACGGCGTGCAGCCCGAAGCTGCCCGGGCGACGGGAAGCCGTCCATAGGCGATCAGGAGCAGGAACAGATCAGCGCCGGGGGCCGTAACCGTCGAAACGGCCCTCGGGGCGCTGCTGGAAGTCGTTGCGACCGCCGCGCGCCGAGGGCGGCGGTCCACCCTGGCCGCCGCCGTAGACGCCCCCGCCGCCGCGCGGCTGCGGCCCCCGGGGAGGCTGACCCTGCGGACCTCGAGGCGGCTGCCCCTGCGGTCCACGCGGAGGTTGCGCCTGCGGCCCGCGGGGCTGACCCTGCGGCCCGCGCGGGGGCTGACCCTGCGGACCCCGAGGCGGCTGCCCCTGCGGTCCACGCGGAGGCTGACCCTGCGGACCCCGAGGCGGCTGCCCCTGCGGTCCACGCGGAGGCTGACCCTGCGGACCCCGAGGCGGCTGCCCCTGCGGCCCACGCGGAGGCTGACCCTGCGGACCCCGAGGCGGCTGCCCCTGCGGCCCGCGCGGAGGCTGACCCCCCTGCGGCCCGCCGTAGACCCCGGCCCGCGCCGGCTGCCCGTTGGCCGGCCGGCCACCCTGCGGCTTGCCACTGACCGGCCGCTGACCGTTGGTGTTGCCGCCGTAGACCCCCGCTTTGGGCCCGGAGGCCGAGCCGTTGACCGGCCGCGCGCCGCCGTAGACCCCGGCACGCTGCGGCGCCCCGCCGACCCCGATCAGCTCGGTCTCGGGTTCACCCTCGAGCGGGTTCTTGAAGTCGTCGTCGGAGGAGGCGGAGGCGGAGGCGGAATCCGGCGAAGCGGCCACGCGCTTACGGTGCCGCGCGATGCCCATCGCGCCCACGCCCACAAGGATCAGGCCGAGCAAGCCGACCCCGCCGACCGCGTACGTGATGTCGCTGAGCTCGAGATTCGCGTACCAGGCGCCGCCGGAGTCGTCGCCGTCCTTGGCCGCGGTCGCGACCGTGGTGGCGGGCGTGTAGCGAAGGATGTGGTTCGGCGGTTCCGTCTCGCCGCTCATGTCGGACGTGGTGTAGAAGTATTTGCCGTCGGCGCTGTAGGTGATCGCCTCGCCCAGCGTCTCGTTCGGCAGGCCGGTCGTACGCGGCTTGCCCTTGATCGCGCCGAGGACGTCGCCGTTCTTCACGTCCCACTCGAGCGCGTCGGTGTACGTGCGCAGCACGACCTTGCCGCCGCCGGGCGCCACCGCGCCGCCGCTGATCGTCTTGTTGCCGATCCGCGCGTACGGGCCGCCGGCGGTCTGGGTCGCCGAGGGCTGGATCTCGGCGACGCGCCGCATCGGCACGCCCTCTTTGTTGTTCGCCTTGAGCGGGGCGGTCGGCTGATAGACGCCGGCCGGTTTGCCGATCTCTTTCGTCACGATCAGCGGGGTGCCGTCGCCGTTGAGCAGCAGCGCCTCGGCGTCGTGCTTGTCGCCCTCGGGATAGGAAAGCCGGTGCAGAACGGGCTCGCCCTTCCCGTCGGCCGCGATCGACCAGAGCCCGATGGTGCGGCGGCTCTCGTCGTTGTCGAAGTTGTTGTCGCCGATGTCGGCGATCCAGAGCTTCGCGCCGTCGGACGAGAGGACCAGGTCCTCCGGGTCGAGCGGGCCGTCGCCGCTGTACTTGACGGCCTTGGTGACCTCACACTTGGCGTCGAGGAAGAAGATGCGCTTGTTGGCGTTCTTGTCGGTGCTGTCGTTGATCACGACATAGCCCGACCGCGTGGCCACGAGCCCGGACGCCTCGGTGATCCGCTCGTCCTTGATCGCGCACATCTTCTTGCCCGCCACCGAGGGCGCGCTGACCGTGGGGGCCGGATCCTCGGCAAACGCCGCGGACGAGCCGATCATCACCAGCCCGGAGGCCACGATCACCGGGAACACGAGACGCCGCATCCGATCAGTGTCGCATGCGGCGTCGCGTGCCGGTGTTACGCGTTAATCAACCCAGCTCACCCCGGCCCAGCTGGTCGTGTCGCGAGAAACGCTCAGTTGCGGAACGACTCCAGATCGCTCGCGAGCCGCTCGTCGACGAGCACCCGCAACTCGGTGCCTTCCTCCAAATGGCGGGTCTGCAGCACCTGACCGGTTCGATGAATCCGGGCGACCAGATCACCACGGTCATAGGGCAGCAAAAGGCGCATGTCGACGGGCGGCCGGGGCAACTTGGCCGCGATCGCCTGATGCAGGTCGGCGATGCCCTGACCCGACCGCGCCGACACGAAGACGGCGTCGGGCCACGTGCGCTTGAGCCGCAGCAGAGTCTCCTCGTCGGCGGCGTCCACCTTGTTGATCACCAGAAGCTCGGGGATGCTGTCGGCGTTCACCTCGGCCAGCACCTCGCGTACGGCACTGACCTGACCCTCGGGGTCGGGGTGGGCGCCGTCGACGACGTGCACGACCAGGTCGGCGAACGAGACCTCCTCGAGCGTGGAGCGGAACGCCTCCACGATCTGGTGCGGCAGGTGGCGTACGAAACCCACCGTGTCCGACAGCGTGTAGACGCGCCCGTCCTCGGCCGCGGTGCGCCGGGTGGTCGGGTCGAGAGTCGCGAACAAGGCGTCCTCGACCAGCACACCGGCCTGGGTCAGACGGTTGAGCAGGCTGGACTTGCCGGCGTTGGTGTAGCCGGCGATCGCCACGGCCGGCGTGCCGCTGGTGGCCCGTCGCGAGCGCTTGGTCTGCCGTACGGTCCGCATGGCCTTGATCTCACGGCGCAGCTTCGCGATGCGCTGGTTGATGCGGCGGCGGTCCGTCTCGAGCTTGGTCTCACCGGGACCACGGGTCCCGACGCCGCCACCGCCCGAGCCGCCACCGGCGCCACCGCCCTGGCGGGACAGCGACTCACCCCAGCCGCGCAGGCGTGGGAGCAGGTATTGCAGCTGGGCCAGCTCGACCTGGGCCTTACCCTCTTTGCTCTTCGCGTGCTGGGCGAAGATGTCGAGGATCAGCGCCGTACGGTCGACGACCTTGACCTTGACCTGCTGCTCGAGGTTGCGCAGCTGGCTCGGGGAGAGCTCGCCGTCGCAGATGACCGTGTCGGCGCCGGTGGCGACGACCGCGTCGCGCAGCTCGTCGACCTTGCCCCGGCCGATGAAGGTGGCCGTGTCGGGACGGGAGCGGCGCTGGATCAGGCCCTCGAGGACCTGGGAACCGGCGGTCTCAGCCAGCGCGGCCAGCTCGGTCAGCGAGTTGTCAGCGTCGGAGACGCTGCCCTCGGTCCAGACGCCGACCAGAACGACCCGCTCGAGCCGCAGCTGCCGATACTCGACCTCGGTGATGTCGGTGAGCTCGGTGGAAAGACCGGCGACCCGCCGCAGCGAATGCCGCTCCTCGAGCTCGAGGTCGCCGGACGTCACGTCCGGTTCGTCAAGTTCTAGTACGGGTGCCTGGTAAGTGTTTCGCAAAAGGTGACCTCCTCGGCCCCGATCGTGGCACGTCAGCGTGTTCGGCGCATCCACATAACGTGGCCGGGCGTTTGATGGGGCGTTGTGTGAATCCGGTTGAGGGCGGCGGACCTGCCTTGGGACAGGTACAACCACCCGGATGGAATCCGATATTCCGCAGGGGCAAGATTACGGTGACGCACCCACCAATGTCGGAGGGAACACCGTGGTGACGACCCGCCTGCCGAGCGCAGGATTCTCGATCACGATCCGGATAGCAGTGACCGCGGACGCCTCGTCCATCGGTCGTCTCACCACCTGTGTCGGCGAGGCCGGCGCCATCGTGACGGCGCTCGACGTGGTGGACTCCGACCCCACTCGCGTCCTCGTGGACCTCACCTGCGACACCGCCGACTCCAGCCACGCCGACCAGGTCGTCAAGCAGCTCGAGGAACAGGACGGCGTCGACGTCCGCAAGGTTTCCGACCGCACGTTCCTGCTGCACCTCGGCGGCAAGATCGAGGTGCAGTCGAAGGTAGCGCTGCGCACCCGTGACGAGCTCTCCCGCGCGTACACGCCGGGGGTGGCCCGTGTGTGCATGGCGATCGCGGAGAACCCGGCCGACGCCCGCCGTCTGACGATCAAGCGCAACACCGTGGCCGTGGTCAGCGACGGCTCGGCCGTGCTGGGGCTGGGCAACATCGGGCCGGCCGCGGCGATGCCGGTCATGGAGGGCAAGGCGGCGCTGTTCAAGCGGTTCGGCGGCGTGGACGCGTGGCCGGTCGTGCTCGACACGCAGGACACCGACGAGATCGTGCGCATCGTGAAGGCGATCGCTCCCGCGTACGGGGGAATCAACCTCGAGGACATCGCCGCGCCGCGCTGTTTCGAGATCGAGGCCCGGCTGCGCGAGCAGCTGGACATTCCGGTCTTCCATGACGATCAGCACGGAACGGCGATCTGCGTGCTGGCGGCGCTGACCAACGCGCTGCGGGTGGTCGGCAAGCGGCTCGAGGACGTACGCGTCGTGGTGTCGGGCGCGGGCGCCGCCGGCACGGCGATCATGAAGCTGCTGCTGCGCCAGGGCGTGGGCGACATCATCGCGTACGACCGCAAGGGCGCTCTGCACCGCGGCATGGCGGACATGTCGGAGACGTGGCAGTGGCTGGCCGACCACACCAACAAGGACAACTACTCCGGTGACCTGCCCGGCGCGATCGTGGGCGCCGACGTGTTCATCGGCGTGAGCGCGCCCAACCTGCTGAGCGGCGACGACATCGCCCGGATGGCCGACAGGTCGATCGTGTTCGCGCTGGCCAACCCCGACCCCGAGGTCGACCCGCGGGCCGCCCGGCAGCACGCGGCGGTGGTCGCCACCGGCCGCTCCGACCAGCCCAACCAGATCAACAACGTGCTGGCCTTCCCGGGCGTCTTCCGCGGCATGCTCGACGTCAGCGCCAAGGAGTTCACCGAGGAGATGGCGCTGGCCGCCGCCCGCGCGATCGCCGACGTGGTGGGCGAAGACAAGATCAACCCAACGGTCATCATCCCGAGCGTCTTCGACCCCAAGGTCACCCCGGCGGTCGCCGCGGCCATCCGCGCCGCCGTCAAGGGCCCGGCGGCGCCGCACAACGCCGCCGCGCTGCCGGAGGCCGAGCTCGACGGGGCCCCGGAAGAAACCTTCTGAGCGTTGCGGCGGCTCTGGTCACCGACCAGGGCCGCCGCGATCAGTGCGCCAACCAGCCCGTGAGCTCCGCCACGCGGTCGGTGATCAGGCCCGCGACGCCACCGCGAATCAGCGGCCCCCACTCGGCGATGTCGTTGGCCGTCCACGGCATCACGTCGATCCCCCGCGCGACCAGCGCCGTCACCGTCCCGGGGTCGCCCAGCACGTCGGCCGTCGACGGGTTGAGGCAGACCACGTCGAGCTCGTCGGCCAGGTCGAGGGTGTCCGCCTCGAAGCGCAGCCGCAGCAGTCCCCGGCGTACGGAGGGGTCGACCTCGCGAACCAGCCGCACGATCTGAGGGTCGAAGCTCTGCACGATCGTCCGCTCCCGCAGCCCGTACTGATCGAGCAGCGAGACGATGGTCTTGACCTGCGGCAGCGTGGCCGGTGGTTTGATCTCCAGGAGCAGCGACGCGTCGGCCAGCAGCTCCAGCACGGCGGCGAGGGTGGGCACGCGCGTCCCGGCGTAGGCGGGTGAGAACCACGAGCCCGCGTCGGCCGCCGCCACCTCCGAGTACGGGAGATCCCAGACGTGCCCCGAGCCCGAGGTGGTGCGATCGAGCGTGCGGTCGTGGATGACCACGGGGACGTCGTCGGCGGTGGTGCGCACGTCGAACTCGATCAGCGTCGCGCCGCCGAGGACTGCCGCGGCGAAGGCGGGCAGCGTGTTCTCCGGGGCGAGGGCCGAATAGCCCCGGTGCGCCACGATGTGCATCAGATCAGCTCACCCGAGGCGACCAGCACCGCCGGACCCGTCAGCCACCAGCGGTCTTCCTCGTCGTGGGTCACCGTCAACCGGCCGCCGGGCAGGTCGACCGCGACCGTGCCCATGGCGAGCCCGGCGTCCCGCAGGGCGACCGCGCCGACGGCCAGCGCGCCCGAGCCGCACGACAGCGTCTCGCCCGAGCCACGCTCGTACACGCGCATCTCGACATGCAGATCCGTCTCGGGCAGCGGCGCGGCGGGGACGACGAACTCGATGTTGACCCCGTGCGGGAACAGCCCCTTGTCGAAGCCGGGGGGCATGTGCAGGTCGAGCGAGGACAGCGCCAGGCCGTCGTGCAGGCCGCAGACCAGGTGCGGGTTGCCGCAGTCGACGGCCACGCCCGGGAACGTCAGCGGACCGGTGGTCGCGGTGCCGGCCGCGTACACCCGGGGGCTTCTCATGTGCACCCGGATCTGGTCGCCCTCGGCCACCGCCAGCACGACGCCGGCACGCGTCGCGACCGGAATGCCGGAATCGCCCGAAGCGGCAAGGCCGGCCGCCAGCAGGTAGCGCGTGAAGACCCGCACCCCGTTGCCGCACATCTCGGCGATCGAGCCGTCGCTGTTGCGATAGTCCATGAACCACTCGGCCTCGCCGGCCATGCCCGCCCCGGCCTGGTCCTTGGCGGCGCGCACCACCCGCAGCACACCGTCGGCCCCGATGCCGAACCGCCGATGACACAGGTCAGCGACCTGCGCCGCGGTCAGGTCGAGCTCGCCGTCGGCGTCCTCGATGATCACAAAGTCGTTGCCGGTGCCGTGGCCCTTGGTGAAATGCACGCCGCCATCATTCCGTAAGCGCGAGCGCATCCGCCAACAGCGTCGGAGCGGCGCCGTCGAGCCAGGTGATCGACGGGTCCCGCCGGAACCACGAGCGCTGCCGCCGCACGAAACGGCGAGTCCCCCGTACGGTGTCGGCCTTGGCCTCTTCCTCCGTGGCTCGGCCGTCGATCTCGGCGAGCGCCTGCTGATAACCGAGCGCGCGCGACGCCGTACGGCCGTCCCTGAGCCCGTACGGGATGAGCGAGCGCACCTCGTCGAGCAGCCCGGCCGCCCACATCAGGTCGACCCGCAGCGCGATCCGCTCGTCCAGTTCCGCCACCTCGCGATCGACCCCGATCTGAACCGACGGGTAATGCGGCGTGGGCGACGGCAGGGCCGCGGTGAACGGCAGCCCGGTCAGTTCGATCACCTCGAGCGCCCGCACGATCCGTCGCCCGTTCGAGGGAAGAATTTTCTCCGCCGCCACCGGATCACGGGAACGTAGACGATCGTGCAGGGAGGAAGGCCCGGCGTGGGCCAGCTCCTCCTCCAGCCGCGCCCGGATCTGCGGGTCGGTGCCGGGGAAGTCGAACTCCTCGAGAACGGCCCGCACATAGAGACCGGACCCGCCCACCAGCAGCGGAACCCGCCCCCGGGCGTGGATGTCGTCGATCGCCGCACGGGCCAGGCCCTGATATTCGGCGACGGCCGCGGGAAACGTGACGTCCCAGATGTCGAGCAGGTGGTGCGGGACGCCCTCACGCTCGGACGGGCTGAGTTTCGCGGTGCCGATGTCCATGCCGCGGTACAGCTGCATGGAGTCGGCGTTGACCACCTCCCCGCCCAGCTCGTGGGCGAGGGCGAGGCTGAGAGCGGACTTGCCCGCCGCCGTCGGCCCGACGACAGTGATCACGCGCGGAGCTCCTGCGAACGGCACGGAGCAACGGTAGGACAAGGTTTGGCCACGGTCATCCGCGGGCGCTTCCCCGTAACCGGGTTGGACCTGTGACAATGCGCGAGAAAGAATGCCGTAGAGAAGCTAGGCGTTCGACTGCGCTGTGGCGGTGGTCACCGATCCGGTGAGATCGGTGATGCCGGGAAGACGAGGATGGGTCATGAACGACTGGACGGCCTTCGGGCGCGTGGATGCCGACGGCACCGTGTACGTGAAGACCGCTGAGGGCGACCGGGTGGTCGGCTCCTGGCAGGCGGGCACCCCCGAGGAAGGGCTGGCCCACTTCGCGCGGCGCTTCGCCGACCTCGTGACCGAGGTCGAGCTCGTCGAGGCACGCCTCAAGTCCGGCGCGGCCGACGCGTCGCATTCGCTGACCAGTGTCAAGCGCCTGCGCCAGCAGCTTGACGAGGCGCACGTGGTGGGCGACATCGACGGGCTCGCCAACCGGCTCGACCGCCTGGCCGCGCTGGCCGAGGAGAAGGCCGGCGAGGCACGTGCGGCCCGCGAGACGGCCCGGATCGAGGCTGTCGCCCGCAAGACGGCCCTGGTGGAAGAGGCGGAGAAGATCGCCGCCGAGTCCACCGGCTGGAAGTCGGCCGGCGACCGGCTCAAAGAGATCCTCGACGAGTGGAAGACGATCCGCGGCGTCGACAAGAAGACCGACGGCGAGCTGTGGAAGCGGTTCGCGACGGCGCGTGACGGCTTCACCCGCCGCCGCGGCGCCCACTTCGCCACCCTCGACGGCCAGCGCAAGCAGGCCCAGACGGCCAAGGAAGAACTGGTCGCCGAGGCCGAGAGCCTGTCCGACTCGACCGAGTGGTCGGCCACGGCCAACCGGCTCAAGGAGCTGATGGCCGAGTGGAAGGCCGCGCCGCGCGCCGCCAAGGAGGCCGAGCAGCGCCTCTGGGAACGTTTCCGGGCCGCTCAGGACGCGTTCTTCACCCGCCGCAGTGAAGTCTTCTCGGCCCGCGACGCCGAGTACAAGGGCAACCTCGACAAGAAACTGGCGATCCTGGCCGAGATCGAGGCGCTCGACGTGGACGCCGACCCGCGCGGCGCTCAGAACAAGCTGCGTGACGCCCAGGCCGCGTGGCACGACGCCGGCCGGGTGCCGCGTGAGTCGGCCGCCTCGCTCGACCGTCGCTGGCGGGCCGCCGAGGAACGCATCCGCGTGGCGATGGACTCGGCCTGGCGCAAGACCACCCCGCAGGACAACCCGCTGCTCCAGCAGATGCGCGAGCAGGTGGCCGAGGCCGAGCAGCGTCTCGAACGGGCGAAGGCGGCCGGCGACGCCAAGCGCGTCAAGGAAGCCGAGCAGGCGCTCAACTCGAAGAAGCAGTTCCTGGCTCTCGCCGAGCAGGCCTCCTGAAACCAATTTCCCGTACGCGTCCTGGGGCTCCTCAAACCTCCGAGGGGCCCCCGGTCCGCATGTCCCGCCCCTTCCGGGCCCGGCTCACTGCGTGGTCCGGGCCGTAGCGCCCCTTTCGCGGTGCTGCCGGGTCAGGGAACGGCCAGTTCGGCCAGCTCGGCAGGGGAGGCGTTGCCGCCCGTGCAGATGACGGCCACCTCGCGGCCGGCGAAGCGGTCCGGGAACTCCAGCAGGGCGGCCAGGGCGGCGGCGCCCGCTCCCTCGGCGAGCGTGTGGGCCGAGGTCGCAAGCAGGCGCTGGGCCTCGGTGATGCGGGCGTCGGACACCAGCACGAAGTCGGTCAGGTGCTTGCGGAGGATCTGCTGGGGCAGGTCGTAGCCGCGACCGGTGGCCAGGCCCTCGACGCGGGTGCGGTTGGGGCGGGTGCACGGCGAACCGGAACGCCAGGAGTCGTGGGCGGCGGGTGAGGCCGACGACTGTACGGCGATCACCTCGCATCGGGGCGCGAGAGCTTCGACGACCACAGCAGCGGCCGCCGCGCCGGTGCCGCTGCCGACCGGCACGACGATCGCGTCCAGGTCCGGGTGGGCGGTCAGGACCTCGACGTACAGGGTGCCCACGCCGGCCGGCAGTTGCGGCGTGTCGCCCGGGCTCACCAGCAGCTGACCGGTCTCGCGGGCCAGCTCGACGGCGTGGGCCTCCGCGTCGGCCAGCACGTCGCCGGTCAGGACCACGGTCGCGCCCCAGGCCCGGACGGCGGCCACCTTGCCCGGATTGGCGCCGGCGGGCATGACGACCGTGCACGGGGTGTCGAAGAGGTGACTGGCCCACGCCATCGACTGGGCGTGGTTGCCGGTCGAGTAGGTGACCGTGCCACGGCCGGGCGACGACGCGAGCAGATTGAGGGCGCCGCGGGCCTTGAAGGCGCCGACCGGTTGTGTGTTCTCGTGCTTGACGTGCACGGTCGCCCCTACGGCGGCGTTCAGGACGGGGTACGACCACATCGGGGTGGGCGGCAGGTGACGGGAAACCGTCGGAACGGCGGCGCGCACATCGGCGTACGAGAAAACCATGCCTCGATCGTGGGCCGAACGCACCCATAGGTCCAATGCCGAATCTGTGGGCAACCCATAGACAGCGTCGATAGATTGGGGTCATGCTCGACGTCACCCGGCTGCGCGTGCTCGTCGCCGTAGCCGAACACGGCTCGGTCACCGCCGCGGCCGAGGCGCTGCACTACGCCCAGCCCTCGGTGAGCCACCACCTGGCGCGGCTCGAGGCCGAGACGGGCAGCCGGCTGGTGCAGCGGGTCGGCCGAGGGATCCGGCTGACCGAGGCGGGGCGCCTGCTGGCCGATCGCGCCGGCGAGATCCTGGGCCGGCTCGACGCCGCCGAGGAGGAGCTGGCGGCGCATTCCGGGCTGCGGGCGGGACGCGTACGGCTGGCGGCTTTTCCGTCGGCCCTCGGCACCTTCGTGCCCGCCGCGGCGGCCGCCTTCGACGCCGATCATCCCGGCATCGACCTGCGGTTCCGTGAGGCCGAGCCGCCCGAGGCGATCGATCTGCTGCGGCGCGGCGAGGTCGACGTCGCCGTGATCTTCACGCACGACGACGGGCCCGACGTGGCCGGCCTGCGCACCGAGGAGTTGTTCGCGGACCGGACCTACCTGGTGCGGCCCGCCGGCTGGCCCGGTGACCGGCTGGCCGACCATCGTGACCGGCGCTGGATCGGCGGTTGTGAGCGCTGCCGCGACGAGTTGCTGCGGGCGTGCGCCGCCGAGGGGTTCACGCCCGACATCCGCTTCACCACCGACGACTACGTGGCGGCCCAGCAGCTGGTCGCGCGCGATCTGGGAGTCACGACGCTGCCCGAGCTCGCGCTGACGGCACACCGCAACGAGCTCGTACGGGTGGCGCCGCTGCCCGGACGTTCCCGGCGGGTGCTCGTCGCGGTCGCCGGCGAAGCGCCCGACCCGCCCGCGACGAGCGCGCTGCTGGAGCGGATCAGAGCGAGCAGCCCTCGGCCGCCGGCAGCGGGGCCGGGACACCGAGCGACGGCAGGCCCAGCGAGACGCCCTTGAGTTTCGGGGTGCGGCCGGCCTCGAAGGCGTCGCCCGCGCGGGTGCGGCGGTGGGTGAGCGGTTCGCCGTCGGCGTTGAGGTGGTGCGGGGCCGCGTAGGTCACCACGGTCTCGACGATGTCGCCGGGGCGCGGGGTGAGACCGCCGGTGGCGAAGTGCACCAGCCGGCCGTCCCGGGCCCGGCCGCTCATCCGGCCCGTACGCTCGTCCTTGCGCCCCTCGCCGACCGCGACGAGCACCTCGACCTTTTCGCCGACGAGCTTCTTGTTCTCGGCCCAGGTGATCTCTTCGAGCAGGGTGATCAGGCGCTCGTAACGTTCCTGCACGACGGCCTTGGGCAGCTGCTCCGCCATGACCGCGGCGGGCGTGCCGGGGCGCTTCGAATACTGGAACGTGAAGGCGCTGGAGAACCGCGCCCGCCGGACGACCTCGAGGGTCTGCTCGAAGTCCTCGTCGGTCTCGCCGGGGAAGCCCACGATGATGTCGGTGGTGATCGCGGCGTCGGGCATGGCGGCCCGCACCTTGTCGATGATGCCGAGGTATTTCTCCTGCCGATAGCTGCGGCGCATGGCCTTGAGCACACGGTCGGAGCCCGACTGCAGCGGCATGTGCAGCGAGTGGCAGACGTTGGGGGTCTCGGCCATCGCGGCGATCACGTCGTCGGTGAAGTCCTTCGGGTGGGGGCTGGTGAAGCGCACCCGTTCCAGGCCCTCGATCGACCCGGTCGAGCGCAGCAGCTTGCCGAACGCCAGCCGGTCGCCGAACTCGACGCCGTACGAGTTCACGTTCTGCCCGAGCAGGGTGACCTCGAGCACGCCCTCGGCGACCAGGGCCTCGACCTCGGCCAGGATCTCGCCCGGCCGACGGTCCTTCTCCTTGCCGCGCAGCGACGGCACGATGCAGAACGTGCAGGTGTTGTTGCACCCCACCGAGATCGAGACCCACCCCGCGTACGTGGACTCGCGCTTGGTCGGCAGCGTCGAGGGGAACACCTCGAGCGACTCGAGGATCTCGACCTCGGCCTCGGAGTTGTGCCGAGCGCGTTCGAGCAGGGCGGGCAGCGAGCCGATGTTGTGGGTGCCGAAGACGACGTCGACCCAGGGCGCCTTCTTGACGATGTCGCCACGGTCCTTCTGCGCCAGGCAGCCGCCGACCGCGATCTGCATGTCCGGCTTCTTCAGCTTCGTGGGGCGCAGATGCCCGAGGTTGCCGTAGAGGCGGTTGTCGGCGTTTTCCCGTACGGCGCAGGTGTTGAAGACCACGACGTCGGCCGACTCGGGATCGGCGGCACGCACGTAACCCGCGTCCTCCATCAGACCGGAGATGCGCTCGCTGTCGTGCACGTTCATCTGGCAGCCGTACGTGCGCACGTCGTACGTGCGGGTGGCGCCCTGCAGCTCAGTAGTCATGGCAAGGAGCCAGCGTACGCCGTGCCTCGCTCAGGCGGCAGGCCGCTCGCACCCGGTGAGGCCGCCGGTGCACGGACGTACGCGGCGCCTTTCCGGGCCGTCGTCGGTCTCGACCTCGTCGGCGTGCACCAGCCCCAGGCTGCCGTCGGGCCGGGCGAGCACGAACCTGGTCGGGTCGAGCGTGTCGTCCGGAAGGATGATCTCCACCTCGAGCCGGACGGCGACCGCGCTGGCCGCCGTGGCCTCGGCCAGGGACTCCGGGGCCAGGTAGACATCGATCAGCGTCGGAAAGTCGCCGCCGACGTGATAGACATCGCACAACACGGCGCCGGCGACGGTTTCCGGCCCGAGAGGCACGACCGTGCGCTCCAGCGCCCCCGCGAGCGCGGCGTGGACCCGTTCCTCGGAAAGGGACGCGGAAGCCGCCCAGTTCCAGAGGCCGCCTGTCGGATCCATGTCAGCCATAACGAACATGGTGGACAATGCTCGCCGCTCGCACTGTCTGTGTTACCGCTCCGTGACCATTCTCGGTGTGAACCGATACAAGGGCCCACATAGAGTGTGCCCATCCGGGTGATCCGCAAGAACAGGGACGGTGGTCCAGCAGTGTCCGACGAGGCTCTCATCGTCCTCGACAAGGTGAACAAGTGGTTCGGCCCGCTGCACGTTCTCGACGACGTGAGTCTCTCCGTCGCCAAGGGCGAGGTGGTTGTCGTGATCGGACCGTCGGGTTCCGGCAAGTCCACACTTTGTCGCGCGATCAACCGGCTCGAGCCGATCAACGACGGCACGATCATCTTCGACGGGCAGCCGCTGCCCGCCGAGGGGCGCCCGCTCGCGCGGCTGCGCAGCGAGGTCGGCATGGTCTTCCAGTCCTTCAACCTGTTCGCGCACAAGACGATCCTGCAGAACGTCATGCTCGGCCCCGTCAAGGTCCGCAAGGAGAAACCGGCGGTCGTTCGTGAGCGCGCGATGGCGCTCCTCGAGCGGGTCGGCATCGCCAACCAGGCCGAGAAATACCCGGCCCAGCTCTCCGGCGGTCAGCAGCAGCGCGTGGCGATCGCCCGCGCGCTGGCCATGCAGCCCAAGGCGATGCTCTTCGACGAGCCCACCAGCGCCCTCGACCCCGAGATGGTCGGCGAGGTGCTCGAGGTCATGACCTCGCTGGCCAAGGAGGGCATGACGATGGTCGTCGTCACGCACGAGATGGGCTTCGCCCGGCACGCGGCCAACCGCGTGGTGTTCATGGCCGACGGCCAGCTCGTCGAGTCCGCTCCCCCGGCCGAGTTCTTCGCCAACCCGAAGAGCGACCGCGCCAAGGACTTCCTCTCCAAAATCCTCACGCACTGAGTCCAGAAGACAGAACAGAATTCGAGGAGCGACAACCATGCGCATCACCCGATTGGCAGCCACTCTCGGAGCGCTCACCATGGCGCTGGCCGTGGCCGCGTGCGGCGGGGACGACGAGGGCACCGGCAGCGGCAGCACCGCCAAGGGCATCGAGGGCAAGGCGGCGAGCGGCAAGCTGGTCATCGGCGTCAAGGCCGACCAGCCCGGCCTCGGCCTGCAGTCCGGCAGCACCTACACCGGCTTCGACGTCGAGATCGGCAAGATCATCGCTAAGGGCCTGGGTGTCCCCGAGTCCGGCATCGAGTGGAAGACCACCGTCTCGGCCAACCGCGAGCCGTACATCCAGCAGGGCCAGGTCGACCTCGTCGTGGCGACCTACACGATCAACGACGAGCGCAAGAAGGTCGTCAACTTCGCCGGGCCGTACTTCATCGCGGGCCAGGACCTGCTGGTTCCGACCGACTCGACGCTCACCGGCCCGGAGTCGCTGGCGGGCAAGCGGGTCTGCTCGGTGAGCGGCTCGACCCCGGCCAAGCGGATCCAGGAGGAGCACAAGGACGCCAAGCTCCAGCAGTTCGACACGTACTCCAAGTGCGTGACGGCGCTGGCCGGCGGTCAGGTCGACGCGGTCACCACCGACGACATCATCCTCGCGGGCTACGCGGCCCAGGAACAGTACGCCGGCAAGTTCAAGGTGGTCGGCAAGCCGTTCAGCGAGGAGCCGTACGGCATCGGCCTCAAGAAGGACGACACCGCGGGCTGCAACAAGATCAACGACATCCTGAAGGCGGCCGCCACCGACGGCTCGTACAAGAAGGCCTGGGACGACACCCTGGGCAAGAGCGGCACCCCGGCGCCCGAGCTCGACGCCAGCAAGCTCAGCAACTGCGCCTGATCCTCTGATGGTCGGCGGGGCCGGGAAACCGGCCCCGCCGCCCTTTGCCCCTATTCACTGCCGAAGGTGCCGATGGACGTCTTCTCCGACCCGGCCAACCGGGACGTGTACATAACCGGGTTCCTCTGGATCCTGAAGCTGACCCTGGCCGGCGGCGCCGGTGCGCTGATCCTGGGCGTGCTGCTCGCCGCGATGCGCGTGTCCCCCGTCCCGGTGCTGCGCGGCTTCGGCACGGCCTGGGTCAACATCTTCCGGAACACGCCACTCACGCTGATCATCTTCTTCTGCTACTTCGGTCTCTTCTCGACGCTGGGCTTCTCGATCGCCGACGACATCGACCTCAACAACTTCTGGCTCGGCGTGGTCGGCCTGTCCGTCTACACCGCGGCCTTCGTGTGCGAGGCGATCCGTTCCGGCATCAACACCGTCCCGCCGGGCCAGGCCGAGGCGGCGCGGGCGATCGGCATGTCGTTCCGCCAGACACTGACGATGATCGTCCTGCCCCAGGCCGGCCGCGCCGTGATCGCGCCGCTGGGCAGCATCCTCATCGCGCTCTGCAAGAACTCGACGATCGTCGGCACGATCGGCCTGATGGAGTCGTCGAACGCGATGAAGGACCTGATCAACGCGAACGGCAACGCCGTCATCGCGATCTTCCTGGTCTTCGCCGGCACCTTCGCGGTCGTGCTGATCCCCACCGGCTACGCGTTCGGCTGGCTGGCCGGCCGCCTGGCGGTGAAGAGGTGAGCGAGCGAACAATCAGGCTCAGCAGCACACGTGCTCGTGCCGGCTCGGATGCTCGTGCCGACTCGAACGCTCGTGCCGGCTCGGAGCGAAGCGGAGAGACGCCATGAGCACCGACGCCGTTCTTTACGACCACCCCGGGCCCAGGGCCAAGGCGCGCAACCTGATCCTGACGATCGTCTTCGGCATCGGCCTCGTCGCGCTGCTCTACTGGATCTATTCGCGCTTCGACGCCAAGGGCCAGTGGGCGGGCAGCCTGTGGGAGCCGTTCACCCAGGCGAGCACCTGGCAGGACTACATCCTGCCCGGTCTGCTGGCGACCCTGCAGGCGGCCGCGGTCGCCATGGTGCTGTCGCTGGCCTTCGGCATCATCTTCGCCGTGGGGCGGCTCTCCGACCACTGGTGGGTGCGCCTGCCCGCCGGTGCGGTCGTCGAGTTCTTCCGGGCCGTACCGCTGCTGCTGTTGATGTTCTTCATCTTCTTCGGGGTGCCGTTCATCACCGAGCAGCCGATGTCGATCTTCTGGGCCGTGGTGCTGGGCCTGACCCTGTACAACGGGTCGGTGCTGGCCGAGGCGTTCCGGGCCGGTGTGCACTCGGTGCCCCGGGGGCAGAGCGAGGCGTCGTACGCGATCGGCATGCGCAAGAGCCAGGTGATGACCCACGTGCTCATCCCGCAGGCGGCGCGGGCCATGCTGCCGGTGATCGTCAGCCAGCTCGTCGTACTGGTCAAGGACACCGCGCTCGGCTACATCATCTCGTACGGGGAACTGATCCAGCTGGGCGTCAACAACCTCTCGGCCAACTTCGGCAACGTGGTGCAGGCCGCGATCGTGGCGGCGATCATCTACATCATTATCAACTCGCTGCTCACCGCGTTCGCGGGCTGGCTCAGCCGGCGCACCCGTCGCAAGGGCCGTGCCCCGCGGGCGGCCGGCGCCGCCACGCAGCAGGCGACCATCGAGCCCGGCCTCGGCGGGGGCGGCGGAACGCTGTAGCGCTGGTGGCCCCGGGTTGATCCGGGGCCACCACGCTTGACATGCTTCGGTCATGATCTCCGCGGACGACGTCCTTCACCAGCCGTTACGAGCCCAGTTCGAGGTCTTCCTCGACGAGCACCGCCAGGCTCTGCACGACTGCCTCGACGATCTGACCGAGGAGCAGGTGCGCCGGTCGCTCGTGCCGTCCCGCACCACCCTGCTGGGCCTGGTGAAACACGCGACCTTCGTCGAGAAGGTGTGGTTCGACGAGGCCGTCACCGGGCGGTCCCGCGCCGACATCGGCATTCCCGGCGACCCCGACGAGTCGTTCCACCTGGACGACTCCGACACGATCGCCTCGGTCCGGGAGTCTTTCCTGGCCGCTTGCGAAGCGTCGCGCCGGGCCGTCTCCGCTCTCTCCCTGGACGACGAGCTGCCCGGCAATCGGCGCGGGCCCATCCCGCTGCGCTGGGTCTACCTGCACATGCTGCGCGAGCACGCGCAGCACTGCGGTCACGCCGACATCCTGCGGGAACAGCTGGGGCTAACGAGCGAGCTCGGTGACTCGTGATTCCCGTACGACCGTGACCCGGATCTGCCCCGGGTAGGTCAGCTCCTCCTCGATCTGCTTGGCCACGTCCCGGGCCAGCACCGCCGCGCCGATGTCGTCGATGTCGTCCGGGCGCACCATCACCCTGATCTCGCGCCCGGCCTGCATGGCGAAGACCTTCTCGACACCGGCCTTGCCCGCGGCGATCTCCTCGATGCGCTCCAGCCTTTTCACGTACGCCTCGAGGCTCTCCCGCCGGGCCCCCGGGCGACCGCCCGAGCAGGCGTCGGCGGCCTGGGTCAGCACGGCCTCGATGGTCTGCGGCTGCACCTCGTTGTGGTGCGCCTCGATCGCGTGCACCACGTCCTCGGACTCGCCGTACTTGCGGGCCAGGTCGGCGCCGATCAGCGCGTGGCTGCCCTCGACCTCGTGGGTCAGGGCCTTGCCGATGTCGTGCAGGAACGCCGCCCGCTTCATCGTCGGCACATCCAGGCCCAGCTCGGCGGCCATGATGCCGGCGATGTGGGCGGTCTCGACGAGATGCTTGAGCACGTTCTGGCCGTAGCTGGTGCGGTAACGCAGCCGGCCCAGCAGCTTGGCCAGCTCGGGGTGCAGGTTCGTGATGCCGACGTCGACCAGCGCCTCCTCCGCGGCCCGGTCGCAGAGAACGTCGACCTCGTTCTTGGCGCTGTCGAACACCTCCTCGATGCGGTGCGGGTGGATGCGGCCGTCCAGGACGAGCTTCTCGAGGGTCAGGCGACCGACCTCACGGCGTACGGGGTCGAAGCAGGAGAGCAGGACCGCCTCGGGAGTGTCGTCGATGATCAGGTTGACCCCGGTGACCGACTCGAAGGCGCGGATGTTGCGGCCCTCACGACCGATGATCCGGCCCTTCATCTCGTCGCTGGGCAGGTGCAGCACGCTGACCACGCTCTCCGAGGTCTGCTCGCTGGCGATCCGCTGAATCGCGTCGACCACGATGTGCCGGGCCCGGGTGTCGGCGGTGGCCTTGGCCTCGCTCTCGATGTCGCGCACCAGGATCGCGGCCTCACGCTTGGCCTGCGCCTCGATGCCCTCGACCAGCTCGGCGCGGGCCACCTCGGCGGTCAGCCCGGCGATCCGCTGCAGCTCGCGACGCTTCTGCTCCTCGATGCCGGCCAGCTCGGCCTCACGACGGGCCAGGGCGGCCTCGCGGGCGGCCAGATCGGCGTCCATGCTCGCGAGGCGGCGCTCCCGCTCGACCAGGCGCTCGACCTCCTCGGCATGCAGACGCTCGCGCTCGTCGATTCGGGCGGCGCGGCGCTCGACCTCGGCGGCCTGCTCCTTCGCGGTCGTGTTGAGCAGCGCGACCTCACGCTCGCCCTGACGGCGGGAGGCGGCGCGAACCTGCTCGGCGTCGGCCTCGGCCTGGCGGTGGGCGTGCTCGAGGATCGTGTCGGCCTCACTGTGCGCGGCCTCGAGCACCCGGCGGGCCTCGGCGCGGGCGGCGGCGGCTTCGGCCTTGGCGGCGGCGGCCTCCGCGCGTACGGAGGCGGCTTTGGCGTTCGCGTCGTCGACCTTGGCATTGGCGTCTTCGACCTTGGCGTTGGCGTCCTCGACCTTGGCCAGCGCGTCGTCGACGGCCTGACCCTGCACGTGGCCGTCCGCCCGGACCTTGTGCAGCTGACGCAGCGCACGGGCGCCGAGCACCAGGCCGGCCACCACGAGGAGTGCCAGGACGACGATCGCCACCACCAGCACCCAGTCCAGGGCGGTCATCTCGCCGCGTCTCCCTTCGCCGCCCGGCGCGTTGTGAGCACGCGGGCCTTCTGACGGGATGCCCGACCAAGGCGCGACGACACAGGCGTCATCGGACCGCCGCCCGTACGGGGTGCGACGGCGCCGACCGCCCATATATCGGGCCACGCGGCGCGTGCGGTTCGGGCGCCGGGGCCAAAAAGCTGGCTGCTTGCAGGTTACAAGTGATGCCGTAATGTAATGCGATCTATGTTGTGCGTGTTGCATGCGATGGTCGAACAAACCTTGTGTAACGCGAGGCTAGGTCGCGGATGCCACTTCGGTCAAGGATCCATGATTCGGCAGCGGATGGGACGTAGGGCACAGACTCGCTTACGCCCAGCTCACGACACCGGTGGGCAATTCAGGCGTACCGGGACCAGAGATCGCGCATCGGCTCCCACTTCTCACGCAAACCCTCCTTCCAGTACGCCAGCAGGTACCCCGCGACGGGGGTCCGGGCGTCGTCCCACCAGATGCCGCTGACCGTCCGGGTGACACCACTCTCCGTGAGACGGTATGCGTACTCCAAGTAGTTGCCGGTGACCCGGCCCGACGGAGTGGCCCGCTCGGCCGCCGGGGCTGCACCGGGCGCGAGGGAGCGCGCGTCGACCGCCTGACCCAGTGCCCGGGCCCTGACCTCGTCCCGGTCGGCGAGCGAGTCGTACTCGACGAAGATCGCGCTCATCCCGTCGAGCGTGCAGCGGACACGGACCTTTTCGCCGGCATTGGCCTTGGGGCGGGTGCACGCCGACAAGTAGGGAAGAAAACCCTCGGAGATGGCGGTCAGGCCGGTGCCCTGGAAGTCGTCCCGGTTGACCGCCATCTGGTTCTGTTCGAAGACTCCTGGCCCGCCGCTCGTCGCGGCCGCCGGGGACGTGGGTGCGGTGGCGCGGCCGGCGAAATAGCCTGCCGTACCGAAGAGAAGCAGGCCCGCGACCAGCCCTGCGGTCATGCCCATGAAGAGGCGGCTGCGATCGGGCGGCGGCGACGGCTCGATGCGGCGGCCGGGCGGGGTGGAGAAGCCGTACGGGGTGTCTGTCCAGCCCGGCTGCTGCCCGCCGAAGGGGTCGCCGCCCTGGAACGGGCCGTAGCCGGGGGTGTGGCCCGTCGGGACGCCGCCGATCGGACCACCCGTAGGGACGCCGCTGCCCGGACCCGTCGATGGGACGCCGCTGCCCAGACCACCCGTCGAGACGCCGCTGCCCAGACCACGCGCCGGGACGCCGCTGCCCAGACCACGCGCCGGGACGCTGCCGCCCGGACCCGTCGATGGGGTCCCGCCGGCCGGACCGCCTGTCGGGGTGTCGCCGCCCGGACCCGTCGATGGGGTCCCGCCGGCCGGACCGCCTGTCGGGGTGTCGCCGGGCGGACCCGCCGATGGGGCGCTGCCGGTCGGCGCTGTCGGCTCGGCGCCCTCCGGAAGGGGACCGAAGCCCTGCGTGTTGCCCTGCGAAGACTCGGTCACAACGCCACATATTACCAAGCAGTGGCGAACGCCGATGTCCCGCCGCAAGCCCGTCACCAGGGTTTTGAGGCCGGCAAAGCGCCGAATCCGGTCACGACAGGATCGTCGCGGCCGGATTTTCGAGCGCTGTCAGCCCCGGCCCTCAGCCCGACGCAACGTCACCAAGCAGGACCACGCCGCCGGGCTTCAGCCGCACGACGAGCCGACAAGCAGACCGGTCAGGAGGTGGGGTCGGCGTCGGTGGCGAGGGCGTCCGCGTCGAGCTGGTCGGCGAACTCGGCCGCCTCGGCGTCCCTCTCGGCCAAGGCGTCCTTGACGGCCCGGATGGCCACGCCCGCGGAGTAACCCTTGCGGGCCAGCATGCCCACCAGGCGCCGGAAGACCGCGTCGGGCGGGCCGGTGGCCGTGCGCAGCTTGCGGTCGACCAGGGCCCGAGCCGTGGCGGCTTCGTCCTCGTCGTCGACGGTTTCGAGGGCTTCACTGGCCACTTCGGCGTCGACGCCGCGCTGCCGCAGCTCGTTCGCCAGCGCCCGGCGCGCCAGCCCACGACCGTGATGCCGGCTGGACACCCAGGCCCGGGCGAACGCGGCGTCGTCGATGATTCCGACCTCGTCGTAACGGTCGAGAACCTCGGCGATCACCTCTTCCGAGATTTCCTCACGGGCGAGCACCTTGGCCAGCTCGGCCCGGGTGCGCGGTCGCGTGGCGAGCTGTCGCAGGCAGATCTCGCGCGCCCGCTCCCCCTCGCTCTGCTCGGGCTGCCCGCCCCGACCGGCCGACCTCCCCCGGCCCCCGCCGGAACGCGCGGCCTTGTCGCCACCGGAACGCGCGGCCTTGTCGCCACCGGAACGCGCGGCCTTGTCGCCACCGGAACGCGCGCCGCCATCGTCGGCGCCGGCCGAAGACCAGTCACTTCGGTCGTCGCCCGCAGCATCCCAGCCGTCACCGTCCCGCGCGGCTCGCCCCTCGGCAGAACGCCAATCGTCGCCGCCATCAGCGGAACGCCGATCGGTGCCGCCGCCGGTGCGCCTGCTGCCGGAACGCCCGCCGCGACGCCGCCCGCCCAGGGCGGGGTCGCCGGTCACGTCGTCGGGGTGGCCGGGTCCGCCGTCGTGGGGCGGGTCGTGACGGGGTGGGGCACCGCGGGCGACCACGTTGTAGCGACCCGGTTCGGGGTTGAGGGTGACGTTGTCGGTGCTCAGGTCGCCGCGATAGGGGATTCCGCCCGGCGAGGACCGCCGGCGACGGGTCGGAACGTTGCCGCGTTCCGGGTCGTCGTCGGCCGGAGGCTCGCCGGGCGGGTGCTCATCGTAGGCGCGGGCGGGGCGGGGTGGGAGAGGATCCCACCCGCGCCCGGAACGCGCGCCCCGTCGGGCCGGCACCGGTTCCTATCCGATCAGAAGTCGACCGGCGGGAGCTCGGGGCCGCCCGCGGCGTCACCGGTGGTCTGACCGACGCCGAGCTTCTCGAGGATCTTCTTCTCGATCTCGGCGGCGACGTCGGGGTTTTCCTTGAGGAACTCGCGCGCCTTCTCCTTGCCCTGGCCGAGCTGGTCACCGTCGTACGTGTACCAGGCGCCGGACTTGCGGATGATGCTCTGCTCGACGCCGACGTCGATGAGCGAGCCCTCCCGCGAGATGCCCTTGCCGTACATGATGTCGAACTCGGCCTGCTTGAACGGCGCGGCCACCTTGTTCTTCACGACCTTGACGCGGGTCCGGTTACCCACCACGTCGGTGCCGTCCTTCAGGCTTTCGATGCGGCGCACGTCGAGGCGGACGGACGCGTAGAACTTCAGCGCGCGACCACCGGTCGTGGTCTCGGGCGAGCCGAACATGACGCCGATCTTTTCGCGGAGCTGGTTGATGAAGATCGCGGTGGTGCCCGAGTTGTTGAGCACACCGGTGATCTTGCGGAGCGCCTGGCTCATGAGGCGGGCCTGCAGACCGACGTGGCTGTCACCCATCTCGCCCTCGATCTCGGCGCGCGGCACCAGCGCGGCCACCGAGTCGATGACGATGATGTCGAGCGCGCCCGAGCGGATCAGCATGTCGGCGATCTCGAGGGCCTGCTCACCCGTGTCGGGCTGGGAGACCAGCAGCGCGTCGGTGTCGACACCGAGAGCCTTCGCGTACTCCGGGTCGAGCGCGTGCTCGGCGTCGATGAACGCCGCGATGCCGCCGTTGCGCTGGGCGCTGGCGACGGCGTGCAGCGCAACTGTCGTCTTACCGCTGGACTCCGGGCCGTAGATCTCGATGACCCGGCCGCGCGGCAGGCCGCCGACGCCGAGCGCCACGTCAAGGGCGATGGAACCGGTGGGGATGATGGCGGTCTGCACGACCGGCCGCTCCCCCAGCCGCATCACCGAGCCCTTGCCGAACTGCTTGTCGATCTGCGCCAACGCCAGATCGAGCGCTTTGTCCCGGTCAGGTCCTGCCACCATGTCCGCCACCCCTGTACTCGATTTCGCGGGCGTCTTCGCCGATGCGCTTCTGTTCACCACGGGCAACAAGGTAGGCGGTGGGTATGACAAAATCGACCGCCCGGCCGAAGCCTGTGGACAACTGAGCCGTTGTGGACAATAGCCGAACACGTGTACGACGAACGAGTGACACGCCAGAACGGGTGTACGAAAAGCGCGTCACCGCAGGCGGGAGGGCACCCGGTCGGGGTAAGCGGCCACTACCGCGCGCCAGATGGTAGCCGTTTCGACACCGTCCGCAATTGCCTTGTCGATCGTCCGGTCGCCGAGGCCGGCAAAGGAATGGTCCGCCGCCATGCTGCGCGCGTACGCGGGGCCGAAGGCCTCCTCCAGCCGCGCCCAGAAATCCGTCAACCGCACCTCACGAGCGTACCCATTCCTCCCACCGGCCCCGGTCCGGCCTCAGTCCCGCCGGCGCCGCTCCCCGCCCGGTCTCAGCTCCGCAGCCGCCGGTACGCGCGGGCCGACAACGGCAGGAAGACGGCCGTGATCAGCAACGGCCAGCCGAGCGCCAGCCATACCGCCGAATCGGCCAGCGGCCCCTCGGTCAGCCCGGTCGGGTTGCCGAACAGCTCCCGTACCGCGGACGCCGTCGCCGAGAGCGGGTTCCACGCGGCGACGGCGCCCAGCCAGTCCGGCATCGTCTCGGCCGACACGATCGCCGTGGACAGGAAGCCGATCGGCCACACCAGCACCTGCACGGCCATCGTCGCGCCCTCGCCGCGGAAGCTCAGGCCGACGAAGATGCCGATCCAGAGCACCGCGAACCGGAAGAGCAACAGCAGCAGCACGGCCAGCGCGGCCGACCCCGGGTCCGAAGTGATCCGCCAGCCGATGAGCAGGCCGCCCGCCAGCAGCACCAGCAACTCGACGGCCGAGTTGGCCAGGTCCGCCCCGACCCGGCCGAGCGCCACCGAGGCGCTGCCGATCGGCAGTGATCGAAAGCGGTCGGTGATGCCCTTACGGGCATCGTTGGCCATCGCGGTGGCCGTGGCCTCGACGCCGAACATCATGCTCAGCGCGAGCATGCCGGGCAGCAGGAACATGATGTAGTCGCCGCCGCCCGGCACGGTGATCGCGCCGCCGAAGAGGAAGCCGAAGACCAGCAGCAACATGATCGAGAACATCAGGCCGAAGATCGGCGTCCACGGCTGACGGACCCAGTGGGCGAGGTTCCGCTGGGTGAGGACCCAGCCCGCGCGTACGGCGGTCATTTCGTGGCCTCCCGGGGAGTCGCGGTCAGAGTGAGGAAGACCTCGTCGAGGGTCGGCCGGCGCAGCACCAGATCCTCCGGTGTCACGCCGCACTCGTCGAGGGCGCGGACGACACGGGAGAGGCCGGTGACGCCGGAGCCCACCTCGAAGGTGAGGGTGTCGGCGTCGGCGTCGGGCACGGCCGGGATCCCGACCGCCACGCCGAGCCGCTCGGCCAGTTCGTCGAGCGGCGCGCCGGGTGCGATGGTCAGCGTCACGCGGTCACCGCCGATCTCGCGCTTGAGCACGTCGGGGGTGTCGTTCGCCACGATCCGGCCGTGGTTCATCACCGAGACACGGGCCGCCAACTGGTCCGCCTCGTCGAGATACTGCGTGGTGAGCAGCACCGTGGTGCCCGCGGCGGCCACCTCACGGACGGCGGCCCACACCTCGTTGCGTGCCCGTGGGTCGAGCCCGGTGGTCGGCTCGTCAAGGAAGAGCACCGCCGGGGTGAGGATGAAGCCGGCCGCGATGTCGAGACGCCGTCGCATGCCGCCGCTGTAGGTCGAGACCGCCCGCTCCGCCGCCTCGGTGAGCCCGAACATGTCGAGCAGCCGGTCGGCGGCGGCCCGGGCGTCCACTGTGCTGAGGCCGTAGAGCCGGCCGAACATCACGAGGTTCTGCCGGCCGCCGAGAATCTCGTCGACGGCCGCGTTCTGCCCGATCAGGCCGATCCGCCGGCGTACCTGCGCGGCCTGAGTCCGTACGTCGAAGCCCGCGACCTCGGCCGTGCCCTCGTCGACGTCGATGAGGGTGGCCAGGGCCTTGACCGCCGTGGTCTTGCCGGCACCGTTCGGGCCCAGCAGGCCGTGGATCACGCCCCGGCCCACCGCCAGGTCGAACCCGTCCAGAGCCTGCACGTCGCCGTATCTCTTGCGCAGTCCGTTCGCCACCAGGTTCACCGCTGCTCCTAACTCCGTATACCGCACGGTATTTGGGTGCGCTGAACACCGTACACCCCACGGGGTAATCTCGTCACATGGAAAATCAGGACGTCGACCGCACCCTGACGTTGCTGTGGCGGCGGGCGCTCGGGACCCCGCAGGGCTCACGCGGGCCGAAGCAGCGGTTCAGCGTCGACGAGGTGATCCGGGCCGGCATAGCGGTGGCCGACGAGGAGGGACTGCCGGCGTTCTCGATGCGCAAGGTGGCCGACCGGCTCGGCCTCAAACTGATGTCGATCTACACGTACGTTCCGAGCCGCGACGAACTCATCGGGCTGATGGTGGACGAGGTCATGGGCGAGCCGGACCTGCCGCCGCACGAGGGTGTCTGGCGCGAGCGGCTCGTCGTGGTGGCGCGGCAGATGTGGGACGAGTTCCACCGGCACCCGTGGCTGCTGCAGGTCGAACAGAGCCGCCCCTGGATCGGCCCGAACGGCTCCGACCGGTGGGAATGGCAGCTCACGGCGATCGAGGGGGCAGGGTTCACCGACCTCGAGATGGACCACGTCATCACCGTGATCGGCGACTTCACCGCCGCTTCGGCCCGCGCCGACGTCAACGCCTTACGCGCGGCCGAGCAGTCCGGCATCTCGGACGCCGAGTGGTGGGCGGTCAACGCGCCCGTGCTGGAGCGCCTGATGCCCCCGGACGCCTACCCGATCTCGGCCCGGGTCGGCGTCGCGGCGGGCGAGGAGTACAACGCCGTACGGGATTCGGAACGGTCCTTCCGGTTCGGCCTGGACCGCATCCTCGACGGCCTCGAACAGCTGCTCAGCTCACGGCCGAAGCCGCAATCTTAAGATCGTCAACCAGGCCCGCGTACGCGGTCTCGCGGTCGTCGGCACGCAACACCGCTGACGGGTGGATCGTGGCGAGCGCCTGGATCTCGGCGACCGGGAAGTCCTCGGGGTGCTGCGCCGAGGCGGGCCACGGCATCAGACGGCCGCGCTGCTGGGTGACCCGGAACGAGGGGCCCAGCAGGGCACGACCGGCCGTGGCGCCGAGGATGACGATGAGCTCGGGCTTGAGCAGGGCGAACTCGGACACCAGCCACGGACGGCAGGCCGTGATGTGCGCCGGACCCGGATTTTGGTGGATGCGTCGGCTACCCCGCCGCTCGAAGCGGAAGTGCTTGACCGCGTTGGTGATGTAGACGTCGCTCGCGTCGAGGCCGGAGTCGTCGACCGCCTCGCGCAGCAGCCGTCCGGCCGGGCCGACGAACGGCAGACCCTTCTGATCCTCGACGTCGCCCGGCTGCTCGCCGACCAGCACGACACGCGCGTCGGCCGCACCCCGGCCGAAAACCGTCTGGGTGGCATCGGCGTACAGCTCGCAGCCCTCACAGCCGGCGGCGGCCGACTTGAGCTCTTCGATGCTCCGCGGCTCGGGCGGCACCCACTGCTGCGCGCCGACCGGCGCTTCGGTCCTAGGCATGAAGAAGGTTCTACCCGAATCGGTGGTGAAGAAGCATCCGGGCACCCCTAACGAGTCGGCGCGAAACGGGACGGCGGGCGGACGGCGGCGGCCACCGCGTCGGCCACCGCGGGGATCTCCGACTCCCGCAGGGGGCCGATGGATATTCGTACGCCCGGGGGCGACGACACCCGGAACAGCGAACCCGGGGCGACGGCGTAACCGGAGTCGCGGAGCATCCCCACCGTACGGGTCTCATCGGCCACGGGGACCCACACGTTGATGCCGGTGGGGCCGAAGGCGTCGACTTCCCTCGACCACAGCGCGTCGAGCAGGGCGCGACGGCGACGACCGTACGCCTGGGCCGCGTTGGACACCGTCGCCGTGGTCTCGTCGTCCTCCCAGAGACGAAGGAGCAGGCGCTGCAGCACCGTCGAAACCCAGCCGGAGCCGATGCGCATGCGCCCGACAACCCGCGCGATCGTAGCCTCGTCGCCCGCGAGCACGGCGATGCGCAGGTCGGGGCCGAAGGGTTTGGACGCCGAGCGGGTGACGGCCCACGCGCCGGTGACCGGGCCGATGCAGTGCGGCGGCTGCTCGGCCAGCTCGGCGGCGTGATCATCCTCGATCACCAGGACGCCGGGACGGCTCGCGAACAGGGCGCGCAACGACTCGGCCCGGGCCTGGCTGACGGCGGCGCCGATCGGATTCTGCGCCCGCACGGTGATAACCGCGGCGCGTGCGCCGGATTCCAGGGCGGCGGACATCGCTGCCGGGTCGGGGCCCTCGAGATCGACGGCAACCGGCAGCGGGCGCAGGCCCAGCGCGGCCAGCAGGTCGAGCAGGGCGGCCCAGCCCGGATCCTCCACGGCGACGGCGTCGCCCGGCCGCAGGTGGGCCGTGAGCAGACGTTCGACGGCGTCGAGGGTGCCCGACGTGACGGTGATCTCGGCATCGCCGGCCGGGATGCCCTCGTCGACCAGGCGCGGACGGGCCGCCTCGATCAGCTCGGGCATCGCGGCGGCCGAGGCATAACCCAGGGGCGGGCCGTTGGTCTCGGCGACCGTTCGCAGCGCCCGGCCGAGTGGGGGCAGAAGGCGGATGTCGGGCTCGCCGGAAGAGAGGTCGCGCACGTCCGGCGGAACGGCCAGGCGCAGCGCGGAACGCGGGCCGGCGATGGGCGGGCGCGACCGGATGCGGGTGCCGCGGCGGCCGTCGGTCTCGACCACGCCGCGGTTGCGCAGCTCCTGATAGGCCTTCGACACCGTGGCCGGGCTGACATGCAGGTCACCGGCGAGAACGCGGACGGGCGGCAACATCGTGCCGAACTCCCAGACGCCCTTGCGGACCCCCGCCTCGATGCTCGCGGAAATCGAGGCGGCGCTGTCACCCTCGACCTGATACTGTGCTGACACACCAGGAATTCTGTACTAGTACAGAGCAGAGCGCAAGTCGCCTCGACCAGGGAGGCCCGATGTCCGACACCTACATCCGGACAAGCCGTACGACCGCCACCCGCTATCGCGACCGCATGTCTTACGACCGCGCCCTCGCCCACGAGATCCTCGACGAGGCGTACGACTGCACGGTGGGCTTCGTCGCCGGCGGTGAGCCGCGGGTCCTGCCGACCCTGCACGTCCGCGTCGGCGAGACGCTCTATCTGCACGGGTCGTCCGGCGGCCGAATGGGCCTTTCGGCACGCGACGGCGAGGTTCCGGTCGCGGTCAGCGTCACCCTGCTCGACGGGCTGGTCTATGCCCGCTCCCACCTGCACCACAGCGCCAACTACCGCTCGGTGATCGTGCACGGCGCGGCCCGGCTGGTCACCGATCCCGAGGAAAAGCTGGCGGCGATGGCGGCCCTGGTCGACAAGGTCGGCGCCGGCCGCTCCACCGACAGCCGCCCCGCCGACACCAAGGAGGCTGCGCAGACCAGCGTGCTCGCGCTCCCCCTGGTCGAGGTCTCGGCCCGGGCGCGGCGCGGCGGGGTGGTCGACGACCCCGACGATCTGGCGCTGCCGCACTGGGCCGGTGTCCTTCCCGTCCGCCGGGTGTTCGGGCCGCCCGAGGCCGACGCCGGCGTTCAGGCCGACGTCCCGGGCTATCTGCCCGGCGCCCAGTTGCCCTGGGTCACGCCGGTGGCCCTCGCCGGCCGGCACGTACGCCTCGAGCCGCTCACGCTCGGCCATGCCGCCGGGCTGGTCGAGGCGCTCGGCGACGACGAGGTGTGGCGGCATCTGTCCATCCACCGGCCGCAGACCCTCGAGGCGATGCGTGACCATCTCGCCCGGCTGCTGCGCGGCCGTTGGACGGGCAGTCAGATCTGCTGGGCCCAGGTCGATCCGGCCACTGGCCGGGTGATCGGCATGACGAGCTGTCACGACATCGATCCCGAGCGGCGGGCGCTGGCGATCGGGCACACCGCCGTCGGCAAGCCGTGGTGGCGCACGGGCGTCAACACGGAGTCCAAGCTGCTGCTGCTCGAGCACGCCTTCAACACGCTCGGGGCGGAGCGGGTGTTCTGGCACACGGACATCCGCAACGAGCGCTCCCAGCAGGCGATCGCGCGCCTCGGAGCGGTGCGCGAGGGCGTGCTGCGGCGGCACAAGCAGCGGGCGGACGGGTCCTGGCGCGACACCGTAGTCTTCGGCATGACTGCCGACGACTGGCCCGCGGCCGGGCGCCGGCTACGAGAATTGCTGGCCGCGGGCGGGTCCACCGCCCTGGCGGCCGTGTAGGAGGCGCCATGCTGGGGATCACCGACTTCTGGACCTACGTCGTCGGCACGCTGGCGATCATCCTGCTGCCCGGGCCGAACTCGATCTTCGTGCTCTCGGTCGGCGCCCGGCTCGGCGTGCGAGCGGGTTATCGGGCCGCGGCCGGGGTCTTCGTCGGGGACACGGTGCTGATGGTCCTGTCGGCGGCCGGTGCCGCCTCGCTGCTGCGCACGTATCCACCGTTGTTCCTGGTCATCAAGTACGCCGGCGCGGCCTACTTGCTGTGGGTCGGCTTCGGCATCGTGCGCGGCGGGTGGCGCAAGTGGCGCAGCCGCGACGAGTCGCCGGCCGCTGCGGCGGTCGAGGAGCCGTCCGACGCCCGCAGCCCGTTCCGCCGGGCCGCCGTGATAAGCCTGCTCAACCCGAAAGCGATCCTGTTCTTCGTGTCCTTCTTCATCCAGTTCGTCGAGCCGGGTTACGCCCACCCGGCCCTGTCGTTCCTGGTGCTGGGCGCGGTGGTCCAGTTGTTCAGCGCGCTCTACCTGTCCACCCTGATCTTCGGCGGCAGGTTCCTGGCCGGCCAGTTCCAGCGCCGTCGCCGCTTGGCCGCGGGCGCCGCCGCCGGCGTGGGCGCGCTGTTCGTGGGCTTCAGCATCAAACTGGCCACCGCCGGCGTCGGCTGACCCACACCAGCCGCCCACCCACCCCGCTCGCTCACGAGGCGCGGACGGTTGACGCGGCAGGCGCAGCGCGGCGTCGCGGACGTGGCGGGGAAGCACGGACTGCGCGGGAAGGACAGGCGGCGCGGACGTAGCGGAGTCGTGGGAAGCCAGCCCGCGGGAGGCGCGGGTGTCGCGCAGCTACCGGCGGGGCGGAACTTACCGGCGGCACCAAAGTCAAGGGCAGCGCGGGCGGCGCTGCCTAGGAATGGGCAGCCTGGAGACACGCGGCGTGGCCTTGGAGGTGCGGCACGGGTAGGGCACGGCACCAGGCATACGGCGTGCGCAGGGAACGCCGGGGCCTGCGGCGCGGATGGGCGTGGGCAGGCGCGTGAGGAGCGGTCGTGCCGGGCCCGGCGAGAGTTGCGTCCTGGGTGCGGGCGGCCCGGCCGGAGCAGGGCCGCCCGCGGGTGGTGGCTGTGCGGTTCGCCCCAGTGGAAGCGCACAGCCGGAGGGGGTTACTCGTCTTCGCCGCCGCCGTCGTCTTCGAAGACCTCTTCCATGGCCTCGCCGAGGATCATGCCGCCGAGGACGCCGCCGGCTACGCCTGCGGCCACGCCGCCCATGCCCATGCCGCCTCGGCCGTGACCGTGGCCGGCGTAGTGGCCGTGGTGGCCGTAACCGCCGCCGTGGCCATAACCACCGCCGTGGGCGTAGCCGGGAGCGCCGTAGCCGGGAGCGCCATGGCCGGGGGCGCCGAAACCGCCGGCGGAGCGGAGGCCCTGGTAGCGGCCCGCGGCCTCGGAGACCCACTGCTCGACGACCGCCGTCCAGTCGGTGGTGTCGGCTTCGGCGTGGGAGACGCGGAAACGGCCGTACGCGTCGTGGCCGGGCTGCAGGAAACCGCCCCGCTTGTCGAACTCGAGCACCACCTCGACGCCCTCGGGGTCGGCGATGAAGGTGACCTCGACCTCGTTGATGGCGCCCGCGTACTGCGGCGGCGGGTAGAACTCGATCTCCTGGTAGAAAGGCAGCGTCATGCGTACGCCGTAGATCGCGCCGTGTTCCAGGTCGGCGTTCTTGAAGCGGAAGCCGAGCCGGGCGAACGCGTCGAGAATCCGCTCCTGCGACGGCAGCGGGTGCACCGCCACGTGGTCGAGGTCGCCCTTGTCGACGGCCTTGGCCACCGCGAGCTCGGTGCGCAGACCCATCGTCATGCCGTGCAGACGCTGGCCGTACACGTCGGTGACGGGCGTCTCCCACGGCACCGGGAACGAGAACGGCAACTCCCGCTGCTCGCCCTTGGCCAGCTGGAACGGGCCGGAGACCGGCAGCCGGTGGAACTCGATGAGGTTGTCGCCGTGCTCGGACTCGACCCGCGTCACCAGGCCCAGCACGATGCCTTCGATGGTGACGTCGTGGTCACCGCCGGCGATGCGCACCTGGCCCTCGAGAGCCAGGCCGGGCCGCGTGTTCGGATTGGCCAGCACGGTGTCGACGGTCGGGCCGCCCACGCCGAAGGCGCGCATCATTTTCTTGAAGACCACCGGGTCATTCCTCCTTGAATCAACGCTGGGGTGGCTTGATCGATAACTCAGGCGCGATCAACAACTGAGACGCGGTCACGACTCAGGCGCCCGCCGTGGCCGGCAGCGCGTCGGTCTCGTCGTCGAACCGGCCGATGACCTGTTCGAGCAGGTCTTCCAGGGCGACGAACCCGACCTGGCCCGACTCGTCGGTGACGATCGCGAGCTGGGTGCGGCCGGCGCGCAGGGCCTCGACCGCCTCGACCACGTTGACCCCTGCGTCGAGCAGGAACGCCGGCTCCATCAGCTCACCGGCGGTGGCGGCCCGGCCCGTCGCGCTGGCCCGTACGGCCTCACGGACGTGCACGACCCCGATCACCAGCTCGTCGGCGCCGGTGACGGCGATCCGGGCCCGGCCGCTGGTCAGCGAGGCCAGCTCGACGTCGGCGACCGAGGCCGACTCCGGCACCGACACCAGTTGCGCGGTGGGCAGCATGACGTCGCGTACGGGAAGGGAAGCCAGGGCCAGAACACTGGTGAGCAGCTCGCTCTGCTCGGCCCCGATCAGGCCCTCGGCCCGGGAACGGTCGAGCAGGATGCGCATCTCGGCCGGGCCGTGCGCCTGGGCCAACTGGTCCTGCGGGTGCACGCCGAACGGCTTCAGCGCCAGGTTGGCCAGCGCGTTCAGCACGCGCAGGGCCGGGCCGACAAGCCGCGCGTACCACCGGAACGGCAGCGCCAGCAGGATCGCCGAACGCTCGGGGTGGGTGATCGCCCACGACTTCGGCATCATCTCGCCGATCACCAGGTGCAGGAACGTGACGATGATCAGGGCGAGCAGGAACGCGATGACGTGACTGGCGACGTCGGGCAGGCCCAGCGCGTGCAGGGCGGGCCCGAACAGGTGCTCCAGCGACGGCTCGGCCAGGGCGCCCAGGCCCAGCGAGCACAGCGTGATGCCGAGCTGGGCGCCGGCCAGCATGACCGACAGCTCGCGGGTGCCGTCGAGCGCCGCCTTGGCCGCCCGGCTGCCCGCGGCGGCGGATTGTTCGAGGCGGTGCCGTTTGCTGGCCACCAGGGCGAACTCGGCGGCGACGAAGAAGGCGTTGCCGATCAGCAGCAACGTGACCCAGAGGGCGTTCATCGTGAGATCCGAACCGTTTGCGGGACGTGCCGGTCGACGCTCTCCACCCGTACGGAAAGGGAACCGTCGTCGAGGGTGACCGAGTCGCCTGCCTTGGCCACCCGCCCGAGCCGGGCCAGGACCAGGCCGGAGACCGTCTCGTAGTCGTCGCCGGCGGGCAGGTGGACTCCGGTGGCGTCGGTGATCTCGTCGATCCGCCAGCGGGCGGGTACGAGCCAGGAGCCGTCGGGCTGACGCTCCGGGGCGGGCTCGGCCTCGTCGTCCTCGTCGCGGATCTGGCCGACCAGCTCCTCGGCGATGTCCTCGAGCGTGACGATGCCGGCGAAACCGCCGAACTCGTCGACCACGCAGGCCAGCTGCCGGTGGGCCGAGCGGAGCCGTTCGAGCACGGTGGGCAGGCGCAGCGACGACGGCACCAGGACGGGAGCCGACATCACGGACGAGACGGGCGTGTCCGCACGCTCGGCGGGGGCGATTGCCAGGATGTCCGCGATGCTGACCACGCCGACGATTTCGTCGACCACCTGACCCCGTACGGGGAAACGGGATCTGTGGGTGTCGAGAAGGGCCACGACATCGGCCGCTGTCGCCGTGGCGGGAACGGTGTGGACGTCAACGCGCGGGATCATCGCCTCGGCCGCGGTGCGACCCCGGAAGTCGAGACCCCGGTCGAGCAGGGAGGAAAGGTCGGCGTCGAGACCGCCGTTGGCCCGCGACTCGCGGATGATCTGCTCGAGATCCTCCTCGGTGGCGCCCTCGGGCAGCTCCTCGATCGGTTCGATGCCGATGCGCCGGAGCAGGCCGGCAGCCGTACGGTCGAAGAGGCGGATGATCGGGCCGAACACGGTCAAATACATCAGCGTGGAACGGCTGAGCACCTTGGCGACGGTCTCGGCGCGGGCGATCGCGAGGTTCTTGGGGGCCAGCTCGCCGAGGACCATCTGCACGATGGTGGCGAGCAGCAGCGCCACGGCGACCGAGACGGGCATGCTGACCGCGGTGGGCACGCCGGCGCCGTCGAGCAGCTTCGACAGGCCCTCACCGATGAACGGCTCGGCCACGTAACCCACCAGCAGCGCGGTCACGGTGATGCCGAGCTGCGCCCCGGAGAGAACGAAGGAGAGTCGCTCGGTGACCTTGAGAGCCCGGACGGCGGCCTGGTCACCCTGTTCGGCTTCGCTGCGGAGCTTGCCGCGGTCGGCGGCGACATAGCCGAACTCTTGCGCGACGAAATAGCCGGTGACGACAGTCACCACGAGCACCAGAAGAAGACCGGTGACGATCAGCACGGCCGGGAAGATCTGAAGGGACGCCGGGCCGAGCCCGGCTGTCTACTGCCGCTCATGACCGACAACCCTAACAACCCGAACTGAAGGGTTGCTGAGAATCAGCCGACCTTCGGCTGCGCGTAGAACGTGGTCAAGACCATGTTGATCTTTGCCAGGTCACCCGTCCAGTCGAAGTCACGGGTGGCCCAGCTGATCGCGAAACCCCGTTCCGCCTTGACGAACCAGCGGGTCTGGGCGTGCATCCGCACACCGTCCCGGTTGTACCGGTATTCCCAGTCCGCGGTCTTGTTGAGCAACGGTGTCCGTTCGAGCGCGAGTTCCTCGTAACCGGGCAGGGCGCCCGCCTGGACCAGCCGGGTGGCCTCGGCACGGCACGCCTTCACCGGGTCGGCGGCCGGGTTGCGCCCGGTGTCGAGGCTGAGCACGGTGTCGCCGACCGGGTCGCGGAAGCAGTACGTGGTGCCGATCCGCTGCCACGTCCACCCGTCCGGCACGGGCATGTGAAAACCGGAGCCGTTGGTGAAATACGACCAGCCGGGAAACAGCGACCAGCCGCTGACCCCGCGTGACGCGTTCCTGAGCGGGAGCTTCGGCAGGTTCGCCGGGGCCGGGCGATCGCAGGTCAGGGCCGAGAAGCTCGCCGCCATCGGCCTGGCGCTCGGCGCGGAGACGGGTGCGACCGGCTCTTTCCGGACGAGGTAACCGGCCAGGATGCCGCCCACTCCGAGCAGGGCGACCAGCGCGAGACCGGCGGCGACCAGGGGCAGGTGCCGCTTCTCGACGCTCGCGAGCGCGACCGGAGCACGGCCGAGGGTCGGCGCGCGGCCGACGGCATCTCCTTCCCCGCCCCTGACGCGCCCCTCGGCCGGCTGATCGACCTCGGACCCGACGAACGCGCGCACCCGTCGCGGCGAGGGCACCCGGGGCACCGCCGGGGTCGACGCCACGATCATGCGGAGCCGGCGCTCGACCTCGTCGGCGGTGAGCCGGTCACCGGGCCGGCGGCGCAGCAGACCGGTCAGCACCGGGCCCAGCATGCCGGCCCGCGACGGCGGATCCGGGTCCTCCGTCGCCAGCGCCATCAGGGTGGCCATGGCGTTCTCGCGGGCGTACGGTGAGCGGCCCTCGACGGCGGCGTAGAGCGTGGCGCCCAGCGACCACAGGTCCGACTCGGGCGAGGACGTGCCGTCGCGGGCGCGCTCGGGCGACACGTACTGGGGGGAACCGACCACCAGGCCGGGGCCGGTGACAGCGCCGTCGTCCACAAAGGTGGCGAGGCCGAAATCGGTCAGCACAACCCGGCCGTCGTGCCCGATGAGCACGTTGTGCGGCTTCACGTCGCGGTGCAGCACCCCGGCCGCGTGCGCCGCCCGCAACGCGTCGAGCAGGGCCAGGCCGATCCGCGCGGCGGTGGCCGGCGAGAACGGGCCGTCGGAGTGGATGACCTGGTGCAACGAGCGCGACGGCACGTACTCCATGACTATCCAGGGCAGACCGTCGGCGTGCACGACGTCGTAGATGCGCACCACGTGCGGATGGTTGAGCCGCCCGGCGCTACGGGCCTCACGCAGGGTGCGGTCACGCAGCCGCGCGCGTTCCTCGTCGCTCATCCAGTCGGGCGGGACGAACTCCTTGACCGCGACGTCACGGTCGAGCATCTCGTCACGGGCGCGCCACACCCGGCCCATGCCACCCGAGCCGACCGGTTCGCCGAGACGATACCGACCGGCGACGAGCATGCGTCCGACCGCCATCCCGCCCCCACCCGTCGACTCGATTCCCACCATAAGCACGGCCTGCCGGAGAGCGGAACGACGATCACCCGGCCACCGCGTAGACCACGAGGTTGTCGCGGTACGAGCGCAGCGTCCGGTCGAAGACGCCGCCGCACGTGATGAGGCGCAGCTGACGATCCGGGGTCGGGCCGTACACCTCCTCGGTGGGGAATTCGGACTTGGGATACCAGCGGATGGCCGTGACGGTGAAAGAAATCGTCCGGCCGCCGCGCAGCACGTCGACGCGGTCGCCGGGGGTGAGGTCGCGCAGCCGGTAGAAGACGGCGGGACCGGACTTGGAGTCGACGTGGCCGGCAATGACGGCGGGGCCGGTGTCGCCGGGGGCGGTGCCGTCGGCGTACCAGCCGGCCTGGGCGAACGTCTTCGGCGGCTGCAGTTCGCCGTCCTTGCCGAGCTTGAGCGTCTCCAGTGGCGTGTCGATCTTGACGGCGCCTACGCGGAGGCGGGTGGGCGCCCCGGTGGGGGCGGCGGCGACGATCCCGAACGGGTCACCGGCGGGACGGTCGAGTTCGGCAGTGGTGGTGGGGGCCGCTTCACTGGCCCTTCCGGCCGGGCTCCCGGGGTTGCCGGCCGGCGCTCGATCGGTGAGGGCCAGATACCCGCCCGCCGCGACCAGGGCGGCTGTTGCGGCGGCCAGGATCGGCAGCGCGAGCCCCCTCTTTGGTACTGGGCCGGGGCGGTCCTTCGGTAGCTGTTCGGGCGGTGCGGCGGGCGCCAGGATCGAGTCGGCAGGGTCAAGGGCGTTTTCCCGTACGGGGTGAGGAGTGCTCATGAGGACGGGGTGATCCGGGGTGGCCGCTCGGATGGGCGGCGCGACGGTGGTGGCCTGCTCGGACTGCTCCACCGCGGGCCGGTCCGACGCGGGCCGGTCGGACGCGGGCCAGTCGGATGCGGGCCGGTCGGACGCGGGCTGGTCCGACGGGGGCTGTGACCGGTTCTCGAGCGGCGTGTCAGGGGTGCTGTCCTCGTGACGGGTGCTCGGAAAGACGCGGCGGGGGAAAGGCGAGGCAGCCTGGCCGAGACGTATGTCGCGACGTGGTCGAGGGCGCGGGATCGAGAGTGCGCCGGGCACCAGAGCACGGGCACGGATGGTGCCGGGTTTCACGACCTTGGCCCTGCCGCGGGCGATCCAGCTGATCTCACCCTCCCCGAGGGGCGGGACGATCGGTATCGGGCTCGGCTCGCGATATGCCGCCGCTTCGGGACTGTCCGGTGCGGCGGGGCCGTCAGACGTGGCGGCAGGGCCAGGCATAACGGCGGGGCCGTCAGACGTGGCGGCGGGGCCGGGCATAACGGCGCGGCCGTCAGACGTGGCGGCGGGGCCGGGCACAGCGGCGGAACCGGGCGCTTCGGGGAGGCCGGGGGACTGGACGATCGGCGGGGTGTCGGGGTCGTCGCCGTGCACCGGGGGCCGCCTCAGGCCGTACGGGATCGGCGTCGGAGAACGACCACCAGCGCGCCGGTGATCAGGGCGGCGGCCGCGGCGGCTGTGAGTGCGCCCGGGAGCGGAGCGCGGGGTGCTGTGCCGCCGGCACCGGTGGCGACGCTGCCCAGCGGGACGGCGCCCTGGCGTTCGGCGTCGACGTGCAGCTCCGGTTTGAGGCCGCCCGCGTCGTCGTCGAGCACGACCAGCGAATAGACGCTGCCCGCGCCCAGTGTGCAGGGCAGTTCGCTCGGCCGGCCGCCACCGGTGGGAGTCACCCGGACACTCCACTTCCCCGGGTTGACCTCGCGGTAGGCCGTCGTGGTGGCGAACTGGACGCCGTTCGCGATCTTGGCGCCGTTCCCGCCCGCCACGTCGAGCACCGGGGCCCTGACCGAGGCCTGGATGATCCGCACCTTCGACTTGCCGGGGTCGGGCAGGCGCAGGTCGTCGCGCAGGACCCGCAGGCCCAGGTCGGCGAAGCGGCCCACACCCGCGACCGTGTAGGCGCCCTTGTCCGCGACGCCGACCTCGGTGGTGATCACGGGCTGCTCGCTCGCCGGGGCGCCGGCCTTGCGCATGGCCACCTGATAGGCCCCGGCGGGCAGGCGAAGATAGCGGGACATGTCGCCATAAGCCACCGCACGGAACGTCTGGGGCTCGACAGCGCCGGAGCCTGACCTGAGATAGACGTCGACCGCCGGGGTGTCGGGCGACAGGTGGGCCAGGCGCACGTATCCACTGCCCGCGGCGGCGTGGGCCGGGGGCGCGCCGAGCAGCACGGTCGCCAGCACGGCGACGGCGGCCGCGAGGCGCCGCAGGGTGCGGACCGGGAGGAACATGGGGCCTCCTTTCAGTGGCGCCCATGTATATCGATCGCCACTCGCTCGCACCATGGTGCGTGAGGTCAGGAAATCCCGCTGCCCGGACACCCGGTTTTGTCATACCCCCGAGGGAGCATGGGGTCATGCGGGAAGTCCTGGAGCAGTTCGGTCCGGCCACGCGCGAGTGGTTCACGGCCGCGTTCGCCGCTCCCACGGCGGCGCAGGCGGGCGCCTGGCGGGCGGTCGGCGCGGGGCGCAACGCCCTGGTCGTCGCGCCGACCGGCTCCGGCAAGACGCTGGCCGCGTTCCTGTGGTCGCTCGACCGGCTGGCCCGCGAGCCCGTGCCGCACGATCCGAAGCGCCGCTGCCGGGTGCTTTACGTCAGCCCGCTCAAGGCGCTGGCGGTCGACGTCGAGCGCAACCTCCGGGCGCCGCTCACGGGCATCCGCCAGGCGGCCGGGCGTCTGGGGCTCACCCCGCCCGACATCACGGTGTCCATGCGTACGGGGGACACTCCGGCCGACGAGAGGCGACTTTTCGCCCGCACCCCGCCCGACATCCTGATCACCACCCCCGAGTCGCTGTTCCTGCTGCTCACGTCGGCCGCACGCGACTCGCTGCGCGGGGTCGAGACGGTGATCATCGACGAGGTGCACGCGGTCGCCGCCACCAAGCGGGGCGCGCACCTGGCGCTCTCCCTCGAGCGGCTCGACGCTTTGCTCGGCCGCCCGGCCCAGCGCATCGGCCTGTCCGCCACCGTCCGCCCGATCGACGAGACGGCCCGGTTCCTCGGCGGCGCGCACGACGTCGAGATCGTGCAGCCGCCCAGCGCCAAGACGATCGAGGTCTCCGTCGAGGTCCCGGTCGAAGACATGACCCGGCTCGACGAGGTGCCCGACGTCGACCCCGACGACCCCGGCGCCGGGCGTCACTCGCCGTCGATCTGGCCCGCCGTCGAGGAACGCGTGCTCGACCTCATCGAGGGCCACCGGTCGACGATTGTCTTCACCAACTCCCGCCGCGGGGCCGAGCGGCTGTGCGCCCGCATCAACGAGCTGGCCGCCGAGCGGGCCGGTGTCGAGCTGATCGAGCCGGCCAAGCCACCGGCCCAGGTCATGGCCCAGGCCGGCCAGTCCGGCGGCGCGCCCCCGGTCGTCGCCCGCGCCCACCACGGCAGCGTCTCGCGCGAGGAACGCAAACAGATCGAGGAAGCGCTGAAATCCGGCGTCCTGCCCGCCGTGGTCGCCACCTCCAGCCTCGAGCTGGGCATCGACATGGGCGCGGTCGACCTCGTGGTGCAGATCGAGGCGCCGCCGTCGGTCGCGGCCGGGCTGCAGCGCATCGGCCGGGCCGGTCACCAGGTCGGCGCGGTCTCGCGGGGCGTGGTCTTCCCCAAGCACCGGGGTGACCTGGTCTCCTGTGCGGTGGTGGCCGACCGGATGAGCGCCGGCGCCATCGAGGAACTGCGCTATCCCCGCAACCCGCTTGACGTGCTGGCCCAGCAGATCGTCGCGATGGTGTCGCTCGACGCGTGGCAGGTCGACGATCTGGCGGCTCTGGTCCGGCGAGCCGCCCCGTTCGCCGAGCTGCCCGAGTCGGCACTGCACGCCGTGCTCGACATGCTGTCCGGCCGCTATCCGTCGACGGCCTTCGCCGAGCTGCGCCCCCGCCTGGTGTGGGATCGTGGCACCGACGAGCTGACCGGTCGCCCCGGCGCCCAGCGTCTCGCCGTCACGAGCGGCGGCACGATTCCCGACCGAGGCATGTTCGGCGTGTTCCTGGCCGGTTCCGAGCGCGCGTCCCGGGTCGGCGAGCTCGACGAGGAGATGGTTTACGAGTCCCGCGTGGGTGATGTGTTCCTGCTGGGCTCGACGTCGTGGCGGATCGAGGACATCACGCCCGACCGGGTGCTGGTCTCCCCCGCGCCCGGGGCCCCGGCCCGCATGCCGTTCTGGAAAGGTGACTCCCCCGGCCGGCCGATCGAGCTGGGCCGCGCGATCGGGGCCCAGCTACGCACGCTGACCCGCGCCGACGACGACAAGGCGACCGCGACGCTGCGCGATTCCGGGCTCGACGAGTGGGCCGCGGCCAACCTGGTGGCCTATCTGCGCGAGCAACGCGAGGCGACGCGAAACCTGCCCGACGACCGTACGGTGGTGGTCGAGCGCTTCCGCGACGAGATCGGCGACTGGCGGATGACCGTCCACTGTGTGCTCGGGGCCCGGGTCAACGCTCCCTGGGCGCTGGCCGTCGCGCGGCGGCTCTCCGAGCGTTACGGCGTGGACGGCCAGGTCATGCCCTCCGACGACGGCATCGTGGTGCGCCTGCCCGACACCGCCGAGGAACCGCCCGGCGCCGACCTGGTCGCGTTCGACCCCGAAGAGATCACCCAGCTGGTCGAGGAGTCGGTCGGCACGTCGGCGCTGTTCGCCTCCCGGTTCCGCGAGTGCGCGGCCCGATCTCTGCTGCTGCCCCGCCGCGACCCGCGCCGCCGCCAGCCGCTCTGGCAGCAGCGGCAACGGTCGGCCCAGTTGCTCGACGTGGCCCGTGAGTTCGCCGACTTCCCGGTCACGCTCGAGGCCGCCCGCGAGTGCCTGCAGGACGTGTTCGACCTGCCCGGCCTGACCGGACTGATGCGCGAGATCGCCGGCCGCAAGGTGCGCCTGGTCGAGGTCGAGACCCCGCGACCCTCGCCGTTCGCCCGTTCCCTGCTCTTCGGTTACGTCGGCGCATTCCTGTACGAGGGTGACGCTCCTCTCGCCGAACGGCGTGCGGCCGCCCTGGCCCTCGACTCGACCCTGCTGGGCGAGTTGCTGGGCCGGGTCGACCTGCGCGAGCTGCTCGATCCCGAGGTGGTCGGCGAGACCGAGGCTCAGCTGCAGTGGCTCACCACGCAACGACAGCCGCGCGACGCGGAGGACGCAGCCGAGCTGCTGCGCCTGCTGGGCGACCTGTCCCCGACCGAGCTGGCCGTCCGTGGCGTCGAGGAATCGTGGATGTCCACGTTGGAGGCCACCCGGCGGGCGATCCGCATCCGGGTGGCCGGCGAGGAACGCTGGATCGGCATCGACGACGCCGGCCGCTATCGTGACGCGCTCGGCGTGGCGCTGCCGGTCGGCCTGCCCGAGGCCTATCTGTCGCCGGTCGCCGACCCGCTCGGCGATCTGGTGGCGCGTTACGCGCGCACCCACGGGCCGTTCGCGGCGGCTACCTGCGCGGCCCGGTTCGGACTCGGGGTCTTCGTGGTCGAGCAAGCTCTGAAACGGCTCTCGGCAACCGGCCGGGTCACGCAGGGCGAGTTCTCCCCCGAGGGCGCGGGCAGCGAGTGGTGCGACGCCGAGGTGCTGCGGATGCTGCGCCGCCGCTCGCTGGCCGCCCTGCGCCGCGAGATCGAGCCGGTGCCGCCCCGCGTGCTGGCCGCGTTCCTGCCCCGTTGGCACCAGATCGGCGGCAACTCGCGCGGGATCGACGCGCTGGCCGCCTCGATCGAGCAGCTGCAGGGCATCGCGGTGCCCGCCTCGGCCTGGGAAAGGCTGGTGCTGCCGGCACGCGTGGCCGACTACGCGCCGCCGATGCTCGACGAGATGAGCGGCGGCGGCGACGTGCTCTGGGCCGGTTCGGGGCCGATCGGCAACAACGACGGGTGGATCACGCTGGCCTACGCCGATTCCGCTCCCCTGCTGCTGCCCCCGCCCGACGACGAGTTCGCCGCCACACCCCTGCACCAGGCCGTGCTCGACGCCCTCGATGACGGGCAGGCGCTGTTCTTCCGCTCGCTCTCCGACCGCGTCGGCGCCACCGACGACACCGCGCTGGCCGCCGTCGTCTGGGATCTGGTCTGGGCCGGCCACCTCACCAACGACACACTCGCGCCGCTGCGGGCCCTGCTCGGCGGCAGCGGCGCCCACAAATCAAAGGCAACCCCCGCCCGTACGCGGTATCGCCGTCCCGGCCGTCCGGTGATGCCGGCCCGAGGCGGTCCGCCGAACATGGCCGGTCGCTGGTCCCGCCTGCCCGACCGCGATCTCGACCCGACCCGCCGCGCGGCCGCCCTGGCCGACCTGCTGCTCGAACGCCACGGCGTGGTCACCCGCGGCGCGGTCATGTCCGAGGGCCCGGTCGGCGGGTTCGCCGAGGTCTACCCGGTGCTGGGTGCCCTCGAAGAGAGGGGCGCGGCCCGGCGGGGCTACTTCGTCGAGGGCTTGGGGGCGGCCCAGTTCGCCGTGCCCGGCGCGGTCGACCGTCTGCGGGCCCTCGCCGAGCCGGCCGAGCTGGCCAAACGTACGGGGGCCACGGCGGTGGTGCTGGCCGCGACCGACCCGGCCAACCCCTACGGCGCCGCGCTGCCGTGGCCCGAACCCATCATCGACAGCGGCGACGGCGAACCGGTCGCCAAGGCCGGGCATCGGGCCGGTCGTAAGGCGGGCGCCCTGGTCATCCTGGTCTCGGGCGACCTGATCCTTTACGTCGAGCGGGGTGGCCGCACCCTGCTGTCCTTCGTGGACGACCCGGAGGCCCTGATCGCCGCGGGCCAGGCCTTGGCAGCGTCGGTCCGCTCGGGTGCGCTGGGCCCCATGTCGGTCGAACGCGCCGACGGCGAGTCGGTCCACTCGTCCCCGCTGCGGGACGCCTTGACCGCGGCCGGTTTCCGAGCCACCCCCCGGGGGTTGCGTCTGCGCGGATAACCTGCCCAACACACCAGTGGCGAGGGGCGAATTCCCCGTCCCGGCCGGGAGGCTAGGACGGCCGGGAGGCTGCGACGGCCGGGACGGGAGAAACGGTCAGAGCTGGGGCGCCACCGCGGAGGCGACCAGCTCGATGTGGTCGAGGTCGCCCAGGTCCAGCGCCTGCAGGAACAGGCGCGAAGCGCCCGCCGCCGCGTACGCCTTGATGATTTCGACGGCCTCGTCGGGCGTGCCGACCACACCGCCGTTCTCGCGCATCTCGTCGACCTCGCGGCCGATCGCCGCGGCCCGGCGGCGGACCTCGGCGTCGGTGCGGCCCACGCAGAGCACCGCCGCTGCCGAGAACGCCGGCAACGACGTACGGCCGATGGCCGCCGACGCCACCCGCACCCGCTCGAACGTCGGCGCGACGTCGGCGATCTTGGAGAACGGGACGTTGAACTCGTCGGCGAAGCGGGCGGCCAGCGCCGGTGTCCGCTTCTTGCCGTGGCCGCCGATGATCACCGGTGGGCGCGGGGCCTGGACCGGCTTGGGCAGCCCCGGCGAGTTGGTGATCTGGTAGTGCTTGCCCTGGAAGTCGAAGGTGCGGCCGAGCGGCGTCGACCACAGCCCGGTGATGATCTCGAGCTGCTCCTCGAGGCGGTCGAAACGCTCGCCGACCGGGGGGAACGGGATCCCGTACGCGGTGTGCTCGCTCTCGAACCACCCGCCGCCGAGCCCGAACTCGATGCGGCCGCCGCTGATCTGGTCGGCCTGGGCGACCGCGATGGCCAGCGGGCCGGGCAGCCGGAACGTGGCCGACGTGACGAGGGTGCCGAGCCGGATGCGGGAGGTCTGAACGGCCAGCGCCGCCAGCGTCAGCCACGCGTCGCTGGGCCCGGGCAGCCCGTCGCCGCCCATCGTGAGGTAGTGGTCGGACCGGAAGAACCCGTCGTATCCGCTGGCCTCGGCGGTCTGCGCGACCTTGCGCAGGTCGTCGTGGCTTGCCCCCTGCTGGGGCTCGGTGAAGATCACGAGACGCATGCCCCAACCCTGCCAGATCACGCCCGGCGCGCCCCATGGAACCTGTCACACACGATCCGTAGCAAGGCAGTAACGTTTGTCACCATGGCCGGGTATGCATGGATCAGCCTCACGACCGATTACGGAACGTTCGACGGCTTCGTGGCGGCGTGCCACGGGTCGATCGCCCGCATCGCGCCGGACGTGCGCGTCATCGACGTCACCCATCACGTGCCCCCCGCCGACGTGGCCCGCGGCGCGGCGGTGCTGGCGCAGACGGCGCCGCATCTGCCGCCGAGCGTGCACGTCGCCGTGGTCGACCCGGGTGTGGGCACCTCCCGGCGAGGCATCGTCGTCACCACGGCCAACGGCCTGCTCGTGGGCCCCGACAACGGCCTGCTGATCTGGGCCGCCGAGGCGCTGGGCGGCGTCGAGGCGGCGCACGAGATCAGCGCCAACGGGGCCGTCTCCAGCACGTTCCACGGGCGCGACGTCTTCGCCCCGGCGGCGGCCCGGCTCGCGCTCGGCGGCAAGCCCTCCGAGGCCGGCCCCGAGATCGACAAGGATTCCCTCGTACGCCTTCCCGACCCGGCCGTCACTGTCGGCGACGGCTGGCTGGAGGCCGAGGTGCTGACCGTCGACCGGTTCGGCAACGTGCAGCTGGCGGCCACCGGCGAGATGCTGCGCGGCCTGGGCAACGAACTCGTGGTCAACGGCACGGTCAGTGCTCACCTGGGCCGCACGTTCGCCGACGTCGTCCAGGGCGATCTGCTGGTCTTCGAGGACTCGGCCGGCCACGTGGCGATCGCCGTGAACAACGGCCGCGCCGTCGTGGTCCTCTCCGTCCGCCCGGGTGACGTGGTGAAGGTGGCAACCAGGAGTTGATCGGGCGAGGAGCGGGAACAATGGGCGCATGCCCGAGGGCGATACCGTCTGGAACACCGCGCGCGTCCTCGAACGCGCGCTGCAGGGTGATGTGCTCACCGGCTCCGACTTCCGGGTGCCGCAGCTGGCCACCACCGGCCTCAGCGGCTGGACTGTCGCCGAGTCGGCCAGCCGCGGCAAGCATCTGCTGCTGCGCCTGACCCGCGACGGAGAGCAGCCGCTCACCCTGCACTCGCACCTGCGCATGGAGGGCGCCTGGCGGGCGTACGCGCCGGGCGAACGCTGGACGGGCCGCCCGGCCCACCTGATCCGGGTCGTGCTGCGCACCAAGCGTTCGGTTGCGGTCGGCTATCACCTGCACGAGCTCGCGCTCTATCCGACCGCGGACGAGGAGCGTCATCTCGGGCATCTCGGCCCCGACCTGCTGGGCGCCGACTGGAGTGTGGACGAGGCCGTACGCCGCATCGCAGCGCACCCCGACACGACCATCGCGGAGGCCCTCCTCGACCAGCGCAACCTGGCCGGGGTGGGCAACCTCTACAAGGCCGAGACGTTGTTCCTGCGTGGACTGTGGCCGTGGACCCCGGTGTCGCAGGTGAACGACCTGACCGGAACCGTCACGTTGGCACAGAAGCTCGTCGCCTCGAACCGCGGGCGCTGGACGCAGACCACGACCGGCTCGCTGCGGCGTGGGGAGACCAGCTACGTCTACGGACGGCGGGCGAAGCCGTGCCGCCGGTGCGGCAGCGCCATCCAGAAGGACGACAAGGGCGAACGCATCACGTACTGGTGCCCGCGTTGTCAGCCGCGGCCTGTTTGAAGACCGTGGTGGGGGTGCGTTTCAGCTCCGACAGCCCCTCGGCGAAGCCGCGCAGCCGGTCGGTCGCGTCGATCAGGCTGCTCAGGGCCGGATGCCCGCCGTCGGCAACGGGGTGACCGTCCTCGGCGACATAGCTTGCGGCCGCCGCGACCAACCGCTCGTACGCGTCGACGCCCTCGGTGAACTGCGTGGCCAGCGACCCGTGCGAATCGGCCAGGGCCGCGCGCTGGTCGGGCGGGGTCAACGGAAGGGCGCGCTCGACGCTCGCCACCCGCTGGCCCAGATCGCGCAGCCACTCCTCGGCGACTGCCGCCTCGAGCAGGGCGCCCTCGCCGGGGCCGTGCAGCCGGCCGGCCAGCGCGGTCAGGGTGGCCGAGGCGCGGTCGAGCCTGTCCCACGCCTGCGTGATCTCGGAGCCACGCAGGGCGTACCGGTTTTTCTGCCGGCGCACCTCGTTGATCACCGTGCGGCCGACCGGGAAACGTTCGATCGCCGCGGCCAGCTTGGCCCCGGGCACCACGGGTGGAGGCGGGGGCGGCGCCGGGGTGGCGGCCAGCTCGCGATGGTCGCTGTGCCGCCACCAGGCCAGCGCGATCGAGGAACCGGCGGCGCCGGCCCAGATCGCGTCGGCCCAGCCGATCCCCGCGTACGGGGTGAGGACGGCGGTGGCCGCGGCCAGCCCGCCTCCCAGCACGCTCCACCGCCGCGCCGCACCGCGCAGCCGCTTGAGCCGCCGGAAGTACCTGGTCCGCTCGTCCACCGTCGCCCTCCCCGAAAGAAAACTCAGCCGGCGGCGGTCGTGTCGCCGCGCTTCTGATTCATGCTGGCCCGGATCTCGTCGAGGCGTGCCACGCTCGCCGGGTCAGCGGCCGGGCCGGCCTGCTCGACCGCGGGCTGCGCCGGAGCGGCGCCGAGCTTGTCGCCGGCCATGCTGGCACGGATCTGCTCGAGCCGGGACGAACCGGCCATGTCGAGGCTGGATTTCTGCACCTCGAGCATGCGGCCCTCGACCGAGTTGCCGGCCAGCTCGGCCCGGCCCATCGCGTCGGCGTAGCGTCGCTCGATCTTGTCGCGCACCTCGTCGAGCGACGGCGTGTTGCCCGGCGCGGCCAGCGACGACATCGACTCGAGCGACTTGGCCACGGTTTCCTGCATCTTGGCCTGTTCGAGCTGGCTGAGCAGGCGCGACCGCTCGGCGATGCGCTGCTGCAGCACCATCGCGTTGTTCTCGACGGCCTTGCGGGCCTGGCCCGCCGCCGAGAGCGCCTGGTCGTGCAGCGTCTTGAGGTCTTCCATCGACTGCTCGCCCGAGACCAGCTGGGTCGCGAGCGTCTGGGCGGTGGATTCGTACTTCTGGGCCTCGGACTCGTCGCCGGCGGCGCGTGCCCGGTCGGCCAGGACGAGCGCCTGCCGCGCCATGCCCTGCAGCTTCTCGACCTCGGACATCTGACGGGACAGCTTCATCTCCAGCTGACGCTGGTTGCCGATCACCGCCGCGGCCTGCTGCACGAGGGCCTGGTGCTGGCGCTGTGCGTCCTCGATGGCCTGCTGGATCTGAACCTTCGGGTCGGCGTACTCGTCGATCTTCGCGCCGAAGAGCGCCATCATGTATCGCCAGCCCTTGACGAACGGATTCGCCATCTCGCGGTATCCCCTCAATGTCGCTCAGTCGGGTCCGCCACCGACGCAGATCGAGGAGCTGTCGCGATGGCGAGTTACCTGGTGTGGTCATGCCATCGTGTCAGCTCGACGCCACCGACGTCACGTGACCTCCGGGGGATATCAGGGTCTCCCCCAAGCTTCGAGGCTACGCGCTGTCCCCGGTCGGGGTCGATCCCGAGGGGCCGTCCCCGAGGCTTCACAGCAACCCCACAGGGCGGGAACAGCAGACGGACCGGGCCCACCCCCGTCAGGGAGCGGACCCGGCCCGTCGAAATGACCTTTAAGCGGCGTAGACGACGTCGCGCTGCGGCTTGCGAGTGGTGTGCAGGGTCGCCTTGAGCGGCGAATCCTGGCGAACCTTGACCGACACGTTTCCGTCGCTCGCAACGCTCTTCTTGTTGTCGTCGACCGGGAGCAGCACGCCGTCCATGTCCTCGGCGAGCGACAGCGTGTCGCTGACCTCGCGGAGGAGCTCGGAGAGCCGTGCACCGAGCGCGTCGCAGATAGCGGCGAGCAGCTCGCTGGACGCTTCCTTCTGACCGCGCTCGATCTCGGACAGGTAACCGAGGCTGACATTCGCGGCGGTCGACACCTCGCGCAGCGTGCGGTGCTGCCCCTGCCGGCGCGCCCGTAGTGCGTCGCCGATGACCCGGCGTAGCAGGACCATGGCACCTCCTCCTGCGGCGAGGCCGCCGGCACACGCCGGAGGCTTCCCGCAACCGTACCCGCTGCCGGCCATAGCGACATCCCGCCCCGCCGATTTCTGGGGGGCCCGACAGCGGCGCTCTTGCGTAACCTCATGACTCACCGGGACATTCCCCAGCTCAAACCACCGCGGGGGCGTCCTTGAGACATTCTGCGAGCAGGAGTAGCGCCCTCGTCACACTCTCGGTGCGGATCGCGTCCCGATCGCCGTCGAGATTGAGCTCCCGCACCTCGGCGACGCCCGGCCCGGCAACCGCGACGTAGACCAGGCCCACCGGCTTGCCGTCCTGGGGCTCAGGGCCGGCCACCCCGGTCGTGGCGACCGCCCAGGTGGTGTCGCAGCGCGCCCGCGTGCCCTCGGCCAGCGCCTTCGCCACGTCGGGGTCGACCGGGCCGCGCTCGGCCAGCAGACTTTCCGGCACACCGGCGAGGACGTGTTTCAGCTCGGTGGCGTAGACCACCAGGCCGCCCTTGTAGACCTTGCTGACGCCCTCGATCTCGACGACGGTCGAGGCGACCAGGCCACCGGTCAGCGACTCCACGGTGGCGAACGTCTCATCGCGCTCGCGCAGCCGGCGTACGGCCACCGAGGCCGCGATCTCAGATCCCACGCGGGAATTCTAAGCTCCTGGACCGGGCACGCGCCGGGCATCGCGCCGCAGCCGCAGCGCCTCGATCACGTAGTCCACACCGGTCACCACCGTCACCACTGTCGCGGCGCCCATGAGCCAGGGGCCGATCACGTCGAACGGCTCCGGGACGGGCCAGAGATACCACGCGATGGCGGCGATCTGCAGCATGGTCTTGAGCTTGCCGCCGCGGCTGGCCGGGATGATGCCGTAGCGGATCACCCAGAACCGGAGCGCGGTGACGCCCCACTCGCGGACCAGGATCAGCACGGTCACCCACCAGGGCAGCCGGTCGTACACCGACAGCAGCACCAGTGCGGTGCCGGTGAGCGCCTTGTCGGCGATCGGGTCGGCGACCTTGCCGAACGAGGTGACCAGCGACCAGCGCCGGGCGATCCAGCCGTCGACGAAGTCGGTCGCCGAGGCCACGCAGAAGACCAGGCACGCGACGATGCGCGCGCCTGTCCCGGTGAGCTGCGACGAGACGACCAGGCCGAGGAAGACCGGAACCAGCACTATCCGGACCACGGTGAGGATGTTCGCCGCGTTGTACGGCGAAACGGTCCGCGGAGCGGGCGCCGGGACCGGCTCGTCGGTCACCGCGGGGACACCGGGGCTGCAGAGATCATCTCGACCGGCACGGCGACCAGGTCGACGCCCTCGGTCGCGGTGACCCGGGCGCGTACGAAATCGCCGGGGCGCAACGCCGCCAGGTCGACGCCCTCGTCCCCGGCCGTGAGCGTGGTCGATCCGTCGACCTCGGGAGCCTGGTGCTCGGCGCGGCCCTCGACCTCGCCGTGCTCGACCGTGTCGACGAGAACCTCGACGATCGAGCCGAGCCGTTCCTCGGCCCGCTGGGCGCAGAGCTCGTCGGCCAGCGTGACGATCCGGTCGTACCGGCGCTTGATCGTGTCTTCCTTGACCTTCTTGTCGAGTCCGGCCGCCTCGGTGCCGTCCTCGTCGCTGTAGTCGAACACGCCGATCGCGTCGAGCCGGGCCTCGGACAGGAAGCGCACCAGCTCGTCGACGTCGGCCTTGGTCTCGCCGGGGAAGCCGACGATGAAGTTGCTGCGCGCGCCGGCCGCCGGGGCCAGCTCACGGGCCGAGGCCAGCAGGTCGAGGAACCGGTCGGTCGACCCGAACCGGCGCATCCGCCGCAGCACCGGCTCGCTGGAGTGCTGGAAGGACAGGTCGAAATAGGGTGCGACGCCGGGCGTGGTGGCGATCGCCTCGACCAGGCCGGGCCGGGTCTCCGCGGGCTGCAGATAGCTCGCGCGCACGCGGACGATGCCGTCGACCTTCGCCAGTTGCGGCAGGAGCTTCTCGAGCAGGCGAGGATCACCCAGATCCTTCCCGTACGAGGTGCTGTTCTCACTCACCAGCACCAGCTCGCGCACGCCCGACTTGGCCAGCCACTCGGCCTCGGCCAGCAGTTCCTGAGGGTCGCGCGACACGAAGGCGCCGCGGAACGCCGGGATCGCGCAGAACGCGCACTTGCGGTCGCACCCGCTGGCCAGCTTGAGGCTCGCGACCGGGGAGTTGTCGAGCCGGCGGCGCAGCACCGTACGCAGGTGGGCCGGGGTGTGCTCGTCGACCGTGGCGTGCCCCGGGATGACCACCCGGGCCGCCTGACGCTGCACCGGCGTGATCGGCAGCAGCTCGCGCCGGTCGCGGGGGGTGTGCGCGTCGAACGTCTCGCCCGCCAGCACGCCGTCGAGCCGGGCCGCGATGTCGGTGTAGTCGTCGAAGCTGACCACCGCGGAGGCCTCGGGCAGGCTGTCGGCGAGCTCCTTGCCGTAACGCTCGGCCATGCAGCCGGCCGCCACCACCTTGGCGCCCGTGTCGGCCGCGGCCAGCAGCGTCTCGATCGAGTCCTGCTTCGCCTTCTCGACGAAGCCGCAGGTGTTGACGACCACCACATCGGCCCCGTCGGCGTCGGTGCTCACCTGCCATCCGCCCGCGTCGAGGCGGGCCGCGAGCTCTTCCGAGTCGACCTCGTTACGGGCACAGCCGAGGGTGAGCAGGGCGACACGGCGGGAGGAAGGAGTTACCGACACCAGGCAAGGTTAGCCGGGTTCCCCCGCCGGTTCACCGGCGCACTGATCCGAGCGGGGGGTGCGGACCGTACCCCAGGTCACCATGCAGACTTCAGACAGGCCCGCCCGGCACGCGGAATGGCTGCTCATCGCCGCGCTCGTCGTGATCGCGATCCTGGCCCGCTGGGCCGGTTTCCGCGAGAAGACGAACGACATGAACATCTTCTTCCAGTGGTACCGCGAGCTCGGCCGGGTCGGTGACCGGCGCGCACTCGGGGCCGACGTGGGCAACTACAACGCCCCGTTCGTCTATCTGCTGGCGTTCGCGCACCTTCTGCCCGGTCCCCTGATCCTCAAGCTCAAGGCGATGTGGGTGGTCTTCGACGTCGTCCTGGCGTTCTTCGCCTACCGGATCGTCGCCCTGCGCCGTCCGGGCAGCCGCGTTCCCATGGCTGCGGCGCTGGTCGTGGTGATGTTGCCGACGGTGGTGCTCAACGCGTCCTGGTGGGGGCAGATCGACTCGATGTGGACGGCCCCGGCGCTGGCCGGCGTCTACTACCTGCTGCGGGACAAGCCCTGGTGGGGCGTGGCCCTGTGCGGCGTGGCGCTCGCGATGAAGCCGCAGGGCGCGTTCGTCTTCCCGCTCCTGCTGCTGCTCGCCCTGTCCGGTCGCATTCCCTGGCGTACGCTCCTGGCCGCCCCCGCCGCGTACCTGCTGCTCGACCTCCCGGCGGTCATCTTCGGCCGCGACCCGGTCGAACTGCTGACGATCTATTCGATGAACCGGCAGGCCGCCAACGTGCCCGAGCTGAGCCTGCGCGCGCCGAACGTGTTCGCCCTGGTCACCGGCGCCACCCGGGAGGACGGCCTGCGGACGCTGGGCTACCTGTTCGCGGCGGCGGCGGTCATCGGCGTCATCTACGTGCTGATCGCGCGGGCCGTCGAGCTGACCACCGAGCGGGTGGTGCTGGCGGCCACCCTCTTTTCGATCATGGTGCCGTTCCTGCTGCCCGGCATGCACGAGCGCTACTTCTTCCTGGCCGACGTGACGACGGTGCTGCTCGCGGTCTTCGTCCCGCGCCTGTGGTTCGTCCCCCTGCTGGTGCAGGCGTCGTCCCTGCTCTCCTACCAGCCGTACATGTTCGGCCGCGTGGTGCCCGTGCTGCCGACGGTCGCCGCCCTGCTGATGCTGGCCGCCCTGATCGCGGTCACGGCCTACCTGATGCGCGAGGCCTTCCGCCCGGCCGAGACGGGAATGGAGAAAGAGATAGCCGCGATTCTCGACGAGCCCGCAATCCTCAAGCTTCCGGCAAACCACCCGTACGCCGAGCCGGTTGAACCGCAACCAAAGTCGGATTTCGCCCGTCGATGACTTGGGCGCCGAAGACGGCTAGCGAAGCGAGGCCGTTTTCGGTGTCCAAGTCATCGGCCTCCCGGGCGAAATCCTGCCGAGCGGGCAGCGAAGGCTAGAGCCTCAGTGTCGCCAGCGCTTCTTCCAGCTCGTCCGGCTTGATCAGCACGTCACGGGCCTTCGAACCCTCGGACGGGCCGACGATGCCGCGCGTCTCCATCAGGTCCATCAGGCGGCCGGCCTTGGCGAAACCGACCCGCAGTTTGCGCTGCAGCATCGACGTCGAGCCGAACTGGCTGGTCACGACCAGCTCGATGGCCTGGATCAGCACGTCGAGGTCGTCGCCGATCTCCTCGTCGATCTGCTTCTTCTTGCTCGCCGGGACCTCGGTGACGTCCTCGCGGAACTCCGGCTCGCGCTGGTCCTTGCAGAACTTGACGACCGACGCGATCTCTTTCTCGTCGACCCAGGCGCCCTGGATACGCGTCGGCTTGGACGCGCCCATCGGCAGGAACAGGCCGTCACCGCGGCCCAGCAGCTTCTCGGCGCCGGGCTGGTCGAGGATGACCCGGCTGTCGGCCAGGGACGACGTCGCGAACGCCAGCCGGGACGGCACGTTGGCCTTGATCAGACCGGTGACCACGTCGACCGACGGGCGCTGGGTGGCCAGCACGAGGTGGATGCCGGCGGCGCGGGCGAGCTGCGTGATGCGGACGACCGAGTCCTCCACGTCACGCGGGGCGACCATCATGAGGTCGGCCAGCTCGTCGATGATCACCAGCAGATAGGGGTACGGCTTCATGACGCGCTCGCTGCCGGGCGGCGCGGTGATCTCGCCGCTGCGCACCTTGCGGTTGAAGTCGTCGATGTGCCGTACGCCGTTGGCCGCCAGGTCGTCGTAGCGCATGTCCATCTCGCGGACGACCCATTCGAGCGCGTCGGCGGCCTTCTTCGGGTTGGTGATGATCGGCGTGACGAGGTGCGGAATTCCCTCGTACGCGGTCATCTCCACCCGCTTCGGGTCGACCAGCAGCAGGCGCACCTCGTCGGGGGTGGCCCGGGTGAGCAGCGAGACCAGCAGCGAGTTGAGGCAGGAGCTCTTGCCGGCGCCGGTCGCGCCCGCGATCAGGATGTGCGGCATCTTGGCGAGGTTGGCCACCACGAAGCCGCCCTCGATGTCCTTGCCCAACGCGACCAGCATCGGGTGGTGATCGGCGGTGGCGGCCCGGGAGCGCAGCACGTCGCCGAGCGACACGTTCTCGGGGTCGGTGTTGGGGATCTCGACGCCGACGGCGCTCTTGCCCGGGATCGGGCTCAGGATCCGGACGTCGGGGGACTTCACCGCGTACGCGATGTTGCGCGAGAGCTGCGTGATGCGCTCGACCTTGGTGCCCGGGCCGATCTCGACCTCGTACCGGGTGACCGTCGGCCCCCGGGTGAAGCCGGTGACCAGCGCGTCGACGTTGAACTGCTCGAACACCCCGGTCAGCGCGGCCATGATCTCGTCGTTGGCCCGGCTCCGCGACTTCGGCGGCGCGCCCTTGCCCAGCAGCGACGGCGGCGGCAGGCGGTAGTCGCCCGGCACCGAGGTGATCTCGAGCTGCTCGGCCCGGGTGGGCAGCGGCTCCGAGTGCTCCGGCGGCTCGGGCTTCTTGCGACCGGCCGCGGGCTGCTTGGGCACGACCACCGTGTCGTGCACCAGGAAGTCGTCATCGTCGGCGACCGGCTCGGTCTCGGCCAGGCCGATGTCGGAGAGCGAACCCTGCCGGCGGCGTTTCCTGGCGGGCTTCTTGGCCGGTTCCTCGTCGCTGTCGAACTCAGGGTCGTAGTCGTCGGGCAGTTCCGGCGTGGGCAGCGGGGTGCGCTCGGTGGAACGGCCCATCAGCACGTCGGCCAGCAGCATGATCCGCTCGGGGATCTTGTTGATCGGCGTGGCCGTGATCACCAGCAGGCCGAAGACGAACAGCAGCACCAGCAGCGGCACCGCGACCCAGGCGGTGACCGCGCGTTCGAGCAGCGCACCGAAGCCGTAGCCGAGCAGGCCGCCGGCCTTGGTGATGCCCACGTCGTCGGTCGGCTCCTCGCCGATGTGCAGCAGCGCCGCGGTGGCGACGATGAGGGCCGTCCAGCCGACCAGCGAGCGACCTCGGTGCTCGAGGTCGGCGGGCTTGCGCATGAGCCGGATCGCGCCGTAGAGCAGCAGCAGCGGGAGCAGCACGGCGAGGCCGCCGAAGAACAGGTGCGTCGAGTCGGCCAGCCACTGCCCAAGGGGCCCGGCGCTGTTGGCCCAGACCGCGACCCCGACCAGGATGGCCAGGCCGAGCATGAGCAGGCCGGCGCCGTCACGGCGATGCTCGGGATCGATGTCCTTGGCCGTGGCGGCCTGACGGCCGACGCCGCGGGCGGCCCAGCCGACGCTGTGGGCCAGGCCCATCCAGAGGGCGCCCAGGCCACGGCCGATGCCGGTGGCGATGGCCGCACCCATGCTGGGCCGGGCGCGGGTCGCTCTGGCGCGGGTCGCCCTGGCTCTGGTCGCCTTGGTGGCTTTGCGAGCGGGCTGCCGGGCGGCCGGTTGGCGGGCACGACTGGTCGCGGCGCCGCGCGGCGTGGACGCGGCGCGGCCCCGGCTCGCCGGAGAGGTTCGGCCCGCCATGCTCACACCGTATCGCCGCGATGCTCATGAATCCGGTAGCCACACCGACGTAGGGTCGTCGCGTGCAACCGTTCACCAAGGAAATGATCACGGCCGCGCTCGACGCGCGCGAATTCAAGTACTTCGAGGACGCCGAAGGCGACATCGGCGGGAACTTCCAGGGCAACCTGATCTATTTCTTCCGGATCGGGCAGCAGCAGGAGGTCCTGCAGGTCCGGGCCATGGTGCAGCACCTGTTCGGCATGGACGAGATCCCCCGGCTCTACGAGTTCTGCAACTCGTGGAACCACGATCAGCTCTTCCCCAAGGCGTACGTGCACGTCAACGACGACGGGACGGTGCTGGTGGTGGGTGAGGTGATCGCCGACTGGGAGAAGGGCGTGACCCCCGAGCAGCTCGACCAGGTGATGATCGCCGCGATCGCCACCAGCGTGCAACTCGCGAACGAGGTCGCCGAGCTGCGCCAATCGTCCTGACATGGTGATGCCCGGGGAGCCGTCGTCGGCTCCCCGGGCATCGATGCGCTTCAGCCACCTAGGCAGGTTCGGTGGCCCCGGCGCTTACGGGGTGCTGAACCCCAGGGTGTACGCGCCGCTGCCGGAGTTGGCGACGACGACGTACCGGTAGGTGCCGGCGCGGCCGTTGAACGAGATCGACTTGTCGCCGGCGCCGGTGTCGCCGGCCACCGTGCGGAAGCCGCGGTTGGTGAGCCGCTGGAGGAACAGGTCGAAGTCGGCGCCGTCGGCGGCGGTCAGGCAGGCGGTCTGGACGCCGGCGTTCGACCGGAACGCGGCCCCGTCGGGCTGGGCCTGAGCGGTGCGGGCACGCAGATTGCCCGTACGCTGTGCGGCCTGGCCATCGCAGGCAGTAGCCGACTCGGCGGGCGGCTCGGCCTCGCCACCGCCGTTGTTGCCGCCGCCGGAGGTCACCAGCGTCAGGTCCTCCGCCGCCAGGATCTCGTTGAGCGGCTGGAAGAACGTCTCGCCGCCGACGGTGCAGTCGCCCGAGCCGCCGGAGGTCATGCCCTGGGCCTGGTCGCCGCTGAGCCACGGGCCGCCCGAGTCGCCGCCCTCGGCGCAGACGTCGGTGCGGGTGAGGCCGGTGACCGCACCCTCCGGGTAGACCACGGTCTGGTTCTTCGCCAGGATCGTGCCGCAGAACGTGCCGGTGGTGGAGCCGGAGCGGCAGACCGCGGCGCCCACCGGGGCCTCGGCGTTGCCGGCCACCGGGAGCTCGTTGCCCTCGAAGTCGTTGACCACCGGGCGGGGATCCCAGTCGCCGTTGACCTCGACGAAGCCCATGTCGGCGTTGCCCGGGAAGGTGGAGGCGCGAACCGTGCCCTGCGCCTCCTGGTTGAAGCCGGTCGTGGTGGTGCCGACCGCGCCGCAGTGCCCGGCCGTGACGAAGCCCTCCTCGACCGAGAACCCGATCGAACAGCGGGCCGTGCCCCCGTCGACCGCGATGAAGTAGGGGTCTGCGCCACGCACGTCGAACAGCGGCTTCGGGGTTGCCGCGCTGACCACGACCGAGTAGGACCCGGCCTTGACGCCGGCCGCGCGGGCCAGCTCCTTCGCCGCCGCCTGCTCGCCCGGCTTCGCCACGACCACCAGCTTGTTGGTCTTGACGTCGACATACCACCCGGTGACGCCCTCGGCTTCGGAACGAACCGAGTCGAGGCTTTCCTTGGCCTTGACGAGCGCCTGCTCGCTGCGCTTGACCAGCACCGGCTCGGCGCCGGCGGCGCGAACCGCGTCCTGCGCGTCCGCATCGGTCACGGCGACCTTGAGCGTGTTGCCGTCGGCGGCGAGCCAGGCGCCGCCGAAGTGGGCGCCCGTCTGCGCCGACAACTTGGCGCTCACGCCGCTCGCCCACTTCGACCGCTGCAAGCGGGCCGTCGCCTGATCGCCATCCAGGCCCAGGTCACGTTTCATGGCCGCAAGAATCTGCGGCGCCACACCACCCGGGCTGGGCTTGGCGGCCGTTCTCGACGGCGTGGTGCCGGCCATGGACGGCAGGGTGAAAGCCACCGCTGCCCCGGCCGCGACCACGACCGCCGCCGCCACGGCGATCCGTCTGCGCTGCATCTGAGGTACTCCCCTCGCCAAGCGGTGCCGTGGGGGCGGCACCGGTGACAAGAAGTACGGAGAACGGCAGCGAAAGGTTGAATTCGGCTCAGACTTCCACGACGGTCGGGACGATCATCGGACGCCGGCGGTACGCGTCGTTGACCCAACGGCCGACCGTACGCCGCACGACCTGCTGCAACTGGTGCGTGTCGGTGATGCCGTCCTCGGCCGAGCGGTGCAACGCGGCCGTCAGCAACGGGATCACCGGGCTGAACGCGTCCGGGTCCTCGCTGAAGCCCTTGGCCGAGATGTTGGGCTCGCCCACCACCTTGCCGGTCACCGAGTCGATCACCACGGTGGCCGAGATGAAGCCGCCGTCGCCGAGGATCCGCCGCTCGGTCAGCAGCGACTCGCTGACGTCACCGACCGCGAGACCGTCGACGTAGACGTACCTGTTCTGCACGCGGCCGACATGGCGGGCGTGCCCCTCGACGAGGTCGACGACGTCCCCGTCCTCACAGAGCACGACCCGGTCGGCCGCGACCCCCGACTCGATGCCGAGCTGGGCGTGGGCGCGCAGGTGCCGCCACTCGCCGTGCACGGGCAGGAGGTTGCTCGGGCGGACGACGTTAAGCAGGTAGAGCAGCTCGCCGGCGGGCGCGTGACCGGAGACGTGCACCTTGGCCGTCTCTTTGTGCACGACCGTGGCGCCGGCCCGGGACAGCCTGTTGATCACCCGGTAGACCGAGGTCTCGTTGCCGGGCACCAGCGAGCTGGCCAGCACGACCGTGTCGCCGGGCTCGATGGTGATGTGCCGATGGTCGCCGGTGGCCATGCGGCCCAGCGCGCTCATCGGCTCGCCCTGCGACCCGGTGGACATGAAGACGATCTCGTCGGCCGGCATGTTGGTCGCCTCGTCGAGGTTGACCAGTAGGCCGTCCGGGATGTTGAGCAGGCCCAGGTCGCGGGCGATGCCCATGTTGCGGACCATCGAGCGGCCGATCAGGGCGACCTTGCGGTCGAACTCCCAGGCCGCGTCCATCACCTGCTGCACGCGGTGCACGTGCGAGGCGAAGCTGGCAACGATGATGCGGCCGCGGGCCTTGCCGAAGATCGAGCTGAGCACCGGGCCGATGTCACGCTCGGGCGCCACGAACCCGGGCACCTCGGCGTTGGTCGAGTCGGAGAGCAGCAGGTCGACACCCTCGGCGCCCAGCCTGGCGAACCCGGCCAGGTCGGTGATGCGGCCGTCCAGCGGCACCTGGTCCATCTTGAAGTCGCCGGTGTGCAGCACCAGGCCGGCCGGGGTACGCACGGCGACGGCCAGCGCGTCCGGGATCGAGTGGTTGACCGCGAAGAACTCGCAGTCGAACGGGCCGAGCCGCTCGGTCTGCCCCTCGCGCACAGTCAACGTGTACGGATCCAGGCGGCGCTCGGCCAGCTTGGCCTCGACCAGCGCGAGCGTGAACTCGGAGCCCACCAGCGGGATGTCGGCCTTGTGGGCCAGCAGGTAGGGAACAGCTCCGATGTGGTCCTCGTGGCCGTGCGTGAGCACGATCGCCTGGATGTCGTCGAGCCGGTCGAGAATCGGCGTGAAGTCGGGCAGGATCAGGTCGACGCCCGGCTGCTCCACGTCCGGGAACAGCACGCCGCAGTCGATGACCAGCAGCTTGCCGTCGAACTCGAGGACGGTCATGTTGCGGCCGATGGCGCCGAGGCCACCCATCGGGATGACGCGCAAGGCGCCCTCCGGCAGCGGCGGCGGCGGATCGAGCTCCACGTGGGCTTGACTCATTCGGTTTATCTGTCTTTCGTCGATGATGCCGTTTACAGGGCGGTGCCGGCCGGCTTCACAGGGTGATGCCGGCGGCGGCCGCGTCCTGGCGCAGCTGGTCGAGCTCGGCGGCGGTCGCGTCGACCAGCGGCGAGCGCACCGGGCCGGCCGGGCGGCCCTGGGCGTTCAGCCCCGCCTTGACCAGCATGGTGCCGGGGACACGGAAGATGCCGGTGAACAGCGGCATCGCCTGCCGATGCAGGGCCAGGGCGGCGGCGTTGTCGCCACGCTCGAACGCCTCGATCATGTCTTTGGCGAGCACGCCGGTGAAATGGGTGGACGTGCCGACCAGGCCGATGCCGCCGATCGACAGCAGCGGCAGCGTGGCCGCGTCGTCGCCGGAGTAGTAGGCCAGATCGGTGCGGCTGAGCACCCAGGAGCTGGCGATGAGGTCGCCCTTGGCGTCCTTGACCGCCACGATGCGATCGTGCTCGGCGATGCGGCACATCGTCTCGGTGGCGATCTCTGTGCCGGCACGGTGCGGGATGTCGTAGACCATCACCGGCAGGCCGACCGAGTCGGCGACGGTGAGAAAGTGCTTGGCCACGCCCGCCTGCGGCGGTTTGTTGTAATACGGCGTCACGACCAGCAGGCCGTGTGCGCCGGCCTTTTCCGCGGCGTGCGCCAGCTCGACCGTGTGGGCGGTGTTGTTGGTGCCCACACCCGCGACGATCCGGGCCCGGTCACCCACCGCGTCGACCACGGCCCGGAGCAGGGTTTCCTTTTCCGCGTCGGTGGTCGTCGGCGACTCGCCGGTAGTGCCGCTGACGACGAGCGCGTCGTTGCGCTGCTCGTCGACGAGATAGGTGGCCAGTTTCGCCGCGCCCTCGACGTCGAGGGAGCCGTCCGGGGCGAACGGGGTGACCATCGCGGTCAGCAACCGTCCGAAGGGTCGCGGGTCGTGCGTCATACCCACAACCTATAGGACGGCCCGGTCAGACGTAGAGCGCGGTGAACGGGGCCCAGGGCAGGTTGCGCAGCACACTCCAGACCGCCCAGACAGCGACAAACGTGATCAGAACGGCCGGGCTGAGGTTGAGCTGGGGAACGTTCCACTTGAAGAGGCGTTTCGCGGCCCAGGCGACGTACAGGTAAAGGAGGAAGGGGACCGCGAAGGTGAACAGGGCGTGGTGGCGGGCGGCGGCGGGCAGGTCGCCGTGCAGCAGATACCACGCCGCGCGGGTGCCGCCGCAGCCCGGGCAGACGAAACCGGTGGTGTATTTCAGCAGGCAGGTGGGGGCGTCACCGGCGCCGGCCTCGGCCGGGTGGGAGGCCAGGGTGTAGCCGACCGCCCCGCCCATGCAGACCAGAAGCGCCACCGGGGCGGCCCAGATCGGCGACCTGGTCCAGAATTTCTGGACGAAACGGGTAACCCGGTCGGGCTCGCGGGCGGCCTGCTGCTGCGCGTAATATGCCAGCCACTCGGGCGGCACCGGCGGACCCTGCACCGGCTGATCGTCCAGCCACGGGCGCGAGGTGGCGGTGGTCATGCCCGCCACGGTACACCGGCACCGCCCGCGCTGATCACCCCTCGATCGGGCCGGGCTGATCACCCTCAACCGCTCAGCCGATCGCCCTCGATCGGCCCGCGCCGACGGGCCACAGCCGTCGTACCGATGGACCACAGCCGTCCGGTAGTCCGCGGCCGGCCGTGCTGGTGCGCCGCAGCCGTCCGGTAGGCCGCGGCCGGCCGTGCTGATAAGCCGCAGCCGTCCGATAGGCCGCAGCCGGCCGCGCTGATAAGCCGCAGCCGGCCGATAGGCCGCAGCCGGCCGCGCTGACAAGCCGCAGCCGGCCGCGCTGATAGGCCGCAGCCGGCCGCGCCCTCTAGCCGCTCAAGCTGACCGCCCTCAGCGCCGTGGTCAGGGGGTCGGCCAGGTCGCCACGTTCGGGGAGCGTCACCTCGGCGAGGCCCAGCCAGCCGGCCAGGCGGTGCAGCTCGGCGGCGAGGGCGGCGGCCGTCTCCTCGGGGTCGGCGCCGGGCTCGAGCCAGGCGGCCGGGATGAGCAGCCGGCCGGTCTTGCGGTCGGCCTTGAGATCGACCCGGGCCGTCAGCTGCTCGCCGAGCAGGAACGGCAGGACGTAATAGCCGTAGAGCCGCTGGGCGGCGGGCACGTAGATCTCGATGCGGTAATTCATGCCGAACAGCCGCTCGGTGCGGCCCCGCTCCCAGATCAGCGGGTCGAACGGGCTGACCAATGTGGCCGCGCGAACCCACCGGGGCAGCCGGGCGTCGCGATGCAGATAGGTCGGCTGCTTCCAGCCGGGGACGCTGACCGGGCGCAGCACCTGATCGTCGACCAGCTCGGCGACCGCCTGCTTGAAGCCGTCGACCGGGAGGCGGAAGTAATCACGCAGCTCGGGCTCGGCGGCCACCCCGAGGGCGCGGGCCGAGAGCTCGACCAGGGACCGGAAGGCGTCGGCCGGCGCGGGGGTCGGAGCGTTGAGCACGGCCTGAGGCAACACCCGCTCGGGCAGGTCGTAACGCCGGGCGAACGACGACGTGCGCTCGGCCGCGGTGATCTGGCCGGAGTAGAACAGCCACTCGAGGGCCTGTTTGACCGCCGACCAGTTCCACCCCCAGTGGTCTTTGCGGCGGGGCTCGTCGTGCTCGATCTCGGCCGCGGTGATCGGCCCGCGGTCACGCACCACGCCGAGCACGCGTTCGACGAGCTCGGGCTGTTCCTCGGCCACGCGACGCATGTTGCCCCAGGCCATCTCGGCCGCGCGGGCCATACGCCAGCGGAACAGCGGCTGCAGATCGGTGGTGATCAGCGACGCCTCGTGACCCCAGAACTCGAACAGGTCGCGCGGCTTGCGATAGGCCGCCCGCTCGAGCAGCTCGGCCGGATAGGGCCCGAGGCGGCTGTAGAGCGGCATGAAGTGAGCCCGCTGCAGGACGTTGACCGAATCCATCTGGATCAGGTGGACCCGGCGCAGCACCCGGCGGAGATGCCGCAGGTCGGTCACGCCACCCGGCTTGGGGTCGGCGAAACCCTGCGCGGCCAGCGTCACCCGGCGGGCCTGCGCGATCGAAAGAGAATCTGGGAGTGCCATCGAGGAGCACCGTAGAGGAGGGGTACGACAAGTTTCCCGTACGCGGGGTCTCGGTAGGCTCCCCGCATGGCAATCGGCTTCGTCCGCCCCGCCCGCCCCGACGACGCGGCGGAGATCGCTCGCATCCAGCTGGCCACGTGGCGTACGGCGTATCGGCGCATGTTCCCCGCCCACGTCCTGGCGAACCTCGACGAGGCGTACCTGGGAAGGGGTTGGGCCGAGGCGATCGAGAACCCGCCGACGGAGCGCCATCGGGTGCTGGTCGCGGTCGAACAGGGCGAGACGGCGTCGAGCACGGTCGGCTTCGCGGCGTTCGGGCCGGCCGACGAACAGGCCCTCGCCCCGGAGGAACCGCCGCTGCCCGACACCGTGGCCGCGATCACCGACCTGCTGGTCGAGCCGCGCTGGGGCCGGCGTGGGCACGGCAGCCGCCTGCTGTCGGCCGCGGTCGCCCACTGGCGTGACGACAATTTCGCGTACGCGGTGGCCTGGGCCTATGAACAGGACAAGGCGATGCAGAAGTTCCTGACCTCGGCCGGGTGGGAGCCCGACGGGGCCGGCCGCGCGCTGGACGTGGACGACATGCTCGTCCCCCAGCTCCGGCTGCACGTGGCCGTGAGCGGAGAATAGGGGCGTGACCACGCCGACCTTCGTCTATGACGGCGACTGCTCGTTCTGCACGACGTGCGCCGAGTTCATCGAGACGCGCATACCGACGCATGCCCGGGTCGTCCCGTGGCAGTTCGCCGACCTCGAGTCGCTGGGCCTGACGGTCGAGCAGTGCGAGGAAGCCGTGCAGTGGGTGGGCGCCGACGGGAGCACCGCCTCCGGACCCGATGCGATCGCCCTGATGCTGCGCGACGCGGGCCGCGGCTGGCAGCTGGCAGGCGGCGCGCTGCAGCTCGGCCCGGTGCGCCTGGCGGCGTGGCCGGCCTACCGTTGGGTCGCCGACCACCGCCACCTGCTGCCCGGGGGCACGGCGGCGTGCTCGCTCCCCCAGGCCCAGCGCGACCTGCTCTACGGCAAGGACGCCTGACCAGGTCGAAGCCCGACTGCCTCACCGGCCACACGACAACCGCGGCCTGCCACACGCCCAACGGCCGCACGCGCAACCGCGGCCTGCCACACGCCCAACCGCCGCACGCGCAACCGCGGCCTGCCACACGCCCAACCGCCGCACGCGCAACCGCGGCCTGCCACACGCCCAACCGCCGCACGCGCAACCGCGGCCGCCACACGGCCGACCGCGGCCGCCACGCGCCCAACCGCGCCCGGAAGGCGCCTGCCCGCCGCAGTCAGGGCAAGCCCAGCGGTCAAGGCAGCCCAGCGGTCAAGGCAGCCCAGCGGTCAAGGCAGCCCAGCGGTCAGGGCAAGCCCGGGCACCGGCGGAATGGGCCGTTGACGCCGCGGTGCGTCACGTGGACGGCTCCGGCGCGACCTCCGTACGTCTCAGGCGGCGGCGCGCCCACTCGACGGGCCGCACCCTCTCGAGCGACAGGAAGCTCGCCATCGCCACCAGGTGCGGGGCGAACGAGATGGTGATCATCGAGAACGTCATGACGTGGAACGAGTAGAAGAACGCCACGCCCATCCACCGGAACCGCTGCGGCACCACGAAGATCAACGGGCTCAGCAGCTCGAACAGCATGATGCCGACCTGCGCCGCGATCAGCAGCCCGGGGATCACCGCGATCTCGTCGGCCACCCACGTGCCCCGGCGGATGATCGCCTGGGCCAGCACCGCGCTGGTCAGCCAGTCGATGCCGCCGAACCGCAGCTTGGCCCACGCGGCCAGGAAGTACGTGCAGATCACGGCGATCTGGGTGACCCGCAGGGCCCACCCGGCGGCCTCGGACAGCGACTTGTCGCCGAAGCGGGCCTTGCCGATCGTCGGCAGCACCGCCAACGCCACCAGCAGACCGACCCGGTCGTGGTCGACCTTCCCGTAGCTCATCGCGATGATCATCCACTCGAAGTAGAGCGCGAAGACGGCCCAGCCCAGGATGCGGGGCGCGCGACCGGTGGCAGCCGCGAGCGAGAGCGCGAGGAGCGCCCAGAAGACCGCCCACACGAGGAAGTGGGTCGGCGTGGGCAGCGGCAGGATCCGGCCGACGAGCAGCGGTTCGTACAGCTCACCCGGGGTGTTGGCGTGCAAGCGCACCCACGGCGTGAAGACGGTCAGGTCGAGGGCGACGAAGACGTACACCAGCGTACGGAAGGCGGCGACCCGCCCCAACGGCACCGGCGCGAACAGCCACCGCAGGGCCACGTTTCGCCCGGCGGTGGGCGCATCTTGGCTGTTCACGGGCGCTTCCATTCGGCGACGACCTCGTCCCGCCAGGCGCCGGTGGGGCGCGCGTGCTCGATGCCGTGCCAGCGCACCACGATGCGCACCGAGCTGAGCGGAGCGGCGCCGGGCGTGTGCTCCGCATAGGCGGCGGCGACCCGGCTCAGGCGGGAGGGGTCGTCCACGTACGCCTGCTGTTGCCCCTCGATCTCGGCCCGGCGAATGCCGCTGTTGCCCTCGGTGATCGCCACCGTCCGGCCCTCGGCGTCGACGCCCTCGACGCGGGTGTCACGCGCGTCACCGTTGGGGTCGGGCGCCGTCGAATACATCCGGAAGGGGCCGAACGGGAAGTCGTCGTCGGTGCCCCACAGGGTGCCGGCGAGCAGCAGCGCCCCGGCGACCAGGGTGGCGATCACCCGGACCCGGATGCCACGGACGGATAGCTGGTTCACAGCGAGACAACCTATCGGCCGAGGTCCAGCCGGCGCTCGTCCCCCCGTGAGATGTCAGTCGAGGAAGCTGTCCAGGCCGACGGTCAGGCCGGGGCGCTGGCGGATCTTGCGGACGCCGAGCAGGACGCCGGGCATGAACGACACCCGGTCGAGGGAGTCGTGGCGGATCGTCAGCGTCTCGCCGAGCGACCCGAACAGCACCTCCTGGTGGGCGACCAGCCCCGACGCCCGTACGGAATGAACTCGCACCCCGTCGATGTCAGCCCCGCGAGCGCCGTCGACCTCTTCCTTCGTGGCGTCGGGCATCGGGCCCAGGCCGGCCTCGGCCCGCGCCTGCGCGATCAGTTCAGCCGTGTGCGTCGACGTGCCGCTGGGGGCGTCGAGCTTGCGCGGATGGTGCTGCTCGATGACCTCGACGGACTCGAAGTAGCGGGCGGCGCGCGTCGCGAACTGCATCATCAGCACCGCGCCGAGCCCGAAGTTGGGGGCGATCAGCACGCCGACGCCCGGCTTGGCGGCGAGCCAGCCGCGCACCTGCTCGAGCCGTTCCGCGGTGAAGCCGGTGGTGCCCACGACCATGGAGATGCCCTGGTCGACGGCCCAGCGCAGGTTGTCCATCACGACGTCGGGCGTGGTGAAGTCGACGAACACCTGGGCGCCGGCGTCAGACGCCTTGAACAGCTCGTCACCCTGATCGATCATGGCGACGAGTTCCAGATCGCCGGCCGCGTCGACCGCCTTGCAGACCTCGAGGCCCATGCGGCCCCGGGCGCCGAGAACACCGACGCGGATCGAGTCAGGTTGCTGAGTCACCCGGATAACTTAACGCACCCTTGCGCCGGCTCCACCAGCGCTCGGCCAGCCCGACCGCGGCGAACGTGGCAGCCACGTACAGCCAGCCCACGAGCACGTCGACGATGTAGTGCTCACCCGTGTAGACCAGCGTGAACGTCATCGCCAGGGGGTAGGCGAACAGCAGCGGCCACCAGCGCCGGCGCACCATCGGCAGGAAGAAGGCGACGGCCATCATCGCGTACGCGGTGTGCAGTGACGGCATGGCGGCGACCGGGTTGGACTGGTGCACCTGCAGGGCGTTGAGGGTGTTGCCGGCGCCGTGCAGGCCGATCACGTCGAGGCCGCGTGACGAGAACCGGGCCACCTCGTCGGTCAGGTAGCCGTACTGCGAGGCCCACCACGGCGGCGCCGCCGGGTAGAGGAAATACGTGACAAGGCCCGCGACGCTCAACGCGATCCAGCGGCGGATGAAACGGTAGGACAGCTGCCGGCTGGCCAGCCACAGAACCACGGCCACGGTCGGCACGGTGAGGAAATGCGAGATGTAGACGATCGTGGTCACCACTTCCCACCAGGGGACGTGGTTGGGGTCGTACAGGTGCTCCTGAAGCCAGACGGTCGGGATCTTGCCGTCGGTGAGCCACCCGAACATCGCGACGTCGGCGTCGATCAGCGGTGTCACGTGCGGGTCGAACAGCTTGTCGGCGGCGCCCCGGGAGACGTTGTAACCGATCAGGAGCACCACGACCGGACCCCAGTCGCGCAGGAAGAGCAGGTGCTCACGCCACGGCAGATAGTTGCGCCAGGCGATCGTGGCCAGCCAGAGCCAGCCGAAAGCGGTGAGCGGGTCGCTGGTGGGCACACCCACCAGCCACACGAACACCGCGAAGGCCGCCGCCCACACCACCATGCCCGCGATCCGGCGCTTGCGCTGATCGGGCGTGATGGCGGGGGTGTTCGCGGGCGGAGTCTCCAGCGTCGTCACGGGCACCAAGGTTAGCGGTGCGTGCCGAACGCGGACTCGTCGAAGGGCCCCACCACGGCGAGCGTCATCGGCTGGGTGAACAGCTGGGCCGCGACCTCGTTGACCTCGTCCGGCGTGACCGCGTCGACCCGCGCGAGCAGCTCGTCGACCGGCATGAGGTCGCCGTGCAGCAGTTCGGACTTGGCCAGCCGGCTCATCCGCGACCCGGTGTCCTCCAGGCCCAGCACGTACGAGCCCTTGACCATGCCCTTGCCGCGGGCGATCTCGTCGGCGCTGATCCCCTCGGCGGCCACCCGTTCGAGTTCCGTACGGGTGAGGTCGAGAACCTCGTCCACCTTGCCGGGCGCGCAGCCGGCGTACACGCCGAACAGGCCGGCGTCGGCGTACTGGCTCGCGTACGAGTAAACCGAGTAGGCCAGGCCCCGCTTCTCGCGGATCTCCTGGAACAGCCGGCTCGACATGCCGCCGCCGAGAACGTTGTTGAGCACGCCCAGGGCGAACCGGCGCTCGTCGCGGCGGCCGATCCCGACCCCGCCCAGCACCAGATGCCCCTGCTCGGTGTCGCGGTTGCGCACGACCGTGTGCGGTTTCTGGGTCGGCACCCTTTTCGACCCTGTACGGGGGCCGGTCGGCTCGGCGGCGCCGGAGTCGAGCGCGGTGCCCGCCAGCGCCTTACGCACCAGCCGTACGACCGTGGCGTGGTCGAGGTTGCCCGCGGCCGCGATCACGATGTTCGGGGCGGTGTAGCGCCGCCGGTAGAACCCGTGGATCTGGTTCCGGGTCATCGGGGTGATCGATTCCTCGGTCCCCGAGATCAACCGGCCCAGCGGGTGGTCGCCGAAGATCGCCTCGGTGAAGACGTCGTGGACCTCGTCACCGGGCTCGTCCTCGTGCATCGCGATCTCTTCGAGGATCACGCCGCGCTCGGTCTCGACGTCGGCCGGGTTGATGATCGAGTCGGCGACGGCGTCGCAGAGCACGTCCACCGCGATCGGCAGGTCGGCGTCGAGCACCCGCGCGTAGTAGCAGGTGTACTCCTTCGTGGTGAAGGCGTTGGTCTCGCCGCCCACGGCCTCGATCTCGGCCGAGATCTGCAGCGCGGTGCGCTTGTGCGTGCCCTTGAAGAGCAGGTGCTCGAGGAAGTGCGAGGCGCCGGACATGCCGGGGGTCTCGTCGCGCGAGCCGATGCCCACCCACACGCCGAGGGCCGCGCTGCGGGTGGTCGGGATCGCCTCGGTCACGATGCGCAGACCGCTGGGCAGCGTGGTGCGTTTCGCGCCGTCCGCGAGGGTCCTGGTAGAAACGCGGGCCGGCTTCGCAGCCGACCCGCGGTTACTTGTTGTCACCGGTGATTAGTCGCGACGCTCGCCACCGCGGTCACCGCTCGGGCGGGACCGGCGGCGACGGGGCTCGCCACCACCCTCGCCACGGTCGCCTCGCGGCTCACGCGGCGGACGGCCACCCTCGGCAGCGCCCTCCGCGGGGGCCGGGGCCTCCGCGCCCTCGGGGCGGACCTTGTCGAGGTAGATCTTGCCGCGGGCGTCGATGTCCGCGATGGACACCTCGACCTTGTCGCCGACGTTGAGGAAGTCCTCGACCTTCTCGACGCGCTTGCCGTCGCCCACCTTGCTGATGTGCAGCAGGCCGTCCCGGCCGGGCAGCAGCGAGATGAACGCGCCGAACGCGGCCGTCTTCACCACCGTGCCGAGGAACTTGTCGCCGACCTTGGGCAGCGTCGGGTTGGCGATCGCGTTGATCCGCTCGACGGCGGCCTCGGCCGACGGGCCGTTGGTCGCGCCGACGTAGATCGTGCCGTCGTCCTCGATCGAGATGTCGGCGCCGGTCTCGTCCTGGATCGCGTTGATCGTCTGACCCTTGGGGCCGATCACCATGCCGATCTTGTCGACCGGGATCTTCACCGAGGTGACGCGCGGCGCGTACTCCGACATCTCGGCCGGGGCGCTGATCGCGGCCTGCATGACCTCGAGGATCGTCGCGCGGGCGTCGTGGGCCTGCTGCAGGGCGCCGGCCAGCACGTCCGACGGAATACCGTCGAGCTTGGTGTCCAGCTGCAGGGCGGTGACGAACTCGCTGGTGCCGGCGACCTTGAAGTCCATGTCGCCGAACGCGTCCTCCGCGCCCAGGATGTCGGTCAGCGCGACGTACTGCGTCTTGCCGTCGACCTCGTCCGAGATCAGGCCCATCGCGATGCCGGCGACCGGGGCCTTCAGCGGCACACCGGCGCTCAGCAGCGACAGCGTCGAGGCGCAGACGGAGCCCATCGACGTCGAGCCGTTCGAGCCCAGCGCCTCGGAGACCTGACGGATCGCGTACGGGAATTCCTCGCGCGTCGGAAGCACGGGCACCAGCGCCCGCTCGGCCAGCGCGCCGTGGCCGATCTCGCGGCGCTTCGGCGAACCCACCCGGCCGGTCTCACCGGTCGAGTACGGCGGGAAGTTGTAGTTGTGCATGTAGCGCTTGGACTTCTCGGGCGCCAGGGTGTCCAGCGCCTGCTCCATGCGCAGCATGTTCAGCGTGCTGACGCCGAGGATCTGCGTCTCGCCCCGCTCGAACAGGGCCGAGCCGTGCACCCGGGGCAGCACGCCGATCTGGGCGGTCAGCGGCCGGATGTCACGCGGGCCACGGCCGTCGATGCGGACCTGCTCGCGCAGCACCCGCTGGCGCACCTCGCTCTTGGTGACCGAGCGGAAGGCGGCGCTGATCTCCTTCTCGCGGCCCTCGAAACGCTCGTCGAGCAGCTCGTGCGCCTTGGCCTTGACCAGGTCGAGAGCTTCCTCGCGCTCCTGCTTGGCAGCGATCTTGAGCGCCTCGGCGGTCTCGGACCGGACGGCCTCGGCCACGGCCGAGTAGACGTCGTCCTGGTACTCCAGGAAGACCGGGAACTCGACGGCCGGCTTCGAGGCGACCTCGGCCAGCTCGCTCTGCGCGCGGCACAGCTCGCGGATGGCCGGCTTGGCGGCCTCGAGACCGCTCGCCACGACCTCCTCGGTCGGGGCGGTGGCGCCGGCGGCGATCAGCTTGACCGCGTTCGGGGTGGCCTCGGCCTCGACCATCATGATCGCAACATCGGCGCTGTCGCCGTCTCCGACGACTCGTCCCGCGACGACCATGTCGAAGGTGGCCCGCTCGAGCTCCTCGATGGTCGGGAAAGCGACCCACTGGCCGTCGATGTGCGCGACGCGGGTCGAGCCGATCGGGCCGCTGAACGGCAGGCCGGACAGCTTGGTCGACAACGACGCGCCGTTCATGGCGACCACGTCGTACGGGTGGGCGGGGTCGAGCGCGAGGACGGTCTCGACGACCTGGACCTCGTTGCGCAGGCCCTTGGTGAACGACGGGCGCAGCGGCCGGTCGATCAGGCGGCAGGTGAGGATCGCGTCCTCGCTCGGGCGACCCTCACGGCGGAAGAACGAGCCGGGGATGCGGCCCGCGGCGTACATCCGCTCCTCGACATCGACGGTCAGCGGGAAGAAGTCGAAGTGCTCCTTCGGCTGCTTGCTGGCCGTGGTCGCGGAGAGGACGACGGTCTCGCCCAGCTGGACGATGACCGAGCCGGCGGCCTGCTTGGCGAGGCGGCCGGTGGAGAACGTGATCTCGCGGGTGCCGAACGCGCCGTTGTCGATCACGGCGGTGCGGAACTCGGTGCCTAGAGCGGTGTTCTGCTCTGTCATGTGGTGCGGTACTCCTTCGTCGAGGACCCGGCGGTCTGCACAACGCGGTTTAGGCTGCCGGTCTTCGATCGAAGTGCCCAGGATGAGGGTTCTTCAGACTTCGTCTTCTTTGTCACGCTGGTCTGAAGAACGCTCGGTTGGCCTGGGAACCACTACCGAGGACCGGTGGCTCGCCTCTGCTTACCGCGCGGGTCCGTGGGTTAAAGCTCGGGGGAGCGGCCAAGTGGCCACTCCCCCGTCAAGTCATCGGCGCAGGCCGAGCCGCTCGATGAGCGACCGGTAACGCTGGATGTCCTTCTTCTGCACGTAGTTGAGCAGGCGCCGGCGGCGGCCGACCAGCAGCAGCAGACCACGACGGCTGTGGTGGTCGTGCTTGTGGGTCTTGAGGTGCTCGGTGAGGTCGGCGATCCGCTTGGTGAGCATCGCGACCTGGACCTCGGGCGACCCGGTGTCGCCGTCCTTCGCCTTGTACTCGTCGATGATCTTGGTCTTGGTCTCTTGATCGAGCGCCATGAAACTCCTGTGATTCTGTGTTGCCGATGAAAAGCGGTTACCCCGCGGCCCGCGGCGTCGGGCAGGCAGGCGGGACCGGTCGTCGGACATCCGACGTCGACTCAACCCTACCAGCACGTCATCGAAGGAGCGCGCGGGTCTCTTCCACATCGGCGTTGATCTGAGCCACCAACGGCTCGATGGCCTCGTACGTCCGCTGTTCGCGCAGGTGGGCCACGAAGTCGAGGCTCACCCGCTCGCCGTACAGGTCGCCGGAGAAATCGAGCACGTACGCCTCGACCCGGCGCTCACGGCCCGAAAAAGTGGGATTGGTGCCGATCGACACGCTCGCGGGCAGCCGGGCGGCATGCTCGCCCCCGCGGATCAGCCAGCCCGCGTAGACGCCGTCGGCGGGCACGGCGGCATAGCGGTGCACCATCAGGTTGGCCGTCGGGAAGCCGAGCTCGCGTCCGCGCTGATCACCCCGTACGACCACGCCGCCCACCCCGTGGGGCCGCCCCAGCGCCGCGGCGGCCGCACGCACGTCACCGGCGTCGACACAGCTGCGGATGTACGTCGAGGAGAAGACCAGCCCGTCCTCGGTGACCAGCGGCGCGTCCTCGACGGTGAAGCCGAACTGCACGCCGAGCCGCTCGAGCATCGCCACGTCACCGGCGGCCCGATGCCCGAAGCGGAAGTTGTCCCCTACCACGACAACCGCCGCGTGCAGCGCCTCGACCAGCACATCGTGGGCGAACGCCTCGGGGCTGAGCTGCGAGAACGCCGGGGTGAAGGGCACCACGCAGAGCGCGTCGGCCCCCAGCTGCTCGATCAGCTCGGCCTTGCGCACGGGCTCGGTCAGCACGGCCGGATGCGACCCGGGCCGCACCACCTCGGCCGGATGCGGGTCGAACGTGACCACCACGGACTGCAGCCCCAGATCACGGGCCCGCTTCACGGCGTGGCCGATGATCGCCTGGTGGCCCCGGTGCACCCCGTCGAAGACCCCGATCGTGACGACCGAGCGCCCCCACCCGCCGGGCACAGCCTCGAATCCCCGCCACCGCTGCATGTCTCTCGCGCCTCCGGTCCTTCGCTCCCGGACAGCGTATAGGCCCACCCCGCCCCCTTTACGTTGGGCGATTTGTGCGGACTTGCTGGTGGTACCGCCGCCATCCCAAACCCCCACCCGCCTCGGGGAGACGAGTGGGGACTCTACGGGGTTGTCAAGCTGGCGGGGTGGGTTGTCCACAGGCTCGTCGACTCGCCCGTTTCGTGCGAATCGTCCGCGCGGCGGGCACCAACTCTGGTCGTTCGAGCGGGTGCGCTGGGTCAAACTCGACAGGCGCACCCCCGACGCGCGCTGGAAGACAAGCCCGCCCTGGCCCGGACGGCGGCCCCACCCCACCCCGCCCTGGCCCGACCCCGCCCTGGCCCGGACGGCGGCCCCCGCCCTGGCCCGGACGGCGGCCCCCACCCCGCCCTGGATCGAGCGGCGGCCCCACCCCGCTCAGGCCGGGGCCAGCACGATCTCGGCTCGGGCTCGGCCGTCGCGCTCGGAGACGATGGCCAGAAGTTCGCCGGACGGGGCGAAGACCGCGTACGGCCCCTCGATGCCGACCGGCGTGAGCGGTCCGCCGTGGCTGAGCACGCGAGCCTCGTCGGCCGTGGCCTCGCGCTGCGCGAAAGCCTGCCGGGCCGCCTCGGCCATGGGCAGCGAGATCACGTCGGGGGCCACCGCTTCGAGCTGGTCGAGGGTGCGCGCCTCCCCCAGCGTGAGGCCACCCACGGCCGTACGGCGCAGGGCCGTCAGATGACCACCCACGCCGAGCAGCGTGCCGAGGTCACGGGCGATCGCTCGAATGTAGGTGCCGGACGAGCACGTCACGTCGATGTCGACGTCGACGAGGCCCGGGTTATGGCGGATGTCCAGGACGTCCAGACGCGAGATCGTCACCCGGCGTGCGGGGATCTCGACCTCCTCGCCTTCCCGGACACGCTTGTACGCCCGCTGCCCGTTGATTTTGATGGCGCTGACGGCGCTGGGCACCTGGTCGATCTCGCCACGCTGCCGGGCCAGCCCGTCCCGGATCGCCGCGTCGGTGACGCCGTCGGCCGGGGAGGTTGCCGTGACCTCGCCCTCGGCGTCGTCGGTGATCGTGGACTGGCCCAGGCGGATCGTCGCGGTGTAGTTCTTGGAAGCACCGATCACGTACGTGAGCAGGCGCGTCGCCCGGTTCACGCCGATGATCAGCACGCCGGTGGCCATGGGGTCGAGCGTGCCGCCGTGGCCCACGCGCCGGGTCTTGGCCAGCCGCCGGATCCGCGCCACGACGTCGTGCGAGGTCATCCCCGCCGGCTTGTCCACCACGATGAGTCCGTCCGCATTCACCGGACCACCCTAAGTTCTCCCCGGACGACCCCCGTGACCACCCAGTGCCTGAGCCGCACCCCCGTCACCACCCGACACCCGAGCCGCACCCCCGCGACCACCCGACACGAACGCGCCGCCCCGACACGCCCGAACCGGATCGGAGCGCGACCCACGCAACGCCAGCGTCGAATCAGCGCGTGACCCCCGTGACGGCCCAGCGCCCCGACCGCCAGCGCCACACCGCCGCGACGAAACGGATCAGAATGAGCAGCGCCAGTCCCGCCCACACCCCGCCCAGGCCGAGGTCGAAGAAGTACGCGATCCAGATGGCCGGGAGGAAGCCGAGCAGGGTCGCCGCCAGGGTGATGTTGCGCAGGAAACGGACGTCGCCCGCGCCGATCAGGACGCCGTCGAGCGCGTAGACGACCCCGGCGAACGGCATCAGCCCGATGAACCAGGGCCAGATGATCGCCGCCTGAGCGTGGATCCCGGCGTCGGGAGTGAACCAGGCCGGGATCGAGCCGGCGCCCGCGGTGACCAGCAGGGCGAACGCGACGCCGGAGAGCCCGCCCGCGATCGTCACCTTGCGGGCCACGGCCTGGGCCTCGTCCGCGCTGCCGCCGCCGAGCGCGGCCCCGACCAGCGACTGAGCGGCGATCGCGACCGCGTCGAGGGCCAGCGCGCTGAAGAACCACAGCTGCAGCCCGATCTGGTGGGCGCCGACCGACGCGACGCCGAAACGGCTCGCCACCGCGGTCGCCGACAGGAAGCAGGCCTGGAACGCGCCGCCGCGGATCAGCAGGTCCCGGCCGAGGCGCAGCTGAAGCAGGATGATCTGCGGGTCGGGGCGCAGCTGCTTGGTCTCGCGGATCAGCGCGTGCAGGAAGAAGCCGCCGGAGATGGTCTGGGCCACGACGTTGGCGACGGCGGAGCCGGTCAGCCCCCAGCCGACCGGGTAGACCAGCACCGGGCAGAGGATCGCCGAGAGAACGTTCGCGCCCAGCACGAAGATCAGGGGGCGGCGGGTGTCCTGCACCCCGCGCATCCAGCCGTTGCCGGCGGCGGCGAGCAGCAGCCCGGGAGCGCCCAGCACGGCGACGCGCAACCAACCGGCGGCGGCGTCGGCCGTCTCGGCGTCACCGGCGAGGGCGTGCGCCAACGGTCCGGCGAGGGGCTGCGCGAGCAGGGCCAGCAACACGCCGACGCAGAGCGCCAGCCAGGACGCCTGCACCCCCTCGGCGACCGCGGCGGCCCGGTCGCCTGCGCCGAAGCGGCGGGCGGCACGGCCGGTGGTGCCGTAGGACATGAGCGTGCCGAGCCAGGCGGCGACCGACATGACGGAACCGCTGACCGCGACGGCGGCGAGCGGCACCGGGCCGAGATGACCCACGACGGCGGTGTCGACGAGCACGTAGAGCGGCTCGGCCGCGAGCACGACCAGGGCGGGCAGGGCCAGCGAAGCGATCTTGCGTGCGGACGCTGGGGTTTCAGCCCCACCCCGAGCGGGGGTGAGGGGCCGGGCAGGCGGGCTCATGGTTACTCATGATGCCCGCCCAGCCGTAAGGACTGCAATGCGGATTGGGGCTTACTGACGGGTGTCCATCGAGGTCTGCAGCGCGCGTCGCGCCTGCTCGCGGGCTTCGTCGGTGCTCTGAGGCTTCGGCTTGGCAGCCATGATCGTGGTCCTTCCACGGTGGGTGAGGCGCGGCACAGCGCGCCGTCTGGGATCGGTCGAGCGGGCGTCACATCGGGGCCGGCCCGGGATCGCCGGGCGCTTGGCGCTGGGTGACGCGACCCGGGTGGGTGAACCCGGGTGGCTCGAGGTTCCACGGCGGGCGGTGGTCACGGCCGCGCAAAACCAAATCACCGTTCAGGTACCAAACTATCGTTCAGTTCCGGTCGGTGAGGCGCGGATCCCACCAACCGGGAAGCGGTCTGCTACCCGACAACGTGAAAAGGCGCGCCCCACCGAGGTGGGACGCGCCGAAGACACCGAAAGTCAGGAGAGGTTGTCCTCCAGAAGCGGGACGATCTGACCGATGACGGCCTCGGGAGTGCCGTACGCGGTGAAACCGGCCGCCAGACGATGACCGCCCCCGCCCAGTGCCACCGCGACCGCGCTGACGTCCACGCCACCCTTGGAGCGCAGCGACACCGACCACTCGCCGGCCGTCAGCTCCTTGACCACCACGGCCACGTCGGCCTCGGCCACCCCGCGCACCGGGTCGATCAGCGACTCCAGCACGTAGGGCCGCTGGTGGTGGCGTTCGAGGTCGGCCGTCGTCGCATAGGTCCACACCAGGCCACGACCGCCGGCCGCCGCCGGGTCGAGGACCGCGCGGCCCAGCACCTCGCCGGTCAGCTTCATGGCCCCGAACGGGCGGGTGTCGAAGATGCGGCGGGCGATGTCGCCGGGGCTGATGCCGGTGGCGATCAACCGGGCCGCCAGTTCGTGCACGGACGGGCTGCGCACGAACTTGAACGAGCCGGTGTCGGTGGCCAGCGCCACGTACAGGCACTCGGCGATCTCGGCGTCGAGCTCGACCCCCAGCCGGAGCAGCAGCGCGTCGGCCACCACCGAGGTCGCGACCGCATCGGGATCGACCAGGCTGACGTCGCCGAGGCCGGTGTTGGAGGCGTGATGGTCGAGCACGATCGCGGGAGCGGGGGTGTCGAGCAGCCCGGCCAGGGCACCCAGACGCGACTCGGAGGCCACGTCAAAAATCAAGATCAACCCCGGTTCCGCGTACGCCTGAGGTTCCGCCACCAGGAGCTCGGCTCCGGGCAGCGAGCGATACGGCTCCGGCACGTCGAACTCTCCCGGGAAGGTGGCCCGCAACCCGGTGAAGCCCAGCCGGCGCAGGCCCAGCGCGAAGCCGAGCATGCTGCCGAGCGCGTCGCCGTCGGGATTCACGTGGCAGATCAGCTGCACCTCGGCGTCGAGCGGCTGGGCCCGGATCGCCGCCACGGCCGCGTCCCAGGCGGTCTCGGGGATCACGGAGCCAGGAACAGCGCGGCCCGGCTCGACACCGGGCCGCACGACGGGAGAGGAGGTCAACTCTGGTCCTCGCGGGCGCCCACCCGCTCGGTGTCGTCCTCGTCGTCTTCCTCGCTCTTGTACGGGTCGGGGTCGCCGGCGTACTTCTTGCCGGCGGCGAGCCGCTGCACCTCCTGGTCGCGCTGCCGCGCCTCGGCCAGCAGGTCTTCCAGTTCCTTGGCGTGGTCCTGCACGTTGTCGAGCACGAACGTCAGGCTCGGCGAATGCCGCAGGCCCAGGGCGTGACCCACGCGGGTGCGCAGCATGCCCTTCGCGCTTTCCAGAGCCGCCTGGGTGGCCGCCTGCTCGGTGGCGTCGCCGAGCACCGTGTAATAGACCGTGGCGTCGCGCAGGTCGCCCGTGATCCGCGCGTCCGTGATGGTCACCATGCCGAGCCGGGGATCCTTGATCTCACGTACCAGCGATGCCACCAGTTCCCGTACGCGTTCAGCATGCCGACGCGTCTTGGCCGGGTCCGACATATCGCCCACCTCCGACTGTGATCCCGCGGGTTCGCAACGCCCCCGCCCAACTGCTGAAGCGTACCCACGCGGCCGCCGGGCCGAACGCCCCCGTCAGTCGTCGTCGCCGTACAGCCGGCGTTTCACCGACAGCAACTCGATCTCGGGCCGGCCGGCCACCTGGTTTTCGCAGGTGTCGATGACGGCCCGCGCCTGAGCGGCCTCGGCGGCCACCACCGCCACGCCGAGCTGGGCCCGCGCGTGCAGGTCGTGAAAGCCCACCTCAGCCGCACTGACCTCGTATTTCTTCAGCATCGCGAGGATCGGGCGGACGTAGGAACGCTTCTGCTTGAGCGACCGTGAGTCGCCGGGCAGGAGCAGGTCGAACACTGCGGTCTCGGTATACATCAGAGCGTAGGTTACTGCCGGGGTACGACATTCAGCGGCTCAATTACGGCGGGCGATCAGCACATCCCTCTCGATGCCCTGGTCGACCCGGTGCACGAGGGGCAGCTGAGGCACCAGTTCCAAGCCGTTGGCCCGCAGGATGTCCTCGGCCAGCTCGCGCTTGGCCACCTTCGTGTTCCACGAGAGCCCGATCGCGGCGCCGGGACGCAGCAGCGGCAGCCACTGCGGCACCGCCCGTTCCAGCAGGTCGAGCGGACGCCGGGAGAGGCCGCCCTCGTCGTCGTAGGAGCCGTGCGCCACCCCGTACGGCAAATCGGCCACCAGCACGTCGGCGACCCCACCGCGCAGCAGGCCGTCGAGCTGGGTGGTGTCGGCCTGCAGCACCACCAGTTTCTGGACGGCCCCGGCCTTGTGGTCGTCCTTGCTGGCGGCCATCGTCACCTCGAGCCGGCGTGCGGCGCGGCGGCCCTGACGGCGTACGGGAACCAGATCGGCGGTGTGTTTGAGGCGCTTGCGCTTGAGCCAGGTCTGCAGGAACAGCTTGTACGCCTCGACGTCCTTGCCGTCCATCTCGACGCCGATGCCGTCGTAGCCGTACATCAGCGCCTGGTTGAGCGTCGTGCCCCGGCCGCACAGCGGGTCAAGCACGGTGAGGCTCCCGTCGAGCATCTTGCCGGCCGACGCCGAGGCCAGGATCGTGAGGTTGAGCACCAGCTTGGTGAACTGCTCGTTGGTCTTGCCCGCGTACTTCGGGATCGTGATCAGGTCGCTGTCGTAACGGGCCAGCGGCGTCATCATCACGGGCCGCAGGTGATCGTCGTCGGTGCGCTCGAAAAGAGCGTACGCGGCGGACAGGTTCGACAGGTAGGCGACGTCACGAACCGTCAGGTCGCCGGTGAAGGCCAGGTATTCGACGCCGCCGAGCGTGATGACGTCGACGTCGTCGAGGCCGGACGAGAGCGCCGGGGCGAAACCGGCCAGTTCGGCGGTCGCCAGGCGGGCGGCCTGATCGGCGTAGACGCGGTTGGCGGAGGGCGCGAGCAGCAGGGCGTACCGGGACATGCCGCCATTGGACAGCAAGGCCCCCAGCGCCGGAGCACTGGGGGCCTTGACGGTTGCCGCTGACCCTTACGAGCGGGGCTTCTCGCGCATCTCGAAGGTCTCGATCACGTCGCCGACCTGCGGGGAGCCGAAGCCGCTCAGCGTCAGACCACACTCGAAGCCCTCACGGACCTCGGTGGCGTCGTCCTTGAAGCGGCGCAGCGAGCTGATCGTGACGTTGTCGGCCACCACGGTGCCGTCCCGCAGGATGCGAGCCTTGGCGTTGCGGCGGATGAGACCCGTCCGGACCAGACAGCCGGCGATGAGACCGATCTTGGACGAGCGGAAGACCTCGCGGATTTCCGCCGTGCCCTGCTCGACCTCTTCGTACTCCGGCTTGAGCAGACCCTTGAGCGCGGCCTCGATCTCCTCGATGGCCTGGTAGATCACGCTGTAGTAGCGGATCTCCACGTTCGCCCGGTCGGCCATCTCCTTGACCTTGTTCGAGGCCCGGACGTTGAAGCCGATGATCGTGGCGGTGGCCTCCGAGGAAGCCGACGCCAGGTTCACGTCGCTCTCGGTGATCGCACCGACGCCGCGGTGGATGACCTTGAGCTGGATCTCGTCCGGAATCTCGATCTTGAACAGCGCGTCCTCGAGGGCCTCGACCGAACCGGACGAGTCGCCCTTGATGACCAGGGTGAGCGAGGTCTTCTCGCCCTCCTTGAGCTGCTCCATGAGCGTCTCGAGGGTGGCCTTGGTGCTCGAGTTGGCGAAGCTCGCCGCGCGCCGGCGGGCTTGCCGCTGCTCGGCGATCTGCCGCACGGTGCGGTCGTCCTCGCCGGCCAGGAAGGTGTCTCCCGCGCCGGGCACCGAGGTGAGACCGAGCACCAGCACCGGACGAGCCGGAAGCGCCTCGGCCACCGTGTTGCCGTTCTCGTCGAGCATGGCGCGGACGCGGCCGTGCGCGCCGCCCGCCACGATCGAGTCGCCGGCCCGCAGCGTGCCCTTCTGCACCAGCACCGTCGCGACCGCACCGCGGCCCTTGTCGAGGTGGGACTCGACGACGGCGCCCTGGGCCGGCCCGTCGATCGGAGCGGTGAGCTCCAGCGACGCGTCGGCGGTGAGCAGGACGGCCTCGAGCAGCTCGTCGATGCCGATCCCGGGCTTGGCCGCCACGTTCACGAACATCGTGTCGCCGCCGTACTCCTCGGCCAGCAGGCCGTAGTCGGCCAGCTGCTGACGCACCTTCTCGGGGTTGGCGTCGGGCTTGTCGACCTTGTTGACCGCGACCACGATCGGCACCTCGGCCGCCTTGGCGTGGTTCAACGCCTCGACCGTCTGCGGCATGACGCCGTCGTCGGCCGCGACCACGAGGATCACGATGTCGGTCACCTGGGCGCCGCGGGCACGCATGGCGGTGAACGCCTCGTGACCCGGGGTGTCCAGGAAGGTGACCGCCCTGTCCTCGCCGTTGTGCGGGTAGTGCACCTGGTAGGCGCCGATGTGCTGGGTGATGCCACCCGCCTCGCCGGCGACCACGTTGGTCTTGCGGATCGCGTCGAGCAGCTTCGTCTTACCGTGGTCGACGTGACCCATGACGGTCACGACCGGCGAACGGCTGACGAGCCTGTCCTCCGCCACCTCGGCGTCAAGGTTGATGTTGAACTGCGCGAGCAGCTCACGGTCCTCGTCCTCGGGGCTGACGATCTGCACGTCGAAGCCCAGGTGCTCACCGAGCAGCTGGAGCGTGTCGTCCGAGCAGGACTGCGTCGCGGTGACCATCTCGCCCAGGTTGAACATCTCCTGGACCAGCGAACCGGGGTTCGCGTTGATCTTGTCAGCGAAGTCGGAGAGCGACGCGCCGCGGGAGAGCCGGATCTCCTGGCCCTGACCACGCGGAGCGCCCGAGCTCATCTGCGGAGCCGACAGGTTGTCGAACTCTTGACGCCGCTGCTTCTTCGACTTGCGACCGCGGGTCGGCCGGCCACCCGGACGCCCGAAGGCACCCGCGGCGCCGCCGCCACGGCCACGACCGCCACCACCGGGACGACCGGGAGCACCGGCGCCGGCCGGAGCGCCGCCGCCACCGCCGCCGGGACCGCCACGGTAGCCACCGCCACCGCCGCCACCGCCGGGACGGAAGCCGCCACCGCCGCCACCGCCGCCGCCACCGGGACGGAAACCGCCACCGCCGCCGCCACCGGGGCCGCCACGGAAGCCACCGCCACCGCCGCCGGGACCGCCACGACCGCCGCCGGGACCACCGGGACGACCGGCGCCACCGCCGGGGCCGCCACGGCCGGGACCGGCCGGGCGCTGCGCGGGCATGGACGCGGGGCTGGGCCGCGGCGGCATCGACGCCGGGCTCGGCCGCGGCGGCATGCCGGGCTGGTTGGGCCGGGGCATCGCGTTCGGGGTGGGCCGGGACCCACCGCCGCCGGACACACCGAACGGGTTGTTACCGGGACCACGCTGCGGCGGGCGCGGAGCACCGCCGGCGGGGCCGGGACGCGGGCCGCCCGGAGCACCGGGAGCCGCCGGACGAGCGGCCGGGGAGCCCGGACGCGGAGGAACCGAGCCGGGGCCCGGACGGGGACGCGAGCCACCGTCAGCCGGGGGCTGCTGGGAGCGACGCTCGGCGTCGCGGGTGCGGGCGGCCTGTGCGGCCTTGACCGCGGCCTCCTGCTCGGCCTTGAGCGCCGAGGCACGAGCCTCGGCCGCTGCGACCTCGATGTCGTGGGCGCTCGCCGGCTTGGCGACCGGACCGGGCGTGGGGCCCGGCCGGCCGGCCGGCGGCTTGGGACGCGCGAAGGAACCGGGCAACGGCGCCGGGGACGTGGGCGCGCTGGGCGCACCCGCGGCCGGAGCGGCCGGCTTGCGCGGCGGCTGGGGCCGGGCGCTGGGCGGGGCCGGACGGGCGGCGGCGGGCGCGGGTGCGCTGCTGGGCGCCGACGCGGCGGGGGCCGCCGGAGCGGAACCTGCCTCGAGGGCACCACGCAGCCGCCGGGCCACCGGGGCCTCGACCGTGCTTGATGCGGACTTGACGAACTCGCCCATCTCTTTGAGCTTGGCGAGAACGGTCTTGCTGTCGACCCCGAGCTCCTTCGCGAGCTCGTGTACGCGGGCCTTTCCTGGCACTGCACTCCTCACTTCGAGGTCGTGCGAGCGCACCCGCAACGACCTCACTCGTGCACTAGAAGCCTGTTCATTTCAGGGACTTCATCGTGTGCTCATCTGGGTCGTCCTACCTTGCTGGGTCGTGACTCGGCCACGGCGGCCGTGCCATCGGTCGTTCCAGGTGACGTGACGGCCACCCGGATGTGTTCGGCCAGCAATCCGGTGTCAGCAACACCGGTGAGACGCAACGCCCGCCCGAAGGCTCGGCGCCGCTCCGCCAGCGCGAAGCAAGCCGGATCGGGATGCAGATGCGCTCCCCGGCCCGGCAGTCGGCGGTTCGGATCGGGCTGGAGCCGGAGATCAACCCCGGAACCTGCCACGACAAACCGGATCAACTCGGTGGCCGGCGCGCGTTTGCGACAACCGACACAGGTTCGCGTCGGACCGACCACGTAAAAGTCTACCCCTCGTGTGCCCCGGACGCGTATCCGGTCAGCTTCCCGCCTCGGCCGCATCACGGCCGGCGGGCGCATGACGCTCGGATCCTCCGGCTGGTTCGTTGTCCGGCCGGATGTCGATCCGCCAGCCGGTGAGGCGGGCGGCGAGCCGGGCGTTCTGCCCCTCACGGCCGATCGCCAGCGACAGCTGGAAATCGGGCACGGTGACCCGGGCCGTCCGGGTGGCGGCGTCCACCACCTCGACACGCAGGGCTTTTGCGGGTGAGAGAGCATTTCCGACGAACTGCGCCGGATCCTCCGACCAGTCGATGATGTCGATCTTTTCGCCGTGCAGCTCGCTCATCACCGCCCGGACCCGCTGACCCATCGGGCCGATGCAGGCGCCCTTGGCGTTGACCCCCGGGACCGTCGAGTGGACCGCGATCTTGGTGCGGTGACCTGCCTCACGTGCGATCGCGGCGATCTCGACGACGCCGTCGGCGATCTCCGGCACCTCGAGGGCGAACAGCTTCTTGACCAGGGCCGGGTGCGACCGGGAGAGGGTGACCTGGGGGCCGCGGAAGCCCTTGGCCACGTGCACCACGATCGCCCGGATGCGCGACCCGTGCTCGTACGACTCGCCGGGGACCTGCTCGGACTGCGGGAGCACCGCCTCGATCTTGCCGAGGTCGACGATCACGATGCCCTTCTCGGCGCGCGCGGCGTCGGCCTGCACGATGCCGGTGATCAGATCGCCGTCGCGGCCCGCGTACTCACCGAAGTGCTGCTCGTCGGTGGCCTCGCGCAGCCGCTGCAGGATCACCTGCTTGGCCGTCATGGCGGCGATGCGTCCGAAGTCGTGCGGGGTGTCGTCCCACTCACGCACCACGGTGCCGTCGGCGTCGAGCTCCTGCGCCAGCACCGACGCGACGCCCGTCCTGCGGTCGATCTCGACCCGGGCGTGGCTCTGCGCGCCCTCGGTGTGGCGGTAGGCCGTCAGCAGCGCCGTCTCGATGGCTGCCAAGATCGTCTCGAACGGGATCTCCCGCTCGCGCTCCAGGGCGCGCAGCGCCGCGAGGTCGATGTTCATTCCTCGCCCTCCCCTTCGTCGTCATCGTCATCGTCTTCGTCGCCGAAGTCGGCCTCGTCCAGCCGTTTGAACTCGATCTGCACCTTGCCCGGGCCCAGCTCGTCGAAGCGCAGCTCGCGAGACGTGCCGTCGACGTCGAGCACGATGCCCGCGTCGTCGGCGTCGACCACCCGGCCGGTGAGCCCGTTGACCGCGACCAGCCGGCCCCGGTTGCGCCGCCAGTGGCGGGGCAGGGTCAGCGGCCGGTCGACGCCGGGCGAGCCGACCTCGAGCTGGTATTCGCCCGCCAGGACCTCGCCACCGTTCTCGTCGGCGGCGTCGAGAGCGGCGGAGATCTCCCGCGAGACGATCGCCACGTCGTCGAGGCTGATGCCGCCGTCGGTGTCGACCAGCACCCGTACGAGGTGGCGGCGGCCGGCCCGTGAGACGTTCACGTCCTCCAGGTCGTAACCCGCCTGCGCGACGACTGGCTCGATCACCCCGCGCACGCGGGCCCGCGCGGCGGTCAGGTCGATGCGGGGCGCGGCGGGAACGCGGGGCTGCTCGTCCTCACGGCGGCGGCGGGCCCCGGGACCCTGACCGGGCCGGGCGCCGGCGCGACCACGCTGCGTCATCGGTGCTCGACCCTTCTGTCAAAGCAGACAAACGACTGTATGCCGCCGGGCCGGAAAGCCCCGCGGCTGGGACAGAGCGTAACGCGCTCGGCCGCGCGCCGGTTCGCCGCCGCACCGATTGAGCGCCATCCGCAGGTCAACAGCCGTCCCCTATGGTGTTGACTGGCGCGGTGCGAATGAGCATCACGGGGTACAGCCGCCGGCGTGTGCTGGGAGCGGTCGCAGCCGGGCTGACCACGGCCTCGCTGAGCGGCTGCGGGCTCTTCGACGACGAGCCGGAGCCACCCGATCCGCCGGACCCGCTGCAGCCCCTGCTCGACGAGGCGGTGGCGCTGGCCGCGTCCTACGATCGGGCGATCCTGGCCCAACCCGGCCTGGCCACCCGGCTCACTCCCCTGGCCGACGACCACCGGGCCCATGCCGCCGAGCTGGCCCGCCTGATCGGCGAGCCCCCGCCCTCGGCCGGCCCGAGCGCGAGCGCGGCGGCCGGCGCTCCGGCCGAGACGATCGCCACCCTGCGCACAGCCGAGCAGGCGGCCCAGAAGTCGGCGGTCGCTGCTTGCCTGGCTGCCCCGGCCGACCGCACGGCGCTGGTCGGCTCGATCGCCGCCTGCCGCGCCACCCACGCCGAGGCCCTCCGATGACCCCGCGCCCTGCCCACGGCCGAGCCACCGCGGTCAGACCACAGCCGGGCGCGACCCTGCCCCGCGGAACCTCCCTGATCAGCCCGCAACCGGGCGCGACCATGCCCCGCGGAACCGCCCCGATCACCCCGCAAACGGGCGCGACCCTGCCCCGCGGAACCGCCCCGATCAGCCCGCGACCGGGCGCAGCTTCGTTCTGGAGGCGCCGCGATGAGTCCTGAACTGGGTGCGGCCTTGGCGGCCGAGGAAGCGGCCATTTACGCGTACGGGATCATCGGCGTGCATCTGGGCAGCCGGGGCGACGTGACCGAGGCCCGCGAGGCCGAACAGGTCCACCGCGGCCGCCGCGACTACCTCGTGACCGAGCTCGCCCAACTGAAGGCCAGCTCGGCGCCCTCCCCGGCCGGATATGAGCTGCCGTTCGAGGTGACCGACCGGGCGAGCGCGCTCAAACTGGCGATTCACGTGGAGGACGGCGTGGCTCAGGCCTGGCGACCGCTGCTGCCGGTGTCCACGAGCGCCGACCGTACGACGGCGCTGGCCGCGATGACCGAGGCTGCCGTCCGTGCCACCCGCTGGCGCCGCCTGGCCGCCGTGAGCCCGGTGACCCTGCCCTTCCCTGGCCGCCCCGAATAGCACCCGGCCACCCGAACTGCACCCGGCCGAGCCGAACGCACCCGGCCGAGCCGAACAGCACCCAGCCACCCGGACAGCACCCGGCCGCCCCGAACAGCGCCCGGCCGGGCAAAGACGAGATGCGGTATTTGTCGGATCTCCAGCTACGCGCTGTAGACCTTCCGCGTACGCATGGATGCCCGAGAATGGTCGGGGTGCAGGACGAGATCGACTTCACCTCGCCCCGGGGCCGCCTCGCCACCCGCCTGAGCGACGTGATCGAGCGCCGCTGGCCGGCCGAGGTGCAGGCCATCGGCGTACACGGCTCGCTGGCGCACGGCGACGACCACGACGGCAGCGACGTCAACCTGACCGTCCTCACCTATCGCGCCGGGGCGGGGCCGCGACCGGCGCTGCGCAAGGTCGACGGCATCCTCGTCGACCTGCGGGTGACGACGGCCGACGAGTGCCTGCGCCGGGTACGCGAGCTGACCCCGCGCTGGCCGCTGGAGGCGGAACGGTTCGTCACCACCCGTCCGCTGCACGACCCGCGCGGCCTGTTCGCCCGGCACCGCGACGCGCACCTGGGCCGGCTGGCCGAGGCACGGCCGCACGAGTTCAGCAGCCTCGCCCGGCACGACTGGGAGGTGGCGTCGGCCGCGCACTCCCGGGCCGTACGGCTGGCCGAGTATTACGACACCGACGCCGCGCTGGTCATGATGGCCGACGCCCGCTTGCACGCCGCCCTGGTGACCGGCCTGCTCAGCCGCACGTATTTCCGGAACCCGGCCGACGCGGTCAAGCGCACCGGGGTGGCCGGGGCCGACGTCCAGGAGCTGGGCAAGATCCTCGACGCCCAGGCCGAGGACCTGACCGCCCGCGGCTGCCCGGTCGACGGCACCCTGCGCGACCTCTTCGAATAGCCGGGCGCCTCGCGGCAACGCCCAGACCAGCGCGCGGGCTCAGACGCCGATCCACACCCCGATGCCGTACGTGGCCACGGCGGCCAGCGCACCCAGGGCGAGCTGCCGGAGCCCGCCCAGCCACCACGGCCGCGCCGTGAAACGCCCGACGATCGCCCCCGTCGCGAACAGCCCGGCCCCGCCGACGCCGAGCGCGAGCCACAGGCTGTCGTAGCCGAGCAGGTAGGTCAGCAGCGGCACCAGCGCACCCAGGGCGAAGCACACGAACGACGACCCGGCCGCCGTCCACGGGCTGGGCAGTTCGTCGGGCACCACGCCCAGCTCCTCCTGGGCGTGCACCCGCAGCGCCTGCTCGGGGTGCCGCTTGAGGACGTCGGCGACCTGGCGGGCCAGCGGCTCGGGCAGGCCGCGGGCGACCCACATGCCGACCAGCTCGTCGGCCTCGCCCTCGGGGTTGTGCCGCAGCTCGTTCAGCTCCTTGGCCAGCTCGGCCGCGACCTGTTCGTTCTGCGTACGGACGCTGGTGTACTCGCCGATGGCCATCGAGATGGCGCCCGCGACCAGCCCGGCCACCCCGGTGAGGATCAGCGTGCGGCGATCGACCCCGCCGCCGCCCACCCCGGCGATCAGCGCGATGTTGGTGACCAGGCCGTCCATCGCGCCGAAGGTCGCCGCGCGCAGCCAGCCGCCGGAGACGTCGGCGTGGTGATGCTCGATCGTCCCGGTCACGGGAGGGTCAGGATCTCGGCGCCGTCGTCGGTGACCACGAGGGTGTGCTCGAACTGAGCCGTCCACTTGCGGTCCTTGGTCACCACCGTCCAGCCGTCGGACCACATGTCGTACTCGTGGGTGCCCAGCGTGATCATCGGCTCGATCGTGAAGGTCATGCCCGGTTCCATCACCGTGTCGAGCCGCGGGTTGTCGTAGTGCGGGATGTAGAGCCCCGAGTGGAACGTCTCGCCGATGCCGTGACCGGTGAAGTCGCGCACCACGCCGTAGCCGAAGCGTTTCGCGTACGACTCGATCACCCGGCCGATGACGTTGATCGGGCGGCCCGGCGCGACGGCCTTGATTCCGCGCATCATCGCCTCGTGGGTGCGCTCGACCAGCAGGCGTGCCTCCTCCGAGGTCTCGCCCACGCAGAAGGTCGCGTCGGTGTCGCCGTGCACGCCGTTGATGTACGCCGTGACGTCGACGTTGATGATGTCGCCGTCCTCGAGCACCGTGGAGTCGGGGATGCCGTGGCAGATGACCTCGTTGAGCGACGTGCAGCACGACTTGGGGAAGCCCTTGTAGCCCAGGGTGGACGGATAGGCCCCGTGGTCGCACAGGAACTCGTGCACCACCCGGTCGATCTCGTCGGTGGTGACGCCGGGCTTGCAGTGTTCCCCGGCGAGCTGGGTGGCCTGCGCCGCCAGCCGCCCCGCGATCCGCATCCGCTCGATGGTCTCGGCGGTCTGCACGTGCGAACCACGCCACTCTTTCGGGCGCTTCTTCCCCACGTACTCCGGGCGGACGATCTGCGCCGGGACCGCCCGCCAGGGCGACTGCTTTCCCGGCGCCAGAGGGGCGCGGACGGTCATGGCTGGGCCTCCGTGGGCATGCCCTCCTGGCCCTCGCCTGCGAAGCCGTAGATCGGTGCGGCCGGGCGCCGCTCGGTGCAGTCGGTCATACCCGAAGCCTATCGCCGGGCCCGCCGATCACCGGTGTGGCGGCGGCCGCACCATAACGGCTCGGTTGAGCCCGATCGGGCGGTTCTTGCCGGGGTCCGGCCCCTGTGTAATCGTGTCAGCGTGGATCAAGAGCGGGCGGACCAGAGCTTCACGGCCTCGACGGCTGTGGAGGCGGGACGGGTCGTCGTGACGATCGGCGGCGAGGTCGACATGTCGACCGCCGACGCCATGTTCGAGGCGGCCACCCGTGACGCCACCGCCGCGACGACCCTTGATCTGCGGGGTGTCACCTTCTTCGACTCGGCGGCCATCCACGCGTTGCTGCGGCTGGCCGAGCGTTACGGCGACGGGCTGACCGTGCTCGCGTCGCCCCAGGTGCGCCGCGTGCTCGAGATCTCGGGCCTGGCCACCCAGCCCTGGCTCAAGGGCTGAGCCCGCCGGGGTTGAGGGCCGGGGCGCCCGCGACAGGGCGGGTCAGGAGCTGAGCACGACAGGGCGGGTCAGGAGCTGAGCAGCCGCCGCAGCGTCACCGACGTGCCCTCGGCCGAGTTCCGCACCGACAGCTCCGCCAGCGCCCCGATCAAAGCCAGCCCCCGCCCCCGGAACCCGCCCGACTCGCTGGACCGCCAGCGGCCGGTGTCCCGGACGACGACCACCACCGCGTCACCGGCCATCGACGCCTCGACGGTGATGAACGGCTCGGCCGGCTCGATCGGGTGCTCGATCGCGTTGGCCGCCGCCTCGGACACCGCCACCGTCAGGTCGAACGCGTCGGCCTCGGGCACGGCGTGCGCGGTCAGGAAGTCGTCGAGCCGCCGCCGCAGCACGCTGAGCTGGCCCGGCTCGGCCGGCAGCCGCAGCACGAACTCCCGGGCCTCGGTCGTCTCGAGCGCCAGCAGCGCGATGTCGTCACGCCGGGTGCGCCGGGCCGCCTTGGCCAGGAGCGTGTCGAGCAGGTCCTCGACGTGCTCGGTGGATTTGGCCGCGTCGGCGGTCAGCTCGGCCAGGCCGGTGTCGATCCCGATCTGCCTGTCCTCGATCAGGCCGTCGGTGTAGAGCACCAGCCGCCCACCGACCGGCAGCGGGGCCGAGAACGTCGGATAGTCCGCGTCGCTGAGCGCGCCGATCGGCGGTCCGAGCGCGGACGAGTACAGGAACGTGCCGAGCTCGCCCGGCGCCACCAGCACCGGCGGCGGGTGCCCGGCCGACGAGTAGTGCAGCTGTTGCTCGCGCGGGTCGAACCGGACGCACACGACCGTCGCGAACTGCCGCCGGCCGAGGTTGTCGACGAGCCGGTTGAGCCGGGTCAGCGCCTCGCCGCAGTCGAAACCTTCGAGGATGTACGCCCGGAGCGCGTTGCGTAGCTGGCCCATGCCCGCGGCCGCCTGGACGCCCTTGCCGACCACGTCGCCGATCACCAGGTAGAGCTGCTCGTCCTGGCCCGCGATCACGTCGTACCAGTCGCCGCCGACCTCGGCCTCGCTGCTGCCGGGCAGGTAACGGCTGGCCACGATGGCCCCGGGCATCTGGGGCAGCGACTGCGGCAACAGGCTGTGCTGCAGCGTGGTGGCTATCCGGTGCTCGGCCTCGTAGAGCCGCGCGTTCTCGAGCCGCAGGCCGATGAGCCGGGCCAGCTGGGCCAGCACGGCCGGTTCGGGGGTGCCCTGCGGCGACGCCCAGACCCGCAGCTCGCCGACGGTCGCGCCGGACGTGTCGGTCAGCGGCAGCTCCAGGTCGGGCTGGGCCTCGGGGTCGGCGCCCGCGTCCACCTCGGCCCGCGCGCCGGGGACGGTGATCACCACCCGGCCCGCCGACGCCATGTCGCGCACGTGCCGGGCGGCCACGTCGAGCACCTCGTCCGTGGTGCGTACGGAGTTGACCGCGGCCGCCGTGTCGACCAGCTCCCGCAGACGGTTGAGGACCTGGCGGCGGGCCTGGCCGAGGTCGAGGTTGGCCCGCACCCGGGCGGTCAGGTCGCGGGCCGAGAACGGCTTGACCAGGTAGTCGTCGGCGCCCGCGGCCAAACCCTCGCTGGACGCCTCCTCGCCGGCCCGGGCCGAGAGCACCAGGATCGGGATGTCGCGGGTGCGCTCGTCGGCGCGCAGGGCCGCGATCAGGCCGAACCCGTCCAGCCGGGGCATCATCACGTCGGTCAGCACCAGGTCGAACTGCCGCCGGGAGGCCAGCTCGAGCGCGGCCCGGCCGTCGACGGCGGCGGTGACGTCCCACAGCGGGCGCAGCAGGCGGCTCAGGTGGTCGCGCAGGTCGGCGTTGTCGTCGACGAGCAGGATGCGGCCGCGTTCCCGCCCGGCAGGGGCGGCCGCGGGCGCCGGTTCGGTCTCACCGGCCCACCAGTGCTCGGCCTCCTCGACGTACGGGCGGGCGTCGATCTCCCCGACGATCCGGCCGGCGCCCTCGGTGATCCGGTCGGCCGGCAGGTGCGCGGAGCCGAACGGGATCGTGACGGTGAAGACGCTGCCCACGGCGGGCTCGCTCTCGGCGCCGGCCGACCCGCCGTGCAGCTCGGCCAGCTCGCGTACCAGGGCGAGCCCGATGCCGGTGCCCTCGTGGCTGCGCGACCAGATGCCGGTGACCCGGTGGAACCGGTCGAACAGCAGCGGCAACTGGTCGGGCGGGATACCGACGCCGGTGTCGCTCACGGTGAGCTCGGCACCCCGGTCGACGGCCCGGACCCGCACCTCGATGCGCCCCTGCGGGGTGAACTTGACCGCGTTGGAGAGCAGGTTGAGGACGATCTTTTCCCACATGTCGCGGTCGACGTGGACGGGACCGGGCAGGGGCGGCGCGTCCACGATCAGCTTGAGGCCTGCCCGTTCGGCGGCCGAGCGGAACGTGCTGGCCAGCCGTGCGGTGTAGTCGGAGAGGTCGGTGGGCTGGTACGCCGCGCGCAGCCGCCCGGATTCCAGGCGCGAGAAGTCGAGGACCGTGTTGACCAGCTTGAGCAGGCGCAGGGCGTTGCGATGCATGGGCTGCAGCCGCTCCCGCTGCTCGTCGGGGAGCTCGGGGTCGTCGAGCAGATCCTCCAGCGGGCCGAGGATCAGGGTCAGCGGCGTCCGGAACTCATGGCTGACGTTCGAGAAGAAGTTGGTCTTGGCTCGGTCGAGGGCGGCCAGCTCGACGGCCCGGGCGCGTTCCTGCTCGTACGCCCGGAGGTTGCCCACGGCCCGCGAGATCTGCACGGTCGCCAGGTCGAGGAAGTCGCGATAGGCCTTGTCGAGGGCGAGGTAGCGGCTCACGCCCACGACCAGCGCGCCGACCCGGGCCGTGCCCGCCGTCACCGGCAGCACCAGCGCGACGTCGGCGGCCGTGGGCGGCGGGTCGGTGATGTCCCGCAGCGGCACCGTGGTGGCGGGACCGGTTTCGATCACCCGTCGCACGACCGGGTGGGCCGGTTGCTCCTCGTCGTCGTCGAGCACAAGTTCCGCGTACGGGATGTCAGCCTCGTCCTCGGCCAGCACCGCCACGGCCTCGGCCGCCAGCGCCGCCTGATCGGACGAGTCGGCCAGGCGCGAGCCCAGCGCGCTGAGGGTGCGCACCCGTCGCTCGCCCAGGACCCGCCCGGTGGTGTCGGAGACGACGCAGAAGATGCCCTCGACCGCCCCCGTGGCGCCGCGGATCGGGTCGTACGAGATGTCGAAGTACGTCTCCTCGAGGAAGCCGTGCCGTTCGAGCATGAACGGGTGGTCGGCCGCCCAGAACGACTCGTTGCGCTCGATCACCCTGTCGAGCAGCTCGCTCAGCACCGACCACGTCTCGGCCCACAGCTCCTGGGCGGGCCGGCCCAGGAAACGCGGGTGCTTGGTGCCGACGGCCGGGATGTACGCGTCGTTGTAGAGCGAGCACCGCTCCGGCCCCCAGAAGATGATGATCTGGGCCCGGGACGCCAGCATGGTCGCCACCGCGCCCTGCAGCTCGGGCGCCCACCCGGCCGGGGGCCCCAGCGGGCTCGTCGACCAGTCGAACCCGGCCATGCGCCGGCCCATCTCGCCGCCCCGCTCGAAGGCCACGGCGAGCCGGCTCGGAAGAGTGCCGTCCGAGCCCGCGCCCATGGGTGTCCTCCCACGTTTCCTGCCCGGCGAACCGTCCGCCGGTACGGATCAGCACGGTAACACCGGAACGGGCTGGCGGCTCGTTCAGCGGTTACGCGGCGAAGGCTTCCGGCTGCAGCCCGGAGCGTTCGGCGGCCGCCTCGATCAGGGCGGTGAAGACCCGCAGATCGGCGGTGCGCTCGGGATGCCACTGCACACCCAGCGCGAACGTACGGGACGCGTCCTCGATGATCTCGATGACCCGGTCGTCGGGGCACCAGCCGGTCGCGGTGAACGATCCCGGGTCGTCGACCGCCTGATGGTGGAAAGAGTTCACCGTCGCGTGGGGGCCCAGCACCCGGTGCGCCACCGAGCCGCGCTCGATGATGACGTCGTGCCGCCCGTACGCGGAGGCCCCTGCCGCCAGCGGGTCGGTGCCGGCCGCCGCGCGGTGCCGGTCGTGGCCGAGCACGTCGGGCAGGTGCTGGTGCAGCGTGCCGCCACCGGCAACCGCCATCACCTGCAGTCCCCGGCAGACGCCGAGCAGCGGCAGGTCGGCGGCGAGGGCGGCGCGCATCAGCCGGATCTCGGACTCGTCGCGTTCCTTGTCGACCTCGGTCGTCGGGTGCCGTTCGGCGCCCCAGTACGCCGGGTCGATGTCGTTGCCGCCGCAGAAGACGATGCCGTCCAGCGACTCGATCACGTCGTCGCCGGGGTCGTCGGGGGTGATCAGCACGGCTCGCCCGCCTGCCGCGTGCACGGCCCGCACGTACGTCATCGGCAACATGCCCGCCATGACGTCGTTGCCGTTGTACTGCACCTGTTCCGCGTACGAGGTCATGCCGATGAGGGGCCTGCGCATTCCGTGCTTTCCTTCCCTGTTGCTCTTTACCTCTTGCCGGTCGCCGCGACCAGGGCCCCGAAGAGCCGCTCGTCGCGGGTGACCTCGGGGTGCCACTGCACGCCGAGGACGAACGAATGTCCCGGATCCTCGACCGCCTCGGCCAGCCCGTCCTCGGCGCGGCCGGTGACTGTGAGCTTTCCGGCATCGTCGACGCCCTGGTGGTGGAAGCACCGGACAGCGAGGTCGTCGCCCATCAGGCCGGCGATGCGGCTGCCCGGGACGAACGTGGCCTCGTGCTCGCCGTAGACCCCGGGGGCCGGCCGGTGCCGCTCGTGGCCCAGGACGTCGGGCAGATGCTGGTGCAGCGTGCCCCCGGCGGCGGCGACGAGGAGCTGCATGCCCCGGCACACGCCGAGGACGGGCATGTCGAGCTCCAACGCCCGGTGTACGAGCAATATTTCCGCTCTGTCACGATCCGGGCGGCTCACGGTGTGCGGGCCGGGCTCGGCGCCGTAGAACTCCGGGTTCAGGTCGGGGCCGCCCGCGAGCACCAGGCCGTCGAGGATTTCCAGGACGTCGGTGTCGTCGTGCTCGGGCAGCAGCACCGGGCGGCCGCCGGCCTGGCTGACGGCGGCGACGTAGTCGTACGGGATCAAGGTGGTCGGCAGGTCGCGCCAGACGCCCCACGTGGCCGGTTCCACATAGGTCGTGATGCCGATGATCGGACGCATCGCCTCACCGTAACCAGATCATGTTTCGGGACAACCGCTCAACGGTTGAAAGAGGTGCGCGGCGTCGCTTCCTTGACGGAAACGGCGCCGCGCCCGGGCCCCTCTGTCCCACCCGCACCGGGATCGACCGGCGCCGGCGGGGATTCGACCCCTTCACCCTCGCGAAGAGGATGTACAGGGTCGTTGCCCGTGGAAACGGGCCGCTAAACGTTCAAAGCGGAGTTACATACGCACCGGTGATGCCGCCGTCCACCACGAACTGCGAGGCGGTCATGAACGAGGCGTCGTCGCTCGCCAGGAAGGCGACCGCGGCGGCGATCTCCTCGGGCTCGGCGAACCGGCCCATGGGCACGTGCACCAGGCGGCGGGCGGCACGCTCGGGGTCCTTGGCGAACAGCTCCAGGAGAAGTGGAGTGGCGACCGGGCCGGGGCAGAGCGCGTTGATCCGGATGCCCTCCCGGGCGAACTGCACCCCGAGCTCGCGGGTCATCGCCAGCACGCCGCCCTTGCTCGCGGTGTAGGCGATCTGCGAGGTGGCGGCGCCGAGCAGGGCCACGAACGACGCCGTGTTGATGATCGAGCCCTTGCCCTGCCGCTGCATGTGCGGGATGGCGTACTTGCAGCAGAAGAACACCGAGGTCGTGTTGACCTTGAGCACTCGTTCCCATGCGTCCAGGCCGGTGACCAGGATCGAGTCGTCGTCCGGCGGTGAGATGCCGGCGTTGTTGAAGGCGATGTCGACCCGGCCGTGGCGCTCGGCCACCCCGTCGAAGAGCGCCTTGACCTGCTCCTCGTCGGAGACGTCACAGGCGACGAACTCGCCGCCGACCTCCTCCGCGACGGCCTTGCCCGTATCCCCCGAAATATCGACACAAACGACGAAAGCGCCCTCGGCGGCGAACCTCCGCGCGGTGGCGAGACCGATTCCGCTGCCGGCGCCGGTGATGACGGCGACCCGGTCCTGCAAACGCTCCACTTAATCTCCCATGGCCAGGAACACGTTCTTCACGTCCGTGAAGGACAAAAGCGCATCCGGGCCCAGCTCGCGGCCGAGTCCCGACTGCTTCATGCCACCGAAGGGCGTCCAGTAGCGCACCGACGAGTGACTGTTGACGCTGAGCGCGCCGGTCTCCACGGCCCGCGAGACCCGCAGCGCCCGGCCGAGGTCGCGGGTCCAGAGCGAGCCGGACAGGCCGTACTCGGTGTCGTTGGCCAGGCGTACGGCGTCCTCCTCGTCGGAGAAGGGCAGCACCGACAGCACCGGTCCGAACACCTCCTCACGCCAGTGCCGGTCGCCGGTCGAGTGAGCGAGCAGCACCGTCGGCGGGAACCACCAGCCGTCCTTTTCCGGCGCGCCGCCCCGGAAGGCCACGTCAGACCCTTCCACGTACGAGGCCACGGCGGCTCGGTGCCCGGCGGAGATCAGCGGGCCCATCTCGGCGCTCTCGGAGGCGGGATCCTCGACGCGGAAGCCGGCGACCGCGGGTTCGAGCAGCGACAAGAACTTGTCGTAGACCGATTCCTGCACCAGCAGCCGGGAACGGGCGCAGCAGTCCTGGCCGGCGTTGTCGAACACCGAACCCGGCGCCGAGGCGGCCGCCTTCTCGAGGTCGGCATCGGCGAAGACGATGTTCGCGCTCTTGCCGCCCAGCTCGAGGGTCACCCGTTTCACCTGGTCGGCCGCGCCCGCCATGATCGACTTGCCGACCTCGGTGGAACCGGTGAAGCAGACCTTGCGAACGGCCGGGTGGGTGACGAAGCGCTGCCCGACGACCGAGCCCTTGCCCGGCAGCACCTGGAAGACGTCCTCGGGAATCCCGGCCTCCAGCGCCAGCTCGCCGAGCCGGATCGCGGTCAGCGGGGTGAGCTCGGCCGGCTTGAGCACGACCGTGTTGCCGGCCGCCAGCGCCGGGGCGAACCCCCAGCCGGCGATCGGCATGGGGAAGTTCCACGGCACGATGATGCCGACCACGCCGAGCGGCTCGTGGAACGTCACGTCGAGCCCGCCCGGCACCGGGATCTGCCGGCCGCTCAGCCGCTCGGGCGCGCCGGCGTAGTAGTCGAGCACGTCCCGGACGTTGCCGGCCTCCCAGCGGGCGTTGCCGATGGTGTGCCCGGCGTTGCGCACCTCCAGCCCGGCCAGCTCGTCGAGGTGCTGGTCGACCACGGCGGCGAACCGGCGCAGCAGCCGGGCCCGGTCGCCGGGGGCCACGGCCCGCCAGGCCGGGAACGCGCGGGCCGCCCGCTCGATGGCGGCATCGGTCACCGCCAGGTCCAGCGACGGCACGGTCGTGAAGACCTCACCGGTGGACGGGTTGATCACTTCAGTTGTCGGCACGGTCCCCATGGTTACATCCGCTCGAAGCCGCGGCGCAGCTCCCAGTCGGTTACCACCGCGTCGAAGGCGGCCAGCTCCACCTGCGCCATGTTCGCGTAGTGGCCGACCACGTCCGCCCCGAACGCCGCCCGCGCCACGTCACTGCCCAGCCAGAGTTGCTGGGCCTCGCGCAGGGTGGTCGGCACCCGGTCGGCGGCCGCGTCGTCGTACGCGTTGCCGGTCGTCTCCGGCTCTAGCTCGAGCTCGTTCTCGATGCCGTGCAGCGCCCCCGCGATCAGGGCGGCGATCGCCAGGTAGGGGTTCACGTCGCCGCCGGGCACCCTGTTCTCGACCCGCATGCCCTGCCCGTGGCCGGCGATCCGCAAGGCGCAGGTGCGGTTGTCGACGCCCCAGCGCAGCGCGGTCGGCGCGAACGACCCCGGCTGGTACCGCTTGTACGAGTTGATGTTGGGCGCGAACAGCAGGCTGAACTCGCGCATGGTCGCCAGCAGCCCGGCCAGCACCCGCTGCCCGGTCACGCTGAGGTGGGCCGGTCCGTCGCCGAGCATCGCCGACGCGCCGTCCTGTCCGCGCAGCGAGAAGTGGATGTGGCAGGAGTTGCCCTCCCGCTCGTTGGGCTTGGCCATGAACGTCAGCGCCATGCCCTCCTGGGCGGCGATCTCCTTGGCCCCGTTCTTGTAGATCACGTGGTTGTCGGCGCAGGTCAGCGCGTCGGCGTAGCGGAACGCGATCTCGTGCTGGCCGAAGTTGCACTCGCCCTTGGCGCTCTCGGGCAGCAGCCCCGCCCCGTACATCTCGTTGCGGATGCGGCGCAGCAGCGGTTCGACCCGCGCCGTCCCCAGCAGCGAATAGTCAACGTTGTACTGGTTCGCCGGGATCAGGCCACGGTAACCCTTGTCGAAAGCCTGCTCGTAGGTGTCCTTGTAGAGCACAAATTCCAGTTCGGTTCCCGCGTACGCGGTGAGGCCGTGCTCGGCCAGCCGATCGATCTGCTTCTTGAGGATCTGCCGCGGCGAGGCGTACACCGGCTCACCGCTCGTGGTCTCGAGGTCGGCCAGCACCAGGGCCGTCCCGTCCTGCCAGGGCACCCGGCGCAGCGTCGTGAAGTCGGGCCGCATCACGAAGTCGCCGTAGCCGCTGGCCCACGAGGACGACTCGTACCCGTCGACGGTGTTCATGTCGACGTCCACCGCGAGCAGATAGTTGCAGCCCTCGCTGCCGCCCCCGGCCACCTCGTCCATGAAGTACCGCCCGTGCAGGCGCTTGCCCTGCAACCGGCCCTGCATGTCGGTCAGCGCCAGCAGCACGGTGTCGATGCTGCCGTTGTCGACGGAGACGTCCAGTTCCTCGAGATCCATCGGGTGTCTCCCTGTTCGGTGCGGGCCGGACCCGGACGGGCCCGGCCCCTGTGCGGTCAGTTCTCGGTCGGCATGGTCTGTTCGCCCTGGTGCGCCTTCTCGATCAGGTTCTGCTTCGGCCCGGTGAACCACTTGCGAGCTCCCGCGAACCACCAGATCGTGGCGAAGGCCAGCACGACGGCCACCGCGACGATCGTGTAGTTGAAGTTGCCCGCGGTGATCGGGCTGGCCGTGGGCAGGACGAACAGGACACAGATGATTCCTACCCAGACGATCGCGATCCAGCCGACGACCGCGCTCCACCGGCCCAGGTGCCACGGGCCCGGCTCGAAGTCCGGGTTGGCGCGCCGCAGGAACACCGGCATCACGTACGCGATGTAGAGGCCGATGACGGCGACCGAGGTCGCCGCCAGATACGCCGTGGTGTTCCACAGCGACGGCAGCACCAGCAGCGTGGACAGGGCGACGCAGAGCCAGATCGAGTTGGTCGGCGTTCCCGTACGGGGGTTGACCTGCTTCCACAGGCGCGAGCCGGGCAGCGCGCCGTCACGGGCGAAGGCGTACGACATCCGCGAGTTCGCCGTCACCGAGGCCATGCCGCAGAACCACTGCGCCACCATGCAGATGAACAGCAGGAACGTGCCGAGGTCGTGCCCGGCTGCGTCGATGAAGATCTGCGCCGGCGGCAGCCCCAGCTCGGTCGTGCGCTGCGCCTCGTAGTCCTGGATCGACCAGGTGATGGCGAACAGCAGCACAAAACCGGCGATCACCGAGACGACCACGGACATCACGATGCCCCGCGGCGCGGCCCGGGCGGCGTCGTGCGTCTCCTCGGCGACGTGGGCCGAGGCGTCGTAGCCGGTGTAGGTGTACTGCGCCATCAGCAGACCGATGAGCACGGCGTAGATGCCCGCGCCGGCGAAGGTGAAGCCGGTGGCGTTGTGGACCTCGGTGAACACCTCGGAGATCGGCTTGTGGGTGTCCGGCACGATCGTCAGCACGCCCACGATCACGGCCACGCCGGCCAGGTGCCACCAGGCGCTGACGTCGGAGAGCAGCCGCACCAGGTTGACGCCGAACGTGTTCAGCAGGCCGTGCACGACGATGATCACCAGGAAGATCAGGAACGTCCGCCCGGTCGTGACCTCCATGTCGAAGGTCAGGCTGAGGAACGCCGACGTGGTGATGGCGGCGCCGAAGTCGATCGCCGCGGTGACGGCCACCTCGCCGAGGAAGTTGAACCAGCCCACGAACCAGGCCCAGGCCGCCTTGTTGCGTTTGGCCAGCGCCGCCGCCCACCAGTAGAGCGCGCCGGCGGTCGGGTAGGCCGAGCAGACCTCGGCCATCGCGAGCGCCACGAAGGTCACCATGATGCCGACGAACAGCCAGCCCAGGGTGATGGCCATCGGGCCACCGGCGGTCATGGCGATGCCGTACGAGGTGATCGCGCCGGCCAGGATGGAGATGATCGAGAAGGAGACCGCGAAGTTCGAGAAGCCGGACAGTCGGCGATGCAGTTCCTGCTGGTAGCCGAGTTGGGCCAGGCGTTCTTCGTCGGTGCTGGGTGCGGGGTTGACACTCATGTGTGACTCCCTTACCGAGGGTTTGCTGTGACCGAGGCCACGGCGTGCCGTGATGATCTACCCGCTGTGTTACCGCCGTCAATGCGCAGCGTTAATTGCGTTGCCCGGCCCCGGCCGCACCGGCACACTCATAGCCATGACAGGGCAGCGATCATCCGACGCCCTGCCGGTGTTCTCCCGCCGCTGATCCGGCGCGCGAGCCCTCGGCAGGCTTCGCGAACACCGGGGGCAGCCTGCGGGCGCCCCGACCCCGCGGCGGCGCGGGACGCGGTCACCTCTCTCTCACGCGGCTCCGCCGTGCTATGCGCCCGTCCCGCGCCGCCGCCCTCAACGTGACTCGGCCTCACCTTCACCACCTGCGACAACGTGGATCACGCCGACGATTTGCCCGAAAAATCTGCAGCGTTGGTACTAGAAATCCGGGCCTGATCGGCATACAGTTTCTGAGTCGGCCACGCACAGCCGGCACGCAATGGCAGACCCTGAGTTGGTTAAGGAGGACGAGATACCGCAGCAACGCGCATTCGCAACGTCCCCGACCCGACAAGAGGTGATCGCAGCCGATGCCCATCACTCAGGTGGTCCGCTAGCGGCACGCAGGCGGACGACCGCATGCGCCGGCGACGGCCGGCACAAGAATTGAAAAGCCAGGGCCCCGGTTACCCGCCGGGGCCCTGGATCATGTGCACACCGGACACCCCGGACGCACGCGCGAAATCCCCCGGAAGGGCACGATGAGCACGACCTTCGACGACGCCGACTTCCCGGCGTACACGATGGGCCGCGCCGCCGACATGATCGGCGTGACCCCCGCATTCCTCCGCAGCCTCGGCCCCGCCGGCCTGATCGAGCCCGAGCGCTCGCACGGCGGCCACCGCCGTTACTCCCGTCACCAGTTGCAGCTCGCCCAGCGGGTGCGCCAGCTCCTCGACGAGGGTTATCTGCTGACCGCCGCCTGCCGCATCGTCACCCTGGAGGACAGGCTGGCCGCGGCCCACCGCCGGATCCTCGAGCTGGGCGGCGCCCTCACCCCCGGCGACGACGCCGACATCCCCACCCAAACCCACCCCGACATCGCGAAAACGCAGTATTACCGCGCCGGCTGACCGCACGGTAAACCTGCACCGGCCGAGGTCGGAACCGTGTGGCAGGCTCAGTGCATGCCCAGCCTCGACGACTGGCGACGCCCGAAGCCGACCCCTCGGCAGCGCCGCATCGACCTCGTCATCGGCCTCGTCGTGGTCGCCACCGCCCTGCTCTACGTGATGCTCGCGCGCAGCGTGGGCCAGATCATCTGGGGCGTCGAGCGCAGCGCCTTCGAGCATCTGGCGTTCTCGTTCGCGGTCACGTTCCCGCTGATCTGGCGGCGTAGCCACCCCGACGTCGTCCTGATCGTCACGGCTGTCGTGTTCATCGCCGGTCAGGTTCGCGAAGCCCAGGAAATCCAGTTCGCCTCGGGCGCGATCTTCGCGGCGATCTACTCCGCGGGCGCGTGGAGCTCCGACCACGGACGCTCGCGGTGGCTGCGCTTCGGCGTGATCGGCGCGATGTTCGGATGGCTCGCCATCACCTGGCTGATCTCCTTCGACGGCATCCCCTCCGACGCTTTCGCCGACGGCACGGGCGAGCTGCCCCCGCTGCTTTCGGCCCTGATCAGCCAGGTGCTGCTCAACATGGCGGTGTTCGGCTTCGCGTTCTTCTTCGGCGAGATCGCCTGGCAGTCCGCCCGGCGCGAGGCGGTGCTGGTCGACCAGGCCGAGCAGCTGCGCCAGGCCAGGACAGTGGCCGAGGAGCAGGCGGTGGTCACCGAGCGGCTGCGCATCGCCCGCGAGCTGCACGACGTGGTGGCGCATCACGTGTCGGTCATGGGGATCCAGGCCGCGGCGGCCCGCCGGGCGATGGACCGCAACGCCGGGACCGCGCGCGACTCGCTCACCGCCGTCGAGGAGAGCGCCCGTACGGCGGTGGACGAGTTGCAGCGCATGCTGGGCGCGCTGCGGACAGCCGACGAGCCGGTGACCGCGCCCAGCCCGGGACTCGACCGGGTCGAGGAGCTGCTCGACCGGGTCCGCGACGCCGGGCTGACTCCCCAGTTCGCGGTGTTCGGAGAGGTCAAGGACCTGCCCGCGTCGACCTCCCAGACGGCGTACCGGGTCGTGCAGGAGGCCGTGACCAACGCGCTCAAGCACGCCGGGGCGTCGACGATCGACGTCCGGATCCGCTACCTCGCCCGCGAGCTGGAGATCGACGTGGCCGACGACGGCCGGGGCGCGGCCCGCACGACCGGCGGCATGGGGCTGGTCGGCATGCGCGAGCGGGTGGGACTGCTCGGCGGCACGGTCGAGGCGGCCAACCGCAACGGCGACTCCGGCGGTTTCCGCGTACGGTCGCGTCTGCCCCTGGCCATCCCGGCGCAGCGGGTGGCGTCGTGATCCGGGTCCTCCTCGCGGACGACCACCGCCTCGTGCGTACGGGGTTCCGCGTCATCCTCGGCCTGGAGGACGACATCGAGGTGGTCGGCGAGGCCGAGGACGGCGCCCAGGCCCTGGCGGCCGTCGCCGCACACGCGCCCGATGTCGTGCTGATGGACGTCGAGATGCCGGTCATGGACGGGCTGGAGGCGACCCGTCGCATCGTCGCCGGCCAGGGCGGCCCGTCGGTGCTGATCCTGACCACGTTCGACCGCGACGACTACCTGTTCGCGGCGCTGGAGGCCGGCGCGAGCGGGTTCCTGCTCAAGAACAGCTCGCCGGAGTCCCTGGTCGAGGCGGTACGCGTGATCGCCCGGGGCGACGCGCTGCTGGCCCCCGAGATCACCCGCCGGGTCATCTCGGCGTTCGCCCGGCCGGGCGCCACCCGGGCCGAACCGGCGGCCCGCCTCGGCGAGCTGACCCCGCGCGAGCACGAGGTGCTGGTCGAGCTGGCCGGGGGCGCCACCAACGCCGAGATCGCGGCGTCGCTGCACCTCGGCGAGACCACCGTCAAGACCCACGTCAGCCGCGTGCTGACCAAGCTCGGGGCACGTGACCGCACCCAGGCCGTGGTGATGGCGTACGAACTGGGAGTCGTCCGCCCGGGCGGATGAGCCTCCGCTTGTCGTCCGCGCGGAGGACCTTGCTGATCATGCTTGAGCCGGACGTTTTCCGCGGCCCGGTTGCCTAGCGTTGACGGCATGACCACCGTGCTGAACGTGAGTTCCGTCAGCCGCAGCTTCGGTGACCGGGCAGTTCTCAAGAACGTCTCGTTCGCCGTGGGCGGCGGCAAGCTGACCGGGTTCGTCGGCGCGAACGGCGCCGGCAAGACCACCACCATGCGGATCATCCTCGGCGTCCTGGCCGCCGACAGCGGCGAGGTGACCCTGGGCGGCAAGCCGCTGACCCGCGAGATCCGCCAGCGCTTCGGGTACATGCCGGAGGAACGCGGCCTGTATCCGAAGATGACCGTGCACGACCAGGTCGTCTACCTCGGCCGGCTGCACGGGCTGAGCAGCGCCGCGGCCGAGGAGCGTACGAAGAAGCTGCTGGAACGTCTCGGGCTGGGCGAGCGGGCGGGCGAGAAGCTGGAGAAGCTGTCGCTCGGCAACCAGCAGCGCGCGCAGGTCGCGGCCGCCCTGGTGCACGACCCCGAGGTGCTGGTGCTCGACGAGCCGTTCTCGGGCCTCGACCCGATCGCCGTCGAGACGATGGTCGAGGTGCTGCGCGACCGGGCCGCGGCCGGAGCGCCGGTGCTGTTCTCGAGCCACCAGCTCGAACTGGTCGAACGGCTCTGCGACGACCTCGTGATCATCGCCGACGGCGGGATCCGGGCCGCCGGCGACCGCGCCTCCCTGCGCGCCGGGCACAGCGAGCCGCGCTATCAGCTGCGGGTCGACACCGACGCCGGCTGGCTGCGCGACCAGCCCGGGGTGACGCTGCTCGACCTCGACGGCCCGCACGCCGTCTTCCGCCTGGACGAGGGCTTCGACGACCAGAAGGTGCTGCTGGCCGCGCTGGAGCGGGGACCGGTGCGCGCGTTCGGCCCCGTCGTCCCGACCCTGACCGAGATCTTCCGAGAGGTCGTCCGATGAGAACGTACGAGGCCGCCAAGGTCGTCGCCGCCCGCGAGATCCGGGTCAAGCTGCGCGACAAGACGTTCCTGTTCAGCACCGCGTTCTTCCTGCTGTTCGCGATCGCCATCACGGTGCTGCCGGCCGTGTTCTCGGGCGGGCCGGCCTCCGTCGCGGTCGCCGACCGGAGTGTGGCAGCGACGCTGGAGCAGGCCGGCCTCGACGTCCGTGTGGTCGCCGACGACGCGGCCGCCGAGAAGCTGGTGCGCGACGACGAGGTGGACGCCGCGGTCGTGTCCGGACCCGAGGTGCTGAGCATGTCGGAGACACCGGACGACGTGGTACGGGCGCTGAGCACGGCTCCCCCCGTACGTCTGCTGGACGCCGACGCCGTGAACCCGACCCTCGCCTACATCGTCCCGTTCGCCCTGGCCTTCGTCTTCTTCTTCACCTCGTTCCTGTTCGGCCTGCAGATCGCGCAGAGCGTGACGGAGGAGAAGCAGACCCGCATCGTCGAGATCCTGGTCGCCAGCGTCCCGACCCGTGCGCTGCTGGCGGGAAAGGTGGCAGCACTCTCGCTGCTCGCGTTCGTGCAGGTGGGCCTGATCGCGCTCGTCACGCTGGTCGGCTCGCGGCTGGCCGGGGTCGACAGCGGCATCCTGCGCCTGCTGGAACCCACGATCGGGTGGTTCGTGGCGTTCTTCGTGGTCGGTTTCGTGATGTTGGCGGCGCTGTGGGCAGGCGTGGGCGCGATGGCGTCCCGCCCCGAGGAGCTGAGCGGCTCGTCGCAGCCGGTGCAGATGGCCGTCATGCTGCCGTTCTTCGCGGTGGTCTTCTTCGGCGAGAACGACCTGGTGATGCGGGTCCTGTCGTACGTGCCGTTCTCGGCGCCGATCGCGATGCCGACCCGGGTGTTCACCGGCGAGGCCGCCCTGTGGGAGCCGATCGTCTCGCTCGTCATCATGGCCGTCACGGCGGCGCTGCTGCTGGGTGTGGGCACTCGGATCTACGAGGGCTCGCTGCTGCGCACCAACGGCCGCACCTCGTGGGCGACGGCGTGGCGCTCGAAGGCGACGTCCTAGTCCGCAGCTTTTGCCCCGACGCGCCGCACTGGGCGCGTAGCGGCTACGTCGCAGTCCCGACGCGCCGCACTGTTGCCACGAGCGACTCCTCGACATCCTTGAGGAGTCGCTCCGGCGCGAGGACCAGCCAGTCGACCGCCACGACCGGCCCGGCGCCGAACAGGGCCGACGACGCCACCCGCACGTCCGCCTGCCGGTGGTGGACCTCACTGCCGCGCCGAGGCAGGATCAAGAGCATGTCGATGCGCTGGGGCATGACCGTTCCCTTGAGCGGGATCCCGCTCTCCGAGCACGCCGCCGTCTTCGCCGCGCTGGGCGACGCCGGTTTCACCGATCTGTGGAGTTCGGAGGTGGCCGGCGCGGACGCGTTCACGCCGTTGACGCTGGCCGCCGCGTGGGCCCCGCAGTTCCGGCTCGGCACGGCGATCGCGCCCGTCTTCACGCGCGGGCCCGGCCTGCTCGCGATGACCGCGGCCGCGCTGGCCGACGCCGCCCCGGGCCGGTTCCAACTGGGCATCGGCGCCTCGTCCCCCGTGGTGGTGGGCGACTGGAACGCTGTCGAGTTCACCGAGCCGTTCCAGCGCAGCCGCGACGTGCTGCGTTTCCTGCGCGCGGCCCTCGCCGGCGAGCTCGTCGACCAGCAGTTCGAGACCTTCCCCGTACGCCGGTTCCGCCTCGAACGCCCCCCGGCCGTCCCGCCGCAGATCCTGCTGGCCGCGCTGCGCCCCGGCATGCTGCGCCTGGCCGCCGCCGAGGCCGACGGCGTGATCCTGAACTGGCTCTCCCCGGCCGACGTCGGCACCGCCCTGGCCGAGGTCAAAACCGACAAGCCCGACTTCGACGTGGCCGCCCGGATCTTCGTCTGCCCCACCGACGACGCCGGTCACGCCCGCAGCGTGGGCCGTCGCATGATCGCCGCGTACCTGACCGTCCCCGCGTACGCCGAGTTCCACCGCTGGCTGGGCCGCGGCGACGTCCTGACCCCGATGTGGCGGGCCTGGTCCTCGGGGGACCGCAAGGCCGCCCTGGCCGCGATCCCGGACGCCGTCGTCGACGACCTGATCGTGCACGGTTCCCCCGACGAGTGCCGGGCCAAGGTCGAGGCGTACGTGGCCGCCGGCATCACTGTGCCCGCCATGGCCCTGCTCCCCACCCCGGCCCTCGACTCCGGTGACGCCGGCGCGATCCTCGACGTGCTGACCGCTTTGGGCCGCTGAACAGGGGCTGTTTGCGCACGGTCGGACAGTCCGGGTATTTGCCGGTGCCCGTGGGACGCATGGGGAAACTACGATGCGGCGCATGGCATTGATCCACAAGGCGACTTTGAGTCCCACCAAGGTTGAACTGCTGGCGGCGTGGCTCCCGAGCCGCTCGTGGTATCAGGGCGCGGCCGGCGCCGCTGTCGAACGGGTGGCGTCCTACCGTTTCGACGACCCCGAGGGTGAGGTCGGCATCGAGACCCTGCTGGTCACGGCGGGTGATGGGCCGACCTATCAGATCCCGCTGACCTATCGGGCGGCACCTTTGGAGGACGCCGACGAGTGGCTGGTCGGCACGACCGAGCACTCGGTTCTGGGCCTGCGTTGGGTGTACGACGGCACGGGCGACGTCGTTTACGCCGAGGCCCTGGCGCAGGCGCTGCTCACCGGCAGCGGCCAGGCACAGGAGTTCATCGAGATCGACGGCCACCTGGAGCCGCGGCAACCGAGCATGACGATCACGACCAGTCTGATCAACGAGTTCGCCGAGGCCCGCGCGGTCACGGCCATCACCCACGTCGACCCGGCCAACCCCACGGTCATCGAGACCGACAAGCTGACCCTGACCATCCCCCGCATCTTGGACCGAGCCGTCTCCCACCCCGGCGCCGTCCTCTTCGGCACATGGCAGGCCGAACCCGCCTCGGTGCCGCTCGCGTTCGCTCTCCCCCGCTGACCGAACCCCCCTCCCCCATCCATCCCCCGGACGCCCAGGGGGCCGATCCCGTTTCGAGGATCGGCTCCCTGGGCGTCCCGTCATTCCGGCCGACAGCAGGGGTACGGCCGGGGACACTGCTCACTCGTCGGCGAGGATCGCGTAGAGCTTGCGCTTGGTTTCGTTGAGGATCTCGAGGGCTCGCTGGCGCTGCTCGGGCGTGCCGTTGAAGCCGACCTGCTTGAGCGCGCCCATGATGCCGACCGCGGCGTCGCGGAAATCCTGCACCTGCGACATCGTGTCGTCGCCGATGTTGCCCCACGGCGGGTTCTGCGCGGCGGTCTCGGCCTCGGGGCGGCCGTCGGCAGTCAGGCGGTAGCTCTTGCGGCTGCCCTCGGTCTCGGGCTCGATCAGCCCCTCGTCCTCCAGCAGCTGCAGTGTGGGATAGATCGAGCCGGGGCTGGGCCGCCAGATCCCGTTCGTGCGGGAGTCGAGTTCCTGGATCATCTCGTAGCCGTGCATGGGCCGCTCGAGGAGCAGCGCCAGGACGGCGGCGCGGACGTTGGGCCGGCCGCCTCGCCCACCGCGACGCCCGCCGCGTTGGCCGGGACCTCCCCACGGGCCGCCAGGACCGAAATCGCCGGGGCCCCCGAACGGGAAGCCGGGCGGGAAGCTGAAACCGCGGTGACGCGAGCCGTGCGGGCCCTCATGATGATGCCTCATGACTATCTCCGATCTGTTGTCGATACTGCGACGATATATCGGCAACGTGTCGGCGACAAGTGATTCTTTGCGCGGACCGGGTTGCGACGAGTGTCGGCGGCCCTCGATCTGGCAATGTGATAGCTGTGCTGACGGTGCCCATTCGCCAGCTCGGTGAGTCCGAGCGTGCGCAGGTCGAGAAGATCCTCGATCGCGACCCCTATGCCGGCGCTCAGATCGCCGAGCGGGTGGCCGCGCACGGGCTCAACTGGTGGCGCTCCGACGGCCGGATCTTCGGCTATGGTCCGGGCCGCCGCGTCGAGTCGATGATCTGGTCGGGCGCCCATTTGGTCCCGGTGTGCACGACGCCCGCCGCCACCGCCGCGTTCGCCGAGGTGCTCGGGGCCGAACCGCGTATCTGCTCGTCGATCATCGGGCGTTCCGACGCGGTCCTGGACCTGTGGGACAGGCTGGGCGGTCACTGGGGGCGGGCCCGCGACGTGCGCCCCAACCAGCCGCTGCTGGTGGCCGACCGCGATCCGGCCATCGCCGCCGACCCCGAGGTGCGGCTCGTGCGACCCCACGAGGTCGACGCGCTGTTCCCGGCGGCCGTGGCGATGTACACCGAGGAGGTCGGCGTGTCACCCCTGCTCGACGACGGCGGCCGCGGTTACCGTCGGCGCATCGTCGAGCTGGTCAAGGGCAAGCGCGCCTACGCACGGTTCGTCGGCGACCGAGTGATCTTCAAGGCCGAGCTGGCCATCGTGACCAACCGGACAACGCAGGTGCAGGGCGTCTGGGTCGACCCGGAATTCCGCGGCCGCGGGCTGGCCGCCCCGGCGATGGCCACGGTGGTACGCGACGCACTGCGCCGGGTGTCACCCACGGTGAGCCTCTATGTGAACGACTACAACGCGCCGGCCCGGCGCCTCTACGCCAAGTGCGGCTTCGTCTCGGCCGGCTCGTTCGCGACAGTGCTTTTCTGACCGTACGCGTCGTGGCCGCGCGACAACCGCACCAGGAAGGTCCCGCCGCTTCGGACCGGTCGGCTGCAACACCGGGCCGCACCCCGCTACCGGCGGCGCGGCGGGTCAAGCGGCGGGCTCCCCCTGGCTGTCAGTGCACCGTGACCTGCGGCCCCGGAAGCAGCTCACGCAGCTCGTCGGGGAGGTCGGCGCCCATCTCGTCGGCCAGGCGCAGGGCCTCCTCGATCAGGGTCTCGACGATGATCGACTCGGGCACCGTCTTGATGACCTGGCCCTTGACGAAGATCTGGCCCTTGCCGTTGCCCGACGCCACACCCAGGTCGGCCTCGCGCGCCTCGCCCGGACCGTTGACGACGCAGCCCATCACGGCCACCCGCAGCGGCACCGGCAGTCCCTCGAGCCCGGCCGTGACCTGCTCGGCCAGCGTGTAAACGTCGACCTGGGCGCGGCCGCAGGACGGGCACGACACGATCTCGAGACCCCGTTCGCGCAGGCCGAGCGACTCAAGGATCTGCTGGCCGACCTTGATCTCTTCGACCGGCGGGGCCGACAGCGACACCCGGATCGTGTCGCCGATGCCCTCGGCCAGCAGCGCGCCGAACGCGACCGAGCTCTTGATCGTGCCCTGGAACGCCGGCCCGGCCTCGGTCACGCCGAGGTGCAGCGGATAGTCGCACTGCTCGGCGAGCTGGCGGTAGGCACGGATCATGACGACCGGGTCGTTGTGCTTGACCGAGATCTTGATGTCGCGGAAGCCGTGCTCCTCGAACAGCGAGCACTCCCACAGCGCCGACTCGACCAGCGCCTCGGCGGTGGCCTTGCCGTACTTCTGCAGCAGCCGCTTGTCGAGCGAGCCCGCGTTGACCCCGATGCGGATCGGCACGCCCGCGTCGGAGGCCGCCTTCGCGATCTCCTTGACCTTGTCGTCGAACTGGCGGATGTTGCCCGGGTTGACCCGGACGGCCGCGCAGCCGGCGTCGATCGCCGCGAACACGTACTTCGGCTGGAAGTGGATGTCGGCGATCACCGGGATCTGCGACTTCTTGGCGATCGCGGGCAGCGCCTCCACGTCGTCCTGGGACGGCACGGCGACCCGGACGATCTGACAACCGGACGCGGTCAGCTCGGCGATCTGCTGCAGCGTCTTGTTGACGTCGGCGGTCAGCGTGGTCGTCATCGACTGCACGCTGACCGGGGCGCCGCCACCAACCGGCACGTTGCCCACCATGATCTGACGGCTGTGCCGGCGTGGGGCCAGCGGCGGCGGGGGAACGGCCGGCATACCGAGACTGACTGCGGTCACTTTCGCATCACCTATTTGAAGATCGTGATCGGGTTGATGATGTCGGCGGTGACAGTCAGCAGGGTGAACGCACCGCCGATGAGGATGACTGCATAGGTGACAGGCATCAGTTTGTAGTAGTCGACACGGCCGGGGTCGGGCTTACGGAATCGAGCGTAGAGCCACGAACGGACGCGTTCGTACCAGGCGATCGCGATGTGACCGCCGTCCAACGGCAGCAGCGGCAGCAGGTTGAAGATGCCGATGAAGACGTTGAGCGAGATGAAGATGTTGAGGAAGAGCTCGGGCACGCCGTTCTCGACGGCCTCGCCACCGAGCCGGCTGGCGCCGACCACGCTGATCGGGGTCTCGGGGTCGCGCTCCGAGCCGGTGATCGAGTTCCAGAGGGCGGGGATCTTGTCGGGGATCCGCTTCATGGCCTCGAACGTGTTCTTGAACAGGAACCAGCCGTAGTCGGCGGTCGCCCCGAACGCGTCGCCGGCGCCGTACTCGATCATGGTGGGCACGCTGCGCTGGTCCCAGCCGACACCGGCCACCGAGACCGTGGTGGCGGCGCCCTCCGAATCGGAGATCGGGGCGCGCTGGGCCGCCACCAGGTCGACGTTCGCCGTGGCGGTGGCGCCGGCACGCTGGTACTCGACCGGCACGGGGCCTGCGGGCAGTGCCCGGATCGCCTCGGTGAGCTGCCCGTACGTGGTGATCGGGGTGTCCCCGACGCGGGTGATCAGATCGCCGTCACGCAGGCCGGCCGCGTACGCCGGGCCCGCGATCGCGCCGTTCTGACCGGGCACGCACTCCTGCTGGGTGGCCGGCAGGTTGATCCAGGTGCACTCGGCGATCGTGATGACCGGCTTCTGCGCCAGGGTGTCGGTGTCCGTCCGCGGGTAGTCCGTGTTGGGCAGGCCGAGCGAGATGGCGGCGAAGTACGCGGCGACCGCGGCCAGCATGAAGTGCGTGATGGAGCCGGCCGACATGACGACCGTGCGCTTCCACACCGGGAACCGCCACATCGCGCGGGGCTGATCCTCCGGGGCGACGTCGTCGTCCTGCGGCGTCATCCCGACGATCTTGCAGAAGCCGCCGAGCGGGATCGCCTTGAGCCCGTACTCCGTCTCGCCGCGCTGGACCGAGAAAATGGTGGGACCGAAGCCGACGAAATAGCGCGACACCTTCATGCCGAAGCCCTTGGCGGTCAGCATGTGGCCGAGCTCATGCAGGCTCACAGAGATCAGGATGGCCAGCGCGAAGGCAGCCACCCCCAGCCAGTACAGCATCAAGCTCCTTCTGCCGCAGTAGCGATCATCCGCTGTGCCTGGGTGCGCGCCCAGGACTCGGCCGCCAGCACCTCCTCGACGGTACTCGGCTCGGCAAATCCGGGAGCCGCCGCGAGGACGCGTTCCAACGTGTCGACGATGCCCAGAAAAGGTAGCCGACCGGCAACGAACGCGGCCACACACTCCTCGTTGGCGGCGTTGTAAATGGCCGGACGGCAACGCCCCTCACGTCCGGCCTGCTTGGCCAGCCGTACGGCGGGAAAGGCCTCCTCGTCGAGCGGGCGCAGCTCCCAGTTGTGCGCCTCACGCCAGTCGACACCCGCGGCGGCGCCGGGAACCCGTTCGGGCCAGGCCAGCGCCAGCGCGATCGGCAGGCGCATGTCGGGTGGGCTGGCCTGCGTCAACGTCGACCCGTCGGTGAACTCGACCATCGAGTGGATCACCGACTGCGGGTGCACCATCACCTCGATGTCGTCGTAGGGCACCTGGAACAACTCGTGCGCCTCGATCACCTCGAGCGCCTTGTTCACCATCGTGGCCGAGTTGATCGTGACGACCGGGCCCATGTCCCACGTCGGGTGCTTGAGCGCCTCGTCGGGTGTGACGTTCGTCAGCTCGTCGCGCCGGCGATCGCGGAACGCTCCCCCGCTCGCCGTCAGCACGAGCCGGCGCACCTCGGCCGCCGTGCCGCCGCGCAGGCACTGGGCCAGCGCCGAGTGCTCGGAGTCGACCGGGACGATCTGCCCTTCCTTGGCCATACGCCGCACCAGCGGGCCGCCGGCAACCAGCGACTCCTTGTTGGCCAGGGCGAGGATGCGCCCCGACTCGAGGGCGGCCAGCGTGGGGGCGAGGCCGAGGCTGCCGACCACGCCGTTGAGCACCACGTCGCACGGCCGGCGGGCCAGCTCCGTCATCGCGTCGGGTCCGGCCACGATCTTGGGCAGCTTGAAGTCACCGGTCGCCCAGCCACGGCGCTGCGCCTCCGCGTAAAAGGCGAGCTGCAGATCCTGTACGACCGAGGCCCGCGCCACCCCCACCGCCTCGACGCCCAGCTCGAGGGCCTGCGCGGCCAGCAGCTCGACGTTCCCACCGCCCGCGCCGAGCGCCACCACCCGGAACCGATCCGGGTTACGGCGCACGATGTCGATGGCCTGGGTGCCGATGGACCCGGTCGAGCCGAGCAGTACGAGATCGCGCATGCCGCTTATCTTCCCGGATGCCCGCACCCCGCCGGCGCTCAGCCTTCAAGTGCTGTGGACAGCCGCGTCAGCCTGTGGACAACTGGGTATGACGATCTCCATGACGGGGCGGGTCCGGCGGGCGACGCGCGTGCTGGCGACACCGTTCCGGCCGCTGCGCGGACGCGATCTCGCCCTGCACGCGGCGGCGGTCACGTTCTACGCCGGCATCGCGGTCGTGCCGATCGCGTTGCTCGCCATCTGGATCACCGGGTGGATCGCGGGCGCCGACCGGGTGCGCCGGCTCACCGGCCGCACCATCGCCGCGCTGCCCGACCAGATCGGCGCGCCGCAGGCCCTGAGCGCGCTGATCGACGCCGGACTGCACCTGACACCCGTGTTCGCGCTGGCCAGCCTGCTTCCGGCCACCCTGTACGGCGAGGGCCTGCGCCGCGCGTTCGTGTCGCTGCGCAACCCCGGGCCGGGCGGTGAGCCGCTCGTCGGCTGGCGGGGCCGTCTGCTCTGGCTCCCGCTGCTGGCGGCGGCGCCCGCGCTGCTGCTGGCGATGTTCCTCGCGCTGCCCTCGACCAGCGGCCTCTGGCTGCGCGGCGGATGGTACGCCTTCCTCGGTGTCGTGCTGTCCTTCCTCGCTGCCTGGCTGGTGCTCACCCCGGTGGTGATCTGGGTCTACCGGTACGTGGCGCCGGGCCGTCCGCGCTGGCTCTCGACCGTGCTCGTCGGATCGTTCACCGCCGCCAACCTGTCCGGCTTCCTGCACGGTTTCGTACTCTTCTGCTCGTTGCCGCTCGACCTCGGCGCCCCGTTCGGCGGCTTCGACGAGATCGGCGGCACGGTGGCCGTCGGCCTGTGGCTCTACCTGTTCCACGTGATCGTGCTCGCCGGGTACGCCGCGACCCGCAGCGCCAGCGCGTACCAGGACCGACGCGACTCATGAGCCTGACATTGTCAGGCGCTACGCTCGTCCGTCATGAGCACTCACCCCGCCACCGGACTACCCACCCGGTCCGACGTAGTGATCATCGGCGCCGGTCACAACGGCCTCGTCTCCGCGATCCTGCTCGCCCGCGCCGGCCTCGACGTCGTCGTTCTCGAGGCCACCGACGTGATCGGCGGCGCCGCCCGCACCGAGCGCCCGTTCCCCAAGGCGCCCGGCCTGGGCCACTCCACCGGGTCGTACCTTCTGGGCCTGATGCCGCCCGAGCTGCTGCGCACACTCGACGTGGACATCCCGGTGCTGCGCCGCGACCCGCACTACTTCCTGCCCACGCCCGGGCCGGCCGGCTCGCCCCACCTGCTGTTCGGCCGCGACCACGCGTCGACCCGTGAGCAGCTCGAACGCTTCTTCTCACCGCGCGACGCCGCCGCCGACGAGCAGCTGGCGGTTGAGATCGCCGCGCTCCGGGCCGACCTGGCGCCCGCCTGGCTCGAGGAACCCGGAAGCGTCGAACAGATCGCCGACCGTTACATCCGCCCCCAGCTGCAGAGCACCTTCATCGACCTGGTCCGCGGCTCGGTCGCCGACTACCTGGCCCGCTTCGGCTTCAAGAGCGAACTGCTGGTGAGCATGTACGCGGTGACCGACGGGCTCTCCGGCCTCAACGCGGGCCCCGACGACCCCGGCACCGGCCACAACTTCCTCGTGCACAACATGTGCCGCCTGCCCGGCTCCGACGGCACGTGGATGATCGCCGAGGGTGGCATGGGCACGGTCACTCGCACGTTCGCCGACGCCGCCCGAGCCGCCGGCGCCCAGATCTTCACCCGTACGCCCGTACAGGCAGTGACGGTCGACGGCGGCGCCGCCAGCGGGGTTGTGCTCGCCGACGGCCACACGATCAGCGCCCGTGTCGTGCTCGGCTCCTGCGACCCGTACAGGCTTATCGATCTGGTGCCGGCGGGCGCCCTGCCGGCCGAGCTGACCGAGCGGCTGGCCGCCGTCAAGCGCCCCGGCAGCACACTCAAGCTCAACCTGGCCCTGCGCGGCCTGCCCGAGTTCACCTGCCTCCCGCCCGGCTCACCGTCACCGTTCGGCGCGACCATCCACCTGCTGCCCGGCTCGGCCGACCTGACCGGCGCCGAGTCGCCCATGGCCACCCTGCGCGCCATGTGGGCCGACGTGCAGGCGGGCCGGCTGCCGGACGAGCCCACCATCGAGTGGTATCTGCACACCACCGTCGACCCGTCCCTGCAGGACGCCGAGGGGCACCACTCCTCGGCGCTGTTCGTGCAGTCGGTGCCCTATGCGCCGGCCGGTTCCACGTGGGATCAAGAGCTTCCCGCGTACGTGGACAGGCTGCTCGACATCTGCGAACGGTACGCGCCCGGCACCCGGGACCTGATCGTCGACATGATGCCGCTGACCCCACCCGGCATCGAAGAGCACTTCGGCATCACCGGCGGCCACATCCACCACGTCGACAACACGGTCGCCTTCGACGAGCGCATGCCCTACTTCACGGGCCTCGACGGCCTGTACGCGGGCTCAGCCGGCGCCCACCCCGCAGGCAGCGTCATCGGCGCCGCCGGCCACAACGCCGCCACCCGAATCCTCAAGGACCTGAACATCCCGCGCTGACACGCACACCCATAGCAACGCCAAACCGCCCGCCTCGGGCAGCGGGGCTGGACCGAGTCAGTGGAACGGCGGGCGTTGCCGTCGGGCGGTCACCGTGTCGAGCGGGGTTGGGGTTTTGGGCGCAACCACTCACGCAGGTCGCCCGGGTGGGTTTCGCGTTCTGGACGCGCCAGCGGCCAGCGAAGCCCGCCCGGGCCCTCGGCGGGAGCGACGGTCTGCACCCACCACCCCGCTACGACATCTGCCCTTTGATCTTGGTTTGCAGGAGCGACGGCATCCCACCACCTGCTACGACATCTGCCCTTGAGTTTGATCTCGCAGTTGGAGTGACCCAGGTTACGACGTCTGCTGTGCGGCTTCGGTCTTCTCGGCTCGGATCTTGTGGCCGACGCTCGTGAGGCACCGCCCGCTGGGGAGGTCGAACTTCCAGCCGTGCAGCTGGCACGTCAGCACGTTGCCGTCCACCATGCCGAAGCGGCTCAGGTCGGCCTTGAGGTGCGGGCAGCGGCGCTGCACTGTCCAGTCCCCCAGCACCGTGTCCTCGGCCTCCACGGCCTTCTCGTGCTCGTCGTACCAGCCCTCGGCGTACTGCAGACGCTCCTCGGAGAGGCACTTGAAGAACGCGTACACGTATTCGTTGTACTGTCCGATCCGGGCGGCCGAGAAGCGGCACGACAGGAACAGCGAGTTGACCCAGTCGCCCTCGTCGATGTGGATGAGGTGTTCGATCAGGGCGCGGCCCGTCTTGAAGCGGTAGCGCACCTTTTCGTCGGCATAGGGGCGGACCTGCTTGCCCGGGAAGTCGACCACGATCGACTCGATGACGTTGCCGTCGGGGCCGAACGAGTCGGTCAGGTCGAAGCGGACGGGGCCGCCGACACCCTGGGCCATGTAGATCGACTCTTCGAGCAGGGGCTCGATGCGCTTCTTGAGGGCGCCGAGCACGTCGATCTCGGGGTGCCGCCAGGACGCCTTCTCGGCGGCGATGATCGGGGCCTTACGCTCCCGCATCTCTTCCAGGTGGGCCTGCTTGTCGGCGAAGAACTCGTCGACCGGGACGGGGTGGGTGGTCTCGGCCTCGCCGGACGCGGCCAGGGAGGTCACGGAGCCGGGCAGCAGGACGATGCCGTTGGTGCCGCCGACCTTGGCGTACTCGGAGAGGAAGACCGACTGGTCGGGGAAGATGTTGCCTTCGTCACCGAAGATGTCGTTGAACTGCCAGAGCGTGTCGTCGAGGAAGCACGGCGGGCCGGCGATCGGGAAGACGTGGTCGGCCTTGAGGTCGTCGATGTAGCGCCAGGTGCGGTCGAACTGGCGGTCGCGCTTCTGCTTGCCGAACGCCGTCTTGGCGCCGTCGGGCAGTTCGTAGACCATCGGGTACCAGATCGCGCCGGAGAACTGCAGCATGTGGGCGTGCACGTGGCCCAGCTCGTTGAACCGGGTCAGGTCGGTCGGACGGGCGTCGTTCTGATTGAGGACCCGTACGCCGTCGTGCTCGACCCACAGCGACGAGTCGCCGATCGGGCCGTCGGTGGGGCTGATCAGCGCCTGGATCATGATCTTGAGGCCGCCGTCGAGCTCGTGAACCTCGTCCGACTTCGTCTTGAGGAAGCTGGTGAAGCCCAGGTCACGCAGCTCGTCCTCGAGCTGGCTGGTCGGGTACTCCGGCAGCAGCACCGTCGCCTTCTTGCTGATGAAGCGCTTGAGGTGCTCGGCGTCGAAGTGGTCGCGGTGCAGGTGCGACACGTAGAGGTAGTCGACGTCGCCCAGCGTCTCCCAGTCGAGCTGGGAGTTGTCGGGGAACGGGAACCATGAGGCGAAATAGGCGGGGTTGACCCACGGATCGCACAGAATGCTGCCGGCGGCCGTGTCGATCCGCATGCTCGCGTGCCCAGTGCCCGTGATCCGCACCGTTTGTACTCCCTCGTCCAGAACTGACGCCGTCGGAGAAACCCGACGGCATCGAAGGTACCGGGTCCGGGTTGGTGGGCCGCGCGCGGAGCCGTCGTGCGAGACTGAACCCGAACGCGATCGACCCTCGAGGAAGGACCAGGCGTGGCTGCCGATCAGGAACCGGTCTATGCCCCCGACCAGCTCAAGCCGGGCAACCGGAAGCGCGCGCGACGCGCGGCGCTCATCTCGGCAGTGGTCATTCTGCTGTTCTTCTGGGGCAACCACGAGGGCAACACCGAGAACGTCTGGCTCATCATCTTCGCCCTCGGTCTCGTCGCAGCGGTGATCGTCGACGCTGTGCTGCGGCGCAACGGCCTCAAGCCCGAAGACCAGTAGGAACCCGGCGCACGAAAAAGGGGCCCGTCCGGGCCCCTTTTGTCGTCTAGCGACGCCTGGTCAGGATGTCTTTGACCTCGCGCAACGCGGCGTCGACCTCGGCTTCGAAATAACCACCGGGCACCAGGCCGAACTGCAGCATGTCAAGATCGTTTTCCGGTACGGGCATCGGCCCGCGCCCGGTCATCGCCTGCAGGATGCCCTCGAACAGCCGGTCGACCTGGCTCGGGTCGTAACCGCTGCCGAAGCGCCGGGGCTGGAACGTGCGCCGCAGCTGGTCGACCCGGTAGAGCTCACCACCCGGCTCACCCATCGGCGGGGGCAGCTGGGGCTGCTGCGGCTCGCCGTAACCCATCGGCGGGCCGCTCATCGGGGCGTTGCCCATCGGCGGGCCGCTCATCGGCGGGCCGCCGTAGCCACCGCGCGGGTCCTGCTGCTCGCGCTGCGGCATGCGGATCTCGGCGGTCATGTCGGCCTTGCCGTGCCGGCCCGCCTCGAACCCGTCGAAACCACCGGTCGGCTGCTCGAATCCGCCCGTGTCGTAGCCACCGCGGTCGTAGCCACGCGGGTCGCGAGCCTCACGCGGGTCCCGGTCGTATCCCGGCGGGGGCCCGGCGGGCCGCTGCGGCAACTGGGGCTGCTGCGGCTGGCCGTAGCCGGTCGGCTCGTCATAACGCCCGTACGGGTCCGGCGGCATCTGACCCCGCTGGGGCGGCTGCTGCCCGAAACGGTCGTCGCGCACCGGCGGCGCGGGCAGGCGCTCGGTCGGCGGGGCCATCCGGCCACCCATGCCCTGACCGCCCATGCCGCCACCGCCGCCGCTCATGGCCGCGCCCAGGCCGGGCTTGGCCGCGGAAAGCCCGCCCCGCAGGGAGTCCCGCATCGGGTCGGGCGGGGGCACGCCCCGGCCGCCACGGTCCTCAAGTTCGGCCAGTTGGCGCTCGACCCGGTCGAGGTGCAGGTCGACCTGCCACTCGTCGTAACCGCCGAAACGCACACGGAAGACCACGTCGTGCACCTCTTGCGCACCAACGGGCGGACCGACCTGCTCGCCGGCCAGAGTGGCCTCGACCCGGTCGAGGAAGGCGTCGACCTCGTCCACCTTGTAGCCGCGGCGCAGAGCCCGCCGCCGGAAACGTTGCCCCTGACTCGTCACAACGTCTCCCACTCCGCTCGCTGGGACCTGAGCCCAGTCACTGTGCCACCTCCGCGTCGGCGGCGGCGCCCCCAGCGCTCGCCTCCGTGAGCTCGCCCGCGGCCAGCTGGCCACAGGCGCCGTCGATCTCCCGGCCCCGGGTGTCGCGGACCGTCGTCGCTACTCCGGCCTCACGCAGCCGGCGGACGAACTCGCGCTCGACCGGTTTCGGACTCGCATCCCACTTGCTGCCCGGCGTTGGGTTCAGCGGGATCAGATTCACATGCGCCAGCTTGCCGCGCAGAAGCTTGCCGAGGAGGTCGGCACGCCAAGGCTGATCGTTGACGTCCCTGATCAGGGCATACTCGATCGAGATCCGGCGTGAAGTCTGTGCCGCGTAGTCGAACGCGGCATCGAGCACCTCGGCCACCTTCCAGCGTTGATTGACAGGCACTAGCTCATCGCGCAGATCATCATCGGGGGCATGCAGGGACAGCGCAAGGGTCACATTGAGGTCTTCGCCCGTCAAACGGCGGATAGCGGGCACGAGACCCACGGTGGAGACGGTGATGTGCCGTTGCGAGAGCCCGAGACCCTCGGGCGCCGGGGCAGTGAGCCTGCGCACAGCCTCTATCACCCGAGGGTAATTGGCCAGTGGCTCGCCCATGCCCATGAAGACGACGCGCGACAGCCGCGGCGGTGAACCGGTGACCGCGCCCGAGGCGGCCACGCCGGCCAGGTAGACCACCTGGTCGACGATCTCGGCGATCGAGAGGTTGCGGGTCAGGCCCTGCTGGCCGGTGGCGCAGAACGGGCAGGCCATACCGCACCCGGCCTGGCTCGAGATGCACGCCGTCACCCGGTCGGGGTAGCCCATCAGGACGCTTTCCACCAGCGAGCCGTCGTGCAGCCGCCACAGCGTCTTGCGGGTCGCGCCGTCGTCACAGGCCAATTCCCGTACGGGGGTGAGCAGCGTGGGCAGCAGGTCGCCGGTGAGCCGGGCGCGGGACGCGGCGGGCAGATCCGTCATCGCGTCGACGTCGCGTACGAGGCGGCCGAAGTAGTGGGTGGAGATCTGCTTGGCCCGGAAAGCGGGCTCGCCGAGGCCGGTGACGGCCGCCTGGCGGGCCGCGAGGTCGAGGTCGGCGAGGTGACGCGGAGGCATCGACGGACGGCGCTTGGTGGCCACCGCGTCGGGCTGATCGAGGCTGGTCGGGATGACCGGAAGAATCGTCATGGCGCAACCAGTCTCGCACGCTTGCCTGTGTACGTGCCGGTCACGTGTTCGCCCCGATCAGAGCGAACATCAGGTACGCCAGGGGGACGGCGAACAGGATCGAGTCGAGCCGGTCCATCACGCCGCCGTGGCCGGGCAGCAGGTTGCTCATGTCCTTGAGACCGAGGTCACGCTTGAGCATGGACTCGGCCAGGTCGCCGGCCACCGCCACAACCGCGATCACCGCGCCGAACAGGACACCCCAGTACCAGGGGATCTCGAGCAGGAAGTGCAGAAGCAGGGCGCTGCCCACGGCGGCCGAGACGACCGAACCGGCGAAGCCCTCCCAGGTCTTGCCGGGGCTGATCGACGGGGCCATCTTGTGCTTGCCGAAGAAGACACCGACCGCGTACCCGCCTGTGTCGGAAAGCACCACGGCGAGGAGCGTGCAGAGCACCCGCCAGCGGCCGTCCTCGGCTGCGTCGGGGAGCTGGAGCAGGACGCCGAAGCTGAGCAGGAACGGCACGTAGATCGAGATCATGACGCTGGGCACGAAGTCGCGGCGGAACGCGGCCAGGCCGTCGGCGATGCGCCAGATCACCGAGGCCGCGATCGTCACCAGCAGACCCAGCAGCAGCGCGTCGGGGCCGTCGTGCCAGGCCAGGCCGACCATCAGCACCGAGCCGGCGACCAGCGGGATCAGCGGGGCGTCGGCGCCGGTGGCCCGCAGGGCGCGGACCATCTCGTAGACGCCGACCGCGGAGGCCAGCACGATGACGCCGAGGAAGGCGTCAGGCCAGATCACCAGGGAGCCGAGCACCAGCAGCACCAGGCCGACGCCGACGCCGATAGCGGCGGGCAGGTTGCGGCCGGCCCGGCCCTTCGCGCGCCTGCGTCCCATTTGCGGCTTCTCTTCCGTCGTGGGGACGAGAGGAACCAGTCCGGTCGGGACGTCCTCGCCCGCGTGCCAGGCCGGTTCGCCATAGGCGTACGGCGCCGGGGCGCTCCTGTCATCGCCGGCGCTCTGCCCGGCACGCGGATCGAGGTACGACATCAGACCTCGAGCAACTCGGCTTCCTTGTGCTTCACGAGCTCGTCGACGATCGCCACGTACTTGTGCGTGGTGTCCTCGAGCTCCTTCTCGGCCCGACGGCCCTCGTCCTCGCCGGCCTCGCCGTCCTTGACCAGGCGGTCGAGCTGCTCCTTGGCCTTGCGGCGGACGTTCCGGATCGCGACCCGGCCCTCCTCCGCCTTGCTGCGCGCAACCTTGATCATGTCGCGACGGCGTTCCTCGGTCATCTGCGGCAGGTGGATGCGCAGCTGCGTGCCCTCGTTGTTGGGGTTGACGCCGAGGTCGGAGTCACGGATCGCCCGCTCGATCGCGCCGAGCTGCGACGCGTCGTACGGCTTCACGATGACCATGCGCGGCTCCGGGACGCCGACCGAAGCCATCTGCGTCACCGGCGTGGGCGCGCCGTAGTAATCCACAACGATCTTGGAGAACATGGCCGGAGTGGCTCGCCCGGTACGAATCGCGGCGAACTCCTCCTTGGCGTGCTCGACCGCGCTCTCCATCTTTTCTTCGGCCTCGAAGAGGGTTTCGTCGATCACCGGCTCTTCTCGCCTCCCTTGCTTTCTTCGGTGGGACAGGTGGTCTCAGGCGGTGATCAGGGTGCCGATCTTTTCGCCGCTCACGGCGCGGATGATCGTGTCGTCGCCCTGGGCGCCGAAGACGAGCATGGGCAGGTCGTTCTCCTCGCAGAGGCTGAAGGCCGCCTGGTCGGCCACCCGCAGGCCCTGCTGGATCACGTCCTGGAAAGTGAGCCGGTCGAGCTTCTTGGCGTCGGGGTCGACGCGAGGGTCGGCGGTGTAAACGCCGTCGACACCGTTCTTGCTCATCAGCACGACGTCCGCGTGGATCTCGAGGGCGCGCTGGGCGGTGACGGTGTCGGTGGAGAAGTACGGCATGCCGGCGCCGGCGCCGAAGATGACGCAGCGGCCCTTTTCCAGGTGCCGGATGGCGCGCAGCGGGATGTAGGGCTCGGCGACCTGGGCCATCGTGATCGCGGTCTGCACCCGCGTCTCGACGCCTTCCTTCTCGAGGAAGTCCTGCAGGGCCAGGCCGTTCATGACCGTGCCCAGCATGCCCATGTAGTCGGCGCGGTTGCGGTCCATGCCGCGTTTCTGCAGCTCGGCCCCGCGGAAGAAGTTGCCGCCGCCGACGACCACGGCGACCTGGATGCCGCGGCGGATCACGGTCGCGATCTGCCGGGCGATGCCCTGCACGATGTCGGGGTCGACGCCGACCGCGCCGCCGCCGAACACCTCACCGGACAGCTTGAGCACGACCCGGCGGGGTCGCGCGGGCGGGTTCGGACTGCCAACCGGAACTGCCTGCTCGGTCACCAATGTCATGAGACCCGCCTTCCCTTCCAACGCTCAGCAGAGACCTTATGGGAGAAGGAGGCCGGACGCAGAATCGCGTACCCGGCCTCCCTTGCCTCCGACGGCCCTTACTCCTGGCCGACCTCGAACCGGACGAAGCGGGTGATGGTCAGCCCGGCCTCGTCCGCGATCTGCTTGACGGTCTTCTTGTTGTCGACGACCGACGCCTGCTCGAGCAGGACGAAGTCCTTGAAGAAGGAGTTCACCCGGCCCTCAACGATCTTGGGGAGGGCCTTCTCGGGCTTGCCCTCCTCCTTGGCCGTCTCCTCGGCGATGCGGCGCTCGGACTCGACGACGTCGGCCGGCACCTCGTCACGGGTGAGGAAGCGCGGGCGCATGGCGGCGATCTGCATGCCGATGCCGCGGGCATCCGCGTCGGCCGCCTCGTCCGATTTGCCTTCGTACGCCACCAGCACGCCCACCTGCGGCGGCAGGTCCTGCGCCTTACGGTGCAGGTAGACCGCGACGGTGCCGTCGACGACCACGAAACGGTTCAGGACGATCTTCTCGCCAATCTTGGCGGAGTACTCCTGGACCGTGTCCGCGACGGTCTTGCCGTCCGGCAGCGTGGCGGCCAGCAGGCCGGCCGCGTCGGCGACCTTGTTCTGCTCGCCGAACTCGACCAGCTGCTGACCCAGCGCGACGAAGTCGGGGGTCTTGGCGACGAAGTCGGTCTCGCAGTTCAGCTCGAGCAGCGCGTTGCCCGAGTGGGCGACGATGCCGTTGGCCGCGGTGCGGCCGGCGCGCTTGCCGACGTCCTTCGCACCCTTGATGCGCAGGAACTCGACGGCCTGGTCGAAGTCGCCGGACGCCTCTTCGAGCGCCTTCTTGCAGTCCATCATGCCGGCACCGGTCAGATCGCGGAGCTTCTTCACGTCCGCGGCGGTGTAGTTAGCCATGACTCTCTCTCGATGTCAGGTTCGTCGGTGACTTACTCGGCGGGCGCGGCAGCGGCCGGAACGGGCTCGGTGGCCGCGGCCTCGGCAGCGGGAGCCTCGTCGGCCTTCTTCTCGGCGCCCTCGTAGAGGTCGCGCTCCCACTCGGGCAGCGGCTCGCCGGCGGCGACGGTGCCCGGCTCGGGCTTCTCGTCGGCACCGCCACGGCCACGGCCGGAACGGGCGATCAGACCGTCGGCGACGGCCGCGGCGATGACCTTGGTGAGCAGCTCGGCGGAGCGGATCGCGTCGTCGTTGCCCGGGATCGGGAAGTCGACCTCGTCCGGGTCGCAGTTGGTGTCCAGCACCGCGATGACCGGGATGCCCAGCTTGCGGGCCTCGTCGACGGCGATGTGCTCCTTCTTGGTGTCCACGACCCAGATCGCCGACGGCGTCTTGGTCATGTCACGGAGGCCACCGAGGGTCTTCGAGAGCTTGGTCTTCTCGCGGTAGAGCTGCAGGGTCTCCTTCTTGGTGTACCCGGCGGCCGTGCCGGTCAGGTCACCCAGAGCCTCGAGCTCCTTCATGCGCTGGAGCCGCTTGTAAACGGTCTGGAAGTTGGTGAGCATGCCGCCCAGCCAGCGGTGGTTCACGTACGGCTGGCCGACGCGGGTCGCCTGCTCCGCGATGGCCTCCTGCGCCTGCTTCTTGGTGCCGACGAAGAGGATGTGGCCACCCTCGGCGACGGTGTCCCGCACGAAGCTGTACGCCTTCTCGATGTAGTCGAGCGTCTGGCGCAGGTCGATGATGTAGATGCCGTTACGCTCGGTGAAGATGAAGCGCTTCATCTTCGGGTTCCAGCGCCGGGTCTGGTGCCCGAAGTGGACACCGCTCTCCAGCAGCTGGCGCATGGTCACGACGGCCATGGTGATTACTCCTACGGATCCCTGGTTGTCACGCTCGCCGGCGGCAAGCGTCCTGGTGCCCGGTCGGCGGCCACAGTCGGACCCGAGATGATCGAGACCAGGGAGGGCCGTCGCCGCCGGCCCCGACGAGAGGGACCTGACAGAGGGCACGCGAGGTCGACCGCACGAGGCGGTCGCCGTCAACCAGCATACGCCAAGCTTCGGACTGCCCTTACGCGGCAGCCAGCCCGGCCCCGATCAGCAGGATCAGACCCACCGGGAGGTACGCCACCGGGGGCCGCAGCCACGTCTCGCGCGTGATCGGGCCGACCCGCGCCAGGGTGAACAGCCCGAAACCGGTGAGCGTGAAGCCCAGCGTGAGCAGGACGGCGGGCACGACGGCGCCGGCGGCCGGGTCACCGGTGAACGTCGCGTCGGCGAGCAGGCGCACGACCGGGATCATGAGGACGGCCGTGACGGCGGCGATCACGAACGACGAAACCGGGCGCTTGGCCTGATAGACGCTTTCCGCCCGCCGCTCGGTCAGCGGCCGCTCCACCACCGGCGGGACCAGAGCCGTGGGCTCGGCCGCAGCGGCGCCGGTGGGCTTGACCGTCGGGTATTCCGGACCCCGTACGGGGACACGCGGCTCCGGCTCGGAGGGGCGCGCGTGGCTGCCGGTCGACGTCACCGGATCGAGGCTCGCGTACGAGGACGCCGTCGGCCGCTGCTCGGGCAGCCGGAACGCGCCGCTCGGCCGCTCGTGGATGCCGGAGTCGTACGGGTTGGCGACCGGGATGGAACCGGACACCTCCGAGTCGGTCGATCGTGAGTGCAGACCCGGCCCGGAATACCAGCTGGGCTCGGGCTCGTCGGCGTAGCGGCGTCCTTCCACGAAGCGCAACTTAGGTGACTGCGAGCGCGAATGCCACTGCTGGCCGTATAACACGCCTCGACGGTGACACAGAGGTTTTCCACAGTTGCGCTCTGTCCACAGATCATGGACCGGGCGGGATGCGCGGCGGGCCCGGGCGGTCCAGGTTGTCGGGCATGACGACGCAAAGGCGAGCGGTGGGGGCGTACGGCGAAAAGGTCGCCGCCCGGCACCTCCAAGAGCAGGGGCTCGTGATCCTCGACCGGAACTGGCGCTGCGCCGACGGCGAGGTCGACCTCGTGCTGCGCGACGGCGACGACATCGTGTTCTGCGAGGTCAAGACGCGCCTCGGCGACCGATTCGGCCCGCCGGCGGCCGCGGTGAACCGGCACAAGGTGAGCAAGCTGCGGCACCTCGCGCTCCGATGGCTCTCCGAGGCTGGCATCCGTCCCCGCGAGATCCGCTTCGACGTGGTCGAGGTGCTCCCCCGGGCCGGCAGCGCCAGCCGGATCACGCACATCCGCGCGGCGTTCTGAGATGAGCTACGCACGCGTCCTCTGCGTCGGCCTGCTCGGGGTGACCGGGCACGTGGTCGAGGTCGAGGCCGACCTGTCCCAAGGACTGCCAGCGGTCGTGCTGACCGGGCTGCCCGACACCGCGCTGCACGAGGCCCGCGATCGGGTGCGGGCGGCGGTGGTCAACTCAGGCCAGTCGTGGCCCAACCGGCGGATCACGGTCAACCTGCTGCCGGCCGCCCTGCCCAAGCACGGCAGCGGGTTCGACCTGGCCATCGCCACCTCGCTGCTGGCCGGCGCGGGTGAGCTGCCGCTGGAGAAACTCGAAGGAGTGGTGGTGCTGGGCGAACTGGGTCTCGACGGCCAGGTGCGGGCGGTGCGCGGAGTCCTGCCGATGGTGGCCGCGGCTGTCCGGGCCGGACTGAACGAGGTGATAGTGCCGCCGGCCAACGCCCGGGAGGCCACCGTGGTGCCCGGGGTTACCGTACGGGCTGTCGACAGCCTGCGGCGGCTCGTCGCCTTCCTGCGTAAAGAGGGTGAACTGCTCGACCCGCCGCCTCCGGAGCCGGGACCGCCACCGTCCGGTCCCGACCTGGCCGACGTCGCGGGGCAGGAACTGGGACGCTACGGCCTCGAGGTCGCCGCCGCGGGCGGGCATCATCTGGCCCTCTTCGGGCCGCCCGGCGCCGGAAAGACCATGCTCGCCGAGAGGCTGCCGTCGATCCTGCCCGAACTGGACGACGAGGCGGCGCTCGAGGTGACGGCGTTGCAGTCGATCGCGGGGGTGCTGCCGCCGGACGGGCGGCTGGTGCGGCGGCCGCCCTACCAGGCGCCCCACCACACCGCCTCGACGGCGGCGATCGTCGGCGGCGGCAGCGGCCTGGCTCAGCCGGGAGCGTTGTCGCTGGCCCACCGGGGTGTGCTGTTCCTCGACGAGGCGGCCGAGATCAAGTCGGCCACCTTGCAGTCATTGCGGCAGCCCTTGGAGACGGGCCGGGTTGTGCTGGCCCGGTCGCGCGGCACGACCGAGTTCCCGGCGCGGGTTCAGCTCGTGCTGGCGGCCAATCCTTGTCCTTGCGCCAGCCCGGCCGGCGACAATCACTGCACGTGCCCGCCCGGAGTGCGGCGGCGATATCAGGCCAAACTGTCCGGGCCACTGCTCGACCGGATCGACATCCGGCTGACCCTCGCGCCGTTGACAGCGGCCCAGCTGACCACGGCGGCCATCGGGGCGACGTCGTCGGCCGAGGTCGCCCGGCGGGTGGCGGAGGCCCGGGCCGCGTCGGCCGCACGGTGGTCCGCGGGCGGGGGCTGGCGCGTCAACGCCGAAGTGCCGGGGCCGACGCTCCGGCGAGCGCCGTGGCGGCTGCCCGGCGCCGACACCGACACCCTGCGAGCGTCACTCGACAAAGGTCTGCTCTCGGCCCGCGGCTTCGACCGTGTGCTCCGCCTGGCCTGGACAATTTCCGACCTGGACGGACGCGAGCGACCGACCCGGGCCGAGGTCAACGAGGCGATCCAGCTGCGCATGGGAGACCGCCGTGAGTGACCACCCACCCGCTCACGCGGGCGATCGGGCGGCACGCGTAGCCCTCACCTGGCTGGCCGAGCCGGGGAACCGGACGGTGTGGTCGCTGGTCGAGGAGGGCGGCGCGGAGGCCACTCTGGCCCGGCTGCTCAGCGGCGACGTGGCAGACAAGTCACTACGGACGGCCGCGATGGCGAAGGCGGCCAACCTGGATCCGCGGCGGCTGGCCGAGTTGACGCTGCGCCGGGCCGAGCGGCTGGGGGCGCGGATCGTCGTGCCGGGAGACGAGGAGTGGCCGGAACGGGTGCAGTCGCTGGCGGTGCTGACGCTGGAGGGGACGCAACGGGTCAACCTGGATGTGCGGCCGCCTCTGTGCTTCTGGGTGCGCGGGGAATGGCCGCTGGGCGAGACGCTCGAGAGGTCGGTCGCGGTGGTGGGTGCCCGGGCGGCGTCCGGCTACGGCGTTCACGCGACCAACGAGATCGCGTACGGGCTGGCCGAGAACGGCTGGACCGTGGTGTCCGGCGGGGCCTTCGGCATCGACGCGGCGGCTCATCGGGCTGCGCTGGCGGCGGGTGGGCGTACGGTGGCCGTCCTTGCCTGCGGGGTTGACCGGCCCTACCCGCTGGGCAACTCGGCCATGTTCGAGCAGATCGCGGAGACCGGGCTGCTGATCAGCGAATGGCCGCCGGGGGCGGAGCCGCTCAAACACCGGTTCCTGATCCGCAATCGGGTGATCGCGGCCGCGACGGCCGGGACGGTGCTGGTCGAGGCGGCTGCTCGCAGCGGCGCGATCCAGACGATGGGCCGGGTGCTGGCCCTGGGACGGCCCGCGATGGTGGTGCCGGGGCCGATCACCTCGGCCATGTCGGTCGGCTGCCATGAGCTGCTGCGCTCCCGGCCCGACGCGACCCTGGTCACCGGGCCGGCCGACGTGCTGGAGACGGTGGGCCGGATCGGGGAGTACCAGGCGGTCGTGCCGCGAGGGCCGGAGCATCGGCGGGACGCCCTGGACGAGGAATCGGCGCTGATCCTGGAATCGGTGCCGCGGCGCGGGACCATCACGCCCGAGGATCTTGCCGTCCGGGCCGGACTGTCACTGCGGCTCGTGTTGCGCCGGCTGTCCCTGTTGGAGCTGACCGGGCTGGTCGAGCGCCGGGGAACCGGAGTGGCCCTGGCCCGGGGAAGCCGATGACTCCGCTTCGGGCCAGCGGTTTCCGGGCAGCACAACGGCGGGCGCCACTCGGTCGCCCGCGATGTCGTGCCCCTCCGGCGCTCGGCCGGGGTCAGTCCTCGGAGTCGTCCAGATCGCGGCGGTGCACCTTCATCCACGCCTCGACATCGTCGGCCGCCCAGACCTTCCCTGGGCCAGGTCGGCGACGGGCTTGGGGAAGTCGGCACGGCTGGTGATCTGATACGCACGCTGCCGGCTCACCCCACCCAGACGGATGCGGATCTCGTGCGCCCCCATGAGCCGGATCGGTTTCGCTGCCACATGATCGACCGTAGGCGCGAGACTATTAGTCAATCATCAAGTTGCTAGGAGACAGCTAGTCGCATGTCATCTATACTGTTCCCATGACTAGGCGTCGCCAGACTAGCCGGCTCGTGCCCGTCGATCTGAACCATCGACGCACGTGGCGGTCACTCTGGCGCCGATGCCGGTGCGGCTTGGCCGCTCCGTGCGTCGACGCGCTCGTCCCCTCGGCGCCGCTCCCCTTTCCACCGCGGCCAGACCTTTCCCCGCCCTCACAAGCCCTCGCGAAGGAAAGGAGGTACAGCCACGCAGAAAACACGAGACCGGGCATGACAGAGAGCGATCCCACCGCTCTGTCACGCTGCTCGCCCGGCGGCCCCCACTCTCCAGCGCGGAGACCCCAGAAGCCGCCGGGCAGCAGCGGCCACGAGCCCTCGCGGCAACCGGCCGCGACAGCTTCGCGCCGTTCGGCCACAGCAACCGCGAACCACTCGCTCAGGGGATTCGCAGGCCGCTCGGCCATGGCATCAGCGAGTTGCCCAGGCGCGACAACCCCGAGCCGCTCAGGCACGACAACCCCGAGCCGCCCGGGCGCGACAACCCCGAGCCGCTCAGGCACGACAACCCCGAGCCGCCCGGGCGCGACAACCCCGAGCCGCTCAGGCACGACAACCCCGAGCCGCCCGGGCGCGACAACCCCGAGCCGCTCAGGCACGACAACCCCGAGCCGCCCGGGCGCGACAACCCCGAGCCGCTCAGGCACGACAACCCCGAGCCGCCCGGGCGCGACAACCTCGAGCCGCTCAGGCACGACGACCCCGAGCCGCCCGGGCGCGACAACCCCGAGCCGCTCAGGCACGACGACCTCGAGCCGCTCGGGCGCACATCCGAGAGGCCAACCCATGAACGGGGGCGGCCGCCGCCGGCCCGTGTCTGCCGACGGCGGCCGGGTCACCCAGCCACGCGAACGGCGACCGGGCTGACCTTCCGCGGTCGGCCGCCGGCCGGGCGCCGATCGCTCGTAGGGCACTTGGGGGAACCATCATGACCACGAACGGACGACCGCCGGACACGCCCGCATCGCCCGACCCGCAAGGCGACGGGCCCAACGACACCGACGATCCTGGCCCGCCCACGCGGGCACGACCAGCAGCAAGATTCGCGGAGGCACGGGACTCTGGGCGAGTCACGAAGGCCTCCGCGGCGCCCGTGAAGGCACAAACCGAGGGGCCGTCGCCGCCACGGCATCTGAATGCTCGACCCGGGTGGGACTGCATGGTCTGCGGGGCGCCGTGGCCGTGTGCAGCCGCCCGGAAATTGTTGCTTGAGGAGCACGGCCGGTTTTCGTCTGTCCTGACGGTGTACCTGTCGGCTCAGATGTATGACGCGCTCGGTGATCTGATCGCCACCGGGCATCCGATGCCTGCGGATCTCTTCGAACGCTTCATCGGCTGGGCGCGTAAGGCGGCGATTGTTCCGGATGATCCCAACCGCGGGGAACGCCACGGCGAGTCGGGGACGGACCATCAGGAAGCGGTCGCCGCTTAGCGGGCCGGCAACCACCGCGCGGCGCTGGGACAGGGGGCCGCGCGGTGGCTGGCGTATCCCGTCCTCAGCGACGGGCCAGGCGAATAGGCAAATACAACGGCGAAGCAAACCCTCCCGGCTGCCGCGGGGCGCGGGGCGCGGGGCGCGGGGCGCGGGGCGCGGGGCGCGGGGCGCGGGGCGCGGGGCGCGGGGCGCGGGGCGCGGGGCGCGGGGCGCGGGGCGCGGGGCGCGGGGCGCGGGGCGCGGGGCGCGGGGCGCGGGGCGCGGGGCGCGGGGCGCGGGCGCGGGGCGCGGGGCGCGGGGCGCGAGGCGCGAGGCGCGAGGCGCGAGGCGCGAGGCGCGAGGCGCGAGGCGCGAGGCGCGAGGCGCGAGGCGCGAGGCGCGAGGCGCGAGGCGCGAGGCGCGAGGCGCGAGGCGCGAGGCGATTGTGCGGTGCAGGCTCGGGCTGGTTGTGGCGCTCGCGCGCTTTGTGGGCGTGGGCCGCGCGGCCGGCGCGGTGACGGGCTCCCCAGAGGAGCGGAAGAACGGGCGACGGCTGGGGCCGTCCCGTGGGTGCTGACGCACCTCGTTTCGCGGCTTTACCGCCGCCCGCCCTGCCGCCCGATCAAGTCTCAGCCTTCTCAGTGCGGCAGGACTATCATACCTACATGGCTTCGTACGTACAATCCGATGGAGCATCGTGGTCACGTAGACTGAGATGCATGATCGATCCCTCCGCGGACCGTGCGGTCTTTCGCCAGTTGGCTGACCTGCTCCGCAATCAGATCGAGTCGGGCGAGCTGGGGCCCGGGGAGCCGCTGCCCAGCGAACTGCGCCTCGCGCAGGAATACGGCATCAGCCGCACCACCGTCCGGCAGGCGATCGGGCAGCTTCGCACCGAAGGCCTGGTGACCGTCGACCGGCCGCGCGGCACCTTCGTCCGGGTGCCCGAGCCGACGCAGCTCATCACGCTGGCCCGGGGCGAACGCGCCGGCGCCCGCATGCCCACCGATGCCGAGCGCCGCAAATACCGCCTCGGCGAGGGCGTCCCCGTCCTCGTGGTGACCGGCGTCGACGGCGCCGAAACGGTCCACCCCGCCGACCGCGTGCAGCTCACCCGCCCGTGAACGAATGAGCTGAACCGGGCTCGGCGGCAGCACGGTCAGACGCGGGTCCGGCGGGTGTGGCCGCGGCCCGTATGCCATGACTCGATGACCAGGTGGTCGGCGGGAACGCCCACGTAGGTCAGGACCACCTCGTGGATGTCGATGCGGAACAGGCCCGCCTCGCCGTGCGGCCAGTCGGGTGGCGGCTCGATCTCGACGGCGACCCCGGCGAGTTTGGCATCGCCCGGCCCCGACTCAGGGTTGTCGGCCGGCGGCTCGAGAGTGGGCGCGTGCATGGCCAGCCGCGGGTCACGGCGGATGTCGCGCAGCTTCATCGAACCGGCCATCGAACCGAAGGTCAGCTCCCCGTCGGAGAACGTGGCCTCGGTAGCGCTGATGCGGGGTGACCCGTCACGCCGCAGGGTGGCGATCGTCTTGTTGGTGCCCGCGTCGAAGAGAGCTTTCACCCGGGCGGCGAAAGCGGGTGCGTCCTTTTCGATCTCATGCCAGCTAGCCATGGCCCAGACCCTAGGCGGGGGGTACGACATTCAGCCGGTGTACGACAGAGAATCAGAACAGCTCGTACTTCCCCGACGCCAGCGTGAAGCCGTGGCCGGTCTCCTCGTCCTTGCACGTCAGCCCGGTGTGCACGCTGTCGCAGCGCACCGTCCCCGAGCGAACGGCCCGCCCGTACTTCAGTGTGCTGGTCGACGTCCCCACCACCGTGTCGCCCGCGCAGGTGAACGTGGCCTTCCCGTCGCTGACCGCCATCCCGTTGCCCCAGTCCAGCGAGCAGTCGGACGGCTTCGACGGCGCCGACCACTTCTTCCGTACGATGTCGCACCGCACCTCGGAATCGGTCAGCACGCACGCGATGTTCTGCGTCGGCGTCCGGAACCTGCTCTCCTCGACCTCCGTCGCGGGCACCGGCGTCGGGGTGGGACCACCGAAACCTGCCTTCGCCGAGGGCACGGCGGTGGACGGCGCCGGCGTGGCCCGGTCTTCGGTTCCGGAACAGCCGGCGAGCACGCCCAACAGGGCCAGCATGAGGATGCCGCGAGTCACGGGGGCAGTCTAGGAACGCGGGGCAACAACGAGCGTGGCCGCTTGACGATCACGCTCGCAGCGAAGACCGTCGACGTGTGGGAACACGCGAGACACACGAGCGGCTGCCTCCGGAGATGCGCGACGCGGTCGACGAGTTCGGTCACCACCTGGCCCGGGTCGAGGATCGTTCGCCCGAGACCGTACGGGCGTACCTGGGCGACGTCGTCTCGTTGCTCGACCACGCGGCCGACTCCGGCGCCACCACCCTGGCCGAGCTCGACATCGTGCTCCTGCGGAGCTGGCTCGCCGCTCGTATGCGGCAGGGCGCCGCCCGTACGTCTCAGGCCCGCCGCGCCGCCGCAGCGCGTGCCTTCACCGCCTGGGCGTTGCGCACCGGCCGCACCACCGCCGACCCCGGCGCCCACCTGTCCAGCCCGAAGGCCCACCGCACCCTGCCCACGGTGCTGCGGGCCGACCAGGCCGAGGCCCTGATGACGCCGCGCGAGCAGGATCCGGAGAGCCTGCGTGACCGAGCCGTCCTCGAGCTGCTCTACGCCACCGGCGTACGGGTGAGCGAGCTCTGCAACCTCAACCAGGCCGACCTGGACGAGGCGCGGCGGGTCGTACGGGTTTTCGGCAAGGGCGCCAAGGAACGGGCCGTCCCGTACGGCATCCCGGCGCAGAAGGCGCTGGACGATTATCGCCGGCACGCCCGCCCGTCGCTGGCCGTCAAGACCAGCGGCGACGCCCTGTTCCTGGGGGTCAAGGGCGGCCGCCTGCAACAGACGGTCGTGCGCCGCATCGTGGACGCCGCTGCCCGTGCGGCCGGGCTCCCCCACACCAGCCCGCACGACCTGCGCCACTCGGCCGCCACCCACCTGCTCGACGGCGGCGCCGATCTGCGCGCGGTGCAGGACCTGCTGGGTCACGCCTCGCTGTCGAGCACGCAGATCTACACGCATGTGTCCACCGAGCGCCTGCGAGCGGCGTTCAAACAGGCGCATCCACGCGCGTGACCCCGTGCGAGCGCCTGCGAGCGGCGTTCAAACGCGCGCACCCGCGCGCGTGACCCCGTACGATCGGACCGTGAGCGCCGGAGAACCGCCCGCCCCCATCCCAGGCGCCCGCCTTCTGTTCTCGATCGATCCCGGCGTGTCCTATCTCAACCACGGCTCGTTCGGCGCGGTGCCGATCGGGGTGCAGCGCGCCCAGCAGCGCCTGCGTGACGAGATCGAGTCGAACCCGCTGCGCTTCTTCACCCAGGGCCTGAGTGACCGGGTGGTCCACACCCGCCGGCACATCGCCGCTTTTCTGGGTGCGGATCCCGAGGGCAGCGCCCTGGTGGCCAACGCGACCACAGGCGCTTCGATCGTGCTGAACTCGGTGCGGCTGGAGTCGGCCGACGAGGTGCTGCTCACCGACCACAGCTACGGCGCGGTGGCCATCGCCGCCCGTCGCCGTTGCCGCCGGGCCGGCGCGACCGTGCGGACCGTCGCGCTGCCGCTGGCCGCCTCCGACGCCGAGGTGGTCAGCCGGATCCGCACGGCGCTACGTCCGGGCCGCACCAAGTTGCTGATCATCGACCAGTTGTCGTCGGCCACCGCCATGACCTTCCCCGTACGCGCGATCACTGCCGCCGCCCACGAGCACGACATCCCCGTGCTGGTCGACGCGGCGCACGTGCCCGGCATGCTGCCCGTCGACGTCGACTCGATCAAGGCCGATTTCTGGGTCGGCAACCTGCACAAGTGGGCCTTCGCCCCGCGCGGCACGGCCCTGCTCTCGGTCGCCCAGCAGTGGCGTCGCAGAATCGAGCCGCCGGTGGTCTCGTGGGATCAGGAGCTGGGCTACCCGCAGTCGGTGGAGCATCAGGGCACGCTCGATCTCACGCCCTGGCTGGCCGCCCCGACCGGTCTGTTCACGCTGCGCACGCTGGGCTGGGACACCGTACGGGGGCACAACGCGGCCCTCGCCGCGTACGGTCAGCGGGTTGTCGGCGCGGCCCTGGGCGCACGTGAGCTGCCCGAGCCGGGCGACAACGAGGTGTCGATGCGGATCGTGCCGCTCCCCGCCGGCCTGGCCAGCACCCCGCCCGAGGCGCAGGCGCTGCGCACGCACATAGCCGACAAGCTGGCCGTGGAGACCGCCGTGAACGCGTGGGGCGGCCGCGGCCTGCTGCGTCTGAGCGCGCAGGTCTACAACCGGCCCGAGGAGTACGACCGGCTGGCCGAGCGGCTGCCCGAGCTGCTGCACGACTACCGCCGCTGAGGAGTGGGCAGCAGCCGCACCCGGCCCAGGCCGAGCAGCGCGAGCGGGTCGAGATAGAGCGACCCGCGGCGCAGGCCCCAGTGCAGACAGGCCGCGGCTTCGCAGCCCGGATGCCCGGCCTCGAGCCGCCCGATCGGGTCGCCCCGGGCCACCACGTCACCCACGGAGACGGAGGCGGTCACCGGCTCGTACGTGGTGCGCAGCCCGCTCGTGTGCGCGACGCTGACCACCCCACGCCCGGCGACCGGGCCCGCGAACAGGACCGTGCCGGGGCCGGCTGAACGCACCACCGCCAGCGGCGGGGCGGCAAGGTCGACCCCGCGATGCCCGGCCAGCCAGGGCTGCGCGGGCGGATCGAACGGGCGGGTGACGGCGGGCGGCGCGACGGGCCACCCGAACAGAAGAGCGGCGAGCAAGGACGGCAGCAGAACCATGCCGAGCAATCTGCCGCATCAGGACCGCCGAGAACGGTCCTGTGGATAAAGGCCGGGACGGCCCTGTGGACAAACTCAGCTGCCGCCGAAGCCAGGCTCGTCGGGAAGCGAGATGTCCGGCTTCTCCAGCTCCTCGACGTTCACATCCTTGAACGTCATGACGCGTACGTTCTTCACGAACCGAGCCGGCCGATACATGTCCCACACCCAGGCGTCGTGCATCTCGACCTCGAAATACACCTCGCCGTCCGAGTTACGCACGTGCAGGTCGACCTGATTGGCCAGGTAGAACCGGCGTTCCGTCTCCACCACGTAGGAGAACTGGCGGACGATGTCGCGGTACTCCCGGTAGAGCTGCAGCTCCATCTCGGTCTCGTACTTCTCGAGATCCTCTGCGCTCATCGCTCCTCGCCCTCCATGGCCTCATCTTCCCCCATCGACGGCGACGTCTGAGGCTGGTCGCCCGACGCCACGCCGACGGTACTCCCAGGGGTCGCCGGAAGCACGAGGGACGCGGTGTCGGATGCATCAAAGAGTACTGGCTGGGCCTGGGCCTGCACGGGGCGGCGGGCCCGCGGCGGGCGGTTGCCGCGTCCGGAGGCGGCGGCCACGTTCACGTACGAGAAGCGGTGCTCAGCGCAAGGCCCGTGCTGCTTGAGCGCGGCGCTGTGCTCGTCGGTGATGTAGCCCTTGTGCACGGCGAACCCGTACGCCGGGAACTGGTCGTCCATCTCCACCATGATGCGGTCCCGGGTGACCTTGGCCAAGACGCTGGCCGCGGCCACGCAGGCCGCCACCCGGTCGCCTTTCCACACCGCGAGGCCGGGGACGCCCAGCCCGTCGACCGGGAAACCGTCGGTCAGCACGTATTCCGGGGTGGTGGTCAGCGACGCGAGCGCCCGGCGCATGGCGGCCAGGTTGCAGACGTGCAGGCCGCGGGCGTCGACCTCGGTGGCCGGCACGATCACCACCGACCAGGCCAGCGCCCGCTGGACGACCTGCTCGTAGACGCGTTCGCGGGCGGCGGGGGTGAGCAGCTTGGAATCGGCCAGCTCGTCGATCTCGCCACGCTTGCCCTCGGGCAGCAGGGCGGCAGCGGCGACGAGCGGACCGGCGCAAGCGCCCCGGCCGGCCTCGTCGGCGCCGGCCACGTGCCGGAAGCCTCGGCGCTGCAGGGCGCGCTCGAGCGCGTAGAGCCCGCCCTCGCGGCGGACCACTGTGCGGGGAGGAGCGAGCATCAGGGAAGCCGCCGCAACATCTCGGGAAGCTCGACCGGGTAGATCAACTCGGGGCTGGCCTCGATCTCGTCGGCGGACCACCAGCGGTGGGCGGTGATGGTCGCCTTCTCCTCGGCGTCCATGCCGCTGGTGTCGACCTGCCAGCCGGGCACACGCAGCACGAAGATGTCCTGTTCCTGACGATAGTCACGCGAGTCGTAGCTGAACTCGACGACGTGGTGCCAGAACGGCTCGCCCAGGTCGGTCGGTTCGATCTTCAGGCCGACTTCCTCGAAGAGTTCACGGGCGGCGCCCTCGGCGGGCGTCTCGTCGCTTTCCAGACCCCCGCCCGGGGTGAACCACCAACTCGTGTCGGGCCGGGCCGGGTCGCCGCCGCAGAGCAGCAGGGCCCGCCCGGCCGAGTCGACGAGCAGCACGCGGGCGGCGCGGCGTTCGACTACGGTCACGCGGTCAAGCCTATTGCGCCGGAGGTGGATCTTACGAGCGGGTGTTACTTGGGATCGGGGATCGCGCTGAAACCGTCCGGCACCGAGAGCCACGTGGCCCGTCCGACCGGCCAGAACACGGTGAACGCCCGGCCGACGACCGAGTCCTCGGGGATCGTCGCCTCCATGACGTTCTCATTGCTGTCCTGGAAGTGCTCCAGCGAGTCGCCCGAAGCGGAACGGTGGTCGCCCATCACCCAGAGCCGGTCGGCCGGCACGGTGACCTCGAACTTGGCGTCGGCGGGCGGGTCCTGCTCGCCGCCCTCGTCGGTGAAGATGTACGGCTCGTCGAGCGCCACGCCATTGATCTTGAGCTTGCCGGTGCCGTCGGCCGGGTCGTATGAGATCTGGTCGCCCGGGACGCCGATGATGCGCTTGATGAAGTCCTCGCCCTCGGCGCCCGACTGCCACTGCGACGGCGCCTCGAAGACGATGATCTCGCCGCGGCGGGGCTCACGGAAGTCGTAGACCAGCTTGTTGACGAGCACCCGGTCGAGCACGTTGAGCGTGTGCTCCATGGACGGCGACGGGATGTAGAACGTCTGCAGCACGAAAGCGCGCACCAGCACGGCGACCAGAACAGCCACGCCCAGCAGGATCGGTAGCTCGCGCCAGAAGGAACTCTTGCGCTTCTCGGTCTGCTCCTCAATCACGAGGGGAGCCTACGTCGCCGGGTCACGAACGGCAGTCCGGAACGCGCGGATAACGCCGCACTTAACAGAAACGGCAGGGCGAAAACCTCGGTCACGGGGTCCCCCTTCCGCACCGGCTCGAGTTCCGGGGCGGCCGCGGTGGGATGGTCGGCGGCGTACGCCTTCCACACGTCGGGCACGGACAGGCTGGTGAACCGGTTGCTCGGCCAGACGATGACGAATGCCCGCCCGATGATGTTGCTGATCGGCACCGGCCCCTGGCAGCGCGCGTCCTGCGATACCTGCCGGTGGTCGCCCATGACGAACATCTCACCTGCCGGGACGATCACCTCGGTGAACCGCCGGCTGGTGCACTGGTTCGGGTTGGGCGGCTGGTTGAGGTCGGAGTTGAAACCGTCCGCGATGTACGGCTCGTCGATGCCCACGCCGTTGACGGTGATCCGCCCCTTGGCGTCGCAGCAGGCAACCTTGTCGCCCGGCAGGCCGATCACCCGTTTGATGAAGTCACGTTCCCCCGGCCGGCTGACCCCGACGAGGTCGCCGATGGTGCGGCCGAGCTTGGCCGCGAAGGTGTTGCTGACCGGCTCGGAGACCTCGGGCGTCCAGTTCTCGTCGCCGCGGAAGACCACGATCTCACCCCGTACGGGGTCACGCATGTCATAGATGACCTTGTTGACCAGCACCCGGTCCTTGACCAGCAGCGTGTTCTCCATCGACCCGCTGGGGATGTAGAACGCCTGCACCAGGAACGTGCGGATCAGGACGGCCAGGCAGAAGGCGACCACCAGCAGCAACGGCAGTTCCTGCCAGAGTGGCATCTCCTTGCGGCGGACCAGGCCACGACGCCGCCGAGAAGCCGGGCCGTAGCCCTCCATCGGTTCCACGCTTTGCATCTCCCGCCGCCGACCGGCCGAACCACCCCGGATACAGCACTACCGCCCGAGTATTTCCCCTCGCGGGGTCTTACGGGCGGTAGTGCTGGAAGGGTTCACACTGATCCCATCCGGCACACGGCAAGAGTAGTGCGCGCGCGCTCGGATCGATGACGATCAGACGGTCTGCTTCTCCCGAAGCTCCTTGATCTTGGCCTTCTTGCCCCGGAGCTCACGCAGGTAGTAGAGCTTGGCGCGGCGGACGTCACCGCGGCTCACGACCTCGATCTTGTCGATCGCCGGGCTGTTGAGCGGGTAGGTCCGCTCGACACCGACACCGAAGCTGATCTTGCGAACCTTGAAGGTCTCACGGAGACCGGCACCCTGACGGCCGATCACGACGCCCTGGAAGACCTGGACGCGGGAACGGTTGCCTTCGACGACCCGGGCGTGCACCTTGAGGGTGTCACCGGCGCGGAAGGAGGGAATGTCGGTGCGCTGCGACTGGGCGTCGAGAGCGTCCAGCGTGTTCATCGCTGCATCCTCGTCGTACTCAAAGGCGCATCGGGAGTTCGATGCGCGCATGTGGGTGATTCTGATCTTCCCTGACCTCAGAAGATCCTCGACTCCACCCCGCGGCGCGAAGCGAAGTCGGCAACCTCCCTACTTTGCCACACCGGGAGGCGTGATCTGAAATCCGCCCTCGTCGAGGGTCTTCCTATCCGCTTTGTCCAAATGCTCGGGCGGGTACGCCGCCATCATGTCCGGCCGCCGCCCGGCGGTCCGCAGCAGACTCTGATCGCGCCGCCACCGGGCGATCCGCCCGTGATCCCCGGAGCGCAGGATGTCGGGGACGTCCCGCCCGCGCCACGAGGCCGGCTTGGTGTAGACGGGCGCCTCGAGCAGCCCGGCCGCATGCGACTCCTCGGTCAGCGAGTCCGCGTTGCCCAGCACCCCGGGCAGCAGCCGGGTGATCGCCTCCATGATCACGATGACCGCGACCTCGCCGCCGAACAGCACGTAATCCCCGAGCGAGACCTCGCGTACGGGCATCCGGGACGCGGCGTCGTCGATCACCCGCTGGTCGATGCCCTCGTACCGGCCACAGGCGAAAATCAAATGATCAAGACCGGCCAGCTCGTACGCGTCGGCCTGGGTGAACGGCTTGCCCACCGGCGACGGCACGACGAGCGTTCCGGCGCCGACCGCGTCCAGCGCCTGCCCCCACGGCTCCGGCCGCATCACCATGCCCGGCCCACCGCCGTACGGGGTGTCGTCGACGGTCCGATGCACGTCGGACGTCCAGGTGCGCAGATCGTGCACGTTCAGGTCGAGGAGCCCGGTCGCCCGCGCCTTGCCGATCAGCGACAGCTCGAGGGGGGCGAAATAGTCCGGGAAGATCGAGATGATGTCGACACGCACTAGAGATCCAGCAGCCCCTCGGGCAGATCCACCACGATCTTGCCCCCGGCCACGTCGACGGCCGGCACGATCGCGGTCACGAAGGGGATCAGCGCCGTGCCGCCGGCGGCCTTCTTCAGGACGATCAGGTCGGACGAGGGTGCGTGCTCGATGCGCAGCACGGAACCGTGCACCGTGCCGTCGGCCGACTCGACCCGCAGCCCGACCAGCTGATGGTCGTGGAACTCGTCCGGGTCGTCCGGCGGCGTCAGCTCGGAGCTGTCGACCTGCAGGAAGACGCCGCGCAGTTCCTCGGCGACGTTCCGGTCGTAGATGTTCTCGAACAGCGCGATGCCGCGGCCCTGATGCCAGCGGATCGCCTCGAGCGTGAGCTGTTTCGGCACCTCGAACCGGACCCCCGCAGCGGCCGCCGGGCCGGTGCTCACGCGGCGGTCCCTGGGGACCTCCGTCACGAACACCGACCCGGGGACGAAACGTTCTTCCGGTTCGTCGGTCCGCACGACCACCGAGACCTCGCCCCGGATGCCGTGCGGCTTACCGATCTGACCGACGATCAGGAGCACTCAAACTTCCTTTGCAGTACGGCGAAGCCGTTTCGGAAGCTCAGTCAGTAGGCGTCGACGATGTCCACGCGGATGCCGCGCCCACCGATCGACCCGATGACCTGCCTCAGGGCCTTGGCCGTGCGACCGCCGCGCCCGATGACCGTACCGAGGTCCTCGGGGTGCACTCGCACCTCGAGCCGCTTGCCGCGACGCGAGTCGACCAGCCGGACCCGGACGTCGTCCGGGTTGTCGACGATGCCCTTGACGAGGTGCTCCAGCGCCGGCCGGAGCGCCCCGTCAGCTCGCGTCGGCGCCGGCACCGGCCGGGTCCTCTGCGGTCTCGGCGACAGCCTCGCGGTTCGGCTCGGCCGGGTCGGCAGCCTTGGTCTGCGCCGGCTTGGCCTCGGCGGCCTCCGGAGCAGCGGCGACCTTCTTGGCCGGCTTGGTGCTCTTGGCCGGGGTGTCGGCCACGCCGGCGGCCGACTTGGCCTCGGCCTCGTAGATCTCGGTGCGGGACTGCTTGGTCTCCTTGACCAGCAGCGGCGGCGGAGCCGGCAGGCCCTTGAACTGCTGCCAGTCGCCGGTCTTCTCGAGGATGCGCTGGACGGCCTCGCTCGGCTGCGCGCCGACCGAGAGCCAGTACTGCACACGCTCGGACTTCACCTGGATGACCGAGGGGTGTTCCTTCGGCTGGTAGATGCCGACGTACTCGATGGCGCGACCGTCGCGCTTGGTGCGCGAGTCGGCGACAACGATGCGGTACTGCGGGTTGCGGATCTTGCCCATCCGCAGGAGCCGGATCTTAACGGCCACGGTTCTCTTCGCTCCTGAATGACTGCGTGGTGAGGGAAGGCACTCCCGTGGGGACAGGAACGCCTGCATCTCGAGGACTGGCAACGCAGAGGAGTTAGAGGGCGCCTCAAGCGAGCCGAATACCAGAGGCCATTCTGCCAGACGATAGGCGGGGTCTCCCAATCGGCCCTGGAAAAGCCGCGATAAAGGGCAAGGCAGACCAAAGTCAAGATCAAAAGGCAGAGGTCGTAGCGGGGTGGTGGGTGCAGACCGTCGCTCCCGCCGAGGTCGCTTCGCTCCGATCTGCGTGAATGGTTACGCTAACAAGATCAAGATCGGGCTGCGACCGGGCGGTCCCAGCCGGGCGGGAGTTCGGAGGGGGTGATCCAGGACGGGTCGGGCTGGAAATCCGTCCAGGTGCCGTCGAAGGGGAAGTCGGCGGCCTCGATCATCTTGATGACGCGGAAGCCCTCGGTCCAGACCGCCTGCTCGTCGGGGACCCAGTAGAGATCAGGGTGCGCGAGGCGCTCGGAGAACTCGTCCTCGTCCTTCCACTGCCAGGCGAGGCGGCCGGTGGACGGGTCGGGGGTGGCGACGATGTCGAGGTCCTGATCGATCACGTCGATGCCGGCGATCGTGCCGTCGTCCCAGCGGACCGCGGACTCCTCCAGGTTGACGTAGTAACGCGTGAAGGCGCCCTCATCCGTACGGAAAAGCCACACCGAATGGTCGGCACCCGTAGGGAAGAAGCGCAGCACGCCCGGCCCCTGCCAGGTGGTGAGCTGCGGTGTCACCGGAGTCACGCCCCACTCGGCGAACGGCATGTCACGTGGGCCCCGGCCGTCGGCCGAACGCTCGACAGCGACGACCGAGCCGCGGGCCAGCCAGAGCAGCAGCCCGCGGTCGTCGTCGGAAACCACCCGCGAAGGGTGCACGAACGCGATCCGGCCGTGGTGCGTGTCCCGGTGCAGGACGAGCCGGCCGGGCTCGAAGCGCATCAGTACGAACGGGCCAGGTAGGCGACCAGGCCGGGCTCCTCGTCGGAGTCGGGCATCTCGCCGTCGGGGCGGGTCAGGCAGCGGACCGTGACGGCCTTGCCGTTCGCGACCTTTTCCCCCTCTTCGCCCACGGCCGACCACGGCACCCGGGCCCAGCCGGTCTGCGCCGCCTCGATCGCCTCGTCCAGGGTCTTGACCTCGACCGTGTTCGCGGCGCGGAACGCCAGCGCCTCGTCGTACAGGCGCTGCTGGTCGGCCTTGAGGGCGCTGGTCACCGCGCCGGTCACGTCGGCGAGCGGGGTCGGCGTCTTCGAGCCGTCGACGCGGCGCGCGATCGTGACGCTGCCGTTGGCCAGGTCACGCGGACCGACCTCGATACGGATCGGGATGCCCTGCAGCTCGGCGTCGACGGCGCGGCGGCCGAACGGGATGTCGGCCCGGTCGTCGAGCTTCACCCGTACACCCGCGGCCTTGAGCTCGTCGCGGAGCTTGCCCGCCGCCTCGGCGACACCCTCGCCCGCCTTGACGACCATGACCTGCACCTGGATCGGCGCGAGGCGCGGCGGCAGGCGCAGTCCGTTGTCGTCGCCGTGCACCATGATCAGGCCGCCCATCATGCGGGTGGAGGTGCCCCACGACGTCGTCCAGGCGTGCTCGACCTTGCCCTCCTTCGACGAGTACGTGATGTCGAAGGCCTTGGCGAAGTTCTGCCCCAGCTCGTGCGACGTGCCCATCTGCAGCGCCTTGGTGTCGCCCATCATGGCCTCGACGGTCATGGTGTTGGTGGCGCCGGCGAAGCGCTCGCCGCGGGTCTTGCGGCCCGGCACGACCGGGATGGCCAGCAGTTCCTCCATGAACGCCTGGTAGACGCTCTTGTGGATGTTGCGGGCGTGGTCACGCGCGTCGGCCTCGGTGGCGTGCGCGTCGTGCCCCTCCTGCCACAGGAACTCGGTGGTGCGCAGGAACGTACGCGGGCGCAGCTCCCACCGGACGACGTTGGCCCACTGGTTGAGCAGCAGCGGCAGGTCACGGTACGAGTCGACCCACTTGGCCATGAACTCACCGATCACGGTCTCGCTGGTGGGGCGCACGACCAAGGGCTCGGCCAGCTGCTTGCCACCGGCGTGGGTGACCACGGCCAGCTCGGGCGAGAACCCCTCGACGTGGTCGGCCTCGCGGCGCAGATAGCTCTCGGGGATGAACAGCGGGAAGTAGGCGTTCTGCACGCCGGCTTCCTTGATGCGCAGATCCATGTCGGCCTGCATGCGCTCCCAGATGGCCCAGCCGGTCGGCCGGATCACCATCGTGCCGCGCACCGGGCCGTTGTCGGCGAGCTGCGCCTTGGCGATCAGATCCTGATACCAGCGGGGGAAGTCTTCCGCACGGGGAGTGAGCACACGGGCCATGAGGCGACATCCTAGTCGCGTCCGTGCGCAACCCTGCGGGAGGGCATGTCGTGTCCTGGGTGGAAGGGGGCGGTGGGATGACGACGACGGAAGACTTCGACAGCTTCTACCGGGACACGTCCCGGCGCCTGGCCAGATACGCGTACGGGCTGACCGGCGACCCGGGCGACGCCCAGGATCTCGTGCAGGAGGCGTACGCGCGGGCCTGGCAGCGCTGGCGCCGGCTGGCCGACTACGAGGACCGGGAGGCCTGGTTACGGCTCGTGGTCAACCGGCTCGCGACCGACCGGTGGCGGCGCCTCGGCATACGCCGGGCCCGCGCCGCCGCCGAACCGCCCCCGTCACCCACGCCGCCGCCCTCGGAGAACACGGTGCTGCTGATCCGCGCGATGCGCACATTGCCGATGGCGCACCGCCGCGCCCTGGCCCTGCACTACTTGCTCGACCGCTCGGTGGCCGAGATCGCCCACGAGACCGGCTCCTCGGTCGGCACGGTCAAGTCGTGGCTGTCCCGCGGCCGGGCCGGGCTCGCAGCCGTGCTCGACGAGGACACACCGGCTCTGGCCGGCAACGGGCGCTCGCACGAGGCCACGAACGGAGCCGACGATGCCCACTGACCTCGACGACATCTTCGCCTCGGTGAACCGAGAGGCCGACCTGATCCCGCTCAGCACCGCCGCCCAGGCCCGCGCGCGGGGTCGCCGACGCACCCGCAACGGCCTCCTGGCGGCCGCCGCGGCCGTCTGTGTCGTGCTCGCCGGGGTCGGGGTGGCGGCCAACCCCGACCGGCGGGCCGACAAGAAGACCGTCGCGCCCACGCCGTCCCCGTCCGTCTCCACCGCCGTCGCCGTCGGCCCGTTGCCGCAGGTGGGCAGGCCGATCGCCTTCGGCCGTACGGTCAACGAAACGCACCCGGTGATCGTGAAGAGCCGCGTCTACACAGCATGGAAGGCCGGCACCGAGATCTCGGTGGTTGCGGCCGACCTGCGCACGGGCGACGTCGTCTGGCGGGTCGACGGGTTCGAGGCCGGGGCGGACCTGGGCGCCTCGGTGACCGCTACGGACGACGCGGTGCTGGTCAGCGCGGGCGGCATTCAGACCTGGGTCCTCGACCCGGCCGACGGCAACCGGATGTGGGAATTCACGAGCAGCGACCTGGGCGAGTGGATGATTCACGAGCGGGCGTTCGTCCAGCGGAACGACGCGACGGGCCGGGTCGACGCCTACGACCTGCGGACCGGCCGGAAACTGTGGTCGATCAGCCCGAGCAGCGACAAGGTCGACCGGATCATCGGCATGCGCCTCGTCGGGCAGGAGCTGCTCAGGACCGCGCTCACGGACGACCGGCTGGTGACAGTACGCCGCTCCGGCCAGGTGCAGGTGCGCGACATCGTCAGCGGTGTGGTGCTGCGGACGACGACACCCACCTCGCCTCCCTCCGGCGGCAACACCCTGATCGCGTACGACGGAAAGCTCTTCGACGGTGGGGCGGGGTGCTGTGACACCGACCCGTACCGGGTGGTCGTCACCGATCTGAGCACCGGCGCCTCAAAGAAGATCTTCAGGGGGGAGCTCGGGCACACGACCGGCAGCATGGACGTCTGCGGTCCGTGGGTCTGCCTGATCGATCAGGAGAGCTCCACCAAGTCCTGGGTGAAGGCGGTCGACGCGGCGCGGGGCGGGACGATCTGGTCCGTTTCCGGGCCGGTCGACGGCACCTCCCTCACCGCGAACGGCACCGACATGCTGGTGGGCGGAGACGGCGTGACCAGGCTGATCGACGGGAACGGGCGCGAGGTGTTCCGAACCCCGGAGGGGGAGGTCGAGTGGCTGGACGGCGGATACCTGGTGGTCATGCCGCCGACGACCGGGGGCACCGTGTCGGTCGTGAATACCGCCTACGGCACGGTCAGCCGGCTCGGCACCCTGCCCTCGCGGACCGCCACGTGCGCGCACAGCCCCGACCGTCTCGTCTGCCCGACCCCAACCAGCCTGCGCATCTATCAGCTCAAACGATGACCTTGCCCCGGAGCACGATCCGGCTCGGCGCGCGGACCACTCGCAGGTCCGCGCGCGGGTCGGTCTCGTAGACAACCAGGTCGGCCAGCCCGCCCTCGACCAGACCCGGGAAGCCCAGCCACTCCCGGGCCCGCCAGGAGGCACTGGCCAGGATCTCCTCGGCGGGCAGCCCCGCCTCCTGCAGGATCAGCATCTCCTCGGCGACCAGCCCGTGCCGGATCCCACCGCCGGCGTCGGTGCCCACATAGATCGGCACCCCGGCCTCGTACGCGGCCCGGACGACCGCCGGGAACCGTTCCTGCAGCGCGACCATGTGGTCGGCGTACGTGTCGAACTTGCCCCGGGCCCGGTCGGCGATTCCCCCGAAGGTCCGAATGTTGATCATCGTCGGGACCAGCGCCGTGCCCCGCCGGGCCATCTCGTCGATCAGGTCGAGCGACAGCCCTGTGCCGTGCTCGACCGAGTCGACACCGGCCCGCACCATGATCTCCACGCCCTCCTCGGAGAACGTGTGCACGGCGGCCCGCGCTCCGGCCGCGTGCGCCGCCTCGACGGCCGCCGCCATGGTTGCCGCGTCCCACGAGGGCGCCAGGTCACCGGCGTCCCGCGAGATCCAGTCGCCGACCAGCTTCACCCACCCGTTGCCGGCCTTGGCCTGCTCGGTGACCGCGGCCCGCACGTCGGCCTCACCCTCGACCTCGACGCCCACATCACGCAGGTATCGCCGCGGGGCCGCCACATGCCGCCCGGCCCTTGCCAGCCGGGGCATGCCCTCCTCGTCCTCGAGCTCCGGATAGGGGTAGGGCGACCCCGCGTCCCGGAGGGCCAGCACCCCCGCGTCGCGATCGGTCGCCGCCAGCTCGCGCGCCTGATCGAGGCTGGTGATCGGCTTGGCCCCGAACGCGATCCCGAGGTGACAGTGCGCGTCCACCAGCCCCGGCACGACGAACCCACCGTCACTGATCGTCTCGGCACCCCGTACGGGCTCGTAGGTGACCGTGTCCCCCACCAGCCAGAGGTCCTTGACTTCCCCGTCCGGCAGAACCGCCCCACGCACATGCAACGCCATAGAACAGTCCTACCCGACGGCGAGCTCAGATTTCTGGCGGGGCGTCACCGAGGAGCATCCGCCGCCGGACGTCGAGCGCGGGCAGATCGATCGTCAGCGAAAAGGGCACGTCGGTCTCGAAGACCTGATGGGTCTCCGTCACCAGCGAATACTGCCCGTCCGAGTCGAGCCGGAACACGGCAAGCACGATGCCCCTCGCATGAAACGGATCCAGCACCCAGTAGTTCGGGAGGCCCGCTTTCGCAAGCGTCCGCGGCTTGGAGTGCAGATCGCGAATGGTCGAGTCGGGCGAGATCACCTCGATGGCCAAGACCGCCGCCTCAATGGGCACGGGACTGACGCTGACCAGCTTCCTGTCAATCACGACCACGTCCGGACGCGGCTCATTGCGGGCATCGATCCGCAATGAGAGGTCCGTAACGACCATGAGATCCGGCGGGCACGCAGCTTCGAGGGCGAGTAGCAGACGGACACCGAGGTCTTGATGGAGCGGGGTCGGAGACGGCGACACAACGAGCCTTCCGTCGATCAACTCGTAACGAAGATCCTTCGGAAGGCTCGCCAGGTCGTCGACGGTCCAGTCCTGCTTTTCATCCAGCAGGCTCGGCAGCTGTAGGGCCGCAGTCATCGGGACCTCCTCAGGGGGTGTCACGAGACTACTGTACTCATGTCTAGGTCGCCAATCCGTGTGTCAGCGCTTGTCGTCGTCCTTCTTCTGCTGCTTCATGAGCTTGTTGAAGTCGAGGTTGGGCAGGTTGAAGCCGCCCCCCGCGCCCCCCAGGGCGTTGGGGTCGAGGCCGGGCGGGAGCTGGGGCATACCGCCCGGGAAGCCCGCCGGAAGGCCGCCACCGCCGCCGCCCGTACGGGGGCGGTTGTTGCCCTTGGTGCCTTTGCGCTTGTTCTTGGGGCTCTTCGTGGCCTTGCGCCGCCCGCCGCCGGGCAGGCCCATCATGCCGCTCATCTGCTTCATCATCTTTTGCGCGTCGGCGAAGCGGTTGAGCAGCTGGTTGACGTCCATGACGGTGACGCCGGAACCGTTGGCGATGCGGGCGCGGCGCGAGCCGTTGAGGATCTTGGGGTTGGTGCGTTCCTGCGGGGTCATCGAGCGGATGATCGCCGTGACCCGGTCGAAGTGGCTGTCGTCGAGCTCGGCCAGCTGGTCCTTCATCTGGCCCATGCCCGGCATCATGCCCAGGATGTTGGCGATCGGGCCCATCCGCCGCACGGCGATGAGCTGGTCGAGGAAGTCTTCCAGGGTGAAGGTCTCGCCGGCCAGGAGCTTGCCGGTCATCTTCTCCTTCTGATCCTCGTCGAAGGCCTGTTCGGCCTGCTCGATGAGGGTCAGCACATCGCCCATGCCGAGGATGCGGCTGGCCATGCGGTCGGGGTGGAAGAGGTCGAAGTCCTCGAGTTTCTCACCGGTCGACGCGAAGAGGATGGGCTCGCCGGTGACGTGCCGGACGGAGAGCGCGGCGCCACCGCGGGCGTCGCCGTCGAGCTTGGAGAGCACCACGCCGGTGACGCCGACACCGTCGCGGAAGGCCTCGGCGGTCTGCACCGCGTCCTGGCCGACCATGGCGTCGATGACGAACAGGACCTCGTCGGGGTCGACGGCGTCGCGGATGTCGCGCGCCTGCTGCATCATCTCTTCGTCGATGCCGAGACGACCGGCGGTGTCGACGATGACGATGTCCTTGGCGGTGCGCTTGGCGACCTCGATCGAGTCCTTCGCGACCTTGACCGGGTCGCCGACGCCGCTGCCGGGCTCGGGGGCGTAGACGTCGACGCCCGCCCGGCCGCCGACCACCTGCAGCTGGTTGACCGCGTTGGGACGCTGCAGGTCGGCCGCGACCAGCAGCGGCTGGTGGCCCTGACCCTTGAGCCAGCGGGACAGCTTGCCGGCCAGGGTCGTCTTACCGGCGCCCTGCAGACCGGCCAGCATGATCACCGTGGGCGGCTGCTTGGCGAACTGCAACCGCCGCCCCTCGCCGCCGAGGATGTTGATGAGCTCCTCGTGAACGATCTTGATGATCTGCTGCGCCGGGTTGAGCGCCTGGGAGACCTCGGCCCCCCGGGCGCGCTCCTTGACGTTGAAGATGAAGGCCTTGACCACGGGCAGCGCGACGTCGGCCTCGAGCAGCGCGAGACGGATCTCGCGCGCGGTGGCGTCGATGTCGGCGTCGGTGAGCTTGCCCTTGCCCCGGAGCTTGGTGAAGATGCCGGAGAGGCGGTCACTCAAAGTGTCAAACACAGCGAGACTTCCCAGTGGTCAAGTGAGCGGCGACCACGCAAGCCTAGCCGCCCGCGGGAAGCCTTACCGGTTGCGCATCCGGTAGGTCTTCGCGGCCGCCTCGATCCGGCGCTGCGTGCGCGTGCCGGGGGCGATCGACTTCTTCGCCTTGGCGTACAGGTAGTAACCGCCGCCGATCGCGAGGGCCCCCACGATCAGGTAGAACAGGGCCGGCCCGAGCAACGAGCTGACCACCCAGCCGACCACGATCACTCCGGCGATCAGCGCCACCAGAAACGCTACGGCCTTACCCATCTCGGCCTCCCCGAGTCGAAGCTGCGAACTCCACCATGACTCACCGGGGCAACGTGGCGCATCGGTGGTAACCCTGAATACCCTGTCCGAAATGCCCGCTATACCACTGATTCCGGAGGTGACGCGGGTGCCGCGCCGCAACTTCTTCCCGGAAGCGCCGTTGTGGGTCGTGACCAAAAAGTCCGAACGGCCCCCGCGGAAGGACGACGGCGTGCGGATCATCCGTCTGGCCCCCTGGCCCGTACGGCGGCGCCTCCTGCACCACCTGCAGAGCCGCGTCCTCCCCCTGGTGCCCGAGCCCGACCGCCTGCGGGTGGCCCGCCGCCTCGCGCCGCTGAGCCCCCGCCCCCGCCTCAAGCCGATCGGCGACGCCCCCACCCTGCGGGTCCGCACACCCATCGGAAGGATGCGGGCCCGGCGCTGCCTCGACGCCAGTCCAGCCGCGGTGCGCCGGGAGAACCTCGACCGCGTGCTGGACACCCTGACCAGCGCGGACATCGAGTGGTTCCGGATCCCGGTGGCGTCGCTGACCCGTACGGGGGTGGCCGTCGACGCCGCCGACCGCGCGCGGGCCCTGACCGCGCTGGCCACGGTGACCGCCCGGGGCGAGGGCCGGCTCGACCGCGTGATCCCGGGGCGGGTCGTACGGGTGAGCTGGCCCGTGACCGACCCGCACGGCCGTCTCACGCTCGGCCCCGCGTACGGGTGTGAAGTGGAGTTCTGGCGGCGCGAGGACGGCAATCTGGTCGGGCCGCGCAGCAACCCGGTGGCCGACACAGTGCCGGTCGACGAGCCCGAGATCGTGGTCGCCGAGCCGGTGTTCGGCCCGTTCGGCGCGCCCGGCACCACCCGCCGCTACCGCACCCGTGAGGTGTTCACGATGGTGAGCCCGGATCGGGTGGCGTTCCCGATCGACGCCGTCTACACGTGGGTCGACGGCGGCGACCCGGCCTGGCACGCGCGCAAGGCCGAGGCGCTGCGCGAGAACGGGTGGGTCGCCGGCACGAACGGGCAGACGGCCAACAACTCCCGGTTCGTCTCGCGGGACGAGCTGCGCTACTCGCTGCGCTCGCTGCACGCGTTCGCGCCATGGATCCGCCACGTCTTCCTGGTCACCGACGATCAGGTGCCGGCCTGGCTCGACACGTCCCGCGGCGACCTGACCGTGGTCAGCCATCGCGAGATCTTCGGCGACACCGGACGGCTGCCCACGTTCAACTCGCAGGCCATCGAGTCGCGCCTGCATCGCGTCCCCGGGCTGGCCGAGCACTTCCTGTATCTCAACGACGACGTGTTCCTGGGCCGGCCGGTGGCGCCCGAACTGTTCTTCACGCCGGGCGGGCTCACCCGGTTCTTCCCGTCGGGCGCGCTGGTCGACTCGGCGCCGCGTTCGCCCGCCGACCGCCCCGCGGACTCGGCCGGCAAGAACAACCGCCGGCTCATCCAGAGCGCGTTCGGCCGGGTGCTCACCCGCAAGATGAAGCACACGCCGCACCCGTCGCGGCGCAGCGTGCTGGCCGAGATCGAGGTGCGGTTCGCCCAGGAGGTCGAGGCGACCGCGGGGCATCAGTTCCGCCACCCCGAGGACATCGCGATGCTGTCGTCGCTGCAGCAGTACTACGCCTATCTGACCGGCCGGGCCGCCCCCGGGCAGATCAGCTATCTCTACACCGACCTGGCCGACCCCGCGACGCCGTTCCACCTGGCGCGGTTGCTGCACAAGCGCCACCTCGACGCGTTCTGCCTCAACGACACCGACTCCGGCGCCGGCATCGTGAAGGAGCAGGCCGCGCTGCTGGCCGAGTTCCTGCCCGCCTATCTGCCCTTCCCGTCCCGGTGGGAGAGGCCATTTCCCCGTACGCCGGTGGTGGCGCGGCAGATCAAGCGGGCCGAGCCGGTCCCCGAGGCGGTCCGGTGAGCACCGACGTGGTGGTGCTGGGGCTCGGGTACGTCGGGTTGCCGCTGGCCCAGCAGGCCGTACGGTCGGGGTTGTCCGTTCTGGGGTTCGACGTGGACGCCCGCGTGGTCGCCGCGCTCGCCGACGGCCGCTCCCACGTCGACGACCTGAGCGACGCCGACATCGCCGAGATGCTGGCGGGCGGTTTCCGGGCCACCACCGACGAGTCGCTGATCGCCACCGCCGCCACCGCCGTGATCTGCGTGCCGACGCCCCTGGCCGAGGGGGACGGGCCCGACCTGACCGCGGTCACCGGGGCCACGGCGGCGATCGGGCGGAACCTGCGGGCGGGCATGCTGGTGGTGCTCGAGTCCACCACCTATCCGGGAACCACCGACGAGGTCGTACGGCCGCTGCTGGAGGAGCTGTCGGGGCTGACCGCGGGCGTGGACTTCCACCTGGCGTTCTCGCCCGAGCGCATCGATCCCGGCAACGAGCTGTTCGGGCCACGCAACACCCCCAAGGTGGTCGGCGGGTTCACGCCGGGCTGCACGCTGCGGGCGGCGGGTTTCTACGGCCGGTTCGTCGAGACGGTGGTGCGTACGCGGGGAACTCGGGAGGCCGAGACCGCGAAGCTGCTGGAGAACACCTATCGCCACGTGAACATCGCGCTGGTCAACGAGATGGCCCGGTTCTGCCACGAGCTGGGCATCGACCTGTGGGACGTGATCCGGGCCGCGTCGACCAAGCCGTTCGGCTTCCAGGCGTTCTATCCGGGCCCGGGGGTGGGCGGTCACTGCATCCCGATCGACCCGAACTACCTGTCGCACAACGTCCGCAGCAAACTCGGCTACCCGTTCCGGTTCGTCGAGCTGGCCCAGGAGATCAACGCGACGATGCCGTCCTATGTGGCCCGTCGCGCGCAGAACCTGCTCAACGCCGACGGCCAGGCGGTGCACGGCGCGACGATCCTGCTGCTGGGCGTCACCTACAAGCCCGACATCGCCGACCAGCGCGAGTCACCGGCCACCCCGTTGGCCCGCCAGCTGCAGGCGCTGGGCGCCGAGGTGACGTTCCACGACCCGTACGTGACCGACTGGATCGCGCCCCGGGCCGGCGACCTGCGGGGCTCGGTGATCTCGGCCGACCTGGTGATCCTGGTGCAGAACCACCGCGCGTACGACGCGGACGAGCTGGCCGCGCTGGCCAAGCGCTTCTTCGACACCCGCGGCGCCACCACGCTCCCCCAGGCGCACCGCCTCTAGGCAGGGGCGATGCGCAAGCCGTACGAAATCAAGAGACGCGGAAGGTCCAGCGCGAGTTCAGCACGTAGTTGACGACCGGGATCGTCACCAGCGCCACCCCCTGCGCGCCCAGAAACGGGATGTCCAGGGCCTCGGTGCCGAGCAGCAGGATGAGGCTGTTGAGCGCGAGGGCCACCAGCGTCACGGTCAGGAAGCGCCCGGCCGTGAGCACATGCCCGGCCGTCGAGCGGAAAACCCAGGACCTTTGCAGCCCGTACGAGATCAGGACGCTCGCGGCGAATCCCGCGCCCGACGCGATCACGGCTCGGACGCCCAGTCCCGCCGCCAGCAGCGCCCCGACGCCGAGGTGGGTCAGGGCGCCGGCCCCGCCGCTGACGGCGTACCGGAGGATCTCAGCGCTCCGCACGGGCCCACTGCTCGGGCAGAGCCGTCCCGACCTGCCGCTCCGCCCTGTCCTGCACGAGGTAGCGCGGACGTCCCCGCACCTCCTCGTGGATGCGGGCCAGGTACTCGCCGATCACCCCCAGGCCCAGCAGCAGGAACGTGCCCATCACGAGAAGCAGCAGGATGACGGTGGGGAAGCCGGCCACCGAGTCGCCGCCGATCCAGCGGATCAGGGTCTGCGCGCCGAGCAGCACGGCGAACCCGGCGAAGGCCAGCCCGACCATGGTCACCAGGTGCAGCGGGGCCGAGGTGAACGAGGTGAGCCCGTTGACCGCGAGCCGGAACAGCGCGCCGAACGTCCAGCGGGACCGGCCGCCCGCACGTTCGGAGATGTCGACCTCGATGGTGCTGCGGCGAAAACCGATCCAGCTGCTGGTGCCGCGGAAGAACGACGAGTGCTCGGGCAGCCGCAGCAGCGCCTCCAGGGCCGGGCGGGCGAGCAGCCGGAAGTCGGTCGCGTCGATCAGGTCGACCCGGGTCAGTCCGGTGAACGCCTTGTTGAACGCCCGCCCGCCGAGCCTGCCGACCAGGCCCTGGCCCGTACGGCTGCGCTTGACCGCCTCGACCACGTGCGCGCCCTGCCGCCAGCGCCGCACCATCTCGGGGATCACCTCGGGCGGATGCTGCAGGTCGGCGTCGATCACCACCACGGCGTCGCCGGCGGCGTGTTCGAGCCCGGCCAGCACGGCCGCCTCCTTGCCGAAGTTGCGGGAGAGCTGCAGGCCCCGCACCCGGTCGTCGAGCATCGCCTGCCGGGCCACGAAGTCCCACGAGTCGTCGGTCGAGCCGTCGTCGACCAGCACCAGCTCGTACGTGAGGCCGGCGCCGGCCAGCACCTCGGTCAGGCGGCCCACGAAGCGTTCCACACCGGCGCCCTCGTTGAAGACGGGCGCGACCACGGAGATCATCGGGCTCGATACGGTCACGCTCGCCCAACGACGGCACGGCCGCAAAAGTTACAAACCGGCTCAGCGCAACAATTCGGCCAAAGACGGCGGATGGGTTCTGTCGATGATGATCGTGCGGACCGACTCGTGGTCGCGGTACAGCCGGGACAGCCGCTCCGAGAGCACGTCCTCCCACGAGCGGTCGGGCCGGTGCCGTTCCCAGGTGGCGCGGTCGGGCAGGTATTCGAGCAGCACGCCGAGGTCGCGCAGCAGGGCGAAGGACTCGCAGTCGGTCATCACGACGGGCCGGTGGTCGGGGTCGACCTGCAGCCGCTGGCGCAATGTCAGCACGAACTCCCGCACCGCCTCGAACTCCAGCCCGATCACCACGTACAGGTGGACCGGCGGTCGCGGCGCGGCGACGGCCGGTACGCCGGCGGGCTCAAGCGGCAGCGGGATCGTGCGGCCGGGCCGGCGCAGGCGCCGCAGCACCGACCGGGTCAGGCGCGGCGCGGCCACCACCGGGTTCTTGAGCAGCGCGAGCAGCCCGGAGCCGATGCGGTACGACTCGCTGCGGCGCAGCCGTTCGGCCCGGCGGCGCTCGCGGTCACGTTCCCGGCGCAGCTCGTCGCCGCGGTGCCGCTCCTCGACCAGCCGGGCCTCGAGCATGCGCAGCCGGCCGGCCATCGCGGCCAGCTCCCAGCGGGCCCGTTGGGCGGTGTCGAGCGGCTCGGGCGCGGACGCCGGCCGTGCCAGTGCCTGCGAAGCGGTTTCGGGCACGTCAGCCTCCCGTACGGTCGTGGCGGGCAGCGAGCCCACCGAGCCAGGTCGCGGCCGCGGACGCGCCGTTGGAGAACGTCAGCTCCTCGCAGCGGGCGCGCAGCACGGCACGTTTCTCGGGGCGGGCCGCCGCGTCGAGCGCCCGCTCCAACTCATCGGAATCCGGGTCCTCGACGGCCAGCGCCACCCCGGCGGCGTCGGCGTGCCGGGCCCGGCCGAGCTGGTCGTCCAGCGCCGCGCCGAGCCGTGGCACCAGGACCGTGGGAATGCCGAAGCGCAGCTGCTCGTGATAGGCGTCGTAGTCGGCCGAGCTCACCACCAGGTCGAACGCCCGCAGGTAACGGGTGACCCCCGTGGAGCGGACGACCACCTGGAAACCGTGTGCCTCCAGCCGCTCGACAACCCGGCTCTCGTTCAGCCGCACCAGCGCGGCAGGCCGGTCGTCGAGCCCGAGGTCGACCCGGGCGGCGTGAGGGTCGAGCAGCTCCCCCGCGTCGAGCAGGGTGATCGGCTCGACCCGGTGCGCGTTGGCCCGGTCGGCCACGGTCGGCCCGTCGTCGGCGGGCGCGGCGAACTCGCCCGGTTCGAGCACGTGATCGAAGACCTTGCCCTCGGTGATCCACTCCTGCCCCGCGCCGCGCGGCCACATCGCCTGCCGCACCCACACCCACAGCACCCGCGGGTGGGCCCGGACGGCCTCGGCGATTCCCTCGCAGGGCAGGTCGTCGACCGCCACGATCTCGGGCTGGTGCAGCTCGACCAGGTGGGTCAGGCGGTCGCGAAGCATCCGGTTCCAGGCCGTCCCGGAAGCGCCGAGCGCCTCGCGGGGCGGGATGTGCTCGCTGAGGAAGCCGTGGGCCGGGGAGGTGTAGGACCGGGTGACGATGACGGGCGCCAGCTCGGCGGGCAGCCGCCGGGCGATCGCGAGCAGCCGGTAGGGCTCGCCCACCAGCAGCATGCGGCGCGCGGGCGCGGGGGGCACCGGGCCGGGCTCGCGGGGAAGGGCCGGCGCGCTGATCCGGGGACGGATGCCGAAACCGGCCAGCCGCCTGAGATGCGACTGGTGACCCGAGGTGCGCTCCAGCGCCCGGAACCGCTCGGGGTGCTCCTGCCAGGAGGCTGCCGCGTCGACGATCTCGTGCCAGTTCTGCACGGTCAGCCGGCACAGCAGGGGCATGGCGTCGCGCACCCGGTCGTCGACCGGCGCCCACTCGACGTCGTCGGGCAGGCCGGCCGCGGCGGGCGGCTGGTCGGCCACCACCACCGTGTGCTCGGCCCGCACCCGCCTGCGCGCCTCGTCCAGCAGGTCGGAGCCGCGAACGACCAGCAGGCGTACGGCTGTGGGCTGGTCCTCCCGGGCCAGGGTGGCCGCGCCGTCGCGCAGGAGGTCGCGTACGCGCGGGGCGAAAGGCAGCGGGCGCGCGTCGCGGGGCACGTGCACCAGCACCGTGCTCAGCGCCGCCTCGTGCTGGGCGTGCACCTCGGCCGCCACACCCGCCCCGGCGAAGCGGAAGTCGGCCAGGATCGCCACGTCGTGAACGGTCGTGGTCACCGCGAACCCCCCTCTCCACTGTCCGTTTTGTCCGTCTACCGGCTCAACGATCCCCGGCACGCACCGTGATGGCAACGTCACAGAAACCGGGGTGGCGTAGTCAACCGGGCGGCAACCGAAGGGCATCGGCAGCGCACCCGAACATGGGTCATCTTCACTGCCCGCGCGTCGAACAGAACCCTGAACGCGGCGGTAGGAGCCGGCGCGGACATCAACGAAAGGCAGTCGATGCGCTCCTCGATCACCAAGCGTCTGGCCCTGATCGCCATGATCCCCGCCACCCTGTTTGTGATGGTCGCGTTCGCATCGGCGGCCCAGGCCGCGCCGCTCGGCACCGCGAAGATGCGGGCCGACATCGTGACCCAGACCAACAAGATGCGCGCCGCCAAGGGCTGCAAGGCCGTCGTCATCAGCCCGGCCCTGACCCGCGCCGCCACCGGCCACAGCGCCTGGATGGCCCGCACCGGCAAGTTCAGCCACGTCGGCGCGAGCAACTCGACGTTCGCCCACCGCATCAAGAAGGCGGGTTACGTCCGCCCGCTGAGCGAGAACATCGCGTACGGCTACCGCACGGGCGCCGACGTCGTGAAGGCGTGGATGGCCAGCCCCGGCCACCGGGCCAACCTGCTCAACTGCAAGGCCAAGGCCGTCGGCGTGAGCGTCGCCGTGGCCGCCAACGGCACCCCGTACATCTCGCAGGAGTTCGGTTACTGAGACCGGCTCAACTGCCGCACCACACGGCGATAGGACAGCAGGGCCTCACCTTCACGGGTGAGGCCCTCCGTCGTTTCCAGCCACCGTCCCAGCACGTCCCGCTCGTCGGCGACGAACACCGCCGCCGCGTCGGCCAGCCGTTCCTCGAGCAGGGCCATCGCCGGGAAGCGGGCGTCGGGCGAGGTCGTGCCGGGCGGCCCGGCGATCACCAGCAGGTCGACGTCGTGCAGATCGGCCAGCGCCTCCAGGTCGTACCAGGGAAAGGTTCTCTCCCCCACGGGCACCGGGCGCAACGGCGCCGCCCGCACCTCGGCCACCGGGACGAGCGCGTGCGTGGCCACGGCGGCCCGGACCGGTTCGGCCGCGTCCGGCTCGTGGTGCAGCGACACCAGCCGGCCGCCGACCTGTTCCATCGCGTACGCCAGCCACACCGTCGACATTCCGCTGCCGAGCTCGACGGCGAGCCGCGGCTTGCGGGTGCGGATCAGGTGCAACAGCTCCAGCAACTCGGCCGGGGCGGGGGTGGGTGGCATCGGCGCCCGCGGCGTGACCCGCTGGAACAGCTGGACGATGGCCTCGATGTCGCGGGTGTGCGTGCGCATCTGGCCGGCCAGCGCGCCGGTCAGCTCCCGGTGCCGGTCACCCGAGTGCAGCAACAGATCCTCCATCGCGCCGAGCAGCCGCCGCTGGGTCTGGTCGAGCACCGCGCGCACGTCGTTCTGCTGCCGGCGCTGCGCCCGGGCCAGCCCGGAGATCCGCCGCGCGATCAGCAGCAGGCCGCCGAACAGGATCGTGAAGAAGACCGCCAGCAGGGTCAGGGCGACGGTGACGTTCCCGGTCAGCGCGGCCGCCGCGACCGCCGCGCAGAGCACGCACGCGCCGGCCGCCAGAATCGCCTGACGCCGGGTGAGGCTGCGCAAACGACGCATCGGCCCTCCTCCTGATCTTCGGTTCGTCCACGTCAACGCGGCCCGGCGTCCCTGGTTACGCCCGCACCCCGCGCGGTCCCGGCCCGCTGCTCATCCGCGCGGGCCCGGGCAGAACGCGACTCCGGCCCGCTGCTGGGAGGCGGCCTCCAGTGATTCGTCGAAGCGGTGCACCGAGAACGGCCAATCCCCGTACAGCTTCAGGAACTCGGCCCGCAGCGCACATCGACGGGCCGCGCCGTCCGGACCCGGGTCGAAGTCGGCCATCTCGACAGCGATCCGGTCGGCGAGCCGGGCCGCGGGCGTCGCCATCGTGGTGTCCCGCTGACGCTTGTTGGCGGCGGCGGACACGGCAGCCGTCAGGGCCAGCAGCACCACGGCGATCAGGACAACCCCACGTTTCCGTACGAGGTGCAGCGCCGCCGCCACGAGCAACGCCCCCGCCGTCGTCGTCACCGCGGAGTCACGCCACCCCCAGCCCCACTTCCCGCCCGTCACCAGGTGCTGCACGTCGGCGTTGAGCGACCCCATCGCGGCGCCCAGCAGCACCAGCGCGCCGGCGGTCAGGGCCAGGGCGAGCGCCGCACGCCCGCTCACCCGGGACAGCCGTGGCAGGTCGCGAATCGCGTGCCGGGCCAGCAGTCCCAGCACGATCAGCGCGACCACCAGAACCGTTCCGCCCAGCCACGGGCGCGCGCTGCCACCGGCCGTCGCGGCGCGCCACATCAGCGGAGGCAGCCAGTCGATAGCGCGTACGGGGAAGGCTTGAAAGCTGTCGGCGGTGAGCCGCACGTCCGAACCCTTGTAGCAGTCGCCGGTCGAGCAATAGCGCTGGATCACGACCCGGACGGCAAGGAAGATCGGCAGGAAACCCAGCCACAGCAACGAAAGCGCACGGGCGGGGGCCGCGGTGAACAACCGGCCCGGGGACAGGCCGAGCACCAGCCAACCGCGCAGCAGCACGGCCAGGGTGGCGAGCGGCAGGGCGAGGGCGGCGATCTCGTTGAAGGCCGCGAGGGCCGCGCCGCCGAGCATCAGCAACGGCATCCACCACCAGCGGAGCGGCCGGCCGGGATCGATGCGGCAGAGCCCGGCGGCAACTCCGAGAACGAGAGCGGCCGACGCCAGGTAGAGCCCGCCGAACAACACGATCGGGCTCGACCCGCCGGACGCCACGAACCCGGCCGCGACCCCGAACGGCACGACCGCCGCCACTGTGGACGGTGGACGACGGAACAGTTCGCCCCGGGCCACCACGCTCTCGGCCAGCAGGACGGCAACCACGCACAGCAGCAGCGCCGACAGGAACGAGACGAGCCGGAAACCGACGTTCACCGGCAGGCCCAGCACCTCGCTCAGGGCATACGCGGCCGTGTCGAGGGCCTTCTCGAGCATCCGGCCGAACAGGCGGAAGTTGCCCAGCCGCAGGTAGCCGGGGAGCGAGTCGAGCGTGTGCGGCACGATCCGCAGCGGGTCGTCGCGGAACAGGCCGCCGTGCCAGTAGAGGTTGAACCGGTGGTCCCGGCTCGGCGCCAGCGCGACCAGAGGGGCCAGCACCGGCAACGGCACCAGCACGGCCCGCAGCAGCGCCCGCCGCCAGAGCGCGCCGACCGGCGGCCCCTCGACGACGAAACGCAGGCCCACGCGCGGGGCGGCGGGCGGGGCATCCAGCGTCGGGGCGCTCATGCCTCAGGTCAACGAGCCCGCCGATCGATCGGTGACGCTCTCGAGCAGCCGGGCCAGCGTGGGCGGGTCCCGCGGATCTATCACCGTCGCCCGGGAGGCCCGATGGTCGCGGCACAGCTGGGCGACCCGGCCGGCCAGCAGCGACTCCCACCGCGAACCGGGTTCGTGCCGCGACCAGGTCGCCGGGTCGGGCAGGTATTCGAGCACCACGCCGGGCACCTGCAGGCCGCGCAGGGCCGGCTGGTCGGTGACCACCACCGGCAGGTGGTCGGCGTCGACGAGCACCCGCTGGCGCAGCGCCCGGACAAGCGCGTGCGAGCCCGCCCGGGACAACCCGATCGCCACGTAGACCCGGCCCGGCACCGGGGGCGCGGGTGACGCCGGCGGACGGGGACGAGCTGCCTCGATCACCGCGCGACGACGCAGCCGCCGGGCCGCCCGGCCGGCGATCGACGGGCCCTCGCGCATGGGGTCGCGGGCCAGGTCGACCAGCGTGCGACCGAGCCGGTACGAGCGGCTGCGGCGCAACGCCAGCACCAGCTCCCGCTGACGGTCCCGCTCCCGTACGGCGGCATCGCGCTCGTCCTCGACGCAGCGCAACCGGCCGGTCAGCGTGGCCACCTCCCACCGGGCCAGGGCGAGGTCGGACGCGTCGGGCTCATCGAGCACTTCGGACCCCCGTCCCGGATCGTTCCCGGCAGTGCCCGGCCAGCCAGGCCGCGGCGTCCCCGGCGCCGTTGCCGAACGAGAGCTCGGCGCAGCGCCGGGCGAGCGCCTCCCGGGCCGCCGGATCGGCCAGCCGTTCGAGTGCCGCGGCGGCCTCGTCGTCGGTCGTCGCGCAGATCGCCACCCCGGCCGCGGCGGCGAACCGGGCCCGGGCCAGCTCGTCGTCGGCGCCGTCGGGGTCGGGCACGAACACCGTCGGCACCCGGGCCCCGATCAGCTCGTGGAAGTTCGTGTAGTCGGCCCGGGACACGGCCACGGCGATGCCGCCCAGCTCGCCGGGACGGGCCTCGGCGACGGTGAAGCCGGGCAGTGAGGCGACCACGCCCCGGCAGAGCAGCGTATTCTCCGCCGTACGGCGGCGGGGCTTACGCGGCAGCTCGGTGATCGGGTCGACCGTGCTCACCCCGGCCCGCGCCGTGGTGGTCCAGCCCTCGTCGCCGCCGGCCGCGAACTCGCCCGGCTCCAGGATCCCGCTGAACAACGCGCCGCGGGCCGCCCACTGCCCGCCGGCGCCGCGACGCCACATCGCCGCCCGCAGCCACAGCCAGCGCGGACCCTCGTTCTCCTCGACGGCGGCGACGATCCCGTCGTGCGGCACCCCGCCGACCAGCACCGCACGCGGGCCGTAGAGCTCGATCAGGTGGCGCAGCCGGTCACGCACGAACCCGGCCCAGCGGTTCTCGGGCGCCCCGAGGTCGGCCGCGGACGGCAGGTACTCGGTGAGCAGACCGGCGGCGTGCGCGGCGGGCAGCCCGGCCGAACCGGCGACCACGACCGGCTCGATGTCGGCCGGCAACCGGCGCGCGACGGCCCGGAACCGGGCGATGTCGTCGCCGACGAGCAGGACCCGGCGGGCCGGGCGGGCGCTGGGCTGCATCTCCGTGCGCGGCGACGGGACGGCCGCGCGGGGCAGCACACCCAGCGAGGCGAGCCGGGCCAGGTGCGAGGCGCTGCCGAACTGCTCGGTCACGAAGGAACGGGCGCGGGCGGCCAGAGCCTCGTACGCGGGCCTGTCCTGGTGCAGGCGCAGGGCGAGATCGCGGACGCCGGCCGGGTGCGTGTAGACCGCGGCCTCGGCGAGAGCCGAACGCAGGTGCGGGGCGGCGATCACGGGCACCCCGCTCGCCATCGCCTCGAGGACCGACCGGCCCGCCGGCGCCCGTACGGGGTCCGGGAAGTGGACGAAGAAGTCGAGCGTGCCGAGGAATTCGCGGAACGACTCGCCGCCGCCCAGCAGCCGCACCCGTACGTCCGGCGTGTCGGGGCACTCGCCCGCGTCGGGCCCGCTGTGCCACCCGAGCACCGGGACCGTCGAATGTGGACGGCGCTCGTGCCGCCACTCGGCCACGTCGATGATCTCGTGCCAGTCGGTCTCGGGCAGCGCGATCCCCGGCGCGACCCGCAGCACCTCCTCGCGGACCCGCGCGTTCACCGGCGCCCACACCACCAGCGGGCCGAAGCGGCGTTCGACGTGCTCGCGCACCTCGCCGAAATCTCCGGGCAGCTGGTCGAGCACGGCGATCGTGTGCCCCGCGCGAACGGCGGGCGGATCGATCGTGAAGGCGCCCGGCCGGCGGATCAGCAGCACCCGGGCGTCGATCTCGTCGTCGTCATCGGCCAGGTCGGCGAGCCCGTCACGCAGGCAGGCGACTACCCGCGACTCGAACGGGCGGACGTGCCGGAGCCGGGGCGAGGGCACGTGGACCAGCACAGTGGTCAGGCCGGCGGCCGCCTGGGCCCGCACCTCCGCGACGATGCTCGCCGAGTTGCCGCCCGGGTGTCGCAGGTCGGACAGGATGGCGACGTCGTACACGGCATGGTCAACGACCCGCACCAACAGGGCGATACGGACAATTCACCCAGCGCCCTTGATCGTTGGACCGGTTGTGGAGAACACACATCCCCTGGCCGTCGCCGCCCTGCAAGCGCGGTCGATCGCCGCACGGGCGCCGCTGGCCCGGGCGGCCGAAACCGGCGACCCCTGGGTGCTCGGCGAACTGGCCCGGGTGATCGCGCTGCAAGACCTGCGTGCCGGTGACCAGGCCGAGGCGCTCGAGATGCTCGACGGTGCACGGAGCCGCGGTGAGGTCGCGCCCGAACATCAAGGGCTGCACTGCCAGATCGCGTACGCCTGCGGGGACCTGCCGAAGGCCGCCGAACTGCTCGCTTCGTACCCGTCGGCGCCGGCGGCGGTGCGGCTGGCGTTGACCGTCGACCTGGCCAACCCGTACGCGCAAGGGGTTGGACACTGGAATTTCGCGGCGCTGATGCCGGCGCCGCGCGTGCACGTGGCGGACGGGCCCGGGAAGCCGTTCGACCGGATCACCACCGGGCCGGTGCAACGCGTCGGTCACCCACTGCGGATCACATCTGTCGTCGCCACGCGGCAGCCCGGACAGGAGTTGCTGACGGCGGTGCGTTCGCTGGCACGGCAGACATGGACCAACCACGAGATCCTGGTCGTGGACGCCGGGTCGCCCCCGGAGTTCTCGCCGGTGCTGCGGGCGGCCGCGGCGCTCGACCCCCGCGTACGGGTGATCCGGATGCTCGCGGACGCCGGTCGTTTCGTGGCCCGAAACGCCGGACTGGACGCTGCGACCGGGGACTTCGTGACGTTCCAGGACGCGGACGGCTGGTCGCATCCGCTGCGCCTGGAACGGCAGGTGGGGCCGTTGCTGGCCGACGAGAACGTGTTCGCCACGACGTGCCGCGGGCTGCGGGTGACGCCGGAGCTGGTGGTGACTCAACCTTCCTCCGGCGTGTCGCTTTCGTCGTCGCCGCTGATGCTGCGGCGGGAGCGGGCGCTTCGTCATGTCGGGCACTTCGATGCCGTACGCGTGGGAGGGGAACTCGAGTACGTCGCACGGATTCGCGCTGTCCTCGGCGACTCGGCGGTGTCTCAAGCAGACGGCCTGCCGCTCAGCCTGATCCGCTGCTCCGGGCCCGATCCCGTCGAGCGGCCGGGGTGGTTGCATCCGGCGCTACGGTCCTATCGTTCGGCGTTCTCGCTGTGGCACGCGTCGGCTTTTGCGGGCGGACCGGCTTCTGCGGGCGAGCGGCTTTCCGCAGGCGGACCGGCACTTGCGGGCGAGCGGCCTTCCGCGGGCGGACCGGATCTGGCGGGTGGGCGGCCTTTTGCGGCGCCGCGGCTGTTGCTCGGGGAGACCGGGGCCAAGGCGTACGACACGGTGATCGCGGGTGACTGGACGACGGCCGGCGGCGCGGGGGTCGCCGGGATCGGGCAGTTGCGTGCGCTGGCCGCGCGCGGCTTGCGGGCCGCCCTGCTGCACCTCGACACGCTGACCAACCTGCGCGACGGCCCGCACGACCTCGACCCTTCCGTCCAGCTGCTGATCAACAGCGGCGAACTCACCCAGGTCGAGCTGACCGACGACGTACGGGCGAGGCTCGTGGTGGCCCGCTCGGCCCGGGTCCTGCAGCACGCGCCCGACCTGCCCAGCGGCGTACGGGCGCAACGAGTCGTGATCGAGGACACGGCCGTCGTCCCGCTAGCCGCAGCAGCCTCACTCCGCTTGTTCGGCCGCAACCCGCTGTGGGCGCCCGCCGGCGCCGACGGACGACGCCTGCTCTCGGGCGCCGAAGCAGCGCTGGCCAAACTCGACCTGCCCAGCACCCTCGACGCCGCGCAGTGGCGACTCGACCGCCGGGGCCCGCGGGCCGACCGCCCGGTGATCGGCCGGCACTGCCGGGGCGGCCGCTCCGAATGGCGCCGCCTGCGCGACGAACTGCCCGACACCGCCCGCCTCGACGTCCGCCTGCTCGACACGACCGGCTCGGCGCCCCGCTCGTTCGGTCGTTTCGGCCCCCCGCGAAGCTGGCTGGTCTACGGACCGGGCGACGTCAGCCTGCGCTCGTTCCTCTACCAGATCGACTTCTACCTGCACCTGCCCGCCGACGACGAGCCCGCCGACCCGTCCCCCGACGTGCTTGCCGCGCTGGCCGCCGGTTGCGTGGCCGTACTGCCGTACCGCTACGCCCCCGCCTTCGGCGACGCAGCCGTGTACTGCGCCCCCGACGAGGTGCAGGACACGATCACCCGCCTGCACGCCAACCGCCGTGCGCTACGCGACCAGGCCACCCGCGGCGCCGACTTCGTACGCCGTCACCACGCCCACGAGCTGTACGCCGAACGCGTCGCCTGGCTGGCCTCCCAGAGCTGACCCCGGCAACCCAAGCGCGACTTTTTCGCACCCCGCAGATCGTCAACCCGCCCCCGCGACGGCCGATTCCATAGGCACAAGGCTTCGGAGCGGCCCCCGCCGCCCCGACAGCGGGGACGCACCACCCCCCATCCCCGCACACCGCTACCCCGCCGTCCCCCGCGGCGGGGTAGCGGTATTTTTCCAGCCTTCGGTGTTGCCCGCTCAATGTGGACACGATGCGGGCCCAGCCGTTCCGGCCCTTCGAGCAGGGCCGCGTGTCCAGGCCAGGAAACGCTCGTAGAGTTCGCCGGGCGATGTGGTGGGCATGTCGCGGGCAGCCTCATGAAGATGCGCACAGAGGTACATCGCAAGTGGCGTCCGGCCCAGTTCAAGAGCGAGAGCCTCGCGTGCCGGGTCGCACGGCCAAGGCTTGCCGCATGCCAGGCAGTCCCAGGACGGCCGGCCCGGGTGATGTTCACTGGTCAGCGCCCCTGCCATGCCCGTAACTCACGCTCACCGGGCTCCTGGCTCATGTCTTCTGTTGCTGCCTGGAGGCGAAGGCGTGCGAACGCGTTGCGACGCTCGTCCTCCTGCCACTTGCGGGCGGCGGCGAGCGCTCGCCGGTACCGGGCTTTCGGTCCCCACGGAAGCATCAGACGCATAGTCGCAGCGTGCCCGCCCCCAACGGCCAACAGGAGGTCCGCAACGTCCGCTGATGCCGTGCGGGTGTCCGCAACCTGGCGGACACACCGTCCCGCCTACGTTGTGAGCGCCGGCCGATGGTTCTCCGCTACCTCCCGCAGATCCCGTGCCTCGGCAATGCCGGCGCGCTGGACACCGTTGACTACCTCAGCTGCCCTCCACCAGTTCGACGGGACGATCCGTCCGGAGCTGATCGCCCGGGTCGCCACCGCTGCCGCCTCGTCCGGGCGACCGTCCGCCAGCAGCGCCAGACCAAGGTCGAGCTGGGCGGAGGCTACTCGACGAGGGCGGGCGCCCTCCTGCTCGAGTTCCGTGATCACGTCCCGTGCCACCGCCTCCGCCGCGGGGTCGCCCGCCCAGGCAAGCGTCGTCGCGGCGTACGCGTGGGCCTTCGCCGGGTCGTACTGGTAGTGGTGTTCGGGATGGTCCGGCGGCGTTCGTTGACCAGCGAGCCGCTCGACCCGGTCCAGGGTTCGCCGGGTTTGGATACGGTCGCCCAGCCGTGCCCAGGCCCGGCCCTCCTGTGCGGTGGCCTGAACGATGGCTGAGCCGCCCGCCGGAGCGATCTCCTGGGCGTGCTGCGAGAGTTCGAGGGCTTGCCGGTAGTCGCCGGTCGTGAGCACGGCCCAGGCTCGGGTTTCCAGGCACCAGGCCGCGATCTCGCGATGCCCGGTCTGGTCCGCCAGCTGGGCCGCCGTACGAAGGTGGGCGGCAGCCGCCGCGCCCTGCTGGATGTCGATGTGCAGCGTCGCCCGCAGAAGCGAGAGCCAACCGCCGATGACGAGCAGCCTTTCGTGCTGGACGAGCGTCTTTCGCGCGTCGACCAACGTCCCGACGAGTTCCAGGTGCCACCGGACTCGGCGCAGAAGAACCTCCGGCGGAGTCGTCGCGTACGCCATCGCAAGCGCGTCCGCAGCCTGTTCGAGCCGATCGAGTGTCTCCGCGCTCACGTCCGATGCCGTCACACGACGGACAAGCTCAAGGGCGTCCAGCTCACCGTCTGTTTCGTCGTCACGGGCAGTGGACCGGAGCGCAGCCATAAGTCGTCCGCTTCCGCCGAGTGCCTGGTCCAGCCGAGAGGCGACCGCCTCGTTCGGTGACTTGCGGCCTCTCTCGAGGTCCTCGATGTAGCTCTTGCCGTGATGGGCCAGCCCCGCCAGTGCGCGGTAGGAGAGGCCGCGCTCGGCTCGGAGGCGGCGAAGCTCGTCGGAGAAGCGGGTGGCGTCGGTCATCGGCGTATCCCTGCTGTCGGTCAGGGGTAGCGGACCGGCTCTTCCACAACCGAACCGCCGCGTCGAGGGTACGCCCGAGTCCGCCAGAGCGGCTTGGCTTGTCCACAGGCGGAAATGGCGGTGCCGAGGTTATCCACAGGTGCCTAAATGGGGGTGGTGACGGTCGTACTGTGTGGCTGCGTCAGCGCGGTCCACCGGCCGGGCAGGCGTTGTCGCGAGGTCAAGCCGAAGCCGCCACCCTGGCGCGGGGCGACCCGAGGTTCCTCGTCCACCACGACCGCCGCGCCCATTGCCAGCCGGCGCCCCAGCACGTGCAGTGCGGGCGCCAGCGGGTCAGGGGTGGCGGGCGCCAGGTCACCGTCCACGAGCAGCAGGTCGATGTCGCTGAGCCCGTCCAGGTGCTCGACGTCGTACCAGTCCACCGTCCGCCCCTCCACGACCAGCTCGGCCACGCCCACCTGCCGCACCTCGACCGAGCCCAACCCGTGTTCGGCCAGCCAACCCCGTACGAGCGAAACCCGGCCAGCATCATGATCGACAGCAACCAGTCGTCCACCCGTCTCCGCCAGCGCGTATCCGAGCCAGACGATCGCGGGCCCGCATCCCAGCGCCACCGTCAGCGCGGGCCGGCGTTCCCGGGCCGCGTGCACGAGCCCGAGCAGGTCCGTGGGCTGCGAACCCGGCGCCGACGAAGGCATCGGCGCGCGTGGCGTCACCGTCTGGAAGAGCTGGAACAGCGCCTCGATCTCCCGGCTCTGCTCCCGCAGCAGCAGCTCCGCCCCGCGGCCGGTGAGCCGCTCGGTGCGGGCCATGGCCTCGGTGACCTCCTGGTGCCGGTCCCCCGCGGCGAGCCGTTCCTTCTCGACCGCGGCGATCACCCGGCGCTGCAACTGATCGACGGTCGCACGCAGCTCACGTACGGCCTCCTGGGTCGAGCGGTTCACGCCGCCGATCCGGCGCGACAGGTGCACCACGCCGGCCAGCACGGCGGTCAGCAGCAGCGCGAGCAGCCCGGTGGCCACGGCGGCCTGCCCGATCATCGACGAGATCGCGACGCCCACCGCCAGCGGCACTATGACGATCATGCCGGCGATCTGCCGGCGGGACAGGCCGCGCAACCGGCGCGCCACGGCCCGGGCGAGCCGCAGCAGGCTGGTCATGGTGGTCCGCACATCGAACTCAACGCCACACCGACCCGGCCCGTTACGGGATCGTCAGCGAGCACCACGACGACACCGGAATCGGCGGCAAGCGACACGCCGGAGACGCCCAAGCCGCCGGCAAGCGACACACCAGACACACCCAAGCCGCCGGCGAGCGACACACCAGACACACCCAAGCCGCCGACGAGCGACACGTCAGGCACGTCCAGGCCGCCGGCAACCAACACACCAGCGACACCCAGGCCGCCGGCAAGGGACATAACCACAACTCCACGGCGGCCGGTAAATCCGGCGACCGCTACGAGATCGGCAGCAGCGGAGACATCGAGGAGGCGGGCAGCGACGAGAGGATCCGCGACACGAAGCGCTCCCGCGCACACTCGGCGGCCATGGTCCGGCGCGCACGGCGGCTCTGCTCGGCGTACAGCGCCGGGTCGGCCCGATAACGTGCGATCAGAGCCTCCACTTCGGACCGTGTGCAGTACACCGCCGCATCCCCGTAAAGACCCCGATACCGTTCGGGCATCACCACCACGCACCCCACCGCCGCGGCCTCCCAGGCCGGGCGTGAATACCATTCGGTCTGCTCCCGCGGCGGAAAGTGCAGATAGAAGTCGAGCTGGTGCAGGAACGGCCGAGGCTCGACGTCCTCCGTCCGATAGGCGAGCCACGTCGCCGCCACCGGAGCAGCACACGTGCCCGCGGGCCGATCAGCCAGACGAACCCGTACGTCGGCCCGGGTCAACCGGCGGCACACGGCGAGGCTGTCGGCGGCGTCCAGCGGCCAGTTCGCCGCGTCGCACAGGTCGGTGCCGACGATCGGCGAGCCGGCCGAGGCCCCCGTACGCTCGGCGACCCACCCGCCCGGCACCGGCGCGAGCGGCAGGTCGTCCGGCTCCACCTCCGCGACCCCACGCAGGGCGGCCCGCACTCCCGGGTCCTGCGGAACCCAGGTGGGCTCGGCCCCGAACAGCCGCCGTGTCACGTCCGCGCACGTCGTCGGGTCGTACCGGTGGTCGCTGCCGTCGGCTCGTACGGGCGCGCGGTCCGCCACGATCAGGGCACGCCGCGCCCGTACACCCGATTCCACGGAGGCCGCGAAATGCAGCACCCCCGCCTGACGCACCACCACCAGCGCCGCCGACACGGAGTCCTCGAGCGCGATCCGGTCGGCGGTCCCGTCGTTGACCAGGTCCTGCACGGCCGCCGCCAGCGGAATGCGGCGCAGGTGGATCGCGCGGTACGAGTCGAACTGCAGAAGCGCCACCCGCAGACCGGCGGTTTTCAGGGCGCGCAGCTCGTCGAGGGCCGTCCGCTGCGCGCTCTCCAGGAAACGCCAGTCCGCCACCATCACCACGTCATAGGCCCGATCCCGTACGGTGCCGAGCAGGTGATCCGGAGCCGGGAAGGGCCGGTCCGACCCGTCCGCCGGCCGGTAGGCGCCCGCCCGCCGCTGGGCGATCAGCTGGTGGTGCCGCTGATAGGCCGACATGTACGCCGTCCGCGCCGGATGCATCCAGTGCGGCCGGATCTCCGCCCGCGACAGCGAACCGGCCGAGAGCCGGATGAGCGCGAGCGGCAACGAGTCGAGGTGCCGCACCCGTCCCGCCCCGAAAGCGGCGTGGATCCGCCCGATGTACTCGGAGTCGGCCGCCTTGCGCAGCCGGTCGAAATAGCCGACCGTACGCAGCACCGTGCCCCGCCGCAGCATCAGCGACGACGGGTTGAACCGCCCGCTGCGCACGCCCGGCCGGGTGCACATCAGCTCGTCGGTGACCGCCAGCCCGTCCGACGTCGTGGCGACCAGTCGCCGGTCCTCGATCAGCGGCCGCACCTGCAGCTCGATCCGCCGGGGGTGCGACCAGTCGTCGGAGTCCTGAAAGGTGGCGAACTCCCCGCCGGCCGCGTCGAGCCCGGCGTTGCGGGCCGCGTACGTGCCCGAGTTCTCCGGCATCCGGATCAACGTGATGCGATCGCCCAGGGCCACCGCCTCGCGCAGCACCGGCTCGAACTCGGGCGGCGAGGCATCGTCCACGATGATCACCTCGGTGTTGCTCCAGCTCTGCGCGAGGATCGACCGCACCGCGGTGATCAACCCCCGATCGGGCCGGTACGCCGTGACAACCACCGAAACGCGATGCGCCCCCTCCACCCGTTCCACGGCAGCCGTGGTCAGCCGATCAAACGGCACCGCAACACCGACCGCGGAAGAAGCGCCCGCCGGGGTGCAGTTGGAGGGCTTCGCGGATGACGTGGGCGAGGTGGCGTCACCCGCAGGAGCACCACCCCCAGAAGCGCCGCCTGCGAAAGCGCCGCCGGCAGAAGCACCCCCAACGGCCCCCGCGCCCGCCGACGCAGTGTCGTCAGAACAGGCATTCCCAGCGCGGACAACGGCCCCGTCCGCGTCCGCCACCACCGGCCCCGGTTCCGGCATCAGGGCCGCGAAAGCACTCGCCCACCCCCGTCGACCGGCGAGCAGGTCGACGTTCAGCACAGCCCGCGCCGACTCGCCGATCTTCAGGTAGCGCCGCATCAGCTTCCGGGCCCGCTCCGGCCCCTGGTGAATCAGCGCCAGCTGAACGTGCAGCGTCTGGTTGGCGGGCGACAACGCCCGCGCCCCGCAGGCCCGCCGCACCAGCTCGAACAGCGCCGACGCGTCGTCGCGGTCGGTCGGCAGCAGCTCCTGCAACCCCAGGATGTGCGCGACCGCCGCCACCAGCCCGGGGTCGACCTTGCGCCGGATACGCCGCAGCCATCGCCGGTCACCGGTCCGGGCCGCGTGCAGCAGCTGGTCAAGCGTGCCGTGTTCACCGAGCGCGGCCCGTGCCATCAGCTCGCGGGCCTCCAGCGACCGGTTGCGCACGGCGGTCGCCGTCAGCGCGAGCCGCAGCCGCGAACCGCCCGCCGTCACATGATCATCGAGCAGTCCGGATACGTGTGGCCGCATGCCCCGGCTAACGCGCCACCGGCAGCGTGGGTTACACGCCGCCAAACCCCAGCGGTCCTACACCGCCGCCAGCACCGCTGCCGTCACCCGATCCCGCTCGGCCGCGTCATTCCACGGCCCGACCAGGTAGAAAGCGTCCACGACATCCCCGCCCAGGGTCGAGATGCGGGCCGCCCGCACCTCCGCCCCGGCCTCGTCCAGCGCCGTCGCCACCCGATAGAGCAGCCCCGGCGAGTCGGCCGCCCGCAACTCCATCACGGCCGCGTCGGTCGCCACGTCCCGCTGCCACACCACCCGGGGCGAGGCCGTGCCGCCCCGGGCGCTCATGGCCCGCGCCCGCACCCGCTGGGTCACCGACACGTCCCCCGCCGCCACCCGGCGCAGGTCGGCCGCGAGCGCCACCGGGTCGTACGGGCTCCCGTAGCGCGGCTGGGTGAAGAACTCGACGATGGCCCGCCCGTCGACAGTGCTCGCGTTCGCCCCCACCACGTCGAGCCGGTGCATGGCCAGACACGCCGCGACCGCCCCCAGTAACCCCCGCCGGTCGGCGGCGGCAACCGCCAACCGGTCCCCGTCGAGGTGAACCGCCGGCAGGTCCCCGTCGAGCAGCTCCGGGTCCGGCGCCGGCGGTTCCGGCAGCTCGCCTGTGTCGAGCGCCGTGTGCACCCGCCTGACCAGCTCGTCCATCAGCCGGCCCTTCCAGTCCGACCAGGCGGCCGGCCCGGTGGCCAGCGAGTCGGCGCGGGCCAGCGCGTGCAGCAGGTCGAGGGTCGTGGGGTCGCCCACCGTCTCGGCCACCGCCGAGATCGTCATCGGGTCGCTGAGGTCGCGGCGGGTCGCCACGTCGGGCAGCAGCAGGTGCAGCCGTACGAGTTTCTCGATCGTCGCCACGTCGGCCGGCGGCAGCCCGATCCGGGTGGCGATGTCGGCGGCGATCGGGGCGCCGACCACGCTGTGGTCCCCGGGCAGGCCCTTGCCCACGTCGTGCAGGAAAGCGCCGATGAGCAGCAGGTCGGGACGGTCCACCTCACGCGCGTACGCGGTGGCCTCGTACGCGGCCTGCACGAGGTGCCGGTCGAGGGTGAAGCGGTGGATCGGGTGATGCTGGGGCAGGCTGCGCATCCGCGCCCATTCCGGCAGCCACGCGTCGATCAGCCCGTACCGGTCGCAGGTCTCCCACGTGGGCAGCAGGCCGGGCCCCGAGCCGAGCAGCGAGACGAGTGCGGCGCGGGCGGCGGGCGGCCATGGGCTGGGCAGCGGCGGCGAGAACGCGGCAAGCCATTCGCTGGTCGCACGCGCGATGGGCAGCTGCACGGTGGCGGCCGCGGCGGCTACACGCAGCGACAGGCTGGGGTCGGGCACCGGTCCGATCGCCGTACGGGCCAGCACCAGTTCGCCGTCCTGTTCGACCACGTCGCGGGCGACCGGGCGGCGGGTCGGCGTTCCCCCGGGCAGACCCCGCCGGCGGCCGTTGCGAAGCCGATCAGCGGCCCGCCAGGCGTCGTCAAGAGCATGAGCCACCGTACGGGCGTCGCCCGCGACCCGCCGCAGCAGCGCGTCCCCGTCGTCCAGCTCGAGCAGTTCGGCCACGGCCACCCGTTCCTGGGCGACCAGCCGGTCGACGCGCCGCCCGACCGCCAGGTGCAGGGCGTCGCGGATGTCGAGCAGCCGCAGGTTCGCCGCCCGGACGGCCGGGCGCATGGTGTCGGCGACCCCGGCGCGGCCGATCGCGCGCAGCAGGGTGACGTCGCGCAGCCCGCCCGCCGCTTCCTTCAGGTCGCCTTCGAGCAGGAACGCGAGTTCGCCGTGACTGGCCCAGCGGGTGGTGGTGAGTTCCTTGAGCGCGGGCAGCAGCCGCACCGCGGTCCGCCGCCACTGGTCGCCCGCCGCTGTCACCAGTTCGGCGGTGAGGGCCGCGTCGCCGGCCACGTGGCGGGCGTCGAGCAGGCCGAGGGAGACCTTGACGTCGTCGTGCGCGACCGACAGCGCCTCCGGCAGGGTGCGCACGGAGTGGTCGAGGCCGAGCCGGGCGTCCCAGATCGGATACCAGAGCGAGGCGGCGACCCGGTCGATGCCGGCCGCGCCGTTGTGCAGCAGCACGAGGTCGAGGTCGCTGTAGGGGGCGCAGTCGCGCCGGCCCAGCCCGCCCACCGCGACCAGGCTGACCCCGGGAACGTGGGCGGGGAACATCTCGCGTAGCCAAGCATCGAGCGCCGCAGCCCGATCCTGCCGGGCGGCGGCGCCGATGTGTTCGCGGAGCTTGTCCGGCGAGCCGCCGACCGGCACCTGCGGCGGGGTCGGCAGCTCGCTGGACATGTTAGGCATTCTTGCAGGTCAGAGCGCGTCGAGGCCGCGCTCGCCGGTGCGGACCCGAATCACGTCGTCGACCGACGTGACCCAGACCTTGCCGTCGCCGATCTTGCCGGTCTTGGCCGCGGTGACGACGGCGTCGACGATCTTCTCGACGTCGATCTCGTCGGTCACCACCTCGACCTTGATCTTGGGCAGGAACTCCACCGTGTATTCCGCGCCGCGGTATACCTCGGTGTGCCCCTTCTGCCGGCCGTAGCCCTGTACCTCGCTCACGGTCAGGCCGGTCACGCCGAGCGCGTGCAGAGCCTCCTTCACCGCGTCGAGCTGGTACGGCTTGATGACCGCGGTCACCAGCTTCATGCTCAGTCCTTCCATCGGTGCAGTCATAGAAGTATCTAACCGGCGACTTTTTGGCTGGTGTCGGCCTTGCCGTCAGCGTCAACCGAAGCGCTGGGCTTGATGCCCGCCATGGCGAACGCGCTGCCACCGCCGGCGCCACCGGCCGGGGTGAGGTCGTAACCGGACTCGCCGTGGTCGCTGATGTCGATGCCGCCGACCTCGGCCTCCTCGCTGACCCGGCCGAGCTTGACGGCCTTGAGGATCAGAGCGAGCACCGCGGCGATGGCGAACGAGTAGACCGTGACGACCAGGCTGCCGACGAACTGGCGGCCGAGCTGGGTCGCGCCGCCGCCGTAGAACAGGCCCTCGGAGGCGCCCAGCACATCGGTGATGGCGCCGTTGACCTGGGTCGTGGCGAAGAGACCGATGAACAGCGAGCCGATCCAGCCGCCGACGAAGTGGACGCCGACGACGTCGAGCGAGTCGTCGTAGCCGAAGCGGTACTTCAGGCCGACGGCCAGGGCGCAGAGAACGCCCGCGATGAGGCCGAGCAGCACGGCCGGCAGCGGGGCGATGAAGCCACAGGCCGGGGTGATCGCGACCAGACCGGCGATCGCGCCGGAGGAACCGCCGACCAGCGTGGGCTTGCGGTCGCGGATCCACTCGACGACGAGCCAGCCGACCACGGCGGCCGCGGTGGCGAGCTGCGTGTTGACGAAGGCGACCGCGGTGGTGCTGTCGACGGTCAGCTCGGAACCGGCGTTGAAGCCGAACCAGCCGAACCAGAGGATGCCGGCGCCGAGGGCCACGAACGGCACGTTGTGCGGCCGCATGTTCTCGCGCGGCCAGCCGATACGCTTGCCGAGGATCAGCGCCAGGGCGAGGGCCGCGGCGCCGGCGTTGATGTGCACCGCGGTGCCACCGGCGAAGTCGAGCGCCTTGATCTGGGCGCCGATGAAGCCGCCGCCCCACACCCAGTGAGCCACCGGCACGTAGACGAGCGTGAACCAGCCCAGCGCGAAGAGGACCCAGCCGCCGAACTTGAAACGGTCGGACACGGCGCCGCTGATCAGGGCCACCGTGATGATCGCGAACATCATCTGGAAGGCCATGAAGACGTACGTGGGGATGCCGGTCTCGCCCCACATCTCGCCCACCCAGCTGGTGCTGGTGCCGGCGTAACCGAAGTTGCCGATGATGTTGTTGAGGCCCTCGGACCCGTTCGCGCTGAACGCGAGCGAGAAGCCGTAGAGAGCCCAGAGAATCGAGATGAGCCCAATGGCGGAGAAGCTCATCAGCATCATGTTCAGAACGCCCTTGGACCGGTTGAGGCCACCGTAGAACAGTGCCAGACCCGGGGTCATGAGCAATACGAGCGCAGACGACAGGAGCAACCAGGCGGTATTGCCGGTATCGATCTCCACGCTGCCTCCTCTCGGAATGAAGGTGTCTCGCACACAGCCAAAGGCGGCGTCGCCGGTCGGCCGGTTTCGTGACGAGAGACTTCCGGTCGGAGGTTTCACGCACGGTCTACGCGCGATTTCCGGCGCGTGACGGACTGTTTCGTACGTGTGAAGAAAGCCTCACAGGCAACCCGGAAAAGCGGCTTGAACTGGGGCAATCGACGCATCGCCGATGCCGCCGATTGTCAACAGCCGATCACCGAAGCGCGTATTCGAGGGTGTGGCGCTCGTAATCGAGCAGCCTCAGATCACGCATCGGGCGCCGGAGATGCCCTTTATGAACAATGCGAACGAAGGCGGGGTCGCCGGCCGCTGCCATGCGGCGGATGCCCTCGACGTGGTCGACGATCCTCTTGCGGATGGTGCGGACGAGCCGGTGCCGGTCGCGCGGGATCAACCCGTACGCGTCGGCGAAGAGCCGCAGGCGGCGCGGCCGGTTGGGTCGTTTCCACCCCAATGTGTACGAGTCCCGGTCGCTGAACAGGGGGACCCAGGTCCACGCGGCGTAGGCCACGTCGTAGATGCGCGCACCCGGCGAGGCGAGGTCGAAGTCGATCAGGGCGAGGGTGCCGTCGGGCCGCCAGACCACGTTGTGCGGCGCGGCGTCGTGGTGGCAGATCACCTCGGTGTCGGGCGGCGGCGGCCCGAACGAGCGCCACACCGCTCCCGGCGGCGGCACGAAACCGTACTGCGCGTCATGGAACATCCGCAGCATGGTGGCCACGGTGACCAGCGCTTCCTCGGTGACCCAGTGCGGGGCCAGGGGGTATTCGCCGCACTCGCCGTCGAGGTACGACAGCACCTCACGGCCCTTGTCGTCCATGCCCAGGGCGTGCGGCGAGCCGGTGAAACCCACCCGCTCGAGGTGGTTGAGAAGGCTGTGCACGGCCGGCGTCCACGGGCCGGCGTTGCGCCGCACGGTGTCGCCGACCTTGGAGACGGTGCTGACGTTGCCGCCGTGCAGCGGGATCTCCCGCTCCTGCGTCACCAGCACCCTCCCCTGCTGCTCGTTGCGGTCACCTGACGACGTTCGACTTCCGAGACTACGTGGCGCTGCCAAGCAACGCCTCGACGAAGGCGGCCGGCTCGAACGGCGCGAGGTCGTCCGGACCCTCGCCCAGACCCACCAGCTTCACGGGAATGCCCAGCTTGCGCTGCACGGCGATGACAATTCCGCCCTTGGCCGTGCCGTCCAGCTTGGTGAGCACCACACCGGTAACGTCCACCACTTCGGTGAACACGCGGGCCTGCTCGAGGCCGTTCTGACCGGTCGTGGCGTCCAGCACGAGCAGCGTCTCGTCGACCGGCCCGTGCTTCTCGACGACGCGCTTGACCTTGCCGAGCTCGTCCATCAGGCCGACCTTGTTCTGCAGCCGGCCGGCCGTGTCGATGACCACCGTGTCCACGTCGATGTCGATACCCCGCTTCACCGCGTCGAAAGCAACGCTGGCCGGATCTCCCCCTTCCGGGCCACGGACGGTCTCGGCGCCGACCCGCTCACCCCAGGTGGCGATCTGGTCGGCCGCGGCGGCGCGGAACGTGTCGGCCGCGCCGAACAGCACCGAACGCCCGTCCGCGATCAGCACCCGGCCGATCTTTCCGCAGGTCGTGGTCTTGCCCGCGCCGTTCACGCCGACCACCAGCATCACCGCGGGGCGGCCGTCGTGCGGAGTGGTCCTGAGCGTGCGGTCCATCTCGGGGTCGAGCGCGGCCACCAGTTCCTCGGCCAGCTGCTCCCGGACCTCGGCCACCGTACGCGTGCCGAGCACCCGGACCCGCTCGCGCAACCGCTCGACGATCACCTGGGTCGCCTCGACGCCCACGTCCGCGGTGATCAGGCTGTCCTCGATCTCCTCCCACGCGTCCTCGTCGAGGTGGTCGCGCGAGAGCACGGTGAGCAACCCGCGGCCGAAGATGTTCTGCGAGCGCGACAGCCGGGCCCGCAGCCGCACGAGGCGGCCGGCCGTGGGCTCGGGCCGCTCGATCTCGGGCTTCGGCGGCTCGACGACCTCCGGCTCGGCGACCTCGGGCTCGCGCTCCAGCAGCGGGGGCAGGCCCTCGTCGGCCTCGGCCGGCACCACCAGCGGCGGCGTCCGCACCCCGGGCTCGGCGGCGGAGGGACGCTCCAGGGTCGCCGTGTCGCCTCCCGTCTGGGACGGCGGCAGCTCACGGCGGCGCATGCGGGGCACGACCAGGCCGATCGCGCCGACCACCAGGACGACGAGCAGGATGACTGCGGCGACCACGTATTCCATAGCCGAAATCCTGACAGATGTCCCGGCCGCGTGTGGCGTCGCCCGCCCGCTGGCATCCTGCGTCACATGTGCAGGAGGATGTAGGTCCCCTCGACCCCTCCCGACAAGGCTCTCTCGTGACAGCTCACCTGCTGATAGGCCCCCTGCTGCGCCGTGTCGCCGGCACCCGCGCGACGATCTGGGTCGAGACCACCGAGGCCGCGTTCGTGCGGGTCGAGGCCGAGGGCGGCGGTTCCGGCTCGGCGCCCACCTTCACCGCGTACGGGCATCACTACGCGATCGTGGTCGTCGAGGGGCTCCGTCCCGACGCGGCCAGCGCCTACCAGGTGTTTCTCGACGATCTACAGGTCTGGCCGTCCCAGGAGTCGACCTACCCGCCCTCGGTCATCCGCACCCGTCCGGCCGACGACGCCGAGGCCCCCGTACGCCTGATCTTCGGCTCCTGCCGTGAGGCGACCCCGAACTCCAGCGCCCGGCGGCTCCCGCCCGACGCCCTCGACGCGTACAGCCGGCGCCTGATGACCGATCCGCAGAACCCGGAGCTGCGACCCGACCTGATCGTGCTGCTCGGCGACCAGGTGTACGCCGACGAGACCTCGACCAAGGTCAAGCGCTTCCTGAAACGGCGCCGCCCGGCCCACCACGACGGCCCGTCCGACCAGGTCATCACGTTCGACGAGTACACCAAGCTCTACCTGGAGTCGTGGCGCGACCCCGAGGTGCGGTGGCTGTTCGCGACGGTGCCCAGCGTCATGATCTTCGACGACCACGAGCTCATCGACGACTGGAACACCTCCGAGTCGTGGCACCGCGAGATGCTCGAGAAGCCGTGGTGGCTCGAGCGCATCACCAGCGGCCTCGCGTCGTACTGGGTCTATCAGCACCTGGGCAACATGAGCCCCGACGAGCTGGCCGCCGACCCGCTCTTGGCGAAGGTGACCACGGTCGACGACGCCACCGACCTGCTGCACGAGTTCGGCCGTACGGTGGACAGCGGCGAACAGCCGTACCAGTGGAGCTATGCCCTCGACGTGGGCCGGACCCGCGTGGTCATGCTCGACAACCGCTGCAGCCGCGTCCTCACGCCCGACCGCCGCGAGATGCTGCCCGCCGCCGAGTGGAACTGGTTCGTCGACCAGGCCCACGGCGAGTACGACCACCTGGTCGTCGGCTCGTCGCTGCCGTGGCTGATGCCGCCCGCGATCCACTACCTGGAGTCGTGGAACGAGAGCATCGCGGCTTCCCGGCGGCCCTGGGTGGCGGCGTACGGGGAAAAGCTCCGTCGCGCCTTCGATCTGGAGCACTGGGCCGCCTTCGGGCGCTCGTTCAACGCGCTGGGCGAGCTGTTCCGGCGGTTGGGCGAGGGCGGCACGGGCGCGCCGGGCCACCGGGTCGGAGCGGGTGGCGCCTACGCGGCCCCCGCCTCGATCAGCGTGCTCTCCGGTGACGTCCACCACTCGTACGTGGCGGAGGCCGACTTCGGCACGCTGATGGCCACCCCGGTCATGCAGCTGACCTGCTCACCGGTCCACAACCAGGTGCCCGCCCTCATGCGGCCGCTGATGCGCTTCAGCTGGTCGCGGGCCGCCGCCCAGGCCGTACGGGGAATCGCCCGCTCCGCCGGGGTGCGCCGCCCCGCCTGGAGGTGGAAGCGGCTGGCCGGGCCGTACTTCGGAAACGCCATCAGCACCCTCAGGCTCACCGGCCGCAAGGCCACGGTGCGTGTGGAGGGCACCGACAAGGACGGCAACCTCTTCGGAGTGGCCGAGGTCACCTACCCCCGGTGATTCAGATGTCGAGCGCCTTGCGCAGGTAGCTGAGGTGCTCGGGGCCGCTCCAGCGGTACGCCGACAGACCGGACGCGCGGGCCCCGCGTACGGCTCGGTCGTCGTCATCGATGAAGAGCACAACCTTGGCCGGGAAGCCGGCGATCTCGCACGCCTTCTCGAAGAACTCGGGCGCCGGCTTGTGAGCCTTGATCTCCCACGAGCTGATCACCTCGTCCACCTCGCCGGTGAGGCCCAGCGCTTCCAGGTCGCCGCGCAGGCGGTCGGTGGCATTGGTGGCCAGCCCGACCTTGCGGCCCGCGGCGCGCACCTCGCGCACGAAGGCCAGCACCTCGGGGTCGGGCTCACCGCGGTAGGACTGCCACTGGGCGACGGCGGCGCGCGCCTTCTCGATGTCGAGCGGCAGGCGCGAGGCGACCAGCTCCATCCACTCGGCGTCGGTGATCTCGCCGGCCATCGCGGGACGGTAGATGTCCCACGACATCGCCGTCTCCAACAGGGCGGCCGGCTTCAGCCCGTTCTCCACCTCGACGGCGATCATCGGGGCCGGGTCCCAGCGGCGCAGAACGCCGTCCAGGTCGATGAGCAGGGCCTGGGCGCGGTCGCGCGACATGCCGGTCAGTCCTCCGATTCGTGCTTGAGCCGCTGGCTGATCACCTGGGTCACGCCGGCGCGCATCGTGACGCCGTACAGGGCGTCGGCGACTTCCATCGTGCGCTTCTGGTGCGTGATGATCAGCAGCTGGCTCTTCTCCCGCAGCTGCTCGAAGAGCGTAATCAACCGGCCCAGGTTGACGTCGTCGAGGGCCGCCTCGACCTCGTCCATGATGTAGAACGGCGAGGGGCGGGCCCGGAAGATCGCGCACAGCATCGCGACAGCGGTCAGCGAGCGCTCGCCACCCGAGAGCAGCGAAAGCCGCTTGATCTTTTTGCCGGGCGGGCGGGCCTCGACCTCGACGCCCGTGGTCAGCATGTCCTCCGGGTCGGTCAGCACCAGCCGGCCCTCACCGCCGGGGAACAGCACCTGGAAGACGGTCTCGAACTCGCGGGCGGTGTCCTCGAACGCCGACGTGAAGACCTCGAGAATCCGGTCGTCGACGTCCTTGACCACGGTGAGCAGGTCCTTGCGGGTGGCCTTGAGGTCCTCCAGCTGGTCGGAGAGGAACTTGAACCGCTCCTCCAGCGCCGCGAACTCCTCCAGCGCCAGCGGGTTGACCTTGCCGAGCAGGGCAAGGTCGCGTTCCGCCTTGTTGGCCCGCTTCTCCTGAGTCGGCCGGTGGAACGGGATCGGCTGCGGCTCGGGCTTGCCGTCCTTCTCGGCCTGCGCCACCTCGGCCTGGGTCGGCGGCACCGGCTGCTGCGGGCCGTACTCGGTGATCAGCGTGTCGACGTCGAGCGAGAAGTCCTCGGCCGCCTTGGCCTCCAGCTGCTCGATGCGCAGGCGCTGCTCGGCCCGGGCCACCTCGTCGCGGTGCACCTCGTTGGTCAGCCGCTCCAGCTCGGCCACCAGGCGTTTGGCGTGCGCCCGGACTTCCTGCAGCTCGGCCTCACGCAGCGTGCGGGCCTGTGCCAGCTCGTCGCGCACCTCAATGGCGGCGGTCAGGGACGTCCGTACGCGGGCCAGCGCCGCGCCGGCGCCCAAAGCAACCGCCTTGGCGATCTCGGCGCCGCGCGCGCGGGCGGCACGGCGGGCCGCGGCCCGTTCCCTGGCCTGCCGCTCGGCGTTGGCCTGGCGCAACAGCGAATCGGCCCGGCCGGCGATCGAGGCCACACGCTCCTCGGCCGTACGGACCGCGAGCCGCACCTCCATCTCGTTCTGCCGGGCCTGCGGCACCAGCGCGGCCAGCCTGTCCCGCTCGTCGGTCGACGGTTCCTCGTCGATCGGGCTCGCCTCGGCCAGCGCGAGCCGTTCCTCCAGCTCGGCCACCCGCATCAGGTCGGCCTCACGCGCCGACTCCGCCTTCTGCCGGGCCGCGCCGAGGCGCTCGGTCTCGGCCTTCGCCGACCGGGCGGCGGCGCCCAGCTCGGCCAGGCGCCGGGCGGCGGCGTTGCGCTCACCCTCGGCCGCACGCTTGGCGGCCGCCGCGACGTTCACAGCCTCCTGGTGCCGAGCCACCTCGTCGCGGGCGTCCGCGAGCTGGTGTTTGAGCTCTTTGATCGACTCCTCGGCCGCGGCCCGGCGGGCGTGGGCCTCGTCGACAGCCGCCTGCACCTCGAGGTAGCTGGTCGCCTTTCCGGAGCCACCGGCGGCCGCGTACGCCCCCAGCACGTCTCCGTCCGGCGTGACGGCCCGCAGCTCGGAGTTGGCCGTGATCAGCGCGACAGCGGCGGCGTGATCGGGCACCAGCACGACGTCCCGCAGCGCCCTGTTCAGCGCCGGGCGAATGGTGTCGGGGCAGCCGATCACGTCCGGCGCCCACACCGCGCCCTCGGGCAGAACCGGCCGCAGCGACTCCAGCGAACCCCGCATGCCGGGGCCCGCCGGCGACGCCACAACCAGCGCGGCCCGGCCGGCGTCCGCGATCTTGAGCGTACGCATGGCCTCGACGGCCTCGTCCACGCCGGAGAGCGCGACGGCGTCGGCCAGCGACCCCAGCGCGGCGGCCAGGGCGGCCTCGTGTCCGGGCTGGACCGTGAGCATCGACGCCAGGCTGCCGAGCAGGCCGGGCACCTCGCCCGCCTTGGCCAGCAGCGCGCCCGCGCCGTCCTTGCGCTTGAGGCCGAGGGCCAGGGCCTCCTCGCGCGCCTTCCAGCTGGCCGCATCCTTCTCGGCCGTGCGCTCGGCGTCGGACAGCTCCTTGACCACCGCGGCGGCCCGGTCGTGCTGCTCGACCGCCTCGGCGTGCCGCTCGTCCAGCTCGACGTTGCCCCGGTCGGCCTCGGACGACTCGGCGGCGACCGCATCAACCTCGGCCTGGGCCGCCTCGGCGCGCATCATCGCGTCCGTGTGGGCGGCCGCGAGACGCTCGATCTCGTCGGAGGCGCCCTCGGTGCGGGCCCGCGCCGCGTTCACGTTGCCCACGAGCTTGGCCAAGCCCTCGCGGCGGTCGGCGATGGCCTTGGCCGCCGTACGCAGGGCACCCTCGGCCGCCGCAAGCTGGCGTTCCAGATCCTGGCGGTGCTCGATCGCCTCGGCCAGGCGCATCTGGTCGTCGGTGAGCGCCTCGCGCAGCTCCTCTTCCTGCTCGCGCACCCGCTCCGACTCGGCGACCAGCTGGTCGGGGTCGCGGCCGGGACGCTCCTCGTCGGGCGTGGCGGCCAGGTGGCGCAGCCGTTCGGTAGCCAGCTGCTCGGTCGAACGGAAGCGCTCCTGCAAGGCGGAAAGCTTGTACCAGACGTCCTGCGCGGCCTGCAGCAGCGGAGCGTCCTCGGCGTGCGCGAGCTCAAGGTCGGCCAGGTGCCGCTGAACCTCACGGTTCTCGTCCTCGACCTGGCCACGACGCTCCCGCATGGCCGACTCGTCGGCGATCTCCTTGTCGAGGGTGGTGCGCAGCGTGTGCAGGTCGTCGGCGAGCAGCCGGAGCCGGGCGTCGCGCAGGTCGGCCTGGATGCCGGCCGCGCGCCGGGCCACCTCCGCCTGCTTGCCCAGCGGCTTCAGCTGGCGGCGCAGCTCGGCGGTGAGGTCGGTGAGCCGGTTGAGGTTCACCTGCATCGCGTCGAGCTTCCGGATCGCCTTCTCTTTGCGCTTGCGATGCTTCAGGACGCCGGCCGCCTCCTCGATGAAGGCGCGCCTGTCCTCCGGCTTGGCATGCAGCATGGCGTCGAGGCGGCCCTGACCCACGATGATGTGCATCTCGCGGCCGATGCCGGAGTCGCTGAGCAGTTCCTGGATGTCGAGCAGCCGGCACGCGTTGCCGTTGATCTCGTACTCGCTGGCACCGTCCCGGAACATCCGCCGGGTGATCGACACCTCGGTGTACTCGATCGGCAGGGCCCCGTCGTTGTTGTCGATCGTGAGCGTCACCTCGGCGCGGCCCAGCGGCGCCCGGCCGGACGTGCCGGCGAAGATGACGTCCTCCATCTTGCCGCCGCGCAGTGCCTTCGCCCCCTGCTCACCGAGCACCCAGGCGATGGCGTCGACGACGTTCGACTTGCCGGAGCCGTTGGGGCCCACCACACAGGTGATGCCCGGCTCCAGCCGCAGCGTCGTAGCGGAGGCGAAGGACTTGAAGCCCTTGACCGTCAGGCTCTTGAGGTGCACGGATCTCCGAGGGTCGGTCGTGTCTGCTTCGGCGCAGATTACCCCCGGCACGTGTCGGCGGCCGTACCCGCCGCTCCGGACGTCCAATAAACCGGACAAAAAGGTGCACACGGTAACGCCGGGGTTCGGACGTGATTACCGCGTGCTACGGCCCTTCCGCGCTCCTTGCCGCCCGCCCAGCCCTCGCCCGGCCGCTCGTTCGGCCCTCGCCCGGCCGCTCGCTCGGCCCCCGTTCGGCCGCTCGTTCGGCCCCCGTTCGGCCGCTCGTTCGGCCCCCGTTCGGCCGCTCGTTCGGCCCTCGCCCCGCCCAAGATCCGGTCGGGGCAAAAAGATGCGCGCCGCCACGTGGTGGAGGCGCGCGATTTCGGGGTGCGTCTTTGGTGCCGTCGGGGGGACTGTGGCCGCCAGGTCGTGGGTTACCCGAACGCGACGGCCGGTGGAGCTCAGGTCAGCGCGGGCTCGGTCAGCCGCGCGAAATCGTCTGCCTCAGCTGCTGCCGCCGCGAGACGATCATTCTCCGCCCGCAGGCGGGTGACCTCGAACTCCAGGGACTGCACCCTGGAACGCAGACGGGTGACCTCGTCGAGCAGACGCCGATCGGGCGCCGCACCTACGTGGCCAAAGAGGGCCTTCGCCATGGTGACTACTCCTTGAGAAGCACTGCTTCTTCTTATGGAAAGCGTTGCCGGAGAAGCCGGCCTACGCGCGCCCAGCACGCGGCCCACCATGCACTCAAGGGCACGCTTGAGCACAGAATCATGCACCCTAAAAGAGGTTTTCAGAGTGCAGATCGCTCACGCTCGACTGGAAACGGGCGTGAGTGGGCGCGACTGGCGACATCTCCATAGTCCGCCGTCACCCATAATCCGTCAAGCGCTGCGGAGGCGTCCCGCCCCAGCGAAGCAGTGAATCATGCCACCCGAACGGCCGTCATCAGGCCAAACAGCCCCTTGACGCCGCGCCGCCCACCCCTCCTCACCCTGAACAAGATCCAAAACGGACGCAGGAATCAGCGTGTCCGATCGGTCAACCCTCAATCCCGGACCTCAAGGGCCACGAGCGCGACCCGATTTCCCGCACTCCGGCCACTCACACCCCTCTTCTCCAACGAGTTGTCTTTGGCACAGCCTGCCCCTCGGTCAGCGCGCCCGACGTGAGCACGGCGCACGAGAGCAGCGGGCGGGCTGGGCTCGACGGGGCGGGCCGGGCGGGCCCAGCAGACCGGGACGGGCCCAGCAGACCGGGACGGGCCCAGCAGACCGGGACGGGCCCAGCAGACCGGGGCGGGGCTCGGCCCGACGGGGCGGGCTCAGCGGCTTGAGGCCGGCAGTGGGCCGCGACGCGGGGGCGGCGAGCCGGGACCGGGGTGCTCGGCGGGTGCTCTCTAGATCCACTACGAGCGGGTCGGCCGTACATGAAAGCGGACTTTTGTTACAAATAGGGTGGCAAATCGGGTAAAAAGCGCGTAATTGTGTCGCCTAGTTGACACAGGGTCGGGCGTGTGGGGCGCTGTTTCGTTGCCCCCATCGTGAATCCGACCCCGTCGCCCGAGCGCATCTGCCTGCTTACCGGCGGCGGGTATCCGTACCGCCGCGACGCGCTCAGCGGGTGGTGCCGGACCCTCGTCGAGGGCCTGCGCCGCTTCCGGTTCGAGTTGCTGACCGTCACCGATCGGGAACCGCCGGCTGTCCCCGCCTATCCTCTGCCGCTCAATGTGGGATCGGCCCGCGCCGTGGCCATCGGGCGGGACTTCAAGCGGCACGAACAGCTGTTCGAACAGCGGCACGAACAGCGCGAACAGCAGCACGAACAACGGCACGAACAAGGGCGGGAACAGAGGCACGAGCGCGATCACGGCGGCGACGGACGGAACAGCGGCCGCCCCGACGGCGAACAGGGCAAGGAGAAGAAGCCCAGCCGGCAGGAGAAACGCGAGACGGCCGAAAGGGCCCGCGCGGCGGCGGCCCTGCTCTGCACGGGACTGATCGGCGAGGCCGACGACTCCGAGCGGATCTTCGGCGACGGTCTGCGGCAGCTCGCCGACGACACCCGGGTGCTGCCGGGGCTGCCGCTCGCCGACGCGCTGATGGATGCCTGGCGCACCGGCCATGCCGAGCCCGGCGAGTTGCCCCTGCCACGGCTCAGTGTGCGCGATGCCCGTACGGCCGCCACGCTCCTGCGCCACGCTCTCGGCGCGCTCACCGTGGAGCTGCCCGACGCCGACCTCGTGCACTGCATAGGCGGCACCACTCCGCTGCTCACCGCGCTGGCCGGACGCCGCCGGCAGGGTGTCCCGCTGCTGCTCACCGAGGCCCGTACGCCCGTGGCCCGGCACAAGCCGCACGAGGAGCGCTTGTCGCCGGCCGTACGCACGATCCTTCGACGGTTCCGGGGCTCGGTCGCCCGTACGGGATACGCCGAGGCCGGCCTGATCGCCCCGCTCAGCGCCTACCACCACAGCTGGGCCCTGCGGCACGGCGCCCACGCGGCCAAGCTCGTGCAGGTGCCGGCGGGAGTCGACCCCTCGGAGTACCCGGGCGCCGCCGAACCCGAGTCCGACCCGGCCGTGGTGTGGGCCGGTTCGGGTGGCCCGGACAGCGGCCTGTCCCCGTTGCTGGCCGCGTTCGAGCAGGTCGCGGCGGCCCTGCCGGGAACGGTGCTGCACCTGGTCGGGGTCACCGCCGCGCACGAGGACTACTGCGCCGAGCAGATCGAGCGCACCGGGCTGGGCCGGGCCGTACGGCTGCACCCGCTGCCCGCCGATCCGCGCGACCGCTACACCGCCGGGCATGTGGTGGCTCATGTGCCTGGGCCCGCCGACCCGCCGTACCGGCTGGTCGAGGCCATGATGTCGGGCCGCGCGGTGGTCGGCGTGGACGTGGGGCCGGCCGCCGAGACGCTGGGGGACGCCGGCGTGCTGGTGGAGCCGGGCGACCCGGCCGAGCTGGCGATCGCGATCGTCGGGCTGCTGCGTGCGCCCGGACGCCGCCGAGCCCTGGGTGACGCCGCCCGCCGGCGCGCGCTCATGCATTTCACCAACGACCGGGTGGTGCGTGTCTACGGCGCGCTCTACGCCGATCTTGCGGCGCCGCCCCCGCCGCCCGCGTTCGAGCTGGCGCTGGCCGTGCCGGCCCCGCGGTCCGAGCCGCCGGTCACGCTGCGCTGGCTGGTCAGTGAAAGGACGGACGGATGACGATCACGCAGGGACGATCGCGTACGGCCACCAGGCGTACGCATCGCCGCCGGGTCAGCGCTCGGCCCCGGCATTCGCTGACGCCGTTGCCGGAGCGGCCGCCGCCCACGCCCGTCGAGGTGGAACTCGCGGTCCCTCAGCACCGGGCCCGGTCGAGCCGTTCCTATCTGTACGCCGCCCTGCTGCGCTGCGCGCTCTATCTGGGCCCGCTGAGCGTCGCCGCCGCCGCGGCCGAACCCCTGGCCCGGGTCGCCTGGCCTGTTCCCCTGGTCACGCTCCTGCTCGGGTGGGCGGCGGCCCAGGCCCTGACCTGTACGGGGGTGTCGATCGCCCGCCGGGCCGGCTCGGCCGCCGCGGCGCGTCATGTCGGGCTCGGCTTCGCCGGGGTGACCGGGCTGTGGTGCGCGCTCGTCTGGGTGGCGCCGTCCACGATGGTCGGCCCCGACCGCGGGCTGGCCCTGGTGATCGGGCTCGGCGGTCTCGGAACCCTGGCCACCGTCACGGCCGCCCTGGTGACCCGCTCCGAGGCGGCGGTCGTGCTGTGGAGCCTGCCGTGCTGGGCCCTCGCCGCGATCACCCTGGCCGAGATCAAGCCGGTGGGGACGTTGCTGCCGGCCGCGATCGTCGTCGTCGTGATCCGCGCGTTCCAGCCGGTTGTGCTCTCCGGCCGGCGCTCGCGACAGCCCCGGGCGACCCCGGCCGAGCTCCGCCGGGGCGGCGGTTACCTGATCATCGGCGCGTCCCAGGCGATCTGTGTCGGGCTGGTGTGGCAGGCCGGGCCGTCCGGGTCGGCGGCGCCGTTCTGGCTGCCGCTGCTGCTGGCCGTGCCGATCCTGGAGGCGTTGATCGGCTGGCACACCGGGCAGGTGGAGTCGGGTCTGGACACGACTGACAACAGCGCCGACTATCACCGGCACGTCCGCAGCGTCACCATCATCACGCTGGCCGGCCTGCTGCCGCCGTTCGCCGTGGGCATCGCGCTCGCCCTCGCGGCGTACCGTCTGCCCGCGGGCCTGCCGGGGCTGGTCGACACACAGGCCAAGGTGCTCGGGCTGGCCGGTGGCATGTTGCTCGGCGGGGTCTTCGCCGTCACCTACTTGCTGGCCGCGCGCCGGCGTACGGGAATTGCCGCCACCCTGGCCGCCGCGCCTCCGGCAACCGCTGCCGCCCTCCCGTTCCTTCCGCTGCCGTCCTCCGGCCCGCTGCCCGACGCCGTAGCCGTGCTGGCCGCCACCCACCTGGCCGGCCTGCTGGTCGTCGCCTTCCTCACCCAACCCGCCCCGCCACCCGACGAGACCTGATCACCCGCCACGCGCGGACCCCGGAAAGAACCCGTGACGACATCGGAGAACATCGTGAAGACCCTGTTCCCCCCGTACGCCCATCCATCGCCGGAGCTGCCTCTCGACGGCGACACCTGGATCGTTCGCGACGTGCCCGGCGACCGTCGCACCCTGCACCAGTCGCTGGGGCGCATCGACCTCGACTGGGGCAGCCGTTCGCTGGCCGACGTGCTGGCCGACGTGGACGCCTGGCGTGCGGACGGCGCCGAGGGCCTTTTCCTCGACCGGGCGCCGGCCGGCTCGGGCGGGGTCGGTCCGGTCGCGCTGACCATACGGCTGGCGGCCCGCCGCGGCCTGCATCGCGTGGTGCTCAACCCGGGGGTGCCGACCCACCCGCTCTACCGTGATCTGGGCGTACGCATCTGCACCTTCGAGGGACCGTGGGAGGCCTATCAGAGCTGGGACGGCGACGGTTCCCGGCCGGGCGACGGCCACCTCGTGCACGGCGTGCCGACCGCCCTGCTGACCGCCGCGCGTCGCCTGATGGGCCGGCGGGGGGCCGGGTTCGGGCTGGCCACCGACGCCGGCCCGCGGGTCAGCGCCGAATCGTACGCGGGCGGGGCTGGCAGCGCGGACAGCTGAAGGACGACCGGTTCATGAACTGCTCGCGGCGGATGACCGTGCCGCACCGGTGGCACGGTTCGCCCTCCCGCCCGTACGCGTTGAGCGACCGGTCGAAGTAGCCGCTCTCGCCGTTCACGTTGACGTAGAGCTCGTCGAAGCTGGTGCCACCGGCCACGATGGCTTCGGCGAGCACGTCACGAACGTGGGCCAGAAGACGCCGTACGGCGGGCCTGGTCAGTTGATCTGTGAGCCGCGCGCCGTGCAGCTGGGCCCGCCACAGGGCCTCGTCGGCGTAGATGTTGCCCACCCCCGAGATGAGCGTCTGGTCGAGCAGCGCCCGTTTGATCTCGGTGTGCTTGGCCCGCAGCCTCGCCACGAACAGCTCGTCGTCGAAGAGCGGGTCCATCGGGTCGCGGGCGATGTGCGCGATCTCGTCCGGCAGCTCGGCGCCTCCCTCGGAGACCGAGAGGCCGCCGAACGTACGCTGGTCGACGAAGCGCAGCTGCGGGCCGCCGTCGGTGAACGTGAACCGGATACGCAGGTGTTTCTCGTCCTCGGCGTCGGCCGGTTGCATGAGCAGCTGACCGCTCATGCCGAGATGCCCGATGATCGCGTCGCCGGAGTCGAGCGGGAACCACAGGTATTTGCCGCGGCGGGACACGTCGGTGATCGTGCGGCCGGTCAGCAGGGCGATGAAGTGGGCGTCGCCGGTCAGGTGGCGGCGGATCGCGCGGGGGTGGCGCACCTCGACGGCCTGGATCGTGCGGCCGACGACCCACTTGGCCAGTCCCTGCCGTACGGTCTCGACCTCGGGCAACTCGGGCACTTCGAACTCCTCGCGCAGATCACAGGGTGTACGGCCAGACGGTCACCAGGTAGGCGCCGTACCAGAGGCCGAACGCGGCCCACGCGGCGATCGACAGCACCGCGACCCTCGGACGGGCCCGGCCGGCGGCTACCGCGGCGGGAAGCAGCGTCAACAGTACGGGGACGAGCAGACGCGGCTTCGAGTGGTAGAAGCCGGCCTGGCCGTAGACGAGCACCATCGCGATCACGCCGTAGACAGCCAGCGGCAGCCACGGCTTGCCGGTCAGCGCGACCCCGGCCGCGGCCAGGGCGGCCAGCAGGATGAAGGCGACGCTGACGGGAACCCAGGCGTCCCCGGTCGACAGAGTCCTGCCGAGGAAGCTCAGCGTGCTCGATCCGAAGTCGAAGGCGGTGCCCCAGCCCGCGGCCTGGATCCGGAACCACGCCGCCGGGTCGCCGACACGCCATCCGACCCAGGCCAGGAACAGCGGCATGCCGATCAGCGCGAGTGCCGCCGCGCCCAACGGCGCCCAGGTCCTCCGGCGGTCCTCGCGGACAGCCAGCAGCGCGGCCACGGCGAGGGCGACTGCCGCGGCGGCGCCGGTCGGGCGGGTCAGCGAGGCAGCCAGGCCCAGCAACCCGGCCGCCCACCACACACGCCGATGGGCGGCGACCAGCATCCCGGCGACCAGGGCGAGAAAGACCGATTCCGAGTACGCCATCGAGAAGACGACGGATACGGGAGCGCTGAAGCAGATCGCGACGAGAGCCCACCCGGCGCGCTTGCCGTACAGCGAGGCGCCCAGCAGGTACACCGCGACGGCAGCCCCGGCGGCGGCGAGCCAGCTGACGGTCAGCGCGGCGGTGGCGGGTGGGATGCCGAGCGTCGACACCGCGCGGATGAGCAGCGGATAGACCGGGAAGAAGGCGAGCCCGTTGCCGTCCAGGTGGCCGGTCGCATCGTACGTGTAGCTGTCGGGGTAACCGTCGACCGCGACCCGCAGGAACCATCCGGCGTCCCAGACGAGCAGGCGGTCCCGTACGCCGATCGGCTCGTCATCGGCGGCGTCGAGCCAGGCCAGAATGATCAGCTGCGCGACCCGGGTCAGCGCGAGGATGCCGACCGCGATGCCGACGCCACGCCCGCCGCCCGCGAGGTCCCACAGCCGGGTGCGCTGCGCCTTCTCGTCGGTCGGGTTCACTCGTCGCTCTTGCCGTTTTTGTCCTCAGGCTTGTCGCTGGTGTCCTCGGCCTTGTCGAGCACGGCGCCGTCGGGCTCGCTCGTACGCTCGGTCAGGATCCGCCACGCCGCCGCGGCGGCCCGCTGCTCGGCCTGCTTCTTGCTGCGACCCTCGGAGCCGCCGTAGCGCTCGCCGGCCACCACCACCCAGGCGGTGAACGTCTTGGCGTGGTCGGGACCGGAGTCCTCGATCACGTAGTCGGGCACGCCCAGCCCGAGCGCGGCGGTCAGCTCCTGCAGACTGGTCTTCCAGTCGAGCGCGGCGCCCCGGCCGGCCGACTCGGCCATCAGCGGGTCGAACAACTTGTGGATCACCTCGGCGGCCACGTCCAGGCCGTGCTCGAGATAGATCGCGCCGAGCAGCGCCTCCAGCGTGTCGGCCAGGATGCTCGCCTTGTCGCGCCCGCCGGTCGTCTCCTCGCCCTTGCCGAGCAGCAGGTGCCGGCCCAGCCCCTGCTCGCCCAGCCCGCGGGCCACGTCGGCCAGCGCGTGCATGTTGACCACGCTCGCGCGCAGCTTGGCCAGCTGGCCCTCGGGCAGGTCGGGGTGGTTGTGGAAGAGCGCCGAGGTGATCACCACCCCGAGCACCGAGTCGCCCAGGAACTCCAGGCGCTCGTTGGTCGGCAGGCCGCCGTTCTCGTACGCGTACGACCGGTGGGTGAGCGCGCGCTCGAGCAGATCCGGCTCGAGGGGGACCCCGAAAGCCTCCTCCAGCGGCAGGGTCGGCGGCCGGCGACGCTTGTCACTCATAGACACCTCGTTGTGTTTCGATCATCTCGGCCATCGCCGCGACCGCGGCTTGGCGATGCAACTGGGCGGCGAAGGCGATGCCGGCCGCGAGATCCGAGCCGGACGCGGCGCCGTGGCACACCACGACGGTGCCGTCGACGCCGAGGAGCAGGGCGGCGCGGGGCGGAACCAGCGGATGCGGGCTGCCGACCTCCGCGTACGCGGTCTCCAGCCCCTTGAGCAGGACGTTGCCGGTGAAGCCGTCGGTCACGACCACGTCGGCGATCGACCCGGTGACGACGTCGTTGCCCTCGACCAGGCCCACGTAACGCCCACCGCCGGGCAGGTCGAGGCCGGCCAGCAGGGTGGGCAGGGCGCGGCGCAGGCGGTCGCCCTTGCCGCGTTCGGCGCCGATGGTCAGCAACCCGATGCGCGGCTCCTCCACCCCATGAACCACTCTCGCGTACGCGGAACCGAGGCGGGCGTGGGTGGCGACGGTCTCCTCGTCGGGGTCGACCGAGGAGCCCACGTCGAGCAGAACGAGCCGTCCCGAGCGGGTGGGCAGCACCGCGGCGAGCGGCGGACGGCGCACCCCGGGGCAGCGGCCCAGACCGAGCGCGGCCGAGGTGACGGTGGCGCCGGTGTTGCCCGCGGACATGACTGCGTCGGCGGCGCCCTGAGCGACCGCGAGCACGGCCGAGCGCACTCCGGACTCGACCCAGCTGTCGACGGGGTCTCCCGGAGCTATGGGCAGCGTGTTGATCCGCGCGTGCTCGCTCGGGGGCAGGGCACGAAGAACCTCGCCGGCCGCCTCTTGCGGGCCGACGAGCAGCAGGTGAAGGGCCGGGTCGGCCTGGCAGGCGCGCAGAGCGCCGTCAACCACGACGGCGGGAGCATGGTCCCCGCCGAGGAGGTCGACGGCGATCCGCGCGGCGCCCGGCTCCCCGACAGTTGCCTGTCCGGGAGCCGAAGCGCCGATTGGTCGCCTCAGCGCAGGTGCGACCCGCCCGGTGATCGGGCGCGTCACTTAAGCGCGACTCAGACCTCTAGGACCTGACGGCCGTTGTAGGTGCCGCAGACCGAGCAGGCGGTGTGCGGCAGCTTCGGCGACTTGCACTGGGGGCAGGCCACGGTCGAGACCGCGGTCGCCTTCCAGTTCGCCCGGCGAGACCGGGTATTGCTGCGCGACATCTTGCGCTTGGGGACGGCCACGGTTCCTACTCCTCAGTCTGTGACAGGTTACGCAAAGCGGCCCAGCGGGGATCGACGTCCTCGTGGCTGTGATCCGCCGGAAGGTCGTCGAAATGCACCCCGCACTCGGGGCACAGGCCTGGGCAATCCGGCCGGCACAGCGGGTTGGTCGGCAGCGTCAGCACCACCGCGTCCCGCAACGCCGGCTCCAGGTCGAACAGGTCGCCCTGCATCCGGCCAACCTCGTCCTCGTCGGTCGTCTCCTCCGTGGTGCTGTCCGCATACGCGAACAACTCCGCGATCTTGACGTCGAAGGACTCGTTGATCTCGTTGAGGCAACGACCGCACTCGCCCTGGAGCGAGCCGCGGACCCTGCCGCTGACATAAACCCCCTCGGAGACCGACGTGAGCGTCAGATCGAGCTCGACGTCGGACCCCTCGGGGACCGAGATCAGTTCCAGACCGAGGTTGACCGGTGCCGGGATCACCCTGTTGAGGGCACGCGTCGCGCCAGGCTGCCGCGGGAGCTTCGTCGTGTCGACGACAAGCGGCTGCCTGGGGTCCAGGTGACTCTGTGATGACTTGGGCATAGTGTTTCCTCAGCCATGGGTAGGCCGACAGGAAAGGTTACCTGAGCTGCCGCCCTACCGTCGAATCGCCCTCGTGCGAGGCCGACCCCTCTAGAACGGCAGCGGACGCTCGCTGTCTTCCCCCTGGAAGGTGCCGATCTCGCGGAGCGCGTGCATCTTGTCGCGACCACGCTCTATCGACGCCAGCGCCCTGGTCAGGAACTGCTCGAAGTTCGCCAGGGCGGTGTCGACGTAGTCGTCGACCTCCTCGCGCAGCCGCTGGGCCTCGGTGCGGGCCTCGGCGATGATCCGGGCGCCCTCGTGCTCGGAGGAGACCGTGATCTCGTTCACCGAGACGAGCCGGGCGTGCTCGGCCTCACCCTCGCTGACGATCCGGTCGGCCTCGCGACGGCCGGCATCGATGATCCGGTCACGCTCGTCGAGCACGGCCGCGGCCTTGCGCAGCTCGGACGGCAGCTCGGAGCGGAGCTCGTCGAGGCGCTCGATCATCTCCGCGCGGTCGAACATGAAATTCGTTCGCGACATGGGCACGGAGCGCGACTCCTGCACGAGTTCGATGATCTCGTCGATGCGGTCGAGCGGATCCACGGGTGCTCACTCCTGTCCCTCTGCCCACGCAGCGTGGTGCGATCACGTTACTGCGTCACCGTCACGCCCGTTTCCGGCACGCCGAAGCACGGGCGCACGGGCTAATTCTGCTTGAGACGCGTGACCAGCCGCTCGCCCACGAAGTCGGGCACGTACGCCGAGGCGTCGCCACCCCACTTGACGACGTCTTTCACCAGGCTCGACGAGAGGAAGGAATAGAGCGGGTTGGTCGGCATGAAGAGTGTCTCCACCCCGGACAGCCCGATGTTCATCTGCGCCATCTGCAACTCGTAGTCGAAGTCGCTGACCGCGCGCAGCCCCTTGATCACGACGGCCGCGCCTTGGCTCCGGCAGAAGTCCACGAGCAGCCCGTGGAACGAGGCAACCCGGACGTTCTCGTACGAGGCCGTCGCCTCGCCGAGCATCTCGATCCGTTCCTCGATCGTGAAGAGACCCGTTTTCGACTGATTGATCAGAACGCCGATGATGACCTCGTCGAACAGCCGGGAGGCCCGGCCCACGATGTCGAGGTGGCCGTTGGTGACCGGGTCGAAGGAGCCAGGACACACCGCTCGTCTCATGATCGGCGACCGTACCAAAGCGTGGTCTCCCCGTACTTGCGGCTGCGGTCGGCAGTGACGCCGTCCACCCAGCTCACTGAGCCGCCGCGGGTGGCCCGCTCGAGGATCACGACCGCGTCCGGAGCCAGCCAGCCGAAGTCGATCAGCGACTGTTGCACCTCGACGAGCTCGGCGTCGGTCACCGCGTACGGCGGGTCGGCGAACACCACGTCGTACGCGCCCCCCTCGGGCGGACCGGCGACCACCTGGGCGACCTTGCCCGTGATCAGACGCGCGGCGCTGCCGACCCTCAGCGCGACGATGTTGTCGCGGATGACGCGGGCCGCCCGAGCGTCCGATTCGACCAGAAGGGCATAGCTTGCCCCCCGGGAGATCGCCTCGAGTCCGACCGCCCCCGAACCGGCGTAAAGATCAACGAACCGGGCGCCCTTCAGATCGATCATCGAATCGAGCGCGCTGAAGAACGCCTCACGCACCCTGTCCGACGTCGGGCGGGTCAGCGCACCGGCCGGAGCGGACAGTCGCCGCCCGCCGTGCGAACCGGCGATGATCCTGGTCATGGCGCCTCGCGGGGGTCTGCGGTGAACACGACTCGAAGCTACTTCACCACTTACCGGCCGCATCGAAAGAGTGAACAATTCCGCAGCCAATCGCCACTCTGGGCATTGACGCCAATCCGTTCGGTGAATGGAAAATCACGGATCCGCATCAACACCTTTAAGCGCCGCTGAGGGATTTCCCAGGGTCTCATTAGTAGCTATGGTCAGGCGCTGTTGCCGACGTCTCCACCGACCGCCGGCCACGACGTGGGGAGGCGTCGCCGCAGGCCATCGCCCAAAACCGCCGGCGAGAAGGCCCGCCCGCTTCCTTGCGCCGTACCCCTGATTCCCCAGACAGGAGTAGGCGTGAACCTGCTGAAGTCCAAGCTGCGGCGTCTGACCGCCGTGGCTGCCGGAACGCTCATCGGTCTGTCCGGTGCCGCGTTCTTCTCCTCGCCCGCCTCCGCCCACGACAGTTTCGTCAAGGGCAGCGCGACGTGTGACACGACCACTGGTGACTGGGTCGTCACCTGGAAGGTCTTCACCGACAACGGCAACGAGGCCGGCGCGGAGAACTACCGCTTCCTCAAGGTCGAGTCGTACCCGACCCCCGTCGAGGGCATCGTCCACACCCCGGACGACGCCGACCCGGCCTTCCCCCACAAGAGCAACGAGCCGCTCGTCGGCACGCAGCGCGTCAAGGGCGACAGCGGCGCCCGCGGCGCGAAGCTCGAGGTCCAGGTCAAGTGGAGCAACGAGTGGATCCAGTACGACCACAAGCGGGGCTTCGTCAAGTTCCACGGCAAGTGCTCCAAGGAGGAGTCGCCAAAGCCGGAAGCGCAGCTCGCCTCCTCGTGTGAGGGCGTGACCGTCACCCTGGCCAACGGCAAGGACGCCACCGGCGACGCCAACTTCACGATCAAGGGCTCGAAGGACTTCGAGAAGAAGGTCACCGTCAAGGCCGGCGACGAGCCCGTCTCGGTCGCGATCCCGGCCGAGAACGCCGAGGAGGTCCTGGTCTTCGAGGGCGACAGCCGCAAGCCGATCCTGGTCGGCAAGTGGGAGAAGCCGTCGGACTGCACCGAGGGCGGCCAGGCCGAGGTCGGCTACGAGGTCACCTGTGACTCGATCATCTTCGACATCGACAACACCAAGGGCGACGAGACCGTCACCCTGGCCCTCAAGCCGAACAAGGGCGAGGCCCAGACCCTGGTCGCCAAGCCGGGCGAGACCAAGACCCTCGAGATCAAGGGCGAGAAGGGCCTGGTCGTCGACGCCACCATCAACGGTGAGGCGCAGGAGCCGCTGAAGTGGGACGAGCTGAAGAAGCCCGAGGACTGCGAGGCCACCGCGACCCCGACGCCCACCGAGTCCTCCCCCGGTGAGGGTGGCGGCCTGCCCGTCACCGGCCCGGTCGCCGGCAGCATCGCCGGTGGCGCCGGCCTGCTGCTGGCCGCGGGCGCGGTCCTGTTCTTCCTGGCCCGCCGCCGCAAGGTGAAGTTCACCGCCTGACAGTTCCAATGAAAAGGCGCGCCGCCCCACGGGGGTCGGCGCGCCTTTGCCTTGTCGGCTCTTTTCCCTGCGAGCGCTTCCTACAGCCTTGTCGGCGGCCGGAACGAGCCGTCCGGCTCGGGGTGGTATTCGTGGACTGCCGCTACGGCGTCCAGGGGCAGGGGTGCGTACAGGTGGGGGAAGACCTCGCCGTCGGAGTCCTCCCAGGTGAGCTCGACCGGCAGGCGGGATTCGTCGATCACCAGGAGCAGGATGTCGTCGCGGCCGGGGAAGAGGAAGTTGGCCGGCTTGTGGACCTGGTGTTCGGTGGAGCAGTGGATGAAACCCTCGATGGCCAAGGTGTCACCCTCGTAGACGCCGGCCGCCTGGGCCGCTTCCCACGCGGCGCGCGGGACCATGTGCAGGATCATCCCTTCTCCAGGTACTCGGCGCGTTCCTCGTCGACGAGCGTGGCCACCGAGGCGGCCAGCTCGGGATAGCGGGTCAGATCGGGATCGTCGCCGACCAGGGCGCCGGCCTCGGCCCGAGCTTCCTTGATCAGTTTCTCGTCGCGCAGCAGCGAGAGCAGGCGCAGGTGAGAGTGCTTGCCCGACTGGGAGGCGCCCAGCACGTCACCCTCGCGGCGCTGTTCCAGGTCGATCTCGCTGAGCTTGAAACCGTCGGTGGTCGAGGCGACCGCGTCCAACCGCTCGCGGGCCGGTGTGCCCTCGACCGACTCGGTGACCAGCAAGCAGATGCCCGGCGCCGAACCCCGGCCCACCCGGCCGCGCAACTGGTGCAGCTGCGAGACGCCGAACCGGTCGGCATCCATGATGATCATGACGGTGGCGTTGGGGACGTCGACGCCGACCTCGATCACCGTGGTCGCCACCAGAACATCGAGGTCGCCGGCGGCGAACCTGCGCATGATCGCGTCTTTCTCGTCGGCCGGCAGCTTGCCGTGCAGCATCGCGATGCGCAGGCCGTGCAGCGGGCCCTCCTCGAGGATCGGCGCCACCTCGGTGACCGCGAGCGGCGGCCGGCGGGCGGGCTCGTTGTCGCCGGGCGGTTCCACGTCCTCGTCGCTGGGGCCCTCGCCGATGCGCGGGCAGACCACGTACGCCTGATGGCCCTTCTGCACCTCCTCGCGCACCCGTCGCCAGGCGCGGTCGAGGAACGCGGGTTTCTCGGGCGGCACGACGTGCGAGGCGATCGGCGAACGGCCGCGCGGGAGCTGCGACAACACCGAAGTCTCAAGATCGCCGTAGACGGTCATGGCGACCGTACGGGGAATGGGGGTGGCCGTCATGACCAGGACGTGGGGCGGGGTGGCGGCCTTGGCGCGCAGGGCATCCCGCTGCTCGACGCCGAAGCGGTGCTGCTCGTCGACCACGACCAGGCCCAGATCGTGGAAGTCGACGCCCTCGTAGAGCAGGGCGTGCGTGCCGACCACGATGCCGGCCGTGCCGTCGGCCACCTTGGCCAGCGCCGCACGGCGGGCAGCCGCGCCGAGCGAGCCGGTGATCAGGGTGAGCTGGGTGCCCGCGGGGTCGCCGTCGAGCTCACCGGCCCGGCCGAGCGCCCCCAGCTGCGCGCCGATGCCGCGGTAGTGCTGGGTGGCGAGCACCTCGGTCGGGGCGAGCAGGGCGGCCTGACCCCCGGCGTCGACCACCTGCAGCATCGCGCGCACGGAGACCAGCGTCTTGCCCGAGCCGACCTCGCCCTGCAGCAGACGGTGCATGGGGTGAGGCTTCGCCAGGTCGGCGGCGATCTCCTCACCCACCTGCGCCTGGCCCTCGGTCAACTCGTACGGGAGGCTCGCGTCGAACTTGGCGAGGATGCCGCCCTCGACGCGGGGGCGCGAACGGCCGGGTGACGCGGCGGCCCGCGCACGTCGCTGCACGAGGGTGAGCTGCACCGCGAAGGCCTCGTCCCACTTGAGGCGCTTCTTCGCGACCTCCAGAGCGCCCCGGGACGACGGCCGGTGGATCTCCCGCAGGGCCATGCCGATGCCGGCCAGGTCGCGACTGACCCGTACGGCGGCCGGCAATGGATCTTTCGGCGGCTGGAACGTCTCGAGCACCGTGCGCACGCAGCGAGCGATCGTCCACGTGGGCACTGCCTGCGCGGCCGGATAAACCGGGATCAGCGCGCCCGCGAACTCCTCGATCTCCTCGGCGGCCTCGTCCTGCGTGGCGTCGGCGCTGAGCAGCTGATAGGCGGGGCTGTTGAGCTGCCGCTTGCCCCGGAAGTCGGTGACCTTGCCCGCGAACAGCCCCCACCGGCCGCGGCGCAGCTCGCGTTCCCGCCACGCCTGGTTGAAGAAGGTGCAGCTCAGGGTGGTGCCGGAGCCGTCGCCGAGGGTGATCTCAAGCATGTTGCCCCGGCGCTGGCGCATCGGCTTGACGGTCACCGACTGCACCTGGGCCAGCACGGTGACCTGCTCGCCGATCTGCAGCCCGCGCATGTCGGTGTGCTCACCGCGCTCGTCGTAGCGTCGCGGGAAGTGATAGATCAGATCGCCCGCGGTGTGCAGGTCGAGGTGGGTGGCGAGCGCCTTGGCCTCGTGTTTCTTGAGCACCTGGGCCAGCGGGGTGTCGACCGTGGTGGTGATGGTCTCGCTCATTCCACTCCTACCAGCAGGTGGTAGCGGGGTTGGCCGCCCGCGTAACAATGCAGCTCGACGAACGGCCAGCCGCGGCCCACGTGATCGCGCAGGACGTGTTCGAGCCCGGCCGGGGCGTCGGCGCCGAGCACGAGCGTGGCCAGTTCACCCCCGCCGCCGAGCATGCGGTCGAGCAAGTGGGCGCTGACCTGGGCCAGGTCGTCGCCGATCACATGCACCTCGCCGTCGACCAGCCCCAGCAGATCGCCGGCGCGGCACGGCCCGGCCACCGTGAGCGAATCCCGCTGGGCGGTGCAGACCTCGCCGTAACGGCAGGCGCCCGCGGCCTCCGCCATGGCGATGACGTCGTCGGCGAACGGCCGCTCCGGATCGCGTACGGCCAGGGCGGCCAGCGCCTGCACCGGCGAGCGGGTGGGGACGACGCTGACCTGGCGGCCCAGCTTCTCGGCCTCCCTCGCCGCCGCCACGGCCACCGCGTGCGTGTTGGCGTCGTTGGGCAGCAGCACCACGCAATGGGCGCCCGAGCGTGCGATCGCGTCGAGCATCTCGGCCGTGGACGGGTTCCGTCCCACAACGGTGGCCCCCTCGGCCTCGAACAGCGAGGTCAGCCCGTCCCCGGCTGCCACCACGACAGCACCGCGGCCGGTGGGCTGCCCGTGCTGCGCCTGATCGAGCGGCGTGACCGTGATCCGGTGCGGCCGGCCCGCGACCACACCCGCTTCCACGGCGGGGCCGATGCCGGCGGCGGGGACGTGAATGTGGACGTTCCACGTGGCCGTGCCGGGCTCGCCGGTGCCGACGATCGCCAGGGAGTCGCCGAGGGTCGAGAGTTCGCCCTTCAGGCGGGCCACCGCGTCGGCGTGGGCGTCGAGCAGGTATTGCACCTCGTAGCCGTAAGCCCCCTCACCGGCCACGGGAGCGGCGTGCGCGTGCGGGGCCGAACCACCCGCCACGTATGGGGCCGAGCCGTCCGCCGCGTGCGGGACCGAGCCGTCCGCCGCGTGCGGGGCAGAACCGCCCGCCACCTGCGGGGCAGAACCGCCCGCCACGTGTAGGGCCGAGCCGTCCGCCACGTGTAGGGCCGAGCCGTCCGCCGCGTGCGGAACCGAGCCGTCCGCCGCGTGCGGGACCGAGCCGTCCGCCGCGTGCGGGGCAGAACCGCCCGAGGGCTGACCGTTGCGCTCAAGCGGCGCGTGACCGTCTGAGGCGCGGTGCGTGGGGTCGGCGGGATGGTTCGGGGCCGGGTTGAGGTCGCTGGATTCACGGATGTGGGACTCGGGCGAGCGGCGGTCGTCGGCTGACATCAGGGCATCGACCAGGGCTTCGAGCAGGACAACCAGGCCGCGGCCGCCGGCGTCGACCACTCCGGCGCGGGCGAGAGCGGGCAGCTGCTGAGGTGTGCGAGCGAGGGCCTCGGCGGCGGCGCGGGCGGCGACCCGGGCCACGGCGACCAGATCATCGGACTTCAAACGGCCCGCGGCATCGGCGGCGGCCGCCACCACCGACAAAACCGTGCCCTCGACCGGCCGGGCCACGGCGGCATAGGCGGCCTCGGAAGCCGACCGCAGCGCCCGCGCCAGATCGGCCCCCCGCACGGCAGCCGACGCGGCCAGGCCATCGGCCATGCCCCGCAGGATCTGCGACACGATGACGCCCGAATTGCCCCGAGCACCCAGGAGCGCACCCCGAGCCATCCGGCTCAGCGCACGGGCCGGTGGCACCGGCTGATCCGCGGCGCCGACCGGCTCGACGGCGTCCTCGAGGGCGTCAGCGGCCTCCAGCGCCTGCTGCGCCGAGGTGAGCGTGAGCACAAGGTTGGTGCCCGTGTCCCCGTCGGGCACAGGGTAGACATTCAGCTCGTCGATCTCGCGCTGATGAGCCCGAAGCGCACTGAGCCCTCCGCCACACCAGCGGCGGACAGCAGCGGCGTCCAGCGTCTCCAGCACGCGAAAATCGTACTAACGACCCCCGACAACTTCTCGGGAGCGCGCCTCTCCCGTGTCACACCCTGTGGACGACTCCGTTTCCGGAATCGCAGAACCCCGCCACCTGTGGATAACTCACAGCCCGCGGCCCTTTCCTTTTTAGGGTGGAGGCCCCCGGTCGGGTGGGTTGGGCTGGTTGGGGCCGCTGTTGGGGGCCGGCCGGTTGGGAGCCCGCTGGCCGGGAGCCCGCTGCGTGGGAGCCGGCTGGTTGGGAACCCGCCGGTTGGGAGCCCGCTGCGTGGGAGCCGGCTGGTTGGGAACCCGCCGGCCGGGAGCCCGCCGGTTGGGAGCCGGCTGAGTGCCTTGTTGGAGGGGCGCTGCGGGCTGGAGACGGCGGCGAGACCGGGGTTCGGGGCAGGTGCGGGGGCGATTGGCTGTTGGGCGGGGGTATCGGGTAACCTTGCCGGGTTGCCTGCGCGGCCATGTTCGCTGGGCGTCTTTTGGTTTCTTTCGACTCAGGAGTTATCCCGTGGCTAGCGTGTGCGACGTCTGTGGCAAGGGACCGGGCTTCGGCCACAACGTGTCCCACTCGCACCGGCGGACCAACCGCCGCTGGAACCCGAACATCCAGTCGGTGCGCACCCCGGCCGGTGGCGGCACGACCAAGAAGCTCAAGGTCTGCACCTCGTGCATCAAGGCCGGCAAGGTCGTCCGCGCCTGATTCAGGCTTGAACACCAGCCCTTCGGTCCACGTGACCGGAGGGCTGGTTGTGCTACCCAGGGGAGGCGCCTGGCCACCGGGAACATCCCGGTCGGGCGCTACGGCCCGGTGTTGCACCCAGGCCGCCGGCACACTGCGAGCGGCCCCGGTGCTTTTGTCCGACCGGACGATGCGTACGTCATAGGGGTTTCGCGTAGGAAAGCACCCCTTCGTGCCCCGCGTAGAACCCGAAATCCTCGATCCGTGAATATCCCGCCGAGACATACAGCCTCACGGCCTCGGGCTGCTTGTCGCCGGTTTCCAATATCACTCTGCGGCAGCCGGCCTGGCGAGCTGACTCCTCGATGGTGGCCAGCATGCGGCGCCCCAGGCCCTGGCCTCGGGCGGATCGGGCCGTGAACATGCGCTTCAGCTCGGCGTCGTCGCCGTGGCGGCGCCAACCGGCGCATCCGACCAGGCGCTCGCCGTCGTCGGCGACGAAGAACGCGCCGTTCGGGGCGGTGAAGTCGGCGGCCGCGATCGGGGTGTCGTCGCCGCTGCCGCCGTAACGTTCGGAAAGTTCGCCGAGCACGTCGACAAGCAGCGCCCGCACGGCCGGCTCGGCGAAATCCGCCTGCCTGATTTTGATGGAGGAAGCTGGAAGCACGCGCCGAAGCCTAACCAGCGACTGAGCCCTCTAGCGAAAATGGTCCCAGCCCACCGGCCCGCTCCACGGCTTGCCGTCGACGGTGACCCCGGTGCCTTCATGGACCTTGCCGACGACCGTCCAGCCGGCGGGCAGCTCGACGCCGGGCGGGAAAGTGGCGGCCAGCGCGTGATCGTCGCCACCGGCGAGGATCCACTGCAGCGGGTCGACGCCGAGGGCCGCCGCGGCGTCGCGCATCTGGCTGGACACCTCGAAAGCGCCGGTCCGCACGTCGACGCCGACGACACTGGCGTTCGCGATGTGCCCCAGATCCTGCAGGAGACCGTCGGACACGTCGATCATCGCCGTCGCGCCCGCGCGGGCCGCCGCGGGACCGGCCGCGTAGGGGACAACCGGACGCCGGTACGCCTCCACCAGCGCTTTCGGGGTGCGGAAGCCCCGGGACAGCACGGTGTAACCCGCCGCCGCGTGCCCGATCCGGCCGGCCAGCGCGATCACGTCGCCGGGCTGGGCGCCGCTGCGCAGGACGGGCGCCTGGCCGCCCAGGTCGCCCAGGGCTGTCACCGCGATCGTGAGCGTCGGGCTGAACGACGTGTCGCCCCCGACCACCGACGCGCCTGTGCGGGCCGCCTCGTCGGAGAGCCCGCCCGCCAGGTCCTCGGCCCAGGCCAGGTCGAGGTCGTTGGGCGCGCACAGCCCGATCAGCAGCGCGGTCGGCACAGCCCCCATGGCGGCTATGTCGGCGAGGTTCGCCGCGGCCGCCCGGTGGCCCACGTCGGCGCCGGACGACCAGTCGCGGCGGAAGTGGCGGCCCTCGACCAGGACGTCGGTGGAGGCGACGATCCGGCCGTCGGGGGCGGCGACGATCGCGCTGTCGTCGCCCGGGCCGAGCAGGGTCGCCGGACCGTTCTCGAGCCGGGCGACCACCCGGGCGATGAGCCCGAACTCTCCGGCCTCGGCAATGCTCACGGTGTACGACCTTTCGTCCTGGTGATGGCAACCTGCTGTCGGGTGGATCCGTACGGTAGTTTTCACGTTCGGGTTACGGCGGAGGCGGAATGGAGTCGGAGCGTGGTACAGGCATACATCCTGATCCAAACTGAGGTCGGAAGGGCCCATGACGTGGCCGCCGCGATCGGCAAAATCCCCGGTGTGGTGCGTGTCGACGCCGTCACCGGCCCGTATGACGTCGTTGTTCTCGCCGAGGCGCACACGGTGGACGACCTCGGCGGGCTCATTGTGAGCAAGGTCCAGTACGTACCCGGCATCATGCGGACGCTCACCTGCTCCGTGGTAAACCTCTGACATGGTCGATCTCGAGAACCCGCCGGCGAAGACCCGGGATCAAGCGACACGCAGCGCCGCCCTGTGGGCCACCGTGGTCGCCGTTCCGGTAGCCGTGATCGTGGGTCTCGTCGCGTTCTGGCAGATCGTGCCGCAGGGTGATGAGACTGCGGCGGCTCCCACCGCGTCCGCGCCGGCGCCGGTGCCGTCGACGCCGGTGCAGCTGGCCGCGCCGGCCCTCGACGCGCGCACCGCCCAGGTCTGTCTCGCGGTCACCTCGCAGCTGCCGACCGAGCTGCGGGGCCTGCCGGGCCGCAAGGTGACCGCCGGGCCGGAGCAGAACGCGGCCTGGGGCGAACCGGCGATCACCCTCAGCTGCGGGGTGAAGCAGCCGGTCATGTGCGAGCGGGTCGACGGCGGGGCCGACGGCTGTGTGCCGCTGGACGCCACGATGCTCGCGATGGACGGGGTCTGCTGGTGGGCGCAGGACGGCCCGGCCACCGACGTCTTCACCACGATGGACCGTGAGGTCGCCGTGCGCGTCAGCGTGCCCGGCAGCTACGAGCAGCCGGGACAGTGGGCCAACGAGTTCTCCGAGCCGGTCGTCAAGACGGTGAAGTCCAAGAGCGAGGGCGTGCCCAGCGGCTGCCGGGGATAAAGCAAGGGCTAGTGCAGGCCCGTCCCGCGGCGCAGCGCCGTCCGGATCAGACGGTCCACCACCTTGGGGTACTCGAGCCCGGTGGCCGCCCACATCAGCGGGAACATCGACGTCGGCGTCATGCCCGGCATCGTGTTGATCTCGTTGAGGTAGACCTCGTTGTCGGCGGTGACGAAGAAGTCGACCCGGGCCAGGCCGGCGCAGTCGAGCGCGGTGAACGTGCGCCGTGCGTACTCCTGCACCTGGCGGGTCACCTCGGCAGGCAGGTCGGCCGGGAGGCTGTAGCGGCTGCCCTGGATGTACTTGGTCTCGAAGTCGTACCAGTCGTTGTCGTCGACGTGGATCTCGGCCAGCAGGGACGACTCGGGCGTTCCCCCCGCCTCGCCCTCGAGCACGCCGCACTCGATCTCGCGCCCGACGACAGCGGCCTCGACCAGCACCTTGGGGTCGATCCGGCGGGCAGTGGCGACGGCCTCGTCGAGCTGCGCCCAGTCGGTGACCTTGGTGATGCCGTGCGACGAGCCCGCGCGCGACGGCTTCACGAAGACGGGCAGCCCGAGCCGATCCTTGTCTTTTTCGGAAAGTGAAACCCCGGCCCGGAGCACCGCGTACGGACCCACCGGGATGCCCTCGGCGATCGCGAGCTTCTTGGTGAACTCCTTGTCCATGGCCGCGGCCGAGGCGAAGACGTTGGCGCCCACGTAGGGCAGGCCGGCCATCTCGAGCATGCCCTGGATGGTGCCGTCCTCCCCGTACGCCCCGTGCAGCACCGGGAAGACGACATCGACCCCGGCCAGCGAGGACATGCCCTCGGCCGGGTCGTGCACGATCAGGTCGGTGGCCGTCGGGTCGGCCGCCAGCACAACCGCGTGCCCGCTGTCCGCCGTGACCTCGGGCAGCTGCTTGTCCCGGATCGCCAGCGTCGACGGGTCGGCCGAGGAGAGGACCCAGCGCCCCTCCCTGGTGATGCCGACCGGAACCACCTCGTACTGGTCGGGGTCGAGCGCGTGCAGGATGCTGCCGGCGCTCACACACGAGATGGCGTGCTCGGAGCTGCGACCGCCGAAGACGATCGCGACGCGGGTTTTCCGAGGGGTCGTCACTTTCTTGGGGCCTCTCGCTAGCGGTCATGCCGGGGGTGACCCTACTCTGCGTTAGCCACTCGCGGGATCACCCGGCCGCCGGGCCGGGACAGGGGAACGGGCAGTTCATGAGAGCAGCACTCCATGTGATCGCCGGGCCGGGGCCCGGGCAATTGGCGACGATCGCGCACCCGCGCGCCGACGCCTGGCCGGTCGAGCAACTCGGCGCGTTGGCCCGCGCCGGGGTGAACGTGCTCGTGTCGGCCTTGACCACCGTCGAACAGCATCGGCTGGGCTTCGGCGACACGGCCGCCACGGCCGCGTCGTACGGCCTGCAGTTCGTCTCGTTCCCGGTACCCGAGGGCGGGGTGCCGCGCGACGAGGCGGTGCAGGTCGTCCAGCTGGCCGGCCAGCTGGCGGGGCAGGTGCGGGCCGGCCGCTTCGTGGTGACCCAGTGCTTCGGCGGGATAGGGCGTTCCACGCTACTCGCCTGTACGACGCTGGTGCTGCTGGGCATCCCTCCCGGCGAGGCGCTGAGCCGGGTCACCGGCGGCACGGAGATGCCGGTGACCCAGGACTGGCTCTACGACTTCGTCGCGTCCCACCCGTCGCGCCGGCTCGCCGATTCCGCCTGAGGTCAGGACCAGACCCTTCAGCCCGTACGCCGGATCGCGACGTCCCGCATCAGCCGGTGCGCCGCGAGTCCGGCCGCGGCCGTGGCCGCCAGCACGACCGTCAGCGCGAGGCCCAGCGACCCCCGCTCGGTCAGCACCCCGTACTCGTCGATGTTGACGAGTCCGCCGCTCGCCACCACCGGCAGCGATGCGGGGACGATCAGCAGGATGCCGATCAGCGGCCGGAACCGGTAGAACCCGGCCGAGATCAGGATGCCCGACGTCAGGTAGGCCGCCGTGGCCGGAAGCACGTGCAGGTACTCGTTGGCGGCCTCGCCGAAGCGGAACGCCGGATAGCCGCCCCCGCGCTGGTCGAGCAGGCCGACCACCGTGCTCTCGACGCCGTGCCCGATCACGACCAGGGCCGGGAAGAGGACCACGATGCCGAGCGCGAAGACCGCGAACCCTCGGAGGAACTCGTGCCGGGTCACCCCGTTGGTCACGAATTGCCGGAAGTACGTGCTGATCATGATGATGCCGGTGACCAGCGGCCAGTACTTGGCGGCCGAGCCGACGACGACCAGCCAGAAGCTGAACCCGAGCGGGTTGACGGTCAGGATCGCCGCCACCGCGCCGATCTCGAGCACGACCACGATCGCCAGACCCCAGAGGATGACCGGACGGTAGAGCCGGAACAGGACCGCGCTGACGCTCATCGGGACGCCTCCAAGGGCCGGGGCTGCGAGGTGAGGTGGACGAAGAGTTCCTGCAGGCCGAGCGGGCCGAAGGACAGGCCGTCGCGCTCGCCGCGAGCGATCTCGTCCGGGTCGAGGCGGCCGTCCAGGGTCAGGGCCCGTACGCCGCCCAGGTTGTGCTCGCCGAGCACGGTGTGCCCGGCCGCGAACGCGGTCACCAGCTCGGCCGGCCCGGTCACGGTGACCCCGCGCCCGCGCAGCGCATCGGTCTCGTCGTGCAGCAGGATCCGGCCGCGGTCCATGATGATCACCCGCTCGAACAGCTCGGCCACCTCCTCGATGAGGTGGGTGGAGAGCACGATCGTGCGCGGGTGGGCCAGGTAGTCGTCGAGCAGCTCGCGGTAGAAGAGCGTGCGGGCCACCGCGTCCATGCCCAGGTAGGTCTCGTCGAGGATGGTCAACGGGGCCCGGGTGGCCAGTCCCAGGGTCGCGCCCAGCATGGAGCGCTGCCCGCGGGACAACCCGGAGACGCGCCGGCGGGGGCTGAGCTCGAACGTGTCGAGCAGCTTGCCCGCGTATTCGGCGTCCCAGCCCGGGCGCAGCCAGCCCGCGACGGCGAGCACGGTGCTGATCCGGTCGGAGTCGCTGAGGTCGAGGGTGTCGCGGATGAAGCTGGTCCGCCGCGTGATCCGCGGGTTCTCGAACGCCTCCTCGCCGTCGATCAGCACCGTGCCGCTGGACGGCCGGCGGTACGACGCGAGGACGCTGAGCAGGCTGGTCTTGCCCGAGCCGTTGCGGCCGAGCAGGCCGTAGATGCTGCCGGTGGGCAGTTCGAGGTCCACGTTGTCGACGGCGAGCGTGCTGCCGTACCGGACCGTGACGCCACGCAGCTCGATCATCGCCGGCTCCCCAGGTAGTGCGTGATGTCGTCGACACCGATGCCGACCCGCTTGGCTTCGTCGAGCATCGGGTCGACGACCTCGGTGAAGAACCGCTGCCGCCGTTCGGCCCGCAGCTTGGCGGGCGCGTCGGGGCTGACGAACATGCCGATGCCGCGCCGCTTGTAGAGCACGCCCTCGTCGACGAGCTGGGCGAAGCCCTTGGCCGCGGTGGCCGGGTTGATGCGGTAGAAGGCGGCGTACTGATTCGTGCTCATGACCTGGTCGTCCTCCTTGAGGGCCCCGCTCAGGACGTCGTTCTTGATGCCGTCGGCGATCTGCAGGTAGATGGGGCTGCGGTCGTGGAACACCCGAGCCTCCTTAGTGCAGTGGTTCATTACTCATGTAATGAACCATAGAGCCGCGCAGCCACCCAGGGCAAGAGGTGCGGACATCAGGCCGCGAACGTCTGGGGCAGCACGCCGTCGTCCCAGAGACGGTCGAGGTGGTCGAGGAAGCCGACCAGGCTGCGCTCCAGCTCGCGCTGTTCGGCGAGCGGGAGCGCGGCCAGGGGATCGCTGAAGACCAGGCCCTCGGGGTGTTTCGCCCGGGTGCCGACGAACTTGCGGCACGAGCGGCACCAGACATAACTCACCAGCGTGGGCCGACGGGCGTTGGCGGGCGCCTGGAAATAGGCCCGGAGCGACGTCGCGCCGCAGGCCGGGCACTCGCGCTCACCGGGGTCGGCGAAGAAGCTCGGCCCCTGGGTCATGGCCGCCACCTGGTCACCGGAAAAGCTGTCCCAACTCACTCCGGCACGGTAGATCAGGCCTGATCGAGCGCGGCCCTCAGGTCGGCCAGCAGATCCACCGTGTCCTCGATGCCGCACGAAAGGCGTACGAAACCGGGGCCGGTGTCGTCGCCCCACTGGGCCCGGCGGTCGGCCGTCGTGTGCACCCCGCCGAACGACGTCGCCGCGAAGACCAGCTCGGCCGCCGCGAGGAACCGGGCCACCCGCTGGGCGTCGCCGAGGTCGAACGAGACCACGCCGGGGATGCGCCGCATCTGGGCCGAGGCCACCGGGTACGACGGATCGGAGCTCAACCCCGGCCACCGTACGCCGGTGACGTCGTCACGCCCGCTCAGCAGCGCGGCCACGGCGGCGGCGTTCTGGCTCTGCCGGGCCAGGCGCAGGTCGAGCGTCGCGATCGAGCGGTGGGCCAGCCACGCGTCGAAGGCGCCGGGGACCGCGCCGGTGTGCTTGCGCCACGTCTCGATCTTGGCCAGCAGCTCGGGGTCGTTGGTCGACACGTAGCCCAGCAGCACGTCGGAGTGGCCGGTCAGCGCCTTCGTGCCGGAGGCGACCACGAGGTCGGCGCCGAGCGCGAGCGGGTTCTGCCCGAGCGGGGTGGCGGTGGTGTTGTCGACGGCGACCAGCGCGCCGGCCGCGTGGGCCCGCGCCGACACCTCGCGGATGTCGCACACGTCGAGCCCCGGGTTGGCCGGCGTCTCGAGCAGGACCAGGCGCACCCCCGAGAAGTCGGGGTAGGGCCCGGCGGTCGGCACCAGGATCGACTGCACACCGAGGTCGCGAAGGGTGCTCTCGGCGAAGCTGCGGACCGTGTAGTACCCGTCGGAGGGCAGGGCCACCGTGTCGCCCGTACGCAGCACAGAGAGCAGCAGAGCGGTGATGGCGGCCTGTCCGCTCGCGAAGGTCAGGGCCGGGCCGCCCTCGAGCTCGCCGATCGCCGACTCCAGCCGCCGCCGGGTCGGGTTGTCGGGCCGGCCGTAGCCGTTGTCGCCGACCTGCCCGGCGACCGGGTCGAGATGGTAGGGCGCCGCGAAGACCGGACCGGGCAGGAACGGATCGCCCACCTCGGCCTCGGGCAGTCCGGCGTGCACGACCCTGGTCCCGTCCGAGTAAGTCACTCTGGCTTCATCTCCCGGCCCATCAGCAGTTTGACCGCGACCCGCGGGTCGACGCCCTCGTGGCAGACCCGCTCCACCTGTTCGGTGATCGGCATCTCCACCCCGTGGGCGCGCGACAGGTCGCGGATCGCCAGGCAGCTCTTCACGCCCTCGGCGGTCTGCCGGGCCGCTACCTGCGCCTGCTCGAGAGTCTTACCGAGGCCCAGCTGCTCGCCGAACGTGCGGTTGCGTGACAGTGGCGACGAACACGTGGCGACCAGGTCGCCCAGCCCGGCCAGCCCGGCGAACGTCAGCGGGTCGGCGCCCAGGGCCACCCCCAGCCGGGCGGTCTCGGCCAGCCCCCGGGTGATCAGGGACGCCTTGGTGTTGTCGCCCAGGCCCATCGCGGCGGCCATGCCGTACGCCAGGGCGATCACGTTCTTGACGGCGCCGCCCAGCTCGCAGCCGATCACGTCCTCACTCGTGTACGGCCGCATGTACGGCAGGGCCAGCGCGTGCTGCACGGCCCGGCAGCGGTCGTGGTCGGCCCCGGCCACAACGGTCGCGGCCGGCTGCTCGGCGGCGATCTCGGGCGCCAGGTTGGGCCCCGAGACGACCACCACCCGGCTCGGGTCGACGTGCGCCGTCTCGACGATGACCTGGCTCATCCGCTTGGTCGTGCCGAGCTCGATGCCCTTCATCAGCGAGATCAGCGTGGAGCCGGGCTCGAAGGCGCCGGCCCACTCGGCGAGGTTGCCGCGCAGCGTCTGCGACGGCACCGCGATCGCCACCAGCTCGGCGCCGGACACCGCCTCGGCCACGTCGTTGGTGGCGGTGATCCGCTCGGGCAGCTTGAGCCCGGGCAGCGCGCCCTCGTTGAGACGATGCTCACGGATCGAGGTGGCCACCGACTCGCGCCGGGCCCAGATCGTGACGTCGGCGCCCGCCTCGGCCAGCATCTTGGCGAAGGCCGTGCCCCAGGCGCCGGCGCCGATCACCGCCGCGCGGGCCATCAGGCGTCCTCGGCGTTCGTGATCTGCTTACGGGGGTGGTCGTAAAGGGTGGCCGGCGGCATCTGGCCGCGCAGCTCGCCGAGCAGTCCGCTGATGTCGTGCATGATCGCGTCGGTCATCTCCTCGAGCACGGCTTTGGTCGGGGTCGTGCCCTGCCACCGGCTCAGGTCGACCGGCTCGCCCGAGGTGACGGTCACCGGGGTTCGCGGCCGGAAACGCAGCTTGCTGGTGCGCGGGTCGAAGATCTGCTCCGGCCCCCAGGTGGCGACGGGCACCACCGGGGCGCCGGTGAGCAGGGCCAGGCGTGCGGCTCCGGTCTTGCCGCGCATCGGCCACAGATCGGGGTCGCGGGTGGTCGTGCCCTCGGGATAGATCACCACGACGCCGCCCTGCCGGAGCGCCTGGACCAGCACGTCGAGCGATTTCACGGCCTCCACGCTGCCGCGTTCCACGGGGATCTGCTGGACCTTACGGAGGAAGCCACCGAGCAGCGGCACCTTCCACAGGCTGGCCTTGCCCAGGAAACGCGGCCAGCGGCCGGCGGTGAAGAGGTAGTAACCCACGACGACCGGGTCGAAGTGCGAGACGTGGTTGGGCGCGATGATCACGCCGCCCGAGCGCGGGATCTTGTCCAAGTTGAGCCAGGTCCGTCTGGTCCAGACCTTCAGCACCGGGATCACCAGAAGCGCCGCGAAACGCCGCCAGAACCCGAGCCTGCGGTGTGCCACGGCCCCTCCTGCCTGCTTTTCCTGCTCTGACGCGGCGTGGCCCCCCGGCCACCCTGTCGTCCTGCCCTGCGACGAAATCATGCCTGCTCGGAGCCTGCGGTACCAGGTAGGGGTCCTTACCGGCGGTCGCTGGCAGACTTGGCCCAATGGTGCGCGACTGGACGGCGGTGATGCCGGTGAAGCGGCTGGGCGCCGCGAAGAGCCGGCTGCGGGGCGCGGTTCCGCCCGCCCGGCACGGTGATCTGGCGCTGGCGATGGTGCTCGACACGGTGTCCGCGGTATTGGCCGCCCCGGCGGTGGGCGAGCTGCTCGTGGTGACCGACGACCCGGTGGCAGCGGCCGCGGTGAGCGCCCTGGGCGCCCGGGTGGCGCCCGACCGGCCGGACGCTGGGCTCAACGAGGCGATGCGGCACGGCGCCGACGAGGTGGCCGGGCTGGGCCGGCCCCGCGCGGTGCTGGCCGGCGACCTGCCCGCGCTGCGCCCCGAACAGCTCGACGCGGCGCTGACCGCGGCCCGCTCCGGCCGGGCCTACGTCGCCGACGCCGCCGGCACCGGCACGGTGCTGCTGGCCGTGGGACCGGGCCGGCCGCTCGACCCACGGTTCGGCCCCGGCTCGGCGGCCGCCCACGCCGCCTCCGGGGCTGTGCCGCTCACCGGCGGCTGGCCCGGTCTGCGACAGGACGTCGACACCCCGGCCGACCTGGCCACGGTGCTCGGCCTGGGCGCCGGGCGGCACACCTGCGAGCTGCTGCGCGAGCTCGGAATCGAGGCGGCCTGCGTACCGGCCGCGTGACCGGTAACTTCAGGGCATGCAAGGCACAATTGCGACCTTCGACCCGGCCTCCCGCAGTGGCACGCTGCTGCTCGACGACGGCCGTGAAATAACCTTCGGCGCGGCCGCGTTCGACGCCTCCGGGCTGCGCAAACTCCGCCTCGGCCAGCGCGTCGACATCGAGGCCGATCATGACGGAAGCGTCCGCCAGGTGAGAATCCCCGGAGTGGCTTGAGCCATACCGGAACTTGTTCGTTTCACGTTCCGCCGAAACCGGCAATGATGGTGCGATGCACACCTCGCCCCGGACCTCCGAACCCCGCCGGCGTGGCCCGAACGGCCGCTATCTGCCCCGCACGACCCCGACCGATCCGGCACCCGTGGGCGAGACCGTGGTAGCCGCAGCAGATCCGACACCGACGGAGTATGTGGTGACCCCCAGCATCGACGAACTGACCGCGGCCGACGACCGGCCCGAACTGCCGGAGGACAGGTTCCTCAACCGCGAGCTCTCCTGGCTCGACTTCAACGCGCGAGTGCTGACCCTGGCCGAGGACCCGGAGACCCCGCTGCTGGAACGGGCGAAGTTCCTGGCGATCTTCGCGAGCAACCTCGACGAGTTCTACATGGTGCGGGTGGCCGGCCTGAAGCGGCGGCTCAACGCGGGCCTGCCGATGCGCGGCGGCGACCGGTCCTCGCTGCGCAACCAGCTCGAGATGATCTCGCAGCGCACTGCCGACCTGGTGACCCGGCACTCCGCCTGCTTCTCCGAGGAGGTCCGGCCCAAGCTGCAGGCCGAGGGCATCGAGATCGTGAAGTGGGCCGATCTCGACGCCCCCGAGCGCGAGCGGCAGCGCACGTACTTCCGCGAGCAGGTCTTCCCCGTGCTGACCCCGCTCGCCGTCGACCCGGCGCACCCGTTCCCGTACATCTCGAACCGGTCGTTGAACCTCGCCGTCGTGCTGCGTGACCCGGAGGACTCCGCGAGCGAGCTGTTCGCGCGCATCAAGGTCCCCAACAACGTGCCGCGGTTCGTGACCGTGCAGAACGACAGCCGGGCGGTGCGTTTCCTGCCCGTCGAGGAGCTCATCGCCACCCACCTCGACCAGCTCTTCCCCGGCATGCAGCTGGAGGAGTGGCATTCGTTCCGGGTCACCCGCAACGCCGAGCTCGAGGTCGACGAGGACCGCGACGAGGACCTGCTGCAGGCCCTCGAGCGCGAGCTGGCCCAGCGCCGCTTCGGCCCGCCGGTGCGCCTCGAGGTGGCCGCCTCGATCAGCGATCACGTGCTCGACCTGCTCGTGCGCGAGCTCGACATGGTCAGCTCGGACGTGCAGCGGGTGCCCGGCCTGCTCGACATGTCGGCCCTGTGGCAGGTCTTCGGCGAGTGCGACCGGGACGACCTCAAGGACCGCCCGTTCGTGCCGGCGACCCACCCGCAGCTGGTGGACGGCGAGGTGCCGCGCAGCGTCTTCAACCGGCTGCGCGAGAGCGACATCATGGTGCACCACCCGTATCACTCGTTCTCGACGAGCGTGCAGCGGTTCATCGAGCAGGCCGCGGCCGACCCGGACGTGCTGGCCATCAAGCAGACGCTCTACCGCACCTCGGGCGACTCGCCGATCGTCGACGCGCTGGTCGACGCGGCCGCCGCCGGCAAGCAGGTGGTGGTGCTGGTGGAGGTGAAGGCGCGCTTCGACGAGGTTGCCAACATCGCCTGGGCGCGCACGTTGGAACGAGCCGGCTGCCACGTCGTCTACGGCCTGGTCGGCCTCAAGACGCACTGCAAGACGGCGCTGGTCGTGCGGCAGGAGGGCAACCAGATCCGCCGCTACTGCCACATCGGCACCGGCAACTACCACCCCAAGACCGCGCGGCTGTACGAGGATTTCGGCATGCTCACCGCCGACCCCGAGATCGGCGCCGACGTCACTGACCTCTTCAACGTGCTTACCGGCTACAGCCGGCAGAGGTCGTACCGGCGGCTGCTCGTGGCGCCGCACGGCGTGCGTTCCGGCCTCATCGAGCGCATCGAGGAGCAGGCCCGCATCGCCCGGGACGGCGGCGAGGCGCTGGTGCAGATCAAGGTGAACTCGCTGGTCGACGAGGAGACCATCGACGCGCTCTACCGCGCGTCGATGGACGGCGTGAAGGTCGACCTGATCATCCGGGGCATGTGCGCGCTGCGGCCCGGCGTGCCCGGCCTGTCGGAGAACATCCGGGTCCGCTCGATCGTCGGCCGCTTCCTGGAGCACTCGCGGGTGTTCCGGTTCGGCGCGGGCGACGACGCCGAGTACTGGATCGGCTCGGCCGACATGATGCACCGCAACCTCGACCGTCGCGTCGAGGCCCTCGTACGGGTCACCCTGCCGACCGCCCGCGAGGAGCTGCGCTACGTGCTCGACCTGTCGATGAGCGACACCACCGAGGGCTTCGACCTGGCCGGCGACGGCACCTGGCACAGGCACCCGGCCAACCTGGCCGAGCCGCACCTGCACCTGCAGGAGGCCCTGCTGCGCCGGGTGATCGGCAAGGCGTCCTGAGATGAGCGACACGGTCACCGCCGCCGGCGGGGTTCTGGTCCGCGACGGCCAGGTCTGCCTGGTGCACCGCCCGCGCTACGACGACTGGGCGCTGCCCAAAGGCAAGCTGGACGACGGCGAGCACCCGCTGGTGGGCGCCGCCCGCGAGGTGCTGGAGGAGACCGGCCGGCGGGGCCGCGCACGGCTGGCTCTGCCCGGCATCTCGTACACGTTGCCCGACGGCCGGCCCAAGACGGTGCACTACTGGCTGATGGACGCGGCCGGCGACGGCGGCCCGGTGCTCGACACCGGCGAGGTCGACCGGATCGCGTGGCTGCCGTTGGCCGAGGCCGCCGAGCGGGTCAGCTACGCCGACGAGCGCGCGCTGCTCGGCCACGTGGCGGCGCTGCCACCGGTGACCGACGTGGTGGTGCTGGTGCGGCACGCGCATGCCGGGGACCGCAAGGAGTGGTCCGGCAACGACGCGTTACGGCCGGTCGACGAGGTGGGCGAGGAACAGGCCGCGCGGTTCGCCGGGATCTGCCGGCCGATCGGCCCGGACCGTCTGGTCGCGGCGACCCCGTTGCGCTGCAAGCAGACCTTGGAGCCGCTGGCCGCCTCACTGGGCGGCATGCCGATCGTGATCGACAGCGCGTTCGCCGAGCCGGCGGACGCCGGCGACGCCCCGGCCAAGGCGAAACTGGCCGCGCATCGCCTGCTGGAGCTTCGGTCGGCCACGAGCCTGCCGGTGATCTGCAGCCAGGGCAAGATAATCCCGCACCTGCTGGCCGAGTTGCGCGACGAGGCCGACCCCGAGCCCTACAAGACCCCCAAGGGCGAGGCGTGGCTGCTCACCTGGAGCGGCGACCGCCTGCTGGAGCCGACGCGGCTCTGACGCCCACCGGCACCGGATCGGCCCGCCAGTAACCGATCAGGTCGCCGGTGAGCCACCGGGCCCGCCACAGCTCGTCCTCGCGGGGCTCCCAGTCGCGGAACGGCAGCAGCGCCACCCGCCAGCCCAGCACACAGACGAGATACCAGTTGTAGAGCGGGACGAGCCCCAGCCAGGCGTCCCGGGGCCGGTACGAGGCGTGAGGCGCCAGCACGCGCACGGCGAGCGCGCCCCACAGGCCCGTGACGACCCAGTCCAGCAGCCCGGAGCCGGTGTACCGCTCGGTCAGCGTGCCCAGCGTCCAGCCGGGGACGACAGCGGCCGCGAACACCAGCGTGGCGATCAGCGACCGGCCGACCGGACCCCGGGGTGATGCCCTGCGCTCCATGCCCCGGACGGTAGGCGCAGCAACGGTTTCCGCGCCCGGACACACGAAAGGCGTCCACCGTTAGGGTGGACGCCTTATCGGCCCAGCATCGCGCAATCCGCGGGAACTAGCGGGACTTGCGCGCCGTGCTCGTGGCGCGAGCCCGTGCCGGAGTCGCGGCCGTGGCCGCCGTGGTCGTCTTGCGGGCGGTCGTCTTCTTGGCGGCCGCCGTCTTGGTGGCGGTGCTCTTGGCGGGGGCAGCCTTGGTGGCAGCCGCCTTCTTGGTGGCAGCGGCCTTGGTGGCCGTCGCCTTGGTAGCGGTGGCCTTGGTGGCCGTCGCCTTCGTGGCCGTCGCCTTCGTCGCCGTCGACTTGGCCGGGGTCGCCTTGGTGGCAGCGGTCTTCTTGGCCGCTGTCGCCTTCGTGGCGGTGCTCTTGGCCGGGGCCGCCTTGGTCGCCGTGGCAGCCGTCTTCTTGGCCGCTGTCGCCTTCGTGGCGGTGCTCTTGGCCGGAGCGGCCTTGGTCGCCGTGGCAGCCGTCTTCTTGGCCGCCGCCGTCTTGGTAGCGGGGGTCGAGGCCGCCTTGGTGGCGGTGGTCTTCCGCGCCGGGGCCGCCTTGGTGGCAGCGGCCTTGGTGGCCGTGGCCTTCGTGGCCGTCGCCTTGGTGGCGGCCGCCTTCTTCGCCGGAGCGGCCGTCTTCGCAACCTTTCCGGCCGCGACCATCTCGCGGAAAGCCGTGCCGGGCTTGAAGGCCGGCACGGAGGTTTTCTTTACTTTCACAGGCTCGCCGGTGCGCGGATTACGGGCGGTACGCGCATTGCGTGCCCGCTTCTCGAAGACGCCGAAGCCGGTGATGGCAACCCGATCGCCCTTGGTCACAGCACCCTGCACCTCGGCGATGACCGCATCCAGCGCCGCCGTGGCGGACTTGCGGTCTCCCAATCGGGCTGCGAGCGCCTCGATGAGCTCGGCCTTGTTCACGGTTTTCCTCCCAAACGTGAGAACTGAGCCTCACTGGCCCAATGCGAGCCATTCTGCGCGCACCGTATGCCCTCTGACCAGCGGACACAAACATTAGTGGCATAAAAAACCCTTGCGTTGCAACGAATTCGCCCCCGCCGGGGATGCGGCGGGGGCGAAAAACGCTGTCCTGACTAGGGTTTTTGCCCTCAGACAGTCACCGGCTTGAAGGAAGGACGATTTTTTTCGAAGTCGGTGATGAGGTCGGCGTGGCGGAGGGTCAGTCCGATGTCGTCGAGCCCTTCCATGAGACGCCAACGACTGAAATCGTCGATCGGGAACGCCCAGGAGGCATCGTCGGCAACAACCCGGCGGCCCTCGAGGTCCACGGTGATCTGCTTTTCCGGCTCGCTCTCGCCCAGATCCCAGAGTGCCTCGACGGCTTTCTGGTCGAGCTGGACGGGCAGCAGCCCCTCCTTGAGCGCGTTACCGCGGAAGATGTCGCCGAATCGCGCGGCGATGACCACCTTGAAACCCCAGTCGCGCAGCGCCCAGACGGCGTGCTGCCGGGACGACCCGGTGCCGAAATTGGGGCCGGCGACGAGGATCGTGGCGCCGGCGTGGGCCGGATTGTTGAGCACGAAACCGGGGTCGTCGCGCCAGGCGCTGAACAGGCCGTCCTCGAATCCGGTGCGGGTGACCCGCTTCAGATAAACGGCCGGGATGATCTGGTCGGTGTCCACGTCGGAACGGCGCAGCGGCATCACTTTGCCGCTGTGGGTGACGAACTTGTCCATCTCTGGTCTCTCCTAGGACAGGTCGGCGGGGGCGGCCAGCTTGCCGACCACGGCGGTGGCGGCGGCGACCTGGGGCGAGACCAGGTGCGTACGCCCGCCCTTGCCCTGCCGGCCCTCGAAGTTGCGGTTGGAGGTCGACGCGGCGCGCTGGCCGGGGCTGAGCGTGTCCGGGTTCATGCCCAGGCACATCGAACAGCCCGCGAACCGCCACTCGGCGCCCGCCTCGGTGAAGACCTTGTCGAGCCCCTCGGCCTCGGCCGCCTCGCGCACCTTGTAGGACCCGGGCACGATCATCATGCGGACGCCGTCGTGCACCTTGTGGCCCTTGATGACGTCGGCCGCCGCGCGCAGGTCCTCGATCCGGCCGTTGGTGCAGGAGCCCACGAAGACCACGTCGACCGGCACGTCGCGGAACGGGGTGCCGGGCGTCAGGTCCATGTACTCCAGGGCGCGGCGGGCGGCGTTGCGGTCGGTCTCCTCGATGAACTCCTCGGGGTCCGGCACCACGCTGTCGAGCGGCGCGCCCTGCCCCGGGTTGGTGCCCCAGGTGATGAACGGGCTGATCGCCGACGCGTCCAGGATGATCTCGGTGTCGAACTCGGCGTCCTCGTCGGTCACGAGCGTCTTCCAGTACGCCACGGCGGCGTCCCACGCCTCGCCCTTGGGCGCGTTCTCGCGGCCCTCGAGGTAGGCGAACGTGGTCTCGTCGGGCGCGATCATGCCCGCCTTGGCGCCCCACTCGATGCTCATGTTGCAGATGGTCATCCGGCCCTCCATGGAGAGCTTGCGGATGGCCTCGCCGCGGTACTCCACGATGTGGCCGTTGCCGCCGCCGGTGCCGGTCTGCGTGATGAGCGCCAGGATCAGATCCTTGGCGCTGACACCGGGGCGCAGCTCGCCGACCACGGTGACCGCCATCGTCTTCGGCTTGGCCTGCGGCAGCGTCTGGGTGGCCAGCACGTGCTCGACCTCACTGGTGCCGATGCCGAAGGCCAGCGCGCCGAACGCGCCGTGGGTGGCGGTGTGCGAGTCGCCGCAGACGATCGTCATGCCGGGCTGGGTCAGGCCGAGCTGCGGCCCGATCACGTGCACGATGCCCTGGTTGACGTCGCCCAGCGGGCGGATCTGAACACCGAACTCGGCACAGTTCTTGCGCAGCGTCTCGATCTGCGTCCGCGAGGTCGTGTCGGCGATCGTGAAGAGCTCGCCGCGCTTGGTGTTGAAGGCCGGGTCGGCGTAACCGGTCGGCGTGTTGTGATCCTCGGTCGCGAGCGTGAGATCGGTGCGTCGAACCGGGCGGCCCGCCAGGCGCAGCCCGTCGAAGGCCTGCGGGCTGGTCACCTCGTGCAACAGGTGCAGGTCGATGTAGAGCAGATCAGGCTCACCCTCGGCAGCGCGCACGACATGGTCGTCCCAGACCTTTTCGGCCAGGGTCCTCGGAGTGACTCCCACCATCTGGACATCCTAAATTCTGGGAGGTATGTTTCGGCTTGTGGGACACAGTATGAGCGGTGTCGGCGTTCTCGACAAGGCGGTAGTCATCCTGGCGGCGTGCGTCGACGGCGCCAGCCTGGCCGAGCTCGTCGACCGTACGAAGCTGCCCCGGGCCACCGCACATCGCCTGGCCCAGGCGCTGGAGATCCACCGGATGCTGGTGCGTGACACCCAGGGCCGATGGCGCCCCGGCCCCCGGCTGGGTGAGCTGGCCAACGCCGCGCCGGACGTGCTGCTGACCGCGGCCGAACCCCTTCTTTCCGCATTGCGGGACGCGACCGGGGAGAGCGCGCAGCTCTACCTGCGCCGTGCCGACGAGCGCATCTGCGTGGCCGCGGCCGAGCGGGCGAGCGGCCTGCGGGACACCGTGCCGGTCGGCTCGGTGCTGCCCATGGTGGCCGGCTCGGCCGCCCAGATCCTGCTCGCCTGGGAGCCGCCCGAGGCGGTGATGCCGCTGCTGCCCCGCTGCAAGTTCACCGGCCGCACCCTGGCCGAGGTGCGCCGCCGCGGCTGGGCGCAGAGCGTGGCCGAGCGCGAGCCCGGTGTGGCGAGTGTCTCGGCGCCGATCCGAGACCGTACGGGCCGGGTCATCGCCTCGATCTCGATAAGCGGTCCGATCGAGCGTCTGGGCCGTCGTCCCGGCGAGCGGCATGCGATGGCTGTGGTTCGGGCCGGGCAGCGCCTCTCGGGCCTCTGACGGCCTCTCAGGCGGGCCGGCGTGCGCCTCTACGGACGCCGGCCGGGAATGCGCGGTCCTCGACGACATCATCGCGGGCGCGCGGGCCGGGCGGAGCGCCACCCTGGTGCTCCGCGGTGAGCCCGGCATCGGCAAGACGGCGCTGCTGCGCTGGGCGGCCGGGCGCGAACCGGGCTCGTTGTGGGTCAGCGGCGTCCGGTCCGAGGCCGATTTCCCGTACGCGGCACTGCACCGCCTGCTGATCCCGCTGCTGCCGGGCCGCGAAACGCTGCCCCGGTCGCAGCGCGCGGCCCTGGAGGTGGCCTGTGGCCTGGCCGACGGGCCGCCGGCCGATCTGTTCCTGGTCAGCCTGGCCGCCCTGACCCTGCTGGCCCGGCGGCCCCGCCTCTGCGTGGTCGACGACGCCCAGTGGCTCGACGAGGAGTCGCTGCGCGCGCTGGCCTTCGTCGGGCGCCGCCTGCACGCCGAGGGCCTGGTGCTGTTGTTCGGGGTCCGGTCCGACGACGACGAACTGCTGGCCGGCCTGCCCGAACGCGCGCTGGCGGGCCTCGACCGCGACGCGGCGGCGGCGTTGCTGACCGATGTGGCCGACGGGCCGGTCAACCCGGCGCTGGCCGACCACATCGCCCGCGCCACCGGCGGCAACCCGCTGGCGCTGACTGATCTGGCTCACGAGCTGACCGCCGAGCAGTGGAGCGGGGTCCGGCCGGTGCCCGAGCCGGTGCCGGTCGGCAGCCGCCTGGAGGCCCACTATTCGGCCCAGGTCCGCGCCTATCCCCCGGGCGCCCGCGCCTGGCTGCTGCTGGCGGCGGCGAACGCGGGCGCCGACCCCGCGCTGGCCGTCGCGGCCGCCCGGCGCCTCGGCATCGATGTGACCGACGCCTCCCCGGCCGAGGCCGACCGGCTGGTCACCGGGTCGCCGCCGGTGACGTTCCGGCATCCGCTGGTGTTGTCGGCCGTCTACGGCGTGGCCACCTCGGCCGAACGGCGCTCGGCCCACCAGGCGCTGGCCGCGGTGACCGTCGGCGCCGGCGACGCCGACCGGCGGGCGTGGCATCTGGCCGCCGCGGCCGCCGGGCCCGACGAGACGGTCGCCGCCGAACTGGAACGGCGCGCGGACCGGGCCGGCGCCCGCGGCGGGCACACCGCGCGGGCCACGTTCCTGAGCCGGGCCGCGGAACTGACACCGGGCGCGGCCGATCGAGCCCGGCGTCAGGTGCAGGCGGCCGCGGCCCATTCGGCGGCCGGGGACTCCGCGCGGGCCTACGCGTTGCTGGCCGGCACCGACGCAGCCCTGCTCGACGACGCCGATCGCGGTACGGCGCTGCTCGTCCAGGCCTTGTCGGCAGTGACTTCCGGGGTGGCCGGCGCCAACCTGGACAGCTGTGCCCGCTGCCTGTCCGCGGCCGAGGCCTTCGGCGCGGCCCACCCGGCCCAGGCGCGTGCGGCCGTGCTGCAGGCGATCGAACACGCCGCCTCGGTCGAGGACTCGGCCCGCGGCGCCGACGAGCAGAGCATCGCCCGGGAGGCACGGCGGCTGGCCGGGCCCGATCCGTCCGGCGTGCCCGCGCTCCTGCTCGCCGCGTACGCCGATTACACCCTCGACGGCCACGCGGCGGGCGCCCCCGCGATCCATCGGGCCGTGGCCGCCTTCCTCGCGCCCGGAATCGACTACGAAACGGTGCTGGCGCACGTCGTCGTCGCGGTCAACCTGTGCACGCTGGTGTGGGACGACCGTTCGCAGCGGGCCGTGCTCGAGCTGGCCGAGGCGGCCGCCCTGCGGACAGGGGCGCTGCGGGTGCTCGAAGTGATCCATCACGTGGCCGCGATGGCCGACGCCGTGCTGGGCCGGCTCAACGAGGCCGACCGGCACGAGACGGCCGGGCTGCGGCTGCGCCGGGCGATCGGGTTGCCGTCGGCGCCCCGCCACCCCGAACTGGCAGCGTGGCGGGCCGCGCGCGGCGAGCGGGAACCCGTCGCCGCCGCGGCCCGCGCGTTCGCGTCGATCGGGATGAGCGCGTCGAGCCGGGTGACCTCGCACAGTCTCGCCCTGACCGACCTGGGCCTGGGCGACTACGCGTCGGCGGCGTCCCGGCTGCGCCCGATGACCGAGCCGGGACGGCCGCGCCGCTACGCGTGGACGCTGCCCGACCTGATCGAGGCGAGCGCCCGCTCCGGCGACCGGGCCGCGGCCCGGCAGGCGCTGGACGATCTCACGACGGCGGCCACGGCCTGCGGCACACCGTGGGCGCTGGGGGTGCTGGAGCGCTCACGCGGGCTGATGGCGCCGGCCGACACCGCCGAGAACCATTACCGCTCGGCGATTTCGGCCCTCGAGACCACTTTCGCGTACGGGGATCTGGCGCGCTCACATCTCGTGCTGGGTGAATGGTTGCGCCGCAAACGACGACGGCGGGCCGCTCAGGAATCGCTGCGGACCGCGTTGGAGATGTTCGAGGCGGTGCGGGCCACGTCGTTCGTCGCGCGGACCCGGCGCGAGTTGTCCGCGCTCGGCGGGAACGTTCCTGACCCCGTACGGGGGAATGGCGAAACGGCCCTGACCCCGCAGGAGGCCGCCGTGGCGCGCCTGGCGCGGGACGGCGGCACGAACGCGGAGATCGCCGCGAATCTGTTCCTGAGCGTCAGCACCGTCGATTACCACCTGCGCAAGGTATATCGAAAGCTGGGCGTGCGGTCGCGGCGGGAACTACGCGGGAGTCTGCACGACTGACTACGCGGGACACGGGATTCGCGTACGGGCTCAGAGGCACCACCATCGGCCCATGAAACCCATCATGTTCGTCCACGGATTCTGGGTGACCCCGCGCAGCTGGGAGAACTGGATCGCGTACTACGAGGCCAAGGGACATCAGGTGATCGCGCCCGGATATCCCGGTTTCGAGGTCGAGGTGGAAGCGCTCAACGCCGACCCGTCCCCGATCGTCGCCCTCACCGTGCCGCAGATCATCGCCAAGTACGAGGAAGCCGCCCGCTCGTTGCCGGAACCGCCCGTCATCATCGGGCACTCGGCCGGTGGCGCCTTCACGCAGATCCTTCTCGACCACGGGTTCGGCGCCGCCGGAGTCGCGCTCAATTCCGCGCCGACAGAGGGCGTACGGGTGGTGCCTCTGTCGCAACTCAAGTCGACGTTCCCCGTTCTCAAGAGCCCGGCCAACCGGCACAAGGCGATCCCGCTGAGCTTCGAGGAATGGAAGTACGCCTTCACCAACACGTTCACCGAGGACGAGTCGCGGGCGCTGTACGAGCGCTATCACATTCCGGCCAGCGGCGGCATTCTGTGGGGCGGCGTCCTCGCCAACTTCCAGCCCGGGCATCAGGACACGTGGGTCGACTACCACAACGACAACCGCGCGCCGCTGCTGTTCGTGTCCGGCTCGGAGGACCACATCATGCCGCCGGCGATCCAGGAGTCCAACGCGAAGCACTACAAGTCGAACACCGTCACCGAGCGCCGGGTGTACGAGGGGTACGCGCACCTGCTGCCCGCCCAGAAAGGCTGGGAACAGATCGCCGACGACGTGCTCGACTGGGCCTTGCGGCACGCCCGATGACCGACCTGACCATCACCCACATCGGCGGGCCGACCACGCTGCTCGAGCTGGCCGGTGTGCGGCTGCTCGTCGATCCGACCTTCGACGCCCCCGGCCGGCGCTACTCGTTCGGCTGGGGCACGTCGTCGCGCAAAACCGCGGGTCCCGCCTTGCCGGCCTCCGATCTGGGCAAGCTCGACGGCATCCTGCTCACCCATGACCAGCACGCCGACAACCTCGACGACGCGGGGCGCGCGCTGCTGCCCACGGCACCGGTCGTCGTCACCACCCCGGCGGCGGCTCGCCGGCTGGACTGCACGGGCCTGGCGCCGTGGCAGTCCACCACGATCGGCGATGTCGAGGTGACCGCCACCCCGTCCCGGCACGGCCCCGCCTGGAGCGTGCCGATCGTCGGCCCCACCACGGGTTTCGCGCTGCGCCCACCCGGTTCCCCGTCGGTGGTCTGGATCTCGGGCGACACCGTCGTCTTCCCCGGCGTGCTCGAGGTGGCCGACCGTTTCACCGTGGACACCGCGATCCTGCACCTGGGCAAGGTCCAGTTCCCCCTCACCGGCCCCGCCCGTTTCACCATGACCGGCGGCGACGCGGCCACCCTGTGCGCCCGCCTCAAACCGCGCCGGGTCATCCCCGTCCATTACGAGGGCTGGTCCCACTTCCACGAGGGCCGTGCCGAGATCGACGCCGCTTTCCCCCCGAACACCCTGACCTGGCTGACCCCCGGAGTCCCGATGTCCTGACCGCTATGTTGGGCGGCGTGGCAGATATCGCAGTCCGGCGTGTCAACTACGGCCATTTCATCCGCCCACCCGAGGAAACCGGCACGGGATCCCCCCGCGCCGAACCCACCTTCGGCTACCTGGTCGAGCACCCCACCGCGGGCCACATCCTGGTCGACACCGGCATGGGCGGCAACGCCGAGGTGGACGCCTGGTACCGCCCCACCCGCATCCCCCTGCCCGCGGCTCTGGGCGCGGCAGGCGCCACCGTCGACACCATCCGCATGGTCGTCAACTGCCACCTGCACTTCGACCATTGCGGCGGCAACCCCCAGCTGGCCGACCGCCCGATCTTCGCCCAACGCTCCGAACTGGACCTGGCCCTGGCCCCCGAAAGCCACACCCTCCCCGAACTGGTGGACCACCCTTTCGAAGTCCTCGACGGCGAGGCCGAACTCGCCCCCGGCGTCTTCATCCTGCCCACGCCTGGCCACACCGCCGGCCACCAGTCCCTGGTAGTCCGCCGGGCCAACGGCACAGTGATCGTCGCGGGCCAATCCCACGACAACGCAACCCTCTTCACCACCGACGCCCTGGGCCACCGAACCCACGTAGGCACCCAACCCCCGTGGCTGGAACGCCTGCTGGCCCTCGACCCGTCCCACATCTACTTCGCCCACGACAACGCCATCTGGACCCCCTGACCCACGCACGCCCCCACCGAAACACCCGCGAGCGCAGACCCTCCACCGCAAAAACACCGGACCACCTGCAACGTAGGACCGCCAGAGGCGTAGGACCACCGCGGGCATCGGACCGCCAAAGGCGCGGGACACCGGAATGTTGGCAGTCGGGGAGGTGGGACCGCCGCAAAGGTCGCGGCTGGGGGACCGGAAACGCCCAGTTCGCGGCTGGGCGGTCGGAGCAACGACCGCTCGCAACGGCCGACCGGCGACGGCCTCGGGGTCGCAATCCCCCGTCGCAGATGCCCTCCGATGGCGGTAGCGGCTACCAGACAGCCACTACCAGGTCACCCCTCGTGGACCCCGCACCGGACTCCCGGGGGCAAGGGGCGAAGCCCCCAAGCACACCGAATGAGCAACCACCCACCCCACCGCAAGCACCGTAACGTGGGGTCTGGGGGCTCGGCCCCCAGGAGAAATGCGGAATGAGCCCGTCCGCGCTTTCTGCGGACAGGCTCAACCCGAATGTAGCCCCGAAGGGATTCGAACCCTCGCTACCGCCTTGAGAGGGCGGCGTCCTAGGCCGCTAGACGACGGGGCCAGGACTTGCTTTTGCTGCTTCCGCTTCCGCGTTGGCGGCGGGCCGAACTCTATCAGAAGTCCAGCGCCGCCTCCCTCGTGGGAGTGGTAGCGCTGGGGTACCAGGACTCGAACCTAGACTAGCTGAACCAGAATCAGCCGGGCTGCCAATTACCCCATACCCCATTGGCCCAGTTTCCCGTGCCGAGAGAAAACCTTACCTGACGGTTGTGGGCCCACCAAATCGGGTTCCGTCATCGGAAGAGCTGGGCGTTGCGGCGGGCCCACTGTTCGTGAGTTTCCGCAGGTCGCCCGAGGAGTTCGGCGACGGCCGGCAGGGCGGCCCGGGGGTGGTCGACGAAGACTGCGGCGCCTTGCACGCGCCGGCCGGCGTACTCGCCCAGGGCGGGCTGCAACCGTCCTCGACGATGACCTGGGCCGCCGCGGCGATCACGTCCTGGATCACCTCGTCGCGCGGGGTGAGGGCGGAAGGCGCTTCGCTGCGTCGCACGACCGGGCTCAGCACGGACGAGTGGTGGCAGCAGCGCGGGGAGATGTGGGAGTGCTGGTTCGACGTCGGGAGCCACCCCACGATGACCGCGATCGGGAATGCCGGCGCGTTCGACCGGGGCGGCGACGAACAGGCCCAGGACGCGTACGGCCTGGACCTGTTGCTGCGCGGAATCGAGACGTCAGTCCAGCGAGACGACCGGGTTCCGCAGTTCGCCGATGCCCTGGATGGTCACCGACACCGTGTCGCCCGGTGTGATCTGACTGACCCCGGCGGGGGTGCCGGTCAGGATGATGTCGCCCGGCAGCAGTGTCATGACGTGCGACACGTACGACACCAGGGTCGGCACGTCGAACACCATGTCCTTGGTGCGGCCCAGCTGCACGGTCTCGAGCGCCGAGGGGTCGCGGCCCACCTCGGCGCGGATCTCGAGGTCGCTCACGTCGAGGCCGGTCACGATCCACGGGCCGATCGGGCAGAACGAGTCGAAGCCCTTGGCACGCGTCCACTGCGGGTCGCTGCGCTGCAGGTCGCGGGCGGTGACGTCGTTGCCGATGGTGTAGCCGAAGATCGCTTTCTCGGCGGCGGCCCGGTCGAGGCGGCGGGCCCCGGTCGCGCCGATCACGACGGCGAGCTCGCCTTCCTCCTCGACGCGCTGGGACTGCGGGGGGAGCCGGATGGCGTCGTTGGGGCCGATCACCGAGGTGGACGGCTTGATGAAGATCAACGGCTCCTTGGGCACGTCGTTGCCGAACTCGGCGGCGTGGTCGGCGTAGTTGCGGCCGACGCCGATCACTTTGCTGGAGAAGATCGGGGCGAGCAGGCGCACGTCGGCCAGGGCCCAGCGCTGACCGGTGAACCGGACCTCTTCGAACGGCAGCGAGCCGATCTCGGCGATGGTCAGGCCCGACGCGTCACCCTCGACGACGCCGAACGACACACCTCCGGCATGAACAAAACGGGCGAATCGCACGGTTGATCCCCTCTACGGCTAGCAGCTCTTCAAGGGAAATCTACGCCGAACGCTCCCCGTGCATCTCGGTCGCTGTCGAGCCCAGGCGCGGGAACGGGTCGAGCGAAAAGATGACCTCGACCGGCACCTCGAAGTAGCGCGAGAGCCGCAGGGCCAGGTGCAGGCTGGGGCTGAACTCGCCCCGCTCCAGGTAGCCCACCGTCTGGTAGTGGACCCCCAGGGCGTCGGCCAGCTGCCGCCGTGTGACCCCGCGCTCGGCCCGGAGCATCGCGATGCGGTTGTACGTGACTTCGCTACCCATCGGCTCTCTCTCAACGACCCACCGTGGTCAGCGCCCGCTCGCGCCGGGCAGCGACCGCGGAACCCGACTCGCGCCGCGCCATCCGCCGCATCAGCACGGGCGCCACCAGCAGGCCGAGCACCGCCCACAAGGCGAGTACCCCGAACGTCTCGAGATGACGCCACGAGTCGCCCAGCTCGACCGAGGCCAGCGCGTCGGGCAGGAACGCCGACCGCATGCCCAACCCGAGCCAGTAGATCGGGAAGATCTGCGCGACCGCCTGCAGCCAGCCCGGCATGCCGGTGATCGGGTAGAAGATGCCGGAGATCGCGACCAGCCCGAACACCGGCATCATGACGAAGCCCAGGTTGCGCGGGTTCTCGAACGAGGATCCGATGGCGGCGCCGATCGGCATCGTCGCCACAACGGCCAGCGGGAGCAGCCAGACCAGCGTCAGGGCTCCGCCGAGATCGACATCGAGCCCGTCGACCAGGAAGACCCCCGGGATCAGCACGGCCAGTACGGAGAACAGGGTCATGCCGCCGACCGTGATCACCTTGCCGATCAGGTAGCCGTTCATGCCGTTGGGCGTGGCCTTGGCTCGCAGCAGCGTCCCGTCCTCACGCTCGACGACCAGGATCTGGGCGATCGTGAGCAGGCCGCCGAACGCCAGCAGCATGCCGAGCGAGCTGGGCAGGGTGGCCGCGCCGAGCGAGAAACTCGTGCCCGGCACGGTCGTCCTGTTGGTGAAGAACACCGTGATGAGCAGGCCGAGCGAGGGGAAGAAGTAACCCCAGAGGTCCTGCGCGGTGGTGAGCGTCTGCCGCAGCTCGACGAGCCCGCGGGCAACGCCGGCCTTCAGCGACTCGATCATTACGGGCTTCCCTCCGAGTCGTGTACCAAGCGCATGTACGTGTCCTCGAGGCTGTTCCGCCGCACCTCGAGGTCTTCCACCGCGTCCCCGTGTTGCACCAGCAATTCCCGTACGAAGGGAACGGGGTTGGCCGCCGCATGGACGAAGCGCTGTCCGTCGCGGCTCCAGCGGACCTCGCTCTCGCCCGCCACCCGCCGGGACAGCTCGTCGGCCGAACCGTCGGCGATGATGCGCCCACCGGACAGGATGAGGATGCGGTCGGCCAGTTTCTCGGCCTCGTCCAGATCGTGGGTGGTCAGCAGGATCGTGGTGTCGTCCACATCGGTCAGCCGGTGCACCAGGTCGTGGAACTCGCGCCGGGCCGCCGGGTCGAAGCCGACCGTCGGCTCGTCGAGAAAGAGCAGGTCGGGACGGCCGACGATGCCGATCGCCACATCGAGCCGCCGACGCTGGCCGCCGGAGAGCCGGGCGACCCGGGTGGTGGCCGCGGCGGTCAGGCCGACCACCTCGAGCAGGTCGTCGACAGGCCATGGCCGCGTCTTGGCGTCGGTGGAGTAGCGCCGGTAGTACATCCCGAGGTGGCCCAGCAGCTCGCGGACCTGCCACTTGCCGTGATCGCGCCAGGATTGCAGCACCACACCGACCTGGGCCCGCCACGCCTCACCGGCCGTGGCCGGGTCGACGCCGAGCACGTTCACCTCGCCCGAGGACCGCATGCGGAACCCCTCGAGGATCTCGATCGTGGTCGTCTTGCCCGCGCCGTTGGGCCCGAGCAGCACGAGGACCTCACCGCGTCGCGCGGCGAAGCTCACCTCGTGCAGGACGTCCTTCGTCCCGTAGCGCATCCGCAGATCGCGGACGTCGATGACCCGTTCGTCGACCGGCACCGATACGCCGGCCTCGGACGCCCCCGCCAAAGTCGTTCCTGCCATGTCCAGGACATTAGCAAGAATGTAGTAGGTGTACTACAGATCCGAGCAGCCCTTCGTCATATGCCACAGGAGTGACCGAATTACGGGCATTGGTCGTTTTCGTCCGCGACGCACGACGCATTCGCGCCTCACGGTGATCGTGTTGATCGCTTCGGCTGGATACGCTGAGGCGATGGGGATCAAGCAGGTGAGGGCGCTCACCACGACGCTGCCCTCGGTCACCTGGATACCTCTCGCGCGGGCACACGCCGAGCGGGCCGACGAGATGACCGCGGGCCACCGTGCCCGCCGTGCCGTCGGCGAGAAGCACGCCATCGAAGATTTCCTGTACGACTACTACGGCACCCGCCCGTCCGTGCTGCGCCGGTGGCACCCCGGAGTCGGGGCCGGCCTCGCCCCCGCGCCTGACGGCCTGGCCGAGCAGTCGTCGTGGAAGTTCTACATGACCTATCCGGACGGAGTGGTCGCGCTCGACCAGGACGCCTACATGCAGGCCCGCGGCGAGAGCGTGCGCTACATCCACGGCCTGCTGACCGCCACGGCGTCGCGCCCCGTCTTCTCCGGCTGCTTCGGCCTGCACGAGTGGGCCATGGTCTATCGCGACCCCGACCACCGCCACCCGCTGCCGCTGCGCCTGGGCCAGGCCGAGACCGACAAGGTCGTCGAGCAGCACCCCATCCGCTGCACCCACTACGACGCGTTCCGCTTCTTCACCCCCGAGGCCGTCGGGCTCAACCGCCTGCAGCCGACCCGGGCCACCCAGGTCGACCTCGACCAGCCCGGCTGCCTGCACGCCGCGATGGACGTGCACAAGTGGGCGACCAAGCTGGGCGCCGCCGTGCCGGGCGCGCTGGCCCTCGACTGTTTCGCGCTGGCCTCCGACATCCGCCTGCTCGACATGCAGGCCAGCCCGTACGACCTGAGCTCCTACGGCCACCCCCCGGTCAAGATCGAAACCCCCGAGGGCAAGGCGGAGTACGTGGCCCGCCAGCGCGAGTTCGCCCGCCGCGCCGCCGCCCTGCGGGCCCGCCTGATCCGCGTGTGCGAAGAACTGATGGGCCCGGAAAGCGCCGCCCGCAACCGCGAGGCCGTAGCCCCCTTCAACCACCGCTGAGACGAGCCTGCCGGGCGACGTCATCCGCCCTCGGCGAGGCGCTGGAACAGCAGGTGGTCCTGCCACTCGCCGGCTATGCGCAAGTAGCGCGGCGCCATCCCGTACGGGCGAAAGCCGTTGACCTCGAGGACGCGCTGCGAAGCCTTGTTGTGCAGAAGGGTGCCGGCCTCGACGCGATGCAGGCCGAGCGCATCGAAGGCCAGCCGGACCATCTGCGCGACGGCAGTGCGGGCGACACCGCGGCCGTTGACGTGCTGGGACACCCAGTAGCCGAGCGAGGCGGACTGGAACGGGCCGCGGACGATGTTCGACAGGACGATTCGGCCGACGAGGCGCCCGTCCAGGACGATCACGTGCGGCACTGTCGACTGCTGCGCCAGCATGTCGCCGAGCACCTGCCGCTGACCGGCTTCGGTGAAGTAGTCCGGCGAGCGCTCCGGTTCCCACGGGGCCATGAACTCGCGGTTGGCACGCGTCAGCGAAGCCATCTCGGGGGCGTCGCCGGCCGTGGCCAGGCGGGTGGTGACGGTCATGACGCGGGGACGGTGAGCTCGGCGATGATCGCGCGGTGGTCGCTGCGGGGGATGGCGTGCACGCTTGTTCCCCGTACGCCGATCCGTTCGTCCACGAGCACATGGTCGATCGTGACCGGCGGGATCGGGTTGCCGTCGTACGGTCCCCAGGTGCCGATCAGCCCCTTGCCGGTGACGTCGGCGGCGTCGCGGTAACCGCTCGCGATCAGTTCGCGCATGGGGGCGTGGTCGAGGGTGGCGTTGAAGTCGCCGAGCAGGATCACCGGCGTCCCGCTCTTGTCGGCGCGGGGCTCGGCCAGCAGGTCCTCACGCCACTGGCCGAGAACCGATCGCGCGTACGGCGCCAGGGGGTGAGCCGACTCGACGACAACCGGCCCGGCCTCCGGGATCTGCAGGGTCCCGTACGCCTGCATGAAGCCCCCGCCGTTGCGGTTGGCTCCCGCCGAGGTGATCGGATAGCGCGAGTACAGCCCCGAGCCGTCGGCGCCCGGTTCGTCGGCCAGTGACGAGTACGGCAGCAGCGCGCCCAGCCCAGCGTCGGCCAGTGCCTGTTTGCCCTCGGTGGTGAACTCCTGCACCGCCAGCACGGCGACGTCGTGCTCGCTGACCAGCTTGACGATCGCCGTCGCGTCAGCCTTGCCGAAGAGCATGTTCGACGTCATCACGGTGAGCTGGACACCCAGCCTCGGGCCCTTGTCACGGTTCGGAATGGCCCGGGGCAGCACCGCCGCGGCCAGCGCGAGCGCAACGATCACGGCCACCGCGCCCACCGTCCAGCGCCGGGTCGCCAGGGCCAGGATCGCGGGCAGCCAGGCGGCGGCCGCGACATAGGGGGTGAACGCGAACAACTGGACCACGGGCCCCCTTTCCCAGCCGCCGAGCCGGATCACGGCCCAGCTCAGAAAAGGGAGGATGAACAGCCAGAACAGCACGGTCAGCGCGGCCTTTCGTCGTCGTCGGGGGTGACCGTCCGCCCGACCGGCGCTCGGCGCGCTGGTGATCGTCATGGCGGCGAGGCTAACCACCCCACGCCAGACCAACTATGACGCGGCGGCAGAAGTGACCGGACCGACTATGAAGCAGAGCTCGCAGTGTCGTGCTCTCCTGGCCCTACGACCGCTTCGCTCACTCCGGTGCAGTCGATCATGACCGTGGAAGAGTGACCCTTGCGACCAATGCCCGGTGGTCACTTCCCGACACAGAGTGAACGGATGTCCCCCGTACGCCGATGCGGTTGTCCACCAGAATGTGGTCGAGCGTCACCGGCGGGATCGGCAGGCCCGCGTACGGACCCCACGTGCCGATCAGCCCCTTGCCGGTGGCAGCGGCCGCGTCGCGATAGCCGTACGAGATCGTCTTGCGCAGCGCCGCGTGGTCGAGCGTCGAGTTGAAGTCGCCCAGGATCAGCTTGGGCGGCCCCTGACCGGCTCGGGGCAGCGCTTCCAGATCGGAGCGCCACGCCTGTTCGGCGGCGAGCGCGTACGGGGCCAGCGGGTGCGCCGATTCCACGAACACCGGCCCCGCCCCGGGCACCTGCACCGTCGCGTACACCTGAAGGTTGCCGTCCTGCAACCCGCCGCCGTCGCCGCGCCGGGAGCCCTGGCCGGTGAACGGGAAACGGGAGTAGAGACCCGACCCGGTGGTGCCGATCTCGTCGGCCAACGCGTGATGCGGCAGCAGCGTGTCGAGCCCGGCCGCGGTGAGCCCGGCCGCCGACTCGGGGGTGAACTCCTGCACCGCCAGCACCGCGACGTCATGCTCGCGGACCAGGTTCACGACGTCCGCCGGGTCGGCCGCGCCGATGAACACGTTGACCGTCATGACCGTCATCGGGACGCCTGTCGCCGGGCCCTTGTCGTGGTCGGGAATCGCCCGGGGCAGCACGGCCCCCGCCAGCAGCACGGTGGCCAGCGCGGACACCGCCGCGGCAAGCCACTTGCGGGTCAGCAACGCGATCACCAGCGGCACGAACGACCACGCGGCCGCGTACGGCGTGAAAGCGACCAGCTGTACCAGGAAGCCGCTTTCCAGGCCGAACAGCCGGACCACCGCCCAGGCCAGGGCCGGCAGGGCCAGCAGGATGAGCAGCGCGCTGCGCCTCACCCGCCGGCCCGGCCGGACCTCGGACGGTGTCTCGGTGATCGTCATGGCGGCAAAGCTATCGGTCCCGCCTTGCCGTTCGCTGGGAAGGGCGGGTGATTCAGATCTCCGCGTCGACCACGTCGCCGATGCCCGCGGCCACCAGCTCGTCGCGGATCACCGCCGCGTCACCCTCGACGACCAGGGTGAGGCCGTGCGGGTGCAGGTGCCGGCCGGCCGCCGCGCTGACCTCCTCGATCGGCGTCTCGAGATATCGCGTACGCAGTGCCGGGTAGTAGTCGTCGGGCAGGCCGTGCACGACGAGCGTGCTCAGCGCGCCGACGATCGAGCCCGGCGTCTGCATCTCGACCGACAGCTGCCCGGCCCGCCACGAACGCGCGACGGCCAGCTCCTCCTCGGTCACGCCGAACTCCTGTGTCCGCGCGATCTCGCCGAGCGTGTCGACGATGGCGGGCACGGTCACCGCGGTCTGCACGCCCGCGGCCACCTCGAAACGACCGAAGCGCCGGCTCATCGCGTACGCGCCCCTGATGCCGTACGTGTAGCCCTTGACCTCGCGGATCAGGTGGTTGAGGCGGGACGTGAACGCCCCGCCGAGCACCGTGGCGGCCAGCGTCATGGCCACATAGTCGGGCGTGGCCCGTTCCGGCGAGCGATGGCCGATGCGCAGCGTCGACTGCACCGAGCCGGGCCGGTCGACCAGCAGGATCCGGCGCTGGTCCCGCACCGGCACGTCGAGCGGCGGTTCGGCGGTCAGCGGGGCGCCTTCCACACCACCGAACGCGGCCTCACCCAGCGCCTTGAGGTCGAGGGTGCTCAGGTCGCCCGCGACCAGCAGCACCGACGGGCGGTGGAGCCAGGAGCGGTGGAACGCGACCACGTCGTCGACGGTCACCGCGGCCACCGAGGCCGGGTCGCCGTGCATCGGGCGGCCGAACCGCTCGCTCGCCCCGAACAGGTCGGCTCGAAGGGCGGCGTCGGCGCGGGGGCCGGGCTGGGCCCAATCCATGCGCAGCGCGGTCACCTCGTCGTCGCGGACCCGGTTCACGTCGTCGGGGTCGAGCCGGGGCGTGCGTACGGCCTCGGCGGCCAGCCGCACCGCGTCGAGCAGCTGCGGCACCGGCGCCGAGACCCCGACGCGGAAGGTGTCCCAGTCGACGCCCGGCGACAGCTCGGCGCCCAGGCTCTCCAAGGCGATTGCGTACGCCGCCGAGTCGCGCTTCTTGGTGCCCTCTTCCAGCGACTTGGCCAGGACGGTGGCGGTGCCCTCGCGTCCTGCGGTCTCGCGGGCGGCCCCCGCGTCGGCCAGCAGCATCGCGCTCGCCAAAGCTTGGCCGGGCAGGTGGGCCCCGATCACGGTGCCGCCCCCGGCCTGCACGCGCTGCAGGTCGGGGAAGGTGTACGGCCGGGCCTCGCCCGGTTCGGGACGGGTGGCGATCAAAGTCATCAGTTGTCCCCGTTCTCGGGCAGGTAGGTCAGCGTGACCCGGGATTCGGGCTTGAGGGCGTACTTCGCGGCGTCGGTGACGTCGTCGGCGGTCACCGCGAGCCACTGCGGCAGCCTGTACGCGGCCGCGCCCGGGTCGCCGAACTGGGTGGTGTACCGCGAGAGCGTGTCGGCGCGGCCGCCCACCGTGGACACCTGCCGCCACCACGAGGTGGTCAGCAGCGCCTTGGCCCGGGACAGCTCCTCCTCGGTCACCGGCTCGGTCACCAGGCTGCCGATCACCTCGGTCAGGCCCGCCTCGAGGGTCTCCACCGGCACGCCGTCCTTCGCGGTCGCGGTGATGATCAGCGGGGCGGGAGCGTGGGCCAGATCCACCCCGTACGAGCCGATGTAGTCGGGCTGGGCGATCCGGGCGCCGTCGGCCAGGCGCTGATAGAGGCGGCTGCCCCGGCCGTTGCCGAGCACCGCGGCCAGCACGGTGATCGCGTCGTACCCGGCCGTGCCGAACGGGTGCGTGCGGTGTGACACGTACAGGCGGGGCGCCGGCACGACAGCGCTCACCGTTTCCCGTACGGGCTCGGTGGCCGGGCCGGGCAGGTAACTGTGCGGCGCCGGCGGGATCGACGACACCGGCTCGATCACCCCGAAGTACTTTTCGGCCAGCGCGAACACCTCGTCCGGCGACGCGTCCCCGGCCACCGTCAGCACGGCGTTGTTGGGCGCGTAGTACTGCTGGTGGAACGCCTTGAAGGTGTCGAGGGAGGCCGCGTTGAGGTCTTCCATCGAGCCGATCGTGGCGTGGTGGTAAGGGTGCCCCTCGGGATAGAGCAGGGCCAGCAGGCGCAGCCAGGCATCCCCGTACGGCACGTTCTCGTAGCGCTGGCGGCGCTCGTTCTTGACCACTTCGCGCTGGTTGTCGAGCGTCTCCTGGGTGAGCGCGGGCACCAGGCCGCCCATCCGGTCGGCCTCCAGCCACAGCGCCAGTTCCAGGTGCTCGGCCGGCATGGTCTCGAAGTAGTTGGTGCGGTCGGGGTTGGTGGTCGCGTTCAACGAACCGCCGTTGCCCTGCACGAGCCGCATGTGCTCGGTCTTGGCCACGTGCTGCGAGCCCTCGAACATCAGGTGCTCGAACAGGTGGGCGAAGCCGGTCTGGCCGGCGGGTTCGTGCCGCGAGCCCACGTCGTACCAGAGATTGACGCAGACCACAGGCGCGGTCCGGTCCTCGCTGACGACGACCCGCAGGCCGTTGTCGAGGCGGGTGGAGGCGATGGGCCACGGATAGCCGGTCACGACGGCCGGCGCAGTTGGGGACGTCACCCGTTCATAGTGCCCTGTCCGCGTGCCATGCTGGGCGGCGTGGTGGATGACGTCCGGGTCAACGATCGGCTGACGATTCCGGCGGCCGAGCTCGCCTGGCGCTTCTCGCGCTCCAGCGGCCCCGGCGGTCAGGGGGTCAACACGACGGATTCCCGGGTCGAGCTGTCCTGGGATCTGGGCGGCTCGGCGCTGCTGCCACCCGCGCTGAAGGCACGCGCCGCCGAACGCCTCGGTCACCGGCTGGTGCAGGGCGTGCTCACCGTCACCGCCTCCGAGCACCGCTCCCAGCTGCGCAACCGTGAGGCCGCGGCGGCCCGGCTGGCCGGGTTGGTCGCCTCGGCCATCGCGGCGCCACCCCGCGTACGGCGGGCCACCCGCCCCTCCAAGGGTTCCGTCGAACGCCGCATCGCCGAGAAGAAACGCCGCGGCGAGACCAAACGCAACCGCCGCTCCTACCCCTCCGACTGATGTCGCTGGTGCTGCTGCACGGCCTGGCCGGCAGCGCGCGCGAGATGGCCCCGCCCGCCGACGACTGTCCCGAGCGCCTGCGGGCCTATTTCGCCTCGCGGCCCGCCTCATCATCGACTTCCTCCGATCCCTGGGCCGCACTCCAGAGCCCCGCCCCGGTCAATCTGGGGCGGGGCTTTTGCCCGGTGATACGAGGGCGCCGCGGGATCGTCGACAACCAGCCCGTCCAGTATCCGGGTAAGGGTCAGCCGATGCCGTACGCGCGGAAGACGGTGACCTCGGTGTAGGCGCCCCCGGCGACCGTGGCGCGGACCTTCAGGGCCACCGCGCTGGTCGTCGGGTTCTTGACCGTGGCGTACCAGGTGCCGTTGATTTTCTGGACGGGCACGGTGCGCCAGGTCTTGCCGCTGTCCGGGGACATCTGCGCGGTCAGCTTGCTCAGCTTCGGGTCCTTGCCACGCTTGGCGTCGGGGTCGACCACGGTGCGGAGCATCTTGACGGCGACCTTGGTCGTGCTGCCCGGCTTGGCCCGGTTGGTCATGCTCAGGCCGGTGGGCACCAGGTGCACGGAGTAGACCCCGGCCAGCGCGCTGGCCTTCGGCTTGCTCTGGAACCGGAACGTCACTCGGCTGGTGGTCGAGAGCATGCCGGCCGGGTACGTGATCTCGGGGTAGTAGCGGGTGGCGGTGTTGGTGAGCGTGTACCAGCCGGCCTTCTTGACCGTGTAGTACAGCTCGGTCGACTCCGGCTCCCAGCCCTTGTCCTGCTTGCCGGCCACCTTCTTGCCGCCGTAAGTCAGGGTCGCCACGGCCTTGTCGCCGCCCTCGACCGAACCGTCGTGGGGGAACGCGGGGTCGGTGAACATCTCGTTGAGGCCGAACATGATCCGGCCGCGGATCGTGACCGGCAGCTGCGAGCTGGGACCCCACACGGAGTTGAAGAAGTTCAGGTTGTACGACTTGCCGGCCTTGACCGTGCGCTTGGCGAAGTAGCCGCCGATGACCCAGGTCTCGCCGGATTTCGTGGCCGCCGACGAATCGGCACGGACGTGCCAGGTGCCGGGCGTGACGAGCACGTTGGTGACGGCCGGTCGGTCGGTGCTGCCCAATCCGGCGTACAGGTCTTGGCCGCACCCGCTGGTCTGCGGCTGCACCGCCAGGCCGGAGTAGTTCGATCCGGCCGGGCCGCGCCGCTGGACCGCCCGGAACGTGGCGAGCTGACCGCGGGCGAACGTGCGGCCCAGGCCGCCCGGCACGCCGGTGGTCTGGTGCAGCGCGGCATAGCTGGTGGACTCGCCGCTGTGGTCGGTCCACCAGCCCAGCGCGGCGAAGCCGAGGTACTTCGAGGCGAACGGGACGATGTAGAGCTTCGTGCCCGGCCCGGCGGACGCTTCCCATCCTTCGCTCGCGCTGGTCCGGGTGCAGACGCGCATGCTCATGTAGCGATCGAGGCCGGCGGGGGCGGGGCTCAGCGCCATCCCGACCCCTTTGCCCTGGCGGGCGTCGATGGTCAGCTTGGCCGAGCCGGACACCTTGACGGCCTTGCCGGACAACGTCACCGTGTTGCCGGTGGTGACCGAGGTCAGCACGGCGTACGTGCCCTTGCGGAGTTTCTTGGCCTTGCCGGAGGTCGCCGAGAATGTCTCGCTCGTCTTCACGTCCACCAGGCGGAGCCCCGCCTTGACCTTGGCGCCGTTGCGGTTGATCACGGTGACCGTGAGGGTGTGGGTGGCGGCCACGGCGGCCCCGCCCATGCCCAGCAGCATGGCGGGGACCACGGCGAGGGCCAGGCCGCGGCCCAGGCGGGCACGCTTGACGAATGGGAACATGGCAATCCCTGCGGCGACGAAGAGGTGGGGAGCCGTGATCATGCCATAAAGGACGGTACGGTGTCGTCCCCTTCTCCGCTCAGGGGATGAGGACGACCTTGCCGATGTTCCGGCCCTCCTCCAGCAGCGACAGCGCCTTCGCCGCGTCGGCCAGGGGCAGGCTGGTGATGGTGGGGCCGCTGACCTTCCCCTCGGCGAGCCACGTGAACAGCCTCCCGGCCGCCGCGAACGAGGCCTCCGGACGCTGGGTCAGCCAGTGCGTGACGTTGAAGCCGATCAGCGACTGCGCCGGGGCGGGGTTGTAGAGCACGCTGCTGAGGGCGGCGCGATCGACCGTGCCTTCGTAACCGGCCAGGCTCCCGTACGAGATGAGCCGGCCGAAGGGCGCGAGGATCGAGATGGTCTGGCTCAGGTGTTGCGGGCCGACGGGATCCAGCGCCACGTCGACGCCCCGGCCACTGGTGAGGTCCCTGACCTTCGACGGCCAGCCCTCGCCGCGGTAGTCGGTCGCGGCGTCGGCGCCCAGCTCGAGGGCGATACGCCGCTTCTGCTCCGTGCTCGCGCCCGCGATCACGGTGGCGCCGAGCGCCTTGGCGATCTGCACGGCGTAACCGCCCAGCCCACCCGCGGCCGCCGGCACGAACACCGTCTCGCCCTCGCCGACCTTGGCCGCCTCGATGAGCAGGATGGCGGCGGTGACTCCGACGATCGTCAGCCCGGCCGCCCGCTCGGCGGTCATGCCCGGCGGGATCGGGAACAGGTTGGCGGCGTTCGCCGTGACCAGCTCGGCCCATCCGCCGCCGGCCAGCGTGCCGGCCTGCCCGAAGACCCGGTCGCCGACGGCGAACGTCCGCACCTCGGAGCCGACCGCGACAACTGTGCCCGCAACCTCGGCCCCCAGCACGAAGGGCAGCGGCGTCGGGATGTCGAACGGCATTCCCTTGCGCCGCATGAGGTCCATGAAGTTCACCCCGGCCGCCTCGACGCGGACCAGCACCTCACCCGGGCCGGGTTGCGGGTCGGGCACGTCGACCAGTTGCAGAACCTCGGGGCCGCCGGTCGTGTTCATCTGGATCGCCTTCATGACAGCACTTCCTCCCAGTTATGTGGCTAGCCACATTATTTAGTTGTCTAGCCACATAACTCAAGGTGTCGGCGGACACATAGCATGGGTCGCGTGCCCGATGACCTCTCCCGGCTGCTCGGCGACAAGCCCAGCCTGCTCGAACGCGCACCCCTGACGCTGGGCCTGGTCGCGCTCTCCCGCACGCTGCACGGCCTGATCGCCGAACAGCTGCTGACGCTGGGTCTCTATCCCGGGCAGGAGCTGATCCTCATGCGGCTCTTCGATCGCGACGAGCAGATCCAGACGACGTTGCAGCAGTCGATCGGGCTCGACCACTCCACGCTGTCCCGCAGCATCCGGCGCATGGAGGACGCGGGCCTGGTGACCCGCCACCCCGACCAACGTGACAAACGCGCGATGGTCGTCTCGCTGACGCCCGCCGGCCGGGCGCTGCAGCCCCGGCTGGCCGAGATGTGGGAGACGCTCGAAGCCCTGACCACCGATGCGCTCGGCCCGGACGGGCAGGCCGGACTGCTGACGGCTCTCGAAAGCTTGGAACACACCCTGGCCGAGGTCCGCCGCCGGAAGAACTAATCGGATGCCCGCGACGGGGACGCGGGCCTAGCATCGGGGCATGAGCTTCAGGCAGCAGCTGACGACGACGCCGGGATGTCCCGGCGTGCGTTCGCGCTGACCTGATTCGCAGCGACAGACACGGCCCCGGGCGAGATGCCCGGGGCCGTTCCGCGTGCCCGGATTCTCGCCCGCACAGAGCAGGGAGAGAACCATGCACATCGACCACCGCAAGCTCGGGCGCGAGCTCGACCTTTTCGACTCCGATCCGCTGCTCGGCGCGGGACTGCCGTTCTGGTTGCCCGGTGGCGCCGCCGCGCGGCACGCGGTCGAGTCCCACCTGCGCGAGCTGGAACGCCGCAACGGGTACCAGCACGTGTATTCGCCGGCGCTCGGCAAGCGGCAGCTCTTCGAGAAATCGGGCCACTGGCGCAACTTCGCCGAGGACATGTTCCCGCCGATGCCCATGGGCGGGGACGAGCTGGTGCTGCGGCCCAGCCTGTGTCCGCACCACGCGCTCATCTGCAAGTCACGCGGCCGGTCCTATCGCGACCTGCCGCTGCGTATCGCCGAACTCGGGCCGATGTACCGCGCCGAGCGCTCGGGCGTGCTGGGCGGGCTGTCCCGCGTACGGGCAATTCAGCTCAACGACGCGCACATCTTCTGCGCCGCCGAGCAGGCCGCCGCGGAGGTGGCCGACGTCCTGCGGCTGATGCGGCAAGCACACAAGGCCCTCGGGGTCGAACCGTCGTCGTTCCAGCTCTCGCTGCGCGGCGAGGGCAAGAAGTACGGCGGGGACGAGCAGGGCTGGGCCGCGGCCGAACGGCTGCTGCGGGAGGCGCTCGACGCCGCGGGGGTGGACTACGCCGCGGTGCCGGGCGAGGCCGCCTTCTACGGGCCGAAGATCGACGTGCAGGTGGCCGACTCCGCCGGTCGCGAGTGGAGCCTGGCGACCGTGCAGATCGACTATCACCAGCCGGAGGCGTTCGATCTCGAGTACGCGGACTCCTCGGGCGGCCGCTCGCGCCCGGTCATGGTGCACCGCAGCCTCGCCGGCTCGATGGAACGGCTGTTCGCGCACCTGATCGAGGTGCACAACGGGGCTTTCCCGCTCTGGTACTCCCCCGTGCAACTGGCCGTGCTGCCCGTCTCGCAGGAACAGAACGGCGCCGCGAACGACCTCGTCCGGGCCGCCGTCGCCGCCGGTTTGCGAGCCGAGGCGCTGCACGAGGGCTCGATCGGCGCGCGCATCCGCTCCGCCGTCGAGAGGCGGATCCCGTACGGAGGAATCATCGGAAAGCGCGAGGCGCCGGACGGCCTGGTGGCGCTGCGGCATCGCGACGGCCGCCAGTTGCCCGCGATGCCGATCGCTGCGGCCGTCGAGATGATCAGCGCGGAGGCGCAGCCCTAGTGCGTGGACACCGTACGAGCGTCGACCTCGATCTCGATGCGCATGCGCGGGTCCGCCAGGCCGCACACCATCATGGTGGCGGCCGGGCGGGTCCCGCCGAACGCGCGGCGCAGGACGGGCCAGCACGGCTCGAAGTCGGCGCGGTCGGGCAGCAGATAGCGCACCCGTACGACGTCGGCCAGTGAGCAGCCGGCCTCGGCCAGCGCCGCAGCGATGTTGGCGATCGCCTGTTCGGCCTGCTCGACCACGCCGTCCGCGATGGTCATCGTGGCGTAGTCGAAACCCGTGGTGCCGGAGACGTACACATGGTCCCCGGACACCACGGCTCGGGCGTACCCGATCTGCTCCTCGAAATCAGAGCCGCTGAAGATCCTCACTCGTTACTCTGCGAGGCCGTACGTCAGCGCGTCCACCAGCGCGACCCACGACGCCTCGACGATGTTCTCGTGCACCCCGACCGTCGTCCAGTCACGGTCGCCGTCGCCGGTCTCCAGCAGCACCCGCGTGATCGCGTTGGTGCCATGGCTGCCCTCGAGGATGCGCACCTTGAAGTCGGTGAGCTCGAAGTTCTTGAGCTGCGGGTAGTGCTGGCTCAGGGCGGCGCGCAGGGCCTCGTCGAGCGCGTTGACCGGGCCGTTCCCCTCGGCCGTGGCGATCACCCGTTCCCCCCGTACGCGGACCTTGACCGTCGCCTCGGAGACCACGGCACCGTCCTCACGGTGTTCGACCTGCACCCGGTACGACTCCAGGCTGAACGGGCGGGCCAGCTTGCCGTCGAGCAGCTCGTCGCGCACCAGCAGCTCGAACGACGCGTCGGCGGCCTCGAACGACCAGCCGCCCGCCTCCAGGTCCTTGACCCGCTGGGTGACCGTGGTGAGGGTGTCCGGACGGCCGGCCAGGTCGATCCCAAGTTCGCGACTCTTGAGTTCGATGCTGGCCCGGCCGGCCATCTCGGTCACCAGGATCCGCATGTCGTTGCCCACAACCGACGGGTCGACGTGGTTGTAGAGCAGCGGATCCACCTTGATCGCACTCGCGTGCAGTCCCGCCTTGTGAGCGAAGGCCGCGGCCCCGACGTAGGCCTGGTGGGTGTCGGGGGCGATATTGGCGATCTCGGCGAGCGCGGACGAGACCCGCGTCGCCTTCTCCAGGCAGCCGTCCGGTAGGACCTGCAGCCCGAGCTTGAGCTGGATGTTGCTGACCGTGGCGAACAGGTCGGCGTTGCCGGGCCGCTCGCCGTATCCGTTCGCGGTGCACTGGAAGTGCTTGACCCCGGCCTCGACCGCGGCGACCGTGTTGGCCACGGCGCACGAGGTGTCGTTCTGGCAGTGGATGCCGAGAAGATCAGCCGAGACCCCCGTACGCTCCACGACCTCGGTGATCGCCTTGGTGACCATCGAGGGGAGCATGCCGCCGTTGGTGTCGCACATGACCACGCGTTCGGCGCCCGCGTCGATGGCCGTCCGGACGACGCTCGCCGTGTACTCGGGGTCGAAGCGGAAGCCGTCGAAGAAGTGCTCGCAGTCCACGAACGCGCGGCGGCCGTTGGCTACCAGGTGGCGCACGGTGTCGCGGACCATGGCCAGGTTCTCGTCACCGGTCGTGCGCAGCGCGCGCTCCACGTGGCGGATGTCGCTCTTGGCGACCACGCACACCACCGGCGTCTCGGCGTCGAGCAGGGCCTTGACCTGCGGGTCCTCCTCCACCCTGGTGTTCGCTTTGCGCGTGGCGCCGAAGGCCACCAGCACAGCGTTCTTCAGGTCGAGCTCGGTCCTCGCGCGCTGGAAGAACTCCGTGTCCTTGGGCATGGCGCCGGGCCAGCCGCCCTCGATGAAGCCCACGCCGAACTCGTCCAGCAGCTTCGCGACCGCCAGCTTGTCGGCGACCGAGTAGCTGATCCCCTCACGCTGCCCGCCGTCGCGCAACGTCGTGTCGAAGACCTGGTACTCCATGGGGCTTCCCTTCAGGCAAGATTGGTGGACCCAACAAAAAGACCCCCCGCGGATGCGGGAGGTCTGCGCGTCGGCGTGGAGTCAGCCGGCGCGCTAGGTGCCAATAATGAGCACGAGGTGGGTCACGCCAGGAAGTGTGCCACGTGCCCGGCGATGTGGAACAGAAAATCCACGGAATGGGACGGGTTCCCTCACTCGGGGGACACTTTTGCGTCACAGCGCGGATTGATCGGGCGGGTTAGGTTGGGGCCGTGGCAGTCTCGCGCAACCTGGGTTTCTCGAAGACCTACAACTTCCGCGACGTCGGCGGATACACCGGCCTCGACGGTCGTACCGTCCGCTGGCGGCGGCTCTTCCGCTCCGACGCGCTGCACCGGCTCGGCCCGGAGGACGCGGCCGCCTTCGAGGCGCTCGGCGTGCACACGGTGATCGACCTGCGCCGTCCCTTCGAGATCGAGAAGTACGGCCGGGTCGCCGAGCGGTACGGCCTGGCCTACCAGAACCTGGTGCTCGAACATGTCGACTGGGAAGAGGTCGAGCACCCCGACGACGTGGTGCACGAGCGCTGGCTGGCCGACCGCTACCTGAACTTCGCCGAGGACGGGCGCGCGGCGATCCTGGAGTCGTTGCGCATCATCGCCGACCCGGCCCAGGCCCCGGTGATCGTGCACTGCATGGCGGGCAAGGACCGTACGGGCACGGTCTGCGCCCTGACGCTGTCGCTGCTGGGCGTGTCCGACGAGGACATCGCCGCCGACTACGCCCTCACCACCGACGCGATGCGGCCGCTGACGGACTATCTGCTCGAGAAACACCCGTCGGCGGTGCTGGGCAAACACCACATGTGGGACTCCCCGCCGGGGGCGATGCGCCTGTTCCTCGACGACCTGCGCGCCCTGCACGGGTCGATCGAGGACTACGCCGCCGAGATCGGCCTGAAGGACAAGGAAGTGGCCGCCATGCGCGCCCACCTGCTGGAGCCGCCCGCCTGAGGCAGTTCGGCTCCAGCAGGTGTCTCTTACAGAACGCGGTGGACCCAGCCGAACGGGTCCTCGGCGCGGCCGCGCTGGATGTCGACCAGCTGCTTGCGCAGGTCGGCGGTGACCTCGCCGGTGCCGCCGTCGGCGATGGTGAAGCCGCCGCCGGCCGACTTGACACTGCCGATCGGGGTGATCACGGCCGCGGTGCCGCAGGCGAAGGCCTCGCGGATCGCGCCCGAAGCCGCCCCCGTGCGCCACTCGTCGAGGCTCACCGGACGTTCCTCGACCCGGCGGCCGGCCCGCTCGGCCAGCTTGATGACCGAGTCCCGGGTGATGCCGGGCAGGATCGTGCCGGTCAGCGGCGGCGTCACCAGCGTGCCGTCGTCGAGCACGAAGAAGACGTTCATGCCGCCGAGCTCGTCGATGTACTTGCGCTCGACCGCGTCGAGGTAGACGACCTGGTCGCAGCCGTGCTCGATGGCCTCGGCCTGCGCCGACAGGCCCGCCGCGTAGTTGCCGCCGCACTTGGCCGCGCCCGTGCCGCCGGGGGCCGCGCGGGTGTAGTCGGGGGTCACCCAGACCGACACCGGCTTGACGCCGCCCGAGAAGTACGGGCCGACCGGGGACGCGATCACCAGGTACAGGTATTCCATCGAGGGCCGCACACCGAGGAAGACCTCACTCGCGTACGCGAAAGGCCGCAGGTAGAGGCTGCCCTCGTCACCCGGCGGGAGCCAGGCGCGATCGATCGAGATGATCTCTCGCAGCGACTGCAGGAACGTCTCGACGGGCAGCTGCGGCATGGCCATGCGCTGCGCCGACTGGGCGAAACGGGCCGCGTTGGCGTCGGGCCGGAACATGGCGACGCCGCCGTCGGGCAGCGTGTACGCCTTCAGCCCTTCGAAGATCTCTTGGGCGTAGTGCAGGACGGCGGACGCCGGGTCCATCGGGATCGGGGCGCGCGCCTCGACGCGGGGCTCGTACCAGCCTTTGCCGTCGGCGTACCTGATCGTGACCATGTGGTCGGTGAAGATGCGGCCGAAGCCGGGGTTGGCGAGGAGCGCGGCTCGCTCCGCATCTGCCACGGGTGCCGGGTTCGGACGGATCTCGAACTCGAGGTTGTCACCACCGCTCATGACAAGGGGACCTGCTTTCGTCAACAGAAGATTGAGGCATGCGGAAGCACCCGTAGTGCTTCATGAATTTACCCCGAACGCTCGTTAAAACAACGGTCGCGGGTGAAGAGACCCCTGGCGCGGGGCCGGGTGGAGAGGCGTCAGCTCAGTGCGGACGCGACGCGGTCGCCGACCTCGGCGGTGCGCAGCGGGGCGCCCGGGGTGCGGGACGCGACCTCGGCTGCGACCGCCTCGGATACTCGGCGGGCCTCGTCGTGGTGGCCGAGGTGCTCGAGCAGAAGCGATGCGGAGAGGATGGCGGCCGCCGGGTCGGCGATGCCCTGACCGGCGATGTCCGGCGCGGAGCCGTGGACCGGCTCGAACGTCGACGGATAGGTGCGCTCCGGGTTGACGGAGCCGCTGGCCGCCATGCCGATGCCGCCGGTAACGGCAGCGGCGATGTCGGTGAGGATGTCACCGAAGAGGTTGTCGGTCACGACCACGTCGTACCGCTGGGGGTTGCTGACCATGAACATGCTGGCCGCGTCGATGTGCTGGTATTCCGTGGTGACCTCGGGGAACTCGGCCGCGACGGCCGCGAACGTGCGCGCCCACAGGCCACCCGCCTTGGTCAGCACGTTGGTCTTGTGAACCATCGTGACGTGGCGGCGCTCGCGGCGCTGGGCCCGGGCGAACGCGTCGCGGATGACCCGCTCGACGCCGTGCCGCGTGTTCAGGCTTTCCTCGGTCGCGATCTCGGCCGGGGTGTCCTTGTGCAGGACGCCGCCCGCGCCGACGTACAAGCCCTCGACGCCCTCGCGGACCACGACCATGTCGATCTCGCCGGGCTTGATGCCGGCGAGCGGGCTGGTGGTGCCCGGCCACAGCTTGGAGGGGCGCAGGTTCACGTACTGGTCGAAGTCGAACCGGAGCTTGAGCAGCAGACCGCGCTCGAGCACGCCCGGCGGCACGCTGGGGTCGCCGATGGCGCCGAGCAGGATGGCGTCGTGCCGGGCCAGCTCGTCCTGGATGGCCTGGGGCAGCACCTCGCCGGTGCGGTTGTAGAAGCGCGCGCCGAGGTCGTAGTCGTCGAACTCGGCGTTCGGGAGCACGGCCTCGATTACCTTACGGGCCTGCGCGGTCACCTCGGTACCGATGCCGTCGCCGGCCACCACCGCGATCCGCGCCACGCTCACGTCTGCTCCTCAGGGTCTGATGCGATCGGGTTCAGGCTAGCGCCTCGGTCCCGATCTTCGGTACAGCGGTCCCACCTAGTGAGCGTTAAGGGCTTTGCGGCCGCCGGGGCCCGGACGCGAACAGCCCCCGCGCCGCGGCAAACGACAACGGGGGCTGTAGCGACGAGTACACGTGGCTTGGTCTCGCCCATGCACGCCCGACGAGCAGGCACCGTCACCCGAAGACGGGCCCACCCGAGACGGACGGCACGCGCAACGCTAGCGATCCGGACTTATGGCGCGCAAGCCACCTCACCGCGTGTCGGACCGCTGATATGCCGAGAAGCCGGCCAGATCGGCGAAAGCGGCGGACGCCGTCACCGTCAGTTCGGTCGACCGGATGGCCAGGTGTACCGGGTCGCCCGCGGTGAGCCCGATGTCCACCACCGGGTCGGTCGAGAACCCGCTCACTTCGAGATCGGTGAGACCGAAGAGCCGGAGCCGTACCTGCACCACGTTGAACCGGCCCCGGACCCACTTCGCGGGCGGGTCCGCCGGGTAGGACGGCAGATCGAACGTGACGGTCAACGAGGGACCGTCACGTTCGATCGTCAGCTCGTGGACGGAGACCGCCACCAGTTCGGGCACATCACCGCCGTAGACGGTGAGGATGCCCTCCGGGTTGCCCAGTGCCTGCGTCCATCCAGCCATGCCGACTGCCTACCATTCGTAGTGCTGAGCGGTTCCCTCGACCTTGCCCGTACGAGTGTTGTCGCCCGGCCGCACGTTCAGGTGCCGTCCCTGGTCGCCCACGCCGCCCTCGCCGAACTGGTGCCCGGCCGAGTGGTCCTGGATGACCACCTTGCTGCCGTCGTCGCGGGTGAAGTGGTACTCCCGGGTCATGACCCGCTGCTTGTTGGCGTCCAGCACCGGGTTGCCGAACTTGTCGGTCATGGGGACGCGCTCCACCTTGTCGGGCACCTTGCTCATCGGGATCTTCAGGTCCCGCTTGGCGTCCCGGAAGGCGGCGCTGCGACTCGGCAGGGTCTTCGTGGCCACGATCGGACAGGACTCGCCGGTCGTGGCGGCCGCCGCCTTGGCCCGCAGGCCGTTCCGCGGGGCGGCCAGGCCCGTGCACGGGGGCTCGTTGGCCTTCTTGCGCGCCTTGGCAAGGTCGGTGAGCTCGTCGACCTCCTGGCGGGCGTTGGTGAGGCCCTTGACGAAGCGAGCGATCTTCGGCGCGAACTTGAGCAGGTCAGCGGTGAGGCTGAGCGCCTTGCTCCACGGGATGAAGTCGGCCAGCGCCCACAGACAGGCGGTGATGTTGCCGTCCATGAAGCAGCCCTTGATGTTGTCCAGCCCCAGCAGGCTCAGGACAAGATCGCCGGCGTTGGCCTTGATGAAGTCGAGGATGCCCTGGTCCGCCTGCTCCTTCGCGGCCCGGTAACGCTCCTGCTCGGCGGGAGTCATCGAGGCGAGAAGGTCGCGCTCTTCCTCCGGCGTGAGCCCGCCGCCACCCGCGATGTCCTCGGCCCGCTCGCGCTGTTCGCGTTCGCGGTCGGCCGCTTCGGCCCGCTCGAAGGCCTTCTGCGCCTCGACGGCGTACCCCAGCGCCTTGTCGGCCGCGATCGCCGCCGAGTCCGCGTGTTTCTGCGCGCTCTCCGCGGACGCCTCGGCCGCTGCGGCATCCCGCTCGGCCGCCGCAGCCGCACCACGGGCGGCCGCGGCATCGGACTCGGCGCGCGAGGCGGCCGAGTTGGCCGCGTCGGCCTCGCTCTGCGCCGCGGCAGCCGCCTTACCGGCGATCGCGGCGTCGGAGGCCGCCTCGTTGGCCGCGTTACGGGCCGCGATGGCATCGGCTCGGGCCTGCTCGTCGGCTCGGGCCGCGCTCGCCGCGGCTGCCCGGGCCGCCTTGCCGTCGACGGCGGCCTGCGCCGCCGCCTGCTTGGCCTCGGCCGCCGACTGAGCGGCCTGCGCGGCCGACTCGGCTGCCTTGGCGGCCTGCTCGAAGGCGGGTTTGACCTGCTCGTTGGCGACGCGGGCGGCCTCCGCGGCGGCGTTGGCGGCGACGATCGCCTCTTCCGCCCGCCGCTTGGCCGCGGCCGCCTGCTCGGCCCCGATCACCTGGGCCTGCGCGACCACCAGCTCGACGAAGTCGGCATCGATGTCATCACCGGTGAAGGGCGACACCATCGCGATCGCGGTGTTGGCCGGTTCAGCGATGCCGGCCGCCGACATCCGCGCCGCGTTCGCGGCGCTCACCGCGATGTCGGCCTGGGCCGCCGCGGCCACCGCCTCGTTCGTGGCCGCCTGGGCCTCGTCACGCACCCGCTGCGCCGCCCACAGCGACCGCACAGCCTCCTCGGAGGCCTGCGAGGCGAGCTGCTGCGCCGCCCGAGCCGCCTCGGCGGCCTTGATCTCCTGGCGGGTGGCCTCGGCGGCACGGGCATCGGCCTGCATCCGCGCCGCGTGAGCCGCCTTCGCGTCGGCCTCGGCCGCGTCGGCGGCCGCGTCCGCGCGAGCGGCGGCGGCCTGGGCGCGCTCGGCCGCGGCCCACGCCCGTCCTGCTGCCTGATCGGCCTGGATGGCCGCCGATCGGGCGTTGGCGGCCGCGCCGGTCGCGGTGTTCGCCGACGACCGGGCGCTGCGAGCGGCCGTGCCGGCCGTGCCCGCTTGGCGAGTGGCCTCGTCGGCCTGCCGCTGAGCCTCGGCGGCGTCCGCGCTGCCGGCCGCCTGGGCCGCTCAGGCCCGCCGGGTGGCCGCCTCGGCCTTCGCCGTCTGCTCCGCCCGCTCCGCGGCCATCGCGTCGTCGCGGGCCCGCATGGCGTTGTTCTCTTGGTCCCAGGCGCGCTTGTTGGCGCTGTCGGCGGCGGAGTCGGCCGCGGCAGCCTGCCGCCGAGCGTTCGCGGCGATGCCGGCCTGGGCGTCGGCGTTGGCACGGGCGTTCGCGGCGGCGGAGGCCTGCGCCTCAGCGCGCTGCCGGGCGGCGGCAGCGTTGGCCCGCTCGGCCTCGGCGATCTGACGCTGACGCTTCGCCTCGGCCGCCTGCGCCTCGGCCACCTCACGGTGGCGGCGCGCCTGCTCGGCTGCGGCCCATGCCTTGGCCTCGGCCGCCTCGGCCTGCTCGCGGGCCTTCTTGGTGCGAGCGGCCGCCGTCTTGGCCGCCGCTGCCTGCTTGGCCGCGGCCGCCGCGAGCTTCGCGGCCGCCTTCGCGTGCTCCTCGGCGTGCTTACGCCACTTGATGGCCTGCTGGGCGTGCGCCTCGGCCTGGGCCTGGGCACCCTGGGCGCTGTTGGTGGCGATGGTCGCTTCAATCGCGTACTGCGCCGTCTGGGCGGCGCCGACCGCCGCGGTGGCGGCCTCGTTCATGCCCTGGGCGATCAGTGTCCACTCGGCGCCGTAGTCGAGCCCCGTGTCGAGCAGGTCGTCCGCGGCCGCCGCCGACGTCGCGGCCGCGATGGCCGCCTCGCGTGCGGCCTGCTCGGCGTACCCGAGCTGCCGCTTGGCCTCGTTGTTGGCCACCGTCAGCTCGGACGCCTTCTGCGTCGCGGTGCCGCCGCCCGCCAGCACCCGGGAGGCGTGCCGAGCCGCGTTGGCGGCGCTCGCCATCGCGTTGGCGGCCTGCTGCAGGGCCCGTACGGCCTCGCCGTGCGCGACCAGCATCTGCCGGCGCGCCACGTTGGCGCGCGCCGAGCGCTGCGCCAGATCGGAAAGCTCCTCCGCGGCCTTGTTCCGCGCCTCGAGGTCTTTGAGGTATTGCTCCCGCTCGGCGGCGTCGGCCCGTGCGGCGGTCAGATATCCGCCGTTGAGGAAGGCCGAGACGGCCGCGTCATCGCCGGACAAGGCGGCCTCGGCGGCACGCTTCACGTTCGACTCCGCGGGCGCCGCGGCGGCGACGATGCGTACGCGCTCACGCAGCGCGGCGGCCCGTTCGGCAGCGTTACGGGCCACCTGCGCGTCCCGGTCACGGGCGACGTCGGCACCGTAGGCCAGGAAGGCCGCCCGGTCGGAGTCGGTGCCGGCCAGCACCCGCTGCACCTCGGCGTTGAAGTACGCCCCACCCGTGCCGGCCAGCGCCCGGATCGCCGCCAGGTTGTCCGCGGCCTCCTGCTTCTTGCGGGCGGCGACCTGCTTCTCGAGCGCGGGCTTGTCGACCGTGGCGAACTTGAGGATGACCGCCGGGTCCCCGGTTGCCAGGGCGGCCAGGGCGGCGTCCCGGATCTCCGGCTCGGCGGTGAACTCGGCGACGTCGGCGACGGCCTTGCGCCACCGGTCGTCGGTCGTCGAGACCCCGGTGGTGCCGTTCCACGTCTCCGTGATCAGCGGCGGCACTTCGACGGTGGGCGGGTCTTCGGCCAGGGCCACGACGGGCTTGGCCGGCGCCGCCATGACAGGCGGCGCGTGCAGGTATGTTCCGGCTATCGCGGCAACGACGGCGACCATCGTCACGGCACGAATCTTCACTTGCTGGTCCCCGTTCCGCATTCCTGTCCGGCCGGCCGAACGGCCGCCGGGCACGGGGGCCCCGATGCGGGCACAGCGATGCCCGCACCTCGATACAGCCCCCGTGGAGCGCTGTCGCCGACCCGGAGGAAGCGATCGATGACCACACGCCGCAGGCATTCAAACACATGATTGCGTCGGCGGTCCGCCCCGTCCGCTGTGATCTCGGGCGGCCGCAGTCGAGTCCCGCGTGTCGGGGCTCTGTGCCGCGCATGCCGGGCTCGGTGATGGCACCATGCGCCGGTGAGTTTCGACCTCGTGGTGTGGGCGATGGACAAGACGGACCTGCCGGATGCCGTGCGGGCCGCCAACGCGCGATGCGCGCGCGGTGAGCACCCGCAGCGCCCGGCCGATCCGCGCGTCGTTGCCTTCTATGACGCGCTGACCAGTGATTATCCCGACCGCGGGCCGCGCGCCACCGCGGCCGGTTCGCCGTGGGCCCATGCCCCGCTGCACGCCGCGGCCGATCACATCCAGATGCGGCTGGACGAGAACTGCCCGGACAAGGTGCTCGAGACGATCGAGCGCCTTGCGGCCGAGCTGAACCTCGACCTGCTCGACCTGCAGGACGGGACCGTGTACCCGCCGCCGATCAGGAGCCGTTGAGCCGCAGGTCGACCGCGCTCGCCTGCGCGGAGCCGACGGCGGCGGCCACGGTGGACAGCAGTTCCGCGTCGACCGACGAGTCGACAGTGAGCGTCATCAGCGCCTCGCCGCCCGCCTCGCGCCGGGCCACCTGCATGGCGGCGATGTTGACGCCGGCCTCGCCGAGCAGGGTGCCGATCGCGCCGACGATGCCGGGCCGGTCGCTGTAGCGGAAGAACAGCAGCACGCCGTCCGCGTTGAGGTCGAGGTCGAAGTCGTCGACCCCGGTGAGCTTGGCGATCTCGCGGGCGCCGTGCACGGTCAGCGTGCCGGCCACGCTTACCGCCCGGCCGTCGGGCAGGGCACCCCGTACGGTGACCAGGTTGTGATGATCGGCGGGCTCGTCGCTGACCGTGAGCTCGACCTCGACGCCCCGGTCCAGGGCGAGCTGAGGCGCGTTCACGTACGTCACCCGTTCGTCCACGATCGCGGTGAACAGCCCCTTGGTGGCGGCCAGCCGCAGCACCCCGACGTCGTGCGAGACGATCTCGCCGCGCACCTCGACCGTGACCGCGGCCGCCACCCCACCCGCGACCGCCGTGAAGACCTTGCCCAGCTTTTCCGCCAGCGCCAGCAGCGGCCGGACGTCCTCGTCGACCACGCCGCCCGCCTGCACGTTGACCGCGTCGGGGACGAACTCGCCGTCGAGCGCGAGCTTGACGCTGCGGGCCACGGACAGGCCGGCCTTGTCCTGCGCCTCGGCCGTGGACGCGCCCAGATGCGGGGTGGCCACGACGTTGTCGAAGCCGAAGAGCGGGGACTCGGTCGTGGGCTCGGTGACGTAGACGTCGAGCCCGGCCCCGGCGACCCGGCCCTCGGCCAGGGCGGCGGCCAGCGCTTCCTCGTCGATCAGCCCGCCACGGGCCGCGTTGACGATCCGCACCCCGGGCTTGACCAGCGCCAGCTCCTTCTCGCCGATCAGGCCCACCGTCTCCGGAGTGCGCGGCAGGTGCACCGAGATGAAGTCGCTCTCGCGCAGCAGCTCCTCCAGACCCACGAGCCGGACGCCGAGTTGCGCGGCCCGCGCGGGCTGGATGTACGGGTCGTACGCGATCAGCCGGGTGCCGAAGGCGGCCATGCGCTGGGCGAACAGGACGCCGATGCGGCCGAGCCCGACCACGCCGACGGTCTTGCCCTGCACCTCGACGCCGACATAGCGCGAACGCTGCCACCGGCCGGCCTTGAGCGAGGCCGACGCCGTGGCCGTGTGCCGGGCCACCGCGAGCAGCAGCGCGATCGCCTGCTCTGCGGCCGACACGATGTTGCTGGTGGGCGCGTTGACCACGAGCACACCGCGGGCGGTCGCGGCGGACACGTCGACGTTGTCGAGCCCGACACCGGCCCGGGCCACCACGCGCAGCCCCGGCGCGGCGGCCAGCACCTCGGCGTCGACCTGGGTGACGCTGCGGACGATCAGGGCGTCGGCCTCGGCCACCTCGGCCAGCAGGGCCGCGCGGTCGGCGCCGTCGACGTGGCGTACGTCGTAATCGAGGGCGAGAACATCGAGGGCAGAGGGGGCCAGCTCTTCGGCGATCAGAACGACGGGCGTCACGCGGCAGCCTCCGGGGATCGCGGGACCCGATCGTATGCAGCCCCGGAGATCCACAGTGATGTGACGGCCGTCACACTGCCGTAACGTGCTGGTTACCTAGGCGACACGCCTCGGGATCTTGTCCCGGTCAATGGGCGGGGCCGCCGGGAGACCGGCCAGGGCGAGACCGTCGGGCTGGCGGAAGCTGAGCGCCTCGGCGTCCAGCGCGTCGTAGAGCAGGTCGAGATCGAGCGTGCCGACCGGCGGGTAGACCCGTTCGCGCGGCGGTTCCTGACCGACCTCGAGCGCGCCCTGCTCGACCATGAACTGCACGATGGCCTGCCGGACCGCGGGCAGCGTCACCGGCGAGTGGTAGAGCACGTTGAGCGCCTGCATACGCATGCCCTGCACGTGTTCCTCGCCCTTGTTGTCGTGGAAGTGCGGGTTGCGGGTCTCGATCTGCAGCACCGGGACCGAGCTGGCCATCACGTCCGGATCGGTGCTCTCGAGCACGCCGCCGAACTGCTCGAACAGGTCCATGTACTCGTACGGCTCGACCGCGAACCCGCCGGCCAGGCGCAGCTTCAGGCCCAGGTCGAGGGTCATCGCGTGCTCGCCGGCGTTGCCGGTGGCGATCACCTCGGTGCCGAAGTCGGAGTACTCGGCGAGGAACCGGTTGAGCCACTCGTTGGTGATCTGCGAGCTGCGGCCCCGGCGGCTGAAGAACAGGCGGTTGTCGCGCAGCTTCGGCTTGGAGTGCCACGAGATCCGGACCATCGAGTACGGCGAGCCGGCCAGGTGCAGCCCGGCCGCGTAGACCTTGCAGTACTCGTGGACCGAGCCCGGCACGTAGTTGTCGGCGTCCACGTACCCGATGTAGCGACGGCCGGTCATCGCCGCGAGCGCCATGCCGAGCAGCATCGCCTCACCCTTGCCGTTGCGGACCAGCCCGTCCTCGTCGATCAGCTCGGGCATGCCGGCCGCCTTGATCGCGGCGGCCACGCCTGGATCCTTCTGATGCACGGTGATCGCCGAGCGGCCGGCCAGCCGGCAGAACTGCTCGACGGTCTGCGCCTCGATCTCATATCGATCGACCGGGCCGCGGTCGCTGTTCGACACCAGAACAATGAGGCAGTCGTGGGGAATGCCGGAGAGCACACCCTCGATGACTGTCCGCGTCTCATTCATGCACGGAACGACAATGACCATTTGCGATTCCACCGCGCGTAACGCCTCGGCCGGCACAACCTGGCTGCCGGCTCCGGCCGAGGTGCCCGAGTCCAGCTCGATCACCCGCTGCAGCTCGTGAATCCGGACCGCGCCGAAGCGCTCACTCCGAAAAGAATCAGCCAGTCGCATCTCGCGAAGATACCCGCCGCACGCCACTCTCAAAGGTCCGAACAGCACACAATTCCGTTTCGGACGGGCGTCGAGTAAATGGGAGGTAACGCGCGCGTTTCAAGTAATCGCACGGTCACGCGGAAGGCCCGGTTTCCCGTACGGAAACCGGGCCTTCGACGAGAATTGTCAGGCCGTCTCGGTGATCGGGCGGTCGACCCAGCTCATCATGTCGCGCAGCTTCTTGCCGGTGACCTCGATCGGGTGCGCGGCGCCCTGCTCGCGGTACTTGGTGAGCAGCGGACGGCCGTTGTCGTCGTCCTCGATCAGCTGGCGGGTGAACTCGCCGGACTGGATGTCGGCAAGGATCCGCTTCATCTCGGCCTTGGTCTCGGCGTTGATCACGCGCGGGCCGCTGACGTAGTCACCGAACTCGGCGGTGTCCGACACGCTGTAACGCATGCGGGAGATGCCGCCCTCGTACATGAGGTCCACGATCAGCTTGAGCTCGTGGAGGCACTCGAAGTACGCGATCTCGGGCGCGTAACCGGCCTCGGTGAGCACCTCGAACCCGGTCTGCACCAGCGCCGCCGTACCACCGCAGAGGACGGCCTGCTCGCCGAAGAGGTCGGTCTCGGTCTCCTCCTTGAAGGTGGTCTTGATGACGCCGGCGCGGGCGCCACCGATCGCCTTCGCGTAGGAGAGCGCGAGCGCGAGGCCGTCGCCGGTCGGGTCCTGCTCGACGGCGACCAGGCAGGGCACGCCCTTGCCGTCGACGTACTGGCGGCGCACCAGGTGGCCCGGGCCCTTGGGGGCGACCATGGCCACGGTCACGTCGGCCGGGGGCTTGATGAGCTCGAACCGGATGTTGAGGCCGTGCCCGAAGAAGAGGGCCTTGCCCGCGGACAGGTTCGGCGCGATCGACTCGGCGTAGATCTTGCGCTGCGCGGTGTCCGGCGCCAGCACCATGATCACGTCAGCCCAGGCGGACGCCTCGGCGGGCGTCTTGACCTCGAGGCCCTGCTCCTCGGCCTTGGCCCGGCTCTTCGAGCCCTCCTGCAGACCGACCACCACCTGGACGCCCGAGTCACGCAGCGACAGCGAGTGGGCGTGGCCCTGGCTGCCGTAGCCGATCACGGCGACCTTCTTGCCCTGGATGATGCTCAGGTCGGCGTCGTCGTCGTAGAAAACTTCCGCGGTCATTTTGAATCCTTTTGAGTCTCTGGTCAGGTAGGGCGGCGGTGGGGCTGTGGACGGCCTTGAGTCTTTGTTTCAGGCGGCGCGGAGCGCCGGGCCGGTGGTGATCGAGCGGGAACCGCGGCCGATGGCCACGAGGCCCGACTGGACCATCTCTTTGATGCCGTACGGCTCGAGGTCGCGCAGCAACGCGTCCAGCTTGTCGGGGTTACCCGTGGCCTCGATCGTGAGGGTGTCCGGTGCGACGTCGATCACCCTCGCCCGGAACAGCTCGACCGTCTCGAGCACCTGGCCGCGCTGCGCACGATCGGCGCGCACCTTGACCAGCAGGAGCTCGCGCTGAACCGACTGCTGCGGGTCCAGCTCGACGATCTTCAGGACGTTCACCAGCTTGTTGAGCTGCTTGGTCACCTGCTCCAGGGGTGAGGAGTCGGCGTTGACCACGATCGTGATGCGGCTGACGTCCGGGTTCTCCGTCTCGCCGACCGCCAGGGAGTCGATGTTGAAGCCGCGCCGGGAGAACAGCCCGCTCACCCGCGCGAGCACGCTGGGCTTGTTCTCGACCAGCACGGACAAGGTGTGCTTGTTCATGACTGAGCCTCCATGGTCATGCCCTTCTGGCCCTCGCGTGCGAGGCCGTCGTCAGCTGCGGCTAGCTGCCGCTCGGTGCAGGCGGTCATGACTAAAGGTCGTCCTCTTCGAAGTTCGGGCGCACGTCCCGGGCGAACATGATCTCGTCGTTGCTGGTGCCGGCCGCGACCATGGGCCACACCATCGCGTCCTTGCCGACCGTGAAGTCGATGACCACGGGGGCGTCGTTGATCTCCATGGCCTGCTGGATGACCTTGTCGACGTCGTCCTTGGACTCGCAGCGCAGCCCGATGCAGCCCAGCGCCTCGGCCAGCTTCACGAAATCGGGGATGCGGTGCTTGTGGGTGCCCAGCTCGGTGTTGGAGTACCGGCCGTCGTAGAACAGGGTCTGCCACTGCCGGACCATGCCGAGGTTGCCGTTGTTGATGACGGCGATCTTGACCGGGATGCCCTCCAGCGCGCAGGTGGCCAGCTCCTGGTTGGTCATCTGGAAGCAGCCGTCGCCGTCGATCGCCCAGACCGGGGTGTCCGGCTGTCCGACCTTGGCGCCCATCGCGGCGGGGACGGCGTACCCCATGGTTCCGGCGCCGCCCGAGTTCAGCCACGTGCCCGGCTTCTCGTACTTGATGAACTGCGAGGCCCACATCTGGTGCTGGCCCACACCGGCCACGTAGATCGCATCGGGGCCGACCAGCTCACCGATCCGCTCGATCACGTACTGCGGGGCGAGCGAGCCGTCGGTCGGCTCCTCGTAGCCCAGCGGGTAGCGCTGGCGCAACTCGTTCAGCGTGGCCCACCACGGCTCGTACTGCCCGGGGCCCTCGGCCGTGGCCGACACCGCGGCGATCAGCTCGTCGATCACGTGCCGGGCGTCGCCGACGATCGGGACGTCGGCGTGCCGGTTCTTGCCGATCTCGGCCGGGTCGATGTCCGCGTGAACGACCTTGGCGTCCGGCGCGAACGAGTCGAGCTTGCCGGTCACCCGGTCGTCGAAGCGCGCGCCCAGCGTGATCAGCAGGTCGGCCTTCTGCAGCGCGTAGACCGCCGGCACCGTGCCGTGCATGCCGGGCATGCCCAGGTGCTGCGGGTGCGAGTCGGGGAACGCGCCCAGCGCCATCAGCGTGGTGATCACCGGGATGCCGGTGAGCTCGGCCAGCTTCTTCAGCCCGTCGGTGGCGCCGGCCTTGAGCACTCCGCCGCCCACGTAGAGCACCGGGCGCTTGGCCGCGGCGATCAGGCGGGCCGCCTCGCGGATCTGCTTGCCGTGCGGGTGCAGGGTCGGGCGGTAGCCGGGCAGGTCGAGCGTCGGCGGCCAGCTGAACGTGGTCTGCGCCTGCAGCACGTCCTTGGGGATGTCGACCAGCACCGGCCCGGGGCGGCCGCTGACGGCCAGGTGGAACGCCTCGGCCAGGATCCGCGGCAGCTCCTCGGGCGTCTGCACCAGGAAGTTGTGCTTGGTGATGGGCAGCGTGATGCCCTGGATGTCGGCCTCCTGGAAGGCGTCCGTGCCGATCGACGGCCGGGCCACCTGGCCGGTGATCGCCACGATCGGCACCGAGTCCATGTACGCGTCGGCGATCGGGGTGACCAGGTTCGTCGCGCCCGGCCCGCTGGTGGCGATGCAGACGCCGACCTTGCCGGTGGCCTGCGCGTAACCGGTCGCGGCGTGACCCGCGCCCTGCTCGTGGCGCACCAGGATGTGCCGGACCTTGGAGTCGTAGAGCGGGTCGTACGCGGGGAGGATCGCGCCGCCCGGGATGCCGAACGCGACCTCGACGCCGAGCGCCTCGAGCGACCGCACGAGCGACCCTGCGCCCGAGGTGGAAACCGGAGTGGCTACGGCCGGGGCCGAGGTGGCGGCCGCCGCGACAGTGGCCGGGTTGGCGCGGTGGGCGAGGGTCTCGGGAGTGGGTCTCGTCATGGCACTTCATACCTTTACGGGTTGGGCGTTCCGTTACTTGAGCAACAAAAAAGGCCCTCGTGCGAGAAGCACGGGACCTAGCGCACTCGGACCTGAGGATCAGGCGGGAGTGCGCTCACATAAGTACTCGGGACGCGAAGCACATGCTGTCAACCTTGCCCCATCTCAAGCGGTGAGTCAACTGATCCCACATTTTGATCACTCTGTCTCACCCTCCTGGGCGCCGAACCCCGGATCGCTCGGCAGCAGCGCCCTGAGCTGCCGCATTCCGGGACCGAGCATGACGACCTGACTGCGCGGGGCGGCGTCGGCCGGCGGCGCCGAGCGGGGCGCGGGCACCGGGCGGTTGCTCCCGCCCTGCCGCAGCGTCTGCAACTGGGCCTCCAGGTGCTCGGCGGGCACACCCCAGCCGAACAGCGAGCCCTGCCCCAGCCGGCAACCCGCCTCCTCGACCACGGCCCGCTGCGCCGGGGTGCCGATGCCCTCAGCCAGCACCTCCAGTCCCAGCCGGTGCCCCATCCGCACCACCACGTCGACCAGCGGCGCGGCCATGCCCGTACGGGACTCCGGCTCGGCCACCAGAGCATGGTCGATCTTGAGGATGTCGACCGGCAGCGTGCGCAACTGCCCCAGCGACGAGTACCCGGCGCCGAAGTCGTCGAGCGCGATCCGTACGCCGGTGGCCCGCAGCTCGGCCAGGCGGCTGATCAGCTCCTCCATGTCGGTGGCGACGGCGTGCTCGGTCACCTCCAGCACCAGCCGCTGCGGCGGGACCCCGTGCAGCTCCAGCACCTCGGCCACCTGACCCGCGTAATCGGTGGAGTGCAGCTCCTTGGGCGACAGGTTGACCGACACCCACACGTCGTGGCCGCGCGTCAGCCAGTCGGCGAGCTGGATGCAGGCCTGTTCCAGCACCCAGGCGCCGATCCGGTTGATCAGCCCCGATTCCTCGGCGACCGGGATGAACTCATCGGGGCGTACGGCGCCGAGAGTCGGGTGGCGCCAGCGCAGCAGGGCCTCGGCGCCCACCGGCCGCATCGAGGGCAGCGCCACCACCGGCTGGAACACCAGACGCAACTGGTCGCGGTCGATAGCGTGGCGCAGCTCGTTCTCCAACGTGCCGCGGCGGCGCAGCAGCTCGTCGTACCGGGCCTGGTAGCGCTCGACCCGGTTCTTGCCGCGCTGCTTGGCGTAGCGCAGCGCAAGGTCGGCGTCGCGGATCAGCTCGCCGGTGTCCGCCGGGCTGAGCGTGGTCGAATCGGCCACCCCGATGCTGGCCGAGAGGAAGACCGCCAGGCCGTCCACCTCGTACGGCTCCCCCAGCACCGCCAGCAGCCGATGCGCGGTGAGCATCGCCTCCTCGGCGTTGCCCCGCATGAGCACCGCGAACTCGTCGCCCCCGAGCCGGGCCGCCACGTCACCGTCCAGCAGGTTGCGCCGGACCCGCTCGCCGACCTCGGTCAGCACCGCGTCGCCGACGTCGTGTCCGCGCATGTCGTTGACCGTCTTGAAGCCGTCGAGGTCGATCCCGACCAGCACCCGCGACTCGCCGGCTTCGCGCAGGGCCCGCTGCAGGCCGCGGCGGTTGGCCAGGCCGGTGAGCGGGTCGGTGTGGGCCAGCTCGCGGAAGTGGGCCTCGCGCTCGCGCAGCTCGACCGTGTAGCGCCGCACGTCGCGCAGCGCGAGATACTGCCGGCCGACCAGCGCGAAGCCCTCGACGCTCGCGCCCAGGAACCCGTACAGGTCGAAGGAACCGCCACGGGCGAGGTGATAGCCCAAGGCGGACACCATGGCGACCATCGGGACGATCGCGTACGCCGTGTTGCGCTCGACGACGTCGCCGACCACCTCGACCGGGCGGTCGGCCACCTTGACCGCGCGAGCGATCACGAACAGACCCGCCGGCAGCATCAGCGCCCCGGTCAGCACCAGGCCGTCCTTGTCCTGGCAGATGCCGGTGGCGATCGCGACCGAGGCCAGCGCGACGAGGGTCACGCCGCCGGCCACCCGTACGGAGGTCAGACGCGGGCGATGGGCATGCAGCGCCAGCACGATCGTGAGCCCTAGCGAGACGACCGTGAGCCCGGCCGGGATCAGCGCCGAGGGGCAGGCCAACGGCGTGGCGTCGCCCAGGATCCGGGTCGGCTCGGAGAGCAGCACCCAGCCCACGAACCAGAGCGCGGCCGCGATCACCAAACCGTCGAGGAAGTGCCGCAGGGCCGCCGCCGCGTTCTCGGCCGCGCCGGGCATCAGCGCCGCCCCGACCAGCAGGGTGAGCACACCCAGGGCGGTGCCGACGGCGACCGCCGAGCCCAAGGCCATGCGAGGCGGCTGGGCCGTGGTGAGGAGCACAGTGATGACGCCGGCCAGCGCGGCGCCCGTCGCCACGGCGCCGCCGGCGGCCAGGATCAGATGGGCCCGGCGCGCCTGACCGGTGTGCTTGCGGCCGGAATCGCCCAGCAGGGCAACGGCCGGGACGGCGAGCAGCAGGCCCGCCAGCCCGGCCAGCTCCACGCCGGACGGTGACTGCACGCGAACACTCTGCCGGATCTTTACCCGTGTGGGTAGACCCGGCATCCCGTCCAGTGGACGGAAATGGCGGTCCTTACCGTTCGCAGTGGCAGACTGAGGGGATGCCTGACCTGCGTTCCCGGACCTCGACCCACGGTCGGACCATGGCCGGCGCGCGTGCCCTGTGGCGCGCCACCGGGATGACCGACGACGACTTCGGCAAGCCCATCGTGGCGATCGCCAACAGCTACACCCAGTTCGTACCGGGTCACGTGCACCTCAAGGACCTCGGCGGCCTCGTCGCGGAATCGATCGCCGAGGCCGGCGGGGTCGGCCGCGAGTTCAACACGATCGCCGTCGACGACGGCATCGCGATGGGCCACGGCGGCATGCTCTACTCGCTGCCCAGCCGCGAGCTGATCGCCGACGCGGTCGAGTACATGGTGAACGCGCACTGCGCCGACGCCCTGGTCTGCATCTCGAACTGCGACAAGATCACCCCCGGCATGCTGATCGCCGCGCTGCGGCTCAACATCCCGACGGTTTTCGTCTCGGGCGGCCCGATGGAGGCCGGCAAGACGGTCGCGATCGAGGGCGTCGTGCACGAGAAGCTCGACCTGGTCGACGCGATGAGCGCCAGCGCCAACGAGAACGTGACCGATGCCCAGCTCGACACCATCGAGCGCTCGGCCTGCCCGACCTGCGGCTCCTGCTCCGGCATGTTCACCGCCAACTCGATGAACTGCCTCACCGAGGCGATCGGCCTGTCGCTGCCGGGCAACGGCTCGACGCTGGCCACGCACGCCTCCCGCAAGGCGCTTTTCTCCAAGGCCGGCTCGCTGATCGTCGAGATCGCCAAGCAGTACTACGAGCAGAACGACGAGTCGGTGCTGCCGCGCAACATCGCCAACCGCTCGGCCTTCGAGAACGCGGTCGCCCTCGACGTGGCGATGGGCGGCTCGACCAATACGGTGCTGCACCTGCTGGCCGCCGCGCGCGAGGCCGAGATCGACTTCTCGGTGGGCGACATCGACGCGATCTCGCGCCGCGTGCCGTGCCTGTCCAAGGTCGCGCCGAACAGCCCGAAATACCACATGGAGGACGTGCACCGGGCCGGTGGCATCCCCGCCCTGCTCGGCGAGCTCAACCGCGGCGGCGTGCTGCGGACTGACGTCCGCTCGGTCCATTCACCCGATTTGTCGTCCTGGCTGGACGAGTGGGACATTCGCGGTGAATCACCCTCGGCCGAGGCGCTGGAGCTGTTCCACGCGGCGCCGGGCGGCGTGCGCACGACCCAGCCGTTCAGCACCGCCAACCGCTGGGCCACGCTCGACACCGACGCCGAGAACGGCTGCATCCGCTCGATCGACCACGCCTACACGGCCGACGGCGGCCTGGCCATCCTCTTCGGCAACCTCGCCCCCGACGGCTGCGTGGTCAAGACGGCCGGCGTCGACGAGACCCTGTGGAAGTTCACCGGCCCCGCCCGCGTCTTCGAGTCGCAGGACGCCGCCGTCGAGGGCATCCTCGGCAAGCAGGTCGTCGAGGGCGACGTGGTGATCATCCGCTACGAGGGCCCTCGCGGCGGCCCCGGCATGCAGGAGATGCTCTACCCCACGTCGTTCCTCAAGGGCCGCGGCCTCGGCAAGGCGTGCGCGCTGATCACCGACGGCCGCTTCTCCGGCGGCACGAGCGGCCTCTCCATCGGCCACGTCTCCCCCGAGGCGGCCGCTGGCGGCCTGATCGCCCTGGTCGAAACCGGCGACGAGATCAGCATCGACATCCCCGGCCGCGGCATCACCCTGCACGTCGACGACGAAACCCTGGCCCAGCGCCGCCACGCCCAGGAACGCCGCCCCAAGCCGTACACCCCGGCCGATCGGCAGCGTCCGGTGTCGGCGGCCCTGCGCGCTTACGCGTCCATGGCCACCAGCGCGAGCGACGGCGCGTACCGCAAGGTTCCGGAGTAAATCTTCGCCGGGTCACCTCCCCCTGATGACGCTCGCTGCCAAGATCCGGGGGAAAGGCCGACAGCAAACGTACGCCGGGTCACCTCCCGCAACCGCAACGGCACCGTCCCCGCGGCTACGCACACGCTGAGTGCGTGGCCGCGGCCGTCGGCCGCTACCGGCGGCGTGCCACGCCAGGGGCCACGTTCATGCCACCCGGCAACGCGCTTCCCGAATGCGAGTTGCCGGGCTCACGAGTTGACCCGCGCCGGGGTGGACCCCGGATGCCGGCCGGGCACGGCGCTCAGTGTGCGATCGGGAGGCTGACCGGGGTGCCGAGGGTGATGTCGTGGGCCGCGTGGTCGCCGGTCAGCTCGACGCGGGTCGCCACCGGGGCGTGCCCGCTCGCCGCCACCGTGTAGACGCCCGGCGGCAGATCCCGTAGCTCGTACCGCCCCTCCTGATCGGTCGTCGCGGCCCCGGCCACCCGCCCGAGCCGGTCCACGGCCACCACCGAAGCCTCCGGGATGGGATGCCCCGAACCGGCTGCCCGTACGTTGCCGGTGAGCACCCCGCCGACCGCCAGCGCCAGATCGACCGGCCCCGGCTCGTTGGGCGACACCGTCCGCGAGGCCGGCCGCGCGTGGGCCGCGGTCGCCGTCAACGTGTACTCCGGCCCGTCCAGCCCCGGCAGCTGATAACGCCCGTCCGGCCCGGACGCGGTCGTCGCCACCACCTCGCCCTTCGGGTTGGTCAACGTCAACGTGGCCCCCGGCAGCCCGCGCCCCGCCCGGTCGGTGACCCGCCCGGTGACCTGCCCGGCCCCCGCCAGCGACAACACACGCCTTATCTCCCCAGCCGCCACATTGATCACGGCGGCCGCGGGCTGGTGCCTGTCGGCCGCGCAGATCAGCAGAAACGACCCCCCGGCATGCAGCACCATCCGATAGGTGCCGTCCTCCCCGGTCACCGCGCGGGCCAGCTGCTGCCCACCGAAGTCCGTGATCGTCAACGTGGCGCCGGGCAGCGGCAGTCCTCCGGGCCCGTCGATCCGTCCGCGCACCACCGCGTCCCCCGGCCCGGGCGGCTCCTCGAGACCGGCCTGGTCGTCAGCAGCTTGAGCAGTATCCATGTCGATCGTCCGTTCCGTCGAAGAGCACTGGGGCGCGGCAGCGTCGCGGCCCACACGGCGGGCAGCATAGGGCCACGCCCACGAACCGGCCCAACACTCCCCTGTGGACCGGATCGCGCCGGAACGCGGCCACACATCGGTCCGGTGAACCACCGCCGGCGGCTCCGCTGCTCGGCGGTGCTCATGTCTGCTGCTCAGCGGCGTTCACGTATCGAGCAACGATGCGGCCCCGCCAGAAGTTGCCCTCCGAGAAAGATCTAGCCCAGAAATACGGCAACAGCGACCACCGTCCGGCCATGCCGCCCGCGCAACCAACGCACAGCTCAACCGCCCCAAAGCCCCATGATCACCCCACGAAGTTGATCACCGCGGAATGCGCCCCTCCCACCCGGGGGCTGACCAGCCTGAGAAAAATCCTATCGGTTCCCGTCGCACCGGCCGGAGTTGTCCACAGTCAGGGGTTATCCACAAGCCTGTTTGAAGCGGCCGTCGCAGCGGAGTATTGATTGGCCCTCTGTATCCGCTGCAGCGACCGAGCATCAGCAACCTCCTGGGCGGGAAAACCCGGGCTCGACGAGGAAAGCCGGCCCGGCACGCCAAGCAGCGGTGTGAGCGACCGAGTCGAGGCGGTCGACGCAGCCCCGGGCGGCACGTTGTCAGCGCGGCGAAGACATGTCGTTCACGCAGCGCAGGACCGGGCGGCTGGTCAGGGCCTCCGGATCCAGCGGAGAAGGCGAGCTGACCGTGAAGGTGACCGACTCCCCCGGCAGGACAGTGATCCCGGCGCGGTCGGGTTCGGCGTCGGGCGAGAGCCGGTCGGGGAAGAGGGTGAGCGACCGCAGGATCGTAGTGGCGCGCACGGTCACGGCAGTGGAGCCTGACCCCGTACGGGAAACCGAGGTTGTGAATTCCGCGGCGGGCCACGGGATGTCCTTGTCCAGAGCCCAGAACCACGTAGTCCCCGTGTCGGTGGCCAGCAGCTCCGTGGAGACGTCGCCCGGGGTGGCAACGTCGGCGGGCAGGGGCAGGGTCACGGCGGAGCCCGGCGCCACGGTGGCGCTCACCGAGGTCGAGGCCAGCACGTCACCGGCGAGGTTGCGGCGGGTCACGGTCGTCTCGAAGGTCCACGAGGTGCGGCTGTCGTTGACGGCCACGAGCGCGGGCGGGCCGTCGGCGGGGACGACCGCGCCGGGCTCGATGTCGGTGAGCGGGCCGCCGGCGGTCAGAACTGAGCCCGTACGGGGTTGGAAGGTGAGCAATCGATCGGCGTAGGCGTCGCGCAGCGCGTACCAGAGGGGCTTCTTGCGCCCGTCGCCGTCGACCGCTGCCCATGAGGTGACCGGCCAGCAGTCGTTGAGCTGCCACATGATGGTGCCGGCGCACAGGGGGTTGAGCGAGCGGAAGTGCTCGATGCCGAACGCCAGCGCGCGGGCCTGGTTGAGCTGGGTGAGGTACAACCAGTCATCGAAGTCGTCAGGAAGCGGAAAGTGGTTGGCCAGGCCACGTTCGAGTTTCTGGTCGCCGCCGATGGCTTTCTGATGGTGGGCCATGCCGGGCGAGCCGGGGGCGAGCACGGCGTCGGAGATCGAGCGCCGCAGGGTCGCGTACGTGGGTGGGGCCTGGAACCCGAATTCGGCGACGAATCGTGGGCGGTAGGCGCCGTACTTGGTGTAGTCGTCGGTGTTCCACACGTCCCAGATGTGCGTGGTGCCGTGGGCCGGGTCGTTCGGGTAGCGGTCGGGGCTGCCGGAGTAGGGGCTGCCGGGCCAGTACGGCCGGGTCGGGTCGAGCTCGCCGACGATGCGCGGGAGCAGGTCGTAGTAGAAACCCGAGCCCCACGTACGCCCGTTCAGCGCGGGCTTCCAGTCCCAGTCCTCGTGTCCCCACAGATTCTCGTTGTTGCCGGTCCACACGACCAGGCTCGGGTGCGAGGCCAGCCGTACGACGTTCTCGCGCGCCTCCGCCTCGACCTCGGAGCGGAACGGCTCCTCCTCGGGGTAGGCGGCGCACGCGAACAGGAAGTCCTGCCCCACCAGGAAACCCATCTCGTCGGCGAGCTCGTAGAAGTCCTCCGACTCGTAGCGCCCGCCGCCCCAGACGCGCAGGTAGTTGACGTTGGCGTCGGCGGCCTGCTGGAACCGCGCGGCGAGCCGGTCGCGGGTGATGCGGTCGGCGAAGACGTCGTCGGGGATCCAGTTGATTCCCCGTACGAACACCGGCACGTCGTTGACCACCACGGTGAAGCCGCCGTCGCTGGTGTCGACGCGCGCGTCCCGGAAGCCGACGCGCCGGGACCAGGCGTCGAGTTGATCATCACCGGCGGTGAGGGTCACGTCGAGGTCGTACAAGAGAGGGTCGCCGTATCCACGCGGCCACCACAGCTCGGGGTCGTCGACGGTCAGGATCAGCAGCGCCTCGATCCCGGTGACCGTGGCCTGAGCCGTACGCCCGGCGACCGACGCGGTGATCTTCACTGGCGCGTCGGTGAGGCGGTCGAGGCGTACGCGCAATTCCACGCGACCCACGCCGCCGGCCACCGTCACCTGGGGGCGCACCTCGGCCAGCCGGGCGGTCGCCCACGTCTCGAGGCCGACGGGCTGCCAGATGCCGGCCGTGACCAGGGTCGGGCCCCAGTCCCAGCCGAAGTTGCAGGCCTGCTTGCGGATGAAGTTGAACGGCTCGTCGTACGCGTTGGGGCGTGGACCCAACCGGTCGCGCTGCTCCTCGGCGTACGTGTAGGCGCTCTTGAATTTGATCTTGAGGTCGTTCTCGCCGTCGACGAGCAGCGAGCTGACGTCGAAACGGTAGCCGCGGTGCATGTTGGCCGTCTCGCCGACCCGGACGCCGTTGAGCTCGACGGCCGCCACCGTGTCGAGCCCGGCGCAGACCAGATCGGTGCGCCCGCCGGGGGCGGCGGTGAACGACGTCGAGTATTCCCAGTCCGTACGCCCGATCCACGCCAGTTCGGTCTCGTTGGCGTCCAGGTACGGATCCTCGATCCGCCCGGCCCGGAGCAGGTCGGTGTGTACGCAGCCGGGCACGGTGGCCGGAACGCCGGAAATGTTGCCTCCGGAGACGGTCCAGCCGTCGTGCAGGGGTCGGTACGAGGTCACGGTTCTCCTTTTGCGGGCCCAGGTGCGCGGCCCCCGCGCGTACGGGGGCCGCGGACCGGGTTCAGGACTTGACGGCGCCTTCCATGATCCCTCGCACGATCTGCCGTCCGCCGATCAACAGCAGGACGATCAGCGGAACTGTGGCGATGAACGCACCGGCGAGCACTCGCCGGTAGATCACGTAGTTGCCGCTGGCCAGGTCGGAGAGGGCGACCATCGAGGTCGGGAAGTCGGTGCCGTTGAGCTGGATCAACGGCCATTGGAAGTCGTTCCAGGCCATGACGAACGTGAGCAGGCCGAGCACGGCGAGAGCGGGCCGGATCGCCGGGAGAACGATGTTCCAGTAGACACGCAGGTTCAGCGCGCCGTCGATGCGGGCCGACTCGACCAGCTCGTCGGGCACGGCGTGGGCGATGAACTGGCGCATGTAGAAGACGCCGAACGCGCTGACCAGCCCGGGGGCGATGACCGCGAGCAGGCTGCCGTTCCAGCCCAGTTTGCCCATCACGATGTAGAGGGCGACGATGCCGAGCTGGCTGGGCACGGTCAGGGTCAGCACGACCACGACCAGCAGCGCGTTGCGGCCGCGGAAGCGCAGCTTGGCGAACGCGAAGCCGGCCAGCGAGCAGAAGAACAGCGTGGACAGCGTGATCACTGACGACACGATCACGCTGTTGATCAGCGAGGCCGCGAAGAAGACCTCGTTGAGGGTGAACACCTCGTTGGCATTGGTCCAGAACTCGCCGCCGGGCAGGACCGACGGCGGGATCTGGGCGACGGCCTCGTCGGTGCTCGTCGAGATCACGAACATCCAGTAGACCGGGAACGCCGAGAAGAGCAGGACGAGGCTCAGGCCGACGTAGGTCAGCCAGCTCCCCCGGGTGTCCTGCGGGGCACGATTGACGTACGTCTTGGTCATCGGTCGCCTCCGATGCGCCGGGTGAGCAGGGTGTTGATGCCGGCGACGATCAGGATGATCAGGAACAGCGCCCACGACATGGCGGCCGCGTACCCGAGGTCGAGGTCCTTCCAGCCGACCTTGTAGATGAGCTGGGCGATCGTCTGGAACTGGTGGGCCGAGCCGCCGCTGGCCGACTGCGGGTTCTCGTCGAACATCATCGGCTCGTTGAACAGCTGCAGCCCGCCGATGGTCGACAGGATCACGGTGAACACCACGACCGGCTGGATCATGGGCACGGTGATCCGCCACAACTGCCGCCACGGGCCGGCACCGTCCACGGCTGCGGCCTCGTAGACGTCCCGCGGGATCGCCTGCATGGCCGAGAGGTAGAGCAGGGCGTTGTAGCCGATCCACTTCCAGTTGACCATCGTGGCGATGGCGATCCAGGCGCTCCACTTCTGCGCCCGCCAGTCGAGCGGGGTCTCCTGCCCGAACCCGACCAGCGACAGGAACCAGTTGGCCATGCCGTTGTCGCGGGCGAAGAAGATCGCGAAGACCAGGGTCGAGGCGACGACCGGGGTCAGATACGGCAACAGGATGCCGATCCGCCAGAAGGTGTTGCCGCGCAGCTTGCGGTTCAGCAGGTTCGCGATGACCAGCGCGATCAGCAGCTGCGGCACGGTGGAGAGGATGAAGATGCCGAACGTGTTGCCCAACGCGTTCCAGAAGTCCTCGTCGGACAGCAGGCGGTTGAAGTTGTCGAGGCCGGCCCAGCCGGTCAGCGTCGGGTCGTCCAGCCGCCAGTTCCGGACAGCGACGACCCCGTTGAAGATCAGCGGGAAGACGCCGAAGATCCCGAACAGGATGAAGAACGGGGAGATGAAGATGTACGGGGCGGTCTTGTTGTCGAACCGGTGGAGCCAGCTCCTGGTTCTGACGTTCTTCGGCGGCGGGGCGGGGCGATGCGACGCCGGCCGGAGCTCAGTGAGGGACACGGCCACTCCTAGGAAAGAGCGGGGCGGCCGGTGAGCCGCCCCGCCGACGAACTGAGGATCTAGGCCTTACCGGTCTTGGCGACCTTCTCGGCCTGCTTGACCGCCTCGGCCCAGGCCGCATCCGACTTGAGCCCGCCCTGCTGCACGCGGGTGATCACGTTCTCCACGGCCACGCGGGTCGGGCCGTTCTTCTTGCCCAGGTACTGCGGCTTCAGGTTGGCCGCCGTGGCCGCGAAGATCTGGCCGGTGGGGGCGTTGCTCATGAACTCCTTCTTGTAGTCCAGCACCGCCGGGTCCTTGTAGAGGTCGGGCTGCGAGGGCAGGTTGCCGACCGTCTTGAAGACCTCGATCTGCTGCGCCGGCTGGACCATCCACTTCACGAAGTCGACAGCGGCGTCAATGTTCTTGCCCTGCGACGGAACGGTCCACCACGAACCGCCCCAGTTGCCGCCGCCACCGGGGATCGAGGCGATGTCCCACTTGCCCTTCTGGTCGGGCGCGGTCTCCTGGATGTGGCCGAGCATCCACGCCGGGCAGGCCAGCACGGCGAACTGGTCCTTCTTGAAGCCCTGGTTCCAGTTGGGCTGGAAGCTCGCGAGGTTGGCCGAGATGCCGGCGTCGATCGCCTTCATGCTCACGTCGAACGCGACCTTGGGGCCGCCGTTCATCTGCAGGTTCTCCTGCTCGTCGTAGAAGCCGACGGGCTGCTGGGCGAGCACCGGGTTGAACATGTTGGTGCCGGAGTCGATGAACTTCTTGCCGGTCTTCTTGGTGTACTCCTGGCCGACCTTGATGAAGTCGTCCCAGTTGGTCCACAGCTTGGAGACGGCGTCACGGTCCTTGGGCAGGCCGGCCTTCTCGAACAGGTCGCTGCGGTAGCACATGGCCAGGCCGCCGACGTCGGTGCCGAGGCCGATCTGCTTGCCGTCGGCGGACTGCGACGCCTTCCACTTCCAGTCCAGGTACTTCGACTCGAACTCGCCGGCGCCCTTGTCGAGCAGGTTGACGAACTTGTCGGCCTGGTTGCGGAACTGGACGATGAAGCCCTCGTCGACCGCCGAGATGTCCGGGGCGCCCGAGCCCGCGACCAGCTTCTTCTGCAGGTCCTCGTGCTGCGCGTTGAACTCGCCGGAGTTCAGCACGATCTTGACGTTGGGGTGTTCCTTCTCGTACGCGGCCTTGAGGTTGTCCAGGCCCATGTCACCCCAGAACGCGACCTTCAGCGTGATCTGCTCGCCGCTGCCACCCTCGCTCTTGTTGTCGCTCTCGAGATCGCGGCCGCTGCAGCCCGCGACCACCAGGGTTGCCGCCAGGCCGGCCGCCACCACGCCCAAAGTCCGTCTCATTGGTGCCTCCAGTTACCGGAGAGATTGAGCTTGCTGAAGAACTTACTGAACCGGGTAAGTTGTGGAGACGCTAAGCCGCTCGTCGACGAGTGTCAATACCGTGTTACGACGGTGATCTGCCATCGTTGTCAGCACCTGTTAAGCAGGACGAAAAGGACTAATACGGAGATCGCTGTTTACAAAGTACGGTGTGGTCGCCAACACTTAACCGATCAATACGCGCCTCTGCCGTTCGTTGATCTGGACGCGGATCCGTGTGAGAGCGCTCTACCGATTTCGGCACCGGTAAACTCCGCCGGTAGGCTCGGCAGGGGAAAAGAGGAGACCGAGTGAAGCGGCCCACGATCGCCGACATAGCGCGGCGGGCGGGCGTGTCGAAAGGCGCGGTGTCGTACGCGCTCAACGGCCAGCCCGGCGTCTCCGAGGCGACCCGGCAGCGCATCGTTGCGATCGCCCAGGAGATCGGGTTCAACCCCAACAGCGCCGCGCGTGCGCTGTCCGGGGCCAGCGCCCGCGCCGTCGGCCTGACCCTGTCACGCCCGGCCCGCATCCTCAGCATCGAGCCGTTCTTCATGGGCCTGATCAGCGGTTTCGAGGCCGAGCTGGCCGCCCGGTCCTACGCGCTGACCCTGCAGGTCGTGGCCACCCCCGAGCAAGAGGTCGAGGTCTATCGCCGCTGGTGGGGCGAGCGTCGCATCGACGGCGTCATCGTCACCGACCTCCGGGAGAACGACTTGCGCATCCCGGTCTTGCAAAAGCTGCAACTTCCGGCGGTCGTCATCGGCGGCCCCGGCGACACCGGCAAGATCGCCCAGGTGTGGTCGGACGACGCCGGCGCGATCACCGAGACGGTGCGTTACCTGGTGGCGCTCGGCCATCGCCGGATCGCCCGGGTCAGCGGTCTGCCCGGCCTGCTGCACACCCAGACACGCACCCGGGCCTTCGAGGACGTGTGCGCCTCACTCGGCCTCAACGAGGCGCTGACGGTGCCGTCGGACTACACCGGCGAAGAGGGCGGCCGGGCGACACGCCGGCTCCTGATCGGCGCCGACCGCCCCACCGCCATCATCTTCGACAACGATGTGATGGCCGTGGCCGGGCTGGCCGTGGCGCAGGAGATGGGGCTCGCCGTGCCGGGCGACCTGTCCATCGTGGCCTGGGACGACTCTCCTCTGTGCAGCCTCGTGCACCCGCCGCTGACGGCCCTGTCCCGCGACATCGCCGAATACGGCGCGCACGCCGCCCGTGAGCTGCTGGCCGCGATCGACGGCAAGCAGGTCAGCAACGTCGAGGCGGGCACTGCCCACCTGACCCCGCGCGGGAGCACCGCACCGCCGCGGTGAACCCTCAGGCGCGGTGTGCCTCCAGGTACGCCTCGATGCGCTCGGCGGGCGCCGGCCTGCCCAGCACGAAGCCCTGCCCGTAAAGGCATCCGGCCTTCGCCGCCCGCTCGATCTGCTCCTCGGTCTCCAGCCCCTTGGCGACGATCTCGAGGCCCAGGCGGCGGCCCAGGCTGACCACCACGTCGATCACCGCCGGCCCGCTGCTCGGCGTCGTCCCGGGCGCGGTGTTGAGCAGCGAGGCGTGCAGTTTGAGCATGTCGACAGGCAGGCGCCGGAGGTGGGAGAGCGACGCCTGCCCGGCGCCGAAGTCGTCGAGCGCCGCCCGGACGCCCAGCTTGCGCAGGCCGGCCAGCGAGGCCACGATCGCGGGCACGTCCTCGGCTATCCACGCCTCGGCCACCTCGACCACCAAGCGCTCGGGCGCCACGTCGTACTGCTTGAGAATCGATGCCACCCGTTCGGGGAAGCGGGCCGTCAGCAGCTCACGCGGCGACACGTTGACCGACAGCCAGAAATCACTGTCGCCGCCCACCCAGCCGGACAGCCGTTTGCACGCCGTCTCGAGCACCCACTCGTCAAGCTCGGCGGAAAAGCCGATGTCGCGGGCGATGGGCAGCAACTCGTGCGGCAGGATCGTGCCCAGCTGCGGGTGCCGCCAGCGCAGCAGCGCCTCGACGCCGACCGGCCGCTGGTCGCGCAGTCCCACCACCGGCTGGAAAACGAGGTCGAGCTCACCCCGGTCGGCGGCACCGAGCAGCTCGCGCTCGAGGTCCATGCGCCGGTTCAGCTTCATCTCGACGTCGGGGTCGTACCACTCGACCCTGTCCAGCCCGAGCTGCCGGGCGCGGCGGCGGGCCAGGTCGGCGTGGCGGAGCACCTCGTCGGAGTCGGCACCGCCGGCCAGTTCGGCCAGCCCGATGCCGGTGTGCAGCTCGACGATCGTGCCGGGCAGCTGGTACGGCTCGGCCAGCACGGTCGCGATGCGGGTGGCCAGCGCGTACGCCAGCACGGCGCCGTCGGCGGTCAGCACCGCGAACTCGTCGCCGCCGAGCCGGGCCGGGACGTCCTCGGCGCGGAGCAGCGCGCGGATCCGGCGGGCCACCTCGATCAGCACCGCGTCCCCGGTCTCGCGCCCCCGGCTGTCGTTGATCTCGGCGAGGCCGTGCAGGTCGATCACCAGCAGGGTGCCCGGCCGGCCTGCCTGCCGCCGGTACGCCAGCAGGTCGCGCATCAGCGCCCGGCGGTTGGCCAGCCCGGTGAGCTGATCGGTGTACGAGAGCTTGTGCAGCGTCCGCTCGAGGTGCCGGCGTTCGCCGATGTCGCGTACGTGCACCACCAGCGCCGCCACCTCGGGCACGCCACGCTGGTCGGAGATCGTCGACTCGGTGTCGCGCCACAACCCGGCGCCGTCGCGCATGCGGGCCGTGAGCAGCGCGGGCGGCCCGTCGGCATGCTCACCGGCCAGCACCGAGTCGATGACGTCCTGCGCGGTCTGAACGTCGTCGGGGTCGATCAGGTCGCGGAACGTCCGGCCGACCACCTCGTCGTCGTCCAGGCCGAACAGGCGGGACGCGGCCGGCGACTGCCAGGTGATCCGCAGGTGCTCGTCGAGCACCAGGGTCAGGTCGGTGGCCCCGGCGACCAGGGAACGGAAGTGCGCCTCGGCGGTCATCAGCCGGCCCGCGTACCGCCGGATGTCGTGCACGACCAGGAGCTCGCGCAGGGCCAGCACGGCGAGCACGGCGATGCCGAGGATGATGCTGGTCGGGTCGAACTCGCGGGAGACGATCAGGTGCCAGACGGCCGCCGCCACGCCCACCGCGGCCGGCACGGCGAGCAGCGGATAGCTGGCCAAATACTGGTCGGGGTTGCGGACCTCGAGCGGCGGGGCGGGCAGGTCACGGCGGGAACCGCCCTCGGCGGTCAGGGCCAGGCCGGCCACGATGGGCAGGCCGCACGCCACCGTAGCCGGGCCACCCACTCCGGCCAGGACCAGCGTCGCGATCGCGGCCAGGCCGCCGAGCACCAGGATGGCGCCGACGCCGCACCGGACAGCCGGACGCCGGGCGGGGCCGCCGCGCAGCATGGCGACCAGGACGACGGCGATGCCGATGGCGCCGATCAGGGTCACCGGAAGACCGGCGGGGCGCGCCGCCCTTTCCGGAGTGAGCAGGTACCCGGCGAAGGACAGGCTGATGCCCAGGCCCAGGCCGTCGAAGGCGCGCCGGGAGTGCACCACCCAGCCCTCGCCCGAGCTGGGCAGCAGCAGCGTGCCGGTGGCGTAGCAGGCGGCGGCCAGCCCGAAGGCGACGGTCACCCACACGACGACGCCCGGCGGCGACAGGACCGCGACCAGCACGGCGAGGGCCGTGGCGAGCGCACCCATCCCGACAAAACCGGCGCCGCGACAGGCCACGAACGACTGGTCGGTGTGGTGGATCGAGAGCGCGGCCCGCACCAGCATCGCGCACGCCCACAGGGCGCAGCCGCCGGCCCCGGCCACGAGGGCCGGCGCCGGCGCGATGACCCCGGTCAGCCCGGCCAGCAGCACGACAGCGGCGGCAACGGGCACGACCAGCAGCCACGCTCGGCCAGTGGGCCGGGCGGCACGCGGGGGTAACGGCACGGCCACGTCGACGGACCTCGGCGATTCTCGTCGGACAGGGGGGACAGAGGAGCTGCACCGGACAACGAACGTCCCTCGAACAGGTTACGGCCGCGTGTTGCTCCCGCGCACGCCCGGATCGTCGGCTATGGACCAACGCCGCGAGAAAGCGGAGCCGCCGGCAACCGAGGGCAGCACCTGGATCTCCGAGGCGGCCGACACGGGGGTGTCGAGCCCGGTGGAGCGCCGGGCGTCCTCACCGTCCACATAGATGTTCACGTAGCGCCGGACGGCGCCCTGCTCGTCGCGGATGCGCCGGGCCAGCCGCGGCCACCGCTCGCCGACCTCGGCCAGCACCGCGCCGAGGGTGCCGGCGGCGGCGATCTCGAGGCGCGACTCGCCGCCCGCCTCGGCCCGCAGCACGCCCGGCACCAGCAGCACCGGCATCAGGCCGTCACCGCCCGCACGCTGAGCACGTCGGGCAGGTGCGACGCCACTGTCCTCCAGGTCTCGCCCTCGTCGTTGGAGGCGAACACCTCGCCGCACCGCGAGCCGAAGTAGACCCCGGCCGGGTCGTGGTCGTCGGTGCACATGGCGTCCCGCAGAACGACGGGGTAATAGGGCGGGCCGGGCAGGCCGTCCGGCTGCGGCTCCCACTTCTCTCCGGCGTCGGTCGACCGGTAGACCCGGCAGCGCAGCTCGGCCGGGTGACGCTCGCTGTCCGCGGTCAGCGGGAAGTTCCAGATCGTGCCGGGCCGGCGCGGATGAGCGACCAGCGGGAAGCCGAAATCGGACGGCAGCGTGCCGGCGATCGACTGCCAGCTGTCCCCGCCGTCGGTCGAGCGGTAGACGCCGTGGTGGTTCTGCGCGTAGAGCCGCTCGGGGTCGCCGGCGTCGCGGGCCACCCGATGCACGCACTGGCCGAACTCGGGCCACGGATCGGGCAGGAAGTACGCCTTGATCCCCTGGTTGGCCGGGGCCCAGCTCTGCCCGCCGTCGACGGAGCGGTAGACGCCGCCGGTCGACATGGCCACCAGCAACCGGGACGGGTCGCCGGGATGCGGCAGGATCGTGTGGATCGCCTGACCACCGAAACCGGCGCCCCACTGCGGGCGGTGCGGGTGCTCCCACAGGCCGCGGACCAGCTCGAACGACTCCCCGCCGTCGGCCGAGCGGAACAGCGCCGACGGCTGCGTGCCCGCGTAGACCACGCCCGGCTCGCCGGGGTGACCGGGCACGATCTGCCAGACCCGCTCGACCGCGACACCGGCCTCCGCCGGGAAGGCGATCGGAGCTTTCTCGGGCTCGTGCCAGCTCTCGCCGAGGTCGTCGCTGACGGCCACGCTCGGGCCGAAGTGGGAGTTGTCGACGGCGGCCAGCAGGCGCGGACGCGAACCGCGGGTGTCCACGCCGACGGTGTAGATCGCCGTGCCGGGGAAGTGGGCCGGGCCGACGTGCCAGGTCCGGCGTTCGTCGTCGCTCGTGGCCAGGAACAGGCCCTTCTGCGTGCCGATCGCGAGCAGGACAGTCATGCGGCCGAGTATGCGCCCTGGACCGGCGAAAGCACCGCACCGTGCGGGTGGGAAGATGAGAACGTGCGTTCCAAGCCCCTGCTTCGCGTCCGCAAGACCGGCGCCCTGATGGTCGCGGCGGTGATCGCGTTCGTCGGCGCCGTTCCCCTGGCCGGGGCGATGTGGCAGCTCACCCCGATCCTGCTGATCCCCGTCGTCGCGTTCGTCTGGGCGTGGCGGGCCGGCACCGACGTCTACGCCGACGAACTGCGGGTTCGCGCCCTCGTCGGCAGCACCCGGGTGCCGTGGCAGCGGGTCAGTGAGCTGGCCCCCGACCGCCGCGGGCAGATCTCCGCCCTGCTCGACAACGGCAACGTCATCCGGCTGACCGGCGTCACCACCGACAACCTCCCCCACGTCCTGACCGTGGGCGGGCAAGAGATCGGCCGGTCCGACCAGCCTCCCAGCTGACCTCGCTACCCTGGGGTGCGCCGCAACCTCGAGGAGGTCGAGTGATCGTGCGTTCCCGCCGGGCCCGCGCCGTCTCGGTGACGCTCGCCGCCGTGCTGGGGCTCGCCTCGGCCTGCAGTTTCGGGCCGCCCGATCCCGACCAGCAGGGGGCGCCGCCCAACCTGCCGAAACCGTCGGCCGACGCCTCGGAGGAAGCGCAGGACCCGAGCGGCGGCAGCCAGGAGGTCGCCGTCACGGTGCTGGCCAAGGGGCTCGACGTGCCGTGGGGCATGGCCTTCCTGCCCGACGGGTCGGCGCTGGTCACCGAGCGCGACACCGCTCGCATCCTCAAGGTCGGCCCCGACTCCGACGCCGAGGGCCTGACCGTCACCGAGGCGCAGCGGCTTTCCGAGGTACGCGCGTCTGGCGACGGCGGCCTGCTCGGCATCGCGGTCTCCCCGAAATACGAGACCGACAAGACGGTGTACGTCTACTACACCACCGCGAAGGACAACCGCGTCGGCAAGCTCGTGCTGGGGCAGAAACTGCAGCCGATCCTGACCGGCATACCGCGCTCGCCGCAGGTCAACGGCGGCGCGCTCGCTTTCGGCCCGGACGGTCAGCTCTACGCCGGCACCGGCGACGGCACACCGACCGGCACGCAGGCACAGAACCCGAAAAGTCTCGGCGGCAAGATCCTGCGGATGACCACGGCCGGCAAGCCCTCCCCCGGCAATCCGGTCAAGGACAGCCTGGTCTGGAGCTCCGGCCACCACAACGTGCAGGGCCTCGCCTGGGACAAGGCCAAGCGCCTGTACGCCAGTGAGAGCGGCCAGAAAAAGTCGGGTGAGCTCAACGTCGTCGTCATGGGCAAGAACTACGGCTGGCCCAAGGCCGACGGCGCCGGCAGCGACCCCAAGCTGACCAACCCGCTGTTCACCTGGCCGGTCACGGAGTCGTCCTGCTCGGGCGTCGCCGTGCTCGAGCAGACCATCGCCACCGCGTGCCTGCTGGGCAAGCGGCTCTACCTGGTCAACGTGACCGGGAACGGCACCGTGCTTGGCGTCCCGCAGCAGGCGCTGATCGGCGAGTACGGGCGGCTGCGCAGCCTGATCGCCGCGCCCGACGGGTCCCTCTGGGTCGGCACGTCGAACCAGGAGGACGGCGGCGAGCCCGGCCCCGACGACGACCGGATCGTTCGGCTGGTCTTCTCCGACGGCGGCGCGGGCCGCAGCTGAACAGTGCCACGGTGGTGGTGACCACGGTTTGACGGGCGAAAGGGCGGGGCAGGTGAGCCGACGATGACTACCCGCGAACGCCTCATGTCGGTGGTGCGTAAATTCCCGTACGCGATGGGCAAGGTCAGGCGCAACCCGTGGACCCGGCGGGTCCGGGTCACGGCCATGGTCGCCGTGATCGGGTTGGGCGGCGCGGTGATCGGCACGATGCTGTTCGCGCACGCCGACGTCGCCGTGGGGCCGTTCCGCGCCGAGATGTCGATCAGTCCCTCGGTCCTGGGCGGCACCGAGGTCGACCTGCCTCCGCTCGGCTCGCTGCACCTCGACAGCCACGACGGCCCGATCCACCTCAAGGTCAACCTGGCCGCGCTCGACCAGAGCCGCACCGAGGCGCTGATCGACGACCCCGCCGCGATCAGCCGGGCCGGCGAGAACGCTGTCGACGACGTACGAGACGGCGTGATCCGCCTCGGCGTGCGCACGATGGGCATCGCGGTGCTCAGCGCCCTGGTGCTCAGCGCGCTGATTTTCCGTAACGTGCGCCGGGTCGCCGCCTCGGGAGTCACCGCGCTGGTGGTCACCGGGGGCAGCCTGGGCCTGGCCGCGAGCACCCTGCGGCCCGACTCGATAGCCGAGCCGCGATACGAGGGGCTGCTGGTCAACGCGCCCGCCGTGGTCGGTGACGCACGCCGGATCGCCGACAACTACGGGCGCTACTCCGAGCAGCTGCAGCAGATCGTCAGCAACGTGAGCCGGCTCTACACAACCGTGTCGTCGCTGCCGGTCTACGAGCCCGCCGAGAACACCACCCGCGTGCTGCACGTCTCCGACCTGCACCTCAGCCCTCAGGCGTACGGGCTGATCCGGACGGTGGTGCAGACCTTCGACATCGACGTCGTGATCGACACCGGCGATCTGGTCGACTGGGGCAGCACGGCCGAGACAAACTACGCGTCCTCGATCCCGTCGGTCGGGGTGCCGTACATCTGGGTCCGCGGCAACCACGACTCGGCCTCGATCCAGGCCGCGGTGGCCCGCCAGCGCAACGCGATCGTGCTCGACAACCGGGTCGCCACGGTGGCCGGGCTGACCATCGGGGGCATCGGCGACCCGGAGTTCACACCGGACAAGAGCGAGACCCCGGCGGCGGAGAACGAGGGCGCCGACCCGGCCCAGTCGCCGCTGCTGCGCGCCGGAACGCAGCTGGCAGACACGATTCGCGCCTCGGACAAGCCGGTCGACATCGCCCTGGTGCACGATCCGGCCATGGCACCGCCGCTGTCCGGTGTGGTGCCGCTCGTGCTGGCCGGGCACCGGCATCAGCGCTCGGTGGAGCTGCTGCCCGCGCCCGAGCCTGCGCCTTCGGCCTCACCCGCGCCGGCGCCGTCGGCCGCGGACGGGGCCGCCCTCCCGACCCGGCTCATGGTCGAAGGGTCGACCGGGGGCGCGGGGCTGCGCGGGCTCGAAAAGGAGGAGCCGACGCCGTTGAGCCTGTCGGTGCTCTACTTCGACGAGAACCGGCAGCTCAAGGCGTACGACGACATCAGGCTGGGCGGCACCGGGCAATCCAACGTGGAGATGCAGCGCAACGTGATCGGGGCGAAGCCCGAGGAGGTCGTCACTCCGTCGGGCTCGCCCGCTCCGCCGCGCTGACGGCTCGGTCCTCGCCGGCCCCGCCGCCCGATTTGACACTTCTATCAGGAAGCCCCGAGGCGCTCCAGGATCAGGTCGCGGACCGTCTTCGCGTCGGCCTGGCCGCGCGTGGTCTTCATGACCGCGCCGACCAGCGCGCCCGCCGCGGCCACCTTCCCGTCACGAACCTTGGCCGCGATGTCCGGGTTGGCCGCGATCGCCTCGTCGACGGCCTTGGCCAGCGCACCAGTGTCGGAGACAATGCCGAGACCGCGGGCGCTCATGACGGCGGCCGGGTCACCCTCGCCCGCCACGACGCCCTCGAGCACCTGCCGGGCCAGCTTGTCGTTGAGCTTGCCCTCGTCGACCAGTTTCTGCAGCTCGGCCACCTGGGCCGGGGTGGCCCCGACGGCCGGCAGCTCGACGCCGGTCTCGTTGGCCCGGCGCGCCAGCTCACCCATCCACCACTTGCGCGCGCCCGCGGGCGAGGCCCCGGCGGCGATGGTCTCCTCGATCAGCTCGACCGCGCCCGCGTTCGCCACCGACTCCATGTCGATCGCGCTGATCCCCCACTCCTCCCGCAGCCGGGCCCGCTTGCTGCTCGGCTTCTCGGGAAGGGCGGCCTTGAGCTCAGCGACCCACGCCTTGTCGGGCGCGATCGGCACGAGGTCGGGCTCGGGGAAGTAGCGGTAGTCGGTCGCCGTCTCCTTGGAGCGGCCGGGACGGGTGTCGCCGGTCGTCTCCTGGAAGTGGCGGGTCTCCTGGAAGATCCGGGTGCCCTCGTCCAGCAGCGCGGCCTGCCGGATGATCTCGGAACGGACGGCGCGTTCGACCGAGCGCAGCGAGTTCACGTTCTTCGTCTCGGTGCGGGTGCCCCACTCCTCACCCGGCTTGTTGAGCGAGGTGTTCACGTCGCAGCGCAGCGAGCCCTGCTCCATGCGCACGTCGGAGACGCCCAGCGAGCGGATGATGTCACGCAGCTCGGCCACGTACGCCTTCGCGACCTCGGGGGCCAGCGCACCCAGCCCAGGCACCGGCTTGGTGACGATCTCGACCAGCGGAATGCCGGCGCGGTTGTAGTCGACCAGCGACTCGGTGGCGCCGTGAATGCGGCCGGTCGCGCCGCCGACGTGCAGGCTCTTGCCGGTGTCCTCCTCGAGGTGCACCCGCTCGATGCCGATGCGGTACTGCTTGCCGTCGACCTCGACGTCGACGTAGCCGTCCACGCACAGCGGCTCGTCGTACTGCGAGGTCTGGAAGTTCTTCGGCATGTCGGGATAGAAGTAGTTCTTCCGCGCCATGCGGCACCACTCGGCGATGTCACAGTTCAGCGCGAGCCCGATGCGGATGGTCGCCTCGATGCCGGCCCGGTTGGCCACCGGAAGCGCGCCCGGCAGCCCCAGGCAGACCGGACAGACCTGCGTGTTCGGCTCGGCGCCGAAATCCGTGCGGCAGCCGCAGAACATCTTGGTGGCCGTGCCCAGCTCGACATGCGTCTCAAGCCCGATGACCGGCTCATAACGCGAGACAGCATCCTCATAGGCAGGCAGCGCGGTGGTGGTCATGCGGTCGCCTCCAGCGTGGGTGGGGTCAGCGTGCCGACGGTGGACTCCAGGGCTGCGGCGACCCGGTACATGCGGTCGTCGGCCATGGTGGGCGCCATGATCTGGAAGCCGACCGGGAGGCCCTCGGAGAGGCCGCACGGGACCGAGATCGCGGGACCGCCGTACAGGTTGGTCGGGATCGTGAAGAGGTCGGCCAGGTACATCTGGTACGGGTCGCTCGTGCGCGAGCCGAACGGGAACGCCACGAACGGCGTGGTCGGCGAGACCAGCACGTCGACGCTCTGCCAGGCGGCCTCGAAGTCGCGCGTGATCAGCGTACGGACCTTTTGCGCCTGTCCGTAGTACGCGTCGTAGTAGCCGCTGGACAGGGCGTACGTGCCCAGGATGATGCGCCGCTTGACCTCGGGGCCGAAGCCGGCGTCGCGGGTCAGCGACATGACCTCTTCGAGCGAGCGGCTGCCGTCGTCGCCCGTACGCAGGCCGTAGCGCACGCCGTCGAAGCGGGCCAGGTTGGACGAGGCCTCGCTCGGGGCGATCAGGTAGTAGGCCGGCAACGCGTACTGGAAGTGGGGGCAGGAGACCTCGACGATCTCGGCGCCCAGCTTGACCAGGGCTTCCAGCGACTCATGGAACGCGCTGACCACGCCCGGCTCGGAGCCGTCCCCCGCGAACTCCTTGACCACGCCGAGCTTGACGCCGCTCAGGTCGCCGGTGGCGCCGAGGCGGGCCGCGCCGACCACGTCGGGCACCGGCTGCGGGATGGAGGTGGAGTCGCGCGGGTCGTGGCCGGCGATCACCGAGTGCAGCAGCGCCGCGTCCTCGACGTTGCGGGCGCAGGGGCCCGGGGTGTCGAGCGAGCTGGAGAACGCGATGAGGCCGTAGCGCGAGGTGCCACCGTACGTCGGTTTGGCGCCGACCGTGCCGGTGACCGCGCCGGGCTGACGGATCGAGCCGCCCGTGTCGGTGCCGATGGCGAGCGGGGCCTCGTACGCCGCGAGGGCCGCCGCGCTGCCGCCGCCCGAACCGCCGGGGATGCGGCCGAGGTCCCACGGGTTGTTGGTCGGCCCGTACGCGGAGTATTCCGTGGAGGAGCCCATCGCGAACTCGTCCATGTTGGTCTTGCCGAGCATCACCGTGCCGGCCGCGCGCAGCCGCTCGACCAGCGTCGCGTCGTACGGCGGGCGCCAGCCCTCGAGGATCTTGGAGGCGGCCGTGGTGGGCACGCCCTTGGTCGCGATGACGTCCTTGACGGCGACGGGCACACCGGCGAGCGGGCCGGTGACCTCGCCGGCGTCGACCCGGGCGGCGGCGGCGAGCGCGCCCTCGCGGTCGACGTGCAGGAAAGCGTGCACCCGATCGTCGACGGCGTCGATCCGGTCGAGGTGGGCGGTGGCGACCTCGACGGCCGAGGTCTGCTTGTCGGCGATCGCCTTGGCGAGCTGGGCCGCCGACATCTTCGTCAGGTCAGACACGGCGGTCAGTCCTCCTCAGCCAGGATCTGGGGCACCCGGAAACGGCCCTCGTACGCGTCGGGGGCGCCGGACAGCGCCTCTTCCTGCGTGAGGCTCGGGACGGGCACGTCGTCGCGATACACGTTGGTCAGCGGCACTGAGTGCGACGTCGGCGGGATGTCGTCGGCGGCCACGTCACCGATGTGGGCCACGGACTGCAGGATCACGTCGAGCTGCCCCGCGAACCGGTCCAGTTCGTCCTCGGTCACGGCGAGCCGCGACAGGCGCGCGAGGTGCGCAACCTCTTCGCGGGAGATGGCGGCCATCCTGCCCCTACTTTCTGTCAATGCTGTCGCTGACCGTACGAGTCTATTTCGCCCGCGGTTTCGCCCGACGCCCGGGACAGCCCCCGCCCACCCGACCCCAGCCGCTCGACCCTTCCACTCTTCCGGCCACTCGACTCCTCCAACCGCTCGGCTCCCAACTGCTCGACTTCCCCGGCCGCTCAGCTCCTCCGGCCACTCGGCGCCCCAGCCACTCCACGCCCCCACGGCTTGACTCCCCGCCGCTCGGCGCCCCTGGGCGTTCGGCTTCCAGCCGGTCGATTGGTCCGCTCGCGGGAGCGTCGCTCGGAAGAGGTAATTTATGGTTAATGAGCGTTTGGCGGCTCATGCCGATTTGATAACGGCGAGTCCGTTTAGCGGTTAATCGCCCATGTGGATCTATCGTGAGAACGATCGGATGATCGAGGCCATGGTGGAGGTCGCATGGACGCCGCACGCCCCCGCGACCCCGCGGCGAGCGACTCCGTCCCGCGCCCGGTCCACGACGACCGCTGCCCGGACGCCGGCGAGCCCGGCCCGGCGTACGTCAGTGGGCCCGAGCCGACGTACATCGACGAGCCCGAACCCGCGTACGACCGCGGACCCGAACCGACGTACGGAGATCGCGGCGAACCGACGTACGAGCGCGGGCCCGAACCGGCATGCGAGCGCGGGCCCGAACCGACGTACGGAGATCACGGGGAACCGACGTACGGGAATCGGCCGGAACCGGCGTACGGAGATGAGCCCGAACCGGCGTACGGGGATCGGGCCGAGACGGCGTACGGGGAGAGTGACCGCGACACGATCATCGTGGCGCGGCGTCGGCGGGAGTCGCGGGACGAAGCGCAACGCCGCGCCGAACGCACCGAGCGAGCTCGCCGCCGCCGGGCGCTGATCGTCACCACGCTGCTGGTCGTGGCGGTCGACGCCGGGCTGTGGGCGCTCGACCGGCCGGCTTTCGTCGCGCTGCCCGCCGCGTACTGGCTCATGGGTTTTCTGGCAGTGATCGTCGACGCGCGGCCTTACGTGGTGGCCGACCGCCGCGCCAGTGAGGTCATCCTCCCGTCCATCTGCTTCACCTTCGCCATCGCGTTGGCCTGGGGTTACGGACCCGCCCTGGCCGTTCAACTGGTCGCGGTGACCGTGGCCGGCATCCGCCTGCGGCACACCGCGCAACGCATGCTCCACCTGGCCGTGCAGCACGCCGTGGCGCTGGGCGCGGCGTGCCTGATCGTGTCCCTGGTCTCGCTGCGCATCGGCCCCGGCCCGGACTGGGGTGACGCGCTGCTGACCGTGGCGGCGGCCAGCGCGTGGATCGTCGCGCGTTACGGATTGTCCGCGCTGGTCGCCCGGTCGATGGCCGACCGGCCGGAACGGCTGCAGCGGCTACGGCGGCTGCGCCGGTTCGGGGTCGAGCTGCTCGCCACGGCCGCGCTTCTGCTGCTCGGGCCGGTGGTGCTGGCGACCGCACAGGTCGGGCTGGCCTTTGTGCCGCTGGTGCTGCTGGCGTTGCACGCGGTGCACCGGATGGTCCGCTCGGCCGGCGAGTTCGAGCGGGCTTCCCGCCTGGACGCGCTGACCGGGCTGCCCAACCGGCGGGCGCTGCACGCGGCGGTGTTGTCGCAGCCCCCGGGGCGACGGCTCGCGCTGCTGCTTCTCGACCTCGACCGCTTCCGTACGGTCAACGACGCCCTCGGCCACGGGGTCGGTGACCGGCTGCTGGCCGAGGTGGCGCGGCGCCTGGCCGAGGTGGTGCCCGCGCACGACCTGGTGGTGCGGCTCGGTGGCGACGAGTTCGCTGTGCTGGCCACCCGGGTCGACGGTCCGGCCGCCGCTCGCCGCATCGCCGAGCACCTGGCCGAGGCGCTCAACCGGCCGTTCGCGCTGGACGGCACGCCGCTGGACGTGACCGCCTCGATCGGGATCGCGCTGCAGCGGGAGCCGGGCGGGGACAGCGCGACGTTGCTGCGGGAGGCCGAGGCGGCCATGTACGACGCCAAGCAGCGCGGCGACCAGTTCGCGATCTACGGCCCGGATGCCCCGCACCACACGCCGGACCGCCTGACCCTGCTGGCCGACCTGCGGCACACGCTGCGCGCCGACGCGCCCGACGACGGGATCATGCTCTTTTACCAGCCGCAGATCGCCATCGCGACCGGCGAGGTCGTCGGCGTGGAGGCCCTGCTGCGCTGGCGGCATCCGGAACGCGGGCTGGTCGGGCCGGAGGAGCTGATCCGGGTGGCCGAGCCGACCCCGGTGATGCGGCTGCTCACCGGGCGGGTGCTGCACGACGTGGTGGCGCAGCTGGCCGAGTGGCGCGACGCGGGCCGGCCCTTGCGGGCGGCGGTCAACGTCAGCGTGCGCGACCTGCACGCGGGTGACATCGCCGATCGCGTCGACGACCTCTTGCGCCGGTACGACATCTCGCCCGACCTGCTCCAGCTGGAGATCACCGAAAGCGCGCTGATGGCCGATCCGCACCGGGTCCTCAGCACGATCACGCGCCTGGACCGGATGGGCATCGCCATCTCGCTCGACGACTTCGGCACCGGCTATTCGTCGTTGCAGCATCTGCGCCGCCTCCCCCTGGCCGAGGTGAAGATCGACCGCTCGTTCGTCCTGGGCATGGCGACCGACCACGGCGACGCCGCGATAGTCCGGTCGGTCATCGATCTGGCCGAGGCGCTGGGCCTGCGGGCGGTGGCGGAGGGTGTCGAGGACGAGCGCACCTGGCGTCTGCTGGCCGAGGCCGGCTGCCACGCGGCCCAGGGATGGTTCCACGCCCGCCCGATGCCGGCCGACGAGCTGGCCGACTGGCTGGCCCGTTATCGCCCGCTGCGCCCCACGGTGGCCACGCCCACCCAGTGACCTCGGCCTGCCTACTCACCGAACTCGGCGACCTCGCGCGCCGCGTCCGGGCCGTCGGCCAGCAGCACCGCGAAACCCTCCTCGTTGAGCACCGGCACCTTGAGCGACAGCGCCTTGTCGTACTTGCTGCCGGGGTTGTCGCCGACCACGACGAAGGCCGTCTTCTTCGAGACCGAGCCGCTCACCTTGCCGCCGCGCGACGTCACCGCCTCGGTGGCCTGATCGCGTGAATGGGTGGCCAGTGTGCCGGTGACGACGATCGTCAGGCCCTCGAGCGGCCGCGGACCCTCGTCGACCCGCTCGTCGGCCATCTTGACCCCGGCCTCACGCCACTTGCTGACGATGTCGCGATGCCAGTCGACGGAGAACCACTCCCGCAGACTGTCGGCGATCGTCGGCCCCACACCCTCCACCGTGGCCAGCACGTCGGGCTCGGCCTTCGCCTTCTTCGACACCTTGCCGCCATCGGAACCGGGCTCGCTGGATCCGGCCTCTGTCTCGGCCGCCGGCGTTTCTGATGCTGGGGCGACCACCGACGAGTCACGGGCAGCGGACTCGACCGCTGCGGCTTCCTCTTTGCTGCCGGGGGCAGCGGCCACGACCGCCTCGATGGCCTCCATCGAGCCGAACTGGCGGGCCAGTGCCTGCGCCGCGGTCGGGCCGACGTGGCGGATCGACAGCGCCACCAGCACGCGCCAGAGCGGACGGTCCTTGGCCCGCTCAAGGTTCTCCAGCAGCTTCACCGCGTTCGACCCCAGGCTGCCGTCCTGGTTGACGAAGAACGGCGACCGGCGCAAATCATCCTCGGTGAGCGAGAACAGGTCGCCCTCGTCGCTGATCACGCCGGAGTCGAGCAGGGCCTGCCCCGCCTTGTAACCCAGCACCTCGATGTCGAACGCCCCGCGCCCGGCGAGGTGGAACACGCGCTCGCGCAGCTGCGCCGGGCACGACCTCGTGTTCGGGCAGCGGATGTCGATGTCGCTCTCTTTCGCCGGCGCCAGCCTGGTGCCGCAGGCCGGGCAGTGCGTCGGCATCACGAACTGGCGGGCGTCGTCGGGGCGCAGGTCGATCACCGGGCCGAGCACCTCGGGAATCACATCGCCCGCCTTGCGCAGCACGATCGTGTCGCCGATCCACACGCCCTTCCGCTCGACCTCGCGCGCGTTGTGCAGCGTGGCCAGCGCCACCGTCGACCCCGCCACCCTCACCGGCTCGAGCACGGCGAACGGCGTGACCCGCCCCGTACGGCCGACGTTGACGTCGATGTCGAGGAGCTTGGTCGTGACCTCTTCCGGCGGGTATTTGAAGGCGATCGCCCAGCGGGGGGCCCGCGAGGTCGACCCCAGCCGGCCCTGGATCGCCACGGAGTTGACCTTGATGACCACGCCGTCGATCTCGTGCTCGACGTCGTGCCGGTGCTCGCCGTAGTAGGCGATGTAGTCGTTGATGCCGGCCAGGTCGTCGACCAGCTTCCACCGGTCGCTCGTGGGCAGGCCCCACTCCTTCAGCGCCTCGTAGGCATGCGACTGCGACGTGGGCGTGAACCCGGCCCGCGCGCCGATACCGTGCACCACCATGCGCAGGCCCCGCGAGGCGGTGATGCGCGGATCCTTCTGCCGCAGGCTGCCGGCCGCGGCGTTACGCGGATTGGCGAACGGGGCCTTGCCCTGCTCGACCAGCGACGCGTTGAGATCGGCGAACGCGGAGACCGGGAAGTAGATCTCGCCGCGGACCTCGAGCAGGTCGGGCGGATTGTCACCGGCGAGGCGCTCGGGGATCTCACGGATCGTGCGCACGTTGGACGTCACGTCCTCGCCGGTACGCCCGTCACCGCGAGTGGCGCCGCGGACCAGCCGCCCTTTCTCGTACGTCAGGTTGATCGCCAGACCGTCGACCTTGAGCTCGCAGATGAACTCGGCCGGACCGCCGGCGTCGCGCAGCGTGCGCTCGACCCAGCCCGCCAGTTCCCCGTCGTCGAAGACGTTGTCGAGCGACAACATGCGCTCGGCGTGCTCGACCGGGGTGAACAGGGTGGAGAACGTGCCGCCGACATTCTGCGTCGGGGAATCGGGGGTGCGCAGCGCCGGGAACTCGGTCTCGAGCTCCTCGAGCTCGCGGAGCAGCTTGTCGAACTCGGCGTCGGAGATCGTCGGCGAATCGAGGACGTAGTAGCGGTATTGGTGACCGCGTAACTCGTCGCTCAGCTCGGCGTGCCGGGCGCTGGCCTCCGGGGTCGGGTCAAGGCCTGCGGCCGCCTCCTGCTCGGCAGTGGGCTGCGCATCCACGATCTCTTCAGACACCGGAACCTCCGCGTTCGAGAACTACCCGGAACGGTAGTCGTCACCCCCGACATTTTCGGTGCTGGGCGCGCGCCTGCGCGGCGTTGTCCACAGGCCGAAGTTGTCCACAGGGGGTCACGCGAAGATCGGCGAAATCTGCCAGGCTCGATCCGAGGAGGGGGCCCCCAGGGAGGGTGGGTTGTGGGTAGGAGGGGTTGTGGGTAGGAGGGGTTGTGGGTAGGAGGAGCACACGGTGGGGTTGTGAACGGGAGTAGTACAGGCGGCGCCTCAGACCTCGGAGAGCCGCCGCCCAGCCTCCCGGCAAGCGGTCAGCGCAGCCCGCACATACGCGGGTGAGGCCCCGGCAAGACCACAAGCCGGTGTAATCACCACTTGCCGAGGCAGCAGGGCCGGAGCAAAGGCCAGCCGCTTCCACAGCGTGGACACCCGTTCAGCAACGCTCTTGCCGTCGACCCGGCCGGCAGCAACCGCGGGCACGGCCCCCACGAACAACCCCACACCCGCCTCAAGGGCCTCCCCCAGCGGGTCGAGGTCCTTGATCAGGGACAGGTCAAGAGCCACAGCCGCGGCCCGAGCGTCGCGGAACACTTGCAGCGGCACGTCGGAGGCGCAGCAGTGGGCGACCACCGGCACCCCCACCGCCTCCACGATCGTCCGCAGAGCCGTGGCCGCGTCGGGCCCCGGCACCGGACGATAGGCGCCCAGCCCGCTCTCGGTCGGCACACGCCCGGCCAGCACGGCGGGCAGCGACGGCTCGTCGAGCTGCAGCAGGACCTCCGCCCGGGGCAGCCGTTTGCGCACGTCGTCCACGTGCCGGCGCAGCCCCTCGGCCAGCGAGTCGGTCAGGTCGCGGACGGCGCCGGGGTCGCGCAGCAGGCGACCGCCGAGTTGCAGGTCGATCGAGGCGGCCAGCGTCCACGGCCCGGCCGACTGGATCTTCAGTGGGCCCGCGTACGCCGCGCCCTGCTCGGTGAGCTGGTCGAGGTCGCGTTCCATCAGGTCGGCCGTGACCCGCATGTCCTTGCCGGGGCGGGGCGCGACCTGCCAGCGGCCCGCGTACAGCTGCACCGGCAGCTCGACCAGGAACCCGGCGCTGCGCCCGATCATGTCGGCGCCGGGACCGCGGGCGGGCAGCTCGGCCAGGTGCGGCAGCTCGGGCAGCTCACCGAAGACGATGCGCTGGGCCTCGGCGATGTCGGCGCCGGGCAGCGACCCGATGCCGGTGGCCGAGCCGGGCCGCCAGGGGAAGTCAGGCACGCGTGGCCGCCAGCGGGGCCGAGGCGGTGATCGTCGCCGAGCCCAGCACGATGTCGCCCTCGGCCGAGCGCTGGTAGGCCACGATCGCCTGACCGGCCGCGACACCGCGGGCCGGGGTCGCCAGGCGGGCGGTCAGCGTGTCGCCCTCGATCGTCACCGTGGCCGGGTAGACCTCGCCGTGCGCCCGCAGCTGAACCTCGCACTCGACCGGCGACGAGGCGCCGTGCCAGATCACCTTGGACGCGGTGACCGTGCCGACCTCGAGGTCTTCCCGCGGGCCGACGGTCACCGTGTTGGTCACCGGGGTGATCGACAGCACGTAGCGCGGCCGTCCGTCGGCGGCGGGCACCCGCAGGTCGAGGCCCTTGCGCTGGCCCACCGTGAAGCCGTACGCCCCGTTGTGCCCGCCCAGGCGCTCGCCGGTGCGGCCGTCGACGATGTCGCCCGGCGCGTCGCCCAGCCGGCGCTGCAGGAAGCCCTGGGTGTCGCCGTCGGCGATGAAGCAGATGTCGTGGGAGTCGGGCTTGTCGGCCACGGCCAGCCCGCGCTCGGCCGCTTCCTCGCGGACCCGGGCCTTCGTCGAGTCGCCGAGCGGGAAGACCGCGCGGTCGAGCTGGGCGCGGGTGAGCACGGCCAGCACGTACGACTGGTCCTTGCCCTCGTCGACGCTGCGGCGCAGCAGCCCGTCGGCCCCGAGGCGCGCGTGATGCCCGGTGACGACGGCGTCGAAGCCGAGCGCGACGGCCCGGTCGAGCACGGCCTCGAACTTGATCTTCTCGTTGCAGCGCAGGCACGGGTTGGGCGTGCGGCCCGCCGAGTACTCCGCGACGAAGTCGTCGACCACGCTCGCCTGGAACTGCTCGGCCATGTCCCACACGTAGAACGGGATGCCGATCACGTCGGCGGCGCGGCGGGCGTCGCGGGAGTCCTCCAGCGTGCAGCAACCCCGCGCGCCGGTCCGATAGGTCTGGGGGTTGCGCGCCAGCGCCAGGTGCACCCCGGTGACGTCGTGGCCGGCGTCGTGGGCGCGCGCGGCGGCGACGGCGGAATCGACTCCGCCCGACATGGCCGCTAGAACTCGCATGGCACCAAGCCTAACGGGGGGTTTTCCAGGCGGTGGCGCGGCGGGCACGCTCGACCGCGCCGGGCAGGGCGGCCAGCAGAGCGTCCACGTCCCGGGAAGTGCTCGTGTGCCCGAGCGTGAAGCGCAGTGAGGAGCGGGCCCGGTCTTCGTCGGCGCCCATGGCGAGCAGCACGTGGCTGGGCTGGGCGACCCCGGCCGAGCAGGCCGAGCCGGTCGAGCAGCAGACCCCCTGCGCGTCCAGGAGCAGCAGCAACGCGTCGCCCTCGCAGCCGGGGAAGCTGAAGTGCGCGTTGCCGGCCAGCCGGTCGGCCGGGTCGCCGTTGAGGATCGCGTCCGGCACCGCGGCGAGGACCCGGCGCACCAGTTCGTCGCGCAGAGAGCCAACCCTTTCCGCGTACGCGGCCTGGCCCTTGACGGTGATCTCGACAGCTGTGGCGAACGCCGTCACGCCGGCCGTGTCGAGTGTGCCCGAGCGCACATCCCTTTCCTGCCCGCCACCGTGCAGCAGCGGTGTGCACCCGACGTCGCGGCCCAGCAGCAGCGCGCCCACGCCGACCGGGCCGCCGACCTTGTGCCCGGTCACCGTCATGGCCGCCGCGCCGCTGGCCGTGAAGTCGACCGGCACCTGCCCGACGGCCTGCACGGCGTCGGTGTGGAACGGGATGCCGGCCTCGGCGGCCAGGCGTGCGAGCTCGGCCACCGGCTGGATCGTGCCGACCTCGTTGTTGGCCCACTGCACGCTGATGACGGCGATCTCATCCGCGTACGCCTCCACCAGCTCGGCCAGCGACGCCGGGTCTACCCGCCCCGCGCCGTCGACCGGCAGCCAGCTCAGCTGGGCGCCCTCGTGTGTGCCGAGCCACTCGGCGGTGTCCATCACAGCGTGGTGCTCGACCGCGGAGGCGACCACCCGGCTGCGGCTGAGCGAACCGGCCCGCCGGGACCAGAAGATGCCCTTGACCGCCAGGTTGTCGCTCTCGGTGCCTCCGCTGGTGAAGATCACCTCGGAGGGCCGGGCGCCGAGGGCTGCCGCGATGCGCTCGCGGGACTCCTCGACCAGGCGCCGCGCATGCCGACCGGCAGCGTGCAGGGACGACGGGTTACCGGCCTCGCGGGCCGCCGCAACATATGCCGCCAGGGCCTCGTCGAGCATCGGCGTGGTCGCAGCGTGATCCAAGTAGGCCATCAGTGCCCAAGCTTATGCTTCACCCCGGCAACGGCGAACGGCCCGGCGCTGAGCACCGAGCCGTTCGTCACATCGCGGGGCTACTTGCGCTTGCGGATCTCGTCGGCCGCCTGCGGGACGACCTTGAACAGGTCGCCTACCACGCCGAAGTCGGCCAGCTCGAAGATCGGGGCCTCGGGGTCCTTGTTGACCGCGACGATCGTCTTCGAGGTCTGCATGCCGGCCCGGTGCTGGATGGCGCCCGAGATGCCGAGCGCCACGTACAGCTGCGGGGAGACGGTCTTGCCTGTCTGGCCGACCTGGAACTGGTGCGGGTAGAAGCCGGAGTCGACGGCCGCGCGGGACGCGCCGACGGCGCCGCCGAGCAGGTCGGCCAATTCCTCGACCAGCTTGAAGTTGTCGGCGTTGCCCACGCCGCGGCCGCCCGAGACGACGATGCCGGCCTCGGTCAGCTCGGGGCGCGATCCCTTCTGCTCGACGACCCGCTCGACCACCTTGGTCAGCTTGTCGGCGTCCGAGACGGCGACGGTCAGCTGCTCCACGGCGGGCGTCGCGGCCTGAGGCGACGGAGTGACCGAGTTGGGGCGGATCGTCACGATCGGCAGGCCCTTGGTGACCTTGGACTTGACGATGCCCGAGCCGGCGAACACGGCCTGCGTGGCGGTGCCGTCGGACGCCAGTTCGACGGCGTCGGTGAGCAGCCCGTTGTCGAGCTTGACGGCGAGCCGGCCGGCAATCTCCTTGCCCTCCTGGGTGGAGGCGAGCAGGACCGCGGCGGGCTGCTTCTCGCGCACCAGGTCGGCCAGCACCGCCGCCTTGGGGGCGACCAGATAGCCGTCGACGTCGTCGCCCGCCGCCACGTAGACCTTGGACGCGCCGTACTCGCCCAGCTTGACCGCGTCGGCCTCACCGAACACGACAGCGGAAACGTCACCGATCCCCCGCGCGATGGTCAGCATCTCGAGCGTGACCTTCTTGACGCCGGACTCGACTACAACAAGAACCTCAGCCATGACCGACCCCTCTCAGACGAACTTCTCGGTGGCGAGGAACGAGATCAGCTGCGCGCCGCCGTCGCCCTCGTCGGTGACTTTCCTGCCGGCCGAGCGCGGCGGCCGCGGCGCGAACTCGAGCACGGCGCTGGTGGCGCCGGCCGTGCCCACCTCGTCGGCCGAGATGCCGAGGTCGGCCAGCGAGAGAGCCTGCACCGGCTTCTTCTTCGCGGCCATGATGCCCTTGAACGACGGGTAGCGGGGCTCGTTGATGGTGTCCCACACGCTGACGACGGCCGGGGTGGCCGCGGTGACCACCTCGTAGCCCTCGTCGGTCTGCCGCTCGGCGGTCAGCTGCGAGCCGTCGACGGTCAGCTTGCGGGCGCCGGTCAGCGCCGCGACGCCCAGCCGCTCGGCCAGCATGTGCGGCATGACCTGGACGCGGCCGTCGGTCGACTCGGCGCCACAGATGATCAGGTCGGCGTTGAGCGTCTTGAGCGCCGCGGCCAGCACCTTGGAGGTGGCGACGGCGCACGAGCCGTGCAGCGCCTCGTCGGAGACGTGCACCGCCTTGTCGGGGCCCATCGACAGCGCCTTGCGGATGGACTCGGTCGCGCCGGCCGGACCCATGGTCAGGACCGTCACCTCGCCGCCGTGCGCCTCCTTGATCTTCAACGCTTCCTCGATGGCGTACTCGTCCATCTCGTTGATGACATTGCTGGCCGACGCGCGGTCGACCGTGTGATCCGCGCTCAGCGTGCGCTCGGCACCGGAGTCGGGCACCTGCTTGACCAGTACGACGATGTTCATCGCGCTCCTACGACCTCCTGTTGTGAACGCACCGTTGCGGCCGGACGCCTCCCGACAGGTTACCCGTCGGTAGCTTGGCGGCGTCGACCACGAAGAGTGACTCACCTCACCCGATCCGGCCGTCGAATCGCTACAGTCGATCGAGGGAGGTGTACGAATTGTCCGGCCTTGCCGATTCACTGGCCGACGGGTTGCTCCCGTCCGCCACCCATCGTCCACCACGCGGCCCCGGCATGACGCCGCAGACCCACGGTCGCGTGGATCCCGACTCACCGTGGTGCCGGTGCGGCCACCTGCGTGAGGGCTGCGTGAGTGACGAAGTCCGCACGGTGTGGGCGACCCTTCCGGGCCCGTCCGGTCAATAATCTCTCTGTGTTCGGCGGCCTGCGGCAATGGATAGACCCGGAAAAGACACCCACGGTCGGCCGCACCCCTGACTACCGGTTCTCGCTGGCCAACGAGCGCACCTTCCTGGCCTGGATCCGCACCGGTCTGGCCCTGATCGCGGGCGGTCTGGGCTGCGCCCAGTTCCTGCCGCCGCTGCCGATCGCCTACCTGCGCGAGGTCATCGCCGTCGCGCTGCTGGTGCTCGGCGGTCTCGTGGCTCTGCGCGCGGTCGATCACTGGGCGCGCACCGAGCGGGCCATGCGTCTGGGCGAGGAACTGCCCGGCTCGAGGTTCCCCGCGTTCCTCGCCGTGATCGTGGCCCTGGGCGCGCTGCTGCTGATCGTGGCAGTGCTGCTGCAGTCCCCACGATGAGCGAGCCGTCCGCGGAGTGGACGCCCGACCACGGCGCCTCGGCCGAGCGCACCCGGCTCGCCTGGCGGCGTACGGCCCTGTCGGCGGGCGTCGTCGTCCTGCTCGCCGCTCGTCCCGCCTTCGACCCCGACGCCGGCCCCGGGCTGTGGATCACCGCGGCCCTGTGCGGCGCCGGCTGGTCGGCGCTGGTCGCGCTGGCCTATCGGCGGGCCCGGGCCCTGCGCCGTCGTCCACCCCACCCCGGCCGGCGCTCGATCACCGCGTACGCCTTCGTCACTGTCGGCCTCGCGGCGCTCGCCGGGGTCATTGTCATGCTCTGATCGTCGCCGGATCGGCCCGCGCGCGTCATCATTGCCTCATGGTCCGGTTGTTCATCTTCTTGGCTGCCGTGCAGCTGGTGCTCTTCGTGCTGGCGCTGATCAGCTGTTTGTCGGCCGCTCGCGTCCGCAACGCCCCCCGTGCCGTGTGGGTGCTGGTGATCCTTCTCATCCCTCTGCTGGGCCCGCTCGCGTACTTCGCCTGGGGACGCCCGCGACCCGCTCCCGTCGAGGGCGGGATCGTGCGCAGGCGTCCCGCTCCGGTCTCGCCGGACGACGACGCCGACTTCCTCCGCTCGGTCGACACCGAGCAGTCGAAGCGGGATCGCGAAATGCTCGCCCAGTGGGAGAAGGAACTCCGCAACCGCGAGGAGGACAAGCCCTGAGGCCTGTTTCACAGCTGGGGCGAGTGCGAGGAGCGGTCCGGTCTCAGCTATGAAACAGGCCTTGGTCAGGCGAGGTTCGACGAGCGCGGGTACGCGTCGCCGGGGTCGGTCAGCACGTTGACCAGGTAGGGCACCCCGGCGCCAAAGGCACGCTCCAGTGCCGGGCCGATCTCCGACGCCTTCTCGACCGTCTCTCCCGCGCCGCCCAGCGCCTTGACCACGTCGTCGTAGCGCAGCCCCGGCTGCAGGTCGGCCGCCACGTCGTAGCCGTACATGGCCTGCATGGGGTGCTTCTCGAGACCCCAGATGCCGTTGTTGCCGACCACCATGACGACCGGGAGCCCCTGCCGGACCAGGGACTCGGCGTCCATCAGCGAGAAGCCGGCCGCCCCGTCGCCCATCAGCACGCAGATCTGCCGGCCGGGATAGGTCACCCGGGCGCCCATCGCGTAGCCCATGCCGGTGCCGAGACACCCGTACGGGCCCGGGTCGAGCCAGGTGCCGGGCTGCGAGGGCTCCAAGAACCTGCCCGCGTACGAGACGAAGTCGCCCCCGTCCCCGATGGTGACCGCGTCGGGGGCGAGCACCTTGCGCAGCTCGCCGTAGATGCGCGCCGGCTTGATCAGGTCGGTCTCGGCCGCCATCGCCTCGGCGTCGCGCGCCTTGCCCGCGTCCTCGGCCGAGCGCAGCCCCGAGATCCACTCGGCGTGGTCGGCCCGGTCGCCCGAGTAGTCGGCGATCGTGGCCAGGATGCCGCGCAGGTCACCGGCGGGCGAGACGGCCGGCTCGACGTGCGTGGCCCGCTGGCCGGGCGCGTCGACGATGTGCACGACCCGCGCCTCGGCGAACTCGCCGAAGCCGAGCCGGAAGTCGAGCGGGGTACCGATCACGCAGACCAGGTCGGCCTCGTTGAGCGCGGGCCGCCGGGCCTTGGCGAACGCGAGCGGGTGCGACGGCGGCAGCGCGCCCCGGCCCATGCCGTTGGTGAACACGGGCACCTGCAGCGCCTCGGCGGCCGCCCGCAACTCGGCGACCGCGTCCCCGCCCCAGACGTCGGATCCCGCGATGATCACCGGGCGCTGCGCGGTGGCCAGCAGCGACGCGGCCTTCGCGACCTCGTCGGGGTCGGCCTCGATCAGCGGGACGGCGGGCGCTCCGGGGGCGGAGGCCTCGCCGCTGGAGAAGACCACCTCGAGCGGGATGTCGAGGAAGGCCGGGCCGCGGTGGGCGGTGAGCGCCTCGGTCAGGGCCGCACGCACCTCGCCGGCGATCGCGTCGGTGTCACCGACCGTGGCCGCGTACTTGGTGATCGGGGCGATCAGGGGCACGTGGTCGAACTCCTGCAGGCTGCCCGAGCCCCAGCGGAACGAGGGCGCCCGGCCGCCCAGCACGAGCACCGGCGAGGCGTTGAAGAACGCGCTGGTCAGGCCGGAGATGCCGTTGGTCACGCCCGGGCCGGCGGTCAGCACGGCGAGTCCGGGACGGCGTTGCAGCTTGGCCACCGCCTCGGCCGCGAAGACCGCGGTCTGCTCGTGGCGCACGTCGTAGATCGGGAAGTCGGTCTTGTGCGCGGCGTCGTACAGCGGGAAAACGTGCCCGCCGGACAGCGTGAACATCTCGTTCACCCCGAACGCCCGCGCCGCGGCCAGCGCCAGTTCGCCGCCGTGCCCCTCGATCACTTCTGCCATCTTCCGTAGCCCCCTCAGCCTCGTCGCCGGTGTAGGCACGTTACCCGTGAGTCACCTCAGAAGCCGAGAAGGCTTCGGATGTCGCGCACGAGATTCTCGGCGTCGTCAACGATCGGCGCCCCGTTCCCATACCCGTACGCGATCACGAGCGCGGCCAGCGGGACCACGATCATGATGGCGGCGCTGAACAGGACCTGCAGCGCCCGCAGGAACCCGCCGCGCCGCTTGGTCCGGCGTACGGCCTGGGAGACCTGTGGCTGCGGACGCGGCCGGGAGATCGGCGGCCGGGGCGGCGAGACGGGCTGCGACGAGATCGGCCGGACGGCGGCCATCCCGTGCGACGGGGACATGCCGTGCGGCGAGGACATGCCGTGCGGCGGGGAAGGCGGCGACGCCGCGGCGGCCGGCGGTGTCGAGATCGGGCGCTCGAACTTGGGCTTCGGCGTGGGCATGGTCGCGTGCGGGTCCGGAACCCAGCCGTGGTCGGCGTCGGGCCACGGGTCGACCGCGGGCTGCAGACCGGTTGTGCCCGGCACGCGCACGGTCGCGGTGGCGACGCGTACGGTCGCCGTCTCGGCCCGGCCCGTGGAGACCAGCCGTAGCTCGGAGGTGGGGCCGGGGGACGCCGGACCGCTCGCCAGCATCGCCGCGTCGGCCAGGATGCTGCCCTCGGCCACCACCAGCTCGGGCTGCTCGATCACCACCGGGGCCTCGCCCAGCTCGCGGTGCAGCAGCGTGGCCACCAGCGGGATCCGGCTCGCGCCACCGACCAGGAAGACACCGGCCAGGCGCCCGGCGGGCAGGGCCGCCCAGTCGAGCAGGCCCTTGGTGACGCGCACGGTCTGATCCAGCACGGGGCGGGCCAGTTTTTCCAGCTCGTCGCGGGTGAGGTGCACCTCGGTGTCGAGCAGCGGCACCACGAAGTCGGCCGACTGGGCCCTCGAGAGGCGTTCCTTGGCGATCCGCACCTCTTCCCAGAGCTGGCGCTGGGCCCGCCTCTCCTGCGCCGTCGACGGCTCGAGCAGTCGTTCCCACTCGCTGGTGCGCAGATGTTCGACGATGGCCGCGTCGACGTCGAGGCCGCCGATGTCGTCGCGCCCGTCGATCGCCATCACCTCGAAACCCGAGGCTGTACGGGCGACCACGCTGGCGTCGAACGTGCCGGCGCCGAAGTCGTGCACCACCACGACCGACCCGATCGGCACGTCGCGGCCGAGCACTTCGGCGAAGTACGTCGCGGCGGCGACCGGCTCGGCCACCAGGCGGACCTTGGTCAGCCCGGCTCGGGCGGCGGCCTCGGCGAGCAGCGTGCGCCGGGTCGCGCCCCAGGTCGCCGGGCAGGTCAGGGTGACGTCGGGCAGCACCGGGCCGACCGCGCGGTGCCATTCCTCGGCGACCCGGGCCAGCACGGCGGCGATCAGGTCGACGACCGGGAACTCCTGCTCGCCCAGCAGGACAGTGCCGTCGTCGATGCGGCGTTTCGGGTTGGGCTCGAAGCGCACCGGGTCGAGCCGGGCGCTGTGCACGGCGTCGCGGCCGACCACCAGGGCGCCGCCGGGCTCGGCATAGACGGCCGAGGGCAGCAGCGGCGAGCCGTCGACCAGCAGCGGACGCGCGCGGCCGTCGGGCCAGCGCGCCACCGCGACGGTGTTCGAGGTGCCGAAGTCCACGCCGAGGGCATGCCTTTTCGGCTCACCTTGGTCGATGGCCATCCCCTGATTCTAGGGGGTGCCCGCGCTCACACGATCTTCCAGCGCGGCTCGTCACGCCCGTCGCGCAGGCAACGCACGAGGTCACCCTCGCTGGTTCGCCCGTAAGCGCCCAGGGGGCGGCATTCGTCCCCCACCCGCACGGGTTCTTGCACCACCTCCGGCGACGTGCTCGGTGTCGGTGTCGCGACGGACGGGACCGGGATCAGCGGGATCCGGGTGCGCGGCGACGACGGCAAGGGCGGTGACGGCGGGGGTGGTGACGGCGGCGCCACCTGCGGGTCGTCCGGAGGCGCGTTGATCGGCTGCGGAGCGCCGGTCGCCGGCACGGCCGGAGGCGGCAGGGCGTCGGCGGTGCCGCGGGCCGGCGCCGGACGCCGTGGGGCGGCCGAGGCGGGCCGGGGCAGGGCGGTGGCCGAGATCGCGCCTTGCGACGACGGGGGCGCCGCGCTGGTCAGGGGAGGAATCGCGAGCTGGTCGACCACGGCCGACCCGGGTGGACGGGCCGGCTCGGCGCGATGGCGGCCCAGCGTCAGCCAGCCGATCAGCGCGCACAACATCGCCTGGCCGACGACCAGCGCGACGGCCATGCGAACGGTGCGACGCACCCTGCGCGTGACCGGAACCGGTTCCACAGTGTCGGACTTTATGGCAAGCGATCGATATGGTCGAGGGCTAACGCCCCGTAAACGTGGGTTTACGCTTCTCGACGAACGCCGTGGTGCCCTCGACCCGGTCGTCGGTGGCGAACAAGCCGGCGAAGAGCTGCGATTCCAGCGCCAGTCCGGAGGCCAGGTCGGTGTTGAGGCCGCCGTCGACGGCCAGCTTGGCGGCGCGCAGGGCCAGAGACGGTCCCGACACGTACGCCCGTACCAGCTCGACCGCCGTCGCGTAGACCTCGGCCGCGGGGGCAACCCGGTCGGCCAGGCCGATGCGCAGCGCTTCCTCGGCGTCGACCATGCGACCCGAGAAGATCAGATCCTTGGCGCGGGCCGGGCCGATCAACCGCGCGAGCCGCTGGGTGCCGCCCGCCCCGGGGATGATGCCCAGCTTGATCTCGGGCTGGCCGAGCCTGGCGTCCTGTGCCACGACCCGCCAGTCGCAGGCCAGCGCCAGCTCGCAGCCGCCACCCAGGGCGTAACCGGTGATCGCGGCCACCACCGGCTTGGGGATGCGGGCCACGGCGTCGAACGCGCTGGAGAGCGCGGCCGCCCGTACGGCCATCTCGGGATAGCCGGCCTTGGTGAACTCGGTGATGTCGGCGCCGGCCGCGAAGACCTTCTCACCGCCGTACACGATCACGGCCTTGACCTGCTCGTCGGCGGTCGCGGAATGCGCGGCCGCCCGCAACTCTTCCTGCAGTTGCGTGTTGAGCGCGTTCATCGGGGGACGATCCAGCCGGATCGTGCCGATGCCGTCGGTAGTCTCCAACGTCACGAACTCGCCCACCACACGCCTCCTGAATGTCGGTTCAGGCCAGCCTACGACGGGTACTTCCGTATGAAGATGACCACCTACTACCGGGACCCGGACGTGTGGATCACCTCCACCGGCGTCCGGATGAACGGCCACGACCTCCGCCTGGAGCAGTTGCTCCAGGTGTGGCACAAGAGCGGGCGCCGCTCCTGGGGGACCATCGCGGGCCGGGGCGCGGTCGGGCTGGCCATCCTCACGCCGATCGTCGTCGGGCTGCTCGCGGTGGCGGTCGCGCTGGTCATCGACGCCTCCACCGCCACCACGCTCGCCCTGGCCGGCGGCGGCGTGCTGATCGGTCTGGCCACCGCGCCGCTGGCCGACGTGCTGCTCGAGCGGGTCGACCGCTCGTACGACCGGGGCAGCCGGAGCCGGGAGATCTGGGCCCGTACGCCCGGGGGCGACCTGCTGTTGCTGAGCACACGCGACGCGGCCCGCTTCGGGCGCATCTACCGGGCCCTGCAGCGCGCCCTGGAGCCGGCGACCCGTCGTTGAGCTGGTCGTCCTATTTTCCACAAACCGGCACGGGGGCAATCGTCCGTCGGTGACGATGCACAGATCATGAGAGCAACCCAGGTACGGCCGACAGGCGTGGAGCGATCCTTCGGCGCCGACGAGATCATCGTGACCAAGACCGACCCGCGCGGGATCATCACGTACGCCAACGAGGTGTTCCTGCGCATCTCGGCGCTCACCGAGGCCGAGGCGGTCGGGCAGCCCCACAACCTGATCAGGCATCCGGACATGCCGCGGGCAGTCTTCAAGCTGCTCTGGGACACCCTCGCCGAGCGTGAGGAGATTTTCGCGTACGTGGTGAATCTGGCCTCGGACGGCGCGCACTACTGGGTTCTGGCGCACATCACGCCGTCCTTCGCGGCCGACGCCCGCGTGATCGGCTACCACTCCAACCGCCGGCTGCCCCAGCCGGGCGCGGTGGCCGAGGTGAGACGGCTGTACGACCGGATCCGGGCGGCCGAGCAGACACAGGCGAGCCCCCGGGCCGCGGTCGAGGCCGGTTGGCAGGCACTGCTCGGCGAGCTGGACGGACGGACGTACGACGAATTCGTGTGGGGTCTGACCAACGGGGCTCGGGCATGATCCGGACGCACCCCGGGGCGCGCCCGTGACCGACGAGGTGCTGGCCCTCATCACAGACGTGTGCCGCCGGGCGGCCGCGGGCGATTTCGAAGCGCGCCTGCCCTCGATCGGCGCCTCGACGGAGGCGGTCGACGCCCGCACGGCGCTGAACAACCTGCTCGACACGAACGACGCCTTCCTGCGGGAGGCCGCGGCCGCCTCGGCCGCCGCCGCCGAGGGCCGGTTCCACCGCCGTATCCTGACCCGAGGGCTGCGCGGCGCCTTCCGCGACACCGCCGAGAAGATGTCGGCCTCGTTCGCGGCCATGAGCGTCAGCGCCGAGAAGGTGGCCCAGGCCGGGGCGGCCCGGGTGGCTCTGGCCGACGAGCTGGAGTCGGCCGTGCTGACCGTCTCGGAGCAGGTGGCCACGGCGGCCACCGAGATGGGCGCCTCGGCCAACGGGCTGGCCGACTTCGCCCGGGAGGCGGTCACCGAGGCGGAACGCGGGCTCACCACGGTCACCTCGCTGCGCAGCGCGTCCGACCAGATCCGTACGGCGGTGGATCTGATCAACCAGGTGGCCAAGCAGACCCGGCTGCTGGCGCTGAACGCGACGATCGAGGCGGCCCGGGCCGGGGAGGCGGGGCTCGGCTTCAGCGTGGTCGCGGGCGAGGTCAAGAACCTGGCCACGGAGACCAGTTCGTCCAGCGACGAGATCCTGGCCCAGGTGAACACGGTGCAGGAGGTCGCGGCGGACGCGGTGACCGTGCTCGAGGCGGTGACCAACAGCATCCGGGAGATGAGCGGGCTGGTGAACGGCATCGCGACCGCGGTCGACGGCGGCGGGGCGCCCGGCACGGCCGGGTTGAGTCAGCTGGCCGAGGTGCTGCGGTCCGAGGTGAACCGGTTCGTGGCCACGGCCCGCGCCTCCTGACCCGGGGCCTGTCAGCCGGCCCGGAACACCTGCTCGATCTCGTCGCGTGTGGGCAGGGCGTTCGAGGCGCCCATCCGCCGTACGCAGGCGGCCCCCGCGGCGTTGGCCCAGCGCACCGCCTCGACCAGGTCACGACCCTCGGCCCAGGCCACGGCGAGCGCCCCGGTGAACGCGTCACCGGCCGCGGTGGTGTCGGTCACCTCGACGTGGAACGCGGGCACGGTCTCGTCACGGCCGTCCCGGTCGGCGTACCGCGAGCCGTTGCCGCCCAGGGTCAGCACCACCCGGGGCACCAGGGCCAGCAGGCCGGGCACGTCGATCCGGTCGCCGCCGGTCACGGCCAGCGCCTCGACCTCGTTGACGACCAGCAGGTCGATGCAGGCCAGCAGCTCGTCGGGCAACGCGCGGGCGGGCGCGGCATTGAGGATCATGCGGGTGCCGCCGTCCCGCGCCACGCGGGCGGCCTCGATCACCGTCTCGACCGGGATCTCCTGCTGGCACAGCAGCACGTCACCGGCGGCGATGGCGGCCTGCTCGGCCGGGGTCAGCCCGACGAACGAGTTGTTGGCCCCGGGGGCGACCAGGATCGAGTTCTCCCCGCCGTGGTCGACCATGATGACGGCGACGCCGGACGCGCCGTAACTCGTGCGTACGTGCTGCATGTCGACGCCGGCCGCGTGGAGCCGGGCGTTCAGGTTGACGCCGAACGCGTCCGACCCGATCGCGCCCAGGAACACCGTGCTGCCACCGGCCCGCGCCGCGGCGATCGCCTGGTTGGCGCCCTTGCCGCCGGGCATCATCAGGAAGTCGTCGCCCAGCACGGTCTCGCCCGGCCGGGGCAGCCGCGGCGCCAGGCCGACGAGGTCCATGTTGGCGCTGCCGGCCACGACGATCCGCGGGGCCATGACCTCAGGCCGCCCGCGCCGCGTAACGGTCGCCGAACCGGTCGACGACCAGCGGCAGGCCGAACGTCTTGGTCAGGTTGCCGGCCGTCATCACCTCGCCCAGCAGGCCGGACGCGACGATCGTGCCCTCGCGCAGCAGCATGCCGTGGGTGAAGCCGGGCGGGATCTCCTCGACGTGGTGGGTGACCAGCACCATGGCCGGCGAGTCGGGGTCGAGGGCGAGCTCGGTCAGCCGGGCGATCAGATCTTCGCGGCCGCCCAGGTCGAGCCCGGCGCCCGGCTCGTCGAGCAGCATCAGCTCGGGGTCGGTCATCAGCGACCGGGCGATCAGGGTGCGCTTGCGTTCGCCCTCGGACAGGGTGCCGAACTCGCGCTCGGCGAGCGCGCCCATGCCGAGTTGCTCGAGCAGCTGACGGGCGCGGGCCTCGTCCTGCGGGTCGTACGCCTCGCGCCAGCGGCCCACCACCGACCAGGCCGCCGTGACCACGACGTCGACCACCCGCTCGCCCGGCGGCACCCGCTCGGCGAACTGGCCGGTGGCCAGGCCGATGCGGGTGCGCAGCTCGTTGATGTCCGTCCGGCCGAGACGCTCGCCCAGCACGTGAGCCGTGCCGCGCGACGGGTGCAGCCGTCCCGAGGCGAGGTTGAGCACTGTGGTCTTGCCGGCGCCGTTCGGCCCCAGGATCACCCACCGCTCGTCCAGCTCGACCTGCCAGGTCAGGCCGCGGACCAGGTAGTTGCCCCCGCGGATCACGCTGACCTGATCAAAGGCAATGACGGTGTCTTCGTCGGGCTCTCGCACGCGTCCATCCAACCACGCAGGGGTGTGGCGGCTCAGCCGGTGGTCGAACCGAACACCTCATCGCGTACTGCGCCGAGCGCGGTGTGCAGGGCGCCGTGCAGGACGGGCTCCGACTCGACCCCGGTGATCACCACTTTCGGGCTGACCAGGGTGATCGAGGCCACCTCGTTCTCGACCCGGGCAGCCAGCGCGGGACCACCGGCCTGTGACACCTCACCGGCCAGCACGACCAGCGGCGGGTCGAGCACCACACAGGTGGCGGCGACACCGAGGGCCAGCCGGGCGGCCAGCTCGTCGAGCACCGGCTCGCCGGCCGGACCCGCCTCGACGGCGTCGCGCACCACGTCGGCCGCCTCGGCGCCACGGAAGCCGTACTTCTTGCCGATCGCCTTGACCGCGTCGGCGCCCGCGATGCTCTGGAACGCGCCTCGTACGCCGCCCTTGGTCGCCTTGCGGCCCAGGTGACGGGGCACCTCGGCGCCGGCCACGGGCAGATAGCCGATCTCGCCCGCGGCGCCCGTGCTGCCCTGGTGCAGACGGCCGTCGATGACGCTGGCCAGACCGACACCACGACCGGCCCAGATCAGCACGAAGTCCTTGATGCCGGCCGCGGCGCCCGTGCTGGACTCGGCCACGGCGGCCATGTTCACGTCGTTGCCGAAGACCACCGTCGTGCTCAGGTCACGGCGCAGGTCGTCGAGCAGGCCACGGTGCCAGCGCGGCAGGTCCCAGGCGAACGAGATCTCGCCGCTCGCCGGGTCGACCAGGCCGGGGGTGCCGAGCACGACCCGGCGTACGGAGGTCATGTCCGTCCCCGCGTCGGTCGCGGCCTGGACCACGGCGTTGTGCACGACGCCGACCGGGTCGTCGGTGTCCTTGGTGGACTGCTCGACCCGGCCGATGATCGAACCGGTGATGTCGGCGCAGGCCGCGACCACCCGATCGGGGCCGACGTCGACACCGATCACGTGGGCGCTTCCGGGCGTGACGGCGTACAGCTGGGCGTTGGGACCGCGGCCGCCGGCCTGCTCGCCGACCCGGCGTACGAGGCCGCGCTGCTCCAGGCGCTCCACCAGCTGGGACGCGGTGACCTTGCTCAAACCGGTCATCTCGCCGAGCTGGGCCCGGGTCAGCGGACCCCGGTTGAGCAGCAGTTCCAGCGCCGCGCGGTCGTTGAGAGCGCGCAGCAGCCGGGGCGTGCCCGGAAGGCGGGTGGAGGCCATGGCAGGATCCTCTACTTTTTAGGATAGTTTCCTATTAGATTAGCGGCGCCCCTGTATCGGGCCCGACACCGAGCGATCATGGCAGCTCGCGGGGTGTACAGACCAGACTTGCGTCACCGGAAGGACATCATGGCGATCGACCCCGCACTCCGCCGCCTCGCCCTCGGCACCCTGCTGGCGGCCTTCAAAGGTGGGAACGCTCCCGGTTGGGCGGTCACCCTCCTGGGCGAAGGATTGGCAGGCCACACCCTCTTCGGCACCAACGTCGCCGACCCGGCCCAGGTGGCCGCGCTCACCGCTCAGCTGCGCGAGGGCCGCCCCGACGCCCTGATCGCGATCGACGAGGAAGGCGGCGACGTCACCCGGCTCGCGCACCGCACCGGAAGCCCCTACCCCGGAAACGCGGCGCTCGGCGCTGTCGACGACGAGGAGCTCACCCGGACGGTGTACGCGGCGATCGGCGCCGATCTGGTGTCCGCCGGCGTGAACCTCGACCTGGCCCCCACCGTCGACGTCAACACGGCCGACGACAATCCCATCATCGGCACGCGGTCCTTCGGCGCCGATCCGCAGCTGGTGGCCCGGCACGCCCGCGCCGCCGTCGACGGGCTGCAGTCGATCGGGGTGGCCGCGTGCGCCAAGCACTTCCCCGGGCACGGCGCGACCGTCACCGACTCGCACCTTTCGCTGCCGACCGTCGACGTCACCCGCGAGATCCTGGACGCGCGGGATCTGCCGCCGTTCGCCGCGGTCGCCGGCACTGCCAAGGCCGTGATGTCGGCCCACATCCGGGTGCCCGCGCTGACCGGCGACGACCCGGCCACCTTCAGCACGGCCGCCCTGCAGGACCTGCTGCGCTCGACGCTCGGCTTCGACGGCGTGATCGTCACCGACGCGCTGGAGATGGCGGGCGCCGCGGCCGCCGCCGGTGGCATCCCCCAGGCCGCCGTACGCGCCCTGACAGCCGGCGCCGACCTGCTGTGCATCGGGGCCGAGGTGACCCACGAGCTGGTCGAGGCCGTGGTCGCGGCGATCGTGGCCGGGGTTCCGGCGGCGCGCCTGGAGGAGGCGGTCGCCCGCAACACGGCGCTCGCCTCGTGGACGGCCTTCCCCCGTACGGCCCCTTCCGTCGCGGGCGATCTCGGGCTGGCCGCGGCGCGCCGCGCGGTGCGGGTCGAGGGTTCGGTCAACGACCTGTCGTCGCCGCTGGTCGTGCAGCTGGCGTCGGGCCACTCGATCGCCGAGGGTGTCGTGCCGTGGGGCCTGGCCCCGCACCTGGACGGGGTCGAGCAGGTCGAGGTGGTGGCCGCCTCCGCCTCGGCCGCGCAGCTGACCGCACACGCGGGCTCCCGGCCGATCGTGGTCGTGGGGCGGCACACCCACCGGCAGGAGTCGAACCGGGCCCTGGTCGAGCAGCTGTCGGCCGCCCACACCGTGGGGGTCGTCGAGATGGGCTGGCCGTCGACGTGGCGGCCGGCTCGGGCGCGGGCCTTCGTCACCACGCACGGCGCGAGCCTGGCCAACGGTCGGGCCGCGGCCGAGGCCCTGGGGCTCGCCGCGCTGTAGTCACTGCTTTTGCGAGCGGCTCGTCCCGTACGGGCCGCTCGTTCTTGCTTTTCGATCTTGGCTGACTGCCGCGTCACATCTCTTGAACATGTTCAACTGGTGCGCCTACTCTGAGGACATCAAGTTGAACACGTTCAGAAAGGCGCTCCGATGGACCCGAAGGTCTGGATGTACCTGGTCTACCTCGCGGTGAGCATCGGGCTCACCGTCTGGGTGGCCACCACGCTCTCGCGTAACGGCCGGGTCTTCCTGGCCGACGTGTTCGAGGACGAGAAGCTCGCCGGCGCCATCAACCAACTGCTCGTCATGGGCTTCTACCTGCTCAATCTCGGCTACGTGACGGTGACCATGCGGTCGGACCAGACGATCGCCGACACCAGCGAGGCGCTGGAGACGCTGTCGAGCAAGATCGGCCTGGTGCTGCTCGTGCTCGGCGTCCTGCACTTCCTCAACGTGTTCTTCCTCGGCCGCTACCGCCGTGGACGCCTCCGCCAGCAGCAGATCGTGCCGCCACTGCCGCCGGCCGGGCGCCTGCCGATGCACCCGCCGATGCCGCCGCAGGGCCCGCCCCCGGCGCGGGCATGACCGCCCCGCTCGATGGCCCGGCCGGACGAGGGGGCGGCCGGGCCATCACCTCCTTCACCGTGCTCTACGACGGCGGGTGCCCGATCTGCCGTACGGCACGTCAATGGCTGCGGGGACGGGCTCAACTCGTACGGCTGGAATTCGTGCCGGCCGGATCGACGGAAGCCCGGAACCGGTTCCCGGGGCTCGACCACGAGGCCACCCTGCGGGACATCACGGTGATCGGGGACGAGGGCTCGGTCTACACCGGGGAGGGCGCGTGGGCGGCGTGCCTGTGGGCGCTCGCCGACTACCGGGGTCTGTCGGAGCGGATCGGCTCGGGCGCCGCGCGGGCGTTCATCGCCGCGGCGTCGGCGGTTCGGGAGCGTACGAGGGGAAGTGGCCCGGCCCTTGGGGACTACGGTGACGGGTGTGACGACCGCTGCCGCTGAACCCGACCCCGCGGAGAAGCCCCGTCGGGCGCGGGGGGAACAGACGCGCCAGCTGATCCTCGAGACGGCCCTGCGGCTGTTCCGCGAACGGGGCTACACCGAGACGACCATGCGGGCCATCGCCAAGGAAGCCGGGGTCGCGGTCGGCAACGCGTACTACTACTTCGACTCCAAGGAACACCTGATCCAGGGGTTCTACGACCGCAATCAGGTCGCGCACCGGGCCGCCGCCGAGCCGGTGCTGTCCACCGAGAAGGAGCTGGCGCCCCGGCTGCGCGGCGTGCTGCACGCGGGGATCGACGTCAACGAGCCGTACCACTCGTTCGCGGCGACGTTCTTCAAAACGGCCGCGGAGCCGACCTCGCCGCTGAGCCCGTTCTCCAAGGAGTCGTCGCCCGCGCGCGAGGCCGCCATCGCGATCTTCCGCGAGGTGGTCGACGGCTCGAACGCGAAGCTCGACCCCGAGCTGCGCAAGGAGCTGCCCGAGCTGCTCTGGCTGGCCTGGATGGGCGTGACCCTCTTCTGGGTGTACGACAACTCGCCCGGCCAGCGGCGCACCCGGCGCCTGATCGACGGGGCGGTCCCGCTGATCGACCGGCTGGTCTCGCTCTCGCGGCTGCGGGTGCTACGTCCGGCCTTGCGACAGGTCCTGGCCCTGATCGAGACTGTCCGCCGGGACGACTGATCACGTTGTGTAGCGCTTACTGGCGTGCACGGTGAGTGATCGCTAGGTCGGCTTTATGTCTTGGTGTCTGTTTATTTCCGGATCTGTCGCCCGAATCGCGTTGGCCGAACGGCTATTTCGCGTACGGGAAGCTTCCGACGTCCGCCCGCCGGCACGTAGCGTCATGTCCGCAGGTGGGTCTGGGGACGTCGCGAACCGACTCGGCCTACGGGACCAGTCCGAGCCTTCGCGACGCAGACGGTGAGCCGGGCGCGGCAGTGGATTTCGGGAGCAATCCGCCGCGACCCGGCTCACGCTGTCCGCTGTCACAACTGGATCAGGCTGCGGACGTCTTCACCAGGGTTCGGATCTGGCGTAGCAGCACCGACAAAGCGGCCAGCTCAGCCGGCGTGTCGGCCACGTTGCCGATGGCGTTGGCGGCTCGGGCGATCGAGGCCGCGTTCACACGCTCCCACTCGGAGACGCGCTCGTCGGCCGCGGCGCCGGACGGGGTCGACTGCAGCACCTCGGCTGTCAGGGCGGCCAGCGCCGCGTACAGGTCGTATCGCAGCGCCATACGGGCCAGCGTCTGCCACCGATCGCCGCGCGGCAGGTAGGAGATGTGGGAGAGCAGCTGGTCGATGTGGAAGCGCTCCGACAACGCGAAGTACACCCCGGCCACCTCGACCGCCGGCTTGCCCGTGCCGCTGCCGGTCTCGAGGATGTCGAGCAGGCCGAACCCGTAGTTGCACCACGTGACCCGCTCGGCCTGTTCCATCGGCACGCCCTTGTTGACCAGCGTGGCGATGTGCTCGTCCATCGACCGGCGTTCGATGCCACGCAGCACCTCGGGCATCTGCGGCAGCAGCGACTGCACCCCGGCGCCCAGCTTCGCGATCTCGCCGGCCACGTCGATCGGCGAGCGGCGGGTGCTGACGAGCCACCGCACCGCCCGGTCGAGCAGCCGGCGCGACTCGAGGAACACCAGGGTCTGCGCCTCGGTCGGCACCTTGTTGTCGAGCGCCTCGGCCTGGGCCCACAGGTCGGCCAGCCCGTACGCCTCCCGCACCACCGTGTAGGCCCGGATCACATCGGCCGCCGAGGCCCCGCTCTCCTCCATCGCCCGATAGACGAACGACGTGCCGCCCCGGTTGACCACCTCGTTGACCAGCACCGTGGCGATGATCTCGCGACGCAGCCGGTGCCCCGCCATCCGGGCGCCGCACCGGTCGCGCAGCGGGGTCGGGAAGTAGCGGGACAGCACCTCGTTGGTCCACTGCTCGTCGACGATCTCGTCGGCGAGCACCTCCCGCTCCAGGCTGATTTTCACGTACGCCAGCAGCACCGCGAACTCGGGAGCGGTGAGCCCTTCCCCCGCGTCGTAACGGGCCGCGAGCTCGGCGTCGGTCGGCAGCGCCTCGAGCTCGCGGTTGAGCTGGCCGCTCTCCTCGAGGTCGTTCAGCATCCGCCGGTGCACCGGAAGCAACGAGTGCGCCTGCGCCCGCGCGTTGCCCAGGGCGGTGGCCTGCTCGTAGTTGTCCCGCAGGACCAGCGCGGCGACCTCGTCGGTCATCCGGGCCAGCAGCTCGTCGCGTTCGGGCAGGGTCATCTCGCCGTCGGTGACCGCGCCGCCCAGCAGGATCTTGATGTTGACCTCGTGGTCGGAGCAGTCCACCCCGGCGGTGTTGTCGATGAAGTCGGTGTAGATGCGCCCGCCCGCCCGCGCGAACTCGATGCGCCCGCGCTGCGTGAGCCCCAGGTTGCCGCCCTCGCCGACCACCCGTACGCGCAAATCGGCCCCGTTGATGCGGATGGCGTCGTTGGTCTTGTCGCCCACGTCGGCGTGGGTCTCGGCCGACGCCTTCACGTAGGTGCCGATGCCGCCGTTCCACAGCAGGTCGACCGGCGCGCGCAGGATGGCCCGCATCAGCTCGACCGGGCTGATCGTGGTGGCTTCGCCGAGGTCGAGGGCGGCGCGCACCTCAGGTGAGACCGGAATCGATTTCGCCGTACGGGGATAGACGCCCCCGCCCGCCGACAGCAGCGACCGGTCGTAGTCGTCCCACGACGAGCGCGGCAGGTCGAACAGGCGCCGCCGCTCGACGTACGAGCGGGCCGCGTCCGGCGTGGGGTCGAGGAAGATGTGCCGGTGGTCGAACGCCGCGACCAGGCGGATGTGCTCGCTGAGCAGCATGCCGTTGCCGAAGACGTCGCCCGACATGTCGCCCACGCCGACGGCCGTGAAGTCCTCGCGCTGCGTGTCGAGGCCCAGGTCACGGAAGTGCCGCTTGACCGACTCCCACGCGCCCCGGGCGGTGATGCCCATCTTTTTGTGGTCGTAACCGGCCGAGCCGCCGCTGGCGAACGCGTCGCCCAGCCAGAACTCCTTGGACACCGAGATCTCGTTGGCGATGTCGCTGAACGTGGCGGTGCCCTTGTCCGCCGCGACCACCAGGTACGGGTCGTCGCCGTCGTGGCGCACCACATCCGGCGGCGGGACGATCTTGCCGCTGAGGATGTTGTCGGTGACGTCGAGCATCGCGGTGATGAAGCGCTTGTAGCACTCGACGGCCTCGTCGCGGTCGCCCGGCTTCTGCTTGAGCACGAAACCGCCCTTCGCGCCGACCGGCACGATCACCGCGTTCTTCACCATCTGTGCCTTGACCAGGCCCAGCACCTCCGTACGGAAGTCCTCCCGCCTGTCCGACCAGCGCAGACCTCCCCGGGCCACCGCGCCGAACCGCAGGTGCACGCCCTCGAAGCGCGGCGAGTACACGAAGATCTCGTACTTGGGCCGGGGTTGCGGCAGGTCGGGGATGGCCAGCGGGTCGAGCTTGAAGGCCACGTACGACTTGGGCCGCCCGTCCGCCCCGCGCCGGAAGAAGCTGGTGCGCAACGTGGCCTGGATCAGCGTCAGGTAGGAGCGCAGGATCCTGTCCTGATCCAGGCTGTCCACGTCGTCGAGCAGGGTGGTGATCCGCTCGACCAGCTCGTCGGCGAGCCGGCCGCGCTGAGCCTCGCCCGCCTCGAGCCGCGGCGAGAAACGGGTCTCGAACAACCGGACCAGCAGCCGCGCGATCTCGGGGTAGGAGATGAACGTCGACTCGATGTACCGCTGCGAGAACACCGACCCGGCCTGGCGCTGATATTTCGCGTACGCCCGCAGCACCACCACCTGGCGCCAGGTGAGCCCGGCCCGCAGCACGAGCTCGTTGAACCCGTCGACCTCGGCCTCGCCCCGCCAGGCGGCCGCGAACGCGTTCTCCACCTGCGGCCGTACCCCGGCCAGCTCACGATGCGCGGCCGGCGGCTCCAGACCGAAGTCGTAGAGGTAGATCGTGCCGTCGGTGCGCCGGATCTCGTACGGGCGTTCGTCGATCACCTGGACGCCGAGCGAGTGCAGCACCGGCAGCACGGCCGAGAGCATCATCGGCTCGCCGTACCGGTAGACCTTGAACCGGATGTCGTGGTCGTCGGCTTCGAGCACGCCGTCGCGGCCCGGCCGCCGCTTGCGGTAGAGGTGCATCTCGAGCTGCCCCTCCTCCTCGAGCAGCTCGAGCTTGGCCAGGTCCTGCATCCCCTCGTACGGGGTGTGGCCGTCCTTGTAACTCTCGGGGTAGGCCGTCGCGTACCGGGCGAACAGGTCGCGGGCCGCTTCCTCGCCCAGTTTGCGCTCGAGCACCAACGAGAAGTCGTCGTCCCACATGCGGGTGGCGTCGGCCAGCATCTCGGCCAGCGCATTGGGGTCGGTCTGCCCCGGCGGGTCGGCCGGGTCCGTACGCACGATGAAGTGCACCCGGGCCAGCATGCGCTCGGTCACCCGGGTCGTGTAGTCGACGCCCACGCCGTTCAGCTCGCGGAGCAGGATCTCCTGCATGCGCAGCCGGTTGCCGGTGGTGAAGCGGTCGCGCGGCAGGTAGATCAGGCACGAGATGAACCGGCCGTACCCGTCGCGCCGCAGGAACAGGCGCAGCTGCCGGCGGCCCGCCATACGCAGGACGCCGACCACCGCCTCGTACAGGTCATCGGTCTTGATCTGGAAAAGCTCGTCCCGCGGGTACGTCTCGAGGATCTGCAGCAGGTCCTTGCCGGAGTGCCCGCGCGGGGACAGGCCGGAACGGTCGAGCACCTCACGGACCTTGCGCTTGACCACTGGCAGCTCACGTACGCTGGTGCGATAGGCCGACGAGCTGAACAGGCCCAGGAAGCGGCGCTCGCCGACCACCTCGCCGGCCTCGTTGAAGACCTTGACGCCGATGTAGTCGAGGTAGGCCGAGCGGTGCACGGTGGCCCGCGAGTTCGCCTTGGTGATCACGAGCAGGCGCTTCTCGAGGGCCCGCTGGAACGCCTCGTCGGCCATCGTGGAGAGCTTGCGCGGTTTGCTGTCGCCGCGCAGGATGCCCAGCCCGGTGCCGGCCACCGCGGTCAGCACGTCGCCGGCCAGGCGGTACTCCCGGTAGCCGAGGAACGTGAAGTGGTCGTGGGCCAGCCACTTGAGCAGCTCGATCGAGTCGGTGACGTCCTTGTCGGGCACCGGCAGCTTGCGTTCGGAGCCGCGGGCAGTGGCCAGCTCGTCGGCGATCACCAGGGCCCGCTGGCGCATGCGCTGCCAGTCCTCGACCGCGTCCCGCACGTCGGTCAGCACCCGCCGCACCTCGTTGAGCAGCTGCTCGCGGGCCTCGGGGCTGCGGACCGGGTCGAGCTCGATGCGGATCCAGCTCTCGACCAGGTCACCCTCGATAGCGTCGTCGGGCTCGACGTCGGCGGCGAGCTCGGACAGCGCCCCCAGCGGCTCTCGGCGCACCACGATCAACGGGTGGACGAGCAGATGCACCTGCTGCTGATGCGCGGACAGCAGCGCGATCACCGAGTCGACCAGGAACGGCATGTCGTCGGTGACGATCTGCAGGATCGTGTGGCACTGCGACCCGCCCGGCGGCGTGATCGCCAGCTTCAGCTCACCCGGGAGGCGCGTCGTGGCCAGCTCACGATGGCTGATCGCGGCGTCGTACATCTCCTGCGGGGTGAGCCCCACCAGCTCCTCGTCCGGCGCGAACCGCCAGTACCGCCCCACCAGCGAGGCGGTCGGATGGTCGTCGCCGGCCACCTCCACCGCCTGGGCGATGAGCCGCTCCCCGTTGGGCAGCGTCTCGTCGAGATCACCCTCCTCGGCGCTGGCGCCGAGTCGGCCGGTCAGGGCCAGGCCCGGTCCGGTGATGAGATCGTGTTCGGCATCGGATTCAGTCGCTGCCTCGTCGGCGACAGCCATGGCTCAGGAGCTCCCCTCACCCACCACACTGTGGGTTCGAACGTGTCACAGGACAGCCTAGAGCCCCGTGCCGGACGCCAGTACAGCCGCGGTGCGAAGGGTCCGTCAGGCGGAAGGTTTGACCTATCTCACCGGTACGGGGTCAGCGGAACGTGCATTCGTTCACTACCGTCACCCACGCACAAGCCGATACCCGGCGAAAGGGGTTCCCATGCACCGCGGTCCGTACCCGTCCGTGCACCGTGCCGTCGGGGCGGCCGTCGCTGTGGCCCTGGTGGCGGTGGGCCTGACGGGGTGCTCCAAGGACGGCCCCGACAGCGCCCTGCAGGACTTCGTGGCCGGGTGGCGGGCCGGCGACCTGAGCAAGGTCGGATTCGTCAGCGCCGACGGCGGCAAGATCGCCGCGCCCGCCGTGCTCGAACAGATCAAGGCGGTCTCGGGCGAGCTGGCCAAACAGCCACTCACGGTCACCGCCGAGGGTGAGCCGAAGACCACGGGCGACAACGCGACCAGCGCCCTCAAGCTCGACTGGACGCTGCCCGGCGACGTCAAGTGGTCGTATCAGAGCACCGTGCGGCTGACCAGGCAGGGCAGCGACGGCTGGCGGGTGGTGTGGGAGCCGACGGTCCTGCACAACGATCTCACCAACGGCGACAAGTTCCAGATGTCGCGGCTGCGGGCCGAGCGCGCGAGCATCCTCGATGCCGCGGGCAAGCCGATCGTCACCCCCCGTACGGTGATCATCGTCGGGGTCGAGCCGCAGAAGGTCACCGACCTCGCCGCGCTGCGGGCCGGGTTGGCGGCCCAGTTCAAGAAGATCGGCGTCACCGTCGACACGGCCAACCTGGGCGACCGCGTCAAGAACGCCGACCCGGGCGCCTTCCTCGACCTCATCACGCTGCGTGAACCCGACTACAACAAGATCCGGCCCGGCCTGCGCGCCCTGAACGGCACGGTCTTCCTCAAGGAGGATCGCAACCTCGCCCCGACCAGGGCTTTCGCGCGGGCACTCCTCGGCACGGTCGACGCCGCCACCGCCGAAGACCTCGAGAAGAACCCGCAGACCCTCGTGCAGGGCGACACGGTGGGTCACGGCGGGCTGCAGCAGAAGTACGACAGCACGCTGCGCGGCACCGCGGGGATCTCGGTCACGGTCAGCGGCGGCACCGACGGCGAAGAGGAACAAACCCCCAAGAAGGTCTTCACCACGGCCCCGGTGGCCGGTAAGCCGGTCAAGACGACGATCGACGTCAAGACGCAGCTCGCGGCCGACCAAGCGCTGGCCGGCGAGAAGCAGCCCAGCTCGCTCGTCGCGATCAAGGTCAGCGATTCCTCGGTGCTAGCGGTGGCCAACGGCCCCGACGGCGGCACTGTCAACACCGCGCTCACCGGCCAGGTCGCCCCCGGTTCCACGTTCAAGGCGATCTCCGCGTACGGGATCCTGCAACGCAAGGTGGCGACGGCCGACGCCACTGTGGCCTGCCCCAAGAACGCCGTGGTCAGCGGGCGCTCGTTCAAGAACTCCCACGACGAGGCCCTGGGCAACGTGCCGTTCCACGTGGCCTTCGCCAAGTCGTGCAACACGGCGTTCGTCGGGCTGGCCCCGAAGCTCGGCGCGGACGGGCTGCGTTCGGCCTCCGACGCGCTCGGCCTGGGTGGCAAGTGGGACCTCGGCATCGACGCGTTCAGCGGCAAGCTCTCCCCCGCCGACAGCCCGACCGAGCTGGCCGCCGCGACCTTCGGCCAGGGCGCGACGGCGGTCAGCCCGCTGGCCATGGCGTCGGCGACGGCCTCGATCGCCCGCGGTCAGTTCAAGCAGCCCCGGCTGGTGCTCGACCCGGCGCCGGCTGCCCCCGCCGCCGACGGGGCCGCCCTCGACCAGCCGGCTGTGACGGCACTGCGCAAGATGATGCGCGAGGTGGTCACGGCCGGCACGGCGACGGCCCTGCGCGGCACGCCGGGCGGCCCGGTCTTCGGCAAGACGGGCACGGCCGAGTTCAGCGAGGACACCGAGGACACCCACTCGTGGTTCATCGGCTACCAGGGCGACGTGGCTTTCGCCGTCATGGTGCAAAAGGGCGGCGCCGGCTCCGAGGCCGCCGTCCCGATCGTCTCCCGCTTCCTCCGCAACCTGGCCACGAACTAGCCCTGGCGGCCGGGCCGCGCTGTGGAGCGACGCGCTCGGCCCAGGGTGTGGTCGGCGCGCCCGAGCCGGGATCAGGTGATGTCGGCGGGCGCGCCCGAGCCGAGGTCGAAGGCCGGTCGCTGGGTCGGCAACGAGAACGGCCCGTCCTCACCGGCTCGGGGCCGCAACATACCGGGCCGGGTGGCCGGCAGCGGCTCCGAGTCAAGCAACGGGGCTTGGCCGAGCGGCCGCGAAACCAGCCGGGCGGGCTCTTCCTCCGCGTCCTCGTCCCGGCCCCCGTCATCGGCCGGGGTCCGCCCGACGGGGCTCTCCTCGTCAGCCGGATCCGCCATCTCAACGGGACCCGGGTCTTCGGCCCCGTCCTCCGACGGCTCGGTCTTTGCGTCCTCGGGCGAACCCGTGGCTTCGCTCCACTTGTCCGTCGGGTCGGCGGACGCGCCGGCTTCGGCGGTGGCAGCCTCGCCGTGGCCGGCGTCCTCGCCGGAGTCTGCCCGGCGCTCGCGCTCCGACGTGACCTCGTCAGCCTCCTCGACCCCCAGCAGGGTCGTGGCCGGGATGGCGATCTCGTCGGGCACGCCCTCCGACATTCCGGCAGCGGCCAGTGAGACGCTTTCACCGGCGGCTGCGGCCCGACGGCGCTGCCGCTCGCGCTCCTGTTCCGGCGCAGCGCTCGACGCGGACGGACGCCGCTGATGCTCGGCCTCCGGCGCAGATGGACGCCGCTGATGCTCGTCCTCCGGCTCGGCCGCCGACGCTGACGGCCGTCGCAAACCGGCCGGTTGCGTCCCGCCCCGGTTGAGCCCGGCTATCAGCGACTCGGTCCGCCCCACCCTCGGCATGGGGGACCTCGGCCGGATGAGCCCGGCCGCACCACCTTCACCGCGATTCGGGCCGCCCTGACCTGTGTCGCCCCGGGTGAGCCCGTCCAGGTCGACGTTTCGGTTGAGCCCGCCGAGGTCACGGTTGAGCCGGCCGGGGTCGCGCTTGAGACTCCCAGGCTCGCGATTCAGGCCGCCCTCACGATTCAGGCCGCCCTCACGAATGGGGCCGCCCTCACGAATGGAGCCGCCCTCACGAGTGGAGCCGCCCTCACGGTTCAGCCCACCCTCGCGGCGAAGACCGCCCACGCGGGACGGATCGGGGGCGTCGGGGTCCGTTCGGTTGAGACCGGCGGTAAGAGCATCGGCCCGGTTGAAGCTCGGGGCCGTCGGGCCCAGTCGGCCCGGCCCAGCGGCGTCGGCGGCCGAGGGCTCCTGCCCGCCGGGTCCGCCGGGCCCACCAAGACCGCCCGGCCCACCGAGACCGCCCTGTCCGCCAAGCCCGTCACGTCCGCGAGGCCCGTCCTGCCCGCTGTGCCCGCCCTGCCCAGTGTGCCCGTCCTGGCCGCTGTGCCCGTCCTGGCCGCTGTGCCCATCCTGGCCGCTGTGCCCGCCTTGGCCGCTGTGCCCGCCCTGGCCGCCGGGGCCGCGCTCGGCTCGGGCTGCGGGACCTGCGGGGGCCGGCTTGCTGAGGCTGGTTCGCGCCGAGGGGGCCGGCGTGGCCTGCTCGCTGAGGTCGGCTCGGGCGGCGACCAGGTCGGGGCGGGGGGTCACCGTGTGGGCGTTGGCCAGCCCGGCGGTGACGGCGTTGACGATCTCGGCCGCGTAGGAGCCATCGGGGTCGTAGTCCGGGTCGAAGACCGTGATCTCGACGCCGAGGCAGTGCGGGGACTCCACCAGACCGGCCAGCAGGATCTCGAGCTCGGGAAAGGCGATCCCGCCCGGCGAGGGTGCGTCGACAGCCGGCATGACCGCGGGGTCGAGCACGTCCACGTCCATGTGCACCCAGTAGCCGGCGCAGTCCACCAGCTGTTCGCGGGCCCACTGCGCGCTGCGGGCCGCGCCCTCGGCCCGCAGCGCCGGGACGGGCCGGGTGACGATGCCGGCCGCCTGCAGGTCGAGGCGGTATTCGTCCTGGGCGCGGATGCCCATGACGACCACGTCGACGTCGCGGAAGTAGGGGCGGCGGCCCTCGATCGCCGCCAGGTCGGCCTGGCCTCGGCCGGTGACCAACGCGAGGTCCTCACCGGCGGCCGCGCCCACATAGGAGGCGTTGCCGGGGTGGCGGAAGTCGGAGTGACCGTCCACGAAGATCAGGCCGATGCGCCCGCCGACCGACTCGCCGAGCCGGTGCATGGCCAGGCCGGACCCGAGCAGGATCGAGCAGTCGCCGCCCAGGATGACCGGGAACTCGCCCGCGTCGAGGATGGCGCCGATCCGGTCGGCCAGCTTCCGCGAGTAGGTCGCGATCTGGGCCGCGTGGGCCACCCCGTCGCCCGGCCGCCAGTCGCCCGCGTCGTATCGGGGCGGGGTCAGGCAGCCGGCGTCGCGGGCGTCGAGCTTGGTGATCAGCCCGTGGTCGCGGAGGGCTCCGGGCGCCTTGGCGCAGCCCGGCACCGACGTCACGGTCGGCGGGCGCAGACCGAGATTGGACGGTGCGTCGAGGACGGCGATGCGGCGCACGGAGCGGCTCCCTGGCTAGAAAAGGGCGCTGGCCAGGGCCCGTCGGGCACCGGCCACCGCGGGATCGTCGGGGCCGGCCACGCTGAACAGCGAGAGCAGGTGCTTGCGTACGGCGTCGCGCTCGTCGCCGGAGGTGCGCCGGACGAGGGCGACGAGCCGAGCGTAGGCCTTGTCCGCTTCCCCGCTGAGCACCTCGACGTCGGCGGCGAGCCGCTGGGCGTCGATGTCGTCGGGCGCCGCGTCGGCCTTGGCGATGGCCGAGGACGGGTCGGCGCCCGAGATGCGGCGATAGAGCTCCACCTGGGCCAGGCCGGACAGGGCGGCCGCGTCGGCCGGGTGCTCGGCCAGGATCTTGCGGTAGGCCGCCTCGGCCTCGTCGAGCTCGCCGCCCATCAGCGCGTCGTCGGCCGCGTCCAGCCGCGGGTCGGCGTCCGGCTCGACCGAGACGCCGCCGGCCTTGAGCACCGCGTCGACGTACTGCTTGACCTGGGACTCGGGCAGCACCCCGGTGAAGCCCTCGACCAGCTGGCCGTTGACGACCGCGACCACCATCGGGATGCCCTGCACCCGCAGCGCCTGGGCCAGGCGGGGGTTGGCGTCCACATCCACCTTGCCGAGCACCCAGGAGCCGCCGCCCGCCTGCGCCAGCCGTTCGAGGATCGGCGACAGCTGCTTGCAGGGCTCGCACCAGTCGGCCCAGAAGTCGAGGATGACGGGTGTGCTCAGCGAACGCTCGAGCACGGTGGTCTGGAAGTTGGCCTCGGTGACGTCGATGATCGTCTCGGGGCCGGCGCCACCGGGCAGGCCGCCGGGAATGCTGCCGGACGGCCCGTCGTGGGTCTCGTGCGGGGTCGCGGCGGCGGGGGCGGGACGATTCGCCGGGGAGGCAGCCGGGGCGCGCAGCGCGCTGAGATCGACCGCGCCGCGGGTGAAGATCGACGGAGTGGTCCGTGGGTCGCTCATGGTTACCTAGTCTCGCACGCAGACAAGGCGCTCCGCCGCGCCGATATCGGACGTCACAGGAGCGTGTTTCCGCCGATCCTCGGCCCTGCCGGGCGGTTACGCAAGATCCGCCCGGCCGCCATCCGTAATGTCCGGTTCGCTGGAAAAGCCGCTAGAACCGCGCGGGTTCCCGATAGATCCCCCACTCGTCCTTCAGCACCCCGCAGATCTCCCCCAGGGTCGCCTCGGCGCGCGCGGCCTCAAGCATCGACGGGATCATGTTGCCCCCGGACCGGGCAACCTGCACCATGCGGTCGAGAGAGGCCTTGACCCGTACGGGGTCACGGTCTGACCGACGGGCCGCCAGCGAGCGATTCTGCTCGATCTCGACCTCGTGCGACACCCGCAGGATCTCCAGCTCCTTGGCGACAGTGCTGGTGTGCGCGTTGACGCCGACCGTCCGCTTCTCACCCTTCTCGACGGCCTGCTGATAGACGAAGGCCGCCTCGGCGATGTTGGCCGTGAACCAGCCGTCCTCGATGCCGCGCAGGATGCCGGACGTGATGCTGCCGTCCTCGCCCAGCTCCCGGATGCGCGCGAAGATCTCTTCCGCCTCGGCCTCGATCCGGTCGGTCAGCTCCTCCAGATACCACGAACCGCCGAGCGGGTCGGCCACGTTGACCACGCCGGTCTCTTCCATGATCACCTGCTGGGTGCGCAGCGCGATCTCGGCCGACTCGTCGGTGGGCAGCGCCAGCGTCTCGTCGAGCGCGTTGGTGTGCAGCGAGTTCGTTCCGCCCAGCACCGCGGCGAGCGCCTCCACCGCCGTACGGACGACGTTGTTGACCGGTTGTTGCGCGGTCAGCGAGACGCCGGCCGTCTGCGTGTGGAACTTGAGCCACAACGCCTTCTCACTGGTCGCGCCGTAGTCGTCGCGCAGGTGGCGGGCCCAGATGCGCCGCGCGGCCCGGAACTTGGCGATCTCTTCGAAGAAGTCGATGTGCGCGTCGAAGAAGAAGCTCAGCCCCGGCGCGAACTGGTTGACGTCGAGCCCCCGGCTCAGCCCCAGCTCGACGTAGCCGAAGCCGTCGGCCAGCGTGTACGCCAGTTCCTGCGCGGCGGTCGAGCCGGCCTCGCGGATGTGGTAGCCGCTGACCGACAGCGGTTTGTACCGCGGGATCTCGGCCGCGCAGTACTCCATCAGGTCGCCGATCAGGCGCAGGTGCGGCTCCGGCTGGAAGAGCCACTCCTTCTGGGCGATGTACTCCTTGAAGATGTCGGTCTGCAGCGTGCCGTCGAGCCGGTGGAGGTCGGCGCCCTGCCGCTCGGCCGCCACGAGATACATGCAGAAGATCGGCACGGCCGGGCCCGAGATCGTCATGCTGGTCGTGGTCTTCTCGAGGTCGATGCCGTCGAACAGCACGTCCATGTCGGCCGCCGAGTCGATCGCGACCCCGCAGTGGCCGACCTCGCCCGCCGACTGCGGGTCGTCGGAGTCACGCCCCATCAGCGTCGGCATGTCGAACGCGACGCTGAGCCCGCCCCCGCCGGCGGCCAGGATCATCTTGTAGCGCTCGTTGGTCTGCTGCGCGTTGCCGAAACCGGCGAACTGCCGGATCGTCCAGGTGCGCCCGCGATAGCCGGTCGGGTAGAGCCCGCGGGTGAACGGGAACTCGCCCGGCCACCCGATGCGGTCGAACCCGGGGTAGGCGGCGCCCTCGGGCGGCCCGTAGACCGGCTCGACCAGGGCGCCGGAGAGCGTCGTGAAGTCAGCGTCCCGCTTGCGCGCGGCGTCGTAACGCCGCTGCCAGCGCTCCCGCCCCGCGGCGATGTCGGCAGCATCCATGCCCGCCATCTTAGGGGCATTCCTGAACGATCGCTAAGGTCAATCCGAGCGGCGGCCCCCACGCCGTGACAGGACACGGCGCGGGCGGCACACGGGGCTCAGACGAGGACGTCGAGCGCGTGGTAAAGCCGCGACGTCGTCGTGTCGATCTGCACCAGGCGGGCAGCCGGCAGACCCGAGGTGACGGCGACCCGGCGCTCGGCCGCGGCCCGCGTCAGCAGCATGCCGACCTGGGTCGACGCGCGGTCAAGGGAGGCCTGCCGGACCAGGTCGGCGAACACGTCGTCGTCGGAGGCGGTCGCCTCGGAACGACGGGCGGTCTTGGCCGTGACGGTCGCGCTGCGGACCGCGAGAGCGGCGTCACGAGCGAGACTGTCAGCATAGGTGGCGGTCGGCTGCACCGAGGTCACCGCTGTCACCGGGGGAACGGCGGGCTCCCGTACGGGCGTCACCGCGGAGGCAGCCTCGGAGGGCTTCGCCGCGGTCGCGAGAACCGCCGACTGAAGCACCGTCGACTGCAACAGAGGGTGAAGATAGGTGGCCGTGGTGCCGGCCGCCCGGGGGAACGTAACCGGGTTGACCATGACGCTCCTTCCTCCTGACGATGACGTAGTCCCAGCTTAGGGCGTTGCGGGCCGGTTGCCGATCGGGTCAACGGAGGGTACGGGCAGTCATCCGAACGATTACCGGAAGTAACCGAAAAACACTCAAGCCTCGGTGTCAGAGGCCTTTGAGAAGCTCGTCGGCGGCCGCGTACGGGTCGAGCTCGCCGTGGGCGACGCAGGCCGCGAGCGCCGTCAGCGCAGTGCCCTGGCGCAGGTCGCCGATGCGGGCCCGCAGGACACCGAGAGCGATCGCCTCGACCTCGACGGCGGCCCGGCGCTCGCGGCGGGTGAGCAGGTTGCCCGTGCGATCGAGCCAGTCGCGGTGCTTGTCGATCGCCGCCGCGATGTCGTCGATGCCCTCGGCCTTGACCGCCGTGGCCCGCACAACCAGCGGCCGCCAGTCGCCCGGGGCACGTTCGCCCAGCCCGAGCATGCCCTGGATGTCGCGATAGGTGGCGTCGGCACCCGGGCGGTCGGCCTTGTTGATCACGAAGACGTCGGCCACCTCGAGCACTCCCGCCTTGACCGCCTGGATCGCGTCGCCCATGCCCGGGGCGAGCAGCACCAGCGTCGTGTCGGCGAGCGAGGCGATCTCGACCTCGGCCTGCCCGACACCGACGGTCTCCACCAGGATCACGTCGCAGCCGGCGCCCTCCAGGACCCGTACGGCCTGGGGGGTGGCCGCGGCGAGCCCGCCCAGCCGGCCCCGGCTCGACATCGACCGGATGTAGACGCCCGGGTCGGTGGTGTGGTCCTGCATGCGGATCCGGTCGCCCAGGATCGCGCCGCCGGTGAACGGGCTCGACGGGTCGACCGCGAGCACGCCGACCCGCTTGCCCCGGGCCCGCAGCGAGCGCACGAGCTCGTTGGTGGTGGTCGACTTGCCAACGCCGGGCGAGCCGGTGAGACCGACGACCTGCGCCCCGCCCGCGTACGGGGCGAGGGCCGCGGCCACCTCGGGCAACGCCGGGTCGCCGTTCTCGACCAGGCTGATCAACCGGGCCACCGACCGTGCGTCACCCTCCCGAGCCCTGCCCACCAGCGTCGGGACGTCATACGCCCTGCTCACGCTGAGCCGCCGTGGCGTGGACTCGTGGCCCTCCGCTCGCTCACGCTGAGCCGCCGTGGCGTGGACTCGTGGCCCTCCGCGTCCAACCCACGCTCAGCGCCCGGCTCACGCTCGGTGCGCTCGCTCACGCCTGGGAAGCCTTGATGATCAGCGCGTCGCCCTGGCCGCCGCCGCCGCACAGGCCGGCCGCGCCGTAGAGCCCGCCGCGGCGGCGCAGCTCGAGCGCCAGCGTCAGCACCAGCCGGGCGCCCGACATGCCGATCGGGTGGCCCAGCGCGATGGCCCCGCCGTTGACGTTCACGATCTCCTCGTCGACCTTGAGCTCGCGCATGGACTGCAGCACGACCTGGGCGAACGCCTCGTTCATCTCGATCAGGTCGAGGTCGTCGACGGTCAGGCCGGCCTTGTCGAGCGCGTGCCTGATGGCGTTGGCCGGCTGCGACTGCAGCGAGTTGTCCGGCCCCGCGACGTTGCCGTGCGCGGTGATCTCGGCCAGCCAGCTCAGCCCGAGCGCCTCGGCCCTGTCCTTGTTCATCACCACGACCGCGGCCGCGCCGTCCGAGATCGGCGACGAGCTGCCGGCGGTGATCGTGCCGTCCGGGGTGAACGCCGGGCGCAGCTTGGACAGCGACTCGGCCGTCGCGTCGGGGCGCACACCCTCGTCGACGTCGACGATCGGGTCCTCCTCGCGCCGGCCCGACTTGATCGGCACGATCTCCTCGGCGAACCGTCCCTCACGCTGCGCGGCGGCGGCCCGGCGGTGGCTCAGCGCGGCGAACGCGTCCTGTTCGGCGCGGGTTATGCCGAGCGTCACACCGCTGCGCTCGGTGGACTCACCCATCGAGGTGCCGTCCCACGGGTCGATCAGACCGTCGTACGCGGTGTGGTCGCGCACCAGGACGTCGCCGAACTTGATGCCCTGCCGCTGGGTCATGAGCAGGTGCGGCGCGTTGGTCATGGACTCCATGCCGCCCGCGACGACCACGTCGAACTCGCCGCACCGGATCAGCTGGTCGGCCAGCGCGATCGCGTCGAGACCGGACAGGCACACCTTGTTGACCGTCAGCGCCGGAGTGGTCATGGGGATGCCGGCGGCGACCGCGGCCTGGCGCGCGGTGATCTGACCGGCGCCGGCCTGCAGGACCTGACCCATGATGACGTATTGCACCTGGTCGGGGCGGACGCCGCCGCGGGAGAGGGCGGCCTCGATGGCGTAGCCGCCGAGTGTGGTGGCCGGCACGTTCTTGAGGTTGCCGAGCAGGCGGCCCATCGGGGTACGGGCGCCGCTCACGATCACCGAGCTGGTCACGGTTGGTTTCCGATCTGCCGGGCGGAGTCAGGGGGGTCATAGGGGGGACCCACCGTTGGCCTTAACGGCCGTTTAGGCAAGACTAATAGGATGACCCAGCCTTCGCCTAACGCCACCGGGACTGAGAATGTCACATTCGGCGAGGTAGCGCCTCTGCGGATCGATCACGTCGGCATCGCCGTGCCGGATCTCGACGAGGCGTTGCGCTTCTACGCCGAGACGTTCGGCATGCGATGCGTGCATGAAGAGACCAACGAGGAGCAAGGCGTACGGGAAGCGATGCTGGCGGTCGGCGACGACGACGGCCCACGTCTGCAACTGCTCGCCCCCGCCCGGCCCGACTCGGCGATCGCCAAGTTCCTCGACCGCAACGGCCCGGGCATGCAGCAGCTGGCCTACACCGTGGCCGACGTCGAGGCCACCTCGGCGGCGCTGCGGGCCCGGGGGCTGCGCCTGCTCTACGACACCCCGCGCCGCGGCACGGCCGGGTCGAGGATCAACTTCGTGCACCCCAAGGACGCCGGTGGGGTTCTGGTGGAGTTGGTGGAGCCTGCCTGATTTCGTACGTCTTACGGATGAATCATCCTGACGCGGCCGTCTCGGCCTGGCAGGATCTCGGGGCGTGGAGGGCCGTGTCCGGGCCCTCCCGCAACGATCATCGCCGGGACGCCGGATACAGCAGGTGACACCGGGCCGGACACCGGCCACCGCCCGGGTGACGTTCGTCCGGCCGAACGGACGACTCACCCTTTGCGCGCCAGCTCAAAGCTGATCTACGTGTCTTTTCCGTAGCCGTTCCGCTCTTGCGTGGCTCGTGCGTCTTCGCCAGGATGGCCCAATGCCCCAGCAGCAGGATCAGAATTTGGCATTCTTCGACGGCGCGAATTCTCAGCACGACTTCACCGTTGTGCTCCGCGGATACGACCGTGGACAGGTGGACGCCCACCTGGGCCGCCTGGTCGCCGCGCTCAACCAGTCCGAGCAGGCCCGTGGTGAGGCCGAGCAGCGGATGAACGACGCGCAGCGCCGGCTGCGCCAGGCCGAGCAGCGGCTCAACGCGGTCGAGCAGAAACTCGCCGACAGCAACAAGCTGCTCGAGGAGAACAACCGGCCGACGCTCTCCGGGCTGGGCACCCGGGTCGAGCAGATCCTGCGGCTGGCCGAGGAACAGGCGAACGATCACCGGAGCGAGGCGAAGCGAGAGTCCGAGGGCATCCTCTCCGCCGCCCGCCTCGAGGCCCGTGAGATCACCGACAAGGCGCGCGCCGAGGCGGCCGCGATGAAGGCCACCGCCGAGCGCGAGGCCGGGCAGGTGCGCACCCACGCCGAGCGCGAGGCGGCCGAGGCCCGGGTGCAGGCCCGCCGCGAGGCCGACACGCTGCGCTCCGACGCGGACCGCGAGACCAAGCAGCTGCGCACGGTCACCGCGCACGAGGTGGCGGAGCTCAAGTCGACGGTCGAGCGCGAGGTGGCGTCGCTGCGCGCCACCGCCGAGCGCGAGATCACCCAGCTGCGGGCCAAGTCGTCGCGTGACGCGGAAGAGAAGCGTGCCGAGGCGACCAAGCTGCTGACCGACGCCCGCGACAAGCGCGACAAGGACCTGCAGGCGCTGGCGCTCGAGATCGCCGAGCGCCGCGAGAAGGCCGAGCGCGAGGAGTCGCAGCGGCACGCCGCCCAGGTCAGCGCCACGCAGAAGATGGTGGCCGAGGCCGAGGAACGCGCCCGCGCCGCGGAGGACCGCTCGAAGGAGATCACGCAGCGCGCCGAGCAGCGCCGCATCGAGTCGGAGCGCAACGCCGCCGAGACCACCGACAAGGCGCGTGCCCTGGCCGAAAAGACGGTGAGCGAGGCCCGCTCCGAGGCGCAGCGCCTGCTCAGCGAGGCCCGCACCGAGGCCGAGCTGACGACTCAAGCGGCCCGGCGCGAGGTGGAGGACCTCACCCGGCAGAAGGACGCGGTCACCAACCAGCTCGGCCAGATGCTGTCCGGCCTCTCCGGCCTGGTCCCGGGCGTCGGCCCGGCCAAGGCGGCCGAGGCGGTGGCCAAGGCGGCCGAGGCGGCTCCCACCCAGCGGGCCACCGAGGCCCCGAAGGCAGACGCGCAGGCCGACAAGCCGATGGCGGCGAAGACGAACTCCTGATCTCACCCGGCCGGCACTCCTGCGGTTGCGAGCACCCTCGCGGTGCGCGACCGTATGAGTCGCCCGGTCGGCTTGAACACCATCGATGCGGGCCGTATCGGAGTTTCTCCGGTGCGGCCTCAATCGTTTCGCGCGTAGCCTTGCTTCTTCCGAAGGTCGCAGGCCGGGTCAGACAAATCACAACTAGACGCATACTCCGCCCGGGACGGTGTGTATCCCCCCGAGGCCGGACGTTGCGTATGTGAGGATGGGAAGCATGTCTCACGGCGGTGAAATTCTTGGTCTCGGCGGAGACGCGGCTACGGAACCCAGCTTCGACATCGCCCTGCGGGGTTATGAGAAGAAGCAGGTCGAGCGGTACGTCGCCCGCGCCGAGAACGAGATCGCCGCGCTGGCGGCCGAGCGCGAGCAGGCCTACACGCAGATGCAGGCGATGAACGCGCAGATCGAGCGCCTGCAGCAAGAGATCGTGCAGACCCGCAAGCAGACCGGCATCGGCCCCGAGATCTCCTTCCGCCACCTGGGCCCGCGCGTCGAGCAGATCCTCACGCTGGCCGAGGAACAGGCCGAGGCGATCAAGGCGTCGGCCACCGACGACATCGCGGCCCGCCTGGCCGAGGCCGAGCGGGTGCGGGCCGAGGCCGAGGCGCACGCGCACAACGGCATCCGCGACTTCGAGATCGCCCTGGCCGCCCGCCGCGCCGAGGAGGAGCGAGCCGACGCGGCCAAACGCGCCGCCTCCGAAAAATCCCTGGCCGCGGCCCGTCAGTCGGCCGAGCAGATGCGCACCGAGGCCGAGAACGTGCTGACCCGGGCCCGCGCCGAGGCCCAGCAGCACACCGACCAGGCGGCGCAGGCCGCCCAGCGCACCCGCGCCGAGGCCGACGGTTACGCCCGGTCCACCCGCATGCAGGCCGAGCAAGAGATCAAGGCGCTGCGGGAAAAGACCCAGCAGGACATCACCGCCCAGCGCACCGCCGCCGAACGCGAGGCGGCCGAGCAGCGCGCCGCCCTCGATCGGGAACTGACCCAGAAGCGTGAGGCGCTCACCCAGGAGCTGGCCCAGATCCGCTCGAGCGTCGAGAAGCAGTGCGCCGACTTGCGCAGCGAGGCCGACAAGTACGCCGAAGAGGTGTTGCGCCGCTCCGACGAGCAGGCCACCGCGGTCCGTAACGAGATCGCCGCCCAGCAGGAAAAGATCGCCGAGGCCGGCCGCGAGCTCGAGGCAGCCCGGGCCAAGGTCGCCGAGGCCGAGCGCGAGCTGGCCACGGCCCAGGAAAGCGCCCGGGCCGGTTCGGCGGAGGCGGAGCAGGTGCACAAGCGGCTGGCCGAGGTCCGCACCGAGCTCGAGGCCGAGAAGGCCCGGCTCGTCGAGGCCAGGCGGGCCGGCGAGGCCGCCGAGCGGCACGCTGCCGACGTTCGCCGCCAGGTGCAAAAGGAGGCGAAGCGGGTGGCCGAGCTGGCCGCCGCGGCCGTGCTCGCCGCTGCCAGCTCGCCGGCCGACGAGGAAACGGCCGAGGACGACAAGGCCGACGGCCCGATCGGCGCCCACTCCGCCGAAAAGCGAGCCACTGAGAATCGCGCCGCCGACAAGACCGGTGACACGCCGGCCGGGCAGCACGCGGCCGGCTCCGGCAAGGTCAGCGCCTCGGCGAAGGTCACCGTGCCGCCGTCGTCACGGGTCGGGGCGGACGCCGAGTAATGCGGGTGGCGGCTCCGGCCGCACAGCGATAACGTCGCCGCCGAGAACTGCGAAGGCCGGCGCGAGCAACACCGGCGCACCCACCAGTGTGGAGGTTCCGGGTGGCCACCGACGACGACGAGACGACTCCGCCCGACGACGAGCCCCTGGAACCGGTGGTCAAGGAGCCCTACGCGGGTCGTTTCGGCCGGCCCGGCTCACCGCTCAACCGGCGCGCCCCGTTCATGACGGGCCTGCTGGGCGGGCTGGGCCTGCTGCTCGCGTACGGGATCTTTCTGGGTCTGCGCAACGCGGCGGGCATCCTCGTCCTGATCTTCATCGCGCTGTTCCTGGCCATCGGGCTCAACCCGGCGGTCGTCCGGCTGCGCAGCTGGGGCGTCCCCCGCGGGACAGCGGTGGCGATCGTGGCGCTCTCCCTGGTCGCGCTGATCGCGGGTGGCATCGTGGCGCTGATCCCGCCGCTGATCAGCCAGACCACCCAGCTGATCGAGAACGTCCCCGAATACATCCGCAGCCTGCAGCGCAACGAGACGATCAACGAGCTGGTCCAGCGCTACGACATCCTCAACCGGGTGAGCAACGCGCTCAACGCGGGCACGGTCGGCAACGCGGTCGGCGGCGTGGTCGGGGTGGGCCGCATGCTGGCGGGCACGGTCTTCAACCTGCTGGCCGTGCTGGTCCTGACGATCTACTTCATGGCCTCGTTCGACCGCATCCGCGAGACGGGCTACTCGCTCGTGCCGGCGTCGCGGCGGGTTCGCGTGCGGCTGCTGACCGACGAGATCCTGACCAAGGTCGGCGCGTACATGGTCGGCGCGATCTCGATCGCGGTGCTGGCCGGCGCGAGCACCTGGTTCCTGGCCGTGATCCTGGGGCTGGCCTACCCGTTCGCCCTGGCCGTGGTGGTGGCGGTCACCGACCTGATCCCGCAGATCGGCGCCACCCTCGGCGCGATCGTCGTGAGCCTGGTCGGGTTCGCCTCGTCGCTCTCCGACGGCATCGTCTGCGTCGTCTTCTTCGTGATCTATCAGCAGATCGAGAACTACCTGATCTATCCGAACGTGATGCGCCGCTCGGTGAAGGTCAGCGACGTCGCCGCCGTGGTCGCGGCCCTGCTCGGGGTGGCGCTGTTCGGCGTGGTGGGCGCGCTGGTGGCGATCCCGATGGTGGCCGCCATCCAGCTGATCATGCGCGAGGTGGTCATTCCGAGCCAGGAGGCGCGGTAGGCATCGGCACCTCGCGGAAGGCGGAGGTGGTCCGGTCCGCGTAAGCGTTCATGTCGCCCGTCTCCATCGGACCGTCCCAGGTACGCGGCAGCGGCACCTCGACCCCCGGCGCGACCCGCTTGACCACCTCGTCGAGCACCTTCTCGGCGTCGCCGACCCACAGGTGCTTGCCCCCGGGCACCGGCAGCACCTCGGCGTGCGGCACGGCCGCGAACCGCTCGGCCGCCTGGGCCGGGCGCAGGTAGTCGTCGAACTCGGGCACGATCGCGGTCAGCGGCTTGCCGTCGGCGGCCCACTCCTTCAGGTGCTCGGCCTGCGAGAAGCGCAACGGCGGCGAGAGCAGGATCGCGCCCGCAACGGCGGGGTCGAGCCCGTGCATGAGCGTCAGGTCGGTGCCGAACGACCAGCCCAGCAACCAGATGTTGGGCAGGTCGGCGAACTCGGCGTACTCGATCGCGGCGGCCACGTCGTACTTCTCGTCCACCCCGGCCGAGAACGTGCCCTCGCTGGCGCCGCGGACGCTGGACGTGCCGCGGGTGTTGAAGCGCAGCACCGCTATTCCCGCCAGCGCCGGGAGCCGCCAGGCCGCCTTTCGGAAGACGTGGCTGTCCATCATCCCGCCGTGCGTGGGCAGCGGGTGCAGGCAGACCAGCGTGCCGACCGGGTCGCTGTCGAGCGGGCGGGCCAGCTCGCCGACGAGGGTGAGGCCGTCGGCGGTGTGCAACTCGATGTCCTCCCGGTGGGCGGGCAGGATCGAGTTGGCTCGGATGGGTGCGCTCATCTGTCAGGTTCCTCTATCCGTAGCGCGGCGCGTTGCGCGAGCGCTCGACGTTCGGCCCGCGCCGGTCACGAGCCTTCCAGCAGCCGGTGTGCCAGTGCCGGCGGTCGGTCAGGTCGCCGCTGCCGTCGACCGGCCACGCCACCACATGGGCGACGCCGGGACGGATCTCCTGCAGGCAACCCGGGCACCGGTACGTCTTCGCGGCCGCCCCGCCGAAGATCGACCGCACCATCCACTCGCCGTCGCGCCACTGCTGGACGCCCTCGATGCCCTTGCGGACCCGCTCGTCGGTCAGCTCCGGCGGCGGCGTCACCCCGGCCTCACGACGGCGGGGATGGTTACGGCGGGGGCTCACCTTTACCAGCGTACGGGTGAGGCCGATCACGGACGCGGCAGAGCCGCCGCGGGCGCACGGCGAAATCAATGGGTGACTCGTCGGTAACATGCGAACTAGACTCGCGTTCATGACCGCTACCCGTGTGCCCGGCACCCCGGTCGTCGAGGACGGCGTACTGATCTCCACGAACCCCGCGTCCGGCGCGGAGGCCGGCCGCGTGCCGGTCGCCGACACCGAGGCCGTGACCGAGACCGTCCGCCGCGCCGCGGAGGCCGCCCGCTGGTGGCAGTCGCTCGGCTACGACGGCCGGCGCGAGCGGTTGCTGCGCTGGCGCTCGCTGATCGTGCGGCGCATCGAGGAGCTGGCCGAGCTGACCACCCTCGAGACCGGCAAGCCGCACGGGGACGCGGTCGTCGAGACCACCGGGGCCGTCGAGCACCTCGACTGGGCCGCCCGCAACGCCAAGCGGGTGCTGGGGCCGCGGCGCACACGCACCCGGCTGCTGGTGGCCGAGCACACCGGTCACGTCGAATACCAGCCGTACGGGGTGGTCGGTGTGATCGGCCCGTGGAACTACCCCATCCTCACGCCGGTCGGGCCGATCAGCGGGGCCCTGGCCGCGGGCAACGCCGTGGTCCTCAAGCCCAGCGAGTACACCCCGATCATCGGCCAGTGGCTCGTCGACACGTTCGCCGAGGTGGTGCCCGAGCAGCCGGTGCTGCAGGCGGTGCACGGCCTGGGCGACGTGGGGGCCGCGCTGTGCCGCTCGGGCGTGGGCAAGATCTCCTTCACCGGCTCGACCGCCACGGCCAAGAAGGTGCTGGCGGCGTGCGCGGAAAACCTCGTGCCGGCTGTCATCGAGGCCGGCGGCAAGGACGCGCTGATCGTGGACGCGGACGCTGACATCCAGGCCGCGGCCGAGGCGGCGGTGTGGGGCGCCATGACCAACGCCGGGCAGACCTGCATCGGCATCGAACGGGTGTACGCGGTCGCCCCGATCTACGACGCCTTCGTGAACGCGGTCACCGAGAAGGCGGGCAAGCTGCGTACGGGGGAAGAGATCGGCCCGATCACGATGCCCCGGCAGATCGACGTCATCCGCGAGCACATCGACGACGCCCTGGCCAAGGGTGGAAAGGCGGTGCTGGGCGGGGCCGATGCGGTCCAACCCCCGTACGTGTCCCCCACCGTCCTCGTCGACGTGCCGGCCGACTCGAGCGAGATGCGCGACGAGACCTTCGGTCCCACGTTGACGATCACGAAGGTGGCCGACGCGAACGAGGCCATCGAGAAAGCCAACGACACCCCGTACGGGCTGGGGGGTGCTGTTTTCGGCAAGAAGAACGCGGTGCGCATCGCCCGCCGGCTGCGCTCCGGAATGGTCGCGGTGAATTCCACGCTCAGCTTCGTCGGGATGGGCAACTTGCCGTTCGGCGGTGTCGGCGAGTCCGGTTACGGGCGCATCCACGGCGAGGACGGGCTGCGCGAGTTCGCCCGCTCGAAGTCGATCACCGTACGCCGTGGCCCGTCCGTCCTGCCCGCGATGACCTTCGAGCGGACCCCCGCCAACATCGCCAACATCATCAAGACCCTGCGCATCCTGTACGGCCGGAAGTAGCCGACTGCTACCGTCCGTCGGGTGGTGGATCATCCCGCTGTCGAGGTGGACGGCCTGCATGTCGGTTACGGCTCGGCCCCGGTGCTCATCGGCGTCTCGCTGACCGTGCCGGCCGGCGGGGGCGTCTGCGTCACCGGCGAGAACGGCATCGGCAAGTCGACCCTGCTGCGCTGCGTGAGCGGTCTGCAGCAGCCCGACGAGGGCACGATCCGGGTCTTCGGCGGCGACCCGGGCGCCACACCTGAGTTCTGGCGGGCCGTGGTGACCACTGTCGAACCGCCGACCTGGTATCCGGGGCTCACCGCCCGCGAGCACGCCGAACTGGTGTGCCGCGCGCACGGGCAGGACCCGGAGGAGGCCGGCGTCGACGAGGCGCTGGAACGGTTCGGGCTGGGCGGGCACGCCGACGCGATCCCGCCGCAACTGTCCTCGGGCCAGAAGCAGCGGCTCGTGCTGGCCATCGCGTTGCTGCGGCCGAGCTCGCTGCTGATCCTCGACGAGCCCGAGCAGCGTCTCGACCGCGAGGGCCGGGCCGACGTGGCGGGCCTGCTCTCCGACTACGTCGCGGGCGGCGGTTCGCTGCTGATGGCGAGTCACGACGACGCCTTCGCGCTCGCGTCGGGGGCGGCCGTCACGACAATGGAGTCCCTGAGCGCGGTCACGCCGTGACGCGATCGTCCCAGCAGGTTCCGGCCGGGTCGTCGCCGCGCTCGGCCGTCGTTCCCCTGACCCCCGTACGGCGGTGGATCAGTCGCACCCAGTCGTCCCACCGCGAGCGCGGGGCCACGCTGAGCAGCCTGTACATCGGCGCGCTGAGCATCGCGATCATCGGCGGGATGCTCCACCGGCAGGTCGGCGCGATCTTCTGGCCGTCCGCGCCGGACACCTCCGCGCTCGCCGCCGCGTCGCTGGTCGCGGTCAGTTACGGGCTGCTCCTGCTGGCCCTGCGCCGGCTCGGGCCGCTCGCGTTGAGCCGGCCGGCCGCCGCGTGGCTGCTGACCGCCCCGATCAGCCGGCGCCGGTTGCTGCTGCCCTCGCTGCGGCTGGCCGGCCTTTTCGTCGTGGTGATCGGCGGGCTGGGAGCGCTCGCGATCGCCGGGCACGCCGCACCCCGGGCCGAGGCCGGCGACGAGGTGGCGCTGCTGGTCACCGGCGGCGCGCTCGTCGGGCTGGTGCTGCTGCTGGTGGCGACCGCGGCGCAGGCCGGCGGCCGCTGGGCCGGGGCGCTCGACCGGCTGGCCGGCCTGGTGGTCGCGGCGGGCCTGGGCGGCCTGGTCACCGCGGCGACGTTGGACGAACCGGCCATGGTCGACCGGTGGCTGTCCGTCTCGACCCTGCTGCCCCTGACCGGCGTGGCCGCGCTGGTCGTGCTGATCGCGCTCGCCCTGGTGATCCGGGGGCTGGCGGCGACCCCCAACGACCGCATCCTCGAGGCGTCCCGGACGGCCGGAACCCTGTTCGACACCGCGTTCGGCATGGAACCGACGTTCCTGACCGACATGGTCGAGCGGCGCTACTGGGCCCGTCGGCGGCTGCGCTCGACCCGGCTCTTCCCCCGGCTGCCGGTGCTGGTCGCGCAGGATCTGGTGCTCACGCTGCGACGCCGGAGCCGCCTGTTGTGGCTGGCCCTGGGCGCCCTGCTGCCCGTGTTGCTGAGCGACGCCCCCGGTTGGGTGCTGGGCGCGGCGGTGCTGCTCGGCTGCCTTTTCGCCGGCCTGACCGCAACCGGCAACGTCAAGACCGACGCCGGCAACCCCGTGCTGCTGCGCCTGCTCGGCCTGTCCTCCCGCGACGCCGTCCGCCAGCGTCTGTGGGTGCCCGGCGTGCTGGCCGGGCTGTGGGCCGCTCTTGCTCTGACTGCCCTGGACCTGCTGGGCCCGTTGTCCTCGGGCCCGTGGTGGGCGCTCGGCCTGACCCTCGCCCCGGTCGGCGCGGCGGCCGCCGTGCACCGCGCCCGAGTCGGTTTCGTCCGCAACGAGCTGCTGCCCCTCGACACCCCGATGGGCACCCTCTCAACCGGCCCGCTGCTCAACTCGGTGATGGGCCCCGACATGCTGCTGCTCGGCATCCCCGGCTGGACAGCCATCGGCTCAGGAAACCTGACCCCCACCCTGCTGCTGCTCCAGGCCGTACTCGGCGCACTCGGCGCCCACCTCTACCTGTCCGGCACCACGGGCGACGACCGCACGGAACTGTCGAGCTAGAACAGGGTGAGTTCGTCGCGTTCCATGCCTCGGAGTTTGTCGTAGTCGACGACGACGCAGCGGATGCCGCGGTCGGTGGCGAGGACCCGGGCCTGCGGCTTGATCTCTTGTGCGGCGAAGACGCCCTGAACCGGCGCCAGCAGCGGGTCGCGGTTCATCAGTTCGAGGTAACGGGTGAGCTGCTCGACCCCGTCGATCTCGCCGCGGCGTTTGACCTCGACGGCCACCGAGCCGCCGGCGGGGTCTTTCAGAAGCAGGTCGACCGGGCCGATGGCGGTCATGAACTCGCGCCGGACCAGGGTGTGGCCCTCGCCGAACGTCTCGGGGTGCGCCGCCAGAAGTTCCTGCAGGTGGGCCTCGACGCCGTCCTTGACCAGGCCGGGGTCGACCCCCAGCTCGTACGAGGTGTCCTGGAAGATCTCCTCCAGGGTGATCCGCAGCTCCTCGCCGGCCTTGTTGACGACCTTCCACACGCCGGGCGCCTCCTGCAGTTTGCAGGGCGGGCTCATCCAGTTCAGCGGCTTGTAGGCCCGGTCGTCGGCGTGGATCGAGACCGAGCCGTCGGCCTTGACCATCACCAGCCTCACGGCCGTGGGCAGGTGGGCGGAGAGCCGCCCGACGTAGTCGACAGAGCACTTCGCGATGACCAGACGCACCGCACGACAGTACCGGACGGCCCCGCGTCCGACGGGCGGCGCTCGCGCGGGTTTGTCATCCTGAATCCGTGCTCGAAGCGCTGACCGGCACCGGCCTGGCCGCATCCGCCGGACTCAATGCCTACATTCCCCTGATCACCATGGGCGTGCTCGCCCGGTACACCGACACGATCGACCCGCCCACCGGCTGGTCGTGGTTGTCCAACGGCTGGACGCTGGCGATCCTGGCGCTGCTGCTGGCCATCGAGGTCGTTGCGGACAAGGTGCCGGTGGTCGATCACGTCAACGACGTGGTGCAGACGGTGGTGCGGCCGACCGCGGGCGGCTTGGCGTTCGGCGCGGGCTCGTCGTCGGAGACGGTCACGGTCAGCGACCCGGGGTCGTTCTTCGGGTCCCATCAGTGGGTGCCGATCGCGGCCGGGGTGGTCATCGCGCTCGTCGTGCACGGCGTGAAGGCATCCACGCGACCAGTGGTGAACGCCACTACCGCCGGTTTCGGCGCGCCGGTGGCCAGCACGGCGGAGGACATCGGCAGCGTCGTGATGTCCGTTCTGGCCATTCTGCTGCCGGTATTGGTCCTGCTCGGACTGGTCCTGATGGTGGTGGCGGGCGTCTGGCTCGTCCGCCGGCGCCGCCGCCGGAGAGCTTTCGCGGCTTCCGGCGCCCCTCGGCTGAGTGATTGACTCTTCGCCGTGCCGACGCTCGCCGTACCAGCTTTCGCTCTCACCTGGTGGGCCGCCTGTTATCTGATCGGCCGCGACCCGAGGCGGCCGGCGGCGCTCCGGGCGGCCGGCGCGTTGCTCACGTACGCCGCCGGGGTGGCGGTTTGGACGGTCGAGCCGCGCGGCGTGGCCGCTCAGGTGTTGCTCTGCCTGCCCGCCCTGCTCTGGGCCGGGGCGGCAGTAGCGTTGCTGCCCTCGTCGGTCCCCGAGCGACGGCAGATCGACCTCGGCTGGATGATCCTGGCCGGCGTCTTCCTGGTGATGCTGATCGCGCTGCCGGCGAGCGGGCGGCTGGTGTCGCTGGCACCGCTCGCCGGCGGGCTGGTGCTGCTCTGGCGGTTCCGTGACCAGGTGCGCCCACCGATGCTGACCGGCGCGCTGACGGTCGCCGCCACCCTGTACGCGCTGGGCCTGGCCGCCCTGCTGCTGCCGTCCGCCCTGGGCCCGTCCGGGCTGGTGCTCGCCGCGATCGGTCTCGACCTGCTGATCCTGGGTTTCCTGATCGCGGTGTCGGACACGCTCGACGTCGGCGAGCGGCTGCGCCCCGACCTGGTCCGCTCGGCGACCGCTGCCGCTGTCGTGACCGTGCTGGTCGGCGGGCCGGTGGCGCTCACGCTGCTCGCCGTCGACGACACGATCGTCACCGTCCTGCAGTTCTCGCTGGTGGCGGCAGTGATGTCGATCGTCGGGCTGGAGGGGCCGGTGCGCCGGGGGCTCGACCTGATCGCGTTCCGGGGCGAGGAACGCCTGCGGCGGGACAGGTCGGCGTTGCTGTTGCTGGCCGAGGCTCTGCCCCGTCATCGGCAACGGCACCGCCTGCTGGCCACCGGTGAGCAGGAATTCCTCCGGTTTGCCCGGCAGGCGCTCGACAACTACGGAGACCTGGGCCGGCTCATGCGCAGCCCGCTGACCGATCTGCCCGCCGTGGACCGGCGCCTGACCGGGCGCGCGCTCGACCAGCCGCTGGAACGGGCGGTGGAGCTGCGCGCGCTGATCAAGGACAAGATCGACGGGCTGCGCCCGCCGGGTCCCTTCGAGACGACCGACGAGTGGCGGCACTACAACGCGCTGCACTTCTGCACGGTGCTCGGCCTCAACCCGTACGGGAGGAAGCTGAGAACGGACGGGCTAGAGCGCGACGCCCGGCAGGCTCTCGACTGGATGCGCCGCTATGTGCCGCGCGGAACCCTGCGGCGCTGGCAGAACGAGGCGGCTGCCCTGGTCGCGGCCAGGCTCTGGGATGAGCTGGTCACGACCGACCCGCGGTTGATCGCCCGCCAGCGAGGCAACCGCACCGCGCCGACACGCAGCACATAATCCGGCTGTTCGGGCGAAAATGGGTAAAATCCCCCAACGTGAATTTCGGGGGGTCGTGTGGGTAGCCATCGCAACGCGCTGGTCGCCGCCGTCCGGCAGGAACTGGCCGAGGCGCGTGGAGCGGCCCGTGCTGTCCTGGCCGAGGCGGAGTCGGCCCGAAGTGAGGCGCAGACCCGCCGGGGCCTGGTCCGCGACGCGTACTCGACCTGCCTGAACCAGCTGGCCGAGGCACGGGACTCGGCCCGCCGCGACATCCAGCGCCGCTTCCAGTTCGAGTCGTCGCGCTTGGCCGGCAACGTGCGTCAGCTCGCCGCCCGCAACGCCACGGGGGCGGCCGGACTCCCCTGGCGCATGTGGTCGCCGACCGAGCCCGAACCCGGCACGCGTCCAGGACTGCTGCGGATCGGCACGCTGACCCTCGACGACACCGCCGCCCTGCCCGCGCTCGTCCCGTTCCTGGACGCCGCCCACATCAACCTCGACGGACCCGCCGCCACGGCCGACGGGGTGATCACCGGCCTGCTGCTGCGCGCGCTCGGCACCACCCGGCCGGGCGACATCGAACTCACCGTCTACGACCCCGAATACCTCGGCGGCACGTTGGCGTCGTTCGCCCCGCTCGGCATCTCGTTCGTCGGGCCGGGCGGGCTCGGGCCGGCCCTCGACGAGCTGGTCGAGCACATCTGCCGGGTCAACGAGACCGTGCTCGCCGGGGAGTACCAGTCGCTGGCCGACCTCACCGCCGCCACGCCGGGGCCGCGGGCCGAGCCCTGGCGGGTGGTGGTGCTGCTGGCCGACTCGGCCACCGCCGAGGAGCTGACCAACGCCCAACGCGCCCAGCTCGACCGCATCGTTCGCACCGGGGTCTCGTGCGGAGTGCATTTGCTCGTACGCGGTCTCGAGCTCGCCGAGCACCCGACAGTTCGCCGCCTGCGCGTACGGGACCAGACCGCGACCTGCGACATCACCGGTGACCTGGAGATCCGGTTGGACGCCGCACCGCCCGCCGACCGGGTCGCCGCGTTCTGCCGGGCCACCGCCGAGCGCCTGCGGGCCGGACCGCCCCCGGCCCGGCTGTCCGATCTGGAGCCGCGCGAGTTCTGGGCCGAGACGTCGGCGCACGGGCTGGTGGCGCCGGTGGGCGACAGCACCGACGGTTCCCTGATCGAGGTGCCGCTGGGCGACGACCCGCCGCACGCGCTGATCGGAGGGCCGTCCGGCTCGGGCAAGACCAACCTGATCTACGCCTGGCTGGCCGCGCTCGCCACCCGCTACGGCCCCGAGGAGCTCGCGCTCTACCTGCTCGACTTCAAGGAGGGCGTGTCGTTCGCACGGTTCGTGCCCGGTCCTCGCGACCCCGGCTGGCTGCCCCAGGTGCGCCTGGCCGGCATCAACGTGAACGGGGACCGCGAGTTCGGGCTCGCCATGCTGCGGCATCTGAGCGAGGAACTGCGTACGCGGGCTCAGGCGGCCAAACGCGTCGACGCCTCCAAGCTGGCCGAGCTGCGCGCCGAGGACCCGGACGGGCACTGGCCCCGGATCGTCGCCGTGATCGACGAGTTCCAGGTGCTGCTGGCCGGCCGGGACGCCGTGGCCGACGAGGCCGTCACCCTGCTCGAGGACCTGGCCCGCCGCGGCCGCTCCCAGGGCATCCACCTGATCCTGGCCAGTCAGGACGTGAGCGGCATCGAGGCGCTGTGGGGCCGTTCCGGCCTGATCGGACAGTTCACGTTGCGGATCGCCCTGCCCAAGGCCCGCCGTATCCTGGCCGACGACAACCTGGCCGCCGCGGTGATTCCCCGCTTCCACGCGGTCGTCAACACCCAGTCCGGCGCGTCCGGGGCCAACCAGATCGTGCGGCTGCCCGACGCCGGCGACCGCCTGGTCTGGCGCAGCCTGCAACGACGGCTGTGGCGCGACCGGCCCGACGGTTGTGAGGAGCCCCGCCTCTTCGACGGCGACGCGGTGCCGCTGCTGCCCGAGAGCTGCCGCCCGGCCGGTCCGGTGCCCAGCGCCGCCTACCCGGTCGGCTCCTCCCCCGGCGCGGTGCTGGGCGAACGCATCGACGTGGCGGCTCGACCGGCCCGGTTACGCCTCGGACGCATGCCGGGACGCAATCTGGCGGTGCTCGGAACCCGTACGGACGAAGCCTGTGACATCCTCGCCTCGGCCGCGTTGTCGCTGGCCGCGCAGGGCCCGGCCCACTTCAGCATCGTCTGCCTGGACCCCGACGCGGCCCGCCCGGCCGCCCGCCTGATCGCCGAGCTGCCGTCGGCCGACTGGTGCGACACGCTGCCCGGCACGACGCTGCTCGATGTGCCGCACTACGTGATCGGCTACGCCCTCGACGCCGGCGCCGACCAGACCCTGCTGCGCAAACTCGTCACCGAGGGTCCCGAGCAGCGCACCCACGTGCTGGGCTGGTGGCGTTCGGTGGCCCGGCTGCGAGACTCACTGGGCGGGCTGGGCGCCCGGCTCGACCCGATCGGCGCCTGGGTGGCGCTCGACGTGCAGGGCGCCGACCTGGCCCCGCTGTATCCGCAACCCGGCGGCCCCGCCTGGTATCCGCGCACCCGCCGGGCCCTGTTCTTCGACCGCTCGGTGCACCGAACGCCCGAAGTCATCATCCCGTACGAGGTGAACAGTGACCACACGTGACCGGCAGCCGATCGGCCGGGACTACCAGCTGATGGTCAGCGCGCTGGCCGAGGCGACCCGGCGCCGAGATCACGAGCTGAGCCACGCCGAACAGGCCTACCAGGAGAGCGCGGCGCAGGCCGCTGGCGAACTGGCCCGGGCCGAGGGTGACGCGTTGTCGGCCGATCGGTGGGCCGGCGCCGCGGCGGCCCAGGTGCTGGACGTCGACCGTGAGGCGGCCCGGCTCTGGGACGAGCTGCGCCGCGCGCGCGGGCTGCGGGTGCGCGCGATCGGCGAGATGCCCGAGCCGCTGCCGATCGAGTCGCTGCCCCGGGTCGCGCTGACCCGCAACGCCGACACCGGTTCGGGCGGGCCGCCGCCGCCGCGGCAGTCACCCCGGGCGCTGCTGGCCCGGGCGGCCGAGCGGATCGACCACACCGTCCGGCCCGCCGGGCGCCGGTCGCTGCCGCGCTGGTCGTTGCCGTTGCTGCCGTTGCTGGGCGCGCTGATCGCCGCCATGGCCGGGCTGGTCGGGTCGGGGCTGGTGACCTTCGGCAGTACGGGGATCTGGGGCGGGGCGGTGGTCCGCGGGCTGGGCTGGCTGGCGTTCCTGGTGGCGCCCTCGGCCGGGGTGCCGGTGGCCGCGCTCTTCGCGCATCGGCGGCTGCAGGCGCGGCTGGACATCGGCGGGATCGGCCTGACCCTGCTGGGCGGGATGGTCGCGGCCACCCTGATGTCGCTGGCGTTCGCCTCCACCCACTGACCCGCGGCCGTCATCGGGAGCGCTTCACCAAGCCCGGCACCCGGGCCGCCGGCAGTCATCGGGAGCGCTTCAGGAAGCACAGCAATTGGCGCAGCACCCGGGCCGCGTGCCGGCGCACCTCGCGATCGCGATGCAGCAGCGTGACCGTCACCGCCGCCCCCACGAAGACGACGAAGCTGCCGAGGAACACAACGGCGGCCCAGCTTGCTGCCGGGACGAGGGTCTCGAGAAGAGGAAACATCACCGCCACCTCCGGTCCAGGCAGTAGCGCCTGACAAACCGGGGAGGGGTACTGGTCACCAACGGTAGACCGGCTCCGCCCGCTTCCGCGAAAATGTCACTCTCCGGAGCGAGGCATCGCCCCCTGCTGACAGGCTTGATCTTCAGTGCCCGCGGGTACAACGGCGGGACCACAATCGAAGGGGTTGGTCGCCGCCATGGGCGGATATGGCTGGCAGATCGTGCTCGTCGTCGTGCTGGTGCTGCTCAACGCGGCGTTCTCCGGCAGCGAGATGGCGCTGATCTCGCTGCGGGACAGTCAGTTGCAGCGTCTGGAACGGCAGAGCCGCACCGGTCGTACGCTCGCCAAGCTGGCCCGCGACCCCAACCGGTTCCTGGCCACCATCCAGATCGGCATCACGCTGGCCGGCTTCCTGGCCTCGGCCTCGGCCGCGGTGTCGCTGGCCAAGCCGCTGACGGGCCCGCTGAGCTTCCTGGGCTCGGCCGCCAATCCGGCGTCGATCGTGCTCGTCACCATCGTGCTGACGTTCTTCACGCTCGTGGTCGGCGAGCTCGCCCCCAAGCGGATCGCCATGCAGCGGGCCGAGGGCTGGGCGTTGCTGGTGGCCCGCCCGCTCGACATGCTGGCCACGCTCTCGCGTCCGGTGGTCTGGCTGCTCGGCAAGTCGACCGACATGGTGGTCCGGCTGACCGGCGCCGACCCGAACGCGGCCCGTGAGGAGGTGACCACCGAGGAGATCCGCGACCTGGTCACCCAGCAGCAGGAGTTCACCCCCGAGCAGCGCACGATCATCAGCGGCGCGTTCGAGATCGCCGACCGGATCCTGCGCGAGATCCTGGTGCCGCGGCGGGACGTGCTGGTGGTGGGCGCGGACACGCCTTCGCACGAGGCGCTGGCCCAGTTGATCGCGGGCGGCCACTCCCGGGCCCCGGTCACCGGGCCGATGGGCCTCGACGACGTGCTCGGCGTGGTGCACCTGCGCGACCTGGTCAACGCCGAGGGACCCGTACGGGATCACATGTACGCGCCGCTGTTCCTGCCCGAGACGCTGAAGGTGTCGGACGCGATGAAGCAGATGCGCGCCCAGCGCCAGCAGATCGCGCTGATCGTTGACGAGCGCGGCGCCATCGACGGCATCGTCACCATGGAGGACCTGGTCGAGGAGATCGTCGGCGAGATCTACGACGAGACCGACCGGGACGTGCAGTCGATCGTGCGCGAGCCGGACGGTTCGATGCTGCTGCCCGGCACGTTCCCGATCCACGACCTGCCCGACATCGGCGTCGACGTCGACAACCTCGACGAGGGCGACTACACCACGGTGGCCGGCCTGGTGCTGGCCCACCTCGGGCACATCCCCACCGAGCCGGGCGAGACCGTGCAGGTCGACGGGCACACGGCAGAGGTCGTCGAGGTCACCGGCCGCGCGATCACCAAGGTGCGGTTGCGGGTCGCCCCACGGGAGCGCGAGGAACAGAACACCTAATCCTTGTAAGCCACCGAGAGCACGGCGTGCGCGACCAGGATCGCCTGCTCCTTGGAGTCGTACGGGCCCAGGCGCAGCTCGACCGTGTGGGTGCCGAAGACGGCGCGTACGGTCCAGCTGTTCGGATGCCGGTCGTCCTCACGGCTGTGGTTGACGATGACCTGGGTGGCTGCCCGGACGTTCACCGACGACCACTTGTCCTCGGTCGTGGGCCACGTGCGGAACCAGCCCGGGGCGACCGCCAAGGCCTCCTTGCTGGCCTCGGCGAGCGCCCATTGCATCTCTTCGGGGGCCGGTCCGCCACGTGTCATATCGGCATAATATGAACGATCAGTACGTGTAGAAGCCCTTACCCGTCTTTCGGCCCAGGTCACCGGCCTGAACCATGCGCTGCAGCAGCTCCGGTGGGAAGAACTTCTCGTCCGCGGTGTCGCGGTAGATGTTGGTCGCCGCGTTCAGCATGACGTCGAGGCCGGTCAGGTCGACCGTGGCCAGCGGGCCCATCGAGTGCCCGAAGCCCAGCTTCATCACGGTGTCCAGGTCGGCCGCGCTGACCACGCCCGACTCGACCAGCTGGATCGCCTCGACCAGGATCGCGCTGAACAGGCGGTTGGAGACGAAACCGGCCACGTCCCGTTTGACCTCGACGCAGGTCTTGCCGACCTCCTCCGCGTACGTCCGGGCGGCGGCCAGCGTCTCGTCGGAGGTCTGATAGCCCCGGACCAGCTCCACCAGCTTCATCATCGGCACCGGGGAGAAGAAGTGGATGCCGACCACCGACTCGGGCCGCTCGGTGACGGTCGCGATCTGGGTGATCGGGATGGCCGACGTGTTGGTGCCGAGCACGGCGTCGGCCTTGCAGATCTTGTCGAGGGTGCGGAAGACCTCGTGCTTGGCCTCGACCTTCTCGTAGATGGCCTCGACCACCACGTCGGCGTCGGCGGCGGCGTCGAGGTCGGTGGTCGGCGTGATCCGCCCGAGCGTCGCCTCCGCCTCCTCCTCGGTGATCTTGCCCTTGGCCGCGAACCGGCTCAGCGAGTCACGGATCGCCGCCATGCCGCGGCCGGTCGCCGCGTCGTCCACGTCCCGCATCGTGACCTGCCAGCCGGCCTGCGCCGAGACCTGCGCGATGCCGGAACCCATCAGCCCGGAGCCGATGACCGCGAGTCGACCCGCCATGTGTGTTTCCCCCTCGACGTCGAGAACAACAGGCACACCCTAACGGGATTCCTGAACGGAAACTCAGCCCAGGGGGTGCCGCTCGATCGGGGCAATTTCGGGGAAAAGCGCACGTACCGGTGCGAGACTATGCCCATGCCCTCAGGCAACGGCTGGTACCTCGCCGGACCGCTGATCGCCGTCGGTCTGGTCGGCCTGCTCGGCGCGATCTTCTGGCGCATGGGACTGCAGTGGACGCTCGCGACGGAACCCGACCCCGGCACCGGGCTCGCCATCTTCTCCGACTCCGACGACTACGGCCTGCTCTGCCCGGCCGCGGTCACCACCGACGCCGACGTGGCCGATGAGATCCGTCGGCTCCTCGGCGAGGCGGGCATCAGAGCGACCCACACGTACGACCGGGACGGCCGTACGGTGGTGCTGGTCTTCCCCGAGCAGGTCGAGGCGGCGCGGCGGCTCGTCGGGGACTCCCCCGCGCTCTAGAAATCGAACGTCGGCTCCGGCACATCGGCCCTTTCCACCTCGACACCCAGCTTGGCCAGGTCGGCCACGAAGTCGGGGTAGCCGCGGTCGATGTGGTGCACCTCACCCACCTCGGTCACGCCCTCGGCGCACAGCCCGGCGATGACCAGACCCGCCCCGGCCCGGATGTCGGTGGCCCGCACCGGCGCCCCGGACAGCCGTTCCCGCCCGTTGACCACCGCGTGATGCCCGTCCGTACGGATGTCGGCGCCGAGCCGCACCATCTCGTTCACGAACATGAACCGGCCGTCGAAGATGTTCTCGGTGATCAGCGAGGAGCCACCGGCCACCGCGGCCAGGCCGATCGCCATCGGCAGCAGGTCGGTCGCGAAACCCGGGTACGGCAGGGTCACGATGTCGACGGCTTGAGGGCGGTCGGTCATCCGTACGCGGAACTGGTTGTCGCCCGGCTCGACCGTGGCGCCCGCCGTGACCAGTTTGTCGAGCGCGACGTCGAGGAACTCGGGCCGCACACCCTGGACCGTCACGTCGCCGCGGGTCATGGCCGAGGCGAAAGCCCAGGTGCCGCCGACGATGCGGTCGCCAACGGTGCGGTGGCGTACGGGCTTGAGCTCGTCCACCCCCTCGATGGTGAGCGTCGACGTGCCGGCCCCGTCGATCCGGGCGCCCATCGCGATCAGCATCTCGCAGATGTCGACGATCTCGGGCTCGCGGGCCGCGTTGTCGATCTCGGTCACGCCCTTGGCAAGCACCGCCGCCATCAGCAGGTTCTCGGTGGCGCCGACGCTGGGGAAGTCCAGCCAGATCTTGCCGCCGCGCAGACCGCCCGGCGCCGAGGCGATGACGAAGCCGTGCTCGCCGGAGATCTGCGCCCCCATCCGGGCCAGGCCGGAGACGTGCATGTCGAGGCCGCGGGAACCGATCATGTCGCCGCCGGGGAGGGCGACACGGACATATCCCGTACGGGCGAGGAGCGGGCCAAGCACGCAGATCGACGCGCGCAGACGGCGGACCAGGTCGTAGTCGGCCTCACTGCCCGGGTTGTCCGGCACGTCGATGGTCGCCTGGCCGCCCTCGAGCGACACCTGGCAGCCCAACCGGCGCAGCACCTCGGCCATGATGGCGATGTCGGTGATCCGCGGAACGTTCTCGACGACGCTGCGGCCCGGCGCGAGCAACGCCACCGCCATCAGCTTGAGCGCCGAGTTCTTCGCGCCACCCACAGTGACCTCACCGGTCAGCGGCGTGCCGCCCTTCACCCTGATCACATCCACGCGGGCCATGGTATGGGGGAGCGCCCAGCCGCGCCTCCGTAGGGTGCTCAGTAGAGGTCGGCGTGACCGCCCGCACCGAGCGCACCCAGCCGCAACGTGCGTCGGCCCGGACGGCGAGGGCCGGCAGGACAGGCCCATTAGGCTCAGCGCATGGCTGTTCACCTGACTCGCATCTACACCCGTGCCGGCGACGCCGGGCAGACCCGCCTCGGCAACAACGAGGTCGCCGGCAAGACCGATCCGCGCATCGTGGCGTACGCGGACGCCGACGAGTGCAACGCCGCGATCGGGGTGGCGCTGGCGCTCGGCGACCTGCCGGCCGACGTCCGCAAGGTGCTCACCGCCATCCAGAACGATCTTTTCGACGTCGGGGCCGACCTGTGCAACCCCGAGACGGAGAACCCGCCGTACCCGCCGCTGCGGATCACCGAGGAGTACGTGACCCGGCTCGAGGGGTGGTGCGACGAGTTCAACGAGCGCCTGCCCGCCCTCGACAGCTTCATCCTGCCCGGTGGCACCGCCGGGGCGGCCCTGCTGCACGTGGCCCGCACGGTCGCGCGCCGGGCCGAACGCTCGACGTGGGCCCTGCTGCAGACCGACCCCTCCCGTACGGGCGACCTGCCCGCGAAGTACCTGAACCGCCTCTCCGACCTGCTCTTCATCCTGTCCCGCATCGCCAACCCGGGCGGCGACGTGAAGTGGGTCCCCGGGGGCGGCGCGGCCTGATGCTGCACCACGTGGAGCTCTGGGTGCCCGACCTGGCCGGCGCGCTGGAGCCGTGGGGCTGGCTGCTGGGTTCCCTGGGCTGGCAGCCGTACCAGGACTGGCCCGGCGGCCGTTCCTGGCTTCATGACGACGTCTACCTGGTGCTCGAACAGTCCCCCGCGCTCTCCGGCAGCGTGCACGACCGGCTCGCCCCCGGCCTCAACCACCTTGCCTTCACCGTGGACGGCCCGGCCGAGGTCGACCGCCTCACCGCCGCTTCGTCGTCGCACGGCTGGACCCTGCTGTTCCCCGACCGCCATCCACGGGCGGGCGGCCCCACCTCGTACGCGGCCTACCTCGAGGACGCCTGGGGCTTCGAGGTCGAACTGCAGTCCGCCCCGCCCACCCGGAAAAGCGCGTGACCGCCGCGCCGGCAGGTGTCACCATCGGGACATGACGTCACGCGTCGCTGTCTTCGCCCGGCCCCCACTGGCGGCCGGCTGACCTGCGCGTTTGTCCCACATGGCCGTCCCACGGGGCGGCCGTTCCCGTTTTCGGCCTCCTCGTGTCCTCGACAAGGAGAAGCCGATGCTCCCTTCCACGCTCGCCGCCGACCTGGCCGTACGCGACCTCACCGACCCCGCCGCGGGCCCGCACGCGATCCAGGCGGTCGTCGGCGCCGTCCTCGAAGCGGCACAAGCCCGCTATCCGCACGCCGTCGTGGTCGCGCACCGCGGCGCCCGGATTGTCGACGTGGCCGACAACTACGACCACCTCGGCTACAGCCCCACGGCGGCGGCCCGGGACAGCCGCTACACCCGATATGTCGACGAGCGGCGCATGCTGCGTTCTCAGACATCAGCCCTCATCCCGGGCGCGTTGCGGAAAGTGCCCCCAACCGAGGCGCTGCTCGTGTGTCCGGGCATGGTCTACCGCCGCGACTCCATCGACCGCCTGCACACCGGCACGCCCCACCAACTCGACCTGTGGTGGATCAGTCCCCCAGCGTCCCCGCCACCCGCCCCGGCCGCCCTCGTGACGCTGGTCAAGGCTGTCGTGGAGGCGGCTCTGCCCGGCGCCGAATGGCGGACCACCCCGGCAACACATCCCTACACGACCGACGGCCTGGAGATCCAGGCCCGGTCCGGCGACACCTGGGTGGAGATCGGCGAGTGCGGCGTAGCGGCCCCGCATGTCGTGGGCCTTGACCGGCACGGGCTGGCTCTCGGGTTGGGTCTCGACCGTCTGCTGATGCTGCGCAAGAACGTCGACGACATCCGCCTGCTGCGCTCCACGGACCCGCGGGTGAGCGACCAGATGCTCGACCTGACGCCGTACCGCCCGGTTTCGGCCCAGCCCGCGGCCCGCCGGGACCTCTCGGTCGCCCTGCCCGCCGACGTGACAGCCGAAGACCTGGGCGACCGAGTGCGGCACCTGCTCGGCCCCGACGCTCACCTGGTCGAAGAGGTAGCCATCGAGTCGATCACCCCACCCGCCGCGTTGCCGCCCGCCGCCCGCCACCGCCTCGACATCCGCGACGGCGAGGTCAACGTGCTCCTCCGCGTCGTGCTGCGCGACCTGCACCGCGCCTTGCCCAAGCAGACCGCCAACACCCTCCGCGACCGCCTCTACGTGGGTCTGATGCGCCGGCCCTCCACCCCGTAAGCCGGCAGCCCTCTGATCTCGGCGGTTCGGCGCGCAGGCCGTCTCGGCCGTCTTACCTCTCCACAGGCACACGCCGAACAGCAGCGGATATGTCCCTGCACTCGCCGGGACCTACCCGTCACCCCCCGGGGCAGGGACACCAGCATGCGGCATATGCCGGGCGAAGGGGGACGGAGTCACACCAGCAGCTCGCCGTCGATGACGGTTACGGCCTGGCCGGTCAGCAGCGTGCGGTCGCCCCGCAAGGAAACCCTGACCAACCCGCCCCGCCGGGACGCCTGACAGCCGACCAGCTCCGCGCGACCGCCCAACCGCCCCGACCAGAACGGCGCCAGGGCGGTGTGGGCGCTGCCGGTCACCGGGTCCTCGCCCACGCCGGCCGCGGCGCCGAAGAAGCGGGAAACGAAGTCGTAGCCGCTGCCGGGGTCGTCGGCCCGGGCAGTGACGATCACGCCCCGCTGGTCGTAGCCGGCCAGCGTGGTCAGGTCGGGGGTCAGATCCCGTACGGCGGTCTCGTCGAGCAACTCCAGCAGCACGTCATCGGTGTTGGGGCCGGTGTGGTGCACGGAGACGGGCGTCGCCCCCAGCACGTCGAGCAGTTTCGGGTCGGGCGTCAGCGGGGTCAGGGGCGCGGTCGGGAAGTCCAGCGTGATCCAACCGTCCTGGCCTGTGGTGGCGGTCAGCACGCCGCTGCGGGTGGCGAAGCTGACCGTGCCGTGGACACCGAGGACGTGGGCGGTGGCCAGGGTGGCGTGGCCGCAGAGGGCGACCTCGACGGCGGGGGTGAACCAGCGCAGCTCGTAGTCGGCCTCGCCGTCGGACGGGTGCACGAACGCTGTCTCGGACAGGTTGACTTCGGCCGCCACCTGGGCCATCCACTCGTCGGAGGGGAACTCGGGGCGGTCGAACACAACCACGCCGGCCGGGTTGCCGGCGAACGGGCGGTCGGTGAAGGCGTCGACGATTCGAATGCGCATGCCCGAAAGCTAAGACCTGCGCGCGGGTGGGGCGAGGGCCAATACGGCCGTTACGGCTCGATCGTGCGCGGGCGGGGCGCGACGTTCACCGGCTGTTACGGCTCGATCGTGCGCGGGCCGAGGGAGGGGCGGGGCGCGACGCTGCCGGGCGGCCCGGGTGGGGCGGCCTCGAGCCAGGAGAGGAAGCCGGTGACCGTGGACTCGGCCATGGCGATCTCGATCTCGTCGATCGTGGTGGCGAGGCGCAGGATCACCCAGTGACCGGGCATCGTGAGGCGCTCGGGGCCCTCGGGGGGCCGGCGCTCCTCGACCACCGTGGCGCCGCGGTCAAGGATGCGCTTGGGGCGGAAGGCGAAGCTGAACATGCGGTGGATCCGCAGCGTGTTGCCCGCGAACTGGCCGATCGCGGTGGACCAGCCGCGGCCGGGAACGATCGTGGTGACGCGGATCTGCAGGCGGATCGTCCCGCCGCCGAGCATGAGCAGCCGGCGGCGGAGGAAGACCGCGAAGAGGACGAAGAGCAGCGCACCGACGCAGATTCCGAAGACTTCCAGAACCTGCATCGCGGAGTCAGCGGGACTCGGGAGTGGCGGGCGTGGCGCTCTCGGCCAGGACGGTCACACCGTCGGCGTCGATCGAGAGGAAGCCGCCTGTCACGTCGTAGGTCAGCTGCTCGCCGCCGGCGAGCTTGACCCGCACCTGCGACGGCTCCTTGAGCAGGCCGAGCAGCGGAGCGTGGCCCGGCAGCACACCGATCTCACCCTCGGTGGTGCGCGCGACGAGCATTTCGGCCTCGCCGGACCAGATGCGTTCCTCTACGGCAACGACCTTGACGGGCAGCTGGTTGGCCACGCTGTCCTCCTGTTGAGCCTGCTTTGACCTCCGGCGGCACCGCCGAATGGGTGAAGTCTAGTCGGCGCTGCTGGTCGCCGTGGTAGGGGGTGGCAACCGCCACACCGTCAACCGGCGTTGTTGTTGATGTACTCCGGGTGACGGAAGACGAAGTCCTGAACCGTGTCCTGCCGGATCGAGGCGAAGAAGTCCTTCGCCGAGGAGTCGAGCTCCTCGCCGCGGTAGCGGCCGTTGTCGATGATCGAGCTGCCGGGCAGCTTGATCAGCGTCATGTCGTCGGAGCGGATGTTCTTCATGGAGAACGCCCAGTCGACGACGCTGTAGCCGCCGCCGTCGAAGATCAGGGCCTTGCCGGCCGCCTTGAGCACCCGGTCGAGCTTGGCCGGGTTGGTCACCACGTCCTTGCCGAGCGCCTGCTTGGCCATCGCCTTGATGAACTGCTGCTGGTGCCGCTGGCGGTCGTAGTCACCGCGGGGCAGGCCGTAGCGCTGCCGCACGTAGTCGAGCGCCTGCCAGGCCTGCAGGTGGTACGTGCCCTTCTTGTACTCGGCCTGAGGGCCGTAATAGGGGTGGGCACAGGAGTTGTCGGCGCACCGGGCCAGGCGCGGGCGCGGCTTGCCGTTGGGCTGCAGGTGCTCGGACTTCACGTTCTGGTCGATCGTCATGGTCACGCCGCCCATGGCCTCGACGATCGCCTTGAAGCCGTTGAAGTTGATGATGGCGCCGGCGTCGAACTCGCGGATGCCGGTGAGCTGGCCGACCGTCTTGGCCAGGAGCTCGAAACCCTGGACCACGTCGTGCTTGCCGTTGCCGACCGCGCTGCCGTACCCCATCGCGGCATTGATCTTGGAGCGGCCGCCCTTGAAGCCCGTCTTCTCGAACGGCGGAATGTCGACCACCAGGTCACGCGGGACCGAGAACAGGTACGCCTGCCTCATGTCCTTGGGGATGTGCGCCACGATGATCGAGTCGCTGAGCGGGGTCTGCTCGTCGCTGCGCGGGTCGATGCCGACCAGCAGGATGTTGAGCGGCCCGGTGATGTCGGCCGCCTTGGCGTCGGCCTTGGCCGCGGGCGCGCCGAGCAGGTTCTGCGTCTCGATCGACCCGGCGTAGCGCGAGACGAGCACCTGCTGGGCGACGAGGGCGCCACCGGCGACCACCATGAGCACGCACCCGAAGATCGCGCAGAGCCGCGCCCACAGGGGCGTGCGTTTCCCGGACTTCGCCACTTACTCCCCCAGGTTCCGATCGGACGCCGACAAGAGTAACCAGACCCCGTTCGCTCGGATCGCAGCAGAACAGCACAAAACGGACACAACTTCTGTCGGACATGACGAAGCCGCGCCCACCTCTACGGTCGGCGCGGCTCCGTTCACTCTGAGTCCTCGCAAGGCGCGAGCCGGCGAAAAGTCAGCCCTTCATCAGCTCGTGCGCGTTCTTCTCGAGGTCCTCGAGGCCACCGCACATGAAGAAGGCCTGCTCGGGGAAGTTGTCGTACTCGCCCTCGCTGATCTTCTTGAACGCCTCGATGGTCTCCTTGAGCGGAACCGTCGAGCCGGGAACGCCGGTGAACTGCTCGGCGGCGTACGTGTTCTGGGAGAGGAAGCGCTCGATGCGGCGAGCCCGCTGCACCGTGACCTTGTCCTCTTCCGAGAGCTCGTCCATACCGAGGATGGCGATGATGTCCTGCAGGTCCTTGTACTTCTGCAGGATGCGCTGCACCTCACGGGCGACCGCGTAGTGCTCGGCGCCGACGAACTCGGGCGCCAGGATCCGCGAGCTGGAGGCCAGCGGGTCCACGGCGGGGTAGATGCCCTTGTCGGAGATCGACCGCTCGAGGTTGGTCGTCGCGTCCAGGTGAGCGAACGTGGTGGCCGGCGCCGGGTCGGTGTAGTCGTCGGCGGGCACGTAGATCGCCTGGAGCGAGGTGATGGCCTTGCCCCGGACCGAGGTGATGCGCTCCTGCAGCTCGCCCATCTCGTCGGCCAGCGTGGGCTGGTAACCCACGGCCGACGGCATGCGGCCGAGCAGGGTGGAGACCTCGGAACCGGCCTGGGTGAACCGGAAGATGTTGTCGATGAAGAGCAGCACCTCCTGGTTCTGGACGTCCCGGAAGTACTCGGCCATGGTCAGCGCGGACAGGGCGACGCGCAGGCGGGTGCCCGGCGGCTCGTCCATCTGGCCGAAGACGAGGGCGGTCTTGTCGAGAACGCCACCCTCCTCCATCTCCAGGATGAGGTCGTTGCCCTCACGGGTGCGCTCGCCGACGCCGGCGAACACCGAGGTGCCGCCGAAGTTACGGGCGACCCGGATGATCATCTCCTGGATGAGCACCGTCTTGCCCACGCCCGCGCCGCCGAACAGGCCGATCTTGCCACCACGCACGTACGGGGCGAGGAGGTCGAGCACCTTGATGCCGGTCTCCAGCATCTCGGTCTTGGGCTCGAGGTCGGCGAACGCCGGCGGCTTGCGGTGGATCGACCAGCGCTCCTGGACGTCCAGGGTGGACGGGTCGGCGTTGAGCACCTCGCCGAGGGCGTTGAACACGTGGCCCTTGGTCACGTCGCCGACAGGCACCGAGATCGGCGCGCCGGTGTCGGTGACCTCGGCGCCGCGGACCAGGCCGTCGGTCGGCTGCATCGAGATGGCGCGGACGATGTTGTCACCCAGGTGCTGGGCGACCTCGAGCGTCAGCGTCTTGGTGCCCTCGGACAGGGTCACCGAGACGTGCAGCGCGTTGAAGATCTCCGGCATGGAGTCACGGGGGAACTCGGCGTCGACGACCGGGCCGATGACCCGGACGACGCGGCCGACACCGGTCTCCGCCTTGGTGGGCTCAGCTACAGCAGTCATCACATATCACTTCCTGCCGAGGACAGCGCCTCAACGCCGCCGACGATCTCACTGATTTCCTGGGTGATCGCAGCCTGCCGCGCGGAGTTCATCTCGCGCGTGTACCGCTTGAGCAGGTCGTCCGCGTTGTCCGACGCGCTCTTCATCGCCCGGCGCCGGGAAGCCGACTCGCTCGCCGCCGAGTCCAGCAACGCCGCGTAGATCCGCGTGTTGAGGTACTTCGGCAGCAGCGCGTCGAGCAGCTCGTCGGCGTCCGGCTCGAACTCGTAGGCCGGGCGCAGCCCGGGCTCGACCTCGCGCTCCTCGACCTGCATCGGGGCCAGGAAGTGCGCCTCGGCGCTCTGCGTCATCAGCGACTTGAACTGCGTGCTGACGATGTGCAGCTCGTCGACGCCCTGGATCCCGTCGGGACCGTAGGTCGTGTCGGTGTCGTCCGCGCCGGCCACGAAAGCGTCCAGCAGGGCGTCACCGATCGCCTTGGCGTCGGAGAACGACGGTCGCTCGGAGAAGCCCGTCCAGCTGGTCTCGATCGGCCGGTTACGGAACCGGTAGTAGCCGACGCCCTTGCGGCCGACGACGTAGAGCACCGGAGCCTTGCCGTCCGCCTTGAGCCGCTCGATCAGCTGCTCGGCGGTGCGGATGGCGTTCGCGTTGTAGGCGCCGGCCAGGCCGCGGTCGCTGGTGATGAGCAGGACACCCGCCCGCCGGACGCGCTCGCGCCCGACCAGCAGGGGGTTGTCGATCGTCGCGTTGGACGCCAGGGCGGTCAGGACCTGGGTGATCGCCTCCGCGTACGGCTTGGAAGCCTGAACCCGCTCCTGAGCCTTGGCGATACGGCTGGTGGCGACCAGCTCCTGCGCCTTCGCGATCTTCTTGGTCGACTTGACGGTGCGGATGCGCCGCCGAAGAGCCTGTACCTGACCGGCCATGACTACTGGCCTTCGCCCGGACGGGAAACCTCGCGGGTCACCGTCTCGCGCGTCTGGCGGCCCTCTTCGAGCGGCTCAGCCGGGTCCTCGTTGACCGCCGCACCCGTCTCGCCGCGCTTGAAGAGCTCCTTGAACTCGGTCACGCCGCTCTTCAGGTTCTCGATGTCGTCGTCGGACAGCAGGCCGGTCGACTCGATCGCGGTGTAGGTGTCGCTGCGGTGCCGCTTGACCCAGCCGAGGAAGTCCTGCTCGAAGCGGCGCACGTCGGCGACGTCGATGTCATCGAGCTGACCGGTGGTGCCGGCCCAGATCGTGATGACCTCGTCGACCACCGAGTACGGCGAGTACTGCGGCTGCTTGAGCAGCTCGACCAGGCGTACGCCCTTCTCGAGCTGGGCCCGCGACGCCTTGTCCAGGTCGGAGGCGAAGGCCGAGAACGCCTCCAGCTCGCGGAACTGGGCCAGGTCGAGGCGCAGGCGGCCGGAGACCGAGCGCATGGCCTTGACCTGCGCCGAACCGCCGACCCGGGACACCGAGGTGCCGACGTTGATCGCCGGGCGGACACCCGAGGCGAACAGGTCGGTCTCCAGGAAGATCTGGCCGTCGGTGATCGAGATGACGTTCGTCGGGATGTAGGCCGAGATGTCGTTGGCCTTGGTCTCGATGATCGGCAGACCGGTCATCGAGCCGCCGCCGAGCTCGTCGGAGAGCTTGGCGCAGCGCTCGAGCAGCCGGGAGTGCAGGTAGAAGACGTCGCCCGGGTACGCCTCGCGGCCCGGCGGGCGGCGCAGCAGCAGCGACACGGCGCGGTACGCCTCGGCCTGCTTGGTCAGGTCGTCGAAGACGATCAGGACGTGCTTGCCGGCGTACATCCAGTGCTGGCCGATGGCCGAGCCGGTGTACGGGGCGATGTACTTGAAGCCGGCCGGGTCGGAGGCCGGGGCGGCGACGATCGTCGTGTACTCGAGCGCGCCCTGCTCCTCGAGCGTCCCGCGGATCGAGGCGATGGTGGTCGCCTTCTGCCCGATCGCGACGTAGATGCAGCGAACCTGCTTCTCGGGGTCGCCGGACTCCCAGTTGGCGCGCTGGTTGATGATCGTGTCGATCGCGACCGTGGTCTTGCCGGTCTTGCGGTCGCCGATGATCAGCTGGCGCTGGCCGCGGCCGATCGGCGTCATGGCGTCGATCGCCTTGATGCCGGTCTGCAGCGGCTGCTTCACCGGCTGGCGGGCCATCACGTTGGGCGCCTGGAGCTCGAGCTCGCGGTCGCCCTCGCTGACGATGTCGCCGCGGTCGTCGATCGGCCGGCCCAGCGGGTCGACCACACGGCCGAGGAAGGCGTCGCCGACCGGAACCGAGAGGACGCGGCCGGTCCGCTTGACCTGCTGGCCCTCCTCGATGCCGGCGAAGTCACCCAGGACCACGACGCCGATCTCGCGGACGTCGAGGTTCTGGGCGACACCCAGCGTGCCGTCCTCGAACTCGAGCAGTTCGTTCGCCATCACCGAGGGCAGGCCCTCGACGTGCGCGATGCCGTCGCCCGCATCGGAGACGATGCCGACCTCTTCGCGGGTGACCTCATTGGTAGCGGACGAGACGTAGCGCTCTAGCGCCCCCCGGATCTCGTCCGAGGAGATGGTCAGCTCGGCCATCCTCTGCCTTCTCTGTCTAGCTCGGGACGTTCCCGCCACCGAGGGGCCTGCTCAGTTCGAGTACTCCTGAACCGAGGGTAAGAAACTACTTCGCGAATGCCTGCTTGGCGGAGTTGAGCCGGCGCAGGATCGTGCCGTCGTAGAGATCGGAACCGACCCGGACGCTGACACCGCCGATGATCGCGGGATCGACGTCGACCTTCAGGGAGACCGATCGACCGTAGATGTCGGACAACTTGGCAGCCAGCGCCTGCTCGTCGGCGTCGGTGAGCGGCTTGGCGACCGTCACGTACGCGACCTCACGGTCACGCTTCGCGGCGGTCAGCTCGACCAGCCGGGTCAACGACGCCTCGAAGCCGCGGCCCCCGAAGCCCTCGAGAGCGATCTCGGCGAGCCGCACCGTGGCCGGCTGGGCCTTGCCCTTGAGCAAGTCCGTCACCAGCTTAACGCGGCGCTCGACCGGCGCACCGGCATCGCTCAGCGTGACGGCGAGCTGGGGGTTGCCCGAGACGATCTGTCCGAAGCGGAACAGCTCGTCCTCGACGTCGGCCAGCTTGCCGTCCTTCTGGGCGGCGTCCAGCACGGCGTCGGCGCCCAGCCGCTCGACGGCGTCGAGCAGCTCGGACGGCCGCGAGAACCGGCCGGACACCAGGGCCGACACCGTGTCGAGCACGACCTCGGCGACCTTGCCGGCCAGCAGCGATCGGACCAGCCCGGCCCGGTCGCCGGCGGACCTCGACGGGTCGGTCAGCGCCCGGCGGAGCCGGGGCTGAGCCCGCAGCAGACCGGCCACCGACAGGATCTCGTCGGCGGCCGAGGCGATCTGCGCGCTCGTGGCCGTGGTGGTGCCGGCGGCGAACTTCGCGCTCGCCTCGGCCGTGGCCTGCTGGCTGACGGTCGACGCCATCAGCGCCGCCCGCCCGCCGAGCCGGCCGTGCCGAGCTCGTTGATGAACCGCTCGACGGTGCCCCGGCTGCGGGCCTCGTCGGCAAGGCTCTCGCCGACGATCTTGCTGGCCAGGTCGACCGCGAGCGATCCGACCTCGGAGCGCAGCTCACGCACGATGCTCTCGCGCTGCACGGCGAGCTGCTCCTGGCCGGCGCCGATGATGCGGTCCGACTCCTCGCGGGCCTTGGCCAGGATGTCCTGGCGGATGCCCTCGGCGTCGGCCCGGGCCTCGTCGCGGATGCGCGCGGCCTCGGTGCGAGCCTCGGCCAACTGGGCCTTGTACTGCTCGAGGAGCTGGTTGGCCTCGGCCTGAGCAGCCTCGGCGCGCTTGATGCCACCCTCGATCGCATCCACCCGCGCCGCGAAGGTCTTCTCCATCATGGGGAAGACGAACTTCATCAGCACGAAGCAGAGGATCGAGAAGGCGATCAGGCCGAGGACGACCTCCTGCCAGAGCGGGATGATCGGGTTGTGCTCGGTAGCGCCCTCAGCAGCCAGCGTTGTGACGTCAGTCGCTAGTTTGGTGATCATAAAGACCTCCGCTGCGCGGGAAGGGGCTTAGAACTCGCCGGCCCAGATGAAGCCGAACGCGATACCCAGCAGGGCGAGCGCCTCGATGACGGCGAAGCCGATCCAGACGTACGGCAGGGTGAGGCGCGACGACTCCGGCTGACGGGCGGTCGACTGGATGTAGGCCGAGAAGACGAGACCCACACCGATGCCGGGGCCGATGGCGGCGAGGCCGTAGCCGATGGCGGCGGTGCTACCACCGACGGCGGCAATAACGTCAACCATTGCAATTCCTCCTGGTATCTCGCGTGTCTGTCACGCGGGACGACAACGGGTGTTACGGATGTTGCTAGGCAATCTCAGTGCTCGTCGGCGAGCGCGCCCTGGACGTAGCTGGCGGTGAGCACCGTGAAGACGTAGGCCTGGAGGCAGATGACCAGGAACTCCAGGAAGGTCAGCGCGATCGTCATCACCCAGGACACGACCGAGAACGGCGCGAACCAGACGTTGGCGTTGAGCATCGCGAAGCCACCCAGCGTGAACACCAGCAGCAGCATGTGGCCGGCGAACATGTTGGCGAACAGACGAACGGCGAGCGAGAAGGGCCGCACGAGGAACGTCGAGAAGAACTCGATCGGGATCAGCAGCGGCAGAATGAACCACGGCGCGGGCGGAATGAGCGCGTGCTTGAAGTACTTCAGCCCGCCGTGGTGCTTCATGCCGATGTAGATGAACATCACGTAGCTGATGACCGCGAGAATGGCCGGGAACGCGATGTGCGAGTTCGGCGAGATCTGCGCGAAGGGCACGATGGCCCAGAAGTTCATCAGCAGAATGAAGACGAACAGCGTGGTCAGATACGGAGCGAAGTTGACGCCCCGCTTGCCCAGCATGTCGACCGCGATGTTGTTGCGCACGAAGCCGTAGATGCTCTCGGCGAGCCACTGCTTCTTGGTCGGGACGAGCTGCGGCTTCCGGTACGTGGCCAGGAAGAAGATGATGATGGCGGCCACCGTGATCCACAGCAGCGCCGTGATCTTGGTGAACCAGTACGAGTTGTGCTCTCCCCAAGGCAGGATGCTGGGCAGGTAGAAGTCCTCGACACTCGGCGGGAACGGAACTTCCGCTGCGAGGACGATCGACTGACCGATCACCGTAGCCCTTTCCTGTCAGGCGCCGAGACGGCGCACAATGAGGTAGACACCGCCGCCGATACCAACGACAGCACCGATACCGGCGAATATGCCCTTGGTCCCGACCCAGTGGTCGACCAGCAAACCGATCGCTCCCCACACCACCATGCCGGAGATGAGATAAGCGACGGCCGTCATTCCCATGCCCGTGTCGGGTGGGGGCTGGTCGTCGTCACCGCTGGGTTTGGTGGGAGGTTCTTGACCGGTCATGACGGCCCGAACGATATCAGCAGGAAACACGAGGCTAAGCGGGACCCCCCGCACAACCGCAGTTGTCCAGGCGTTAGGAGTCTCGCAACTGAAGCGACACGGTACTCCCCCTTCGCCATCGCCCGACATCACACAACCGGTCACGTCACCGTTTCGTGGTCAACAAACCACGATTGGGGCGCTGACGAGGCGAAACGACGGTTAGAAGATCACTTCGGGCGACTCACCCGGTGGAACCACCACGCCTGGACGCCGGTCCACACGATCACGCCCGCGACGATGCCCCAGCCGAGCGCGTCCTTGCCGGCCCAGGCGCTCTCCACCCCGTAGGCCAGCACGACGCCGAGCACGCTGTACTTCAGCACGTACGTGAGCAGGGCCAACGGCATCAGCAGGGCCGGGCGTACGGTGTCGGCCCACGCGATGATCAGGGTGGACATCGTGTAGCTGATCGTGACGATGACCACGCCCAGCGAGGCGCCGAGCGCCGCTGTCGTGCCGCCCGCGAAGAACCCGGCAGAGGCGGCACACAGGATCAGCGCGAACGAGACGATGGTCAGGAACGGCAGGTGGGCCACGCGCCAGCGCGGGTCGGCGGGCAGCGGGGGCAGGTCGGGAAGCGGCCGGTCGTCGTCCTCGTCCTCGGCCGCACGCCGCTGCTGGAACTCCAGCGCCCGCTGCCGCTCCAGCTCGTACTCGTCGATCTCGGTACTCAAGCTCGCGCCTCCAAGGCATGCCCTCCGGGCCCCACGACCACTTCGCTCAGTCCGATGCAGTCGGTCACGCCATAACCTCCTGCCGCCCGTGGGCCGGGAAACGTCGCACCAGGTCGGCGACCTCGTCTGCGGCGTCAGCGAGACGGGACGCCCCGCCCACGGTATCCGGATCGCTGCGCACGGCCACGCCGATCAGGCCGGCGATCTGCCGCATCTCGCCCTCGCGCATCCCCTGGGTGGTCACGCTCGGCGTGCCCACCCGGATGCCCGAGGCCACCGCGGGTCGCTCCGGATCGTACGGGATGGCGTTCTTGTTCAGCGTGATGCGGGCCAGCGCGCACCGGGTCTCGGCATCCCGGCCGGAGACCCCGAGCCCGCGCAGGTCGGCCAGCGCCAGGTGGGTGTCGGTGCCACCGGCGACCAGGCGCATCCCCTCGGCGGCCAGGCCCGCGGCCAGCGCCTGGGCGTTCTTGACGACCTGCCGGGCGTACGTGCGGAAACCCGGCAGCGACGCCTCGCGCAGGGCCACCGCCTTGGCCGCGACGGCATGCATCATCGGCCCGCCCTGAACGAACGGGTAGACCGCCTTGTCGATCCGCTGGGCCAGCTCGGCCCGGCACAGGATCATGCCGCCGCGGGGGCCGCGCAGAACCTTGTGAGTGGTGCAGGTGACCACGTCGGCGTGCGGCACCGGGGACGGGGCGGCCCGCCCGGCCACCAGCCCGATGAAGTGCGCGGCGTCGACCACCAGATAGGCCCCGGCATCGTCGGCGATCTCGCGGAACCGGGCGAAGTCGATCAGCCGGGGGTACGCCGTGGCGCCGCAGATGATCATCTTGGGTCGATGGGCCAGCGCGAGGTCGCGTACCTCGTCGTAGTCGATCTCCTCGGTGTCCGGGTGGACACGGTAGGCGATCGGGTGGAACCACTTGCCGCTGAAGTTGACCCGGCTGCCGTGGGTCAGATGCCCCCCGTGCGCCAGCTCCATGGCCAGCACCGGATCGCCCGGTTCGGCCAGGGCCGCGTACGCCGCCAGGTTGGCCGCCGCTCCCGAGTGCGGCTGCACGTTGGCGTGCTCGGCGCCGAACAGCTCCTCGGCCCGCTCGACGGCCAGCCGCTCGGCCTTGTCGACCTCGGCGCAACCGCCGTAGTAGCGCTCGCCCGGATAACCCTCGGCGTACTTGTCTGCCAGCGTCGAACCCAGCGCGGCCAGCACCGCCGGGGAGGTGAAGTTCTCGCTGGCGATCAGCTGCAGCCCGGTGCGCTGCCGCTCGACCTCGGCCAGCAGGACACCCGCGATCTCCGGATCGCCCGCCTCGAGCGCGGCGAAATCCGGCCCCCAAAAGGTCTCCACGTGCCCTCCCCGCGAGCAGGCAGCGCTGCCGATTTCGAGCATATGGCTTGTCCAGGCCTCTTCGAGGGCACAGTTGGGTTTATGCGGTGCTTGGTAACGGGTGCGACGGGATACATCGGCGGGCGCCTGGGCCCGCGCCTGCTGGAGTCCGGGCACGAGGTGCGGTGCCTGACCCGCAGCGCCGCCCGGCTGCGGGACGTGCCGTGGGCGGACAGCGTCGAGGTGGCCGAGGGCGATCTCAACCGGCCCGAGACGCTGCCGGCCGCGCTGGACGGCGTCGACGTGGCGTACTTCCTGGTCCACTCGCTGGGCCGGGCCGACTTCGAGAGGCTGGACCGGGAGGCGGCCGAGAACTTCGCCACCGCGGCGAAAGCGGCCGGCGTCTCCCGCATCGTCTATCTCGGCGGTCCCGAGCCGCCGCCGGAGGACAAGCCCTCGCCGCACCTGCGTTCCCGGGCCGAGGTGGCCCGGATCCTGCTCGGCAGCGGCGTGCCCACGGCGGTGCTGCGGGCCCCGGTGATCATCGGTTCGGGGTCGGCGTCGTTCGAGATGCTGCGCCACCTGACCGAACGCCTGCCGCTGATGGTCACCCCGCGCTGGGTCCGCAACCGGATCCAGCCCGTCGCCGTCCGCGACGTGCTGCGCTACCTGATCGCCGCGGCCACGCTCCCGCCCGAGGTCAACCGCGGGTTCGACATCGGGGGCAAGGACGTTCTCACGTACGGCCAGATGATGCAGGGCTACGCCCGGGTGGCCGGGCTGCGCCGGCGCGTGATCGTGCCGCTGCGGCCGCTCAGCCCGTGGCTGTCGGCCCACTGGGTCGGCGTCGTCACCCCGGTGCCCAACTCGATCGCCCGCCCGCTGGTGGCCAGCCTGGTGCACGAGGCCGTGGCCCACGAGAACGACATCCGCGAGCACGCCCCCGGGGAGCCGCTCGGCTTCGAGCAGGCCGTACGGGTCGCGCTGGGCAAGGTCCGCGACGCCAACGTGGAGACCCGCTGGTCCAATGCGGCCGGCCGGGACTGGGCGGCCGAGCCGCTGCCGAGCGACCCGGATTGGTCCGGCGGCAGCATCTACGTCGACGAGCGCTCCCGCGTGGTGAAGGCCCCGCCCGAGGCGCTGTGGCGGGTCATCGAGGGCGTCGGCGGCGAGAACGGCTGGTACTCGTTCCCCCTGGCCTGGTCCGTACGGGGGTGGATGGACCGGCTGGCCGGCGGGGTGGGGCTGCGCCGGGGCCGCCGCGACCGGGACCGGCTGCGGGTGGGCGAGGCGCTCGACTGGTGGCGGGTGGAGGAGCTGGAGCCGGGCAAGCTGCTGCGGTTGCGGGCCGAGATGCGCGTGCCGGGACGGGCGTGGCTCGAGATGCGCGCCCTGCCCGACGGCGACGGCGGCAGCGTCTACCGCCAGCGGGCCGTCTTCCTGCCGCGGGGGCTGGCCGGGCACGCCTACTGGGCGGCGGTGGTGCCGTTCCACGGCTTCATCTTCAAGGGCATGGTGAACAACATCGCCCAGGGCGCCGAACGCGTTACTTAGCGGCCGCCCGGCTCAGGCGGTCACGGACGGCCAGCCAGTCCTCGGTGTCCGGCGGCTCCTGCACCAGGATCGTCGCCACCCCGGCGTCGTCCAGGCGGTGCAGAGCGGCGTACAGGTCGGCGGCGTATTCACGCGGGTCGGCCGAAAGGACCTCCGTGCCGCTGAAGCCCTCGTAAGTCAGCACTCCCACCGAGTCGGACAGACCGGTCTGGTCGACCTCTTTGACCAGCACCAAGGCGGCTCGGGGCGCGTAGTGACGGCGGCTCATGCCGGGCGACGAGCGGGCAGCACCGTCGGCCGGGCCCTCGTCGGGCAGCAGGATCGAGCCGACCGCCTCACGGATCTCCCGCAACGGCAGCGCGCCCGGCCGGAGCAACCGGGCCGTCTCACCGGTGACGTCCACGACCGTCGACTCGATGCCCCACGACGCCGGCCCCCCGTCGAGCACCAGCGGCACGTCGGGCAGGCTGCGCAACACGTGGTCGGCGGTGGTCGGCGAAATGCCCTCGGAGCGGTTGGCGCTGGGCGCGGCGAGCGGCAAGCCGGACGCCTCCAGCAGTTGGAGCGCCACCTCGTGGGCCGGGATCCGGATGGCGATGGTGTCGTTGCTCGCGCCCACGCCGGCCAGGTGCCGGGCCCGCGGCAGCACCAGCGTCAGGGGCCCCGGCCAGAACTGCGCCGCCAGCTCGTTGGCCAGGCCGGGCCACGTCTCGGCCAGCGCCCGGGCGGCCTCGACGTTGGCCACGTGCACGATCAGCGGGTTCCAGGAGGGCCGGTTCTTCAGCCGGTAGATCTCGCCGACCGCCTTCGCGGAGAACGCGTTCGCGCCCAGCCCGTAGACGGTCTCGGTGGGGAAGGCGACGACCGACTCGGCCCGCAGCACCTCGACGGCGCGGCGCAGCCCCTCGGCGTCCGGTTTGACGACCCTCACGGCAGCAGAAGCTTGGCGAACGGGACCGTCGTGTCCTCGATCTCGTCGCCGATGCGCTGGAACGTCTGGTCGCCACGACCCCACGGGTCGTCGAGGTCGTCGGAGGGCCGCGGGCCGTCGTCGCCGCGCAGCACATGCACCGCCTCGACGATGGCGACCCCGCGGGCGCGCACGGAACCGGGCTCCGGCTCGGCCGGCGGCAGCGCGCTCGCGTCGACCGCGCCCAGCAGCCGGCCGAACTCGCCGGTGACGAACGTACGGGCGGCCGCGTCGGGGCGCAGCGCGACCACGTAGTCGTACTGGTCGGCGGTCGCGGTGAGGATCAGGTCGGCCTCGTCGATGAAGTCGCCGCGCAGCTTGCGGGCCTCGAAACCGTCGTCGGAGCCGCCGCGTGCCCGGACCTGGCGGGCGGCGGGCGGGTTCATCTCCTCACCCTCGTGCCAGCCACCGGTGCCGGCGCTCACGCTGTGCACCAGCTGGTCGCCCGGCTCGCCGGCGCGGTCGCGGACGGCGCGGGCCAGCAGGCGCTCGGCCATCGGGGAACGGCAGATGTTGCCCATGCAGACGTGCAGGACGGTGAAGGCGGCCACCTCAGTCCTCCGCTGAGCTCTTGCCGGCGCCTGACGGCGCGGAGAACCCAACTTCATCGAGGGGGATGATGTCGGGCACGACGTCACGCAGCTTCCCGAGCGGGATCGCGCCGGCCCGCAGCACCTGCGGCACCTCGCCGGTCACGTCGACCACCGTGCTCGGCGCCGGGTCGTGCGCCTCACCGGCCTCGAGATAGCAGCGAACCCCGTACTCCAGCTGCTCGCGCGCGGCCTCGGCGGTGAGCGGCGCCGGCTGGCCCACCTTGTTGGCCGTGGTGACCGCCATCGGGCCGACCGCCCGCAGCACCTCGAGGGCCACCGGGTGCAGCGGCATGCGCACCGCGACACGGCCGCCGGTGTCCCCGAGATCCCACTGCAGGCTGGGCGAATGCTCCACGTACAGGGTCAGCGCGCCGGGCCAGAACGCGTCGGCCAGCTCGCGCGCCGCCTTGGGCAGCGAATAGACCAGGCCGTCGAGGGTGTGCCGGGACCCGACCAGCACGGGCGGCGGGACCTTGTTGGTGACGCCGCGCGCGTGGTGCAACGAGGTGATCGCGTGCGGGGTGAACGCGTCCGCCCCGACCCCGTAGACCGTGTCGGTCGGCATGACGACCAGCTCACCGTTCTTGACCGCCTCGACGGCGGCGGCGATGCCGCGATCACGGTCCGCGGTGGTACGGCAGTCGTAGAGCATCACACCGTGCAGTCTGCCATGCGCTGCCGGGCATCGATCAGGCCCGCCTTGCCGTCGCGAACCTGGGTCGCCCGCTCAGGTCTTCGTGGGCGGTCACCTCGGTGAACCGGCCGTCGGCCCGCAGCAGCTCCGGCACCGCCCGGCCGTGCACGTCGTCGTGCTCGATGCCGACCACGCCGCCCGGGCGCAGCAGCGCCGCGGCGAGCGCGACAACGGGACGGATCACGGTCAGCCCGTCGTCCCCGCCGAACACCGCCTCGGCCGGGTCGAGGGCGACCTCGGGCGGCACCGGGGTGGCCGCCGGCACGTACGGCGGGTTGCACAGCAGCACGTCCACCGCGCCGCGCAGGTCGCCCAGGATGCCCGGATCGGTCACATCGGCCTCGACGACCTCGACCACTCCGAACGTCTCGGCATTGCGGCGCAGGTAGGTCAGCGCCGCCGGCGACCGTTCGACCGCGACGACACGGCCCGGCGCGGCCTCGTCGGCCACCGCGAGCGCGATCGCTCCGGTGCCGCTGCACAGATCGACCACCGTCGCCCCGGGCGCGGTGTGCTCGACGCCCCAGCCCGCGAGAAGTTCCGTCTCGGGTCGTGGGACGAAGACACCGTCACCGACCTGAAGTTCGAGATGCCGGAACGCGGCCGTGCCGAGCAGATGCTGCAGCGGGAGCCGCTTCGCCCGCTCGGCCACGAGGGCGGCGAAACGCGTCAGCTCCTCGGGCCGCAGCGAGTCGACCAGCAGCAAGCGCCCACGTGAGACGCCCAGCACGTGTGCGGCGAGCAACTCGGCGTCGACCCGGGGCGAAGCCACCCCGGCCGCCGAGAGATCGACGACCGCCGAGGCGATGGCTCGGCTCAGCGATGGCCGGGAGGTGTCTTCGGAGTCCGTTTCCACGGCATAATCTTCAAGCGTCACGTGCGGCGCCGATCGGCCGGGTCGGCGCAGGACGCGCGGCACCAGTGGGAGGCGCCTGGTGAGTTGGTTGGACCAGCTCGCGGAGAACACCGAGGAGCTGCGTCGTGCCGGACGGCTCCAGCAGAACGGCCGCTCGGCGGAGGCGTTGCCGATCCTCGACAAGGTGCTGGCCGCCGCCACCGACCCCACCACTCGGGCGTACGCCCTGGTGCAGCGGTTCGGCGCGCTGATCAACCTGGGCCGGATAGCGGAGCTCGCGACCGCGATGACGATCGCCGAGAACGCCGTCCGCGAGATCCCGGACGCCTACCTGCGCGGGCAGATGCACGCCTTCGCCGCCCTCGGCGCCCACCTCGAACGCAATCTGGACCGGGGCGTCACCCACCTCGTACAGGCGTCCCGGGCCCTGGCCGCGGTGCAGGACAACGACTCCGAGACCGCCTGGGGCTGGCACGACCTCGCGATGGCGTACTCCTATCTCGGCTTCCACGGCCACGCGCTGACCGCGATCGAACAGGCCCGGCAGGTCGGCGCGGCGGTCGGCCTGCCACCCGAGATCTTCGCCGCGCCCGGCATCCGGCTGCGCAACGCCGTCTCGCTCGACCACCAGGGCGACACCGACGGCTGTTTGCGTGTGCTCCGCGACATCGACGCCGAGCTGAGCCGATACGTGGCGATCGGGGCCGACCACATGCGTCCCGGCAGCCGCGCGGCGTACGGCTATTCGCTGGCCCGGCGGGCCGCCCTGGGCGAGGACACCGAGGAGAACGCGGCCGAGTGGCTGACCGGCGGCGGCGACAGCGTTCGCACCCGTGACCTGCAGCATCTCGGTCACGTCTGTCTTGTCATGGCGGCCGGGCGCCCTGCGCAGGCGCTGTCCATGCTGGATTCGGTGCCGGTGTCGGCCGAGATCCTGGGCGCGGCCGAGCCGGCCCGGTTGCGCAGCATCTGCCACGCCGCCGCCGGCGACCACGAGGCCGCGCACTCAGCCGACCGCTACGCGTTCCGGCTCGCCGCCCAGCGCATCGACCGGCTGCGCGACGGCTATCTCGACGGCGTGGCGGCCCGGCTCGACGCGCAGGAGACCCAGCGCGATCCCGGCCGTTACGGCGACGAGACGCTCACCGACCCGCTCACCGGCCTGCCCAACCGCCGCCAGCTCGAGCGGTACGTCGCCACCATGTTGCAGCGCGGCGAACGCGCGGCGATCGGTGTGTGCGACCTGATCGGCTTCACCGAGGTCAACGCCCGGCACGGCCGCCACTGCGGCGACCTCGTGCTGCAGCGGATAGCCGGGGTGCTCAACCGGGTCATGCGCCGCGGCGACTTCGTGGCCCGGTTCGCCGGCGACGAGTTCGTCGTCGTGCTGCCGGGCGCGGGCACGGCTCAGGCGGCCGAGGTGTCGCGCCGCATCACCGCGGCCACCAACGCCGAGAACTGGCAGATCCTGGTGCCGGGCACCCCGATCAGCCTGGCCGCGGGCTGGTCCGAGGTGGGCGCCAACGGGCGCACGCTCAGCGCGGCCCTGGCCGCGGCCGCGGCGAACAGGCTACCGACCCGGCCGCTCTCCGAGATGACGTAACCCCGGCCATGAGCACCATCGAGCTCGGCGAGATCTCCTCGGCCCCCGAGGGCCGGGAGCCCGCCGGCTCGCCGCTGAACCGCCGGCTTGTCCGGCAGCTCAGCCTCGGGTTCGCGGGCGCCCTGTGCCTGGCCGTACTGGCCGGCTCGCAGGTGCCCGAGCCACGCGGCGTCCGTCCGGTGTGGAGCGTCTCGATCGCGCAGGCGCAGGGCACGACGCTGACCCGCGACGGCGTCTTCGTGCACCGCTCGGCCAACGGGCTGGCCTCCGTCACGGCGTACGAGTTGAGCACCGGCACGATCCGCTGGCAGCGCGCCTTCGACAGCACGATCGGTTATCTGCAGGCCGCCGAGCCGGCCGGGGTGCTGCTGGTGCCGACCGAGGGCCACGTCGTCGAGCTGCCCTCGGTCAACGACGGGTCGGCCTTCCACGCCGAGTTCCACCGGCAGACGATCGCGATCTCGATGGCCACCGGCGCCGAGCTGTGGCGCACGGCCGGCGAACCGTACACCGTCTCCGGCGACACGGCGCTGCTCACCGAGTACACCGAACGCGCCGACCTGGCCCGCATGCGCCTGATCCGGCTCGGCGACCGCGAGACGATCTGGAGCCGCGACACCCCGGGCGTCAGCAACTACACCGTCATGCCGACCGACCGGCCCAGCCGCATCGTCACCGCCACCAACAGCGGACTCATAACGATTTATGCGTACGGAACGGGCGAGCGGGTCAGCACCGGCACGGTTCCGTGGGTCAAGGCCAACCCGGACGAGGGCTACTTCAACGACCTCAGCGGCACCGGCGACGTCCTGGTGATCAACCGCTCGCGCCGTGAGGTCTTCGAGATGAGCGTCTACCGCGCCGACACCATGGCCGAGCTCTGGCGGGCGGCCGACACCAACGGGTACGCCTTCCCGTGCGGCTCGGCGCTGTGCCTCAACGACGGCCGAGGGCTGATCGCGTACGACCCGCTGACCGGGCGGCGCCGGTGGCGGCTGGACGGCGCGGTCAACGCGTTCCAGGTCGGCCCCGACCGGCTCGTGCTCGGCGAGGGCCTGGACGACGGTCGCAACCAGCTGGTGGACGCCGAGACCGGCGCGGCCCTGGGCGAGCCGGCCCAGGGCACCCTGGCCTGGAACGATGCCGGGGAGGGCTCGCTGCTCCTGCTGCGCTCCACTGTCGAGCCCCCGGACCGTACGGCTGTCGTCCGCTGGGATCTGCGGACCGGCCGGCAGCGGATGCTCGGCTCGGTCGGCGACATGGCGAGCCGGCCCTGCTCGTCCGTCCCGGGCTACCTGGCCTGCACAGCGGGCGAGGAATACCAGGTCATCGCGGTGCGCTGAGCCGTCAGCCCCGGCGGCCTCCGGGTTGCCACCGTCCCGCGAGCCGTCAGCCCGGGCGGCCTCCGATTGCCACCGTCCGGCGAGCCGTCAGCCCCGGCGGCCTCCGATTGCCACCGTCCGGCGAGCCGTCAGCCCCGGCGGCCTCCGATTGCCACCGTCCCGCGAGCCGTCAGCCCCGGCGGCCGATCTCGGACTCGCCGGCCAGACGGGCCGCGCGGTCGGCCTCGGCCAGCGCGTCGAGCACCGCGTCGAGCTCACCGCCCAGCACCAGGTCGAGGTTGTACGCGGTGTAGCCGATCCGGTGATCGGTGATCCGGTTCTGCGGGAAGTTGTACGTCCGGATCCGCTCCGAGCGGTCGACCGTACGCACCTGCGCCTTACGCGAGTCGGAAGCGGCCGCATCGGCCTCCTCCTGGGCGATCGCCAGCAGCCGGGACCGCAGGATGCGCAGCGCCGACTCCTTGTTCTGCAGCTGGCTTTTCTCGTTCTGGCAGCTCACCACGGTGCCGGTAGGGATGTGGGTGATCCGCACGGCCGAGTCGGTGGTGTTGACCGACTGGCCACCCGGGCCGGACGAGCGGAAGACGTCGATGCGCAGGTCGCCCGGAGCGATCTCCACGTCGACCTCCTCGGCCTCGGGCAGCACCAGCACGCCGGCCGCCGAGGTGTGGATGCGGCCCTGCGACTCGGTGACCGGCACCCGCTGCACCCGATGCACGCCGCCCTCCCACTTCATGCGCGACCAGACGCCGTGACCGCCGTCGGGCACACCCTTGGTGCGGACGCCGATGGAGATGTCCTTGACCCCGCCGAGGTCCGACTCCTGCGAGTCGATCACCTCGACCACCCAGCCGTGCCGCTCCGCGTACCGCGTGTACATGCGCAGCAGATCGCCGGCGAACAGCGCGGACTCCTGGCCGCCCTCGCCCGCCTTGATCTCGATGATCACGTCCTTGGCGTCGTTGGGGTCGCGCGGGATCAGCATCTCGCCGAGCTTCTCCTCGAGCGGCGCCAGGGTGGCGGCGACCGCCTCGACCTCGGAGGCGAAACCCGGGTCCTCGGCCGCCAGCTCCTTGGCCGCGGCGAGGTCGGCGCGGGCCGCCTCGAGCTCGGCATTGGCCGCATAGAGGGGGGCCAGCTCGGCGAAGCGTCGGCCGACCCGGCGCACAAGGGCCTGGTCCGAGTGGATGGAGGGGTCCTCCATGCGCTTCTCGAGCTCGGCGTACTCGGCGAGAAGGGTGGTCAGCCGATCCGTGCTCATCTTCGTCTCCCGGCTGGTGGATGAACCTGACATGCGAACGGCGCCCGCCCCGGGGAACCGGGAACGGGCGCCGTTGAAGCAGTTACTTCTTCTTCGCGGCGTTGACCTTGGCGTACTTGGCCTGGAACTTCGCGACCCGGCCCGCGGTGTCGAGGACGCGCTGCTTGCCGGTGTAGAACGGGTGGCAGGCGCTGCAGGTCTCGACGCGGATCTCGCCGCCCTTGGCGGTGCTGCGGGTGGTGAAGGTGCTGCCGCAGGAGCAGATGACCTCGGTGGTCGTGTACTCCGGGTGGATGCCGCTCTTCATGTAACTCGGTCTCCCTCAATGGAAATGGTCGCCGGGTCGCCGAGAGCGCAAAGCCTGGGGGCGTGAACCGGAACCTTTACTGGCCGATGTACTAGTCTGCCATGTCGCCGCGTCTTGGCGAAATCGGCGTGACCTGCGCTTCAACGTACGCCCTCGGCGGGGTATTCCCGGCGCTTTCGTGCCGCTTTGTCCGGGGCAGCACACGTGCGGCCCGGGTGGGGAGGGAGGCTGCTCAGCGGTGAGGTACCCGCGCACCTACCACCTGCCCGACTCCCCCGGCGCCACCCGGGACGACCTGGTGCAGCACGACCTGACCTGGCTCGACGGCGAGCTGGTGGTGACCGAGAAACTCGACGGCGGCAACCTGACCTTCACCCGTGACGCCGTCTACGGCCGGTCGCCCGGCGCCGAGACCCCACCGTGGGACCGCCCGGCCAAGGCGTTGTGGGCCATGACGTCGTACCGGATCCCGGACGACTGGCGGGTCTGCGGCGAGTCGATGTGGGCCCGGCGCAGCATCGCCTACTCCGACCTGCCCGGCGTGTTCATCGTCTTCGGCATCTGGGACGAGACCGACACCTTGCTGGGCTGGGACGACACGGTCGACTGGGCCACCCGCCTGGAGCTGCCGGTGGTGCCGGTCCTCTACCGCGGGGGCAGCCTGTCCGAGGCCCGGGCGGCGTGGGCGGCCCGCCGTGACGCCGAGAACTCCGAGGGCTTCGTCGTACGCTCGGCCGGGCGCATCCCCGCCGGCGAGTTCCCTCTCCGGGTGCTCAAGTGGGTGCGCGCCGGCCACGTACGCGTGCCGGCGGCTCGGACGGAGAAGGACGAATTCGCCGTCAATGAGTTCGCCTGACCGGGCACCCCTCCCTGGCCAGCGCCGCCGCCTCGTCGTCGAGGTAGAACGCCGGCCGCAGATCCGCCTCGTCGTAGTAGCGGTGGAAGACCGGGGTGATGCCACCCGACATCGGCGGCACGATCCACGTCCAGTCGGCGGGCACCGAGCGACCGGCCTTCTCCTCGTTGGCCAGGTGCTTGAGGAACCGCTGCGACTCCGTGTGATGGTCGCTCATCTTGATCCCGGCCTGCTCGAACGAGTGCAGCACGGCCCGGTTGAGCTCGACGAGCGCCCGGTCGCGCCACAACGTCGACTCACGGCTGGTGTCGAGCCCGAGCCGGGCCGCGACCGTCGGAAGCATGTCGTAGCGGTCGGCGTCGGCCAGGTTGCGCGCGCCGATCTCGGTGCCGAGGTACCAGCCGTTGAACGGCGCCAACGGGTAGTGCACGCCGCCGACGGTGAGGCGCATGTTCGCGATGGCCGGGACGGCGTGCCAGCGCAGGCCCAGCTCGGCGAACCAGGCGTACTCGGGATGGGTCAGCGGCACCTCGCGAACGGCTCGCTCGGGCAGCTCGTAGAGGCGTACGCCCTCGGCCGGGGTCTCGATCGCCAGCGGCAGCACGTCGAACTGTTCGCCCTTGCCACGCCACCCGAACCCCTGCATCGCCGCGGTGAACTGCTCTTGCCGCACGTCGCCGACCGGGCAGCCGTCGGCGCCGCGGTAACCCGCGTAACGGATCAACTGCTCGTTCCAGACACGGGCGTACGGCTGCCCGGGCTGAGCGGGGGCGAAAACGCTGATAACGGGACGGATCTGGTTGCTGCCCGCGGTCTGCAGATGGTTGACGAGCAACGAGAAGATCTCATCGGCCGTACGGGCCCGGCGCCGGTCCAGCACGACGAGGCTGCGCCAGTAGAGCCGTCCGATGCAACGGCTCGCGTTGCGCCAGGCCAGTTTCGCGCCGTACGCGAGTTCCTCGGTGGTGTGCACATAGGTGCCGGTGGCCGCGATCTGCGCCCGTACGATCGCCAGCCGCGGCTCGACCGGGCCGAGCCGCTGATTTTCGGTGTAGCACTGACGCAGGAAGTCCTCGGCCTCACCGGGGTCCGCGGGCGCCGTCCGGTCCCAGGGCTCGATCGGTGTGTCCCGATAGCCGGGCACGTTCATCGGCGCCTCCCACCGTCTTCGCGTTCCAGGATGGGAGGTTCGCACGGCCCTGACCGGTATCGGACACACACACTGTGCGACAAAAAGGACGCGGCCTCTCCGTGAGGAAAGGCCGCGTCCTTTTCCGCTGTTTACTCGCCGGGCGTCGACTTCGCGATCTGCATCAGGAACTCCACGTTCGTCCGGGTCTGCTTGAGCCGGTCGAGCAGCAGGTCGAGCGCCGCCCCCGAGTCGAGCGAGTGCAGCACCTTCCGGAGCTTGTGGATGATCGCCAGCTCTTCCTTGCCGAGCAGGATCTCTTCCTTACGCGTGCCGGACGGGTCGATGTCGATGGCCGGGAAGACCCGCTTGTCGGCGATCTTGCGGTCGAGCTTGAGCTCGGCGTTACCCGTGCCCTTGAACTCCTCGAAGATCACCGTGTCCATCATCGAGCCGGTCTCGACCAGCGCGGTCGCGAGAATGGTGAGCGAGCCACCGTTCTCGATGTTGCGCGCCGCACCCAGGAACCGCTTCGGCGGATAGAGCGCCGTCGAATCGATACCACCCGACATGATGCGGCCGGAGGCCGGCGCGGCCAGGTTGTACGACCGGCCGAGCCGCGTCACCGAGTCGAGCAGGACGACCACGTCGTGGCCGAGCTCGACGAGGCGCTTGGCCCGCTCGATCGCCAGCTCGGCGACCGTGGTGTGGTCCTGCGGCGGCCGGTCGAACGTGGCCGCGACGACCTCGCCCTTGACCGATCGCTGCATGTCGGTGACCTCTTCGGGCCGCTCGTCGACCAGCACGACCATCAGGTGGCACTCGGGGTTGTTGTGGGTGATCGCGTTGGCGATCGCCTGCAGCACCATCGTCTTACCGGCCTTGGGCGGCGAGACGATGAGCGCCCGCTGGCCCTTGCCGATCGGCATGACCAGGTCGATGACGCGCGTGGTCAGGATGTGCGGCTCGGTCTCGAGGCGCAGACGCTCCTGCGGGTACAGCGGGGTGAGCTTGTAGAACTCCGGACGACGCCGGGCCTCCTCGGGCTCCATCCCGTTGATGGTGTCCAGCCGGACCAGCGGGTTGTACTTGTCGCGGCGCGAGTCGCCACCACCGTCGCGCGGGGTGGCCCGCACGGCGCCGGTGACCGCGTCGCCGCGGCGCAGGCCGTGCTTCTTGACCTGCGACATCGACACGTACACGTCGTTGGGGCCGGAGAGGTAACCGGTCGTACGGACGAACGCGTAGTTGTCGAGCACGTCGAGGATGCCGGCCACGGGGACGAGCACGTCCTCCTCGCTGACGTGCGGCTCGCGGCCGCCGCCGTCGCGCTGACCGCCCTCGCCGCCGTCGCGGTCACGGCCACGCCGGCGGTCACGGAAACGGCTGCGCCGGCTCCGGCGGCCGCCCTCGCCACCGTCGTTGTCGTCGTCCTCGTCGTTGTTGTTACGACCCAGGTCGTTACGGCCCTCGTTACGGCCGTCGTTGCGCTGGCGGTCGTCACGCTGACGGTCCTCACGCGGGCGGTCGTCGCGCTGGCGATCCTCGCGCTGCCGGTCGTTGCGCTGCCGGTCACGGTTGCGCTCGCCCCGCTCGGGACGCTCGCTGCGCTCGGCCGTCTCGGTCTCGCCGGCCGGGGCCGTCGACTCGCGGGGCTCCCGGGGCTCGCGCGACTCGCGGTGCTCACGGGACTCCCGGTCGCGGTTGCGGCCACGGCGGCTGCCACCCTCGGCGGCCGGAGCCGCCTCCGGCTGCACGGCAGGCGACGCCTCGGTAGCGACCGCGCCGACCGGACCGGTGGGCGCGTCGGCCGGGGCCGTCTGGACGGCGGGCGGCTCGGCCTTGGCCGAAGCGGCCACGGGGGCCGTGGCGACGACCGGGGCGGGCGCGGTCTCGGCGGGCGCGGGCGCAGCGGTGTCGGCCTTGACGGCCTGGCTACGGCGCGGCTGCGGGGCGCTCTCGGCGGGCGCACCGCCGCTCTGACGCTCGGTGATCGCGGTGATCAGTTCGCCCTTGCGCATCCGGGCGGTGCCGGAGATGCCGAGGGACGCGGCGAGGCTCTGCAGCTCGGGCAGCAGCATCGCGGACAGGCCGGTGCCGCCACGGCGGCGCTTCGTGGCCGTCGCGGTGGTGCTAGCGCCGGCGTCAGCGACGTCAGAAACACCCGACGTCACGTCGGTGGTGTCGCTCAATGGATTCCTTCCGTCGGAAAAAGCCCGAGACTCCCGGTTCTGCAGCCTGGTGGCCGGGAGTTCCGGTTACCCCGCCTCGCAAAGCGGCGCGGGAGTTTTTGCAGCACGGCAGCTCGACGGTGTCCCTGCCCGCCAGGGGCTGACGGGTAGGTCTCGGCGAGTGCAGCGACATATCCGCTGCTGTCCGGCGTGTGCCTGTGGAGAGGTGAGACGGCCGATAAGGCCTTGGGAGTCTCGGGGGTGCGCGCCGAACCGCAGAGATCGCTCGCTTCGCGGCTGTGCTAGGTCTTGAGCGTAGTCAACTCGTGCGACCTGCGGCAACAGGGCCCCGCTAGGCGAGTTCCACCATACTCCCTTTGACAAGAGCACCGCCGCCATCCACGCCCAACGACTCGGCGCGCCATTCTGTTCCCGGATGGAAATCGGCCGGCACCTGCGTCAACGCCAGCACCGAGGGGCCGGCGCCGCTGACCACGGCGGCCACACCGACCGACCGCAGCGAGGCCACGAGCGAGGCCGTGCCGGGCATGCCCTCGGCCCGATAGCCCTGGTGCAGCCGATCCTCGGTGGCTGCGAGGAGCAGACCGGGATCGCTGGTCAAGGCGTGGGTCAGCAGCGCGGCGCGGCCCGCGTTGAAGGAGGCGTCGGCGTGCGGCACCTCGGGCGGCAGGGCGGCGCGGGCCGACGACGTGTAACCCCGCTCGGCCGGAATGAAGACTGTCGGGTGCACGTCGGCGGCCGGCGCCAGCTTCACGGCCCGCGCGCCGGCGCCCTCCGTCCAGGCGATGGTGAACCCGCCGAGCAGGCAGGGCGCCACGTTGTCGGGGTGGCCCTCGAGCCGGGCCGCGATGCGCAGCGCGTCCTCGTCGCCGATCGTTCGCAGACCGTTCGCCACCAGGCCACGCGCCAGTTGCACGCCGCCGACGACGGCCGCCGACGAGGAGCCGAGGCCGCGCGCCTGCGGGATGCGGTTGACGCACTCGACGGCCAGGCCGGGCGGGCGCTCGCCGAACTCGTCGAAGGTCGCCAGCATCGCGCGCAGCACCAGGTGGGTCTCGTCGCCGGGCAACTCGCCCGCCCCCTCGCCGGTGACCGTGACGGTGAACCCGCCGTCGGTGACGCGGGCGGTCAAGTCGTCGTACAGAGTCAGGGCGAGGCCCAGCGCGTCGAACCCGGGACCCAGGTTGGCGCTGGTGGCCGGCGTGCGCACGGAAACCGGCTCGGAGGCGAAGGTCAGGCCCATCGCCACAGACTAGGGGTTGATCTAGTGTCGTACCCGGCCGGTAGGTTCAGCGCGTGAATGTGATGTCCGCCCTCTTCGGTTTCCTCGTCGTGCAGTTGCCGGTGCTGGTCGTGCTGGTGATCGGCCTGGCCCTGCTCGGCCGGCCAGAGAAGAGACTGCCCGGGCGCAGCCACATGCTGGCCCGGGCCGGCCTGATCGTGCTGCTGGCCGAGACGATCGCGTCGATGGCCTTCCAACTCGCGTTCACCCAGGTCATACTGCAGCTCGACTGGTCGTCGACCCAGTTCGGGGTGGTCAGCAGCATCGTGTCGTTCCTGTTCACGCTGCTGTTCGCGTGCGGGCTGGCCCTGCTGATCGGCGCCTTCGTCACGATCCGCTCCGAGACCGCCCGCGCGGCGGACCCGCCCGGCCCAAGCCCCTTCCCCGGCCCAGTCGGGCCCGGCCACCTTCCCGGTACGGTCGGCCCCGACCGCTGACGCCTGGGCGCGGCGGATCCTCCGCCAATCGGCGCCAACCGCTGACAGCCGAGCGCGGCCAATTCGGCGCCGGCCGACGCCGACCGCTGACGCCTGGGCGCGGCGGATCCTCCGCTAATCGGCGCCAACCGCTGACGGCTGAGCACGGGCAACGTTGCGGGTCGCGAACCGCCAGCCGATCGCATACAGCAGCGTGACAGCGCCGCAGCCGGCCAGGATCACCCACTCGTCGACGAAGTCGACCACGGCAGTCGCGCCCAGCTGGCTGATTGCGATGGCGAGCGTGGCCAGCATCAGGTCGGTCGAGAAGACGCGGCCCCGCAACCGGTCGGGCACCTCGCCCTGCAGCGCGTAGTTCGAGAGCACCCAGTTGGCCCCGCCCGCCAGGTGCGCGACGAAGACCAGCGCGACCACCAGCGGGAACCACGGCGCCGCGGCCACGCCGAGATAGCCGATACCGTAAAGAGCCATCGAGAGCGCGAGTCCGGGGAAAAGCCACGACCGGCGGCGCAGCACCGGGCCGAGCACGAACGGTCCGGCGAGCGCCCCGGCCCCCCGTACGGCGAAAAGCAGGCCCGCGCCGAGCACCCCGGCGCCGTGCAGCCCGGCGATCAGGGGGAAGACGGTCAGCACGCCGTTGCCGAGCCCGGCCGCCATCTTCACCGTCACCAGCGCCCGGATGCGCGGGTTCTGCCGCAGATAGCCGAGCGATTCACGCAGCGCGTGCCGGGTTCGCGGCGCCGGGGTGCCCGCTTCGCGGCCGGCCTGCAGCGGACGGCGGATGGTGAACGTCAGCGCGGCGCCCAGGATCAGCAGCACGGCGGTGATGCCGAAACATGCGTACGGGCCGAAAGCCGCACCGACCACACCACCGAGCGAGGCGCCGACGATCGTCATGGTGCCCCAGGCCGAGCCTGCGACGGTGTTCGCCGCGGCCAGGTCGTCCGGGTCCACGACGTTGGGCAGCGCGGCCGAGGCGGCCGGGGAGTAGAAGGCCTTCGCCACCGCCATCGCGCCGATCGCGACCAGGGCCAGCGGGGCAGTCGCGGCCGAGCGGACCGCGAACAGCAGCAGCACCGCCAGGACGGCGGCCAGGTTCGCGACAATCAGGATCTTGCGCCGGTCGAACCGGTCGGCGATAGTGCCGGTGTACGGCAGCAGCAGCGCGTTGATGCCGGTGTCGGCGGCCAGGACGAGGCCGCCCCAGATGCCGCTGCCGGTGAGCTCGGGCAGCAGCACGAGCAGGGGGACCATCACGAACCAGTCGGCGCCGAACACGACCAGCTCGGCCGCGAACAGCCGCCGGAAGTCCCTGTTCCGAGTAACGACCGAGAACGCTGTTGCCACGTACACCGACGTTACCGGGCGGCCGGATCAGGCACCGGCCGCCCGGGTCTCACGTCGTTACTCCGATGCGGTGCCGGGGCGCTTGGGCATCTTCAGCACCTCGAACTGGTCGGTGTAGCCCCGCAGCGCGCCGCTCGGCTGGGGTTCCGGCTGGACCGGCTCGTCGGGCTCGCCGGAACCGCCGTCGCCGGGCTCTTCCGGCTTCCCGGGCGGGGTGACACCGCCGCCACGCTTGGCCAGCCGCTTGAGACGGCGCTTCTCCTTGCTGTTCTCGACCATCGTGTAGAGCGTCGGCACCAGCACCAGGGTCAGCAGCGTCGAGCTGACCAGGCCGCCGATGACCACAATGGCCAGTGGCTGCGAGATGAAGCCACCCTCGCCGGTCAGGCCGAGCGCCATCGGGATCAGGGCGAAGATGGTCGCGATGGCGGTCATCAGGATCGGCCGCAGGCGGTGCCGGCCGCCCTCGATCACCGCTTCCTGCACGCCCATCCCGGCCGCCCGGTAATGGTTGATCAGATCCATCAGCACGATGGCATTCGTCACCACGATGCCGACGAGCATCAACACACCGATCAGCGCCGGCACGCCGAGCGGGGTGCCGGTGATCAGCAGCAGCGCGATCGCGCCGGTCGCCGCGAACGGGATCGACACCAGCAGGATCACCGGCTGGATGAGGCTGCGGAACGTGGCCACCATGATGATGAAGACGATCGCGATGGCCGCCAGCACGGCCAGGCCCAGCTGCTGGAACGCCTCGGCCTGGTCGGCGCTGGCTCCGCCGACGGTCGCCGACGCGCCGGCCGGCAGGGTCAGCTCGTCGAGCTTCTTCTGCAGCTCACGGGTGGTGGCGCCGAGGTCGGAACCGGTCGCCGTTCCGGTCACGGTCACCGTGCGGTCGCCGTCGACGCGGGTGACCTCCTCGGGGCCGCTGACCTCCTTGATCTCGGCCAGGGTGCTGAGCGGCACCGGGCCGCGGGCCGAGGTGATCGGCAGCTTGCCCAGCGCGGCCGGGTCGGCGGGCGCCGCACCGAACGAGATCACCACGTCCTGACCGGCACCGTCGACGGTCATCTGTCCCGCGGGCGCCGACCGGAACACGCCGGCCACGCTCTGCGCGATGCCTGCCTCGGTCAGCCCGTACGAGGCGGCCACCTGGCGTTTCACCGTGACCTGCAGCCGCGGGACGCTGGCGGCCAGCGAGCTCTTCACCTCGATGACGCCGCCGGTGGCCGACATGGCCTGCTGCACCTGGTCGCTCGCCTGGGTCAGCGCCTCTGGGTCGGCCGCCTTGACCTCGACCGAGAGCTCGTTGCCCCCGCCGAGGCCGGAGTTGTCGCCACCGATGCTGACCTCGCCGATGCCGTTCATCGCGGCGAACTTGTCGCGCAGTTCGTCGGTGAGCTTGACCGCGTCGGCGTCCTCGTCGAGGCCGACGTTGAAGCTGGCCGTGCTGGCGCCGCCGCCCCCGGCGAACGGGTTGAAGTCGCCGCCGCTGCCGAGCGACACCTGATAGGTCTTGACGCCCTCGGTGTCGGCCAGCACCTGCTCGACCTGCTTGGCCGCGGCGTCGGTGGCGGCCAGGTTGGTGCCGACCGGCATCTCCTGCGTGATCGACAACGAGTCCTGGCCGGACTGGTCGAGGAAGTTCGTCTCGAGCCGGGTCGCCAGGCCCAGCGTGCCGATCAGCACGACGAGACCGATCGCCAGCGTGGTCCAGCGCCGCTTGGTGGCGAAGTTGATCACAGGCAGGTACCCGCGCTGCAGCGGGCTGCGCCGCTCCTTCTCCTCGGCGGCCCGGCGGATGGCCTCGGAGTCGGCGTCGGCCGGCGGCGGCTTGAGGAACCAGTACGCCAGCACGGGCACCACGGTCAGCGCCACCAGCAGCGAGGCCAGCAGGGCCACGGTGACCGTGATGGCGAACGACGAGAAGATCTGGCCGACGAACCCGCCGACCAGGGCGATGGGGGCGAACACGGCCACCGTGGTCAGGGTGGAGGCGGTCACCGCGCCGGACACCTCGCGGACGGCCGAGATGATCGCGTGGACCTTCGGTTCCCCGTACTCCAGGTGTCTCTTGATGTTCTCCAGGACGACGATCGAGTCGTCGACCACCCGGCCGACCGCGATGGTCAGCGCGCCCAGGGTGAGCAGGTTGAGGGTGAAGTCGCCGATCCAGAGGGCGATCAGGGCGATCAGCACCGACAGCGGGATCGACACGGCCGTGACCAGCGTCGAACGCACCGAGAGCAGGAAGACCAGGATGACGATCACGGCCATCACGAGGCCGAGCAGGCCCTCGGTGGTGAGGCTCTCGATCGAGCGCTCGACGAACGGCGCCTGGTCGACGACCACGGTCAGCGTGGCGCCGGAGGCCTTCTGCAGCTCGTCCAGCTTGTCGCGGACCGCGTGCGAGATGTCGACCGGGTTGCCGTCGGGCCGCGCGGTGACGGTGATGCCCAGGCTGTCGCGCCCGTCGGTGCGGGTGTACGAGGTGGGCGCGGGCAGCTTGCTCTCGACCGCGGCGACCGAGCCGAGCTGCACCGGGCCGCGAGCGCCGGTGAGGTAGACCTGCTTGAGCTGGTCGATCGAGGTGAGCGGGCTGCCGACCTGCACGGTCAGCGACCGGCTGCCCTCGTTGACCGCGCCCGCCGGCACCGAGATGCCGTTCTGCTGGAGCACCGTGGTGAGCGCCTGCGGAGTGACCCCGGCCGCGGTGAGCTTGGCGAAGTCGGGTGTGATCACGACCTGGGCCGCGCGGGCGCCGGTGATCTGCGTGTCGCGGACGCCCTCGATCGCGTTGAGCTCCGGGACGACGGTGTCGTTGAGCCGGTCGAGCAGCTCGCTCTCGTCGCCGCCGCCCGACGCGGCCAGCACGATCGCCGGGATGTCGTCGGTGCCGCCCGCGAAGATGCTGGGCGTGACGTTGTCGGGCAGGGTCGGCTGCACCCGGTTGACCGCGGTGGTGAGCTGGTTGACCGCGGAGTCGATGTCGGTGCCGAAGACGAAGGCGACGGTCACGGTCGCCAGGCCCTCGCGGGTGCTCGACGTGACGCTGTCGATGCCGTCCAGGCCCTTGGCGGCGTCCTCGAGCGGCTCCGTGATCTGGTCCTGGATGATCTCGGGGCCGGCGCCGGGGAGCGACGCGACCACGAAGGCCGCGGGGAACTCGATCGACGGGAACAGTTGCTGTTTCAACGACGGTATGGCGAAGATGCCGAAGCCCGTGATGACAACGGCGATCAGGGCTACGAGCCCCCTGTTGGCCAGGCTCAGCCGGGTCAGGAATGACATGTGCGCTCCCCCGGTAATGGTTCGTCCAGCATTAATAGTTTGCCCGACACGAACAAATGGTTTTCCGCCGGGGTGCGCTGGTACCGTCCGTCGTGAAATGCCGCGCCTCGCCCGGTTTGGCCGGTGGGCGGGGTGGTCGGACGGCGACGCGGGCAGGCCATCGGCGCGCGACAGAGGAGGGGTCGGCGATAGCCAGCAAGGAACAGCTCATCGCGGACATTATGAGCGCCCAGCAGCAGCTGCAGGATCTGATCGCCGAGGACCGGGAGGATCCGCTCTTCTCGTCGCACCTGACCCTGTCGCAGCTCAAGATCCTCATGCTGCTCGCCCGTCACGGCTCTGTCTCCGGCAGCGAGCTGGCCGGCATGCTCGGCATCGGCGCGGCCGCGCTGACCGGCATGATCGACCGGCTCGTGGTGCAGGACCTGGTGGCCCGCACGGAGGACCCGCACGATCGGCGCGTACGCCGGATCGCGCTCACCCGTACTGGCCGAGATCTCATCGGGAGCATCCTGAACGCCGGGCAGGCGCGAATGCGTACGCTCCTCAGCCGGCTCTCAGCCGACGAGCTCGACCTGATCGCTCAGGCCACCCGGCTGATCCTCAAGGCGGCCGACGAGAGCTAGGCCAGACCCAGCTCACGGGCCGCGATGAGCACGTCGTTCTGGATCGTGGTGGGCGACGGCGCTGTCGAGATCGCCCACTCCGGGTCCTTGAGGCCGTGGCCGGTGACGGTGCAGACCACGGTCGAGCCGGCCGGGACCCTGCCCTCGGCCGCCTGCTGCAGCAGTCCCGCGACGCTGGCCGCGCTGCCGAGCTCGACGAACACCCCGACCTCGCGGGCCAGCAGGCGGTACGCGGTGAGGATCTCGCGGTCGGTGACGGCCGAGATCAGCCCGCCCGAGGAGTCACGGGCGTCCAGCGCCTTGGTCCAGCTGGCCGGGTTGCCGATGCGGATGGCGGTGGCGATCGTCGAGGGCTCCTCGACCACCTTGCCGGTCACGATCGGCGCGGCGCCCGAGGCCTGGAAACCGAACATGCGCGGCCGGCGGGTGCTGTTGCCGGCCTCGTGGTCCTCCTGATAACCCATCCAGTACGCCGAGATGTTGCCGGCGTTGCCGACCGGCAGGCAGTGGATGTCGGGGGCGTCGCCCAGCGCCTCGACGATCTCGAAGGCGGCCGTCTTCTGACCGTGCAGGCGGAAGATGTTGACCGAGTTGACCAGCGAGACCGGGAAGTCCTGGGACAGCTTCGAGGCGAGCGCCAGACAGTCGTCGAAGTTGCCGTTGACCTGCAGCAACTTCGCGCCGTGGACGAGCGCCTGGGCCAGCTTGCCCAGCGCGATCTTGCCCTGCGGCACGAGCACCGCGCAGGTCACCCCGGCACGGGCCGCGTACGCCGCCGCGGAGGCGCTGGTGTTGCCGGTGGACGCGCAGATGATCGCCTTGGCGCCCTCCTCCACGGCCTTGGACACGGCCATGGTCATCCCGCGGTCCTTGAACGACCCGGTCGGGTTGGCCCCCTCGACCTTGAGGTAGACGTCGGCCCCTGTACGCGCGGAGAGCACCGGCGCCGGCACGAGCGGCGTGTTGCCCTCGTGCAGCGTGACCACCGGGGTCTTGTCGGTGACCGGCAGCCGGTCCCGATACGCCTCGATGAGTCCCCGATACATGACTGTGCTCCTCACGGTTGGCCTCGACGCCCCAGAATGTCGCAGGTTGCCGAATCTTGGGACGAGAAGTTCACTTACTGGGACGGTCAGGCGCCGCCCTCGACCCGCAGCACGCTGGCGATCGACCGTACGATGTCCAGCCTCGACAGGTCTTCCACGGTGGCGGCCAGGTTGGCGTCGGGCGCGCCGTGGGTCACGATGACCAGCTTGGCGTCCTCGGCCCGGCCGGACTGCCGTACGGTCGCGATCGACACCTCGTGCTGGGCGAAGACACCGGCCACACCGGCCAGCACGCCCGGCCGCTCGGCCACGTCGAGGCTGATGTGATACCTGGTCAGGGCCTCACCGATGGGTCGTACGGGCAGATCGGCGTAATTGCTCTCGCTCGGCGCGCGGGTGCCGGAAAGCCGGTTGCGCGCGGCCGCCACGATGTCGCCCAGCACCGCGCTCGCCGTCGGCGTGCCGCCCGCCCCACGGCCGTAGAACATGAGCTGACCGGCCGCCTCGGCCTCGACGAACACCGCGTTGAAGGCGTCGCCGACCCCGGCCAGCGGGTGGCTGCGCGGAATCATCGCCGGGTGCACGCGTACGCTCACCGATTCCTGCCCGGACGAGTCGGGCCCGCGCTCGGCGATGCAGAGCAGCTTGATCGTGCAGCCCATCTCCTTCGCGCTGGCCATGTCGCCGGCGGTCACGCCCGTCATCCCCTCACGGAAGACGTCGGCCGCGGTGACCCGGGAGTGGAAGGCGAGCGAGGCCAGGATGGCCGCCTTGGCCGCGGCGTCGAAACCCTCGACGTCGGCCGTCGGGTCGGCCTCGGCGTAACCCAGCTCGGTGGCTTCGTCGAGGGCCTCGCTGAACCCGGCGCCGGAGGAGTCCATCGACGAGAGGATGAAGTTCGTCGTGCCGTTCACGATGCCGGTGACCCGGGTGACCCTGTCCCCGTGCAGGGACTCGCGCAACGGCCGCAGCAGCGGGATCGCGCCGGCCACCGAGGCCTCGTAGTACAGATCGGCGTTGCCCTCGGCGGCCGCGTCGTGCAGCGCCGCGCCGTCCTCGGCCAGCAGGGCCTTGTTCGCCGTGATCACGCTCTTGCCCGCCCGCAGCGCCTCGACCAGCCAGGTGCGGGCGGGTTCGATGCCGCCCACGACCTCGACCACCACGTCGACGTCCTCGCGCTTGACCAGGCCGAGCGCGTCGGTGGTGAACAGCTCCGGGTCGACCGGCAGATCACCGCGCTCGCGACCGAGCCGGCGCACCGCGATCCCGACGATCTCGAGCGGGGCGCCGATGCGGGCGGTCAGGTCTTCGGCCTGGACGTTCAGCAGGCGTACGACCTCGGATCCGACAGTGCCACACCCCAAGAGGGCGACACGGACGGACTTCCCCTGCTCTGCCTCATTCTGTTTTCCGCCGCGGTCAAATTCAGGCTGGCTCATCCAACATCCAATGCGAGCAGGTCGTCCTCGGTCTCCCGCCGCACGATCACGCGCGAGGCGCCATCGCGCACCGCCACCACAGGCGGCCGAGGGACGTGGTTGTAGTTGCTGGCCATGCTCCGGCAATAGGCGCCGGTGCCGGGCACGGCAAGAAGATCTCCGGGCTGCACGTCGGCGGGCAGGAATTCATCCTTCACGACGATGTCCCCGGATTCACAATGCTTTCCCACCACGCGGGCCAGCAACGGCTCGGCGGCGCTGGCCCGCCCGGCCACCGTCGCCGAGTAGGAAGCGTCATAGAGCGCCGTACGGATGTTGTCGCTCATGCCGCCGTCGACGCTCACGTACGTCCGGATGCCGTCGACGTCCTTGACCGTGCCGACCTCGTAGAGCGTCAGCACCGCGGGCCCGACGATCGCCCGGCCCGGCTCGATCGACAGCCGCGGCTTGCTCAGGTTGGCCAGCTCGCACTCCGACTCGACGATCTTGTGGAGCCGCTTGGCCAGATCGCCGGGGGTGCTGGGATCGTCCTGGGTGGTGTAGGCGATGCCGAAACCGCCACCCAGGTCGAGGTCCTCCAGCTCGACGCCGCGCGCGTCGCGGATCTGGGCCTGCAGCTCGAGCACGCGCCGGGCCGCCACCTCGAAGCCGCTGGTGTCGAAGATCTGCGAGCCGATGTGCGAGTGCAGGCCCTTCAGCGTGAGGACGCCCTCGTCCAGGATCTTGACGGCGGCCTGGAACGCCGAGCCGCCGGCCAGCGAGAATCCGAACTTCTGATCCTCGTGGGCGGTCGCGATGAACTCGTGAGTGTGTGCTTCGACACCCACGGTGACCCGAACCAGGACGTCCGGGCTCTTGCCCTTCTCGCGGGCGAGCGCGGTCAGCCGGTCGATCTCGTCGAACGAGTCCACGATGATCCGCCCGACGCCCGCGTCGAGGGCCCGGCTCAGCTCCGAGACCGACTTGTTGTTGCCGTGGAACCCGAGCCGCTCGGCCGGGAAGCCGGCCGCCAGCGCCACCGCCAGCTCGCCGCCCGAACAGACGTCGAGGTGCAGGCCCTCCTCGTCGATGATGCGGACGACCGCCTTGCACAGGAACGACTTGCCCGCGTAGTACACGTCGCAGCCGGCGAACGCGGCGGCGAAATCCCGGCAGCGCGAGCGCAGGTCCTCCTCGTCCAGCAAGTACGCCGGGGTGCCGTGCTCGGCGGCCAGGTCGGTGACGCTCACGCCGCCGATCTCGAGGTGACCGGCCTCGGCGCGGCTCACCGTGCGCGGCCAGAGCTGCGGCACGAGGGCGTTGACGTCCTGCGGCGTACGCAACCAGGCCGGGCCGCGCTGCCCGAGGTCGCCGTGCAGCGCCCCGGCCTCATGAGCTCGCATCCCTACATCCTTTCGGGCGCCGAGACGCCGAGCAGGCCCAACCCGTTGGCAATCACCGTACGGGTGGCGTCGTTGAGCCAGAGCCGCGCGATGTTGACCTCGGTGATGGGGTCGTCGCCCTGCGGCTTCACGCGGCACTTGTCGTAGAAGCGGTGGTAGGCGCCGGCGACCTCTTCGAGATAGCGCGCCACGTGATGCGGCTCCCGGAGCGCGGCCGAGCGGGCCACCACGGCCGGGTACTCCCCCAGCGTCTTGAGAAGCTCGTTCTCCTTCTCGTGGCTGAGCAGCTCGGGACGGAAATCGGCGGCGTCGCCCCGGGCCATGCCGATCTCGGCCGCCTGCACGCCGACATTGAACGTACGGGCGGCGACGTATTGCACGTAGTACACCGGATTGTCGTTGTTCGCCCGGGTCCATCGCGCGATGTCGAGGTTGATCGGCGAGTCCGACGAGTAGCGGGCCAGCGCGTACCGGGAGGCGTCGACACCCAGCGCGTCGACGAAGTCCTCCAAGGTCACTACCGTGCCGGCGCGCTTGCTCATGCGTACGGGCTCGCCGTCACGCACCAGATTGACCAGCTGGCCGATGAGAATCTCGAGGTTCTTGGCCGGGTCGTCGCCGAAACAGGCCGCCATCGCCTTCATGCGGCCGATGTAACCGTGGTGGTCGGCGCCCAGCATGATCACGACCCGGTCGAAGCCACGCTTGCGCTTGTCGAGGTAGTAGGCGCAGTCGGCGGCGAAATACGTCCAGTCCCCGTCCGACTTGCGCAGCACCCTGTCCTTGTCGTCGCCGAAATCGGTCGTCCGCAACCAGGTCGCGCCGTCGGCTTCGAAGATGTGGCCCTGCTCACGCAGCCGGTCGAGGGCTTCCTGCAGCTCGCCCCGGTTGTGCAGGTCCTTCTCGTTGAAATACGTGTCGAACCGCACCCCGAACTCGGTCAGCGACTGCTTGATCTCGGCGAACATCAGCTCGACGCCGACCCGGCGGAACGTCTCAAGCGCCTCGGGCTCGCCCAGCTTGAGCACGTCCGGCGCCTCGGCCACCACCGCCGTCGCGATCTCGGCGATGTACTCCCCGCCGTAACCGTCCTCGGGGGCGGGCTCACCCTTGGCGCTGGCGTACAACGACTTCGCGAACCGGTCGATCTGGGACCCGGCGTCATTGAAGTAGTACTCCGTGCCAACCGTGGCGCCCGCCGCGCGCAGCAGCCGGGACAGCGCGTCGCCGACGGCCGCCCACCGCACGCCGCCGATATGCACCGGGCCGGTCGGGTTGGCCGAGACGAACTCCAGATTGATCCGCTCGCCGGCCAGCGTGTCGGTGTGCCCGTACGCCGCACCGGCCAGCACGATGTCGCGGGCCAGCACACCCGCGGCGGCCGCGTCGAGGCGGATGTTCAGGAAACCGGGGCCGGCGATCTCCACCGACTTCACGCCCGGCTGGCGGCCCAGCTCCTCGGCGAGGGCGGCGGCCAGCTCGCGCGGCGCCACTGAAGCCTTTTTGCCCAGCTGAAGGGCTAGCGTGGAGGCGTAGTCACCGTGCTCGGGGTTGCGGGGGCGCTCGACCGTCGTGGCCTCGGGCAGCGCCGACGTGTCGAGCCCGCGGGTCTCGAACACGCTACGAGCGGCTGAGAGAACGGTGGCAGCAAGCTTGGCGGGAGTCACCCAGCCATGCTATCGGGGGTAGACTTCGTCGCTCGGCGGCCACCCGAGCCCCGCCCTCTCTCTCACAAAGAATCGACGAGGCACGATGAGCATGAGCACGCCGGGTCCCGAGCGGGTCCCGTCCTCCGTCAAGGTCACCAAGACCTCCGGTCAGGGTAAGCCGCCGGCCGGCGCCCCCTCCGGCAAGAAGCCCGGCAGCAAAGGCCCCGCCGGCAAGGGCGGCGGCAAGGGCCGCAAGCCGGTCACCCCGGTCAAGGTCGCGGGCAGCCGCAACTGGGGCCCCATCGCCGTGGCCGGCGTGGTCGTCCTGATCGCCGCCGGCATCATCGGCTACGGCGTCTACGCGGCCGTGCAGGGCTCCCGTGACTGGCAGGACAAGGTCTCCGAGATCGCCGGCGTGGTCAACTACCGCGAGCAGAACAACGCGGCGATCAACGACACCTCCCACAAGCAGGGCGCCCTGCAGTACGTGACGAGCCCGCCGGTCGGCGGCGCGCACAACTCGACCCCGCAGAACTGCACCGGCGACGTGTACGACGCGCCGATCGCCAACGAGCACGCGGTGCACAGCCTCGAGCACGGCGCCGTCTGGATCACCTACAAACAGGGTCTGGCGGCCGACCAGGTCAACGTGCTCAAGACCAAGGTCGAGGGCAAGGACTACATGTTCATGTCGCCGTACGCCGGCCTCGACAAGAACGTCTCCGTGCAGGTCTGGGGCTTCCAGCTCAAGACCGACGACGTCAACGACCCGAAGATCGACGAGTTCATCAAGGACACCCGGTCCGTCTCCGCCCTCGAGCCCGGCGTGTCCTGCTCCGGCGGCAACACGACGACCGGCCCCGTGCAGGGCACGGGCAACGGCGCGGTCATGAACAAGTGATGACTGTCTCGACAGATCCCGGCGCGGCGGCCGACGCCGCCGCGCCGCACGACCCGGCCCGGCGCCCCCGCGGCCCCGTCTGGGCTGTGCTGGCCCTCGTCCTCGGCGTGGCCCTCGGCATCGGCATCGGCCTGTCGATCCCGCATTTCACCAAGCCGGGTGACGACTCGGTCGAAGCCGGCTTCCTACGCGACATGTCGACCCACCACGCCCAGGCGGTGGAAATGTCGATGATCGCCCACCAGCGCTCGGACGACCCCGAGATCGTCTACGTGGCCAACGACATCGCGCTCACCCAGCACGGCCAGATCGGCTACATGCAGGCCTGGCTGCGCGACTGGGGCCTCAGCCCGAGCAGCACCCGCCAGCCGATGGAGTGGATGCCCAACTCCGCCGGCTCGATCGTCAACGGCCTCATGCCCGGCATGGCCACCCCCGAACAACTCACCAAGCTGCGCGGCGCCAGCGGCAAAGAACTCAACACCGAGTTCCTGACCCTGATGCGCCAGCACCACCTGGGCGGCATCCACATGGCCCAGGAAGCCGTCAAACTGTCCGACAACAAGGACATCGACTGGATCGCCCAGAGCATGGTCAACTCCCAGCAGAGCGAGCTGGGCCTGATCGACGACCTGCTCAAAAAAGTCCAAGCCGGCTGAGTTCCACCGGAGAGCCCCGAACCGCTGTGGTTTGGGGCTTTCCTGTGCCGCGGCCCGCCGGAACCCAGTTGTCGACCTTCCCGGCACACCTGCTAGGCTCGTCCGTACTTGAGCCCCCGTAGCTCAGGGGATAGAGCGTCGCCCTCCGGAGGCGAAAGCGCAGGTTCGAATCCTGCCGGGGGCACGATTCCGGGATCCCCCTGTCCGCTGAAGAGCGCGGACCAGGGGGATCGTGCGTTTCTTCTGGGGCCCGAGCCCCAGACCCCACGCCGTGGGGCTCCGCCCCCGGACCCCCGCCGGGCTTCGCCCTGGCCCCGATCGAACGGGTTGCGCCCACGGCAGCCCCGCCCCCACGCTTCGCCCTGGCCCCGATCGAACGGATTGCGCCCACGGCAGCCCCGCCCCCACGCTTCGCCCTGGCCCCGATCGAACGGGTTGCGCCCACGGCAGCCCCGCCGCCGGGCTTCGCCCTGGACCCGATCGAACGGGTTGCGCCCACGGGAATCCGCCCTCACGCTCCGCCCTGGACCCGATCGAGCGGATTGCGCCCACGGCAGCCCCGCCCTGGCGCTCTGCCCTGGACCCGACGGGTAACGCTCACGGAACCCGCCCCCACGCTCCGCCTGGACCAGCTGGGCTTTGCCTGGGTGGTAACTGGACTTCCCTTAATGGGCATGGTTCTGGTCCTTAAGACGTATAGTGGTTAGGATGCTGGGCGTTGGGTGAAGGAGTGTTGTGCCTCGGCCTTCTGTTCGTGTGAGTGCTGCCGCCAAGAGCATTGGGGAGCAGTTCACGGCGTGGCGGAAACTGCAAGGGCTCACCGCTGAGCAGGTGTCCGAGAGGGCCGGGATATCACGGACCACGCTGCGGCGGGTCGAGAACGGGGACACCGGTGTGGGGGTGCAGGCTTTGCTCAGCGTCGCCAGGGCCCTAGGTGTTCTGGACGCCATCGTGACAGCAACTGATCCTTACGAGACCGATCTCGGCCGTGCCCGCGCCGATGAGGCGCTGCCTAAGCGGGTACGCCGGTGAGCCGTGTCCGCACCTATGTCGAAATCGCCGGACGAACCGTTGCCGTCGGCGACGCCCACTTCAACTTCCGCCGGGGCCGGCTGACGGCGACCTTCTCCTACGACCGCGACTACCTCTCGCTGCCGGGCGCCTACGCCATCGACCCTGCCCTCGGCCTCAGCGCCGGAGCATGGCCACTACCCCAGGGACTCGCCGGCGCTTTCAGTGACGCTGCCCCCGACCGTTGGGGCCGCACTTTGATCGCCAAGCGCATCCGGGCCCAAGCGGCTTTGGACAGCCGAACCCCACCGGCCCTCGACGACCGGGACTACCTGCTCGGAGTCAGCGACGAAACTCGGCAGGGCGCGCTGCGCTTCAAGACAGATCCTGATGACGTGTTCCAGCACCCGTCGCCTGACGTGCCGAAACTGATCGCGCTTCCCTCACTCCTTCATGCCGCCAACGCTGTCACCCGCGAGGGACCAGACAACTTGGACGCGATCAAAACACTATTGGACGCTGGTACAGGCTCACTCGGCGGGGCGCGCCCCAAGGCGTCAGTTCGCGACGACGAGCGGCTCATGATCGCGAAGTTCCCCCATCACTCCGACGAGTGGAGTGTTATCGCTTGGGAGAAGACAGCTCTCGACCTTGCGGAGGTCGCGGGAATCCCTGTCCCGGGAAGGCAATTGGTCGGTATCGACGGAAGCCCGGTGCTTCTGCTCGACCGATTCGACCGGGAAGGACAGCGCCGCGTCGGGTACATCAGCGCGATGACGCTGCTGGAAGCACAGGACGGGCAACCTCGGGATTACACCGAGATCGCTGAGGTTCTCCCAGAGCACAGCTCCGCAGCCGTTGACGACCTTCGACAACTGTGGCGACGGATCGCGTTTTCTATTGCCATCCACAACACTGACGATCACCTTCGCAACCACGGTTTCCTGCGTCAGGGCCCCGGCTGGAGGTTAGCGCCTGCTTTCGACATCAACCCCGATCCGGAACCTGCGACCCGGCGAGTGACGAGCATCGGCGGTGCGACGAATCCGGCCGACGAGGTCAACGCGCTCCTGGCGTACGCGGAAAACTTCGGTTTGTCGGACAACCAGGCGCGCGCCGTCCTCCGCGAAGTAGCCGGGGCCGCTGAGAACTGGGGGGCGGTCGCCCGCCGCAACGGGATCAGCCAGTCGGAGATAGCGCACTTCGAGCCGACCCTGACCCACACCGTCGATGCCGTGCGCCCCAGCTGATCGCCGTCGGGCCGGCCTCCGTGGCGGTCGAGTCCGGACTCTCCTCGTCGATCATGACTTGTTGTAGCCGGCGGGGGGTGTGGGACGGGGATCGCGTTCACCCCGTTCGGATGGTGTCACCGCGCCGATTCGTCGCCAGCATGATGCGGAGAGCCGTGAAGGAAGGAGCGCCACATGGCTCCTCGCTACGACATCCGGGTGCGCGAACGGCCTGGTGAACTGTCCAGCTCCGCGTTTCTGGGCCTGTCCGCCAGTTCCGCCGGCGGCGTCCTGCGGCTGTCCGGGGAGATGGACCAGTCGGCGTTGCACGGCGTGCTGGAACGCATCCGGTTCCTGGGTCTGGAGCTGATCGATGTGCGCCGCACGCCCGGCACGCCTCGTCGCCCGGCACTTGCACCCCGTAGGCCGTCCTCACCCGACGAAAGCGGACGGAAGGAGCATTCGTGACCACCGTGCGGTACGAGATCAGGGTTGTCGGTCTGCTCGGCACCGCTGCCCGTACGGCGTTCAGCGGTCTCACCGTCGAGGAGGAGCCGGCCACGACGGTGCTGTCGGGAACCTTGGACCAGGCCGGGCTGCACGAGGTGCTCGATCAGATCCGCGCCCTGGGCCTGGAACTGGTCGACGTCTCCCAGCCCGGGTCCCCGGAAACGGCGGGTGAGACCCCATTCCCGTACGGATGATCGCCACTCGCCGGGGGCCGGCAGTCCTCCTTGCCGCTGTGGTGATCGTCCTCGCTCTGGCCCGGGCGGCGGGCGGAGAGCAGCCCACTGAGCCGCCGGTCCCCGAGCCGTCCGTCGGCGCCGAATCCGTGATCAGCGAGCCGGCCCCGACACCGGAACCCGAGGAACCGGAGCCGGAGCCGGGATCGGAGGTGTCGTCCGCGCCCCCGCCGTCGCCGAGCCCGTCGCAGCTCCCGCGGACGACGGCACCGGCGGCGACACCTGCTCCGACGTCGGAGGCGTCCCCGGCGGCCGGGATGCCGCAGCCCCATTCCCCCGCCGCCCAGCGGTCCGGCATCGCGGTGTCCACCTTGCTCGTGGCGTTGGGTGCGCTGTTGGTCCTGGGCGCCGCCGCGTACGTGATCCGCCACCGGGCACCACGTACGCCGCGCCGCCCGGCCCGCCCGCAGGCGCCCCTCCCCACCGTTCCCGCGGCGCTGCTGCCCTTCCTCGTGACCCTGGGACGGGCGCTGATCGACAGCGGCGAGGCGGCGTCCTCGGTTCAGCGGACTTTGGGCCGGGTGGCGTCCGTCAACGGCGTTCCGGGCGCGGAGGTCGTGGTGCTGGCGACCGCGCTGTTCGTGACCGCACCGGCACTCGGCACGGTGCAGACCGCGGTGTCACCGGCCGGCACCGAGCAGCTCCGCCTGGACCAGATGCATGCCCTCCACCGGCTCGTCCGGTCGGCGGAGCGGGGCCGGACCCGGCCGGCGGACGGACTCGACGAGCTCGACCGGATCCGCCGGCTGCCACCGGCGTACCCGCCGCTCGTCCGGGTGGCCGGCTACACCCTGCTGACGACCGGCCTCGCCCTGGTGCTGCGGGCGGACTGGACCGGCCTGCTGGCCGCGGCCCTGCTCGGCGTGGTGGTGGGCGGCCTGTTGCAGCTGGACACGGGCCGGGCGCCGACGCGGTGGCAGCCGTTCCTCCCGTTCGTGTGCGCTTTCGGTGCGGCCGGGGCGGCTTTCCTGCTCGTCCGCCTGGCCCCCGGCACCGGTCTGCTGGCGCCGCTGGCCGCGCCGCTGGTGAACTTCCTTCCCGGTGCGCTGCTCACCACCGCGGCGATCGAGCTGGCCACCGGGCAGATGATCTCCGGTGCGGCCCGGCTGGCGTCCGGCAGCATGCGCCTGTTCCTGCTGGCCCTCGGCATCACCGCGGCGTCGGAGCTGGTCGGCGTCGACGCCATCATCGCCATCAGCTCCGGGCCCTTGCCGTCCTGGACGACCTGGCTCGGTGTCGCGTTCTTCGGGGTGGGTGTGGTGCTGCACAACTGCGCTCGGTGGGCTTCGCTGGGCTGGCTGCTGCTGGTGCTCTATGTCGCGTACGCGGGGCAGGTGGTCGGAGGGTTTTTCCTCGGTGGGGTGTTGTCGGCCTTTGTCGGAGCGGTGCTGATGACCCCCGTCGCCCGGCTGGTCGCGCGCGCACCGAACGGGCCGCCGGCGCCGGTCAGCGTCCTGCCGGCCTTCTGGCTGCTGGTGCCCGGGGCGCTGGGCCTGCTCGGGGTGACCGAATACCTGGGAACCGACCCGAGGAACGGGATCGACACGCTGGTCACCACGGCGGCGACGATGGTCGCGGTCGCGCTCGGCGTCCTGCTCGGCAGCGAGATCCGCCGGCCCGCCCGTACGCCGGCCGAGGTGGACGGCCGCCCTCAGGAGCGCCGGTCCGCTGGTGGCGGGGTTCCGGCGGCCGGTTGACCGTCGGGTGGCGGGACCCGGTCGACCGGGACGTCCGTGTAGCCGCGGACCGGCACTTGGAGCAGCACCGAGCCGGCGTCGCGGAACACGAAGGTGACGAGCACCGGAGATCCGGCGCGCAGGGTTGCCCGCAGCCCCGACAGCTCCAGGTGTGGCCCGGTGACCTCGCCGAGCACGGCAGCGCCGCCGGCGGGCACGGCCACCTGCAGGGGCGCCTGTGTGACGGCGTCACCGTCGCGCAGCACGATCTGCCCCGCGACGTTGGCGGTCGCCGCGACGAGGGCGTCCTCCGCCTCCCCGAAGTTCGCGATCGTCAGGAGCAGGGCGGCGCTGCTGCCCGCGATGTGGATGCTTCCGGACGGTCCCGGGGCGTCGACCGCCACACGGAGCAGGCGCAGACGGCCAACCTGCCCGTCCACGCTCCCGACGGCCTGGGAGCGGGGCTGCGCCGTACAGCCGGCCGATCCCAGCAGGCAAAGCAGGACCGCCGCGACAACTCCGACTCGTTTCATGCCGTGGACCCCCGGTTCAGATCGCGATCAGGCCGGTCCACAGGCCCACCACACCCGTGATGCCGGCGGCCACGACAAGGGCACACAGCGCGATCTCGACAGGGCTGAAGATCCGGCGCCCCCGTTCGCTGCGCGCCTTGACGTACAGCAGGGTGGCCGGCGCGAGGATGACCGTCGACAGCAGCAGGAACTTCAGGCCCGCCGCCTCGAAGAGGAACACCGTGTACGCGGTCGCGATGCCCCCGATTATGGTCTCCTTGCGACGGGTACGGGGCTCCACGTCCTCGTACGCCTCACCGGTGAGTCCGAGTTTCAGCGCGTACGCCGCAGCGAGGAAGTACGGGATCAGCGCCAGGCTGGTGCACAGGTCGAGCATGAAGTTCAGCGCGTCGGTCAGGACGAACGTCGCGACCAGCAGGCCCTGGACCGCCAGCGAGGTGATCACCAGCGCGGTGATCGGCGTCGCCTTGTCGTTCTCGCGGCCGAGGAAGGCGGGGAAGTCCTCGTTGCGGGCCGGAATGAACATCACCTCGGCCGCCATCAGGGTCCAGGCGAGATAGGCCCCGAGCACCGAGACGATCACCGCGATGCTGATGAACCAGCGGCCCCAGTCGCCGACGACGTGCTCGAAAAGGCCGATCATCGAGGGCTGCCGGGTCCCGGCGATCTGCGGCTGGGCCATCACCGAGTAGCTCGACAGCGTCACCAGAGCAAAGATCGACAGCACGCTGAGGAAGCCGATGACGGTCGCCCGGCCGACGTCCGCGCGCCTCTTGGCGTAGCGGGAGTACACGCTCGCGCCCTCGATGCCCAGGAACACGAAGGTCGTGATGATCATCGTGTTGCGGACCTGCTCGTTGAGGTTGCCGAGGTCGCCGTAGCCGGTCGCGGTCCAGTTGTCGGCGAAGATTCCCGCGTCGAGGGCGACGAACAGCACAACGATGAAAACCAGGATCGGCAGGATCTTGAAGACGGTGACGATCCGGTTGATCACCGCGGCGTCGCGGATGCCGCGCGCGATCAGGTAGTGGAACAGCCAGACGCCGATGGTGGACACCGCCACCGACAGGACGGTGTCGCCGTCGCCGAAGCCGGGGAACAGCCCGCCGAGGGTCGCGGTGATGAACACCCAGTAGAAGGTGTTGCCCGCGACCGCGCTGGCCCAGAAGCCGATCGCGGAGTTGAAGCCGACATAGTCCCCGAAGCCGGCCTTGGCGTAGATGAAGACGCCGGAGTCGAGGCTGGGCTTGCGGATCGCGAGGTTCTGGAAGACGAAGGCGAGCATGAGCATGCCCGTACCGGCGATGGCCCAGGCGATCAGCGAGCCGAGGATGCCCGTCGCCACGCCGAAACGCGCCGGCAGCGAGAACACGCCCGCGCCGACCATGCCCCCGACCACCATGCCGGTGAGGGTGGGCAGGCTCATCTTTCCTGACGTTTCCACCGGCGGGTCGGTCGAGGCGTCCGGGGCCGAAGTGCTCGCAACCGGTGTTCTATCGACCATCGTCAGGCACTCCCTCTGGTGATGGGCCGAGCGGTGCGGGCTCGACCTTCTCGATCTTGAAACCGGTGAACCCGTACAGGACGCTCAGTGCCGGACTCGCGTAGCAGAAGATCGCGAACGGCAGGTAGAGGAGGGCCGAGACGCCCAGAGTGGCGCCCATGAACGCCCCGCAGGAGTTCCACGGCACCAGCGGAGAGGTGACCGTGCCGCTGTCGGCGGTCAGCCGGGACAGGTTCGTCGGCGCGAGGCCCCGCCGCGCGAACTCGGCGCGGAAGATGCGCGCGGGCAGGACCAGGGCGATGTACTGGTCACCGGCGACGACGTTGAGGCCGAAGGCACACGCGAACACGGTGAGGAACAGCCGCCCGGTGCTCTTGGCGGCGGCGATCATCGGGTCGATCAGCCGCGAGATCAGCCCGAAGCGCTCCAGCAGCACCCCGAACGTCACGGCTCCGAAGATCAGCCACAGCGTGTACAGCATGCTTGCCATGCCGCCCCGGGAGACCAGCCGGTCGACGTCGGCGAGGCCGGTGTCGGCGTGGAAACCGGTGGCCATCGTCAGCCAGGTCGCCTTGATCGATTCCAGGACGACGTTGCCCTGGCCCGCGACGAAGTCGGCGATGACCTGCCGCTGGGTGAACGCCGCGAGGAGACCCGCGAACATCGCCGAAGCCAGCAGGGCCAGCGACGCCGGCGCCTTGCGCACCGAGAGCACGACCAGCAACAGCAGCGGCAACAGGTTCACCGGATTGATCCAGAACAGCTGGTCGAGGTCGGCCAGCTCCGTGGCGGTGGAGACGGTGTCGTCCACCTCCGGCGCCTTGAGCAGGCCCAGGACGAAGAAGGCGACCAGCGCGATCAGGAACGCCGGCACCGACGTCCAGACCTGCCGTTTGATGTGCTCGCGTGGGTCGACGCCGGCCATCTGGGCGGTGAGGATGGTGGTCTCGGACAGCGGTGACGTCTTGTCGCCGAGGTAGGCGCCCGAGATCACCGCTCCCGCGGTGATGGCAGGCGAGACGCCGAGCAGGGTCGCGATGCCGACCAGGCCGACACCGATCGTCGCGGCGGTGGTCCATGAGCTTCCGATGCTGAGCGCGACGATCGCGCAGATGATCGCCGAGGCCGCGTAGTACCACGACGGCGAGAGCACCTGGATGCCGTAGTAGACGAGGGTCGGGATCGTGCCCGACAGGTTGAAGGTGCCGATCAGCGCGCCGACGGCCAGCAGGATGAACATCGCGCCCGTCACCGAGGCGATCGCCTCCTGCCCGGCGCTCTGCACGGCCGCCCAGTTGTGCCCGTTCTTGAGCGCGATCAACGCCGCGACGGCGGCGCACACCACCAGCGCCACCTGGATGGGCCCGTCCAGCGCGTCCAGCCCGAACAGCAGCAGGGAACTCGCGATCAGCACCGCCAACGCGATCAGCGGCACCACGGCGTCCACAAGCGACGGTCTGCGCACCGCCGGAACCTCGGGCTCGGCCATGGCTCAGAAGTCGACCGGGTCCCGCATGATCGGGCAGGTCATGCAGTGCCCGCCGCCGCGGCCACGACCGAGTTCCGCGCCGACGATGGTGAGCACCTCGATCCCCGCATCTCGCAGCACCGCGTTGGTATGGGTGTTGCGGTCGTAGGCGAACACCACGCCCGGCGAGACCGCGACGACGTTGTTGCCGCTGTCCCACTGCTGACGTTCGTTCGCGTACGCGTCCCCACCGGTGTCGAGCACCCGCAGCCCGGACAGGCCGAGTGCCTCGGCGACCACGTCGGCGAACGGGTGCTTCTCCTCGGTCACCTCGACCGGCTCCTTGTCACCGGGGCGCAGGCTGAACGTGTGGATGTTGTCGACGATGTCGCGGTACGCCGTCGCCACGTCGCGATCGGCGAACGTGAACACGGTGTCCAGGTGCATGGCGGCGCGCAGTTTCGGCATGCCGGCGACGATCACCCGGTTGGCCGCGCCGCGCTCGAACAGCGCCGCGGCGAGCTGGGTGATGCCCTGCCTCGTCGTGCGCTCGCTCATGCCGATGGCCACGGCGCCGTTGCCGATCGGCATGACGTCGCCGCCCTCGACGTTGGCCAGGCCCCAGTCCTGCTCGGGGTCGCCCCACCAGACGGTCGAGCCGGCGAAGTCGGGGTGGAAGAGGTAGAGCGCCTTGTACAGCAAGGTCTCGTCGTGCCGGGCCGGCCAGTACAGCGGGTTGTAGGTCACCCCGCCGTAGATCCAGCAGGTGGTGTCCCGGGTGTACAGGGTGTTGGGCAGCGGCGGCATGAGGTACTCCCGCACCCCGGTCGACTCGCGGGCCAGCGCGACATAGCCCGGCCGGAAGTCGCCCGGCAGGTCCGAAGTGGCCAGTCCGCCGATGAGGAACTCCGCCAGCTGCCGGTTGTCGAGCCCCTCCAGGAACTCGCGGGTGGCGTCGACCAGGCCGAGACCCACCTCGTTGGCCGTGACCTTGCGGTCCAGCAGCCAGGTCTTTGCCTCGGCGATCGCCATCGTCTCGGCGACCAGGTCGTGCAGCTCGACGACCTCGACGCCGCGTCCGCGGAGCTGGTCGACGAAGTCCGCGTGATCCCGGCGGGCGTTCTCCACCCACAGGACGTCGTCGAACAGCAGCTGGTCGCAGTTGCGCGGCGTCAGCCGGGAATGAGCCAGTCCCGGCGCGCACACCAGAACCTTGCGCAGGACGCCGACCTCGGAATGGACCCCGTAGGCAGCGGAGGTGGCGGGCGTGGTGGTCACGGCGATCTCCTCGCGGAACGCGGCAGTCGGCGGTGGCAAGGGCGGCCGTCGCCGAGAACGTCATGGTCGACTGTTGCGCCTGCCCTTACGGAAGACCTCACCCTCGAAGGGTGAAACGGGCGACCATGCGGTCACGGTGGGTTGCTGCCGAGGGTGAGGGTGGTCCGCTCGGAGGCGCCGGCCCGGGCGTACTCGACGGGAATCCGGTCGCCCGGCCGGCCGGTCAGCGTCGCCAGGAAAAAGCTGTCCGAGCCGGTCATCTCCCGGCCGTTGACCGAGGTGATGACGTCGCTGGGTCGCAGACCGGCCTGCTGCGCCGGACCGCCGGGACTGACCGCCTGCACGTACAGGCCGTGGGGCACGCCGAACCGGTCGGCCAGGACCGGGGAGATCGGGACCGCGGCCACCCCCACGTACGGAGGGCTGAAGGCGCCGTGGTCGATGAGCTGGTTGGCAACCACTGTCGCCTCGTCGGCGGGAATGGCGAAACCGATGCCCACGCTGCCGCCGCCGGGTTCCCCCGACCCGGTAGGCACCGTCGCGATCGCAGTGTTCACCCCGACCAGCCGGCCGGCGCAATCGACCAGCGCCCCGCCCGAGTTGCCGGGATTGATGGCCGCGTCGGTCTGGATCGCCCCCGGCAGCACCGCGGTCAGGCCACCCTCGGCGGGAATCGGCACATCGCGGCCCAGCGCACTGACGATTCCGCTGGTCACGGTGCCGGAGAGACCGAGCGGCGAACCGAGCGCCACCACCGGCTGCCCGACCCGCAGCCGTCCGGACTGCCCCAGCTCGATCGTCGGCACGCCCTCCGGCAGGTCGGCCCGGACCACCGCGAGATCCACGCGGGGTGCCCGGCCGACCACGGTCGCGCGCCTGGTCTGCCCACCGCTGAACAGCACGTCGATCGTGCCGGACGGTCCGGCCGGGGAGATCACGTGGTCGTTGGTGAGGATGTAGCCACCGGAGCGGATGACCTCGCCGCTGCCGTTGCCGCCGGCGGACCCGCTCGAGACCAGCAACGTGACCACCGAGGGCAGCACATCGTCGGCGACCGAGGCGGCCGCACACGAGGATGTGGCGTCGTCACCGGCCGCCCAGTAAACGACCGCGCCGCCCAGCAGCCCGGCGACGAGCGCGATGCCGGCCCCGATCGCGGCCAGGGCCTTGATCGGAAGGGAGCCATGGGTGGACCTCGGCGCGGCCGCCGAGGCGTCGGTGTCCGCGCTCGTCATCGGTGGGGTGGCCATCCGCTCACTTTCACCTGCCCCGCCGCCGGCCACCTCGCCCTTGCTGGGTGAATTCGCCTCCGCGATGAAGCCGTTCGGCGGCGAGGTGCTGCAGACCTCACTGTCGGCCGAGGACGAAAAGGAACCGGCCGTCGAGCTCAGCGGTTCCTGATCCTCCTCCGGTGGGGACGAACCGCGCCGCCGCTCGGCTCAGCCCGCCGGTCGGCGCGCGGCGCGGGCCAGTCCGAGGCTGACGGCGGCCTGCGCTATGCCGACCACGATCAACGCCACCGCGCCGACCACCAGGAAGACCCGCAGGCTCAGGGCGGGCCAGACCAGGACCACGACGCCGGCGAGCAGATAGACCGCACCGGCCGCCGCGCGCCACATGCGCAGCGGGTCCTGCGCCCCGGCCAGCGCGGAGGAAAGCTCGATGATGCCGTCCAGCAGCCAGCCGATGGCGACGAAGACGATCAGCAGGACGGCCGACGCGAGGACGTTGCGCATGCAGATGATGCCGACAATCGCGCTCAGGACGCCGAACACCACGCCGAGCACCCTGTACAGCACCGGGTACCAGGACACCACCAGGCACAGGCCGGCGCGGATCAGGCCCGTGACCAGCAGGTTGAGGCCGAACAACAGGCCGACCACCCGGATGGTCGCCTCCGGCCAGACCAGTGCGGCCACGCCGACGGCCACCGTGAGGATGCCGAGCACCGCGGACATCCACCAGAAGCGGCTCTCATGACCGGTGTCCGCGGTGGTGGTAAGCGTGTGCGAGGACATGGCGGCCTCCAGCGTGGTCGAGGACGATGCCCGATACTGTGCGCCTTCCGCCGGGCCCTGGCCTCACTCGATCCGAATGAGCCGCGTCAGGGTGCGGGCTCATGCGCCCGGCCGTCGATCACCGGAGTCAGCCCCTCGAGGCGGGCGATTGGTTCCCCGTACGGGGTCACACACCGTCGCATGTGGAGAAAGGTCCACTATTTCGCCCGCGTTCGCCGTGTCTATGCCGAGAGCGGCATTGAGGCTAGATTGTTAACGTGCCGAGCCTGTCGGGGGCCGCTTTGAAACGACCGGCCGGCACCGGGGGGCTCTATGCACACAGGACTGGATGATCCGCGTTTCCTGGTACCGCCTCTGCCACCACAGCACCTGTCCCGGCCGCGCCTGCTCGACCGTCTCGATCAGGCGGCGCCTGCGGCGCTCACGGTGCTGTCGGCGGGTGCCGGCACCGGCAAGACTGTGCTGCTCAGCGAATGGGCCCGCCGGCGTGACGAGTCGGTGGCGTGGCTGGCCCTGACCCCGTCGGACAACAACCCCCGCCGTTTCTGGCAACTGTTCCTCGAGGCCGGCCGAGCTGCCGGCCAGAGCTATCCGGCCTCGGCCTGGTTCCCCGACGGCACGGTCGAGCTGGTCGACTCGGTGCTCCGGAGCTTCACCGAGCCACCCGCCCGCCCGGTGATCGTGCTCGACGACGCGCACATGCTGACCCACCCGGAAATCGTGGCCGGCCTGGACCGGATCATCCTGCGGTGGCCCCACCACATCCAGCTGATTCTCGCCGCCCGCAACGACCCGTTGCTGCCGCTGCACCGTTACCGGCTGGCCGGACTGGTCAAGGAGTTGCGCGCCGCCGATCTCGCGATGACCACGACGGAGGTGCGGGACCTCCTCGAGCGGCACGGCGTCCGTTTGCCGGACGAGGAAGTGCGGACGCTGGAGGCACGCACCGAGGGCTGGCCGGCCGGGGTGCGGCTCGCGGCGATGCGGATGGTCGACGACGAGCAGCCGAAAGGATTCGTCGCGTTGCTGGCCATGGACGAGGGCAGCATCGGCGAGTACCTGACCGAGGAGGTGCTCACCGCCCTGCCCGAGCAGACCCAGTCGTTGCTGATCCGCACCAGTTTCCTCGACGACGTGACCGGTCCGCTGGCCGACGCGGTCACCGGCGTGCCGGACTGTCGTTCAGTGCTCACGGCGCTGGCCCGGACGAACTCGTTCGTCATCCCGGTGGATCCGGAACGCATCACGTTCCGCTACCACCCGCTGTTCCGGGAGATGTTGCGGCAGCTGGCCCGCAGCCAGTCACCCGGGGCCCAGCAGGAGCAGTACGCCCGAGCCTCCGCCTGGTACCGCGAGCAGGGTGACGTGCCGCGGGCGCTGCACTGGAGCGTACGGGCCGGTGACGGCGCCGCGATCCGGTCGGTACTGGCGCACGGCGGGCTCGCGTACGCGTTCGTCGGCCACCAGGATCTCGGCCCGACGGAGGTGCACCCGGGCCCGCCACCGGACGGAGCCTCGCCCGACGAGCTGGCCGAGTTCGAGGTGACCCGGCGGGCGATCGAGGCGCTGACCGTGGACGCGGCGTCGGCCGAGGGCCGGTACGCCGTACCCGGTCGTCTGCCGATCGATCATGATCCCGAGCTGACGGTCACCGCCCTGGTGGCCGAGATGATGCTGGGTGAAAAGCTCGCGGACTTCGGCGCGGTCGACGTCGCCGCCACACGCCTGCTCGCCGACGAGGATCTGCGGACGTCGGTGGAGGCCGTGCCGGGCCTGCGGTCCAGTGCTCTGCTCGCTCAGGCCCGCGCCCGGTTGGGTGCCGGCCGGGTGACCGAGGTGGATCAGCTGCTGCGGCGGGCGATGGCTGCCCTGCCGCCGGACGAGACACCGGTCGTACGGCTCGCGGCGCTTTCCCTGATCGCGTACGTGAGCGTTTCGGCACGTCCCCGGCACGCCGACGAGGCCATCGATCAGGCGGAGGTGTTGCTGGCCGGCGATCGTGAGCTGGCCCGGCCGGTGATTCTGGATCTCGCCGTCGCCCGCCGGGCCCACGTGCGGGGAAATCTGACCGAGATGGACCGGGCTCTGCGCCGGGCGCGCGCCGCCGGTCCGGTGCACGCCGGTATCGGTCAGGCGGCCGCGATGGCGTACGCGCAGGCGACCCTGCTGGCCGCGCGGGGCGAGCTCGCGCAGGCCCAGGCGCTGCTTCGCGACGACCCGGCGGTGAACCGGACGGCGGTCGGCTTGTTCGGCGTGGTCCGCGATCGTGAGCTGGCCGAGATCGACACCGCCCTCGGCCGGCCGCGCTCGGCGTTGCAGCGCCTGCATCCCCACCGCGACACGGCGGAAGGGCTGGTCGCCCAGGTCGCCGCCGCGCGGGCGTATCTGGCGCTCGGCGAGCTGGATCGGGCGGCGGCCTCCGTCCGTACGGTGATCACCACCCCGAGCCCGTACGTCGATCGCCTGCTGATGGTCGACGCGGCGCTCTGCGATGCCGAGATCGCGCATCGCCGCGGCGAGGAGGGTCGCACCGCCGAACTGCTCGACCGTGCGCTGCAGCTCGCGGACGGCGAGTTCGTGCTGCCGTTCGTCCGGGCCACCCCCGACCTGAAACCGGTGCTCAACCGGCACGGGACGCTGAGGGCCCGGTGGCCGGCGCCGATCACGGGGGTACCGCACCCCGATCCGGCGTTCCCCGAAGCGGAGACCCTTCCGGACGCTCTGACCTACCGTGAGCAGGCCGTGCTGCGGCTGATGGCGACGAGCATGTCGACCGCCGAGATCGCCGAGGAGCTGTGCCTGTCGGTGAACACGGTCAAGACTCACCTCGCCGCCATCTATCGCAAGCTGGCCGTCGGCCGCCGCCGCGAGGCGGTGTTCCGTGCCCGGCAGCTGGAACTGCTCTGACGGTTCGTTGCTGTCCCGCTCGGCCTTTCGCGGGCAACCGGTGTCATCGTTCGTTCCGGGTGGGACCTGCCGGGAACACGGCCGGTGGGCTACTCCGCCGCGTACCGGGTGGGCGGGAACGGGTTGTCCTCGCTGAGCGGCACGTTCTCGCCCTCGGCCTCCTGCCGGGCGGTGACGCTTTCGATGTCCTGCTCGACGAGGTCGGCGTCCGGGTCGTACGGCACCGGCTCGTCGGTGGCCGACGGCACGTCACCGCGGTCGTAGTCGGTCACCCCGGCCTCGGCCCGCGCCGCCTCGGTGCGGCGAGCCAGCTCGTCGTCGTCGAGGTGGGCGGGGGCGCTGGAGTGGAACCGGCGGTCGCGGTCGCCCTCGGCCGCCTCGGTGTTCACATTGTCCCTGGTCATGTCGTTCCCCTTCGCTGCCGGCCTCTGCCGAGGGCTGTCTACCCCTGTCGGCGGGCTCGATAACCGCAGCGTGCCGCGGATCGCAGCGGGATCACAGCGGTAGCACCACACGCGTCGGCGTCGGCCCGACACACGTCACGGCCACCCGGTAGTTGTTCTGCGCCCCGTTGAACATCACCCGCGCGGTGAAGGCCGGGCCCGGTTCGATCGGCTGGGCGGTGAAACCGTCGGCCGGTTCGTACCCGGTCAGCGTCGCCTTGCCCTGGTCGCAGACCGCGAAGACGGCGCCCCCCGGGGAGTCGAGCCGTTTGCCCGCCGGGGCCACCGGCGCCGAGGGCGACACGACTGTGGAAGGGCTGGGTTCGGGCCCCTCGATCACGCTGGGCGAGACCGCCGGCGGTTCGGAGGGGACCACGGACGCCGCCGGTCCGCTGGCGATGATCGGACCGGGGCCGGGCAGGCCGGTCGCGCCGGAGATCGGGCGGTCGCCGCGGGCGGGATCCGTGGGGACGGCGGCCACGCTGGTCACGACCGCTCCGGGGGCGGCCGGTGGGGCGGCGACCTGCTGCTTTCCGGTCGCTTCGGGGTTGCCGCCGAGCAGCCACGCCAGCAACCCGGCGATGATCACGACAGCGACGCCACCGGCAAGGACATATTTCCCCCGTACGCCGGAGAGCAGGCCCCCGAGCGCATTGGGCCGTCGCCGCGACGCGCGAACTGGCCGGTCGACCACGGTGGCCGGCCACGCCGAGTTGCGGGCCGGGCCGGTCGGCAGGTTACCGGGCATGTTGCCGCGCACCGCCTCCTCCGGCCGGGCCGCGTAGCGCGGGGGCTCGACCGGGGGGACGGGACGGGACACGCGGAACTCGGTGGGCTCGTTGTGATCGCGTACGGGGTCGGCAACCGACGCCGCCTCGGCCGCGTCGGCCAGCGTGGCCGACACCTCGCTCGCGCTGGGCCGCTCGGCGGGATCCTTGAGCAGACAGGCGTGGACGAGCTCGGCCACCGCGGCGGGCACACCGGGCAGATCGGGCAGCGGCTCGGGCTCAACATAGACGTGGGCCTGCAGCATCTGGGTGGTGCTCTCGACCGTCCACGGTGACTCGTGCGCCAGCAGCCGATAGAGCAGCACGCCGAGCGCGTAGACGTCGGAGGCGGGCTCGACCGCGTCGCCGGTGAGCCGCTCGGGCGCCAGGTAGGCCGGGGTGCCGACCAGCATGTCCTCGGGGGCGGCGGGACCGGCCACGGCCGCGATGCCGAAATCCACCACCTTGACGCCGGACGGCGCGATCATGATGTTCGCCATCTTGATGTCGCGGTGGACCAGTCCGTCCTCGTGGGCGGCGGCCAGCGCGGCGGCCACCTCACCGCAGACACGGAAGATCGTGCGTGGCGGCAACGGCCCGGACGACACCCGCTGCTGCAGCGTCGGGCCGTTGATCAGCTCCATCACCACGTACGGCAGGTCGTCGGCCTCGCCGTAGTCGTAGACCTGCGCGATGTTGGGGTGGGAGAGCGCGGCCGCCGCCCGGGCCTCGTCACGAATGCGGGCCCGTGACTGTGGGTCACCGGCAAAACGGCCGGCGAGCACCTTGACCGCGACCGGGCGGCCGAGCACCTCGTCGCGGGCACGCCACACCACAGCCATGCCGCCATTGCCGAGTTCACTCAACAATGTGTAACGGCCGCCGAGCGCCTGCCGAACTTCCACCGTGGCAGTCTGCCAACCCGGCCGGGAAATCGCACATCCGAGTACGGTTCGAATCGCGCTCGCTTTCACATTCCGGCATTGTTTCTTGTTTACCCGCGTATTCGATCAAGGAGCGGCATGGCCAACTCGATCCGGCAACGCCTCGCCGACGCGGCGCTGTCCCGCCTTGTCCGGCAGGGTCCCGCGGCGAACGACTACGTGGTGGCGACGGCCCGCATCCCGATGCGCGACGGCGTGGTGCTGGTGGCTGACCATTTCGCCCCGGTGACCGCCCGGCCGCGCGGGACGGTCCTGATGCGGACCCCGTACGGGCGTGGGTTTCCCGCGTCGGCACTGAACGGGAGGCTGTTCGCGGCGCGCGGCTATCACGTGATCCTGCAGAGCGTCCGGGGCACGTTCGGATCGGGCGGCCGTTTCGTGCCGATGGCGCAGGAGGCCGAGGACGGCCACGACACGGTGGCCTGGCTGCGGGAACAGCCCTGGTTCGACGGGCGGCTGGCCACGCTCGGCGCCTCCTACCTCGGCTGGACGCAGTGGGCGCTGTTGCAGGACCCGCCGCCGGAATTGCGGACTGCCGTCGTCTATGTCGGACCGCACGACTTCCGCGAAGCCGTCTTCGGCACTGGCGCGTTCACGCTCGGCGACTTCCTCGGCTGGAGCGACATGATCGCCCGTCAGGAGGACGGTGGCCTGCTGCGCCGCCTGCTGAACAGCGTCTCGGCCGGACGTCGCCTGCGCCCCGCGCTCGAAGGAGTGCCCCTGCCCGACGCGGCCGACCCCGTGCTGCGCGGTCGTGCACCCTGGTATCGCGACTGGCTCTCCCACCCCGACGGCGACGACCCGTGGTGGCGGCCCTACCGAGCCGGCGACGCCCTGACCACGGTCACCACCCCGACCCTGATCATCAGCGGCTGGCAGGACCTGTTCCTCGACCAGTCACTGCAGCAGTACGCGGCCCTGCAGGCCCGCAACGTGGACGTGGGCCTGACCGTCGGCCCCTGGACCCACCTGCAACTGGGCGTGCAGGGCGCGGCCACCCTGGCCCGGGAAAGCCTGTCCTGGCTCGACGAACACCTGGCCGACGGCCCCGCGAGCCGCAAATCCCCGGTCCGCGTCTTCCGCACCGGGGAACGCCGCTGGCACGAACTCGCCGCCTGGCCGCCTCCGTCGGCTCCCGCCGTCTTCCAACTGCACGCTGACCAAACCCTGACCCTGTCCGCCAACCCCACCGATCCGCCCCTGGAGACAGACCCCACCCCGGCCGGATCCACCCCGTCCTCATCGCGGCCCGACCCCACACCCGCGGCCCAGCCCGGAGTCCGCAGCGGGAGTGCGCGCCCCAACAGCAGCGAGTCGCTCACTCATGAGCCCGCCCCTGCCCCGCCGACCAACGCCCTGATCCGGCCCGCCACCGAGCAGCCACCCCGTGATGCCACCACTGACCAACCTGTTTCCGGCGGCGCCCCGGTCGGCACGCCCCCGCACACAGGCACCGCGCGAAGCGACATCTCGCACGAGGCACGGGGTGTCGCCGCATTGACCGACGGCGTGAACGCATCAGTCGCGCCCGGCGCCCCCGATCAACCAAGCACCCCCACCGAACCAGGCCACAGCACCCCACCGCACAGCGCGAACGCGACAACCACCGCCGCCCGAACGGACGTCGCCACCCCGCCGGGCGACACCAGCGCGCCAGCCGCGCCCGACGCCCCCACCCAACCGAACACCACCACCCCACCCAGCAACACCAGCCCACCAACCACGCCCCACACCCCACCCAACCGAACACCACCACCCCACCCAGCAACACCAGCCCACCAACCACGCCCCACACCCCCACCCAACCGAAAGCCACCACCCCACCCCACAGCACGAATGGGACAATGACGCCCGGCAGCGCCGACCCGTCCGGCGACTTCATTCCGCTTGACGGGGCCAATCTGGAAACGGTTGACACAGGTACTGAACAGGCCGTTCACGACGGCGGTGACACTGGCGCGGGCGGAACCTCGAGCGGGTCCGCAGGCGGGTCCGCGGACGGGTCCGCAGGCGGGTCCGCCGACGGGTCCGCAGGCGAAACCGCAGGCGGGTCCGCGGGCAGATCCCCAGGCGGGTCCGCAGGCACATCCCCAGGCGAAACCGCAGGCGAAACCGCAGGCGAAACCGCAGGCACATCCCCAGGCGGGTCCGCAGGCGAAACCGCGGGCAGGTCCGCAGGCGGGTCCGCGGGCGGGGCGCGAAGTGGCACGGCGACCCCATCCAACAGGGCGAACGTGTCGGCCGCTGGCGGAAGCGGGGACAGCGGGAACGAATCGGGCGCGCGGATGGGTGCGACTGTCAGCTTCTGGTACGACCCGGCGGATCCGACGCCGACCGTGGGCGGGCGGACGCTCACCGGCTCGATGGGGGTCAAGGACAACCGGGCGCTTGAGGACCGCGCCGACGTGGTGACGTTCACGACCGATCCGCTGCCCACCGCCGTGGATGTGATCGGCACGCCCGTGCTGGAACTGGCCGTCGAGGTCGAGCCGGAACACGCGGACGTCTTCGTGCGGCTCTGTGACGTCGACAAACGCGGACGATCGCGGAACTTCGCCGACGCGATGGTGCGGCTCGACCCGTCGACGCCGGCCGGTCAGGTGCGACGGCTCACGCTCACGCTGGACCCGTGTTTTCACCGGCTCGCGGCCGGCCACCGGCTGCGGCTGCAGGTTTCCGGCGGCTCGTTCCCGCGTTTCGCCCGCAACCTGGGCACGCCGGGCGGACCGTCGGACGCGCACGACATGCGGCCGCAACGGCACACCGTCCACTGTGCGGAGTCGCGACTCGTGCTGCCGGTGGCGACGAATTGATCAGGCGGGGTGTTTCATGTACCACTCGGTGAATTGGCGGGCCTGCCCGGAATTGTCGAGACGAAGCAGCCACAAATTGCTGTACGTGTCGTCCGGATAGATCGTTTTCGCCTCGATGATCGCGAGTTCCTCGGTGACGATCACGGGATGCCATTCGAACGTGGTGGTTCCCGGCTCGTCCTTGATCCTCAACCATTGCTCGACGATCGCCTGCCGCCCGACCCACGGTTTCGCATAGGGCTCGGTGAAATAGGCAGCGTCCTCGGCGAACAGATCGCCGATGTGCCGCGGATCGTTGGACTCCCACGCCCTGCGATAGTTGGCGACCCACGCCGTCACCGTGTCGAGACTGGTCATCAAGCCTCCCCAGGCCGAACCGAACCATACGCCAGCTTGCTGAGCTCGGTCAGTGCCCCGTTCCACAGCAGGTCGGTGACCTGGCTGAGCACGATGAAGATCAGCCCCTCGCGCGGGTCGGTGAACCAGCTCGTGCCGTAGCCGCCGGACCACCCGTAACGCCCGGGGCCGCTGATCTCGTCGTCACGCACCGTGACAGCCAGGCCGTAACCCCAGCCGGCCCCGCCGAGGAAGAACCCGCCGCTGTCGATCAGCTCGGACGTGAGGTGGTTGGTGGTCATCGCTGCCACGGATCGCTCGGACAGCAGCCGGGTGCCGCCGTGCACACCGCCGTGCAGCAGCATGCGCGCGAAGGCCAAATAGTCGTCGGCGGTGGAGAGCAGCCCGCCCGACCCGCTCGGGAAGACCGGCGGCCGGCTCCACGACTCGGCCGAGTCACCGGTCTGCCGCACCGGACGGCCGGAATCGTCGCCCAGGTAGTGCGGCGGCACCTGGGCGATCCGCTCGGCCGGAAGCCAAAAACCTGTGCTGGTCATGCCGAGCGGGGCGAAGAGGCGCTCGTGCAGCAGGTCGCCCAAAGGCCGGCCGGCCGCGCGGGCCAGCAGGACGCCCAGCACCAGGGTGCCCGTGTTGTACATCCACTTCTCGCCCGGCTGGTGGATCAGCGGCAAGGAGCCGAACCGCCGGATCCACTCGTCGGGCTCGAGGGTGCAGCGGGGCTCGGGCTCGGCCAGTTGCAGACCGAGGTCACGCCAGGCCCGCACGATCGGACAGGGCGGGTCGACGCCGCCGTCGGGCCCGAGCACGTTGCCGAAGCCGAGCGTGAACGTGAGCAGGTCTTCGACGGTGACCGGGCGTACGGGATCAAGGGTCTGGTCGAGTGGGGCGTCGGGCCGGGCCAGAACCCGCTGGCCGGCCAGCTCGGGCAGGAAACGGGCGACCGGCTGCTCAAGATCGAGCACGTCGTCCTCGGCCAGCATCAGGGTGACGGCGGCCAGCACCGGTTTGGTCATCGAGGTGATCCGGAACGGGGTGTCGCGGCGCAGCGGCACGTCACCGCCGAACTCGGTGACCCCGGCCGTCTCGACCAGCACGTCGTCACCGCGCGCGCCGAGGGCCAGCAGACCGGGGAACTCACCCCGCTCGACCCGCGCGGCCATGGCTTGCCTGAGCTGACTCGACATGGGACACAGCCTGCCAGCACCCACCGACAATTTCCGTCCCGCCGTTCTTGTCAGGGGTCGTGGCTAAGGTCTGGCCATGATTCAGAACTGGCGGCATCTGCCGGCCCCGGCCCGGCCGATCGCGGCCGCGACGACCGCGGCGGTGACCGCGGCGCGGGCTCACGACCCCGAGGCGCTCACCGCGGCGACCGCCGGGCTGGCCGCGCTCGATCCCGCGCAGACCGGCTTGATCCTCGGCACGAGCGTAAGACTCTTGCTCGAGCGGGCCCATCCCGACGGTCTCGACGGCGACGCCGTACGCGCGGTGCTCGAGCGATGCGTCCGGTCGGCCGCCGCGTGGCATCCCGCCACCGACCCGCACGTGGTGCTCCATCTGCTGACGGGCGCCCTCGGCGTGCTCGACGAGGACGCGGCCGACGTCCCGAAACCCGACGCGCGGGCCCGGCACGCTGCCCTGCTGCTGGCCGACCTGCTCGGCGGGAGTCCGGTCGAGGAAATCCTGACCGCGGCGCTGTCCGAGATCGAGCGGACCCAGCTGAACGACTGATTTGCGCCTGAGTATCGGCGGACGAGCGCCGATCCGACCGGCATGCTCGTAACCCTCATCACTGCAGTCAATAAAAGTTTGCAGCTGCTGCAAGATTCGATTTAGCCTGCTCGGGTGGGCAACGCAGCGACGGAGGCCGTCCCGGGACGGCGTGACCGCAAGAAGCAGCAGACCCGTGCCGCCCTGGTGGCGGCGGCCCTGCGGCTGGTCGACGAGCGTGGGCGCGAGCATGTGACGGTCGAAGAGATCGCGGAGGCGGCCGACGTGTCGCCGCGGACGTTCTTCAACTACTTCGCGACCAAGGACGACGCCCTGCTCGGCGGGCCGCTGCCGGACGGACCCTCGATCCACGACCGGCTGCTCGCCGTGCCGGCCGACGTGCCGCTGGTGCGGGCCCTGTTCGAGGCGCTGCGACCGGACATCGCCGAGATCCAGGCCGAGCGCGACGTCTGGCTGCTGCGGTTGCGCGTGATCAAGAGCAACCCCTCGCTGTTGCCGATCCTGGTCGCTCGCGGGGAGTGCGCCGAGGAGGAGACGGTGGCCGCGGTCGCCGCGCGTACTCAGGTCTCCGCCGACAACCTGTTTCCCCACCTCGTCGCCACCGCCGTGGGGGCCGCCGTACGCACCTCGATGATGCGCTGGGCTGCCGACGACGGCCGCGAGCTCCTCGACCTCGTCCGCGAGGCCTTCGACATTCTCGGCTCCGGCCTGACCGAGCCGGCCCCTACTCACCAGGAAGCCACCCGATGACCCTGACCAGCCCGGCCGACGGGCCGGAGTCCGTTGTCGCCGAGGACGCCATCGCTTTGGGCGGCTCGCCGTTGCCGGCCGGGGCCGTCGACGACGCCACGCCCGGCCGGATGTCCCGTCGCGAGGTCGTTCAGGCCCTGTCCGGCCTGATGCTCGGCATGTTCGTGTCGATCCTCGCCTCGACCGTCGTCTCCAACGCGCTGCCCCGCATCATCGCCGACCTCAACGGCTCCCAGTCGGTCTACACCTGGATCGTCACCGCCGAGCTCCTCGCGATGACGGCCACCGTTCCCCTCTGGGGCAAGCTGGCCGACATCTACAACAAGAAGCTGCTGGTCCAGCTGTCGCTGCTGCTGTTCGTGGCGGGTTCGCTGATCGCCGGCTTCACCCCCGACGTGCAGGTGCTCGTCGTCAGCCGCGTCGTGCAGGGCATCGGCGCCGGTGGCATGACAGCGCTGGCCACGATCGTCCTCGCCGCGATCATCCCGCCGCGCGAGATGGGGCGGTACGCCGGCATGTTCGGCGCGGTGTTCGGCGTCGCGACCATCGCCGGGCCGCTGATCGGCGGTGTCATGGTCGACACGTCGTGGCTGGGCTGGCGCTGGTGCTTCTTCATCGGCGTCCCGTTCTCGATCGCCGCGATCGCGCTCCTTCAGAAAACCCTCCACCTGCCCTCCGTACGCCGGAAGAGTGTGCAGATCGACTGGCTCGGCGCTTTCCTGATCACCGCGGGTGTCAGCACGCTCCTCATCTGGTCGACTCTGGCCGGTCAGCACTTCGCCTGGGCGTCCGGTGAGACGGCCGCGTTCGTGATCGGCGGCGTCGTGCTGCTGGCGCTGGCGGTGTGGGTCGAGTCCCGCGCCGCGGAGCCGATCATCCCGCTCGCCCTGTTCCGCAACCGCACGGTCACCCTGACGATCATCGCCAGCGTGCTGGTCGGCGTGGCGATGTTCGGCGGCACGGTGTTCCTGTCGCAGTACTTCCAGGTTGCGCTGGGTAAGTCCCCGACGGTGGCGGGCCTGATGAGCCTGCCGATGATTTTCGGTCTGCTGGTCTCGTCGGTGGTCGCCGGAGCGCTCATCACGAAATTCGGCAAGTGGAAGATTTTCCTGGTGGCGGGCGCCGCCATCATGACGGCCGGCATGTTGCTGCTGAGCACGATCGACGCGAAGACCAGCGTGCTGGTGCTGTCGTTGCACATGGCCGTGCTGGGCATCGGCGTCGGCATGCTGATGCAGAACCTCGTGCTGGCCGCGCAGAACGACGTTCCCGCGGCCGAGCTGGGCGCCGCCACGTCCACGCTGACGTTCTTCCGAAGCATGGGCGGCGCGATCGGCGTGAGCGCGCTGGGCGCCGTGCTGGCCAACAAGGTGACGTCGCTGACGGCCCAGAAGTTCGGCCCGGCGGCAACCGCGGCGGGTGGCAGCGGAGACTCGGTTCCCGATCTGACCACCTTGCCCCCGGAGATCAAGGCGATCTTCGCGGACATCTACGGCACTGCCACCGCCGAGCTGTTCCTGGTCGGGGCGCCGATCGCGTTCCTGGCGATCATCGCAGTGCTCTTCGTCAAGGAGAAGCCGCTGTCCGAGCTGAGCGGCGAGGAGCGCCGGGCCCGCGAGGAAGCAGCGCTGCGGGCTCACTGACAACGAGCAGCGCAGCGCTGAGATCGAGCAGAAGCTGAGCACGGCCCACTGAGCGGCTGCCCCGATGAGGGGTGGCCGCTCAGCCGTGTCAGTGCAGGTTGACCGACGTACGCGGGGACGGCGGCTCGGCGCAGCCCAGCAGGCCGACCAGGCCCGACACCCACAGCTGCCGGTACACCGTCGGGCTGGGGTGGCTGACCACCAGCTTGATGCCGCTGGCGGCGGCGGTGTGGAAGCAGGCGACCAGGATGCCGATCCCGATGCTGTCGATCAGCATCACCCGCTGCAGATCGAGGCAGATCTTGCCCGGCGTGGAGCTGGTCAGCACGTCGTTGACGGCGTCCCGCATCACGTGGGCATTGTCAAGATCGATTTCTCCACTCGGTGCGATCTCGACGGTGCCATCGGCCAACTGGCGCGTGGTGATCGGCAGATACACGGCTGCCCTCTTCCTGGCATCGAGCGGTGCCGATGCCGACTTCCGCGAGGAGGAGGACACACCGCCGGCCCCTGAAGGCCCCTGGTGGGCGTCGGGCGCCTCGCCCTGGCGCCACTCTCCAACCGCGTCCCTACAACAATCCGCTGGTCTGCAAGTTACGCCACGTAGGCGCGGAACGCCAGAGTAGTTCATATGGCCGGAATGTGCTGGAACGGTCAGCGCGCGGCGGGAACGTTGACGGTGCCCGCATGGAGGTCGAATACTCACCGTATGCGATGGAGCGTCTCTCGGCATGGCTGACGTCTATCCGAGGTTTGCCCCCGTGCTCCCTGACGTTCCGGACATAGTCCACTTCACCGGGGCAAACATTGACGAGGCGCGGTCCGTGCTGAATCGGTTCTTCTACCCGGTGGCGGTAGGGATGCCGGAGGGTTCCGGCGACTTTCAGCTAGAGGTCGGAGTGATCCAACTCGGACCCCTAACTGTCGGACAATTAAGCTTCGCGAACCCGGTCACGCTGCTGGTGGCCGAGCTGGACGCCTATCACGTGAGCATTCCGACCGCCGGACACCTGCACGCCCGGCACGCCGGCCACGAGGTCGTCGCCGGCCCCTCCACCGGAGTGATCTTCGGTCCCGGCAGCCCCGTCTACACCTCTCGCGAGGCCGACTCCGTCGAGCTGGCTGTCAAAGTGGAGCGAAAGGCCCTGGAAGCAGAATTGTCTGGACTGTTGGGACGCCCGATCGAGGGATCTCTCGGCCTCCCCCCTGAGGTGGATTTCTCCACCGGTCCGGGGTACAGCTGGATCCGGCTGATCCGCCTGCTGTGCGACGAGCTCGAGTACGAGTCGAGTCTGTTCTCCGAGCCGGCGATGGCCGAGCAGTTGCGCAGCACCATCCTCAGCGGCCTGCTGCTGTGCCTGCCGCACCGCTATCACGCCGAGTTGACCGGCCCGGTCACCGCCGGGCCCCCGCGGGCGATCCGCCGCGTGGTCGACGCGATCCAGTCCGAGCCGGAACGCGCGTTCACGGTTTCCGACCTGGCCCGCATCGCCAACATGAGTGTCCGGTCTCTGCAGGAGGGCTTCCGGCGTCATGTGGGCACGGCCCCGATGACGTACCTGCAGCAGGTGCGGCTGGGGCGCGCGCAGGAGGCACTTCGCCGGGCCGACCCCGTACGGGTGACTGTCGCGGCCGTGGCGCACCGGTGGGGCTTCGCGCACCTGGGCCGCTTCGCGTCGGCCTACCGAGCCCGGTTCGGGGAGTCCCCGTCCGAGACCCTGCGCTCCCCACGCTGAGGTCTTTACTCGCCCGGGTCGCTGCGGCGCGGCTGGGGGACCTCGTTCGCGGTGGGCCGGACCTCCGGCAGACCGAAGACGTGCCCACGCGGCGGCACCCACTCGCGCCACTGGCCCAGACGCGGCGGGACCGCGACCAGGTCACCGTCGCCGGCTCCGCGCTGGGTGCGCAGATAGGCCAGCACCCGGGCCGCGGCCTGGCCACCGTCCTCGGCCAGGCTCAGCAGCAGGCGACGGGCGTCGTCGGCCGCGGGGTCGGCCGGGTCGAGTCCCGGCACGTCCGCGGCGGGGCGGCGCAGCAGCGCGGCCAGACCCACCAGGGCCTGCATCGCGTCGCACGCGTCCCGCTCGGCATCGGACAGGCTGGTCACGACCGCCCTCCCCGACTCTCGGTCATGCGTTTCCCCCTCACCGCGCCCGCTCGTGCCGAAGGCCCGGCGCATCCCACCGGGCCCCGCGAACGGGCGTCAAGGCGAAAATGTATTCGTCTCGCTACTCAGCGTCCATCCGTAACGCGCAAGTCCTGTCCAGTTAGCGCTCAGTTTGACCTGCGGACAACATGATCGTCCCTTTCCGTCCGGTGGTGAGTACCCCTGTTGATGGGGTACTACCGCAGATGAGCCGAACGAGGGAGGACACCATGACCGACGAGACACGGCGGCCCTTGGAGGAAACACCTGAGGTCGCCGACGCGATCGAGGACGACGTCGCGGTCGACGCGTTCATCACCGGTGGCGGCGCCGACAGCGACAACCCCGAGTTCCTGCAGCCCGGTGAGGAGCCGAAGGTGCGTACGGGGGCCGATCAGCCGTGGGATCCCGAGGACCTGGCCGTCGCCGAGGGCCGCGACCCCACCCCGAAGAACGTCGAGCGGGCCCGCCGGGAACTCGATCGCGACGGCGCTGCCGCGATCGAGCGCACCGTCCCCTGAGCTCAGGCCAGTTTGACATCGGCCAGCAACGCGCTTGTCGGGGCGGCCGAGCCACCGGGCGGTTCGAGGGTCAGGGCCACGTCGGTCGCGCCGGGCAGGCCCTCGAGCACCACCACGTCCGCCGACTGCCCCTCGGCCAGCACGCCCGCGTTGGCCGGATCAGCACCGGGGCGGATCGTCCACAGCTGGAAGACCCGGCCGGCCGGCGCGGATTCGGCGGCCAGCAGCACCACGCCCGCGTTCTGCAGACGGGAGCTGGCCACCGTGACGCGGCCACCGGTCGACACCGGCTGTTCCCTCAGCACGACGTCGGGCGCGGCGAGGATCTGCCGGACCCGGGCCTCGTTGAGCCGTGCGGCCTCGGCGATCTGCCGCTGATCCCGTACGCGCTGATCCTGTACCGCATAGACAGCAGCGCCCGCCCCGGCCGCCGCGACCACCACAGCCGCCGCGGAAACGAGCCACCGACGGCGGGACAAGCCGCGAGCCGAGGGTGCCGCGGGAGCCTCCGGAACCATCGGAGGCAGCTGCCGGGTGCTCGCGACCTCGGCCATCACGTTCTCGCGCAGCCACGGGGGCGGCACCGACCACGTGTCGTGCGCCAGGTGAGCGGTGGTCTCGCGGAACTCGTCGACCTCGGCGCGGCAGCTGTCGCACTCCCGCAGGTGGCGCTCGAACGCCGCACGCTCGATGTCGTCCACCGCGTCGAGCACGTACGCGCCGACCAGGGTGTGGATCTCCGTGGTCATGCGGAGGCCCCCGTTCCCATGCAGTCGCGCAACCGGATGAGCCCGTCGCGCATTCTCGTCTTCACCGTCGGCAGTGGCGCGCCGAGCAGCTCGGCCACCCGCGGATACGAATGACCCTGGTAGTAGGCCAACGTCACCGCCTGCCGCTGCAGTTCAGTGAGATCGTCGAGACACCGCCGGACCTGCTGACGTTCGAGCCGGCCGGAGACCTCATCGGCCACCGCGTCGTACGGGGTGTCGACCGACGCCACCCCGGCCCGGATGGTCCGATCGCTCGCTGCCTGCTCGGAGCGCACCCGATCGACCGCCCGGCGATGCGCGATCGTGAAAATCCAGGAGGTGGCCGATCCTCGCGCCGGGTCGAACCGGGCCGCCGAGCGCCACACCTCGACGAGCACCTCCTGGGCCACCTCTTCGGCCTGGGCCGGATCGCGCAGCACCCGCCGGATCAGCCCGTAAACCCGCGGCGCGACGAGGTCGTAGAGTCGCCCGAAAGCCTTCTCGTCGCCCCGGGCCACCGCGCGGAGCAGCTCACCGGCGTCCGCGGGCGGCGGCGCGCCACTGTCCGGAACCGCCGCCAGGTGTTCGGGGCGACGGCTTGTTCCGCGCTCCGCCATGGGTCCGCCTTTCGCCGTTGCAGCCATTCAGATTCTGATTCGACCCACCCGTACGCCTGGACTGGTCAACGGAAGCAAAAAGTCAGCGCGCGCTGCCGACCGGGACCGTTCGGCCCGAGGCGATCGATTCCTGCGCGGCGACCAGGATCGCGGTCACCTCGGCGCCGAACCGGACGTCCAACTCGGACGCCGGGCCACCGCCGGCCTTGGCGATCAGCTCATCGATGGCGCGGCCCAGGGCCTCGACCGGGGACCACGGCATGTCGGGCGGGGTACGTACGCCGGCCTCGCCCGCGAACAGCGCGTTCTCGCGCTCGGCGGCGGGCGGCGCGTCCACCGAGAGCGTGAGGTTGCTGATCGTGCCGCTCGCGTGGCGCAGCAACAAGTGGGTCATGTCGCGCGGGCCGGCCAGGCCGGTCACTTCGGTCACCGGGCCCAGCACGGGCAGCAGCAGGGCCAAGGCGTGAGGGCCGACGTCCCAGAGGCCGCCGCTTTCCTTGCGCCACGGGGACGCGCCGAACGGGTTGTCGTCGGTGAAGATCGAACCGAGGTGGTCGACGCGGGCCTCCGTCCAGCCGCCGGTCGCGGCCGCGTCGGCCAGGAACTCGGCCAGCTGCGGCATGAGCCGGCGGGTGAAGAAGACCACCGAGGCGAGATCCCGCTCGGCGACAGCGGCGACGATCTCGGCCGCCTCGGCGTTGGTCATCGCGATCGGCTTGTCGAGCAGCAGGTGGCGACCCGCTCGGGCGGCCCGCACGGCCAGCGGGCCCTGAACGCTGGGCGGCAGAGCGATGGCGACGGCGTCGACGTCGGCGAGCAGCTCGGCCTCGTCGGTGTACGCCCGGGCCCCGTGCTGCCCAGCGAGTTCGGCGGCCTTGTCGGGATTGCGGCCCCAGACCCCCGCGAACTCGACGCCGGGGTGGGCGGCGAGGGCCGGGGCGTGCGCGAGATGGGCCCAGGGCCCGGTGCCGAACAGTCCGAAGCGCATGTGCTGTTGCCTGCCTCTCTGATGGTCCAGCCGCAAGCTACCAGGCCGAGATCCATCAGTACGCTGTGCCGGGTGAACGGTCCTCTGTCGGTGGTGACGATCGTCGCCGCCCTGGTGCTGGCGGCGTGGTATCTGCTGCGCTCCGCCCTCAACCGCGCGCCGAGCCGCTTCGACCTGCTGGCCGCCGCGGTCTTCAGCGCGCTGGTCGCCGTGCTCGTCGTGATCGCCGTGGCCGGCCTGTTCGGCGACTCCCGGCCGAGCGACCCGGCCACCTTCGGCGGCTACCTGGTCACGACGATCGCCTTCGTGCCGGTCGGCGCCTATCTGGCCCGGCTCGAGCCCACCCGCTGGGGCAGTCTCATCCTCGGCCTCGCCTGTCTGGTCGTGCCGGTGCTGGTGCTGCGGCTGCAGCAGATCGCGTCGGTGACCGGTGCCTGAGGCCTCATCCCGCCCGCGCGACGCCGCGCTCGGCACCGGCATCGGCCGGGTCCTGCTGCTGGCGTACGGGGTTTTCGCGCTCTCGGCCAGCGCCCGCGCCCTGGTGCAGATCACCACGCACTTCGACGAGGCGCCCCTGGCGTACCTGCTCTCGGCGTTCGCCGGCCTGGTCTACCTCTCGGCCACCGTCGGGCTCGCCGTCGGTGGCGCCCGGGGCCGGCTGATCGCGCTGGTCAGCTGCACCATCGAGCTGCTCGGCGTGCTCGTCGTCGGCGCCCTGAGCATCGCCGACGCGGTGGCCTTCCCCGACGACACGGTGTGGTCGCGTTTCGGCAGCGGATACGGCTACGTCCCGCTGGTGCTGCCGTTCATCGGCCTGTGGTGGATCTGGCGGCACCGACCCAGCCGTTAGCCGCTCAGTCGTCGGCCTCGATGACGTGCGGCACGAAGAAGCTGGCGTCGTTGGTGACCAGGCCCTTGACACCCAAGCCCTCGCGGATGCCCATACCGGCCGGCTCGCCGTCGATCAGCCACGAACCGATCACCGGGTGGACCACGCCCTCCAGCCCCTCGAACGACGGCAGCTCGCAGAGCTCCTGCACGACGAAGCGGCCGTCCGTGCCGTACTCGGAAGGGTTTTCGGTGATCGTCTCGCCGTTCTTGACCAACGTGACCGAGCCGCCCTCGCGACCCCAGACTGGTTTCTTGGCGTAACTGGTGAGCTCGGCCGCCTTGGACGACTCCGCGAAATACGCCGGGAGCAGGTATTTGCTGCGCTCGGGGTGGTCGCCGAAGAGCATCCAGAGCACCGGCAACAGGGCCTTGTTGCCGAGCAGGGCCGCCTTGTACGGCGGCTCGATCCAGACCGTGCCGTGCTTGGTGGGGTCGGCCATGTTGCGGAAGAAGGCCTTGCCGCCCTCCTCGTTCCAGAACCACTCCCACGGGTAGAGCATGAAGATGATGTCGATGGGCTCGGACTTGTGTTCCTGGCCGGGGCCCGGCACGAACACCACGCGGTCACCGGCGACGTCCCAGCCGATCTGGCTCATCGCGATCAGCTCGACCGGGTAACCGGCTTCCTCGGCCGTCGCCATCAGGTAGGCGACGTTCATCCTGTCCTCGCCCGTACGCTCCGACGTCTCGTACGCGAAAAAGATCTTCGGCTTTTCCGGCAGCCAGGTGCGCGCCTCGCGAAGCTTGTCGATGTTGCGTTTCCACGCGCCCGGCTCGGCCGGCTCACCGGGACTGGCGGGCCAGCCGACCAGCCGGTCGTGAATCGAGTTCCACTGCCGCCACTCGTGCTTGGTCAGGTTGGTCTGGTCGGACCAGTGCCATTGGATGACCGCGCTCTCGACCAGCGACGTCGGCGTCTGCGCGTTGAACTCGAGCAGCTTGGGAGGGCTGCCGGCGCCGTTGTACCAGAGGTCGAACCGGCCGTAGACCGTCGGCGAGAAATCCGGCGTCTCCATCGGCAGGCGCATGTCGGGGTCTTTGTCGTAATGCGTCCACGTCTCGGCGTCGCCGTCGAACCACGTACGGATGATCTGCTCGTGCGCGAACTCCGGGATGCCGATCCGGGCCAGGTAACACGACTGCGGGTTGCAGATGGAGGCGAAGAACCCGTCCTTGCGCCCCTGCACGGTGTGGCGCGGGCACTGCTTGACCATCCAGTCGCCGGCCTCGAGACACATCTCGTAAAGCGCGGCGGTGGCCGTCTCGAGCTCCTCGATCTCGGCCGCGGTGAAGTCGTAGAACGGGCCTTCCTGCCAGTACGAGACCATCGACCCGTCCGGCAGCTCGGTGTCGTTGTAGGTCAGGCCGAGGCTGTAGTTGGTGAGCTTCCAGCCGTCACGAACCGGACCGTAGGGGACTCGGCGCACGCTCAGCCGCCCGAGCTCTTGCTGGAGCTGCGCGCGGCGCCACCCTTGCCGACCACGCTCGTCTTGATCGTGCCGTTGCCTATCCTGCCGCTGGCGGGCAGCCCGAACGACTGCCGCGCCTTCGTGTCGTTGTAGGCGAACCGGTTGCCGCCCGGCGGGAGCTTGGTGCCCACCGGATAGCCCGAGCGGTAACCCGACGAATACCAGATGAAGAACGGCAACGCGCCCAGGCCGGACCCGCCGCGGTCATCGTCGTCGTCGCAGTTGTCCTCGTCGACGACGACACCGTTGGCGTCGGCGCAGTAGAAGCCGGCGTCCTCGTAATCGTCGTCGTTGTCGCAGGCCGCCACCCCACCCGCCGCGAGCAGCAAGAACGTGCTGGTGAGCGACACGCTGCGGGAGCTCATGCGTCGGTTCTTCATCATCTCTTTGTAGCGCCTCCCAGCAACGGCTGCCCTAGGAGCGAGGGCCCCCGGCAACATAGATGACCTGGCCGGACACGAAACCGGCACCCTCGCTGACGAGGAAGGATACGGTGTTCGCGACGTCCTCGGGACGACCGGCCCGGCCCACGGGAATCTGAGCCACGGCGGCCTGCTCGAACTGGGCGAAATCGACCCCGACGCGGGCGGCGGTGGCCGCTGTCATGTCGGTCACGATGAATCCGGGCGCCACGGCGTTCGCGGTGATGCCGAAACGGCCCAGCTCGATCGCCAGCGTCTTGGTGAAGCCCTGCAGGCCGGCCTTGGCCGCGGCGTAGTTGGCCTGGCCCCGGTTGCCGAGGGCCGAGGTGCTGGAGAGGCTGACGATGCGGCCCCACCCGGCGTCGACCATGTGCTTCTGCACGGCCCGGCTGAACAGGAACGCGCCACGCAGGTGGACCGCCATCACGGTCTCCCAGTCGTCGTCGGTCATCTTGAACAGCAGGTTGTCGCGCAGCACGCCGGCGTTGTTGACCAGCACGGTCGGCGCGCCGAGCTCGGCCTTGACCCGCTCGACGGCCGCGCCGACCTGGATCGGGTCGGAGACGTCAGCCCCGACCGCGAGGGCCGTGCCACCCGCGTCGTGGATCGCCGTCACGGTGTTGGCGCACGCGCCCTCGTCGAGGTCGACGACGGCCACCGCCATGCCGTCGGCGGCGAGCTTGCGGGCGGTGGCCTCACCGATGCCCCGGGCGGCCCCGGTGACGATGGCGACGCGGGTGGGAACGGACTGCGACACTACGACCTCCGTACGTGAATGTGCACTGGGGGTGCACTTTAACCCGAGCTAGGCCGTACGCCGTAGCCGGATCCACCGGTAGCCGTGCCCGGCAACCTCGATCTTGTCGCATTTCCCGAGGTCGGAGTACTCCTGGTCGGCCAGGACGTCGTTCGGCATTTCCGCCTCGGGATAGAGCGAGCTGAGATCGAGGGTCGCCGCCTCGGGCCCCAGGTTGTGCACGAAGACCATCGTGCCCGTCTCACCGTCGGCGCGATGCACCAACACACTGGTCGGAGCCGGAATATCGACGTGCCTGCAGCTGCCCGTGCCGACCTCGGGCGCCTCCCGGAGCGTACGGATCATGCGCTCGAACCAGGAGAGCAGCGAGTTGGGGTTGTGCCGCTGGAGGGTCACGTTCACCTTTTCCCACCCGAACTCGCCACCCGAGATCGACGGGCGCGCCAGGTCCTTGGGCTTGGCGGTGGAGAAGCCGCCGTTGGGCAGGCCCGACCACTGCATGGCGGTGCGGATCGCGTCCCGGCCGTCCTGCGTCAGGTCGTCGCCCATGCCGATCTCTTCGCCGTAGCGGATGACCGGGGTTCCGCGCAGGCTGAACTGCAGCGCGTACGCGAGTTCGATGCACCGCCGGTCGTTGCCGAGCATGGGGGCCAGCCGCCGCCGGATGCCCCGGCCGTAAAGCTGCATCTCGGGTTCGGGGCCGAACTTCGCGAACACCTCCTCGCGTTGCTCGGCGGTGAGACGGGACAGGTCGATCTCGTCGTGGTTGCGCAGGAACGTGGCCCACTGGGCGCCCTCGGGCAGCTGCGGGGTGTCGCGCAGGCCGTCGATGATCGGCTCGGCGTCCTCGCGGGCCAGGGCCAGGATCAGCCGGCTGTTGAGCATGAAGTCGAACAGCATGTGGATGCGGTTGTTGGAGCCGCCCTTGTCACCGAAGAAGTCGACCAGTTGGGCGGGCTCGACGTTCGCCTCGGCCAGCAGCACGGCGTCGCCCTTGCGCCACTGCACGTGCTGCCGCAGCTCGGAGAGGAAGTCGAGGTCCTTCGGCGAGTTGGCGTTGCCCGGCTCGGTCTGCTCGATGATGAACGGCACGGCATCCATGCGGAACCCGGCCACGCCCAGCTGCAGCCAGAACGAGGTGATCTTTTTGATCTCGGCCCGGACCTCGGGGTTGTTGATGTTGAGGTCGGGCTGGAACTTGTAGAACCGGTGGTAGTACCAGAGCTTCGCGGTGCGGTCGTAGGTCCAGGTCTCCCCCTGCTCGCCGGGGAAGACCATGCCCTGCTTGCGGTCGGAGGGAGCGGTTTCGGACCAGACATACCAATCGCGGTACGGCGAGTCGGGCGACGACCGGGCCGACTGGAACCACGGGTGCTTGTCGGAGGTGTGGTTGACGACCAGGTCGATGATGACCTTGATGCCCAGGTTGTTGGCCTGGTGCAGGAGCTCGGCGAAGTCACCCAGATTGCCGAAGCGCGGGTCGACGTTGTAGAAGTCCAGCACGTCGTAGCCGTCGTCGCGGTCGGGCGTCGGGTGGATCGGGTTGAGCCACAGACAGTTGATGCCGAGCCGGGCCAGATAGTCGAGCCGGCCGATCAGCCCGCGGATGTCGCCGCAGCCATCCCCGTTCGAGTCCGCGAACGTGTCGATGTCAGCGCAGTAGATGACGGCTTTCCGATACCACCGGTCAGTCATGCCCCTCTACTTCACCCCCACCCCCAGCCCCGAAACCGCCCACCCCGAAGGTGCTCAGCCTGCCGGGCCACCCGGTGGGGCTTCAGGTCACCGGCGGGCCGCTGCCAGACGCTCGAAGTCGCGGCGGCTCAGCACCGAGGCGCCGGCGAAGGCGACCAGCGGCACCAGCACAAGCACAGCCCACTGCAACGGGTTGATCAGCTGCGTCGACTCGGGATTGCGCATGTTGTACTCGACCAGGCCGCTGAAGCCCCACTGCACCAACGGCACCGTTGCGACAACGGGCGCGGCCCAGCACAGCAGCCGGGTGCGGGTCGCTCTGTCCTGCCACAGCACGGCCACCGCGACCAACGCCGCGGCGATCAGCACGAGGACCGTGCCGACCGGGCTCAACCAGCGCGGGAACAACGTGCCCTCGGCGACCAGAACCGTCCCCGCGGCGGCCACCCAGGGGAGTCCGCGTGGCTCGGCCTCACCCCGCTCGGCGGTCAGCGCCGCGATCAGCACGACCACGGCCGCCACGATCAGCCAGTACGCGTGGAGCAGCGTTGCCGGGGTGTCCAGATAGAACCGCGCGGGAGCGGCGATCTCACCGGCCAGCCCGACCGTCGCCCCGGCCACCCCGAGCAGACGCCACCCGAGATAGGCGCCGATCAGCGCCACTCCCCAACCGGCCATCCGAGCCAGGCTGACCGGCGCAACCGAGGCGTACGAAGGATGTTCCAGAGCCACCCACAACTCGGGGACGACCCGTCGCAGCGCGACCGCGAACAACAGCAGCGCGCCGAAGATCTGTACCGTGCGGGCCACCCGACTCTGTCCGGCGAACAGCAGGGACAGGTGGGCCGCGACCGCCCCGCGCACGAGATCGAACCCCTGGGCCACGCCCGGACGCCGGTCGGCCATCAGCACGCCGACCATCTCGTCCCCGTACTCCCGGACGAAGGCACGCGGATAGAGCGCGAGCAGGCGCCGGTAACGGGTCTCGGTCATGTGGTGGCTCCCCCGAGGTCGGTGCGGCGGGCCCGCAGCCGGCCCTCCGCGATGGTGGCCTGAGCGCGCAGGCGAGCGGTCTCGGCCTCGAGGCTCTGCTCGCCGGCCCCCGTCAGCCGGTAGTAGCGCCGGAGGCGGGACTGGACAACCTCTTCCCGATCGGGCTCGACCAGGCCCTCGCGGCGCAGGCGGTCGAGCGCGGCATAGAGGGTGCCGGCCCGCAGGCGGACCCGGCCACCGGTCATCCGCTCGACATCCTCGATCACGGCATAGCCGTGCAACGGCTCACCGGCCAGGGCCGTGAGGATGAGGAAGGTCGGCTCGTTCACGCCGGGAAGCATATACCGACCGTCGGCATATGCAAACCGCCGTACGAGGGTCTCAGGTTCGTTCAAGGACCGGTGGGTATGAAGGGGCGATGGCTGAAGCGGGTCTGAGTCAACAGGGCGGCCTCACCGGATGGGTGGCGTCCGTCATCGAGTCCTGGGGCGAGGTGGGCGTCAGCCTGCTGGTCGCGCTGGAGAACATCGTCCCCCCGATCCCGAGCGAGATCGTGCTCTCGCTGGGTGGCTATCTGGCCAGCGAGGGCCGGGTCAACCTGTTCCTGGTCTTCGTCGCCGCCACGCTCGGCTCGGTCGGCGGCGCGCTGCTGCTCTACTGGCTGGGCTACGGGCTCGGCGAGGAGAGGCTGCGCCGCTGGCTCGACCGCATCCCGCTGGTCGACGCCGACGACCTGGACAAGGCCGACCGCTGGTTCGAGCGGCACGCCCGGTCGGCTGTCCTGTTCGGACGGTGTGCGCCGGTCGTCCGCAGCCTGGTCTCGATCCCGGCCGGCGCCAACCACATGAACCTAGCCCAGTTCACCCTCTTCACCGCGATCGGCAGCGGCGTCTGGAACGCCCTGTTCGTCGGTGGCGGCTATCTGCTGGGCTCGCGTTATCAGGATCTCGAGACCTACAGCCAGTACTTCGACTACGCGATCTGGGCGTTCTTCATCGTCACGATCGCGAGCTGGGCCGTCAAAAAGGTGCGCAAACGGCGACGTGCGGCCGCTGGACGAAGCGGCCGCACGTCTGGGGACGGGTAAGGATCAGAACCCGGCGCTGATCTTCGTGAAGGCCCAGTCGGCCTGCGCGATGCCGGAGCAGTTGGAGACCACGCCGCCACCGGCGCAGCCGCGGTCCCGGTTGACCGACCAGAAGGTGAAGCGGGACAGGCCCTTGCTCTTCGCGTAGTCGCGGATCCGCGTCCACGTGTCGGTGCTGGTGAGCTCCTGCTGGTCCGACAGACCGTTCATGCCCGAGATGCCGATGCGCGAGTACGCCTGCGAGTCGGTGTACCCGAAGGTCGTCTTGAGCAGGTTCTTCAGGCCCTCGGTGGCGCCCACCGTCGAGCCGTACATGTCCGCGCCGCCGCCGAAGTCGAACGGCATCTGGGTGAAGATGTCGATGTTCGCGTTCAGCGCCTTGGCCTGCTGCACGAGCCGGGTGCCGAAGTAGTTCGGGCCGGTCGGCGAGGTGCCGAAGGTCAGGATCGTCTTCACCGACGGGTTCTTCTGCTTGACGATCTTCAGCGCGTTGAGGATGCGGTCCTGCACGACCGCGTTCTCGAACTCGTCGGAGTTCTCGATGTCGATGTCGATGGACTTGAGCTGGAACGCGTCGATGAGCTTCTGGTACGCCCCCGCGAGAGCCTCCGGCGTCGAGCAGTTCGGGCCGAGCTTGTTACCGCTCCAGCCACCGACCGACGGGACGATGTCGATGCCGGCCGCCCGGGCCTGGGCGATGTAACTGGCGTGCACGCCGCCGGTCAGGCCGCTCTCGCCGTCCCAGGCCGGGTTGCAGCCGTTGCTCGCGAGCACGAACGCGATGGTGAACGCCTTGACGCCGGTGGCGCCGGCCACGGTCGAGGGCGCCGGCGGGTTGCCCCAGCCGGGGTAGACGTAGGGCGCGGAAGCCATCTTCGTGCCGGAGGAAGGCGGCGTGGTCGGAGGTGTCGTCGGGGGCGTGGTGGGCGGGGTCGTCGGGCCGCTGCCGCCGCAGGCGCCGTCGTTCTTCCAGACGTCCCACTGTCCACTGTGGGTGGCCGGGGACTCGTTCTGCGTCCACCACTTGCCGCTGTAGTTGACGCCGTTCTGTGACGCCGCGTTGCCGGCGGTGTAGACCTGCGAGGCGCTCCACGCGGGGGCGCACGCGGCGGCGGCGTTCGAGGTCGCCATCGGCAGCACCGCGGCGGCCGTGCCGGTCAGCGCGACGGCGCCGGCGACGAGCAACTTCCTGCTCAGTTTCACGGGGATTCTCCTGCTGAGGGGTGAGGGGGACGGGCGGGGAGCCGTCAGGGCAGGGTGGCGAGGTGGGGCTTGACGGTGTTGGCGAAGCCGTTGCCGTTGCTGACGTCCCAGTTGATCGACCAGGTCATCGCGCCCCGGATGCCCGGGTAGGTGGCCGGCGGCCGGAAGGAACCGCAGTTGGTGCCGCGGGCCAGGCAGTCCAGCGCGTTGTTGACCACGGTGGGCGCCACGTAGCCGCCGCCGGCGGCGCGGGTGCTCGCCGGAAGGCCGAGCGCGACCTGGTCGGGGCGCAGGCCGCCCTGGGTCTGGATGCAGGCCAGCGCGGTCAGGAAGTTCACCGTGCCCTGCGAGTACGCGTTCATCTGGTCGCAGCCGAGCATCGCGCCCGAGTTGTAGAACTGCGTGAACACCACGGTCAGGATGTCCTTGATGCTCAGCGCGAGCGCGAAGTACGAGGACTGCGGGTTCTGCATGTCGATGGTCTGCGGGGCCATCGTGATGATCAGGCTCGCGCCCACCTTCGCCCGCAGGCTGCGCAGCGCCTGGGCCATGTAGGTCGGGTTGAGCCCGTTCTCCAGGTCGATGTCGACCCCGTCGAAGCCGTACGTGGTGATCAGGCGGTGCACCGAGTCGGCGAACGCGGTGGCGGCGGCCGCGCTGTTGACGGCGACCGTGCCCTTCTCGCCGCCGACCGAGATGACGACCTTCTTGCCGCGCGAGTGCAGTGTGGCGATGTCGGCCTTGAACTGGGCGTCGGTGTAGCCGCCGACGGCCGCGGCCAGCCCCGGGTCGAGGGTGAAGGTGACCGCGCCCTGGGTGCTGGTGGCGTCCGCGAAGGCCACCGCGATCAGGTCGTACGTGGCGGGGACGGCGGCCAGCTTGAGGGGGGCGGCGCCGTTGTCGAAGTTCTGCCAGTACCCGGTGAGGAAGTGCGCGGGCAGCTGACCGTTCGTCGGCGGGGTCGTGGGAGGCGTGGTGGGCGGGGTGGTCGGGGGTGTCGTCGGAGGCGTCGTGGGCGGGGTGGTCGGCGGGGTCGTGGGACCGCTGCCACAGGCGCCGTCGTTGCGCCAGACGTCCCACTGACCGCTACGGACGGCCGGGGACTCGTTCTGCGTCCACCACTTGGCGGTGTAGTTGGTGCCGTTCTGCGACGCCGTGTTGCCGGCGGTGTAGACCTGGGTGGCGCTCCAGGCCGGCGCGCAGGCCACCGCGGCCGAGGCCGTCGTGGAGAAATAGGTCGCCGCGCCACCGGCGACGAGCGCCGCCACGGTCGTCAGGACTATCGATCTGGAGCGCTTCATGACGTCCCTCCACCACAACCCAATGAGATGTATCAATCATTAGGACTGTTAACAGTAGAAGTCCAGAGGGCGTGCCCTTAAACATCCTTAAAAGTTGCTGGACGGGCGGGACAGTTTCTGTGCGGCAACGATCGGGTAATCCACGGCGCATGGATACGGGTGCCGCGGGCGCGACCATCATCGACCCCGAACTGGCCGAGCGAGCCGAGTCCCACGACCTGCTGACGCTCGGCGTCGAAGAGGAATATCTGCTGGTGGACGCGGTTGAGCCGCGCGCGGTGGAGGCGGTCGAGGCGGTCTTCGACCATGTGCCGCCCGAGCTGAGCGACGCGGTGCAGCACGAGTTGACCCGTGGGCAGATCGAGGTGGCCAGCCCGCCCCAGCTCGAGCTCTCCGTGCTCGCCACGGCCCTGCGGGACCTGCGTTCCGCGGTGTCCGCCGCGGCCGAGCAGGCGGGCGCGCGCCTGCTGGCGATGGGGGCCGGCCCCGCCGCCGGGCCCAACATCCGCATCGTCGACAAGCCGCGTTACCACCGGATGCGTGAGCGCTTCGGCGACCTCTCGCCCGGCCCCGGCCTGTGCGGCACGCACGTGCACGTGAGCGTGCCCGACGACGAGACCGGCGTGCAGATCCTCAACCACCTGCGGCCCTGGTTGCCGATCTTCCAGGCGGCCACGGCCAACTCGCCGCTTTTCAGCGGCCGCGACACCGGGTACGCCAGCTGGCGCTCGCTGATGTGGGAGCGCTGGCCCACCGTCGGGCCCACGCCGTACCTGCGGTCCTTCGCCGAGTACGAGACGCTCGTGGCCGACCTCGAGTCGAGTGGCGCGATGCTCGACGAGGGAATGCTCTACTGGTACGCCCGCCTCTCCGCGCGCTACCCCACCGTCGAGATCCGGATGGGCGACGTCATGCCCACCACCGAGGACGCAGTGCTGCTGGCCGCGCTGGCCCGCGCCCTGGTCGCCACGCTGCTGCACGAGGTACGCGACGGCAAGCCGGCCCCCGACGTGCCGCACCCGCTGCTGATGGCCGCGCACTGGCGGGCCGCCCACGACGGGCTCGAAGGCCTCAACATCGACATGGCCACCCGGGAACCCCGTCCGGCCTGGAAGCTGATGCGGCAGCTCTTCGACTACGTGCGGCCCGAGCTCGAACGGCACGGCGACCTCGAGACGGCCACGGTCCTGATGGGCCGCCTGCGCGCGCACGGCACCGGCGCTGCCCGGCAGCGGGCGATCCTGTCCCAGGGCGGCTCGGTCAGCGACGTGGTGGACCGGTTCGTCCGCCTGACCCGTGGCGAGGACCCCACGACGTAGGCTGAGCCCGATGAGACTCGTGGTCATCGGCGGGGATGCCGCCGGCATGTCGGCCGCGTCGCAGGCACGCAAGCGCCTCGGCGAGGACGACTTGGCGATCACCGTCTTCGAGCGGGGACACTTCACGTCGTACTCGGCCTGCGGCATTCCGTACTGGATCGGCGGTGCGGTGCCCGACCGCGACAAGCTGGTCGCCCGCACCCCCGAGGAACACCGCAAGGCCGGGATCGACGTGCGGCTGCGGCACGAGGTGGTCGGCATCGACCTCGACCGGCGCGAAGTGGTCGCGCACGACCTGACCGGCGGCGGCGAGACCCGCGAGCCCTTCGACCATTTGGTGTACGGCGCCGGCGCCGTCCCGGTCACTCCGGAATGGGCCCGCGTACGCGATGCCGGCGTCTTCGGCGTGCAGACGCTCGACGACGGCCAGGCCATCCACGACTGGCTCGACCGCGAGCCCCGCCCGCGCCGCGCGGTCGTCATCGGCGGCGGTTACATCGGCGTCGAGATGGCCGAGGCGATGGTGCTGCGCGGGCTCGACGTCACGCTGCTGGAGAAGTCGCCGCAGCCGATGGCCAAGACGGTCGACCCGGACATGGGCGCGCTGGTGCAGAAGTCGATGCGCGCGCTGGGCGTCGAGGTGCTCACCGACGCGCACGTCGACGGCCTCGAAACCGCGGACGGGCGGGTACGCGCGGTGGTCACCCCGGGCGGCACGCTGCCGGCCGACGTCGTGGTTCTGGGCATGGGCGTACGGCCGAACACCGCGCTCGCCCGTGAAGCGGGGCTGCCGGTGGGCCCGACCGGGGGCGTCCGCACCGATCTGCGCATGCGTGTCGAGGGCGTCGAAGGCGTGTGGGCGGCCGGTGACTGCGTTGAGACCCAGCACCTGCTCACCGGGCGGCCGGCGCACGTCCCGCTCGGCACCCACGCCAACAAGCAGGGCCGGGTGGCCGGCATCAACATCGGCGGCGGGTACGCGACCTTCCCCGGTGTCATCGGCACGGCGGTCACCAAGGTGTGCGATCTCGAAGTGGCCCGTACTGGGCTCACGTCGAAGGAGGCGCACGCGGCCGGTTTCTCGTTCGTGACGGCGAGCGTCGACTCGACCAGCCGCGCCGGCTACTACCCCGGCGCCGAGATGATGACCATCAAGCTGATCGCCGAACGGCGTACGGGGGTGCTGCTGGGAGCCCAGATCGTCGGGCGCGCCGAGGCCGCCAAGCGCATCGACGCTCTCGCCGTGGCGGCCTGGAACCGGATGACGGTCGAGGAGATGACCGCGCTCGACCTCAGTTACGCGCCGCCGTTCGCCCCGGTGTGGGACCCGGTATTGATCGCTGCCCGAAAGGCCACTGAGGCGGTACACGCCAGCCTTTGACCGTATTTGCGGTAACCGGATCCTCGCGCCCTGCCAGCGACTATCGCTCACGGTGATGCGACAACCACCGATCCGGTATCGCGCTTGATCATGCGGCACGGTAGGAACGCAGGATGTCGCCGCAATCCCCCCGCATTCCGACCCAGGGCGGCACGACCGCGCCCAGCGGCCGACACCGGCGACCCGAGTCCCTGGCCGACGTCAGCACCCGCGCCGTTCCGCGCGTCGCGACCACCACCCTGACCGACGCGCCGATCTCGCAGCGCAGCCGGTCAGCACGCCACCAGCGCCCGGTCCGCGCCGGCCGGCACGCCGCCGTCCGCGTCCCGGCCCAGCGCCCGCCGTCCGGCCGCCCGCCCGTAACCGGGTCGCATCGAGCGCCTGGCACCCTGCCGATCGAGTCGTGGCTGCTGATGGGCAAGAAGCGGCAGCAGGCCATGCTGGCGTCGCTGATCGCGATCGGCATCCTGCTCGTGGCCCTGCCGGCCGAGCAGCGGCGCGACGGCTTTCAGGCGGTGAACGCGGCCGCCCAGGCGGTAGCCGGCGTACAGACGGAAAAGAAGCCGGAGAAAGCGCCGCAGGCCGCCCCCGAACGCGAGAAGCAGAGCGCACCGGAGCCGAAAGAGCAGGAAAAGGCACCCGAGAAGCCCGCGCCCGAGTCCACCGCGGCCGCCGGCCCCGAGCCGAGCACCCCCGCGGCCCAGATCACCGAGGCTTCTCAGAAACCGGGCTCCGACCTCGGGCCGGGCAAATCGCTGCGCACCACCGGCAGCAAAGTCGTCGCGCTGACCTTCGACGACGGCCCCGACCCGGTGCAGACCCCCAAGATCCTTGAGCTGCTCGCCCAGCATCAGGTCAAGGCGACGTTCTGCCTGGTCGGCACGCAGGTTCAGCGGCACCCCGACATCGTCCGGCAGATCGTCGACGAGGGGCACACGCTGTGCAACCACACGTGGGACCACAGCCTCAAGATCGGCAAGGACAAGCCGGCAAAGATCAAAGCCGATCTCGTACGGACCAACGCCGCGATCCTGGCCGCCGCGCCCGACGCGAAGATCCCGTTCTTCCGCGCACCCGGCGGCAACTTCACCGAACGGCTGGTCGGCGTGGCCACGAACACCGGGATGACCTCGCTCTACTGGGAGGTCGACCCGCGCGACTGGGAACACCCCGAGAAGGAGACCGAGCAGCAGCACATCGCCCGTATCGTCGGCGACGTCCGCAAGCAGGTGCGTCCGGGCGCGATCGTGCTGTCACACGACTTCAACCAGCCGGCCACCATCAAGGCGTACGAGAAACTGCTTCCCTGGCTGGCCGAGAACTTCACCCTCGGCATCCCCGGCGCCACCGAGACCCCGGCCCCGCCGCCGGCCGGCGTCACACCGCCGGCTGACAGCTAGGACACCAGTAAAGGTTGCGCGCGGCCAGCTCGGCCCGCGCGACCCCGGTTCCGCAGACCAGGCAGGGCTGACCCGCGCGCCGATAGACGTAGACCTCGCCGCCGTGCCGATCGACCCGAGGAGCCCGCTGCATGGCCTCCGGCGTGTGCCGGGTGTGCACCGTGTCGATGCGACCCCGGGCCACGCCCTCCTTCATCAGCGCCCGCAGGTCGGTCCAGAGCTCGTCCCACTGCTCGGGGCCGACGCTTCGACCCGGCGTGCCCGGCGCGAGCCCGGCCCGGAACAGCGCCTCGTTGGCATAGATCAGCCCGCACCCGGCGACGACCGACTGGTCGAGCAGCAGCGCGAAAACCGGCTTGCCGCTCGCCCCGGCCCTGCGCAGAACCGGGCCCGGGTCGGCGTCGTCCCGCAACGGATCGGCGCCCAGCCGCTCGCGCAGCAACTGGACCTGCGCCGGGTCGAACACCTCGCAGGCGGTCGGCCCGCGCAGGTCGAGCCAGTGCCCGTCACCGACCAGCCGCATACGCACCAGCCCCACCGGTTCCGGCGCAGGCAGCGGCCCGTCGGCGACTTTGCCGTACAGCCCGAGGTGGACATGCACACTCAGGTCGCCTTCATAGTGGTGGAACAGATGTTTCCCGTACGCCTCGGTGTCGAGCAGGCGACGTGCGTCGACGCGCTCGGCCCCCGCAGTGAACCGCCCCTGAGGGCTGCTGACCCGCAGAACCTGCCCGGCGAACAATTCCCGATGCAGCGCCGCGAGCCGATGAATGGTGTGTCCCTCTGGCACGGCGGCAACGGTACCCAGCCGCCCCGTCGCCCCGCCATCCGAGCCGCCGGGTCACAGCGGCGGGGGCTCGTACGAGATTTGTGTGATTCTATTTACAAATAAACTTTACAGTATTCATACTCTGGTCATGCGCCGATCGATGATCTTCACCATGGCCGCGGTGCTCGCGGCTGGTGGTGGCTCCGTGTATCTCGCCTCCAGCGCCGGCGCGGCCGTCGCGTGCGCACCGGCCTGGAGCGCCACCGCCGTCTACACGAAGGACAACGTGGCCTCGCAGAACGGCCGCAACTACACCGCCAAGTGGTGGACCCAGAACGAGAGCCCGTCCACCCACAGCGGACAGTGGGATGTCTGGGCCGACAACGGTGTCTGCGGCGGCACCACACCCCCGACCACGCCGCCCGCCACCACCCGGCCGCCGACAACTCCGCCCACCACACCGCCGACCACGCCACCCACGACCCCGCCGACCACGACCCCGCCCAACACGGGTCTCCCCAAGCGGGCGCTGATCGGTTACCTGCACTCCAGCTTCGCCAACGGCTCCGGTTACGTGCGGATGGCCGACGTCCCCGCCAACTGGGACATCATCAACCTCGCCTTCGGCGAGCCCACCTCGGTGACGTCCGGCGACATCCGGTTCACACTCTGCCCCGCCGCCGAATGCCCCGGCGTCGAAAGCAAAGCCGACTTCATCGCCGCGATCCGGGCCAAGCGCAACGCCGGCAAAAAGGTGCTGCTCTCCATCGGCGGCCAGAACGGCCAGGTCCAGCTGACCACCACCGCCGCGCGGGACAGGTTCGTGAGCTCGGTCAGCGCCATCATCGACGAATACGGCCTGGACGGCGTCGACATCGACTTCGAAGGCCACTCGCTCTCGCTCAACACCGGCGACACCGACTTCAAGAACCCGACGACCCCGGTCATCGTCAACCTGATCTCCGCGCTGCGCTCCCTCAAGGCCCGCTACGGCGCCGGCTTCGTGCTGACCATGGCCCCCGAGACGTTCTTCGTCCAGCTCGGCTACCAGTACTACGGCTCCGGCCCGTGGGGCGGCCAGGACCCGCGCGCCGGCTCGTACCTGCCGGTCATCCACGCGCTGCGTAACGACATCACCGTGCTGCACGTCCAGGACTACAACTCGGGTTCGATCATGGGCCTGGACAACCAGTACCACTCGATGGGAGGCGCCGACTTCCACATCGCCATGACCGACATGCTGCTCGCCGGCTTCCCCGTCGCCGGCAACACTGCCAACGTGTTCCCCGGCCTGCGCGAGGACCAAATCGCGTTCGGCGCCCCGTCGTCGGTCAGCGCGGGCAACGGCTACGTCGCGCCGTCAGCCATCCAGCAGGCCGTCAACTGCCTGATCCGCAACGCCGGCTGCGGCTCGTACACCCTGCGCAGCGGCGCCAACCCGGACTTCCGCGGCCTGATGACCTGGTCGATCAACTGGGACAAGTTCTACAGCTGGGAATTCCAGAACCAGAACGGCGGATATCTGAAGAGCATCGCTTAAGCAGTCAATACGAAGATCGAATTCCAGATGTCGTAGCGGGGTGGTGGGTTCAGACCGTCGCTCCCGCCGAGGGCCCGGGCGGGCTGAGCAGGGCGCCGGCGCGCCCAGAACGCTCAACCCACCCGGGCGGCCTGCGTGAATGGTTGCGCCCAGAACCCAACCCCAACGTGGCGTCCTCAAGACAGGGCCCACCCCGACCGGGGGGGGCCGAGCACCCCGCCGCCGCAGGCGAGGAGCAGAGCGCGGCGTGTGCGAGGCGCCGCGCGATGATCCGATGAACTCGTGGAACGATGAAGTCATGGTCAACAGCCCGGTGGCGTTCGTGCTCGGCGGGGGCGGCGTGCTCGGCGCCGTCGAGGTGGGCATGCTGCGCGCCCTGTTCCGGGCCGGTTTCCGCCCGGACGTCGTGGTCGGCACCTCGATCGGGGCGGTCAACGGCGCCCTGGTCGCGCAGGACCCGAGCGAGGCGGTCACCGATCGGCTGGTGCGGCTCTGGACGTCGCCCGAGGCGGCCACGGTCTACGGGGACTCGATCGGCCGGCAGCTGCGCCGGTTCGCCGCCCGTACGCATCTGCACTCGCCGCTCCCGCTGCGCCGGCTGCTCGAGGCCGAGCTCGGCGAGCAGACGACGTTCGCCGACGTGAAGGTGCCGTTCCACTGCTGCGCCGCGAGCATCGAGCGGGCCGCCGAGCACTGGTTCGACAGCGGTCCCCTGGTCGACGCCGTGCTCGCGTCGTCGGCCGTGCCCGGTCTGCTGCCGCCCATGGAGATCGCCGGGGAGCACTATGTGGACGGTGGCATTGTGAACTCGATCCCGATCGGCGAGGCGGTCCGGCTCGGCGCCAAGCTGATCTTCGTGCTGCAGGTGGGCCGGGTCGAGCGTGCCCTGAGCGTTCCCCGCCGGCCCTGGGAGGTGGCCCAGGTGGCCTTCGAGATCGCGCGGCGACATCGGTTCGCCCGGGAGCTTGCGTCACTGCCCGACGATGTACGGGTGCACGTGCTACCCACCGGCGGCGGCGAGAGCCGGGACGACAGCCCCTGGGCCTACCGCGACATGGCCGCCGTCGGACGCCGCATCAGCCGGGCCTACACCGCGTCCCGCCGCTACCTGGCCGCCAACGTGCTCCCGCCGCCCGGCCCGGACGTGCCCTGATGCCGCTTCCCCCCATCTGGGTCCGTCGCCTGGTCATCGCCCCCGCGGTGGTCGTCCTGGCCGGCGTGCTGCTGACCACGCTGCCGATCTGGCTCGTCATCGCCCTGCTGGCCTCGCCGCTGGTGCCCGGCCATCTGCGGGTGCCCCGCCTCGTGCTGCTGGCCGTCCTCTACCTGATCTGGGACGCGGCCGCGCTGGTGGTGCTGGCCGTTCTCTGGGTCGCCTCCGGGTTCGGCGTCAAGATCCGCAGCCCGTGGTTCCAACGCGCGCACTATGTGGTGACCGGGCGTTTCCTGGCCATCCTGTTCTGGATCGCCAAGTGGGCCCTGCACCTGACCATCGACGTCGTCGGCACCGACCCCGACACCGCGCTTCCCGGCCGCCCCGAGGTCGTGGTCAGCCGGCACGCCGGGCCGGGCGACTCGTTCATCCTGATCCACGCGCTGACCAACTGGTTCGACCGCGAGCCGCGAATTGTGCTGAAGGCGACACTGCAGTGGGACCCGGCCGTCGATGTGCTGCTCAACCGCCTGCCCAACCGGTTCATCACGCCCGGGCGTACGGGGACCTCCACGTTGGAGCAGCAGATCGGCGAGACCGCGCACGGGCTCGACGACAACGACGCGTTTGTGATCTTCCCGGAGGGTGGCAATTTCACGCCCCGCCGCCGGGTCAGCGCGATCGCCCGGCTGCGCGCCCGTGGGCTGGCCGACGCGGCCGAACGGGCCGAGAACATGCGGCACGTCCTCCCGCCGAAGCCGGGCGGCCTGTTCTCGGCGATCAACGCGGCGCCGGACGCCGGGGTCATCTTCGTGGCCCACACCGGCCTCGACCGCATGATCACGGTGGCCGACATCTGGCGTGAGCTGCCGATGGACAAGCGGCTCGTGATGAAGTTCTGGAGCGTCCCGCCGGAGGAGGTGCCCACCGGCGAGGAGGAACGGGTGGCCTGGCTCTACGACTGGTGGGAGCGGATCGACGCCTGGATCGAGGAGAACCGGCCCGTGTTCCGCCCGTTGAGCACGGACTGGACCGCGCGCCGATCCGCTCCCGCAGCCGACGCCTAGCTTCCGAGCGAGCTGTACAGGCTGTCCGGGGCCTCGGTCACCTCGGAGGCGGCCGGCTTGGTCACGGTCACCGGCACGCCGTAGTCGCTGTAGAGCACCTCGAGCGGCTGCGCGGCCTGCCCGTTGACCGCCGGGATCTGCACGGTGAGCTCGGCCAGCCGGCCCTGGTCGTCGAGGCCCGCGGTGAACGGCACCTTCTGCGCCGGCGCGCCGGACTCGTCGATGGTCACCTGCGAGACGCCGGCCAGCCCGGCCGCCTTGGTCAGGTCGAGCGTCCCGGCGTAACTGTTGCCACCGGTGGCGTGCACGTCGGTCGACGAGTTGAGCAGGTTCGAGGTGTTCACCGGGTCGATCTGGCCGGGGCGCAGGCCGACGTTGGCGCCCTCGGGCAGCCGGGCCACGTCGACGTGCGTCCACGTGCCGGCCTTGGTGACGCCGGGGATCTGCAGGTAGAGGTCCTGCCCGGCCAGCAGCGTCTTGAGGTTGAGCTCGGCGTTGGGGCCGCTCGCGACCATCTCGACCGTGCCGACGCCCTGCGCCGGGTCGACCTGGCCGTTCAGCTTGAAGCCGGGGCCCGAGTTCGCCGTGACCTTGAAGCTGGTCGAGCCGAGCTGCGAGGTCGCCTTGGTCAGGGCCTCGACCGCGGCGGGGTCGGCCGCGCTGCCCGACGCCGTGGCGGTCGCGCTCGCGCCGGCAGCGGGAGCGCTCGCACCGGGCGTCGTGCTGCCCCCGTCGGCGCAGCCGGCGAGCGTCAGTGCCGCCGTCGCCATCGTCGCGAGGCCCAGCCCGGCGAGCCGTGGTGTCCGCATGTCCGTCCCTTCCGCCCGGCCGGCCGCCCGGATGACGCCGGCTCACCGACGTCAATTCCCGACGGCCGCCGGCGGCAAACGGGACCCCGGTCAAGCCGCCCTCATCGATGTATTGGCGTGCGCCCGACACCGAAGCGGAGGGGTGTGACACTCGCCTCGCCCGGGGACCGGGCATGATTGCCGTGCACAAACACCCGCGGACCCTCGGGAGGACCCGTGAGATTCGAGGTCAGCAAGGTCCTCGACGCCATCGAGGCACGCCTCACCACCGACCCGGCGCTCGCCCGCGCGGTGGTCGACATGTCGGAGATCGTGCGTTACGCCGACCTCGACGGCGGCCGGCCCGCGAGCTCGGTACGCCTCGGGCTGGTCATCGACGCCCTGGGCCGGCGCGTCGCGGAGGAAAACGTGCCGGTCTACGTGGTGGCGCCGCGTGGCCTGCTCTCCGACACCGACCTCACCTCGAACGAGCGCATGGTCATCCGCCGCTGGGCCGACGACGGCAAGGTCGAAGTCGTCCCCCAGCTCGACGACCGCGTCTTCGAGGTGGCCGAGCTTCTGGGCCTGCCGGTGCTCACCCGCACCCGCGGCGACCGCGACCGTCACCCCTGGGTCGACGAGCCCGGCCGCCTGCTCGCCGCGGTCGCCGGCGAGGGCGGCAGCACCGTGCTGATGGCCCGGGTCGGCCGGGGCGAGCCACCGAGGCCGGCCGAGCGCTCCCCGCTGGGCGAGCGGCTGCTGGCCCGCGTCTGGACCTGCCCCGAGCCCAACTGCAACAGCTTCGGCAGTGGCGGCGACCCGGACAGCCCGTTCGCCGACATGCGTACCTTCACCAGCCCGGTCTCCCAGCCGCCGCCGTCGCTGCGTTCGGGTGCGCCCACCTGCCCCCGGCACGGCGCGAAACTGCGCGACGCCGGCCCCCGGCCCGCGGTCGAAGTTCTCTCCGTCCGCATCGACGGTGTCATCCGCCGCCGCTTCGTGGTCGCGACCGACGAGCCGGTCGTGGTCGGCCGGGCCCCCGAGGGCGGCCGTGGCGTCATGCTGGGCCAGTGGCTGACCGACGACGCCCGCAAATGGATCAGCCGCGGCCACGTGCAATTCACGCTGCGCACCGACGGCAACCTCACTGTGCAGGACATCAGCACCAACGGCAGCGGCGTGCGCCCCGGCGGCACGGTCAACGACGACGAGCGGATCGCGCTGCACCGGCAGGAAAGCCGCACCCTGGGGCCGACCGACGTGGTCGAGTTGTACGGCGGGGTGCAGGTGGGCCGGGCCAAGATGTGGGCCACCGGCGGCGTCGTCCAGCCCGAATCCGTCATGGGCGAGGCCCCGACGATGGCGCTGCGCAAGTTCGAACGGGGCTGAGCAGACGCATTCTTGTGCGGGGCTGGACAGACGCAGATGCTTTCACAGCTGGACAGACGCAACTGACCTTCTGGCTCCGCTTCGCTCCGCGGCGATTGCCTTTTGGCCCGGTGAGATGCCGGGCGATTTTCCGCCGCAGCACACCCCGCTGCGTCGAAAAATCACTCGGCATCTCACCGGCGGCAATCGCGAAGTGCGGGCTGGACAGAAGCAGATGTTGCAGGGCGGAACAGACAAACCGCGCGGGCGGGCGAGTACCCGGATGATCGCCCGCCCGCGGACTTACTGGTGGCTGTCGGCCAGGACTGCGGCCAGCTGGTCCACGGCGTGGTCGATCTCGTCTTTGGTTACGACCAGGGGTGGGGCCAGGCGGATCGTGGAGCCGTGGGTGTCCTTGGCCAGGACTCCGCGGGCGGCCAGGCTTTCGCACGCTTGGCGGCCGGTGAGCAGGGCCGGGTCGATGTCCACGCCGGCCCACAGGCCCCGGCCCCGGACAGCGATGACGCCGTGGCCGATCAGCGCGTTGAGGCGGGCGTGGAGGTGCTCGCCCAGCTCGGCCGAGCGCTGCTGGAACTCACCGGTGGCCAGCAGGCGTACGACCTCGCCGCCGACCGCGCAGGCCAGCGGGTTCCCGCCGAAGGTCGAACCGTGCTCGCCGGGCTTCAGCACACCCAGCACGTCGCGGTCGGCGGCGACGGCCGAGACCGGCACGACGCCGCCGCCCAGCGCCTTGCCCAGCACGTACATGTCGGGAACGACGCCCTCGTGCTCGATCGCGAACGTGCGCCCGGTGCGGCCCAGGCCCGACTGGATCTCGTCGGCGACCATCAGCACGTTGTGCTCGTCGCAGAGCGCCCGCACGGCGGCGAAGTAGCCCCGCGGCGGCACGAGCACGCCCGCCTCACCCTGGATGGGCTCCATCAGCACGGCCACGGTGTTCGGGGTGATCGCGGCGCCCAGGGCGGTTTCATCCCCGTACGGGACCACGACGAACCCGGGCGTGTACGGCCCGAAGTCGGCCTTGGCCTCGGGGTCGGTCGAGAAGCTGACGATCGTCGTCGTCCGGCCGTGGAAGTTGCCGGCGGCCACGATGATCTCGGCCTGGCCGTCCGGCACGCCCTTGACCCGGTAACCCCACTTGCGGGACACCTTGATCGCGGTCTCGACGGCCTCGGCGCCGGTGTTCATCGGCAGCACGAGGTCCTTGCCGCAGAGCTCGGCCAGCGTACGGCAGAACTCGGCGAACTGGTCGTGCACGAACGCGCGGCTGGTCAGCGTGATCCGGTCGAGCTGGGCGTGCGCGGCCGCGATCAGGCCCGGGTGCCGGTGGCCGAAGTTCAGCGCCGAATAGCCGGCCAGGAAGTCGAGGTAACGCCGCCCGTCGACGTCGGTCACCCAGGCGCCCTCGCCCTCGGCGATCACGACGGGCAGCGGGTGGTAGTTGTGCGCGGTGTACCGCTCGGCCTCGGCCAGCTCGGCAGGGGTCCGCAGCATGTCGACGCTCGTCACGATCGCACCTCCAACGTGCAGCACTTGGGTCCGCCGCCGGCCTTGCGCAGCTCGGAGACGTCGACCCCGACGGTCTGGTAGCCGGCGGCCCGCAGCTCGGCCGCGAGGTGGGTGGCCTGCACCGGCAGGACAACAGTACGACCGTCGCTGACCGCGTTGAGTCCGAGGACGGCCGCGTCGTCGGCGTTGGCGATCACCGCGTGCGGGAACATCTGCCGGAGCACGGCCTGCGAGCCGGGCGAGAACGCGGCGGGCAGGTACGCGATGTTGGTGTCGTCGAGCACGCACAGCGCGGTGTCGAGGTGGTAGAGCGACGGGTCGACGAGCTGCAGCGTGATCACCGGGCGGCGCAGCGCCTCCTGGGTCTCGGCGTGCGACGCGTGCGCGGTGCGGAAGCCCGTCCCCGCCAGCAGGAAGTCGCCGACGAGCAGGATGTCACCTTCACCCTCGTTGGTGTGCTTGGGCTGGATCACCTCGAAACCGCGCTCGCGGAACCAGGCCGCGTACGCGGGAGCCTCGTCGGCCCGCTCGGCGTCGCGGAACTGCACCGCCAGCACGCGGCCGTCGACGACCGTGGCGCCGTTGGCCGAGAAGACCATGTCCGGCAGGCCGGGCAGCGGCTCGATCAGCTCGACCGTGTGGCCCAGGTCGAGGTACGTCTGCCGGAGGTTCTCCCACTGGCTGACGGCGAGCGCGTTGTCGTAGGGCGCCGTGGGGTCCATCCACGGATTGATGCGGTACGTCACCGCGAAGTGGGTGGGCCGGCACATGAGGTAGCGGCGCGGCGAGGACGTCGTGGTCATGGCTGAAACGCTAAGCGGGGCGGACCGTCCGATGCTGTAGTTCAACCATGCATGTGACGTTCGATCGTTGCGTGATCGAGGTCCTGCGCGAAGATTCGTTGCACGTGCGTCGAGGGCGGCCTGAACCAGGCCGCCCTCGAGGCGAAGTGTTGCCGGCGCACCGCCGGACGGTTCCGGGGCGGGACCGGCGAGGGGCCGGTCCCGGTTCCGATCTTTCGCGTCCGGCGCACCGCCGTCCGCGACTGTCTGATGCCCGATTGTTGCCGGGGGTAAACCTTTAGAAGCGGTCGACGAACTGTGTGTCGAGCCACTCGCGCAGGCTGTTCACCGGCTGCACGTCGGTCCCGAGCCAGTTGAGCGAGCCGGTCAGGGCGAGCACCCCGAGCACGATCGCGCCCAGCGAGAGCACCATCCCCAGCAGCGCGTCGGTCTTGCCCGCGACGTGACGCTTGCGGGTGGCGTGGAGGCCGACCAGCGACAGGATCAGGGCGAGGGCGGCGACGCCGATGCCGTAGCCCATCAACGGCCCGGAGAGCACCAGCAGCACGGACGCCACACCGAGGATCAGACCCACGGTGGCCATCAGGCTGGCGCGCGGCTTGGGGCCGGCAGCGACGGGGGTCGCCGGGGTGGTGGGCCGCTCGACCGGAGCGGCGCCCCTGGACGGCGGCGCGGGCGGCTCGGTGTGCCGGGAGGCCGGGGGCGGGCTCGGCGGCAGGTCGCGCAGGGTGTCTTCCTCGTCGCGCCGGGGCCGTACGGGGGCGGGGCGCACCTCGGTCGTGTTGTCGCTGCGAGGCCGCGTCACCGTGCCGGTCGAAGCCGGGCCGTCGGTCGCCTCCGGGTTATCGCTCGTGGACTGGCGGGAGAACGTCGGGAGCCTCACGTCAGCACCTCCTTGACAGAGTCGGGGGATGACCGTCCCTTACCCGAAACTGTCGCGGACGACACAACGGGCACACGGCGTACGCCGTGTGCCCGTTGGTGAAGCGAAAACCCGCAGGTCAGACCAGGGCGGAATTGTTGCCGACCTGGTTCGCCTTGGTGATCACGTGGTCGACGATGCCGTATTCCTTGGCCTGGTCGGCCGTGAACCAGCGGTCGCGGTCGGAGTCGCGCTCGATCTCCTGCGGCGTGTGGCCGGTGTGGAAGGCGATCCGCTCGTTCATCACGTTCTTGATGTGCAGCATGCTCTCGGCCTGGATGGCGATATCGGCCGCGGTGCCGCCGATGCCGCCGGAGAGCTGGTGCATCATGATCCGCGCGTGCGGAAGCGCGTACCGCTTGCCGGGGGTGCCGGCGCAGAGCAGGAACTGGCCCATGGAGGCCGCCATGCCCATCGCGATCGTCGCCACGTCGTTCTTGATGTACTGCATCGTGTCGTACACCGCCATGCCGGCGCTGATGGAGCCACCGGGCGAGTTGATGTAGAGCGCGATGTCCTTCTCGCTGTCGGCCGAGGCCAGCAGCAGCATCTGGGCGCAGATGCGGTTGGTCACCTCGTCGTTGACCTCACTGCCGAGAAAGATGATCCGCTCCCGGAGCAGCCGCTCGAACACCTGGTCATCGAAGGATGCGCCACCGCCCCGCATCGTCAACTCGTCAACACTCATGACAACACCCTCTCGCATCCGCCGGCGAAGCCGTAACCCGACCGGCCGTTCGACGCCTCCCAGCTTTCCTCAGTGAGCGGCATCCGCCCACCGATTCCCCTCTGGGCGAATCAGCTCACGGCATAACCCAGGGGTTCAGCTGCCGGGGTTCAGGAAGACCGAGCGGTCGAGGAAGCCGTCGCCGTCGTCGTCGAACATGCGTTTCTCGAAGACACCGTCGCCGTCCTTGTCGTAGTCGGCGTGGTCGACCCGGTTGTCGAGGTCGGTGTCCGCGCCGATGAAGTCGGTGCGGCCGTCGCCGTCCACGTCGACCAGGATGTCGACGCCGCCGTCAGCGCGGCCGCGATAGGTGGCGTCGTCGAGCGTTCCGTCGCCGTCGGCGTCGACCTCGTTGTCGTAGCCCTTGGGTGGCGGCGGGGACAACTCGGCGGCCAGGTCGCCGATCGCCTCGGCGGCGCTCACGCCCACCGTCACGTCGGGCAGGCCGTCGAGGTCGTCGGGGCGGTCGCCCAGGCCGGTGTGCGCCTCGGTGAGGCTTTCCGTCGTACGGGCGGCGACCATGCCGCTCACCGTGCCGAACTCCGACCAGGCGCCCAGGTCTTCATAGCCGTCGTTGCGAGCCATGCCCTGACGGTACGTCGCTCAGTCCAGTTCGGGCATCGCCACCGCGTGCGGACGCGGACGGCACGTGCCGCACTGCACCGCGTCGTCCACCACCAGCGCCTCCGCCCGCCGCCTCGTCTCGGACCGGCTCACCTGCAACAGGTAGGGACCGAACCGGGCGTGTTCGGCGCAGACACCGCGGCCGCAGAAGCGGCAGCTCGCCCGGGCCGATTCGGAACAGAACCAGCAGAGCAAGTGAACCTCCTGGGAACGCCTCCGGCCGTCAGCCCGGCGACGACGTCCCTTCGGGTTCTGTCGGCTCGTCGGTCTCCGTCGGCGGAGGAGTGGTCGGCGGGGGCGGGGGTGTGGTCGCGGGCCTGGTGGTCGGGCTCGTCGTCGGCGGCCGCGGGATGGTCGGGACCGTGGTCGGTCGCGTCGTTGGGCGGGTCGTCGTCGGGGCCGTGGTGGGGTCGTTGTCGGGCTGTCCCGGATCGTCGTCGCCATCGCCGGGATCAGCTGTCGGTGACGGTGTGACTACAGTAGCGCTGGGCGTCGGGGTCGCGCTCGGGGCGATCGACGGATTGATCGATTCCGAATCGGACGGTAAAAGGTCGTCGCTCGGCAGTGGCTCGGGGCTGCTCGACGGCGGCGCCTCGACCGGCGCCCCGTCCGCGCATCCCAGCTGCTTGCCGGTGACCTCGCTGGTCTTGCCGTCGACGGCGACCGTGCCCGACGAGACGACCACCGCGGCAGGCTCGATCTGATACCAGGCCGCGCCCGTGTTCGTCACCGTGCCCTCGCTGCGGTCCACGGTCAGCGCGAGCGGCTTGTACGCGCCGCTGGTGCTGCCGGTTCCGGCCAGCACGCGGCCGGTCTGCAGCGAGATGGCGGCCCGCGGCGCCTGGTCACGGCCGTTTCCGGTGCTCAGGGTGCCGATGCCGACCCGGGTGTTCGCGCAGAGCATCGTGGTCGCCCCACCGGCGAACGTGAGCGTGGCCGAGGCCCGCGCCGGCACCTCGATCACCTCGCCCTGGTCGAGGTAGCGCCGCGCGCCCTCGTCCAGGTTCTCCGGAGCGCCGTCGAAGGTGGCGGTGACCAGGCCCTGATCGATCGAGAGCAGCACCCGGTCGGCCGGCATCTCGGCCCAGGCCGGACCGGGGCGGAACGACAGGCCGGTCAGGAACAGGGCCGCGGTCAGCAGCACCACGACCAGCCAGGTCAGCACGCGCTCGAACCGGCGGTCGACCTCGGGGTTGTCGTGGCCGTCGGGCGGGCCGGGCGGGATGGTCAGCGGCGGGTAGGCCGCGCCGCCGGGCGCGCCGGGGCGCGGTGAGCCCTTCACGGCCACCACGGGCATCGGCGAGCCGGGCCGATGGGTCGCGCCGACCAGCGGCGGCAGATCGGAGGCGTCGGGCAGGACCCACAGCCGTACGGGGGTGATGGTCTGCGCCACCATGCCGGGGCTGCCGTCGCCGACCGGGCCGACCAGCGTGCCCCGGCGCAGCTCGACGCCGTCGGGCAGCGCGATCACGCCGGACTCGACCACCACCGCGTGGGTGGGGCCGGGCAGGATCACGGGCGCGCCCGGGTCGAGGTCGACCGGGTGGGCCGAGCCGATCAGGGCGAGCCGCTGGTCGGTGGCGAGCCCGGCCAGTGCGGGCGTGTCGGCGAACAGCGCCTCGGCCTCGGCCCGGTCGTGCGGCGGCGGGCCGGGCAGCGGGCCGACCACCGTGGCCACGGTGGCTGTCGGGATCGAGAGCAGCGTCGTGCCGGCGGTGTGCCAGTCGAGCTGGGTGGAGCGGCCGGTGACCGCGTTGACCAGGCCGACGACGGCGCCGGGGCCGACGTGATGGCGGATCGTGCCGGGTGGGTCACCGGGCCGGCGGGCCTCGAGCGCGCCCTCGACGACCACGTAGACGGCCTGCTGAGCGCTGCCCGCCATGATGATCTGACGGCCGGTCGGCGGGTGCACCCAGCGGGCGCGCGAGGCCAGGCCCTGCAACGCGGGCTCGGGCAGGCCACCGAGGTCGGAGGCGCGCAGCGCGGCCAGGCGGCGGGGGCTGTCGGCCTCCCGGTCGTTCTCGGTGCGGCGCAGCCGGGACAGGCTCCACCATCGGGTGAGCCGGCCGAGCAGGAAATACACGATCGGGGCGGCCAGGCCGAGCATGATGGCCAGCAGCAGGAGAACCCCGGTGAGGCCCTCGTGCCACAGGCCGGTGGCCACGCCCGAGAGCCTGTCTTCCCACAGCCGGACGGCGACGTTGGCCGCGGCGGCCAGCCAGCAGACGGCCAGGAAGCCGTACAGGGCGATGAGGCGGCCCTCGCGGTCGAGCTTGCCCCACTGTGGCGGACGACCCCGCAGCCGGCCGCCGACCCAGGCCAGCGCCCGGTTGCGCAGCTGCGGCACCTCGAGCCAGTTCATCAGAAGGTACTGCCCGTCGAGCGGCAGCAGCGGGCTGAGGTGGACGAACGCGCTCAGGTAGCAGAGAAAGGCCAGCTTGAAGGCCAGGTCGGCGGCCGACGGCAGGGCCAGCCCGACCACTTGCGCGACGCCACCGAGCAGCAGCGCGCTGAGCGGGCCCACGGCCGAGACGAGCACGCGGGCCCGGCGGCCGGCCATCCAGACGTCGCTGGTGTCGACGAACAGCGACGGCAGCCCGAACCAGACCAGCAAGCCGGCCGCCGGCACCTCGCGGCCCGAATGCTTGGCCGCCATCGCCCGCGCGTACTCGCGGACACCGGCCACGATCAGGTTGAGCAGGATCAGGGTGATCGCGCCGAACACGTAGGAGTCACCGGTCAGGAACAACGAGCGGCTGCCCCTCGTCCAGGTGGCGACGAACAGGCCGAGACCGCCCACGGTGAGCATGGCGGTGAGGATTCCGACGGCCTTGTTGAAGAACAGCCGGCCGCCCGCGCGGTAGAGGACCGAGACCAGGCCGTCGACGTTGAGCAGCAGCATGCGGCGGCCGCGGGCGGCGGCGAGCAATGAGCTGCCGACCCGCTCCCCCACCGGCTTGCGTCGCAGCTCCTGCAACGGGCGGAACGCGTCCATCGGCAGCTCGTCGAGCATCCGGTTGCCGGCCAGGTCGGCCACGACGCGGCGGACCTGATCGGGGGCGAGCCGGCCGGCGATGCGAGCGAACTCGGCGACCAGCCGGGCCACCGTGTGCTCGCCGTCCATCAGCAGCGCCAGCTCCCACTCCTCGGGGGTCAGGCGCAGATAGCTCGGCCGCTCGCCGTCGTCGGGCGAGCGCAGCATGATGTAGTCGCCGCCACGGGCGCCGGTGAGCTGCACGTACTCCACTCCGGCGCGGAGCACCGGGCGGGCGCTGGTGGGGTTGAGGCGGTCGACGACCGCGCCCCACAAACCGGGATCAGCCGGGCCGGAGGGTTCACCGGGGGCGCGACCCGCCAGCGCTTCCCACACGTTCCCGCGGGTCTCGACGTAGGTCAACCTGGTGCCTCTCACTGCCGGGGTACCGCCGATGGCGAATGGAGATTAGGCGGTTCCCCGGCCGAATGGCGAGTCCCCCGGGAGGAAAAGAGACGATTCCTCCGGAAGTCGGAGATTAGCGCCGAACAAACGTACGGCGGGTGGTGCGACAACCCCCTTGTCACACCACCCGCCGCAGCGAAAGGGCAAAGCTTGGTTACTGCGCCTCGGCCAGCGTCACCGTGACCTGCTTCTTCTCACCGCCACGGGTGAAGTCGAGGGCCATCTTCTGACCGACCGCGCCGGACTGGACCACCGCCACCAGGTCGTCGGAGTCGCCGATGCTCTTGCCGTCGGCCGCGGTGATCACGTCGCCCTGCTCGATCCCGGCCTTGGCCGCCGCGCTGTTCGGGATGACCTGGCTCACCAGGGCGCCGCCGTTCTCGGCCTCGGTCACACTGACGCCCAGCGCCGGGTGGCTGACCTTCTTGCCCGCCATCAGGTCGTCGACCACCTGCTTGGCCTTGTCGCTCGGGATGGCGAAGCCGAGGCCGATGTTGCCGGAGCTCTGACCCTGGGTGGCGATCGCCGAGTTGATGCCGATGATCTCGCCGTTGGTGTTGACCAGGGCGCCGCCGGAGTTGCCGGGGTTGATCGGCGCGTCGGTCTGCAGCAGCCCGGACATGGTGGTCGTCGGGCCCTGCTGCTGTGAGCCGAACGGGCTCTCCTGCTGGCCGCCGCCGGACTGGATCGTGCGGTCCTTGGCGCTGATGATGCCGGCCGTGACCGAGCCCTCGAGGCCGAGCGGGCTGCCGATCGCCAGCACCGTGTCGCCGACCTGCATCTTGGCGCTGCTGCCGAAGGTGGCGGGCTTGAGGTCGGAGAGGCCGGAGACCTTGACGACGGCCAGGTCGGTGCGCTCGTCGGTGCCGACGATGGTCGCCTCGGACTTCTTGCCGTCGGCGAAGATCACGGTGGCCTTGTTGCCCTGGGCGTTCGCGACCACGTGGTTGTTGGTGACGATGTAGCCGCTGTCGGTGATGACCACGCCGGAGCCCTCGCCGCTGTCCGTCTTGATCGAGACGACGCTGTCCTGCACGGCGGCGGCGATCTGGGCCAGCGACGAGCGGTCGACCACGCGGGTGACCGAGGAGTTGCCGGTCTGCACCGACGGCGACCCGCCGTCGTCGTCGAAGGCCAGCGCGGCGGCCGCGCCCACGCCGCCCGCGCCCAGCGCGAGCAGCACCGCGGCGGCGGCGGTCACGAAGATCTTGCGGCCGCGGCCCGGGGTGCGGGGCTGCTGCTGGTCGACCGGGAGGGCCCAGGCGGGCTGGCCGTCGGCGGTCGGGGTCCAGGGACGGCCCTCGACCCCGAGCGGCTGGGTCTGGGTCTGGCCGGGCCAGCCCGCGCCGTACGGCTGCTGGGCGTAACCGGGCTGCTGCCCGTAACCGGCGTGGTGCTGCTGATAGCCCGGCTGCTGATGCTGCGCCCACTGCGACTGCTGCGGCCACTGCGGCGCGCCGGTCACCGGGACACCCGATTGCGGAGCAGGGACGCCGGACTGAGGAGTGGGGACACCAGGCTGAGGAGCGGAGACGCCGGACTGAGGAACACCCGGCTGCGGGGCAGCCTGCGGCGTGCCCTCCTGGGGAGCGCTCGACACCGGTCGCGCCCACTCCGGGGCCCGCGGCGCCGCCGGTTGCGATGCGGCGGGCAGCGCGGCGGTCGGCTGCTCAGACTGTCCCCGTTCCGGGCTGCTGCTCTCAGAGGAGGCGTCCGCGGGTCGCGGGTCGGTCTCGTTGTCGTTCATGCCACCAACCTTGCCCCGTAGCTCTCGGACCGACCTGTGTCAGGCCTGGATGTTTTCTGTGAAGCCTTTATCCGGATTTAGCGTGGGTAAAGTTACCCGGAACGTCGCGCCCTGCCCCGGTTCACTGATCACTTCGACGGTTCCTTGGTGTGCCCTGACAATCGCCGCGACGATCGCGAGCCCGAGCCCGGTGCCGGTGGCGGCACGCCGGGTGTTGCGGGTGCGAGCCTCGTCGACGCGATAGAACCGCTCGAAGACATGTTCTTTCTGCTGTGCCGAGAGCCCGGGCCCGGTGTCGGACACCTCGACCACTGCCTGGTCACCCGGCCCGGCATGAAGCCGCAGGGTGACCGTGGCGTCGGGCGGGGTGTGCACCAGCGCGTTCGTCATGAGGTTGCCGATCACCTGGCGCAGCCGGGCGTCGTCGCCGTAGGCCACGAGTTGCTCGGGCTGATCGCGGACCTCGAGCTCGATGGTGCGTTCGGGCGCGGTCGCCTCGGCCGCCTGGACCGCGTCGAGCGCCAGCACCGGCAGCTCGACCGGGCCCAGGGTGAGCGGACGCTCACGGTCGAGCCGGGCCAGCAGCAGCAGGTCCTCGACGAGCAGGCCCATCCGGGCGGCCTCGTCCTCGATGCGACGCACGAGCTGGGCCACGGCGTCGGGGTCGGTCACGGCGCCCTGGCGATAGAGCTCGGCGAAGCCGCGAATGGTGGTCAGCGGCGTACGCAGCTCGTGTGAGGCGTCGGCCACGAACTGCCGCATCTTGGCCTCGGACTCGACCGCCCGCGCCTCGGACGCCTGCGCCGCGTCGGCCGCCTGCACCGCGACTGCCTCGGCCGCGCGGGCCGCCGCCTCCGACTGCTCCCGCGCGCTGAACGCGGCCTCGATCTGGGCCAGCATCGCGTTGAGCGCCTTGGCCAGCCGGCCCAGCTCGGTCTGCGGCTCGCCGTCGTGCGCCTCCGGGTCGGGGACGCGCTGGGTGAGGTCACCGGCCCCGATCGCCGCCGCCGTGCGCTCGATCTGCAGCAGCGGCACGAGGCTCTGCCGCACGATGGCGGCGCCGATCGAGGCCAGCGCGATCAGCACGCCCACCCCGACCAGCAGGTCGACCCAGATCATCTGGTTGACCGCGAGGCCGATCACCGACAGCTTCTCGCCGACCTGGATGACCGAGCCCCACTGGTCGATGACGACCACCACCCGCCAGACGACCTTGCCGCTCGGCGAGCGCACCGTGTACGGCTCGCCGAGCAGCGCGTTGACCTCTTCGGAGCCCTTGACCAGCGGCGGCGTGTCGTCGGGGCCGAGGTCGGGGTCGCCCACCACGGGCGGGTCGGGGCGCACGCCGTCGACGCTGCTGGACGAGACGTAGTAGTCGCTCGGGACCGGGATCTCGGAGCCCTGGCGCGCCTTGGCGATGGTCGCCGCGTAGATCGACAGCGACGTGTCGAGCCGGTCGAGCAGGTAGTTGTGCAACGCGTACGTGCTGGCGGCGCTGATCGCCGTGAGCGCCGCGAAGACCAGGACGAGCACCGACGCCACCAGCTTGACACGCAGCGAGACCTTACGCAGGCTGGGCTGCGGCGGGATCGAGTTGCGGACCCGCTCGGTGAGCGTCACGGCGGGGGGCTCAGACGGCTGGTTTGCGAAGCACGTAACCGACGCCGCGCAACGTGTGGATCAGGCGGGGCTGCACGTTGTCGACCTTACGCCGCAGGTACGAGATGTAGGACTCGACGATGTTGTCGTCGCCGCGGAAGTCGTACTTCCAGACGTGGTCGAGGATCTGCGCCTTGGACAGCACCCGGTTGGCGTTCAGCATGAGGTAGCGCAGGAGCTTGAACTCGGTCGGCGAGAGCTGCACCCGCTGGCCGGCCCGGTAGACCTCGTGGGTCTCCTCGTCGAGCTCGAGGTCGGCGAAGACCAGGCGGGACGGCTCGTCGTCGCCCTGCGTCGTGCGGCGCAGCACGGCCCGGATGCGGGCGGTGAGCTCCTCGAGGCTGAACGGCTTGGTGACGTAGTCGTCGCCGCCCAGGGTCAGGCCCCGGATCTTGTCGTCGGTGCCGTCGCGGGCGGTCAGGAAGACCACCGGGGTGCGCTGGCCGCCCTCGCGCATGAGCCGGATCACCTCGAACCCGTCGAGGTCGGGCAGCATGACGTCGAGGACGACGAGGTCGGGGGTGGTGTTCTTCGCCGCGCTGACGGCCGCGCTGCCGCTCGTCGCGGTGCTCACGTCGAAGCCGGCGAAGCGGAGACTGGCGGAGAGCAGCTCGAGGATGTTCGCGTCGTCCTCGACGACGAGCAGTTTCGCCTCGCTCTGCTTGGGCTGGGTCTGAGCGGCCATGACACCCAGTATTTATCAGCCCGCTGCACCCCGCCTGCACACCAGCTGAAAGTTGTCTGTAAACGCTCTCAGGCGGCCAGGCGGTAGTCACCGCCCATCGAGGCCTGGGCCGCGCGGGCGAGCACCCGGCGGTCGGCGCCGGGCACGGGACGCAGGGCGGGCGCGGCCACCACGGTGACCGTCAAGGACCGTAGCGCGGCCACCCGGCGTACGGACTCGAGAAGGGTGTCGTCGCCGACGAACGCGGCCGCGGTGGAGTCGTACGTGATCGAAACCGGAACCACGGGAGCGCCCGCGTCGATCGCCGCCTGGAACAGCGCCGGGCGGAACCGGCCCCGGTTGGCGCCGCAGAACGTCGTGCCCTCGGGGAACGCGGCGACCGTGCCGCCCGAGCGCAGCGCGTCGGCCACCTCGCCGACCGTGCCGGGCAGCGACTTCGGGCGCGCGCGGTCGATGAAGATCGCCCCGGACCGCCCGGCCAGCACTCCGATGCCCGGCCACGCGCCGACCTCGCCCTTCGCGACCACGCGCATCGGGGTCACGGCCATCAGCACCAGGATGTCCAGCCAGGAGACGTGGTTGGCGACCAGCAGGCTGCCGGGTCTGAGGACGGGGCCGCGCCGCACGACGCGAATGCCGAGGACGCGCAGCATCACGCGGGCCACCACACGCAGGGTGAGACCGCGCAGCAGGGGAACGAGCAGAAGACCGCTTCCCAGTACGGCGGCGAGGGCCATCAGGCGCAACGTGGCCGTGCCGGGCGCGGCGGGGCGGCCCGCGCCCTCCCGGCAGTGGGCGCCGCAGCCCGACGTCGGCTGCCAGAAGCAGGTCATCGGACCGCTCCCAGGAAGTGCCGGCGGTAACGCGGGTCCAGCCGGTCCATCGAGAACAGCACGTAGAAGTCGGCGCAGTCGAAATCGGGGTCGTAGGCGGGCCGGCCGCAGACCCAGCTGCCCAGCCGCAGATAGCCCTTGAGCAGAGCGGGCGGCTGGGTGCGGGGGTCGCCGGCCACGTCTGTCCCGGCCAGCCAGTCGCGGCGGGGGGTGACCCGCAGAGTGGGCGGGGACAGGTGTCCGGCCTGCACCCGGGCCCAGACCCCGGCCGCGGTCGCGCCGCCGTCGTCCAGCGGCACGGAGGCGCAGCCGGCCAGCCAGCGCAGGTTGTTCAGGTGCAGGTAGCGGGCGATGCCGGCCCACATCAGGTTGATCACCGAGCCGCTGCGGTGGTCGGGGTGCACGCACGAGCGGCCGGTCTCGACCAGCTGGTCGCGCAGCGGGCGCAGCGCGGCCAGGTCGAACTCGCCGTCGCCGTAGCGGCGTCCGGCGCGCTCGGCGGCCCGGGGCGGCAGCATGCGGTAGGTGCCGACCACCGCGCCGGTCGCGTCGTCGCGCACGATCAGGTGGTCGCAATGGTCGTCGAACTCGTCGACGTCACGCCCGTCGGCGGTGGCGCCGGGCAGCGTCGCGCCGAGCTCGCCCGCGAAGACGTCGTGGCGCAGTCGCTGCGCGGCCTCGACGTGGCTCTGGTCGTCGGCCAGGAGCAGAGTGTAGCCGCTGGTCCCGGTGGGGGCGGCGGCAGTTATGAGAACGGCCATGTGATGTGTGTAGGCGCGGCACCTGCCCGCGGAATGTCGCCCCAGAAGGCAATTCATGGCCACGACATGAACGGCTTGTGCGAGCCTTCCTCGCATGGAGATTCCGGCACGCTTCAACGGTCCGCCCACGTCCGGCAACGGAGGGTGGTCGGCGGGCGCCTTCGCGGTCGAGGCCGGCGCCCGCCTCGGGGCGCCGCCGCTCGAGGTCACGCTGCGGGTGCCGCCCCCGCTCGACACGCCGCTGACGTACGCCGACGGCTCGGTGCACGACGGCGGCACGCTGGTGGCGACCGTGGGCGAGGCGACCGGCGAGATCCCCGCGGTCACGCCGGTGAGCCTGGACGCGGCGGTGGAGGCGGCCCGGGCGTACGAGGGCTTCACCCGGCACCCCTTCCCCACCTGCTACGTCTGCGGGCCGGAACGCCCGGACGGGCTGCGCATCTTCTCCGGGCCGCTGCCGGACGGGCGTACGGCCGCGCCCTGGGTCGTTCCCGCCGAAGTGGACCTCCGGGTGCTGTGGGCCGCGCTGGACTGCCCGGGCGGCTGGACCGCGCTGCGCACCGGCCGCACCTATGTCCTCGGCCGGATCGCGGTCGATGCCACCGCGCTGCCCGAGCCCGGCTCGACGTGTGTGGTGGTCGGCGCGGCGACGGAGTTCTCCGGGCGCAAGGCGATGGTGCTCTCCACCGTTCTCGGCCGCGACGGCACGCCGCTTGCCAAGGCCAGGGCCACATGGATCGCCACGACCTAGTAAGTTGACCACTCACCTCAGGGGGAAGGAGCGCTGTCGATGACCGCGCCAGGCACCGACGAGATCGTCGTCGATCGCCTCACCAAGCAGTACAAGAAGCTCCGAGCCGTCGACGATCTGTCGTTCCGGGTGCGTTCGGGCCGGGTGACCGGTTTCCTCGGTCCCAACGGGGCCGGAAAAACCACCACCCTGCGCATGCTGCTCGGTCTGGTCACGCCGACCGCGGGCACGGCCACCTTCGGCAACCAGCGCTACACCGACCTCACCGACCCCGTCCGCAAGGTGGGCGCGGTGCTCGAGGCGTCGAGCGCCCACCGTGGCCGCACCGGCCGCAACCACCTGCGGATGATCTGCCGCGCCGCGGGCCTGCCCGACACCCGCGCCGACGAGGTGCTCGAGCTGGTCGGGCTGACCCCGGCCGCCAAGCGCAAGTTCAAGGGCTACTCGCTGGGCATGAAGCAACGCCTGGGCATCGCCGCCGCCATGCTCGGCGACCCGCAGGTGCTGATCCTCGACGAGCCGGCCAACGGTCTCGACCCCGAGGGCATCCGCTGGATGCGTGACCTGCTCAAGTCGCTGGCCGCCAACGGCCGCACGGTGCTGGTCTCCAGCCACCTGCTGGGCGAGATGCAGCTCCTGGCCGACGACGTGGTGATCGTCGCGGCCGGCAAGCTGATCCGGCAGGGCCCGGTCGACGAGGTGCTCGGCGACATGGCCGGCGGCACCCAGGTGCGGGTGCGCACCCCGCAGGCCGAGCAGCTGACCGCCGCGCTCTCCGAGCTGAACGCCACCGTCAACCCGGCGCAGGACGGTTCGCTGCTGGTGCACGGGGCCGAGGCGGCCGCGATCGGGCACGCCGCGTTCTCGGCCGGGGTCGAGCTGCACGAGCTGACCAGCGAGCGCGGCGACCTCGAACAGGTCTTCCTGCAGCTCACGGCCGGAAAGGCGGGCATTCGATGAGTCTGGTCAACGCCGAGCTCTTCAAGGTCCGCACCACCTCGCTGTGGTGGATCATGGGCATCATCCTGGTCCCGCTGTACGCGGCCAGCGTGCTGGCCAACTGGGCGCAGGCCAGCGCGGGCGTCCCGCCGTCGGACGCCGGGGTCTCCGACACCCAGACCGAGCAGATCGAGGCGGCGCTGCAGCCGATCAACATCGCGACCAACCTCTACACCAGCGGGCAGTACTTCGGCGTCCTGGTGGTCCTGCTGCTCTCGGCGATCATCGTGACCAGCGAGTTCTTCCACCTCACGGCGACCACGACGTTCCTGACGACGCCACGCCGCGAGTCGGTGATCCTGGCCAAGTTCGGCGCCGCGGTCGTCATCGGCCTGATCGTCTGGCTGTTCACCACGATCCTCAACCTGCTCGTGGTCCCGCTGATCATGAACAACCTCGACCTGGGCTCCCAGCTCGGCGAGCCGGCCGTGTGGCGGGCCATCGGGCTCAACGCGCTGGCCTTCGTGCTCTGGGCGATCCTCGGCGTCGGAGCGGGCGTGCTGATCCGCAGCCAGATCGCGGCGACGCTGATCCTGGCCATCACGTACGTGGTCGGCACGTCGGTCATCGGCCTGATCTTCTTCCTGCTCACCGAGTACGTGGCCGAGTGGATCAACAACCTGCAGGTGCTGGTGCCGACAGTCGCCTCGCAGCTGATGATCTCGGGCACCGATCTGCCGGGCACGCCGCCACGCTGGGTCGGCGCGGTGGTGCTGATCGGCTACGCCGCGGTGCTCGGCTTCATCGGCACCTGGCTGACCAAGCGGCGGGACATCAGCTGACCAAGCTGATCTTGCCGGATGAGATCCCACGTCGCCTCGCGCGACGTGGGATCTTGCATTACGGCCCCATGTGGCAGGAGTTCACCCCGGCGCACGGCGTAGCCTGGATGCCGAATCCTTCCCGTCCCATGTGACGAACCGGTCGCGTGCTGACAAACATGGTGAAAGAGGCGAACACGGAAGTGTCGACCCAGCAGACTTCGCACGAGAACCCACTCGCGGACTTCGGGCCGAATGAGTGGATCGTCGACGAGATGTATCAGCGCTACCTGGCCGACCCCAGCAGCGTCGACCCGGCCTGGCACGACTTCTTCGCCGATTACAAGCCCGCGATGGCTACCGGCTCGATCGTGACGCCCGACGAGGCGAAAGCCGCCAACGCGACCGCCTCCGCGGCCCGCGCCGGCACCGATGCCCCGGCCGCGTCCACGGTCGCCCCCGTCAAGCCGACAGTTCCGACCGAGTCTGCCAAGCCGAAGACCGCTCCCGCTCCCGCCAAGCCGGCGCCGGCCGCGAAGCCCGCTGCCTCGTCGAACGGGAAGGCCGAGGGCGCCAAGGTCACCACGCTGCGCGGCGTCGCCGCCAAGATCGTGCAGAACATGGACGCCTCGCTCGAGGTGCCCACGGCCACCTCGGTGCGCGCGGTCCCGGCCAAGCTCATGGTCGACAACCGCATCGTGATCAACAACCACCTCGCCCGCGGGCGGGGCGGAAAGGTCAGCTTCACCCACCTGATCGGGTGGGCGCTGGTGCGCGCGGTGGCCAAGCACCCCGAGATGAACAACTCGTTCGCCGAGGTCGACGGCAAGCCCGCCCTCGTGCAGCCGGAGCACATCAACCTCGGCATCGCCATCGACCTCGCGAAGAAGGACGGCTCGCGCACGCTGGTCGTGCCGTCCATCAAGAACTGCGAGCAGATGGACTTCCGCAAGTTCTGGCAGGCCTACGAGGACGTGGTGCGCCGCGCCCGCCGTAACGAGCTGACCATGGACGACTACACCGGCACGACGATCTCGCTGACCAACCCGGGCGGCATCGGCACGGTCCACTCGATCCCGCGCCTGATGGCCGGGCAGAGCGCGATCATCGGTGTCGGCGCGATGGAGTACCCCGCGCCCTACGCCGGCATGAGCGACGAGACCCTGACCGAGCACGGCGTCAGCAAGGTGACCACGCTGACCAGCACCTACGACCACCGGGTCATCCAGGGCGCGCAGTCCGGCGAGTTCCTCAAGGCCATGCAGGAGTTCCTGCTCGGCGAGCACGCCTTCTACGACGAGATCTTCACCTCGCTGCGCATCCCGTACGAGCCGGTCCGCTGGATGCGCGACGTCGTCCGCACCTCCGACGGCCAGATCGACAAGGCGGCCCGGGTCGTCGAGCTGATCCACGCGTACCGCGTGCGCGGTCACCTGATGGCCGACACCGACCCGCTCGAGTTCGAGATCCGCCGTCACCCCGACCTCGACGTGCTCCAGCACGGTCTCACGCTGTGGGACCTCGACCGCACGTTCCCGGTCGGCGGCTTCGCCGGCAAGCAGCGCATGCGGCTGCGCGACGTGCTCGGCGTCCTGCGCGACACGTACTGCCGCCGGGTCGGCATCGAGTACATGCACATCCAGGGCCCCGAGGAAAGGCGCTGGATCCAGGACCGCATCGAGATCAAGTACACCAAGCCCGACCCGGACGAGCAGAAGCACATCCTCAACCGGCTGAACGCGGCCGAGGCGTTCGAGACGTTCCTGCAGACCAAGTACGTCGGGCAGAAGCGGTTCTCGCTGGAGGGCGGCGAGTCGCTGATCCCGCTGCTCGACGCGGTGCTCGAGTCGTCGGCCGAGGCGGGGCTCGACGAGATGGTCATCGGCATGGCCCACCGCGGGCGCCTCAACGTGCTGGCCAACATCGTCGGCAAGCCGTACGAAAAGATCTTCAACGAGTTCGAGGGCCAGATGGACCCGAAGTCGGCCCACGGCTCCGGCGACGTCAAATATCACCTGGGCCAGAGCGGCAAATACACCACGCCCGACGGCCAGAACTCGACCACGGTCAGCGTGGTGGCCAACCCGTCGCACCTGGAGGCCGTCGACCCGGTGCTCGAGGGCATCGTCCGCGCCAAGCAGGACCGCCTCGACCTGGGCCTGCACGGCTACACGGTGCTCCCGGTGCTGGTGCACGGCGACGCCGCGTTCGCCGGCCAGGGCGTGGTGGCCGAGACGCTCAACCTGTCGCAGCTGCGCGGCTACCGCACGGGCGGCACGGTCCACGTGATCGTCAACAACCAGGTCGGCTTCACCACCGCCCCGGAATACAGCCGCTCGTCGATGTACTCGACCGACGTGGCCCGCATGATCCAGGCGCCGATCTTCCACGTGAACGGCGACGACCCCGAGGCCGTGGTCCGGGTCGCGAAGCTCGCCTTCGAGTACCGCCAGGCGTTCAACAAGGACGTCGTGATCGACATGGTCTGCTACCGCCGCCGGGGTCACAACGAGGGCGACGACCCTTCGATGACCAACCCGCGGATGTACGAGATCATCGACACCAAGCGCTCGGTGCGCAAGCTCTACACCGAGGAGCTGATCGGCCGGGGTGACATCACCGTCGACGACGCCCAGGAGCAGCTGCGCGACTACCAGTCCCAGCTCGAGCAGGTCTTCAAGGCCACCCGGGACGCGGCCGGCACCCCGCCCCGCCCCCGGGTGATCAGCGAGGAGCCGGAGCCCGAGGTCAAGACCGCGATCGACCCCGCCACCGTCCGCGCGGTCGGCCAGGCGCACGTCGAGCTGCCCGAGGGCTTCACCCCGCACAAGCGGGTGCAGCAGCTGCTCGAGCGGCGGGCCAAGATGGGCACCGAGGGCGGCATCGACTGGGGCTTCGGTGAGCTGATCGCGTTCGGCTCGCTGCTGGCCCAGGGCATCACCGTCCGGCTGGCCGGGCAGGACTCGCGCCGTGGCACGTTCGTCTCCCGGCACGCCTCGATCGTCGACGCCAAGACCGGCAAGGACTACCTGCCGCTGTCCACGCTGACGACCGGCTCGGCCCGGTTCTTCGTGCACGACTCGCTGCTCAGCGAGTACGCGGCGATGGGCTTCGAGTACGGCTACTCGGTCGAGAACCCGGAGGCGCTGGTCCTCTGGGAGGCGCAGTTCGGCGACTTCGTCAACGGCGCCCAGTCGATCGTCGACGAGTTCATCTCGTCCGGCGAGGTCAAGTGGGGCCAGCAGTCCTCGCTCGTGCTCCTGCTGCCGCACGGCCAGGAAGGCCAGGGCCCCGACCACTCGTCCGGCCGGCCCGAGCGGTTCCTGCAGCTCTGCGCGCAGGACAACATGCGCGTGGCCAACACGACGACCCCGGCAAACTACTTCCACTTGCTGCGCCGGCAGGCCCTGTCGGCCAAGCGCAAGCCGCTGGTGGTGTTCTCGCCGAAGTCGCTGCTGCGGCACAAGCTGGCGGTGTCGTCGGTCACCGACTTCACCGAGGGCACGTTCCAGCCGGTGATCGGCGACGCCGGCGTCAACGGCTCGCCGCTCGACACCGGCTCGGTCAAGCGGGTGCTGCTCTGTTCGGGCAAGGTGTACTACGACCTGTTCCAGGCCCGGGCCGAGCGCGGCATCACCGACACCGCGATCATCCGGATGGAGCAGATCTACCCGCTGCCGGTCGAGGAGCTCAAGGCGATCCTGGCCCAGTTCCCCAACGCCGACGACTTCGTCTGGGTGCAGGAGGAGCCGGCCAACCAGGGCGCCTGGTCGTTCGTCGCGCTCAACCTGCTCGAGCACCTCGAGGGTGTCCGGCTGCGCCGGATCTCGCGCCCGGCCGCTGCCGCACCCGCGGTGGGCTCGGCCAAGCTGCACGAGGCCGAGCAGGCCGCGCTGATCGAGGCCGCGCTGCCGCGGCCCTGACCGGTTGACTGAGGAGGGGGCGCTCCGCTGCGGCGGGGCGCCCCCTCCTACTATCCGGGCATGTACTTCACCGATCGTGGCATCGAGGAGCTCGTCGACCGGCGCGGCGAGGAAAGCGTGACGCTGGAGTGGCTGGGCGAGCAGCTGCGCACCTTCGTCGACCAGAACCCGCAGTTCGAGACCCCGATCGAGCGGTTCGCCACGTGGCTGGCCCGCGCCGACGACGAGGATGACGAGTAACTCACGCCCCATCCGGCGGGTCGAACGGCATCCCGGCGCCGAGGTCGACCGTTCTGCTTGGTGGGCACGGATTCCCGCCGTACGGGCTGTGCTGGATCACGGGTTGAACATCCCGGCCGGCGTCACGTTCCTCGTCGGCGAGAACGGCTCGGGCAAGTCCACCCTGGTGGAGGCGCTGGCCCAGGCCCACGGCCTCAACCCCGAGGGCGGCTCCCGCAACGCGATGCACTCCACCCGCCCCACCGAGTCGCCGCTGGGTGAGGCGCTGCGGCTGGTTCGCACCCCCGGCCGCCGCGCCAACGCCTACTTCCTGCGGGCCGAGACGGCACACGGGCTCTACACGTACCTGGAAAGCCTGCCCGGCAACGTCTCCGACGCCGGCCTGCACCAGCAGAGTCACGGCGAGGGTTTCCTGGAGATCCTGACCCGTAAGTTCCGCGGATACGGGTTCTATCTGATGGACGAGCCCGAGGCGCCGCTGTCGTTCACGTCGACCCTCGGGCTGCTCGGCCACCTCGACGAGCTGCGGGCGGCCGGCGGCCAGGTGGTCGTGGCCACCCATTCCCCGCTGCTCACCGCCCTGCCCGGCGCCACGGTCCTGGAGCTCGGCGAGCACGGGATCCGGCGTACGGAATGGAAGGATCTTGACCTGGTCGCCCACTGGCGCGGCTTCCTCGAGCGGCCCGAGACCTACTTCCGCGAGGGCCTTCTGTCACCTGGTGTTGGGACGTTTCGGCCCGGCGGGGAGCATCGGGGGCCGGTAGGTTGAAGTCGTGGCACGAAGCGTCTATGTAGCCGGTCTGGGTCCAGGTGTCGGCAAGGGCACCGTCGCGCTGGGGCTGGTCGAGTTGCTGTCCCGGCAGGTCGCGCGGATCGGGGTGTTCCGGCCCCTGGTGTCCGGCGACGGCGACGATCCCCTGCTCACGCTGCTGACCAAGCGCTATCCGGTGGTCGCGCCCTACGCGGAGTCGTACGGGGTGACCATGGCGGAGGCAAGCGCTCTCGTGGCCGACGGCAGGTGGGAGGAACTCATCTCGCGGATCGTCGAGCGGTACCGCGAGGTCGAACGGCACGCCGCGTCCGTGGTGGTGATCGGCAGCGACTTCGTGGCCGCGGGCGGCGCCAAGGAACGCGACGAGATCCCGCGTGAGCTGGGATTCAACGCCCGGCTGGCCACCGAGTTCGGCAGCGTCGTGGTGCCGGTGATCAGCGGTGACGGTCGTGGGGCGGAATCGATCGCCGCGGCGGCTCGCAGCGCCTATCACTCGCTCGTCGACCTGGACGCCACGGTGGTGGCCGTGATCGCCAACCGGGTGCCCGAGGGGGTGGGGCCGCTGCCCGACGCGGGGCTGCCGGTGCCGCTGTGGTCGATCCCGTCGGTGGCCGCGGTCGCCGCGCCCACCGTGGCCGAGGTCGCGGCCGCGCTCGACGCCACTGTCGTGTCGGGCGGCGAGGGCGCGCTCGACCGGGACGTGCTCGACTACGTGGTCGGCGCGGCGCACGTGCCGGTCGTGCTCGACCACCTGACCGACGGCGCGTTGATGATCACGCCGGGCGACCGGGCCGACCTGCTGCTGGCCGCGAGCGCCGCGCACGCCGCCGGCAACGTGACGCTGTCGGGGCTGGTGCTGACCTTGGGCGAACCGGCCGACCCCCGGGTCGTACGGGTGATCGAGCGGCTCAACACCGGCCTGGCCATGCTGATCGTGGACGCCGACAGCTACCACACGATCGCGGCCGCCTCGCACATCCAGGCCCGCCTGGGCACCAGCACGCCGCGCAAGATCGAGGCCGCGCTGGGCGCCTTCGAGGAGAACGTGGACACTGCCGAGCTGGCCCGGGTGCTCGACGTCGCCCGGTCGAGCCGGGTCACGCCGCTGATGTTCGAGAACGACCTGATCGACCGGGCCCGCACCGAGCGGCGCCACCTCGTGCTGCCCGAGGGGACCGACGAACGCATCCTGCGGGCCAGCGAGACGCTGCTGCGGCGCGGCGTCGCCGACCTCACCCTTCTGGGCGACCCCACCGAGATCAACCGCCGGGCCCGTGAGCTGGGCGTCGAGATCGGGGCGGCCCAGCTGATCGACCCGGCGCACAGCCCGTGGCGCGACGACTTCGCCGAACGTTACGCCGAGTTGCGCAAGAAGCGCGGGGTGTCGCTCGACCTGGCCTACGACGTGGTTCGCGACGTCAACTACTTCGGCACGATGATGGTGGCCGAGGGGCTGGCCGACGGCATGGTGTCGGGGGCCAACCACACCACGGCGGCCACGATCCGGCCCGCGTTCGAGATCATCAAGACGGTTCCGGACGTGTCGGTCGCCTCCAGCGTGTTCTTCATGCTGCTGGCCGACCGGGTGCTGGTCTACGGCGACTGCGCGGTCAACCCCGACCCCGACGCGGCTCAGCTGGCCGACATCGCGCTCTCCTCCGCCCGTACGGCGGCCGCGTTCGGCATCGAACCGCGGGTCGCGATGCTCTCGTACTCGACGGGCAGTTCCGGGGCGGGCGCCGACGTGGAAAAGGTCGCCGCGGCCACCGCCCTGGTTCGCGAACGCCGGCCCGACCTGCCGGTCGAAGGCCCGATCCAGTACGACGCGGCCGTCGACCCGGCCGTGGCGGCGACCAAGCTGCCCGGCAGCGCGGTGGCCGGTCAGGCGACGGTGCTGATCTTCCCGGACCTCAACACCGGCAACAACACGTACAAGGCGGTGCAGCGCTCGGCCAACGCGGTCGCCGTCGGGCCGGTCATGCAGGGCCTGCGGCGACCGGTCAACGATCTGTCCCGAGGGGCGACGGTGAAGGACATCGTGAACACGGCGGCGATCACGGCGATCCAGGCGGCCGCGCTGTGACCCGGGTGCTGGTGCTCAACAGCGGCTCGTCCTCGGTGAAATACCGGCTCTTCGACGGCTCCGCCACTGTCGCCAAGGGCCTGGTCGAACGAATCGGCGAGGCGGGCGGCGAGGTGGCCGACCACCGGGCCGCGCTGCAGGGGATCATGGCCGAGGTCGACCTGTCCGGCCTGGCCGCGGTCGGGCACAGGGTGGTGCACGGCGGCACCGAGTTCACAAGCCCCACGGTGATCGACGACGACGTGGTGGCCCGGGTCGAGGCGCTCGTACCGCTGGCCCCGCTGCACAACCCGGCCGCGCTGACCGGCATCGAGGTGGCCCGCAAGCTGCTGCCCGACGTGCCGCAGGTGGCCGTCTTCGACACGGCGTTCCACGCCACGATTCCGCCCGAAGGGGTCACCTGGGCCATTTCCCGTGAGCTGGCCGAGCGGTGGCAGATCCGCCGGTACGGGTTCCACGGCACCTCACACGCGTACGTGTCCCGTCGCACCGCCGAAGTGCTGGGCCGCGACCCGGGTCAGACGAACGTGATCACGCTGCATCTGGGCAACGGCGCGAGCGCCTGCGCCGTCGAGGGCGGCCGCAGCGTGGCCACCTCGATGGGCATGTCACCGCTGCCCGGGCTCGTCATGGGCACCCGCAGCGGCGACATCGACCCGACCGTGATCTTTCACCTGCACCGGGTGGCGGGCCTGCCGATCGACGAGATCGAGAACTCGCTGACCCGGCACAGCGGGCTGCAGGGCATGGCCGGCGTCAACGACCTGCGCCTGCTGCTGGAAAAGCGTGCGGCCGGCGACCCCGACGCGAAACTGGCGTTCGACGTCTACTGCCGGCGCATCCGCGAATACGTCGGGTCCTATCTGGCCGTGCTGGGCCGGGTCGACGCCATCACGTTCACGGCCGGCGTGGGAGAGCACTCGGCCGTCGTAAGGGCTGCGGCGCTCTCGGGTCTGGAACCCCTCGGCATCGCCGTCGACCCATCACGCAACGAGCGCCACGACGAGGTCGTTTCCCCGCCGGGCGCTCGCATTCCCGTCTGTGTGATCCCCACGGACGAGGAACTGGAGATTGCCGACCAGTCCCGGACGGCTCTCTCGCTGCCACGCTGAGCCTCTGCTGTTCTGCCTTCTCAGGCGACCAGCCAGACGATGAGCGCGATCAGCACCACCGCGACGGTGACGCCGCCGACGATGAGTGGGGTTTTGTTCGCGGCCGCAGCCGGCTCCTGAGGGGCGTTCTGGGTGAAGGCCCGGAACGCCTCGGTGTTACCGCTCGGGTCGACGCTGTTGTCAGACATGCGCAAGACCATAGCGAAACAATGCACGTGGGCCGAGCCCGCTATCTTAGTCGTCACAGCTCCGACCAGGACAAACGTCATCCCTCCGGGGATTTCACCCCATCGTGGCAGTGCGGGTCGTCGATGAGCCGCGGGCCGCGCTCGGTGTGCGCCCCGATCCCGTCTTGGTGGCGCCGACGCACAATGGGTCGGGTGCATCCCCGTACGGTCGCTCTGGCCCTTGCCGTTCTTGCCCTCTCCGCCTGCACTTCCGAGCCCGTCGCGTCGCCGGCCGCAAGCAGCACGCCGAGCCGGCTGCCGGCCGCAAGCATCCCGCCGAGCCGGCCGCCGGCCGCAAGCATCCCGCCCGGTCCGGCGCCCGGGGGCACCGCGCCGACACCCGTACCCTCGGGAACCGCGCCGGGCCGATCGTTCGAGGTCGCGACCCGCACACTCAAGCTGCGACGCGGCGCCGGCCGTCCGCTGCCGACCACCGTCTGGGTGCCCCAGGGCGACGGGCCGTTCCCCCTGATCCTGTTCAGCCACGGGCTCAACGGCAACCCGGCTGACTACCGCACACTGCTGGCGGTCTGGGCCCGCGCCGGTTTCGTCGTGGCCGCGCCGGCCTACCCGTTCACCTCCGGCGGGACGGAGAAGTTCAACGTGCTCGACGTGCTCAACCAGCCCGCCGACGCCAGTTACGTGATCACCGAGACGCTTGCCGCCGTCAAGGCAGCCGACCCGCAGCGGGTGGCCGCGGCCGGGCACTCGGCGGGCGGTGTCACCACGATCGGCATGTTCAGCAACGCCCGCGACGAGCGTCTGCGGGCCGCGGTGGTGCTGTCCGGGCGTCAGGTGCTGCCGCAGCCGTTCACCGGACCCGAGGCGCCGATGCTCTTCGTGCACGGGCGGCGGGACAACGTCGTCGCTTACGCGGACGGGCGGGCCGCCTATGACGCGGTGACGTGGCCCAAGGCTTTCGTCAGCGTGACCGACGGCGGGCACGTGGCCGTGGGACGGGCGCTCGATGTGGTGTCGGCCACGTCGACAGATTTCTGGCGCTGGACCCTCTACGGCGACGACCGCGCCCGCTCACGCCTGAAAAACCACGCCACCAGGGGCGGCGTGGCCACCTACATCGATGACCTCTGATCTCCCACGCGGGGGCCCGCCCTCCACCGGGGGTCCCCCACCACCGGCCATTTTAGTGGTCCGGGCCGATCTTGGCGGGGCGCCCTGTGGACAACCCTGGACTGTGGATAACGACGAGCTTCGATGCGGCTGGACGCGGGCATGGACTGTGGATAACGAGGAGCTTCGATGCGGCTGGACACGGGCATGGGCGTGAACCCGCCCGAGGGCAGCGAGTTGGTGTCGAACCGCCGGCTCTCAGTGCAGGAAGTCGATCGCGACCTTGCCGAAGACGGCCGCCGACGAAAGGCGCGCAAAGGCATCGGCAACGGCGCTGAACCCGTACGTCGAGTCGATCACCGGCCGTATGCCCTTGTCGACGAGCAGGTCGAGCAGCGCGGCCAGTTCCGCTCCGGTGCCCATCGTGCTGCCCAGGATGTCGAGCCGCATGGCGAACACCCGCCGCAGGTCGACCGTGGCCAGGTGACCACCGGTCGCACCGCACACCACGATCCGGGCGCCGGGCGCGCCGCACTTCATCGAGTGCTCGAACGTGGGCGCGCCGACGGACTCGATCACCACGTCGACCCGTTCGGGCAGGCGCAGGCCCGGCTCCACCGCGGTCGCGCCCAGCTCGGCGATCCGCTCCCTCTTCGATGGGTCGCGGCTGGTGGCGTACACCCGTTTGCCCATGGCGACCGCCAGCACGACCGCGGCCGTGGCCACTCCCCCGCCGGCGCCCTGCACGAGCACCGATGAGGCCTCGTCGACCCGGCCTCGCGTGGTCAACATGTGGTAGGCCGTGAGCCACGCCGTCGGCAGGCAGGCCGCGTCCAGGAAGGACAACCCGGCCGGTTTGGGCACCAAGTTCTCCCGCGGCACGGCGACCCGTTCGGCCAACGTGCCGGGGTACCGCTCGGAGAGCAGCGACAGGCCTCGCGGGTCGGCCTTGTCCTCGACCACGGGATAGATGACGACCTCGTTGCCGTCGGGGTCGACGCCGGCCGCGTCACAGCCCAGGATCATCGGCAGCCGGTCGGCGGGCAGACCCACCCCGCGCAGCGACCACAGGTCGTGCTGGTTGAGCGAGGCGGCCCGCACCTCGACGGTCACCCAGCCCTCGGGCGGACTGGGGTCGGGTTGGTCGGCCACCCGCAGGGCGGCGAGCGGTTCGGCCGGGTCGGAAGCTATGGCGTAGGCGGCGCGCATACCTTCCGACCATAGTGGCCGAATTGCGGTTCAGCGGGAAAGTGGAGCGGACCGCTGTTCGGGCGCGACCGGGGCGGGACGGCGGGCCACGCCGTCGGCCTGGGCCGCCGCGGCGACGGCGGCCGAGACGGCCGGGGCCACCCGCGGGTCGAGCGGCGACGGCACGATCGCGTCGGCGCTCAGGTCGTCCGAGACCACGGCGGCGATCGCGTCAGCCGCGGCCACCTTCATGTTCTCGGTGATCGTGGTCGCCCGCACGTCGAGCGCGCCGCGGAAGATGCCGGGGAACGCCAGCACGTTGTTGATCTGGTTGGGGAAGTCGCTGCGACCGGTGGCGACGATGGCCGCGTACTTGTGGGCGATCGCGGGCGCCACCTCGGGCGTCGGGTTGGCCATCGCGAAGATGATGCCGCCGGGCGCCATGCCGGCCACCGCGCTCTCCTCGATCAGCCCGCCGGACACGCCGACGAGGACGTCAGCTCCGATCAAGGCCTGAGCAATTCCCCCCGTACGCCCGGAAAGGTTTGTCGTCGCCGCCAGCTCGGCCTTGATCGGGGTGAGGTCGCCGCGCTCGGCGTGGATGATGCCGCGCGAGTCGCAGATGATGACGTTGGCGCCGTCGATGCCGGCCGCGATGAGCATCCGGGTGATCGCGACCCCGGCCGCACCGGCCCCGCTGATCACCACCCGCAGGTCGCCGAAGCGCCGGCCGAGCAGCTTGGCCGCGTTGCGCAGCGCGGCGAGCGTGACCACCGCGGTGCCGTGCTGGTCGTCGTGGAAGACCGGGATGTCGAGCTCGGCGTCGAGCCGGCGCTCGATCTCGAAGCAGCGGGGGGCGCTGATGTCCTCGAGGTTGATGCCGCCGAACGAGGGCGCCATCGCCTTGACCGCCGCGACGATCCCCTCCACGTCCTGGGTGTCCAGGCAGATCGGGATGGAGTCGACGCCGCCGAACTGCTTGAACAGGATGGACTTGCCCTCCATGACCGGCATGGCGGCCTTGGGCCCGATATTGCCGAGCCCGAGCACGGCCGAGCCGTCGGTGACGACCGCGACCGTGTTGGCCGTCCACGTGTAGTCGGGGTAGAGCTCCTGGTCGGCCGCGATCGCCTCGCAGACCCGGGCCACGCCGGGCGTGTAGGCCAGCGACAGGTGGTCGCGGCTGGCCAGCGGGACCGTCAGCGCGATCTCCATCTTGCCGTGTTTGTGCAGGTCGAAGACGGGGTCGGCGGCAAGGGCGGGATCGAGCTCGAAACTGAAGTAGGACACGGTGACTCCAACCGGCATCGTGACGTAGGTCGACGGGGCGTCCATCGATCACAGCGGCGAGTTGTGCGTGGGATCGGGACGCGATGCGGGGATCACCCGTAAGAAGCAACCGCTGACGCGAGTGTGCGCTGCGGTTGTGCGACCTTAACCTAGCCGACCTACGCGCGGGTAGTAGCGAATTAACACCCGCCCGATGACATCCGCCACCCCGTACGCCCGGCTGTCGTCCTCGATCAACGGGTTGTCACCCTGGATCCACCAGCCGCCGTCCTGCTCGCGGATCGCGCGCTTGACGACCAGCAGGCCGGGCCGGGAACGGAACCGCGCGACGACCACATCCCCCGGCCTCGTACGCCCGCCACGCCGCACCAGCAGCGCGTCGCCGGAGCGGAGGGCGGGCACCATCGACGGTCCGCGGACAAGCACCGCGAACAGTGGTAGTTGCCACCTCAAGGCATCAGTCCTCCGTCGCGTTACGCACCGCATGTAAGGGGTAGGGTCAGTCCTGGATCATCGCAAACTCGTATGGAGGAGTCCTGATGCGACTTCCGCGTTTCCTCATGCCTAAAACCGAGGTCAGCGCCCACTGCGACCTGCCCTGTGGCGTCTACGACCCGGCGCAGGCCCGGATCGAGGCCGAGTCGGTCAAGGCAATCGCCGAGAAGTACCAGGCGAACACCGACCCCGAGTTCCGCACCCGGGCCATCCTGATCAAGGAGCAGCGGGCCGAGCTCGTCAAGCACCACCTGTGGGTGCTGTGGACCGACTACTTCAAGCCCCCGCACTTCGAGAAGTACCCGAACCTGCACCAGCTCTTCAACGAGGCCACCAAGCTGGCCGGCGCCTCGGGCGCCAAGGGCTCGGTCGACCCGGCCGTGGCCGACCAGCTGCTGGCCAAGATCGAAGAGATCTCGAAGATCTTCTGGGAGACCAAGCAGGCCTGAGTGACCGTGTCGCTTCGGCCGGTACGCCCGGTGGGCGTACCGGCCGACTGCGCTCTGCTACTAGAGTCTGCTGTCGGTGGGAGGAGCAACGGTGAGTCAGCTGACGGACACACACCCGGATCCGGCGATCGGTGACGACGTCGTCATGCTCACCGTGCCCGCCGACGGCGGCTACCTGGGCGTGCTGCGGACGGCGACGGCCGGTCTGGCCGCACGGCTGCACTTCGCGCTCGACGAGATCGAGGACCTGCGCATCGCCGTCGACGAGGCGTGCGCGATGCTGCTGGCGATAGCGACCCGCGGCGCCGAGCTCGACTGCCGCTTCGCCGTGACGGAGGACGCTTTGACCGTCGAGGTCACCGTCACCACCGTACGGGGGGCCAAGCTGCCGGCCGAGTCGTCGTTCGCGTGGAAGGTGCTGACCGCGCTGACCAGTTCGGCGGCCGCCGAGGCGACCGGGCAGCGCGCGACCATTCGCCTGGTCACCAGGCGTACGGGGGCCTGACTCAGCGGACCACCGCGGCGATGTAGTCGAGATGCTGGGTCGCCGCGAGCACAGCCGACTCCGCGTCCCGGATGACCAGGCAGTCGAGGATCATCCGGTGATCCGCGTCGATCTGCCGCCAATAGCCCGCGGGCAGGTCGTCGGTGACCTCCTCGCCGTACTCGGCGTGATAGAGCGGCCGGGCCACCAGCTCGAACAGCGGGTTCTGGGTGGCCTTGGCGATGGCCATGTGGAACGCCGTGTGCGCCGCCATCATGGTCTCGAAGTCGTCGACGGCGGGGTCGAAGAAGGCGCCCCGGAGTTCGGCCAGGTGCTCGTCGAGGCGGCGCAACGCGGCGAGCCCGACGGCCGGCAACTCGATCGCCCGGCGCAGCTCGAGCAGGTCGGCGAAGCCCACCCCTTCCGACTTGGTGAGCAGCGTGAACCCGGTGGTGAGGCTTTCGGCCAGCTGTTCGGCGTCGGGGTGGGCGACGAAGCTGCCGCCGGTGACCCCGCGGGTCGTGACGATCAGATGCTGACTGGCCAGCAGGCGCAGCGCCTCACGGACCGTGCTGCGGCTGACACCCGTCTTGACGCACAACTCCGGTTCCGGCGGCAGGCGCTCGCCGGGCTGCAGCCGCCCCGAGGTTATGTCGGCCCGTAACTCGTCCGCCAGCAGCTGATATGCGGGTGGACGCACCGTTGATCCGGTCACCTCATCAGGGTAGGCCCTGGGCGGGAGAATCAGGGCGTTTAATCGATGCCCAACGCTCGGGTGCTCGGCGGGAGCACGATCAGCAGCCCGGTGAGCACCCCGAGAGCCATCAGCACCACGCCCAGCCACACCGGTCCGGTCTGCAACAGGAAGCCGCCGGCGGCGATGGTGAAGAGCTGGATGACGACCGCCGGCCCCCGCGCGCCCCGGGTCCGGCGGCCCAGCCCGCGGGCGACGAAGAAGATCGCCGCCACGCCGAGAGCGGTGAGAATGGTCAATGCCACGGCCACGCCGACCCGCACGTTCTCACTCGTGAGATCGAGGACCACCAAATACACAGTGAGCCCGGCCAGGGCCGCGCACTGCAGGTAGAGCAGTCGCACCGCCCACATCAGGGTCGAGGGGTTGTCAACGACTGACTTCTCACCGGTCACTCAAGCACCATACCGACAGTGTTTCGGCGTGCTCTTGGGTACAGTGCCGCGCATGCGAGCGTTACTGCTGGTCAACCCCAAGGCCACGACCACCAGCGAGCGCAGCCGGGACGTCCTCGTCAGGGCGCTGCGCAGCGCTGTCGAGCTGTCGGTGGAGTACACGACCCGCCGTGGCCACGCCGCGACGCTGGCCCGGTCCGCCGCCGAGAGCGGGGTCGACGTGGTCGTCACGCTGGGCGGCGACGGCACAGTGAACGAGGCGGTCAACGGGTTGATGACCGCCGAGGCCGTGCTCAGCGGGCTGACCGGCTCCCGCGCCGAGGTGCTGCCCGCGCTCGCTGTCGTGCCCGGCGGCTCGACCAACGTCTTCGCCCGCGCGCTGGGCCTGCCCCGCGACTGGGTCGAGGGCGTGAGTGTGATCCTCGACGGCCTGCGTGACGGGCGGCACAGGGTGATCGGGCTGGGCCGCGCCGACGACCGCTACTTCACGTTCGCCGCCGGCATGGGCCTGGACGCCGCCGTCGTGCGCCGGGTCGAGCAGGCGCGCCTGCGGGGGCGTACGTCCACCCCGGGTCTCTATTTCCGCTCGATCGTCGGCCAGTTCCTCACCGGCGACGACCGCAAGGCCCCGCCGCTGACCATCGAGCGCCCCGGCGAGCCGGCCGAGACCGGCCTCGGCACCGTCATCATCCAGAACACCGCGCCCTGGACCTATCTCGGCGACCGGCCCATCAACCCGAGCCCCGACGCCTCGTTCGACCGCGGCCTCGACGTGATGGCTCTGCGTGGTCTCGCCGTCACCAGCACGACCCGTACGATGGCGCAACTCGCCATGCGCAAGGCCGAGCCGCACGGCAAACAGGTGCTACGCCTGCACGACCAGGACGAGTTCACTGTGATCGCCAGCCGGCCCCAGGCGTTCCAGCTCGACGGCGACTATCTCGGCGAGCGCCAGAAGGTGCACTTCGTGTCCGTTCCCGAAGCGCTACGTGTGATCTGCTGACCACTGGGTAGCCAACATCACGATCCGTTACAGAAACACGGTCAAAAGGTCGGCACAACGGCCCGGACCGTACTACATTGATGGAGGCGTTGGTCAACCGGCTCTGGCGCAAGCCTCAGAACCGGACAAAGAGGGCGTGAGCCAGCTCACCCGCCCGGAGAAACTTCCGGCGCTACCCTTGACATCGCACGAGTTCGTGAAAGCATTCACAAGCGATAAGAAGTAACCGGTTGCTGCTTGCGCGCGTTCCTAATCCAGAAGCGCCGAACAGCACCCGATAACACAAAAGCTTGCTACGCACGGCGAGCCGAGGGTCACACAACCCGGCAGGCCGCCCGCGCACGCATAGGTAAAGCAGTAACGCAATTCATTACCCCATCCGAAACAAGGAGTGTTGCCGCCATGGACTGGCGTCACGATGCGATCTGCCGCGACGAGGACCCGGAGCTGTTCTTCCCGATCGGGACGTCCGGCCCCGCGCTCCTGCAGGTCGAGCAGGCCAAGGCCGTGTGCCGGCGGTGTCCCGTGACCGAGGACTGCCTCACGTGGGCCCTCGAGTCCGGTCAGGATGCCGGCGTATGGGGCGGTATGAGCGAAGACGAGCGGCGCGCGGTCAAGCGTCGTGGCGGCCTGCGGGTCGGCGCTCCCACCGCCTGAACCAATCCCCCACAGCATTTGCGCCCCGGGCCGAACGGCACCGGGGCGTCTTGCTGTTTCCGCCCGATTACTCAGCGCGCCGAATCCTCCAGAGGAACCCGAGAGGTTCGCCGACCGCGCCAATTCGATCACGTTGAGTTTCATCGAGAATCCGCGAAATGATCTCGAAATTGCGCTCCCGACACGAATGGTCCACATTCACCTCACACCCCGTGGACCTCGGCGGAGCGCACATCGGACGGTGACGCTGAGCGACCGTCCTTCAAGGCCCATCCCGTACGCCTCGTGGCGCCGGACACAAGCACTGGCGCGAACCCGAGGCTCCTCGCAAGGCAGGCGATGGGGAACGGCCGTAGCGCGGCCTCCGGCCGTAGCGCGGGGCCAGGCCGCGGCGAGCGACCCGGTCAAGCGGCGGCAGGGACGGTCCGGTCGGCCGCCAGCACCCGCGACGCGACAAGCCGTACGAGCCCAGGATCGTCTCCCAGCGGCGCAGCCACCGACACCGCACCCGCCGAGAGGGCGGACCGCACCGCCAAGTCGTACAGGAAACCCGGAGCCAGGAAGTAGCCGGCCACGCCAACCCGTCGAGCCCCCGAAGCCCGCAGACGGCCCACAGCCGCCCCCGGGTCCGGCGGGGCGGCCGAGGCATACGCCGCCAGGCAAGGAACGCTCAGACGAGCGCTGAGGGCGTCCGCGGCCCACGTGATCGTTTCCCGGGCCACCGGGTCCCGGGTTCCCGCCGCGGCGAGCACGACAGCGTCCAGCCCGGCGGGGTCGAGACGCCGTACGAGGCTCTCGGTCAACGCCGCCGAGGGCCCGAGCACGTCCGCGAGGGTCACGTCGACCGGCAACCCAGCCGCCTCGTCGACCACGGCCGGGATGTCGACCCGCCCGTGGTAGGCGGCCGTCAGCAGCAGCGGCACCAGCACCGCCCGGCGGCCGGGCAGTGCGCGCAACACGTCGAGCGGCCGCGGGCCGGCGTGGTCGAGGAACGCGGCGTGCACATCCCACTCGGGGTGGGCGAGCCGCACCGCCCGGGCCAGGGCCTGGGTCGACTCCGCCGCCCGCGGGTCCCGGCTGCCGTGGGCGACCAGGACCACCGCGAGGCGGCCGTTCAGACGTGCAGTCCGCATTCGGTCTTCTCGAACATCGCCCAGCGCCCCGCGCGCGGGTCCTCGCCGGCCTTGGTGCGCCGGGTGCACGGCCAGCAGCCGATCGAGCCGTAGCCCTTCTTGAACAGCTCGTTGACCGGCACGTTCCAGCGGCTGATGTAGCGGTCGACGTCGGTCTGGGTCCACGCCGCGATCGGGTTGACCTTGACCTTGCCCTTCTTGGCGTCGAACGCGACGACCGGCGTGTTGGCGCGGGTCGGCGACTCGTCGCGGCGCAGGCCGGTGGCCCAGGCGTCGTAGTCGGACAGGGCGCGCTCGAGGGGCTCGACCTTGCGCAGGAAGCAGCACTCGTCGGGGCTGCGGGCGAACAGCCGCGGCCCGTACTCGCCGTCCTGCTGGCCGACCGTGCGGCGGGGGCGGATCGACCGGACGTTGACGTCCATGGTGGCGGCCACGGTGTCGCGCACCTTGAGCGTCTCGGGGAAGTGCAGGCCGGTGTCGAGGAACACGACGTCGACGCCCGGCGAGACCCGGGAGAAGACGTGCGCGACCACGGCGTCGGCCATCGAGCTGGTCACACAGAACCGGTCCCCGAACGTGTCGGTCGCCCACTTGGCGATCACTTCGGCGGGGGCGCCTTCGAGCTCGCGGCCGGCGTCGCGCGCCAGCGCCTCGAGCTCGTCGCGCGAGCGCCGGGTGGGGTCCTGGACCACGGGGGCGCCGAGGTTGACCAGGTTGAGAGAGGTGGCGGCCACGACTGTCATCGGTTGACTCCCTTGGAAAGCAAGCCGTTGAACTTGACCGTGAAAACGCGGGCGCAGGAGTGGCACTCCCAGGCCCCGTGTGATGCCTCGTTGGGGAACAGGTCCTCTTCGCCGCAGTAGGGGCAGTACAGGGGGGTTGATCGGGCGTCGCTCACTTGAGGAGCTCCTCGTCGGCGCGCATGACCCAGTCCGCGAACGCCTCGTCCTTCGACGTGCGTCCGTCCAGGTAGTGCCGCGCGAGGCGTTCCACGTACGCGGGAAGCTCTTCTGCCGTTGCCTTGAGCCCCCGGAGCTTGCGCCCGAAGCCGGCCGTCTGCCCCTGCGCCATGCCGAGCCCGCCGCCCAGGTGCACCTGGAAGCCCTCGACCTGCTCGCCGTGGCTGTTCATGACCAGCTGACCCTTGAGGCCGATGTCGGCGACCTGGGTACGGGCGCAGGCGTTGGGGCACCCGTTGATGTGGATCGAGATGTCGGCGTCGAAGTCCTGCAGCCGTTCCTCGAGGCGGGCCACCAGTTCCTCGCCGCGGGCCTTGGTCTCGACGATCGCGAGCTTGCAGTATTCGATGCCGGTGCAGGCCATCGTGCCGCGCCGCCACGCCGAGGGCCGCGCCTCCAGGCCGATCTGGCGCATCCCGGCGATCAACGGCTCGACCATGTCGTCGGCCACGTCAAGGACCAGGAGCTTCTGGTACGCGGTGAGGCGTACCCGGTCGGAGCCGTGCTGCTCGACCAGGTCGGCCAGTTTGCCCAGCTGGGCGCCGGAGGACCGGCCCACCACCGGCGCGGCGCCGACGTAGTTACGACCGTCGATCTGCTTGTGCACGCCGATGTGGTCGATCGGCTTGGCCGGCAGGTCGGGCGCGGGCCCGTCGACCAGCGCGCGGCCCAGGTATTCCTTCTCGAGGATCTCGCGGAACTTGGCGACACCCCAGTCGGCCAGCAGGAACTTCAGGCGGGCGCGGTTGCGCAGGCGGCGGTAGCCGTAGTCGCGGAAGATGCCGACGACGCCCTCCCACACGTCCGGGATCTCGTCGAGCGGCACCCAGACGCCGAGCCGCTCGGCCAGCCGCGGGTTGGTGGACAGGCCGCCACCGATCCACAGGTCGAAGCCGGGGCCGTGCTGCGGGTGGGTGACGCCCACGAACGAGACGTCGTTGGTCTCGTACGGGCCGTCGGCCAGCCACGAGATCTGCGTCTTGAACTTGCGGGGCAGGTTCGAGTACCGCGGGTCGCCGACGTACCTCTTGGTGATCTCGTCGATCGCCGGCGTCCCGTCGAGCACCTCGTCGACCGACACCCCGGCCACCGGCGAGCCCAGCACGACACGCGGGCAGTCACCGCAGGCCTCGGTGGTCTGCAGCCCGACCGCCTCGAGCCGGCGCCAGATCTCGGGCATGTCCTCGATGCGGATCCAGTGCAGCTGGATGTTCTGCCGGTCGGTCATGTCGGCCGAGTCGCGGCCGAACTCGCTCGAGATCTGCGCGATCGTACGGAGCTGGGCCACGCTCAACGCGCCGCCGTCGATGCGCACCCGGAGCATGAAGTACTCGTCCTCGAGCTCGTGCGGCTCCAGCACCGCCGTACGCCCGCCGTCGATGCCCGCCCGGCGCTGGGTGTAGAGCCCCCACCAGCGGAAACGGCCGCGCAGATCCTGCGGGTCGATGGAGGCGAAGCCGGTGTGCGCGTAGATGTTCTCGATGCGGGCGCGCACGTTGAGCGGGTTGTCGTCCTTCTTGATCCGCTCGTTGGGGTTCAGGGGCTCGCGGTGTCCGAGCGCCCACTGACCCTCGCCGCGCGCCTTGCGGGGGCGGGCTGTCCGGCCTGCTGGGGTGCTGCTGGGCGCCATGTCGGCGGTCCTCCACGTTTCGTGGGCGCATGCGGGACGCTCACGGCTTGTGGAGGCTCGTGACTACAGTGTCAGGAGTGGCCGGCGCGTCTCGCGCGCCCGAAAGATAATTCGGACGGCGTCAGGAAGCCGGACACATCGCGCTGCGGACACGCCCGTAGTCGACGTGGCGACGTGCCACGAAGCGGCGGTCAACTGCAGCGGTCATGTCGGCAAGCCTCTCACGCCGAACCAATCTGGGCCAGTGCGGTCCAGATTTCGGGAGTGTGTCGCAGCCCACCAGGTGGGAGGGTTCAGCGTTTGCCCAACGGCACCACGAGGACAGCCTCCGTGCCGCCGCCGGCCCGGTTCCGCAGCTCGATGCTGCCGCGCAACTCGCCGGTGGCCAGCGCGCGCACGATCTGCAGGCCGAGCCGCTGGCTGTCGTCGGCCCGGAAGTCCTCGGGCAGCCCCTGCCCGTTGTCGGCCACCGTGACGTGCAGCTGCTTGCGGAACCGGTGGGCGGAGACGACCACCTCGCCGGAGTCCTCGCCCCCGACCGCGGGCTCGTCGTCGTCCTCGCTCGCCGGGAACCCGTGCTCGACGGCATTGATCAGCAGCTCGTTGAGCACCATCACCAGCGACGTGGCGATCTCGGCCGGAAGCACCCCGAACGTGCCCTCACGGCGCATCTTCACCGGCACGCTGGTCGCGGCGACCTCGGTGGCCGCGGTGGCGACCCGGTCGACGATCCCGTCGAACTCGACCGCCTCGTCGCTCGACATCGACAACGTCTCGTGCACCAGGGCGATCGACGCGACCCGGCGCACCGACTCCTGCAGCGCCATCCGCGCCTCGGGGGCGTCGACCCGGCGGGCCTGCAGGCGCAGCAGCGCGGCCACGGTCTGCAGGTTGTTCTTGACCCGGTGGTGGATCTCGCGGATCGTCGCGTCCTTGGTCATCAACGCCCGGTCCCGCCGTCGCACCTCGGTCACATCCCGTACGAGGACGAGCGCGCCGATCGGCACCCCGGCCGGCAGCAGCGGCAGCGCCCGGATCAACACGGTCGCGCCGCGGGCCTCCATCTCCTGGCGGGGCGGGGACTCGCCGCGCAGGGCCGACAGGATCCGCTCGGCGGTGTCGTTGCCCTCCAGCGGGTCGGCGGCCAGCCTGCTGGTCAGCACGGAAAGCTCCTCGCCGACCAGGTGGGCGTTGAAACCGAGACGCCGGTACGCCGACTGGGCGTTCGGGCTGGCGTAGGTGACCTTGCCCCCGGCGTCGAGGCGGACCAGGCCGTCGCCGACCCGGGGGGCCGAGGTGGTCTCGCCCGGGTGCCGGGGTGGCGGGAAGGTGCCGTCGGCGACCATCTGGGCCAGGTCGTCCGCGGTGGTCAGGTAATTCAGTTCGAGCTGGGACGGCGTACGGGCGGTGGAGAGGTTGGTGTCACGGCCGATCACCGCGATGACCTCGCTGTAGCCCTCCTCGCGATCATTGGGGTCGCGCAGGCGCACGGGAATCGCCTCGTGCCGGGCCGGGGTGTCGCCGTACCAGACCGGGTCACCCTCGCGCCAGATCCGCTCCTGCGCGAACGCGATGTCGAGGTGGGCAACCTCGGGACCGCCGACGATCTTGCCGACCTGGTCGTCCTGGTAGGCCGTCGGGGCGGTGGTCGGCCGCACCTGCGCGACGCAGAGGTACTGACGCGGCTGCCCGGCCTCCCGCTTCACCGGCACCCACATCAGCAGGTCGGCGAAGGAGAGGTCGGACAGCAGCTGCCAGTCACCGGCGATGCGGTGCAGGTGGTCGATGTCGGCCGGTCCGAGGCCGGTGTGCTCCTCGGCCAGATCACGCAACGTTGACACGAGCCAAGCGTGCCACGCCTCTGTTTCCTACAGCGTCGTGGTGACCTTCTTGAGCCCCCGCGGCGAGTCGGGGTCCTCACCGCGGGCCAGCGCCAGGGCAAGGGCCAGCTTCTGCAACGGCAGGATGTCGAGCAGCGCGCTGTACCGCTCGTCGGTCACCGGCGGCACCGAGAGCCGCCCGGCCGCGCCCGGCACGTCGGTCGCCCCGATCGTCACCACGTCGGCCCGCCGCTCGCCGAGCCGGGTCACCACGTCGCGCATCGACTGCCCGCCCGGCCCGTCGCCCACGACCGCGAGCACCGGCACGTCCGGGTCGGTCATGGCCAGCGGGCCGTGCAGCAGGTCGGCCCCCGAGAACGCCAGCGCCGGCAGGTACGAGGTCTCCATCAGCTTCAGCGCGGCCTCGCGAGCGGTCGGGTAGGCGTACCCGCGACCGGTTGTCACCAGGCGGGACGCGAACCTGTACCGCTGCGCTAGGTCGTCGGCCGTACGGTCGGCCAAAGCGTCCTCGGCCAGCTGGGGCAGCTTGTCGAGCGCGGCCCGCTCCTCGCCGGGCAGCGAGCCGTTCCCGGAGCGGATGCCCTCGACCAGGAGCAGGAGGGCGAGAAGCTCGGCCGTGTACGTCTTCGTGGCCGCGACCGCCCGCTCGTGCCCGGCGGCGACGTCGATCGACAGCTCGGCCGCCTGGGCGAGCGGCGATTCCGGGTTGTTGGTGAGCGCGAGGGTCAGCCCGCCCGTCTCACGGGCCACCTGCAGCACGCCGGTGAGGTCGGGCGAGCCGCCGCTCTGGCTGACGCCGACGACCAGCGTGTCGGTGAAGTCGGGCCGGGCGCCGAACAGCGTGATCGCGCTGGGCGAGGCGCTGGCCACCGGCAGGCCCAGCCGGATCTCGGTCAGGTACGCCCCGTAGAGCGCGGCGTGATCGGAGGTGCCGCGGGCCACGAACACGACATTCCGGGGCCGGCGGCGGGCTACTTCGGCGGCGACGACGGCGATCGCGCCGGCGTGCTCACCGTCGAGCAACCGCGCGAATCCGCCCGGTTGTTCCGCGATGTCCGCAGCCATCCCCTGGCCTCGTTGCGCCACGTGTTCCTCCCCTGATGAGCGACTTACGCGCGATCCATGCGCAGTCTTGCAAGAAACAGTTTACTTCGTCAACGTTTCGAGCACTAATGCGCAGCGCTCCTCCTACTGACAGGAAGGGCTCTTTCCCCTACTGTCTTGCATCGTGGATGTACGCCGCGCCGCCGACCGCGCTCTTGAACAGGCAAGGTCGGCACTGGCGACGGACCAGCCCGACAAGGCCGCCGATCACCTGGCCGGCGCGCTGGCCCACGCCCCCACGCTTCCCGAGGTCCACGAGGTGCTCGGACGCCTCGCCGCCCGCCCCGGCGGCGGGCTCGATCTCTTCCGTGCCGGGCCGCACGCGTCCCCCGGCCGGCTCGCCGCCCGCGCGCATCTGCTCGCCGCGGCCGGTCGCCCCGAGGACGGTCTGCCGCTGCTCGCCGCGGCCAGCGGACAGGCGCCCGCCGCTGACTGGGCGGGCATCCCCTGGGTCGTCGAGCCCGCTCTGGGCGTACGGATCGAACCAGGTCTTCTGGCTCAGGTTCTCATGCGGCTCTGCACGCGGGTGGGCGAACCGGCGCCGCCGACACTGCGGCCCTACCTGACCGTGGTGCGTCACGCGCTGGCCGCCTATCCGGAGCACGCCATGCTGCTCGGGGCCGGTTCCGCGCTGGCCCGCCGGGTCGGCGAGCACGACCTGGCCGTCGACTGGGCCTCCCGCGGCGCCCGGGTCCGCCCGTCCAAGCTCGGCGAGATCTGGCTCGGGTACGCGTACCGCAGCGCCGGCCGCCTGCCCGAGGCGCTCGCGGCGTTGCGGCGGGCGGTGGCCCACGACCCCGACGACCTTTCCGTGTACGCCGACATCGCCGGCACCCTGGCGGACAACGGCCGCCTCGAGGACGCGCTGAGCTGGGTCGACCGCGCCCTGGAACGCGACCCCGACTACGACTGCGCCGTGCACACCGCACACCGGCTGCGCCACCGCGCCGACGGCGACCTCATGCACCTCGTCCGGCTGGCCGACTACATCCGCGACCACCCCGACGAGTCACACGAGCACACCGACCTGGCCGACTGCTGCCGCGACACCGCGTGGCTGAGCGGTGCGCCCGTGGCCGCGCCCCTGCCCCGCGGCAACGCGCCCGTGGCGGGCGAACCCACCGCCGACGCCGTACGCCGGCTCCGCCAGGTCGCCTCACTCTCGTGGGCGCACCCACCGGCGGCGTACGACGCGGCCCTTCAACTGATCATGGTGAGCCCGCCCGACCTGCTGGCGCTGCTCGCACACCCGCCGGCCGACGTCGCCGTGCCCGAGATCTGGGCCTGCCTGGGACTGCTTCACCACCGCTCCGAGGAGGCCTGGCTCGACTCGGAACGGCGCCGGATGCTGCTGGAACTGGTCGACGGCGGGGTCGACCGGGTCACCGAGGCGGCCCTGTTCGCCCTGATCGTGACCGCCTGGGTCGACCCGTCGGCGCGGGCCGACGTGGCCGGGGTGGTCACCACCCGGCTCACCGAGGTGGCGTCGCGGCCCGGCGCCCGCTCGTTCGCCGAGCTGGCCCTGGCCACGCCCGACCTCGACCAGTCGACGCGGCAGCTGGCCGCGGCTATGACGCGGGTGCCGCCGCTGCCCCGCCAGCGCGGCCGCAGCCGGTTGTCGCTGCGCTGGCGGCGCGGCTGAACTCAGCTCTGTCTCACCCTTGGATGATGGCGATCAGGTCGCCTTCCTGCACCACGTCGCCCTCGTGGACGGCGAGCTCGGCCACCGTGCCGTCGGTCTCGGCGACGACCGGGATCTCCATCTTCATCGACTCGAGAATCACCAGGGTGTCCCCCTCGGCCACCGTGTCGCCGGTCGTGGCCACGACCTTCCACACGTTGGCCACCATCTCGGCCCGGATCTCGTCGGCCATCGGGAACCTCCTTGTCCACTCGTCGGTACCGGTCATCAAACCATGGATCAGGGTCGGGCGAGTCCGGGCCGACCGGACGCGCCGACTACCATCGGCTCGGGAAACACGCACGAACAAGGAGTCGCTCGATGGCTAAGAAGGCCCGCAAGAAGAAGGCTCGTAAGAAGAGCAGCGCGAACCACGGCAAGCGGCCCAACAGCTGAACGCACAAGGCCCCCGCAACGTGAAGTTGCGGGGGCCTTGTCGCGAGCTCCCTACGGCAGGTATTCCCGGGTCTCGACCTGCACCTCGAGCTGGTCGAGCTTGAGCCGCAGCCGGTCACGCAGCTCACGGGGCGCCTTCTCGTCGCCGCAGCAGCGGGACACCAGCGCCTTCACCTCGTGCTCGATGCCGTACTCACGCAGGCACCCGTCGCAGTCGTCCAGATGCTTCTGGATCAGCGTGCGCCGGTCCTCGCTGCACTCCAGGTCGAGGTAGAGGTAGACCTCGCTGAGCACGAGGCCACAGTCGGCCTCGTGGTCCTCACCGTTCACGCCGCTCATGACGGTCAGGCCTCCTGCGGTTCCGAAGCGGTCCGGGTGATGCCCCGGTCGGCAGCGTACTGCTCCAGCGTCTTGCGCAGGTTGCGCCGGCCGCGGTGCAGTCGGGACATGACGGTGCCGATGGGCGTGCCCATGATGTCGGCGATCTCCTTGTACGAGAAACCCTCGACATCAGCGAGGTAGACGGCCAGCCGGAAGTCCTCGGGCAGGGCCTGCAGGGCTTCCTTGATGTCGCTGTCGGGCAGCCGGTCGAGCGCCTCGGTCTCGGCCGAACGCAGGCCGACCGACGTGTGCGACTCCGACGAGGCCAGCTGCCAGTCGGTGATCTCCTCGGTCGGCGCCTGCACTGGCTGACGCTGCTTGCGCCGGTACGAGTTGATATAGGTGTTCGTGAGAATGCGGTACAGCCAAGCCTTGAGGTTGGTGCCCTCCTCGAACTGGTGGAAGGCGGAGAACGCCTTGAGGTACGTCTCCTGCACCAGGTCCTCGGCATCGGCCGGGTTACGCGTCATCCGCAGACCAGCAGCGTAAAGCTGGTCCACAAAAGGCAACGCGTCCCGCTCGAAGCGCGCTCTGCGCTCCTCGGTCCGTTCTGTCTGGGCCACCCTGAGCTCTCCCCTCGACCGCCCCGCCGAGGATACGGGTAGTGCCCCTTCAACGGCTTCGAAAACCGCCGGTGTGCTGACACTCACCGATGGGGTGGTTTTCGTGGTCTCGGTCGCGGGCCAATCGGGGGCACCCAGGAGGTTCCGCACCCGATCGACATCCCCGCGCTCGAGGCTCTCGGTTCCGGCTCGCACCAGTAAAACCCCTTCCGACTTCAAGCTCCGGGGCTTACAACCACGCGGGCACCTGTTGCATTCCTTCCGCCCTGCCGCACCCCGCTGCTCGCCCTCAGGCCGCCCGCGGCTGGCCCTCAGGCCGCCCGCTGCTCGCCCTCAGGCCGCCCGCTGCTCGCCCTCAGGCCGCCCCTTGCTCGCCCTCAGGCCGCCCAGCCGTGTTTCCGCAGCCATTCGACGGCCAGCGCGGCCGTACCCCGCACGTCCTTACGCAGGTCATGGGTCGCCCCCGGCCGGACGATCACCTCGACGTTCGCGGTGGCCGCGGGCACCCCGAACGCGTCCCGGTCCCCGTTCAGCACCAGGGCCGGCAACTCCGCCGGCAACTCCCCCGCCCGGCTCTTGTCCGGCTTGCCCGGCGGATGCAGTGGAAACGCCAACGCGAGCACGCCCACGGCCCCGAGCGCGACCGCCGTCCGGCACGCCACCCGCGCACCACTGGACCGCCCGCCCACGATCAAAGGCTCATTTCCTCGTACGCCCTCAATCACGACCGACCAGGCCTCGTCGAGCTGCCCCGCCGGAGCGGGCGCACGCCGGCCCGCCACGCGATAGGGCTGCGTCACCAGCACGACCCGCACCCCCGCAGCCACAGCGGCGTCATGCACGGCTTTCAGGTCGGGCGCGTCCACACCACCACCGGCTCCGTGCCCCAGCGCCAGGGTGCTGAACGCCGGCCCGTCCGGCTCGGTGATCCGCACGTGGGCCGGCCCGCGCGGCGTCTCGATCTCGATCTCGCTCACGCCGCTATCTCACCAGCCCGGCCGGCCCCGCGCGCGCAGTCGCCCGTTCACCAGCCCCCGCGCGCAGCACGCCGGGCCGGCGCCCGCTCGGGGCGCCGGCCGACGGTGGCTCAGGTTTCAGCGGCTGATCGGCGTGAGGCTGAGCAGCCGGCGATCTTCCTCGTCGGTGTCGTCGTCGACGGCCTCGCCGTTGGGGCCGACGCGCTCGCGCCAGGCGACGAGCATGGCCCGGCGTTCGCGCGGCGTGGTTCCGCCCCAGACGCCGTGACAGTCGCCGACCTGCAACGCCCAGGCCAGGCATGGCCCTTGAACTGTGCATGTGCCGCAGAGCGAGACCGCGCCCTCGGACGGCTCGTTCGGCGCCGGAAAGAACGTCTCCGGGTCGACCGAACGGCATGCGCCGCGGGTCCGCCAAGCCTCGTCGCTGCGTCGTTCGCTGATCGCCTCGAGCAGGCGCGGATCCCTCCGCGCGATGGCTACCTCATGTGGACGCGGCATACGAGCCCGTGTCATCAGCCCACCTCCCCCGTGGGACCGGTACTGCGTGTGGCAACGGGATCGCACCGTGCGAACCTGCACCACTCCGGCGCAGTTTTGTATCGCAGGGTAGGAGATCAGAACAAGGGTCTTATCTATCTTGAAATAAAGTTGCCAATATCGAATGCGGACATCTATTGACAAACCCAATTCTTGATCTTGTCCCAGCTCAGCCGGTAGGCCGCCATTCAGCCACTCGCCAGGCCGACCGCCCACAACCCCTCAACACCCGCCGCGCCACCGACCGGAGCCGCGATCTCGCGTAACGCTCCGTAACCAACACGCGGCGAAGACCCCTCCTGCGGCCTCACGATCGCGGCGCTCGTCAGCGCGGCGCGAGGAACCTAACAGAGCCCTCCCCGGGACACGGCACCGGGAAGCCACCACCCAACCGCATTACCCACCCTCCTCGGGGGACCCCCGCCACCGCCGATTGTGGCCGAAAGAGCCGATCTTCGAGGTCCCGCAGCCGTGGCGCCTGTGGACAAACCTTCGCCTGTGGACGGCGGCGCCATCGACGAGGCGGGCCTGAGCTGCCCGGATGCAGACGAAGCCCGACGGTCGACTTTGATCTGCCCGCGAAGATGGCACACCGGCCGACATCAAAGCACCGCGATTGAAGCATCAGGAAAGGCCCGGATACAGGACGTCAAATGGACCGCCAGGGCGGGAAAAGCCGGGCAGCAGGACCAGGCGGGAAGGGGCCGCCGGACAAGAGGGACCGCCAGACAGGAGGGACCCGCCGGGGCAAGACGGACCGCCAGACAAGAGGGGCCCGCCGGGCAAGAGGGGCCCGCCGGACAGGAGAGGCCGCCGGGCAACGGGGGCCGCCGGACAACAGGGGCCGCCGGACAACAGGGGCCGCCGGACAAGGGGGACCGCCAGACAACGGGGACCGCCAGACAACGGGGACCGCCAGACAACGGGGACCGCCAGACAGGAGAGACTGGCGGGCAAGAGAGGCCGCGGGCAAGAGAGGCCGCGGGCAACAGGGGCCGCGGGCAACAGGGGCCGCGGGCAACAGGGGCCGCGGGCAACAGGGGCCGCGGGCAACAGGGGCCGCCAACCAAGAGAGGTCGCCAGGGAGAAGGGGCGCGAGGGCTCCGCCTGCGAGCTGCGGCTGGGTGGGTCAGAAGAGCGTGGCGGGGGTGGTGTCCGCGGCGGGTGAGGGTTCCAGCAGGTGGGGGCCGTTGTTGCGGACGTTCCCCACGTCGGGGCGGACCGGGCGGATCTCGATGGCTTGCAGCTCCGCCGGGGACAGCGGCTGCAACAACCCCGCCGGGTCGCCGCCGCCGGCCAGCCAGGACGCCCAGCGGCCGGGCGGGAGGATCAGGGGCATGCGGTCGTGCACCCGGGCCAGGTCGCCCACCGCCGCGGTGGTGAGGACGCTGCAGGTCAGGGTTGCCTCGGGGCCCCACGTCGTCCAGATGCCGGCGAACGCCAGCACCGAGCCGTCGGCGGGCGTCATGTAGTGCGGTTTGCGCTCGACCCACTCGTACCAGCCGTCGGCGGGCACCAGGCAACGGCGGCGGGCGAAGGACGGGGCGAACGCCTTCGACGTGGCCACCGTCTCGGACCGGGCGTTGATCATGCGGGCGCCGGCTCGCAGGTCGGGCGACCAGGGAGGCACCAGGCCCCAGCGTGCCCGGTCGACCACCCGCGCCGAGTGGGTCGTCGACATTCTGATCACCGGTACGGGGTCTGTCGGCGCCACGTTCCAGCTCGGCGCCGCCTGCTCGGCGACGGCCACGGCCTCGAACAGGCCTTCGAGGTCGGCCGCGCTCCTGGTTGTCGCATACCGCCCGCACATGTCCGGCAACGCTACCGTCTCGCGAGCCGGGAAAGGTCCACGAGATTGTCAGCCCCCTTCGGCACAATGACCCCGTGACAGCAGAACCTCGCCCCTGGCTCGCCCCGTCCGCGTCCGGCCCGGTCAGCGCCTCCGTGCGGCTGCCGGGGTCGAAATCGATGACTGCCCGCGCTCTCGTGCTGGCCGCCCTGGCCGACGGGCCGTCGGTCGTCGAGCGGCCGTTGCGTGCCCGCGACACCGTGCTGATGGCGGCCGGGCTGCGCGCGCTCGGTGTCGGGCTCGATTCCGGCGACGACGAGCGATGGCTGGTCGAGCCGGGCCCGTTGCGTGGCCCGGCGCGGGTCGACGTGGGTCTGGCGGGCACGATCATGCGGTTCTTGCCGCCGGTCGCCGCGCTGGCCGAGGGGATTGTCGAATTCGACGGCGACCCACATGCGCGCAAGAGGCCGCTGCAGCCGATCCTTGACGTGCTGCGCTCGCTGGGCGTGTCGATCGACGCGTCCGACACGGGCGGGTTGCCGCTGACCGTGCGCGGGGCCGGCCTGGTCGAGGGCGGCGAGGCCGTGATCGACGCGTCCGGGTCGAGCCAGTTCGTCTCCGGCCTGCTGCTGTCGGCGCCGCGCTTCACCAAGGGGCTGGTGCTGCGGCACGAGGGGCCGCCGGTGCCGTCCGCGCCCCACCTGCGCATGACCACCCACATGCTGCGGGCCGCCGGCGTCGCTGTCGACGAGTCGGTGCCCGATGTCTGGGCCGTCGAGCCGGGTCCGATCCACGGCCGTACGTGGGTGATCGAGCCCGACCTCTCCGGCGCCGCGCCGTTCTTCGCCGCCGCCATGGTCACCGGCGGGTCGGTCACGTTGAGCGGCTGGCCGGCCGAGAGCTGGCAGCCGGTCGCCCGCCTCACCGAGCTGCTCACCGCGATCGGTGCCGAGGTCACCCGGACGGCTGACGGGCTGACCGTCCGGGGCACGGGCCGGCTCCACGGCATCACGGCCGACCTGTCCGAGGTCAGCGAGCTCACCCCGGTGCTGTCGGCGCTGGCCGCCCTGGCCGACGGGCCTTCCGAGCTGCGCGGGGTCGAGCACATCCGCGGCCACGAGACCGACCGCATCGCCGCGCTGGCCACCGAGCTGACCAAGGCCGGGGCGCAGGTCACCGAGTTCCGCGACGGTCTGCGCATCGAGCCGGGCGCGCCGCGCGGGACGAGCTGGGAGACGTACGCGGATCACCGAATGGCTCATGCCGCGGCGGTTATGGGACTCGCCGTCCCGGGCATCACTCTCACCGACGTAGGTTGTACGTCGAAGACGTTGCCCGAGTTCCCCGAACTCTGGGCGGGACTCGTGGCGAGGAGTTGAAGCTGCCAGCTCGCAAGCGGGAGTACGACGAGGACGACGTCCGGATCCGTCCGGGCCGTTCGTCGCGCCCGCGCACCCGCACCCGGCCGAAACACGACGACGCGGTCGATGCCCTGGTGATCACGGTCGACCGGGGGCGGTACGGCTGCGTCCGCGAGGAGGCGCCGCCTGACAGCCCGGTCATCACCGCGATGCGCGCCCGCGAGCTGGGCCGCAAGTCGGTGGTGGTCGGGGATCGGGTCGCCCTGGTCGGTGACGTGTCGGGCGCCCCGGGTGCGCTGGCCCGCATCGTCCGGATAGGCGAGCGTACGTCGGTGCTGCGCCGCACGGCCGACGACGACGACACCACCCCCGAGGGCCGTCTCGAACGGGTTGTGGTGGCCAACGCCGACCAGCTGGTGATCGTCAGCGCGCTGTACGACCCCCCACCGCGTACGGGGTTCATCGACCGCTGCCTGGTCGCGGCGTACGACGCGGACATCGAGCCGTTGCTCTGCCTGACCAAGGCCGACCTGGCCGGGCCGGAAGAGATCCTCGGCTACTACGCCGAGCTCGACCTGCCGTACGTGACGGTTCGCCCCGACAGCGACCTCACCGAGCTGCGCAAACGCTTGGCCGGCAACATCTCGGTCATGGTCGGTCACTCCGGCGTCGGCAAGTCCACGCTGGTCAACCGCCTGGTGCCGGACGCTTTGCGAGCGGTCGGGGCGGTCAGCGCGATCGGCAAGGGCCGGCACACGTCGACCAGCGCGGTCGCCCTGCGCCTGCCGCCGATCGGCAAGAGCCGCAAAGACCCGGGCTGGATCATCGACACGCCCGGGATCCGCAGCTTCGGGCTGGCCCACGTGAGCGCCGAGAGCCTGTTGCACGGCTTCCCCGACCTCGTCGAGGGCACGCTGGAGGACCAGCCCAACTGCGGGCACACGGCCAACGACGTCGGTTGCCGCCTGGACGCCTGGGTCGCCGAGGGCAAGGCCGACCCGCGGCGGCTGGAGTCGTACCGCCGCCTGCTGGCCTCGAGAGCCGGCGACACCGATCCACGCGAAACCGAAAGAGCCGGCGACACCGATCCACGCGAAACCGAAAGAGCCGCCGACACCGATCCACGCGAAACGAAAAGACACGACAACACCGGCCCGCGCGAAACCGAAAGAGCCGCCGACACCGGCCAACGCGAAACCGAAAGACCCGACAACACCGGCCAACGCGAAACCGAGGGAGCCGCCGACACCCCGCCACACGAGACCAGCGAAGCCGCCGACGCAGCGGGACGTGAGACGGCCGGCGACACCGAGCCCGCCTAAGCCGCCGGGGCGTCGAGAAGGGCAGTGGCGACGAAGAAGCCGGGCTGATCGGCTAGCGTTCGGACATGGCCGGTTACGCCGACGATCTCGCGCTCGCTCACCTCCTCGCCGACACCGCCGACTCGATCTCGACGAGCCGGTTCCGGGCGCTCGACCTGCGGGTCGAGAGCAAACCCGACCTGACCCCGGTCTCCGACGCCGACACGGCGGTCGAGCAGGCGATCCGGGCGACGCTGGCCCGTGCCCGCCCGCGCGACGGCGTGCTCGGTGAGGAGTTCGGCCTGACCCAGGCGGCGGCCGGTCCGGGCACCCGCCGCTGGGTGATCGACCCGATCGACGGCACCAAGAACTTCGTGCGCGGGGTGCCGATCTGGGGCACGCTGATCGCCCTGCTCGAGGGGGACACCCCGGTCGCCGGCCTGGTGAGCGCGCCCGCCCTGGGCCGCCGGTGGTGGGCGGCGCGCGGGCACGGGGCGTACGCGGGAAAGCACCAGCACGCCGCGACACGCATCAAGGTGTCGGGAGTCGGGCGGATCTCCGACGCCAGTGTCTGTTATGCCAGCCTCGACGGATGGCAGCAGATCGGACGCCTGCAGAAGATCGTGGATCTGAGCCTGGCGGCGTGGCGCAGCCGGGCGTACGGGGATTTCTACGGTTACATGCTGCTGGCCGAGGGCGCGTTGGACACGATGGTCGAGCCGGAGCTGTCGTTGTGGGACGTGGCTGCGCTGATCCCGATCGTGCGGGAGGCGGGCGGCACGATCACCGATCTGGCCGGCCGCCCACCGGCCGACAAGTCGTCGGTGATCGCCACCAACGGGCTGCTGCACGAAACGGTACTTACGGCCCTTACCCGCTAACCGGACAAAAACCTCAGAAGTCATGGCGCTGCGTAAGCGGACAAACACCCCCCGACGACGGTGTCCCCCGAAGCGCTGATGCCGGGCCGAGGCTGGTCTATCGTGCGTCACGTGGTGTCCTCGGGCTGGTTCTTCCTCGCCGCCATGATTTTGGCGTACGGATTGGCGAACCTCTTGCAGTCGGCGGCCGCGGCTCGCACCACGGTGCACCACACGTTCGACCCGAGCCTGCTGGTACGGCTCGCCGGCCAGCGGACCTACCTGCTGGGCCTGGGCTGCCAGGTGCTCGGTTTCGTGCTCGCCTTCCTCGCCCGTGCCGACTTGCCGCTGTTCCTCGTGCAGGCGAGCGTGGCCGCCGGGCTGGGCGTGACCGCCGTGCTCGGGGTGCTGCTGCTCAAGTGGTCGCTGCCCGCGGCCGAGGTGGTGCTGCTCGCGCTGCTCATGGTCGGCATCGCCGCGCTGGTCAAGTCGGCGCAGCCCGCCGCCGCGCGGCCGCTGGGCGCGGCCGCGATCGCCGGCCTGACCGTGGCGTTGCTGGTCATCGGGGGGCTGGGCTTTTTCGCCGTACGCCTGCAGGGCGCGCTCGGCTCGGTCGTGCTCGGCTCCCTGGCCGGCGTCGGGTTCTCCGCGGCCGCCATCGCCGCCCGCCCGCTGGCCGGCGAGCACTCGGCCGCCGGCTTCTTCGGCAATCCCCTGCTTTATCTGCTGGTCGTGCACTCGCTGGTCGGCCAGCTGCTGCTGGGGCTGGCGATGCAGCGCGGCTCGACGACGGCGGCGGTCGCGGCGATGGACGCGGCGGGCGCTGTTCCCGCGGCGATCGTCGGCCTGCTGCTGCTCGGCGACCGCATCGAGCCGGGCAAGGAGTGGCTGGCCGGTGTCGGTTTCGTGGTGACCCTGGCGGCGGTGATCGGGCTGACCCGGTTCGCCGAGCCACAGCACCACCACGCCTCGGCCCCGTCGCCGCCCACGTGCCTCCCCGAGCCGGCGCCCCTGCGTACGGCCCCGACCAGCCGCTGAGCACACACGACCGCTCAGGAAAACCGGAACGTGCAAGTTCCCGGTCAAGCCGGGCATTTCCCGGGCCGCAAAGGTATGAGTCATGCCGCCCCGGGTACATGCTGACCATGACCCCCGGGATGTTATGTCCCGAATAGTTCCGTACGGCTCTCTGCGGAAGGCGGTCCCGGTTCCCAGCCCTGCGGGAAATGCGAAAAGGGGGCGCGTTATGCACAATGGAGCGATCATGGCGAGCGAGCTAGGGCACCTGGTCGATCGCGGGTCGGAGTACCCGCTGGTCCGGCTCACCGCGCTGCGGGACGCCGAGGCCGCCCGGACCCTGCGCACGGCCCTGCTCGACGTGCTGGCCGAGCAGCCCGAGGCGGTGCTGGTCGACGTCGGCCAGCTCCCTCTGCCCGCTCCCGAGACGGCGGCCGTGCTGCGGGAGCTGCGTGACGAGACCGCCGACTGGCCGGGGGCGCATCTGATCCTCTGCGACGCGCGCGGCGGCGAGGCCTGGCCCGGTGTCGGCTGGCCGACCTGGCCGAGCGTGCCCGAGGCGACCACCGCGCTGGGCAAGCCCGACCTCGACCACCGGTTCACGCTCGAGCTCGAACCCGCGCTGGGCGCCGCCCGCCGCGCCCGGGAGCTGATCACCGAGGCCTGCGCGCGCTGGGACAGGCCCGATCTGGCCGGCCCGGCGTGCATCGTGGTCACCGAGCTGGTCAACAACGTCGTCGTCCACGCCCGTACGCCCATGGTTGTGCTCGTCGCGACGCACGGCAGCGGCCTGAGCGTGGCGGTGCGCGACCGTTCGACGTCCGTGCCCACCTTCTCGGGAAGCCCGGTGCCACCGACCTCGTACGGGGGCAGGGGGATGCTCTTGATCGATTCGGTGGCGGATCGTTGGGGCACGCTGCGGCTGGACGACGGCAAGACGGTGTGGGCGCTGCTGTCGGCGGACGGCAACGAGGCGCACGAGACAAGCATGCGGAACGCCGTACGCGGGTAGATTGCGGTCATGCGAGACAACGACTACCCCGCCGAGGTGTCCGACCCGGAGGCTTCCGGCCTGCCCGACACCGCGGATGACGATTCGACCGCGTACGACCAGGTGGAAACGGGACGCTGGGCCGACGGTCCCGACCCGGCGGCGCTCGCGGGTGTCGGTCCGGGCGGCTCCAACCGCTTCGGCGACACCGCCGAGGAGCAGCGCGAGGGTGAGTCGCTCGACCGGCGGCTGCGTCAGGAGGAACCCGACTTCGGCGCGGAGGACGCGATCCCGCCCCGCCGCGACCCCAATGACGAGACCGTCGACAGCTCCGAGCAGCGCAACTTCGACGCCGACGTGTGGGGGCCGAGCCCGACCTCGGATCCCGACTCACAGGTGTCGCTCTACGACGACGGCCAGCTCGACGACGCGAACCCGGAGACGGTGGGCCGCCTGGTCGCGCCGGACGAGGGTTACGGCTACGACGACGAGCCCGACAGCGTGGCCTACGACGCGGGCGCGGCCGGTGGTGGCGCGAGCGCCGAGGAGCTGGCCATGCACGAGACCAACCCCCCGCGCTACGAGTAGTCAGTCGAGGCCGTTCTCCAGCGCGTACCTCGTCAGTTCCACGCGGTTGTGCAGCTGAAGCTTGCCGAGCGTGTTCTGGACATGGTTCTGCACCGTGCGATGGCTCAGCACGAGCCGTTCGGCGATCTGCTTGTACGACAGGCCCTTCGCCACCAGACGCAGCACCTCGGTCTCGCGTTCGGTGAGCTTCGGCGTCGCCTCGTCGGCCCCGGCCGGCCCGGTGACAGCGAGCCGCCGGAACTCGCCCAGCACCAGCCCGGCCAGTCCGGGGGTGAAGACGGTGTCGCCGGCCGCGGTGCGGCTCACCGCGTCGAGGAACTCGGCCTGCGCGGCGGACTTGAGCAGGTAACCCGTGGCGCCGGCCTTCATGGCGTCCAGCACGTCCTGCTGCTCGCCGCTGGCCGAGAGCATCAGGACCCGTACGCCCGGCACCTCGCTCTGCAGGCCGTTGATGACCTCGACGCCGGAGACGTCGGGGAGCTGCAGGTCGAGGATGACCACGTCGGGGCGGGCGGCGGCCGCGATGCGTACGGCCTGTTTGCCCTCGCCGCTGGTCGCCACGACGTCGTAGCCCGCCGCGGCCAGGTCGCGGCTGACGCCGTCGCGCCACATCGGGTGGTCGTCGACCACCATCACCCGGATCGCTGCCGTCATGCCCGTCACGATATCGGGACGCGCGGCACGGTCATCTCGACCTCGGTGCCCTCGCCCGGCGCGGAGACGATCTGTACCCGGCCGCCGAGGTCGGCGATGCGCCCGCGGATCGACTGGGCGACCCCGAGCCGGCCCTGCGCCTCGGCCTGAGCCAGCCGGTCGTCCGCGATGCCGCAGCCGTCGTCGCGGACGGTCACCACCACCTCGTCCGGGTCGTCCTCGACGAAGAGGTACACTTTCGTACCGGGGTCGCAGTGGCGCGTCACGTTGTCGAGCGCGGCGGCCACGGCGCCACGCAGCTCGCGGGCCGTGTGCGCGGGCAGCCGGACAGCGCCGGCCGGGCCCGAGACGGTGACGTCGGGCGACGCGTACGGGTGCAGCAGGGCCATCAGGTCGAGCTCGTCGGCGACCGGGTCGACCGCGACCTGCCGGCCCGCCACCAGGTTGCGCAGCGCGGCCTCCTGCTCGCCGGCCAGCCGGGCCAGTTCCCCGGCCTCGCCGTCGAGCCCGGCCCCGCGGCGTTTCACCAGCGCCAGCACCTGCAGCACGGAGTCGTGGATGTCGCGGGCGAGCCGTTCCCGTTCGCGGGTGGCCGCCTCGAGCTCGACCGCGCGTTCCAGCCTCTCCTGGGCCACCTCGGCGATGCGCACGAGATAGCCGACCGCGATCGCGGCCAGCAGCATCAGCACCGAGCCGGTCAGCGCGGCCTGGTCGTAATGAGCCCGTACGAGCAGGTCGGTGGCCCCCATGACGAGGGCGGCCGCGATGCCGCCCCGGCGGCCGAAGCGCACCGCGCAGCACAGGACGGGGGCGACGTGCCAGGCGACCGCGAGCGTGGGGCGGCCGCTCTCGAGCGCGTCCCGGCCGACGATCTCGATGCTGGCGGTGAGCGCGGCCATCACGACCACCATGTCGGCGATCAGCAGCCGGGCGCGGCGGCGGGCCGGATCGGCGTACGCGTACGTCGTGAAGATCGTCCACGCCGCCATCGCGGCGAGCACCGGCCAGGCCAGAACCGGCCGCTTGTAGTAGCTGATGTTGCTGACGACCAGGATCGTCGCGTAGGTCAGGGCGGCGATGCGATAGACCGCGATCGCCCGCCACAGCGGCGCCTCGAGCCCACTGTTTCGTGCGTCCGGCATGGGGCGACGATCCCACAGAGGCGCACCACCCGTGGGGCCACCCTGCGGGAAGATCAGCCGTGGCCTACGGTCGAAGGCATCGGTACCGAGATTCTGCTGTCCGAGACGTTCGACCGCGAAGCCATCACGGCCTTGCGGCACTCCGTCGCGTCCTGTGCCGAGGCGGCCGGCCTGGCCGGTGACCGGCTCGACGATTTCGTGGTCGCGGTCAACGAGTTGCTCACCAACGCCGTGCGCCACGGCGGGGGCGTGGGGCGGGTCGCGCTGTGGTCGGCCGACGGCGAAGTGGTCTGCGAGGTGAGCGATTCCGGCCACGGGCTGCGGGATGCCCGGCAGGAGCCCTCGGTGCGCCCACCGGCCGATCAGCCGGGCGGGTGGGGGCTGTGGCTGGCCGAGGAGCTGACCGACACGTTCCAGCTGACCACCGGCGACAAAGGCACGACCGTACGGGTGTCGAGCCGCTCTTCTTTAAGCAAGTCTTAAGTCTCCCGCCCCGATCTTGCGAGAACCTCTCACTTTTACGAAGGTGTGCCTGCTGTTACCGACAGGGGGCAAAGGTGAGCGAGGCCCGGCACCGTTCCGGTTCGTCGAAGTGGCTGATCAGGCCGCGTGCGCTCGCTGCACTCGGCGTCGCGTCGGCGGGCCTGGCGAGCGCGATCTTCTTCACCGGTCAGGGCGATGTCGCGGTGGCGGCCGAGCATCGTCCGGTCTTCGCCGACAACTTCCGCGGTGAGCGCGGGGCGGGCCTCGACCCGTCCCGCTGGGTTCTCGACGGCGAGGCGCGGCACGGCCGGCTGGACGGCGACGGCAACCTCGTCGTGGAGCGTCTGGCCATCACCCGCAAGGCGTTCGCCGAACCGTACGGGCACGCCGAGGCGCGGATCAAGGTGCGGCGCGCGGAAGGGCCGTGGCGGGCGTTCGGCGCCGTCGACAAGTACGGCCGGGTGCTGCGCGGCCAGGTCGAGGTGCTCGACAAGGACGCCGATCCGACCTCGGGCCGCGACTTCCACACGTACGTGATCGACTGGTCGCCCGAGGCCGTGATCTGGTCGGTGGACGGCCGGCCGAGCCTGAAGCTGACGCCGGAGGAGCCGGGGCTGCCGATCGCGCTGGTGCTCAACCTGGCCACCGACGGGCGGCGGCCGGGCCGCATGGAGGTCGACTTCGTCAGGGTGACCGCGGGCTCGAAGCCGATGCCGGCCCCCACAACCCCGTCGGCGACGCCCACCACGCCACCGGCGACCACCCCGCCGGCCAGGCCGACCACAGCGCCGACGACCACCCCGCCGGCCAAGCCCGCGGCCTGGAAGGCCTTCACCGATTACGAGGCCGGCGACAGGGTGACCTTCGAGGGCGCGACCTACCAGGTCAAGGAGGCGCACACCGCGCTGCCCGGGTGGGAGCCGTCGGCCCTTCCCGCCCTGTTCACCAAGCTCTAGTCCTCAGGACGCGATGCGGTAGGCGTCGCCGTAGACGCGCCAGTTCAGCGGCGCCGTCAGGTCGAGGTTGCTGCGCCGCAGGAAGAGCCGCTGAGCCGTCTCGACGCGGGTCACGTCGGAGTGCGCCTCCTCGGTGCGCATCTCGGCCACCCGGGCGTTGAGGAACGCGTTCAGATAGGCCGGTTCGTCGCCGCCCTGTGCCGGTGTCCTGGCCGTACGCATCGCCGCCGCGCGGATGGCCCGCATGCCCGAGACGCCGTGCATCACGGCCGCGTCGAAGTAGGCGAACTGGCCGAGCGCCCGCAGGCCGTCACCACGGGCGAACCGGAGAGCCGGTTTGAAGTAGTACGTGTCTCGCGCGTCCTCCTGCACCCGCTGGAACACGGGATCCGCGGCAGCGGCGCGCCAGGCGGCCGGGAAGCCCGGGTCGAGCCCGGCGTGCGAGTCGGAGCCGTTGACCGCCCGCAGCGCCGGCAGGAACTTGGCCAGCACGTTGCCGGGTTTGCGGCGCGTGTACTCGGCGACCACCGCCAGCATGTCGGACGTCCCAGAGGTGAAGCCCACGATCCCGGCCGTGTAGCCGCGCCCGTCGCCGATGTCCTCGATGTACGAGAACTGCCGCCGCCAGGCCAGCGTCGAGTTCTCGGCGCTCGAGATCAACTGCATCGCCCGTTCCTTCTTGCGGCCGTCCTCCAGCCCCGAGGCGAGCGAGCCGGTTGCCGGGGCGGCGGCGGGCAGAGCTTTGGACGCGGGCCCGTAGACCCGTACGTCGGAGAGCGCGTAGCCCCCGCTCGTCCGGGCCCGCTGCGTGGCGAGCACCCGCAGGTAGCGACCGGTGCCGTTGAGCCGCTTGAGGTCGTCGGACTCGCCGTTGCCGGCGCGGGTGGAGTACAGATCGGTCCAGTTCGAGCCGTCGCCCGACACCTGCAGACGGTACGTCTTGGCGTACGCGCTCCCCCAGCTCAGGCGTACCCGGTCGATCCGCTGCGCCGAGCCCAGGTCGATGCGCACCCACTGCGTGCCCGGCCCGGCGGCGCTGGCCCAGCGGGTGACCGTGCTGGCGTCGTTGGCCCGCGCCGCGACCTCACCGCCGGTGATCGACGACGCGACCGCCGGACGGCCCCGGGAGATCAGCACGGTGTTGCCGGCGCCGGCCGCCACCGAGACGGCGAGCGGAACACAGAGCGTGGCGGCGATCCCGGTGCTGAGAGCGGCCGTCCTGACGTGGTGGGCCCGGATCCGCATCCGTCAAAGCTAGGTCGCGACCCGCCATGATCACCGGGATTCGGGGAAAGCCCTACTTCCGCCTGCGGTTGCGGCCCACCATCACGACCGCGAGCACGATGGCCGCCACCACGAACAGGCAGCACAGGGCGCCGAACAGGCCGAAGAACCCGAAACCGCCGCGCCGCCGGGAACGCGCCGCCTCGACCGCGATGTCCGTCACACCGGTGCTCGCGGCCCACGCGTGCGCCGGCACGACCAGGGCCAGCGTCGCCCCGGTGACGGTGGCGACCAGGCGGGACCAGAGTTTCATTGCTGCAGACATGTGTTCCATCCTGACCGATTCCCGCAACGTCCGCCCCCACGACTACCCCGGATCGGGCAGGGTATGAGCAGCGGCAGCGAAACGAGAGGGAGGCCGGATGGACGCCGAACTGGCGGAACTGGCGGCGGCACACGGGGTGGCCACCTGGTACGAGGACTGGCACCGCGAGCGCAAGGACGTCGCCGACGAGTCGGTGGTGGGGGTTCTTGGTCTCCTGGGCGTCGACGCGACCAGCCCCTCGGCGATCCGGGAGGAGCTTTCCGCCGTACGGGAAAGGAAGGCTCTCGGTCTGATGCCGGGCACCGTGGTCGTGCGCGAGGGCAGCTCACGCGATTTGCCCGGTCCCGCCACGATCACGCTCGAGGACGGCACGGCGCGCGAGGTCACCGAGGTGCCGGACGACCTGCCGCTCGGCTGGCACCGGCTGCACGCCGGCGAGCAGGACATCACGCTGGTCGTGGTGCCGGTCGAGCTGCCCGAGCCGCCGCAGACGTGGGGCTGGATGCTGCAGCTGTACGCGCTGCACTCGGAGCGCTCATGGGGCATGGGCGACCTCGGCGACCTGCGCGAGTTCCTGACCGTCTCGGGCCGGCCGGGGCTGGTGCTGCTCAACCCGCTGCACGCGATCACCCCGACGCTGCCGGTGCCCGCCTCGCCGTACTCGCCGTCCAGCCGCCGCTTCGCCAACCCGCTCTACCTGCGGATCGCCGACACCGACGAGTACCGCCGGGCCGATCCGGAGCTGCGCACGGCGGTCGACCGGCTCAAACCCGCGCCGACGGCCGACGGCCTGATCGACTACAGCGCGGTCTGGCAGGCCAAACGGGCGGCGCTCGACCTGCTCTGGCCGCTGGCGGGCGAGGTCGACCTGGAATCCGATCCGGGTCTGACCGACTTCGCGCGGTTCTGCGCGCTGGCCGAGCGGCACGGCCCGAACTGGACGGAGTGGCCCGAGGAGCTGCGCCGGCCCGACTCGCCCGCGGTCCGCGCGTTCACCAGCGACCGGGTCGCCTACCACGCCTGGCTCCAGCGGCTGCTCGGCGCGCAGCTGGAGGCGGCCAACGAGGCGGCCCGCGAGGGCGGCATGCCGGTCGGGGTGGTGCACGACCTGGCGGTGGGCATCGACCCCAACGGCGCTGACGGCTGGCTGCTGCAGGACGTGCTGGCCGCGGGTGTGCACACGGGCGCCCCGCCGGACGCGTTCAACCAGCTCGGCCAGGACTGGGGGCTCGCCGCGTGGCGGCCTGACCGGCTGATCGAGACCGGGTACGCGGCCTACCGCGACATGCTGCGGCGGATCTTCCGGCACGCGGGCGGTCTGCGTGTCGACCACGTGGCCGGCCTGTGGCGGCTGTGGTGGGTGCCGCCGGGCATGGGCCCCGCCGAAGGAACGTACGTGCACTACGACCCCGAGGCGATGCTGGGCATCCTGGCGCTGGAGGCACGGCGGGCCGGGGCCGTGGTGATCGGCGAGGACCTGGGCACGGTGCAGCCCGAGGTCACCGAGACGCTGGAGCGCATGAACATGCTCGGCTCGGCCGTGCTCTATTTCACGCGCGAGTGGGCGGAGGACGAGCAGCCGTTCGTGCCGGCCGAGGACTATCCGCGCAACGCGCTGGCCTCGGTGTCGACCCACGACCTGCCGACCGCGGCCGGCTTCCTCACCGGCGAGCAGGTGAAGGTGCGCGCCGAGCTGGGCCAGCTGACCGGGCCGGTCGAGGAGGAACGCCGCAACGCCCGGGCCGACCGCGACGCGCTGGTGGCCGTCCTGCGGGGCGACGGCCTGATCGGCGAGGACGCCTCGGACGACGAGATCATCGTCGGGATGCACGAGTTCCTGGCCCGTACGCCGTGCCGATTTGTCACCGCATCGCTGTACGACGTGCTGGGCGAGCTCGCGCAGCCCAACCTTCCCGGCACTATGAACGAGTACCCGAACTGGCGGATGCCGTTGGCCGCCGGTCTCGAGCAGATAGCCGAGGACCCGCGCGTCCGTACCATCGCCGCGATCCTCGCCGAACGGAAGGCGCACCGATGAGTTTCCTGGACAAGGCCAAGGACTTCCTGGACTCCAACGACGAAAAGGTCGATCAGGCCCTCGAGAAGATCGGCGACGAGGTCGACAAGCGCACCGGCCACAAGCACAGCGCACACATCGACCGGGCCGTCGACGAGGCGCAGAAGCGCACCGGCCAGGGCGACACGCGCCCGTAGGCCTCAGATGGCGAGCGGCGGGGGCGGCGGGTCGTCGTCCACCGCGAACAGCATCGGGTGCTGCGGCATGTAGGTGTCCCGTTGGCGGCACAGCAGCGGCGGGAGCAGCGACGACCGGTGCTCCGGGTGCTCGGTGCAGTGCCGGGTGGCGCGGTTGATCGCGTCCGAGTGGTGCCGCCCACCGCCGTACTCGCCGCAGTGCGCGCAGTCCCAGCGCCAGAACGCCGGGCCGTCCTCGGCAAGGTATCGGCGGATCTTCAGCGGAGGGCCGGCCTCGACCTGAGCCGCCGCGATGATCGCGGACATGTCGTCGGCCGCCGGGGGCGCCGACTGACGTCGTTGCTGCTCGCCGATGATCTGCGCCAGGACATTGCTCGTGGACACGGCTGTACCTCCTCTGTCGCCGCCCCAAGTCTTGAGTATCTTTTCGGCCATGTGAGCCGTTTTTCCCTGAATAACCCGTTCGGTGGCCGTGGATACTTGCTGCGTGGCGCAGCGCAGAAGGTCGGAACGGCTGGTCGAAACCGTCGGCTCCGGCGTCGCCGAGCTGCGGCCCGACCCCGACCGCGACACCGCGTACACGCTGCTGCTCGACGGCGCCCCGCAGTCACACGTCGACCTGGCCGACCCCACCCACCTGCAGTTCGAGTACGTGCGCCGGATGGCCGCCGCGATCGACCTGCTGGCCCCGCCCGGGCAGCCGGTACGCGCGCTGCACCTGGGTGGCGGCGCCCTGACCGTCCCCCGCTACATCGCGACCACCCGGCCCGGCTCGGCTCAGCGCGTGGTCGAGATCGACGGCCCGCTGGTCGAGTTCGTCCGCAGGGCGCTGCCCCTTCCGGCCAAGGCGAACATCCGCGTACGGGTGGGGGACGCTCGCGCCGCCGTCGAGGGCATGCGCGACGCCGGTTACGACCTGATCGTGCTCGACGTCTTCGCCGGCGCCCGCACCCCGGCCCACCTGACCTCGGTCGAGTTCGCCCGCGAGCTGGCCCGCGTGCTCGACCCGGCCGGTCACCTGGTCGCCAACGTCACCGACGGGCCGCCGCTGCGGTACGCCAAGGCCCAGGTCGCCACGATCCGAGCCGCGCTGCCCGAGGCGTGTCTCGTGGCCGACGCGTCTGTGCTGCGCGGCCGCCGCTTCGGCAACCTCGTCGTGATCGCCGGGCGCACCCCGCCCCCGGTGGCCGGGCTCGCCCGCCGGGCCGCCGGGGACTGGTTTCCCGGCCGCCTCGAGACCGATCTCGACCGCTTCGCCGGAGGCACGAAACCCGTCACGGACAGTGTCGCCGTGGCATCACCGTCCCCGCCGGCCGGGCTCTTCGGTAACGGTGCGTAACACCCGATCGCCCGACTGTGCAAGTATTTTCGGCCTGTCGTGTTCTCGTCAGGAAATCCGGTGTGATTCGCGGCGGCCGACTTGTTTGTGGGAGGTCACAAGGTTGTAATCGGTTACGGTCGCGTTATCGGGGCGCGGCGACAGTGGGGGGAAAAGCATGCCCGAGCACTACTCGGCGACCGACGCGCCCGCGCCGGCCACCACCCTGCGCGACAGCATCTCGGCCACCTCCGAGCGCATCCTCTGGAGCGGCCATACCGCGGTGGCGGAGTACGCGTTCGACGAGCCCGCCTCGCTCCCCCGCTGGACCCTGCCCGAGCAGACCGAGGTCGTCGTCACCGACCAGCGGGTGCTCTATCGCGGCCCCGGCGCCGCCGACACCGGCGAGTTGCGCTGGCCCTGGCCGCAGCACCTGCGCGTGCAGCCCGGCAACCGCGACACCGGCCGTCAGGCCACCGTGACGCAGATCCAGCTCGTCTGCGCCGGCCCCGGCGGCACCTTCCCGGCCCTGGTCTTCGCGGGTGGCGACCTGACCTCGGTCGGTGACGCCGACCGGGTCGCCAACACGCTCCGGCAGGCCATCGCCCGTTACCGGGTCGAGCACGCGACCGCCCTGGGCATCGCCCCGCCGCAGGTCCGCATGCTGTCCCGCCTGGTGATCGGCCCCGAGTTCAACAACTTCCCCGGCGGCGAGGGCCAGACGGTGTCGCTGATCGGGGCGGTGTCCGTCGGCACGCACGAGCCGCGGCCCGCCGCTCCCTCGCCTTCTCCGGTCTTCCCCGCCGCCTCGGACCCGTCGGCTGCCGCCTGGCAGTCGCCCAGCCACGCCGCTGCTCCCGCCGCGCCTTCGCACGCCCCCGCCTCGTACGCTCCCGCCGCGCCTTCGCACGCCCCCGCCGCCTCACCCGTTTCCGGGGCCCGGCCAGGGTATGCCGAGGTCGCTCAGCACCGCCCGCCGGTTGTTGTCCCGGCGCCGTCCGACATCCGCCCGCCCGTCGACGTGCACGCCACCGCCGACGTCCGCCCCGAGACGCCACAGCGCCCGGCCTGGTCGGCCCGCCCGGCCGACGACGCCACCCTCAACGGGCACCCCGACCTCGACACCCGCGCCGCCGAACTGGCCGCCCGGGTGGCCAGCCTGGTCGCCGGGGGCGCGGCGAGCCCGCTTCCCGAGTTCGACAACCAGACCAACCTTTCCGCCTACCTCGACGTCCCGTCCGCCCCGGCGCCCCGGCCACGTTCCGCCGCCGAGGAATGGGCGGGCCAGCACGAGGCCGGCGACCGGGCCGAATCGGTCCGTCGCACGGCCGCCCGCTTCGCCGGTAACACGGCTCGCGGGCGCGGCACCGCCGCTCGTCACGACGACGAGGTGGGCAGCAGCGGACGGGGCAGCCACCGCCAGGGCTGATGAAGACCGGGCCGTCTCGGGGCAGCCCGGTCTTCCCGCTCGCGCGACCTTTCCAGGCCGCTTCCGGATCCCCTGAGCGACCGAGCCGGCTTTCGGCGTCCTTCGGGGTCGGGCCGGTTTTCGGCGCTCTTCAGGAGCCCGGCCGGCTCTCGGCGCACTTCAGGAGCCCGGCCGGCTCTCGGCGTTCTTCAGAAGCCCGGCCGGCTCTCGGCGTTCTTCAGAAGCCCGGCCGGCTCTCGGCGCACTTCAGGAGCCCGGCCGGCTCTCGGCGTTCTTCAGGAGCCCGGCCGGCTCTCGGCGCTCTTCAGGGGCGACTTGGCCGCCAGGGGTGCGCCCGCCGGCACGAAGCAGGTGCCGTTGGCGACCCGCTCGTCGTGCAGCCGGTGTGCCCGGCCCAGCAACGCCATCAGCTCGTCCTCGGCCCGGATCCGCGCCCGGTACTTCTCGGGCAGGCTCTTGAGGTGCGCCTCCTCCACCAGGAGGCGGTGGAAGATCTCGTCGCAGTACGCCGGGTCGGTCTCGATGTCGAGGAACTCAGTGGCGTGCCGGCGCGCCGCAGCCACGTACGTCTGGGCCCGGCCCTTGGGGCTGAGCAGCGACGCCACCACGGTCACGAGCAGGATGCCGATGATCAGCGACAGGGACATCGCCGTGGAGATCTCGACCACGTCGATGTGCTCGCCGCCGTTGATGAACGGCACGTTGTTCTCGTGCATGGCGTGCAGGATGAGCTTGACGCCGATCAGGGCCAGGATCGCGGCCAGCCCGTACGAGAGGTAGACCAGCCGGTCGAGCAGCCCGTCGATCAGGAAGTACAGCTGGCGCAGGCCGAGCAGCGAGAACGCGGTCGCCGTGAAGACCAGATAGACGTTCTGGGTGAGGCCGAAGATGGCGGGGATCGAGTCGAGCGCGAACAGGATGTCGGTGCCGCCGATCGCCACCATGACCAGCAGCATCGGGGTGAGCACGCGCCGGCCGTCGACCACGGTGAAGAGCTTGTCGCCGTCGTAGGAGTCCGAGGTGCGCAGCACCCGCCGCGCCAGCTTGATCACGAAGTTGTCCGGCGGCGCGTCGTCGTCGCGGTGCCCGCGCAGCAGGTTGCCCGCGGTGATCAGAAGGATCAGCCCGAACAGGTAGAACACCCAGGCGAACGAGTTGATCAGGGCGGAGCCGAGGAAGATGAACCCGGTGCGCGCCAGCAGCGACACGACGATGCCGACGAGCAGCACCTTCTGCTGGTCGGCCCGGGGCACCTTGAAGCTCGAGAACAGCAGCAGGAAGACGAACAGGTTGTCGACCGAGAGGGCCTTCTCGGTGACGTAGCCCGCGAAGTACTCGGCGCCCATGTCGCTGCCGCCGAAGATCCACACTCCGACGCCGAACAGCACGGCGATCGAGACGTAGACCACCGTCCAGCGGGTCGCCTCACGCAGCGACGGGATGTGGGCCTTGCGCACATGGAAGAAGAAGTCGTACAGCAGTAGCCCGATGATGCCGAGCACAGTCAGCAGCCACACCACACCCGACACATCCTGCATCAGGTCATCCTAGGGCCGACCTGTTTCCTTCCGCCTCACGAGATCGTTCTGTCCGCCGGCAGGATCGCGGCCCGGCGCTGCGAGTCGGTGAGGAACAGCGCTCCGGTGAGGTCGGCGCCCCGCAGATCGGCCCCGCGCAGGTCGGCCCCGGTGAAGTCGGCCCGGCGCAGATCGGCGTCACGCAGGTCGGCCCCGATCAGCAGCGCGCCCCGGAAACTCGCCCCGCGCAGGCCGGCGCCGCGCATCCGGCGGCCGATCAGGTTGGCGCCGCGATGGTCCTTGCGTCCTTTGATCCCGGCCCGGGCGAGCTCGCTGGCCCGCTGCAGCAGGGGGTTGACCCGCCGCCGGTGCGCGTCGAGGTCGAGGGCCGCCAGTTCCTCAGGCGAGCCGGCCGCCAGGTGGTCGGTCCGGGCGAGAGCGTCGCGCAGTTTCCCCCGTACGGGGTGAGCCTCGTCCAGCTTCGTCGCCTCGGTCAGGTACCACATCAGCTCGTGCAGTTGCCGCATGACCGGCAGGGCCGCGAGCATCTCGGGCCGTTGCCGCCAGTCGGCGCCGCTGAACGTCTCCTGGGTCAGACGCTGCCCGGCCCCGAAGCAGTCGAACACCACGCAGCCGTGGAAACCGCTCGCGTCGAGCCGTTCGTGGATCGTGCAGCGGAAGTCACCGCCCAGGTTGCGGCAGGGCGTTCCGGCCGGTTTGTCGATGGCGAAGTCGGACGATTTGGCGAAGGCCGGGGCGACGCAGCACAGGGCGGCACAGCGGGCGCAGTCGGCGTGGAGTTCCCGTTCAGGCATCTGTCCCACTGTCCCAGACGCCTGTGCGAGCGATGCAACTCACTTGCACTTGAATGCAGCGCTGTCAGACCGATTCAACTGGTGCAAAGGACATGGACCTAGGGATGAGGATATGAGCAACCTGACTCGCATTATCGGCGGCGTTGTCGTGGCCGGAGCTCTCGCGGCCGGGGCGTCGGCCTTCACGGCGTCGGGTGTCGCGACGGACACGCCGCTCAGCGGCGGCATCGTCGGCGGCGGCGCCGTCGAGGTTCAGGTCAACGAACTGGCCAAGGTGATGGCGGCGAGCCTCATCCAGTCGACCACCGATCCCAACCGCTTCACCGGGGTCATGCTGAACGTCAAGGCCACGGACGGAACCGCCGACCTCCCGACCGGCTCCACGGTCAAGGCCAAGCTGACCGGCACCGGCGGCGACGCCACCGCGGCGTGGGAGGACTGCACCGAGTCGACCACCACGACCGGCAAGTTCACCTGCGAGATCGCCGCCAGCAAGTACTTCGAGTCCGTCACCAAGGTCGAAATCGCGGTCTTCGGCCCGACTGCCTGAGCAGGGGCCTTGTAGCGCGGTTGAATGATGACGTAGGCAGCAGGCCTGCTCGTCTGGAGTTGCCATTCAGCGTTCGGTTCGACGTCTGATGCTGGCCGCCGCCCTCGGGGTGGCGGCCATCGGCATCTGGGCGGTCGCCACCGAACGGCTCTCCTACGTCGTGACGTACGGCGTGAGCATGAACCCCGTCTACTACAAGGGCGACCTCGTCGTCATCGTGCGGCGCAGTTCGTACCAGGTCGGCGACATCGTGGCCTACCGGGACGAGAGGTCGGGTGAGCGGGTTCTGCACCGCATCATCGGCGGTGATCCGACCACCGGCTTCGTGTTCAAGGGCGACAACAACCAGTCCGTCGACTTCCCCCGTCCCACCCAGAGCGAACTCGTCGGCAAGGAGCTCTTCCACATCCCGCACGGCGGCATTTGGCTGAAACCTCTGCTCAGCCCGGCCGGGTTGGGGATGATCATGTTTCTGATCGTCGGCGGCGGGACGGCGGCGGCGAAGACTCGCAGGCAGTTGCCCCGGGGCCGGCGGAAGAAGAAAGCGAAGGCCATGCCTGCCCAACCCGCCTCGTGGGCTCGGGCGGCGGAGGTCGTCCAGGTCCTCGAGCGCATGTCGGCCTCCACGCGCGCCCTGGCCGTCGCCTGCGCCGTGGTGACCGGTCTGGCGCTGGGGCTGGGCCTGATCGGCTGGACGGGCCCGGTCGTCGAGCGGGTCACCGTGCCGGCCGGCCCCGCGCAGACGACCGCCTTCTCGTACTCGGCCGAGGTCGAACCCACGCCCGCATACGACAGCACCACGGTGACCTCGCCGGATCCGATCTTCCGCAAGCTGGTCGACCGCATCGACCTGCGCGTCCGGTACGACGGCCCACCGGGCATCTTCGACCTTGTCGCCGCGCTGAGCAACGGCACCGGCTGGCGCACGTCGATGACGCTCGTACCGGCCGAGAGATTCACCGCCACGCCGTATCAGAAGACTGTGGAACTCGACCTCGACGCGTTGAGCGAGCGCGCCGACGCCGCGTCCCGGGCGATCGGCGCCGGAACCGGCAGCCCGATCACGATCGAGCTCACCAGCCGGGTGCTCGCCGACGTGGCCTCCCCCTTCACCGCGACCGCCCGGTTCGAGATGACCGACGTGCAGCTGACCGTGGCCTCCAAGAGTCCGCTCAGCACATCGTCCGACACCACTCCGACAACCACCCTGCAAGCTCGCCGAATAGCGGTCCTCGGCCACCCGGTCATGGCGGTGTCGACCGCTCGGCTGTACGCGATTGTTGCGTTTCTGACCGCTATGGCCGGGAGCGCGGGGGTCTATTTTCTGTCTCGTCGAAATGATCCCGCTCACGTCCGCGCCGAGATCGAGCGTCGCCATCGTCACCTATTGGTGCGTGTGGCACCTGTCACCACCGTGCCAGGGACCCCGATCGTGAACGTCGACAGCTTCAAAGCCCTGGTGAAGCTGGCTGAGCGATATGGCCAGTTGATCCTCACATGGCACCGTCCGGACGCCGACCATTTCATTGTGCGTGACGAGGGAATCACTTACCGCTATCGGCTCCGGCTCGACGAGCCGGACCGGAATAACGACGAACCGATAAAACGCCCGAACAGCGCGGAAAGTCATCTTCGCCAGTGACCTGATGGGTGCCGGTAATTGTCCTACCGGGCCATACAAGAGGCACCTGTCTGCACTACGCTGCTGCGAATGATCTCCAGGCTCGTGACCAAGGCTGCCCTGATCGGAGTCGCGGCGACCTTCGCCATTGCTGCCCCGGCATCGGCCGCCGCCACCCCCACGCTCTCCGGCCCGGAAGAGGTGAAGGGGTACAACCAGTTCACCATGACCGGCACCGCCGACCCGAATACGACCGTGCAGCTCTACGAGACGGCGATCGGCTGGAACGACATGCAGCCGGCCGTCAACTACGACGCGGGTGGCGGTCCCGTCACCGCCACGGCCGACAGCGAGGGTCGCTTCACGATCCGCCGGTGGCTCGACTCGGGCTTCTACTTCGAGGTGCGCCAGGGCAGCGTGGCGTCCAACCGCATCACGGTCTACAGCAGGGTCGAAGTCACATTCTGGGTCACCTCGAACGCTGTCGGCACTCTGGTCGCCCAGGGCAGCGTGCACCCGGGGCAGCCGGGCCTGCCCGTACGGATCGAGAAGCAGAGCGCTTCCGGCGCCTGGACGTCGGTCGCCACCACGACCACCGACGAGGATGCGGCGTTCAGCCGCACCTTCACGGGCCTGGCTCGCGGTGAGCACACGTACCGGGCGTACGTGGGCCCCGACAACACGCAGGGCGTGCGCGCCGACTACTCGAACGCGCACACGACGTGGGTCGACGGCACGACGACGCCGACCACTCCGCCGGCCACCACCAAGCCGCCGACCACTCCGCCGGTCACGACGCCTCCCACCACGAAGCCGCCGACCACCGCGCCGACCACCAAGCCGCCGGCCACCACGAAGCCGCCGACGACCCCGGCCGTGGGCGCGATCCAGTTCACCCGGATCCAGTACGACGCGCCCGGCACCGACACGGGCAGCAACGGCAGCCTGAACACCGAGTGGGTCAAGCTGACCAACAAGACCAAGGCCGCGATCAACCTGAACGGCTGGACCGTCCGGGACCAGCAGAACATCGTCTACAAGTTCCCGAGCGTCAGCCTGGGCGCCGGTAAGTCGATCTTCGTGCTGAGCGGCAAGGGCACCAACACGACGACCCACCGCTACTGGGGCCGCGCCGGCGTAAAGGGCTACGTCTGGAACAACGGCGGCGAAACCGCGTACCTGCGCAACGCCGCCAACACGACGATCGACTCCTGCACCTGGAAGACGGTCTCCCCGGGTTACAGCAACTGCTGATCCTCGGCTCGTGAAGGCCCGGTTCCCTCGTGGGAGCCGGGCCTTTCTCGGTTCCCGGTGAGGCCCGCGGCGTCGAGCAGCGCTTCGGCCATCCGTACGCCTTCCCCGTCGAGCCCGCCGCCGTGCATGACCGCCCACGCGCTGGCGCCGTCGAAGGTCATGGTGAGCTGCCGGGCCAGGCGCTCGGGGTCGGCCACCCCGCCCACGGTGGCCTCGTGCCGGAAGAACGCGGTGAGCCTGTCCTTGTAGCGCAACGCGACCGCTCGCGCCGGATGGTCGGGCGCCTTGATCTCGATCGACGCGGCGACGAACGGGCAGCCGTGGAAACCGGGCTCCACCGCCACCTCGTCGAGCACCCGGAAGACGTGCAGGACGCGCTCGCGGGGTCCGCCCGGGAGGTCGTCGGCGGGCAGCAGGCTCGCGTTGAAGCCCGGCCCGATGCGGTCCAAGGCGGCCGCCACCACCTCGTCCTTGCTGCCGAACAGCTGATACATCGACCGCTTGGAGACCCCGGCGGCCCGGGTCAGCGCCTCGACGCCCACGCTGACCCCCTCGCGATAGAACAGGTCGGCCGCCGCGTCGAGAAGGCGGTCACGAGTGTCGGTCACGTCCACCAGACTACCCGGTCTGGAAACTGATCGGTTTCACGCGTCACAATGGCCTGGCGAACGGAAACCGATCGGTTTACCGTACGTGGAAACCGATCAGTTTTCCCGTACGAGAAGGACATCTCCATGACTGCGATCAAGAACTCGGTCGTCCTCGTCACCGGCGGCAGCCGCGGCATCGGCAAGGCGCTCGTCGACGACCTCTTCCAGCGAGGAGCGGCCAAGGTGTACGCCACCGCCCGTGACCCGCGCACGATCACACACCCCGGCGCCGTGCCGCTGCGACTCGAGGTCACCGACGAGGCCTCGATCGCCGCCGTCGCCGCGCAGGCGTCCGACGTGACGATCCTCATCAACAACGCGGGCGCTGCGGCCGGCGCGTCATACCTGGAGTCGCCGATCGAGGACGTGCGCCGCGACCTCGAAACCAACTTCTACGGCCCCCTGCTGGTGACCCGGGCGTTCGTACCCGTGATCGAGCGCAACGGCGGCGGCCACATCCTCAACGTCCACTCCGCGCTCTCCTGGCTGGCCGACGGCGGCCCGTACAGCGCCTCCAAGGCCGCCCTGTGGTCGCAGACCAACTCGCTGCGGCTCAAGCTGCTCGCCCGCGGCATCCGGGTGACCGGCCTGCACGTCGCGTACGTCGACACCGACATGACCTCGAAGATCGACGCGCCCAAGGCGAACGCCGTCGACGTGGCCGCGGCCGCCCTGGACGGGGTCGAGAACGACGCGTACGAGGTGCTCGCCGACGACGTCAGCCGCAACGTCAAGTCGGCCCTCGCCGGGGACCTCTCCCTGCTCTATCCCCAGCTCGCCACCAACCGCTGACAAGAGCGCTTTCCCGTACGCGGGCACCCCGTTGCCGCGTACGGGAAAGGCTCCGCGCCCCGTTGCCGCGTACGGGAAAGCGGCCCTGACGCCCAGTGCCGTGTACGGGGAAGGGTCGAGCGCCTGGTGCCGCGTACAGGGAAAGGCTTTGACGCCCGGTGCCCCTTACGGGGAATTGGTCAGGTTCGTGGCAGCACGCCGACGAGCATGGCGGTGAAGGCGAGGCGCAGGCCGTCACGGGGTTCAAGGTTGTACACGGCAAGGGCCGGCTCGTCCGCATAGGCCGCGAGAACGCTGGGCGGCGGCGGCACGTACGCCGAAAGAGCGCCCGCCGAAACCAGAATGATCAGACACAGCACCGGCGCGTCGTCGCCGAGCTCGGGCAGATGACGGCGCAGCAGGCCGGCCATGTCGGCGAGCCTGCCCAGCGAGGCACGCTTGTGCCGCTTGACCACCTCGACCGAGACGTTGTGCTCGAGGACGCCACCCTGCGCGCCGAAGAGGTCGCACAGCACCGTCCGCTCCGCCAGGGACCGGCTGAGGATGTCAGCCACCTGATCCGCCCGCTTCTCGACGGACGCCCGGGCCTCGACACCGGCGGCCAGCTCGGTGGCCAGCTCGGCGAGCCACTCCCCGAGGAAGACGTCCAGCAGCTCGAGCAGGACGGCTTCACGCGACTCGAAATACCGCAGCACGTTCGACTTGGCCAGGCCCACCCGCCGGCTGAGCTCGTTGAGGCTCACCTCGGCCACGGGCATCTCGTCGAGCATGGCCGCCGCCGTGTCGAGGATTGCCCTGCGCCTGATCTCCCGCTGCTCCTCGCTGCGCGCCCGCTGAAATGTCACGCCACCAGCCTAGCTTAAAGACCGCCGGTCCCTTGACAGCAGACCGCTGGTCTCTTACGTTGGTCACATAAAAGACCGACGGTTCCTTAGGAGATCATCGTGAGCGGCAAGTGGAGCGAACAGAACATCCCCGACCAGAGCGGCCGCGTGGCGATCGTGACCGGCGCCAACACCGGGCTGGGATACGAAACCGCCCGAGCGCTCGCCGAACACGGGGCAACAGTGGTCCTGGCCGTCCGCAACATCGAAAAAGGCCGGCAAGCCGCGGCCCGCATCAACGGCGACGTCACCGTCCAAGCCCTCGACCTGACCTCGCTCGCATCCATCCGCTCAGCGGCCGCCGACCTGCGCGCCGCCCACCCCCGCATCGACCTGCTCATCAACAACGCCGGCGTGATGTACACCCCCCGCCAGACCACCGCCGACGGTTTCGAAATGCAGTTCGGCACCAACCACCTCGGCCACTTCGCCCTCACCGGCCTGCTGCTCGACAGGCTCCTGCCCGTCCCCGGCTCCCGCGTCGTCACCGTCAGCAGCGGCGGCCACCGCATCCGCGCCGACATCCACTTCGACGACCTGCAGTGGGAACACGCCTACAGCCGCGTCGCCGCCTACGGCCAGTCCAAACTCGCCAACCTGATGTTCACGTACGAACTGCAGCGCCGCCTCACACCCCACGGCGCCACCATCGCGGTCGCCGCCCACCCCGGCGTGTCCAACACCGAACTCATACGCCACACCCCGACCGCCGTACGCCTCCCGATCACCTGGCTCGCGACCCTGCTCACCCAGAACGCCGAAATGGGCGCCCTACCCACCCTGCGCGCCGCCACCGACCCGAACGTCACCGGCGGCCAGTACTACGGCCCCGGCAACCTCCTCCAAATCCGCGGCTACCCCAAGCAGGTCACATCCAGCCCCGCCTCCCACAACAAGACCATCCAGCAGCGCCTGTGGACCGTCTCCGAACAACTCACCGGCGTGACCTACCCCGTCCCCGAGCTCACCCGATAACCACCACCCGGCCCCGCCCTGACACCCACCGACCAAGCAAGGTAGTGTTGTCCTCGCCGACGCGGGGTGGAGCAGCTCGGTAGCTCGCTGGGCTCATAACCCAGAGGTCGCAGGTTCAAATCCTGTCCCCGCTACGAGGTGGGAGGCCCCTGTTCGCGGAAAGCGCGAACAGGGGCCTCTTCGCGTTTTGCCTGGGGGCCGAGCCCCCAGACCCCACGTTACGGTGGTCGCTGGGGTGGGTTTGTTGCGCTGGGTCCTGCGACTTCGTCGCGGTCGGGGTGGCGACTTCGTCGTGGGCCGCGGACTCCGGTGGGCGATTGTTCGGTATCTGTCGTGCCGCCCGGTTGCCGGCGGTACGAGCGAACCTCGACCAGGAGCTCGGGCTGTGGCGGAGCGAGCGATCTGGACTGCGGCGAAGGTCCGCGAGCTGGGGTCGGTGACGAGCTTGGAGACAGCCGGGCGGATTGTCGGTATCGGTCGGAGTAAGGCCCAGGTGGCCATTGGTAGTGGTCGTGGTGTCGTATCTGTCCGCCAAGTAACGTGAACAGTTACTTACTATGCTGAATTGACACTGCCAGCGGGAGGTGTCAATCTGGTCAAGTTAGTAACTGTTCCTGATACAGAGGCGCATCCGATGACACGGACGATCCCGCCTTCGCTGGGGGGTATCCTTGAAGAGCTGGAGCTCGAGCAGCCCACGCTTGTCACGAGTGAGCAACTCGCTCAGCTCGTCGAACACCATGGCCTGCGCACCCCGGTCCGGATCGTGGCCGCGCGACTGCGCGAGCGGGGGTGGCTACTACCAACCGGGCAACGCGGTGTCTGGGAGTTCGCACCCGCCGCCATGGCAGGTGCCTACTCCCGTAACGACCCGCTCATGCCCCTACGCGCCTTCCTGGCTCAACGACCCTCCGCGCGGTGCGCCTTGACCTTGCAAGCCGCCGCCTGGGCGCACGGCTTCGCCGACCGCGTGCCGACCCACATCGCGGTCGCCGCCGCGACGACCGAACTGGCGCGTCAGCTACCCGCGGGCGTTGCGGCATCCGTCTTCGATCCCCACCTTCGCTACCAGGATCAGCGCGGCGTACCGGTACTCGCTCCGGAAAGCATTCTCGTACACATGACGGCAAAGCCCGGTGCCGTGCGCTCCTGGGCGAGTGCGCTCGAATGGCTCCCGGAACTTGCCGCCGACTTGTCCTGGGAAGAGCTGTCCCTCGAACTGGCCGGTCGGCCGTCGGCCACCAGCGCACGCACCGGCTACCTGCTCCAGGGAATGCGACCCGACCTGGCCGACGCGATCCGCGAGTCGAGCCCCCTGCACGGCAAAACCTGGTTCGGCCCGCGAGGACATCTCCGCCGCCACGACAACACCTGGCAGGTCGCCGACACCAGCCTCCCCTTCGACCCCCGCACCCTGCGAGCCGCCACATGAACGACATCAACCTGACCGTCGGACACATTGCCCGGCACACACCGCGTGGCGCCGGTGCCCAAGGCCGTGACGCCGCCATTGTCGACATCGCCCAAGACCTTCTGCTTCGCCACCTGCACGGGCTCGGCGTCCTCGACGCGATGACGTTCAAGGGCGGCACCGCGCTGCGCAAGCTGTACGCGGGAAACGCCGGGCGCTTCTCCCTCGATCTGGACTTCTCCAGCACGAAGATCGGCGCCGATCCCGACGACGCGCTCACCAACCTGATCGCCGCCGTCGACGGACTCAAGGTCGGCCCCTTCAGCTACGGCGTCATCGAACGGCGCGGCAAGTGGACGCTCACCTACGACCACAGCTTCGGCGGCGACACCGGTGCCTTGCAGAGCAAACTCGACTTGAATCCGCCGCCCTGGCTGCCGCCGGTCCTGCGCGGATGGCAACCCCTGCCCATTCACACCCGGTACGGACTACCTGCTCTACCTCAACTGCAGGTGATCCGCCTCGAAGAGAACATCGCCGAGAAGATCGCCCGTCTGAATCGCGCCACTCCCGCCCGCGACATGTACGACCTGCGCTGGGCCATGACCAACACCCCCATCACCGGCAAACTGGACCATGCCCTCGTACGCCGTCTCGCCGTCCTCAAAATCTGGGTCGACGCCAACGGCCTCCACGCCGGCGACACCTTCTGGAAGCAAGGCCACGAAGGCCCCGCCTTCAACCCGGAGAAGTGGCTCCGCGACCGCGGCGCAGGCGAGTTCGACGAACAGGACATCGGAGCGCTCGCCGTCCCCACGCCCACTGCAGCCGAGCTGTCGGAAGCCCTTCGCACCCATTTCAGATTCCTCGCCGACCTCGAAGACGACGAACGGCTCCTCGCCCAGGCTCGGGAACAGGACCGTCCCCTCGCACTACGCGCCCTGGCCACCCTCCCCGGCGGCCGGCTGGCCGACGTCGGCCTCTACTGACCTTGTCGGCTACCGCCGGGGGGACCTTAAGACCGCATCTCATTAGGGGTTGTTGAGTTCGAACATCATTCGTTGTACGGGCGTGAGTGATGTGGACAAGTACTACCCGGAGTCGTTGTGGCACCTCGTGCAGCCGTTGCTGTCCGCACACCCGGAAAGACATCAGGGTGGTGGGCGACGGCGTATCGCGCACCTGGTACCCCCACCCAACACCAACCCGTCCGTCGGCAACTTCACGACGACAGGGACAGCACGCACCGCGCAAGAGACCGGCCCGCTACATCAACGTTCCCCACCAGCACACGCCAAACCCCCGCACCGAACAATCGCCCACCGGAGTCCGCGGCCCGCGACGAAGTCGCCACCCCGACCGCGACGAAGTCGCAGGACCCAGCGTGAACGACTCACCCCAGCGACCACCGTAACGTGGGGTCTGGGGGCTCGGCCCCCAGGCAAAACGCGAAGAGGCCCCGGTTCGCGCTTTCCGCGAACAGGGGCCTCTCGACTCGTAGCGGGGACAGGATTTGAACCTGCGACCTCTGGGTTATGAGCCCAGCGAGCTACCGAGCTGCTCCACCCCGCGTCGGCCTGTTAACACTAGCGCAACGGGGGCGATGGCTGCAAAACGGGGGCCGGTGACCCAGCACACGGTGGGTCACCGGCCCCAAACGGTCAGCCGCTCGGGGTTGGGTTGGGCGCCGGCGCCGAGCCGGAGGGGTTCGGGGTGGCGCTGCCGGCGGCGTTGCGGGCGTTCTCGAAGTTGGTCATCGCGGTGTCGAGGGCCTTGAGCGCTTCGCCGTAGCGGGCGAAGTCGCCGGACTGCTGGGCCGTTCGGACGTTGGCGATGGCCTGGTCGAGCGCTGTCGCGGCGGCGGCCAGCTCGCCGGTGAGCGTTTCCGGCGGCGGGTTGGTGCCGGTGTTGCCGCCACTGTTGTTGCCGCTGTTGTTACCCGTGTTGCCGCTGTTGTTGTTGCCGGTCTGCGCGTTCTTGCCCTGCTGCACGAGTTGGTCGAGGCCCTGTTTGAGACTGTCGGCCAGCACGACGTACGTTCCGCCGTCGCCGTAGGACATCAGGATCTTCTGCAGCTGCGGGGCCGCGTTCTCCTGGTTGCCGGGTCTGACGTAGACCGGCTCCACATAGAGCACGCCGCCTTCGACGGGCAAGGTGATCAGGTTGCCGTAGAGCACCTGGGACTGCGAGTTGTTCGACAGCAGGGTGATCTGTTGCCGCACGGTCGCGTTGGCGGTCATCTTTTGGTGCACCTGGACCGGTCCTGGTGTGACCGTCTGGTCGGGCAGTTCGAGCACCTGGATCACGGGTTTGTTGTCGACGTACGACCCCGAGATCAGCGCGGCCAGGTTTTCGCGGTTGGCCGGTGTGACGCCGGCGGTCAGCTGGAACCGGGTCTGGTCCTGTTCGGGCAGCTGCACGTTGAGGTAGAACGGCGGCTGCTTCTGGTTGCTCGACGGCGCGTCGGGCGCGTTCGGCACCTGCCAGAAGTCCTGGCCGGAGAAGAACGCCTGCGGGTCGGTCACGTGGAACCGGGTGAGCAGGTTGCGCTGCACCTTGAACAGGTCCTGCGGGTAACGGAAGTGCTGTTCGAGGGCCGGCGGGGTGTCTTCCTTCGGGACGATCAGGTCGCCGCCGAAGGCCTTGTTCCACGCCTTGAGCACCGGGTCGTTGTCGTCGAACTCGTACAGCTTGACCGTGCCGTCGTACGCGTCGACGGTCGCCTTGACCGAGTTGCGCATGTAGTTGACGTCGTCGCGGGCCAGGGCGAATTGCCCCTGACCGGTGAGCTCGTCCTGCGTCTCGGTGGCCAGGTTGATCTTCTGCGAGTACGGGTAGCTCGCCGACGTGGTGTAGCCGTCGAGGATCCACACGATCCGGCCGTCGACGGCCGCCGGGTACGGGTCGCCGTCGATCGTCAGGAACGGCGCGACCTTGGCCACCCGCTCGCGCGGCTCGCGGATGTACATGAGCTTGGACTTGGAGTTGACCGCGTCGGAGAGCACGAAGTTGCTCTCGGTGTTCTTGATCGCGAAGACCAGCCGGCGGAAGAACGAGCCGATCGAGACACCGCCCTCACCCGTGTAGGTGTAGAGCTCCTCGGCGTTGTTGTTGTCCTCCTGCGGGCGGTCGAACTCGACCCGGCGGTTTTCGTCCTCCTGGCCGACGATCGCGTACTCGGTGGACTGCTCGCCGTAGTACACCCGCGGCTGGCTGACCTTGATCTCTTCGGTCGCCGAGGAGCAGTTGCCGGAACGGTCGTCGCCGAGGAACCCGGAGACGAAGTACGGCAGGCCGCCGCAGAACTGGTTGGCCGGCGCCGCCACCAGGCCGTAGCCGTGGGTGTAGACGGTGTGCCGGTTGAGCCAGTTGCGCTGCTGCGTGGTCAGCTTGTCGTCGTTGATCTCACGGACGCCGACCACGTAGTCGGCCGTCTTGTTGTTGATGGAGTAGCGGTCGACGTCGAGCTTGGCCCCGAAGTCGTAGAAGCCGCGGGACTGCTGCGACTGGGTGAACGCCTGCGAGACGAGTTGCGGGTCGATCAGGCGGGCGTTCTGCGCGCTGGTGTCGGAGGCCAGATTGCCGGGCGGGACCACGGTGTTGGCCCGGTACGGCGCGACCTCGGTGCCGTCCAGCCCGAAGGCCGCCCTGGTGGCGTCGATGGAGCGCTGGATGTACGGCGCTTCCTTCTCGCTGAGGCTGGGCTTGACCGAGAAGTTCTGCACGGCCAGCGGGTAGATGCCGCCGATGGCTACCGCCGAGATCGCCAGCAGGGCCAGCGAGACGCCGGGCCATACCAGGTTGCGCAGGCCCGCGTTGGAGAACACGATGATCGCGATCGCCACGACGATCGAGATGTACGCGAGGATCTCCTTGGCCGGCATCAACGCGTTGACGTCGGTGTAGCCCGCGCCGTACAACCCCGGCGAGACGTGCTGCTCAAGCAGCAGGGCCCGCCGGTCGAGGACGTACGCCACCGCCTTGAGCAGCACGAACAGCGCGACCAGCGAGGTCAGGTGCGCCCGCGCGCCGGTGGTCATGCGGTCGCCGACGCCCTGCAGGCGTACGCCGCCGAAGACGTAGTGCATGGCGAGCGAGCCCAGCACCGAGAGCACCACGGCGGTGAAGGCGACGCCGAGCACGTAACGCATCATCGGGTAGTCGAAGACGTACCACCCGACGTCCACTTTGTGCTCCGGGTCCTGGATGCCGAAGCTGCCGCCGTTGCGGAAGAGTATCCAGTCCTTCCACCGGCCCTGCGCGGAGAGCCCGGCGAAGAAACCGATGATGACGGTGAGAACGGTGATCCAGGTGCCCAGGCGCGGCGCAATGATCATGCGGTAGCGCTCGAGCGTCGCCTGTTCGGCCGAGTGCGGCCGCAGCAGCGGTCGCAGCCGGTACGCCAGATAGAGGTTGCCTGCGATGATCAGAGCGACCGCGAGGCCGATGACCAGGAACAGCAGGAGCCGGGTGAGCAGAACACCGGAGAAGACGTTGACGAAGTCGACCTCGTTGAACCAGAGGTAATCGGTGTACGCGTCGATGCCCCACCCGAGCAGCGTGAAAAGAAGAAAGACCCCGACCAGGACGCCGACGGTGACGCGACCGCGCCGGCTCATCCTCGGTAGAGGGCTGTTACGCATAACCAACGGAGGCTCCACATTTCAGTCGGGCCGGTGTCTCACAGTACGTCATCTGTCACGCGGCCGAGCAGGGCTTCGGAGTGCCGCCACCGCTGAAGGTCTTGAGCGCGGTGAGCGCGTCGTCCACGGTGGCCACCTCGGCCATCACAAGCCCGTCGACCGAGTTCCGCAGCGCCTCGGCGCAGTTTCCCTTGGGCACGAGGAACAGTTGAGCGCCGGCTTTCTTGGCGCCGACCAGCTTCTGCGGGATCCCGCCGATCGGGCCGACGTTGCCGTCGTTGTCGATCGTTCCCGTACCCGCAACGATCTTTCCGCCGGTCAGGTCCTCCGGCTTGATCTTGTCCATGATCCCGAGCGTGAACATCAGCCCCGCGCTCGGTCCGCCGATCTTGTCGAGGTCGATCTCGACCTTGAACGGGGCGTCCTGTTTGGCGCCGATCTCGATGCCCAGCCGCGGCGTGTTGTCGTCGGCGGAGGCCTTGGTCGTGATCTTCGCCGTCGCGGCCTTGCCGCCGCGCAGGTAGGAGATGGCGAGCTCGCTGCCGGCCGGCTTGGCCCGGACCAGCTCGGTCAGTTTCGCCGGGGAGTCGACCGCCGTGCCGTCGACCGCGGTGATCACATCGTCCTTCTGCAGGATCCCGGTCGCGGCGCCGCCCTCGACGACCTTGCTGACGGCCGGACGCGCCGGGTAGCCCAGCTTGGTCAGAGCGACCGTGACCGCGCTGCTCTGTGACTGGGTCCACTCTTCGGCGTTCTTCTGTTCGACCTGCTTCTCCGTACGGTCCGGCGGGTAGATCAGCTCACGCGGGACGACCGCGTCCGACGAGCTGAACCAGCTGCTGATCGCCCACACCAGCTCCACCTGCGACTGCACGTTCACCGTGGTCAGGCGCAGCTGCCCGGCCGACGTCGTGGTCTTGGCGTCCGTCACCTGGATCACCTCGGTGCCGTTGTCCGAGCCGAGCGTGTTCACCGTCGGGCCGGGTTTGAGCACCACGTAGGGCAGGGGTGCGGCCATCACACCGACTGCCAGCAGGGCGGTGATCAGGGCGCCGAGGATTACGGTGACACCACGACGTCTCATGCGCGTGAGACTATCGCCCCTGCCTGAGTTCTCTCTGAGCTGACACCGCCATGGGTCCGGAGCGGCCGTTTCGCGCGTACGGTTGAACACGTGCCTGATATTCCGTTCGGCTTCTCCCTGCCGGGCGCCCAGCCGCCCGACCCCTCCGACCCGCAGCAGATGCAGCAGTTCATGGCGCAGCTGCAGCAGATGTTCGCCGGGGCCGGCAGTGGCCCCGTGAACTGGGACCTCGCCCGTCAGGTCGCGCAGAGCCAGCTCTCCGCCGCCGGTGACCCCGCCGTGAACATGTTCGAGCGCCACCAGGTCGAGGAATCGCTGCGCCTCGCCGACCTGTGGCTCGACCCGGCCTCCGCGCTGCCCAGCGGCATCCGGGTGGCCGCCGCGTGGAACCGCAACGAGTGGATCTACAACACGCTCGAGGTGTGGAAGAAGCTGTGCGACCCGATCGCGGGCCGCATGGTCGGCGCCATGGGCGATCTCGTGCCCGACGAGGCCAAGGCCCAGCTCGGCCCGATGCAGTCGATGGTGGCGACCCTGGGCGGGGCGCTCTTCGGCGGGCAGCTCGGCCAGGCCCTGGGCCAGCTCGCGGCCGAGGTGCTCTCGGCGGGCGACATCGGCTTGCCGCTCGGCCCCAACGGCACCGCCGCCCTCGTCCCGGCCAACATCAAGGCGTACGGGGACGGCCTGGAGATCCCCGAGGACCAGGTCCGGCTGTACGTTGCCCTGCGTGAGGCGGCCCACCAGCGGCTCTTCGGGCACGTGCCGTGGCTGCGCGCGCACGTGCTGAGCGCCGTGGAGACGTACGCGAACGGCATCACCGTGAATCGTGAGGCCATCGAGGAAGCGATGAGCCGCGTCGACCCCGCCGACCCGGAGTCGATGCAGGCCATGGCGCTCGAGGGCATCTTCACGCCGGAGGACACGCCGCAGCAGAAGCAGAGCCTGGCCCGCCTCGAGACGGCGCTCGCGCTGATCGAGGGCTGGGTCGGCCACGTGGTCGACAGCGCGGCCGGCGACAGGTTGCCGTCCGTGGTGCAGCTGGGCGAGGCGTTCCGGCGCCGGCGTGCGGCGGGTGGCCCGGCCGAGCAGACGTTCGCCGCGCTCGTCGGCCTCGAGCTGCGCCCGCGCCGCCTGCGTGAGGCGGGCGCGCTGTGGTCCGCCGTCCTCGAGCACCGCGGTGTGCAGGGCCGCGACGCCCTGTGGGGCCACCCCGACCTGCTGCCGACCGACGAGGACTTCGCCAACCCGCAGGTCTTCGCCCAGGGCACCCCCGACTGGGACATCAGCGAGCTCGAGAACCTCGAGAAGAACGAGGGCGACAAGGGCGAAGGCGACGACAGCGACAAGTGACTCGCCGACTGGTAGCGGCACTGCTGGTGCCGGTGACATGGAGCCCGCCCGGCGTTGATCTGACCGCTTGGCGGGCCGCCCTGGCCGAGGACGTCGTCGACCTGCTGGCGCGGCTTGCCCAGGCCGAGGCGGCGATCGCGGCCACGAGCGCCGATCTGACGCTGGCCGAAGAGATCGCCTGGCCCGGGATGCGCCTGTACGAGGTGCCCACGGCGACGTTTCTGCCGGTGCTGAGCGCCGCGGCGGCCGACGGTTTCGATCAGGCCGCTGTGATCGCCGCCGACGCGCCCGACGTGCCCGGGATGATCCTCGGCAAGCTGCTGCGCCCCCTGGAGAACAAGGCTGTCGCGGTGGCGCCGGGCGGGCCCGGCAACGGTCTGCTGGGCCTGGCCACGAGCCTGCCGGCGCCGCCATGGCTGACCGATCACGACCTCGACTCGGCGAGCGCCCAGGTGCTGCGGCGAGGCGCTCCCAGCCCGGGCGACGTCTCGTCCACGCCCGAGTGGCGGCGGCTGCGGGGGCCGGCCGAGCTGGCGAGCCTTGATCCGGCGCTGGAGGGCTGGGACAACACGCGAGCGCTTCTCGGCGGGTGAAAACCCTTCCCCGCGTACGGGGGAAGGTGTTGATCAGTCGTCGGCGAGGACCAGGCCGGTGGCCGCCGAGATGCCCTCGAGGTAACCACGGGCTCGCTCGGACTTGCCGAAGCGGTTGACCAGCTCCCAGAACGTGGCGTTGTGGCTCGGCACGACCAGGTGGGACAGCTCGTGCAGCAACACGTAGTCGATGACCCAGTCGGGCATTTCCTGGATGCGGTGCGAGATCCGGATCGTGCCGTCGTCGGGGGTGCAGGAACCCCAGCGGCCGTTCTGGTTGGTCACCCAGCGCACACTGGCGGGCCGCACCTTGTCGGCGTGGTCGGACAGGTATCGGGTCGTCAGGCGGCGGGCTCTGACCAGCAGCTCGTCGTCGGTGCGCTGGATGCGTTCGTCGCGGGCGGCCAGGCGGGCCAGCATCCGCTCGACCCACTCGGTCTCCTCGGCCCGGGAGAACCGGTCGGGGATGAGCACCACCACGCGCTCACCATCGCGGTACGCGGACACTGTGCGCCGACGGCGCTGGCTGCGCCGCACTTCCACGACAGGCTTGCGCGTCCGGGCCATTACCGGCTCGCGCGGCCCAGATTCGGGTTCACGTTGAGACGCTAATCCGTGAGACCCATGTCACCGCAAGAGTACGCCGGATGACACCCGCCGGATTTGCGTACTTCGTCCAGGTAATACCGAAAAAATTTTGCACGCGAGCAACATCCGCGCCCCCTCGCCAACCTAGCGCATGCCGAGATGTGGTCACCATCGCGCGCAACGTCCCATTTCTGCCCGTTTGATGGCACATCACGGCGTGTTGCGGCACAACATCCCAAAAAGGGCGATTCGGACCGGCACACTCAGCGTCGTCGGCGAGACCGCCGACGCCGCGCTGACATGGAACAGGCCTGACCTGGGTAGTGCTCGCCCGACGGGTGGCCACATCCGCGTGGTCGGAGCGGTCCAGCGCCGAACACAGGTCGCGGCCTGCCACCGCGAGCAGGCATCGGGATCGACCCGGCCGACAACATGAACGAGGAGGAACCGTGGCCGACAACACGTACAACGGCTACTGCGTGAAGTGCAAGGAGAAGCGCGACTTCCAGGGCACCGTCGAAGTGTCGAAGACGGGCATGAACATGGCCAAGGGCAAGTGCCCGGTGTGCGGGACGACCGTGAACCGCATCCTGGGCAAGGCCAAGGTCTGAGCCGGACGACCCCCGCAGGCTTCGCCCCACTAGGCCATCGTCAAGCCTGCGGCAAGGTCGTTCACCCACCCGGGGAGGGCACCTCGCCCTCCCCGGTGCATTACCCCTCAGGGGCGCAACCCGATCTGTCCACACACGTTGAGTGAGGTTGTGGATAACTGTCTCGGCCTGTGGATAACTTCCCGAAGCCTGTGGACAGAGCGCGTCACGACCCTTCGAGGCCTGTGGACAACTTCTCGCTCCGCGTTTTTGTGGTGACATCGTGTGACGCGTGAACCGTCCCACGCTCATCCCCGGACTCCCTCGCGTCTGGCGCAACCGCTTCGAGTTGCAGCTGGGCTCCGACCCCACCCGCGCCGCGGTGCTGCGCCTGCCCGATCCGCGCGCCGCCCGCGTGCTCGACCTCCTCGACGGCAGCCGCCCCGAGCGAGTGGTGATGCTCGAAGCCGTCGCCGACGGTGTCCCACCCCACGAGGCCCGGGCCGTGCTCGACGCGCTGGAAGCCGCGGGCCTGACCGTGCCGGCCACGGCGCTCCTCCCTCCCGTACGCGGCGCCGACCGCTTGACCGGCGAGGCAGCGGTGCTCGCCCTGCGCGGCGAAGGTTCACCGACCCCCGCCACCCGGCTGCGCCGCCGAGGCGCTTCCCGCGTGGTGATCTGCGGGCAGGGACGGCTCGGCGCTTCGATTGCCGTGGCGCTGGCCGAGGCGGGGGTCGGTCACATCCACCTCGACCTGCCCGGCCTGGTGCACCGGGGCGAGCTGGCGGGCGGGCCGCTGCGCGCCTCCGACATCGGCCGGACGCGCACCGAGGCGGTTGAGGCGGCCGTCGCGCGCACCGTCGAGGGCGTCGAGACCAACGGCGTACGTGGTCAGCCCGCCACCCTGGTCATTCAGCTCGACCCGGACAGCCCCGTCGCCGTGGTCGCGGCGGCCTACGCCGGCCGCCGCCAGCCCCACCTCGCGGTGACCATCCGCGACGGCGCCCCGGTGATCGGCCCCCTGGTCCCCGCCGTCGGCGGCCCCTGCCTCGCCTGTCTCGACCTGCACCGCCGCGACCGCGACGCCGCCTGGCCCGGACAGCCGCCCCGCACCCTGCCCGAACCGTGCACCGTGGCCACCCTGCTGGCCGCGACCGCGGTGGCCGTCGAGGAGTCGCTGACCTTCATCGACGGCGGCTCCCCGGGGACGCTGGGCGCCTCGATCGAGCTGACCAACCCGACCCGCCAGCGCCGCCGCACGTGGACGCCGCACCCCGACTGCGACTGCGCCCGCCGCCCCGCCCGCCAGCGGGTCAACCCGTCAGCGGCGCCGACCGCCACCCAACCGCCCTGACCGCCTCTGCCTCCGGGCGACACCCAACCGCCGCGATCTCATGTGCCGCCGGACGCCACCCATTGGCAGTGACCACGCCTGCCTTCAACTCCTGCGCGGCGCCGGCTCTGCCTCCGCTGGGATCGCCGGCGCACGGCCGGATCCTGCTTGCCCGGCCCTTGGGCATCTGTCCCGAAGCGCTAACTTTCGCCAATCCGGAGAAACCCTTGTGACGGATATATCCGGCAGACGGGGAGAGCTTCTGGAGGAGCGACACTGGCCGCTTACTTACGTTCCGTGTCTTCCGCCGGCGTCGGGCGGGATGGCCCGGCGAGGGTGCGGTTGGGGAGGTTTGGTGATGGGAGTTGGGAATTGGGGGGTGGACTTTTCGGGCGTTGTAGGGGCAACCGGCTTCAGGCGGGCGTTTCATCAGCCGCGTTTCGGTCACAATGATCTGGTGAGCGACATACCGCGGCGTGCGGCGGCCCGCACCGCCAAGCTGGCGGCGCTTCCGCTGGGGTTCGCCGGGCGCACGGCGCTGGGGCTCGGCAAGCGTGCCGTCGGGATGGCTTCCGATGTGATCTCGGAGGACATCCAGCGGCGCACCGCCGAGCAGCTGTTCAGCGTCCTGGGGCAGCTCAAGGGCGGCGCCATGAAGTTCGGGCAGGCGTTGAGCGTCTTCGAGGCCGCCATGCCCGAAGAGATGGCCGGCCCCTACCGGCAGGCGCTCACCAAGCTGCAGGAGGCCGCGCCGCCGATGCCCGTGGCCAGCCTGCACAGGGCGCTGGCCGAGCAGCTCGGCGAGGACTGGCGTGACCTGTTCGCCGAGTTCGACGACAGCCCGGCCGCCGCCGCCAGCATCGGGCAGGTGCATCGCGCCGTCTGGAAGTTGCCGCCGGCCCGCCGGAACGCGAAGCCCAAAACCTTGCCCGTCGCGGTCAAGGTGCAGTATCCGGGCGCCGGCGACGCGCTGCTGGCCGACCTCAAGCAGCTGTCCCGACTGGCCCACATGTTCAAGATCATCCAGCCTGGCATGGACATCAAGCCGCTGCTGGCCGAGCTTCGGGAACGCATCACCGAGGAGCTCGACTACGCCATGGAGGCCGAGACCCAGCGGGCCTTCGCCGAGGCGTACGGGAACGATCCCGAGATCTTCGTGCCGCGGGTGATCGCGTCGGCGCCACGGGTGCTGGTCACCGAGTGGGTCGACGGCACGCCGCTGGCCAAGGTGATCGCCGACGGCACCGAGCAGGAACGGGACGAGGCCGGGCGTCTCATGGCGACCCTGCACTTCTCGGCGCCCGCCCGCGCGGGGCTGCTGCACGCCGACCCGCACCCGGGCAACTTCCGGATGCTGCCCGACGGCCGCCTCGGCGTGATCGACTTCGGCGCGGTGGCCCGGCTGCCCGAGGGACTGCCCGAACCGATCGGCCGGTTGGTGCGGCTCGCGCTCGACGGCGACGCCGCCGGGGTGGCCGACGGGCTGCGCGAGGAAGGTTTCATCAAGCCCGACGACGAGATCGACGCGCAGGCCGTGCTCGACTTCCTGCGTCCGATGATCGAGCCGGTCGCCGTCGAGAAGTTCCGCTTCACCCGGGCCTGGCTGCGCGGTGAGGCGACCAGGTTGAGCAGCCCGCGCTCGCCGGCCTACCAGCTGAGCCGCAAACTCAACCTGCCACCGTCGTACCTGATGATCCACCGGGTGACGCTGGGCTCGATCGGCGTGCTGTGCCAGCTGGAGGCCGAGGCGCCGTACCGCGGGATCTTGGAGAAGTGGTTGCCGGGCTTCGCGCCGCCCATGATCTGATGGGCCGATGGACGCCACCGCCCACATCGATGATCTGGCAGCCTTCGTCTCGGCGTCGCCGAGCTCCTACCACGCCGCCGCCGAGGTGGCGCGCAGGCTGGGCGAGGCCGGCTACGAGACGCTCGACGAGACGGCCGACTGGACCGACGCCGTACGCCCCGGGGCCCGCCTCCTGATCGTGCGCGACGGCTCGGTCATCGCGCTGGCGTTGCCCTCGGCGGCCGGCCGGGGCACCCCGTTCCGGATCCTCGGCGCGCACACCGACTCCCCCGGCTTCAAACTCAAGCCGAAGCCCTCGACGGCCGCCTTCGGCTGGTGGCAGGCGGGCGTCGAGGTGTACGGCGGCCCGATCGTCGCGTCCTGGTTCGATCGCGAGCTCGAGTTCGCGGGCCGGGTCGTGCACCGCGACGGCACCGTGCACCTGGTCCGCACCGGCCCGTTCGCTCGCATCCCGCACCTCGCCATCCACCTCGACCGCGCGGTGAACGAGTCGTTCGCGCCCGACAAGCAGCGCGAGCTGCAGCCGGTCTGGGGCGCCGGTGGCCCCGGGGACGCCGACGTCGTGGGGCATCTGGCCCGCCTGGCCGGGATCCCCGACGCCGACCTGGCCGGCTACGACGTCGTCACCGTGGACTCGGCCGGCCCGGCCCGGTTCGGCGCCGGCGAGAAACTGTTCGCCTCGGCCCGCCTGGACAACCTCTCGTCCGTGCACGCCGGAGTGACCGCGCTGCTGGCGGCCGAGCCGAGCGACGCGATCGCCGTGCTGGCCGCTTTCGACCACGAGGAAATCGGATCGGAGAGCCGCTCGGGGGCGGCCGGGCCCTTCCTGGCCGACGTGCTGGAGCGGGTCGTGACCGGGCTCGGCGGCGACCGTTCCGATCTGGCCCGCGCGATCGCCGGCTCGTGGTGCCTGTCGTCCGACGCCGGGCACGCCGTGCACCCGAACCGGCCGGAGCGTCACGACCCGGTCAACCGCCCGGTCACCGGGGCCGGCCCGCTGTTGAAGATCAATGCGAATCAGCGCTACATGACCGACGGGCCCGGCGCCGCGCTGTGGAGCCGCACCTGCGCGGCGGCCGGGGTGCCGTACCAGGAGTTCGTCTCGAACAACTCGGTGCCGTGCGGCTCGACGATCGGCCCGATCACCGCGGCCCGGATCGGCATCCCGACGCTGGACGTCGGCGTCCCGCTGCTTTCGATGCACTCGGCCCGTGAGATGTGCCACGTCGACGACCCGGCCTACCTGAGCGGCGCGATCCGGGTCTTCCTGTCGGCCCAAGAATGATCAAAAAAGGAAGCCCCGGCGTGTTGCCGGGGCTTCCGTGAAGGGTCGGTCAGGCGGCCAGGGCTTCCTTGACCTGAACGATCGAGGGGTTGGTCATGACGATCTCGTCGCCACCGCCGCCCGGGGCGATCCGCACCGTGGGCACGGTCTGATTGCCGCCGTTCACGCTCATGACGAACTCGGCCGCCTCCGGTTGCAGCTCGATGTCCACCACCTCGTACGCGATGCCCTCCCGGTCGAGCTGCGACTTCAAACGGTGGCAATAGCCGCACCAGGACGTCGAGTACATGGTCAGCATCGGTCGGATTTCCCTTCGGACGGGTCACATGGCACAGCGCCTTCCGGCACAACGTCCGGGCCGGGTGCCATGATTCCCTACCGTGCGGACTGAAGCGGTGCTGGCCGGGCTCGACCCCGAGCAACGGACGGCGGTGACGGCCCCGGCCGGGCCGGTCTGCATCCTGGCTGGCGCGGGCACCGGCAAGACCCGGGCGATCACCCATCGGATCGCCTACCGGACGCTCACCGGCGAGGTCAGCCCCCGCCACATCCTCGCGGTCACCTTCACCGCGCGGGCCGCCGCCGAGATGCGGTCCCGGCTGACCGAACTGGGCGCGGCCGGCGTGCAGGCCCGCACGTTCCACGCGGCGGCGCTGCGGCAGGTCCGCTATTTCGCGCCCCGGCTGCTCGAGGGCCGGGCCATGCCGGAACTGCTCGAGAGCAAGGCGCGCGTGGTCGGCCTGGCCGCGGCCCGGGCCGGGGTGCGCGCCGACCGTACGGGGGCGCGGGACCTCGCCAGTGAGATCGAGTGGGCCAAGTCGTCGCTGGTCGAGCCGGGCGAGTACGCCGTCGCGGCCAAGAAGGCGCTGCGCGAGCCGCCCTTCGAGCCCGACAAGGTGGCCGAGGTCTTCGCGGCGTACGAGTCTCTCAAGCGCCGCCAGGGGGTGATCGACTTCGAGGACATGCTGCGTGCCGCGGTGTGGGGCATCGAGGAGCACCCGGACGTGGCCGAGCAGATCCGCTCGCAGTACAGGCACTTCGTGGTCGACGAGTACCAGGACGTCAACCCGCTGCAGCAGCGCCTGCTCGAGGCCTGGCTGGGCGGGCGGGACGACCTGACCGTCGTCGGCGACGCCAGCCAGACGATCTACTCGTTCACCGGCGCCACCTCGTCCTACCTGATCGACTTCCCGCGGCAGCGGCGCGACGCCGTGGTGATCCGGCTCGTCCGCGACTACCGCTCCACCCCGCAGGTGGTCGGCCTGGCCAACGCGGTGATCCGCCAGGCCCGCGGCAACGAGGCCCGGCTGCGGCTCGAACTGGTCGGGCAGCGGCCACCCGGCGCCGAGCCCGAGCTCAAGATCTTTCCGGACGAGGCGGGCGAGGCGGTCGCGGTGGCCCGCCGGTGCCGTGACCTGATCGCCGCGGGCACGCCGGCCAGCGAGATAGCGGTGCTGTTCCGGACCAACGCGCAGTCCGAGGCGTACGAGAAGGCTCTGGCCGAGGCCGAGGTGCCCTACGTCGTACGGGGCGCGGAGCGCTTCTTCGAACGACCCGAGATCCGTCAGGCCATGATCGCGATGCGCGCCGCGGTCCGCTCGATACCCGGTGAGACCCCGCTGGTGCAGGCGGTCGTGGAGGCGCTGGCGGCGACCGGCTGGCAGCGCGAGCAGCCCCCGCCCGGTGGCGCCGCCCGCGAACAGTGGGAGGCCCTGGCGGCGATCGTTGCGCTGGCCGAGGAGTACGCCCGCGCGCCCGTCCTGGAGCCGATCGGGCAGGCCGGCGCCGTGCAGCGCGATGTGACGCTGGCCGAATTCAATGACGAACTGGCGCGCCGGGCCGAGCAGCAGCACGCCCCGACCATGGCCGGTGTGACGCTCGCCTCACTTCACTCGGCAAAGGGTCTGGAGTGGGACGCGGTGTTCCTTGTCGGGCTGGCCGACGGCACGTTGCCGACCATGTACGCCAAAACCCCCGAGCAGCTCGAGGAGGAGCGCCGCCTGCTCTACGTCGGGGTCACCCGGGCCAGGCAGTGGCTGTGGCTCTCGTACGGGCAATCGCGCTCGCCGGGTGGCCGGGCCCGGCGTCCGTGCCGGTTCCTGCCGCAGCTCGAACGGAACTCGCCGACCGAACGCGCCGGTGACCGGAGTCGGAAACCCGACCGAAGGCGCTCCCAGGTGTCCTCGTGCCGGGTTTGCGGCGCCACCCTGCTGGCCGGCGCCGATCGCAAACTCGGCCGCTGCCCGACCTGCCCCTCGGACCTCGACGAGGACCTTTTCGCCCGCCTGCAGCAGTGGCGTTCGGCCACCGCCGGCGAGCTCAAAGTGCCTGCGTACGTGGTTTTCACCGATGCGACGCTGGTGGCCATGGCCGAACGTCGGCCGAGCAGTCCGGCCGAGCTGCTGGCGATCGCCGGCATCGGCCCCCGGAAGCTGGGTCAATACGGCGATTCGGTCTTCGCGTTGGTGGCCGGAGCGAGCGCCGAGGAAGTTGCTCGAAAAAACTTTGGATAATTCGTTTGCCCTCTCCTGTAGGGCAGGCATAGCCTCAGTTCACACCTCGCCGAGCAGGGATGTTCGGCGGGCAGAACACAGCGATATCACTACGAGCGCAACGCGATGGAGGAGGTGGCACCGATGGAGATCTACACGATGAGCATGACGCGACCGTCGATGCCGCTGACCCGTGCCTGCGCTCCGTCCGTCTCGCTGCTCGCCCCGGCCCCCGTGTGGGCTCCGGCGGCGGCTGAGCGGGCTCCGTTCGTGGCCACCGCTCCCGTTTCGGGGCCGGTTCTGGCTGCTGAGCGGGCTCCGGCTTCGCAGGTGCACCAGGTCTCCGTCCGGGCCGAGCTGGGCGGCGCACTGGAGCTTCAGCAGGTCGAAGGCAGCACTGGGTTCAAGGGCAGCAATGTCTCCATCAGCAAGCGCTACACGGATGGTGGCAGCGGTGTCCCGCCTCGAGGAAGGCCGGTCTGACAAATCAGACCCCTGGCTCACCTCGAGGCCGCGGAACCCGTAACCGGGATCCGCGGCCTAATTTTTTTGCCGGCTCACCCGCCGGTGCACGACCGGAACGCGATCCAGAAGATCGATGAGAAGAGAGAGGTGACCGGGCTTTATGAGTCTGGCGCTGGCCCCACTCGACGTGAGCGTCGAGATCGAGGCAAACCTGCCCTGTCGGAAGTTCGACCCGGACCTGTGGTTCTCGGACTCCCCGGCCCAGCTGGAACTGGCCAAGTCGCTCTGCGGGGACTGCCCGCTGCGCGTCGAGTGCCTGGCCGGCGCGGCCGAGCGGAACGAGCCCTGGGGTGTCTGGGGTGGCGAGATCTTCGAGCGTGGCGCCGTGGTTCCGCGCAAGCGGCCGCGTGGCCGTCCTCGCAAGGTCGACGTGGCCCGTGACGCCGAACTGGCCCACGAGGTCGAGGAGCGGCTCGCCGCTGACGGAATCGACTCCCGCAACGCCGTCCGACTGGCGGCCTGACATGACGACCCTGAGCGACAACCTCGCCGACTACCGAAAGCAGACCCCCGCTGTGTCCTCGAACGGAGCAACCAAGATGAGACTCATCCAAGAAGCGTTATCACGGGCTCGAATGCGTCGGCCTCAGAGTGACTACACACCTGAGGCACACCGTCCCGCTCGCCAGGTCGCACTGGAGGCGCGTCACGCCGCCACTCGCGAACTCGGTGGCCGGCGATTCTGATCCCCCGCGATCATCGCGATTGACTGAAGATCGATAGAGAGCCGGAGAGGCCCGTCCACCGCAGCGTGGACGGGCCTCTCACTGGTTCCGTACGGTGTTCGCGATCGCGTCGACGGCGAGCTCCTCGGCCTCCACGATCAGGCTCTCGAGCTCGCCGTCGGTCATGGCCAGCTCGTCCACCAGGCCGGCGAAGAGCAGCAGGTGGGCCCGGCTGCGGACAGGGTCGCTGATCTCGTCGACCGGCACAGTCTCGTCCAGCGCGTCGCGGATCAGCATCTCGGCCGCGAGCGGGGGCAGGGCCGCGGAAGCGTGCTGCTTCAGGATCGTCGAAACGGTGCGCCGGATCTCGGCCAGCGGGCTGTCCGGCTCGAACCGACGGCGGACGGCGAGCTGGAAAGCGATCTCCCACACGTGGCGGGTGGCGGAGGTCGGCTTCTCACCGTGCGCGGGCGCGTCCTCGTACGCGACACGTCGCAGGTAACGCCCGGCGGCGGTGTGGATGCCCTGGACCGGCGAGAAGATCGGGCTCATGGCGCGAGCCGGCCGAGACGGGTGAGCCGCCATTCCGCCTGGTGCACCAGCGCCACCAGCTCGGGCGTCGGCACCCCGGGCGGCCGGGCCAGGTCGCCGACGATGTAACAGATCAGCTCGAAACGGCGAAGATCCGGGATTCCGTACGCCAGTTCGGGCTCGCCGATCACCGAGCGGATCACCGCCTCGGCCTCGCGGGCCAGCTCGCCGCCGGCCGGCAGCTCCTGATATTCGAGCAGGTCGCGCACGTACGCCGTGACGTCGCGCGGATCCCGCCCGACGAAGCCGCGCCGCACCGCGACCGTGAAGAGCTCGCGCAGCAGCCGGACGGCGCGCGGCGAGTCGTTCAGACGCGACAGCGACCGCGCCGGGCTCTTCTCCCCGAGCGCGTCGAGCAGAAGCCGGCCCGCCGCGGTCGCCGCGCTGCCCAATGTCCCGGTTTGTCCCACAAGATCAGGTTATCCGGGAAACGGGTGTTACGGGATGAGAGCCGGGATGCTGGAGTCGAGCAGGCCCCGCTCCTTGAGGGCGCCGTAGAGCGGCGTGGTCTCGGGGTAGTGACCCCACGCGTGGTCGCCGCTGCCGTCCCCCTGCGGGCAGTGACCCAGCAGCTGCTTCTGCACGTCGTTGAAGCCGGCCCACTCGGGGGTGTTCGGCAGGTCGGCAACGTCGTCGCGACCGGCGATCCACCGGTAGGTGTAGCCGAAGAAGGCGCCGACGCGGGTGATCTCCGAGTAGTTGTCGGAGCGGGCGTGCCACAGGCGACGGTCGAACACGACCAGGTCGCCCGGGTTCGCGGTGATCTGCAGCGCGCCCTCGGGCTGCGGCCACGGGACACCGCGGCTCGGCGGGCCGGGCAGCCAGTTGGTCTTGTGGCTGCCCGGCAGCACGGTGAAGTTGCCGCGGCCGGTCTCGCTCACGTCCGACAGCCAGTAGGCCAGCTTGACCGACAGCGTCGGACGGGGATCGGTCTCGATCTCGCGGTTCTGCCGGCCGCCGTCCTGGTGCCAGTGCCACCAGTCCTTCTGCTTCTCGTGGATCTGCGGGTGCACGTCGATGTGCGAGTGGTAGACGTGCACGTTCCAGCCCAGCAGCGACCAGATGTAGCGGAACGCCACCGGGTGGTCGAGCAGGAAGGCCAGCTCGGGCAGCGAGGTCACCGCGGAGAGCTGGTGCAGCGCGCCGGTCGCGCCGAGCCCGTGGCCACCGGGCTGACCGGCCCGTTCGAAGGCGCCAAGGACGGCGTTGCGCGCGACCTCGATCTCGCTCTCGGACAGAACCCCGGGCACCACGAGGAACCCGTCCCGGTCGAACTGGGCCCGCTCGTCCGCGGTCATCGGGGCCCAAGCGGGCGCTTGCACCTGCGTCATCGATCTTCCGCCTCTCGGTCTTTGTAAACCGAGACGCTGCTGAGCCGCTTTCTGGTTACTCGTTCGCGTGAAAACTTTTCTGATTAGATCAAGTTGAAACCCTTAGCGGGTGAAACCGTCCAACCACCGCTCAATCAGATAGAAAGCGATGGAAGAGGGCATCGGCAGACCCATCGGGACACCGCTGTCCGGATCGTGGTAATCCCCGGCGATCATCTTGGCCACGGCATCGCGGGTGAACCAGCGCGCGTCGTCGATCTCGGCCGGGTCGAGCGTCATCGGCTTCCCGGCGTCCGCCGTGGCGTGGAAGCCGAGCATCAGCGAGCCGGGGAACGGCCAGGACTGACTGCCCGCGTACGTCAGTGAGGTGAGCCGCAGCCCGACCTCCTCACCGACCTCGCGGGCGACGCTGGCCTCGGCCGACTCGCCCGGCTCGACGTAACCCGCGAGGCAGGAGAAGCGCAAACCGCCGTCGGCGCCCCGTCCCCAGGCGGCGTTGTGCCCGAGCAGGCAGCGGCCCTCGGGACCGGGCACGCCGTCGTGCACGAGCACGATCATCGCCGGGTCGGTGCGGGGCCACATCATGTTGCCCTCGGTGTCCTTGCGCGCCCAGCCCGCCTCGACGGCCGTGGTGGGCAGGCCCGTACGGGGGGAGAACTTGTGGCTCGCATGCCAGTTCGCCAGGGCCACGGCCGCGGTGAACACTCCGGCGTCCCGGGCGTCGAGCCGGTGGCCGACGTCGCGCAGGGTGACCGCGCGGGTGCCGGCGATCTCGGGCAGCGGCGCGTCGACCGTCCACAGCGGCGTGCCGTCCGGGTCGACGCCGAGGAACCAGCGCTCGGCGTCGGGCGCCTCGGCCGCGGGCAGCAGCACCAGCTCGTCGCCGGCCAGCAGGGCCCGGCCGCCCTTGCTCAGGTCGACCACCAGCACCAGGCCGCGGTCCCAGGCCGCGGCCAGCCACTCGTCGTCGGTGCGGTGCTCGGCGGCCCGGTCGAGGGTGCTGCGCGCCAGCGGCGGGGCGTCGACCCGGCCGCCGGGCTGCTCGCGGACGTCCGGCTCCTCGGGTGCGCTCACTCGGCGCTTCGTTCCAACGCGGTCAGAGCGGACAACGGCGCCGCCACCTTTTCCGCGTCACCGAGCACGACAGTGACCGCCCGGGTCGGCGCGAGGAAGCGGGCGGCCGCGTCGGCCACCTGCTCGCGCGTGGCGGTGGCCAGGGCTGCGGAATACTGCCGCAGGTGGTCGAGGCGCAGGCCGAAGCTCGCGTACATGCTGGCCAGACCGGCCAGCCCGGCCTGCGTCGACATGCCCAGCCGCAGGGTGCCCAGGGCGTACCGCCGGGCCTGCTCGAGCTCGTCCTCGGCGGGCGGCAGGCTGGCGATGCGGCCCAGCTCGTACAGGGTCTCGAGCAGAGACGGGCCGGTGACCTCGGTGGCGACCTCGGCCGAGACCACCAGGGCCGAGCCGGCCAGGTAGTGCTCGATCGAGGTGTGCGGGCCGTAGGTGTAGCCCTTGTCCTCCCGGATGTTCTCGACCCAGCGGGACGAGAAGTAGCCGCCGAAGACCAGGTTGGCCAGCTGCAGGGCGGCGTAGTCGGGATCGGTGCGATTGAGGGCCGGCAGCGCCATGCGCAGCGACGACTGCACCGCGCCGGGCCGGTCGACGAGCAGCAGCGGGCCGGGCTCGAGCGGCGGGGTGGGCGGCGCCTCGGACTGCTTGGCCGGGCCCGTCCAGCTGCCGAGCGCCTTCTCGGCCGCGTCGATCGCCTTCTCCGGGTTCAGGTCGCCGACCAGCACCAGCACGGCTCCCTCGGGACGGACCCGCTCGGCGTGCAAGGTGCGCAGCGCGGCCGGGCGGACCGAGCGCACCTGGTCGGGCTCGGGCGTCTGCACCGCGTACGGGTGCTTGCCGAACATCCTCTTGAGCAGAGCCGTACGGGCCAGATGCGCCGGCTGCGTCAGGGCGACCTGGATGTGGTCGACCAGGCGGTCGCGCTCGGTCGCCACCTCCTCGTTCGGATAGGCGGGGTCGGTGAGCACCGCGGCCAAGATTTCGAGCATGCGGTCGAGGCCAGACGCGAGCGAGTTGCCGGTGATCAGCAGCCGGTCGGGGTCGAGGCCTGCCGACAGGCCACCGCCGACCGCCTGCAGCTCGGCCGCGATGTCGACGCTGGACATCGTGCTCGTGCCGGTGAACAGCGCCTGCGAGAGCAGTGTGGCCCGGGGCAGCGGGGCCTTGCCGAACGGCACCCGCAGCCTCAGCTCGACCAGCGGCACCGCGGCCCGCCGGATGGCGATCACGGTGAGGCCGCCGGCCAGCGTGCGCTCGGCCTCCTTGGGCAGCTTGAGCTTCGCGTCGGGAATCAGGTCAGGCAGGGTCTTGGCGCTCATACTGTGTCTCCTCCGGCATGCCCTCGTGGCCCTACGCCTGCTTCGCTCGCTCCGGTGCAGTCGGTCATGCCCCGGCTCCGGCTCCGGGGACGACCTCTACGGTGGCGCGCCGCTCGGGGCGCAGGGTGGCGGCCGCGGCGACGATCTGCGCCTCGGTGACCTCGCCGACCAGCTTGGGCAACTCGTTGAGCAGCTCGGGGCGGCCGCGCTGCAGTTCGAGCACCGCCATCGGCAGCGCCCGGCCGAGCACCGCGTCGGTGTCGCGCAGCAGGTGGGTCGCGATGCGGGCCTGCACCCGTTCCAGCTCACCGGGCTGCAGGCCGTCGGTGGCCAGGCGCTCCAGCTCCTCGTCGACCGTGCGCAGCACCTTGTCGGCGTCGCCGCCGGGCGGCATGTGCGCCTGCAGCAGCATCGCCGTGGGGTTGCGAACTTGGAACTCGTCGCCCATGAAGCCGATGTAACCGCCGATGCTGGTGACCGTACGGTCGCGCTGCACCAGGCGTTCGACCAGCCGGGACGCGTCGCCGTCGGTGAGCACCTCGGCCAGCACGACGTACGGCAGGTAGTTGCCGAAATCGCCGATCGGGTCCGGCACCCGCCACGCGCTGGCCACGCCCGGCAGCGGGGCGAGCCGGTCGGTGTAGGTGTCGCGCTTCTCAGCGGTCAGGTCGGGCTCGTCGAAGCTGGGCAGCTCGGGGGCGGGCCGGGACGGGACGTCGCCGAAGTGCCGGTGGATCATCTCGGTCGCGGTGGCCACGTCGAAGTCGCCGGCCACGGCCAGGGTCGCGTTGCCGCAGGCGTAGTAGCGGTCGAAGAACGACTGCGCGTCCTGGACGGTGGCGCTGTCGAGGTCGCCGAACGAGCCGTACCCGTCGTGGGCGTTGGGGAAGGTCGAGAACATCACCGGCGGCAGCCGCAGCCACGGGAACCCGCCGTACGGCCGGTTCAGCACGTTGACCCGGATCTCCTCCTTGACCACGTCGATCTGGTTGAGCAGGTTCTCCTCGGTGAGCCGCGGCCCGCGCATGCGGTCGGCCTCGAGGAAGAGCGCCCGTTCGAGGGCGCCGGAGGGCAGCACCTCGAAGTAGTCGGTGTAGTCGAGGTGGGTCGAGCCGTTGAAGGTGCCGCCGGCGCCCTGCACGTGCCGGAAGTGCGCCAGCTTCTCGAGGTTCTCGGAGCCCTGGAACATCAGGTGCTCGAAGAGGTGGGCGAAGCCGGTGCGGCCCTCGGGCTCGGAGCGGATGCCCACGTCGTACACGACCGCGACCCCGACGACCGGGGCGCTGCGGTCAGGCGTCAGCACCACCCGCAATCCGTTGGCCAGGGTGAATCGCTCCACCGGGTACTTCGTCGCGGGGATCTTGATTCTGCGCGCCACGAAATGACATTAGCGCCTTCCGAGGTCAACGTCGCGACTGCAGGTCACCACGTGGACACCCGGAGGCATTCCGGTAAGCGGCCCGGCCTTGACTCCAATCTCCACCTAGACCATCATTCCCATCAACTAGATAGGCGAACGCGGGTATGGCGGGACAGGGAGGGGAACGTGTACGTCTCGGCGCGCACCGACTACGCCGTGAGGGCCATGCTCTCGGTCACGGTGGAACATCCCCGCCTGGTCAAAGCGGCGACCCTGGCCGCCGCCCAGGAGATCCCGCTCAGCTTCCTGCAGGGCATCCTGCTCGACCTGCGCCGCGCCGGGCTGCTGCACAGCCACCGCGGCGTCGACGGCGGGTACGCCCTGGCCCGCCCGGCCGAAGAGATCACCGTCGGAGACGTCGTGCGGGCCGCCGGGGGCGCGCTCGCCACCGTCCGCGGCTTGCCCACCACCCACGCGACCTACCACGGCGCCGCCTTCGGGCTGCACGACGTGTGGGTCGCGGTCGAGGAAGCCATCGAGGGCGTCGTCGACCACAAAACCCTGGCTGAACTCTCCACCATCAAGGAGTCCGCATGAGCTCCCGCACCATACGTGCGCTTGCTGTCGCCGCCGCCGCCCTGCTGTCCGCCTCGTTGCCGGCCGCCTGCGGTGGCGACGACGAGGGTTCGTCCTCGTCTTCGGGCGGCGGCAGCGCCGAGGCCGAGTCCCTCCGACTCGGCTACTTCCCCAACATCACCCACTCCCCCGCGCTGGTCGGCGTCAACAAGAAGTTCTTCGAGACCGCGCTGGGCAGCACCAAGCTCGAGACCAAGACGTTCAACGCCGGCCCGGCGGCCATCGAGGCGATGTTCTCGGGCGCGATCGACGCCACGTACATCGGGCCCAACCCGGCCATCAACGGCTGGGCGCAGTCCAAGGGCAGCGGGCTGAAGATCATCGCGGGCAGCACCTCGGGCGGCGCGGGCCTGGTGGTCAAGGAGGGCATCAACACCCCGGCCGACCTCAAGGGCAAGAAGATCGCCACCCCGCAGCTCGGCAACACGCAGGACGTCGCTCTGCGCGCCTGGCTCAAGGAGCAGGGTCTCAACGCCGACCAGCAGGGCGGCGGCGACGTCTCGGTACTGCCGCAGGAGAACGCGACCGCGGTGCAGGCCTTCGCCCAGGGCGCGATCGACGGCGCCTGGGTGCCCGAGCCCCACTACAGCCGGCTGATCCTGGAGTCCAAGGGCAAGGTGCTCGTCGACGAGAAGGACCTGTGGCCGAACGGGCTGTTCGTCACCACCCACCTGATCGTCAGCCAGGACTTCCTCAAGAAGTACCCGGGAACGGTCAAGAAGCTGCTGCAGGGCCACCTCGAGTCGCTCGACTTCATCGAGAAGAACGACGCCGAGGCCCAGACCGCGGCGAACGCCCAGCTCGAGGCGCTCAGCGGCAAGCCCCTCAAGGACGAGGTGCTCAAGTCGTCGTTCAAGAACCTGACCTTCACCGCCGACCCGGTCGCCTCGTCGCTGTTCACCAGCGCCAAGCACGCCGAGGACGTCGGCCTGCTCAAACCCGTCGACCTCAAGGGCATCTACGACCTCGGGCCGCTCAACGAGCTGCTCAAGGCCGCGGGCAAGCCCGAGGTCAGCGACGCGGCCGCCTGAAGGGTTTGAGCTCATGAGCCTCCTGCGACAGAAGACCGGATCGGTCGTACGGCTGGAGAACGTCTCCAAGAGCTACGGCGATCTGCTGGCCCTCGACCGGGTCTCGCTCACGGTCGGCCAGGGCGAGTTCGTCTGCCTGCTGGGCGCGTCCGGCTGCGGCAAGAGCACGCTGCTCTCGCTGGTGGCCGGGCTGGACGGGATCACCGGCGGCACACTCGACACGGGCGGCCGCAAGGTGTCGCTGATGTTCCAGGAGGCCGCGCTCTTCCCGTGGCTCTCGGTCCGGGGCAACGTCGAGCTGCCGCTGCGGCTGCAAGACGTGTCCCGGCCCGAGCGCCGCAAACGGGCCGAGGCGCTGCTCGGCATCGTGCGGCTCACCGGCTTCGCTGACAAGCGGCCGCACGAGCTCTCCGGCGGCATGCGCCAGCGGGTGGCCCTGGCCCGCGCGCTGGCCCAGGAAGCCGACATCCTGCTGATGGACGAGCCGTTCGGCGCGCTCGACGCGATGACCCGCGACATTCTGCACGACGAGCTGGAGCGGATCTGGCGCGAGCAGCAGCTGACCGTGCTGTTCGTCACGCACAACGTCCGCGAGGCGGTACGGCTGGGCGACCGGGTCATCCTGCTCAGCAGCCGTCCGGGCCGGGTGATCGAGGACTACCCGATCACCCACGACCGGCCCCGGCGCATCGACTCCCCCGAGGTGTCCGGCCAGGCCGCCGAGATCACCGACCGTCTGCGCGCGGAGGTCGCCCGCCATGCCCACTGACACCGCGACCGAGAGCGCCGAGGTCGCCGGGCTCGACGCGCTCGAACTGCAGCCCCAGCGTCAGAAGGGCAACCTCGGCAAGCGCATCTGGAGCAGCGCCTGGCCGAAGTTCCTCGCGATCGCGATCGTGCTGCTGGTCTGGCAGATCACGGTCTGGTCGGAGTGGAAGCCGATCTACGTGCTGCCCTCGCCGGCCACGGTCTTCACCGATCTCGGCAACGTGATCGCGACGGCCGACTTCTGGGACGGCGTACGGGTGACCATGACCCGCGCGTTCACCGGCTTCCTGCTGGCCGTCCTGATCGGAACCGTCATCGGCGCGCTGGTGTCGCAGTTCGCGCCGCTGCGGGCGGCCATCGGCTCGCTGATCACCGGTCTGCAGACGATGCCGTCGATCATGTGGTTCCCGCTGGCCATCCTGCTCTTCCAGCTCAGCGAGAGCGCCATCCTGTTCGTGGTCGTGCTGGGCGCGGCCCCGTCGGTGGCCAACGGGCTGATCAGCGGCATCGACTACGTGCCGCGGACGTGGCTGCGGGTCGGGCAGGTGCTCGGCATGCGGGGCGTGTCGAAGTACCGGCACCTGATCCTGCCGGCGTCGCTGCCCTCGTTCATCTCGGGTCTCAAGCAGGGCTGGGCGTTCTCGTGGCGCAGCCTGATGGCCGGTGAGCTGCTGGTCATCGTGCCGGGGGCGCTGTCCATCGGCGTGCGGATGCAGCAGGCCCGTGATCTGACCGACTCGAGCCTGGTGATCAGCTACATCATCGTCGTGCTGGTCATCGGCATCCTGATCGACGTCCTGTTCAACACCGCCGACAACGCCCTGCGCCGCCGCTGGGGCCTGCTGGGCAGCTGATCAGACCGGCCGGACCGAGGCGAAGACCTCGTCGATCGCGCGGTCCCACTGCTTGTGGGTGCCGGGGATCGAGACGTACAGGACGGCCGCGGTCGTCTTGCCGACGTCGATGACCGCCACCGCGGACAGCTCCTCGGTGGCGGTCAGACCGGCGGCCGAGAAGTGCAGGCGGAACTCGCTCACGTACGCGGGACGCCCGCCCAGGGTCGTGAGCTCGTCGCGAATCGGGTCCATCGTGTTGGGCTGGGGGTAGTACTCCGCCCGCACGTCCGCCGCCACCTGCCGGCCGACGCATTCGAGGTTGAGCGTCACCGCGTCGTTGTCGGCCGCCGGCACCGCGGCCGACAGGATCGAGGCGTGGTAGCTGCCGCCGCTGTACTGCTCGGTGACGAAGTGCTGACCCACCCGGTAGGGCACCTCGAGCGTCCCGGCGCGCCAGACGTCGGTCCACGGTTCCCAGGGCGCGCCATAGGCCTTGTACGAGATGCCGGCCTCGGTGTCCGTGGTACGCGCGCCGGTCACGGGCGGCAACGCACCTGGCGCTCGGGTCGGCGCGGCGCTCGGCGAGCCCGTCGGGGCCGGGCAGGCCTGGGCCAGCGGAGGGCGCACGTCTGTCGGCGCCTCGGCCCGGGACCGGAACGGGTCGCCGCCTCCCGAGAACACCACGATGAGCACGACAGTCAGGCCGACGGCGAGGATCGCGCCCGCGATGCCGGCGAAGATCAGCATCTGTTGCCGGCGCCGCTTGGGTCCGTCCGGCTGTGGGGACTCGGGCTCGTCGGGGGGCGGTGGCTGCCGCGGCGGGGCGCCCGGAATGGTCGTGACCAGGCCGGAGCCGAACCGGTCGCCTGGCTGCTGCCAGGGCGGGGTCACCGGAGTCTGCTCGGACATGAATCCCAGTGAACACCACGATCCTGAGGACCCGGTCACGGCGTCGGCGTGGTGTGTCCTTCCGCGGCGCCGAACAGGGCCGTCACCTGCTGCCAGAACGTCGGGCTGACGTCGGGATAGGCGGTCGCCGGCGAATACCACGGCGCGAACGCCACGACCAGAACCAGCGCGAGGCCGACGACGGCGAGCCCGAGCACAAAACCGAACTCCCGGCGGGCGGATGGTCCGCGCATGCCGGTACCTCCATGATCACGTCCGAGAGAAAACAGCCGATAATGCTTAAGACGCACGATCGGGGCCGGACGTTGCACCTGTCCCAGGAGAAGTTCAGCGACTTCCGCTACCTTCTTGCCATGGAACTCGTGTATCCGCCGGTCGTCGCCCTTGCCAAGACGATGTTCCGGGTGCTCGATCTCAAGATCCAGATCGATGGCGCGGAGAACATCCCGCGCGAGGGCGGGGCGGTGCTCGCGAGCAACCACGTGAGCTATCTCGACTTCATCTTCTGCGGCCTGGGCGCCCAGCCGGCCAAACGGCTCGTCCGTTTCATGGCGAAGAAGTCGGTGTTCGACCACCGGGTGAGCGGCCCGTTGATGCGCGGCATGCGGCACATCCCGGTCGACCGTGACGCCGGCGCAGCCTCGTTCCGCGAGGCCAACAAGGCGCTGCGCGACGGCCAGATCGTCGGCGTCTTCCCCGAGGCCACGATCAGCGAGTCGTTCACGGTCAAGGAGCTCAAGTCGGGCGCCGTACGCCTGGCCCGCTCGGCCAAGGTGCCGCTGATCCCGATGGCCGTCTGGGGTCCGCACCGGCTCTGGACCAAGGGGCACAAGAAAGAGCTGACCAAGCGGCACGTGCCGGTGCTCATCAAAATCGGCGAGGCGCTCGACATGCCCAAGGGCACCTCGCCCGACGCGCTCACGGCCGCCCTCAAGGTGCGCCTCAGCGCCCTGCTCGACGCGGCCCAGCGCGAATACCCCGAGAAGCCGTCCGGCCCCGAGGACCGCTGGTGGCTGCCCGCTCACCTGGGCGGAACGGCGCCGCTGCCGGAAGCCGCTCCCGTCTGAGCCTTCGCCGGGCATGCAAAAGGCGCCGCACCCCGAGGGGCGCGGCGCCTTTCCGCTACATCAGAGCGGGCGGATGTTCGCGGCCTGCGGGCCCTTCTGGCCCTGCGTCACCTCGAACTCGACCCGCTGGTTCTCGTCCAGGCTGCGGTAGCCGGAGGTCTGGATTGCGGAGAAGTGGGCGAAGACGTCGGCGCCGCCGTCGTCCGGGGTGATGAACCCGAAGCCCTTGTCCGCGTTGAACCACTTCACAACGCCGGTAACCATGATCGTCTCCTCGACGGTCGATCGCTCACGCCCAGTATGAACGGGAGCGAGGTAATAAGACCCGCACTTCGCGAGTCTCGTGTTGTAGTACTGATCGCCCGTACCGGAGAAACCCGGGTTACGACAAAGAGCGCCTGGGGCAGACTTCCCCACAGGCGCTCCTGAGTACTTGGGAACCAAACTGACAACGCGGAGAGCTTAACACGTTCAAGGAGGTCCGCCGGTGATCGGCGTACAACTGGCACAGCAGCTCAAGGAGGCCGGCCTGAACTGGAAGCCGGCGCTCGGCGACCGCTTCGCCATCCCGGACCACGACCTCGACGACGAGATGTTCGTGCTCAGCAACATGACGATCGAGGTGCACGCGATGCCGGAGGGCCCGGTGATCGGCTTCAACGGCACCACCGAATGGGCCCTGGACGACGTCGGGATGGACGAGACGGTCTGGTTGCCCCGGGAGGACCAGCTGCGGGAACTTCTCGGCGGCACGTTCCGGGAGCTGCGGCGCGGGCGGGCCGGGTACGAGGTGGCGATCGACCTGCTCGGTGAGGAGCGCGTGTTCGCGGCGGAAACGGCCGAAGCCGCGTACGCGGGAGCTCTTCTGCACCTGCTCGCCGCGGCCGGAGCCGCCTAAATCACCCGTTCGGGCAGTCTCTCCACCAGCGCCGCGAGCTGGGCCGCGTCCAGCAGGTCGACCGGGCGGACGGTGACCTGATCGCGTACGTAGTGGAAGCCGGCCCGCACCCGGTTGAGCGGCACGCCGGCCAGGGAGGCCCAGGCGATCCGGTACGCCGCCAGCTGCACCGCGGCGGCGTCGGCGTCGGCGCCCTCGGGACGGCGGCCGGTCTTCCAGTCGATCACATCGAACCGGTTGGCCGGGTCGGCGAAGACGGCGTCCATGCGCCCCCGCACCACGACCCCGGCGATCGTGGTCGCGAACGGCACCTCGACCTCGATCGGCGTGCGCTCGGCCCACTCGCCGGACAGGAAGGCCTGCTGCAGCGCGACCAGCTCGGCGTCGTCGGCCGCGTCGTCGTCGGCCGCGCCGGGCAGCTCGTCGATGTCGATGAGGCGGACCGCGCCGAACCGTTGCTCCAGCCACGCGTGGAAGGCCGTGCCCCGGCGGGCGTGCGGCATCGGCCGGTGCGGCACCGGGCGGCGCAGCGACCGGGCCAGCGCCTGCGGGTCGCGTTTCAGCACCACGAGTTGCGACACCGAGAGATGCGGCGGCAGGGCGACCTCGATCGGGCCGTCGCGGCGGGACCGTTCGTCCCGCTCGGCCAGCAGCAGGTCGGCCTCGCGACGCCAGCGGGCGATGTCCGGATCCGGCGTGTCGGGGATGCCCGCGAGCTCAGCGGCCAAGCCGGCGCGCGCGGCGATCTCAGGATCCGCCTCGGCCAGCTCGGCGAACCCTTCGGCAGCCTCAGGGTCACGTCCGGCGATCATGCGGCGGATCAGGTCGGCGGCGGCCGCCATGGCCGGGCGGCGCAGGCCCAGCGGGTCGAACGGCCACTGCGCTGAGACAACCGCCTCGGCCGCCGGGTTGGTCGCCCCGGGCGCCGGCTCGGGCGTCCAGACGTCGACCACGCCGGCGCCTTCCTCGCAGGTCGCGCGAATCTCGTCGAGGAACACCGACGGGCCGCGCGGGCGCTTCACGCCGTCGCCCCACCAGTAGCCCGAGGCCAGCAGCAGACGGCGGGGACGGGTGACGGCCACGTAGGCGAGCCGGCGTTCCTCCCGCTCGTCGTGCTCCCGCCAGGCCGCCCCGAACGCGGAGACCGCGTTGACCACGCCCTTCTGGTCGACGGCCTCGGACAGATCGAGCTTGGGGAGGCCGTCGGCGTCGCCGCGCAGCGGGAACGGCAGCACGCCGATGCCCATCAAGAATTGGTCGGAGTTGCGGACCAGGCCGGGCCAGACCCCCTTGCTCAGCCCGGCGACCGACACGACATCCCACTCCAGGCCCTTCGCGGCGTGCGCGGTGAGGATCTGCACCGCGCCCTCGACCACGTCGACCTGTCCCGGTTCGAGGCCTCGTTCCTCCTCCTCGGCCGCGGCCAGGAAGGCGAGGAACCCGGCGAGGGTGCCACCGTCGGTCTCGGCGCTGTAGCGGGCGGCGGTGTCGGCCAGCGCGTCGAGGTGCCCCCGGGCCAGCCCGGCGTCCCCGGCCGCCCAGCCCCGCACCGCGACCTCGACGTCCAGGCCGATCGTGCGCTCGATGTCGGCCACCAGGTCGGGCAGCGGCTGATCGAGGCGCTGCCGCAGGGCGCTGAGCTCCCGGCTGTACGCGTGCAGCCGCCCATAGCCCTCGGCCGAGTACTGCTGCGGCGCGCCCAGGTCGGCCATCGCCTCGACCAGGGTGGCGTCGTCGAGGCGGTCGGCGACCACGTCGTCGGGCTCGGCGCCGGTCACCACGGCGGCCCGGGCTGCGGCCAACCCCCGGGCCCGGCGGTGCAACGCCACCAGGTCACGTGGGCCGATCCGCCAGCGCGCCCCCGTGAGCAGGCGCAACAGCGAGGCGCCGTCGGTCGGGTCGGCCAGCACCCGCATCGTGCAGACGACGTCGCGGACCTCCGGCGTGTCGAGCAGGCCGCCCAGGCCGACCACCTCGACCGGCAGACCCCGGCGGCGCAGCGCGTCCTCGAGGGCCGGAATCTGGCTGCGCACCCGCACCAGCACCGCGCTGGTCGGCCGCTTCTCGACCGGGATCTCCTCGGGCAGCGCCTGCGGCATCCCGGCGATGATCCGCCAAGCCGTGAGCATCGAGTCGCCGATCCAGTCGGCCTCCTCGGCGAACGTGGGCAACAACGCGCAAGCCACCGTACGGCCCCCGACCGCACCCGACACCCGCTCGGCCGCGCGCAACTCGGTCACCCGGGCCCCGAACGCGCGCAGCGGGGCGGACAGTGTGTTGGCCACCCGCAGGATCTCCGGGCGGTTACGCCAGCTCCGGGTCAGGCTGCCGACCCGGGCCGGCTCGCCGCTGGGCAGCGTGAACTCCTCGGGGAAACGGTCGAGCGTGCCCGCCGAGGCGCCGCGCCAGCCGTAGATCGACTGGCAGGGGTCGCCGACCGCGGTCACCGGGTGCCCGCCGCCGAACAACGCGTTCAGCATGGTGACCTGGGCGTGGCTGGTGTCCTGGTACTCGTCCAGCAGCACGATCCGGAAGCGGCCGCGCTCGATCTCGCCCACCTCGGGATGGTCGCGGGCCACCAGCGCCGCCCGGGCCATCTGGTCGCCGAAATCCATCGCCTCCAGGTCGATCTTGCGCTGGTTGTAGAGGCGGACCAGCGGCAGCAGGGTGAGCCGCTGACGTTGCCGGGCCAGCACGTCGGCGACGTCCTTGTAGACCTTGCCCGGCAGTTCCTGCACGTCGGCGAAGAACCGGCCGGTCCAGGCGGCCAGCTCGTCCGGGGAGACCAGGTGCTCGGCCAGCTCACCGGAGAGCGCCAGCACATCGTCGGTGACGGTGGTCGGGGCGCGGTTCACGCCGGTCATCTCGCCCGTGTACGACCGGACCAGGGAGTCGACGATCTGCCAGCGGGCGGCCTCGGTGAGCAGGCGCGCCGACGGCTCGAACCCGGCGCGCAGGCCGTGCTCGGTGACGACCCGGGCCGCGTACGAGTGATAGGTCGAAATGGTGGCCTCACCCGCGAACGCGTCGTCCCGGCCGAGGCGGCGGACGAGTTGGCCGAGCCGGGCACGCACCCGGTGGGCGAGCTCGCCGGCGGCCTTACGGGTGAACGTCAGGCCGAGGATCTCGTCGGGGTGGGCGTAACTGTTGGCGACCAGCCAGACAACCCGCGAGGCCATCGTCTCGGTCTTGCCCGAGCCGGCGCCGGCCACCACGAGCAGCGGCTCCACCGGGGCCGAGATGATCGCGGACTGCTCGGCGGTGGGGCGTGGCAGCCGCAGCAGGTGGGCCAGCTCCTCCGGGGTGTACCGGGGGCCGGAATCGGCACGCCGCCGCGGGGCCGCCGGTTCTTCGGCGAAAAGGCTCGGCTGGGTCACTGGGGGTTGCTCGCGTTCACTTGCCCTCGTCCACGCTGTGCGCGTTCATGCTGCCCTCGCCCACGCTGTGCGCGTTCATGCTGCCCTCGCCCACGCTGTGCGCGTTCATGCTGCCCTCGCCCACGCTGTGCGCGTTCATGCTGCCCTCGCCCACGCTGTGCGCGTTCATGCTGCCCTCGCCCACGCTGTGCGCGTTCATGCTGCCCTCGCCCACGCTGTGCTCGCTCATCAGCCCTCGTCGACGATCTGGCGGCCCTTGCCGGAAATGGGGCAGCTGGTGCGGACCGGGCAGACCCGGCATCGGCTGTTGGCGACGGCCGAGAAGGTGGCCGCGGCCATCGTGTCGGCGGTGCGGCGGACCATCTCGTACGCCCATTGCGGGTCGGCGGCCTCCGCCAGTGGCAGCTGCATCTGCTCGCGGGCGTCCTTGCCCGGCCCGAGCTGCACCAGCGCCGCCCCGCCGCTCTCGGCGCCGTAGTCGGCGAACGCCCCTGCCTCGACGGCGGTCTGGTAGCCGGCGAGTTGGGCGTGCTCGGCCACGTCGGCGGCCGCCACCGCGGTCGACTTGCCGGTCTTGAGGTCGATGACGACCAGGCGGCCGTTCTCGTCGACCTCGAGCCGGTCGACACGGCCGGTGAGCTGGATCGGCCGCTTCTCGTCCTCGATCCGGACGGTGAACTCGTGCTCGATGGCCAGCAGCCGACGGGGGTTGACAGCCAGCCAGCGCAGCAGCTTGTCGACCATGCCCTGGGCTCGGTCCTGCTCGGGGCCGGCCAGCCATCGGGCGGCCAGCTCGATCGCGTCGAACCGGGCGCTGACGTACTCGACCAATTTCTCGCGGTCGGCGTTGGCGTCCTCGGCCAGCATGGCGGCCGCGTGCACGAGGTTACCCACGCCCTGGGCCGGCCCCGGGGGCGCGGCGCCACCGTGCCGTTCGAGCAGCCAGCGCAGGCTGCAGCGCAGCGCGCTCTCCATCGAGGACGGGGTGACCTTGACCGGTTCGCCGTCGTCGACGAGCGGCCGGTCGTCGGAGAGCGGGCGCAGTCCCCACCACTCGTCCGGGTGCGCGCCGGGCACTCCGGCGGCCGCGAGCCGAGCCAGTTCCGCGGCCGCGGCGCGCCGGCGGGCGGGCGTCTGGTCACTGCCGACCACCACCGTACGCAGCTCAGCCACCAGCGCGGCCAACGTCAGCGCCCGCGGCGGCCGGCCCACCGGCAGTTCGTCCGGCTGATCGACCGGCCCGGCCTCACCCGGATCGTCGTCGGCGGGCTCCTCGGCCGGCCACTCCCCCAAGACCGCGAACAGGTCCGGCTCGGCGTCCGGCACCTTGTTCGTCAACCGCTTCGTCCCCCGCGGCGACGGGATGACTTGCGCGGCAACACTCGCCCGGCGCCCGCCGCCGTCGTTACCGCCCGCCGCGCCATAGGCATCGCGAGAACCCGTCGCTCCCCCACGCACTGCGGGAGACGTGTCCACATCCCGCGGCGCCACCAAATCCCGATTTAACGGATTTGTTCGAGATGCCGAATAGGGCCGATCCTCATGCGGAGACTGCGGACGACCGAGATCCGTGCTCGGCCGGCCATCCCGCCGCTCGACCTCCGGGGACTGCGGGTTGTCAGGGTCGGTATCCGACGGCCCCTCCTCCCGCACCACATCCGGGGACTGCGGGTTGTCAGGGTCGGTGTCGGACGGCCCGCCCTCCCGCTCAACGTCAGGAGACTGCGGGTTGTCAGGGTCGGTATCGGACGGCCCATCCTCCCGCACCACATCCGGCGACTGCGGATTGTCAGGGTCGGTATCCGACGGCCCACCCTCCCGCTCAACGTCAGGAGACTGCGGGTTGTCAGGGTCGGTATCGGACGGCCCATCCTCCCGCACCACATCCGGCGACTGCGGATTATCCGGATCCGTATCCGACGGCCCACCCTCCCGCACCACATCCGGCGACAGCGGATTGTCGGGGTCGGTGTCGGACGGGCCGGCCGGGTCGGGGTTGTTCGGGTCGGGGTCCCACAGGTTGGGGCCCGGGTCTTCGGGTGGCGGCGGAGGCGGATGCCCCGGCCCGCCGTCGGGCACGCCCAGCTCGGTCAGGAAACGGCTGGGCTGCTCCTCGCCCTCGGAGCCGCCCACCCCGGCCGACGCCACGGCGGTCACGATGAGCTTGTGGCGGGCCCGGGTGGCGGCGACGTAGAACAGCCGGCGTTCCTCGTCGAGCAGCGCCGATGTCTGGCCGACCACGGCTGCCTGCCCCGGCGTGTCGCGGCCGGCGAGCACGTCGACCAGGCGTTCCGAGCCGAGCAGGCTGCCGCGCAACCGCAGGTCGGGCCAGATGCCCTCCTGCACGCCGGCCATCACGACGACGTCCCACTCGAGGCCCTTGGCGGCGTGCGCGGTGAGCAGCCGCACCGCCTCGCCACGGTCGGCGCTGGGCGCGATCGAGTCGGCCGGCAGGTCCTGCCCGAGCACGTGGTCGAGGAAGACCTCGGTGCGCGCGCCGGGGAGCCTGTCGACGAAGCGGGCCGCCGCGTCGAACAGCACAACCATCGAGTCGAGATCGCGGTCGGCCGCCTCGGCCCGCCACTGCCGCGCCCGGGCCACGTCGGTGCTGTCGCCCGTGGGGCCCGAACGGGTGCTCATCGCATACCAGCGGTCGGCCAGCCCGCTGGCCCGCCAGACCGTCCACAGCACCTGCTCGGCCGTGGCGCCGGGGGCTGCGGCCGCCTCACGCGCGGTGGCGAGCAGCCGGGCCACCTGTTGCGCGGGCACCGCCCAGCGGCGCTCCACCATGTCAAGACCGGCCGGATCCCGTACGGCGTCCACCAGGAGCTCGCCGGACGGGCGCCGGTCGCCCGCGGCCAGCGCCAGGGCCCGCAACCCCTGGCGGAGACGCCGCTCGGCCAGCGGATCGGCCCCGCCCAGCGACGAGTGCAACAGTGCGACCGCGGTCTCCTCGGTGAGCGCGGCGGGGTCGAGCGCACACCGCAGGAGCAGCAGGAACGGCGCGACGGCGGGTTGCAGATGCAGCGGCAGGTCTTCGGCGTGGGTCACCGTCGGCACGCCGGCCGCGGTCAGCGCCCGCTGCAACGAGGGCAGCTGCAGCGACGTGCTGCGCAGGAGGACCGCCATCTTCGACCACGGGACGCCGTGCAGCAGATGGGCCTCGCGCAGGGCGTGAGCCACGTACGCCGCCTCGGCCGTCGCCGCCCGGAATGTCCGGACAACGGCCTCGGCCGGCAACGGGCTCACGGAGGACGGCCGAGGACCGCCACCGGCCGAGGGCGGAGCAACGGAAGCCGCCCCTGCCCCGTCCCCAACGGCACCCGTCGGCACAGAAGCCGGACCGGCGGCGCCGGACGGCCGAGACAAACGGTCAGCGCCGAACGGCCCGGACAGACGCTCGGCGGCAGGAGGCCCGGCCGGCTCACCCGGGGCTGCGGTCGGCGCGGCAGCTGAGGGCGGCGCGACGGCCGCGGGCGGCGGTTCGGGGCCGAGCAGGGGGGCCGGCGGGTGCATGAAGCGGTGCGAGATCGGCCCCCGCATGCGCCGGGCCACCCGCGAGGTGGCGGAGAGCAGCGGGGCGGGCGCGCGGTAGTTCGTGTGCAGCGTCAGCGTCTCGGCGAGCGCACCCGAAGCCGTACGGAATCTGGTGGGGTAAGAGGCGATCACGGCCGGGTCGGCGCCGCGGAAACCGTAGATCGACGAGTCGGGGTCACCGAACGCGACCAGCGGCTTGCCGCCCCCGGCGACCAGGGAGAGCAGCTCGATCTGGGCCGGGTCGGTGTCGGCCAGCTCGTCGACGTAGACGTAGGCAAGCCGGCGGCGTTCGGCCTCGAGCAGGTCGGGGCTGTCGGCCAGCAGCCCGGACGCGGCCCGCACCAGCTCGGCCGGGTCGTAGGCCGCCGAGCCGCGGGTCGTCACGTCGCGCAGGGCCAGGACGGCGACGTACTCGCGGAGGAAACGGGCCGCGGCCGGCCAGTCGTCGCGGCCCAGGCGCTCGCCGAGGCGGGCCAGCTCGGCCGCGTCGACGCCGCGCTCGGCGGCGCGCTGCATGAGGTCACGCAACTGCTGGGCGAACGCCCGGGTGGGCAGGGCCGGGCGCAGAGAGGTGGGCCAGCCGATCGGGTCGGGTTCCTCGGTGTCGCCCGAGACCGCGAGCAGTTCGCGGATGATCAGGTCTTGTTCGGGGCCGGTGAGCAGCCGGGGCGACGGCTCGCCCCGTTCGGCCGCGGCCCGGCGGAGCAGGCCGAACGCGTACGCGTGGAAGGTGCGCACCAGAGGCTCGTGCACGATGCGGCCCGGGTCGGCCGCGATCCGCGCCTCGATGCGGTCGCGCAGCGCGGTGGCCCCCCGGCGGCCGAACGTCAGCACCAGGATGCGTTCCGGGTCGACTCCCTCGGCGATGCGCGCGGCCACCGACTCGACGAGCGTGGTCGTCTTGCCCGTGCCGGGACCGCCGACCACGAGCAGGGGGCCGTCGACGTGGGCGGCCACATAACCCTGCAGGGGGTCGGGCAGGAGCGGCGGCAGCGCTCTCGGGGGACGCCGGACCAGGCGGTACGCCGGGCGGCGCACCGCGGCGGGCGAGGAGACCGGCGTGCTCACGGCATAAAGGAAACCACGCGCGTACGACGTTTTCGAACTGCCGGTTCGGCCGTGCCTCGGGGCACTCCGGCCCGCCGGACAACCTGAAGCAGGGACTCCCGTTGCGACGGCCCCCGAACGAGCACCATGCGAACGTTCGCGGCTGCTCAATTGACGCGTGCCGACCCGCCGTGCAGTGTCGGGCTGAACCGATGCAGCCGCCGTGCCCCGGCGGGCGCGACGCCGTCGGACAGCCGGAAGTGTGCGCGCCGGCGTGTCCCGGTGAGAGCGCGTTCGGCGCGCCCCCGTGCTGTCCGGCGGGTCCGCCGGGGCCCCGGTCACGCCGGGTGGGTGTGGTGACACCCGCCCGGCGTGACCACCCGTCAATCGCGCTTTACCCGTTCCTCGATCGCGTCCAACGCCGCGCCGATCGACTTCACCACGATCACCCGTTCGAGGGCCGCGGCGCGGACGAAGGCGGTGTCGGCGAGCTGCCCCAGCCAGGTCAGCAGGCCGTCGTAGAAGCCTTCGGGGTCGAGCACCACGATGGGCTTGTCGTGCAGGTCGAGGGTGGCCGTGGTCCACACCTCGAACAGCTCGTCGAGGGTGCCGAGACCGCCGGGCAACGTGATGAACGCGTCGGACCGATCGATCATGATGTTCTTGCGTTCGCCCATGTCGCCGGTGACGACCAGCTCGTCGGAGGCCAGGTCGGCCACCTCCCAGTCGACGAGCACCTGCGGGATGATCCCAAGTGTGTGCCCACCGGCGGACCGGGCGCCGTCGGCGACCGCGCCCATCATGCCGACGCTGCCGCCGCCCGAGACCAGCGAGTGCCCGCGGGCGGCCAGTTCCGATCCCGTACGGGTGGCCAGGTCGAGCCACTTCTGTTCGAGGGTGCTCGACGAGGCGCAGAAGACACAGATGGCCGCCACGTCAGAGCTTCCCCTGCGTCTCGGCGAGGGCCACGTCGGCGTCCACGATGATCTGTACCGCCTCGTCCACGTCGTCGGTGAGCTGGATCAGCTCGAGGTCGCTCTCGCTGATCTTGCCGTCGGCCAGCAGCGTCCCCTTGACCCAGTCGAGCAGGCCCGACCAGTAGGACGTGCCCATCAGGATCACCGGGAACCGGGTGACCTTCTTGGTCTGCACCAGCGTGATCGCCTCGAACAGCTCGTCGAGGGTGCCGAAGCCGCCGGGCAGCACCACGAACGCCTGCGCGTACTTGACGAACATGGTCTTGCGGACGAAGAAGTAACGGAAGTCGATGCCGATGTCCACCCAGTCGTTGAGGCCCTGCTCGAACGGGAGCTCGATGCCGAGCCCGACCGACATGCCGCCGGCCTCGGTGGCGCCACGGTTGGCCGCCTCCATCACGCCCGGGCCGCCGCCGGTGATCACCGCGTAGCCCGCCTCGGCGAGGGCGGCGCCCAGGGCCGCGGCCATCTCACACTCGGGGCTGTCGGGATGGCTGCGCGCCGAACCGAAGACGCTGACCGCCGGCGGCAGGTCGGCGAGGGTGTCGAAACCCTCGACGAACTCGGAGAGGATGCGCAGCGCACGCCAGGCGTCCTTGGTCTTCCACTCGCGCCGGTGGTGCGAGTCGAGCAGCTTCTCGTCGGCCGTGCTCGGCGGGATCGACTCACGCCGCAGCGTGACCGCGCCGCGATGACGCTCCGGCGTACCACCGCGTCGCCCGTTGGTGCTGTCCGTCATGCCTAAAAGGTAGTGCGGACGGTCAGTAGCACGGTGAACAACCGGGTGGGTTTCGGTAAGAGGATTGCGGCCCGCCTTCCTTTTTGCCAGATTGAAGCAACGGACGGTAGCTCCAGGGCGTCTGTTCAGTTACCAAGATCTCTCTCGGCCTCGGCCGGGCTCCCGGCTTAAGGAGCCACCGTGACGACCCGATACGAGCGCATGAAGATGCAGCGTCGCATGCAGCGGCGCATCCAACTGGTGGTCGAGGAGCGCCGCATGGCGTTCGCCGATCGGAAGCGGCCGGCCTTCGATCCCGAGACCACCGTGGAGATCCCGCCCGCCAAGGTGGCCCGCGCGATCGGCCGCGTGGCCGTACGACCCGCCCTCTAGGACGACAGCCACCGGTACAGCGTCGCCGCGCCGTCCCGGATCTTGCCGATCTCGACGTGCTCGTCCTGCGCGTGCGCCAGCAACGGGTCGCCCGGTCCGTAGTTGAGCGCCGGAATGCCCAGCGCCGCGAACCGGGCCACGTCCGTCCAGCCCAGCTTGGCCGCGGGCTCGGCGGCGACCGCGGTCAGGAACTCCCGCGCCGGGGCGGCAGCCAGGCCGGGCATCGCGCCGGGCGCGGAGTCGGTCAGCTCCACCTCGAAGCCCTCGAAGACCTCGTGCACGTGCTCGAGCGCCTGTTTCTCGGAGCGGTCGGGGGCGAAGCGCATGTTGACCTCGACCGTGCACGCGTCGGGCACCACGTTCCCGGCCACCCCACCGTTGATCTTCACGGCATTGAGGCCCTCACGGTACGTGCACCCGTCGATCGTGACCGTACGCGGCCGGTAGTCCGCCAGCCGCCGCAGCACCTCACCCGCCGCGTGGATCGCGTTGACCCCGCGCCAGGCCCGCGCGGTGTGCGCCCGGCGCCCGATGGTGCGCACCTCGACCCGCAGCGTCCCCTGACAGCCGGCCTCGACCACCCCGTACGTGGGTTCGAGCAGCACGGCGAAGTCGGCCAGCAGCCACTCCGGGTGGGACTCGGCGACCAGCCGCAAGCCGTTGTACTTGGAGTCGATCTCTTCGGCCTCGTAGAACAGGTAGGTCAGGTCGTAGCGCGGGTCGGGCAGCGTGGTCGCCAGGTGCAGGGCCAGCGCCACCCCCGATTTCATGTCCGCCGTGCCGCAGCCGTAGATCAGGTCGTCGACGACCGTGGACGGGAAGTTGTCGTTGAGCGGCACGGTGTCCAGGTGTCCCGCGAGCACAACCCGCTGTTCACGCCCCAGATCCGTACGAGCCATCACGGTGTTGCCGAGACGGTCCACCCTCAGATGCGAGACCTGCCGCAGCACTTCTTCGACGTGACCGGCGATCGCCTGCTCGTTGCGGGAGACGGACTCGATGTCGACCAGGGTGCGGGTGAGCTCCACGGGGTCGACCAAGACGTCCGGGGTCAGCGGGTTGGACATGACGCGCACGATACCGGCCGGACGTGAATCGTCGCGGGTGCTGGGACTTTAGTAGTGTTCGCCACGTGGACACTGCCATCTCGACCTCGCCCGCCTGGGGCATCGGCCTCGCCACCGTCACCGCCGAGGGTCAGGTTCTCGACACCTGGTATCCCGCCGGCTTCCTCGGCCTGGGCGAGCCGCCGGCCGAGGCGCCGGTGCTCCCGGCCGGGCTGACCGGGCCCAAGGCGCTCCCCGGCCTGTCGACGGTCGAGGTGCGCACGACGATCACGTCGCTGGCCGACCCGATCAAGGACGCCTCCGACGCGTACCTGCGCCTGCACCTGCTCTCGCACCGGTTCGTCGTGCCGAATTCGCTCAACCTCGACGGCATCTTCGGCGCGCTGGCCAACGTGGCGTGGACGTCGGCCGGTCCGTGCCCGCCCGACCGGGTCGACGAGCTGCGCTTCCTCGAGCGCGCGGCCGGCCGCCACCTGGCCGTCCACGGCGTCGACAAGTTCCCCCGCATGACCGACTACGTCGTGCCGTCGGGGGTGCGGATCGCCGACGCCGACCGGGTGCGTCTCGGCGCCCACCTGGCCTCGGGCACCACCGTCATGCACGAGGGCTTCGCGAACTTCAACGCGGGCACGCTCGGCACTTCCATGGTCGAGGGCCGCATCGTGCAGGGCGTGGTGGTCGGCGACAGCTCCGACGTCGGCGCCGGGTCGTCCATCATGGGCACACTCTCCGGCGGCGGCAAGGACAAGGTACGCATCGGCGAGCGCAGCCTGCTCGGCGCGAACGCGGGCATCGGCATCTCGCTCGGCGACGACTGCGTGGTCGAGGCCGGCTGCTACATCACGGCCGGGTCGAAGATCACCCTGCCTGACGGCCGTGTGGTCAAGGCCCGCGAGCTGTCGGGCGTCAACGGCCTGCTGTTCTGGCGCAACTCCGTGACCGGGGCGTTGGAGGCCAAGCCGCGCAAGGGCACCGGCATCGAGCTCAACGCCGCGCTGCACGCTAACTCCTGAGACGAGGGGCGGCCGCCGCTTTGACGGCGGCGGTCAGCTCCTCCAGCACCGCCGATCCGATCCGCCAGTACTGCCAGTACAGCGGGACGTCGAGGTGGCGTCCGAGGTCCTGATAGCGACCGGCGGCGATGTCCTCGCGGGCGATCCACTCGGGCACCACGCCCCAGCCGAGCCCGAGCCGGATCGCCTCGATGAAGGCGGACGCGGACGGCACGTAGTGGATCGGCATATCCGACTTGTCGGGCCAGATGCGGTGCTGGAGGCGGTCCTTGCGGTCGTACAGGATCATCGCTTTGTCCTCGGGGCGCCCGCACGCCACGTACCGCATCGCGCCCAGCTTCTCGATCCGGCAGCCCTGCACGACCGACTTGTCCGCGGTGACCGCTGCCATCGCCGAACCGGATCGCAACAGGTCTGCGGTGTAGTGCTCGTCGTCGGTGTGCAGCTCGTACTGCGGCCCCGGCACCGCGGCCAGCGCGGGCAGGAACCACGTGTGCAGCGAGTCGGCGTTGACCACGATCGAGACCCGGGTGCCGTCACGCGCCTGGTCGAGGGCCTCCCGTTCGAGCAACGCGACCTGCCCGGCGAACCGTACGAGGGCCGCCCCGGCCGGGGTGGCGACGCACGGCTTGGCCCGGCGCACCAGAACCTGCCCGACCGAGCGTTCGAGGGCCTTGATCCGCTGACTCACCGCGGACGGGGTGACGTGCAGCTCGCGGGCCGCCGCCTCGAAGCTGCCGGTGTCGATGACGGCCTGGAACGTGGCCAGCTGGGCAAAGTCCACGATTAGCGATGCTAATGCAAGTTCAAAATCTTTAGTTTGAGTACGGGATGAGGGCCGCTTAGCGTCAACCTGTGCTCACCTCCGTCCTCGCCGGTTTCGCCGCGTCCGCCGTGCTCATCATCGCCATCGGCGCGCAGAACGCCTTCGTCCTGCGCCAAGGCCTGCGCCGCGAACATGTGCTCGCCGTCGTGCTGGTGTGCGCGCTGTCCGACCTGTTCCTGATCCTGGCCGGCATCGGCGGGCTGGGCGCCGTGGTCACGGCCCGCCCCGACGCGGTCACCGTGATCAAGTGGGTGGGCGCAGCCTTCCTGATCACGTACGCGGTGATGGCCGCTCGCCGGGCTCTGCGGCCGGCCGCCCTCGACCCCGCCGGCCGGGCCCCCGCCACGCTCGGCGCAACTGTGCTCACATGCTTGGCCCTGACCTACCTGAACCCGCACGTCTACCTCGACACGGTGCTGCTCCTCGGCTCGGTCGCCCAGCAACACGACCACCGCTGGCTCTTCGGGGCGGGCGCCGCGGCCGCGAGCCTGGTCTGGTTCACGGCTCTGGGCGCGGGCGCCCACCGGCTCGCGCCGCTGCTGGCCCGCCCGGCGGCCTGGCGAGTGCTCGACGGGCTGATCGCCGTCGTCATGCTGGCTGTGGCGGTCACCCTCCTGCTCAGCTGAACCGTTCCGCGCCCCGCCAAGTCATCCCATCCGCCGCTCACTGAGTTCCGACCTTCAAGCTGCCCCGATCCCAGCGCCGCCCGCACACCTAACTTGAAGCCGCCCCCGATCCCAGCGCCGCCCGCACCCAACTTGAAGCTTCCCCAAGCCATACTCTGCTCAAGGCCATCGGCCGCTCCCAGCCGAACAGCCACCCGTGCACCCCACCCCGCCCCGTCGCGCCCCACTGCAGGTCAGGCCACCTCCTGCGCTCGACAGCCTGTGGACGAGGAACCGACCGCCTGTGGACAGCCGGCGAGCGAGTGAACGTGCCTGTGGACAACTCAGCCCGCCCGGCTTGACAAGGGCGTACGGTCTCCCCCACGTCTCCCCTGAGGCGGGTGGGGGGTTGGGATGGCCGACTCCGAGCAGAAAAGTTGTCGGGGAAAGCGGGGGTTGACCCTCGACGAGGTTGAGGCGGCAGGGTCTGCGGCGTGCGAGGAGACATGATCGGCATCGGTGAGGTGGCGCGGGCCAGCGGGCTCAGCGTCAGCGCGCTCCGGTTCTACGACAGCGCCGGCGTTCTGGTGCCGGCCGAGGTCGACGCGGTCACCGGCTATCGGCGTTACTCGGGCGACCAGGTGCGGGCCGCTCGGCTGATCGCGGGGCTGCGGCGGGTCGGCATGCCGGTGGCCGAGATCGCGTTGGCCGTGCGTGACCGGCCGGCCGACGTACGCCGGCGGCTCGACGAGCATCGGCAGCGGCTCGAAACCGGGCTGGCCGACGCGAAGCGTGAGCTCCTCCGCATCCACGCCCTGCTCGACCTGGAGGAGAACTTGATGACCCGGATCACCCTGCCCTCGTCCGCTTTGGCCGCCGCGCTCGACGCCGTCCGGTTCGCCGCGGGCGCCGACCCCGAACTGCCGATGCTGCGGTGCGTGCTGTTCGACGTGACCGACGGCGTGCTCACGCTGGTCGCCACGGACCGTTTCCGCATGGCCGTGGCGTCGGCGCCGGCCGAGGTCGAGGGGCCGCCGATCCGCTCGGTTCTGCCGCTCACGTTTGTCGACGAGTGGCGCCCCACGCTCACCGGCGGCCGTGCCGTGCTCGATCTCACCCCGGATCACGTACGCGTGGACGGCGGCAAGATGGAGGTCAAGCCCCTCGACCTCGACTACCCTGATCACCGCCGCCTGCTCGACGGGCTCGATGCCCCGAGCACGCGCCTGACCGTGGACACCGAGTCCCTTCGCGAAACGGTGGCAGCCGCTGCGGCCGAGCCCCGGGAGCACGAGGGGAAGGCGTACGAGGCCGTGACCTTGACCTTGGACGACACGCGGGTGCTGGTGAACCGCGAGTTCCTGCTGGAGGCCCTTGACGCGGGCGGGGCGGGGCAGCTCGTGCTGGAGCTGGACGGCCCGATCAAGCCGCTGGCCGTACGCGTTCCGGGCGACGATTCCCGCTTTTCGATCCTCATGCCCGTACGGGTGTGACGCAGGCGCCAACGTCTCAAGGCGCGACCCGTACGGCCGAACGGGATCCCCTGTGAGCGCAGTGCCAGATCGCAGCCGAATAACGTTGTCGCGGGGGCGTAACAATTTACGTCCCCGTCACGCGTACGCGCTTGAGCAACGTCACATCGGGTGCGCGGCGCACAGCCGGACTGGCTACCGTCGTCGGGTGCGCATCGGGCAGCAGTACGAGGACTCCACGGCCGGCGAGCGCGCCACCGGCTGGGAGTTCGCCTGGCTGGACGGGCGCGACGTGGGCTCCGAACCCACCTGGTCCTACCCCGCGATCGCCCGCGCCCTGGTCCGCCGGGCGTCCGCGCTGCTCGACCTCGACACCGGCAACGGCGAGTTCCTGGCCGAGCTCGCGCCTCTCCCGCCGCACACGGTCGCGGTCGAGAGCTGGTCGCGCAACACCCCGGTGGCCCGCGACCGGCTCTACCCGTTCGGGGTGCAGGTGCTCACCGAACTGCCCGGCGGCGAGGACGAGTTCGACGTGGTGCTCAGCCGCCACGGCCGGTTGCCCGCCGCCGACATCGTGCGTCTGCTGCGCCCCGGCGGCACCCTGCTCAGCCAGCAGGTGGGCAGCGACGACCTGGCCGGGCTGAATGTGGCGCTGGGGGCGCCACCGGCCCACCGCCAGCCCTGGAACGCCGACGTCGCGGTGGCGGCTCTGACCGACGCCGGCCTCGAGGTCCTCGACGTACGCGAGGAACGTCCGCCGGTGACGTTCACCGACGTCAGCGGCATTGTGCGCCAACTTCGTGATCTGCCCTGGCAGATCCGCGACTTCTCGCCGAGGCTGTACCAGGACGCATTGGAGCGCCTCGACACGTTCATCCGCCTGCACGGCGCCTTCACCGTGACCGCCCATCGATTCCTCGTCGAAGCCGTCCGACCGTAACCCCACCCCCAAAGAAAGATCGGCCCATGCGCTCGTTGATCCTTGCCGTCGCCCAGCCGCCCGTTCACCCCCTCGACGTGACCGCCAACGTCACCCGGCACGCCGCCGCCGTGCGGGCCGCCCACGCCCGGGTGGTCGTCTTTCCCGAGCTTTCCCTGACGGGGTACGACGTCGACGCGCCCCTGATCGCGCCGGACGACCCGCGGTTGCGCCCACTGATCGACGCCTGCGCCGCCATCGATTCGATCGCGCTGGTGGGCGCCCCGATCGCGGGTCCGCACATCGCGACGCTGCTGGTCGACGGGGAAGGCGCCCGGATCGTCTACCGCAAGGCCCACCCGCACGGCGCTTCCGAGGCCCGGTTCCACGCCGGGCCGGGTCCCGAGGTGATCGAGGTCGACGGGTGGCGCCTGGGCCTGGCGATCTGCCGTGACACCGGGATCGAGGAGCACTCGGCCGCCACGGCGGCGCTGGGCATCGACGCGTACGTGGCCGGCGTCGTCGACAACCCGGACGACGAAACCGTGATCGCCGAGCGAGCCCGCAAGATCAGCACTACGTACGGGGTGTGGACCGCTGTCGCCTCGTGCGCCGGCGCGACCGGTCCCGACTATCCGGACACCGCGGGCCGCTCCGGCATCTGGGCCCCCGACGGTCTGCTCGCCGCCCGGGCCGGCCGCGCCGTCGGCGAGATCGCGCGGGCCACCCTCTACGCCGAGGAACTCGCCCGCCTCTGAGTCTTCTTCCGTCCCGGCACCAGGCTCGTGCGCAGTTCGAGCGTCACCGCGCCACCGACACGGTCGAGGGCCGGCCCCGACACCCTCCAGGCGGCGCTGGTCATCGAGCGTGTGCGCCCGACCGGCACAGTCGAGTTTGTGCTGGACACCGCCGACGTCCCGCCTGGCGCGAGATTGTCGACGGCATGTGCCATGCGTCCGACAGCAGCGGCTAGGCTCCGGAGCGTGCTGCGCCATTACGGACGTCCGGAAGGCTCCCCGCCTACCAACGGCTACAGCCACGCCGTCGCGTTCACCGGCACCACGGTCGTCGTCTCGGGGCAGGTGCCGCTCGACGCCGAGGGCCGCCTGATCGGCGAGGACGACGTGCTCGAACAAGCCCGCCAGGTGTTCCGCAACATCGAGACCGCCCTGGCCGCAGCCGGCGCGACGATGTCCGATGTGGTCAAGCTGACGGTCTTCCTGACCAGCCTGGCCGACCTGCCCGCCTTCCGTACGGCCCGCGACGAGTTCATCAACCGGGACAATCCGCCCGCCAGCTCGCTTGTGCAGGTCGCCGGCCTGGTACACCCCGACTTCCACGTCGAGGTCGAGGCGACCGCCGTCCTACCCGATTCCGGGCAACAGAACCGTCAGCAGTAAGCCTCTTTCAGGTGAGTCCGCCGGGAAATAGGCTGACCCGTTAGAGGAAATCCGCACTTGCACTTGGGCAAGGATCGCGACCGGCGCTCGTGTTTTCCTCACGTTCACCCCCGCATCCAGGGGGTTACGGCCCACAATGGATCATTTCCGGCTTGAGTGCCGCGCGCTTGCCTGATAGTCGTCTCGTTTCGGCAGCACAACCGGCGTGAGCAGCCGTCTTCGGCGATCGTCGAGGCGCCGGCAACGCTTGATCCTTCACGTTTCTCTCAGCCCATCGGGTTAGGCCGATCATCGACAATCGGCTGACGCGACGTTCCGCACAGGACAGGCAAACGCTCTATCGCTTCCGCGTTTTGATTCGGTCATCTTTGTCGCAGCGCCGGAACGCCTCGAAGCCCCGGCACACAAATTCCGAGCACCACTGCGATTAGTCGCCCGTTCCTGGAGGAACTTCTGATGCGCAAGATGACCAAGCGTTCCGCGATCGTCACCGGCGTCGCCGTTGCCGCACTCGGTATCGGCGCGACCGCGTGGGCCGCCAGCTGGCTCGTCACGGGTTCCGGGTCGGGAACGGCGTCGGCCGCGAAAATCGAGAAGCTCGAGGCAACTGCCAAGGTGAACGGCAACGTCTTCCCCGGGGCGAAGACAACCATCACCTTGACCGTCAACAACAAGAACGAGTTCCCGGTGCAGATCGATCCGACCTCCTTCGTGCCGAAGCCGGTCAAGGTGACGCCGGCCGGCGCTGAAGCGACGACCTGCGCCAACAACCTCAAGCCGTCCGCCATCACTGACTTGAAGATCATCAAGGGCGACGGGAAGGTTCCGGCGAAGAGCAAGGCAGAGGTCACCGCCGACCTTCTCATCGGTGACCTGCCGCAGGAATGCGCGGGCAAGTCGTTCGAGCTCGACTACGACTTCTCCGGCACCAGCGCCGCCTGATCTCCCATCGCCGCGTCAGTGCGGGACCTCGACCGTCCCGCACTGACACTCTTCCCTCGGAGGCGCTTGATGAAGGTCTGGTGGGTCACGGTCGCCTCGGTCGCGCTGCTCGGCGGGGTTGTTGTGGCGCTCCTCCCGAGCGCGCCGGACACCTCACGCGGCTCGGATGACGAGGCCATGGTGATGGTGGGCCGCGAGCACAACGACGGCACGGTGCGTTTCACCATCGAGGGCAGGACCGTGCGGGGCCTCTATCCGGGGGCGGTCAAGCAGATGCGGACCACGGTGGTGAACCCGTCCCGGCACCGGTTACGCGTCCAGAAACTCGACGGCAAGGTCGTCTCCACGTCACGTCGCTCCTGCCCGATTCGTAACCTGCAGGTCAGGCCGTACGACGGAAAGCTGCCTCAGTTCATCGAACCCTACGGACGGGTGACCCTGTCCGGCGCGCTCCCCGTCGCCATGCCGCCGGACGCCCCCAGCAACTGCGCCGGTGTCCGCTTCACCATCGCGCTCTCCGGCGTTGGTCGTCAGGAGGGCCGATGAGGCGCGCGGGCCGCTACGCGGTGGTCGGCGCCGTCCTCGTCGTTTCCGGCGTTCTCGGCACCTACCTCGCCTACGCGAATTGGTCCCTCCCGGCCAGCGCTGTCAAGGTCACCATGAAGGCGGCGCAGATGCCGCGCGGGGTGAAGCCGAGCGTCGCCAAGCAGTCCGGTGCGGCGGTGGTCAGCTGGAGCGCGCAAGAGATCGCCGCCGGCGTGAAGATGGACCGCTACACCGTGACGGCACACCGCCAGGACAAACCCGCCGAATCCGCTATCGTCCGCGAGGTCACCGCGTCCGGCGGGCCCACCGAGTCGGTGATCTTCACCCCCGCGCAGGTGGAGGGGGGCGTATGGCGCTGGACAGTCACCCCGCACTTCGCCTCCTGGACCGGCGCCGCCGGCGGACTCAGCAACCGGCTGACGTTCGACCCGGCCCCCGCCGCCAAGCTTGTGAACGCACCGGTCCCCACGACGGGCGTCACCACAATCCCGGCTCCAACGCCAAGTGTCGTCTCCACGAGTAAGCCGGCCACCACGAGATCGGCGGCGCCCGTCGAAGCGCCGCCGAAAGAAGAAGCCATCACCACACCCCCGCCCGTGTCCTCGCCCGTGGGGCAGGAGCCTCCGGTGAAGGGGCCGGGTCCGTCCGCCAGCGGATCGGCTCCGGCGGACATTCCTCAATAGGTGGGGAAAATGATCGAGCCCGCGGCGGGGTCCCACGCCGCGGGCTCGGTCCATTTGTGCGCCCGGACGAGCCGGGCGCACAAACTTGAATGGTGGATTACCGGATCGAAACCGGCCGATGCCACAGTGAAAGTTGCACATTTGGCCGACGGCCGCCCCCGACATTCGGCGCCTGTGACGTATCCCCTGGTCAGTGCGATGCCCGCCTTTCCCTCTTTGGGATTAGGCCGGATAGGCGCAACTGTGCGAATTATGCGCGCAGAACCGCGGACGGAATCCCGATCACACGACCCGGAGTCGTCAGCGACCGTTGTTACACACGAGTCTCGCACCTGTCGCTGAGGAGGAAGGCCCCGCAATGCTCACCCCGATCTTCCGGCCTGCCCCGAACGCGAAGGCGGCACGGCCATGATGCGGCGCGAGGCCCTCACTCGACTCCGGGAGGGCGGCGGCTTCTACGGCCGCGGCCAGGACGGCAACAGGTTCCCCGACATGCACATCGAACTGGACCCCTCCGACCACGAGGAGCCGACCTGGGAGGTCCGCCGGGCCGGCGAGGGCCGCAAACGGCGGCTGGACCGGCGGACCCGGATGATCCTCGGCATCGCCGCGCTCGCGGCCGTCGTGGTCAACGCCGGGGCGGCCTGGTCGTACTGGCAGATCACCGGCTCGGAGGTCGCGGTGGCCGACGGCCCTCCGGTCGAGCTGTCGCTGCGTGCCCGGTCCGATCTGAACAGGCCGCTCGCCCCGGGCCACACCGGCGACCTCATCGTCACGGTGACCAACGACAGCGACTTCCCGATCAGGATCAGCTCGGTGACCGGGGACGGGCCGGTGGTGGCCGACCCCGAGCACGGGGAGGCGGGCTGCAGGCCGACCGGTGTCGAGTTGACCCGGCCCAGGTTCGACGTGCAGTGGGAGGTGAGCCGCAACACCGTCGGCGCCTTCAACGTGCCTGGGGGGCTGAGCATGCGGGCGGACGCCAAGAAGACCTGCGCGGGCGCGATCTTCGCCGTGCCGGTGCGGGTCTCCGGCGTACGGAAGCAAGGAGGTTGACCTTCACTCGTATCTGAGCTGCTCGGTGCTGGTGACGCGACCCGCCGCGGGCAGGAGCACGCCGACCGTGGTCGCCACGACGAGCACGGAGCCGACGGCCACGGGCCCGAGCACGGCCGACGTGTCGAAGAGGACCGGCACCGCCGCCGTACGCATGAGCACCGCTCCCAGCCCCGCGCCGGCGCCGATCGCGAGGGCGATCCCGGCCAGCAGCGGGACCAGGGCCTGCAACAGCACCGACCAGATCACTGTGGACCTGCGGGCGCCGACCGCTGCCAGCACGCCGAGCAGCCGGCGCCGGTCGTGCAGGCGGGACGCCACGTCGAGCAGCAGTCCGACGCCCATCATCAGCAGGATCACGGCCGACCCGAGGTTGAGCGCGACGCGCAGGGACGCGTACTTGTCGTATTCCGGAGCCATCGCCGTGAACTGCGCGAGCGGGTCGATCTCGGCCGCGAGCCCGCGCAACTGACCGGCCACCGTCGCCGGGGCATCGTCACCGGCGAACATCCGGGTCTCGACGAACCAGGGGACGGCCCGCGCCAGTTGCGGCGGAACAACGCCCGGAGTCAACAGCAGGCTCGTGCTGACCACCTGCGCGTCGGTGCCGACCAGCCGGGCCGGGCGCGCCCCGGGCGGAACCGGCAACGTCGCCCCCGGCGAAGGGTCGAGCCGACCGGCGTCCAGGGTGAAGGACCGGCCCACGTCCCCGACGACGAACGTGTCACCGTCGGCGCAGCGGTCGAGGGCCGCGATCTGCCGCAGGGCCGCGCAGTCGCCGACCACCGCATAGCCGCTGCCCGCGGCCTCCCGGCCCAGGTACAGGCTGTATTTGGCCACCGTGCCCGCCCGTACGCCCTCGACCTGCTCGAACGAGGCGGTGCGCTCACGCATGGCTGCCGGCGACACCCGCCCGGGGGCCTGCAGCACGTACGCGGGGTCGGCCGGGTTGTCCGGGGTCGCTCGACGCACGCCGGCCGCGCCGAAGAACGAGTGCAGGGCGATCGCGCCGGTCACCGCGACGACGATGCCGGTGACGGCGCGGGTCGACGCTGCCGGGTTCTGGCGCAGCTGCTGCGAGGCGAGCTGCCAGGAGGCCGAGCCGCCGGGCAGCACACGGGCGGCCAGCGGCACGACGTACGGCACGAGCGGGATCAGCGCGATCACTGTCAGCACCACGCCGAGACCGGCCCTGTCCTCGTCGGGTTGCGGCGCCCCCGTCAGCACGGGCCACAGCAGGAACAAGCCGGCGGCCGGCGGCAGGAGTCGCCACCACAGCCGGCCGTTCCAGGTGGCCGAGCGGCGGAACACGCCCAGCGGCTCGACCGCGACACCGCGGAAGCCGAGCAGTGTCAGGCCGGCCGACAAGGCGAGCACCACCGCCACGACGAGCAGGGCCAGGACCGGTACGGGACGGATGTCGGCCGGGAAGACGCTGACGTCGAAGAGCCGCAGGTCGGCCGCCCGCCCGCGAACCATCAGGTAGAGAACTGTGCCCGCGGCCAGCCCGAGTACGGCCGGCACCAGGCTTTCGCCGAGCCCGATGCGCAGCACGGCCCGGCTGTCCGCGCCGACCAGCCGGATCGCGGCCAGGCGGCGGTCGCGGGTCTCGGCCCCGAACCGCAGCGCGGCCCCGATGAAGATGGCCACGGGCAGCAGCAGGGTCGCCAGCATCGCGGCGACCACGACGTACGTGCCGGCGCCGGGCTCGTCCTCGATCCGGTAGCCGAACCGGTCGACCCGCCAGGAACCCGTGCCGACCAGGGTTTTGGCCCGCTCGTAGCCGGCGTAGTAGGCGAACTCGTGCGGCCCCGACAACCCGTTCGGGCCGATCGTGCCGATCACCTCGTACGGCATCTGGCGGCGCAACGTGTCGCCGTCCGGCCCGGCCAGCGCCGCTTGCAGGGCGGGTGAGGCGTACATCTGCCGGTCGGCGGGGAAAGCGGGCACCCCGGGCGGCAACGGCGCCTCGGGCGAGTCCGGCCAGATCAACCTTCCCCGTACGGCGTTGGCACCCCACTGCGCGTCCACGGCCGCGACGATCAGCGTGCGGCCCGCCGGCACCTCGGTCGCGCCCACACTGTCGGCGCGCGCCTGGATGCGGGCCTCCCGCGCGTCCAGCATGACCGGCACCGAGGCGCCCAGCAGCAGGGCAGCCGCCCCGATGGCGACCCCGGCCGAGGCCATCGCCGTGCGCAGCCAGCCACGACGGCCGCTCGGGAAGGCCAGCCGGATCCCGAGGGCGAGCTCGGCCACTACCCGTCTCATCGCGCTGCCATCCGTTCGGTGCTGCGGCCGTCCCGCACGACGATCCCGCGGTCCGCGTACGCGGCCACCCGCGCGTCGTGCGTGACCAGGACAACCGCCGCGCCGGCCGCACGGGCCGCGCCGGTCAGCATCTCCATCACGTGCTCGCCGGCGACCGAGTCGAGCGCGCCCGTCGGCTCGTCCGCGAAGATCACCCGCGGGCCGGCGACCAGGGCCCGCGCCACGGCCACCCGCTGCTGCTGACCGCCGGAAAGCTCACCCGGCCGGGAACGGGCCTTGTCGGCCAGGCCGAGCCGATCCATCAGGCCGGTGGCGCGGCGCTCGGCCGTACGGCGGGAGACCCCGTCGAGGCGCAACGGCAGCGCGACGTTCTGCAGCGCGGTCAGCTCGGGCACCAGCTGGCCGAACTGGAACACGAACCCGAACTCGCGGCGGCGCAGGGCACTGCGCCGGACGTCGTCGAGCGCCGACAACTCCTGGCCGTCGTAACCCACGTGCCCGGCGTCCGGCCTGGTCAGCCCGGCCGCACAGTGCAGCAGCGTCGACTTGCCCGAGCCGGACGGGCCCATCACCGACACGATCTCGCCCGCGTGCACCCGCAGGTCGGCCCCGGCCAGGGCGGTCGTGGGCCCGTACGCCTTGTGCAGTCCCTCGGCCCGCAGCAGCGCGCTCACCGGCGGATCCGCTCGGCCAGCTCGTCGAGCAGCGTGGCGGTGTGCTCGAGCCAGCGCAGGTCGGCGTCGAGGTGGAAGAGCGCGTGGTCGCAGATGATCCGGTCGGCCAGGTCGCCGTTCTGTTTGCGGCGGGTCAGCTCGCGCATGGCCACCAGGTGCTCGTCGCGCTGCACGTCGAGCACCGCGGCGGCCGACCGCCCGGTGAGCAGGGCGCCGATCACCTTGGCGTACAGGGCGCTCTGCAGGTATTGATCCGGTTTCTCGGGCTCGTCGAGCCAGCGCCGGACGTCGGTGACCCCGGCCTCCGTGATCGTGTAGCGCTTGCGGTCGGGGCCGCCCTCGCCGTCGACCCCGTCGACGCTGACCAGGCCGTTGCGCAGCAGCTTGGCCAGGGTCGTGTAGACCTGCCCGTAGTGCAGCGGGCGGTCGCCGCCGAAGTGCTCGTCGTAGGCGCGTTTCAGGTCGTAGCCGTGCTGTGGCCGCCCCTCGAGCAATGCCAGGAACGCCGTGGCGATCGTCATGGCGCGCCACTATACACATGGCTACATAGTTCTATTCGGGCTCGGACGGCAGCGCGCGCAGCGGGCGGCGGTGACGGCCGGCCTCCTCGGCGCCGTTGCGGAACTCGGTGTGCACGGGCCGGTGGTGGCGGCCGTCGTGGGCGGTCAGCTCGCGGATCTCGGGCGGGACGACCACCGACGTCCGCAGCACCGCGCTGGCCCGCTCGGCCGAGTCACGCATCACGTCGGCGTCGTGGGTGGCCGCCTCGATGCCGTCGGCCACCACGCGGGCCATCGCCTCGCCGTACGTGCGGGCGTCCTGGATCTCCCGTTCGTGGATCAGCGTGGCCTCGTGCTCACGGCGGCGGGCGGCCCGGGCCTCGTTCCGCTCGTAGCCGTTGCCGCGGGAGGCGAACTTGAGCCCGACGGCGGCGCAGTCCAGCGCGACCAGCAGCAGCGTGATCCCGAGGTAGAAGACGCCGACACCCCAGAAGTCGCTGGTCATCAGGTGCCACATGGCCGCCGTACGGGCGCCGAAGCCCGCGTCCGCCTTGACCGCGACCTCGTTGGCCTCCCGCTGCTCGGCGATCCGGCGGGTCAACTCGACCTGCTCCTCGGAGCGGGCCTGCCGGGCCGTACGCTGCGTGTCGAGCAGCCGCCCGGCCTGCACGTCGAGCGCGGTGGCCTCGTCGTCGAGCGACCGCGACCGCTTGACCAGCTGATCGCACGAGCCACCGCGGGGGCAACCGGCCGCGCGGGTCACGCCGTCCCCGGCCGAGTCGGCGACCGCCTGCTGATAGAGCCGGCGGGCGTCCTGACGTTTCTGGGCGGCACGGTCGGTCAGGCCACTCACGACGGCGTCGTCAGCCGCGGTCTCCCGTTTGAGCGCCTCGATCCGGGCCGCATAGGTTCCGACCACCCCCGTACGGTCGATCCGGCTCAGCTGCTGGTTGTGCACCTCGTTGAGGCGCGCGTCGATCTCGCCCTGGTAGCGCGAGAGCATGAGCGGCTCGGTGATCAGCACGGCGAACAGCAGGGCCAGTCCGAGGCGCCCGGCGTACAGGCCGATGGTGGGCTTCTTCAGGAAGTGCCGGGGGTCGGTCGACTCGAGGTTCTCGTAGCTGATCGCCACCCGGCCGACCACCGCCCGGTCGTACGCGACCACGCCCGCCGCCACCATCGGGCCGACCAGCCAGCGGTACCACGGGTGCTGATAGTTCGAGCTCGCGTCGATGAACGCGGCGCCACCGACCGTGGCGTACACGAAGTAGAGCAGGATGAAGACGCCGATCGCCGAGTAGAGCACCCGGTCGGTGTGTGTGGTCACGCTGGCCGGGTTGACGTTCGCCACCCGCAGCAGCACGTCTCTGCGGCCCTTCGGCATGCAGCCGAGTCTTGCCGATCTTGGGTCGTTGCGTGCCCGAAACGCCGGGTTTTACCGCCCTGCCAGATCCGGCTCGGTGATCGTGACCCGGACCGTCACCGAGGCCGACACCGTCTGCGGCTGCGGGTCGACGTCGAAGCCCGCCGACTCCGCCCCTCCGGCGTCGAACGCGGCCATCCGCATCATCGGCTGCCCGCCTCCCGCGCCCTCGTCGGCGATCTCGACCAGCCGATCGACCCGGGCGCCGACGGCCGCTGCGTACTCGCGGGCCCGCGCCAGCGCATCGGTGATCGCCTCGGCACGCACCTCGGCCCCGGCCCGGCTGCCCTGCCGCAACTGCCACCACGGCCCGGACACCGCCGCGTGCTCCAGACGGGCCAGCCGCAGCAAAAGCTGACCGAGCGGCTCGAAGTCGGTCAGGGTCACCGTGGTGACGATGCTTCCCGTGTACGCCACCACGCGCTCGCTGCCGCGCTTGAGCTCGGGCAGCACCCGTACGCCACCGGTCTCGCGTCGCTCGATGGCGTCGCCTGCCTCGGCCAGCAGCTCGTGCAGCTCACCGGAGCGTTCGAGCAGACGGCTCACCACGGCTTCCCGCTCACGATCGCGCGCCGACAGGGTGACGGTGAGAAGGGCCTGCTCGGGCGGCACCTCACGGAACGCCTCGCCACGAACCACGATCATCGGTTGCTCGGCCATGCCCCGAACGCTACCCGCCAAGCCGCCGCCTCGCTGCGGCCGGTTCGCCGGCTGATCACCTTCGGCGCGTCCGGACCACCATGAAGAACGCCAGCCCCGCCACGAACACCAGCACGCCGACGCCCACGATCAGCAACGGCGGCACACCACTGTCGTCGGTGGACGATGCCGTGGCCGTGTTGCGTGCGGGTCCCGGCGACGGTGGTGCGGACTTCCCGGCCCGCGGGGCGGTCAGCGCCGCGATCAGGTCCATCTGTCCCTCGCCGTACCGGTCGTCGCGCCCTCCGGCGCCGCGGTCCACAGCTGTCGACAGGAGACGGTCGACGACCTCCTCGGCGCGCATATCGGGATACCGCGCCCGGATCAGCGCAACCCCGCCCGCGACCAGGGCCGACGAGAGGCTGGTGCCGTTGCTGACGGCGTACTTCCCGCCGGGGCGGGCGACCGGGATCGAGACCCCGTACGTGACCAGGTCCACCTCCGGTCCACGATTGGAGAACGACGCGATCCGGTTGTCGCGTCCCACCGATCCGACGGCGATGACATGCGGGAAGGCGGCCGGCTCGACGACGCCACCCCCGCCGTTGCCGGCCGAGGCGACCAGCACCACGTCGTTGGCGTAGGCCTCGGCGATCGCGTCCGCGAGCACCTGGTCGGACTCGAGGTCGAACGACATGTTGACGACCTTGGCGCCGTGCTCGACGGCCCACTTGATCCCGTTGGAGATCAGCAGGTCGTCGTTGACGGGCCGGATCGGCATGACCTTGCTCCGCGGCGCCACCCCGAGCAGGCCGCGCCCGGAACCGTGGCCCCGCCCGGCGATCAGCGTGGCGATGCCGGTGCCGTGCGGCCCGGTGTCCACATCGTCGGAGGGTTCGTTACGGGTCACCACCCAGCCCGGCACGGTCGCCCCGCGCAGATCCCGATGCCGCGTGTCCACCCCCGTGTCGATCACGGCAACCGTCACCCCGGCGCCGCCCTTGCCGAGCTGCTGAGCCTGCTCCAGCCGCATCTCCGGGAAGTACCACTGCCGATCCCGCCACACGTCCGCGCGGGCCGGCACCGGATTCGAAAGCACAACAAGCACCGAAACCACAAACGCGGCCCCGACCCGACCGGCTCGCGGCCACCGCGCGACCGACGTCACCGCGGGCCATGCCCCACTCGCAGTGAGCCGACCGGCCGCCCACCCGCCCGGCACCGGTTTCTCGGCGGACCGTTCTTGCGGGCACGGGCCACTGCTACGGGGCGAACTCCGCTCGGCTTCAGCCCGCCACCGCGCGCCGGACCGCCGACGAACGGGAACCCGAGTCACCCGCGACGGCCGATCACGCCGGGGCCGGGGTCGTGCCGGGCGTCGTCGGGGCCGGGACCGATCACCGGACTGACGCCCTCGGCGACCTGCCAGAGGTTGTCGGGGTCGAAGCCTGTCGGCTCGTCGCCGTAACGGGACCGTCCGCCGCTCCCCGGCCGAGCGCCGCTCGCGAAGTTGTGCCGATCGGGACCGACCGGGTCATCGGGCAGCCAGGCCGGTCGTGGCGCAGGCGTGGCAGCACCACGGCCGACTCCACCGAAGCGGCCGGACGCTGAACCGCCCACACCGATCCCCGAACGGCCACCGCCCGAACCGGACGGGCCGCCGATACCGCCCATGCCTGCACGGCTGCCGCCAACGCCCAGCGGGCCGCCGATCGGGCCCGCTGTCCCTGCCGGAGCCGTGCCGAAAGCCTCGACGTCACCGGCACCGGGGCGAATGCCACCGGCCTCGTCACCGTCGCGTCCTGCGGACCGGCCCCGCCGAGAGCCGGGGCCGCGCACACCGCCGAGCCCACGGCCGGCCGCGCCACCCGCTCCACCGACCCCGCCGAGCTGCGGCCCTCCGGCGCCACGGCCCACGCCACCGGCCCGGCCGGTCTCGCCCTGCACGCCGCCTTGGCCGGGCCGAGAACCGACACCGCGGCCACCCGTCGCGCCCGGACCGGCTGTGCCGCGACCACCGGTAGCGCCCGGACCGGCGACTCCACGCCCGCTCGTCGCGCCCGGACCACCGATCGCTCCGGTGCCGGGACCACCGATGACCGCGCCGGAGGGCAGTGTCCGGCCCACCCCAGGGCCACGACCGGCACCGCTCACCGGAGGTCGCCCGCTCCCGGCGCCCGGCACCGGACCGCGCCCACCCGGCAACACGCCCGGCCCGGCCCCGCCGCCACCCGGCAGCACGCCCGGCAGCAGGGGAGGAACGCCACCAACCGGAGGAGGGGTCCCGACCGGCGCAGGCCCCAGCGGCCCGCCCACCGGCGCCGGCAGCGTGGACGGCGGATTGATCACACCGGCCAGGTCGGGCCCACCCGGACGAACCACGGCGCCCACTCCCGGGCCGGAGGGGCCGTCGGGCACGACCGGGTTCTGGCCCGGCAACGGCGGCGGCGGTTCGTGCGGCACGCTCGGGCTGACTCCGCCCGAGCCCAGACGCCCCGAACCCGAACCCGAACCGCTGCCCGGCCCGCTCCCCGACCCCGGCGGCCACTCCTGCGGGCCCTCACCGACGGTGAAGTTGTAGGGATCCGGCACCCGCAGCTCGGCCACCGCGTCCGCGACCGCGCCCTCCATTTTGATCATGGCGGCGCGGGCCTGCTCGTCGATCTCGTCCTCGGCGCTGTCGAACCAGCGCGGCACCAGGTCGTCGCTCTTGTCCTTGTACTTCTCCCACAGCGGCTCGATCGACTTCTTGGCCGTGTCGAGCGCGTTCAGGATCTTGTCGAGCCCGTTGGCCGTCGTGTCGGCATCGGCCGACGCCACCTCGAGCCGGGCCATCAGCCGGTCGAGCTCGTTGAGGAACGCCTCGGCCGACGCGTTCTCCTCGGGCGGCCACGCGGCGATCAGGTCGGCCTTGGCGGCGGCGAGGGCCTGGTGCTGGCCGCGGATCGACCCGGCCAGCCGGCGCCAGCCGTGCACCTGTTCGCGGGCGAGCCCGTCCTCCTCGTTCATCACCATCGACCACAGCCGGGGCGTGTTGAAGGCGCCCCAGTTCGTGCAGAAGCTGCTGGTCAGCACGGAGTCGCTCATATCGCCTGCCGCCCGCCGTGGGGGACGTGCCGCTCGGCCGTCTCGCGCCGGGCCCGGGACTCGGCCGCGGCCGCCGCCAGCGCGCCGTTGATCCAGTCGGTGCGGTCGGCGGCGCGTGCGTCCGTGGCCTCGAGGGCCGCCGCCACCTTGGCCGCCGCGTCGGCGAGGACGCGAGCCGCGGCCATGTACTCCTCGATGTTCGCGGTCGAGGCCTGCACACTTGCCGCGTACCGGGACTTGGCAGCGTGCACGCTGCCGCTGGCATTGTTCACCCCGAAACGCACCCCGGCGCCGAAGGACACCCGCGCCTCGGAATACCCCGGCTCGAGGGTCCGGGACGTGTCGTCCTGAACCTTGTCGGAGAACCTGTTCAGACCGTCGGTGTCGACGCGAATGCCGTCACTCACGACCGCCTCCCCGTAGCTACGTCGTCTCGCAACGCACCGAGAGTAGCGACCGCTGTCTACGGAGCAAAGCCGTACGCGACCTCATGATCACGTACGGTTCAGGTGAGCCGGGCCACCGCCGCGGCCACGCGCTCGTCGGTGGCGGTCAGCGCGATCCGGACGTGCTGTTCGGCCGCCGGGCCGTAAAAGGCGCCCGGAGCAGCCAGGATGCCCCGCTCGGCGAGCCAGTCGACGGTCTTCCACGAGTCCTCGCCCCGGGTCGACCACAGATAGAGGCCGGCCTCGGAGTGACTGATCTCGAATCCCGCTTTCGTGAGCGCCGCCCGTAGCTGCTCCCGGCGCGCGGCGTAGACCGAGCGTTGCGCGGCCACGTGTTCCTCGTCGCCCAGAGCGGCGATCATCGCGGCCTGCACGGGGGCGGGCACGATCATGCCGCCGTGTTTGCGGACCGCGAGCAGCTCGCCGATCAGCGCCGGGTCGCCCCCGACGAAACCCGCTCGATAGCCGGCCAGGTTGGACCGCTTGGACAGCGAGTGCACGGCAAGCACTCCGGTGCAGTCGCCGCCGGTGACCGCGTCGTCGAGCACCGAGATCGGTTTCGTCTCCCAGCCCAGCGACAGGTAGCACTCGTCACTGGCGACCACGACGTTACGCTCGCGCGCCCAGGCGACGACCTTGCGCAGGTGCTCGACGGGGAGCACCTTGCCGGTCGGGTTGGACGGCGAGTTGATCCAGACCAGGCGTACGGAGGGATCGGGCCCGACCGCCGTCAGGGCGTCCGACCGGATCGCCTTGGCCCCGGCCAGGCGCACGCCGACCTCGTACGTCGGGTAGCCGATGGCCGGGATCACCACCGTGTCGCCGGGGCCGATGCCGAGCAGCGTGGGCAGCCAGGCGACCAGTTCCTTGGAGCCGATCGTGGGCAGCACGCCCAGGGCGCCCGAGGCGCCGCACTCGCGGGCGAGCCACTGCGTGATCGCCGCCCGCAGAGCCGGGGTGCCCGCGGTGAGCGGGTAACCCGGCGAGTCGGACGCGTCCGCGAGGGCTCGCCGGATCAGCTGCGGCACCGGGTCGACGGGAGTGCCGACCGAGAGGTCGACTATCCCGTCGGGGTGCGCGGCGGCACGGGCCTTGGCCGGTTCCAGCAGATCCCACGGGAAGTCCGGCAGGGCCGCGGAGAGCGAGCTCAGTGCTCGTCCCCCCTCGGGGGCTGCGACGCGACGAACGGCGTGTCCTTGTCGATCTTGCCGACCTTGGCGGCGCCGCCGGGCGAACCGAGGTCCTCGAAGAACTCGTAGTTCGCCGTCGTGTAGTCCTTCCACTGGTCGGGGACGTCGTCCTCGTAGAAGATCGCTTCGACCGGGCAGACCGGCTCACAGGCCCCGCAGTCGACGCACTCATCGGGGTGGATGTAGAGCATCCGGTTGCCCTCGTAGATGCAGTCGACCGGGCATTCCTCGATGCACGCCTTGTCGAGCACATCGACGCACGGCTCGGCGATGATGTAGGTCACGGGTCTTTCCCTCCAAAGCCACGCCGCGGGGACCGCCGGCGACAGTTGCAGAGCCTAGTATCACCGCCGGAGGAGGTGACACGTGCTCCGTCGGCAGGATGTGGGACACCGGGTGGTGGTACGCCGAATTGTAGGCGTTTCCCAGAATCGGACGCTCTACTCGGATGCCCTGGGTGAGCTGGTCGGGCTCACCGAGACCGATCTTACGATCGCCACCGACAAGGGCACCGTCCGCGTCCCTCTGCGTGAGGTTCATCGCGCCAAACGGGTTCCGCCCGCCCGGCGCCCGCCCGCGGCCGAGGTCATCGCCCTCGAACTGGCCGCGAACGACGCGTGGCCGGCCCCGACACAGGCCAGGCTGGGCAGCTGGATCCTGCGGGCGGCCGAGAACTGGACGGGCCGGGCGAATTCGGCCCTGGCCGTGGGCGATCCCGACCGCCCGCTCGAGGCGGCCGTGGACGCCGTACAGGAGTGGTATTCCGCACACGGCCAGCGCACGCTGATCAACGCGCCGATGCCGCTGGCGGCCCCGGTCAACGCCGCCCTGGACGCCCGCGGCTGGAGTGCCCGGCCGCTCACGCTGGTGCAGACGGCCTCGCCGGCCTCGCTGCTCGCCGCGTTGCCGGCCCGATCCGACCTGCCCCCGGCCGAGCTCGCCGACAGCCTCGCCGACGACTGGCTGGCCATGGTGGCCGAGCACAAGGGCACGCTTCCGGCCGCCGCCCGCCGCATCCTGACCGCCCCCGCCGATGTCGTCTTCGCCCAGGTCCGCGACGCCGGCGGTGGCCTGCTGGCGGTGGGCCGGGGCGCGGTCACCGGCCCCGGCCGATGGCTCGGCGTGTCGCTGCTGCAGACCGCTCCGCACGCCCGCCGGCAGGGCCTGGCCCAGCACGTGTTGCGCGAGCTGGCCCAGTGGGGCGCCCAGCGCGGCGGCGCACGGGTCTATCTGCAGGTCGAGGAGCGCAACACGAGCGCTGTCGCGCTTTACGGGCGGGTGGGCTTCACCACCCACCACACCTACCTGACCCGCGAGGCCCCGCAGCCCTGAAAGGGGGAGCTCAGCGGCGGACGGGCCGGCGCGGCTTGGCCATGCGGGTCTCGGTGAAGGCCTTGAGCGAGCGCGAGCGGTAGTCGAGGCCGAGCGCAACCGAGATCCAGTAGCCGACCAGCGTGCCCCCGCCGGCAAACGCGGCGTACAGGGCGATCTGGGCGAAGAAGCGGTCGGAGCCGCCCGAGAACGGCCCGCTGCCACTGATGAACGGTCCTACCAGGAGGGTCAGCACCATCGCGCCGGCCACGCCGAGCGCCCAGTCGGGCACGAGCCACTGCGACGGGGGCCGGCCGCGCGAGGCGCTGAACGCGTAGACGGCGAGCACGGCGCCGATCAGGGCGAACATGATCACCGTGGCGCGCGTGCCGGCGGCGTCGTCGTTGTTGTCGAAGCCGAACCGGGTGACCAGGCGGGCCACCGCATTGATCGCGAACAGTCCGATCGCCAGCGCCGCGATCGGGAACCAACGCTGCTGCCTCATTGCCCCTCCCGGAACCTTCCCGGCGGACCTGCTCCGTACCGCCGCAGACGAATCGTGGCTCGGGATCGTAGCGCCAGGGAAACCTCTCGCGCTCGACCTCGTGGCCATCCTTGCGGATGACGCGCCAAGGAGTCCTGTGCGAAGGCTGGGAATCTGCTGAGGACCCGGTTACGGCAGGCTGCGCTTCAAGATCAATCGATAGGAGAAGATGGCGTACGTGAGGCTCCCGACCAGGATCATGACCAGCGCCACCCAGTTCTCACCGCCGAGCAGGTAGTCGCCCTCGTCGGTGCGTACTCCCGCCGCGCCCAGCATGAGCAGCGTCCACAGCGCCCACGGCGGGGCCAGCGCCCAGCGGCGCCGGGTGGTGGTGACGGCGAACCAGGCGATCGCCCAGTTCAGCCCGCCGGCCAGCAGGATCGACAGGCCGAGCAGCGGGCCGCCGCCGGAGCCGATCGCGTCGCCCCGCCAGATCGTCACGAGGTCACCCGACCGCAGCGTGCTCAGGTTGATCTCGAGAAAGCCGCTGATCAGGGCGGCCAGGATCGAGACCACGACGCCGCCGGCCCGGATCAGCGGCTCCCAGTCGGCCGGCTTCCTCGGCTCAGGAGCGGGCGTTTGCTCCGGGGGCGTGCTCACTTCGGTCTCGTGACCGGTGCTCATCGGGTGGCCGCGTCGGCCGCCGCCTGCTGCTCGAGCTCGAGACCGCTGAACAGGTCACTCTCCCAGCCGTGCGGGCCCTCACCCGGGCCGCGCGTGCCCTTGGCGATGGTGAAGTACTCCACGCCCATGAACTCGCCGCCGAAGTCCCCGGCGATACCGTACAGCCAGGAGTTGTCGGGAATCTGGGTGGCGTGGGCCTTCATGGCCGCGGTCTTCTGCTGATAGAAATCGGTGCCGTCGATGCGGGCCGCGATCTCGTCGTCGGGGTGGCCGAACGGCAGGTCCTCCACCTTTTCGACACCGGCGAACGGGTTGTCGGAGAGCTCGCGGAACGCGTCCATGCCGTCGCGCAGCACGCTCAGCGGCATGGCCGTCCAGTAAATCTTCTGCGGGGCGTCGTCGCCGGCCAGCTCGGCCGCCCGCATGGCCACCCGGTGCGCCTGGATGTGGTCGGGATGCCCGTAGAACCCGTTCGGGTCGTACGTGATCATCACCTGGGGCTTGACCTCGCGCATGACCTCGACCAGGTGGGCCGCGGCCTCGTCGAGGTCGGCCCGCCAGAACGCGCGGGGGTGGTCATTGGTGGGCAGGCCCATCATGCCGGAGTCGCGGTAACGCCCGGCGCCGCCGAGGAACCGGTGGTCGGTCACGCCGAGAGCGGCGCACGCGCGGCCCAGCTCGACCAGCCGATAGCCGCCGAGCTGGTCGGCCTGGGCCGCCTCGAGCTGCGCCAGTTGGGGGACGTGGATCTCGCCTTCCTCGCCGAGCGTGCAGGTCACGAGCGTCACGTGGGCGCCGGAGGCGGCATAGTGGGCCATGGTGGCGCCGGTGCCGGTGACCTCGTCGTCGGGGTGGGCGTGCACCAGCAGCAGCCGTCGCGCGGGCAGAGCGTCAGTCACGCGCGCAACTGTACGCGGGATCATCACGAAGCCCGGGGATGCCGTGCTCGGTTCGGGACGCACAGGGGGCCCTTGATCAGCGATGCTGTCCGGGTGGACTTCCCAGGACTCGCGGAGCGCACCGGTCACTTCCGCTACGGCGCGCCGCACGCGGTGACAGTCGGAGCGGACGGCCGGCGAGTGGCGTTCCTGCGGTCCAGCGGTCCCCAGGATCCGGTCGCGTCGCTCTGGGTGCTCGACGTGGCGACCGCGGCCGAATCCCTGGTCGCGCCGGGACCCGTGAGCGCGTACGCGACCGACCGGGATGCCCGTGTGGCCGCCTTCGCCCGCGAGGGCCGCGTGTTCCGGGCCGACCTGGTTCGCGGCGCGGTCACCGAGGTGGCGACCGACGAGACGGCCGAGGACCCGCGGCCCGATCCGCTCGGCGTCAGCATCGGTTACGTCAGCCACGGCAGCGGCTCCCCGTCGCTCCGGGTGGTGGGGCCGGACGGTGACCGCCTGCTGGCCGGCGAGCCCGGCAACGCGTGGCGCGAGCACGGCGGCACGATCGGCTGGGGTGTCGCCGACGAGACGGCTCGCCGCCTCGGGCGAGATCGCGGCTGGTGGTGGGCTCCCGACGGCACGCGCATCCTGGCCGCGCGTACGGCCGCCACGACCAGCCTGCACCTGCTCGACCTGGACTTCGGCTGGGTCGACGTGCACTGGGACCGCGAGACGTATCCGCACGTGGTCAGCGTGCGCTGGGAGGACGGCGGCGGTCCCCTGATCACCGTGCTGCGCCGCCTGCAGCAGCACGGGCTGGTGCTCGCGGTCGACCCGCGTACGGGCGAGACGCAGGTGCACGCCGAGCTGGCCGACCCCCGCTGGGTCGAACCGGTTCCCGGCACGCCACGGCACCTGCCCGACGGCCGGGTGCTGGTCGGCGGCGAACTGGCGCACGACGGGTTCGACGCGCGCTGCCTGTTCGCCGACGGCAGCCTGCTCACCCCGCCCGGCCTCTACGTGCGGCGGGTGGTGGGCACAGCGCCGCGACCGGGCAGCCCGTCACCGGACCTGATCGTCGAGGGCACGGACGGCGACCCGGCGACCCAGGCGGTTTTCCGCGTACGCACGTCGCTGGGCAGCGGCGGGGCCGAGGCGCGCGACGCGACCGGAGCACCGGGCTGGCACCGCGCCGTGACCGGTGGCGACGTGCTGGTCCTGGACGACGTGGTGTGGCGCGGCGAGACCCGGGTGGCCGCCCTGGGCGACTTGAGCGCGCCGCTCCCGTACGCCCCCGCCCCCGCGCTCGAACGTGTCACCGACCGCCGCCTGCCCGCCGCGGTGCTCTATCCCACCGCGTTCGTCGGCGGCAACAAGATCCCGGTGCTGGTGACGCTGGGCGACGGTCCCGGTCATCAGCAGGTGGTCAACGATCCCGCCGCGTGGCAGGAGAGGCAGTGGTGGGCCGACGCCGGGTTCGCCGTGGTCAGCATCGACGGCCGGGGCACGCCCGGGGTAGCGCCCAGCTTCGAGAAGGTGGTGCACCGCCGCCTCGTCGACGTGTCTCTGGCGGATCAGGTCGACGCGCTGCTCGCGTTGCAGGGCAAGCACCCGGACCTCGACCTGGGGACGGTCGCGGTCCGCGGGCGGGGCGCCGGCGGCTGGCTGGCCGCGATGGCCGTCCTGCGCCGCCCGGACGTCTTCCACCGGGGCGCGGCCCGCAACCCGATCGTCGACTGGCACGACGAGCCCGTGGTCGTGGCCGAGCGTTACCTGGGCGACCACCGCGACTCGGCCGACATCTACGAAAAGCACGCCTTGCGCGACGCCGGCTCCCACCCGGCCCTGCTGCTGATCGGCGTGCCCTCGCGTCCGTCGGCCACCGCGGACGAGGAACTGGCCTTCCTCCGCGGGCGCTGATCACGGCTCGGAAATGTCGTACCGGTCCCATAGGGTCGGCGCATGAGTCACTTCGATGAGGCTTCCGCTGCGGTGCAGGCGGCTCTGGAGTCGGGGGCACGCTATGCCGACTGCCGCGTCATGGTGCGCCGCGCGGAGTCGATGAGCGCCCGCAACGGCGACATCGAGAACCTCGGCTCGGGCGAGAGCGCCGGCCTGGGCGTACGCGCTCTGGTGGGGTCTTCCTGGGGTTTCTACGCCGTGCCCGATCTGTCCGACTCGGCCGCACGCGCCGCCGGCCGCCGTGCCGCGCAGATCGCCGCGGCCAGTGCCACCGTGCCCGGCCCACCGGTCGACCTCGTGCCCAGCGGCGCGATCGAGGCCGGCTGGGCCAACGACTGCGAGACCGACCCGCTCGAGGTGTCGCTCTCCACCAAGGGCGACCTGCTGGTGGGGGCGACCGCCGCCGCCAAGCAGGCCGGGGCCGACCTCGCCGAGGCGGTCTACCAGGTGTGGGACACCCGCAAGTGGTTCGTCTCCAGCGAGGGCCACCGCATCGACCAGCACACCCGCGAGTGCGGTGCCGGTGTCTGGGCCAGCGTGTTCGGCGACGGCGAGATCCAGCGGCGCTCCTGGCCTTCGTACGGGGGTCAGTACGGCACCAGTGGCTGGGAACTGGTCGACCGCCTCGACCTCGTCGGCAACGCCCCGCGTATGGCTGAGGAAGCGCGTGCTCTGCTCAGCGCCCCGCTCTGCCCCACCGGCGAGACCACGCTGGTGCTCGGCGGCGAACAGCTCGCGCTGCAGATCCACGAGTCGGTCGGCCACGCCATCGAGCTCGACCGCATCCTCGGGTGGGAGGCCGCGTTCGCCGGCACGAGCTGGCTCGACCTGGCGAAGCTGGGCTCACTGCGCTACGGCTCCGAGCTGATGAACATCACGATCGACCCGAGCATCCCGGGCGCGCTCGGCAGCTTCGGCTACGACGACGAGGGCACCCCGGCCACCAGACGCGACGCCGTACGCGACGGCATCTGGGTCGGCGTGCTGGCCGGGCGCGATTCGGCCGCCGTGGCCGGTCTCGACTACGCGGGCAGCGTGCGCTCCGACGGCTGGGCGCGGCTGCCCATGGTCCGCATGACCAATGTGGGCCTCGAACCGGGCCCGCACACACTCGACGAGATCATCGCGAACACCGCCGACGGCGTGTTCATGGACATCAACCGCTCCTGGTCGATCGACGACCGGCGGCTCAACTTCCAGTTCGGCTGCGAGATCGGCTACGAGATCAAGGACGGCAAGCTCGGCCGCATGCTGCGCAATCCGACCTACACCGGCATCGGCCCGACGTTCTGGCAGTCGATGGACATGCTCTCGTCCGAGATCGTTCCCTGGGGCACGCCGAACTGCGGCAAGGGCCAGCCCGGGCAGGTGGGGCACACCGGTCATCCGGCCGCCCCGGCCCGGTTCACCAACGTACGGGTGGGGGTGCGCGGATGAGCATCGAGATCGTCCGTCAGGGGGCCGAGCTCGAGCTCGCGGCCCGGGTCGTCGAGCTGGTGCGGCAGGTGGCCGGGCCGGCCGCCGAGGCCGAGGTCATGGTGCAGCACGACGCCGAGGCGCTGACCCGCTTCGCCAACTCGATGATCCACCAGAACGTGGCCGACGCGGTCACCGACGTCCGGCTGCGGCTGCACCTCGACGGGCGCACCGCGTCGGGCGCGACCACGGTCGTCGACGCGGGCGGCCTGCGCGGGCTCGTCGAGCGTACGGTCGCGGCGGTGCGGCTGAGCCCGCCCGACCCGACCTGGCCCGGCCTGACGCCACCCACCCCGCTGCACCGGACGGCGGGTCACCACGGCTCGGGCGAGCGGTCCGGGCTCGACTTCGGCTTCGACGAGGCGACCGCGCGGGCCACCCCGGCCGAGCGGGCCGAGCGGGTCCGCGACTTCGTACGCGCCGCCGGCGGCCTCGAGACGGCCGGGTACTGCCGCACGACCTACAGCTCGGCCGCCTTCGCCAACAGCGCTGGGCAGTCCGTCGAGGGGCGCACGGCCGAGGCCGCGATGGACGGCATCGCGCGGGTCGCCGGCTCCGACGGCGTGGCCCGGCTGGCCAGTGGACGGCTGGGCGACCTCGACGGGTCGGTGCTGGGGGCACGCGCGGCGGCCAAGGCTCGGGCCGGGCAGGACCCGGTCGAGCTGCCCCCGGGCCACTACGAGGTGGTGCTGGAGCCCGAGGCGGTGGCCGACCTGCTCGACAACTTCTCGGTGTTCGGGTTCAACGGCAAGGCGTACACGCAGAAGCAGTCGTTCGCCGAACTCGGCGCCGAGCAGTTCGACCCGTCGATCACGCTGATCGACGAGCCGCTGGGCAGCCGGGCCGAACCCGCGCCGGGCCTGCCGTTCGACGACGAGGGCACCCCGCGCGAGTCGCTGGTGCTGGTGCGCGAGGGCGTGACCAAGGCGGTGGCCCACGACCGCTCGTCGGCGGCCGAGGCCGGGGCCGCCTCCACCGGTCATGCCTCGCCTGCCTCGCGCACCTGGGGTCCCTACCCCACCCACGTACGGCTGGAGGCCGCGCTCGCCGCGACCGAGCCAGGCCTGCCCCCGGCCGAGCCGTCGAACCCCGTCGCCGAGTCCGCCCGCCCGCTGGTGGCCGGCGTGCGGCGTGGCCTGCTGATCACCGACCTGTGGTACACCCGCGTCCTCGACCCGAAGACGCTGGTCATCACCGGCCTGACCCGCAACGGCGTGTGGCTGGTCGAAAACGGCGAGGTGACCGCGGCGGTGAGCAACATGCGCTTCACCCAGTCGTACCCGCAGGCCCTCGGCCCCGGCCAGGTGCTCGGCATCGGCAGCGAGTCGATCCTGCTGCCCGATCGCTGGTCCGGCACCCGCTACGCCGCCCCGGCCCTGCACCTGGCGTCCTGGAACCTGACCGGAAACGCCTCCGGCTGAGCCCTGCCCACCGCCCGGCACCACTCCGGCTGAGCCCCGCCCACCGCCCGGCGCCACTCCAGCGCTGAGCAGGCAACGCCCGACCGGCAATGGTCCGGCGCCGAGCCGGCAACGCCCGACCGTCCTGGCGCTGAGCACGCAACGCCCGACCGGTAATGGTCCGGCGCCGAGCCGGCAACGCCCGACCGTCCTGGCGCTGAGCACGCAACGCCTGACCGGCAATGGTCCGGCGCTGAGCAGGCAACGCTCGGCTTTGAAGCCCTTCTCAGCCGAGCACACAGCCGCATAACCCGGCCGGCGGCCGATGACCGGCAGCCCGCCCGGCTGAGCCCTGCCCACCGCATTGACCGGCGTGTTTCACTGGGCCGGTGAGCGACACGCCGCGCGACCCCGACCGGGACGACGACGCCACCCGACCCGTCCCGCGTGCCACCCCGGACCCCTCCGCCAGCTCCACATCAGACAAATCGGGCGACGCCGGGTCGGGTGCAACAAGAGCGGGCACCGGCTCCGGATCGGGTTGGGGCTGGGCTTCCGGCTCGGCTCCCGCCTCCGGGCCCGCCACGGGCCCCGGTCCCGCCGCCGACCCCAACTCCAGCGTCGGCCCGGCCACCAACTTCGGCGGGGCTGGAACGGGAACGGATTCTGGGTCCGGAACCGGCTCCCGACCTGGAACTGCTTCCGGGCCTGGAACTGGCTCCGGGTCTGGAACTGCTTCCAGGCTTGGAACTGGCTCCGGGTCTGGAACTGCCTCCGGGGCCGGAACTGCCTCCGGGGCCGGAACTGCTTCCAGGCCTGGAACTGCCTCCGGGTCTGGAACTGCTTCCGGGTCTGGAACTGCCTCCGGGTCTGGAACTGGTTCAGGCGTCGACCCTGCGGCCGCCGCCGGCCGGTCCGGTGCGGGCGGCGCCCCCGGGTCCAGTGACTCGGCGCGAGCGGCGGGAGGTGCGGGGCGGCCGGGCGGGCGGTGGGCCATGTTCGGCTTCGGTGAGGGGTCGGGGGCCCCGGACGAGCGGCAACGTCGCAGGCGCCGGTGGTGGGTCGCGGGAATCTCGATCGGCGCGGCGGTCATCGTGGTCGCGCTGTGCGTCGGCGGCCTGTCGGTCATCTCGACGATCGGCGATGTGCGTGACCGCGCCGGTGACGCCCGCGAATCCCGGGCCCTGCGGGATCAGAGCTGCCTCGATCTCGAAAGCCGGCTCAACCGCCTGACTCCGCCCGGCGCCACCGCGGGCCCGGCCGGCCGTGCCGTGGCGGTCCGCGACGAGAACTCCGCCGTGCGCCTGTATCTGCCCGACGTTCGCGACGACCGGGCCCAGGACGCCTGGCGGCAACTCCTCGACGCGCGGGCCGTGTACGCCGACGCCCTCGACCGCCAGTCGAAGTCACGCACCCCGGCGTTTTACGCCGGCCCGAAGAACGACGACGGGGGCCCGCTCGCGGATGACCTCATCGAATGGTCCCCGACTCCGTGTGCCGGCCCGATCCGCCGCCTCGCCTCCCCGGATCTCTGAATCGCGCCCCACCCGAGAGGCCGCCTTCTCGGCGCGCGCCCGAGTGCTGCCCGGGCGTCCGTTTCGGATCAGCGAAGTCAAGATCCATTAGTGGTTGTCGGCCTATCGATGTGATCGGGGTCGAATTTTGTGATCCATACCCCATCCCTGAGCGCCAAACTGTCCGACCCTCGGCGTAACGTGTGCCCCACATCACGCAAGCATGGCGGCTGCCGGGCTCCCCCTCGCCCGTCGGCCGGGTCACTCGGACAGGCACGTCAGGAGATCGAATGACGACGACGGCAACGAGGCCGGGCGTGGGGCCCACCGGTCCACGACGATCACGCGCGGCGATCACGGCCAAGACGTTGCGCACCGACAGGTGGTGGCTGGCGCCACTGATCACGTTCATCGGGCTCGGGGCGTGGGTCACCTACGCGACCGTCCGCGTATTCATGCACAACTATTACTTCGTCGAGGCGTACCACTACCTCACGCCGTTCTACTCACCCTGCCTCACCGACCGGTGCGTCGAGGGTTCGGCCCTGTTCGGCACGCCGCTGCCCAGCTTCTGGCTGATCCCCGAGGCCGCGTTCACCCTGCCGTTCCTGCTGCTCTTCCGGCTGACGTGCTACTACTACCGCAAGGCGTACTACCGGGCGTTCTGGCTCTCCCCGCCGGCCTGCGCGGTGCCCGACGGCCACAAGACTTACTCCGGCGAGACCCGCTTCCCGCTGATCTTCCAGAACGGCCACCGGTACGCGTTCTACGCCGCGATGATCATCTCGGTGATCAACACGTGGGACGCGATCATCGCGTTCCGCAGCCCCGGCGGTGGGTTCGGCTTCGGGCTGGGCAACATCATCCTGCTCGGCAACGTGATCATGCTGTGGGCGTACACGTTGTCCTGTCACTCGTGCCGGCACATCACCGGCGGCCGCCTCAAGCACTTCTCGAAGCACCCCGTGCGTTACCGGGTGTGGACCTTCGTGTCGAAGCTGAACGTGCGCCACATGCAACTGGCCTGGATCACTCTCGGCACGCTGGCGCTGACCGACTTCTACGTCATGGCGCTGTCGGCCGGCTGGTTCTCCGATCTTCGGTTCGTCGGCTGAGGGGCGCACACAGAAAATGACTACTGCACGCATTGAGCGACACCTGTACGACGTCGTCGTGATCGGGGCCGGCGGCGCCGGTCTGCGCGCGGCGATCGAGGCCCGGCTGGCCGGCAAGCGTACGGCGATCATCTCGAAGTCCCTGTTCGGCAAGGCCCACACGGTCATGGCCGAGGGCGGCGCCGCGGCCGCGATGGGCAACGTCAACTCGCGCGACAACTGGATGGTGCACTTCCGCGACACCATGCGTGGCGGCAAGTTCCTCAACAACTTCCGCATGGCCGAGTTGCACGCCAAGGAGGCCCCGGAACGCATCTGGGAGCTGGAGACGTACGGCGCGCTCTTCGACCGTACGAAGGACGGCAAGATCTCGCAGCGCAACTTCGGCGGGCACGAATACCCGCGGCTCGCGCACGTCGGCGACCGTACGGGTCTGGAGCTGATCCGCACCCTGCAGCAGAAGATCGTCTCGCTGCAGCAGGAGGACTTCGCCGAGACCGGCAACTATGAGTCGCGCATCCGGGTCTTCTCCGAGACCACGATCACCGAGCTGCTCCTCGACGACGACCGGGTGGCCGGCGCGTTCGGCTACTACCGCGAGAGCGGCGAGTTCCTGCTGCTCGAGGCGCCCGCGGTGATCCTGGCGACCGGCGGCGTGGGCCGCAGTTACAAGGTCACGTCGAACAGCTGGGAGTACACCGGCGACGGCCACGCCCTGGCGCTGCGGGCCGGCGCGACGCTGATCAACATGGAGTTCCTGCAGTTCCACCCGACCGGCATGGTGTGGCCGCCCAGCGTCAAGGGCATCCTGGTCACCGAGTCGGTGCGGGGCGACGGCGGTGTGCTGCGCAACAGCGAGGGCAAGCGCTTCATGTTCGACTACGTCCCCGACGTGTTCCGCAAGCAGTACGCGGACACCGAGGATGAGGCTGACCGCTGGTACACCGACCCCGACAACAACCGCCGCCCGCCCGAGCTGCTGCCGCGTGACGAGGTCGCCCGCGCGATCAACTCCGAGGTCAAGGCGGGCCGGGGCACGAAGGCGGGCGGGGTCCTGCTCGACGTGTCGACCCGCATGCCGGCCGAGACCATCACCAAGCGCCTCCCGTCGATGTATCACCAGTTCAAGGAGCTGGCCGACGTCGACATCACCAAGGAGGCCATGGAGGTCGGCCCCACCTGCCACTACGTGATGGGCGGGGTCGAGGTCGAGCCCGACTCGACGGCGGCCATGGGCACCGTTCAGGGCTTGTTCGCCGCGGGCGAGGTCTCCGGCGGCATGCACGGCTCCAACCGGCTAGGCGGCAACTCGCTGTCCGACCTGCTGGTGTTCGGCAAGCGGGCCGGCGAGCACGCCGCGGCGTACGCGGAAACGCTTGTCAAACGCCCCAAGGTCAGCACGCCGGACGTCGAGGCCGCGGTCGCGACGGCTCTGGCGCCCCTGCAGCGGTCGAGCGGTGAGAACCCGTACGCGTTGCAGCAGGATCTTCAAGCCGTGATGGGTGATCTGGTCGGCATCATCCGGCGCGAGGGTGAGCTGACCGACGCGCTGAAGCGGCTGCAGGACCTCAAGGTCCGCGTGGCTCAGGTCAGCGCGAGCGGCGGCCGGCGGTACAACCCGGGCTGGCATCTCGCGCTCGACCTGCGCAACATGCTGATCGTCTCGGAGTGCACAGCCAAGGCGGCGCTCGAACGGGAGGAGTCGCGCGGCGGCCACACCCGCGAGGACTTCCCCCAGATGGACCCGAAGTGGCGGCTGGTCAACCTGGTCTGCTCGCTCGGCGACGACGGCGACGTGCATCTCGAACGCAAGCCGCTGCCGCGCATGCGTGACGAGTTGATCCAGCTGTTCGAGCGTACGGAGCTCTCGAAGTATCTGACCGACGACGAGCTGTCCCAGTTCGACGCGATCGAGGGCCCGAAGGGTGACGACCGGATCCCCGGCGCGCAGACGGACGCACAGAGCAAGACGGAGGCGAAGTAATGGGCACCAAGCGCCACTTCCGCGTCTGGCGGGGCGACGAGTCGGGCGGCGACATCCAGGACTACGACGTCGAGGTCAACGAGGGTGAGGTGGTCCTCGACATCATCCACCGGCTGCAGGCGACCCAGACGCCCGACCTCGCCTGCCGGTGGAACTGCAAGGCCGGCAAGTGCGGCTCGTGCTCGGTCGAGATCAACGGCAAGCCGCGGCTGGGCTGCATGACCCGGATGTCCACCTTCTCCGAGGACGAGACGGTCACGATCACGCCGCTGCGCACGTTCCCGGTGATCCGTGACCTGGTCACCGACGTGTCCTTCAACTACGAGAAGGCCCGCGAGACCCCGGCGTTCGCGCCGCCGGCCGGGGTGGCCCCGGGGCAGTACCGCATGCAGCAGGTCGACGTCGAGCGGAGCCAGGAGTTCCGCAAGTGCATCGAGTGCTTCCTCTGCCAGAACACATGTCACGTCGTACGCGACCACGAGGAGAACAAGGAGGCCTTCTCGGGCCCCCGGTACTTCATCCGCGCGGCCGAGCTCGACATGCACCCGCTCGACGCGCGCGACGACCGTAAGCAGTACGCCCAGGCCAATCAGGGTCTGGGCTACTGCAACATCACGAAGTGCTGCACCGAGGTCTGCCCCGAGCACATCAAGATTACCGACAACGCGATCATCCCGATGAAGGAGCGCGTGGTCGACCGCCGCTACGACCCGCTCGTCTGGCTCGGTCGCAAGATCTTCCGGCGCGACCAGCTGGAATCCGGGTCGATGGCGCCCAGCGTGTCGACCGGGGTCACGGGCGCGGGCGACGCCACGCCGTTCTCCAGTGCCCGTCTGGCCGAACCTCCCCCCGTACGGGAGGACGGCAAGATGGACGTCTCCGAGGTCACGCTGCCCGTGCAGGGCGGGCCGTCCCCGTTCGGCGACCAGGAGTTCCCGCTGCCGACCGACCAGATCAACTACCACAAGCCGTCGCCGCAGGACTGACGTCTCAGCGCTCGCCCGGGTCACCCGCGTGGCCCGGGCGGTGCTGTTCCAGCCACGCCTCCAGACCGTCGAGAATGCGTTCCAGGCCGAAGGCGTACGTGTCCGCGAGCAGTTTCTCGGGGTCACGGTTGAGCGGGGCCACCTGCTGCCGCCACTTTGTGTACTCGGGGTTGTCGGGCGCGAGCCGTTCGAGATGAGGCTCGATGTCCTCGGCGACTTCCGCGTACGTCATGCCGGTGCGCGTGAGCGCCGACTTGATCGCCGCTTCCGAGGTGGCCGAGCCGATCGCGTGCGAGTTCAGCAGGGCCGTCGCGTGTGACAGCTCGATGTTGGTGAAGCCGGCCGCGGCGAACAGCGCCACCAGCCGCTCGCCCAGGCGCATCGCGTTGGGTCCCAGGGTTGGATGCCGGCCGAGCAGGCCGAGCACCCAGGGGTGCCGCAGCAGCGCCGAACGCATGCCGTGGGCGACGACCGACGCCGCTGTCCGCCAGCTGGTGTCGCCCGGCTCGGGAACGTAGACCTCGCCCAGCACCTCGTCAACGACCAGTTCGAGCAATTCGTCCTTGTGGGCGACGTGCCAGTAGAGCGAGGTCGCGCCCGCGTCCAGCTTGGTGCCGAGCCGGCGCATGCTGAGCCCGTCCAGCCCTTCCTCGTCGAGGATCTCCATCGCCGCACGGACGATCTGCTCACGGCTCAGCGACGGCTGCCCGCTCTGCTGGCGCGGCGGCTTCAGCCACACCGAGCTGGTGAAGGAGTCCTGGCTTTGGTTCGGCACCAGGCCATTCTATCGGCCCTCGTACGCTGTTCGAGCTGGCTAGTACAGTGTTCGAGCGGGCTGGTACGGTGTTCGAGTCGCTCGCACACCGTACGAGGGAAGGTGTTTCATGACCGAGCGCAATCCACGGCGCTGGCTGATCCTGGGCGTGCTCTGCCTGAGCCTGCTGGTCGTCGTCGTCGACAACATGGTGCTCAACATCGCGATCCCGTCGCTGATCCGCGACCTCGGCGCGAGCACCGCCCAGATCCAGTGGATCATCGACGCGTACATCCTGGTCTTCGCCGGCCTGCTGCTCACCGCGGGCAGCCTGTCCGACCGGCACGGCCGCCGCCGGGGCCTGGTCATCGGCCTGGTCGTGTTCGGCGGCGCCTCAGTGCTGGCCACGGTGTGCCAAACCCCGGCACAACTCATCGCCGTACGGGGTCTGATGGGTGTCGGCGCGGCGTTCCTGATGCCCGGCACGCTGTCGATCCTCACCACAGTCTTCGCCGAGGACGAGCGCAAGAAGGCCATCGCCATCTGGAGCTCGGTGTTGATGCTGGGCGCACTCGGTGGTCCCAGCCTCGGCGGGTTGCTGCTCGAGCACTTCTGGTGGGGCTCGATCTTCCTGCTCAACGTGCCGATCGCCGCGCTCGGCATCGTGGCCGCGCTGGTCGTGATCCCCGAGTCACGCGGCACCGCCGGCCGCCCCGACCTGCTCGGCGCGCTGCTCTCCACGATCGGCATGGGCGCCCTGGTCTGGGCTGTGATCTCGACAGCGCAGCACGGCTGGACCTCCGCCTCCACACTCGGCGGCTTCGTCGTCGCGGCGGCCGGCCTGATCGCGTTCGCGCTGTGGGAGCGCCGGGTCGCCGAACCCATGCTGCCGCTGCGACTGTTCCGCGACCGCAACTTCGCCGGCGCCAGCCTCTCGATCGTCCTGCTCTCGTTCTCGGCCGGCGGCGTGCTGCTCGCCCTGACGCAGTACCTGCAGTTCGTCCTCGGCTATGAACCCCTGAAAGCCGGCACGGCGTTCATCCCGATGATCGTCACCGCCATGGTCTTCAACGGCGTCGGCGTCGTCATGGACAAGAAACTGGGCACCCGTACGGCCCTGGCTGCCGGGCTGCTGCTCATGGCCGCCGGATTCGGGATCCTCACCACGCTCACCCCCGGCGACGGATACGGCAAGCTGGCGATCGCCCTGGTCGTCATGGGCATGGGCAGCGGCACGGCGGGCCCCGCGGCTTACGGCACCCTGATGGCCGCGCTGCCCCCCGAGCGGGTCGGCGTCGGCTCCGCCGTCAACGACACCGTGCAGCAGGTCGGCACGGCGCTGAGCGTGGCCGTGCTGGGCAGCGTCCTGACCGCCACCTACCGGGCCGCCATGCCCACCGACGCGGCCACCCAGGCCCGTGACTCCATCGGCGACGCCCTCCGCATCGCCGCCACCACCGGGGACGCGGCCCTGGCCCGGGTCGCCCAGGAATCCTTCGTCTCCGCCATAGCCTCGACATCCCTGATCGGCGTCCTCGGCGGCCTTGCCGCAGCAATCGTGGCCGTCGCGGTCCTGCGGCCCAAGCCCCCAGCACCCCCGTCCCCCGAGCCGGAACCGTCGTCCGTCAGCGCCCCCTCCACCTCCCTGTGACTCGATTGAGTAATCGCGAGACCCCGCTCGGCGGGAAACGGGCACAACTTCGGCCTGTGGACAACTGAGGGATCTTCGAACAGTCGTACTAACATGGCCGCATGACCAGCACCTATCAGCCGTCGATGTTCGACCTGCCCGGCGACGCCTGGGGCGATCCCGTCTCCGGCGTCGGCGAGCTGGCCGGTCGCGTCACCCGGCATCAGCTCACCGCGGGCGCCTGGGTCGACGTGCTGCCGGGGTGGCTGCACGGGTCCGACGCGGTGTTCGAGACGCTGCTGGGCATCGACTGGCGGGTCGATCGCCGGCAGATGTATGACAACGTCGTCGACGTGCCACGCCTGCTGCGGTGGTACGGCGGCGACGAGGAGTTGCCGCATCAGGCGCTCGTGGCGGCCAAACAGACGCTCAACTCGTATTACGCCGACGAGCTCGGCGAAGAGTTCGTCACCGCGGGCATGTGCCTCTATCGCGACGGCCGCGACAGCGTCGCCTGGCACGGCGACACGATCGGCCGCTCGGCCCGCCACGACACGATGGTCGCCATCGTCTCGCTTGGCTCGCCGCGCAATCTCTCGTTGCGGCCCCGAGCCGGCAATCACGAGACGCTCCGCTTCCCCCTGGGCCACGGCGACCTGATCGTCATGGGCGGCTCCTGTCAGCGCACCTGGGAGCACGCCATCCTCAAGACCGCCAAGGCCGTCGGCCCGCGCATCAGCGTCCAGTTCCGCCCGGTCGACGTCGCCTGATCCCCGGGGAGGCCATCACCACTCACCGACTGGCTTTGCAGAGAGCAGCGCGCTGACACACGCGTCCGGACTGCCCGCGATAGGGGGCGCCGGCGGTAGGGGGCGCCGGCGACAGGGGTGCCGGCGACAGGGATGCCGGCGAATCCGTGAGGCAGGGCTGCACGGCCGAGCGGGGCCGATGTGCCCTGCGGCCACGTCAGCCTGGCCGCGAGCCGGGTTTGAGAGAGGTCGCGGCGACGAGAGGGCGCGGCGGCGAGAGCGCGCTGTTCGGCGGGCAAGCCGATCGGCCAGGCGCGCCATGTGCTGAAACGCATGGAAACAACTTGGAAACAAGCGGTTGACGTGCGCGGCGAGAAAGTTACACTGCCAGTGTAAATAGTTGACCTTCACGCTCTACAGAGGACGGCCTTGCTGAGTGGCCGTTCGTCAGGCCACTCCGCCGCCCCGAGCCGAGGTGACCATGTCAACGGATTCCGCTGAGTCAGGTCTTTCCCTCCACCACATCACCGTTCGGTTCGGCGGGCTGCTGGCCCTCGATGACGTCTCGCTGCGTGTCCCGCCGGGGCGAGTGGTCGGCATCATCGGGCCGAACGGCGCCGGCAAGACGACCCTGTTCAACGTCGTCAGCGGGTTCGTCACGCCGCAGTCCGGGGCCATGACCCTCGACGGCAAGCCGTTCCGAGCCCGCCCCCATCAGCTCATCCGGCACGGCCTTGCCCGCACGCTGCAGGGTGTCGGCCAGTTCGACGGCATGACCGTTCTCGACAACGTGCAGGTCGGCCCGCGCAGCGAGAACGACGCCTGGGCCGCGCTCGAACGGTGCGGCATCGCCGAGCACGCCCGCCAGTTCCCCAAGACCCTCCCGTACGCGAAACGCAAGCGCGTCGAATTGGCCCGCGCCCTCGCCGCCCGGCCGCGCATCCTGATGCTCGACGAGCCCGCCGGTGGCCTCGACACCGACGAGATCCGCTGGCTGGCCGACCTGATCCGCGAATCCGAGTGCACCGTCCTGCTGGTCGAGCACCACATGGAACTGGTCATGTCGGTCTGCGACGAAATCCTGGTGCTCGACTTCGGCAAGCCGATCGCGCTCGGCGCCCCGGCCGAGATCCGCTCCAACGACAAAGTCGCCGAGGCGTACCTGGGGGCAGCCGCATGAACGCGACCACCAAAGACCCGGGAGCCGCCGCATGAACGCGACCACCAAAGACCCGGGAGCCGCCGCATGAACGCGACCACCACTGACCCGGGAGCCGCCGCATGAACGTGACGAACCTGCTCGAGGTCGAGGGCCTCACCGCGGGCTACGGCGCCGCGCCTGTGCTCCACGACGTCAGCCTCACCGTCGAGCCTGGACAGATAGTGGCCGTCCTGGGGGCGAACGGCGCCAGCAAGTCGACCCTGCTCCGCGCGCTGTCCGGGCTGATCCCGGTCGAGAAGGGCAGCGTCCGCTTCGACGGCCACGATCTGCGCCGGCAGAAGGTCGAGCGGATGGTCCGGCTGGGCATCGCCCACGTCCCCGAGGGCCGGGGCGTGGTCACCGAGCTGACCGTGGAGGAAAATCTGCGGCTCGGCGGTCTCTGGCGCAAGCCGCAGCCGTCACTGGACCCGATCTACGAGCTGTTCCCGCGCCTGGCCGAGCGCCGCCGCAACGAGGGGCATCAGCTTTCCGGCGGCGAACGTCAGATGCTCGCGATCGGCCGGGCCCTGGTCGCCCAGCCCCGGCTGCTGCTGCTCGACGAGCCCTCGCTGGGTCTCGCGCCCCTGGTCACCGCCCAGATCATGGCGTTGCTGCGGGACCTGCGCGACCGTACGGGCCTGGCCGTGCTGCTGGTCGAGCAGAACGTGCGCAGCGCGCTCTCGATCGCCGACCAGGGGATTGTGCTCTCGCTGGGCCGCATCGTCACCCGCCACGACGCCGCGACGCTCGTCGACGACGACGAGCTCCGGCACGCCTACCTGGGGTTCTGACATGGACCGTTTCGTGTTCCTCACGTTCGACGGCCTCAGCCGCGGCGCCGTGTACGCCGCGTTCGCGCTGGCCCTGGTGCTGATCTGGCGGGCCGCCCGCATCGTCAACTTCGCACAGGGAGCGATGGCGGTGGCCACGGCGTACGTGGGCTATTCGGTTGCCGATGCCACGGGCTCGTACTGGCTCGGTTTCGTCGTCGCGATCGTGGCCGGGCTGCTGCTGGGCGCCGCCGTCGAGCGGGTCGTGATGCGGTTCGTCGACCATTCGTCGCCGCTCAACGGCGTGGTGGTCGCGCTCGGGCTCGTGCTGATCATCCAGGGCGTGCTCGGCATGATCTACGGCAACGAGTTCCGGCCCGCCGCTGCCCCGTTCAGCCGTGACGCGTACGAGCTCGGCGGGGTCGCCCTGCTGTCCCGCTACGACCTGTTCGTGTTCGGCGCGGTGGGCGCGGTGGTCGTCCTGCTCACGCTTCTTTTCACCCGTACGCCGACAGGGCTTCGCATGCGCGCAGCCGCGTTCGCGCCGGACGTGTCGCGGCTGCTCGGCGTGCCGGTGGGCGGCATGTTGACGCTCGGCTGGGCGCTGGCCGCGGCGGTCGGCTCGCTGGCCGGGCTGCTCGTGATCCCGACCGAACTGGGTCTGCACCCGACAGCGATGGACATCGTGTTCATCTCGGCGTTCACCGCGGCCGTGCTCGGCGGTCTCGACAGCCCGATCGGCGCGGTGCTCGGCGGCCTGGTCGTGGGCCTGCTGCTGTCGTACATCAGCGGTTATCTCGGCGCCACGGTCGCCCCCATGGCCGTGCTCGCCCTGCTCGTCGTCGTCCTGCTCAGCCGCCCCGACGGCTTGTTCGCCCGCTCGAAAGCGAGAGCCGCATGAGCCGAGCCGAGATTCACACCGAGCCCGCACGGCCAGGAGGTTCAGCATGACCGCCGTCCAGGACAGGGCCGGGACGAGAGCCGCGGCACGGACCCGCCCCCGACGCGTCCACCCGTTGATCGTGGTCGTCGTGGGCGCCGTGATCGTGGTCGTCCTGACGTACACGCTGCCGCCTTTCCGCACCTATCAGCTGGCGACCGTCGGCGCCTACCTGTGCGTGACAGCTGGCCTGACCGTCCTCACCGGACTCAACGGCCAGCTCTCCCTCGGCCACGGCGCCCTGATGGCAACCGGCGCGTACACGCTCGCGCTCTGGCAGAACAGGTTCAACCTGCTGGCCGTCGGCATCCTGCTGGCGGTCCTGGTCACCACGGCCGCCGGCGCCGTGATCGGCCTGGCCGCCGCGCGTCTCCGCGGCCCCTATCTGGCCGGGCTGACCCTGGCCGTGGCGGTGGTCGTCCCGAGCATCACCAGCACGTTCGACGAGACGTTCAACAGCGACCAGGGCCTGTCGGTCATGCTGAACCCACCGCCCGGGTCGGTGACCAACGAGCAGTGGCAGGCCTGGCTGTGCTGGGGCGGCGCCCTGCTCACGGTGTTGGTGCTGGCGCTGCTGACGCGCGGCCGCTTCGGGCGGGACATGCGGGCCGTACGCGATGACGAAACAGCCGCTCGCCTGGCCGGGGTCAGCGTTGCCCGTACGCAGGTCTGGGCTTTTGTGGTTTCCGCCGCGTGCGCCGGACTGGCCGGAGCCCTGTTCGCCGTCATCGCCCAGAGTGTCTCCCCCGGCGCCTTCCCGCTCACCTTGTCGCTGTTCCTGCTGATGGCGATCGTGATCGGCGGCCTGGGCCGGTTGTCGGGCGCGCTGATCGGCGCGGTGCTGCTGGTGGCGTTGCCCGCGCTCGCGCACGAGATCGGTGAGGCGGCCGGCTCGCAGCGTCTGGAGGGCAATCTCGCGCTCACGTTCTTCGGCGTGGTCCTCGTCGTCGTCATGCTCGCCGCGCCGGGTGGGCTCGCCTCCCTGCGCCTCCCCGTCAAAAGGCGCACCCCCACCAGGTAGCACGCCCACACCCGCACGCCTCCCCACCAAGCAGCGCACCCACCCGGAACGCATCCCCGCCGAGCAGCGCACCCCCCACCCGAAACAGACCTCGACAAGAGCCCGTCAAGAAGCGAAAGAACGAAGGAAGCCGCAAGAAGTCCGAGAAGCAGCAAGAAGCGCAACAAGCCGTCAAGAAGCGCAAGAAGAGAGGCCACTGATGAAACGCACAGCGACCGTCCTTGCCGCCGTGCTGCTGGCCGCGGCCGGCTGCAGCAACTCGGACGGCGGAGGCAGCAGCGGCAGCGCCGACACCCCTGGGGTGACCGACACCGAGGTCGTCGTCGGCACCCACATGCCGCTCACCGGCCCCGCGGCCGCCGGCTACTCCAAGATCGCCCCCGCCACCAAGGCCTACTTCGACTATGTGAACGCGAACGGCGGCGTGCACGGCCGCAAGATCACGTACAAGATCATGGACGACGGTTACAACCCGGCGAACACGCAGCAGGTCGTTCGTCAGCTCGTGCTGCAGGACAAGGTGTTCGCGATCCTGAACGGGCTGGGAACGCCGACGCACAGCGGTGTGCTCGACTTCCTCAAGACCAACCGGGTGCCGGATTTGTTCGTGGCGAGCGGCAGCCGCAGCTGGAACCAGCCCGACAAATATCCCGGCACGTTCGGCTTCAACCCGGACTACACGGTCGAGGGCAAAATCCTCGCGACCCACGTCAAGGAGACGTACGCGGGCAAGAAGGTCTGCTTCCTCGGGCAGGACGACGACTTCGGGCGGGACAGCCTGGCCGGCATCGAAAAGGTCCTCGGCCCGGTCGCGGCGAAGCAGTCGTACGTGACCAGCAACCCGAACGTCGGGCCGCAGATCGGCGCGCTCAAGGCGGCCGGCTGCCAGGTCGTCATGCTGGCCACCGTGCCCGGCTTCACGGCGTTGTCGATCGGCACCGCCGCCAAGATCGGGTTCAAGCCGCAGTTCGTGGTGACCAACGTCGGTTCCGACCCGACCACACTGGCCAAGTCGCTGGGCGCCGCGGCGCCGCTGCTCGAGGGTGTGGTCGCCGCCAATTATCTGCCGCTGGCCAACGACACGGCGAACCCCTGGATCCAGCTCTACACGAAGGTCAACAAGGAGTACAACGGCGGCGCCGAGCTCGACAACAACGTCGTGTACGGCATGTCAGTCGCGTACCTGTTCGTCCAGGCTCTGCAGGCGGCCGGCAAGGACCTCACCCGCGACGGCATCATCGAGGCGGTCGAGAAGGGTGGCTTCACCGGTCCGGCTCTGGTGCCGGTGCGCTACTCCGCCGATGATCATTCCGGGTACGCTGGCGAGCAGCTCACCACCATCGAGGGCGGCGTGGCCAAGTACTTCGGCAAGCCGTACCGGACCGACGACGGCGACGGCGCGGTGGAGGTCTACGAGGCCGCTGCGGTGGCCCCGCCAGCAAACGGCATCCCCGCTGCCTAAGGTGGGCTGCGGGACAACTGATCAGTAACGACCGAGGGAGTGGCGATGGCGGACCAAGTGGCGATCGTGACCGGAGCCAGCCGGGGTATCGGGTTCGCCATCGCGCAACGTTTCGTGGCCGACGGATACAAGGTGTGCGTCACCGGCCGGGACGCGGCGGCTCTCGACTCCGCCGCGAAGGACCTGGGCGGGGCCGAGGTCGCGATCGGCGTGGCCGGCAAGGGCGACGACCCCGACCACCGGGCCGCCGTGATCGACACCGTGCTCGGCCGGTTCGGGCCGATCACCGCGCTGGTCAACAACATCGGCATCAACCCGGCGTACGGGCCCATGGCCTCGCTCGACCTGGGCGCGGCCCGCAAGATCTTCGAGGTCAACGTGGTCGGCACGCTGGGCTGGGTGCAGGAGGCGCTGCGCGGCGGGCTGGACGAGGGCGGCTCGATCGTCAACATCTCGTCGGTCTCGGGCGTACGCCCGGCGCCCGGCATCGGTTTCTACGGGGTCACCAAGGCCGCGTTGATCCACCTCACCGAGGAGCTGGCCGTCGAGCTGGCCCCCAAGATCCGGGTCAACGCGGTCGCCCCGGCCGTCGTCAAGACCAAGTTCGCCACCGCCCTGTACGAGGGACGCGAGGAGCAGGTCTCGGCCGGTTACCCGCTGGCCCGGCTCGGCGTGCCCGAGGACGTCGCGGGCGCGGTGGCGTTCCTCTGCTCGGCCGACGCCGCCTGGATCACCGGGCAGACCATCGTGGTCGACGGCGGCGTGACCCTGACCGGGAAGATGCAGTGAAGCGGGTCGTGGTCACCGGCGCCGGGGGCGGGATCGGCGCGGCGCTGGCCCGCCGGTTCGCCGCCCAGGGGGCCGAGGTCATCGTCAACGACCTCGACCCGGCCGCGGCCGAGGCGGTGGCCAGCGAGATCGGCGGTCTGCCGGTGCCGGGTGACGCCGCGAACGAGGACGACACCCGCCGCCTGATCGACACGGCCTGGGCCGAGCTGGGCGGCGTCGACCTGTTCTGCGCGAACGCGGGGGTGCTGAGCGCCGGCGACGAGACCACCCCCGACGAGGTGTGGACGCGTGACTTCGCCGTCAACGTGATGTCGCACGTCTACGTCACCCGCGCGCTGCTGCCCCGGTGGCTCGACCAGGGCGAACCCAAGCGGCTGGTGATCACGGTGAGCGCGGCCGGGCTGCTCTCCCTGCTCGGCAGTGCCCCGTACGCCGTCACCAAACACGCCGCGCTGGCCTACGCCGAGTGGCTGCGGGCCACGTACGGGCATCGGGGTTTGATCGTGCAGGCGCTCTGCCCGCAGGGGGTGCGCACCGACATGCTGACCCGCGGCAGCGCCCAGGGCAGTGCGAGCGCGAACCTGCTGGCCGAGAGCGCGCTCGAACCCGACGTCGTCGCTGCCAAGGTCGGCGAGGCGCTGGAGGGCGACAGCTTCCTGATCCTGCCGCATCCCGAGGTGGCCGAGTTCTATCGGCTGCGGGCCGCCGACACCGACCGCTGGCTCGGCGGCATGAACAAGATGCAGCGTGCGTTCGAGGGCGGCGCCCGGTGAAGGGCCTCGACCTCTCCCGCCTGCAGGCCTACCTGAGAAGCGGCGAACTGACCGGCCGGATGTTCGCGGGCGGACGGTCCAATCTGACGTACGCGGTGACCGACGGCGACAACCGCTGGGTGCTGCGCCGCCCGCCGCTGGGGCACGTGCTGCCCACCGCCCACGACATGACCCGCGAGCACAGGGTGCTGGAAGCCCTCTCCAAGGCCGGGTTCCCGGCGCCGCGCCCGGTGCTGCTGTGCACCGACCCCGACGTGATCGGCGCGCCCTTCTACCTGATGGAACACGTCGACGGGAAGATCTACCGCGACATCGCCGACCTGGAGGCGCTCGGTCCCGAGGCCATGCGCGCCCTGGCCCTCGCGCTCGTCGACACGCTGGCCGACTTGCACGCGCTCGACCCGGCGGCGATCGGCCTGGGCGACTTCGGACGGCCCGAGGGCTTCAACCAGCGGCAGGTCAGCCGGTGGAAGAAGCAGCTGGACGCGTCGCGCAGCCGTGAGGTGGCCGGCATCGAGGAACTGCACGCCCGGCTCGCCGTCGACATCCCGGCCGGCGGCCCCGGCACTGTCGTGCACGGCGACTTCCGCCTCGACAACGTGCTGATCGGCGACGAACTGCAGGTCAACGCCGTGCTCGACTGGGAGATGTCGACACTCGGCGACCCGCTCAGCGACGTCGCGCTGATGTTCATCTACGCCGATCTGCCGCTCAACGTGGCCACCGACGGCGTGCCGGCCGCGCCGCTGCGGGTGCCCGGCCACCCGAGCCTGGCCGAACTGGGCGCACGCTACGCCGAACGCAGCCGGCGTGACGTCAGCGACCTGCACTGGTATGTGGGGTTCGCCGCCTTCAAGCTCGCGGTGATCCTCGAAGGCGTGCACTACCGATACGTGCAGGGCCAGACCGTGGGCGAAGGGTTCGAGACGATCGGCAATATGGTCGGCCCGCTGGTCATGCGCGGCCACGAGGCGCTGGAGGGACACTGATGGACTTCGCCTTCGACCCCACGACCGAGGACTACCGCAAGCGGCTGCTCGCCTTCATGGACGAGCACGTCTACCCCGCCGAGGCCTCGTTCCACAGCGACTCCTGGTCTCCGCCGCCGATCCTGGAAGACCTCAAGGCGGCCGCGAAAAGCGCCGGCCTGTGGAACCTGTTCCTGCCCGGTGAGCACGGCGCCGGCCTGACCAACCTGCAGTACGCCCCGCTCGCCGAGATCACCGGACGCAGCCCGGCCATCGCCCCCGCGGCGCTCAACTGCGCCGCACCCGACACCGGCAACATGGAGGTGCTGGCCGAGTTCGGCAGCGCCCAGCAGAAGAGCCAGTGGCTGCAACCGCTGCTCGACGGCACGATCCGTTCCGCCTTCGCGATGACCGAACCGCAGGTCGCGTCGTCGGACGCCACCAACATCGGCACCCTGATCGAACGCGACGGCGACGACTACGTGATCACCGGACGCAAGTTCTACATCACCGGCGCCATGAACCCGAACTGCAAGATCTTCATCGTGATGGGCAAGACCGACCCGGACGCCGCCCGGCACGTGCAGCAGAGCATGGTGCTCGTTCCGCGCGACACCCCCGGTGTGACGGTGAAACGCGGCATGACGGTCTTCGGGTACACAGACGGCGATCACGGCGGGCACGCCGAGGTGCTGTTCGACGCCGTACGGGTGCCGGTGTCGAACTTGATCGGCGAGGTGGGCAGCGGATTCGCCATCTCGCAGGCGCGACTCGGCCCGGGCCGCATCCACCACTGCATGCGGCTGATCGGGATGGCCGAACGCGCGCTGCAACTCATGTGCACCCGGGCCCTCACCCGTACGCCGTTCGGCAAGCCGCTCGCCGAGCAGGGCGTCGTGCAGGACTGGATCGCCGAGTCGCGCGTGCGTATCGAGCAGGCCCGGCTGCTCGTGCTCAAGGCCGCCTGGCTGATGGACACGGTCGGCAACAAGGGCGCGCACACCGAGATCCAGGCGATCAAAATCATCGTGCCGCAGACCGTCGAGTGGATCGTCGACAAGGCGATCCAGACCCACGGCGCCGCCGGAGTCGGTCAGGACACACCGCTCGCCTCGCTGTGGGCGGCGGCACGTACGCTACGGCTCGCCGACGGTCCGGACGAGGTGCACAAGCGCTCGCTGGCCCGGCGGGAGTTGAACCGCTACCGGAGCGCCGCCTCGTGACTTCAGGACAGCAACGCGTCGACGGGCGTACGGCCCGTTCCGAACGCACCAGAAACGCCATCGTCGACGCCCACCTGCAGCTGATCGGCGAGGGTGACCTGCGCCCGACCGCCGACCGCATCGCCAAGACGGCCGGCGTCTCGCTGCGTGCCCTGTGGAGCCACTTCGCCGACATGGAAGCGTTGTTCACGGCCAGCGGCAAACGGGTGCTCGAGGTGCGTGACGCCGCGCACCGCCCGATCTCCCCCGCTCTGCCGCTGCCCGAACGCATCGACGCCTACTGCCGGCAACGGGCTCGCCTGCTCGAACAAATAGGACCCACGGCAAAGGCGGCGGCCGTCAAGGAACCGTTCTCCGAGACGCTGCGACGCTATCGCCGCATGCACGTCCAACGGGTCCGCGACGAACTGGCCGCCCTCTTCGCCGACGAGCTCCGCGGAAACGACGAACTGCTCGACGCCCTCACCGCCGTCAGCATGTGGCCGACCTGGTCGACGTGGCGCGAAAACATGGACCTCTCGGTGAACGCCGCGCGGGCCCGCCTCAACCGCACCATCACGGCTTTGCTGGCCTCGCGTTCCGCAGCCGAATTCCGCTGAACCCGAGCGTGCTCCTGGTGACCTCGTCCCAGAACGGCCACAAGCTGGGGAGCACCCGCAGCTGAATCCCGGCCGCCGCGTGCAGGTCGAACAGGTCACCCACCTTTTCCGGCGGCCCCAACGGCTCAACCGTCTCGGTGGCCACCATCGCATGCCGCTCGGCCCCGATCACCCGGAACGGCGCAGCCGGCAACCGATAGGCGAACAGCTTCACCGTACGCATGGCCTCCAGCCACCCGAACTCAACGGCGTGCACCCTCACCCCGCACCCGGCCCCCACAATCCGCTCCCGATCCACATCGGACGTGGTGTCCTCGACCCACGCCATGGCCCGCGGACACTGCCGCGGAAACCAATAGTCGGGCGCCCGATCAAACCCCACACCCCAGACGTACGCCTCCCCCTCCACCGACGTGGGCGCAACGTGCGGCACAAACCGCGCGATGGTCGGGTCTTCACTGAAATGCAGAACTTCCCCATCCCGAGGCCGCATCCCTCCGTCTTACCGCACGGAGCGAGCGCAGAGGGGGCATGTCTTCGTGCAGCCGTGGGCAGGACAGAACTGCCCCGACTTCATGAAGCTCAGTTCAAAGCCTTCATCGAGGGCACGAAAGACGGCGACTTCGCCAACCTGGTCCAGGCACGACCGGCTCGCTTCACCCCATCGAGGCGGCGGCGCAACCTCGGACGGGAGCCGCCGCCCGGCTCAGCCCCTGCGGCCGGACAGCAACGCGTCCAGATCGATCTCGATGGTGAACGGCACGGGGGTACGCAACTCGTGGCGATGAATCCCCGTTGCCACGTACTGCCGGGTGGGTGCGTCGAGTTCGTATGCGTGGACGACCGGTGAGCCGTCCTCGTCCTCGACGCGCCAGTAGTGCGGGATCCCGGCTTCGGCGTACTTGCGCAGCTTGACCGTCCGGTCGCGGTGTGCGGACTCGGGCGACTCCACCTCGCCGACCAGTCGAACCTGGTGCGGCTCAAAGAAGGTGACGTCCAAACCGTAGGGCGGGGTAGCGATCAGGAAGTCGGGTTCGGAACGATTCCGTTCGTCCAGTCTCACAGTGATCTGGCGCTCGACCTCGATGTCTGACGGCTTCTGTCGCCCGAGCCGGCTGACCAACGCGTCGACGACGCGCGCGTGCCAGATGCGCTGGGGAGACAGCACGAAGACGAGTGCACCATCGATCAGCTCGGTGCGGCGCGGCGCCTCGGGCAGGTGGTCGAGGTCGTCGGCGAACCACCCTTCGGGGCGGGGAGGCCACATCCAATCGGGCAGCCCAGACACGTGGTCACCGTAGCGACCGGCGCCCCGGCTGGCGGGCCCTCACAGGGTCACCAGGGAGCGGGCGCCCTCGCCGCGGGTCATTTGGTCGAAGGCTGAGGGGATGGCGGACAGCGGGATGCGGTCGGTGATCAGGTGGTCGAGGGTGAGGCGGCCCGTCAGGACGTCGTCGGCGAGGCGGGGGATCTCGAGGTCGGGGTCGGCGGAGCCGTAGACCGAGGAGCGCAGCGTGCGCGCCGACGAGAAGATGTCGAGGGCTGACAGGGACACGAGGTCGTCGTTGGAGCCCATGCCGACGATCGTGACCTTGCCGCCGCGGCGGGTGGCGCGCCACGCGGCTCGGATGGTGGCGGCGCGGCCCACGCACTCGAAGGCGTGGTCGGCGCCGCGGCCCGAGGTTCGGCCTCGGATGTCTTTGGAGAGGGCGTCGGACGAGACCACGAAGTCGGTGGCGCCCGCGGCCTCGGCCAGGCCCTTCTTGGCCTCGGTGACGTCGACCGCGATCACCTGGGCGGCGCCGGCGGCGCGGGCAGCGGCGACCACGGAGAGGCCCACCCCGCCCAGGCCGATCACCACGACCGACTCGCCCGCGCCGACCTGCGCCGTGTTGCGCACCGCTCCTGCTCCGGTCAGCACGCCGCAGCTCAACAGGGCGGCCTTTTCGAGTGGCAGCGATTGAGGGACGCGGATCACCGCTTTCTCGGGGGCGACCACCTGCTCGGCGAAGGCGCCCAGGCCCAGGGCCACGTGCACCGGCACGCCGTCCAGCGTCACGCCGTTCTCGAGGGACGCCACGCCCGACGACGTGGAGCACAGCCACGGCTCGCCCTGTTCGCAGAACCAGCACGTGCGGCAGGCGGGCTGCCAGTTGAGCACCACGTGATCGCCGACGGCGGCACGGGTGACGTTGGCTCCGACCTCGACGACCTCACCCGCCGCCTCGTGCCCCAGCACCAGCGGGTATGACGGGCGGATGGTGCCGTTCACCATGGACAGGTCGGAGTGGCACACCCCGGCCGCCCGCACCCGTACGCGGACCTGCCCCGGCCCGACCTCAGGCCGGCGCAACTCGGCCACGCGGGGTCGTTCGCCCGCCCCCGGAAGCACCAGGCCCTGGAAGTACGCCGTCATCGCTGGATCGCCTTCACCTGCTGGAACTCGGCGAGCCCGTGCTCACCCAGTTCACGTCCGACACCGGATTGCTTGTAGCCGCCGAACGGCGCGAGCGGGTTGAACGCCGCGCCGTTGATGTCGACCTGGCCCGTACGCATCCGCCGGGCCACGGCCAGCGCGCGTTCCTCGGAGCCCCAGACACCGCCGGCCAGACCGTACTTGGAGTTGTTGGCGATCGCCACGGCCTCGTCGTCGGACGAGAACGGAATGATCGACAGCACCGGGCCGAAGACCTCTTCCTGCGCGAGTTCGCTATCGGGGTCGACGTCGGCGAAGACCGTCGGCGCGACGAAATGTCCCAGAGGCGGCACCGGCGCATCGGCTCCGCCGGCGACCAGCCGAGCCGTCGCCCGCAGAATGAAGCCGAGCACCCGGTCACGTTGGGCCCGGGAGACCAGCGGCCCAAGACGCGTCGACTCGTCGAAAGGATCACCGACGGTGTAACCGCCTGCGGTCTTGGCGGCCAGCGACACAGCCTCGTCGTAGTGGCTCTCGTGCACCAGCATCCTGGTCCACGCCGTGCAGGTCTGCCCGGAGTTGAGGTACGCGTTGCCCACGCCCACCTTCACGGCCCGTACGAGATCGGCGTCCTCGAGGATGACGTTGGCCGACTTGCCGCCGAGTTCGAGCGCCACCTTGGCGATCCGGTCGGCGGCGGCATGCGTGATCGCGCGCCCGGTCGCCGTCGAGCCGGTGAACGAGACCATGTCGACGGCGGGGTGCCCGGCGATGGCGGCCCCCACGACCGGGCCCGTGCCGGTGACCACGTTGAGCACGCCGGCCGGAACCCGTGCCTCTTCGGCCGCGTCGACGAGCAGGAACGCCACCAGCGGAGTCAGCTCGCTCGGCTTGAGCACCACCGTGCAACCCGCGGCCAGGGCGGCGGCGACCTTGGCCACCACCTGGTGCAGCGGATAGTTCCACGGGGTGATCGCGCCGACCACCCCGATCGGCTCACGCTCGATCAGCGAGTTGCCGATCTCCCCGGCGGAAGAATGCCGGGAGGCCAGGTCGGCGTACGAGCGAAGGACAGTGATCGGAAGCCCCGCCTGCACCGCCTTGGCGATCTTGAGGGGGGTGCCCAGTTCGAGCCCGACCACCCGGGCGATCTCGGCCGCACGGGAGGCCAGCGCCGTGTGCAACCGATCGAGCACCTCGGCCCGATCCCGCGCCACCGACCAGCTCTCGAACGCCGCCCGGGCCGCCGCGACCGCCCGATCGACGTCGGCCGCCGTGCCCGCGGGCACGTGGGCCAGCACCTGCTCGGTGGCCGGATTTTCCACCGGGATCGTCTCGGCCGAGGCGGGCGGAACCCACTCCCCGCCGATGTAGAGGTGGGGCCGGTCGAGCGATGTCATCAGCGGGTCCTCATCTCGTGTCGGGCCGTGAGGCCGGTGATCAGCAGGTCCAGTCCGAGTTCGAAGGCGCCCTCGTCCACGGCTTCATGATGCTCCGCCAGACGGGGTGCGTGCCGAAGGTGTGGATAACGTTCGTAGAGGTCGGGATCGACGTCGAAGCCGAGCGCGAAGGACCCGAGCGACGAGCCCGTGACCAGGTATCTCATGAGAGCGCCGATGTGCGTGGCCTGTGCATAACTCCAGCCGGCGTCGACCAGCGCCCCGTACACGGCCTCGGCCATCGCCAGCGAGGCGGGCCGCCGGCCGGGGCCCCGGGCCAGCACCGGCACGATGTTCGGATGTTCGCTGAGCACGTTGCGGTACGAGTGGGCCCAGCGGCGCAGGGCCTCGGGCCAGTCGCAGTCGCCGAAGGCCGAGACGTCGACCTGCGCGATCACGGCGTCGGCGACCGCGTCGACGATCGAGGCCTTGGTCGGGAAGTGGTTGTAGAGCGAGGGCCCCTGCACGCCCAGCTCGGTGGCGAGCCGGCGCACCGACAGCGCGTCCAGCCCTTCGGCGTCGACCAGAGCCGAGGCTGCCTCGACGATCTTCTCCCTGGTCAGGAGGACCTGCCGTGGCCTCGCCATCGATGACCCCCGAGAAAGTTGCACTGGACGCGCTAAAACTTACACCGCTAGTTTAACGGCATGGACTTCTCGCTCACCGACGAGGAACGCGCGATCCGCGACACCGCCCGCCAGTTCATCACCCGCGAGGTCATGCCGCTCGAACAGGAGGCGCTGCGCCGCGAGCGCCGGCACGAGCCAGGCCTCGACCGCAGCGAACTGCGCGAACTCCAGCTCAAGGCCAAGAAGTTCGGCTTCTGGGGTCTGTCCACACCGGAGGAGTACGGCGGGATGAACCTGCCGGCCGTCATGCAGTCGCTGATCTGGACCGAAGTGGGCCGCACCTTCGTGCAGTTCAAGTTCGGCGGCGAGGCCGACAACATCCTCTACTACGCCAATGACCAGCAGAAGGAGGAGTTCCTGATCCCCACCATCGAGGGTGATCGGATCTCCTGCTTCGCCATCACCGAACCCGGCGCCGGCTCCGACGCCGCCAACATCAAGCTCAGCGCCCGCCAGGACGGCGACGACTGGATCCTGAACGGCGAGAAGACGTTCATCACCAACGGCAACGACGCCGACTTCGTCATCGTGGTCGCCGTGACCGACCGCGAGAAGGGCGTGCGCGGCGGCGGCACCACGGCCTTCCTGGTCGACCGGGCCATGGGCTGGCGCTCGGAGTTCATCCAGACCATGGGCGAGGGCGGCCCGGCGTCGCTGGTCTTCGACGACGTACGCGTCCCCGGGCGCAACATCCTGGGCGAGGTCGGCCAGGGTTTCGAGCTGGGCATGAAGTGGATCGGCAAGGGGCGCTACCTCATCCCGTCCAACGCCCTGGGCATCGCCGAGCGGTCGCTGGGCATGGCGATCGAGTACGCCAACACGCGCGAGACGTTCGGCCGCAAGATCGGCGAGAATCAGGCCATCCAGTGGATGATCGCCGACTCCGAGGTCGAGCTGGAGGCGGCCCGCTGGCTCATCCTGCGCGCCGCCTGGACCGTTGACCAGGGCGAAGACCCGCGGCATGCGTCGTCGATGGCCAAGCTGTACGGCGCGCGGATGGTCAACAACGTGGTCGACCGCGTCATGCAGATCCACGGCGGGATGGGATACACCCGCGAGCTTCCGATCGAACGGTGGTACCGCCAGGTGCGACTCATGCGTATCTATGAGGGTACCGATGAGATGCAGCGGCTGATCATCTCCCGCGACCTGCTCCGCGGGTACACCAAGATCGGAGGCCACTTGGCATGACTGACTGCACCGGAGTGAGCGAAGCGGCTGGAGGGCCAGGAAGGCATGCCGCAGGAGGCTCAGCATGACTGACTGCACCGGAGTGAGCGAAACGGCCGGAGGAGGCACCGCATGACCCAGTTGTCGCTCGCCACCGTCCTGGCGGAGTCGGCCCGTAAATACCCCGACAAAATCGCCGTGATCGACACGCTGACCACCGAACGCATCACCTACAAAGATCTTTGGCAACAAGCCCTCACGTACGCGGGTGGGCTGAACATCAATCCCGGTGACGTGGTCGCCGTCCAGATCCCCAACCTGGCCGACTTCCCCCGCGTCTACTACGCCGTGCTGGCGGCCGGCGGCACGATCGTCCCCATGCACCTGCTCCTCACCCCCGAGGAGAACGCGTACGTCCTCAAGGACAGCGGGGCGAAGCTCCTGATCGCCCACTCCAGTCAGCTCGAGAACGCGGGGGCCGCCGCCAAGCTGGCCGGCGTCCCGGTCATGTCGGTCGGCCCGGCCGTCCCCGGCATCGACCGGCTGGAGGAGGCTCCGGGCGAACCGCTGCGGTCGTACGTGAGTCGTGAGGCCGAGGATGTCGCCGTCGTCTTCTACACCAGCGGCACCACCGGCCGCTCCAAGGGCGCGCTGCTGACCCACCTCAACCTCGTGATGAACACGATGGTCAACGTCTTCGACATCCACGACCTCAACGCCGACGACATCGTCATGGGCTGCCTGCCGCTCTTCCACACGTTCGGCCAGACCGTCGGCATGAACGGCACGTTCCGGCTGGGCGGCACCATCGTGCTGATGGCCCGCTTCACCGGTGAGGCCGCGATCCAGTTGATGGTCCGCGAGAACGTGACGATCTTCCACGGCGTGCCGACCATGTACATCGGCCTGCTGGAGGCGGCGGCCAAGGCAGACAAGCTGCCCAACCTGCGTCTGTGCGTGTCGGGCGGCGCGTCGCTGCCGGTGGCGGTGCTCGAGAAGTTCAACGACGCGTTCGGCGCGACGATCTTCGAGGGGTACGGGCTCTCCGAGACCTCGCCGACCGCTACGACGAATCAGCCCGCGTTCGGCACCAAGGCGGGCACGGTCGGCCATCCGATCTGGGGCGTCGAGGTCGAGATCGCCCGGCCCGAGATCGACGAGCGCATCGAGCTGATGGATGACGGCGAGCTCGGCGAGATCGTGATCCGGGGGCACAACGTGTTCGCCGGCTACCTCAACAACCCGGAAGCGACGGCCGAGGCGGTGGTCGACGGCTGGTTCCGTACGGGGGATCTGGGCCGTAAGGACGAGAACGGCTTCATCTCGATCGTCGACCGCAAGAAGGACCTGGTCATTCGGGGCGGTTTCAACGTGTACCCGCGCGAGGTCGAGGAGGCGCTGGCCCGCCACCCGGCCGTGCAGCAGGTCGCGGTGATCGGGGTGCCCGACCCGGTGCACGGCGAGGAGATCTGTGCGGTGGTGGTGCCCGATCCGGGCGGCATCACGGCCGAGGAACTGATCGAGTGGTCGCGCGAGAAGCTCGGCAAGCACAAGTACCCGCGTCAGATCCGGTTCGCCGAGTCGCTGCCGCTCGGACCCAGCTTCAAGGTCCTCAAGCGTGAGCTGAGGAAGGAGTACGGGTCAGATCAGCAGGGCGGGTAGCTCGGCGACGATCGGCTTGTCCGCGGGCAGCCAGTGCACGCTGTCCAGCTCGTCCTTGGCGAGCCAGCGCATGGACGTGTGTTCCAGCGCCCGCGGCACGTCGCCTTCCAGCAGGCGTACGGCGAAGACGCGCAGCACGGCCCGGCCGTGCGCGAGGGGAACGTCGGGGCCGACCCGGTCGCCCACCTCGACGCGGACGCCCAGCTCTTCGGCGCACTCGCGGGCCAGCGCCACCTGATCGGTCTCGCCCGGCTCGACCTTGCCGCCGGGGAACTCCCACCGGCCGGCCACCTCGGGCGGCGCCGATCGCTCACACGCCAGAACCCGCCCAGCAACGATGATCACCGCAGCCACGATTACCCTTCGTGACGTTGGTGACCTGACGTGCTGTTTCTGTGGCATGAGATCGAAGTTTCCCACAAAAGTTTACCCTTCAGGGTGCCCGAGCCGTCCCGATCGTCACGCAAACACGGATATGTGGGCGTGGACATGCTTGCTGTGGAAGGCAAGACTGTCAGCACCGACCATGACGACACGGCGACAGTTTGGCCACAAGCCGGCAACGACGCCTAGGGGGGTGCGGCGATGCGGGCCAGAAGACAGCGGGTCAAGACTTCCGACTACCTCAGCGACGCGCTGACGCTGCTCAGCGGCTGGGAGCGTGACGGGGTCCAGCTCAAGCGCGAACTGGTGTGCGACGACAGTCAGCATGCCGCATTGACGGAACGGATCAAGGTGGCGGCGGACACACTGCGCATACGCCCCTCCATCCGGCGAACCGACGGTCACACTCAGATCTGTTTGGGTGATCGTGACGGCGACGCCATCACGGACGGTGAGGTCACTCTCGCCGCTCGGATCGAGGATTTCTATCGTACGGTCACGGCTCCCCAGGGCTCACATAGCCCTTGATCGCTACCCTCGGCCCATGAGCGAAGTCATCTACGACAACAAGGGCCAGCTCCAGCAGATCGAGAGCGGCTTGCTCGACGGCGAACAGATCATCGCTGTCTACGACGCGGTCGGGGTCGGCACCGGCTTCATCGGGCTCACCAACCGCCGCGTCATCATTCAGGACAAGTCATTCGTCGGGAAGCGGGTCGCGCTCACCAGCATCCCGTACTCGAAGATCAGCAGCGTCAGCGTGGTGAGCAACAAGAGCTGGGCCGGGCAGTTCTTCTCCACCGGCACGATCGCGCTCACCGTCGGCACCCACGTCTACGAGGTGGAGTTCCGCGGCTCGGAAAAGACGCACCACGTGCACAACGTGATCCTGCACTACGCGTCGTAGCGGGCACCGGAGCAGTCACAGCGGCACCGGAGCAGTCGTATAGGTCACCGGAGCATCAGCGTGCACGCGTCGGCGGTGTCCAGCACCAGGTCGGCCGCGATGTCGACGGCCAGGCGCAGCCGCAGCGGATCGCCCTCGAGCGCCGCGAACGCCTGGTCGACCCGCTCGGCGAAACGCTCCGGCGCGCCGGGCAGTCCGGCTGTCGCCGCCACCGCGCCCTTCTCATTGATCAGCCAGCGGCCGGCCGCGCCGTGCAGGGCGTGCGTGCACACCCCGACCAGCCGGAACAGGCAGCCCGCGACGAACGCGGTGTCGGTGCGCCCGATGCCCTTGCGGGCCAGCGCGACGAGGAAGTCGGCCTCCCACAGACCGGCCACCAGTGCGTGCGACAGCGGGGCGGGGAAGCTCTGCAACTCGTCGCGCATCCGGGTCAGCTCGCCGGTCGGGTCGGCCAGGATCTGACAAAGAGCAAGTTCCCCGGCGTACGCGTGATCCGCGAACCCGAGAGGGTGACCGGCCTGCTCGTGGAACGCGTAACGGCCCTGCTCGGCGTCGGCGACAACCCCCCGTACGCGGTCAAGGTCTCGATAGATGAGGTCGAGCGCGCCGCCGTCGACCGTGAGCCACCCTCCGCCGTCGACCCACGGCCCCCACCCGCCGGGCTCGGTGACCTGCGCGGATTCACCGGCGAGGGCCCGCGCGACCTGGCCCAGCCGGTTGACGTCGAGCGGCCGGCGGTAGTAGACGCCCAGGTCGGTGTCGGAGTCGGCGGTGTGCGTGCCCCGGGCCCGGCTGCCACCCAGCACGACGCCCACCACGCCGGGAACGCGCGCGACCTCGGCTGCTATCCCCGCCAGACGCGTGTCGTTCAGGCTCACTTGCGGGCCTCGACCAGGACACGTGCCGCGTACGAGACGAACATGCCTTTCACGGTGATCTCCTCGTGCACGTCGCGCAACCTGTCCCGGTATTTCCCGATCGTGAAACCGGGAACGGTCCAGACGACCTTGCGCAGGAAGTGGGCCACGGCGGCGATGTCGTAGAACTCCAGGCGCAGACGCTCGCTCTTCAGCTGGACGACCTGCAGTCCGGCGGCCTCGGCGGCGGCCGCGATCTGCTCAGGGCGCTGCCGGCCGGGCGGCGGCAACGGGCCCAGCATCGCCTCGGACAGTTCACGATTGCTGCCCGCGCCGATCTGCTGCGACAGGAAGATGCCGCCGGGCGAGAGGATTCGCGCCGTCTCGGCCCACTGGGTGTTCACCGGGTGCCGGCTCACCACCAGGTCGAACACGCCATCACGGAAGGGCAGCCCGTCCGCGGCGATCACATGGGGGACCTTCGCCCGAGCGACCTGCGGCATCCAGGCCTCGGTGGCCACGAGCAGCCCCGTGGCGCGGGCTTTCTTGATCGCGTACGAGAAGACCTCGCCCCCGCCGGTCTGCACGTCGAGCGCGCGGACGGCGTGGGTGAGCCGCTCGGCGACCAGGTCGGCGTACCCCCAGGACGGCCTCTGCTCGGTCGCCCGGCCGTCGAACCAGGCGAAATCCCAGCCGTCGAGCGGGACGGCCGCGGCCTCGTCGAGCAGAGCGTCGAAGTCGTTCACCCGCGTGAGTCTGCGACCGGCTCCTTCGGCGCGCAATGCATTTGCGGAAGCTCATCCACGGCCTCGCCGTCGATCAGCTCGATGTCCTGGTCGAGCACGGTGATCGATCCACCGAGAGCGGCCGCGCTCTCCTCGGGCTCCGGTTGCGGGCACGCCTTGCGGCCGAGCGGCACGCAAAGGGCGAGGCTCTTGCCCTCGCAGCGGTAACCGCGGGGACGGTCGAAGCCGCGGCGGGAGCCGAACGCGATCACGCGGTGCTGCGGCTGACGGGTGACGGTGATGTCGACCAGCTCGCGGTCGATCTCGCGCCCGTCGTTCAGGGTCACCAGGTAGCGCAGGGTCTCCTCGCCGGCCACGCCCGCGGACTGCACCTTCTTGGCGCCGCGGGGCAGCGTCGGGTCACGGACGAACTTCGTCTGGAACGGCACCTCGCGCTTCTCGTACTCGGTGCGGGTGGTGATCCCGGGCTGTCCCGGGGTCGTGGGCCCCGCGGGCGGCCGGGCCGCGCTCGGCGCGGGCGGGTAGGCCGGGGACTCGGCGGCGGGCTGGTGCGTGCGGGGCTCGCGGGCGCCCGTACGGTCGGCCTTGTCAGCGCCGCGGGGGATCGTGGCGGCCCGTTTGGCGCCCCCGTACGGCGCGGCCACCGGTTCCATCCCGGGAGCGGCCCGCTTCGTCCGTGGGCCCGGCGGTTCCATCCCCGGTACGGCCGGCTCCATCCCCGGTACGGCCGGCTCCATCCCCGGTACGGCCGGCTCCATCCCCGGTACGGCCGGCTCCATTCCCGGAGCGGCCGGGTTCGTTCCCGAGCCGGTCGAGGGCAGGGCCGCGGGCTCGGCCCCGGCCTCGGTTCCCGCGCCCGTGTCGGCGGCCTGGCCGACGGCGGTCACGATGCGGGGCGCGTCGGAGCCGTCCGAGGTCAGGGCGGCGATCCCGGCCACGCCGCCGCCGATCGCGATGAGCAGGGCACTGGTGCCGGCCGTCATCCGTACGCCGAACGGCAGCCTGGCCCACCAAGACTTTCGTGGCATTTCGAGCAATTGCTGAAGAGAGTCACTAGTTGTCTGGTTTTGCACTCAAGCATTGTGCGCCGCGGCCCCCGGGATGCAAGCATCTCCGGGGGCCGTTTGTGCATTACGCCCTTTTCGAGCGGTCTTGCGTTACCTTTGCCGCTTTGCTCAGGCGGGCTTGCGGACCGTCTCGAGCGCCTTGCTCCACGCCACCGTCTGGTCGAGAACGGTGGCGAGGGCCTGCTCCTGGCGCTCGCTCGGCAGGAAGGTGCTGTAGTTCTCGAAGTCGGTCGCGAGCGACAGGAGGACCTGTGCCCGCACGTCGGCCAGCATGAGCTCGCCGGCGATCAGCCGCAGGTGCTCGACGGCGCGGGCGCCGCCGACCGCGCCGTAGCCGACGAAGCCGGCAGCCTTGTTGTTCCACTCCTTGAAGAGGAAGTCGATCGCGTTCTTGAGCGCGCCCGACGTGGAGTGGTTGTACTCCGGGGTGACGAAGATGAAGCCGTCGAACGAGTCGATCTTCTTGGCCCACTCGATGGTGTGCGGCTGGCTGTACTGGCCCAGCGACGGCGGAATCGCCTCGTCGAGGTGGGGCAGGTTGTAGTCGAGGAGGTCGACCAGCTCGAACTCGGCGTCGGTGCGCTTGGCGGCCACGTCGTAGACCCACTTGGCCACGGCCTCGCCGTTGCGGCCCGGACGGGTGCTGCCGAGGATGATTCCGATCTTGGTCATGTCGTCTGCTCTCTTGAACGATGCCTGTGTCGTTGCCCTCTAACTTGCTTCGTCAAGCAACTATTCCGCCTCGGGCCGCCTACGATCAACGTCATGTCCGCCACATCACCCCATCCGACCCTGCCGCCGGGCCTCACCGCGCTCTCGCCCGGCGAAGAGGCGGTCATGCGGGCGTTCGGCCGGATCCTGCTGGTGCTGCCCCGCGCCATGAACGCGGACCTGGAGGCCGAGCAGCGCATGTCGCTCAGCGAATACAGCGTGCTGCGCCACCTGTCCGAGTCGCCGCACCGGCGCATGCGGATGAGCGAGCTCGCGCAGGCCTGCGACATGTCCCTCAGCGGCATGACCCGGCTGGCCGCCAAGCTCGAATCGTCCGGTTTCATGAAACGCGTCAAGTGCGACGAGGACGCCCGCGGCTGGAACGCCGTGCTGACCGACAAGGGCCTGGACCGCTTGCGTGAGGCATGGCCCACCCACCTGCGCAGTGTGCGCCGGCACATCTTCGATCACCTGGGCGACCTGGACCTCGAGGCGCTGGCCAAGACCCTCGGCAAGATCGCCGGAGACGCCTAGGACCCCAGCCCGTACGCCGTGAGGGCCGTCTCCAGCATGCGTTCCTGATCCGCCGCCGGGTAGCTCTCGGGGTCGGCGGCAGCGAACGCGGCAGCGCCCTCGGCCATCGTGATCAACCCCAGCGCGACCGACCTGACCCTCTGCTGCGGCCACTCCGGGGCGGCCTCCGCGACCAGCCGTTCGACCCGCTCGCGCCACGACCGGTTGTTGCGCCGGTGCATCGCGATGAGTTCGTCGTCGGACACCGCGGCGGCCAGGAAGCCCACCCAGACCACACTCTCGGTCACCGTCTCGGCGTCGGTCGCGAGCCCCTGACGCAGGACGGCCCGCAAGGCTTCCCGGGGTGTCTCGGCTCCGGCCTCGAGCGCCTCGACCCGCAGCCGGCTCTTCTCGTGCAGCAGCTCGCGGGCATGCAGCAGCAACGCGCGCCGGTTGGGGAAACGGTGCATGACCAGCCCGGTCGTGCATCCGGCGGCCGCGGCCACCGCCCGTACGGTCAATTTCTCCAGCCCCTGATGAGCGAGCACATCCCAGACCGCGCGGGACAGTGCCTCCCCTTGAGCCGGCCGATCCGCCGTCCGTGACATGCATAGTAGCGTAACAGGCGTTACCGTAACGCCTGTTATTTCAGGAGGGCCGATGATCACTATTGAGGAACGCCCCTGGGACGACCCCGCCGGCGTCGAACTACGCCTCGCCCAGCGCGCCGAACTGGACCTGCGCTACGGCTCCGACGACCACGAACCCGGCCCGCTCCCATCGGCCACCGACATCGACCTGTTCCTGATCGCCCTCGCCGACGGCCGGCCCGTGGGCTGCGGCGCCTTGCGGCAACTGTCCCCGACGAGCGTCGAGATCAAGCGCATGTACGTCACCCCGCCGTCCCGCGGCACGGGGGTGGCCACGGCCATCCTGCGCGCCCTGGAAGCCGCCGCCCTGACCCGGGGCTGGACAACCGTGCGCCTCGAAACCGGAACCGCCCAGCCGGACGCGATCCGCTTCTACGAGCGCGAGGGCTACAAACAGATCCCCCTGTACGGCCACTACATCGGCTCAACAGTCTCCGTCTGCTACGAACGCACCCTCTGAGTTATGGCCTGCAGCCCTCGACCCCGAACGCGAATCGAGGGCCCTCAGAGAGCGACGATCCGCACGCCTTGCCCACATAACTTGACCATGTCGTCCACGTCCGACGTCAGAACCGCGACCGGCGACGGCATCCGGAGCGCCACCTCCGCGACCATGGAGTCGATGGCGAACTTGTGCCCGTGCAACCCCGCCGCTTTGAGCAGCCCCGCGCTGCGCCGGGCGCTCTCCTTGGTGACAGCCTCCACCCGGATCCGGGACAACAGCCAGCTCATCCTGGCCTTGTCCACGCCTGGGTGGGAAACCTCGATGATCGTTGCGGCTGACATGGCCAGGTCAGCCCCGCCACGCTCCGCCAGTTCCAATAGTCGGAGAACCTTGCGATCCCGGACGATCCACCCTGAGAAGCCCTGCGAATCGAGTACCAGCGACTCGAGGCTCACGCCGCCTGCCCTGTTTCTTCGCCGCCGTACAGGAGCGCCTGGGCCTCAGCCATCTCGTCGTCAGTGAACGCGCCGAACTCGTCTTGGTAGCGGTCCAGTTCCTCGCGCAAAAGCCTGCGTCGTTCGGCGCGCTCGGCCAGCTCGGTGAGGTAGCCGGAGACGTTGTCGGTATGCGATCTCATGCTCTCCAGCAGTTCCACCGGTAGCGTGATCGTGACCTTCTTCGTCTTGGCCATACGGCGACCATACCATGGTATTACCAAGGATTCGCCTGACGACAATGCCCTCCCTGGCACTTAGGCGGCCGGAAGAAGGCACGCTCACGCGGTTCCAAACGGCTGGATCCTGTCGAGGGACGGCCGCAAAAGCCGACCGGGCGCAGACTCCGTCAGACGTTGAACCTGAATTCGACGACGTCGCCGTCTTTCATGGTGTAGTCCTTGCCTTCCATGCGGACCTTGCCGGCGGCCTTGGCGGCTGACATGGAGCCGGCGGCCATCAGGTCGTCGAAGGAGACGATTTCGGCCTTGATGAAGCCGCGCTGGAAGTCGCTGTGGATGACGCCCGCGGCCTCGGGGGCGGTGGCGCCGACCGGGATCACCCAGGCCCGTGCTTCCTTCGGGCCGGCGGTCAGGTAGGTCTGCAGGCCCAGGGTGTTGAAGCCGACCCGGATCAGCTGGTCGAGGCCGGGCTCGGTCTGGCCGGTGGACTCCAGCAGCTCCTGCGCCTCGTCCGGCGGCAGATCGATCAGCTCGGACTCGATCTTCGCGTCCATGAAGACGGCCTCGGCCGGGGCGACCAGGGCGCGCATCTCGTCGAGGAAGGCGTTGTTGTTCAGCTCGTCCTCGTCGACGTTGAAGACGTAGATGAACGGCTTCGTGGTGAGCAGGTGCAGCTCGCCCAGCAGGGAGACGTCGACGCCGGCGGCGGCCGCGCCCTTGTGCAGGGTCACGCCGTCGTTGAGGACCTTGAACGCGCCCTCGGCGGCGGCCACGACGGGGGCCTTGTCCTTCTTGAGCTTGGCTTCCTTCTGCAGGCGGGGCAGCGCCTTTTCGACCGTCTGCAGGTCGGCCAGGATCAGCTCGGTGTTGATGGTCTCGATGTCGTCGGCGGGTGAGACCTTGCCGTCGACGTGCAGCACGTTGGGGTCGGAGAACGCGCGTACGACCTGGCAGATCGCCGTGGCGTCGCGGATGTTGGCGAGGAACGCATTGCCGCGGCCCTGGCCCTTGGACGCGCCGCGGACCAGGCCGGCGATGTCGACGAAACTCACCGGGGCCGGAATGATCTTTTCGCTGCCGAAGAGCGAGGCGAGCCGCTCCAGCCGTTCGTCGGGCAGCCCGACCACACCGACGTTCGGCTCGATCGTCGCGAACGGGTAGTTCGCGGCGAGCACGTCGTTCTTGGTCAGGGCGTTGAAAAGGGTGCTCTTGCCGACGTTCGGCAGGCCGACGATTCCGATGGTGAGGCTCACGGAACGTCAGTCTACGCAAGCGTCATCGGAAGAACTTCCGCAGTTCCGCCGCGACCAGCTCCGGCTTGCCGTTGTTGTCTGCCGCGACGTGCCCCACGCCCCTCAGCGTGACCCGCCGCACCCGGGGCAGCACGGGTTCCAGGCCGTTCAAGACCTGTTTCAGGTACGCCGCGGAGCGCTCGCCGCCGAGCAGCAGCGTCTCGGCGGTGACGGCCGAATACCGGTCGAGCGGCCCGGTCGCTTGTTCGACGACCGCGGCGTCCTGACGCATGGTGGGGACGAGCTCGCGCACGTTCGGGTCGGCCCGCATCCACAGCCGCAGGAGGGGATGGAGCGCCGCCCTGGGGACGTACGGGAAATCGCCTGTGCCTTTGGACACGGTGACGAGCGCCGACGCCGTCCGGCCGGCGGCCAGCTCCTTCTCGTAGCGCGGCAGCCACGCGAGCGGGTCGTGATCGCCGTAGCGGAGGGGCGGCTCGTAGAGCGCGAGCCGTTCGATGCCGGTCAGCTCGAGCGCGCCGTGCAGGGCGACCACCGCGCCGGAGCTGAGACCGAACACGTTGCCGGCGCCGGTCTCGTCGAGCAGGGCGGCCAGCCCGTCGAGCTCGGTTCGCAGGTCGCCGCGGTTGCGGTCGGGCACGTAGACGGTGAAGCCGGCGGCGAGCTCGGTCGCGAGCCGGGTGAAGCTGGCCGAGGTCTGCATTCCGCCGTGCAGGAGCACGACTTTGGGGCCGCCGTCGCCGAAGGTGCGGTACCGGATGTCCGGTCGGGCACAAGTCATCATGTGTCAACCGTAGTTGACACCAAGCGGGACGTCAACCAAAGTTGACAGCAAATGGCCATGTCCGAATCCCGCCAGACACCGGTGCACGCGAGAAGCAGTATTGAGCGCATGGAACTGGACTTCGAGCGGTGCTACCGCGCCGTGGACAGCCGGGACCAGCGCTTCGACGGCTGGTTCTGCACCGCTGTGACCAGCACCGGCATCTACTGCCGCCCGTCCTGCCCGGCGATGACCCCGAAACGGGAGAACGTCCGCTTCTATCCGAGCGCGGCCGCCGCCCAGCGGGCCGGTTTTCGCGCGTGCAAGCGCTGCCGCCCCGACGCCGCCCCCGGCTCACCCGAGTGGGACGTACGGGCCGATCTGGTCGGACGGGCGATGCGGCTGATCGGCGACGGCGTGGTCGACCGTGAGGGCGTGCCGGGCCTGGCGAGCCGCCTCGGTTACACCGAGCGGCACCTGAACCGCCTGCTCACCGCGGAGCTGGGCGCCGGACCCCTGGCGCTCGCCCGGGCGCAGCGCGCGCAGACGGCCCGCATCCTCGTCGAGACGACCGACCTGGGCCTGGCCGAGATCGCTTTCGCGGCGGGTTTCGGCAGCGTACGCCAGTTCAACGACACGATCCTGGCGGTGTACGCGCAGCCGCCGGGCAAGTTGCGCGAGGCACGCCCGATCGCGCGGGCCGAGGCGGGCACGATCAACCTGCGACTCGCCTACCGTTCACCGCTGCACGTCCCGGCACTGCTCGATTTCCTGGGGACGCGCGCGCTGCCCGGCGTGGAGGAGCGCGACGGGAACTCGTACGGGCGGGGTCTGTCCTTGCCGCACGGAAGCGCGACCGTCACGCTCACCCCGGCCGACCGCTGGGTCTCGGCGACGTTGCGGCTCGGCGACGTGCGTGACCTGGCCCCGGCAGTGGCCCGCTGCCGCCGGCTCTTCGACCTGGACGCCGATCCCGAGGCCGTCGACGCGACGCTGGGCGCCGATCCCGCGCTGGCCGAAATGGTCGCGAAAGAGCCCGGGGTACGCGTGCCGCGCTCGGTGGACGGGTTCGAGATGGCGGTCCGCGCGATCGTCGGGCAGCAGGTCAGCGTGTCGGGCGCGCGCACCACGCTGAGCCGGATGATCCGCTCGTTCCGCGAGCCGGACACGTTGATCGGGTTCCCGAGCGCGGCCGAGATCGCGAGCCTGCCGGACAGCGCGTTCGGGATGCCGGTGGCGCGACGCCAGTCGATTCGCGCGCTGGCCGAAGCGGTCGCCGACGGCAAGCTCGACCTCAACCCGGGAGCGGATCGCGACGAAACTGTCGCTCGTCTGATGGAGCTGCCCGGGATAGGCGCGTGGACGGCTGGCTACGTGGCGATGCGCGCGATCGGCGACCCCGACGTCTTCCTCCCCACTGACCTGGCCGTTCGCCGCGGCGCCGAGGCCCTCGGCCTGCCCGGCGACCCCAAGACCCTTTCCCCGTACGCCGAGAGGTGGCGCCCGTGGCGCTCCTATGCGCTCATTCGCCTGTGGAGAGCGTCCTGAGTTGTCCACAGGCCCAATTTCCCGGCCGTGCAGAGGCCAGACTGTGTGCCGCAAACCCTTGGAGGACAGCATGGTGAAGTACCGCACCCTCGACACCCCCGCCGGCCCGTTCACCGTCGTCGTGAGCAACACCCATGCCGTACGCGCGGCCGGGTTCACCGACGACGTGGGCGAGCTGCTCACCCTCGTCCATCCCGGCTTGCGCGACGACGCGGAGCCCGCCGACGACGTGGGACCGGCCGCCGGAGCCGTACGCTCCTATTTCGACGGTGACCGTGCCGCGCTCGACGCCGTGGTGGTCGAGCAGCACAGCGCGGGCGAGTTCATGCGCCACGCGTGGCAGGTCATGCGCGAGATCAAGCCGGGCTTCCCGGTCACCTACACCGAGTTCGCGCGGCTGAGCGGTCGTCCCGCCGCGATCCGGGCGGCCGCCGCGGCCTGCGCGCGTAACCCGGTCGCCCTGTTCACGCCGTGCCACCGGGTGTTGCGCACCGACGGGTCGCTCGGCGGCTATCGCTGGGGCCTGCCGGTCAAACGGTTGTTGCTGGATCACGAACAGGCGGCGGGTTAATCGTGCGTCCGATTCCGCCGCTCGCCGTAGCATTCAGCCATGACTGATACGGGAACGACCGGGCGCGCCGGTCTCCCCGAGCGGCCGTCGCTCGACGGCCTCGAGGACAAGTGGGCGCGCACCTGGCAGGAGGAGGGCACGTATGCGTTCGACCGCTCGAAGGAGCGGGCGGATGTATACGCGATCGACACGCCTCCGCCGACCGTATCGGGTGAGCTGCACATGGGGCATGTCTTCTCGTACACGCACACCGACACGGTGGCGCGGTTCCAGCGGATGCGCGGCAAGGCTGTCTTCTATCCGATGGGCTGGGACGACAACGGCCTGCCGACCGAGCGGCGGGTGCAGAACGTGTACGGCGTCCGGTGTGATCCGGCGCTGCCCTACGACCCGGCGTGGGAGCCGCCGGCCGCCCCTCCCAAACAGGCGGTCGCCATCTCGCGGCGCAACTTCGTCGAGCTGTGCGGGCGGCTGACCACCGAGGACGAGAAGGCGTTCGAGGCGCTGTGGCGGCGTCTCGGGCTGTCCGTCGACTGGGACCTGACCTACACGACGATCGGGCCGCGGGCCCAGGCCGTCTCGCAGCGTGCCTTCCTCGACAACTTGGCGCGCGGCGAGGCGTACACGGCCGAGGCCCCGACGCTGTGGGATGTCGGGTTCCGCACCGCGGTCGCGCAGGCCGAGCTGGAGGATCGGGAGCGTCCCGGCGCCTATCACCGGCTGCGTTTCCACGGGCCCGACGGTCCGGTCGAGATCGAGACGACCCGGCCCGAGCTGTTGCCGGCCTGCGTCGCGCTGGTGTATCACCCGGGCGACGAGCGTTACGAGGGCCTGACCACCGTCCGTACGCCGTACTTCGACGTCGAGGTGCCCGTCCTCGCCCACCCGCTGGCCGCGAAGGACAAGGGCACCGGCATCGCGATGGTCTGCACGTTCGGCGACCTGACCGACGTCATCTGGTGGCGTGACCTGCAGCTGGAGACGCGAGTCGTGCTGGGGCGCGACGGCCGTCTCCTGCCCGACCGCCCGGCCGGGGTCTCCGAGGCGGCGTATCGCGACTTCGCGGGCCTGACCGTCAACGCGGCCCGGCGCGAGATCGTCCGGATCCTCACCGAGACGGGTGACCTGCTGGGCGAGCCGCGGCCGATCACGCACCCGGTCAAGTTCTACGAGAGGGGCGACTCGCCGCTCGAGATCGTCACGAGCCGGCAGTGGTTCTTCCGCAACGGCGGGCGGGACCAGGAACTGCGCGACCGGATGATCGAGCGGGGCCGGGAGCTGCGCTGGTTCCCCGAGCACATGCGGCACCGATACGAGCACTGGGTCAACGGGCTGACCGGTGACTGGCTGGTCAGCCGGCAACGGTTCTTCGGCGTGCCAATCCCGATCTGGTACCGGCTCGACAACGCTGGCGAACCGGACTATGACAAGTTTCTCATACCGGATCAAACAGCACTGCCGGTCGACCCGTCCTCGGAGTGTCCGCCCGGCTTCGACGAGTCGCAACGTGACGTCCCCGGCGGCTTCACAGCCGACCCGGACGTCATGGACACATGGGCGACGTCGTCGCTGACCCCGCAGATCGTCGGCGGCTGGCACGACGACCCGGACCTGTTCCGCCGGGTCTTCCCGATGGATCATCGCCCCCAGGCCCACGAGATCATCCGTACCTGGCTGTTCGCCACCGTCCTGCGGGCCGACCTCGAAAACGGTGTGCTCCCTTGGCGATCGGCGGTCCTCTCGGGCTGGATCCTCGACCCCGACCGCAAAAAGATGGCGAAGTCCAAGGGCAACGTCGTCACCCCGATGAGCCTGCTCGAGCAGAACGGCTCCGACGCCGTGCGCTACTGGGCGGCCAACGGGCGACCCGGGGCCGACCTGGCCTTCGACCCGGCACAGATCAAGGTCGGGCGGCGGCTGGCGACCAAGCTGCTCAACGCGTCCAAGTTCGCGCTGGGGCTGGGCGCGGCGCGATCGCTGCGGCAGCCGGTGACCGAGCCGCTCGACCAGGCGATGCTGGCCCGGCTGGCGACGGTGGTCACCACGGCGACCGAGGCGTTCGACCGGTACGACCACACCGACGCGCTGCAGGCGACCGAAGCGTTCTTCTGGACGTTCTGCGACGACTACATCGAGCTGGTCAAGGAACGGGCGTACGCGGAAGGGCCGGCTGCCGAGTCGGCCCGGGCGGCCCTGGCGGCGGGGTTGTCGGTGCTGCTGCGGCTGTTCGCGCCGTTCCTGCCGTACGTGACCGAAGAGGTGTGGTCGTGGTGGCGGTACGGCTCGGTGCACAAGTCGACGTGGCCCACGCCGTACGAGCTGACCCGGGTTGCCGGTGAGGGCGATCCGAGCCTGCTCGATCTGGCCGGGGAGGCGCTGCGGCAGGTCCGCCGGGCCAAGTCGGACCGCAAGCTGTCGATGAAGGCGGCGGTGCCGCTCGCCGAGGCGCTCGGGCCGGCCGACGTGCTGGAACGGCTGGCACTGGTCGAGGGCGACCTCAAAGCGGCGGGGCGGATAGCCAAGCTCGACATGCTGCCTGGCCGCACACCCGAGCTGGTGATAGCCAGCGCCTTCTGACAGCCGCGTCATGGGGCTCGGGTCCGCAGCGCGGGCCCGGGTCCAGATCCGGCGCCGCTGATCGCGAGCTGGCTCATCGCGAGCACGCTCGTCGCGAGCAGGCTCATCGCGAGCACGCTCGTCGCGAGCAGGCTCATCGCGAGCACGCTCGTCGCGAGCACGCTCATCGCGAGCAGGAGCGGCACGGACAGGAGCGGCACCGACAGGGGCATGGGCAGGCTCGGCGTGGCCAGGAGCGACGACGAGGGCTGCTCTGTTGTTCGGGCCCCGGCTCTGGCGAATCGCCGGAGCCGGGGCGCTCGGCAGGGCAGCATGAGGGCATGTCGATCGCGCCCGAACAGGTGGAGGCGCCCGCCCGCGACGCCGTGCTGTTCAAGTCGTCGCCGGTACGGACGTTTGTCGCCCTTTTTGTGCTGTTGATGGTGTCGTTCGCGCTGGTAGCGCCGATTGCCGCGCTCCTGGGCGACGGTGGGGCCGGTAACCCGTGGTGGCAGACCGCGCTGCAGGCCGCCGTGATCGCTGCGCTGGCTGCCGGGGCGTACAGCTATTCGACGCGCGGGTCCCTGAAGACGTGGGTGCGGATCTCGTCGGGCGGGCTGGAGCTGGCCGCACAGGACAGCGATCCGATCCTGCTCGACTGGGCCGACATCAAACACGTGACCGTGCGCCGGGAAGGCTTCAAGAACCTGCTCGAGGTGACCCCGATCGACCTGGACCGGGTGCACCCCGTGCAGGGCGAGGAGGCGGGCCCGCCCGCGCTGGCCGAGACGCCCGACGGGCAGTCGTACACGGCCGACCTCAGCGAGGTGTGGCCGAGCCCGCGCCGCCTCCGCCGCGAGCTGGCCAAGTACCTGCCGCCGGACGACCCGGCCGCCGGCTGACAACAGCCCGCAGCCGCGACTCGGCAATGGGGTCCGGGGGTCGGCGGTCGCGATTCAGGCGGTCTCCGGCCACCGTTCCTAGCCGCAAGAGCCGGAACCGGTCGCGGGAACCAGTCGCGGGAACCAGTCGCGAGAACCAGTCGCGAGAACCAGTCGCGAGAACCAGTCGCGAGAACCAGTCGCGAGAACCAGTCGCGAGAACCAGTCGCGAGAACCAGTCGCGGGAATCGGTCGCGGGAACCGGTCGCGGGTCAGAAGTCGAAGCCGCCGCCGAAGTCGCCGAAGTCGCTGCCGCCCATGTCGCCGCCCATGTCGCCGCTGCCCATGTCGCCGCCGCCGAAGTCCTGGGCGGCGTCGGCGTAGCCGTCGGAGAAGCCGTCGCCGTAGCCCATGTCCCCGAAGCCGGGCGACAGCAGCGCGTCGAAGATCAGCATGCCGCCGAGGACACCGGCGCCCGCGCCGAGCGCCGTCTTCCAGACCGGGGTCGAATACCACCCGGCGGGCACCGGACGGCCCTGCACCCGGCCACCGGGGTAGTAGTACGGCGTGTCGGCGCCGGGCCGCGGACCAGCCTTGTACGCGTGGCCCTGCACGTTGACCTCACGCTCCTTGGTCAGCTGACCGGCGCCCTGAGCCGACGCCAGCGGGGGCAGGTCGGGGCCGGGGTCGATGCCCATCGCGAGGCGGGCGGCGCGCACGTACTGCAGACCCTCGAGGGCCGACTCGCGCGCCAGCTCGAACTGCCGCACCGTGTTGGCCTGCTGCAGCTGCCCACCGGCGGCGTTGTAACGCTCACCGGCGTCGGAGAGCGCCTGCCGGGCGGCCGCGTCGTCGCCGTGCAGGTTCATCAGCTGGCCGCCGAGCCGCTCGTACCACCGCTGGGCCTCGGCGCGCGCATCTTCCAGCCGGGTCTGCTGTGACGCCGCGCCGCTGCGCCGGGCCAGAAGGATCACGAGGAGGACGACGATGACGATGCCGAGAATCAGCAACACGCTCATGTTTCCACGGTACCCGCGCCTGTCTTGCGGGAACGGTCTGGCAGGCTCCGGTATGTGACTGTTTCGACGCTCCTCGTGGTGCTTGTCTGCTTGACCGTCGGCGCAGCCCTGGGGTGGCTGGCCGCGCGGTTGCGGGCGGCCACCGACATCGCGCGGCTCCAGGCCACGATTCAGGCGCGCGCCGACGGCGAGGAGCGGCTCGAGCAGTCCCTTCGATCGCTGTCGTACGAGGCCACCGCGCAGTCCCAGGAAGCCGTGGCGCGAGCCGTGGCGCCGCTGCACGACACGCTGCGCCGCTACGAGGAAAGGGTCGCTGAGCTGGAACGGGAACGGGTGGACGCGTACGCCGAGTTGCGCGAGCAGGTGCGCACGATGAGCACCGTCTCGGGTGAGCTGCGTACCGAGACCAAGCAACTGGTGGCCGCGCTGCGCACACCCCAGGTGCGGGGCCGGTGGGGTGAGCATCAGCTGCGGCGGATCGTCGAGGCGGCCGGCCTGCTGGAACACTGTGACTTTGCTGAGCAGGTCACGGCGGCAACCGACAATTCCGGCGTACGCCCCGATCTGGTCGTCAAACTGCACGGCGGCCGGACGGTTGTCGTCGACGCCAAGGCGCCCCTGGAGGCGTACCTGTCGGCGCTGGAGGCCCGTGACGAGCGCACCCGCGACGGCTTCCTCGATCAGCACGCCCGGCACCTGCGCTCGCACATCGACTCGTTGTCGGCCAAGGAGTACTGGACGGCGTTCGAGTCGGCGCCCGACTTCGTGGTGCTGTTCGTGCCGGCCGACCCGTTCCTCGACGCCGCCCTCCGTCACGACCCGGCGGTGATGGAGCACGCTTTCCGGCGCAACGTGGTGCTGGCCACCCCGGCCACGTTGATCGCGCTGCTGCGGACGGTGGCGTTCTCGTGGCGGCAGGAGGAACTGGCCCGCAACGCCGTCGAGGTGCACAGCCTCGCCCGTGAGCTGCACGCCCGGTTGTCCACGCTGGGCGACCACGTCGGCAAGCTCGGCGCGTCGCTGGGCGGGGCCGTCACGGCGTACAACCGGGCAGTGGGGTCTTTGGAATCCCGCGTGCTGGTCAGCGCGCGCAAGCTGGCCGAGATGGGCGTCTCGGACGACGACATCCCCACCCCGGCGCAGCTCGAAGTCGCGCCCCGGCAGCCCCAGGCGCCGGAATTCAGTTAGCGGCCGCCCGCGCCTTCATGTCGCGGCGAAGCTCTTGCGGAAGCGAGAAGGTGAGGCGTTCCTCGGCCGTGGTGAACTCGGTGACCTCGCCGAAGCCGCGCTCGGCCAGGAAGGCCAGCACCTCCATGACCAGGTCGTCGGGCACGCTGGCGCCGGAGGAGACCCCGACCGTGGTGGCGCCGGCGAGCCACTCCTCCTGGATCTCGGAGGCGTAGTCGACCAGGTGGCCGGCGCGAGCACCGGCGTCGAGGGCGACCTCGACGAGGCGTACGGAATTGGAGGAGTTGGTGGAGCCGACGACGATCACCACGTCGCACTCCGGCGCGATCTCCTTGACCACGTGCTGCCGGTTCTGCGTGGCGTAGCAGATGTCGTCGCTGGGCGGCGACTGCAGCAGCGGCAGGCGGGTCTTGAGCCGGGCCACGGTCTCCATCGTCTCGTCGACCGAGAGCGTGGTCTGCGACAGCCACACGACCTTGGCCGGGTCGCGCACGACGACCTGGTCGACCGCGTCGGGGCCGTCGACGAGCTGGATGTGCTGCGGGGCCTCGCCGGACGTCCCGATGACTTCCTCGTGGCCCTCGTGGCCGATGAGCAGGATGTCGTAGTCGTCCTTGGCGAAGCGCTTGGCCTCGTGGTGCACCTTCGTCACCAGCGGGCACGTCGCGTCGATGGCCTTGAGGTTGCGGGCCTTGGCCTGCTCGTGCACCTCGGGAGCGACGCCGTGGGCCGAGAACACCACGGTCGAGCCCTCGGGCACCTCCTCGTTCTCCTCCACGAAGATCGCGCCGGCCGCCTCGAGCGTGCTGACGACGTGCTTGTTGTGCACGATCTGCTTACGCACGTAGACCGGGGCGCCGTAGAGCTTCAGCGCCTCCTCCACGGTCTGCACCGCACGGTCGACGCCCGCGCAGTATCCGCGCGGCTTGGCCAGCAACACACGCTTCCGGGGTTCGCTCACCCGGCCATGGTACGTGCCGCCACCGACACCCGCCGCGGCTGCGATCAGCGCCACAGCGGCCCTCGACCCGGACGGGACCGACCGGGATACTCGTCGGATGTCTGACGAGCAACGGCGGGACGAATCGGTCGCACCGGGTCCGTGGTGGGTGGTCGCCGGGCGGGCGCTGCGGTTCCTGCTGGGCGCGCTGTCGCTGGTCCTCGGCCTGCTGTGGATCCTGCTCAACGGGCACACGGCCAACGCGGTGCCGGACATTGCGACCGGCGTCGTGCTCACTCTCGGCGGTCTGGTGCTGCTCATGCCGCATCGCATCCGGCTGCCCCGCCGGACGACCGCGGCTGTGATGTCCGGGGTCGCGGTGACGGGTACGGCGGCCGGACTGCTCGCCGAAGAATCGATCACTTGCTGCAAGTACGCCTTCATCACCGAACGTGGCTGGCCGTTCCACTGGGCCCAGCGCGGCGCCCTGGCCGACGATCCCGAGACCGCCGAGCGGGTCGCCCGGTCCGCATCCTGGACGGTCGACCTTCTGTCGCTCGCCTTCGACCTGCTGACCTGGTCATATGTTGGACTCCTGCTGGTGGTGGCGGCAGTGCTGATCCGCCGCCTGCGGCCGGTCGGCGCAAAGGACTCGGCCGGCGAAAGCCAGCGGTCCTGATCCGCCACCTGCGCCCGGCCGAGGACAAGACCATCGCCGAGCAAGGCCTGCAGTGCTGATCCGCCGCCCGCGCCCAGCCGAGGACAAGACCATCGCCGAGCAAGGCCTGCAGTGCTGATCCGCCATCTGTCCCCGGCCGGGGACAAGGCCTTCGTCGAGTAGGGCCGACGGTCCCGAGCCATCCCGGCGCCCGAGCGGGGGCAAGTCGGGCAAACCGCCGATAACGGGCAAGATTTCGGCCGATACTCGAATCCATGTCTCAGGCCGCCGAGGACGAACCCGGCTTTCTCGCCTCGACGATCGCGACGCTCCGCCTGATCGCCGGCTGGGCCTGCGCCGCCCTCGGCGTGCTCAACCTGGCCATGGGGCTCGCTCCGGCGTCATACGTGACGTTCCACGTGGTGCTGGCGATCACCGGCCTGTTGCTGCTGGCCCCGGGACCGGCCGGACGGCGGCGGCCGCCAGGCCCGGCTGTAGTGGCGGGCGGCACGGTCGCCCTGGTGGGGTTGGCCGCCACAACTGTCCCGGCGCTGGCCGTCGAATGCTGCTCGGGTGGGTATGCGGTGCGGCACGGGTTCCCGTTCACGATGCTCGCCCGCGATCCCGGCGGCTGGCGGTTCGACACCGTCCGTACGGTGGCGGATCTGGTCTTCTGGATCTGCGCCGGCCTGATCGTCATGCTCGCCCTGACCCGGGTGCGGCCCACGACAACACGCCCGGCTGAGCCGAACGCAACCGGACGGCACGCGGCCGAGCCATATCCGTCCGGTCCGGACGCCACCGAGCAGCACGCGGCCGAGCCATACCCGTCCGGTCCGGAGACCACCGAGCGGCACGCGGCCGAGCCGTATCAACCCGGGCCGAAGACCACCGGACGCCATGCGGCCGAGCCACCCGCAACCGGGCGGCATGCGGCCGAGCCACTGTGGGGGCCCTCGCCGGGGTCGTCGCCGGCCGGGCACGCCGAGCAGCGCAGCGTCGGACGGCACGCCCGGGACGACCAGCCCCGTACGGCGGACGACGAGAATGTCGGGGGCCTTCCGTAGTCTGGCCGGGTGAGTGAGCCCGAGCCGACCGCGACGCCCCCGCGCAGCGCGCAGCCGAAAAGCTCCGCCGACGAGCCGTGGCCGGTCCGTGTCGTCAGTCAGAAGGTCGGCGCCTGGATCGCCAAGCTGGGCTGGGTGTGGGTCGACGGCCAGGTCGCCCAGATCAGCCGCCGCCCCGGCTCGACGGTGGTCTTCCTGACCCTGCGCGACCCGTCAGCCGATCTCAGCCTCACGGTCACCGCCCACCGCGACGTGCTCGACTCCGGCGCGCCGGGGCTGGCCGAGGGCGCGCGGGTCACCCTGCACGCCAAGCCCGAGTTCTATCCGGCCCGCGGCACCCTCAGCCTGCGCGCCGACGAGATCCGCCAGGTCGGGCTCGGTGAGCTGCTGGCCCGCCTCGAGCGGCTGAAAAAGCTGCTGGCCGCCGAGGGCCTGTTCGCCCGCGAGCGCAAGCGCCGCCTGCCGTTCCTGCCGCAGCGCATCGGCCTGATCACCGGACGGGCCAGCGCGGCCGAGCGCGACGTGCTGATGAACACGCGCCGCCGCTGGCCGTCGGTCGACTTCCGGGTGGTCAACGTGCCGGTCCAGGGCCCCACGGCGGTGCCCCAGATCATCGACGCGCTCAAGGTGCTCGACAACGACGACACCGTCGACGTCATCGTGATCGCCCGCGGCGGCGGCAGCGTGGAAGATCTGCTGCCGTTCAGCGATGAGGCGCTCTGCCGGGCCGTGTTCGGCGCCCGCACCCCGGTGGTGAGCGCGATCGGCCACGAGACGGACGCGCCGCTGCTCGACTACGTAGCAGACCTGCGCGCCTCCACCCCGACCGACGCGGCCAAGCGCATCGTGCCCGACCTCGGCGAGGAAACGCAGCTGATCGAGCACGCCCGCCGCCGGCTCGACCGCGCCGTCAGCACCCTGATCGACCGCGAGACCCACCGCATCGAGTCGTGGCGTTCGCGGCCGTCGCTGGCCCGTCCCGAGCTCATGGTCGACCAGCGCGCTGCCGAGGTGACGGCGCTGCGCGACCGGGCCGTGCGCAGCCTCGAGCACCGCCTGCACCGCGCCGACGACGACCTGCGCCACACGGTCGCCCGCCTGCGGGCGCTGTCCCCGGCGGCCACGCTGCAACGGGGTTACGCGATCGTGCAGCGCGAGGACGGGCATGTGGTCCGCGCGGCCGGCGAGGTCAGAGCCGACGATGTGGTCAGGGTGCGGCTCGCCGAGGGCGAGCTGCGAGCAGCCGTACGGGAGAACGAGTGAGTGACGAGAAGCTGAGCTACGAGCAGGCCCGCACCGAGCTGGCCACCGTGGTCGAACGGTTGGAGCAGGGCGGCAGCTCGCTGGAGGAGTCGCTGGCCCTGTGGGAGCGGGGCGAGAAACTGGCCGACGTCTGCCAGCGCTGGCTCGACGGCGCCCGCGAACGGATCGAGGCAGCCCGAGCGGCCCGCGGCGACAGCTGAGCCGACGGCGACGCGGATCCGCGGCGGTCAGGCGCGGCGGCCGGCGGTGGTCAGCGCAGCGTGTCGGCCAGGGCTTCCAGGTTGTCGCTGCCGGTTTTGCCGACCAGCACGACCGTACGGCTCTGGTCGGCCATGACCAGTGCTTTCTCTCCCGGCCGGGCGTCGTAGAGCCGCCACACCCCGGCCTCGGAGCGAACCTGCCCGATCGGCTTGGCGTCCTTCGACAGCTCAGCGGGCAGCAACACGTCCGACGGCACGTTGCTCTCGATCAGCTGGATCGGGTCCTTGTCGGGGTCGACGTAACCGATCCGCAGCGTCGCGCCGTTCTCGGCCCGCCGGAAAGTGGCGGTCGTGGCGTGCCAGTCGTCGCCGAGGCCCTGCGGGACCAGCACGGGAAACAGGCCCGCCTGCTGCGCCTGCTGGAACACCGGCGCGGCGTCGACCGAGACCGGCTTGTCCCCGTCCAGCACGAGCCGATAGAAGGTGAGCAGCAGCGCGATCGGGATCAGCAGGACGGCGAGTGACATCGCCATGTCCTTGGGCGAGCGTTCCTGCCCACGGCTGAGCCGCGCGGGGGCGGGTGCGGGCGATGCGGGTTCCACCCACCCATTGTTAACCATGTCGCTGACGCGGGACTTTGCGCGTCCGGACGTGTGAGGATCGGTGCATTCACCGACCCCGCATCGTCGCGAGGAGGCGCCCATGCCAGCCAGGTTCCCGCAGGATCTCGACCGCAACATCGCCCTCGATCTGGTTCGTGTCACGGAGGCCGCCGCGATGGCCGCGGGCCGCTGGGTGGGCCGGGGCGACAAGAACGGCGGTGACGGCGCGGCCGTCGACGCCATGCGCAAGCTGATCAATTCGATCCAGATGCGCGGCGTGGTGGTGATCGGTGAGGGTGAGAAGGACGAGGCGCCCATGCTCTTCAACGGGGAGCAGGTCGGCGACGGCACCGGGCCCGAGGTCGACGTGGCAGTGGACCCGATCGACGGCACGACGCTGATGAGCAAGGGCATGCCGGGCGCGGTGGCCGTGCTGGCGGTCGCCGAGCGGGGTGCGATGTTCGACCCCAGCGCCGTCTTCTACATGGAGAAGATCGCCGTCGGGCCGGACTGCGCCGACGTGATCGACATCAACGCCGGCACCGCCGAGAACCTCAAGCGGATCGCCCGGGCGAAGAAGTCGAGCATCTCCGACGTGACCGTCTGCATCCTCGACCGGCCGCGGCACGCGCAGCTGATCGAGGAGGTGCGCCAGGCCGGGGCGAACATCAAGTTCATCTCGGACGGGGACATCGCGGGCGCGATCTCGGCGGCCCGCTTCGAGTCCGACGTGGACGTGCTGATGGGCATCGGCGGCACCCCCGAGGGCATCACCGCCGCGTGCGCGCTCAAGTGCCTGGGCGGCATGATCCAGGCCAAGCTGTGGCCGCGCGACGACGCCGAGCGCGAGAAGGCGCTGGCCGCGGGGCACGACCTCGACCGGGTGCTGACCACCGACGACCTGGTCACCGGCGACAACTGCTTCTTCGTGGCCACCGGTGTGACCTCGGGCGACCTGCTCAAGGGCGTGCGGTACAGGTCGGGTGGCGCACACACCCAGTCGATCGTCATGCGGTCCAAGAGCGGCACCATCCGGGTGATCGACTCGTACCACCGCCTGGAGAAGCTGGCCATGTACTCGGCGGTCGACTTCGACGGCCATCTCCCGACGGTGACGCTGGGTGACAGTGAGCCCGTAATCTGAGAATTCGCTGTGGCAGGCCCGCCGGTTTGGCGGGCCTCGCCCTCGCCTGGAACTATCGAAAGATGAGTTACGGGGCACCCGAGGCGCGCGCAGAGGCAGAAGCCAAGTTCGGCACTGACGCTTTCTACGCGTCGCTGGGCCGGGCCTTCGTGACGATGTGCGCCGTGATCCCGGTGCTCTTCCTGATCGAGGCGATCGACGTCGGCATCGGCTCGGGCCAGCTCGACGTGGCCGGCGGCATCATCCCGCACCGGGTCGACGGTCTCGACGGCGTGCTGTTCAGCCCGTTCCTGCACGCCGGGTGGGATCACCTCTACGGCAACGCCGTGCCGCTCATCCTGGTCGGCACGTTCGCGCTGGCCGGGGGCACCAAGCGGTTCATCTGGTCGACGTTCGTGATCGTGCTGGTCAGCGGCCTGGGCGTCTGGTTCGTGGGCGATCCGAACAGCGTTGTGGTGGGCGCCAGCGGCGTGATCTTCGGTTATCTGGGTCTGCTGGTCACGCGCGGCCTGGTCGAGCGCTCGTGGTGGAACTTCGGCGTGGCCGCGTTCATCGGCCTGCTGTACTGGTATCAGCTCTACAACATCCTGCCGACCGATCAGCCGGTGTCGTGGCAGGGCCACCTGCTCGGCCTGCTGGGCGGGGTGATCGCCGCGATCCTGTTCCGTCGCAAGCGGCCACGGCCGGCCAAGCCCGACACCACGTTCAATTTCTGAGCTTCCGGACAGCCTTCTCGATCGCGGGACGAAACGTCGACAGCTGGGTGTAGACGCCGGGGTATCCGTCGCGTGCGCAGCCGAGACCCCAGCTCACGATGCCCACCTGCACCCACTCGCCGTGCCGGCCCCGCCCGATCATCGGTCCGCCGCTGTCTCCCTGGCAGGTGTCGACCCCGGGCGACCCGGCGCACATCTGCTCGTCCCGCACGAGCGTCACCCCCGCTTTCACGTACGCCGCCTCGCACTTCTCATCCGGCACGGAGGGCACGGTGGCGTAGTGCAGCCGCTGCTCCTGCTCGACGGAGTCCTCACGGGTCTGGCCCCAGCCCATCACGATGTAGCGGCCGGGACCGATCGCGTCCTGCGCCAGCGGCAGCGTCGGCAGGCGCAGCGGACGGTCGAGCCGGATGACCGCCCAGTCGTCCCCGTGCACCTCGTCGACGAAGCCCTCGGCGCGGATCACCCGTTCCGACCGGGCGGTCTGCGCCCTGCTGGACCGCAGGTCGGAAACCCCGGCGGTGACCTCGATGCTGTCGTTGCGGCCGGTGTCGTCGACGCAGTGCCCGGCCGTGAGCACCACCCGCGGCTCGGTCAGCGCCCCGCCGCAGCCCATCGAGAGCCGCACCGCCCACGGGAACTTGCCCTGCGGCGCCACCACGCCGCCGACCACGGGCGTCCGGTTCAGGCCGGCCTCGACCGGCCGGACGTCGGTCGTGAGCACGGCGGCCAGGACAGCGACCATGACCAGCGATACGACATTTCGGACCATACGGTCATTTGACCACAGTAAAACGGGCCGCGCGATCAGCCGCGCGGCCCGTTCCGTGCTGTCTACTTAGTACCAGCCGACGTCCTGCGAGTGCGCCCACGCGCCGCAGGGGGTGTCGTAGCGGCCCTCGATGTAGCCGAGGCCCCATTCGATCTGGGTGGCCGGGTTGGTCTTCCAGTCGCTGCCGGCGGAGGCCATCTTTTTGCCCGGCAGGGCCTGGGGAATCCCGTACGCGCCCGAGCTCTTGTTGGTGGCCTTGTGGTTCCAGCCGCTTTCCTTCTTCCACAGCTTCTCGAGGCACGAGAACTGGGAGATCTTGAAGCCGGCCTCAAGCATCAGCGCGCAACCGGTTGCGCGGTTGCCGCTGTACTCGTCGCAGGAGGCGGGGATGTCGCCGTCGAACTCCGGCGTGCTGCCCGAGTCGGAGTCCGACTCCTTGGCGGCGGCCTCCTCTTCTGCCTTCTTCTTCGCCGCAGCCTCGGCAGCCGCCTTCTTCTCGGCGATCACCTTGCGCTCGGCCGTGTGCGCCTTGCCCGCGGCGGCCTTGGCGGCGGCTGCGGCCTTCTCGGCGGCGTTGGCCTCGGTCTGACGCTGGAACGCCCGAGCGGCGGCATGCTCGGCCTGACGTTGCTTCAGCAGCTGCGAGTTGTCGACCGCGACCTGCGCGACGACGCTCGCTTCGGCGCTCCGCTGCTGGACTTCCCGGTCCTGTCCGAGATAGATACCGCCGGCCGCGCCCACTGCCAACAGGCTGACCGAGGTGACTCGTACTCCGACCCGGCTCCAGAGCCGATTCACGAAGTTTCCCTTCGTCGGGGGCAATGACGCGGCCACACACCGCCGGGGGATGGCGGTCGTGCACACCGCGAGCACCGCGGCCCAACCGGGCCGGAACCGTGGGCGAAGTCGATCTACGACCCCGGCGATCACGCATGGCGCTCGTCAGCCACCATGGCTCACCGTGAAGAGGATGTGAAATGGCGGGGCGGTCTTGTGAACTTGCTCACAGAAAGTTGCCGGGCATACCGGGTGAAAAGCCCCGGAAGTCGCGTCATCAGGAGGGGAATCCCTGCTCACCGCACGGATTCCCCTCGTGACGCACAGTTCCGTCAGATCGGGATCTCCTCGAGCAGGTCGGTGACCACCTCGGCGATCGGCGACCGCTCGGAACGGGTCAGCGTGACGTGCGCGAAGATCGGGTGGCCCTTGAGCGCCTCGATCACCGCCGTGACACCGTCGTGCCGGCCGACCCGCAGGTTGTCCCGCTGCGCCACGTCGTGGGTGAGCACCACCCGCGAACCCTGGCCGATGCGCGACAGCACGGTCAGCAGCACGTTGCGTTCGAGCGACTGCGCCTCGTCCACGATCACGAACGCGTCGTGCAGGCTGCGCCCGCGGATGTGGGTCAGCGGAAGCACCTCGAGCATCCCGCGGGCCATGACCTCCTCGACCACGTTGGCGTGCACCACCGCGCCCAGGGTGTCGAACACGGCCTGCGCCCAGGGCGACATCTTCTCGTTCTCGGTGCCGGGCAGGTAACCGAGCTCCTGGCCGCCCACGGCGTACAGGGGACGGAAGACGATGACCTTCTTGTGACGGTTGCGTTCCATGGTGGCTTCCAGACCGGCGCAGAGCGCGAGCGCCGACTTGCCGGTGCCGGCCCGGCCGCCGAGCGAGACGATGCCGATCGACTCGTCGAGCAGAAGGTCGAGCGCGACCCGCTGTTCCGCGGAGCGGCCGCGCAGACCGAACGCCTCCCGGTCACCACGCACCAGCCGTACGGACTTGTCGGGAGTGACCCGGCCGAGCGCTGACCCGCGTGGCGAGTGCACCACCAGGCCCGTGTGGCACGGCAGGTGCTCGACGTCCTCCAGCTCCAGTTCCTCGCCGCTGTACAGGGCGTTGACCTGGTCCTCCCCCAGCTTGAGGTCGGCCATGCCGGTCCAGGTCGGATCGCTGGCCTGGCCGTGGCGGTACTCGTCGGCCGTCAGGCCCACCGACGCCGCCTTGACCCGCAGCGGCATGTCCTTGCTGACCAGCGTGACCTCGCGCCCCTCGGCGGTGAGCCCGAGAGCCACCGACAGGATGCGCGTGTCGTTCGAGTCGTTGCGGAAGCCGAGCGGCAACACGCTCTGGTCGGCGTGATTGAGCTCGACCCGCAACGTGCCGCCCTCGTCGTTGCAGAGAACCGGGTGGTCGAGCCGGCCGTACTTGATCCGCAACTCGTCGAGGAAGCGCAGCGACTGCCGCGCGAACCAGCCCAGTTCGGGGTGGTGACGCTTGCCCTCCAACTCGGAGATGACCACGAGGGGAATCACCACCTCGTGATCGGTGAACCGGCGGAAGGCCGCCGGGTCGGACAGCAGGACCGAAGTGTCCAGAACGAAAACACGGCCCTCGGGGGCCGGTTCAGCGTCAGCGTGCCTGTCACGGGACTGCCGTCCCGCTCGGGCCCGACTCGTGGAGACTTCGACGGCCGCGTCGCGGGAAGAGACGTCGGCGTCAGATCGGCGAGATGTCACAGGCCTGCTCCAGCGGCGGGCGTGCAACCCGGTACGCCCGCGGTCCGCCACCTCCGGCGCCCGTCTCTTGAGCACGGGGTCGGATTGCGGGGCCCCGTGGCGCACTTGTCGCAGGTCCGGGCCGGCCGGCTGGCTCGGGACGACCCCGTGCCATGACTCAGACGCTAGCGGTCAACTCCGCTACGCGGTAGTACGCAAAAAACGGGTGACGCTGAACTCTCGGTTGATTTTGCCGGCATGAAACCCGACTTAGGGCGGGTAATCTGACCACGTGGCACAGACTCCGCGTCCGACCCATCCGCTGAGCATCGACGAGGCTTGGGCGTTCACCGCCGGCCGAGCCGCGTCGACCACCTTCTTCTTCGACTTCGACGGCGTCCTCTCCGCGGTCACCGACGACCCGGACGCGTCGCAGCCCGCCCCCGCCGTCCTCGGCGTCCTCGAGCGGCTGGCCAAGGTCGTGCAGCGGGTCGCCATCGTCTCGGCGCGCCCGGTCAGCTTCCTGCGCTCCCGCTTCTCCACGCTCGACGGCGTCGACCTCTACGGGCTCTACGGCCTCGAGGTGTGGCACGAGGGTGAGGTCGTCACCGAGCCGGCCGCGCTGCCCTGGGTGCCCGCCATGGCCGACCTGGCCGAGCTGGCCAGGGCCGAACTGCCGGCGCCGGTCCTCGTCGAGTACAAGCGCCTCTCCGTGGCCCTGCACTACCGCACCGCTCCGGCCGAGGCGGCCAGGGTCGAGCGCTGGGGCCACGAGCAGGCCGAGCGTCTCGGGCTGCGCGTCCAGGCCGGTCGCATGGTCGTCGAGCTCAAGCCCCCCGTCGATCAGGACAAGGGCATGGTCATCACCGAGGGCGTCCGCAACGCCGGTTGTGCGTGGTATTTCGGGGATGACATGTCCGACATCAAGGCGTTCGACGCGCTGCGCGCCCGCGAGGCCGTCGACCCGTCGTTCTTCGGGGTCGCGGTGGCCGTGGCCAACCCCGAGACCGGCGCCGAGGTGTCCAGCGCCGCCGACCTGACCCTCGAGTCGCCCGACGCGGTGGCGGCCTTCCTCACCGAGGGCCTTCGGAAGTTCTGATCAGGCTCCGTATCGGCGCTGCCGGTTCCCGTACGACCGCAGCGCCCGCAGGAAGTCGATGCGGCGGAAATCGGGCCAGTTCGCGTCGTGGAAATAGAACTCCGAGTGCGCCGACTGCCACAGCAGGAACCCGGAGAGCCGCTGCTCGCCGCTGGTGCGGATGACCAGGTCGGGGTCGGGTTGGCCGCGGGTGTAAAGGTGCTCGGCGATGTGCTCGACGTCGAGGATCTCGGCCATCTCCTCGATCGTGCGCCCGGCCGCGGCCTGCTCGTGCAGCAGCGAACGGACCGCGTCGGTGATCTCACGACGGCCGCCGTAGCCCACCGCCATGTTGACCTCGACCCCCACCGTACGGTCGCGGGTCTTTTCCTGGGCTGCCTTGAGCGCGACGGCCGTGGCCGCGGGCAGCACGTCGAGCGCGCCGACCATGCGCAGCCGCCAGGGGTTGCCGTCCTCGGCGAGCTCGGTCGCCAGATCCTCGATGATCTTGAGCAGGGGGTCGAGCTCGGCCGCCGGGCGACGCAGATTGTCGGTGGCCAGCAGGTAGAGCGTGACATGCCCGATGCCGGCCTGGTCACACCAGGTGAGCAGCTCTTTGACCCGGGCCGCGCCGACACGGTGGCCGTCGTTGGGGTCGACGAAGCCCATCTCGCGAGCCCAACGACGATTGCCGTCGCACATGACGCCGACGTGCTGGGGCACAGGCTTACCGGCCAGCTTGCCGGCCAGCCGCCGTTCATACAGACGGTAGAACGGAGTAACAATCAAGGACCGCAGACTCATCGCCTCAAACCCTAGCCCTCACGGGTGGCGACTCAAGGGGCGGCCGGGTGTCGGTGACCTAACCGCGAAGCGATACGCCCGATAGTGCGAAGGTCGAAAACCCCGTCGCCCAGGCCCAGTTCCACCATCCGGTCGAACACCGCCGCGTCCCGGGCAGCCGCCTCCACCGCGGCGTCGACCACCCCCGAGTGACGGGTGAGCCGGGCCGCGAAGCTCGAATGCCGCAGGTGCCGGCCGAGCCGGTGACGCAGAGCGCGGCGGTAGTCGGTCTTTCGCGCGGCCGCCTGCCCGGCGAGCGAGCCGGAAAGAACGGCGTAGAAGATGCCCTCCCCGGTGAACGGGTTGATCAACGAGAGCGCGTCGCCGGCCAGCAGGACACGCCCCACCACGGGTGACGGCCGCCGGGTCGACAGCGGCAGGTGGTGACCCCGGACCACGCCCGGCCGACTGCCCGGTATCAGCTGGTCGAGGCGGTCCCGCAGGTAGCTCTTCGACAGGGGCGCACCTCGCAGCACCTCGCCGTAGCCGACGTTGGCGGTGCCGTCGCCGAGCGGAAACTCCCACGCGTACGCCGGCCAGCGCTGCTCGGTCGTGACGATGACCTGCTCGGAGGTGTTGGTCGTGGGGGCGTAGCCACGAATCGCGACGGCCAGGTGGCCGGGCGGGTTGACGGCGTGGCCGAGCGCCCGCCGCACCACTGACTGTGCGCCGTCGGCGCCGATGAGCACGGCGGCCCGGAACCGGCCGTCGACCGTGACACCCGTGCCGTCGTCGTGGACCTCGCGGACGGTGTGCCGGCGCAGGTCGGCGCCCGCGGCCACGGCGGCCCGGACGAGACGCTCGTCGAAGACCCGGCGCGGCACGGTGTGGGCCGGGCGGGGCAGAGAACGGGCGACGGCTGCGCCTCCGGGGGCGACGAGGCGGAGTCGTTCGACAGGCGGATAGCCGTCGGTGACGCCGTGCACGCCAAGTGCATTGAGGACGGTTACGGCCTCGGACGCTATGCCGTCGCCGCAGGGCTTGTCGCGCGGGAAGTCGGACCGATCGAGCAGCAGGACCGTGGCCCCCTCACGCCGCGCCGCCAGAGCAGCAGCGGCCCCCGCCGGCCCCGCTCCCACCACCACGACATCAAAGGTCAGCACTCTCGGACATTCCTGTTGAGGAAGACAGAGAGAAGCCTATGGGGCGGCGGCCGTGGTGAACAGCAGGGCGGTCACCAGGCGTGGCCGCCCTTGCTGTTCGCCGGACTACCCGGAACGGGCTGCGATCATTCCGACAGGCGGGCCCGAAGGGCGTCGAGCTCCGACCACAGCACGGCCGGGAGCTTGTCGCCGAACTTGGTGAACCACTCGGTGACCTGCGGGATCTCGGCCAGCCACTCGTCGCGGTCGACCCGCAGCACGGCCTCGAGAGCTTCGTCGCTGAGGTCCAGGCCCGTACGGTCGATCGCCGCGACCGTGGGCACGTGACCGATCGCGGTCTCGACCGCCTCGCCCTTGCCGTCGAGCCGCTCGGCGATCCACTTGAGGACGCGGCTGTTCTCGCCGAAGCCGGGCCAGAGGAAGCCCCCCTCGTCGTCGCGGCGGAACCAGTTGACGTAGAAGATCTTCGGCAGCCGGGCGGCGTCGCCGGACGCGCCCTTGGCCATGTCGATCCAGTGCTGGAAGTAGTCGCCGGCGTGGTAGCCGATGAACGGCAGCATCGCCATCGGGTCGCGGCGTACGACACCGACCTGGCCGACCGCGGCCGCGGTGGTCTCGCTGGACAGGGTCGCGCCGAGGTAGACGCCGTGCACCCAGTCGCGGGCCTCGGTGACCAGCGGGACCGTCGTCTTGCGACGGCCGCCGAACAGGATCGCGTCGATCGGGACCCCGCGCGGGTCGTGGTATTCGTCGGCCAGGATCGGGCACTGCTCGATGGGGGTGCAGAACCGGCTGTTGGGGTGGCTCGACGGCGCGTCCGAGCCGGGGGTCCAATCTTCGCCGCGCCACGAGGTCAGGTGCGAGGGGGGCTCGCCCATGCCCTCCCACCAGATGTCGCCGTCGTCGGTCAGGGCCACGTTGGTGAAGACCGAGTTGCCCTGGGCGAGCGTCCGCATGGCGTTGGGGTTGGTGCGGAAGTCGGTGCCGGGCGCCACGCCGAACAGGCCGTACTCGGGGTTGGTGGCCCACAGCCGGCCGTCGGGGCCGAACCGCATCCAGGCGATGTCGTCGCCGACCGTCTCGACCTTCCAGCCGGGCAGGGTGGGTTCGAGCATGGCCAGGTTGGTCTTGCCGCACGCCGAGGGGAACGCACCGGCGATGTAGCGGACCTGCCCCTCGGGCGAGGTCAACTTCATGATCAGCATGTGTTCGGCCAGCCAGCCCTCGTCGCGGGCGGCCACGCTGGCGATCCGCAGCGCGTAGCACTTCTTGCCGAGCAGCGAGTTGCCGCCGTAGCCGGAGCCGTAGGACCAGATCTCGCGGGTCTCGGGGAAGTGCGAGATGTACTTGGTCTCGTTGCACGGCCAGGCCACGTCCGGCTGACCGGGTTCGAGCGGCGCGCCCACCGAGTGCAGCGCGGGCACGAAGTCGGCGTCCTCGCCCATCGCCTCGAGCACCGCGGAGCCCATCCGCGTCATGATGCGCATGCTGGCCACCACGTACGGGCTGTCGGTCAGCTCGACGCCGAACATGGGTTGCGGGGCGTCGAGCGGGCCCATGCAGAACGGGACCACGTACATCGTCCGGCCGCGCATGCACCCCCGGTACAGATCCGTCATCGTCGCCTTCATCTCGGCCGGATCCATCCAGTTGTTGGTGGGACCGGCGTCGGACTCGTCGGCCGAGCAGATGAAGGTGCGCTCCTCGACGCGGGCGACGTCGCCGGGGTCGGTGCGGGCCCAGAACGAGTTCGGCTTCTTCTCCGGGTCGAGACGGACCAGCGCGCCCGACGTGACCAGGGCATCGGTGATGTCGTGCCACTCCTGCCGCGAACCGTCGCACCAGACGATGCGATCCGGGGTCGTCAGGGCGGCGACCTCCTCGATCCAGGCGAGAAGGCGACGGTGCTCGGTGGGCTGGGTCAAGGCGTTCTCCTTCGGTCGGCACTGACCAATGACCACAAAGGCCGGTAGGCGCCGGCCTCGGTCTTGGGTGGAGTGGGCTCAGCCTAAGCCGCCAACACGTTCAGTTCATCGGCTGTTGCTGTGGATAACCGCACAATCATCGGCGTCGGTGCGTGCACACGATCGATCCTTCACAAAACGGTGCAGTTTCGCGCAAAGACCGGCTTGGACCCCGAGCGGTCGACTTTCGCAAAACGGACCTAACGCCTTAAGCTGGTTGGTATCGGGCTTTCCTCTTACTCCCGCCGCAGGAGGCAGGAATGACGATGCCGGACAACGACTCACCGGACACCGACCTCCTGGCTGCGGTCCGGGCCGGCGACACCGCGGCGTACGGGACCCTCTACGAGCGGCATCGCGGTGCGGCCCGCCAGCTCGCGTACGGGCTGGTCAGCGATCCGGCCGATGTCGACGACCTGGTGGCCGAGACGTTCGCCAAGGTGTTCGCCTCGCTCCGCGCCGGCCGCGGCCCCCTGGTCGCCTTCCGCGCCTACCTGCACACGACCATGCGGCACGTCTGCTACCACCGCGCCCGGCGTGACCGGCGTCTCGAGTTCACCGACGACCTTTCCCGGTACGACGAGGGCCAGCCCTACACCGACCCGGCGCTGGACCGCCTGGAGCGCACGTACGCGGCAGCCGCCTTCCGCCAACTCCCCGAGCGCTGGCGTGACGTGTTGTGGCAGACCGCCGTTGAAGGAAACAGCCCGGCCGAGATCGCCGGGACGCTCGGCATGACGCCCAACGCGGTCGCGGTCCTGGCCCACCGCGCACGGGAGGGGCTGCGCAGCCTCTACCTGCAGCAGCACGTGACGACGGCCGAGCACCCGGAGTGCCGCTGGACCGGCGACCGGCTCGGGGCGCACCTGCGCGGGCGCCTCGCCCCTCGGGACAACAATCGAATGCGCGTACATCTGAGGTGGTGCGGTGAGTGCCGGAAGAGAGTGGCGGAGATCGCCGAGATCAGCGAGATCCACCCTCCGTACCGGCAGCGTCACCATGCGGGATCCGGCGGTTAAGACTCGCCATCGAAAACGGCGGCCCGTGACTACCCCCGGTACTCTCGGAAGCGTGCCCGAAGCCTCAGCGACGCAGCCCACCGGCCTGCGCTCCCGGTTCCGGGCGCTCATCCGTGAGCTGGGCAAGTTCGGCACCGTGGGCGGCGTCGCGTTTGCGATCGACGTCGCGATCTTCAATGTGCTGCTGCACTCCGGTTTCGAGACCCTGATCGCCAAGACCGTCTCGACCGTGATCGCGACCACCTTCGCGTTCGCGGGCAACCGGTTCTGGACGTGGCGTCACCGCGCCCACACCCACATGGCCCGGCAGTACACGACGTTCTTCGTGCTCAACGCCATAGGCCTGGGCATCGGGCTCGCCTGCCTGGCGATCAGTCACTACGGTCTCGGACAGCTCTCCCCGATCTTCCAGACCCAGCTCGCGGACAACATCTCAGGACAGCTGGTCGGCACCGCCGCCGGCTCGCTGTTCCGTTTCTGGTCGTATCGCCGGTTCGTCTTCCCGGCATCGGCCCCGCCGGGCACGCCCTCACGACAGGAGCACCACGCGGCCGGTGTGACGCCGCCACCTTCCCCCGCTCGTGACACGGCGTAACCGCCCCCTCTCCCGTAAGGTTGCCCAATGCCCTCAGCACGTGAGCTGACGGATCACCTGCGCCGTCTCGCCCCGGAAGTCCTCGCCTTCGGGGTCATCGGCGCCGGAAACACGCTGCTCTACATGGCCATCACGTGGGTCGCGCTACCCATCGGCGCGGTCAAGGCGAGTGTCATCGCCACCGTCGTGACGACCACGCTGGCGTACCTCGCCAACCGGTACTGGACCTACCGCAACCACAGCCGTACGGCGCTGCGGCGTGAGTACACGCTGTTCTTCGGCTTCAACCTCGTCGGCATGGTCATCCAGTCCGGATCGATCGCCATCGGCAAGTACGGCTTCGGGCTGACCGAGCAGCACGACGAGGTCGCCTTCATGGCGGTCACCCTCGTCGGCATCGCGATCGCCACAATCTTCCGGTTCTGGGCCTACCGCACGTTCGTCTTCCTCAAGCCGCCCGTCGACGGTCACGAGGCCGACCTCGCCGAGCTCGACGCGGTGGCCGGCCTGGCCGAACTCAGCGCCGAGGATCCGCAGCCCTCCCGTTAGGCGCGGGCCTCCTCCGGAAAAACCCCTTCCGCTGTACGGGCACCTCGGGCTCTTCCGTCTCCTCCTCTTCCTCGTCCTCGGGGTGACGCAGGCGGTCCTGTTCGATCAGCTCGTACAGAAGCGTCTGCACACTCTGCGCCCGGGGCACGGCGGCGAGGACCACGGCCTGCTCCCCGATCGAGTCGATCTTGAGCGTGCCCGAGCCGAAGAGCCGGTCCAGCACCGACTGCGTCACGACGTGATCGTTGATGCGGTTGAGCGGCAGGTCCCGGCGCTCCCGGGCGATCACGCCGTCCTGCAGCAGGATCCGCTCGTCGGTCAGCACGTAATGGGTGCACCGCCAGATCACCAGCGGGGCCACCCCGTACCGGATGCCCTGATAGGCCATGATCGCCGCGACCACCAGGAAGGCGATCAGCCCGCCCTCGGTGCTGGGCAGCATCACCCAGGCCACGGCGGTCACCACGACCGCGAGCAGCACCAAGAGGCCGGGGCGCAGAACCACTTTCCAGTGAGGATGCAGGTGGAGGACGAGCTCTTCCTCGTCGGCCAGCACTTCGTCCGGGAACGCCACGCGGTCAGCGTACGTGCAGCACGTCACCCGCCGAGACACGATGCACCGCGCCGTCCTCCGCTCGGACGATCAATTGGCCGTCCCGGTCCACCCCGGTCGCCTCGCCGGCCAGCGTCGCACCCGCGGGCAGCATCACCCGCACCTGCCGGCCGATCGTCGCGCAACCACGCCGGTACGCCGCGAGCAGGCCCGACATCTCGGCATCGCCGCCCGCCTCACGCCAGCCCGCGTACCAGGACGCGAAGCCGCGCAGCAGCGCCCGCAGCAGGGGGTCGCGGTCGGTGACCGCCGCACCGGCCAGCTTGAGCGAGGTCGCGGGCAGCCCAGTGGTCTCGGGAAGCTCCTCGGCCCGCGTCGTCACGTTCAGCCCGACGCCGACCACAACCGCGTCGCCCGCCACCTCGGCCAGGATGCCGGCGCCCTTCCCGCCGCCCACGATCAGATCGTTGGGCCACTTGAGAGCGGCGTCGACCTCCGCCACCCGCTCGACGGCCTCACGCAGCGCGACCCCGGCCAGCAGCGGCAGCCAGGCGAACGACCCCGGTGTCAGAGCTGCCCAACCGCGCTCGCGGTCGGCCTGCCCCGGGCGCAGCAACACACTCAGCGTGAGCCCGGCCCGCGCCGGCGACGTCCACTGCCGGTCACGCCGCCCCCGGCCGGCGGTCTGGCGCTCGGCCACCACCACCAGGCCCTCGCGCTCCCCCTTCGCAGCCGCGGCGGCGACATCGGCGTTGGTCGAGGCGGTCTCGGTGCGCAGGTCGACACGCCGCCACAGGCTGCCCGGCGTCACCAGCGCCCGTGTCAGGGAGCGCTCGGAGAGCGGAGGTCGGTCGAGGTCCGTGAACGGCGAGGCCATTGAGCGAGCCTAGCCCCGCCCCTCAGCTACGTCGGCCCGTACGCCCGGCAGGCCCGGCGCGGCGGGGCTTCGGGTCAACGTGCCGGGACGACGTGGCCGGGTTCCGGATCAACGTGCCGAGACGGCGTGGCCGGGTTCCCGGTCAACGTGCCGAGACGACGTGGCCGGGTTCCGGGTCAGCGTGGTGGGGGTTCGGCGGCGTGGCGGCTGACGTACATCGTGGTGCTGCGGTCGGAGGGTTCCGCCGAGGGGCGGGGTCGCGGGCGGGGACGACGCCGGCTGACCGCGGGCGGGTCGTCGGTCACCGCGGCGAACCTCTGGGTCGAGTCCACCCGGCGACGGCGCGGCGGGGAGTCGTTCTCGACACGCCACTCTCGGGCGGCCGGCTCCTGATACTTGTCGTCGCGCGCGGGCCAGTTGCGGGGCAGTCGGATGCGGTTGGCGCGATCGCCCACCGGCGCCCGGTCACGCCGCTTCCGGGCGGGCGGCACGGCCGATACGACCTCGGTCGGCTCGTGCTCGACCAGGTCGTATCCGGTCGGCGGCTCGTAATCCCCGGCGGCAGGCAGACGTTCGACGGCCATGGGCCAGCCGTACCCCTTGGCCGAGGGCTCGGGGTCGGGTTCCAGCCCCACCGGTATGGGAGTCCAGTATTCGCCGGACGGCGGCTCCTCGGGAACGTGACGGTACTCCGGACGAACCCAGCCCTCGACCCGGTGGCCGTAGCGTTCCTCCTGGTAGGCGGCCTCGCCCACGGCTGGCTCGACAGCATCCGACGCCGGGAGCGCGCCCGGCTCGAACCCAGCCGGCCCGCCGCTCGCCGATCCCCCTTTGACCGGCTCGTTCATGAGCGGCCCGAAGACGTCAGCCTCGTGCATGACCGGCCCGAAGACGTCCGCTTCGGTCGTGATCGGCCCGAAGCCGGCCGGCTCGCCCATGACCGGCTCCGCCGTCACCGGCTGGCTGATGACGGGCTCGAACCCCGGTTCGGCCAGAACCGGCCCGAACACGGACTCCGGTTCCGGCTCGTAGTCCATTTCAGGCTCCACCTGATACGGGAAAAGCTCATGGTCCTCGGCGCGCGGCTCCACCCCGTACGGGAAAGGCTTCTGATCCTCGGCGCGCGGTTCCACCCCGTACGGGAAGGGCTCTTGATCCTCAGTGCGTGGCCCAACCGCGTACGGGAGAGGCTCCTGATCCTCGGGGTGCGGTTCCGCCCTGTACGGGAAGGGCTCTTGATCTTTGGTGTAGCGCCCGGCAGTGTCCGCGTAAGCCGGCTCGGGGTCGTCGGCCAGGCCGATCAGGGCCAAGCCACTCCGTGAGTCCTCCTCCTCGGCTGGACCAAGGGCGCGCGCCGGTGGCAGGGCTGGGTCCGGCGCCCTGTTCCGCCGCCGGTTTCCCCTGGCCCGGCGCGACTTCGGCTGGATGCCGGCCGGCGTGTCCGCCCGGCTGCGACGCCTGTCCCCGCCGAAGAGCACCGTGCGGAAACAGATCAGCGTGGCGAGCCCTCCGGCGATGAGGGCGATACCGGCCGCGGTCATCCAGTTCGTCACGACAGAGGTAACGAATGGGGCATTGCGTGCGAAACGCGCACGGGCCGCCATGGCCTCTGGTAGCGCACTACGATCTATTACTGACGAGTACAGCCGCCGGCGAAGCGCGAGGACCAGCGTGACCACCCACCAGGACGACGACGTCGTGGCCGACATCCACACCACCGCGGGCAAGCTCGCCGACCTCGAACGGCGCACCGACGAGGCCGTGCACGCCGGATCCGCCCGGGCGGTCGAGAAGCAGCACGCCCGCGGCAAGAAGACGGCCCGCGAGCGCATCGGGATGCTGCTCGACGAGGGTTCGTTCGTCGAGCTCGACGGGCTGGCGCGGCACCGATCGACCAACTTCGGCCTCGAGAAGAACCGCCCGTACGGCGACGGCGTGGTGACCGGGTACGGCACCATCGACGGTCGGCAGGTCTGCGTCTTCTCGCAGGACTTCACGGTCTTCGGCGGCTCGCTGGGCGAGGTCTTCGGCGAAAAGATCGTCAAGGTGCTCGACCTCGCCATGAAGATCGGCTGCCCGATCATCGGAATCAACGACTCCGGCGGCGCCCGCATCCAGGAGGGCGTCGTCGCGCTCGGCCTCTACGCCGACATCTTCTTCCGCAACGTCCGGGCCAGCGGCGTCATCCCGCAAATCTCGTTGATCATGGGGCCGTGCGCGGGCGGCGCGGTCTACTCCCCCGCGATCACCGACTTCACCGTGATGGTCGACCAGACCTCGCACATGTTCATCACCGGCCCCGACGTGATCAAGACGGTGACCGGTGAGGAGGTCGGTTTCGAGGAACTGGGCGGCGCGCGCACCCACAACACACGCAGCGGAAACGCGCACTACTTGGCGTCCGACGAGGACGACGCCATCGACTACGTGCGGGCGTTGCTCTCCTATCTGCCGTCCAACAACCTCGACGACCCGCTCGTCTACGAAAAGCCGCTCGATCTGTCGCCCACCGAAGACGACAAGGCGCTCGACACACTGATCCCCGATTCCGCCAATCAGCCGTACGACATCAAGAGGGTTGTCGAGACGGTGGTGGACGACTTCCTCGAGGTTCAGCCGCTGTACGCGCAGAACATCGTGGTCGGGTTCGGGCGCGTCGAGGGCCGCCCGGTCGGCGTGGTGGCCAATCAACCCATGCATCTCGCCGGCACGCTCGACATCGCGGCCTCGGAAAAAGCGGCCCGATTCGTCCGTACGTGCGACGCCTTCAACATTCCGGTGGTGACCTTCGTCGACGTGCCGGGATTCCTGCCGGGCACCTCACAGGAGTGGGACGGCATCATCCGGCGAGGGGCAAAACTCATCTACGCGTACGCCGAAGCCACCGTCCCCAAGGTCACCGTGATCACGCGTAAGGCCTACGGCGGGGCGTACGACGTGATGGGCTCGAAGCACCTGGGCGCCGACCTGAACTTCGCGTGGCCCACGGCCCAGATCGCGGTGATGGGGGCGCAGGGCGCGGTCAACATCCTTTACCGCGGCGAGCTGGCCTCGGCCGACGACCCGGCGGCGCGGCGGGCCGAGCTCATCCAGGAGTACGAGGACACGCTGGCCAACCCGTACATCGCTGCGGAACGAGGCTATGTGGACGCGGTGATCATGCCGTCGGAGACGCGCGCCCAGGTCACCCGGGGTTTGCGGACATTGCGGACCAAACGCGAGACGCTGCCGCCGAAGAAGCACGGCAACATCCCGCTCTGAACCCGAGTTCTTACTGGGTGCTTAGCTCGGGTCTTACCGAGTGCTCCGGTTCGGGTCTTACTGGCCGCTGAGTTCGGGGAGCCACTGGCCGGCCAGCAGGAAAGCGCCGATCACGACGGCGACCAGGTTGACGATCAGGAAGAAGCCGACCCAGAACAGGGCGGGCACGTGCGTGAGGTGGGCGAGCTGGTCGGCGTCGGAGTCGGGCATCCGGCCGCGGCGGCGCAGGGCCTGCAGCTCGAAAACCGGGCGCACCCCGCCGAAAAGCAGGAACCAGACCCCCGCGTACGCGAAAGCCGCCTGCACCTCCGGGGAAGCCCACCAGGACACGGCGAAGACGATCGCACCCGTGATCACCAGCGACACCACGCCGAACAGGTTCCGGATGTTGATCAGCATGAGGAGCAGCAGCGCGACGGCGAGCCAGAGCAGCAGCGTGATGCGGTTGCCGCCGAGCAGCCACGCGCCGAGCACCCCGACCAGCGACGGCGCGATGTAGCCGCCGAGCAGGGTGAGCATCATGCCGGGACCGGTCGGGCGGCCCGACGACAGGGTCAGGCCCGAGGTGTCGAACTCCAGCCGGATGCCGCGCAGACGACGGCCGGTGAGCAGCGCGAACAGCGCGTGACCGCCCTCGTGAGCGATCGTGACGGCGTTGCGGGCCACCCGCCAGACCGGCCGGAACGAGACCGCGAGGAACCCGGCCAGGGCGGTGAGCAGCACAAGCAGACCGGGCGGGTCCGGTTGAGCACCGAGCAGCTTGTCCCAGAAGTCAGTCACACCGTCGATCACAGCGCCGAACTGTATCCGATCCGGCTGTGGCCGTCGCCGATCACGCTGTGCGCCTCTGTCCGGGCCTGGTCAGCCACGCTGTGCGCCTCCGCACCGGCCCGGTAGGTCACGCTCTGCGCCTGGTCATCGGGTCGGGCGTTACGGAGCGCTTGGCCGGCACTCGGACGGCGAACACTGCCGCGGTGATCACCGCCAGCAGGACGACGATCGCGGTCGTGACCACCGGGCCGACCGCGGCGGCGAGAAAGACCAAGTCAGCGATGGCCACCAGCAACCAGAGCAGCATTGTCGGCTTACTGCCGTACCGTCGGCAGTTCATGTCGCACCTCCGTCCGTGACAGAGGATGAACTACCCATTCATCCCCGTTGTCACTCCCCGGAGTTACTTCTTGGGCTGAAATCCCTGATAGATCAGCTTGAGATCGGCCTGCGAATCGTCCCAGTCCTCGGGCGAGACATACCAGGAGATCGAGTACGCCTGTTTGTCGCTCACGATGACGTTGCGCTTCACGGCGTGCTGCTCGTTGCCCGACGACGTGGTGTAGAAGAACTCCCAGTCGGCGGTCTGCTTGAAGTAGTTGTCAACCTCCACCAGCTTGACCTTGCGGTAGTTGCGGTAGGCCGAACCAGCCCGGTCACGCTCCTGCTGCTTCCAGTCCTCCAGGGCGTCCGGCTGCGGGCTGTCCGTCTGGTCGATGAGCAGGTAACGGTTGCTCCACCGGAAGCTGGTCTCGCTGCCGCTGTGCTGGACCCGGGCGTTCTTGGGCACCGGGATCTTGAAGCCGGAGCTGTCGGCGTACAGGTGCCAGGTGCTCGGCAGGGACAGCGCGGGAGTGGTCGTCGGCGCGGCGGAACTCGGGCTGGGCTTGGTGGTGGCCGCGTCCGACGGGGCGCCCGGGGCGGAACCCCCGTTGGTGCCGCCGGCCGAGGCGGTGGGGGTGACGGCGGCTGTCCGGTCCGTGTCGCCGTCGTCGCCGAACGACTGCCCGATGAGGACCGCCACCAGCACGAGAACCAGCAGCACAACACCACCGGCGACGGCGGCCTGGGCGTAGGTGAGCCGGGTGCCGAAGACGGTGATGCCCGGGGTCGGGCCGTGCGGCATGGGCGCCCAAGCCGGACGATTCGGGCGGCTGAACGCCGGGATCGGGGCCAGGTCGGCCGGCTTGTCCTCCCGGCTCGCGATCTTGGTGGTCTTGTCAGCCAACGCGGCGGCAGCCAGCGTCGTCGTCCTGTCCACGTCCGGCTGCGGCTCGGCGGCCGTCCTTACCTTTTCCTCGGTCTTGACGTTCGCCGCGTCGGTCTCGGTGGCCTTCACCCCGTCCGCGCCCGCTTCGGGAGCGTTCGCCGCAGCTGAGGTGGCCTCGGTCGGCTTGTCCGCGGTCTGCAGGTCGTCGGTGCTCCCGGGGATGCCCTCAACGACGGGCTGGGGCTCGCTCTTACCGTCCGTGGCGCCGACGGAAGCTGCTGACGACGGCCCAGCCTTGCTCTTCGCGGGCGCGTCGGCCTGGTTCTCGGCCGGTGCGGGCTCGGCCTTGCCCTTGCCCGACTCGGCACCGGCCGTACGCGCGGTCTTGCCGGCCCGGTCGTTCTCCGGCTCTTCGTCGCTCGTCGCCTGCTCGGTTTCATGCTGGGCGTCAGGCGTTCGGGCCGGGACACCCTTTCTCGCGGGCTTGCGCTTTCCCTTCGTCGGCTCGGCCACGACGGGCGCCGACGGAGACCCGGCCTCAGCCGGTGCCTCTGTAGCGGCGGGCGTCTGGGCCTTGGTCTCGACCTCGCTCTTGGTCTGCGCTTCGGTCTTGGCCTGAGCTTCGGTCTCGGCCTGCGTCTCGCTCTGGGCCTGGGCCTGGCCCTCGGACTCGACCTGCGTCCCGCTCTTGACCTGGCCCTGGCCCTCGGACTCGACCTGCGTCCCGCTCTTGACCTGGCCCTGGCCCTCGGACTCGACCTGCGTCCCGCTCTTGACCTGGCCCTGGCCCTCGGACTCGACCTGCGTCCCGCTCTTGACCTGGCCCTGGCCCTCGGACTCGACCTGCGTCCCGCTCTTGACCTGGCCCTGGCCCTCGGACTCGACCTGCGTCCCGCTCTTGACCTGGCCCTGGCCCTCGGACTCGGCCTGGGCCTGCGTCTCGGACTTGGCCTGCGCCTCGGACTTGGCCTGGGCCTCGGACTTGGACGGCTGGGACTCGGCCGCGGACGGCTCGGGCTCGCCCTTGGTCGACTCACCCGTTGCCGGCTGAGAAGTCGCCGGCCCGGACTTGGCGGGCGTGGTTTTCGCCGGGCTCACGACCTGGGTCGCGTCCACGACCGGCGGCTTCCCCTTGCCCGAGGTCGCCTTCTTCGGCGGCTCCGCGATCCTGGTGGTCTTGTCGACCGGCTCGGCAAGCTTCGTCGTCCTGTCGACCGGTTCCGAGAGCTTCGTCGTCTTGTCGACCGGTTCGGAAATCTTCCGCGTCTTGTCGGCGGGCTCGGAGAGCTTCGTCGTCATGTCGGCCGGGGCCGCTGCAGGGGCGGCTGCGTCCGCGGTTCCGGCGGCCGGCGCGGATTCCCCGGCGGGCGGCTTGGGCGCCGGCTCGGACGGACGTTTCGCCGGGAGCGCGATCCTGGCCGTGGGGTCGACCGCCAGCTTGTCCTGCCTGCTCTCAGTGGGCAGGCCGTCGGCGCCCACGCGCGGGATCAGCGCCGTGGCGTCGGTCAGCGACCGCTCGTGCTCGGGGGCGGCCTTCTTCCGGCGATTCGCCGCGACGTCCGCCGCTGTGAAACCCGCCTGCGCCCCTCTCGACGTACGGGAAAGGTTGCTCGGAGGGCCGACAACTGTCGTGCGGTCGTCGTGAACCGGCGGCCCGTCGACACGGGTGGCGTCGAGCTTGGGGCCGTCGACACGCGTGGCGTCCAGGGGCTGCGCGTCGACCTTGGGGCCGTCGACACGGGTGGGCGCCTCGGCAGCGGGCCGGCGGCGGGCGGGCGGCTCAGTCGTGTGACCCCGTACGGGCGGCTCGGTGGTGCGACCACGTACGGGCTCGGGGTTGGAACGACCCACCGGCGCCTTGCCCGGGGCAAAGATCGGCGACCGGCCCTCGCCGGCTGCCGGGCGACCCGGAGTGATCGGGGGCTGACCGGGCGGGCTCGTAGGCCGGGCGACCGGGGGCCGCGGACCGGGCACAACCGGAGTGGCCGAGGTGCCGCCGGTGAGTGCCGAGCGGTCGCGGCCCACACCCGGACGGCGCATCGTCGGACTCATCGGGAAGCTGAGCTTGGAACGGCGGCCGGCCGCACGCAGCAGCAGGCGCTCGGCTTCCTCGGCGTTGATGCGGTGCGTCGGGTCCTTGCGGAGCAGGCCGTTGAGCACCGGCTTGAGCGGGCCGGCGTTACGCGCGGGCGGCGGGTTCTCGGTGGCGAGGGCGGCCAGCGTGGCGATTGCGGAGGGCCGGGCGAACGGCGAGGAGCCCTCGACCGCGGCGTACAGCGTGGCGCCGAGAGACCACAGATCGGCTGCGGGACCGGCGGAGCCGTCACGAGCACGCTCGGGCGCGATGTAGGCCGGAGAGCCGAGCACGAGACCCGTACGCGTGACGTTGGGGTCGCCCGGAACAGTGGCCAGCCCGAAGTCGGTGAGCACGACGCGCCCATCGGCCCCGATCAACACGTTGCCCGGCTTGACGTCGCGGTGCACCACCCCGGCACGGTGGGCGGCGCGCAACGCGTTGAGCACACCCAACCCGATCTCGGCGGTGCGCACCGGGCTGAACGGACCGTCGGCGGCGAGCGTGTCCTGCAGCGAGCGGGACGGCACGTACTCCATGACGATCCACGGGTCGGCGTCGGTGCGCAGCACGTCGAACACGCGAACCACGTTGATGTTGTTGAGCCGGGCGATCGCGCGGGCCTCACGCAGCGAGCGCTCACGCATCTCCTGCCGCTCGCCGGGGGCCAGGCCGGGCGGAGGCACAAGCTCCTTGATGGCGACCTCACGGTGCAGGACGACGTCGGTCGCCCGCCAGACACGACCCATCCCGCCCTGACCGAGCGGCGCGACAAGCCGGTAACGGTCAGCGACTACGAGCGGGGGAGAGGAAGACATCACGGAGAAAATACCCGGTCATGTCGAGCGACAGCGAATCGATCAGCCGAGTGTGGGATGCGTGTCACCGGTTCACCCCCACGACGTCGTACGCTCGGTCAATGGATACGGAACCGCTGGTCAGCGTCGTGCGCGGCGAACCGGCCGCCGAGGAGCTGGCCGCGCTGGTCACAGTGCTGCTCTCCGCATCCAGCAAAGTTGATGTCACACCACCCGCGCCACCGGCCTCAGCCTGGGCCCGCTCCGCACGCCCGTCGATGACCCCGCGCTCCTGGCGGGCCTCGGCCCTGCCTCGCTAGATCATCGCTCGTCACTGTCCACAGGGTCCCCAGCGCTGGCAGTAACCGACTACTCTCACAATCGCTTCGCGTACGTGTGTTGGGTTCTCGGTCTCGGTCTCGGGGGAGGCGCAGATGATTCCGGAGGAGGACCGCGGTCCTGCTTGGCTGCGTGACTACGGCACCACCGACTTCGGCTCGATCGAGGCCGACATCCAGGCCATGGAACAGTTCGCCGCCAAACTGGCCGCCAACGTGCAGGACAGCTACGCCCCCCACATGGCCGGCGTCTCCGAGTCCATGGGCGCTCCGCTGCCCGATCCGCCGGCCGGGTTCGTCGAGCTCACGTCCTTCCTGACAGCGCACAACCAGGCGCAGGACGTCACCCATCAGAACGTCTACAACTACGCGAACGGCACACAGAGCTTCGCCTCGGCCGCCGCCGACATCAGCGAGAAATACCGCGGTTCCGACGCCTTCTCCCACGCGCGCGTCGCCGACGTGAACAAGGCGTTCGACAAGGTGGGCATCCCCGAGAGCTCCACCGCGAACTACCCCACCAGCACAACCGGCGAGGGAGACGTCTGATGCTGATCGCAGCAGGCGGTGGCGGCGCCGGCGGCACGCCCTGGGGCCTGATGACGATGCAGGACATGCAGGCCTACATCCAGAACCCCGACACCGATCAGCACTACAAGCTGCTGACGGGCTGGAAACGCTCGGCCGACCTCATCAACGAACACCGCTGGCAGGTCGAGAACTACCGCGACAACCTCGCCGCCGCGTGGCCCCCGGAAAAGAACGCCGCCGCCGAGGCCTACATCACCCGGCTCAACGAGCTGATCGCCAACCTCGAAGAAACCTACGAGGCCGCGCTCGCCAACCACGACGCCTTCGCCTCCGCGACGCTCTCGATCAGCCTCGCTCAGCGGGAAATGGACGAGCTCGCCCACGAATACTCGGCCAACGAACAGGCTTTGGCCGCCTACAACGCCAAGCCCCCAACCCCAAGCGGCCAGCCGAGCCCCACCCCAAGTCCCAGCCCGAGCGGCGAGCAGCCCCCGGTGGCCCCTGGCCGCCAGGAGGAACTGCACAGGAAAGCAGTAACGCTACTGAACGGCGTAAGCGCCGACCTAGCCCAAGCCCAAGTCAACGTCCGCACACCAACTCTCTACCAGCCGGGGCAATCTCGACAGGACCCGCCTTCTGGCGGCGATGGCACCACTTACGTGCCACCCCCTATCCCACCGATCACACCGAGCTATGAGCCGGTGGGCGGTTCCGGGAGTTCTACGCGCCCGTCGGTACCATTCCCCGCGCCGACCGCTTCCCAACCGGTCGTTACCTCACCTACGAGCCAACCTGGGCTGATCCTCGGCGGCACAAACCCGCAAACGGTCGCGCCGCCAGCAACCGGAATTCCTACCCCGCCCTCCCAACTCCCGGGCAGCGGCCCCATCACGAACCCGGGACTCATCCCGTCTTCCGGAGCAGGTTTGGTGCCGACGAAACCTGGCTTCGGGCCGACTGGCGGCACGACCATTGTTCCACCCACGACCGGCTTAAACCGTGGCACGGGACTTCCCCGGGAGGGCTTCGGTCGCTCAACTGCCGCCGGCAGCCTGCACGTCATGCCGCCAGGCGGAATGATCGGCGGCGCCCCAGGCGCCGGAATAGTGCAACCTGGTGCATCTCGTTCCGGTGTAGCCCGAGTCAATCCAGTTGGCGGCGTCATCGGCGGCGGGGCATCTAGCGGTACCCCTGGGAACCGCGGTGTCCTTGGCAGCAACCCCGGAACGGCTCTCGGCCCAACGGGCGGCCGTCGGATGGACCGCAACAATCCCTCAGAGGCTGGAACGCACTGGGATCCCGATAATCCGTGGGCAACACTCGAGGGCGTCGCCCCGGTAGTCCTGCCGCCTCGACAGCAGCGCATTGATCCGGGTCCAGCCATTGGTCTCGGTTGAGGATCATGCGCAAATTTGCTGTGGCCGTAGGAATTGCGATTCTTGCGTTCGCCGCGACACCAGCCGAGGTTGCCCGCGCCGACGATATACGTGACAGCCAGTGGTACTTGCGAACATTGAAAATTTCTCAAGCGCACGTGATTAGCACGGGAGTCGACGTCGTCGTTGCCGTAGTCGATTCCGGCACTTTTCCTCATCCAGATCTGAAACGAAACCTTTTGAACGGCACTGATGAAACCTCCAACAGCCGAGGGAACGGCAGAGTCGATGAATTCGGCCACGGAACCGGAATGGCGTCGCTAATTGCGGGACACGGTCGGACCCCTGGCGATGGAATGCAAGGCATAGCGCCAGCCTCAAAGATCTTGCCTATACGAGTTTCGCGCACTGGAAAGAATATCGAAGGCGAGGCGATGGCGGACGGCATCGCCTGGGCGACAGAGCACAACGCTCAAGTCATAAACGTCTCAGCCAGCACCGGACCCGCCTTCGCGCTGCAGGATGCAGTCCGTAATGCACTCGAAAACGACGTTGTAGTAGTCGCAGCAGCAGCCAACGCATCGTCTGAAGCAGTAATCGGCTATCCTAGCGCCATCGATGGCGTTCTGGCGGTTGGCGCCACGGGCCGCAATGGAAAACACTCATCGATCTCGGTCGCCGATCCGAAGGTTCAGATTTGCGCACCGGGCGTTGACATCATCACAGCAGTTCCGAATACGAAGTATCGCTCATCGAATGGCACGTCCAACTCGACCGCGATCGTTTCAGGGGCGGCTGCGCTAGTCCGGGCCAAGTTCCCAGGGCTTTCGGCACGCGAGGTAATCCATCGGCTGACGGCTACTGCGGATGATATTGGGCCGCCGGGGCGGGATGATGAGTGCGGGTTTGGGCGGCTCAACATCGTTAAAGCGCTGACCGCCGACGTTCCCCCGCTGGAAGGTGGCAGCAGCAGTTCGCCTGGGGTCAGTGCTGGGGTGTCCAGCGCGCCGGTCAGCGCACCGGCTGGGGGGGCTTCGGCTGGGGGTGCTCCGGCAGCTGAGGCGGAGCCGGCTGGGAATGGTTCGGCTTTGCTCTTCGGGGGGCTGGCCGGCGTGGTTGTGGCGGGCGCTCTGGTGCTGGTGTTCGTGCTTCGGCGGCGAGGACGCAGCTGAGACGCGGCGCGGGCAGGGCTGAAACCCCGGGAGGTTTGGGCATGAAACGCCGCTCGGTGTGTGCTTCTGCTTCTGTCTGTGCTTGTAGCCTCTGGTTGTGGAGAAGGACATCGCGTACCGGTTGATTCTTGCTTCGGCCAGCCCGGCCCGGCGTGCGCTGCTCAGGGCGGCTGGGATCGAGCCCGAAGTGATGGTCAGCGGCGTCGATGAGTCGGGTGTCGAGGCTGCGGATGCGTACACGCTCTGCCTTGCCCTCGCCCGCATGAAGGCGCGCACCATCGCGGCTCAGCTCAACGCCGATCCGGGGGTTGTGGTGCTGGGGTGCGATTCCGTGCTGGAGTTCGAGGGTGAGGTGTTCGGCAAGCCGGCCAACGCCGCGGAAGCCACCCACCGTTGGACGCGGATGCGCGGCAAGTCCGGCGTGCTGCTCACCGGGCACCACGTCACCAGCCTGGTCACCGGCAAGCAGGCCGAGGCTGTCGGCGCCACCACGGTGCATTTCGCCGAGGTCAGCGACGCCGAGATCGCGGCCTACGTGGCCAGTGGCGAACCGCTGCGGGTGGCCGGCTCGTTCACGCTGGACGGGCGCGGGGCCGCCTTCGTGGATCGGATCGAAGGCGACCCCGGCAACGTCATCGGGTTGTCCCTCCCGCTGCTGCGCAACCTGCTCGCCGAGATGGAGGTGCCCTACATCAAGCTGTGGAACATCTAGCGGACGCTTCGGGCGAACTCGCGTGCCGCCCAGGCGACGGCCAGCACAGCCAGCACGGCCATGATCAGTAGGCCTTGCCAGACGTCGGGGGCGCCCAGGTCACCGCGGAACAGGGCGCGCGTTCCGTTGACCGCCCACGAGAACGGGTTCCAGTCGGCCACCCCTTGCAGCCAGCCGGGGGCGTACGTGAGCGGAAGCAGGATGCCGCTGAGCAGCAGCACCGGCTGAGCGACCGTGTTCATGAGCGGCGCCAGCGCGTCCTCGCTCTTGACCACGAGCGCCACGCCGTAGCTGACCGCCGACGTCATCAGCGAGATCAGGGCGAGCATCAGGTACGCCAGCAGCAGGTTGCCCAGGAACACGCGCAGGTCGAACAGCAGCGCGAGCAACGTGATGATCACTGCTTGGGCGATGAGCGAGACGACGTCGCGCAGCGAGCGGCCCAGCAGCAGGGCGACGCGGCTGACCGGTGTCACCCGGGAACGTTCGATCACGCCGGCGCGCAGTTCCGCGATCAGGCCGAAGCCCTGGAACAGGCCTCCGAAGATGGCGAGCAGCACCAACAGGCCGGGCACGAAGATCTCGTACGCCTCGGCGTTGGTGGGCACCTGCAGGGCCGGCTTGAGCAGCGGCGCGAACAGCAGCAGGTACATGACCGGCTGGAAGACGCCGACCAGGATCCACACCGGGTTGCGCAGCAGCAGCTGCATCTGCCGGTTGAAGATCAGTGAGATGTCGCGTAGTACCTTCATGCCTCAGCTCTCCCGCAACGATCGGCCGGTTTTGGTGAGGAACACGTCGTCGAGGCTGGGGCGGTGCAGTTCGATCGTGCCCAGCGGGACGCCGGCCGCGTCGAGGGCGCGCAGGATCTGCGGGATCGACACCGCGCCGTCCTCCACGTAGAGGCGCACGTTGTCCTCGTACGTCTCGAGCTTGTAGGAAGTGAGCGCCGCGGCGGCCGCCGCGACCGCGTCGACGGGCAGCCCGACCCGGACGACGTCGCCCGAGATCTCGCGTTTGAGGTCGGCGGGTGTGCCGGACGCGACGATCTCGCCGTGGTCCATGATGGAGATCCGGTCGCAGAGCGCGTCGGCCTCGTCCAGGTAGTGGGTCGTGATGAAGACGGTCATGCCCTCCGCGCGCAGCCGTCTGATCTCGTCCCACATGTGTGCCCGGCTCTGCGGGTCGAGCCCGGTGGTCGGCTCGTCGAGGAAGACGACCTTGGGCTCGTGAATGATGCCGAGGGCGATGTCGACCCGGCGCCTCTGGCCGCCCGAGTAGGTCTTGCATTTGCGGTCGGCGTATTCGCTGAGCTGGAAGCCGTCGAGGACGCGGGCGGCCCGTTCCAGCGCGGCCGCCTTGCCCGCGCCGTAGAGCCGGGCCTGGAGCACGAGTTCTTCCCGCGCCGTCGAGTCGTCCCAGGTGCTGCCGCCCTGGGCGACGTAGCCGATGCGGCGGCGCACCTCACCGGGATCGGTGCGCAGGTCGGCGCCGGCGATGGTGGCTGTGCCGTCGTCGGGCACGATCAGCGTGGCCAGCATGCGCAGCGTGGTGGTCTTGCCGGCCCCGTTCGGACCGAGGAACCCGAAGATCTCGCCTGCGGCGACGTTGAGGTCGACGCCGCGTACGGCCTCGACGGTTTTCTTTTCGCGCCCCTGGCGCGAGGTGAACGACTTGCGCAAGCCGCGAGTCTCAATCATCACCGCAGCTTACGGCCGTCAAGTTTTACTAGCCAAACTTGATTTCACCATTTTCCTCGATCCGCTTCGCGGTCCGCTCGCACCAGGCGATCTCGGCCTCGGCCATCACGATGCTGCGCTCCCACAGCCAGGTCACGTGGATCGGTTTGTTGTCGGCCCAGTCGGCCTTGGTCGCGGCCTCGAGCTGCTGGACGCCGGCGCGCAGCTGAGTGGCGCGGTTGCGCAGCGCGGCCGCCGCCTCCGCGGGCGGCAACGCGGGCAGGAAGGAGAACGCGGCCATGAACGGATCGACCCCCGGCGACAGGTTCCACCAGCCGTTACGCAGCAGCGACTGGAACTCGGCCCGGCCCTTGTCGGTGATCCCGTACGTCGTACGAGCGGGACGCGCCCCGATCTGCTCGGTGGTGACCTCGTGCAGCAGGCCCTCGTCGGTCATCTTGCGCAACGCGTGATAGATCGACCCCGGCTGCACGTTGGCCCACTTGTCGGCGCTCCAGCTCAGGAGCTCACGCCGTACGTCGTAACCGTGCACCGGCTCCATCCACTGAACCAGGCCCAGGATCATCATGCGCGTTGCGGACACTCCTTCAGCGTAAGCTCAGCCCGTGCGTAAGGTCTTGATCGCCAACCGTGGCGAGATCGCCGTCCGGGTCGCCCGGGCCTGTCAGGACGCCGGTCTCGCCTGCGTCGCCGTCTATGCCGACAGTGATCGCGACGCGGTGCACGCCCGGCTCGCCGACGAGGCGTACGCGTTGGACGGTGAGACGGCCGCCGAGACCTATCTGCGCATCGACAAGCTGCTCGACGTCGCCGCACGGGCCGGGGCCGACGCTGTGCATCCCGGCTACGGCTTCCTGTCGGAAAACGCCGACTTCGCGCAGGCGGTGCTCGACGCGGGCCTGACCTGGGTCGGGCCCACCCCGCAGGCCATCCGCGACCTGGGCGACAAGGTCACCGCGCGGCACATCGCGCAGCGGGCCGGCGCGCCGCTGGTGCCGGGCACAGCCGACCCGGTGGCCGACGCGTCCGAGATCATCGCCTTCGCCGAGCAGCACGGGCTGCCGGTGGCGATCAAGGCGGCGTTCGGTGGCGGCGGCCGGGGGCTCAAGGTCGCCCGTACGCTCGACGAGATCCCGGCGCTGTTCGAGAGCGCGACACGCGAGGCGGTGGCGGCCTTCGGACGCGGCGAGTGCTTCGTCGAGCGCTACCTCGACCGGCCGCGGCACGTCGAGGCCCAGGTCCTGGCGGACACGCACGGCAACGTGGTCGTGGTCGGCACGCGCGACTGCTCGCTGCAGCGCCGCCATCAGAAGCTGGTCGAGGAGGCGCCGGCCCCGTTCCTCACCGACGAGCAGCGCGCCGCCATCCACGAGAGCGCCAAGGCGATCTGCCTCGAGGCCGGCTATCACGGCGCGGGCACTGTCGAATATCTCGTCGGACAGGACGGCACCATCTCGTTCCTCGAGGTCAACACGCGCCTGCAGGTCGAGCATCCGGTGAGCGAGGAGACGGCCGGCCTCGACCTCGTACGCGAGCAGTTCCGCATCGCCGCGGGTGAGGCCCTCGAACTCACCGCGGACCCGGCGCCCCGCGGCCACTCCATCGAGTTCCGCATCAACGGCGAGGACCCGGGCCGCAACTTCCTGCCCGCCCCCGGCGTCGTCGCGTCGCTGTCGTGGCCGCTCGGCCCGGGTGTGCGCGTGGACGCGGGGGTCGAGGCGGGCAGTGTCATCGGAGGCAACTTCGACTCCCTGCTGGCAAAGATCATCGTTTCCGGCCGTACGCGGGAAGAGGCGCTGGAGCGTTCCCGGCGCGCGCTCGACGAGACGGTGATCGACGGGATCGCGACCGTGCTTCCGTTCCATCGCGCCGTGGTGCGCGACGCGGCCTTCACCGCGGAGCCCTTCACTGTTCACACCCGGTGGATCGAGACCGAGTGGGCCAACGAGGTCGAGCCCTTCACCGGCGGGGCGGTCGCCGGCAGCGACAGCGGCGAGCGCGAGACCGTGGTGGTCGAGGTGGGCGGCAAGCGGCTGGAGGTACGGGTGCCCGCGAAGCTGCTGCAGGGCGGCGGCCCGGCTGCGTCCGGCCGCCCTGCTTCCCGGCGTGCCTCGGGCTCTGGCGGCACCGCGGCCCAAGCCGGCGGCGCGGCTCTGACGGCTCCTATGCAGGGCACGATCGTCAAGGTCGCGGTCTCCGACGGTGACACCGTCTCGGAGGGCGACGTGATCGTCGTGGTCGAGGCCATGAAGATGGAGCAGCCCCTGCAGGCCCACAAGGCGGGCACGGTGTCGGCATTGTCCATCAAGGTCGGCGAGACGGTCACCGCGGGCGCTGTGGTCTGCACGATCGACTGAGCCCGGCCAGGACCCGCCGGGACACCGGAGCCCGCACACCTCGGCGGGGTCACAACCAGTAGCGGAGCTTCTCGTCCCGGCGATCGGCCGGACGACCGCCGTTGCGCTCGATCGTGCGGCGCGACGCCTCGTTGTCGAAGTCGCACGTGATCAGCACGCGGGGCAGGCCGAGCGTGGCCGCGAGGGGAAGGGCGGCGGCCAGCATCGCGGTGGCGTGACCGCGGCGTCGGGCCCCGGGGCGTACGTCGTAACCGATGTGCCCGTTGCGTTCGCCGGCCTGGCCGGGGGCGAGCCGGTGCCGGATGTTGAGGCGGCCGAGATAGATCGGGCCGTCGAGCCACCACAACACCGTCGTCGGGACGAAGCCGGGCGGGCGGGGTGTCTCCTCCAGGCGTTGCGCGAGCAGGTAGTCGACGTATCGGGCGAAGCCGTCGGCCGTGGCCCACGTGGAGGCGTACGCGCGTAGGTCGTTGCCGATGTTGCTGAAGTCGTCGAGCCCACCCCGCCCCTCGGCCACGTATTCGTCCATGGCGGCGAGGAACGACTCGTGAACGTCGACGGTGGGCGGGACGAGCGAGGGCATCCGCACAGGGTAAAGCGAGTGGGCCGCCCGTACGGGACCTACGGACGGCCCATCGGCCGGCACACCGAGAACGGGGGACCCGGCGTTCCGGCAGATCTCACGGTACGCCCGCTCCGCTGCCGGCGAAAAACGAGCGGGATCAACCGGTACATCTCGCCCTTACGAGACGGGACCGAGCCGAAAATGGGCAGCGGCGGCGGGATCGAGGCATTACCGTGTCCGGCATCACCGACGACCGGGTCTGATCAGGGAGCATGCTGAACACAGCCCATTCTCAGGTGTCCTCGCCAACAATGACGTGGACCCCGGAACACCGCGAGGTGGCATGACCATGACCGAACTGTTGACCATGATGGCAACACCGGCATGGGCATACCTTGCTCTTTTCGGATTTCTCGCCATCGACGCGATGATTCCGGTCGTTCCGATCCAGGCGATCATGATCACATCCGGGGCGCTGACTGTCTACGGCAATCTCGATCTTGCTCTCGTGATCGCGGTGGGCGCCCTGGGCATGCTCACCGGCGACTCGATCGCGTTCGTCCTCGGCCGCTCCTCGGGCGAGCGTGGCTCGGGCCGTCTGTCCGCCCTGCGCGCGCGTTACGCCCCCCGGCACGACGAGGAGGCCAAAGAGGCCTCACGCACCAAGCAGGCCGCCGAGCGGTTCACCCGGGGCCTGCGCCGGCCGGGGCCGCTCGTGCTGCTCCTCTGCCGGTTCGTGCCCGGCGGGCGCATGGCGGCCGGTTTCCACGCCGGCCGCCGCCGCTACCCGATCAAGCTGTTCGCCCTCTACGACGGCCTGGCCGCGCTCGCCTGGGGCACGTACGGCGGTCTGGTCGGCCACGTCGGCGGAACGGCGATCACCCAGTCGGCGTGGCGGCTGTTCGCGATCGCCGCCACCGCCGCCGTCGTCTTCGGCACCGCCGGGTGGATCCTGGCGCTGTTCGGCGGCCGCAAGGACGAGGAACTGGCCGTCACTGCAGCTCGTGCTGCATCAGCTGACGCGCCGCTTCCGCAATCGACCCCGACAACGACGGGTAGATAGTGATCGTGTGGGCCAGCTGGTCCACGGTCAGGTTGTTCTCGATCGCCATCGTGATCGGCAGGATCAGCTCGCTCGCCTTGGGCGCCACCACGACGCCGCCCACGATCTGGCCCGTGGCCGGCCGGCAGAACAGCTTCACGAAGCCGTCGTGCAGGTCGGCCATCTTGGCCCGGGCGTTGCCGGTCAGCGGCAGCATCACCTGACGCGCCGGGACCCGGCCCGCGTCCACGTCGTTCTGCGAGACGCCGACGGTGGCCAGCTCGGGGTCGGTGAAGACGTTGGCCGACACGGTCCGCAGCCGCAGCGGCGCCACGGCCTCGCCCATCGCGTGCCAGATGGCGATGCGGCCCTGCATGGCGGCCACGCTGGCCAGCGGCAGCACGCCGGTGCAGTCGCCGGCCGCGTAGATGCCGGGCACATTGGTGCGCGACACCCGGTCGACGGTCACGTAACCGCCGTCGCCGACCTGCACGCCGTACTCGGCGAGGCTCAGGTCGGCGGTGTTGGGCACGGCGCCGACCGCGATCAGCGCGTGCGAGCCTTCGATCACCCGGTCGTCGCCGAGCGTGACCCGTACGCCGGAGCCGGTGTTCTCGACGCTCTTGCCGCGCGCCTGGCTGAGGATGGTCATGCCCCGCTCGCGGAACACCCGTTCGATCGCCATCGCGGCGTCGGCGTCCTCGTGCGGCATCACCCGTTCGCGGCTCGACACCAGCGTGACCCGCACGCCCATGGCGAGGTAGGCGCTGGCGAACTCGGCGCCGGTGACACCGGAACCGATGACGATCAGGTGGGAGGGCAGCTCGGTCAGGTCGTACAGCTGACGCCAGTCGAGGATCCGGTCGCCGTCCGGACGGGCGGTGGCCAGCACCCGCGGGGTCGCCCCGGTGGCCAGCAGCACCGTGGTGGCCTCGACCGCGTACGTCTGGCCGCCGTGCGGGGTGATCAGCACCTGGTGGGTGTGCCCGAGCGTGTCCTCGCCCATGCGGGCCCGGCCGTGCACCACGTCGACCCCGGCCTTGACCAGCTTGGCCTGGATGTCAGCGGACTGGGCCAGCGCGAGCCGCTTCACCCTGTCGTTGACCGCGACCGCGTCGACGGTGACGCCGTCGAGCCCGGCCGAACGGATGCCGAACCGCTCGTTGTGCCGATACCCCGTCATGATCTCGGAGCTGGCGATGAAGGTCTTGGACGGCACACAGTCGGTCAGGACGCAGGCGCCGCCCGGGCCGTCCGCCTCGACGAGGGTGACGTCCGCGTCGAGCTGGGCCGCGACCAGTGCCGCCTCGTACCCGCCCGGTCCCCCACCGATGATCACGATCCGACTCACGACGCTCCAACCCTCTTCCCGCATGGCAGTTGTGCCGACACGCACTGCTTGTATTCTCCACGACCGCCCGGTGCCGCTATCGTCATCGCCGTGCGTCATTACGCCGCGTATGGCTCAAACCTCGACCCGGCCCGCATGCGGGCCTACTGTCCGCACTCGCCCATGGTGGGCGTGGGGTGGATAGAAGGCTGGCGCCTGACCTTTGCCGGTGAGGGGGAAATTGGCTGGGAGGGCGCGGTCACGACGATCGTCGAATCGCCCGGGGACCGGGTCTTCGTCTCCCTCTACGACGTTCATCCGTGGGATGCGTCACAGCTCGACGAGGTCGAGGGGGTGACCGCTGGGGCCTATCAGAAGGTCACCGTGCGTGTCTCCACGCTCGAGGGCGAGTTCAGCGCCTGGGTCTACGTCTTCGCCGGCTACGAGGGCGGGCTCCCGACGGCGTGGTATCTGAGCGAGATCGCGAACGCCGCCGAGAAGGCCGGCGCCCCCGACGACTACGTCGAGGAGCTGCGCCGCCGGCCCACCGCCACGCCGTCGCCCGAGTCCTAGATGATCTTCTGATAGATGTTGGCCTCGTAGAGCGGCTTCATGCCGACCGCGAGGTAGAGCCGGGCCGCCCTGGTCGGGTTGGCCATGTCGACCCCCAGGCCGGCCTTGGCGCGCCCTTTACCGGCGTAAGTGGCGAAGGCGCGGCGCAGCAGGGCCTCACCCAAACCCCTTTTCCGGTACGCCCCGAGCACCGCGAGCCGTTTGACCCAGCCCTCGTCGTTGCCCTGGTCGCTGTCGAACGACGACTCCAGCACGCCCGCGACCTCGCCGTCGGCCTCGGCCACGAACCACTCGTCGAGCGCGGAAGCCTGTTTGCGCCACGCGTCGTACGGCAGCGCCCGGTGGTCGGAGTCGAGGAACGCCTGCTCGATGACGCTGTGGAAGGCGCGCATCTCGGCCTCGTCATCGGGCCGGACGTTGCGGATCAGGACCCCGGCCGGCGGTTCCGGCGGGGTCGCGGACACGCCGTCGAGCGAGATCTGCATGCGCGCGTTCTGCTTGAGGAAGCCGAACCCGTGTTCGGTCAGCAGGTCGATCCAGGCCGTCTCGGTGGGCACGGCGCCGGCGCGGACCTCGTACGTCTCGTGGCCGAACTCGGCCTTGCGCTCGGCCACCCGGGCCAGCATCAGCTCGAGCAGCGGGCGCATCGCGGGCAGCCCGTCGGTGGGCCAGACGTACACCTCGATGAAGTCGCGGCTCGCGCCGGTGGCGTTGCCGGGATAGGTCCAGCCGACGATGCGGCCGCCGGCGTCGAGCGCCACCCAGCAGTCGCGCGCCATGTCGGTGTTGGGCTCGGTGAGGGCCTCGCGCACCTCTTCGGGGCTGTAGTCGGGGTAGCCGACCGCCGCGATGTCGCTGGCGTGCACCAGCTGCAGGATGGCGGGCGCGTCGTCGAGGGTGGGCCGGCGCACGCTCCAGCCGTCGGGAAGCTCAGTCACCCCGGCATGGGATCACGCCGGGGAGGCGCCGGGCGAGCCTTTTACCGCTGCAGCCGGTGCCTCAGCGACTCCAGCAGGCCGATCAGCTCAACGCGCTCACCGAGGTCGAGGGCCGCGTACGCCTGTCCGGCCATCGCGTCGGCGACGGACTCGGCCCACATGAGCCGCCGGACGATCGGGCCCGCCGCCGGATAGGGCGGCTGCCACCCGAACGCCACCGCGCCGGTCTCGCCCTCGGGCCCGGCGATGATCGCCTGCAGCGGGGTGAGCCCACTGGCCCGCACCGCCACGAGCTGCACGCCGAGCCGGTGCTCGTGCAGCAGGTGCAGCAGGACCGCGGTCTGCGCGCCGGGCGCCTGCTCGGGCACCGGCATCGCCCGCCAGGCGGCGAACAGCGGCAGGCCTGCGTAGTCGACAGCGGCCACGACCCGGCGGGTCAGCTCGTGCAGCCGGGCCAGCCGGGGGAAGCCGCCGATCTGCTCGACGCCCCAGGTGCACAGCTCGTGGAGGTGCCAGGTGGCCACCTCCATCGGCGCGGACGTCTTGGCCGTCGCCTCCCAGCCGTCCATGACGGCCTCCGGGGCGATGAGGCCGATCGAGGCCGCGACGGTCTCGGGACGCACGTCGCCGAGCGCGCCCGCACGCGCGGAAACGTGGTAGGCCCAGCCGGACAGGCCCAGCAGACGCGCGCGGCGCAGCGTCTGTGGCGACTCGGCGAAGGCGCCCACAATCGTCGCCAGCCCCGTCTTGGCGTTGGCGGCTGCCTGTTCGGGGGTCACCCGAGCGATTCTGCTCTTCCTGACCCGATCTGGAAAATATTCTTCCCATCCGGGGCGGTAAACCGGATCAATCCGGCTCGTCCGATTCAAGATCCTCCAACGCGGCCTGAACGTCACCGACCTGGCGGCGGGCCGCGGCGGCCTCCCGTTCGGCGAGGCGGCGAGCCTGCTTGCGCCGGGCCACTTCCGCCTGCGCCTCGGTACGTTTGCGTTCCAATTCGGCCAGTTCGGCGTCCAGGTCCTCAACCACGTGACCAGCATCACGTTCGGCGGACTCGGCGCGTCCGAGTTGGTCGTCGGCGCGCTTCTCGGCCGCCTGGGCGTTCGACAGCTCCCGGCGGAGTTCGCGACGCCGCTGCTCGAACTCCCGGCGCCGCCGCTCGGCCGCCGCGGCGCGTTCCCGCGGGAACTCGACCACCTCGGCGTCGCCGTCCGCATCGTCGTCATCGGCAACGGCGGCCTCGTCGGTGACGAGCCGGAGCCGGGGCCGGGGCACCTCGCCGAAGCCCGCGTAGGTGGCAGCACGGATCAACCTGCCCGTACGCACCTGGGCCGCGATCTCGGGTTCGGCCAGCGCCGCGGTCAGCGTCGCCTCGACCTCGCCGAGCGGCAGCTTGGCCGACGGGTCCTCGGCCCGGGCCAGCTTGCCCGCCGCCGCGACCAGGGCCGAGACCACCTGGCGGCGCTGGTTGGTCAGCTCGCGCAGGGCTGAGCCGTCGAGCCCACGCTGGGCCTCGCGCAGCGCGGTGGAGAGCTCGACCAGTTCCTCGATCAGCTCGGGCCGGCGCAGCGCGAGCAGGTTGACCACCCAGGCGGCCACGGTCGGCTTCTTGAGCGCGGCCAGGCGCTTGGCGGTGGCCCGGTCGCCGGCCTTTCGGGCGTCGTCGATGGCGGCTGTCCGGGCCGCGACGAAGCCCTCCGGCGGGGACTCGTAGAGCCGCTGGATCAGATCGTCGGTGGCGCTGGGCACGTCAAGCGATGGTAGTGCCGGGCGCGAGGTGCGCGTACTTCGTGCCGGAGAGTCGCTCAAGATGTCCGTCGGAGACCTTCGCCCCGGTCTCGGTGAGCAGATGGTCGTGCAGCGCGTAGGCCCGCCCCGGCTTGACCGCCCGGACGAAGTCGATCGACTCGGAGAGCTTCATCCACGGAGCATTCAACGGCGCGAACAGGGTGTCCACCGTCGTGTCCTCCGGCACGGTGAACGAATCCCCGGGGTGGTAGAGATTCGTCGACCCGTCGGCGATCAGATAACCCACGTTCGCGATCCGCGGGATGTCGGGGTGGATCACGGCGTGCTGACCGCCGTGGACCCGTACGCGATAACCCGCGGCCTCGAACTCGCCGCCCGGCTCGACCGCCGTCGACGCCTCCGCGAAACGCGGGTGCTGGGCCAGTACGTCGGCGTGGGCGTAAATCCGCAGCCCCGGCCGCTTCTCCAAGGTCTCGGTGAGCGCCTCCGGGTCGAGGTGGTCGAAGTGCTCGTGCGTGATCAGCACCGCGTCGGCGCCGTCGAGCGCCGCTCGCTCGCTGAACGCCCCCGGATCGACCACGAGGACCCCAGCGCCCTCGATCCGGAGACAGGAATGCGTGAACTTCGTGATCTGCACGGGATCCCTCCGCTGCTGATTCGTGACCGCTCATTCCGCAGTCTGCCGGAACCGGGAAACCTCCGCCGCACGTCCCAGGGGCACATCGAAACGGGGTTGGGAGAAAGCATGCGCGCTCGAAAGACATATGTGCTGGGCACCGTGATCATCGCTGGTCTCATGCTGGCCGGTTGCGGGGACGGCGCCTCGGACAACTCAGCGTCCTCCGCGGGCGGGGCGGCCCCCGCCATGGACAAGGGAGCGGCCCAGGGCGAGGCGGCCGCGCCCGAGACGGGCCGGGACGCCCAGGCCCAGGCGCCCGACCTGCGGGTCGAGCAACGCTCGATCATCTATCGCGGATCCATCTCCGTCCGGGTCGACAACGTCGAGGCCGCGGCCGGGCGGGTCACCGGCATAGCGACGACGTCCGGGGGCTTCGTCGGCGGCGACAACCGCAGCAGCGGCTCCGGCTCGGACACCGCGACCATGGAGCTGCGCGTCCCCGCCGACAAGTTCTCCGGCGTGGTCGACCAGCTCGCCAAGCTGGGCGCCGAGGAGCAGCGCCAGATCAACACCGAGGACGTGACCGATCAGACCATCGACCTGGACGCGCGGATCGCCGTGCAGCAGGCCCGGGTGGACAGCGGCCGCAAGCTGCTGGCCCAGGCCAAGTCGCTCAACGACCTGGTGATGCTCGAGCGTGAGGTGGCCACCCGCGAGTCCGACCTGGCGTCGTTGCAGGCCAAGAAGCGGCACCTGGCCGACCTGACCGCCCTCTCCACGATCACGGTGACGCTGCTCGACCCCGAGGCCGAGGCTGTCGCCGACGACGACCCGCCCGGCTTCCTGAGCGGTCTGGGCGCCGGCTGGGACGCGCTGCTGGCCTCGCTGCGGGTGCTGCTGACCGTGCTGGGGGCGCTGCTGCCCTGGCTGATCGCGTTCGGCCTGCCGGCATGGGCGATCGTTTACGCCGTACGCCGGTTCAACCGCTCGCGCCGCCGCCCGGCGCTGGTGGCGCAGCAGCCCGTCGCCGGGCCGCCAGCGCCCCCGCAGCAGCCTTAGAACGCGCCCGTCGCCAGGGCGGCCAGCGCGGTGTGGACCATGACCCGCACGCCGTAACCGATGCTGCTCTCGTCCACATCGAAGTCGCCCTGGTGCAGGTCGTGCTTCTCGTCCGACCCGGGCACCCCGGTGCCCAGCCGGATCATCGCGCCCGGCACCTGGTCGAGATAGAACGAGAAGTCCTCGCCGCCCATGCTGATCTCGGCCTCGACCACCCGGTCGGGGCCGAGCGCAGCGCCGGCGGCGCCCGCGATGACGGCGGCGGCCATCCGGTCGTTGATCACCGGCGGGACACCCCGGTGGTAGCCCACCTCGACGTGCGCCCCGGTCGGCGCGACCACGTCCTTGATCAGCTGGGTGACCAGCTCGGGGGCGGTGCGCCAGGCCTCACGGCTCAGCACCCGGACGGTGCCGCGCGCGTAGCCCTCGCCGGGGATCGCGTTGAACGCCTCGCCCGAGTGCACGGCGCCCCACACCATCGACAGCCCGGCCCGCGGGTCGACCCGGCGGCCCAGCAGCGCGGGCACGTCGGTGATGACCTTGGCCAGCGCGTACACCAGATCGGCGGTCAGGTGCGGCCGGGCGGTGTGCCCGCCCGGGCCGGTCAGCTTGACGTCGACCGTGTCGGCGGCCGCGGTGAACGGGCCCGAACGCACCCCGACCAGGCCCGCGGGCAGCTGCGGGTAGCAGTGCAGGGCGTAGATCGCGGCGACGTCCTTGAGCGCGCCGGCGGCGATCAGCCTCGGCGCTCCGGAGGGGACCGTCTCCTCGGCGCACTGGAAGATCAGGCGGACCCGGCCGGGCAGCTCGCCCTGCTCGGCCAGCTGCTGCAGGGCCAGGCCGAGGCCGAGCATCACGGTGGTGTGCACGTCGTGGCCGCACGCGTGCGCGACGTTGGGCACCGTGGACCTGTACGGCACGGTTTTGAGGTCCTGCAGCGGCAGCGCGTCGAGGTCGGCGCGGAACGCGATCACCCGGTCGCCCTCGCCGATGTCGCAGATCACACCGTTGCCCTCGGGCAGCATGTGCGGCGACAGACCGGCCACGGCGAGCTCGCGGGCGACCAGGGCCGCCGTTTCGAACTCGTGATAGGACGGCTCGGGGTGCGCGTGAATGTGACGCCGGATCGCTACGAGCTCCTGACCGTGGGAGGCGAGCCAGCGGTCGAGCTGGCCGGGCAGGGGCTCGGCGCCGGGCAACGGCCCGGGCCACTCCTTCTGGGCCCCTTCGGGCTCCGTCAGAGTCGTAGTCACGTCGGCATCCGTATCGTCGAATGAGTTTGTCGGGTTTCGCAGACGGGCGACAGCCTAGACCGTTTTCGGTAACGCTGTGCAACGCCATTCCCGTGCGCGCGGCATCGCGCTCGGTTACGAAAGCCCTGATAGGAGCTTTCCACGGTGCCACGGCGTGCCGCGGTGGGGCACACCGAGAGTCCGTCCGGAGATCTGTCCGGCGACGGAATCAGAAGCGTTCGACCGGATGGTAAACGCCCCATACACCGCGCAAGGTGCGGCATACCTCGCCCACTGTGGCACGAAGACGCAACGCCTCTTTCATCAACGGTAAGACGTTCTCTGTTCCCCCGGCGCCCTTCGCCAAATCCGCCGGCGCCCCGATCGGGGCGCCGGCGCGACGTCGCCCTCCCGCTACACCGGTTGATCTCGAAACCCGGCCCCGCGTTCCTGAACCTTCGTTCAATCCGGCTGCGTGAGGACTTTTGCACGCTGCGTCCGAAACAGTACACAGAATGCGATTCCACGGTCACCTACGGTCGAGTTCGACGGAACACGACGGTTGTGACTTTCAAATCGGGCCCGGGGCACGGCAAGATAGCGGGGTTCGTGCGACGGCCCCTACACCCCCTCGGTGGCATCCTCAGTGACTCAGATTCCGACGTGGAGCGGCGGAAACAACGCTTCGACCAGCGGACGCGCAGCCCCGGGCACGCTCATCGGCGGGCGGTACACCTTACGTGCCGCGGTCGGACACGGCGGCATGGGCACGGTCTGGCGTGCGGCCGACACGCTGCTGCGCCGTGACGTGGCCATCAAGGAGGTCATCCTCCCGCCCGGCCTGGCCCCGAGCGACCGCGACGCGATGTACGAGCGGACCATGCGCGAGGCCCGCGCCGCGGCCGCCCTGCAACACCCGGCCGTCGTGCAGGTCTACGACGTCGTGCACGAGAACGGCCGGCCGTGGATCGTGATGGAGCTGCTCGACGCGCGCAGCCTGGCCGACATGGTGATCGAGGACGGGCCGGTCGCGCCCCGGGTCGTCGCCAAGATCGGCATCGCGCTGCTGGGCGCGCTCGAGGTCGCGCACGCGCACGGCGTGCTGCACCGCGACGTCAAGCCGGCCAACGTGCTGATCTGCGGTGACGGCCGCTGCGTGCTGACCGACTTCGGTGTCGCGCGCATGCCCACCGACGTACAGCTGACCACTCCCGGCATGGTGCTCGGCTCGCCCCACTTCATCTCGCCCGAGCGCGCGATGGGCAGCTCGTTCGGTCCGCCGAGCGACCTGTTCTCGCTGGGTGTCACGCTCTTCACCGCGGTCGAGGGCCGGCCCCCGTTCGACAAGGGCGACCCGATCGAGACCATGCACGCCGTGGTGGAGGACCCGCCGGCCCCGGCAGTACGGGCCGGCTCGCTCACCCCGGTGCTGATGGGCCTGCTCGAGAAGGACCCCGACCGCCGGATGGACGTGCAGACCGCGCGCACCATGCTCCGGCAGCAACTCGCCGGCCCGCTGGCCAGCAAGAGCCCGCCGCACATGACGACCGACCCGTACTCGGTGGTTCCCGCGCAGCGTCCGCCGGCGGCGCCCGCCGAGACCCAGCCGATCTCGCCTGCGACCAGCGGGCAGATCGGCGGCCGGGCCATGCTCGCGCCGGGCGACTCGCTCACCGACCACTTCAACAAGCTGCAGCAGGGCAACACGGCCGCGCCGGGCGCCGCTCGCCGTCGCGCCGCCCAGTCCACCCCGACCGGCCTGATGCCGGCCGCCTCGGGTGACACGACCAACGTGCTGCCGCCCCGCGACGCGTGGAACGGCGCCCGCGCGGCCCGTGACCCGATGGCGGGCACGATCAGCGGCAGCCCGGCCGCCAAGCGCAAGGCGATGCTGGCCAACGCCGTGGCCACGGCCAAGCAGACCACCGGCAAGGCGGTCGACACCGTCAAGGGCTGGCCGCGCAAGCAGCAGCTCATCGCCGGGGGCGGCGCGCTGGGCGTCGTGATTCTGCTGGTCCTGGTGTTCTCGCTGGCCGGGGGCGGTGGCGACGACGCTACGACGCCGACCGCGGCCCCGACCGGCCAGACCGAGACCAAGCCGGCCGCGTTCGCCACCCAGGAATACAGCGACCGCGGCGTCAAGGTGCAGGTCCCCAAGGCGTGGAGCAAGAAGGCGGGTGGCGTCTACGTCGACTTCGTCGACCCGGACGACGCCAAGCGCAAGGTGCGGATCCTGGTCGAGAAGGCCTCGTCCAAGGCCACCCCGCAGAGCTTCCTGGGCATCGCCGAGAACACGCTCAAGACGCGCTCGGCGAACTGCCCCAAGCCGTACACGCAGGTGGGCCTGACCAACACCACGATCGACGGCCGGGACGGCGCGGTGCTCGAATACACCTGCGGCACCGGCGACCAGGCCCGGCACGGGCTGTGGGGGGCGGTGATCTCGGGCGGCAAGGCGTACTCGTTCTTCCTCACCGCCAACGAGACGCAGTTCGCCGAGAGCAAGCCGATCTTCGACCAAATGATCAAGACGTACACCCTGCAGGCCTCCTGAGCCCCTCAGGCGTGCTATCAATCCCTGATGGCGCCTGACGAACTGCAGTCCCTGGCCGAGACCTGGCTGGCGGACGACCCCGACCCGGCCACGCGGGACGAGCTGACCCGGCTGATCGCCGGGCTGCCCGGCACCGAGGCCGAGCTGCGTGACCGGTTCGCCGGCCCGCTGACCTTCGGCACCGCCGGTCTGCGGGGCCGGCTGCGCGCCGGGCCGAACGGGATGAACCTCGCCGTCGTCACGCGGGCCGCCGCCGGGCTGATCACCTGGCTGGCCGAGCAGGGCGGCGCCGGCCCGCTGGTGATCGGGTACGACGCCCGGCACGGCTCGAAGGAGTTCGCCGAGCAGACGGCCAGGGTCGCGACCGGCGCCGGGCGCGACGCCCTGGTCATGCCGGCCCTGCTGCCGACGCCGGTGCTGGCGTACGCCGTACGGGCCTTGGACGCGGTGGCCGGGGTGATGGTCACGGCCAGCCACAACCCGCCGCAGGACAACGGCTACAAGGTCTATCTGGGCCGGCAGCTGGGCGGTCCGGGCGGTGACGGCGCTCAGATCGTGCCGCCGGCCGACGCGGGCATCGAGGCCGCGATCCGGGCCGTGGGGCGGATCGCGGACATCCCGCTGGGCCCGCCGGGCACCCTCCTCGACGACAAGATCCTTGAGCGGTACGCCGGGAGCGCCGCGGCCGTGCTGTCGGAGGGCGGCCCGCGGGACATCGTCGTCGCGTACACGCCGATGCACGGGGTCGGCGCGTCGACGCTGCTGGCCTCGTTCGCGGCGGCCGGTTTCCCGGACCCGGCCGTGGTGGCGGCGCAGGCCGAGCCCGACCCGGAGTTCCCGACCGTCGCGTTCCCCAACCCGGAGGAGCCGGGCGCGATGGACCTGCTGCTGGAACTGGCCGCCACCTCGGGGGCCGACCTGGCGATCGCCAACGACCCCGACGCGGACCGGTGCGCGGTGGCCGTCCCGGCGGGCGACGGGTGGCGGGCGCTGCGCGGGGACGAGCTCGGCGTGCTGCTCGGGGACCACCTGATCCGTCGGGGCCGGCCCGGGACGTACGCGACCACGATCGTCTCGTCGCAGCTGCTGGGCCGCCTGTGCCAGGCCCGGCGCGTGCCCTACGCCGAGACGTTGACCGGGTTCAAGTGGATCGTCCGGGCGGCCGAGGAACTGGCATACGGCTACGAGGAGGCGCTCGGCTACTGCGTGGCGCCCGGCCTGGTGCGTGACAAGGACGGCATCACGGCCGCGCTGACGGTGGCGGAGCTGGCGGCCGGGCTCAAGGCCGAGGGGCGTACCCTGGCCGACCGGCTCGACGAGCTGGCCACGGAGTTCGGGGTGCACGCGACCGATCAGCTCTCGGTGCGCGTCGACGACCTGGCCGAGATCGGGGCGGCGATGACCCGGGCCCGCCAGGCTCCGCCGGGGTCGCTGCTCGGCGAGGCAGCGAGCGTCACCGACGACACGGCGAACAACGTGCTGACGTTCCGTACGGCGTCGGCGCGGGCGGTCATCCGGCCGTCGGGCACGGAGCCGAAACTCAAGGCGTACCTGGAAGTGGTTGTGCCGGTCGACGCCGGTGGGCCGGCCGCCGCCCGGGCACGAGCGGGCGACGGCCTGGTCGAACTGCGGCGCGAGATCGCCACGGCTCTCGGGGTCTGATCAGGCCGGCTTGGGCGCGCCCAGGGCGGCCCTGATCGCCTTGCTCAGCGTGGCCACCACCAGGGCGACACTGGGCCGGACGATCGAGTCCTCCAGGTTGCCCCCGGCCATGAAGCCGGCGCCCGAGGCGATCTGCTCGAGGCGGTCGTGCGCCTTGGCGACGTCCTCGGGGGGCAGACGCAGCGCGGGCTCCATCCGGCAGGCCACCAGCAGGGTGGCGAGCGCCGCGGTGCGCTCGTCGCAGAGCGCGCCGCTGGTCAGCGCGTCGGCCAGCCGGCCCCGGATCTCGGCCTCGAACGCCGGGTCGGTGGTCGGGTAGCGGTGCACGTGGATCACGCCCATCTGCGTCTCGTCCACGTCCTGCACCACGCCCCGGGCGACCAGGTCTTCCAGCACCCGGGTGCGCAGCCGGTGCCGCAGGCGCTGCAGCCACTGGGCGGGCGTGTGCGGCTCGTCCCCGGCCGCCTTGGCCAGCACGGCGTCGGCGATGGGGTCGCCGATCGGGCTCGGATCCATCACCTTGAGGTAGCCGTCGACGTAGGCGATGCGTCCCGCCAGCGCCAGGTCGACCAGCACGGCCGCGGCCATGCCGAGGTCGAGCCCGATCCGGGAGCCGGTGGCCTTGCCGGTCTGGTCGTCGTACGCGAGCAGAAGCAGTTCCTCGGCGAGGGGCATGGAGGTCATGGATCGAAACGATAGTGTCCCCAGTCACGCGAACAGATCGCCAGGTCGGTTATATCCCGGTAGCAGACGTTGGCCTAAAGTCCGTGCCGTGCAGGCGATCATCGCGACTCTGGGCTACGTTTTGTCACCCGACCGGGACAGTGTGTTGATGGTCCGGCGTGACACCCGTCCGGATGATCTTCACTACGGCAAGTACAACGGCCTGGGCGGCAAGCTGGAGCCGGACGAGGACGTGGTGAGCGGCCTGCGGCGCGAGATCCACGAGGAAGCCGGGATCGACTGCGCGGCAGTCGAGATGGCGGGCACGATCTCGTGGCCCGGTTTCGGGCGCGGCGGGGCGAACTGGTTCGGCTTCCTGTTCCGCGTCACCGCCTGGACGGGCACCCCGCTCAGCGGCAACGACGAGGGCAGCCTGCACTGGGTGCCGGTCAAGGACGTGCTGGCCGGCAACGTGCCCATGTGGGAGTCCGACCGGCACTTCCTCCCGCTGGTCTTCGCCGACTCCCCCACCGTCTTCCACGGCGTCATGCCGTTCCAGGACGGCCGTGCCCTCAGCTGGAGCTACAGCTCCTAGAACCTGCGCATGCCGCCGAACTGGCGGTCACCGGCGTCGCCGAGGCCGGGGACGATGTACTTCTTGTCGTTGAGACCCTCGTCGATCGAGGCGGTGACCAGGCGGAGCGGCAGACCCGACTCCTCGAGGCGGCTGATGCCCTCGGGGGCGGCCAGCACGCAGCAGATGATCACGTCGGTGCAGCCGCGGTCGACCAGCAGCCGGCAGCAGTGCAGCAGCGAGCCGCCGGTGGCCAGCATCGGGTCGAGCACCAGCACGGGCTGGCCGGACAGGTCGCCGGGCAGCGATTCCATGTACGCCCGGGGCTCGTACGTGTGCTCGTCGCGCGCCAGTCCGACGAAGCCCATCGACGACTCGGGCAGCAGGGCCAGCGCCGAGTCGGCCATGCCCAGGCCGGCCCGCAGCACGGGCACGATCAGCGGCGGGGTGGCCAGCCGGATGCCCTCGGTCGGCGCCACCGGCGTGCTGATCGGGTAGGTCTCGGTGGCGAACGTACGCGCCGCCTCGTAGACCACCATGGTGGTCAGCTCGTGCAGGGACGCCCGGAAGACGCCGGAGTCGGTGTCCGACTTCCGCATCGCGGTGAGGCGGGTCTGAGCCAGCGGGTGATCTACGACGAGTACGTCCACGCCGATCAACCTACCGGTCAACCAAGATCAACTGTCGGGGGCCCGCGTAGAATCGTTCTCATGACTGCGACAGCGACGTCAAGGCTGTCCGGCCTGCCCGATTCACCCGCCGATCTCCGGACCTTCCTGCACGGACTGCCCGGCGTCGACAAGGTGGGCATCGAGGCCAGGGCGGCGGCGCTGGGCACCCGATCGGTGAAGACGACCAGCAAGGCGCAGGCGATCGACCTGGCCATCCGGATGGTCGACCTCACCACCCTCGAGGGCGCCGACACCCCGGGCAAGGTGCGCGCCCTGTCGGCCAAGGCCCTGCGGCCCGACCCGGCCGACCCCACCTGCCCGCCGGTCGCCGCGGTCTGCGTCTATCCGGCCATGGTCCCGACGGCGGCCGAGGTGCTGGCCGGCTCGGGCGTCCACCTGGCCAGCGTCGCCACCGCCTTCCCGTCCGGGCAGGCCCCGCTCGACGTGAAGCTGGCCGACACGCGTGACGCGGTGGCCGGCGGCGCCGACGAGATCGACATGGTGATCAGCCGGGGCGCGTTCCTGGCCGGTGACTACGCCCGCGTCTTCGACGAGATCGTCGCGGTCAAGGAAGCGGCCGGCCCGGCCCACCTCAAGGTCATTCTGGAGACCGGCGAGCTCGCGACGTACGACAACGTGCGCCGCGCCTCCTGGCTGGCCATGCTGGCCGGCGCCGACTTCATCAAGACCTCCACCGGCAAGGTCGGCGTCAACGCCACTCCCCCGGTGACGCTGCTGATGCTCGAGGCGGTGCGCGACTTCCGCGAGCGTTACGGGCGGCAGGTCGGCGTCAAACCGGCCGGCGGCATCCGGACGACGAAGGACGCCATCAAATACCTCGTGATGATCAACGAGACCTGCGGCGACGACTGGCTGCATCCCGACTGGTTCCGGTTCGGCGCGTCGTCCCTGCTCAACGACCTGCTGATGCAGCGCACCAAGCTGACCACCGGCCACTACGCCGGTCCTGACTACTTCACGCTGGACTGAGGCCGATGTCGCTTTTCGAGTACGCCCCCGCGCCCGAGTCCCGCTCGATCGTCGACATCGCCCCCTCGTACGGGCTGTTCATCGACGGCGAGTTCGGCGAGGCCAAGGACACCTTCAAGACTATCAACCCGGCCGACGAGCAGGTCCTCTCCGAGGTCGCCCTGGCCGGGCCGGAAGACGTCGACCGGGCCGTGGCCGCGGCCCGCCGCGCCTTTGAGAGCTGGTCCGCGCTGCCCGGCTCGGAGCGCGCGAAATACCTGTTCCGGATCGCCCGCATCCTGCAGGAACGCTCCCGCGAGCTGGCCGTGCTCGAGTCGCTCGACAACGGCAAGCCGATCAAGGAGTCGCGCGACGTCGACCTGCCGCTGGTCGCCGCGCACTTCTTCTACTACGCGGGCTGGGCCGACAAGCTGAAGTACGCCGGCCTCGGCCCCGACCCACGGCCGCTCGGCGTGGCCGGGCAGGTCATCCCGTGGAACTTCCCGCTGCTCATGCTGGCCTGGAAGATCGCCCCGGCGCTGGCCGCGGGCAACACCGTGGTGCTCAAGCCGGCCGAGACGACGCCGCTCTCGGCGCTGTTCTTCGCCGACATCTGCCGTCAGGCCGAGCTGCCGCCGGGCGTGGTCAACATCGTGACCGGCGCCGGTGACACCGGCCGCTACCTGGTCGAGCACCCCGACGTCAACAAGGTCGCCTTCACCGGCTCGACCGAGGTGGGCCGCCAGATCGCCCGCTCGGTGGCCGGCACGGGCAAAAAGCTCACGCTCGAGCTCGGCGGCAAGGCGGCCAACATCGTCTTCGACGACGCGCCGATCGACCAGGCCGTCGAGGGCATCGTCAACGGCATCTTCTTCAACCAGGGCCACGTCTGCTGCGCGGGTTCCCGGCTGCTGGTGCAGGAGTCGATCGCCACCGAGCTGCTCGACTCGCTCAAGCGGCGGATGGCCACGCTGCGGGTCGGCGATCCGCTCGACAAGAACACCGACGTCGGCGCGATCAACTCGGCGGCGCAGCTCGCCCGCATTACCGAATTGTCGGAAATTGGGGCGTCGGAGGGCGCGGAACGCTGGTCGCCGCCGTGCGAGCTGCCCGCCCGTGGCTTCTGGTTCGCTCCGACGATCTTCACCGGCGTGACCCAGGCCCACCGGATCGCCCGCGAGGAGATCTTCGGCCCGGTGCTGTCCGTGCTCACCTTCCGCACGCCGGCCGAGGCGATCGAAAAAGCCAACAACACCCCGTACGGACTCTCGGCCGGCATCTGGAGCGAGAAGGGCTCGCGGATCCTGGCCGTCGCCGACAAGCTGCGGGCCGGCGTGGTCTGGGCCAACACGTTCAACAAGTTCGACCCGACGTCGCCGTTCGGCGGCTACAAGGAATCCGGATACGGCCGCGAGGGTGGCCGGCACGGCCTGGAGGCATACCTTGCCTAAGTCCTCGACCCCGTCCCGCCTCGCGGTGCGGAAGACCTACAAGCTGTACGTCGGCGGGAAGTTCCCGCGCAGCGAATCAGGACGGACCTATCTGGTGGACGGCGACAACGTGGCCCTCGCCTCGCGCAAGGACGCCCGCGACGCCGTGGTCGCCGCCCGCGCGGCCCAGCCCGGTTGGGCCGGGGCCACGGCGTACAACCGCGGTCAGGTGCTCTACCGCATCGCCGAGATGATCGAGGCCCGCCGGGCCGAGTTCAAGTCGCTGGGCGTGCCCGGCTCCGAGGTGGACGCGGCGGTCGACCGCTGGGTCTGGTACGCGGGCTGGTCCGACAAGATCGCCCAGGTGGCCGGCGGGGCCAACCCGGTGGCCGGCCCGTTCTTCAACATCTCGGCCCCCGAGCCGACGGGGGTCGTCGGCGTGGTCGCCCCCGGCTCGCTGCTCGGCCTGGTCAGCGTGATCGCCCCGGCCGTCGTCACCGGCAACACGGTGGTCGTGGTGGCCACCAACCCACAGGTCGCGATCACCCTGGGCGAGGTGCTGGCCACCTCGGACGTGCCCGGCGGAGTGGTCAACCTGCTGACCGGCCGGGCCGCCGAGATCGCGCCGTGGCTCGCCTCGCACGACGACGTGAACGCGCTCGACCTGTCCGGGGTCGACGACGCCGACCTGGCGACCGAACTCGAAAGGGCGGCCGCCGGCACCCTCAAGCGGGTCATTCGGCCCACCTCGGGCGTTGACTACTCGGAGGACCCCGGCACGGGCGCGATGACCGCCCTTCTGGAGATCAAGACGGTCTGGCATCCGAAGGGCTTCTGACCGGTTGCACCGGACCGGTCAGTGCTCTTCCAGCCTCGCCCATTAGGGTGTGTCGGCAGAATCACTCGTCCCATAGGCCAGATTGATCCCGGAGGTCACCGTGACCAGCCAGTCCGACGAGCCCGAGGCGTCCGCGCCCGTGGCCGCGAAGTCCGCCGAGTCCGGCGGCCTCTCCGGGCGTGCCCTCTGGGAGGAGACCGGTGTCGAGCCGGTCGAGATCGCGCTCCCCGGTGGCGTCGCCCTCACCCTGCGGGCCTATCGCAAGGCGTCCACGCTGACGCCGACCGAGATCGAGGCCGACGAGGACGACCCCTTCGAGGCCCGTAAACGCCGCGCCGCTCAGGAGGACGACGACGAAGAGGTCATCGTCGACGAGGAGTTCCAGGCGCTGGTGGCCGAGGGCGAGACGGACGACAAGGCGGCCGACGAGCCCGATCCGGCCGACTTCGAGGACGAGGCGGACGAGGCCGATGCCCAGGCGGCGGATGAGGAAGTGCCCGCCTTCCTCACGCACAAGGGCCGGTTGATCGCCTTCAAGACACCCGAGTCGCTGGTCTCCTTCATTCGTTCGGGTGCTCCCCACGATCTCGCACAAATCGACTCCTGGAGCACCCTGGCCCAGCGGGTACAGTCGACCGACATCGACCCGCTGCCGGAGAACCGCTACGAGCTCGACCTCGTGGTGGAGAACCTGCGCGGCGGACACGACACATGGGACCTTCCGTTGCTCATCGCCGCGGGCGAGGTTGCCCGTGACCTCGGTCACGCCCTTCGGATCAAGCAGGTGATCCTGGCACTGGCGCCCGGTTCGCCGCTCGACGACCTGGACGAGTCACTTCGTTCCGCCGAGTCCGGTGGAATGGGCGGATTCTTCGGTCGCCGTCGATTGAAGAAAATCGGGGCACAACAGGCAAGTCTCGGCTGGCGCTCGGTAATCGGCAAGATCTCTGCAGCTGTGGACTGGCGCGACTGACCCCTCACCAGGGACCATCAATCCTTGGCCGAATGACAGTTGCCCCTGGGGAGGAGGACGACGCCGTGGCGCTCGTGCGCGTTTACTGCGGTCTGGCGTCGGCGGATGAATCGGTGCGTGGGGCTTCGGCCGCACAGCTGACCATCGCCGTGGTGGACGACGCAGGACGACTGCTCGGCGTTCACGAGATCAGCGACGACCCCGGCGGCTACGCCGAGTTCGGCTCGCTGCTCGTGGAGCGCACGAGTGGATTCACCGACGCCGCGGTCGCCGCCGACAGCGACGACCACCTGGTCACCTCCCTGCTCACGGCGGCCGGCCGGCCGCTCGTGGTGGCCGACGACGACACCACCGACGACTTCGCCGAACGGTTCGCCGACGACGACTCCGTCGAAGAAATGCAGGCGCCGCCGGCCGCGCGCCGGGCCGTCGGCCTGGCCCGGGCGTTGCAGGCGGGCGCCCTCACGGCCGGCGCCCTGCCCGTGCCGCGTGACCTGGTGAGCTACAAGCCGGTCCTCGCCGCCCACGTCGCGCTGCTCAGCGGCCGCCACGGGGCTGCCATCGCCCTGCGCGAGGTGCTGCGCGAGCTCTACCCCGCTGCCCTGCGGGCCTATCCCGACCCGGCTCACCCGCTCGCCCTGGCAGTGCTCGACGCGCTGCCCGAGCCCGGCCGCCTCACCTCCCAGGGCGAGCCCCAGCGTGTCGCCGAGGACGTGGCCGGCGAGCTCACCCGGGCCGGCTCCGGCACCGAGGACGAAATCATCGCCGCGGTCACCGCCCTGCAGGTCGCGATCAGCGAGTCCCCCCGCCGCGGCGGGGTCAACAAGTCGCTGGCTCCCGCTGCAGGCGAAACGGTCCGCCAGGCGGTCGCCTCGGTGCGCGCCGCCGACGCCGCCTGCGCCTCCCTGATCGGCACGATCGCCGCCCGCAGCACCCCGGCGGGCAGCCGCCGCCCGCGCCGCACCACCGAGCCCGCCGCGCTGCAGCCGGTGCCGGGCGAGGGCTCGCGCTTCGGCCGGCGTGCCCGCCCCGAGCCCGCGTCCACCGGCACCGGCCCGGTCTCGCCGCGCCCGCTCACCACGCCTCCGGTCGCGCCCGACCCGGTCATGCCGCCGCCGCTGGCCCCCCGGCCGGTCACGCCGCCACCGGCCGCACCCGCGGCCCTGTTCCCCAACCGCGCGCCCGCCCCGGGCAACCGGCCGATCTCGACGCCGCCGCCCCCGCCGGGCATGACGCCGATCACGCCGGGCTCGCGACCGGGTTCGCGCACCTCCACGCCGCCGACCGGCACGACGTTCCCGGCAGCCTCGGTGTCGCCGGCCGCCTCGGCGCCGTCCTCCGGCGCGCCGAACGGCTCCACCCCCGCCGACAGCGGCCAGCCGTTCCGGGCCACGCTGACCAATGCGGCGATCAACAGCGTCCGGGCGGAGCGTCAGCGCACGGTCATCCCGCCGCGCCCCTCGACCCGTCCCACCAGCCCGCCGCCCGGCGAGGCCACGGACTACTCGCTGCCGATGCCCGCCCAGCGCCCCGGCGGGCAGGAGGCTCCCGAGCCCGGTTCCCGCGCCAACTGGCCGCTGATCAACCCCAGCGGCAACGACGACGCGTTGACCACGCCGGCCGCCTCGACGAGCGCCCCGCCGTCCGACGGCCGGGTCCGCCCGCCCTGGCAGGACATGCCGAAGGAGCCGCCCGCCCTGCGCCTGGTCGACTCCCAGCTGGCCAACGGTCTCGACGCCACCGTCACCGACCTGCCCGCTGTCACCGACCCGCCGCCGCTGCGCCTGGTCGAGGGCCGCAACGGCACCCGCCGCCCGTCGTCCCCGTCGACGACAAGCAGCAAACTGACAGCGCTCGACCGCAGCATGAACCCGCCGGTCCCCTCCGACGCCAACGACACCGACCTGCTGATCTTCGCGGCGGCCCGCTCGGCCTGGTTCACCGGCCACAACGACCAGTCCGACAAACTCGACTGGACCAACCCCAACGACTCGGGCTGGCGCGCCGCCGAAAAAGCCTCCACCCCCGCCGTCGCCGCCGAAACCGCCGCCGGTCTGCCCAAGCGTGTGCCCCAGGCCAACCTGGTGCCCGGCGCCCCGCTGCGCGACGAGCGGCCGCTCCGCATCGTCCGCGACGCCGCCAGCATCGCCGCCCACACCACTGGCTACTTCCGCGGCTGGCGCCGAGGCCAAGAGATCGGTGGCTTCGCCATGGGCGGCCGCCCGGGCCGCGAGGCAGCCGGCGGCTGGGACTTCACCCGCGACCGCGAGGGCGCAGACGAATACCGCAACAACAACGCGGGGTACGGCTCTCGCTGATCGGCTTCGTACGTCGTTCGACCCGGCTCTCGCCTCTGCGGGGCCGGGTCGTTCGTTTCGGCACCCACATCGCGTGTCCGGGGTGCTGCGGACCCGTCCGGCCTGCGGTTGCGCCTTCGCCGCGGGCCACGCCATCCGTACGACGCACGGCCCGCCCCGCCGGACCCACACCGGGCTGTGCTCACAGGTGCCGCGAGTCGGGTGTCGCCGCGAATCGAACGATTTATCAGGTGAGCGATCGACGCACGCCCTTGAGGGCCGGCTCCGCAGCCCGTTGCATGTGAGTACGTCCTTCCATGGGCCGAACGCTGACCGGCGTGGGTAGGGCTGCTCACACGGCTTTCAAGACACGGTCCAGTGCGGAGCGGCCGACAGGGCCCCAGTTCGGCTTGCCGCCGGGGAGTCCTCGGTCTCCGTTCTGGCCCATCAGCATCAGGAACAGGCTCTTCATGGCGGCCAGCCCGCGGGCACGGCGGATGGTTGCCTCGTCGGCCCGCGCGTAGCTTTCGAAGAACCGGGCGGCGCTTCCGGAGGGGAGCAACAGCCAGGCGGCGCCGAGGTCCCACGCCGGATCGCCGGCGAAGAGGGCTCCGAAGTCGACTATGCCGGCCAGTGTGCCACCGGCGACGACCACGTTCGCAGGGTGCAGGTCACCATGCACCCATACCGGTGGGCCCGGCCATTCGGGGGTGGCCGCGGCCTCGTTCCATACAGCGCGGATGTCGGCGGCGGCGAAGCCGGAGGACTTCAGGTCCACAGCGCTCAGGAAGCGTTCGAAGCCGTCCCTGGAGTGCTTGGGGTGGGTGCCGAAGTCGGAGGCCACCGGCGCGTCGGCGGGCGCCTCCACGTGCAGCGCCCTGAGGAAGGCGGCCAGCAGGTCGGCCGCGTGGTCGCCGTGGTCGATGGCCGCTTGGTCCAGGGGTGTGCCGGCGACCCAGGTCATCACCGTCCACAGCTTTGCGAAGCGCTCGGACGGTTCGCCGCTGCGGACGGGAACCGGGATCGGCAGCGGCAGGCGGGAAGCCAGCAGGGGCAGCCAGCGGCGCTCCTTCAGTTGCGGGCCGGGGTTGTCGTCCATGCGCTGCATCCGGACGGCCAAGTCGTCGCCGAGGCGCCACATCTGGTTTCCCCAGCCGCCCGCTACCTCGCGGAGGGGCAGATGGGCCAGATCGGGATGTTGCTCCCGGAGCAAGTCGCGAACCAGATCCGCGTCGACCTCGGAGCCCGTCACGGAAGCCACCGTAGTCGAGCTGTCGGGGACAGGCCGTACGCGAGATGGGCGGCCCATGAAAGGGACAGCACGTGGAACGCTTCTCGTCGGGTGACCCACCACCACGGCCGGAGCGCGCGCTATGGCCTGGGGCGTCGCCTGGGTCGCGAGGTGCCGCGGGTTCGGTGTGGTGCGGTTGGGGGAGGCGACGAGGCGTACGGGTTCAGGTTTGGGGTTGAAGTGCCGATTCGGGGTTGGTGAGCATTCCGTTTCTTGTGGCCAGCCTGATCGTGCGGGATGAGGAGTCGGAGATCGGGGGCTGCCTGGACGCCCTCGAGGGGGTGGTGGATGCCGTTCGGGTGCATGACACGGGATCGCGCGACCGGACCGCTCAGATCGCCGCAGAGCGTGGGGCTACGGTCACCCGGGGGCGGTGGCAGGATGACTTCGCTGCGGCCCGCAACGAGGCGCTGGAGGGGTGGAGCGCTCTCTGGGTGATGACGGTCGACGCGGATCAGCGTTATGCCGGGGACCCGCGGGAGCTGCGGCGCTTTCTCGAGGCGTGTTCGGCCGATGTCGTCGAGGTCGAGGTGGACAACGCGCACGACGAGTTGCCCTACACGAACACCGCGGCCCACCTGCATCGGAAGGGTGCGGCGCGGTGGGAGGGACGAGTGCATGAGCGGCTGACCGGGACGACCGTGGCGGCGCCTCGTTCGGCGATCGTGTTGAGGCACCACGGGTACGCGGATCCGGAGCACCGGGCGGCCAAAGCGCGGCGCAACGTGGAGCTGGCCCGGTTGACGCTCGCGGAGGCGGGGGACGATCGGGAGCTCATTGCCCGTACGCTGCTCGACCTCGGACGCAGCCTGGTCGGGGCGGGGCGGCAGCAGGAGGCCGCCGACACGTTCGAGACGTTGCGTGAGCTCTTTCCGGGCACACCGGAGTGGCTGCACGGCACCGACTTCCTGGCCCGCCTGGTGCTGGCGGCGGGTCTGGACGACGTCTGCCTCACCCTTACCGAACAGCTGCGGGCGGCGGGGGCGCGGCCGGACTACTGCGACTGGCTGGCCGCACAGGCCCTGGCCCAGCTGGGTGAGCTCGCCACGGCGGCCCGGCTGCTGGACGGGGTTGCCGAGGTGGTCGACACCAGCGGCCGGCGCCAGGACCCGCGGGCGCTCGCGGAGTTGCGGAAGCTGATGGCGTCAGTCCGCTGAACCCCCGTCCCGCGCCGATGGCGTCAGTCCGGTGAGTCCCTGTCCCGCGCTGATGGGGTCAGTCCGGTGAGTCCCTGTCCTGCGCTGGTGGCGTCAGTTCGGTGAGTCCCTGTCCTGCGCTGATGGCGTCAGTCCGGTGAGTCCCTGTCCTGCGCTGATGGCGTCAGTTCGGTGAGTCCCTGTCCTGCCAGGTGCACAGGCACATGCGGTTGCCCTCGGGGTCGGCCAGCACCCAGAACGCGGGGGCGTCGGCGTCGCTGACCAGGGTGCCGCCGGCGGCCAGGGCGGCGTCGATACGCGGCTGCACCTGGGCCGGGTCGAGCCACAGGTCGGGGTGCCAGCGCTGGCGGCCCTGCTCGTTGCCGGAGCGCTGAAACCACACCACGGGCAACCGGTCGGACGGATCGATGAGCTCGCCGTCGTCGGTCGGCACGCCGAAGACGGCCGCCCAGAACGGCGAGACCGCTGCGGCGTCGGGGCTGTCGAGCGACCACTCGAGCCGGGACACAGGGCCGGACGACGGGCGCAGGCCCAGCCCGGACGCGACGGACGAGATGGCCCGGGCCAGGCGTACGTCCCGGCTCGTCACCCCGCCGACGTCGTGGCTGCTCAGCCTGACGTCGACGGCGGGGTAGCGCAGGGTCAGGTCGGGGTGGTGGTCCATCTGCTCGGCCACCTCGCCGATCGCGTTGACCAGGGCCAGGCCGGTGGCGAAATTCTTGGTCTCGATGCAGGTCTGCAGGCCGGCGGGCACGTAGACCCAGCCGTCCAGCTTCTCGGCGGCAACCTGCCGCCCGTCGAGCTTCGTCATGTGCCCATCGTCGTCCCCTCACCGCGACGGCGCGATCCCGTTGTTGCGAATGTGCTCGTAGACGATCGAGGTGCGCACGTCGGCCACCTCGGGGCGCTGGGTGAGCCGGTCGATGACGAACTCGTAGAGGCTGTCGTTGTCGGGGACGGCCACGTGCACGATGAAATCGTCGGTGCCGGTCGTCACGTACAGGCCGAGGGTGTCGGGCAGGGTGCTCACCCACTCGCGGAACGCTTCGATGTTGCGGCGCGACGGCGGCCGGATGCGGATGGCGATCAGCGCCTGCACCGGCCGGCCGATCGACTTCAGGTCGACGTCGAGGATCGCACCGCGGATCACGCCTCGCTGCCGAAGGGCGCGGGTGCGGTCGAGGGCCGTGGTCGGTGAGACGCCGACGGCCGCGGCGACCTCGCGGTTGGTCTTCCGTGCATCCGACTGGAGTTCGCGGAGGATCGCCTTATCTAGTTCGTCCAAGTCCGCCAAATCAGGCCCCGTTTCGATACTCGTACGGATGTGTTGCCGCTCAACCTAACAGGTGCCTAGCATTTCGTCCGTACGCTGACCAGTTGCACGGAGAGGGCAGATGATGACCGGATTCGCCCCGGACGAGATCGACCAGAGTGCGCCCACCCGCGCGGCCCGGCTCAAGTGGGTGGTGGTGGTCGACGCCGACCTGCCGCCAGGGCGGGCCGCCAACGCCGCGATCTGCACGGCCGCCGCCACCGCACGCGCGGTCGAGGGGCTGCTGGGTGACGACGCGGTGGACGCCGACGGCAACGCCCACCCGGGGCTTCCCTGGGCCGGCTGCGCTGTGCTCGCTGCCGGCTCGGAAACACTGCGCACGATCCGGGCCAAGGCAGCCGCGCGTGCCGACTTCTTCGTCGCCGACATGCCGGCGGCGGCTCAGCACACCCGCGTCTACAGCGAATACCTGGACGCCGTGAGCGCCACCGAAGCCGACAAGATCGACTACTACGCGGTGAGTGTGGTCGGGCCGCGCAACCCGGTCGACAAGATCGTCGGCAAGCTTCCGCTGCTCGGCTAGCGATCACGCCCGCTTTTGGACAGCACAAAGCCCCGCACCGGCATCCGGTGCGGGGCTTCGACCAAGCGTCAGGCGGGCGCCACCGCGCGTGTACGACGCATCGTCAGCACATACTCGACCAGCGAGATGAGGACGTTCTTCGTCGACTCACGGTTACGCGCGTCGCAGCTCACCACCGGGACGTCGCTCGAGATCGCCAGAGCGTCCCGTACGTCCTGAGCGTTGTGATACTGCATGCCGTCGAAGCAGTTTATGGCCACCAGGTACGGCAGCCGCCGGTGCTCGAAGAAGTCGATCGCGGCGAAGCAGTCGGCGAGACGCCGAGTGTCCACCATGACGACGGCACCGATCGCGCCTCGAACCAGCTCGTCCCACATGAACCAGAAACGGGTCTGGCCCGGCGTGCCGAACAGGTAGAGAATCAGGTCGCGGTCGATGCTGATGCGGCCGAAGTCCATGGCGACGGTGGTCGTCATCTTCCCCGGAACCTGCCGGTTGTCGTCGACACCCACACCCGCCGAGGTCATGATGGCCTCGGTGGTCAGCGGGGTGATCTCCGAGACCGAACCGACCAGCGTCGTCTTACCGACGCCGAACCCGCCGGCGATCACAATCTTCGCCGACGTCACGCGCCCCGCAGCGGGACGGTGCGACATGTCAGAGCCTGCGAAGTCCACTCAGCACCCTTTCCAGCAGTTCAGTGCCTACCGCGTCGGTCTCGTCGTCCAGCGAGGTGGGCTCGTACACCGCGACCAGGCCATCAGAGGCCATGTCGGCAACAATCACACGAGCCACACCGAGCGGCAGTTGCATGCGTGCGGCGATCTCGGCCAGCGACTGCACTCGGCCGTTGTCACACATCGCCGCGATGTACTGATGCTCGCTTCCACCCTGCCCGCCGCGGCTCATCCCTGATCTGCCGCGAACGGTTGTCTCGACCAGCGCTTCCAGCGCTATCTCAAGCTTCGGCCGGGTCCGTCCGCGGGTTACGGCGTACGGCCTGACCAGCGCGCCGGTCGGCTCATCGCGTTCGGGCATCGTCACCGCTCACCCCTTCCTCGAACCCTTAGAAGTGTCTCTAGTTTTCAACTTTTTGAACAGCGGCCGAAGACTCCGGCCCGCTGCCCGTTCAGCCGAGGACCCCAGCCGCCGACCGTGGGGCGGGGGTCAGGGCCTCGCCGACGCGGTCGACCAGGAGGGCCATCTCGTAACCCACCTGTCCGACGTCGCAGCTGCGCGCCGCGAGCACCGCGAAGGACGAACCATCCGAGATGGACATCAGGAAGAGGAACCCGTTGTCCATCTCGACCACCGTCTGCAGCACGGCGCCACCCTCGAAGCACCGAGCGGCGCCTTGAGTGAGGCTTACCAGGCCGGAAGCGATGGCTGCCAGCTGATCGGCGCGGTCCCGGGGAAGGTCCCGTGAGGCCGCCAGGAGCAGACCATCAGCGGAGACCGCGATCGCATGTGCGACGCCGGGTACGCGGTCGGCGAAGTTGGCCAGGAGCCAACCGAGATCCTGCGTAGATGTCATGCCTCATGCTCCTTGCCAGCCTGCGACGACTGCTGCCCTCCCGGAGTCTCCTCCGGGTTGGTCGATTCGGTGTTGCGTCCGCGCTGCACACCGCGGTGGTACGCGGAGAGCAGGCCACGGACGCCCTCGGGGGTACGACGCTGAACGGAGTTACCGCCCCGGTCCACACCACCGGGGACGAGCTGCGCCATCGGGGTGCGCTTGGGCAGGCCGGCCGTGGTCGTGGTGTCGACCTGCGCCTGCGCCGCCGCTTGAGCGGCCTGCCAGCCCTCGTCGGCCGCGGTCTGCCACGGGTTCGTGGCGGTGCTGCCGGTGGAGCTGACGCCGTTCGACGCGGCGCCGTTGGCGGCGCCGACACCAACAGTAGCCGGGTCCCGGTCGCGCGACTCCGGCGAGACGGCCTGTTGCGGCACGCCGACCGTTCGCGCCGGCTCCCCGGTGGGGATCCGCTGCGAGCTGACCGGCTCGTCGAGGCCGTTGGACGACGGCTTGGTCTCGGCCGGACGGGCCGTGGTGAACCAGGCCGACTCGAGCTCCCGGAAGATCGGCAGCTCCATCGTCTCGTCGGCGAACTGGCCCTGGCCGGCGTCGCGCTGACGAGCGGCCTGGGCCGCCGCGATCTGCGCCGCCGCCGTGGCCTGGGCCTCGGCCGCCTGAGCCGCCGCGGCCTCGTGAGCCGCACGGGCCGCCGCAGCCGCCCGCTGGGCCTCGGACTGCGGGCCACCCGAGGTGGGCGCGGCCGAAACCGGCGAGGCGGGCGGGGCGGACGCCGGGATCGGCGCGGTCTGCGGGTTGGCCGGACGCTCGACCTGCGGACCCTGGTCGCGCTGCTCCGGACGGTAACGCGGGAGCTCGGCGGTCATGTCGAGCGCCGCGGCGAGGCTCTCGGGCACGTGCGGCGCCTGGGGCTCGCGCTCCGGGGCGACCGGCGGCCAGGCCGGCGGCGCGGCCGAAACCGGGCTGTCGGTCGGCGGTTCCGCGTGGGGCGGCGACGATACCGGGTTACCACCGTACGGCGGGGCGGACGGCACCGGCGGAGCGGAGATCGGCGGCACCGGCGGGGCCGAGACGGGCGGGACGAACGGGTTGCGTCCCTGGGTCTCGGGGTTGGCCGGAAGCTGACGCGGGATGGTCGCGCCGAAACCGTTCGTGTCGCCCTGGGGCGGCTCGCCGTTGCGGCGCTGCGGCAGCCCGTCGGGACCGGCGAAGCCCTGCGGCGCCCCGGGGTGGCCGGACGGCAGCGGCGGGATCGGCTCGTTGCTGCGCGGGCCGTAGAACCCGTTCGAACCGTTGGCGCCGGAGCCGTTGCTGCCGCCGTTGAGACCGTTGAGCGAGCCGTTGGAGCCGAAGCCGTTGGACGGCGCACCGGTCAGGTCGGACCAGGCCGGGACCGAGCGGCCGTTCGTCCCGAGCATGCCGCCGGAGTTCATCGGCGGGTTCGGGTCGAACGGGCGGCCGGTCGGGTAGCCACCGCGACCGCCGCCGCTCTCGAGCGCGAGCGGCTCGGGCATGCCCGGGCGGCCCTGCTCGTCGTAGCCGGCGCCGACCTGCATGCGGCCCGCGCCGACGGCGGGCTGACCCCCGGTGAGCACCGAGAGCGGCAGGCCGACCTCGGCCACCGTGCCGCGCTCGTTGTCGGCCGGGCGGAGCTCGACCTTGACGGCGTGCCGGTTGGCCAGCCGGGCGACCACGACCAGGCCCATCATGCGGGAGACGGCCACGTCCACCATCGGCGGGTTGGCCAGGCGCTCGTTGAGATCGCGGAGCTGCTCGCGGCTGATGCCGATGCCGCGGTCCTCGACCGAGAGCAGGGCGCCGTCGCCCAGCCGCCGGGCCTCGACGATGACCGTCGAGTTGGGCGGTGAGAAGGCGGTCGCGTTGTCGAACAGCTCGGCGACCAGGTGGACCATGTCGTTGACGGCGTGCGCCGCCACCTCGATGTCCCGGTCGATCATGCCGAACTCGATGCGCGTGTAGTGCTCGACCTCGGACTGCGCGGCGCGGAGCACGTCGATCAGGGCGGCCGGCTCGCGCTGCACGCGGGTCGAGTCGGCGCCCGCGAGAACCAGGAGGTTCTCGTCGTTACGGCGCATTCGGGTGGCCAGGTGGTCGAGCTGGAAGAGCTCGGCCAGACGGTCCGGGTCTTCCTCGCCGCGCTCGAGCCGGTCGAGGTGACCGATGAGCCGGTCGACCAGGATCTGGGAACGGCGGGCCAGGTTGACGAACATCGTCGCGACCGAGGCCCGCAGGGCGGCCTGCTCGGCCGCGGTGCGCACGGCCTCGAGGTGAACCGCGTTGAACGCCTCGGTCACCTGCCCGAACTCGTCGCGGCTGCGGACCGGTAGGGGCTCGGCGATCTGGTCGGCCACCTGGGCCGGGGTCATGGACGCGGACAGCTGCGGGTCACGCAGCCGGCTCACGGCGTGCGGCAGGCCGTACTGCGCGACCGAGAGGGCGCCCTGTCGCAGCTCACGCAGCGAACGGGCCATCGACCGGGCGACGAGCCAGGCGAACAGGATGGCCAGCAGCAGCATGCCGAGCAGCACGCTGGTCTCGATGAAGACCCGCCGGTTCACGTCGTTGCGCAGCGTGGTGGCCTCGTTGACGATGTCCGAGTCCATCTTGGCCTCGACCTTGCGGAACTCCTGGCCGTACGCGACGAACGCGTCGTCCCACTGCGCCGTGTTGAACGGGATGCGGCGGTTGTTCTGCGCCTGGTTCCGGGTCAGCGGGTCGGAGTAGTTCGTCGCGCCCCGGCCGCCGGTCGAGTTCTCGATCTCGACGAACGCCTTGCGGTCGGCCGCGTTACCCACCTGCTGCAGGGTGTCGCCGGACAGCTTGTAACCGAGCTGTGCCTGCAGCAGCGCCTGACGGAGCCCGGGGGTGACCTCGCGGGCCGCGATGACCTCGTGGCCGATGTCACGCTGCTGGGAGATGAACTCCTTGGCCGTCGCCACCGCGGCCACGGCGCGCAGGTGGTCGCTCAGCTCGGTGTCGCTGGCGAGCTGAGCGGCCGCGTTGCGCACGGCCAGCAGGTCGCTGATCAGCTTGGTGTAGGTGTCCTGCACCGACTGTTTGTCGGCCGACCGCTTGTTCGCGATCTGGCTGCGCTGGGCGGGCAGTTCCTCGAGGTTGCGGTCGAGGCGCAGGAGGAGGGTGCTGACGTTCTCGGGAACGTCGTCGAGCGCGGCCTTCTGCTGTGCGTAGGGCACCTTGGCCGCGTCGACCTTGGCGTTCTCGGCGGTGTAGTCCTGTTTCGCCTTGGCCAGATCGGGGCTTTTCGCGTCGTCGATCGTCGTGATCTTCATGCCGTAGGCGCGTTCGTTCTGCAGATGGTCGACAAGACCACCGGCCGCCTCCGACAGCACCGAAAGGGTGCGGGCGCGCTCCGCGTTGTTGGCTTCATCGATGTGGTCGACCAGGCCACTGACGCCGACGATGATCGTCGCCAGGGTGGGCACCAGCATGATGAGGCCAAGCTTCGACCAGATCGGCAGATCTCGCAGCCGATCGGCCGGCCGACGGAGACGCGACATGACGCCGGTCGCCGTCTTGGGGCGCTTGCTCACGTCACCGTCCTCCTGTTTCGGGCCCCGGCACTCGGCTTGCCGGGCGCCACACACGGCCGACTGCCGCGTCGGGCCCCCGAGATTCCATCACGACGAGTGTCAAAGAGAAAGGGCCGCCGGACACGGACCGGTTGTGTGACGCAATGTTGCTCTGACGTCGCCGATCAATATCACGGACTGTAGATGTGAACTTTTCTCAGTGTCACTCTGTCGGGCCGTCCCGGCGCGGGGGTACGCCGATACGACCGCGCACGATCGTAAAGGATCGCGGCAGGAGGAACGATGTCGCGGTTGCGAACGATCGGCAAGGTGAGATGCCGGATTTCGCAGTGTTTGTAGGGACCATTCTGGCCGAACGGACGATCAGTGTCGCCGAACCGGCAGTGTCGCCGCCCGGACTGCGCCCTGTAACAAGATCACGTCGTCAGCCGATCAGCTTCGCGTACCCGGGCTTGATCACCTCGTTGATGATCGCCAGCCGTTCGTCGTACGGGATGAAGGCCGACTTCATGGCATTGATGGTGAGCCACTGCAGCTCGCTCCAGCCCCACCCGAACGCCTCCGACAGCAGCGCCATCTCGCGGGACATCGACGTGCCGCTCATCAGGCGGTTGTCGGTGTTGACGGTGACCCGGAAGCGCAGATCGTGCAGCAGCCCGATCGGGTGCTCGGCGATCGACGGGGCCGCGCCGGTCTGCACGTTGGACGACGGGCACAGCTCGAGCGGGATGCGCTTGTCCCGCACGTACGCCGCGAGGCGGCCGAGCACCACGTCGCCGCCGGCCGGGGTTCCGGTGATGTCGTCGACCAGCCGGACGCCGTGCCCGAGCCGGTCGGCGCCGCACCACTGGATGGCCTGCCAGATCGACGGGAGGCCGAACGCCTCGCCCGCGTGGATGGTGAAGTGGAAATTCTCACGCTGGAGGTACTCGAACGCGTCGAGGTGCCGGGTGGGCGGGAAACCGGCCTCGGCCCCGGCGATGTCGAAACCGACCACGCCCGCGTCCCGGTACCGCACGGACAGCTCGGCGATCTCTTGCGAGCGGGCCGCGTGCCGCATCGCGGTCAGCAGCACACCGACCCGGATCGGGGCGCCCTGAGCGGCGGCCTCGGCAGCACCCTCGACGAAGCCGGCGTTCACGGCGTCGACCACCTGGTCGAGCGACAGGCCGCGCTCCAGATGCTGCTCCGGGGCGTAACGGACCTCGGCGTAGACCACGCCGTCGGCCGCCAGGTCGAGCGCGCACTCCTTGGCCACCCGGTGCAGCCCCTCGGGGGTCTGCATCACCGCCACCGTGTGGGCGAACGTCTCCAGGTAGCGTTCCAGCGAACCGGAGTCGGCCGCCGCGACGAACCACTCGCCCAGCGCGACCGGATCGGTGGCGGGCAGCTCATGACCCACCTGATCGGCCAGCTCGATGATCGTGGCGGGGCGCAGCCCACCGTCGAGGTGGTCGTGCAGCAGCGCTTTCGGCGCTTCGACGATGTCGGAGAATGCGATGGCGGCCATCAGCCGAGCCTAGAGGCAGGGGACCAATGATCGACGGAGCATTGCCGTACCTGCGGTGCCCGGTCTGCCGTCTGGGGCTCACGCGGGTCGAGCGGTCGCTGCGCTGCCCCGCCGGTCACAGCTTCGACATGGCCAAGCAGGGGTACGCCGACCTGACCGCGGGCCGGATGCCCCACGTGGGCGACACGGCCGAGATGGTGACCGACCGGGCCGCTTTCCTGGCGGCCGGCCACTACGACTTCATCGCCGACGCCCTGGCCACGGCGGCGGGCACCGCTGAGCTGGTCGTGGATGCCGGCGTCGGAACCGGCCACTACCTGGCTCGGGTGCTGGACGCCACGCCGGACGCCGTCGGGCTCGGCCTGGACGTGTCCAAGCCGGCGCTGCGGCGGGCGGCCCGTGCCCACGATCGCGCGGCGGCCGTGCTGGCCGACCTCTGGCGGCCCCTCCCCCTGGCCGACGGGGTGGCCGACGTCGTCGTCAACGTCTTCGCCCCGCGCAACGGCGCCGAGTTCCACCGCGTGCTGCGCCCCGGCGGCCGCCTGCTCGTTGTCACCCCCGCGCCGGATCATTTGGCCGAGTTGATTTCCGCGTACGGGCTGATTCGGGTCGACCCGGACAAAGAGGCGCGAGTGCAGGATGCGTTGGGCAGGTGCTTCGAGCCGGTGGAGACGCTGGATCTACGTCGCGAGCTCGACCTGACCGCTGTCGAGACCGCCACGCTGATCGGCATGACCCCGAGCGCCCGCCACGTGCCGCATCCTCCGGCCACGCCCAGCCACATGACAGCTTCGGTGCGCCTGACGACGTACAGCCCGGCCTAGACCGACAGGTCTACTTCTTCCCAGTCCGGGGGCTTGTCGTGGTACGGCCCGTGAAAGATCACCGCCCACTCCAGTGCCCACCGTCGCTGGCCGATCGCGTTGCCGTCGACCTCGCCCGGCAGCGGCAACCCCGTCTGCTCCGCCTCCTGGAAAGCCCAGTCCAGGCAGTAGTAGAGATCGAGAAGCACGGCCGCCTCGATCGGGTCGCGCGGGGACATCAGCGATCGGGACCGCCAATTCCCGTACGTCTCCCCCGCCGGCAGATCGGGCATCTGCGACATCAGCCTGCTCTCGGGCGCGGCGGTCGGGTCGAGATGCCGGCTCAGACCCAGCAGCCAGGCCAGCGCGAACACGGCGTCATGGTGCAACACGAACGAGCGATGATCGCCCTTGGCGCCGATCACGAACTGCCACTCCGGCGGTGTGACGAGGTCGACCAGGCGCGACCCGAGCAGCCAGCTCATCGCGGCCTCGGTCGGCATGCCGAAGCAGCGCGCCACGACGACGTGCAGCACGGCAGCCCGCGCCTCGATGTCGGCTGTGGGGCGCAACTCGATCGCGTCGCCCGGCTCCCAGATCAGCGGGAAGCCGGGCGGGGGTAGCGGCAGTCCGAGACGCGCCAGTTCGTCGAGGCTCGCTTCGCGAACGGCGCGCGGGTCGGGTGCGGCCTTCTGCATGGTGCGTCAGGCTATGCGGTCGAGCACCAAATTTGTAGAACTGGGTTGCTCCGCACCGATGACAACCGCTTCGGCAGCAGTCGTGCGGGCTGCGGGGATCCGGTCGGGATCGTCCGCGCGCAGTTCCAGGAGCACGTCGCCGGCGCGGACCTCGTCGCCCGGCTTGACCTTGAGCAGCACCCCGGCGCCGAAGCTGACCGGATCCTCCTTGCGGGCCCGGCCGGCGCCCAGACGCCAGGCGGCCAGTCCGATCCCGTACGCGTCGACCGAGGTCACCACCCCGTCGGCCGAGGCCCGCAGCACCTCGGTCTCGCGCGCGACCGGCAGCGGGGCCTCCGGGTCGCCGCCCTGGGCCCGGATCATCGCCCGCCACGTGTCCATCGCGGCGCCGGACTCGAGCACCTTGGCCGGGTCGGCGTCGATCCCGGCCGCGGCCAGCATCTCGCGGGCCAGGGCCAGGGTGAGCTCCACCACATCCGGCGGCCCGCCACCGGCCAGCACCTCGACCGACTCGGTGACCTCGATCGCGTTGCCGACGGCCAGGCCGAGCGGCGTGTTCATGTCGGTGAGCAGCGCGATCGTGTTCACGCCGCTGTCCTTGCCGAGCCGCACCATGGTGCTCGCGAGCTCGCGGGCGGTGTCGAGGTCCTTCATGAACGCGCCGGAGCCGACCTTGACGTCGAGCACGAGCGCGCCGGTGCCCTCGGCGATCTTCTTGCTCATGATCGAGCTGGCGATCAGCGGGATCGCCTCGACCGTGCCGGTGACGTCGCGCAGCGCGTAGAGCTTGCGGTCGGCCGGGGCCAGGCCTTCACCGGCGGCGCAGATGACCGCGCCGACGTCCTGCAGCTGCCGCTTGAACTCGTCGTTGCTGATCGACGCGCGCCAACCGGGGATCGACTCGAGCTTGTCGAGCGTGCCGCCGGTGTGGCCGAGGCCGCGGCCGGACAGCTGCGGCACGGCGGCCCCGCACGCGGCGACCAGCGGGGTCAGCGGCAGCGTGATCTTGTCGCCGACGCCGCCGGTGCTGTGCTTGTCGGCGGTCGGGCGGGTGACCGCGGAGAGGTCGAGCCGCTCGCCGCTGGCGATCATCGCGGCCGTCCAGCGGGCGATCTCGGCCGGGGTCATGCCGCGCAGCAGGATGGCCATGGCCAGCGCGGACATCTGCTCGTCGGCGACCGCACCCCGGGTGTACGCGTCGACCACCCAGTCGATCTGGGCGTCGCTGAGCGTGTGCCCGTCCCGCTTGGCCCGGATCACGTCGACCGCGGCGAACTCAGTCATTGCTGCCCTCTTCCCACGAGTCCGGAATGCCCTCGGGCGGTGCGCCCTCACCGGCCCAGGCCAAGCCGCCCTCGGCGTTCACCACGACGACCCGCGGGGTGCGTACGCGGCCCCAGGCGACCGCCTCGCCCGCCGTGGCGAAGTTCGGGCCTTCCTGGAGCACGCCCTTCTCGACCTCCCCGGCGCCTGCGGACCGTTCCCAGTAGCCGGTCCAGACAGTCTCGCCCCCGGACAGGTCCGGATGTACGAAAACGGTGCCCCGGCCGCGCCATTTGGCCAGTTCGGTGGGGACCTCGGGACCGGTCTTGAGGTTGTTGACACGTTCCAGATCCTCGAAGCCGAAGGCGTGGGGCAGCAGCTCGGCCATGCGCAGCGGCCCGGTGTGCCACTCGACGAGCAGCTCGGGCCCGCCGTTCTCCCACAGCAGCTGGCGGCAGCGGCCGCACGGCATCAGCGGGCTGCCGGTGGCGTCGACGCACGAGAACGCGACCAGGCGCCCGCCGCCGGTCAGGTGCAGCTGGCTGACCAGCCCGCACTCGGCGCACAACCCGACGCCGTAGGAGGCGTTCTCGACGTTGCACCCGACGACCAACCGGCCGTCGTCCACCAGCGCCGCCGCTCCGACCGGGAAGTCGGAGTAGGGCGCGTACGCGTGCCGCATGGCTTCGGTGGCCGCGGCGCGCAGCCCGGCCCAGTCGATCTCCATGGGATTCAGTTTTTCACGTACGGCACGCCGTCCGCCGCGGGCGCACGGACCCGGCCGACGAGACCGGCCACCGCGATGATCGTCGCGAGGTACGGCAGCATGTTGAGGAACTGGTTGGGCACCGGGCTGCCGACCGCGCTGAGGTAGTTCGCCAGTTTCTGGGCGAAGCCGAAGAACAGGGCCGCGCCCAGCGCCCCGAACGGGGTCCAGCGGCCGAAGATCAGGGCGGCCAGCGCGATGAAGCCCGCGCCCGCGGTCATGTTCTTGTTGAACGCGCCGGTCGAGACCAGCGTGAAGTACGCGCCACCGGCGCCGGCCACGACGCCACCGATGAGCACGTTCATGTACCGCAGGCCCCGGACCCGGATGCCGACGGTGTCGGCCGCCGTGGGGTGCTCGCCGACCGCGCGGGTCCGCAGGCCCCAGCGGGTGCGCGTGAGGCCGAAGTGAATGACGATGACCAGCGCCAGCGCCAGCCAGACCAGCAGGTTGGTCTCGAACAGCACCGGCCCGATCACGGGGATGTCGGCCAGCCCGGGGATGCGCCACTCGGGCAGCCGCGGCGGTGAGTTGTACTTCAACGCGTCGGGCTGCATGAGCCGTTCGTAGAGGAAGCCGGTGATGCCCAGCGCGAGCAGGTTGAGCACGATGCCGACGACGACCTGGTCGACCAGGAAACGGATGGCCAGCACGGCCAGCAGCGAGGCGATGATCACACCGCCGACGACGGCGCTGATCAGGCCGGCCCACACGCTGGTGGCCAGGGTGCCCACCAGAGCGGCCCCGAACGCGCCCATCAGGAACTGCCCCTCGATGGCCACGTTGACCACGCCGGAACGCTCGCACAGCACACCGGCCAGCGCGCCCAGAATCAGCGGCAGTGCCAGTTCCAGTGAGCCGCTGGCCGTGTCGACCAGCGGAAGGAACTTGCCCGCCACCTGCCAGCACAGGAACGAGAAGACGAAGGTCACGATGCCGACGCTGAGCAGCAGGGTCTGCCACCGCTTGGCCACACCGGCGATCAGGGCGGCGCCGGTGGCGATGGTGACGATGCCGAACAGGATGGCGCCGAACTGGCCGTTGATCTGCAGCGCGGCGCCCTCGGCGTCCTCGCTGACGGTGAAGCGGGCCGTCGCCGACTCCGCGAGCGATCCGAAGATCACGGCGGCGATCAGCCCGATGACGACGAGCGCGACGCCGAGCCGGCGCTGCCGGTTCCAGAACCTGTCGGGGGCCGTGGCCTCGGTCAGGTCTTCCACGGTTGCGGTCGACACTCCGCTCACCAACCCTTCGCCATGGATGCGCCGAGCCGCGCGGTGCGCGCATTGCGGAGCTGGAAGATCGCCTTCACCAGGGCGGGGGCCGCGATGAAGATCACGATGAGGGCCTGCAGGACGGTGACCAGCTCGAGCGAGACGCCCACGTCGACCTGCATCAGGTTGCCGCCCGCGCGCAGTCCGCCGTAGAGCATCGCGGCGAACAGCACGCCCCACGGCTTGTTGCGGCCCAGCAGGGCCACCAGCAGGCCGTCGAAGCCGATGTTGCCGGCCACCTGACCGGTCAGCCGTTCGGCGGTGCCGAGCACCTGTACGGCGCCGCCCAGGCCGGCCAGGCCACCGGCCACCACCATCAGCATGATGTAGGTGCGGGCCACGCTCATCCCGGCGGTCTTGGCGGCGGGCGGGTTGACGCCGACGGCGCGCAGCTCGAAGCCGAACGACGACCGGTTGATCATCCAGGCGACCCCGGCGGTGACCAGCACCGCGAGCACGATGCCGAGGTGCACGCGCAACGGCGCGGGCAGGGCGGGCAGCCCGGCGGTGGTGTCGATCGTCTTGCTGACGGCGTCTGTGCGGTCCGGGTCCTGCACGCCGTTCTGCAGGATCAGCCAGCCGAGGAAGAGCGTCGCCGTGTAGTTGAGCATGATCGTGGTGATCACCTCGTGGGCGCCGGTGCGGGCCTTGAGCAGGCCGGGCACGAAGCCCCAGAGCGCGCCGCCGACCACGCCGGCGACCAGCGCGACGATCAGGTGCAGGACGGGCGGAAGCCCGATGGCGAAGCCGGCCACCCCGGCGGTGACGCAGCCGATGACCGCCTGGCCCTGGGCGCCGATGTTGAACAGGCCGCCGCGGAAGGCAACCGCGACCGCGAGGCCGGTGAAGACCAGCGGGGCGGCGTAGGTGAGGGTCTCGGACAGTGGGTTGAGCGCCGTCTTCCAGTCGCCGCTGCCGCTGAACCACGCCTGCACGGCGGCCGGGTCGAAGATCGCGCCCTTGAACAGGTCGGCGTACGCGTGGCTGATCAGATCCCAGCTCGCGGTGAGCGCGTCGCTGGGCCGGGCGGTGAAGTACGAGAACGTCGCGAGCACCTCGGAGTCCGAGATGACGATCAGCACCGCGCCGATGATCAGCGCCAGCAGGATCGACAGGAACGTCACGACGACGGTGTTGGCCGACCAGAGGTTGTGCAGGAAGAGACCGAAGAAGGACTCCTCTTTCTGCTGCTCCTCTTTCTTCTCCGGCTGTTCCGGGGCTTCGGTGGTCACTCCGCGTCCTCTGCTTCTTGCGTCACTACGCCGGCCATCAGCAGACCGATCTCCTCACGGGGCATGTCCGGCGAGACGACCGCCAGGATCCGGCCGCGATACATCACCGCGATGCGGTCGGCCAGGCCGACCACCTCGTCCAGCTCGCTCGACACCACCAGCACGGCGGTGCCGACGTCCCGCTCGTGGATGATCTGGTTGTGGATGAACTCGATCGAGCCCACGTCCACCCCGCGGGTCGGCTGGGCGGCGACCATCAGCTTGAGCGGGCGGGACATCTCGCGGGCGACAACGACCTTCTGCTGGTTGCCGCCGGAGAGCGTGCCGACGGCGGACCGCGGTGACGGCGTACGGATGTCGAACTGCGCCACGCGTTCCTGGGCCGACTCGTCAATCGCCTTGGGGTTGAGCCGCAGGCTGTTGCCGAACGGCGCCCGGTCGTAGAGGTCGAGCACGAGGTTCTCGGCGACCGTGAAGTCCTTGACGACGCCGTCGTGGCTGCGGTCCTCGGGGATGTAGCCGACGCCGGCCCGCAGCACCTGCTTGGTGGTGCGACCGGCCAGGTTCCTGCCCTCGAGCTCGATCGAGCCCGCCCGGATCTCCCGCAGGCCCATGATCGCCTCGACCAGCTCGGTCTGGCCGTTGCCCTGCACACCGGCGATGCCGAGCACCTCGCCCGAGCGCACCACCAGGTCCACACCGGCGACCGCGTGCACGCCCCGGTCGTCGTCGACGATCAGGCCGGAGACCTTGAGCACCTCACTGCCGGGTTCGGCCGGGGTCTTGGTGACCTCGAGGCTGACCTCGCGGCCGACCATGAGCGCCGCCAGCTCGTCCTCGGAGGTGTCGGGGGTGGCGATGCCGACCGTGCGGCCACGGCGGATCACGGTGATCCGGTCGGCGATGGCCTTGACCTCGCGCAGCTTGTGGGTGATGAAGACGATCGACTTGCCGGTCTCGGCCAGCGAGCGCATGACCGCGAGCAGCTCGTCGGTCTCCTGCGGGGTCAGCACGGCCGTCGGCTCGTCCAGGATGAGCAGGTCGACGTCGCGGGTCAGCGCCTTGACGATCTCGACCCGTTGCTGCGCGCCGACGGGCAGGTTCTCCACCAGGGCGTCGGGGTCGACCGGCAGGCCGTAACGCTCCGAGGTCTCGAGCACCTCGCGCCGGCTTCGGCGGCGGTCGAGCCAGCCGAGCGGTCCGCCGCGGGTCTCCTCGGCGCCGAGCGCGATGTTCTCGGCCACGGTGAAGACGGGAACCAGCATGAAGTGCTGATGGACCATGCCGATGCCGGCGGCGATGGCGTCGCGGGGGCTGCGGAAGACCTTCTTCTCACCGTCGACCAGGATCTCGCCCTCATCGGGCTGGAGCAGGCCGTACAGCTGGTTCATCAGCGTCGACTTGCCGGCGCCGTTCTCGCCCAGCAGGGCGTGCACCTCGCCGGGCTCGACGGTGATGTCGATGTGGTCGTTGGCCACCAGGTCGCCGAAGCGCTTGGTGATGCCGCGCAGTTCGAGTCTCAGCGGAATCTCCTGACTTCGGCGCCTATGAGAACTTTGTCGAACAACCGGAACCGCCGCACGGCCGCGAGAAAATCTCGCAGCCGGGCGGCGGCCGGAATGTTACCCAGCGAATCGTCAGGCCGGGGCGCTGGCCGACTCGACCTTGACGGTGCCCGCGATGATGTCCGACTTGAGCTTCTCGACCTCGTCCTTCAGGGTCTGGTCGATCTTGCTCTCGAACTGGTTGTACGGGGCCAGCGAGACACCGTTGTTCTTCAGCGTGCCCAGGTAGCCCGGGGTGGACTCGAGCGGCTGGCCGTTGGCGCCGGTGACGACGGCCTGCTTCACCGCGTCGGAGATGTTCTTGACCACAGTGGTCAGGAAGACCTCACAGTCCTGCGCGGCGCTCTTGCAGCCGTCCTGGTCGACCCAGATGATCGAGACCTTGCCGCTGGAACCCTTGGCGACCTCGGCCGCACCCAGGCCGGTGCCACCGGCAACCGGCATGATCACGTCGGCGCCCTGGGCGACGAACGTGTTGGCCAGCGCCTTGCCCTTGGCCGGGCTGGCGAAGTCCTCGGCGAAGCTGCCGTTCTGCTTCGCCTTGTCCCAGCCGAGCACCTGGACGTTCTTGCCCTTGGCCTTGTTGTACTGCGCCACGCCGTCGGCGAAACCATCCATGAAGATGGTCACCGGCGGGATCTTGAGGCCGCCGAACGTGGCCACCTTGCCGCTCTTGGAATAGCCCGCAGCCAGGTAACCGGCCAGGAACGCGGCCTCCTGGGTGGCGAACTGCATCGGGTAGACGTTCTTCGCGTCGGCGATCGCGCTGTCGACGATGCCGAACTGCTGCGACGTGTTCTGCGCGGCGACGGCCTTGGTGGCGTCGCCCATGAGGCCGCCGACCGAGAGGATGAAGTTGCACTTCTGGGTCACGAAGCCCCGCAGGTTGGGCTCGTAGTCGGCCTCGGCGGTCGACGCGACGTACTTCGGGTCGACCGCGGGCACCTCGGTCTTGGCGGCCTGGAGGCCGGCCCACGCGGAGGCGTTGAACGACTTGTCGTCGATGCCACCGGTGTCGGTGACCATGCAAGCCTTGTATGCAGCGGCGGCAGCGCCACTCTGGGTGCCGCCGGCGGGAGTCTCGTCGGGAGCGTCGCTACAGGCGGCGGCGGCGAGCGTCAGCCCACCCGCCGCGAGAATCGCCACGATCCGGTTCCCACGTACTGGGCGCAAGACGCCCTCCTTCCAACGCACACCGACACTTGTCGGTGAGTCTTCACCGCGGGAGCGTAGTCGCAGGCCAGAACGTCCGAGGCACTTTGGACCGGACTGTTGGCGCACCGTTATCTGCGCGCAATCGGGCGGCGCTCGGGTCGTCGCTTCTATCCGTTAGTGCGGCAAATCAACGGTGGCGGGAGTAACAGAGAAGAAACCTTGCGGCGCGGTCAGGACTTCCGCCACGCTTTTACGCCGAGCACGCCGACGGTGGTGCCGATGGCCAGCGAAGCCGTGATCAGCAAGGCGTGCACGATCAGGAAAGAGGTCGGCCGCCCGCCGGCGAAAGAGCGGTCGTCCTGCCAGATGGCCAGGCCGAACCGGGGCCAGATGGCCCACGTCCAGACCCCGACCGCCGTCAGGAAGACCGCCCATCGCTTCGAGATGACCATGCGGCCACTATCTCAGCGCGCCGGCACGAGCTCCTCGCGGGCCTCGGCGGGCACCGGGCCGGCCTTCGGAGCCGCCATCAGCCCTCGGCGGCCGAGCACAGTCAAGATCAACCCCGTTCCCGCGTACGCGGTGAGGACCGCGACGGCCTGGGCAGCGCCCGCGCCGTCGAAGTAAGCGGCCGACCGCAGAAGCGAGGCGCCGGCGCCGATCGGAAGCCACTGCCCGATCTCGCCCCACGGCTGCGGCAGCAACTCGGGGGCGGCCGCGATGCCCGCCAGCGCGTTGCCGACCAGGAACATGACCAGGGCACCGAGGCCCAGACCGCCGTGCCCGAGCACGGCCGCGAGCCCGGTCATGGCGGCGGCGACGGCCAGCGCGAACAGACCCAGCGCGGCCGCGACGAGCAGGTTGTCGCCGGGCAGGATGCCGAGCCAGCCCTGCTGGACCGCGGCGACCGCAAAGCCGGCCAGGACCCCGTAGCCGAGCAGCGCCACAAGGCGGGCCACCCGCTGCCGGACGAACAGGAAGACCAGGGCCCCGACGAGCAGGCTGGTGATGGCCAGCGGCAAGAAACCGGCCGCGAACCCGGCGCCCCGGGGGTCGTCCACGTCGAGCGGCACGACGTCACGCACCTGCGCGCCCGTCCCAGCCACGGCCTGCGTGAGCAGCGCCGAAACGGTCGGAGAGGCAGCCGAGGCGACGTGCACCTCGGGCCCGGCGGCGTTCATGACGATCGCCCCGTAGACCTCACGGTCCTTGATCGCGGCATCGGCGGCCGGCCCGTCAGCAACGAACGTGACAGCGAACGCGCCCGGGTGCTCAGCCTCCAGCCGAGCCGCAATCGCGGCTGCGCCACCGGCAGGCCCGTTCGCCGCCCCGCCACTGGCCGGCGACTGATCTGCGGCCCCACCATCCACCGTTGCGCCGTCGGCCGCTCCACCGTTCGAGACCGCGCCACCGTTCGGGGCCGCGCCACCGTTCGGGGCCGCGCCACCGTTCGGGGCCGCGCCACCGTTCGGGGCCGCGATCGCGATCGGTAGGTCGCGGGGCGCGAGGTTGGCGGCTGGAGCAGCGAAGAGCGGGACGAGAAGTGCCTGAACGGCCACCACGACGATCGCGATGAGCGTCCCGGCAACCACTGGTGAGCGTCGCATCATTCCTCCTAAAACGAATGCTCGTTCTTTATCAGCTCAGCATGTTCCGGCCCACACGCGTTCGTCAAGAACGAGCGTTCGTTTTATGATGTGGGGCGTGCCACGTGTCTCCGAAGATCACCTGACCGCCCGCCGCGAGCAGATCCTCGCCGCGGCCCGCGCCTGCTTCCTGCGCAAGGGGCTGCACAACACGTCGATGCAGGACCTGATCAAGGAAGCCGGCCTGTCGGTGGGCGCGGTCTATCGCTACTTCAAATCCAAGGACGAGATCATCGCGGCGATCGCCGACGGGGTCGTGGGCGGCATCCAGGCCGCGATCGACCGCATCGCGAGCCGCCGGCTGTCGCTGCTCGAGTCGCTGCGGCTCCTGCTGGACGTCATCGACGCACAGACCGGTCCGGGTGGCGCCCTGCCGATCGCTCTGCACATCTGGAGCGAGGCGATGATCGACCCGGCCATCCGGACGATCGCTCATGACCGCTACTCGGCGCTCCGCGGCAGTGTGCGGGTCCTGGTGGAGCACGCCGTCGAGAGCGGGGAGCTGCCGCCGGAAACCGACGTCGACGACGTGGCGGGTGCGGTCTTCGCCCTGCTCCCCGGTTACGCGCTGCAGCGCCTGCTGCTCGGCAACCCGGACAAGGAGTCGTTCCTGCGCGGGGTCCGCACGCTCTACGGCCCCTGAGACGGAGCGGTCCAGCTGCGGAGAAACCTCAGACGGTGGTCAGGCGGGCGGCTATCCGCGACCAGCCCGCGCGGACCTCGTCCCGGGTCGGCGGCCGGCCGGGGCGCACCCGCCGGGTCTCGTACTCCTCGACCGTCTCGGCGTCGGCGTCGCCACCGGGCGCCTCGACGGCGGCGCGGGCCAGCTCGATCTCGTCGCGGATGGCCTCGGCGTCGGGGCGGGGCAGCAGCGGCTCGACCACCGCCATCAGCTGCTCGTCGGCCACCACGGCCTGGGCCAGCGCGAGCGCGTGGGCCCGCTCGTACGGCCCGCAGACCACCGGCTCCCAGTCCTCCTCGTCGCCGATCGAGCCGATCGTGATGACCCAGGGAAGGTCGGCCACCGGCGAACCGGCCGGCAGGTCCAACGTCACGAGAGTGCCCACGGGGCCATCATTCCGGGCTGGTGTGCCGAATCCAGGTATTTTGTCCCACAGGGGCATTTTTATCATCAGCTGACAGGTCGACCACCCGGCCGTGCGGACTGGTCGCCGCCCAGGCCGCCCCGAACAGCAGCAGCTGGTTGAAGACGTACAGGTAGACCAGCACGCCGACGGCCGAACCGACCAGACCGTACGCGGGGTTCCGCTGCACCAGACCCACGAACGACTTGCCCACCGTGTTGAGCAGCATGAGCCCGATGCCGACCTGCAGCACGGGCGGGGCCATCCGCCGCACGGTCATGCGCAGCCTCGGCACCGCGGCCAGCAACGCCGCCGCCAGCAGCATGTTGACCGCGATCCGCAGCAGGATCTCGACGGTGGACTGCACGAGGCCGTCCGCCATCCATTCGAGCAGCAGCTCGAGGCCGTAGACGGCGAGCTGGGACAGCGCCAGCAACATCAGCACGCCGAGCAGCACCAGCAGGTCGAGAGCCTGCCGTACGCCGATGTAGCCGGGCTGCTCGTTGAGGCGCCAGATCAGCCGCTGCGACGAGCGGATCGCCTCAACCCAGGCGATGCCCGTGAAGGTCAGGCCGATGATGCCGACGATGCCGACCGTCCTGCCGCTCTCCAGGATCGCCTGCACGTCGAGGAACGGCAGGTTCTCCCGGAGGAAGTCGCGCACGACGTCGAACAGGTCCTGATTGTTGTTCAGCAGGATGCCGAAGATCGAATAGCCGATCAGCAGCAGCGCGAACACGGCGAAGAAGCCGTAGTACGCGATCGCCGCCGCGAGCCGCCCGCCCTGCACGTCGGTGTAGCGGACGATGGCCCGGCTGAAGTGATCGAAATAGCGGGACCGGTGGCGAAGCCACATGACACGAGACTCGGCCGCCTCGTAGGCCCGATCGATCGGATTCACGCGCCGACCGTAACCGACGTCACGTCGTCAGCGACCGGCACTGCCCAGGCGATAGTCGCGCCGGCGTTTCCAGGGGCCTTCGCCGCCGTGCGAGAACAGGGTGAAGGCCGGCACGGGGAACCTCGCCGAGAAGCCGGCGAGGTCGTCGAAGGCCGCGTCCAGCGCCTCGGCCGGCACGTCCTGGGCCACCGTCACGTGCGGGTGGTAGGGAAAGCGGGAGCCGCGCTGCACGTCGTCGGAGCTCACGATCGCCTCGGCCAGCATCTCGCACTCGCTGATCCCGACGGCCAGGGTCACGAAGACCACCTCGGTGACCGGCCGGAACGTGCCCGTGCCGCGCAGGTGGATGGTGAACGGCGCCTGATCCGCGGCCACCGCCTCGAGGTGCTTCTCGATGCGGGGCAGGGCCTCGGTGCGCACCTCGGTCGGGCCGAGCAGCGTCACATGGGCCGGCGTGTACGCGGCCTGCGGGTCACCGGCCGCGGCCCGGCGCTGGGTGAGCAGCTCACCCCAGGGCTCGGGGATGTCGATTGCGACGCCGATGCGGGTCAGGGAGGGGTCGGACAACGGAGTCAGGCTCCACGCGTGGGGCTGAGAAAACCGATGTTCTGGTACGCCTCGCCGAGCGTCACCGAGGCGACCGCGCGGGCCTTCTCGGCGCCGACCGCGAGCACCTTGTCGAGGTGGTCCGGGTCCTCCAGGTAGGCCCGGGTGCGCTCCTGGATCGGCTTGACGAAGTCGACCACGATCTCGGCCAGATCTTTCTTGAGGTCGCCGTAGCCGCGGCCCTCGTACTGCTCGAGCAGTTCGTCTATGGTCCGCATGGTGAGCGCGGCATAGATCGTGAGCAGGTTGCTGACGCCGGGCTTGTTCTCCTCGTCGTAAAGGATCTCGCGGCCGGTGTCGGTGACCGCCGACTTGATCTTCTTGGCCGAACGCGCCGGGTCTTCCAGCAGCTCGATGATGCCGTTGGGCGAGGAGGCCGACTTCGACATCTTGGCCGTCGGGTCCTGCAAATCGGTGATCTTGGCAGTGTCCTTGAGGATGAACGGCGACGGGATCGTGAACGTGCGGCCGAAGCGCGTGTTGAACCGCTGCGCGAGGTCGCGGGTCAGCTCGAGGTGCTGCCGCTGGTCTTCGCCCACGGGCACCTGATCGGCCTGGTAGAGCAGGATGTCGGCCGCCTGCAGGATGGGGTAGGTGAACAGGCCCACCGTGGTGGTGTCGGCGGCCTTGGCCGACTTGTCCTTGAACTGCACCATGCGGCCGGCCTCGCCGAAACCGGTGATGCAGCTGAGCACCCAGCCGAGCTGAGCGTGCTCGGGCACGTGGGACTGGACGAACAGCGTGCACCGGTCGGGGTCGAGGCCGAGCGCCAGCAGCTGGGCGGCCGAGATGCGCGTGCGGTTGCGCAGGGCCACCGGGTCGTGCCCCATCGTGATCGCGTGCAGGTCGACCACGCAGTAGTACGCGTCGTGGGTCTCCTGCAGCGCCACCCAGTTGCGTACGGCGCCGAGATAGTTGCCGAGGTGGAACGAGTCGGCAGTCGGCTGAATGCCGGAAAGCACGCGAGGGCGGCGGGCGACATCGGACATGCCGACCATTGTGACAGTCCCACCGAAGGCGTCGCGAGCGGCGTCAGCGAGTACGGGAGATGTTTGAAAGTGTTGACTTTTGATCGAGCTTGGTGGAACCTCTTCGGTAGCCCGGCGGCCCACTACGCTCGTCGGGACAACTCTCTGCAAAGGGGTAGCGCGCCGTGAAACTGCTCGTCACCGGGGGCGCCGGCTATGTCGGCAGCGTCACCAGCCGACTGCTGCTGGACGCGGGCCACGAGGTCACCGTGCTCGACAACCTCGTCACCGGTTTCCGGAGCGCGGTCGCGCCCGAGGCCACCTTCGTCGAGGCCGACATCGCCGACGCCGCCCAGGTGCTCACCCCGGGCTCCGGGTTCGACGCGGTGCTGCACTTCGCCGGGCTGATCGCGGCCGGCGAGTCGATGACCAAGCCCGAGAAGTACTGGCACGACAACGTGGTGAAGTCGCTCGCCCTGCTCGACGCCGTGCGCGCCGCTGGGGTGCCGCGGTTCATCTTCTCCTCCACCGCCGCCGTCTACGGCAACCCGGTCGAGCTGCCGATCACCGAGAACGCGGTCAAGGCGCCGACCAACACGTACGGCGCCACCAAGCTGACCTTCGACCACGCGCTCACCTCCGAGGCGTTCGCGCACAACCTGGCCGCCGTCTCGCTGCGCTACTTCAACGTCGCGGGAGCCTACATCGCCGACGGGCACGAGATCGGCGAGCGCCACGACCCCGAGACCCACCTCATCCCCATCACCCTGCAGGTCGCCGCGGGCAAGCGGGAGAAACTGCAGATCTTCGGCGACGACTACCCCACCGCCGACGGCACCTGCGTGCGCGACTACATCCACGTACAGGATCTGGCCCGGGCCCACCTGCTCGCGCTCGACGCGGCCACCGCCGGCGAGCACCGCATCTACAACCTGGGCAACGGCAACGGCTTCTCCAACAGGCAGGTCGTCGAGGTGGCCCGCGAGGTCACCGGCGTCGAGCTGCCGGTCGAGATCGCGCCGCGCCGCGAGGGCGACCCGGCAACGCTGGTCGCGTCGTCGGCCCTGGCCCGCGAGGAACTGGGCTGGGTGCCGGAAAAGAACACGCTGCAGGCCATGATCAGCGATGCCTGGTCCTTCTACCGCTCGCACGTCGCATGAACGCCCTCGAGGCGTTCCGCAAGCAGTACGGCGCCGAGCCGAGCGGGCTGTGGGCGGCGCCCGGCCGGGTCAACCTGATCGGCGAGCACACCGACTACAACGACGGCTTCGTGCTGCCCTTCGCGCTGCCGCAGCGCACGGTGGCCGCGGTCGGCCCGGCCCCCGCCGGCGAGTGGACGGTGTGCTCGACGTTCCAGGACGAGGCGATCAGTTTCGGCCACACCGAGCCGGGCGAGGTGACCGGCTGGGCGGCCTACGTCGCCGGCGTCGTCTGGGCGCTGGTGGAAGCGGGCCACAACGTGCCCGGCGCGCGCATCGCCATCGACTCCGACGTGCCGCTGGGCTCGGGCCTGTCGTCGTCCGCCGCGCTCGAGTCGTCGGTGCTCACCGCCCTGGTCGACCTGGGCGGGCTCGACCTGCCGGTGGAACAGCGCCCCCGGCTCGCCCAGCGCGCCGAGAACGAGTACGTGGGCGCCCCTACCGGCATCCTCGACCAGTCGGCGTCGATCCGCTGCCGCGAGGGGCACGCGCTGTTCCTCGACTGCCGGTCCTACGAGGTCGAGCAGATTCCGTTCGACCTGGCCGCACAGGGGCTGGCCATCCTGGTGATCAACAGCAACGCCCCGCACCAGCACGTCGACGGGGAGTACGGCGCCCGCCGCAAGTCGTGCGAGGAGGCCGCCCGCATCCTCGGCGTGCCGGCGCTGCGCGACATCACCGGCGCCCAGCTCGACGACGCCCTGGCCCGCCTCGACGACGAGGTCATGCGCCGCCGGGTGCGGCACATCGTCACCGAGGACGACCGGGTGCTGGCCACGGTCGGCCTGCTGCGGGCCGGACAGGTGCGCGAGATCGGGCCGCTGCTCACCGCCTCGCACGCCTCGATGCGCGACGACTTCGAGATCACCGTGACCCAGGTCGACCTCGCCGTCGACACGGCCCTCGCAGCCGGGGCGTACGGCGCCCGGATGACCGGGGGCGGCTTCGGCGGCTGTGTGCTGGCGCTGATCGACGCGGACAGGGCGGACGTTGTCACGGCGGCGGTCGAGGAGGCGTACGCGCAATCGGGTTTCACACCCCCGACTGCATGGACCGTCACAGCGGGGCCGGGCGCCGGGAAGCTTTAGGTCGCGCCCCGGCCGGGTAACCGGTGCTGCATGACCACTTCTCAGCAGCAGGAACACGACGAGCCCAACGAGTTCGGCTTCGGCGGCGGGGCCACCGCGCCCGAGCCCGAGCCGGGAGCCGAGGAGAACGACGGCGAGAAGATCGCCGTGCCCGCCGACGACCTCACCGGCGCGATCACCGGCGCCATCGAGGAGGCCACCGAACGCGACAAGCCCTAGGCGGGCGCCTTCTGCTCCTCCGCGGTCGGACCTTTCACCACGGGACGGCCGTCGACCCAGTCCACCCGGTCGAGCCAGAGCAGCCGGCCGGGTTCGACGCTGCCGACCGCGCTGGGCGGCCACGCGTGATAGAGCAGCCACGACTCGCCGGCCGGGGTGGTCACCAGGAAGCCGTGACCGGGCCCGGCCGCCGCCGGTGACGTGTGCAGGATCGGATTCTCCGCCGCCTTGACGCACGGGCCGAGCGGGCCCTCGCAGGTGGCGTAGCCGAGGGCGTACTCCTCCTTGTCGAACGCGTTGGCCGAATAGAACAGGTAGAGCTTGCCGTCGTGCCGCACCATCTGCGGCGCCTCGATGACGTGCGCCTCCCAGCCGGCGTCGTTGACGAGCAGGCGTTTCGGCTCGCCGCTGAGCCTGCGTCCGTCCTCGGTGAGCCGGGCGCCGTAGAGGTAGGTCGGCTCTCCGATCGCGTTGCCGTCGTTCTTCCAGTAGAGCCAGCGGTCGCCGTTGTCGTCGGTGAACGGGCTGGCGTCGATCGAGCCGCCCTCGCCGGCCTGGCAGACGAGCGGCGCGTCCGACCCGTCGACATAGGGACCGCCGGGCTGGTCAGCGGTGGCAACACCGATGCACTGGCGGTCGGTGGCGGTGGATCGGGCCGTGTAATAGAGCAGGTACGTGCCGCCCGGACCCTCGATCACCTCGGGCGCCCAGGTGTTGCCGGGCGTGGCCCACTTGCCGACCTGGGGCAGGGCGTCGCCCGCGGGTGTCCAGGTGACGAGGTCGGGCGAGGTCAGGACGGGCACATTGCCGGCGGGGCCGTTCGTCCCGTACGCATACCAGGTCTCGCCGACCCGAAGCGCCCCCGGATCCGGGAAGTTGCTGTTGTACACCGGATTCGTGAAGTTCACACCCTGCCTCGCTTCCGACATTTCCGATTTGTCAGCAGTGGGGGAGACGGGAGGAGTGGGAGAAGCGGTAGCAGTGGGCGACTCGCCGGACGAGCAGCCGCCGGCGAGCAGCGCGCCGACCAACAGCAGCCGCCGTGCCACGAACCACGCCCCGCCACCGCCTTGACGCGCCGCCCGCCCTGTCACGCCGCCCCACCCCGCAGACGACGTCCTGCCACTGCGCCCGCGACTCCCTCCTACCACTTGGAGAACCGCAGGTAGTCGAACGATGCCGTGACCGCGGGCTCCGCTCCGCCGTGTGCCACCAGACCGATGCGCGGGTTGCTGCCGGCGGGCAGCGTCCACACCCCGCCCCACGTCCAGTGCTTGCCGTCCCGGCTCACACCGGCCCGGTACTCGTGTTCACCGTTGACCGGATCCACGTGGTGGGCCAGCCGGAGCCACGTCGTCGTGAGACCCGGCGTCCCGGCGATCGTCCCCCCGTACGAGAGGGCGTCCGCGTACGGCATCTCCTTGCCGAACTCGACCTGCCGCGTGTTCCAGATCGCCACGGTGCTGAGGCGCGCGAAGAGGTCGTCACCGGCGTACGCGATGATCCCGGCCTGCTGATAGTTGCGCACAGTGTCCTCACCGAGCGGCACTGTCACCTTGGTCTCAGCGATCCACCGGCCGGTCGGCGGGGTTCGCAGCAGCACGCCGGCGTTGTTCGAGGCGCCGGTCAGGTCGGCCCCCTGTACGGGCCAGCGCAGTTGTCCCCCACTGACCGTGACCGCCGGATCCTGACGCACCCAGCTCCAGCCGGGTTTCAGGTCGTTGAACTCCTCGATGAAGATCGGCTTGCCCGGCTCGGGGATGCGGGCCGACGGGGTGTCCCGGCCGTCGGAGGCCCAGGCCCCGCGGTTCACCGTGGGCCAGCCGCCGATCCAGTCCAGCCGGTCGATCAGCATCGGCCGCTCGTTGATGCCGAACGGCTCGTCCAGGTACGGGTCGGCGCGGTCGATCGCGTGATAGACGAACCAGTCCTGGCCGTGCCCATCGGTGATCAGTCCGTTGTGGCCGGTGCCGACCCAGCGGTTGCCGTTGGGGGCGATCACCGGCGTGCCACCGGCCCGCGAGACGTCGAGCCGCTGGCCGTCGCGGTCGGTGAACGGGCCGAGCGGGCTCTTCGACCGGCCCACCGAGACGGAGTACCCGGTGGTCGGGCCGGCGCAGCAGTTGGCCGACGAGGCGAACAGGTAGTAAAAACCGTTCCGCCGTACGACGTACGCGCCCTCGAATTTGTTGTCGATGGCCACGCGCGTCGGGTTCCCGGTGATCCGCAACCCGTCGGAGGTGAGCTCACTGACCCAGATCCCGCCGAAGTAGCTGCCGTAGTAGAGGTACTTCTTGCCCTCCGGCGTGGTCAGCTGGGCCGGGTCGAACGTCCACCACCAGCCTCCGCCCGGCGCTTCCCTCGGGGGCACGGCGGGTTGCGGGGCCCACGTCCACGGTCCGGTCGGCTTGGGCGCGGTAGCCACCCCGATCGCCGAGGCGCCCTCCGCTGTCGTCGTCTCGGTGACCGTCGCGTACAGGACCCAGCGGTTCCCGATCTTGCGGACGTCGGGCGCCCACAGCGAGGCGTTCGCCGCCGCGTACGGGGGCAGGTCGCCGAACGCGTCACCCACGTACTTCCAGTTCCGCAGGTCGGCCGAGCGCGCGATCGGGATGCGGTGCGCGACCTTCTCGCCCTCGCGCAGCGGGTCGGTGGTGCCGAAACCGTAGTAGAAGCCGTCGTCGCCGCGGACGATCACCGGGTCGGCGAAGGTGTCCGCGAACGACGCCGAGGCGGGAACGGGGACGCGGGCGCCGGCCGTCAGAGCCAGCAGCGTGATCACCGCGGCGAGCGCGGCTGTCAGGCGTCGCATGATCATCCTTTCAGGCCGGAACGGGAGACTCCCTCGATCACATACCGCTGCGCCACCACGAACAGCAGCAGCACCGGGATGCTGGCGACCAGCGCGCCGGCCATGATCACGGGATAGTTGATCGTGTAGGCGCCCTGCAGGATGGCCAGGCCGGGCGGCAGCGTGAACGACTCGGGGCTGAACAGCACGTAGATCGGCCAGATGAAGTCGTTCCAGTTGGTCAGGAAGCTGATCACCGCGAGCGTGGCCAGGGCGGGCTTGGACAGCGGCAGCACGACCCGGGTGAAGATCTGCCACGAGTTCGCGCCCTCGAGCACGGCCGCTTCCTCCAGCTCGCGGGGCAGGCTGAGGAAGAACTGCCGCAGGAAGAACACCCCGAACGCGCCCGCCGCCCCCGGGATGACCAGGGCCCACAACGTGTCGAGCATGCCGAACCGGTCGACGATCAGGAAGTTCGGGATGATCAGCACGAAGCTCGGGATGAACAGCGTCGCGATGATCATGCCGAAGATCAGGCGCTTGCCCTTGAACTCGAGCCGGGCCAGGGCGTACGCGGCCATCGACGCGATCGCCAGCACGAGCACGGCCTGACCGGTGGCGGCCAGCACGCTGTTGAGGAACCAGCGCAGCACCGGCGTCTGGTCGTTGCCCAGCAGCGTGTCGAAGGCCCCCGTCGTGGGTTCCTCGGGGAACACCGTGGGCGGCACCCGAGTCGCCTCGCCGGGCGACTTGAACGTGGTGAGCAGCATCCAGACGAGCGGCGCGATGAAGATCAGACTCAGTCCGATCAGGACGGTGTACCAGGCGACCGGGCGTACGCGTCTCATGAGTCCTTCTCCCGGAAGAGGCGGAACACGACCAGGCTGATCAGCAGCAGGCACGCGGTGAGCAGGTAGCTCATCGCGGCGGCGCTGCCCATCTTGTAGTCGCTCAGGCCGACCTGGGCGATGTACATGATCGCGGTGCGGGTCTCGGTGCCCGGCGCGCCCTGCGTGATCAGGTAGGACTGGCCGAACATGTTGGCCGACACCAAAATCGTGTTGACCGTGACGAACAGCAGCACCGGGCGCAGGCCGGGCAGCGTCACATGCCGGAACTCGGCCCATTTGCCGCCGCCGTCGATGCGCGCCGCCTCGTACAGCTCCCGCGGGATGTCCTGCAGCCCGGCGAGGTAGATGACGGCGTTGAAGCCGAGCGTCCACCACACGGTCACGCCGACCAGCGTCACCCAGGCCCAGGGCAGCGCGGTCGTCCACGGCGTGTCACCGGGCAGCCCGATCGCTCCGAGGATCGCGTTGACCACACCCAGGTTCGGGTCGAGCAGGAAGCGCCAGAGCACGCCGATCACGGCGACCCCCAGCACGTACGGGGCGAAGTAGATGGCCCGGAAGATCGTGCGGCCCTTGAAACTGCGGTTGAGCAGCAACGCCAGCAGCAGCGGGACGACGAGCAGCAGCGGCACGCTGAGCAGCGTGAAGATGCCCGTCGCCGACATGCTCTCCCAGAAGAAGCTGTAGACCGCCGAGCTGGAGTCGAACAGCGCCTGGTAGTTGTCCAGCCCCACGAACGGCTTGCCGGGCAGCAGATAATCCCAGTCGTGCAGGCTGATCCACAGGCCGTACACCGCCGGCACGAGCACGAAGGTCGCGAAGACGACGAAGTACGGCAACAGGAACAGGTACGGCGTCAGGGGTCCCGTACGCCGCACCCGGCCGCCGGCGCCGGCCTCCCCTGCCTGCACCGGCGGCGTACGGGTGAGTGCGGTCTCAGCTGCCATACTTCTTGGCGTTCTGCTCCAGGAGCTGGTTGGCCTTGGCGGCGCCGTCGGACAGCGCCTTGGCCGGCTCCTTGCGACCCAGGACAGCCTCGTTGATCGCGGTGACCATGGTGGCCATCACGTCGGCGATGCCGGGCTTCGGCGGCAGGAAGTGCAGGTAGTCGATCTGCGTGCCGATGGCCGACTGCTCGGGCAGGGCCTTGAAGTCGGCGCCGTTGCGGATCTCGGCGCGGGCCGGCACCTGGCCGCCGCGGGCCCACTCGATCGAGTGCTGGCTGATCCAGTTGATGAAGACCTTGCCGGCGGCCAGCTTGTTGTCGTCCTTGGCCTTCTGCTTGAACTGCACGAACTGGTGCGAACCGGCCCAGGCGGCCTTCTGCGACCCGATCTGCGGCAGCGGCGCCACACCCCACTCGAGGTTCTTGTCCTCTTTGAGCGTGTTAATTGTCCAGATGCCGTTCCAGTTGAAGGCGTTCTTGCCGTTGCGCAACGCGATGAGGTCGGCGTCCTGGGCCACGTTCTTGGGGCTGTAGCCGTTCTTGATGTGGTCGGTCATCCAGGTCAGCGCCTGCACGCCCGGCTGCTCGGCGAAGAGCGCCTTGGTGCCCTGATCGTCGAAGAGGTTGCCGCCGAACTGCCAGAGCAACGACTGGAACTGCATGCTGCCGGTGAACTCGAACGGGGTGACCCAGTCGCCCTGGATGCCCTTGGCCTTCATCGCCTCCAGGGCCGCCTGGTACTCATCGTTGTTCGTCGGCGGCTTCTCCGGGTCGAGACCGCCCTTCTCCATCACCGACTTGTTGTAGAAGAAGCCGAGCGGGTGCACGTCCAGCGGGATCGCGTAGCGGGTGTTGTTGTAGACGCCCGCGTTCCAGACCGGTGGCGAGAAGTCCTCGGCCTTGAAGTTCAGCGCCTTGGCCAGGTCCTCCAACGGCAGGATGACCCCGCGGGCGGCGTTCGTGGCGACGTGATCGACGTGCATGACGCCGACGTCGGGGCCGTTGCCCGTCGACACGGCGGCGGGTGTCTTCTGGTAGTAGTCGGCCCACTGATAGGTGTTCATCGACACCTTGATGTTGGGGTGCTCGGTGTTGAACTGGTCGACCAGCTTCTTCATGAACGGGCCGTCGCCGCCGGTGAAGCCGTTCCAGAAGGCCAGCGCTACGTTGGGCCCGTCGTACGAGGTCGCGGCGGGCGCGGCGTTCTGCCCGCCCCCGGTGACCTTCTCGTTCGGGCCGCTGTCGCCGCAGGCGCCGAGGAGCACGGCGCCGCCGGCGCCCAGGCCGAGGCCGAGTACGCCCCGGCGGGTGAGGTTTTTATCGATCATCGTGACTCCTCGGGAGTGAGGCACAACGCGTGCCAGGAGACGGGCGGTAGGAGGATCTCTGTGGAGGGCGCCTGCTCGACGGGCTCGGGCCGGTCGGAGCTGAGCGTCAGGTGCCGGGTGAGCCGATGCCGCGGGAAGGCCCGCAGGTCGACGGCGAGCGGCACCGGCTCGGTGCCGCGATTGACGACGAAGACGTTGAGCTCGTCGCTCTGCTCGTCATGGGTGGCCACGGCGTCCACGGCGGGCACGTCGCCGAAACGTCCGGTGCTCATCGAGGGACTGGTGAGGGCGGGGCGCAGCACTGTTCCCCGGGCGAGCCGGGCGGTGTGCGCGAACGGGTGGAAGATCGTCTGGCGCCAGGCCTCGCCGCCGGCCCGGGTGCGGATCGGCGCGATCACGTTGACCAGCTGCGCCTGGCACCCGACGGTGAGCCGGTCGGCGTGCCGCAGCATGCTGATCAGCAGGTTGCCGACGACGACGGCGTCCGTGCCGTTGTAGTCGTCCTCGATCAGCGCGGGAACCTCCTCGATGCCGCGGTCCTCGGGCTCGGTGAACCGCGACTGGTACCAGACGTTCCACTCGTCGAGCGAGAGCTTGATCCGCTTGTTGCGGCGCAGCTTGGCCCGTACGTGGTCGGCGGTGGCGACGACGTTCTCGATGAAGCCGTCGAGGTCGACGGCGGACGCCCGGAAGCTCGCGTCGTCGTGCTTCTCGGGGTCGTAGTAGCTGTGCAGCGAGATGTAGTCGACCTGGTCGTACGCGTGCTCGAGGACTGTCGCCTCCCAGGCCGCGAAGGTCGGCATGTCCGAGTTGGAGCTGCCGCAGGCGACCAGCTCGATGCTCGGGTCGACCCGGCGCATGGCGTGCCCGGCCCGGGTGGCGAGGCGGCCGTACTCCTCGGCGGTCAGGCTGCCGATCTGCCAGGGGCCGTCCATCTCGTTGCCCAGACACCACATCCGTACGTCGTGGGGCTGCGCGACGCCGTGCTTGCGGCGCAGATCGGCGGCTGCGGTGCCGTCGGCGAGGTTGCAGTACTCCACCAGTTCGGCGGCGGCCTCGATCCCGCGCGTGCCGAGGTTGACCGCCATCATCGGCTCGACGCCGGCCAGCGAGGCCCAGCGCATGAACTCGTTGAGCCCGAAGGCGTTGCTCTCAAGGCTGCGCCAGGCCAGGTCGAGGCGGCGGGGACGGTCGCCGCGGGGGCCGACGCCGTCCTCCCAGCGGTAGTTGGAGACGAAGTTCCCGCCGGGGTAGCGGACGGTGGTGACACCGAGCTCGCGGACGAGATCGAGCACGTCGGTCCGCAGGCCGTCGGCGTCGGCCGAGGGGTGCCCGGGTTCGAAGATTCCGGTGTAGACGCACCGGCCCATGTGCTCGACGAACGAGCCGAAGAGCCGGCGATCGACGGGAGCGATCCGGAACGCGGGGTCGAGAGTGAGCTGCGCCACTGGCATTCCTCGTTTTTACAACGTTGGATTCAACGTTGTAAAGAGCCCCACGCAAAGATCTCGAAACACCGATGAAATGCGGAGTCAGCCCGCGGTGCTCTCGCGGATCACCAGGCGATGATCCACCCGAAGCTCCCGGGGAGCGCCCGAGGCCGCTGGACCGTCGCCCAGGCGTTCGGCCAGCAGGTCGACGGCCAACTGCGCTATCCGCGGGGCATCCGGAGCGATCGTGCTCAACGTGGGCGTCGAGAAACGCCCGTCCTCGATGTCGTCGAAGCCGATCACCGCGACGTCGCCCGGCACCGCGACCCCGCGGGACAGCAGCGTGCGCAACGCGCCGAGGGCGAGCAGGTCGTTGAAGCAGAACACCGCGTCCGGCGGCCGGGCCGCGTCGAGCAGCCGGGCCATTGCCGCGGCGCCGTCGGCGCGGTGGAAGCCGTCGGCGGGCATCTCGAGCGCCGGGTCGGCGGCCAGCCCCGCCTCGGCCAGCGCCGCCCGATAACCGGCCAGGCGCTGGTGGGCCGTCACCGCCGAGGGCTTGTCCTGGACGCCGATCGCGGCGATGCGGCGGCGGCCGAGCGAGGTCAGGTGGCGGGTGGCGTCGGCCGCGGCCGACGTGTTGTCGATCGCCACGTGGTCGGCCGGCCCGTGCCACACCCGCTCGCCGAGCAGCACCATGGGGGTGCCGGCGGGCGGCGCCAGCTCCTCGCCCGCCAGGGCCAGTGGGCTGAAGATCAGACCGTCGATGGCGTGCCGGCGCAGGCCCGCGACCAGGTTGCGTTCGCGTTCGGCGTGCCCGTCGGTCTGGTCGATCAACACGGTCCACGACCGGCGCTCGGCTGCCTGCACGATCAGCCCGGCGATCTCCGCGAAGTACGGTGACTGCAGCTCGGGCACGGCCAGCGCGATCACCCCTGATCGGCCGCTGCGCAGCTGCCGGGCGGCGAGGTTGGGCACGTAGCCGAGCGCCTCGATCGCCGCCTGCACCCGGGCGCGCGTCGCCGGGGCCACGTGCACATACCCGTTGACGACATTGGAGACCGTCTTGATGGACACTCCGGCCCGCGCGGCGACATCCTTGAGACCCGGCGGCACGAAGACGCACTATACAACGTTGCAGTACTTAAGTCCGATCACCCGCGGGAGCTAAGGGTCGGTATAAGGATCTGCGTCGGCGATTACCGTGGCGGCATGTCCCTGCGCGCAGCGTGTCTGCCGTCGAAGGAGCCCTCGTTGCACCTCGAGAGTGATGTGGATGCATCCGTCGTGCTCCTCGCCATCGCAGGCCGGTGGGACCGCACGCTGTGGAAGACCTCCACCGAGCGGCTCCACAAATGCCTGGCCGAGCACCCCGAGGCGCTCATCGTCGACCTGTCCGAGCTCGACGATCCCACCGCGAGCAGCGCCCCCACCTGGGTCGCGGCCCAGAAAGCGGCGGCCGCCATGGACCCGTCGGTGCAGCTGGCCCTGTGCATCCCGCCCGACCTGCCGCTCGCCGATCGCATGCAGCGCCTCGGCGCGAGGTCCTACCTGCCCGTTTATGCCAAGGTGCGCCAGGCCCGGGTGGCCATCGCAAGCCGGTTGCCGCTGACCGAGCGGCTCACGCTGACCCTCGCCCCGGAGCCCGAGGCGCCCAGCCTGGCCCGCAACCTGATCAGCGACGCGTGCCTGGCCTGGGATCGGGTCGAGCTGCTGCACCCGGCCCGGTCGGTGATGAGCGAGCTGGTCAACAACGCGATCGAGCACGCCCGTACGGAGATGACGGTCGCGGTCAGCCTGCGCGGCGCGGGCATTCACCTGAGCGTGGCCGACGGGGTCGCCACGCCGCCACGGCTGATCAAACTGAGCCGGGTACGCCGGGATCAGCCGCTCGACGAACGCGGCCGCGGACTGCAGGTGGTCGGTGCGCTCGCCGTCGCCTGGGGCACGCTGCCCACCCGTACGGGGAAAGTGGTCTGGGCGACGATGCAACCGCGGCCGCCCAAAGCGAAACGGCAGCCGCGGAACGATGCCCCACGACTGCCGCCCGGTGTCCGTAACGAGCGCCCTACTGGGCTTCGATGATCATCCCCGCGCCGACCGTGCGGTTGGTGCTCTCGTCGACCAGGATGAAACCGCCGGTCGTACGGTTGCGGCGGTACTCGTCGGCGAGCAGCGGCACGGTCGTGCGCAGCCGCACCCGGCCGATCTCGTTGAGCTGAAGCGCGTCGGCCTGCTCGTCGCGGTGCAGGGTGTTGACGTCCAGGCGATATTGCAGACCGCGTACGACCGTACGGGCCGAACGGGTGGTGTGCTTGATCGCGTATTTGCCGCCGACCCGCAGCGGGGCCGTCTCGTCCATCCAGCAGACCATCGCCTCGATGTCCTGGGCGACGGCGGGGGCGTTGTGCGGCCGGCAGATCATGTCGCCCCGCGAGATGTCGATCTCGTCGTTGAGCCGCACGGTGACCGACATGGGCGGGAACGCCTCGTCGACCGGGCCGTCGGCGGTGTCGATCGCGGCGATCGTGCTGGTCATGCCGGACGGCAGCACCATCACCTCGTCACCCGGCTTGAGCACGCCCGACGCGACCTGGCCGGCGTAACCCCGGTAATCGGTCACGGTGGTCGACTGGGGACGGATGACGTACTGCACGGGGAACCGCACGTCGACCAGGTTGCGGTCGCTCGCGATGTGCACGTGCTCGAGGTGGTGCAGCAGCGACGGGCCGTCGTACCACGGGCTGTTCTCGCTGCGGGAGGCGATGTTGTCGCCGTTCAGCGCGGACACCGGGATGATCGTCAGGTCGCCGATCTCGAGCTTGGCCGCGAACGAGGTGAACTCGTCGGCGATCTTGTCGTAGACCGCTTTGTCCCAGTCGACCAGGTCCATCTTGTTGATGCAGAGCACCAGATGCGGCACCCGCAGCAGGCTGGTCAGGAACGCGTGCCGGCGGGACTGCTCGACCAGGCCCTTACGCGCGTCGACCAGGATCAACGCGAGGTCCGCCGTCGACGCGCCGGTCACCATGTTCCGGGTGTACTGGATGTGGCCCGGGGTGTCGGCGATGATGAACTTGCGCTTGGGCGTGGCGAAGTAGCGGTAGGCCACGTCGATCGTGATGCCCTGTTCCCGCTCGGCCCGCAGGCCGTCGGTGAGCAGCGCGAGGTTGGTGTACTCGTCACCGCGGGAGGCGCTGGCCGCCTCGACCGCCTCGAGCTGGTCGGCGAAAATCGTCTTGGTGTCGTACAGCAGCCGCCCGATCAGGGTGGACTTGCCGTCGTCCACGCTGCCCGCGGTGGCGAACCGCAGCAGGTCCATGCGGGCCGCGGGGGCAGCCTCGGTCTCCAGGACGCCCTGGCTCATCAGAAGTAGCCCTCTCGCTTGCGGTCTTCCATCGCGGCCTCGCTGACCTTGTCGTCACCGCGGGTCGCGCCCCGCTCGGTGATCCGGGTGGCGGCAACCTCGTCGATCACCTTCTCCACCGTGTCGGCCTCGGAGAGCACGGCGGCGGTCTGCGAGGCGTCGCCAACCGTGCGGTAACGCACCCGGCGCACCTGAGAGGTCTCGCCGTCGCGCAGCCGGATGAACTCGTTGACCGCGTAGAACATCCCGTCGCGCTCGACGACCTCGCGGTCGTGCGCGTAATAGATGCTCGGCAGCGGGATCCGCTCCTTGGCGATGTAGTGCCAGACGTCGAGCTCGGTCCAGTTCGACAGCGGGAACACCCGGATCGACTCGCCCGGGTGGTGCCGCCCGTTGTAGAGCGCCCACAGCTCGGGCCGCTGGTTCTTCGGGTCCCACTGGCCGAACTCGTCGCGGAAGCTGAACATGCGCTCCTTGGCGCGTGCCTTTTCCTCGTCGCGCCGGGCTCCGCCGAACAGCGCGTCGAAGCGGTACTTCTCAACCGCGGCCAGCAGCACCGGGGTCTGGATCCGGTTGCGGGTGCCGTCGGGCAACTCGCGCACGAGGCCGGTGTCGATCGCCTCCTGCACGCTGGCGACCACCAGGTTGAGCCCGAGGCCGGCGACCCGCTGGTCGCGGTATTCGAGCACCTCGGCGAAGTTGTGGCCGGTGTCCACGTGCATGACCGGGAACGGGATGCGCGCGGGAGCGAACGCCTTCTCGGCGAGGCGCAGCATCACAATCGAGTCCTTACCGCCCGAGAACAGCAGGACAGGACGCTCGAACTCGGCCATGACCTCGCGCATGACGAAGATGCTCTCGGCTTCGAGGGCATCCAGATGCGAGACGCGGTACGGCTTCGTCTGGCTCATCGGTGGGCTCCAGACTTGATCTAGGAGTTACAGCGGGGGATGTTGCCCTGAGACAACCGTCATTCTGACGGAAGGTGACGCTGCAACGCTGCAAGCAACCGGGGAGCAAGATCCTTACGACACACCACGAGGTCAGGCAACTTGGGATCGGCCTCGTTGTATTTCAGCTCAGAACCGTCGATTCGGCTAGCGTGCAGGCCAGTGGCCAACGCCACAGCGACAGGGGCGGCCGAATCCCACTCGTACTGGCCGCCGGCGTGCACGTACGCGTCGGCCTCCCCGCTGACCACGGCAGCGATCTTCACGCCGGCCGAGCCCATCGGCACCAGCTCGGCCCCGATCTCCTCGGCCAGGGCGGTGACGAAGGCCGGGGGCCGGGTGCGGCTCGCCGCGATCCGGATCGGGCCGCCCGCCGCCGCGTTCAACGGCAGGGGCGGGTACGCCGGGGACTTGTCGGTCGCGATGGTCCGGTGCTGAGCGGGCATGGCCACGGCGCCCGCGGCCAGGCAGGACGGGCTCGAGCAGTCGGCCGTCCAGAGCGCGACGTGCACGGCCCAGTCGGAACGGCCCTCCTCGGAGAACTCGCGGGTGCCGTCGAGCGGGTCGATGATCCACACGCGGGAGGCGCCGAGACGCTCCGGGCGTACGGTGGTCTGCTCGCCCTCACTCCACGCGTCGCGGGCGTGGTCGTCCTCCTCGGAGAGCACGGCGTCGGCCGGGCGCCACCGGGCCAGCTCGGCCCGCATCAGGTGGTGGGCGGCCTTGTCACCGGCCACCTTGAGGGCCTTGCCGTCGGCGAAGCCCATCTCGTCGCGTACCTGGAGCAGGGTCTGACCCGCACGGTCGGCCAGCCAACGGGCGAAGGCCGCGTCGTTCACCGGCGGCACTCCGCCGTCGTTGCTCTCCCGCTGGGAGTTCACGCGCGCCGACGTCTCTGTCCGCTCGCTCATCTCTAGCCGCTCCTCTACGCCCTCAGTACGCTCCGGAGGAGCGCACCACTGCCGTCATGGTGCGCAAGAGGATCACCAGATCCAAACTCAGGGTCCAGTTCTCCACATAGCGCAGGTCCAAGCGGACCGCTTCCTCCCATGGCAGGTCCGAACGCCCGGATACCTGCCACAGGCCCGTCATGCCCGGCTTGACGGCGAGCCGGCGCCGCACGTCGTCGGCGTACGCCGCCACCTCGGACGGCAGCGGAGGCCGCGGCCCGACCAGCGACATCTGCCCCAGCAGCACGTTCAGCAGCTGCGGCAGCTCGTCCAGCGAGAACCGGCGCAGATACCGCCCGACCCGGGTCACCCGCGGATCGTCACGGATCTTGAAAAGCACGCCGTCGTGCTCGTTCAGATGCTTCAGCTCGGCGAGCCGCGCCTCGGCATCCACATACATGCTCCGGAACTTGAAAATACGGAACAATCGACCGTCACGACCGACCCGTACCTGACGAAAGAGTACCGGCCCGCGCGACGTGCACCGCACAGCCAGTGCGATGCCGAGCAGCACAGGACCGAAGATCATCAATAACGCGAGCGCGCCGAGCCGGTCGAACGCCTCCTTGACCAGCCTCGATCCGCCGTGCAGGCGCGGGTGCTCGACGTGCAGCATGGGCAGCCCGTCGAACGGCCGGATCGTCGTACGGGCCCCCGCCACGTCGACGAGCGCGCTGGCGACCACGAGGTCGACCTCGTCACGCTCCAGGCGCCAGGCCAGCCGGCGTACGGCCTCGCCGTCGAGCTCGGGGCAGCTCAGCACGACCACGGTGTCCGCGTCGGCCAGCTCGACCGCCCCGGCGACGTCCTCGAACGTGCCGTAGACGGTCAGGCCCTGCGGCCCGCTCACCCCCACGCCGTCGTGCCCCGGCGGCAGGCAGGCCCCCACAACCTCGAGCCCGTGATAGCGCTCCCGCCGCAGCTGACGGGTCATGCCGATGACCGAGAGCTCATGCCCGACGAGGATCACCCGGCGCATGCTCCCGCCCCGGGCCCGGGTCAGGTGCAGTCGTTTGCGCAACGCGAACCGCAACACCACCGACGAGACGATCGCCGTTGGCAGGGCGGCCAGGACATACCCCCGGGCAAGATCCAGATCGAGCCCGTACGAGATCACGGACACCCCGGCGATGAGGCCGACCCCGCCCCGGAGCACCCTCTGGTACTCGTCCGTGCCGACGAAGAGATACCGGCGCTCGTACGCCCGGGCGACCGCGAGCACGGTCAGCAGCAGCACCGGCAGCAGCGCCGACAGAACCATGTACGCGAGGTTGTAGCTGGTCACCTCGTCGCCGAACCGCAGCCCGAACGTGGTCGCGCCCGCCGCCGTGCCCGCGAGCAGGTCACACAGCACGAGCGATCGCACGTAGCTGCGTTCCCAGCGCTGCCGCCTCGACATGGCCGCGTGCCGCCCGCGTACGCGAACGAAGGGCCGGGTCGCGGGGCGGGTCGCCGCCGACCGGTTGGGCCGCTCGGACCAGTGCCGGTCGATCGCCTGATTGCGGGCCGGGTCGGCCTTGCCACGAGTTACCCGCGGCGGCGCGTTGTCCGGCCGGTCGAGCGCCTGCGGAGGCCCCGCATTCGGGCGTGTCGGCGTCGTGTTCAGCGCCATCTTGTTCGCCGCGGCGGTCGGCAGGCGCACCGGCCGGATCGCCGGCAGCAGCACGGTCGGCTGGGCGAGCACCGCCTCCGTTGCCGACATGTCCCGCCGCATCCTCAACCTCCCCCATCCGACGGTCATATGCCACCGAATCGGCGCATACGTGTGACCAACGGTCGGACAGTCGAGAGCGTCACGGGATCGGTAGGCGGACAAAACCGCCCAAACGATCTATCTGTTTCGACCTCGCAAGATCAACTGCCGTGGTATTTGTTCTGCGCCCACTCGACCCCCTCGAGCACGACCGCCTCCACCACGTCGGCCGCCCGGTCGACGAGAAACTCCAGCTCCTTGCGCTCGGCGCCGGAGAAGTCGGAGAGCACGTAGTCGGCCGGGTCCTGCCGTCCCGGCGGGCGGCCGATGCCGAATCGCACCCGCGCGTACTCCTTGCTCGCCAGGGACTTCGACATGGACCGCAGACCGTTGTGGCCACCCTCACCACCGCCACGCTTCACTCGAACCTGCCCGAAAGGCACATCAAGCTCATCGTGCACGGCAATCACGTTGGACACCGGCACTTTGAAGAACTGTGCGAGCGAGACCACCGGCGCGCCGGAGAGGTTCATGTAGGTCAGCGGCTTGAGCAGCACCAGTTTCGGCCCCCCGAGGCCCAGCCGGCCCTCGGCCACCTCGGTGTGGGCGCGCTTGGCCCGGCCGAACTTCGCGCCCAGCCGGGACGCCAGCAGGTCGGCCACCATGAAGCCCACGTTGTGCCGGTTGCCGGCGTACTCCTTACCCGGGTTACCGAGCCCGACCACCAGCCACGGCGACTCGTCGCTCACTGCCGTTCCCCTCCAGACACGAAGCCGGGGAAAGCGCCGCTTTGGCACTTTCCCCGGTCACTGCTCGTACGCCGCTTTGGCTCACACGCCGACTCGGCTCATACGCCGACTTGGCTCATACGCCGACTTGGCGAGAAGTCCTACTCCTCGGTGGAAGCCGCAGCCTCGTCGCCCTCGGCCGACTCGCCGCCCTCGGCGGTGTCGCCCTCGAGCTGCTCGGCGGTCTGCGCCTGCGAGACGATCGCGAGCACGAAGTCGGGCTCGACGGCCAGCTCGGTGCCGCTCGGCAGGGGCACGTCGCCCGCGGTGACCTGTGAACCAGCCTCGAGGCCCTCGATGGACACCTCGAAGCCGGACGGCAGGTGCATGGCCTCGGCGACCACGGCCAGCGTGTTCGACTCGTTGACGACCAGGGTGTTGCGGGCGGCCTCGCCGACCAGCGTCACCGGGACGTCGACCTGGACCTTCTCGCCACGCTTGACGATGATCAGGTCGACGTGCTCGTAGGTGTCCTTGATCGGGTCACGCTGGATGGCCTTGGGCAGGGCCAGCGTGGCGCCCGAGGCACCAGCGATGTCGATCGTGAACACGGTGTTGAGCCCACCGTGCCGGATGGCGGCCGCGAACTCACGGGCCGGCAGCGCGATGTGCACCGGCTTCTCGCCGTGGCCGTAAAGCACGGCGGGCACCAAACCGGCCCGGCGCGTGCGGCGGGCACCACCCTTGCCGAACTCGGTGCGGGGCTCGGCGCTGATCTTTACCTCGGACACGGGGAAACTCCTGAAATTCTTCGATCGGGCTGCGACTAAGTCGGCGTGCGTACGGTCCGGCAGTGTGTGGAAATCGGCCGCCGTCGGTGCTGGAAGCCGTCGTCGGCGCTGCCGGGCGAGGGGGCGCGCTGGGCACAGGCCCGGAGCACCGCGTCGATCACGGTGCCCCCGAGCGGCTGCGAACCTCAGCAGACCGCGGGGCACCCTCGCCGTGGCAACCGCTCTAGCTTACCTGCTGCATGCGCGCACGACTCAGCGGGTCCGCCTCGCTCCGGCTCTGCGCGAAAACTTCACCCTCGCGATGCAACGTGCATCGCGCATTCTGCGCGTCGAGGCGGGCGGCGGAACCGGAGCCGGCTGCCGGCACACACGCACAAGCACCCGGCCGGGCGGCAGCAAACCGACGACTGGGCGCAGCCGCCGGACGCCTACGGTCAAACCTTTCCTCCGGCCGGCCCGAATGCGACGCGCGGCGGAACGGCCTAGCTCAAGCCCCCGAACAGGGTCGTCACCGAGCCGTCGTCGAAGACCTCGCGGATGGCGCGGGCCAGCAGCGGGGCGATCGACAACACAGTGATCTTGTCGAGTCGCTTCTCGGGCGGCAGCGGCAACGTGTTCGTCACCACGAGCTCGCTGATCCTGCTGTTTTTCAGCCGCTCGGTCGCCGGGTCGGAGAGCAGCGCGTGGGTCGAGGCCACGATCACGTCGGCCGCGCCGGTCTCCCAGAGGATGTCGGCCGCCTTGGTGATCGTGCCACCGGTGTCGATCATGTCGTCGACGATCAGGCAGACCCGGCCCTCGACCTCGCCGACCACCCGGTTCGCGACCACCTGGTTGGGCTTGAGCGGGTCGCGCGTCTTGTGGATGAAGGCCAGCGGGCAGCCGCCCAGCCGGTCGGTCCACCGCTCGGCCACCCGCACCCGGCCCGAGTCGGGCGCGACGACAGTCATCGGACGGCCGGCGTACTTCTTCTGCACGTGCTCGGCCAGGATGTCCATCGCGAACAGGTGGTCGACCGGGCCGTCGAAGAAGCCCTGGATCTGGGCCGTGTGCAGGTCGACCGTCAGGATGCGGTTGGCGCCCGCGGTCTTGAGCAGGTCGGCCACCAGACGGGCCGAGATCGGCTCGCGTCCGCGGTGCTTCTTGTCCTGCCGAGAATACGGGTAGAAAGGCAGCACGACGGTGATCCGCTTGGCCGAGCCCCGCTTCAGGGCGTCGATCATGATCAGGGTCTCCATGACCCACCGGTTCACACCCTCGGTCACCGACTGCACGACAAAGGCGTCCGAGCCGCGTACGGAGTCCTTGAAGCGGACGAAAATCTCACCGTTGGCGAACTCGTACGAGTCGGCCGGGGTCGGCGCCACGCCGAGCACCTGGCCGATCTCGTCGGCCAGCTCCGGGAAACCCCGCCCGGAGAAAAGCATCAGAGACTTACGGTTCTCCGCGACGATGCTGCCCATCGGCTCGCTACTCCCGTGGATTCGAGGGGGTGGGGACGTAATCGGAGTGAAGTATCCCCCGCGGGACCTTTGCCGCCACGTTCCGAGGCCGCCGGGTGGGATGCCTCACCCCGCCGGAACATTCCAGCTCAGCAACCGTCCCGCGGCGGCCGCCGGCCCCGGCGCACCATTGTCGGATACCCGGCAGTGGCCTTGCGTCCACCTCCAGCTAACCCCAACCCACCCGGATCCGCGCGTTTACTTCGCGGCGCCGGCATCTTTCTCCGCGATCACCTACCCCCGCGCCACCGGCTTCCCGCTCCGCGACCGCCTGATCCCCGACCGCCTACTCCCCGGCGCCGGCTTGCTTTTCGGCGATCGCCTTTTCGGCCGCGGTGGCCGAAACGGTGCCGGCCCGCTTGCGCGCCACCCAGCCCTCGACGTTGCGCTGCGGCGCCCGGGTCACGCCCAGACTGCCCGCGGGCACACCCTTCTGAATGGCGCTGCCGGCCGCGACGTACGCCCCCGGCTCGATCTCGACCGGCGCGATGAGCACGGTGTCGGAGCCGACGAACGCGGCCTCGCCCACCGTGGTGTGGCTCTTGTTGACCCCGTCGTAGTTGGCGAAGATCGTGCCCGCGCCGATGTTGGCCTTGGCCCCGATCGTGGCGTCCCCCACATACGACAGATGCGGCACCTTGGCGCCCTCGCCGAGCTCGGCGTTCTTGGTCTCGACGAAACCGCCCACCTTGGCCTTGCGACCCAGCCGGGTGCCCGGCCGCAGGAACGAGAACGGCCCGACGGTCGCCGCCGGCCCGACCTCGGCGCCGATCGAGTGCGTGCGCAGCACGACCGCTCCCGCCCCGACCGTGGTGTCGATCAGCGTGGTGTCCGGCCCGACGATCGCGCCCGCGCCGACGGTGGTCGAACCCAGCAGCTGCGAATTCTGGTCGATCTCGGCGTCCGGCTCGAGGGCCACGGTGACGTCGATCCACGTGGTGGCCGGATCGAGGATCGAGACCCCCGTACGCATCCAGGCCTCGTTCACCCGGTCGCGCAGCAACGCGCGCAGCTTGGCCAACTCGGCCCGGTCGTTGCAGCCCAGCGTCTCGTCGGCGTCGGGCGCCACGAACACCCCGACCGGGTGACCGACCGAAGCCATGATCCCGAAGACGTCGGTGAGGTATTCCTCGCCCTGATCGTTGTCGGTCGACAGCTTGGACAGCGCCTCGCGCAGCGACACCAGGTCGAACGCGTAGATGCCGGCGTTGATCTCGCGGATCGCCCGCACCTCGGCCGACGCGTCCCGCTCCTCGACGATCTTCTCCAGGTTGCCCGCACCGTCACGCACGATCCGGCCCAGCCCGGTCGGGTCGGCGACCTCGGCCGCCAGCACTGTCGCACCGCGCGCGCCGGACTCGTGCGCCTCGATCAGGCTCGCCACCGTCTCGGCTCGCAGCAGCGGCACGTCGCCGTTGAGCACGACCACCGTGCCGCTCGCCTCGGGCACGGCCTCGAGAGCGATCCGTACGGCGTGACCGGTGCCGTTCTGCTCGGCCTGCAGCACCGGCGTGGCGGCCGGGGCCACCTCGGCCAGGTGTGCCTCGACCTGCTCGGCCTTGTGCCCCACCACCACGATCGTCTGCTCGGCGCCCGCCGAACCCGAGGCGGTGAGCACGTGCCCGAGCAGCGTGCGCCCGAGCAGGGGGTGCAGCACCTTGGGCGTAGCGGACTTCATCCGCTTGCCCTCACCGGCGGCAAGGACGACGACGGTACGACGAGGGGTCTGACTCACGCGGTACTCCAGTGCTCGCAGTAGTCACTCAGACAGGCGGCGACAACTCAGCCGCGGACACAGACTGCTCCCGGAAGAGGATTCGAACCCCTATAAACGGCACCAAAAGCCGCGGTCCTACCATTAGACGATCCGGGACCATCGCGGACATCTCCCCACGGGGCGACGTCCACCGGTCACATCTTAGCGGCACCCGTTCAAGCCTTTCCCTGCCGCCGAGCCCGCGCCGCCGGAGCAGCGCGGGCCTAAAGGGGCGGCGACCTCAGATCGGGTGCGGAAGCGGCATGGCCCGCTCGCGTGCGGCCAGTTGCTCGAAGTGGGCCGCGCTTTCCTCCTTGCCCTGCTCACGGAACTGGGCCGCCAGCTCCTCCCAAGCCTCCGCGTCCTCCTCCTGAATCCGCCGCGCCTGCTCGTGCAACTCAGCGCGCACCCGTTCGACCTGCCGCCGCATGCGCTCCTGCTCACGCAGGCGGAACTCTTCAAGCGTCATAACCATCACCCACGCCCCCTAGTCGCTCGTCAAGTACTCCGAGCCTACGCGCGGAGCTGAGCAGCTTGTCAATACGGAAAAGCTCATTCACCCGATAGTCGTCGATCAACTTGCGGTCCTTCTCGATTCTCCAGACGAGACGCATTCGCTCGAACTCGTCGTCCTCCCGGCCCATCGGCATCACACTCCGGCTCAGCTGCACGAACCAAGTAATGCACCTACATAACCACGTCGGTACGGCGAGCGGTAAGCCCGTAGATGTGCCAAACATTGGCGGGGCGGTCGGATCGGGCGAAACCTGGCAGGATGGCCGGGTGACGGAGCCAGACGACGCGGCGGGCGGGCAGTCCCGCTCACGGCCGGCGGCGGCCCCCCGGGTCCGCATGACGGCCGCGCAGCGCCGCGAGCAACTGATCGCGATCGGCCGCGAGCTCTTCGCCGAGCGCGGCTTCGACGCGACCAGTGTGGAAGAGGTCGCCGCCCGGGCCAAGGTGTCCAAGCCGATGGTCTACGAGCACTTCGGCGGCAAGGAGGGGCTGTATGCGGTGGTCGTCGACCGCGAGGTCCGCGCGCTGCTCGATCGGATCACCGCCGCGCTGACCGCCGGCCACCCCCGTGAGCTGCTCGAACAGGCGGCGCTGGCCCTGCTCGGCTACATCGAGGAGGAGCCGCACGGCTTCCGGGTGCTGGCCCGCGAGTCGCCGGCGTTGGCGCCCGCGGGCACGTTCTCGAGCGTGATGAACGACGTGGCCCACCAGGTGGAGCACATCCTGGGCGCCGAGTTCCTGGCCCGCGACCTCGACCCCAAGCTGGCCGAGCTCTATTCGCAGGCGCTGGTCGGCATGGTGGCGCTGGTCGGCCAGTGGTGGCGCGAGGCGCGCAAGCCCGACAAGGAAACGGTGGCCGCCCACCTGGTCAACCTGGCGTGGAACGGCCTGTCCCACCTCGAGGCGAAACCCACCCTGCTGACCAGGAGAAGCTGACCAGGGAAGCCGATCAGCGAAGCGCTGATCAGGCGGGACGGTGCTCCCGCACCTGCCGCGGCGCGCCGGCCTGCTCCTGCGGCGCGACCTTGCTGTACATGCTGGCGAGGATGAGGATCAGGCCCACCAGGTACGTCACCACGACGGTCGACATGCTGAAGCCGAAGAGGTTGGCGTCGGTGCGGTTGGTGGCCAGCTCGTAGCTGCCGACGACCAGCAGCGCCCAACCCAGGTATTTGCCCGCGGCGACGTCGAGGTTGCGCCCCATCGCGGCCGCGGCCAGCACGACGATGCCGACGACCAGCGCGACGATCGACCAGAGCATGTTGGTCTCCTGCCCCAGGACCCGCACGCCGACCACCCCGGTGAAGTTCTCGCCGGACGTCTGGATCATGCCGATCACGCCGAACACGACCAGGTAGGCGCCCGAGATGAAGCTGAGCGCGCGGTAGATCGGCCGCAGCGGGTGGTTGACCGGGGTGTGCGCCATGGTGTCCGTCTCCAAGGTCAGGTGTTGTTCACGCCGATTCTCGCGTATCCCCTCATGCGGCGCAGGCACACCCCCCGGATCAGTTTCCGGGCACCTGTTCGGCCAGCTCGAGCCAGGCCTCCTCGACCTCGGCCCGCTCCTGCTGCACGGCCTTGAGCTGCGCGTCGTACTCCATGATCTTGTCGTAGTCGCTGCCGTGATCGGCCAGCTTTTCGTTGATCTTGACGATGCGTTCCTCGAGCTTGCCCAGCTGCCGTTCGAGGCGGGCCAGATCCTTGCGAGCCTGGCGCAGATCACCCGCGGAGAGGCCGGTTGCGGCTGCCGCGGGTGCGGGCTTTTCCCCCCGTACGCCGGAATCCTGCGCCCCGGCCCGCGCGAGGTACTCGTCGATGCCTCCGGGCAGGTGCACCAGACGGCCGTCGCCGAACATCCCGTACGCCGTGTCGGTGACCCGCTCGACCAGGTAACGGTCGTGACTCGCCACGATCATCGTGCCCGGCCACGAGTCGAGCAGGTCTTCCAGCGCGGCGAGGGTGTCGGTGTCGAGGTCGTTGGTGGGCTCGTCGAGCAGCAGCACGTTGGGCTCGGTGGCCAGCAGGCGCAGCAGCTGCAACCGGCGGCGTTCACCACCCGACAGGTCGCTCACCGGGGTCCAGATGCGCTTGTCGGTGAACCCGAACACCTCGGCCAGCTGTCCCGCGGACAGCTCACGGTCGCCCAGCTTGACCCGCTTGGCCACCTCTTCGACCGCCTCGAGCAGGCGCAGATCACCGGGCAGCTCCTTGAGCTCCTGGGACAGGAACGCAGCCCGCACGGTCGAGCCGGTCACCAGCCGGCCGCCGTCGGGGGTGGTGACGCCGGCCAGCAGGCGCAGCAGGGTGGTCTTGCCGGCCCCGTTGGCGCCCAGGATCGCAAACCGGTCACCCGGCCCGACCTGCCAGGTCAGCCCGTCGAGGATCGTCTTGGGACCGGCGTGCAGCGTGACGTTCTCGAGGTCGTAGACCTGCTTGCCGAGGCGCGAGGTGGCCAGGCGTTGCAGGCTGACCTTGTCGCGCACCGGGGGCACATCCGCGATCAGCGCGTTGGCGGCGTCGATGCGGAACTGCGGCTTGGACGTACGGGCCGGCGGGCCGCGGCGCAACCAGGCGATCTCCTTGCGGAGCAGGTTCTGCCGGCGGGACTCGATCACGGCGGCGACGCGCTGGCGTTCGGCCCGCGCGAGGATCCAGGCCGCATAACCTCCCTCGTACGCGTGGACCTGCTCGTCGGCGACCTCCCAGGTGGCCGTGCAGACGGCGTCGAGGAACCAGCGGTCGTGGGTGACGACCACCAGGGCGCCGCGGCGAGTGAGCAGGTGACGGGCCAGCCAGTCGACACCCGCGACGTCGAGATGGTTGGTGGGCTCGTCCAGGATCAAAAGATCGCTTTCCCGTACGAGCAGCGCCGCGAGCGCGACCCGGCGGCGTTCGCCACCCGACATCGGCCCGACCGGGGTGTCGAGCCCCAGGTGCGGCATGCCCAGCCCGTCGAGGATCGCACGTACCCCCGCGTCACCGGCCCACTCGTGCTCGGCGCCCATGCCCTGGGCCAGCCAGGCTGTGCCCAGCACGACGTCGCGTACGGTGGCCTCGGCGGCCAGGTCGAGAGCCTGGGGCAGGGTGGCGACCCGCAGGTCACGGCGGTGCGTGACACGGCCGGAGTCGGGTTCCTCGCTCTTGGCGAGCAGCCGCAGAAGGGTCGATTTGCCTGCGCCGTTGAGGCCGACGATGCCGATGCGGGCGTCGTCGTCGAGTCCGAGAGAAACGTCGGTGAGAAGCTGGCCGGCGGCGCCGTAGCCCTTACCCACCCGGTCCAGGTTGATGATGTTCGCCACGATGGCTCTAGGTTACCCGCGCGCCCGGCATCGGCCCCCGGGCGGTGACCGCCTCACGGCACACCCCGGCCGAGTTGAGCCCGGCGGCGACACGTGCCGCGTGGGCGGCGTCGGTGGCCAGGAACACACAGGTGGGGCCGGAGCCGGAGACCAGCCCCGCGACCGCGCCCGCCTCGCTGCCGCACTTGAGCACGTCGGCCAGTTCCGGTCGCAGCGCGAGGGCGGCCGCTTGCAGGTCGTTGCCGAGAGCGGCGCCGAGCACCTCGGGGTCGCGCTGGCGCAGTGCGGCCATCAGCTCGTCGGGACCGCTGAGCGCCTTGGGCGGCCAGGAACCGGCCCGCAGGTCGTCGAGCTTGCGATACACCTCGGGGGTGGACAGGCCGCCGTCGGCGATCGCCAACACCCAGTGCCAGGTGGTCGGGCGGGCCAGGATCGGGCTGACCGCCTCGCCGTGCCCCGTGCCCAGGGCCGTGCCGCCGTGCAGCAGGAACGGCACGTCGGAGCCCAACTCGGCGCCCACCTCGGCCAGTTCCTCACGGGTGAGCCCGGTGCCCCACAGCAGGTCACAGGCGATCAGGGTGGCCGCGGCGTCGGCGCTGCCCCCGGCCAGCCCACCGGCCAGCGGGATGGACTTGCGCAGATGCAGCCGCGCGTACGCCGGAACCCGGGTGCGCGCCGCGAGCGCCCGGGCGGCCCGCATGATCAGGTTGCTCTCGTCGAGCGCGAGCGTCCCGGCGCCCTCACCCTCCATGGTCAGGGTGAGCGTGTCCCCCGGCCGGGCGGTGAGCTCGTCGAACAGGCTGATCGCGTGATAGACGGTGTTCAGCTCGTGGAACCCGTCGTCACGCAGCGGCCCCACCCCGAGATGCAGATTTATCTTGGCGGGCACCCGGACCCGCACCGGTCCGTGGTGGCGGCGCGGCTCGTCATCGTCCGGTCCCCAGGCTTCGGTCACGGAGTGATGTCCCGGATCGGGAGGCTCAACTGGTGGGGGGTTCCGAGCTTCAATTCCTCGTCGGAGTCGGCGACCAGTTCGTAACGGCCGCCAACGAGGTCATAGGCGTAGATGTGGACTGGATTCTGTTCGATTCGCCAGTAGTGCGGAATCCCTACCGACGCGTAGACCGCCGGTTTCTCCAGCCTGTCCCGCCGCTTCGTGCCGGGTGAGACGATCTCGATGGCGACAACGACCTGTTCCGGCTCATAGAAATGGTGCTCGAGATCGACCGGGGCGTGGAGGATCACACCATCCGGTTCGAGCGTATTGCGGTGTCCCACCGCCACCCCGACCGCGAACAACGCCTCCAGGCTCTCGGGCAGGTGCTGGTCGAGCCAGGCGATCAGACGGCTATTGATCTTTTGGTGGGCGCCGGAGGGCGACGGAACCACGGACAGGACTCCATCTGTCAGCTCGACACGGGGGACGTCGTCCGGCAGCCGCAGAAGATCCTCGATCGTGTAACCGGCGGTGCGCTGCTTGCGGGGGTCGGGCGCCCACGGGCCTGCGGCAGGGATCTCGCCGATCGGTTCCGCGGTCATGAGTCCACCTCCTTGGGCTGCCTCTCGGACGCGCTGAGCTTACCGCCGCCGGGCGACAGTTTGGCCGCGGCCGCGATCGCCACGAACTGCTCGACGGTCAGCGACTCGCCGCGCGCCTGCGGGCTGACCCCCGCCGCCACCAGCAGCTCCTCGGCGCGGGCGGCGCCACCGGCCCAGCCGGCCAGGGCCGCGCGCAGGGTCTTGCGGCGCTGAGCGAAGGCGGCGTCGACCACCGCGAACACGTCACGGCGATCGATGTCACCCGGTGGGGTGCGGCGGGTGAAGGCGACCAGCCCGGAGTCCACATTCGGCACCGGCCAGAACACGGCGGGCGGCACCTTGCCGGCCGCGCGGGCGTCGGCGTACCAGGCCAGCTTGACCGACGGAACCCCGTACACCTTGGAACCCGGGCCCGCGACGAGCCGGTCGGCCACCTCTTTCTGCACCATGACCAGGCCGCCGCGCAGTGTGGGCAGCTCGGCCAGCAGGTGCAGCACGACCGGGACGGCCACGTTGTAGGGCAGGTTGGCCACCAGCATCGTGGGCGCCGGGTCGAAGTCCGCCCCCCGGACGTGCAGGGCGTCGGCGTTGTGCACGCTCAGGTGGGCGGCCGTGACCGTCTCGGGCAGCGCCGCGGCGAGCCGGGGGTCGATCTCGACGGCGTGCACGTGCCGCACCGCCCCGGCCAGACCCAGCGTGAGGGAGCCGAGCCCCGGCCCGACCTCGAGCGCGACGTCGTCGGGCACGAGCCCGGCCGCGGCCACGATGCGCCGGATCGTGTTCGGGTCGTGCAGGAAGTTCTGGCCGAGCTTCTTCGTGGGGGCCACGCCGAGCCGGGCGGCCAGTTCCCGGATCTCCGCCGGGCCGAGAAGTGCGTCAGCCATGAGTTGCAAGCCTAGCCGGGGCGGGAATCGTCAGCGCCAAGGCCCGAAAACACGCTCGCCGTTGTCCGAGATCGCGGCGCACAGCTCGTCGACGTCGTCACCCCGAGCGGCCGCCAGGGCGCGTACGGTCAGCGGGATCAGATACGAAGCGTTCGGGCGGCCGCGATACGGCACGGGGGTCAGATAGGGCGCGTCGGTCTCGACCATGATCTGCTCACGCGGGGTCAGGGCCGCCGCCTCGCGCAGGCTCCCGGCGCTGGCAAAGGTCACCGTGCCGGCGAAACTGAGATGAAAGCCCCGCCGTACGCACTCGGTGGCGAACGCCGCGTCACCCGAGAAGCAGTGCATGACGACCGTGTCGGGCGCGCCCTCGGCATCGAGCACCCGCAGCACGTCCTCGTGGGCGTCGCGGTCGTGGATGATCAGTGCCTTGCCGTGGCGTTTGGCGATGGCGATGTGCGCGCGGAAGCTCTCCTCCTGCGCCGCCCGGCCCTCCTCCGGCGTACGGAAGGTGTCGAGGCCCGTCTCCCCGACGCCGCGGACCCTCGGCTCGGCCGCGAGCGCCTCGATGGCTCGCAGCGACTCGTCCAGATCGGACAGGCGTGGCGCCTCGTTGGGGTGCAGCGCCACGGCGGCCAGCACCGACGTGTGGCGGGCGGCCAGCTCGGCGCTCCAGCGCGACGACGGCTCGTCCACTCCGACCTGAACAACCCGACCCACACCGGCCTTGGCAGCGGCGGTCAGCAGCGCCTCGACCGGGTCGGCAGCCTCGCCCCCGGGCACCCCGGCTTCCTCAATGGTCAGGTCGAGGTGGGTATGGCTGTCGAACACCGGAACAGCAAGCGGCTCAGGCGCAGCCGGGAACTCCCCGGCCCGCCGGCGAGCCTTCTCCCGGCGGGACTCCGAAGGTGACGATGGCATGGGAGACATTCTGCACTTCGACACTCCGGCCACCGCATGTTCACCTGAAGTCCATGCCTGTTGTCTAGTTTCCCACCGTGACCGTGACCGGCGAGGACAGCGCGATCGGCGCCGATCCGCTCGAACCCCCGCTCAGCGCCCCGCTGCGGCGTGACCTCGGCTGGGCACGGGTGCAGCAGATGAGCCAGTCGGCCGGCTTCCGCGACGACCCGGTGCTGCGCCGGATCCGGACCACAGCGGCTGTACGCCGTGGCACGCGCATGCTCAAGGTGCTCTCGCCGGCCCAGGTTTCCGGCCATCTCGGCGGCTGGCCCCCGTACGGCTTCTGTTACCGCGCCTGCGACGTGGCCCACCTCCGCGATCCCCACGACCTGGCCCTGCTCGGCACCGACGGCGTGACCGACTCCGAGGTGGCTTACGCGTTGCGCTGGCGTGCCGTGGATCCGCTCGACTACGACGTGCCCGGCGGGCCGGCGCAACCCGGGCTGGCGATGATCCAGTCCCACCAGCGGATCGGCGCGATGATCCTCGGCACCGGGTTCACGCCGAGCACCGACGAGCTCATTCCCGAGTACGTCACCGCCGGGTTCGCCGACCTGCCGCTGCCGGCCAACTCGCAGATCGTCGCGTACGTGCCCGGCGGCGACGAGGTGATCCTCTACACCTTTCAGCCGGAACAGAACGGCTGGCTGCGCCTGGCCGGTCCACGGTGGCGCAACCTGCTCGGCGACCTTCCCGGCGTGAGCCCCGACCGCGAGTACGTGCCCTGCACGACATCCGGTTCGGCGCGGCTGGTCGGCCAGATCAAGGGCCGCGAGTACGAAGCAGTCGCCGACCCGCCCGACGAGTTCCGGGTGCGAGCCCTGACCCGCGCGGCCCGCTACCCGGTGTCCTCCCTGAGCCGCCGCGCCGAGCAGGCCCTCTGGCGCGGAGTCCCGTGCTGGGTCCTGCAGCGCGACGAGTCCTGGGCCCGGCTACGGCTGCTGCGCCCCGACAACGACGCCTTGGCGGCCACGGGCGCACGCTGCTATGAGCGCGGCGTCTACGAGGCGTGGGCCCCGGTAGGCGAGCTCCTCGACCACCACATCACCGACATCCCGTACCCGCTCTGACCCTTGAGAAGGCCGAAGCCGGCGCCACCCTCCCACGGGCGACGCCGGCTTCGTTCTGCTGGTGGAGCGTCAGCTGATCGTGCGCTCGTACGGGGTGTGGTTGTCGAGGTTGCCCGACCAGTCCATCGCCGCGAGGATGACGCCGAGGTAGCCCTTGGGCGTGTTCTTCAGGCCCAGCGAGAACTTGCCCTTCGTCACCTTCACCGGGCGGCTGCAGGAGAGGATGTTGGCGTCGGTAACCGTGATCCACTTCTTGCCGTTGTAGCAGACGATGGTGTTGTTGTTCTTGATCACGAGGGCGGCGACGTACATCTCCTTGATGCCGGAGCCCTTGTCGCTCGCGGTGCCCTTGATCGCCTTCCAGGACGAGGCCTTGTTCGCCTTCGACGGCACGCTGAGCTTGAGCACCGGCCGCCAGCTGTCCTTCTTCAAGGTGACCTTGCCGACGGTCAGCGGGGTGGCCATGCCGTACCCGTTGTAGATGTAGGCCGTGAGGGTCTTCGTGCCCGGCGGGACGAAGGCGCCGTTGCTCGGGTTGGTGAAGTAGTAGCGCGTGACCTTCTGCTTCTTGACACTGAGCGCCGAGGCGCGCCCGTCACCCCAGTTCACCGAGATCTTCTTCGTGCCGGCCGGCACCGAGGTGATCTCCCAGACGAACTTCTCGCCGGCCCAGACCGACGTCTTGTTCAGCTTGTACTTGAGTGCCGGGACCGAGACGGTCGGGCCGGACGACTTGGCGACCTTCTTGTTGCCCGCGAGGTCGGTCAGCGTCAAGGTGATCGGCTTCTTGCCGCTCGACTTGTACGTGTGGGTGACGTTCTTCGCGGTGTGGTGCAGCGTCTGGGTCGAGCCGTCACCCCACGTCACGACGCGCTTGATCTCGGGGCCCACGCTCACGTTGTCGCCGACACCGAACACCGTGATCGTCACCGTCTGACCGGTCCAGATGGACCAGCGGTTGAGGCTGAAGGCGCCGGTGGGAGCCGTCTTGTCGGCGGGCGGCGTCGGCGTCGTGGTGGTCGGCGGGGCCGTGGTCGGCGGGGTGGTGGGCGGCTCCGTCGTGGGCGGAGTCGTCGCGGGCTCCGTCGTGGGCGGGGTGGTGGGCGGCTCCGTCGTGGGCGCGACCGTGGTCGGCTCGACCGTCGGCTCCGTCGTGGCCGGGGCGGTCGTCGTCTCGGTGGCCTCGGGCAGCGGCGGCGACGGTTCAGCGAGCGCGGGCGCGGCCGCGAGGCCGCCGGCCAGGGCGCCGCTGATCACGGCCGCGAGCAGCGGACGAGAGAGGCGAGAGTTCAAGGAAATGCTCCTTCGAGGGGGTTGAAACCGCACGAAGGGGGCCAATCGTCACGACTCGCGTCAGGACGGAGCCGTTTCGATGTAACGCTGGTGTTCCCCCGTGGAGCGCGAACGCTACCGGATCACCAACACATCGATCAATCAGATAAAAGGACGAGGCCCGAAAGCACCTTTCGTGCCAACGAACCTCGTCGATAGAACCAGATCAGCCTGCTAGGCGGGCCAGCTCCTCCTCGATGACGGACGGATCGAGCTTGCGGAAGACCGGTTTCGGGGTGGCCAGCGGGGTTCCTGTGACCAAGGGCACTGACTCCCAGCGGGCCCCGGCTGTGTAGTCGCCCGTGAGCACCGGGTAACCCGGGCCGCCGTCCAGGTCCTCGACCTCCTCGATGCGCGGCATCGGCGCGTGCACGCCCTCGCCGCCGAGCAGCTCGAACACCTTCTGCGCGGAGTGCGGCAGGAACGGCGTCAGCAGCGTGTTGGCGTCGCTGACGACCTGCAGCGCGACGGCGAGCACGGTGGCCTGGCGGGGCTTCTCCTCCTCCGACTTGAGCTTCCACGGGGCCTGCTCGGAGAGGTACTTGTTGGCCTCGGCGACCACCTTCATCGCCTCGCCGATCGCCGCCTTCTGCCGGTGCTTGCCGATCAGCTCGCCGACCGTGGCGAAGCCCGCCTTGGCCACGGCCAGCACAGCCTCGTCCTCTCCGGTCAGCTCACCCATGGCCGGCACGGCCCCGAAGTTCTTGGCGGCCATCGAGATCGAGCGGTTGACCAGGTTGCCCCAACCGGCCACCAGCTCGTCGTTGTTGCGCCGGACGAACTCGGCCCAGGTGAAGTCGGTGTCGTTGGACTCGGGCCCGGCCGCCGCGATGAAATAGCGCAGCGCGTCGGCGTCGTAACGCTCCAGGAAGTCGCGGACGTAGATGACCACCCGCCGCGACGAGGAGAACTTCTTGCCCTCCATCGTCAGGTACTCACTGGAGACCACCTCGGTCGGCAGGTTCAGCCGGCCCAGCTCGCCCGGCTGACCGCCCTTGTCTCCCTCGCCGGAGTAACCGAGCAGCAACGCCGGCCAGATCACCGAGTGGAAGACGATGTTGTCCTTGCCCATGAAGTAGTAGCCCAGGGCGTCCTTGCCCAGCCCGTCGGCCGACCACCACTTGCGCCACGCCTCGGGGTCGCCGGAGCGGCGGGCCCACTCGATCGAGGCCGACAGGTAGCCGATGACCGCGTCGAACCAGACGTAGATGCGCTTGTCGCCGCGGTCGCGCCAGCCGTCGAGCGGGATCGGCACACCCCACTCGAGGTCACGGGTGATGGCCCGGGGCTGCAGGTCGTCGAGCAGGTTACGGGAGAACTTCAGGACGTTGGGCCGCCAGTTCTCCCGCTGATCGAGCCAGTTGCCGATGGCCTCGGCGAAGGCCGGCAGGTCGAGGAAGAAGTGCTCGGTCTCGACGAACTCCGGCGTCTCGCCGTTGATCTTGGAGCGCGGGTTGATCAGCTGCTCGGGGTCGAGCTGGTTGCCGCAGTTGTCGCACTGGTCGCCACGCGCGCTCTCGTAACCGCAGATCGGGCAGGTGCCCTCGATGTAACGGTCGGGCAGGGTGCGCCCCGTCGACGGCGAGCGGGCGCCCAGCGTCGTGCGCTTGACGATGTAGCCGTTGCGCTCGAGCGCGGTGAACAGCTCCTGCACCACGGCGTAGTGGTTGCGCGTGGTGGTGCGGGTGAACAGGTCGTAGGACAGGCCGAGGCCGTGCAGGTCCTCGACGATGACGCGGTTGTACCGGTCGGCGAGCTCACGCGGGCTCACCCCGTCCGCGTCGGCCTGCACCTGGATCGGTGTGCCGTGCTCGTCCGTCCCCGACACCATGAGCACGTCGTGCCCGGCCATGCGCATGTACCGGCTGAAAACGTCGGAGGGCACCCCGAAGCCGGAGACATGACCGATGTGGCGCGGGCCGTTGGCATAGGGCCAGGCAACCGCGGCGAGAACGTGACTCATGAGGTACAAGCGTAGTGAGCGGCCCCGGCGCCTCGCGAACGGATTCGCCCAGCGCTCCATGAGATCCCTATTTATCACGACACGCCCGATTCAAAACGCGATCCCCGCTCGCCCGCGTAGTCCAATGGACCCGTGCCCGGAGACACGCCACAGCCTGGGGAAACGCCGCGAAGCGGGTCCGACCCGTGGGCCCTGCCCGATCCCGACGCGGCCTGGTGGCGCGGCGAGACCGACCGCACGGCCGACAACCCCGCCCACGGCCCGCGCCGCAGGCCGCCGCACCCCGGCCCCGAACAGCCCGCGGGCGGCACCGGCGTGCTGCTGCCGCCCGCCGCCGCGCCGCGCGCCGGCGAGGCGGCCGAGGCGCACGCCGCGGGTGTCCAGGACGTCTCCGAGGAACTGGCGCCCGGCGCGGAGAAACCCCCGGCCGCCGTCGAGCGCGACCATGACCGGCCCGACCCGCACCGCTACAACCCGCTGCGCCCGGCTGCCGGGCACACGGCGCAGAAGTCACCCGAAACGGTGGCCGCCGACACCCCGTCGGCGGCTCAAGCCTCCCCACCGCCGGCCGGGACGCAACCGGCCCCCGCTGCCCAGCGAGCCCGGGAAACGCAGCCGACCGGTGCGGCAAAGCCCGCCACTGCCGCGCAGACCCCGGCCGCGCAGCCGGCCCAGCCCACGCCGACCCCGGGGGCCCCGTCCACCCAGCCCATGGCCCAGCCCATGCAGCCCCCGGGCGCCCCGTCCGTCCAGCCCATGCAGCCTCCGGGCGCCCCGTCCACCCAGCTCACGGCCCGGGACGCGCAGACGACGCCGGGCGCGAAAGCCCAGCCCGCAGCCCAGGACACGCGTACGACGCCGGACGCGAAAGCGGCCCGGAGCGGCCACCCGGAGGCCGTACGGTCGGCCCCGGTCGTGCCGCCGAAGCCGAAGGCCGAGGTCACTCCGCCGCCCGACGACGTCATGGTGCTGCCGGATCCGAGCCTCGGCCACCGGCCGACCGTGCCGCTGGACCATCCGCTGCCCGCGCGGCCCCGCCAGTCCGGCAGCCCGCACGCCCGCCCCACCGAGCCGCTGCCCCCGCCCACCGGCAGCCCCGAAACCGACGCCCGGCTCAACCGGCTCGAGAACTCCACGTTCTGGCGCGACCCGGGCGACGACACCATCGAGGTGCGGCCCGGCGAGGAGCCGCCGCCGGCGCTCACCCGGGCCCGCCACCGCAGCACCGGCCGGGCCCGCGCCAAGCGAACCGGGCGCCCGCTCTCGGCGCAGGTGTCGCTCGTGTCGCTCGGGCTGGTGGCGGCGTTCTTCGCCTGGGTCAGCGCGGAGCCGTTCTGGCTCGCGGTCGGGCACGGCGACCAGGGCTACGTCACCACGACCCAGTGCACCGGCGAAGGCGTGACCCAGCGCTGCCTCGGACGGTTCGCGTCGGCCGACGGCCGGTACACGATCACGCAGGTGCGCCTGCTCGGCGTCGAGGGGCAGGCCCGGATACCCGGAACGGTCACGCCCGCCCGCATGGTCAGCCCGGACAGCCGCCAGGCGTACGTGGGCGGCACCGGCCCCCTGCTGCAACTGCGCTGGATGCTCGGGTTCGCGCTTGTGCTGCTCTGCGGCTACGCGATCGCGGGCGTGACCAAGGCGCGGCGGCTCGAGACGGCCCGGGCGCGGCGCAGCGCGGTGCTGCTCAGCCTGGCCGGCCCGCTGGCGCTGCTGGCAGGCTTCCTGGCCGCCGCCTATTAGCCGTGCACCAGCGCGTACACCTCGCGCTTCTTGATCCCGTACTCGTCGGCGACGGCCTGGATGGCGTCCCGCCGCGACGATCCGGCCGCCTCCCGGGCCGCGACCGCCGCGCGCAGGTCGTCGTCGGCCGGGCGCTCGGCGGGGCGGGCCGGGGCGCCACCCACGACCACCGTGATCTCGCCGCGCGGCCCCTCCCGCTGCGCCCACACGGCCAGCTCACCCGCGGTGTCGCGCCTGATTTCCTCGTACGTCTTGGTCAGTTCACGGCAGACGGCGGCGGGCCGGTCGTCGCCGAATGTGGCGGCGAGGTCGGCGAGCATGCCCGCGATCCGGTGCGGGGCCTCGAAGAAGACCAGCGTGCGCGGCTCGGACGCGAGCTCCCTCAGTCTCGATCGGCGGTTGGACCCCGTACGGGGAAGGAAGCCCTCGAAGACGAAGCGGTCGCTGGGCAGGCCGGAGAGCGCGAGAGCCGTCGTGACCGCGCTCGGGCCGGGCGCCGCCGTGACCGGGAAACCGGCGTCGAGGGCCGCCCGCACCAGGCGATATCCCGGATCGGAGACGCTCGGCATGCCGCCGTCGGTGACCACCGCGACCACAGCGCCGCCGGTCAGCGCCTCGACCAGCTCCGGCGTACGCCTTTCGTCGTTTCCTTCGAAATATGAAACGACTCGGCCGGTGACCGTCACCTCGAGATCACGGGCCAGCCGGGCCAGCCGGCGCGTGTCCTCGGCCGCGACCACATCGGCGGACGCCAATACCTCACGTAGCCGGGCGGACGCGTCGCCGACGTTGCCCAGCGGCGCGCCGACGAGCACGACCCGGCCTTCCTTGATGTCAGCCACCTCAAAAGTCCATCACACGCCGCGACGAGGTGACGGCGGGCACCGCCTCCCAGTCGCAGGTCCTACGATCGCGGGGTGACTACGGCGGCGACGACGGAGACAGAGCTGACCCCGGAACCGCCGGCGGCGGCCGAACCCGGGGGCGTCCGCGCCGTCCCCGAGATCGTGCGGCGGCGGCTCAGGACGCTCGACAACTGGCTGAACCCGCACTCGTGGCTGGTCACCGCCCTGATCGTGACCATCGCGGCGATCCTGCGGCTCAGCGGGATCAGCAGCCCGAAGGGCTACATCTTCGACGAGGTGTACTACCCGACCGACGCCTGGGACATGTTGCAGCACGGCGTCGAATGGGACGAGAAGACCAACGGCCCGGCGTACGTGGTGCATCCCCCGCTCGGCAAATGGCTCATCGCCCTCGGCGAGCTGATGTTCGGCAACACGGAGCTGGGCTGGCGCTTCCCGGCCGCGGTGGCGGGCACCGTGATGATTCTGATCCTCATCCGGGTGACGTACCGGCTGTTCCACTCGGTGCTGCTGGCCGGGCTGGCCGGGCTGCTGATGACACTCGACGGCTACCAGCTGGTGCTTTCGCGCACGTCGCTGCTCGACATCTTCCTCGGCACGTTCATCCTGGCCACGTTCGCCGCCATCGTGCTCGACCGCGACCACTACCGGCGCCAGTGGCTCAAGGCGCTCGAAAAAGGGTTCGACCCGGCCAAGACGGCAAGCGTCCCCCGGATAGTGCCGTGGTGGCTGCTGGTCGCCGGCATCACGTTCGGCATGGCCTGCGGCGTGAAGTGGAGCGCGCTGTTCTTCGCCCCGTTCCTCGGCGCCCTGGTGATCGTCTGGCGGGTCCAGGCGCGACGGTCGGCCGGCGTCCAGGGCCCGTTCCTGGCCGGCATCCTCGGCGACCTGGGGTGGCTGATCCTCAGCTTCGCGCTCACCCTCGTGATCTATCTGGCCACGTGGACCGGCTGGTTCGTCACCGACACCGGCTACTTCCGCCACTATCGCGAGGCCAACGGCATGAGCGAGCCCCCGCTGATCGGCGCGCTGCTCAACCTGTGGCATTACCACCACGAGGCCTACAGGTTCCACAGTGGCCTGACCGAGCGGCACATCTACCAGTCGTGGCCGTGGCAGTGGCTGCTGCTCGGCCGGCCGGTCGCGTTCTACTGGAACAACAGCGGCAACTGCGGCGCCCCCAGCTGCGCCCGCGAGATCCTGCTGCTCGGCACGCCGATCCTGTGGTGGTCGTTCCTGCCCGCCCTGGCCGCCCTGGTCTGGTTCGGCCTGGCCCGGCGCGACTGGCGGGCCTGGGCGATCCTGGTGCCGGTGGTCGCGGGCCTGCTGCCGTGGTTCTACTACGCGGTCAAGGACGGGCGCACGATGTTCTCGTTCTACGTGCTGCCGGCCCTGCCGTTCCTGATCCTGGCCGTCGTCTACGTGCTGGGCGCCATCATGACGCCGCCCGAAGGCATAGCCCAGGGCAAGGCAAGATCGGACCGCCAGCTGGTAGGCACCGTAGTGGTAGGTGCCTACATTGTGCTGGTAGCGGTGTGTTTCGCCTACTTCTATCCAATTTTCACGGCTCAGGTGATCCCGTACGAGAGTTGGTCGGGGCGCATGTGGCTGGGCGGCCGCTGGATCTGACCCCTTCTTCAGTTCACCGGCCCCGGCCGTTCAGGGCCGCCGCAGTGGCAGTCGCCGCGCGGCGGCCCCTCTTCCATTTCCGGGCGCAGCGGGATGCCGTGGTGCTGCTGTGCACCGGCGGCCGCGGGGGCGTCACGCGGAAGGCTGCAGAAAGTAAGAGCGCGCCCCGATCGCCTGCCACGGGGGAAGCGGGCGATAGGAGCGCGCAAGAAGAAGCTTAACGACCTCCGATGTCGGACACAACGGGTGGCCGGGGGACTTTCAAATTTCGACCAAGCCAATTCGACAACCCGGACATAGTGGTATATTCTCGTTAAGAAGTGCATATCGTCGCGTGAATATGCTTCGGGCTTTTGCCTCTTTCATTGTCGGGGATACGACAGGAAAACAATGAGCAAAACCGCGTAACCTCAATGCGTCTGCCAATTCGGCGCAGCTCAGCGACGCGTGGACAACCGTGGCACATACCAGTCGCCATCTGGTCAAACTCCAGCGCTCATCATTTCGGCTGATTCTGCGGAAACGATCATCGGTCATGCGGAAGAGTGAGACGTCGCAAGATCGCGATTTACCTTCTTAAGCTCGCGGCGTGACTTCGCGACAGCCAGAAAATCCGCATTTCGTGGCCGACGATTTCCCCGAGACGGAAGTGATCTCGGTGGAGACGCCGGCGCCGGTGTTCGTGGACAGCACCGGGCGCCGCAGCCGGTTCTTGCGGCGGATCGCGTACGCGTTCGGCGTGCTGGTCATGCTGTACGGCGGCCTGATCAGCGTCAGCCTGGCCGGCGGCCCCGTCCGCTCCAGCGCCGTGCTGCCGTTGCCCGGCCTCGAGCCCGAGAAGAAAGAAACGCCGGCAGCCCAGCCCAGCCCCGCCTCGACCCCCACAGCGACCCAGGCCGCACGAGCCCTCTACATCCCGGGTGCGCAGCCCCGCCAGGCGACCGTCCGGCCGCCGGCCCCGCAGCTGGAGTCGACTCGGCTGCCATCGGCGACGCGGACACCCACCCCGTCGCGGTCGGTCTCGCCGACTCCGACGAGGAGGACGCCCCCCAAGCCGGAGTCGGGCACTGTCAAGCCGCCCCGGACCTCGCCGACCACGCCTCCGACCACCCCGCCCACGACTCCGCCGACGACCCCGGTCGACGAGGTGCCGCCGGTTCCCCCGGCGGTGCCGCCCGGCGGTGGCACCGGCGGAGGAGGCGGCGGAACAGCCGTTGGCAACCCGACGAGCCCGAGCCCGAGCGGCTCGGGCTCGTCCGCCTCCGGGGGCGGAACAGGCGGCAGCGGCGGCAACCCGAGCAGCGGAAACAGCGGCAACTCGGGCGGGGGCGGAAGCGGCGCCGGAGACGCGGGGGGCGGCGCGGGCGGCAGCGGCTCAGGCGGCAGCGGCTCAGGCGGCAGCGGCTCAGGCGGCAGCGGCTCAGGCGGCAGCGGAAACAGCCCCGACGGCAACAGCACGAGCAACGGCGACAACAACAGCAGCGGAAGCAACGCCGGCTCCGGAGGCGCGGAGGGCTCCGGAACCAGCGGCAACAGCAGCGGCAGCTCAACGAACGGCGACAACAGCGGATCGGCGTCGTCCGGCGCCGCCACCCGGACAACCGGCGAGGAAGGAACCACCCCACCCGACATCACGACCAGGGCCACCGCCCCGCTGTTCCCGGACCCGGTATCCCTCACGACCAAGGTGCTTCAGTGACGCCTCACACCCCCGCCCACAAGGCCCCGCCTCCCAACACCCCGCCACCCATGCCGCGCACCAAGGCACGTACGCGAGGCCGCGGCCCCGTACGGCGAAGGCTCCTCCCCCGCCCCCGGATCATGCTCGGCTCGCTGCTCGTGCTGGTGTTCGTCGGCGTCCTGGTCGTGCAGGCCTACATCAACGCCGAGTTCAAGGGCGACCACCTCGACTCCGAGGTCGGTGACCAGGCCGGCGTCCCCGCAGAGATCCTCAACGGCGGCCCGGTCATCAACACCACCGGCGGCCAGACCAGCACCAGCCGCATGCCGCCGAAGACGATCGCGCTGACCTTCGACGACGGCCCCGACCCGGCCTGGACGCCGAAGATCCTCGACGTGCTCGAGGAGAACGACGCGCACGGCACGTTCTTCGTGGTCGGTTCCGAGGTGTCACGGCACCCGGAGCTCACCAAGCGGATCACCGACGAGGGCAACGAGCTGGGCCTGCACACGTTCACCCACCCGAACCTGCAACGCCTCGCGCCGTGGCGGCGCACCTTGGAGCTGTCGCAGACCCAGGTCGCGATCGCCCGGGCCACCGGCGTGCACACCAACCTGGCCCGTTTCCCCTACTCGTCGAAGAACGCCGCCATCGACGAGATCAACTGGCGGATCGTCCAGGACGCCGGCAAGCAGGGCTACTTGGTCGTCGTCAACGACCTGGACAGCGAGGACTGGCAGCGGCCGGGCGTACCGCAGATCGTCAAGAACGCGACTCCCACCGGTGAGAGCTCGGCGGTCGTCCTGTTCCACGACGCGGGTGGCGACCGGCAGCAGACCGTCGACGCGCTGCGCCAGTTCATCCCGGCCATGAAGTCCCGCGGTTACCGGTTCACCACCGTCACCGAGGGGCTCAACAGCACGATCGAGCAGAGCAACGAGGCGGCCGCGGCCAAGGTGCCGTTGCTGCCCGAGAACCCGCAGGCCGCGAACAGCGACGTGTGGCGTGGCAGCGCGGTGATCTGGACCGTACGGGTCGCCGACGGTCTCGTCTGGTTCATCGCGATCCTGTTCCTCGTGGTCGGCGCGCTGACCATCGGGCGTACGGCGTTGTTGTTGCTCCTCGCCACCCGGCACGCGCGCCAGCGCCGCAAACCCGGCTGGAGCTGGGGCCCGCCGGTGGTCGAGCCGGTGTCGGTCATCGTGCCCGCCTACAACGAGAAGGAAGGCATCGAAGCCGCCGTACGCTCCCTGGCCGGTGGCGACTACCCGGCGATCGAGGTCGTGGTCGTCGACGACGGGTCCACCGACGGCACGGCCGCCCTCGTCGAGCAGATGCGGCTTCCCAACGTACGGGTGGTCCGGGTGCCCAACGGGGGAAAGCCGAACGCGTTGAACACCGGCGTGGCCCTCGCGCGGCACGACCTGATCGTCACCGTGGACGGCGACACGATTTTCGAGCCGGACTCGATCCGTACGCTGGTGCAGCCGTTCGCCGATCCGACCGTCGGCGCGATCGCGGGCAATGTCAAGGTCGGCAACCGGGAGCGGATGGTCGCGGCCTGGCAGCACATCGAGTACGTGATCGGCTTCAACCTGGACCGCCGCCTGTACGAGGTGCTCGGCATCATGCCGACGGTGCCCGGCGCGATCGGCGCCTTCCGTCGGGAGGCCCTGCGGCAGGTCGGCGGGATCAGCGACGAGACGCTGGCCGAGGACACCGACGTCACCATGGCCATGCTGCGGCAGGGCTGGCGGGTCGTGTACGCCGAGGACGCCAAGGCCTGGACCGAGGCGCCGGCCACTTTGGAACAACTGTACCGGCAGCGTTACCGGTGGAGTTACGGCACGATGCAGGCGATGTGGAAGCACCGCCGCGCTCTGTTCGACCGGGGGCCGTCGGGTCGTTTCGGCCGGCTCGGGCTGCCGTTCCTCGCGCTGTTCGGGGTGGCGCTGCCGATGCTCGCGCCGGTGGTCGACATCATGCTTGTCTACGGCCTGGTCTTCTGGGAGCTGGAGGAGACCATGGTCGCGTGGCTCGGCATGCTCGCCCTGCAACTGTTCACCGCGGCGGTGGCGTTCCGCTTCGACAAGGAGTCGCTGAGACCGCTCTGGCGGTTGCCGCTGCAACAGTTCGCGTACCGGCAATTGATGTATCTGGTGTTGATGCAGTCGGCGACCACCGCGCTGACCGGCGGCCGGCTGCGCTGGCACAAGCTGCACCGGGCGGGTCTGGGCAACCGGGCCGAGGCGTTGCCGCCGCCTCCGCCGCCGCTCACCCAGGTTGCGCCCGTTGTGGACACATGGCCCTCGACACTGGGTCAGGGTCACGCCGACTCGCATCCGGCGTCGGGCCGGGCGGTTGCCCGTCCGGTGGTGCCGTCGCAGCCGGGCCCCGGCCAGCACACCGCGGAGTACGGCCCCGAGGACCTTCCGTCAGCCGGCTCGCCCCCGGGTGGCGGCACCGGCCCGGTCTACACCGGGTGAAAGCCCGGCCGCACGCCGGGTGAAGCGTCGGCCCGTGCCCGCTCGAACTGCAGCCGAGCGGGCACGGGCCGATTGCCTACGGGCGAAAGGTCAGACGGTCATCAGGTCGTCGAGCACCATCGCCGGGCTGAGGTCGGCCGGCGGGAAGACCACGTGCAGCGAGGTGCCGTCGCCTGGCCGGTCCGACAGCGCGACGGTCGCGTGGTGCGCGTCGAGGATCTTCTTGGCCACGGCCAGGCCCTGGTCGGGTCCCGGGACGTCGGCCGGGTGGGCGATCGCGCCGTAGTAGAGGTGCGGGAACAGTTCGGGCCGCAGGCCGTCGGGCAGGTCCATGTCGTCGAGGCGTACGGCCGGGCCGGACTCGACCTCGGTGCCGACGCGCACCCGTCCACCCGTCGGCGTGTACTTCACCGCCGCGAACAGCAGATGGGTGAGCACCTGCTCGAGGCGTACGGGGTCGGCGATGATCGGCAGGGCGGGACCGCCGGCCTGGTTGAGGATCCAGATCTGCTTGGTCGCGGCGATCGGGCGTACGGCTTCGACCGCTCGCTGGGTGATGCGCGTGAGGTCGATCTGGCGCATGTGCAGGGTCTCGGCGCCGAACCCGGCCTCGGCCAGCGTGCTCAGGTGGTGCAGCAGGTCGAGGAAGCCCCGAATGTGCCCGGCGGTGGCGCGCCCGATCAGGTCGGCCATCTCGGCGTCGTGGAGCCCGGTCGCCCCGAGCTTTTCCACGTACGCCGAGATGAGGCGCAGCGGTGCTCGCAGGTCCCCGCCGAGCAGGGCGGCAAGGTCGTCCTTGCGCCGTTCGAGCTCCTGCAGCCGGGCCGTGGTGTTGGCCAGCGCGACAGCGTGCCGGCGCAACTCCATCTGCAAGGTCGCCTGCCGGGCCAGCGCACGCAACGCCTGCAGTTGCTCGCCGTCGAGGCGGCGGGGCTCGTTGTCGACCACGCAGAGCGTCCCCAGCGCGAACCCGTCGGTCGTCATCAGCGGCGCGCCGGCGTAGAAGCGGACGCCCCCGTCGCAGGTGACCTGCGGATTGTCGGCGAATCGCGGGTCCTTGGTGGCGTCCGGCACGACCATCAGGTCGCGGTTGAGGATCGCGTGGGCACAGAACGAGATGTCCCGGTCGGTGCCGGTTTCCTCGGTTCCGACCCGCGCCTTGAACCATTGGCGGTCGGTGTCGAGCAGGGTGACCAGCGACATGGGTGTGCCACAGACTTTCGAGGCGAGCGCGACGATGTCGTCGAAGTCCTGCTCGGGCGCGCTGTCGAGGATGTCGAGCGAATAGAGGGCGGCGAGCCGGTCGATCTCGTTGTCCGGCAGGGGAGCTTTCATGGGTCACCTCCGAGGCTGCCTCCAGAGGTACCACAGAAAAGTAGCAACCCTCATGTTTCCGGCAAATCGCACCGGTGCCCTCTCGCACCCTTTGACATATGCGTTTGCCGTACGCATATGTCGCCGACGGGGTGGAGAGGTCGACACCCCGCGTGATATCCACTCAGGACACCATCCACGACAAGTCACGGGGGAACGTCTTGAAACGTTGGGGTGCCGCGCTCGCGTGCGGCCTCGTCCTGGCCACCACCTTCTCCGGCGTCGCTCAGGCGGAGCCGTCCGACCTCTCACCGTCCGATCCCGCCCCGGCGGCCTCATGCGCCCCGCTGCGAGCGGGCCAGTTCGGCGCCCTCGCCGCCGACCAGATCGGCGCCGCCACCGTGGCGCCCGGCCAGACCGGCTGCCACGAGGTCACCCTCGCCACCGGGCCGCATTACATCCAGACACCTGCTGACCGTTCGTTCCCGCCGTCCTTCCTGGTGCGGGACGCCGCCGGCAACCAGGTCTGCGCCGCCGTCGAATGCGACATTCCGGCCACCGGGGCGTACACCATCGAGGTGCCGAACCCGACCGATCAGACGCTGAGCTATCGGGTCGCCGCGATTCCGCAGGACCCGGTGCACTGCACGACCCGGGCCCGCACCGCGTGGAACTCGGCCGCCACGCCCGTGCCGAGCACCGGCATCGAGGCGCTCTGCGTCCGGTTCACCGGCACCGAGGCCGAAAAGATCAACGTCTACAACGCGGCCGGCTCCAGCAACATCCGCGAGCTTGACGGCAGCCTCGTCTGTCACCTGCCGACGCAGCTCCTCGAACCCTGCCGGCTCCCCGGCTCCGGCACGTTCCTGGCCATGACCGCAGCCCCGCCCTCGGCGACCAGCAACGAGATCCAGGTCCGCTCGATCACCCGGCCTGTCGGTTGTCCCGTGCACACGCCGAAGCCCTTCGGGTCGTCCAACCGGTTCAGCGACGTCCGCTGCCGCGTCCTGGACGCTCCGGCCGCGGGCACCTACCTCGTACGCTCCAGGACCCCGCAGAACACCGGGCAGGCCACCGGCGTCTTCGACCCCTCGGGTAAGCCCGTCTGCACGTCAGCCCCGCTCCCCGTCCTCCAGCAGGAGGTGTGCGCACTCCCGGCCGCCGGGCGTTACCTGGTGATCGCCGAGACGCTGAACACCCGGCTCGTCACCAAGTCGTTCACCACCACGTTCGCGGCGATGAACGGTCCCGGCTGCCGCCTCACCACGACGCAGGGGGTGGCCGGGCCGAACGCCCGCGGCGCCTTCCGGGCGATCGGCCAGGTCGATTGCTGGCAGTTCGAGACCCCGTGGCGCTCGGAGACGGGCGTTGTGCTGCCGCCGAACGCTTCCGGGGCCGGGGTGCCGCTCATGCGGTACTACGACAGCGCGAACAACGCGGTCTGCTCGACCGCGGAATGCGACCTGCCGGGCCCAGCGACCTATCGGCTGCTGCTCACCGCCCCGGCGGAGGCCCCGACCGGCGACTACATCTTCGCCCTGCAGGACAGGCACTCGCTCTGGAACTGCAAGCCCTGGGATCCGTCGGTGCGGGCGCAATTCCGGTCCGGCCGGTTCACCGAGTGCTTCGAGTTCGTGCCCGACCGCGACTCGTCCGACTTCACGGTGGCCGTCGAGCGGCTCACCGGCTCGGGCGCCGTGCACGCCACGGTCCGCCCCACCGCCGGAGCGCCCTGTGACGGCTTCGGCCAGGCCGAGTTCAGCTGCGAGGTCACGGCGGGCAACGTGATCCGTCTCGTGCTGGCAGCCGACCCGGTCACCGCGAAATACCGGATCACCCGCTCGTACGGTTCGGCGCCCGAGCCTCCGGCCACAGCGCGTACGTCCTGACCGTTGTTGCCGGCCCGCCGCACTCGAGCGGGCCGGCAACACGCTGTCCGTTACATCCGGTTTTGCCCCTTCGCCGTTACGGTGGGCACCACGCCGCGCCGACCCGACGGAGGTCCCCCATTGCGAATCCTTCTCGCTGCCGCACTTCTCGCCGCCCCGGCTCCCGCACCCGCCTTCCTCGACGGTTTCGAGACACCGGCCGTGACCGGCGGCTCCACCCGCTACGCCGCCGGCGCCCAGCTCGGCCCTTGGCAGGTGACCGCGGGTGACGTCGACCTCAGCACGACCCGCCTGTGGAGCACCGCCGAGGGCCGGCAGAACCTCGACCTCGACGGCGCCGTCAACGGTGCCGTGGCCCGCACGGTCACCAGCACACCGCTGCTGACCTACCGAATCTCGTACTCGCTGGGCGGCAACTACGTCGGCGCGCCCGCGGTCAAGACCGGTGAACTGCGGGTCAACGGCAAGGTCGTGCAGAAACTGTCGTTCGACACGGCCGGCAAGTCCCGCGACAACATGGGATACACCCGGCACACCGCGTACGTGCCGGCCAGGTCCCGCTCGCTGCGGGTCGAGTTCGCGAGCACGACCAGCCCGGCGGGTCACGGCCCGCTGATCGACGACGTCAGGGTGGACAGCTGCTTGCTCATCCTCTGCCCCAAGGCCCGCGTCTATCCGGCGTGACGCAGAGCCCAGTCGACAGCGGTGTCGGCGATCTGCTCCCACCCCGGCTCGCCGCAGGTCCAATGTGAGCGCCCCGGCACCTCGATGAGCTCGGTGACCGTGCCCTCACCCCGGTAGTGGCGCGCGTTCGACCGGTTCACCGACGCGGGCATGATGTGGTCCTCACCCCCGGCGATGAACAGCAACGGGGCCCGGTCCGGGTTCTTGAAGTCGACCCACGTCTCCTGCTTGCCCGGTTTGAAGTTCGCGATCAGCCCGTACGCCCAGACCCAGCTGCCCGGGGCCGGAATCGCGTACCGCTCGTAGGCGGCCCGGGAGTCCTCCTCGGACAGGGTGTTGCAGAACGCGTAGTGCCACTGTTCGGCGGTGAAGCCGGCGGCCTGATGCCGTTTGGCCGGGTTGCTGAGGATGGGGAACAGCGACTTGAGCTGTGAGGGCGGGTTGACCAAAATCCCCTCGGGCGGCGCCGAGTCGATCACCACACCGGCCGCGCCGTGCCCTCGGTCGAGCAGCAACTGGGTCAGCGTCCCGCCGAACGAGTGCCCGATGATGATCGGCTTCTCGTCCAGGGCCGTGATGACCTTTTCCAGGTGGGCAATGGTCTCGGGCACCGTCACGGCGGCGATCGGGGCGGGGTCGGCGCGCAGGGCCTCCACCTCGACCTCGAAGCCGGGATAGGCCGGGGTCAGCACCGTGTGGCCCTTCGCCTCCAGATAGGGCACCCAGTGCTCCCAGCTGCGCGGGGTCACCCAGAGACCGTGAACCAGAACGATCGTGCTCATGCGTCACGCACCTTCACCTTCACCCGAGTCCGGTTCGCGGAACGTATCGCCGTGGCACAGTCCTCCGGTCGGCCGTCACTGCACCGTCCTCGGCCCTGTCTGCACAACTTGACCGGTCAAGCCCGTACGGCGGCGCTACGGTCCCAGTCGGGTGCGCGCGACGACTCTGCCGGCTGTGGGCGGTGGCTCGGCCGCGGGTCATTCCGCCGCCGAACGGGCCACCCGCGGCGGATCGGTCAACGGCGCGCTGCGGCTGACGATCGGCGCCACTGGCCCGGGGTCATCCCGTACCGGGCCCGGAATCGACGCGTGAAATGGGTCGGGTCGCGGAAACCCCAGCGCCGGGCGACCGTCGCGATCGGAAGGTGCGCCAAATCCGGCTGGGCCAGCGCATGCCGCACGCGCTGCAACCGCTCCTCGATGATCCACTGTTCGAGGCTGAGCTCGGCCTCGGCACACACCTTGTAGAGCTGCCGCAACGACACGTTGTGCGCGGCCGCGATCGTCGCCGGCGACAGGTCGGGGTCGGCCAGATGCGAGCGCGCGTACGCCCGTACGCGGGAAAGAAGTGTCTCGAACCGAACCCGGCGAGCATGCCGCCCGGCCCTTGCCGCCGAGACCAGCAACGCCCGCACCAGATCAATGCTGGCCGCCGCCACCGCCCCCGACGAGGCGTCCGCCGTGATCGCCGCCGGCGCGCGCGCCAGGCTCGTCACATGCTCGGCGACCAGCCGATAGAGCGGGCTCGACTCGAGCTCCGGCGCCGCCCGCCGCACCACGTCCAACGGCAACGAGAGCTGGTCGAACGGGATCTGGATGCATCCCGCGGCGCCGTCCCCCGACCACGAGAAGTCGTACGCCCCCGACAGATCGACGGCGACCAGCTCACCCGGCCCCGCCACCCGCTGATGCCCGCGCTGCTCCAGCCGCCCCTGCGCGCGCCGCTGCACCGACACCGCCACAACCGGCATGGCGTCCTGCTTGGCCAGCTTGTCCGTCCGAAGCAGCCGAATCCCGGTCGACCGCTGCGTGAAGATCGTCGTCCGCCCGAACTCCCACACCTCCATGCGCGCCCGCACGACCCCACCCGGATCCTCATGCAACACATGACAGGGCGCCGACGCATACATCATCGCCGCCTGAACGGCCTCAACCCGCTCACCGGCCGCCATGCCCCCGGTATCAAGCACAAACCCCACGGCCCGCCCCCACAAACCTCAGAGATGCGAAGCCCAGCCGACCACAGCCCTGACCGCGCACGCAACCACCGCGGCGCCGATCCGTTCGGGAACAATCCTTCTCACAACGAGCTCTCCTGTGTAGGACATTTCCCGCGACGTCAAGGTCCCGGGGGAGCGTGTGGAGAGCATCGACTTGACCGCCCTTCCGCCCACCTTCACCTATCAGCAAGCGCGCGCTGCGGGCCTCACCAAGCGCCGTCTTTACGAGTTGCGCGACAAGGGCGCTCTTGAGCTGGTCTCGCGTGGCATGTTCCATCAGACCGCGTTGCCCTGGGACGCCGACATCGACCTGATCGAGATAGCCCTCCGGGGAGGAGAGCTCGCGATCAACGGGTACCCCCTCCCGATGGTCTACGCCGAAAAGATCGTGACGATGCTGGAGCGAGGGACCGCCAACACTCGATGGCGGGACTACTCGCTCAAGGTAAGTGGATCGCTTGGCTCCGCCGCCAGCGGCTCGCCGACCAGCTTCCCCACGACTTCGCAGCGGTCCTCGATGTCGTCGTCCGCTTCGCCGACCCCATCCTCAGCGGGCGAGCCGCCGGCCTCGTCTGGCATCCCGAGCGGCAGATCTGGAGCTGAATCCGTACGTCAGCCGTCAACAATTTGATCAACGGCTTCGAGCCGGAAGCGCTGCACAACTGCAGGTGGGCCGCCGAGCGCAACCACCGCGCCGTGGGATTTCCCGAGGGCCTCGGCCCCCCGGAGCAGACATGACGAGCGCCCCGGGTCCGCGAAGTGCGGACACGAGGCGCCAAAAGCTCGTGGAGCTGTGGGGATTTGAACCCCAGACCCCCTCGATGCGAACGAGGTGCGCTACCAGGGGGATGCTGAAGAATCAGACCTCCGGCTTGACGTAAACAGTTCCGCGCCGCTCGCCTCGCGCCTCGAGCCTTCCTTCTCGCGCAAGGCGCCTCAGCAACCGGCTTGCCTGCTCCGAAGTCAGCGCGCAAAGGTCGGCCGCCTGCGAGCGATTGATCTGACCGTGGGCCTCCACGTACTGCAACACCATTTGTTCTTGCTGCAGCGGCTCGAATCCCCGGATCCGCACGTAGCCGGCCGGGGCCTCCAGCGCCCGGTACACCGCAGCCGACAGATGCCAGCTACGGCCTTTGCCCTCGCCGCGAGCTTCCACCCACCCCCGCTCCACCATACGAGTGAGGAGGATCCGGGTCTCGGCGTCGGTCCGCTGCAGCACGTGGGCGAGCGCGCTGGTGCTCGCACGTCTTTCCTGCTCAAGCTCCGACAAAACCTGAAGCTCGGACAACCCGAGTGGGGCTCCTTGCTGACTCTCCTGCTCCAGAACCCACCGCGTCATGGAGAGATTCGCCGGGCCGCCGGGAAGCACGGCAACGACCCGATCATCCGAGCTTCGACCGTAGTCCGGGGCCGGGCGGCCGAGCCTCAGTTGCTCGGCGAACATGCGGTTGATGCCACGGCCTGTCCGCTCCACCAGACCGATCCGCTTGAAGGCGTCGGCAAGTAGCGGGCTACGGGGGTGAGGAGGTGCTACCAAAAGGTTGTCCAGCCGGACGCCGGACGGGAAGCCGCCCGGACTTGAGATTTCCAGCTGCTCCTCGCTCCACTGCACGTAGACAGCGCCGCGACGGGTGTAATCACGATGGATCAACGCGTTCGCCAGGGCCTCACGGAACGCCGTCTCCGAGTAGGTCGAAACGGACACCCGGAGCAGGCCGAATTGGAGTTCTTCCTCCTGATTGCGTGCCCTGAACCGCGCGAAGACTTCCTCGGCCAGCCGAACCAGCGGCAGCGGAAGAAAGTCGTTCACCTGGACCTCGAGACCTCGAAGAACCTGGAACGCCGCGTCGTGGGTAGGTAGATGGTCGCGAATGGCCCCGGTTCTACCGAAGAGGAGGAGCGCACCGGTGGTCACATTGGCGCCCGCCCTCGTCATCCCCAGCGCGTTCGCGATCTCCCGGTCTGACAGTGTCGCGAGCACGCGATCGGCAGCTGCACCCGAAGCGCCCGCCAGACGGCGGACACGCTCGAATTCAAGCGGGTCGAGATCGTCCCAGGTAGCACCGCCGACGGCGAGCGTTGCCCAATCGACGGCACCGCGGTCGACCTCATGAGCCAACATCTCGTGGGAGTGATACGGAAGGCAGGTGGGCCGACCATCTCCGCCAATTGCCCGCCGTACATAAGTTCCCTTCGCCGTTCCGACGACCCTCGGACTGTCGGGCACGGTGACAACAAGAACGTCTTTGTCGTCGACCTGAACGACGTCGGCGGTCACCGACAGCGGAGGCTGCGTGGAGTTCGCGACAAATGCCTGCAGGCGAAGCGGGTCTGTCCGACCCGCTTCGTGGCGAGCCCGGGCACCGGTCACCAGGCCGTCATCCTCCACGCCGACGAGGAGTACGCCTCCTCGCCCGTTCGCCAGGCAAACGACCGCTTCGAGCAGGTCACGATCGTTGAGACGCTCTCGTCGTTCGCCCTTGAACTCGACGTCGTACTGCTCCCCAGCGGCCGCCCAACGGACCACCTGAGCGGAAAGGTCGCCTCCACTGCCAGCCGACACTGTCACGACTCGTCTCCATCACGCGCGTTATGCGCAAAGTTATGCGTACCCTCATCCTATGCCATCGATATTCGCATAACTTTGCGCACCTCGCGCAAAAGGCCACGCCCGATGCACAGCCAGAGCAAGGTCGAGCGACGGTCAAAGAACGAAAAAGCGAGCCCTCGGTTGCCCAGAGAACCCGCTTTGACCTGCATCTTGATGGTGGAGCTGTGGGGATTTGAACCCCAGACCCCCTCGATGCGAACGAGGTGCGCTACCAGACTGCGCCACAGCCCCTTACCAGCCCGCGGACCGCAGTCCGTGGAACCGCAGCAAGGCTAACAGGTTCCACCAGCGGTCCGCGAACCACCCCCACCTCATGCCGTGTGGTGTCGTCCCCCGGCCTCGTACGGGCGTCCCCGCAACCCGCCCGCCCGGCGGTAGTACACCGACGGCGGGGCGGCCGGGGGCAGTTCACCCTCGTCGCGGTCCAGGCCCATCGCCGTACGGCGGGCGGCCTCGCGCTGGGCAGCCAGCTGTTTCTGCTTCTCGCGGCGCTGGGCGGCGCGGCGTGCCTGGGCGCGGCGGACCTCGGCCTGCCGGGCGGCCAGCCACGCCGCCTCGCGGGCTTCGATGCGCCGGCGGCGGCGGTCGGCCAGGGCCCGGTTGCGCAGGTGCACCAGGTCGATCGCGAGCAGGGCGGCGGTGACCGCGAAGCCGATCCAGAAGCCGGGGCCGACGGCAGCGACGCCGACCAGCTCGATCACGTTGAGCAGCAGCAGGGCGGCGAAGACCCGGCGCCGGCGTACGAGGGCTGGGGTGTGCCTTCGCTGCGGCACGCGCCGGGCGGGTCGGCGGCCCGGGGTGACGAGGCGTAGCCTGCGCTGCGGCTTCTCGACAGATTTCGCGGGGGCCGGAACCGTAACCGTGACCAGCCGTCCGGGGTTGATCGGTCGGCGTCCGGGCACAGTTCGGCGACGACGCCGGCGCTGGAGCACCCTCGCCGTCGACGACGCCCGCTCCGCGGCGAGCCGCTCGGTGGCGTCGTACCGGCGTACCAGCGCCGGCGCGAGGGCGAGCAGTCCGGCCGCGGCGAGGACGGCGAGGAGCACCGAGGTCGGCACCCTCACCCCTCCCGTCAGCTACGGGCGGCCCGCTGTGCACGTGTCGGCGCGGACCGCAAGACCCTTTTCACCCCGAGGCTACGGCCGCGAGCTGCGGAAATGCGCACGGCGCGCCGGGCGCGCCGAGCTGTAAGGATCAATAAGGCACACCGGGGTCAGGCTCGGACCCGCCGCCAGCGGGCCATGAGGCCTCCCTCGGCGGCGACCTCCTCGCTGGTCAACGCGTATCCCAGGTGGTCGCGCCAGCTGCCGTCGATGTGCATGTAGCGCTGGTGGTAGGCCTCTTCGCGGAAGCCGAGCTTCTCCACCACGCGGCGCGACGGCCGGTTCTCGGGGCGGATGTTGACCTCGATGCGGTGCAACCCGCCGGGGCCGAACGCGTGGTCGACGGCGAGCGCGAGGGCGGTGGGGATGACGCCACGGCCGGCTACCCGATGGTCGACCCAGTATCCCGCGTACGCGGAACCGAAGGCTCTCCGGACGATGTTGCCCAGGTTGAGGTGGCCGACAAGGCGCTCGCTGCCGTCGGGTTCGCGCAGGCAGACCGCGAACGGCATGCTGTCGCCGCGGCGCGCGGCCCGTTTCATGTCGGAGTACACGTAGCTGAAGGCGCGCGTCGAGTTCATCTCGGACCACGGGCCGGGCGGCGCCGATTCCCAGGGGGCCAGCCACTCCTGGTTGGCTGTCCGCACCTCGGACCAGGCCCGGCCGTCGCCGCGCTTGTAAGGCCGCAACAACACCGGGCCGTCCGCCAGCACGGCGGGCCACCCGGGCGTGGACCCCAGCATCTATCGCCTCCGGTCGAGAAGCAGCACATCCACGGTCGAGCCGGCGGCTGCCGTGGTGACCCGCTCGCCGAGGACCAGCAGTCCGTTGGCCTCGGCCAGGCCGGAGAGAGTGTACGGCCCCCCGGCGAGCGGCTGCACCGTATGTCCCCCGCCTCGGCGCTCTGCCACGTGGGCCGGCCGGAACTCGCGCAGGCCGCCCGGGGAGGAAACCGTCTCGAGCAGGTGGGCCTTGACGCTGGGCCGGAACACCGGTTCGGCCCCGGCCAGCAGCTGGATGACCGGGCGGGCCAGCACCTCGAAGCCGATCAGCGCCGCGCCGGGCTCGCCGGGCAGGCAGACAACAGGCACCTCTTCGCCGCCGACCGTGCCGAAGCCGAGGGTCGCGCCGGGGCAGAGGGCGACGTCGGTGAACTCGACCGCGCCGCGACCGGGGTCCCGCCGGGACAGCACGCGGCGCAGCATGTCGCCCGGACCGGTGCCGGTGCCGCCGGTGGTGATGATCAGGTCGGCCCGCAGGGTCTGGTCCTCCAGCAGGCCGCGCAGGCCTTCCGGGTCGTCGTCGCAGATCCCGATCCGGTACGCCAGGGCGCCCGCCTCGACCGCGGCCGCCGTCAACGCGTGCGAGTTGGCGTCGACCACCTGTCCGGGCTGGCTGGGCCGCCCGACGTCGACCAGTTCGTCGCCGGTCGCCACGACCACGACCCGTGGGCTGGGCCGCACCACGACGTGGCCGATGCCCGAAGCGGCGAACGTCGCCACCATGGCCGGGGTCACGTACGCCCCGGCCGGCGCGAGCACCTGCCCCGCCGCGATCTCGTCGCCGGCGCGCCGTACGCCCGAACCCCGCTTGGGGGCGTGCAGGACCTCGACGGCCGCCATGCCCTGATCTGTCCAGTGCACGGGCACGACCACGTCGGCGCCGATGGGCAGCGGCGCACCGGCCGCCACCGAGAAGCAGGTGCCCGGGTTGAGGCGGACCGGTCGCCAGCTGGCCGCGCCGAGGTCACCCACGACGTTGAGCCGCACCGGCCGGCCGCCCTCGAACCGCCCGAAGGACGGGTGCGACCCGACCCGCCCGGCCCCGGACAGGTCTTCCCAGCGGGCCGCGTAGCCGTCGATCGCGGCCTGGTCGAAAGCCGGGTAGGGGTGCGGCGCGAGCACGTCGTTGGCCAGCACGTTGCCGTGCGCCTGGGTGAGGTCGAGGTCGAGCGGAGGCAGCGCGCGAAGCCTGCGCAGCACGCTGCCCAGGTATTCGGCGAGAGGCATCAGCTCGTTGGCGGCCGCCTCGGCATCGGCCGTGGCCGTCATCCCTTCGCACCGCCGGCGACGAACTCGGCCAGCCAGCTCCGGAACTCCTCGCCCAGGTCGTCGCGCTTGGCGGCCAGCATGACGACCGTCTGCAGGTAGCCCAGCGGCATGCCGGTGTCGTAGCGGTGTCCGCGGTAGACGATGCCGTGCACGGGCACGCCGTCGGCCAGCAGCTGAGCCATCGCGTCGGTCAGCTGGATCTCGCCCCCGCTGCCGGGCTTGGTGTTCTCGATCGCCTCGAAGATGCCCGCCGGCAGGATGTAGCGGCCCAGCACGGCCAGGTTGCTCGGCGCCTCGTCGGGCGACGGCTTCTCGACCAGCCCGGTGATCTCGACGACGTCGCCGCCCTCGGCCGACGGGTTGACCGAGGCGATGCCGTAGCGCGACGTCTCCTCCGGCTTCACCTCGCCCAGGGCAAGGACAATTCCCCCCGTACGGGCTTGCAGGTCGAGCATCGCGGGAAGGAGCGGCTTGTCCTCCTCGACGAACTCGTCGCCCAGCAGAACGGCGAACGGGTTGTCGCCGACGTGCGAGGCAGCGGTGCCGACGGCGTGGCCCAGCCCGAGCGGCTCCCCCTGGCGAACCGTGTAGATGTCGGCCAGTTCGCTCGTACGGCGTACGGCCGCAAGCCTTTGATCGTCGCCCTTGTCGGCCAGCCGGGCCTCGATGTCGGGCCGCCGGTCGAAGTGGTCGACCATCGACGTCTTGCCACGGCCGGTGACCAGCAGGATGTCGGTGATGCCGGCGGCGGCGGCTTCCTCCACGATGTACTGCAGGACGGGCCGGTCGACCACGGGCAACAGCTCCTTCGGCACGGCCTTGGTGGCCGGCAGGAACCGGGTCGCCAGACCGGCCGCCGGAATGACGGCCTTCACCGCTCGACGGCCGGACGCGTTCGCGTTCGTGGTCATCAAGGTCACCGCACCTTCGCTCAGTCGTGCCCGTGGTATGCCGCGAGACTATCGGCCACGTCTGTGCGGCTGCGGTCGTAACCCGCCCGGCACAGTCGTCGCCTGATCAAAGTTTCCTTCATGATCCGTTTCGGAAACCCCTGACTTCGTCACATCGCCGGGTTCGGCCAGCCGGTACGTGTCCCGTCCAGCGTTCTTGGCGGCGTACAGCGCGCGGTCGGCGGCCGCGAGCACCTGTACGGAATTCTCACCGTGCTCGGGATAGACCGCCACTCCGATCGACACCGTGACCGGGATCGGCACGCCGTCGGCGGTCACCGGACGACCCCGTACGGCGGCTCCGAGGCGCTCGGCGACGATCGCGCCACCGTACGCGTCGGTTTCCGGCAGCAGCACCACGAACTCCTCCCCACCCTGGCGGAACGCCACATCGACCTCGCGCAGCCCGACGCGGATCCGCCGGGCGAACTCGCCCAGCACCACGTCACCGGCCGGATGCCCGTACGTGTCGTTCACCTCCTTGAAGTGATCGAGGTCGAGCACCAGCACCGCGAGCATGCGCCCGAACCGGCTGGCCCGCTCCACCTCGCGGCGCAACGATTCCCGCAGGTAGCGGTAGTTCCACAACCCGGTGAGCGGGTCGGTCAGCGAGAGCCGCTGCGCCTCCTCGTGCATCCGTACGTTGTGCACCGCCACCCCGGCCTGTCCGGCGAACGTACGCAGGGTGTGCAAATCGGCGTCGTCGAAGGCGTCCCCGCCGACCCGGTCGTAAAGGGCGAGCACCCCGAGCGTGTCGGGCTGCGGCAGCGGGTCGCCCGGTTCCTCGGCCGCCGCCGGCGCGCAGATCGGGACGGCCACATAGGTCAGGCAGGGTGGTTCCGCCGTCGCCGGCGAGCCTTGCCCACGCCGGGGCTCACCGGTCGCGGCCACCGCCCCCAGCACCCCGGAGCCGACCGGCAACCGGCGTTCGAGCAGCTCGGCGTCGGGCACGTCCCAGTCGCCGGACAGGCCCACCCCGCACCGCGCGACCAGCTGCTCGGTTGCCGGGTCGAGCAGCAGCACCAGCCCCGCCCGGGCACCCGTCGCGGCCAGGGCCGTGCGCAGGATGACCTGCAGGATCCGGTGCAGGTCGTGGGTGCTCGAAAGGGTCTCGCCGAGGATCGCGAGGTGCCCGCGCAGCTGGTCGCGGCTGGCGGTCAGCGCCTGCACGTAGGCCTGCAGCTCCCGCGTCATCCGGTTGAAGGTGGCGGCGAGCCGGCCCAGCTCGTCGGCGCGCGGGATCGGCACGCGGGTGTCCAGTTCGCCGTCGGCCACCCGGTCGGCGGCCCAGGCCAGCTCACCCAGCGGGCGGGTGGTCGAGTAGGCCAGCCAGCGCGCCACCAGCACGGCGGCCAGCGCGGCGGCAAGCACGACAGCTGGGAGAAGGGCGTACAGGAAACTGGGTTTGCCCGGAGGAACGGTGAGCGTGAGACGCAGCGGCTGACCGGGCTCGGCCTCGAGGCGACGGTGCTCCCCGGCGGATTCGCCCTGATCCCCCAGCTGGATCTCGGTTCCGCTGGCGGCGGCCAGACGAGCCAGAAATTCCTGGTCGACGGCCTGCGCGGCGGTGATCAGCTCGTCACCGGCGACGGATCGGACGGATATCGCGGTGGTCGTCCCACCCACCGGGAAGGCGCAGTCCTGCCAGCCGGTGAACTCGACCGGGCGGGGCACCGGAAGCGTCATCCCGCTCGCACGCGCGTGCACCTGGGTCACGATCTTGATGTCGGTGGCCAGACCGCGTGTGATCAGCTGATCGGCCACCGCCGACCGCTCGGCCGGGGGGACCACCGCCACCGCGTCGGCCACTGCCTGAAGCTGCCGGCAGGCCGCCGCCATCCCGGTCCGCACAGTGGTGGTGGCATGGTCGAGTCGCTCGGCTGTCCGGTCCCGGCTCACCGCGGCGACAGTCAGGGCGACAAAGATGGACCCGAGCAGGACCGGACCGAGCACAACCACCAGAAAGGCAGTGGTGAGCCGGCCACGTAGCGTCACGCATCCTCCCGGAAGTGGCCCTCTTTGGAGCGATGCTGACATAGTGTGCACCGTTTGCCGGTTTTCAAAAGGGGGTGTTGCGTGCCCGATTTAACCCGTGATGCGGAAAGATCTCGCGCCGCGAAGGTTGCGCTACGCGATCGCCTCCTCACTTCCCGTCGCGCCCTGACGCCTTCGTCGCTCGCCTCCGCCGCCCTCGCCATTCAAGATCAAGCCCTTTCCCTCGTACGCCGTGACAACCACCCCACAGTGGCGGCGTACATGCCGGTGGGCCGCGAGCCGGGCGGGACCGATCTGGTGGCGTTGCTGTCCGCACGGGCCCGGGTCCTGTTGCCCGTTCTCCTCCCGGACAACGACCTCGACTGGGCTGCGTATCCGTCCGCCACCCCTTCGCGTCTGGTCGCCGCCCCCCGCGGACTGCTCGAACCCGACGGCCCCCGCCTCGGCGTCACAGCCGTCAGGGAAGCCACGCTCGTCTTCGTGCCCGCCCTGGCCGTCGACCGCCGGGGCATGCGCATGGGAAGGGGCGGCGGCTCGTACGACCGGGCACTGGCCCGTCTGACCGGCAACTCTTTCGTGGTGGCCCTGCTGCACGACGGCGAACTGGTCGACCATGTGCCCGCCGAACCACACGACCGCCCGGTGCACGCGGCAATCACCCCCGGCGGCGGCCTCACCGTTTTCGACGCCGAAGCCCCCGAGCCAGCCCGCTGACCCCAACGGTCGACCCAGGCGTCTCCGGCGACCGCCCCCTCGGACGCGACCGCCACCTTGGACGCGCCCGCCGCCGTAGACGCGACCGCCGCCGACCCGGGCGTTTCCGCCGATCGACTCCCCAGACACCCGCCGCCGACCCGGGCGTTTGGGGCGATTGACTCCTCAGACGCCCGGCCGAGTGGACGAAATGACCTCCGATGGCGCAACATTGGCACTCGGAGTTGGCGAGTGCCAGCAGCCGACCAGATCCGGAGGAGCCGTGCCTACCTACCAGTACGCCTGCACCGAGTGCGGACACCAGCTCGAGGCCGTGCAGTCGTTCTCCGACCCGGCACTGACCGAGTGCCCGAACTGCCAGGGCAAGCTCCGCAAAGTCTTCAACTCGGTCGGCATCGTCTTCAAGGGTTCGGGCTTCTACCGAAACGACTCCCGCTCCGGAAACGTGAGCGCCGAGAAGTCCAGCGGCAACGAGTCCACCAAGAAGGCCGACGCCACCAACGGCTCGTCCTCGACATCGTCCTCGGGTGACTCGTCGTCCACGTCCTCGTCGTCCACGTCCTCGTCGTCGTCCAGCTCGTCGACGTCCTCGACCACCGCGACGTCTTCCTCCTCGTCGAGCAGCTCGAAGACAGCCGCCGCTTCCTGACCCGAAGCCTCCGAACCGCGCCGGCCCGTCCCTCTCCCGGCGCGGTTCGCCATCCCCGGCGTAGCCGGTCGCACCCGCCAACCCCGGCGTAGCCGGTCGCACCCGCCAACCCCGGCGTAGTCGGCCTACCCGCCGGCCCCGGCGTAGGCGGTGGTACCCGCGACCCCGGCACGACTGGCCGTCCCCCGGCACGACTGGCCGTACCCGCCGACGGCGCTCTCCCCACCACGGCCCTCCCGCGAGACCCCCACCACGGCCCTCCCACGAGACCCCCACGGCCCTCCCCCGAGACCCCCCACCCGGGGGGCTTTGTGAACCTACGCCGCTCGCGAAGATCGGCTTGAGTTATCCACAATTCGGGGTTGTCCACAGGGCCCGAGCGAACGATCTCCCGTCTCGCCTAACGTCCGCCCCGGCGCCGCAAGACCGCGACGCCGCGGCGTCCGGAAGGGGCACGACTCATGGGCAGATCCACTGGCTCCCGGCTGGGTGCTGTCCTCCCCAAGGCGACAGGATCACCCAGCCGCAACCGCCGCGACGGGCGCCTGGATCCCGTACGCTGGCGCCGGCCGGCCACCGGCATGGTGCTGCGCCTCGCGGTGGTCGTGTTCCTGTTGTGCAGCGCCGCCCTGGTGTCGTGGTCGTCGTCGGACCCGTGCGGCAATGGCCCTCTGGCCGCCGCCGGAGGCGAGAACGGAATGCAGGCCGCAAAAGGCGATCGGGGCAGGCCCGGAGCTCAGGCAGGACCGGGGAAGGAACCCGCGACCCCGTCGGCCGCAACACCGGGCGGCATCAGCGTGCAGCCGGTCCCGTCCGGCAGCGTGGGCGTGCCCGTCCGGTTGGCCGATCCCGCCGCCCTGGCCCTGGTCCAGGCGGGCAACCGGGTTGATCTTCTGCTCCTCGACGAGTCCGGCGGCGGCGCGACACCGGTCGCCGGCTCGGCGCTTGTCCTTCAGGTCACCCGTTCCGACGACCCCGCGATCGGCGGCCTGCTGCTGGCGCTGACCCCTGACGAGGCCAAGCACGCCGTCGCAGGCCCCGGTCAGACCTTCGCCGTCCTGATCCGCCCCGGCTGACCGTCGAAGCACACCGTACGGTCGGACACGTCGAGCGGCCGCCAAGGCCGATCACCAGTGCGGCGGGCGGTCTTCCAGCAGGCGCTCATCGTTGTCGTAGGAGCGTTCGCCCCAACCGCGCTCGGTGTCGTCCCGGGTCTGGTCGGGAAGGACCGCCGCCTCTTCCGAGTCGAAATCGACCACGCGCTCGGCGTCGTTGTCGCGCTCGGGTTCATCCAGGATGTCCACGTGTACGAGGGTAGGCCCGCGCCCCTGCGGAAGTCTTCCCCCTTCAGCTGTACCGTCGGTGAACGTGAGCTCCCCCACCGGCGTCCCGGACGACGCGTACTGGCAACGACCGGATCCCGACTCGGCACCGCCCTCTCCCGGGCCGCAGGCGCCCACGCCCAAGCGAGGCAGCAACTATCCGGGGCCGCCGCGCACTGCCCGGCCGTCGCCGAACTGGCGGCCCCCGACGATCGCGCACCCGCCGCCGCCACGGAACATGCCGACGCAGGATCAGGACGCCCTCGACGACGCCGAGGGCTCGGCCCGCACGGTCACGTACGGCGTGGGCCTGGTGGCGGGCGCGATCGCCCTGATCCTGCTCTGCCTCCTCTGCGCTCGGGTGATCTTCTGAACCTCCATCACCCGGCGTACCCAGCATCGGCATTCCAGCGCGTACGGTCTGCCGACCGGCCGAGCCGGCGACTAGTAGGTCCCCCACACGGCGGTAGCCCCCGAGTCGCCCGTCTTGAAAACGTAGTAGCCGGACAGGGCGGCCAGGACGATCATCACCACGGCCGCGCCCACCTCACCGATCATCGGGAGCCGGCCGCCGCCCCGGCGCCAGGTGAGCGCCACCATCACGAGGCTCACCACTCCCAGCGCGAGCGCGAACCACGCCGTGAGGCTGCCGAAGCCCATGTGGTCGTCGAGGATCTCCTTGCCGCGCCCGCTCACGCCCTGCTCGAGCAGACGGTTGTAAAGCTCCGTACCGGAGGCCCTCGCCACCCACGCGGACGCGGGCGCGGCGATAGCGAGCAGCACGAGCGCCCATCCCGTCTTGGGCCGCCAGCGGGGAACCAGTGCGTAGACCACCGCCCCCAGCGCGAGCAACGGGACGAAAATGACCGCGGCGTGCAGTACGAGCGCGTGCACCGGCAGGCCGTTGATCTGGTCGAACACGATGCCTCCTGAGGAACTGGTTCATGGCCGCCAGCCGAGAGATATCTGACGACGCAAGCATCTTTCTCATGCGCGTACACCTGCCGCAACTACCCGGTTCAATTGAAATGCGATCTTGTCGGGCCGGGGCAGAAGTTGGGGATTCGCCGATTCCGTGCTGTCATGGACCGATGTCGAACGGTGAGGAACTGCTGCGCGAGCACGGCCTCCGGGTCACGAAGCCGCGCCTCGCCGTGCTCGAGATCCTGTCCGAGGGCGGGCATCTGGAGGTTGAGGAAATCGCCGTCCGGGCCCGCACCCGGCTCGAGTCGGTGTCGACCCAGGCGATCTACGACGTTCTAGGCGCGCTGTCCCGGGCCGGCCTGGCCCGCCGCCTGGAACCGGCCGGCAGCCCCGCGCGTTTCGAGGCCCGGGTCGGCGACAACCACCACCACATCGTGTGCCGGGGGTGCGGTGAGATCGCCGATGTCGACTGCGCGGTGGGTGAGCGCCCGTGTCTGACCCCGTCGGACGCGCACGGCTTCGAGCTGGACGAGGCCGAGGTGACGTTCTGGGGTCTCTGCCCGGCCTGCCAGGGTCGCCGCCTCGCCGAGACAACTACCTGAACGAGTTCAACTTTTCGCTGATCGCGTGGCACGCTGGATCACATGAGCGTCGACGTGGGGCTGTTCGGGCCGGATTCGGTCACCTGGAAACTGCACCGCGAACCGATCTTGCTGCTCGGCGGGCTCCGCTCGCTCTACCTGCAGGCGCTGCACCCGCGTGCCGTCGCCGGTGTCGCGCAGAACTCCGGCTACCGCACCGACCCGTGGGGCCGCCTCAGCCGCACTTCCACGTACGTCGCCACGGTGATCTTCGGCACGACCGAGGAGGTTCAGCGGGCCGCGAGCCGGGTCCGCCGCTTTCACGCGCTGATGAGCGCAACAGACCCCCGTACGGGCGAGAAGTTCCGCATCGACGAGCCCAAACTGCTGCGCTGGGTGCACGTGGCCGAGGTCGAGTCGTTCCTGAGCACCGCGACCAGGGCCGGGGGGCGGCTGACACCCGACGAGATCGACCGGTATTACACCGAGCAGCTCAAATCGGCGGAACTGGTCGGCCTCGACCCCGCGACCGTCCCCGCCACGGCCGCCGAGGTGGAGGCCTATTACCAGGCGATGCGCCCTGAACTGGGCCTGACCAAGGACGGCGCCGAGACCGCCCTCTTTCTGACTGTGCCGCCCGCGCCCGAGTGGGGGCCGCCCGCCCTGCGCCTCGGGCTGACGCTGGGCCCCACCCGCTGGGCCTATCTGGGCGTGGCGAGCACCGCGTTCGGCCTGCTCCCGCCGTGGGCACGGCGTCTGTACGGCGGCCCGGGCTGGCCCACCACCGACCTGACGGCGAACCTCTCGGCTCGTGGTCTGCGCCTGCTGCTCGACACGCTGATCAACTCGCTGCCCCGGAAGTATCGCGTGCCCCCATCCGCAAGGCCGCCCTCGCCCGCGCCGGCGTGACCGAGGGATGAGCCCCCGGCGTGACCGAGGGATGAGCCGTCAGCGTGACCGAGCTAAGCCGTCAGGTGGTTGACCGACTCCCACGGGTCTTTGGCGGGGGAATCCTGTCCGGCGGGACACGACCGGCGGAAGTCGCACCAGGAGCAGAGCGTCCCGGGGTTGGTCGGGAACTCGACGTCCGGATCGGCGCCGGCGGCCACGGCTCGCTCGGCGGCCATGATGTCGCGGGCGGTGTCCTCGGCCCGGCTGACCTTGCGGGCCAGTGACTCCTCGGTGTGCTCGTGCGCCGCGACCGTGCCGGTCGGCAGGTGATGCAGCTCGACCCGATAGCTCGGCCGGCGGAAGACCCGGGAGGCGGCGTACGCGTAGAGGGCCAGCGCCTGCGAGCCGCGCGCGTCGTCGGCGCCGAGCCCGGAACGGCCGGTCTTGTAGTCGACGATCACCGCCTCGGGACCGTCGGGGCCCTGACGTGCGTCGATGCGGTCGGCCCGGCCGTTGAACGCCAGCACGGCTGTCTTCGTGGCCACGACACGTTCGACCCCGAGCGGTTCTTCGGCAGGATCAAGCCCACGCACGTACGTCTCGAGCCAGCGCAGCGCCGCCCGATAGGTCACCCTTTCCTGATCGACGTCGCGATAGCCTTCGCGCACCCACGTCGACTTGAGCAACGTCGGCAACGACTCGGGCAGGCGACGGTCGGCGGGCAGCGCATACCAGTTCTTCAGCGCGGTGTGCACGCTCGCGCCCAGCGAATTGTGCGCCCACGGCGGCCCTTTGGGCGGCGAGGGACGATCGACGTAGGAGTATCGATAGCGGCGTGGGCAGTCCTCGAACGCCCCGAGCTTGCTCGGGGTGCAGACGAAGAGCCGCTCGGGCATGCCGTCGAAGCCGAGCTGCTCGGGGACCGTCGCGCGGGACCTGGTGGGGGGCACGAACCAATCCTGCCAGCCGGGTACGACAGAAACGCCGTCAGGGCGCGTTGATGTACAGCTGGACGAAGGCGTCGATCGCGTCGGCGATCAGCTGCACCGCGATGGCCGCCAGCAGCAGACCGGCAATGCGGGTGAGCACCTCGATGCCGGCCGGTCGCAGCAGTTTGACGATCACTCCGGAGAACCGCAGCACCAGCCAGACGGTCAGCATGACCAGCAGGATGCCGATGCCGATGACCAGGTATTCGTCGGCGCCCTCGGCCCGCTGCACGAAGAGCATCGTGGCGACGATCGCGCCCGGCCCGGCCAGCAGCGGCGTCCCGATCGGCACCAGGGCGACGTTGGTGGTGCCGCCCTGTTCGGCCGGCTCGTCGGCCTTGCCGGTGAGCAGCTGCAGCGCGACCAGGATGAGCAGCAGACCGCCCGCACCCTGCAGGGCCGGCAGATCCACGTGCAGGTAGTCGAGCAGGGTCTGCCCGGCCACCGCGAACCCGACGATCACCCCGAGCGCGAGCAGCACGGCCTGGGTGCCAGCCTTCATCCGGGCGCGGCTGTCCATCGTGCCGGTCAGGGCCAGGAACACTGGCACCATGCCGGGCGGGTCGACAATGACCAGCAGGGTCACGAAGACCTCGCCGAGCAGCTTGAGATTCACCCGATCAAGGTAGGTGCCGGACCCGCTCGATCGCAGTCCGGTGCGTCCGGAGTCACCCCAAGACGGAAACGCCGGTGGCTGCCGACACAATTTTCTCGTACGCCTCGGGGTCGGTTGTGTAGTCACCCAGTTGGACGGTCTTGTGCGTCCCGTGGAAGTCGGACGATCCCGTGACCACGAGCCCGAGGTCACCGGCGAGCGCGCGCACGTGTTCCCGCTCGACCGGGGAGTGGTCCTCGTGGTCGGCCTCGAGCCCGAACAGCCCGGCCTCGGCCAGCTCGACGATCAACCGATCCGGCACGACCCTGCCGCGTACGGTGGCCCGGGGGTGCGCGAAAACGGCCACGCCGCCCGCGGCACGCACGGCTCGCACCGCCTCGAAAACATCAAGATCCGCTTTCGGTACGAAGTAGCGAGCGCCCAGCCACCGGGAGGCGAACGCCTCGTTCGTTGTGCGGACGAGACCGGCCCGGATCAGGGCCTGCGCGATGTGCGGACGCCCGACGGAGCCGCCCTGGGCGTAGCCGTAGACCTCGTCCCACGTGATCGGCACACCGTCGGCGGCGAGTTTCCGCACGATCTTCTCGGCGCGCTGTTCCCGATCGGTGCGCATGCGGGCGAGGTCACCGGCGAGGCGCGGCTCGGCCGGGTCGAACAGGTAGGCCAGCAGGTGCAGCGCGATCGGCCAGTCGTCGGCGCCGTGCCACCGGCAGGACAACTCGGCCCCACGCACCAGGCGCAGCCCGTCGGGAAGTGCGTCGGCTGCCGCCTGCCAGCCCCCGGTGGTGTCGTGGTCGGTGATCGCCATGACATCGAGACCGGCCGCGGCGCCCGCCTTGACCAGTTCGGCGGGGGTCAAAGTGCCGTCGCTGGCCGTGGAGTGGCAGTGCAGGTCGATTCGGGTCACCGCAAAACGCTACCGCGCGCCGATCAAGCGTCGTCGCCGTCGCTGTCCTTTCCGAGGCGCGCCTCGACGGCCTGCGGCTCGTACATCTCCTCGACCACACGCAGGTAGAGCTCGTTGGGGTTGGGCAGGTGCTTGACCTCGCGGAGCGCCTGGTCCTGGCCGGCAGACTCGAGCACGAACGTGCCGTAGCTGAGCATACGGCCGAGCGCGGACTGCTCGTACTTCATGTCGGTGACCCGCAGCAGGGGCATCATGGCGACGCGGCGGGTGATGATGCCGTTGACCACCATGACCCGCTTGTTGGTCAGGATGAACCGGTCGAAATACCAGTCGAAGACCTTCCACGCCACCCAGCTGATCACCCCGAGCCAGATCAGCACGGCCACGGTGACCAGGCCGTTGATGTTCTGCCGGGTGAGGAAGCCGGCCAGGTAGCCGAGCAGGAGGGTGGCGCCCGCCCCGATGCCCAGCGGCGTGGTCAGGTGGATCCAGTGCCGCTTCCACTCGCCGCGATAGCGCTCGGTCGGGAAGAGATAACGGGCGACCAGTGTGGTCGGTTCGTCCTCGAGCGGGAGAACACGGCGCGGTCCGCCGCCCCCGCCCTCGGGACCCAGGCCCTCGAGCTCTTCCTCGGTGAAGATGGGGGCTTCGTACTCGTCGACACCGTCGTCGTAACGATCGCGCGCATAGCCCGCGTCGTCGGAGTAACCGGCGTCGGGTGAGTAGCCCGCGTCGGGGTTGAAGCCCGGGCCGTCCGAATAGGGCCGGCGCCGCGCGCGATCGGGGTCCTCATCGAACGCCGGGTCGTTGTACCCGAAGTTCTCGTCGTCGTCCCGAGAGCGACCGGCGCCCTCGCCTCGAGGCTCGTGCGGCTCAGCTGGACCACCCATGTGGTGATGCTAAGCGACGAGGTTGGTGAAGAACGTGCCGAAGCCTCGGGCAATATCGGCGATCGTGCCTCCGAGTGACTCGAACACCGACGCCGCCGAGTTCGGGTTGAAGGCGATGAAAAAGATCAAGAACGCGATACCAAGCCAGGTCAGAACCTTCTTGATCATGGCGGGCCTTCTCCTGTGGGTGCGGGTGACGGTCAGCGCCGCGGCAGTACTGACGGTATCAGCTTCGTCGCTCGGTGTGAACAATGTGGCCGAAAAGCCGATTCCATTCCCGCAGGTCAGGGCCCAACTTGCCTAGGCCTTGCCCTGCAGGTACGGCGACGGCGCTCCGTACACGAGCTCGGACGGCAGCCCCTCGGAGAGGTCGTGCAGGACGACATGCTCCGCGAGGAAGTAGCCCGCGCTTGCGGGCCAGGCTATCGCATAGAGCCACATTCCTTTCGCCTCACTCACGTATGCGCTTCTGTCCTCGGGGGACTTGACGCACCACAGTGGAGTGGGGTGGCCCGCGGCCTTGATCTTGGCGTGTGGACCGGGATGGCCCACCTCGTTGAGCGCCTCGGCGATGAGGTGGCCGGGGTCGATGCCGGGGATCCCGGCGAACCTGGTGCCGAGGCCGACGCCGGGCTGCTCGGCGATCAGCACGACGTCCGCGGGCCCGCCGCCCAACGGCTCGGGGCCACTGCAGGCGAGCGCGGTCGCGCGTACGCCCCGGCGGTCGTCACCGGCCCAGCCGGCGCCGGTGACCATCCAACCCGCGGGCAGCGGCCACGGGCACCAGAACGGCGCGCTCCCAGCGATGGACGCCTGACGGCGCACCATACTGTCGACGATGTCGGCGTTGATGTGCTCCGCGACGTGGAACGGCGGCACGTCGCCGCAGCTGTCACAGCGCCATTCGCTGTGCATCAGGTCGGGCTCCCGCACCTGCGCACCGCATCTGGGGCAACTCACTGTGACACCCACGCTCTTTACCGTGCGGCCCGCGCGGGGCCGCGTCAAGCGAATCGGCAGAACCCGGGCCCATCAGCGAGATTCACCCGGGCGGGGGTCCCGCGTGCGCGCGGATCCAGGCATGCATCGCGATGCCGCTGGCCACCCCGGCGTTGATCGAGCGGGTCGACCCGTACTGCGCGATCGAGAACAGCTCGGCACAGGCCTCCCGGGCGGCCGCGGACAACCCGGGACCTTCCTGCCCGAACAGCAGCACACACCGCCTCGGCAGCGTGGTCGTCTCGATCGGGCGCGAGCCGGGCAGGTTGTCGATCCCGATGACCGGCAGATCGAGCGTGGCGGCCCAGGCGACGAACTCCTCGATCGTGGGGTGATGCCGCACGTGTTGATAACGGTCGGTGACCATGGCGCCGCGCCGGTTCCACCTCCGCAGGCCCACGATGTGCACCTCGGCAGCCAGGAAGGCGTTGGCATTGCGTACGACGGTGCCGATGTTGAAATCGTGCTGCCAGTTCTCGACGGCGACGTGGAAGTCGTGGCGGCGGGTGTCCAGGTCGGCCACGACCGCCTCGCGGCTCCAGTAACGGTAGCGATCGACGACGTTGCGGCGATCCCCGCCGGCCAGCAGCTCAGGGTCGTAGCGCGGGTCGTCGGGCGGGTCACCGGTCCACGGCCCGACACCGACCTCGGCGGACTCGTCCTCAGCGGCAATCATGGGCGGTTACGCTACCCAGCACCGCACGGCCCGGGCCCACCCCCGTGACCGGACCGAGGGGAGACGCAATGAGCGGCGGGGCCCTCCCCGGCACCCGCCGCCCACGCTCTGTTGCCCGAAAGTGTGCCTCACCCTGCGTATCCATGTGAAGGATTTTCGCCAGTGACACGGGTCACATTTAACAATCTTTCCTATTACGCTCGGCGAGGTCGACAGCCGAGGTCAGCGGCGGTACCGCCCTGACCCGGCGGCCATGTCGGATTCGTTTCCGCAAAACGGACGTCACAACTTGCTCAGTAAACGGGAGAGCTTCCCTCACTAATCGTTACGATGGGTTGCCCAAGCCCCACGCGGTGTCTCGTTTTGGTGCTCCAGGCCACGTGTCGTCCGGACCCGAAGCGGGAATTGCTGGTGTGAACTATGGGTTTCATCGCACGAAAGCCAATTTCCCGTGGACGGAGACAACATGGCGACGGTTGCGCTGACCGCTGAGAACTTCGACGAGGTCACCGGCAAGGACGGCATCGTCCTGGTCGACTTCTGGGCAAGCTGGTGCGGGCCGTGCGTCCGCTTCGCTCCGACCTATGAGCGGTCGTCCGAGAAGCACCAGAACATCACCTTCGGCAAGGTCGACACCGAGGCCGAGCAGGCGCTCGCCGCGAAGTTCGACATCCGCTCGATCCCGACGATCATGGCCGTTCGTGACGGCGTCATCGTCTTCTCGCAGCCGGGCGCTCTTCCCGAGTCGGCCCTCGAGAACCTGATCGAGCAGGTGGAGAAGCTCGACATGGACGAGGTACGCCAGCAGCTTGCGGCCCACAGCCACTGACGCACCTGTTTTTCCTCGTCAGGCCCGCGAACCGGTTCGGTTCGCGGGCCTGACGCGTTCCCGCCGGGTGGCCCCGGCGACACGCCGGACGTGACTGGACAAGCAGATCGAACATGTGTTCGAATTCCTGCCATGCGATGGTCCAACCTGTCGGCCCCTTCCGACGGCGGCTCGCTCCTCGACAGGGCAGCGCCGGCGGCACCACCCCTGCCGTTGGCGCTGCCCGGCGCCACCGTCCGCACTTTCGACACCCCCGGCTTCGCCGGCATGACGTTCTACGAGATCCGGGCGAAAAGCCTGATCAACCGAGTGCCGGGCGCGTCCCGGGTGCCGTTCGAGTGGACCATCAATCCCTATCGCGGCTGCTCACACGCCTGCGCCTACTGCCTGTCGGGCGACACCCCGATCCTCATGGCCGACGGCGCCACGCGCCGGCTCGCCGATCTGCGCCCCGGCGACGCCGTCATGGGCACGATGGGCGCCGGCTCCACCCGGCGTTACGTCCCCACCACCGTGCACGACCACTGGTCGACCACCAAGGCGGCCTTCCGCGTCACGCTGGCCGACGGCACCCGCCTGGTCTCCAGCGGTGACCACCGGTTCCTCACCGACCGCGGCTGGCGTCACGTCAGCCCGGCCGAGCCGCATCAGCCTGCCCTCGCCGTCGGCGACCTGATGTTCGGTGTCGGCCACTTCGCCGAGCCACCCAAGGAATCCCCCGACTACCGGACGGGCTTCCTCTGCGGCCTCATCCGGGGTGATGCCGGCCGGATCCGGGGTGATGCCGGCCGGGGCGTGACCACAACTCCCCAGCCTCGCGACGGCGACGCCTGGATCCGGGGCGACGGCTATCTCGACGACGTCCCGCTGCACGAGGCGCTGCGCTGGCCCGACTTGCCCACCTCGGGGTGGTACAGGGGGTTTCTCGCCGGGGCGTTCGGAGCCGTCGGCACGGCCGACCGCCTGGCGATCAGCTTCACCAGCGGCGACCGCGTGTTCCTGTCCCGGGTCACCGAGGCGCTCACCCATCTGGGGCTGCCCAGCCGCACCCCGGTACGTGTCCGGGGCGGTGGCAACGGCACGGTCGAGATCGATCGCGACCTGTGGGCGGCGCTGCGCTTCCGGCATCTCACCGGCGCCGACGGCGCTCCGCTGGACGCGTCCGGCGTCGGTGTGCGAGCCGGGCGGCAGCTCGCCGTGGTCGACATCGAGGATCTCGGCCTGACCCTGCCGCTGTTCGACATCTCCACCGGCACGGGCGATTTCATCGCCGATGGCGTGGTGAGCCACAACTGTTTCGCCCGCCACACCCACAGCTATCTCGACCTCGACACCGGACACGATTTCGACACCAAGATCGTGGTCAAGGTGAACGCGGGCGAGTTGATCCGCCGCGAGCTGTCGGCGCCGCGGTGGCAGGGCGCGCACATCGCCATGGGCACCAACGTCGACGTGTACCAGCGCGCCGAGGGCCGCTATCGGCTGATGCCCGAGATCCTGGCCGCCCTGCGCGACCACGCCAACCCGTTCTCGATCCTCACCAAGGGCACGCTGATCCTGCGCGACCTCGAACTGCTCACCCAGGCGGCGCAGGTCACCCGGGTCGGGCTCTCGTTCTCCGTCGGCTTCCTCGACGAGCAGGTCTGGCGGGCCGTCGAGTCGGGCACGCCCAGCCCGCGACGCCGGCTCGACGCGGTCCGCCGGCTGACCGACGCCGGGTTCGGCGTGAGCGTGCTGATGGCGCCGATCCTGCCCGGCCTCACCGACACCGACGAGTCGATCGACGAGACCGTCGCGGCAATCGCGGCCGCCGGCGCCACCAGCGTGAGCCCGCTCCCGCTGCACCTGCGTCCCGGCGCCCGGGAGTGGTACGCCGCGTGGCTGACCAGCACCCGTCCCGACCTGGCCCCGCGCTATCGCGAGCTCTACGGCAACGGTTCCTACGCGCCGCAGGCCTACCAGCGTGAGATCACCGCCCGGGTGCGCATGGCGGCCCGCCGGCACGGCCTGCACCGCGCCAGGCCCGGCGAAGCCCGCACAGTGCCCCCGTCCCACGAGCCCGAGGAGGATCGCCAACTCACACTGCTGTGACGGGCCGGCAAGCCAAACCGTGACTAGAGTCGATCACATGAGGGATGCACAGCAGATCCTGGCGGAGGCCAACGTCATCGCCGTGGTCGGGGCGTCGCGTGACCCGTTCAAGCCGGCCCACACCGTGCCGCTGCAGATGCTCCGCCACGGCTGGCGAATCATCCCGGTCAACCCGTTCGTCGACGAGGTGTTCGGGGTCAAGACGGTGCCGACGCTGGCCGACATCGACGAACCGGTCGACCTGGTCGACGTCTTCCGGCCGGCACACGACGCGGTCGAGGTGGTCCGGCAGGCGATTGCGATCAAGGCGCCCGCGGTCTGGCTGCAGAGCGGCATCGTGTCGGCCGAGGCGCGGCGTATCGCCGAGGAAGCCGGGATCGACTACGTGGAAGATCGCTGCCTCGCCGTCGAGCGGGCCGTCGGAAGCCTCAGCAAGCTCACCTGACGCGCCGCGGGCGCGCGCACCGGCCCGCTCGCGCGACCTGCGCCGCAGACATCGCCACCACCGGCCCGCTCGCCCAACCTGCGCCGCAGACATCGCCACCACCGGCCCGCTCGCCCAACCTGCGCCGCGGGCATCGCTAGCACCGGCCCGCTCGTTCGACCTGCGCCGCGGGCATCGCCACCACCGGCCCGCTCGCGCGGACGCGGGCGGCCGCAGGCATCAGCGCGGTCGTTCGATCTGCGTCGCGGGCATCCTCAGCCCGGCCGGCTCGTGCGGACGCGGGCAGCGCCGGCAGCGGTGCGGTCGTTCGATCTGGGCCGCGAGCGGGTGCGGGATCGGGCAGGATCAGTCCGATTGCCGTCGCAACCTGCGGACACGTGCACCTGTCGTGTCGTCCACTGCGCCCTGGCTAGTACCGTGCCGGGGAACGAGGAGGACCTGATGACTTATCCACCCGGCGGCACGCCGGATCCATACCAGCCCCAGCAGCCCTACGGGCAGCAGCCTTACGACCCCACGACGCCCTACCCGCCCGAGCCGTCGAGCGGGCAGCCCTACGGCTCCCAGCCGTCCAGCGGTCAGCCGTACGGGGCTCCGTCGAGCGGACAGCCGTACGGTCAACCGCCGCCCGCCTACGGGCAGGACCCGTACAAGGGCGGCCAGGCGTACGGGCAGCCGCCCGGCTACGGCCAGCCGTACGCCGGTCCGATGGTGACCTCGACGAACACCATGGCCATCCTGGCGCTGGTGTTCGCGTTCGTGTTCTCGCCGGCCGCAATCATCATGGGCCACGTGGCCAAGAAGCAGATCCGCCAGACCGGTGAGCAGGGCGAGGGCCTGGCCACGGCCGGTCTCTGGCTGGGCTACATCTTCACCGGCCTCGGTGTGCTGGTCTGCGCGTTCTACGTGATCGTGGTGGTCATCGCGGTCGGCTCGAGCACGACCACGTAACGCCTGCTGCGCCGGCCGGTCACCGACCGGCCGGCCGCCCGGTCAGCGGAACTCGGCCTCGCGGACACTGTTGCCGCCGTCGACCACCAGCATCTGGCCGGTGATGTACGAGGCGGCGGGCGAGCAGAGGAAGGCGATCGCCGCGGCGACCTCGTCGGGGGTGCCGGGGCGGCCGATCGGCGTGCCGAGGCCCTGTTTGATCTCGGTGACCGTTGACGCGGCCGTGTAGATCGTGCCCGGCGCGACGCAGTTGACGTTCACGCCGTCGGCAACCAGTTCCATCGCGAGCGCCCGGGTCAGACCGACCACGCCCGCCTTGGCCGCCGCGTACGCGGCCTCGGTCGGCAGCGCGTTGACCGGGCCGGCCGTCGCCGCCAGGTTCACGATGCGACCCCAGCCCCGCTCGGCCATGCCGCCCTGGAAGGCCCGGCTGCACAGGAACGCCGTGCTCAGATTCCGGTCGATCTCGGATTTCCACTCGTCGTAGGTCAGCTGCGACACCGGCCGCAGGACCTCGGGGCTGGCCCGGCTCGTCAGGCCGGCGTTGTTCACCAGCACCTCGACGTCGCCCAGCTGGTCGGAGATGGCGTCGGCGAGCGCGCCCACCTCGGCCTCGTCGGTGAGGTCGGCGACGAACCCGGTGATCCCGAGTTCGGCGGCCCTCTCGTGGATGCGCCGTGTGGTCGAGACGATCGCCACCCGCGCCCCGAGGTCGCGCAGCCGGCGAGCCGTCGCGTAACCGATCCCGTCCGGGCTTCCCGCCCCGGTGACCAGGGCGACCTTGCCGTCCAGGCGCAACGTGACCGGCGCTTCCTGCGCTTCCGCAGCCTCCACCACGACCCCAACCCCTTCAGCGACTCCCGGCGTTTCCCCGGGGACATCCTCTCAGCTCAGTGCCACCTCACCACCCCGAGGGAGGCCATTGGGCAGTTCACTCAGGCGTTTCGCACCCAGGAGCCGGCCGGGCGCCGCGGTGGGAGCTCAGTTGATGCGCGGCGTCGCCGTCGGGTTGGCCAACGGGCGTACGGGGTCCTCTTGGAGGAAGAGCAGCGGGGCGTCGGGGCCGTAGCGGGCGGGCAACTCGGTGCGGGCCCGATCGAGGTCCTGCGTGCCGATCTCGACCCCGGCGCCGTCGTGGCGGGCGCCGACCGAGACGATGCGGACGCCGTTGTGACGCCAGAAGTCGAGGTCGGCCAGCACCCGGTCGTGCCAGACGGCCAGGTCGACGGCCGTGTGGGCGGCATCCCGGACGACGATGCAGGTGTCCTCGGCGGCCTGGCGGATGAAGTCGTCGAAAGCCGCGGACGGCACCCGGAACACGATGGCGCGCGCGTTCTCCTGATCGACCTCCAGGCCGGCGTAGGCGCCGGCGAACTCGCCACGACCCGCCCGGTCGATGCGGTCCATGGCGGCTTCGAGCTTGGCCGGAGTGACCGGCATGGCCGTCCCGGCGACCACCATGTGCTCCGGCAGGCGCGGGAACTCGCAGCCCGCGGTGCTCCAGCCGCCGGTCAGACCCGTGCCGTCGGCGGGTTGCTCATCGGCCGAGTCGGCGCAGCCGCCGATCACGAGAACCGCCCCGAGCACCAGGAGACAACCGATTCGGAATCGAGACCCGTACATCGCATTCCCCCTCTCTACCGCGCCCGGGCGAGGGCCGCCAGGCGTGCACCCGCCTGACTCAACGAACTAAAGGAACAAATCGCCCGGGGTGGCGGGGGCTTCGCGGCGGGGATGCGGCGTTCGGGGCGAAGGTTCGCGATTGGTGATCCGAGCGGTTGAGGCAGGCGACGGGCGACGGGCGGTAACGGGCGGCGGGCGGCGGGCGGCGGGCGGCGGGCGGCGGGCGGCGGTTTCGATGTGGCCTTGGGATGGAAGCGGGCGGGGGGACGGCACGGATGTGGACGGGGCCGCGGGGATGGATGGGAGCGGCGCTCGGGCGTAGTGCGTCCGGGACGCGGAGGCGTGGTGCTTCTGGGACGCGGGGAGGTGGCGTACGGGGTATCAGTCGGCGAGTGAGGGGTCGACCGGCACGCGAGAGGAACGGGCCGCGCCGAGGATGAAGACTGCGACTCCGGCCAGCAGCAGGGCCACGCCGGGCAGGGCGGCGGGCCGCGGTTCGTGGCCGAGCCACAACCAGGCCAGCAGGGCCGCGCCCGGGACCTCGAGCAGGGCCAGCACGCTGACCGCGGTGGCCGAGGTGCGCTGGAGGGCGAAGTTGAACATCGAGTGCCCCAGCAGCTGGGCGCCGGCCACCAGGCCCAGGACGGCCAGCCAGGTGCGGTTGTCGTAACCGGCCAGCGGCAGCCCGGCGGCCAGGCAGACCACGCCCAGCACGACGGCGCAGGTGCCGTAGCAGATCCACGTGTACGTCGTCGTGCTCAACTCGGTGCGCGCGCGCTCACCGAGGGCGGTGTACACCGCGACGAAGATGCCGCCGAGCAGGGCCAGCACGTCGGCGAAGACGGCCTGAGCGGAGACGCTGACGTCGGCGCCGGTGGCCCAGGCGGCGCCGGCGACCGCCAGCCCGATGCCGATCCAGCCGGGCAGCGTCGGCCGGCGGCCCTGGGCGGCCGCGATCAGTCCCTGCCAGACGGGCTGGGTCGCGACCAGGGCGGCCGCCGTCGTCACCGAGCCCAGTTGGACGCTCGGCATCCACGTGCCGAAGTGGGCGGCGAGCGCGAGGCCGGCGAGCACGGCGAAGAACCTCGTACGGCGGGACGAACCGACGATCTCCGAGCGCCGGGGCCCGTACGTGATGGGGGTCAGAACGACTGCGGCGAGGGCGTTGCGCCAGAAAGCGAGCGCGAGGGCCGGCGCCGCCGCGAACGCGATCAGCGGCGCCGACGACGAGACGGCGAGCACCGCAACCGTGAGCGCCAGGATCGTCGGCAAACCGGTGCGATGGCGCGATGAGCGCTCATTCATCCCCGGCCGTCGCTTCTTGCGGAGTGGGGCACCACAGTTTGCGAACCCCCATTGAACGGAAAGTGATGAGGTCGCTACAGTCACCGAGGTTTCCCGCCCTATTAATCCCCTCGATGCCCTGGGAGGCGTTTCGCCATGCCCGCATACCGTGCGGTCGTGTTTGACTTCTTTGGCACATTGACCCGATCCGTCCAACGGGGACCCCAGCACGCGGAGATCGCTCGCTCGCTGGGCGTTGATCCCGAGACGGTCCGCGGGGTGCTGGACCGCACGTTCCGGGCCCGCGCGCGAGGGCGTTACGGGTCCGCCGAAGCCACCCTACGATGGGTGATCGAGCAGGCCGGCGGCCACCCCCGTACGGATCAGGTGCTCGCGGGCGTGCCGGCGCGCGTCAACGCCCTCAAGGCCGACACCCGGCTGCGCGGCGACGCGGTCAGCGTGCTCGCCGCGATCAAGCGGCGCGGTCTCCGTACGGCCCTGATCAGCGACTGCACCCACGAGCTGCCGGCGTTCCTGCCCAGCCTGCCGGTCGCTCCCCTGCTCGACGCGACGATCTACTCCGTACGGCTGGGCATCTGCAAGCCGGACCCGCGCATCTATCTGGCCGCCTGTGAGCAGCTCGACGTCGCGCCGCGCGAATGCCTGTACGTGGGCGACGGCGGCAGCCATGAACTGACCGGCGCCGCCGCGGTGGGCATGACCCCGGTCCGCCTGGCCGCCCCCGACTTGGCCAACCACTTGGTCTTCGACGCCGACACCAACTTCGCCGGGCGTACGGTCCGGTCGCTCACCGAGGTGGTCGGGCTCGTCGACCACACGCGCATCGCGCGGCCGCTTAAGATGGCCCGGTGACTTCAGCCGTCCTGGACGAGGCGCTCAAGAAGGCCGCGCTGGCCTGGATCTCGGTCGGCGACGGCCCGGCCCTGGCCCTGTGGGTGCTGCCCCTCGACGGCACGTTGATCGTGGTCAGCGGCCCGGGTGAGCAGTTCGCGCCGGGCCTGGCCGAGGCCACCCGAGCCACCGTGCGGCTGCGAGGAGACAACGGTGGCCTCATTGTGATCACCGAGGCCGTGGTGGCCCGGATCCACCCGGGCACCGCCGAGTGGACCGAGGTGGCGCCGCAGCTGGCGGCCAAGCGCCTGAACGCCTCGGGCACGGCCGACGAGGTGGTGGCCCGCTGGGCGTCGACGGGGTGTGCGGTTGTGCGGCTGACGCCGGTGGTCGAGCAGCCGGCGCTCGAGCGTCCTCAGCTGCCGGCGGATTCAGGTGCGGCCGAGCCCCGCGAAACACCGGCCCGGGTGCAGACGCCGAGGCCGTTCCGCCTGCACCGGGTGAAACGCCGCTAACCGATGAACGGCGGCACGATGATGGTGCCGCCGGCGATCGGGACCACGTGGCCCGCGACGGTTGCCCGCGTCGCGACGCCTTCGGCAGCCGTGACCGTGCAGTCCAACAGGGACGGGCGTTTCATCTCGATGCCCTGGTGCACGCGGTAAGCCGCAGTGCCGTCGGCGGGCAGCCATCCCGCGTCGACCAGCCACACACCCAGACCGAGCGCCGCCGAACCGGTGGCGGGATCTTCCGGGACGGCTGCTCCGGGGCAGAAGACCCGGGCGTGAGCCTGCGATGTCGACGATGACCACGCGAACACGGACAGCTCCGTCAAGCCGGCTCGACGCGCCGCCGGGGTGTCGATCTCGACGGCAGCGAGGGCCTCACGGCGTACGGGAAGGAAGATCCAGTCGAGACCGCAGCCGGCCGACCGTGGTGGTGAGCCGGCGAAATCGTCGGGGGTCAGGCCCGCGATGGCGAGCAGTCCGGCCGGGTCGAGCGGCGGGCCCAGCTGAGGCGTCCCGCCCGTGACCGTCGCCGAGCCGGTGGCGGACACGGTGATCGGCAGCAGTCCCGCGCCGCACTCCTGCACCACCTGTCCCGGTGAAAACAGGCCACGCCGCATCGAGGTGACCGCCGCCCCGACGGTGGGGTGGCCCGCGAACGGCAGCTCGCCCTCGGGCGTGAAGATGCGGGCCCGATAGGTCGCGGACGGGTCGTCCGGCGGCATGACGAAAACGGTCTCGGCCAGGTTGAACTCGCGCGCCAGGGTCTGCATCTGGTCGGTGGCCAGATGGTCGGCGTCGTGGACCACGGCGAGTGGATTGCCGGCGAACGGCCGATCGGTGAACACGTCGACGATCTCGTACGCCACTCCTGACATGTCCGGACCCTAACCTAGGCTGGAGCCGTGACCATGGGGACGAGGGTTTATCTGGCCCGGCTTGCCGGCTTGCCCGTGTTCGACCCCAACGGCGACCGGGTCGGGCGGGTCCGTGACGCCGTCGTACGCCTGCGCACCACGAACCGGCCTCCCCAGGTGGTCGGGCTGGTGGCCGAGATGGCGCTGCGGCGGCGCATCTTCCTGCCGATCGGGCGGGTGACGTCGATGGACGCCGAGGGGGTCGTGCTGGCCAGCGGCTCGCTCAACCTGCGCCGGTTCGAGAAGCGGCCAAACGAGCTGTTGCTGGTCGAGGATCTGCTGGACAGGCGGGTCACGATCCTGCCGGAGGACGGCGACGGGCCGGGGTCGCCGGGCGCCGTTGTCGACATCGGCATGGATCTCAACCGCAACAACGAGTGGCTGGTGACCCGGGTGGCCGTGCGCGAGCACACCGGCCGGCTTGCCCGTCGCGGGCATGTCTTCCAGGCCGAGTACGACCGGGTTCGCGGCCTGGTCGGCCCGACCGACACCCAGGGCACGTCCAACCTGCTGGCCCTGCTCGAGCAGATGAAGCCGGCCGACATGGCCAACGCGCTGCAGGATCTGCCCGACGCCCGGCGCAACGAGGTCGCCGCCGCACTGAGCGACCGCACGCTGGCCGACGTGCTGGAGGAGCTGCCCGAGCACGACCAGGTCGAGATCCTCGTACGGCTCGATCGGGAACGCGCCGCCGACGTGCTCGAGCGGATGGACCCGGACGACGCGGCCGACCTGCTCGGCGAGCTGCCCAAGGCTGAGCAGGCGGTGCTGCTCGACCTGATGGAGCCGGAGGAGGCCGACCCCGTCCGTCAGCTGCTCGACTACCGTCCCGGCACGGCCGGCAGCGTGATGACGTCGGAACCGGTGATCCTCACGCCGGACGCGACGGTCGCCGAGGCGCTGGCCCGCATTCGGGAACCGGAGCTTTCCCCGGTGGTCGCGGCCCAGGTTTTTGTCGCACGGGCGCCGTCGGCGACCCCGACCGGCAAGTATCTGGGCATGGTGCATTTCCAGCGCCTGCTCCGGGAACCGCCCGCGTCGATCCTGGGCGGCATCGTCGACAACGACCTGGAGCCGCTGCGCCCCGAGACCACGCTTGCCGAGATCATCAAGCAGATGGCCACGTACGACCTTGTGGCGATGCCCGTGATCGACTCGACCCGCCGGCTGGTGGGCGCGGTGACCGTCGACGACGTGCTCGACCACTCGCTGCCCCGGGACTGGCGTGAGCGTGACCAGGAGCCCCGGAACGACGAGGTCACGCTGTGACCGATCCGCGCCGCGACCGCCTGGACCAGCCCGTCGAGCCGGGCCGGGTGCGCCTGCCCCGGTTCGACCCGGAGTCGTTCGGGCGCTGGTCGGAGAGCATCGCCCGGTACATGGGCACGGCCCGGTTCATCGTCTGGATGACCCTGGTGATCGCGGCCTGGTTCGGCTGGAACACCCTGGCCCCGGCCCACCTGCGCTTCGACCCGTACACGTTCACGTTCCTGACTTTGATCCTGTCGTTGCAGGCGTCGTACGCCGCGCCGCTGATCCTGCTCGCGCAGAACCGGCAGACGGACCGCGACCGGCTGGCGATGGAGGAGGACAGGCGCCGGGCCGCGATGCAGAAGGCGGACACCGAGTACCTGACCCGCGAGATCGCGTCGCTGCGGATCGCGATGGGCGAGGTGGCGACCCGCGACTTCCTGCGTTCCGAGCTGGCCCGCCTGGCCGACGAGCTGGACGAAGCCGCCCACCGCCGGGAGAAGAGGGCCCGGTCGGAGTGGGAGGAGGATCGCAAGGACTGGGACGAGGAACGCCGATGACCCCGACGTAGCATGGGCGTCATGTCCGCTCCCGCCTCCGCCATCGAGGACGCGATCCAGGCCGCGCTGGCCACCGTCGACGACCCCGAGATCCGCCGCCCGATCACCGAACTCGGCATGGTCAAGGGCTTCACCGTCGCCGGCGACACGGTCCGGGTCGAGCTGTTGCTGACCGTGGCCGGTTGCCCGCTGCGTGACAAGCTCAACAACGACATCACCGCCGCCCTCACCGCGATTCCCGGCATCGCGTCGGTGAGCATCGACTTCGGCGTGATGAGCGAGGAACAGCGCAAGGCCCTGCAGGTGACCCTGCGCGGGGGCGGCGCGGCCGAGCCGGTCATCCCGTTCGCCCAGCCCGGCTCGCGTACGCGGGTCTATGCGGTGGCCAGCGGCAAGGGCGGCGTCGGCAAGTCGAGCGTGACCGTCAACCTGGCCGCGGCCCTGGCCAAGCGCGGGCTGTCGGTCGGCGTGATCGACGCGGACATCTACGGGCACTCGGTGCCGCGCATGCTCGGCGTGGACGGCCGCCCGACCCGGGTCGAAGACATGATCATGCCGCCGCAGTCGCACGGCGTGAAGGTGATCTCGATCGGCATGTTCACGGCCGGCAACGCCGCGGTGGTGTGGCGCGGCCCGATGCTGCACCGTGCGCTGCAGCAGTTCCTGGCCGACGTCTACTGGGGCGACCTCGACGTGTTGTTGCTCGACCTGCCCCCGGGCACCGGCGACGTGGCCATCTCGCTGGCCCAGCTGCTGCCCAACGCCGAGATCCTGGTTGTCACCACCCCGCAGGCCGCCGCGGCCGAGGTGGCCGAGCGCGCCGGGGCAATCGCCCTGCAGACCCACCAGCGCCTGGTCGGCGTGGTGGAGAACATGTCTTGGCTGGAGCTGCCGGACGGTTCCCGCATGGAGGTCTTCGGCGCCGGCGGCGGGCAGGCCGTTGCCGACTCGCTGACCACCACGGTGGGCGCCTCGGTGCCGCTGCTGGGTCAGGTGCCGCTCGACACCCGGGTGCGTGAGGCCGGCGACGCCGGCGACCCGATCGTGCTGGCCGCGCCGGACGCTCCCGCAGCCAAGGCTCTCGACGCGGTGGCCGACAAGCTGGCCGTCCGTCGTGAGTCGCTGGTCGGCAAGCCGCTCGGCCTGATGGTCAACACCAAGCGCTGATCACGGCTCAGGTCGCGTCGAGGTCGAACTTTCGCGTCGGCGCGACCGCCGTCGTCGGCTTGTCCGCCGCCGTGCTGGTGTTCTTGATGTCGGCGGCCGCGGCGACCTCGGTCAGGTCCGTCTTCACACCGTTCAGGTCCTGCTTGACGTCGTCGAGGAGGCCCTGCAGCGGTTTGCGGATCGCCGCCTCGTCCTCCTCGCTGAGCAGGTGCTTGCGGATGAACGCCTTGGGGTGCAGATCCTGCAGCTGAAGGTCGGTGCCGAGTTCGCGGTTGAGGTCGCTGGTCGCGTTCTGCGCCATGGCGCGCAGGCCCCGCAGCATGCGCAGGCCGTCGCCGATGACCTTGGGAAGGCGCTCGCCGAAGATCAGCAGCGCGAGCATGAGCAGCGCGCCGATCTCCCACCAGTTCAGATTCTCGAACATGTGGCCTCCCCAGGTCCGTCGCCAAGCCTACGCACGTGAGGTAGCCAGTGGCAGTCCGGACGGCGATCAGTTGGAGTCGGCGACCAGCGTCACCGAGGCTGTTTCCGTCTTCGTCCCGCGACGGTACTCCACCGACACCGTGGCGCCGGGATCGTACTTGCGGACCAGGGCGATCAGGTCGGTCCCGTCCTCGAGCACATGCCCGTCGATCTTGGTGACCACGTCCCCCGGCTTCATGCCCGCGGCGGCGGCCGGGCCGGCCGGCTCGACCGAGCGCAGCCGTGCCCCCGACGTGCTGCGACCGCCGGTGACCACCTCGGCGCCGATCACCGTACGGCGGGCCTTGCCGTGGTCGATGATGTCGCCGCCCACCCGGCGGGCCTGGTTGATCGGGATCGCGAAGGCCAGGCCGATGTTGCCCGCCTCGGTCTCGTTCCCGGCGACCGAGCGGATCACCGAGTTGACCCCGACGACCTGACCGGCCGCGTTCACCAGCGGGCCGCCCGAGTTGCCCTGGTTGACCGCGGCGTCGGTCTGGATGGCCGCGTAATACCGGGTGGTGCCGCCCTCGCCGGCCTCGATGGTGCGGTCCAGCGCGCTGACGATCCCGTACGTCACCGTGTTGCGCAGCGCCAGGGGTGAACCGAACGCGAGCACCGGGTCACCGACAGCGAGCGCGTCCGAGTTGCCGAACGCGACCGGGGTGAGGCCGGACTTGGCGACCTTGATCACAGCCACGTCGGACTGCGGGTCGCGACCGACCAGCTCGGCCTTGGCGGTGGAGCCGTCGCTGAAGGCCACCGACAGGGTGTCGTTGTCGGCGTCCTCCACGACGTGGTCGTTGGTGATCACATAGCCGTCGGCCGAGACCACGAAGCCGGAGCCGATCGCGCCGGTGACCCGTACGGTCACCACGCTCGGCAGCACCTTGGCCGCGACCCCGGCCAGCGAGTCGGGCGCCCGGTTCGCCGCGGCCGGCGGCTCCTCGGCGGGGGCGCCCAGGCTGGTGCCCGCGCCACCGTTGGCATACCCGCTGCGGACCGCGAAGACAAAGCCCAGCGTGCCGCCCAGACCACCGGCGAGCAGCGCCGTGACCAGGCAGATCAGCAGGACCGGGGTGTACGAGCGGCGAGGCGCGTCGGGGTCGGTGACGGCCTCGGGCGACGGGGCGGCCGCGGACGCCGGGGTCTGCACCACGACGGCGGTCGGAGCGTACGGGTCGCGCCACGGGTCGGCGAGCGCGTCGGACCACCACGGCGAACCCGGTTGAGGCGCGCCCCCCGCAGGCGGCAGGGGTTGACCGTTGGCGGGCGGCGGCAGGGGACGCGCATTCCAGCCGTCGGTCACGTCGGTGCCTCCACTCAGTTCCTCCCGGATCCCACTCCAGAATGACACGGATTCCGGGCGACGCCCTGCCCCGGTCCGTTCAGGCATCGACGGCCCGATGCGTCCCGGCAACAGTTCCCTCTAGTCTCTTATCCGATGTGCGCGGCTGAATCCACGCGCGTCCGCAAACATCCCCGGAGGTCGTCATCGTCCCGTCAGCCCGTCCGACCGGTTCGTCGACGAGTCAGGCCATGCAGTTCGCCGAGGTGTACGCCGACGAGGACGTCGTCCTGCAGACCGCGCGCAGCCTCGCGCACGAGCTCGGCCTCGACAGCGTCACCCCGGCGGCCGGCTCGGTGCTGCGGTTGCTGGCCGCGGCCGGCAGCGCCAAGGCGGTCGTCGAGATCGGCACCGGCGCGGGCGTGAGCGGCGTGTGGCTGCTGCGCGGCATGCGTGCCGACGGCGTGCTGACCACGATCGACGTCGAGAACGAGCATCAACGGATCGCCCGGCGCATCTTCATCGAGGCCGGCTTCGCCGCGTCGCGCACCCGCATCATCACCGGCCGCGCCCTGGACGTGCTGCCCCGGCTGGCCGACGGCGCCTACGACCTGGTCTTCGTCGACGCCGACGTGACCGAGTTCGGCGCCTGCGCCGAGGCCGCGCTGCGCCTGCTGCGTCCGGGCGGCGTACTGCTGATCAACAACGCGATGGCGGGCGGGCGGATCAGCGACCCGGCGGCCCGCGACGTCGACACGCTGACCGTCCGCGAGACCGTACGGTCGGTGCGGGAGTCGGAGGAGTGGATCCCGGCGATCGTGCCGTCGGGGGCGGGCCTGCTCGCCGCGGTCAAGCGCTGATCGTGCCCAGGTAACGCACGAGGGTCCGTACGCCCCAGCCGGTCGCGCCGCGGGTCAGCTCGCGCTCCGACGTCTCCGTCCAGGCGGTGGCGGCCATGTCGACATGGGCCCAGCGATCCGCGTACGCCCCCGTGAAGTCACGCAGGAACAGGGCCGACAGGCCGCCGCCGTGCGCCGGGGAGCTGTGCCGGTCGGCCACGTCGCTGCGCAGCAACTCGCGGTAGTCGCCGTGCAGCGGCATCCGCCACATCGGCTCCCCCGCCTTTTCCCCGGCTGCCAGCAGCGCCGAGGTGAGCTCGTCGCTGTCGCCGTACAGCGCGGCGGTGCTCGCGCCCAGGGCGACCTTTGCCGCGCCGGTCAGGGTCGCCAGGTCGATCACCACATCCGGGTCGAGCTCGGCCGCGGCGTAGGCCAGCGCGTCGGCCAGCACGAGACGACCCTCGGCGTCGGAGTTGGTCGACTCGCTGGTGGTGCCGTCGTAGTGGGTGATCACATCACCGGGGCGGTACGCGGAGCCGCTCACAGCGTTCTCAGCCAGCGGCAACAGGGTCGTGATCCGAACCCCCAGCCCGAGATCGGCGGCGGCGAGGGTGGCGGCGGCAACCGCGGCCGCCCCGGCCATGTCGATCTTCATCAGCTTCATGCCCTCGCGGGTCTTGATCGAGATGCCGCCGCTGTCGAAGGTGATGCCCTTGCCGACCAGCACCACGTGGGTGGTCGCGCCCTGCGGGTCCCACACCATCTCGACCAGGCACGGCCGGAACCGCGAGCCGCCACCGACCGCACGCAGGCCGCCGAACCGGGCCAGCTCGTCACCGGAGCGCACCCGCACACTCAGGCCGGGACGCTTGGCCGCGGCGCCGCTGATCTCCTCGGCGACCCAGTGCGGATTCTTGAGCGAGGGCGGGGTGTTGGTGAGGTCGCGGGCGAGCCAGGTGCCGCGCGCCACCGCGTGAGCCAGGCCCAGGCTTTCCCCGTACGCCTCCGAGCCGCTCGTGACCAGCGCAACCTCGGCCGTACGGGGTTCCTCGCGCCCGTCTCGGTATCGGTAGCCGCCAAGCCAGAGCCCTTCGGCCGCACCCCGTACGGAATCCGCCGTAGCCGCCGGGCCGAGGTGGAACTGGGCCGGCTCGTCAGCGTCGAGGCTGCGCGCGGCGGCGGCCCCGGCTGCTCGCCAGCCCGCCTCGTCACCCGCTCCGACATGCGCCAGCAGCACCTTGGCCGGGGTGGCGAGCGGGCGGGGAAGTATCTGAACGGCGCCGGCCGCCTGGTCCGTGTCGGCCAGTGCGGCGATCTCAGCACCCAGGGCGCCGTCGGGGTGCGACAGTGGACCCGCCGCACCGATCGGCACGATGCGGGTCAGAGCGTCGTCGAGGTGGTCGGTCAGCCGAATCGAGTACACGAGAGAATGACCTTTCTCGAAGACGTGGAAAGCCCGCCGGTCCGGGCGGTACCGTACCGGCGGGCTCGCGTGAAACGTCAGCCGGCGATCGACTTCAACGCGTCACCCAGCGCGCTGGCCTCGTCCGGAGTCATCTCAACGACGAGACGGCCACCACCTTCCAGCGGGACACGCATGACGATGCCCCGACCCTCCTTGGTGACCTCCAGCGGACCATCGCCCGTCCGCGGCTTCATCGCCGCCATCTTGTCTCCCCTCAGACCTACATCAGGGTGTCGGTGGGTTGCCCCACAGCCACTTCTTACGCCGTGTGCTCAGCCCCACACGGCGCCCGTACCTCGTTTCCGACCGGCGGCCGAGGGCCTTTGCGCGTGCTGACGCGACCCAGCCCACCGTGCCGATCAAACATTTTCCCTGATGAACACCGGCGAACCCAAACCCAGCCCGGGCGGATGTGACAGCGTCTAGCATATCGTCTTTTGGGCTGTCACAATGTGCGGTCATGCAGGCGCGGTCGGCACTCTTCGACCTGTACGGCGACTACCTCCGTCCGAGAGGCGGGCGCGCACCCGTCGCGGCCCTGGTCAGACTGCTTGCGCCGCTCGGCATAGCCCCGCCCGCGGTGCGTACGGCGGTGTCCCGGATGGTGCGCCAAGGGTGGTTGCACCCCCTGCGTCTGGTCTCCGGACCGGGCTATCTGCTGACCCCCAAGGCCGCGCGCCGGCTCGACGAGGCTTCGGCCCGGATCTACCGCACCGGCCGGGTCAGCTGGGACGGCAAGTTCGACCTGATGCTGCTGCAGGGCCCCCTCGGCAAACGCGAGGCGGGCCGATTGGCGTTCCTCGGCTACGGCCCGCTGGGCGAGAACGCATGGGTGGCGCCCCGTCCCGCCGAGGAGGCAGACGCGGTGCTGCGGGAGGCCGGGGTGGGCTACGAGCGGTTCAGCGCCAGCCACGCGGCCGGGTCGCCGGGGGCTGCCGACGTGGTGGGCAAGGCCTGGGATCTGACCGAGCTGGCCCGCTCCTACGAAGACTTCGTCTCCGACCTGCGTCCGGTGGTGACCTCGGTCAACGCGCGCAGCAGCGACGAGGAGGCGTACGCGGCCCGCTTCCACCTGGTGCACGCGTGGCGCTCGTTCCTGTTCCGCGACCCTCAGCTGCCCGCCACGCTGCTGCCGGCGCGCTGGCCCGGCACGAGCGCGGCCGGCTTCTTCGACCGCCACGCGACCCGCCTGAGGCCGGCGGCGGACCGCTACGTCGAGCGATGCCTGCAGTCGGTGTCGCGAGGACGTGTGGGATTCTCAGACACATGACCGCCGTCCAACCACCCCACCCGCCGACCATGACAGGGCTGAGGACTGAGCCTCTTCTCGTCGACCGCACCGGCGCGGTCGTCACGCTCACGCTCAACCGGCCCGACGCGATGAACGCCCTCACCGTCGAGCTCAAGGAGGCCCTGCGCGACACGCTGGCCTCGCTCGAGACCGACAAGTCGTGCCGGGCGATCGTGCTGGCCGGGGCGGGCACGGCGTTCTGCGTCGGGCAGGATCTGCGCGAACACGCGGCGCAGCTGGAGTCGGGAGCCACCGACCTGGACACCGTACGGGTGCACTACAACCCGATCGCCCAGCGGCTCGCCAGCATGCCCAAGCCCGTGGTGGCCGCGGTGCGGGGCATGGCGGCCGGGGCCGGGGCGTCGTTCGCGCTGCTGGCCGACTTCCGGATCGGCGGGCCCAAGACCAGCTTCCTGATGGCGTTCGCCAACGTCGGGCTGGCCGGCGACAGCGGGGTCTCGTGGTCGCTGCCCCGGATCGTGGGGCACGCCCGGGCGCTGGAACTGCTGCTGCTGGCCGAGCCGGTGCGCGCCCAGAGGTCGTACGAGATGGGTCTGCTCTCGCGTCTGACCGAGGACGACGAGCAGGTGCTGCCGGCCGCCCAGGAACTGGCCTCGCGTCTCGCGGCCGGGCCGACGGTCGCCTACGGGGCGATCAAGCGCGAACTCTCGATCGGCGACGCGGGCACGCTGTCCGACGCGCTGGCGGCCGAGGCCCAGGCGCAGGCCATCTGCGGCGCCACGGCCGACCACAAGGCCGCCGTCGACGCCTTCGTCAACAAGCAGAAGCCGTCCTTCGAGGGCCGGTGAAACACCCGGACGCCGGGAACGGTGTGTTCCCGGCGTCCAGGTGAACGGTCAGCCGCCCAGGCTTGAGGCGGCGCTGCGGATGGCGGACGAGAAGTAGCTGACCTGGGTGTAGACGCCGGGCTTGTTGGGCCGGGCGCACCCGTACCCCCAGCTCACGATCCCGACCTGCACCCAGGCGTTGCTCGCGTCGCGGCGGAACATGGGGCCGCCGGAGTCGCCCTGGCAGGTGTCGGTGCCGCCGGAGGTGTAACCGGCGCAGATCTCCTCGGCCGCGATCACCTCGCCGCCGTACATCGAGGACGAGTTGCAGGTGGCGTCGCTGACGAACGGCACGTTGGCCTTGAGCAGGTAACGCTGCTGTGCCCCGCCCTCACGGTTCGCGCCCCAGCCGGCGACCGTGAAGGTGCCCGAGTCGTACGCCGTGCTGGTCGCGATCGGCAGCGTGGCCAGCGTCGTGACCGGGCTGGACAGGCGGATGAAGGCCCAGTCGTCGCCGTTGCCGTTGTAGCCGGGCGCGCGGTAGACGTAGTTCGAGGTGCGGGTGATCCGGCTGCTCGACTGCAGGTCGACGACCCCGAGCGTGGCCGTGATCGACGAGTTGGCGCCCGTACGGCTCACGCAGTGCGCGGCCGTGAGCACCAGGGTCGGGCTGTACAGCGCGCCGCCGCAGCCCATCGACAGGCGCACCATCCACGGGAACTCGCCCTGCGTGGCCTGGCTGCCGCCGACCACCGACGGGCTGACGACACCGTCGCCGGGCGGCGCGGTCGGCGCTGCCTCGGCGGTCGTGCCCCACGCCGCCACGGTGAGCGCGGCCACTGCCGTGCTCACGAGAATCCGCCACTTGACCATTCGGTCCTCCCACCACGAGCGCGCCCGGTAGGACGCGATTGGGGAGGAGCGTATGCATCAACATCGATGTATGTGAGATCCCAAAACCGTCATATTGTGTTCTGAGCCTCTGGTCACCGCTCCGCGGCTCCGGGATTACTCAGTCCTGGTCCTCGTCCTCGTCGTCGTCTTCTTCGGGGTCCTGGTTGGCTTCGGCACCCAGGACGAAGGCCTGCATGGCGAGCTCGTTGCCGGAAGGCCACACGTAGGTCGGCAGCTCGGCCGGGCCCAGCTCGAGCACGTGCGACCAGAACTGGCGGACCGCCTCGGCCGGGGTGGCCGCCTCGATCGGCAGCGCGACGCTGACGAACCACGCCTTCTTGTCGCCGACTGCGGCCCCACCGATCGCGGCGGCCAGGCGCCGGAACAGCTCGGGGTCGACCGGAGCGATCCGGACGTCGTCGTCGAGCCGCAGCCCGGCCGCCGTCGCCGGCTCGTCGAAGGCACGGCGCAGGTAGGCCAGGACCAGGTCGTCCTGCTCGCCCGGCACGGCCTGCGTGAGCGCCACCACCTCATGGCCGGCGACGAGCAGCACCTCGTCGTCGGGGCCGATCGGACCCGCACCGCCCGGCACCGTCACCGTGTCGTGGTGGAAGAGCCGCTCGGTCGCCCATTGTTCCGCCGGAATGATCACCGCCCACTGAGCCATGCTTCCATCTCATCACGTGGCCGGGGCGGGACCGATCGCTGGGACCCAACAGCCCGCCAGATGGTCGTCGACCATGCCGGTGGCCTGCATCAACGCGTACGCCGTGGTGGGCCCGACGAATCGGAAGCCCCGTTTCTTGAGGTCTTTGGCCATCGCCGTGGACTCGGGCGTGATGGCCGGCACGTCGGCGCGGGTGGCCGGGCGGGGCGGTTTCGGGTCGGGCGCGTAGGACCAGAGCAGGGCGTCGAGTCCGCCCGGCAGCTCGGCCGCCACGCGGGCGTTGGCCAGCGCGGCGTCGACCTTCATGCGGTTGCGGACGATGCCGGGGTCGGCCATCAGGCGGGTGGCGTCGTCGTCGGTGAACGCGGCGACCTTCTCGATCGAGAACCCGGCGAACGCGGCCCGGAACGCCGGCCGTTTGCGCAGGATGGTGATCCAGGACAGGCCGGACTGGAACGCCTCGAGAGTCATCCGCTCGAACAGGGCGTCGTCACCGCGCACCGGACGACCCCACTCGGAGTCGTGATAGGGCAAGTAGTCGGGCGTGCTGCCGCCCCAGAAGCAGCGGGCCCGGCCGTCGGCACCGATCACGAGCCCTGCGGTGTCAGTCATGGCGAACACCGTAGAGGCGACGTACGACAGAACTACGGCAGCTTGCCCTCTTCGACGAGCCGCCCGAACTTCCTGAGGGCGCCGGTGAAGCTCAGCTTCGATCCGGGCCACAGCACCGGCCAGGCCAGCTTGCCGACCGGGCCGGCGGGCAGGTGGAACCACTCGTGCAGCACCACCTGGGTGCGATCGCCCGACATGGCCGTGCAGCGCATCGTGCCGGGCCCCCGCAGCACCTTGCCGCAGTGCACAACCCTCACCTCGTACGGGGGGTTGACCTTGACCACCCGCATCTCGTCGCGCAGCGCCGCCGGGCCGAGCGTGGTGATCGCCTCGACCAGACTGCCCTCGCCACCGTCGCCCCGGACCACCCGGAATGTGGTGAAGGGCACCCACTGAGACTGCTTTTCCCAGCTCAGGAAGGCGTCGAAGACACGCTGGGCGGGCGCGTTGACGATGACCGTGGCGGTCACCTCGCCGGAGCCGGGGCGAACGGCGTCACCCAACCCGTCGACGGGATCGGACGCGCTCACTTGGTCTCGGCCGGCTCGGTGCGCGCCGGCGCCGGGGTGTCGTCCGCGACGGGCAGCGGCTCGGGATCGGCCGGGGTGACGGTGACCTGGGGGTCGGAGCTGGGGGCGGGCGCCGTGGCGGCCTCGGACGGGGCGATCGCCGCCTCACGGGCGCGCCGCAGCACGTCGGCGTCGGCCGTCCGCCCCTCGCGCAGCGCGGCGACCTCGGCCTCGAGCACGCCGATCAGCTCGCCCTTGTAACCGATGTCATACGCGGCGCGCTGCAGGGCCTGGTCGACCTGGGACATGCGGTAACCGCGCCAGGCCGTGTCGAACTTCGTGCGGACGATGTCCTCCTCACCGAGCGGCCGGTCGCTCGGCAACGGCACGGCCGCCCCGTCCGGCTCGACGGGCGTCAATGCGTTGTCGCCGCCACCGATCATCACGGTCACGCCGAACACGATCGCCGCGACGACCAGTGCCACGACGATGAAGAGGAAAAGCTGGCCCATGCGCACGATGTTGGCATGCCGCGCAGCGCGTGGCGAGCCCGCCACCCCGACTCGCCCGGCTGCCGGGACTCAGGTCCAGGTCAGGATCTTTTTGCGCCAGGCGTAGAGGATGCCGAGGGCGAGGACCGCGACGAAGACCCCCATCTCGGCCACCGTGGCCCAGCCGAAACCCGGAAGGTCGAAGACAACCGCCCACGGGAAGAGAAAAACGGCCTCCACGGCGAAAAGCACATAGAGGTACGCGTACACGTAGTAGCGGATCTGGGCCTGCGCCCAGTCGCCCCCGACCGGGTCGATGCCGCTCTCGTAGGCCACGAACTTGCCCGCCGGCTCGGCCGGGGCGGACGGCTTGAGCAGCTTGTTGGCCCCGAAGGCGCCCACGAAGACGAGCACGCCGGCCGCCGCGACCAAGCCGAGCGTGGCGTACGACCCCAGATACCCGTCCACGATCCGTCAGCGTAGCCGGATAGTGGACTCCAGTGGTTCCGCTGTGCCGGACCTGGCTACTGTGGTCAACGGCCTGGGCCGGGCCGTGTAAGGACCGGCGACGTAGGCTGGAGATGACTATCGCGGGCCGGCCCACAGTCGTGCTCATCCCGCCGGTCGGCACATGGGAGGTTGCGAACGTGTCCGCTTCCGCTGGAGCGAAGCGAGTCGAACAACTGGATCGGGTGGTCATCCGGTTCGCCGGCGACTCGGGCGACGGCATGCAGCTGACCGGTGACCGATTCACCTCGGAAACCGCCCAGCTGGGCAACGACATCTCCACCCTGCCGAACTTCCCGGCCGAGATCCGGGCGCCCGCGGGCACCCTGCCGGGCGTGTCGAGCTTCCAGGTGCACTTCGCCGACTACGACATCCTCACCCCCGGCGACTCGCCGAACGTGCTGGTCGCGATGAATCCGGCCGCGCTCAAGGCCAACCTGTCCGACCTGCCGCCCGGCGCCGACATCATCGTCAACACCGACGAGTTCACCAAGCGCAACCTGGCCAAGGTCGGTTACGCGGTGAGCCCGCTCGAGGACGGCTCGCTGGCCGGCTATGCCCTGCACCCGGTCGCCCTGACCTCGATGACAGTCGGCGCGCTGGCCGAGCTGGGCGTGGCCAAGAAGGACGCCGAACGCGCGAAGAACATGTTCGCGCTCGGCCTGCTGAGCTGGATGTACTCGCGCCCGTTCGAGTCGACGCTGCGGTTCCTGGAGTCGAAGTTCGCCAAGCGCCCCGACCTGGTCGCGGCGAACAAGGCCGCCTTCCAGGCCGGTTGGAACTTCGGCGAGACGACCGAGGACTTCGCCGTCCGCTACGAGGTCAAGCCCGCGCGCATGCAGCCGGGCACCTATCGCAACATCACCGGCAACCAGGCGCTCGCGCTGGGCCTGGTGGCGGCGAGCGTACGGTCCAAGCTGCCGCTGTTCCTGGGCGCCTACCCGATCACCCCGGCCTCCGACATCCTGCACGAGCTGAGCAAGCACAAGAAGTTCGGCATCACCACGATGCAGGCCGAGGACGAGATCGCTGCCATCGGCGCCGCGCTCGGGGCCTCGTACGGGGGCGCTCTGGGTGTCACCACGACGTCGGGTCCCGGTGTGGCGCTCAAGGGCGAGACGATCTCGCTGGCCATCGCGCTGGAGCTGCCGCTGGTCATCGTCGACGTGCAGCGGGCCGGCCCGTCGACGGGCATGCCGACCAAGACCGAGCAGGCCGACCTCAACATGGCCCTGCACGGCCGGCACGGCGAGGCGCCGCTCGCGGTGATCGCTCCGAAGTCGCCGTCGGACTGCTTCCACGCGGCCATCGAGGCGGCCCGGATAGCCCTGAAATACCGCACTCCGGTCATCCTGCTCTCGGACAACTACGTGGCCAACGGCTCCGAGCCCTGGCTGCTGCCGTCCTCCGACGAGCTGCCCGACATCTCGGTCGAGTTCACCACCGAGGCCAACGGCGAGGACGGGCGCTTCCTGCCCTACCTGCGTGACCCCGAGACCATGGCACGGCCGTGGGCGATCCCCGGCACGCCCGGCCTCGAGCACCGCATCGGCGGGCTGGAGAAAGCCGACAAGACCGGCGACATCTCGTACGACCCGGCCAACCACGAGCACATGGTGCGCACCCGGGCCGCCCGCATCGAGGCCATCGAGGTGCCCGACGTCGAGGTCGAGGACGCCGACGAGAACGCGCGCGTGCTCGTGCTCGGCTGGGGTTCCACGTACGGGCCGATCGGCGCGGCGTGCCGGGCCCTGCGGCAGCGCGGCCTGCCGATCGCGCAGGCCCACCTGCGGCACCTGGCGCCGCTGCCGGCCAACCTCGGCGAGGTGCTGGCGGCGTACGACAAGGTCGTCGTTCCGGAGATGAACCTGGGCCAGCTGGCCCACGTGATCCGCGCGAAGTACCTGATCGACGCGGTTCCCTTCAACCAGATCAGCGGCCTGCCGTTCACCGCCGCGACGCTGGAGAACATGCTCGAGGACGTGGTCAAGAATGGCTAGCCCGACCATCCCCATTACGCCGGTGAAGCTGACGGCGAAGGACTTCAAGAGCGATCAAGAGGTCCGCTGGTGCCCCGGTTGTGGTGACTACGCGATCCTGGCCGCCGTGCAGGGATTCATGCCCGAGCTCGGCATCCCGCGCGAGAACATCGTGTTCGTCTCGGGCATCGGGTGCTCCTCGCGTTTCCCGTACTACATGAACACGTACGGGATGCACTCGATCCACGGCCGGGCGCCGGCCATCGCCACGGGACTGTCGGTGTCGCGCCCCGACCTGTCGGTGTGGGTCGTGACCGGCGACGGTGACGCGCTCTCGATCGGCGGCAACCACCTGATCCACGCGCTGCGCCGCAACGTCAACCTCAAGATCCTGCTGTTCAACAACCGGATCTACGGCCTGACCAAGGGGCAGTACTCCCCGACCTCCGAGATCGGCAAGATCACGAAGTCGACGCCGGCGGGCTCGGCCGACTCGCCGTTCAACCCGATCTCGCTCGCGCTGGGCGCCGAGGCGACGTTCGTCGCCCGCACGATCGACTCCGACCGTAAGCATCTGCAGTCGGTGCTGCGCGCGGCCGCGGAGCACCAGGGTTCGGCGTTCGTCGAGATCTACCAGAACTGCAACATCTTCAACGACGGCGCGTTCGAGCTGATCAAGGACGCGAGCAGCCGTGACGACCACCTGATCCGCCTCGAGCAGGGCGAGCCGATCACGTTCGGCGCCGAGAAGCAGTTCTCGGTGACGCACCCGGCCGGCAGCTTCGGCCTCAAGGTGGAAGAGGGCGGCGAGGCCCTCGTGCACGACGCCACGGTCGACGACCCGGCGTACGCGTTCGCCCTGTCCCGGCTTTCCGGCTCGGATCTGGGCACCACGCCGATCGGCGTGTTCCGTGACGTGCAGCGCCCGTCCTACGACGAGCTGATCACCAAGCAGCTGCTGGACGCCAAGGCCCAGGCCGACGGCACCCCCGATCAGATGCTCGACGCGCTGCTGAACAAGGCCGACACCTGGACGATCATGTAGGACGCCGGGACCGGCGGCTCAGACGGCCACATCCACAGCGCTGCTCTCGTCGCGGATGTAGACGATCAGGTCGCCGGTCTCGATCATGAGTTTCTGCTCGCCGCCCAGCGGCAGGACCTTGCCCCGGCGGATCAGCGCGACGGCCAGCGTGGACAGCTCGCGCGGGTTGCGCCCGACCTCGGCCCGCTCGGCACTGCGCATCGCCAGCGCCATGCCCTGCCCGGGGGTGAGCAGGTCCTCCACCACGTCGATCAGCGGTGGCGCGGTGGTGGTGAGACCGAGCAGCCGCCCGGCGGTGGCGGACGAGACGATCACATGGTGGGCGCCGCTCTGCTTCAGCAGGGCGGCGTTCTCCTGTTCGCGGACCGAGGCGATGATCCGCACCTGGCCCGCGGTGAGCTGACGGACGGTCAGCGAGATCAGCACCGAGGCCTCGTCGGTATCGGTCGCGATGATGACCGCCTTCGAGTTCTTGACGTCGGCCTCGAGCAGCACCGCCGAGCGGGTCGCGTTGCCCTCGATGACCACCAGGCCGTTGGCGATGGCCTGCCGTACGCCGTCGGGGCGGCTCTCGACCACGACGATGCGCGACTTGTCGTACCCCGTCTCCAGCAGCGCGGCGACCGCGGCCCGGCCCTTGGTGCCGTAGCCGCAGATGATGATGTGGTCTTTCAACTGTCGCCTCCACCGGCTGACACGCAGGCTGTTGCGATATTGGTCGGTGAGCACCTCGAGGGTGGTGCCGACCAGGATGATCAGGAAGAGCACGCGGGCCGGCGTGATGAACAGGACGTTCATCAGCCGGGCGTGCGGGGTGACCGGCGTGATGTCGCCGTACCCGGTGGTGGAGAGCGACACGACCGCGTAGTAGAAGCAGTCGAGCAGGGTCAGCCCGTCCTCGTTGAGGTCGCGGTAGCCCTCGCGGTCGGTATAGATCGCCGCCACCGTGACCAGCACGAGCGTGATGGCGAGCGCCAGCCGGATGCCAAGCGCGCGGAGGGGCCCCTGCCGGACCCTAGGAATGTTGATCATGTGATGCCCTGCACGGTGTCACCATAGCGATCGAGTCCGGGGCGACTACCCAGGACATCACATTAATCATCGTTAAGGAACATCAACGGGAAGCTTCAGCACGGTCCGGGAAAGCGGGACGGACGACGTTGTCCGCACATGGTCACGGTTCGAAAACTGCACTGATGACCCGACGCATCGCTTTCGTCCTCGCCCTGGTGCTGGCCCTCGTCGCCCCCGCCGGGATCGCCCGGGCCACCACCACCGACAAGGCCACCGTCCTGACCAGCTGGACCCAACCCACCGCGGCCAGCACTGCCAAGTGGAACGCGGCTCGGCTCAACCGGGAACCCTGGCTGAGCTACGGCTTCGACTGGTCGACCGACGACTGCTCGGCCAGCCCGGAACGGCCGCTCGGCTTCGACTTCACCAACGCGTGCCGCCACCACGACTTCGGCTACCGCAACTACAAGGCCCTGGGAGAGTTCCGGGCGAACAAGGCGCGGGTCGACGACACGTTCTACGCCGACATGAAGCGGGTGTGCGTGCGTTACAGCGCGCTCGTGCGGGCCGCCTGTTACAGCGTGGCGTGGACGTACTACCAGGCCGTACACGTCTTCGGCTCGGTGGCGTCAGTGCGTCAGGCCGACCTGGACCGGGCGTCGAAGGTCATGCGCAACCGTTAGCTGCCCTGCAGGGTCTGCGCGAACCGGGCGGCACCGTCCTCGAGATCGGGGTGCTCGACGGCGAGGGCCAGGGCGACGATCCGATCGAAACCCAGATCAACCCCTTCGGCGTACGCGGTGTCGAAAGCACCATCGCCCAGCACTGACCGCAACGCCAGCTGCTGGGCCGACCAGAAGCGCCCGAACATCTCCGTACGCCGGGCCCCGCGCGCCGCCTCCGCCCCGCCGAACAGCATCGCGGAGGTCGCCAGGTCACCACCCATCGCGCACCGGACCGCGATGGCCGCCACCGCGTCGGCCGCCGAACCCCGGAAGCCGTGCCGCAGCCGGGACCGGAGAGCCACCACCAGGTGGTCATGACCGGCGACGAGGTCACCGCGGCGCAACGCCACCATGCCCAGGAGCCAGTCGACCGTACGTTTGCCGCGGTGCTCCGGGCAGCTCGCCTCGGCCTGCCGGGCGCCACCCAGCAACTCGGCCGCCTCGTTCAGCCCGTCACGCTGCCACAGCATCTCGGCCAGCGCGATCACCGCGGGCAGCGCCGACTCGGCCGCACCGATGCGCTCGGCCTCGGCGATCACCTCGCGGCACACCTGCTCTGCCTCGTCGTAGCGGCCGGCCTCGATCAACGTCGTCCGATGCCCGGCCAGCGCGCGCACGAGCAGGGCCGGGTCCCCCTCGGCCCGCGCGATCCGTTCGGCCCGGTCGAGGAACCTCGTACGCTCGGCACGGTCGTCCGACAGGCCCGCGTGCACCAGGTGCGCGGCGGCGAGCACGGCCGGTTCCACGTCGACCCCGTCGAGCCGTTGATACAAGCGGAACAGCAGGTCACGACCCTCGCCGGCGCCGCCGTGCTCACGCCACCAGGGATCGAGCGCCAGGGCCAGGCGCAGGCCGGAGCGAACGCTGCCCCTGGTCGCGGCCCAGCGCAGCGCCGTCTCCCACTCCGGCACGTACGGGGTCATCTCGGTGAGCGACGTCGTGCGGACCTGGCCGTCGGTGTCGAACGTGACCGAATCCAGCGTGTGCAGGGCCCAGGCGACGTGGCGGTCGCGAACCGCGCGCTCGTCCCCCGCTGCGGTCAAGCGGCGGGAAGCGTACGCGCGCACCTGCCCCGAAAGCCGGTAACGCGGGCCCGGAATCACCTCGGCCAGGGACTTGTCGACCAGCTCGGACAGTGCGCCCAGAGCGTCGGCGCCGCACCACTCCACCGTCGCCAGGTCGACCGGGCCCGCGAAAACCGCCAGCCGCCGCAACAGACCGGCGGCCGGCCGGGTCAACGTCCGGTACGACCAGTCCAGGTTGGCGCTCAGGCTCCCGTGCCGGTCGTCCGGCCCCAGGTCGTACGAGTTCTCGTGCCAGGCGCCCAGGCCGGTGTCGATGGGGTCCAAGGCGGACAGCGGGTCACCCAGGCGGGACGCGAGCTGGGCGGCCGAGAGCGATCGCAGACGAGCCGCGGCCAGCTCCACCGACAGGGGTGAGCCCTCCAACCGGGCAGCCACGTCGGCGAGGTCAGCCTGATCGTCGGCCGGGCCGGGACGACCACCCCGGGCCTCGGCGGTGCGCTCGGCGAGCAGTGCGAACACGTCCCCGGGTGACATCGGCGGGAGGCGCCACACGAACTCGCCCGCAACGTTCAGCGGCACCCGGCTCGTGACCAGCACACCGACATGCGGGCAACGGGCAAGCAGACGGCGTACGAGGGTGGCGCAGGCGGCCGGGGACGCGTCGGCGGTCTGCAGGATCAGCAGCATCCGGCGGCCCGAACAATGGTCCAGCAGCGTCTCAAGCACCGGACGGCCCGGCTCGGTGCGCACCCCCAGAGCGGCGGCCATGGCGCGTGCGAGCCCCTGGTGCGAGTTGGCGGCGTCGACCGTCCAGACCCCGTCCCCGTACGCGGGAAGAAGTTGATCTGCCACCGCCAGCGAGAGTCGCGTCTTGCCTGCGCCGCCCGGAGCCGTGACGGTCACGATGCGGTGACGCTGCACGAGGTCGATCAGCTCGCTCACCTCGGCGCGGCGGCCCAGAAAAGGGGTGAGCGGGACCGGAAGGTTGTTGGTGGGCGCCGCCGGGGTGCGCGGGCGGGGGAAATCGTGTTCCAGGCCCGGCGCGACGATCTGGAAGATGCGCTCGTCGTCGTCGAAGCCGCGGAGCCGGTGCGGGCCCAGATCGACCAGGTCGAAATCGCGCTGCGGCTCCTCGGGGGCTGGGCCCGTGAGAGCGAACGCTTTCAGCTCCGCTCCCGCAGTCAGGAGCGCGAGGGCAGTGGCGCCGGAACAGAGGATCTGCCCGCCGTGCGCAGCCGCCGAGACCCGTGCTGCGCGGTGCACCTCGACACTGGCGTACTCGCGGTCCCCGATCGGGCGGGCCCAGCCGGTGTGCATGCCCATCCGCACCCGCGGCGCGACATCCGGGCTGGGCCAGGCGAATGCGGACAGTTGCCGCTGAGCCTCCACACAGGCCGCGACCGCTCGCGCCGGATCCTGAAAAGCAATGAAGAAACTGTCACCCTCAGTGAATAGCTCGACACCGTCGAAGTCACTCAACGCAGTTCTCATCACCGAGCGGTGATCGCCGAGGACCAAGCCGTAGTCGTCACCGAGCATCCGGGCCAACCGAGTCGAGCCCTCAATGTCGGTGAACACAAAGGTCACCAGGCCGCTCGGCAGCTCGGTCGGTCCCGACACGGTTGAACCTCCGCCCCCTTTGGGAAGTCGCGTCTCATGCTGCCGTATCACTGTGTCACCGACCATCGTAGAAACGGACGGTAATCATCCATCCGCCCCGACCGACCCCGGACGAAGGACACCAGCGGCTTCGTTAAGCACTACGCGTGACGTAACGAAATGGATCGAGCGGAGTCACGCCGCGGTCGGCCAGTTCCGGCCGCCCGTTCGGCGGTCCCCGCAAGAGACACCCTGGTTTGACACACCGGGAGCGGCCCGGCCGACCGCCCTCGTACCGCTAGATCATCATATTTCCGCCTGCTCCGCCGCAGGTCGCACCGCCGGTCCGCCTTCCAGGGAGATCAGCGTGGAATTCCTGAAGATCGGACCGTTGTCCCACTATGCGGGCGCCCTGCTGTTCCGTCGGCCTTCGTGGACCGGCTGCCTGGCGTGGGGCCGCTTGGCTGTGGGTGGTCGGCTCTTTGCGCTGTGCGGCCCCCCGGGTGCGCGGTTGATCAGATGCGGATGTTTTCGTGCGCTGGTCGCGCCTCGAAGTCGGGGTGGACGGTGCTGTGCGGCTCAGGCAGCCGGAGGACGCGGCGCGGGTCCTCGGGGCGACCCGCCTGGGCGAGATCAGTTCCGACGGTGGCGGCTTCAGCGCACGCTTGGCGCGCTTCACAACCGGTCGCGGGTTGGGTCAGCGCGGACTTCTTGGCGGGTGCAGGCGGCCACGACGTCAGCTGCGGGCCGGTTGGCGCAGACGTCGTGGTGGGTGCGGGCGACCAACGCGGACGTCGTGGTCGTCGCGACTGGTCAACGCGGACGTCGTGGTCGACGCGGCCGCTCAACGCGGACGTCGTGGTCGACGCGACTGGTCAACGCGGACGTCGTGGTCGACGCGGCCGCTCAACGCGGACGCCGTGGCCGACGCGGCCGGTCAACGCGGACGCCGTGGCCGACGCCGCCGATCAACACAGACGCCGTCGTTGTCTCGCCTGGTCAACGCGGACGCCGTGGCCGACGCCACCGATCAACGCGAGCGTCGTGGCGAGTGCCGGCAGTCAACGCGGACGCCACGGTCAACGCGAATGCCACGGACGACGCAAACGATCGACGTGGTCGTAGCGTCGGCGATCGGGCTGCGTGCCACTCCGCGGACGGTCGGTGCGGTCAGCAGCCGCAAGCGCCGCCGCAACAGCCACCGCCGCCGGCCGGCGCTGCTGGGCGTGCCGATGTGCTGCCGCCACCGTTGAACGCGACGGTCGAAAGCAGCTTGACCGTGTCGCCGTGGCCCTGCGGACAGGTCGTGGGCGCGGAGGCCTCGCTCATCGGCCGGTTGACCTCGAACGTGTCACCACAGGCGCGGCATCGAAACTCGTAACGCGGCATGCGCCAAAGAGTAGGCCCTCACCACGCTCTCAGAACAGCCAACCACCCCCACCCCACCCACCCGGGGGCTGGCCAGAAGCGTACGCCTCGGCAAGCCCGTCAAAGCTGGTTATCCACAGGCCGGAGAAGAGCCGAAAATCGTCGGCGAAGTTATCCACAGGCATCAACATGGGCACGTACGCCCGGGCTCGGGTTGGGTAGTGTCGTCCGCGTGGTGGAGCGGCAGGACAAAGAGGTGGCACGGCCCGAGCTGAGAGCTGCGGCGCCTCATCTGGGCGGGCCACTGGCCAGCTCGGGCGCGGCCCCGCTTGAGCCTCCGGCGCAGGCTTCGGCAGGCTCCGAGGGCGCCGCCACCGAGACGAATACCAGCGCGCCGAAATCGAACGCCATCGACACAACGGCTGGGCAGCCGGCAGCCGCGGCGCCGCCGGGTGCTGATGTCGCCTCACCGAGCGCGAGCCCGGCCGGCGCCAGCCCGGCAAGCACGGGCACAGCAAGCACGGGCACAGCAAGCACGGGCATGCCGGGTTCGGGTGCGGCAAGCACGGGCACAGCAGGCGCGGCAGGTGCGGGCACAGCAGGCGCGGCAGGTGCGGGCACAGCGGGCGCGGGCACAGCGGGCGCGGCTAGCACAAGTCCGGGTACGCCAGGCGCGGCGGCCGTCGGGGCGGGCACGGTAGGCGCTAGCACAGCGGCCATGCGCACGGCTGGTGCAGGCCCGGCGGGGGCTTCGGGGGCCACGGCGGGCGCTTCGAAGGCTGCGGGTCCCATGAGTGAGGTTGAGCGAGCGGCCCGGCTCAACGCTGCCGCAGGCAAGGATGACGGCAAGGACAGGGACAAGGGCAAGGACAAGGACGCCCCCACGCCGGGGGGTTCTGGGGCTCCGGTTGTGACCAAAGGGGCCGGTGCGGGCGCGGGGACCGGTGCGACGGTGGTCGGGCCTGGGCGCCGGGGTGGGCCGTTCCGGCTGGTGGGGCGGTTCGGGCGTGGGGCCGCCGCCTGGGCCAAGCGGCCGAGTGGGCGGCTCATCCTGCCGGCGATCATCGCTGTTGTGCTTCTCGGGGCGGCGGGCACGGCGGGGGCCTACCTGGTTCCCGAGGCGCTTCAGTCGGCGCCCTCGCCCAGTTCGACTCCCGGGTTTCCGCTGGATGCGGCGGGCGGGGTGCCGTCGGCGGGGCAGCCGGGCGGGCTTCCGGGGAGCGCTCCGGGCGGGTTGCCCAGCGGGGACGTGCCGTCGGGCGCGCCGACCGTCGGGCCCACCGTGGCGGCTCAGACCGGGGGGCGTCCGGCCGATGCGCTTGCCGGGTGGGCGGGGCAGATCGGCACACGCGTCGGCATTCCGGTGGTGGCGGTGCAGGCGTACGCGTATGCGGAGCTGGTCGCCACCCGCACCACGCCGTCGTGCCGGCTGAGCTGGACCACGCTGGCCGCGATCGGCAAGGTCGAGTCGTCGCACGGCAGCGCCAACGGGGCCGTGCTCTCGACGGACGGAACGGCCCTGCCGTCGATCCTGGGGCTGCCGCTCGACGGCAAGGGCGGCCGCCAGCTGATCCCGGACACCGATCGGGGCGCGCTCGACCAGGACACCACGTACGACCGGGCTGTTGGTCCTCTGCAGTTCATCCCGGCGACCTGGAACGCCTACAAGGTGGACGCCGACAACAACGGCATCGCGGACCCCAACGACATCGACGACGCGGCGGTGACAGCGGCCAAGTATCTGTGTCAGAACGGGCGGGACATGTCCAGGGCGGACTCGTGGTGGGACGCGATCCTGTCGTACAACGCCGTCCGGCCGTATGCACAGAAAGTGTTCGATGCGGCCAACGACTATGGCAGGCGATCTCGCAGCTGATGTGCAACCTGCACGCAGTGTGACGATGTCTACACATTTCCGTTCGCAGCACTTCCCAGACGGTTCGCTTAGCGGCAAGCTGTACGGGTGAGGGTTCGTGAATGGGATCCCCGGACCGCGTCGGCGGCGGAGATCCGGTCGCTCGTGGAGACGGTGAACGCGGTGCTCGCGACCGATCTCCCCGACGACCCGCCGTGGGTGGACGGACAGGTCCGCGACTACCTCTCCGAAACCATGCCTGGCGAGCGGCGGATCAGCTGGGTCGCCGAGGACGACCGGCTCCCCGAGGGCGAGAGCGAAATCTTCGCCGTTGTCAGCATGCTGCTGCTCGGTGACATCGGCGTGCTCGAGATAATGGTCAGTCCACGCCTGCGCCGCCGTGGGCTCGGCCGCCAGCTCGTGGCGGTCGCGGCCCGCCGGGCATACCTGGAGGGCTTCTCCACGATCGGCGTCGAAGCCATCGGCGGCACCCCGGCCATCGCGTTCTACGAGTCCCTCGGCTTCGAGCGTGAATTCGTGGAGACGCGCAGCGTGCTCACCCTGTCCTCGGTGGACTGGCCCGCCCTCACGGTCATGGCGGGCAGCATCGGAGCCGGCTATCGCGTCGAGTTCCACCCCGGCGGCCCGCCCGACCACCTGCTCGAGGCGTACGCGCAGGCCAAACTGGAAGCTCAGGACGACGACGACCTCGACCTGGCGCCCCGCTCCTCCGACCCGCAGCGGCTTCGTGACTCACTCGACACCCTCCACAAGCGCGGCCTGAAGCCGTACATTGTGCTCGCCCTGCACGACGAGAGCGGTGTCGTCGCCGGCCTGACCGAGGTCGTCGTCCCCGCCCACCACCCCGAACGCGCCGACCAGTACGACACGATCGTCGTACGGGAGCACCGCGGCCACGGCATCGACCGGGCGATCAAGGCCCGCATGCTGTTCGAGCTGCGCGCGGCCGAGGAAGGGCTGCGTGAGGTGCAGACCTGGAACGCCCAGCACAACGAGTCGATGCTCAAGGTCAACGCTGAACTGGGTTATCAGCCCGACCGCGACTGGTACGAGTACGGCGCCGACGTTTCGCAACTGGTACAAAGCCTCGAGTCCATCGACTAAGCTCAACCTTTGCGACCGGAAGACGGCCGACGCAAAACGCCGACGCAAACGCAACCGCCGGTCCGCCGTGGAGGCACCGTGCTGGGTCGCCCAAGACTCACCAGGCCGGCAAAGAACGCCGCCAGGCAGACAGAGGCCGCCGCCAGGCCAACTGAAGCCGCCAGGCCAACCGAAGCGGGCAGGCCAACCGAAGCGGGCAAGCCGACCAAAGCCGGGAAGCCGACCAGAACCGGGAAGCCGACCAAAGCCGCAAGGCCGGCCAAAAGCAGAAGCGCAAGACTTGCGACGTCGGTGACAGCCGCGCTTCTGGCCGCCGCAGGTCTGGCGCTGCCGGCCCCAGCCCACGCCACCGCCGGGCACGACCCGCTCACGACCGGAACCACCGCGCGTTCCCCGTACGCCCCGCCCACCGACAACGCCGAGAGCGGCAAGAAATACCAGGTGCACGGCGCCACCCCGCCCACCCTCGCCGACCCGCAGCGCGAACTCGCGATCGCCACCCTCTCCGTGGACAACCTGGACGAGGCCCGCCGGATCACGACCGGCTCGAACGCCCCCGACCTCATCCTCACGCGAGGGGCACAGGCCCAGGACATCTGCCACGTCGCCGGGATCGCACTGACCTGCGGAACCATCGGTGACGGCAAACCGGACTCCCTGCAGGAGCTCGCGCTGGTGATCAGCCGTAACGGCGGACCCGCGTACGACGTCGCAGCCGACCTCCGCGGCGCCGGCGCGCTGGGCACACTGTCCGGGTTCCTCTTCCGCGCCGAGAGGTTGTCGCTGTCCACCGCGCTGCTGAATGTCGGCGCTGACGTCGCCAACCCGCAGGCGTTCCAGCCCGACGTCGGCGGGAAATCCGCCCCGCAGATCGCGCTGTTCGAGGTGAAAGCCACCGCTGGCGCAGACGAGCACTACCCTCTGTGGGCGATCTCCGCCACGGAACAGACCGGGCACGCGGCCACGCTCATCGACGGCATCGAAGCCGCCCACCCGTACGCGCGGGTGGTGCTCGGCGGGGATGCGACCGGAACCGATGGCCTGAACGCCGTGTCCGCAGCGGCCCTTCTGGTCAACGACGCCCTGCACGGCGACCTGATCGAGGCGCGCGAAACCGTGGCCCGTTTCCACGCACAGGCCGGCCTGTCGGTCGGGGACGCCAGCGCGACAGAGGGCACCCCGCTGGTCTTCCCGGTCACGTTGACCCGGCCGCTGAGCCAGGCGCTGACGGTCTGCGCGGCCACCGTGCCGGGAACGACAACGCTCCCGAACGCGGACTACGAGCCGTACCGGGGTTGCCGGACAGTCCCGGCCGGCGCGATCCGGGCCGATTTCCCGGTTCAGGTGCGTGGTGACCGGCTGCGCGAGGGCAGCGAACAGCTGACGTTCGAGGTAACCGCCCTTTCCGCCGTACGGGTCGTGAAGAGCCGCGGAACGGGGACGATCACTGATCAGTAGCGGTTGCGCAGCAGCTGAGCCGCCTCGGTGGCCCAGTAGGTCAGGGTGATCTGCGCGCCCGCCCGCTTGATCGACGTCAGCGTCTCGAGGATGACCCGCTCGCGGTCGATCCAGCCGTTGCGGGCTGCGGCCTCGACCATCGCGTACTCGCCGGAGACCTGGTACGCCGCCACCGGCACGGTGACCCGCTCGTGGATGGCGGCGATCACGTCGAGGTAGGGCAGGGCCGGCTTCACCATGACGATGTCGGCGCCCTCGGCCACGTCGAGGTCGACCTCGCGCAGCGCCTCGCGCAGGTTCGGCGGGTCCTGCTGGTATTGCCGGCGGTCGCCCTGCAGCGTCGACTCGACGGCCTCACGGAACGGGCCGTAGAACGCGCCCGCGTACTTGGCCGAGTAGGCCAGCACCGAGACGTCCTGGTAGCCCGCCTTGTCGAGGGCACGCCGGACGACGCCGATCTGGCCGTCCATCATCCCCGACGGCCCCACCATGTGGACGCCCGCGGCAGCCTGCGCCACCGCCATGTCCGCGTAGATGGCCAGCGTCGCGTCGTTGTCGACCGAGCCGTCCTCGGCGAGCACGCCGCAGTGCCCGTGCGAGGTGAACTCGTCGAGGCACAGGTCGCTCATCACGACCGTCGAGTCCCCGACCTCGGAGATGAGGTCACGGATGCCGACGTTGAGGATGCCGTCGGGGTCGAGGCCGCACGAGCCGGTCTCGTCCTTGTTCGCGTTGTCCGGCACGCCGAACAGCATCAGCCCGCCGACCCCGGCGCTGACCGCCTCGTGGGCGGCCTTGCGCAGCGAGTCCCGCGAGTGCTGCATCACGCCGGGCAGCGAGCTGATCTCGCGCGGCTCGGTCAGCCCTTCGCGCAGGAAGAGCGGCAGCACCAGCTCGGCCGGCGCCGGCCGGGTCTCTTCGACCAGGCGGCGCAGGGCCGGGCTGCGGCGGAGGCGACGCGGACGGACATCCGGAAACGACATGACGAGTCCTCGCGGAATCAGCGGAAGCGGAGAGCGGTGGGTCCCTGGACCTTCGAGCCCCGGCGCTGCTTGGCCGGCATCGCGGCCAGCTTCTCGCGCAGTTCCACCGCGTACGATGCCAGCGCCTCGACCAGGTCCGGCACGCTGGCGTGCTGCGGCTGGACGTCGACGCGCAGGCCGAACTCGGTGGCCGTCTCGGCGGTCTTGGGGCCGATCACCGCGACGACCGTACGGGCGTGCGGCTTGCCGGCGATGCCGACCAGGTTGCGGACGGTGCTGGACGAGGTGAAGAGCACCGCGTCGAAGCCACCCGACTTGATCGCGTCGCGGATCTCGGCCGGCGGCGGCGCGGCACGCACCGTCCGGTACGCGGTCACGTCGTCCACCTCCCAGCCCCGCTCGATCAGCCCGGCGGCCAGGGTCTCGGTGGCGATGTCGGCCCGCGGCAGCAGCACCCGCCCGACCGGGTCCAGCACCTCGTCGTGGGGCGAGAACTCGGCCAGCAGCCCCTCGCTCGACTGCTCGTCCTTGGGCAGCAGCTCGGGCTGGATGCCGAACGCGCGCACGGCGTTCGCGGTGGCCTCGCCGATGCAGGCGATCTTCACACCGCCGAAGTGGCGGGCGTCGAGGCCGTGCTCGTCGAACTTCTCCCAGACCGCGCGCACGGCGTTGACCGAGGTGAAGACGACCCAGGCGTACCGGCCGTCGACCAGGCCCTTGACCGCGCGTTCCATCTGCGCCGGGGTGCGCGGCGGCTCGACCGCGATGGTCGGCACCTCGCACGGGATCGCGCCGTAGGCCCGCAGCCGGGCACTCATCGCGCCGGCCTGCTCCTTGGTGCGCGGCACCAGGACCTTCCAGCCGTACAGCGGGCGGTTCTCCCACCAGCTCAGCGTGTCGCGCTCGGCGACGTCGGTGCCGACCGTGAGCACCACGCGGCCGGTGAAGCCGAGCGCGGCGGCCACGAAGCTGTCGACCGTCGAGGTCGTCGTGTACTGCGTCTCGCCGGTGCCGTCGCCGGTCACCGCGACCGGGATGCCCGGCTCGACGCCCGCGGCCAGCAGGCCGTCACGCACGGCGGCAAGGTCGCCGGCGTCGACCGCCACGGCGAACGAGCCCTTGAGGGCGGCGGAGGCCAGCGCGTCGAAGTCGAGCGCGGACACGTCGCCGACGTCGGCCGTGACCCGCACGCCGGGCAGCGGAACACCCGCGTACGTGGCCACACCCTCGGCCTGGCCCAGGCCGGGCACCACCTCGAAGTGCACCGCGGTGCGAGCGACCGCCTGCACCTCCTTGACGACGGCCTCGTGCCCGAACGGGTCACCGGCCACCAGGTGCACGGCGGACAGACCGGACTTGGCCGCGGAGAGCAGCACCTTGGCGACGTCGCCGGGCGCTCCCTCGGCCGGGCTGAACTGAGCGTCCGGCTTGGCCTCGGACCGGATGGCCGTCAGCAGCGACTCGGGCACTCCACGGTCGTACACCACCTGGTCGGCCTCGGTGAGCGCGGCGTGGGCGCGGCGGGTCAGCAGTTCCGGGTCGCCGGGTCCGGCGCCGACGAACGCGATGCGTCCTGCTGGCTTGCGGGCGGTGCGGGTGGTCATTCTGTGCTCCCGATCAGGGTGTCGGCGCCGGCGTCGAGGAGATCGGCGGCGAGCGCCTTACCGATCTCCGCCGCGTCGGCGGGCGTTCCGGTGCGCGACAGCCGGATGGCTCGAACCCCATCCGGGCTGATCACCGCACCGCGCAGGTAAATCTCGTCACCGTCCTCGCCCTCGGCGAGTTCGGCGTGTGCCGCGACCGGGGCGGAGCACCCGGCCTCGAGCGTGGCGAGCATCGCCCGTTCCGCCGTGACGGCGGCCCGGGACGGTGCGTGGTCGAGCGTGGCCAGTAGTTCGACCAGGTCAGCGTCGTCGGCCCGGCACTCCACGGCCAGCGCACCCTGGGCCGGGGCGGGCAGCATGAGCATCGGGTCGAGCGTTTCCGCGATCTCGGCGACCCTGCCGATTCGCGCCACGCCGGCCCGGGCGAGAACGACGGCATCCAGATCGGCCTCGGGTCCGTGAACCCGGGCGATCCGGCTGTCGATGTTTCCGCGGATCGGCGTGACCTGCAACTCTAGGCCCAAAGCACGCAGTTGCGCGATTCGGCGCACCGCGCCGGTTCCGATCACGGAGCCCGGGGGCAGCTCGGCCAGCGTCCGGTTGCCCTGGGCGATCAGCACATCGCGGGGGTCCTCGCGCGACGGGACGGCGGCGATGTGCAGCCCCGGGTGCGCGCCGGTGGGCAGGTCCTTGTACGAGTGGACGGCGAAGTCGATCTCGCCGGCGATCAGCGCGTCACGCAGCGCCGAGACGAAGACACCCACGCCGAGCTGGGCCACCGGGGCCGACGAGCGGTCGCCGGTGGTGACGATCCGCACCAGCTCGACCGGACGTCCGGTGGCCGCGGTGAGGGCGTCGGCCGTCTGCTGCGACTGAGCGATGGCCAGCGCGCTGCCACGCGTGCCAAGACGCAATGGGGCACTCACGCCTGACCTCCGATCTCGGGAACCGCGTTCGCGGGTGTGGCATGTGGCACGTCCAGGTCGAACAGCTCGCGCAGCAGGGCGGCGTACTGATCACCACCGGGCTCGGCGGCCAGCCGGCGCACCCGTACGGTCGGCGAGTGCAGCAGCTGCTGGACGACGCGATGCAGCGTACGGGAAACATCGGCCCGTTGCTCCTCGCTCAACTCCGACCGGCGCGCGTACAGCTTGCGCAGCTCGGCCGTGACGACGTCCTCGGCCCGGGTGCGCAGCGCGGCCACAGTCGGCGCGATGTCGGCGCCGCGCAGCCATCCCAGGAAGTGCTCGACCTCACCGGCGACGATCTGCTCGACGGCGGCGGTCTCGGCCGTGGCGGGCATCGAGCGGCGGCCGGCGGCCAGGCTGTCGATGTCGATCACGGTCACGCCGGGGACACCCGCCGCGTCGGGCGCCACGTCCCGCGGCACAGCCAGGTCGAGCACTACCAGCGGCGCCGCGGCCTCCAGACGGGCCCGGGTGAGCACCGGCTCGGTCGACGCGGTGGCCGAGACGACCAGGTCGGCGTCGCGCAGGGCGGCGTCCAGCTCGTCGTAGGAAACAGCGACGGCCCCGTACGCCTCGGCCAGCCGATCGGCTCGCGCGGCGCTCCGGTTGGTGATCTGCAGCGGTCCGACCCCGGCCCGGGTCAGCGTGGCGACGGAGAGCGCACCCATCGCGCCCGCACCGATCACCAGCGCCCGCCGGCCGGTCAGGTCGCCCAGCTCGGCCTCGGCCACGTCGAGCGCGGCGGTCACGACGCTCTGCCCGGCCCGGTCGATGCCGGTCTCGGAGTGCGCCCGCTTGCCCACCCGCAGGGCCTGCTGCATCAACTCGTGCAGCAGCCGTCCGGCCGTGTCGGCCTCGGTGGCCGCGTGATAGGCGTCGCGCAGCTGTCCGAGGATCTGCGACTCCCCCACCACCATGGAGTCGAGGCCGCTGGAGACCTTGAACGAGTGCAGCACCGCCGCCTCGTCGTAGTGCACGTAGAGGTGGCCGGCGAGCTCGGTGGCCGGGATGCCGGACACCTCGGAGAGCACGTTGCAGATGTCGCCGAGGCCGCCGTGGAACGAGTTGACCGCCGCGTAGATCTCGACCCTGTTGCAGGTGGAGAGGAGCACCGCCTCACCGACGAACGGCTGCGCGACCAGCTTCTCGAGCAGGCCGGGAACCGCGTCGTCGGCAATGGTGAGCCGCTCGAGCGTGGCGACATCGGCGGTGCGATAGGACGCACCGACGCTGAGGAGATTCACGACCCGACCGCCTCCTGGTTGCCCGCCGTGGCGGACCGGCCGCCCGGCAGCGCCGTCAGCGATGCCTTGCGGTGTTCGTGGAATGAGAGGATCTGCAGCTCGATGGCCAGGTCGACCTTGCGAACGTCGACGTTGGCGGGCACCGAGAGCACGCACGGAGCGAAGTTCAGAATGCTGGTGACGCCCGCGTCGACCAGCACGTCGGCCACGGCCTGGGCGGCGCCGGCGGGGGTGGCGATCACGCCGATCGCGATGTTCTCCTCGACGGCGACCCGGCCCAGTTCCTCGATGTGCCGGACGACCAGGCCCTGGATCTCTTCGCCGACCTTCGCCTCGTCGGCGTCGAACAGCGCGACGATCTTGAAGCCACGGCTGGCGAACCCGTCGTACCCGGCCAGCGCGTGACCGAGGTTACCCAGCCCGACCAGGCAGACCGCCCTGCGCTGGTCGAGACCGAGCACGTACTCGATCTGCTCGATCAGCAGGCTCACGTCGTAACCGACGCCGCGGGTGCCGTACGACCCGAGGTGGGAGAGGTCCTTACGGAGCTTGGCCGAGTTGACCCCGGCCGCCGCGGCGAGACCCTCGCTGGAGATCGTGTCGGACCCGCCCTCGCCCAGGTTGTGCAGGGCGCGCAGGTATTCGGGCAACCGTGCGATGGTGGCCTCCGGCAGATCCGGGAAGGCCGACACCGCACCGGCGCGGTCGCCTGGGGTGTTACCGGGCGTGACTCCGTGACGCTGCTGGCTCATCTGACTCCGTGCCGACGAGGTGGCGAACCTGCGAACCCTCGGGCGCCTGGATCAAACCGGCTGTGCTACCGGGGTTCTTCGACATGAAGACTAAGCGCTTGTGAAGGCGTGCACAAATCGCGATCTTGGTCGCGCAGGTGGACAAAGATCATCTAGCGTGATAATGACCCGAACCGTTGAAGTATGACCGGTTCGCCCGTGCACCGACCACCCTGCTACAGCGTACGAGCGATCGCGACCGCTTCGACCAGAGTGTCCGCCACCGGACGGCCCGAGGCGCGCAGCCGGGACGGGTCGGTGAACCCGCCGGTGTAGAGGACGATCTCGCCACCCACCGCGTCGGCCGCCGCGGCGTCGTCGAGGGAGTCGCCGATCAGCACGACCTGGCTGCCGGTCAGCCCCAGCTCGGACAGGTGCTCGGCCAGATGGCCGGCCTTGAGGTGCCCGCCGATCTCGGTGCGCAGCCCGTCGACCCTGGTGAAGACCCCGGCCAGCCCGTACGTCTCGATCGCCGGCACCAGCTCGGTGTGGAACCACATGGACAGCAGTGACTGCGAGCCCTGCCACTCCTTCAGCGCCGCCGAGGCGTCCGCGGCCAGCGTCATGTCGGTCAGCCCCAGCCGGTACGCGTCGTGGAAGATCCGGTCGAGCCGGCCGAACTCCTCCTCGTCGACGGCGCGCCCGAGGATCTCGGCATAGAACTCGGCCACCGGGCGGCGGAACCGGCTGCGGTGCTCGTCGGCGTCGACCTGGCGCCCGCCCACCGCCGTGAACGCCTCGTTCGTGGACGAGACCACCAGGCTGAGGTCGTCGAGCAGGGTGCCGTTCCAGTCCCAGACAAGATGAGTGCGCGCCACGGCGAACAACCTACAGGCGAGGCGCTCCGGGCGGCTTCTCGAGATCGCGCAGCAGCCGCGATTCCTCGACCCGCCAGTAGCCGTGCTCGGCCCCGTCGAGCAGCACGACCGGCACCCGGTCGCCGAAGTCCCGTTCCAGCTCGATCGACGAGTCGACGTCGACCCGCTCCCACTGACCGGGCAGGATCCGATCGAGCACCGCCTCGGCGTCCTCGCACAGGTGGCAGCCCGCGCGGCTGATCAAGGTCACCCGGCTCATGAGTGCAGCTCCCTCTTGCGGACCTTGCCGGTTGCCGAGTGGGGAAGCTCACGCACCAGCTCGACGGTCGGCAGCTTGAACCGGGCGAGCTGCGCGGCGCAGAAAACCTGCAGCTCGGCCGGGGTGGGCGGCGGGTCGATGGCGGCCACGACGTACGCGTGCGGCCGCTGCCCGGAGTCGTGATCGGGCACACCGACCACGGCCGACTCGGCGACCCCCGGATGCGCGCCGAGCACCCGTTCGATCTCGGCCGGATAGACGTTGAAGCCGTGCACCAGGATCAGCTCGTCGATCCGGTCGACCAGGTGCAGGTCGCCGTCGCCGTCCGCGTAGGCCACGTCGCCGGTGGCCCACCAGCCCTGGGCATCGGGTCCGCCGCGCCCGTCGGGCCAGTAGCCGGAGAAGAGGTTGGCCCCGCGCACCACGATCTCACCCGGGTCGGTGCCGGCCACGTCCTCGACGGAGAGGTCGAGCTCGGCCAGGTCTTCCTCGGGCGAGGCGGTGCCGTCCTCCCAGAGCACCGGCCCAGCCGCCGAGCGCAGCCGCAGCGAGACCCCGGGCAGCGGCCGGCCGATCGAGCCGGGCTTGCCGCGGTCGCTGACGGCGGTGGTGGTCAGCACGGGCGCGGTCTCCGTCAGCCCGTACCCGACCAGGATGCTCTTGCCGGTGGCCGCGCCGAACCGGGCCATCTCGTCGGGCACGAGCGGCGCCGCCCCGCACACGGCGGTTCGCACGCTGCGCAGCGCGATCTTCACGCTCGGCTGCCGGGACCAGGCCGAATACATGCCGGGCACGCCCACCACCACGGTCACCGCCCGTTCGGCGATCACGGCCAGCGAGGCGGCCGCGTCGAACCGGTCGATCAGCACGCCGGTCGCCGCGTGATGGGCGACGCTGCCGAGGCCGGTGTTCAACCCGTACGCGTGAAACATCGGCACGGCCAGCAGCACGACGTCGTCCGGGCCCACGACGGGCGGGTCGATCGCGTCGAGCTGATCGTGGTTGGCGGCCAGCGCGGCGTGCGTGAGCATCGCGCCCTTGGGCCGCCCGCTGGTGCCCGAGGTGTAGAGCAGCACGGCGAGGTCGCCGGCGGACACGTGCGGCAGCTCCCCTTCCGGCCCCTCAAGATCAAGGCTTGCCCGTACGCGGGGAGGGCTGCCCCCGGGCGAGTCATCGGCGCCCACGACCAGGGCCGCCCCCGAATCGGCGAGGACGTGATCAAGCTCGTCGGCTGTGTACCCGGGGTTGAGCGGCACGGCGACCCGCCCGGCCCGCAGCACCCCGAAGTAGCTCACCACGAACTCGATCGAGTTGCCGAGGACGATCGCGACCCGCTCGCCCGGCGGCGCCAGCGCGGCCACCCGGTGCGCGGCCGCGGTCACCCGTCGATCGAGCTCGGACCAGGTCAACTCGGCGTCGGTAGTGATCAGCGCCAGGCTCTCGGGCCGGCGCGCGGCGGCCCCGGCGACCGGGTCGCGGGCTGCTTCGTCCACGAGGCAGAAGTCTCGCACAAACCGCCACGGAAGTGGGCGGCGGACAGGCTGTCCGTCGCGCGAACACCCGTGTCGGTCATCGTGGCAGACGTTCCTTGTGTCTTGTCTGCGCCACTTCGTACTATTTTCGCGCAGCGCACACGGAGTGCGACTCCGTGTGTTCGGTGTCCGTGATACTTCGCGTCTGAGTAACGGACTCCACAGCCATGGGTGAGGTCGGTCTGCCGAAAGCAGGCCACTTCACCCGTTTTGCTATGAGTGATCACCCCTCATCCCGAGGAGGCCGCTGTGCCACAAGCACGAAAATTCTGCGAATCCCAGTCTGGCGGGACGGATACGCAGCCGGAGCAGAGCCGCCGGGTCGAGGAGGCGCAGTGAGTCATGTTCACGCCGGGGATCCGTACCGCCCCAGCCTCGCCGACAGCTTGACGGGCCTCCGCCACTCGGTCGACGACATGATCGCCCACACCATTCGTGGTGACAGCCCCAAGCGCACGCGTAACCGCCCGCATGTCAACGAGTCGCCGAGCCAGCGGATGTCCCCGAGCGGCAACTCCAAACCGATGGCCGGAGGTGGACGGGTGGCCGTGCCCGGACGGCCGGCCATGCCCGCGCAGCCGACCGCGGGCCAGCGCAGCAACCTGCCCGACGCCCCGCCGGGCGAGCAGACCGTCGTGGTGCCCGCGCAGAGCACCACAGGTCCGCAGCGCGACACCGAGCCGCCGAAATACCCGGCCCGCCCCGACCCCGGTGACGCCGCGGCCGAGGTGTGGGCGCTGGTCGAACGGGCCCAGGCCGGCGAGGCCGAGGCGTTCGGGCTGATCTACGACCGGTACGTCGACACGGTGTTCCGCTTCGTCTACTTCCGGGTCGGCAACCGCCAGCTCGCCGAGGACCTGACGTCGGACACGTTCCTGCGCGCGCTCAAGCGCATCGGCAGCTTCACCTGGCAGGGCCGTGACCTCGGGGCCTGGCTGGTCACGATCGCCCGCAACCTGGTCGCCGACCACTTCAAGTCCGGCCGGTACCGCCTCGAGGTGACCACCGGGGACGTGCTCGACGCCGACCGAGAGGCACGGGGGCCCGAGGGCAGCCCCGAGTCGTCGGTGGTCGACCACATCACCAACGTCGCCCTGCTGACAGCGGTCAAGCAGCTCAACCCGGAACAGCAGGAATGCATCGTGCTGCGGTTCCTGCAGGGCTTCTCGGTGGCCGAGACGGCACAGACGATGGGCAAGAACGAAGGAGCGATCAAGGCGCTGCAGTATCGAGCCGTCCGAGCCCTGGCCCGCCTCCTGCCGGACGGATTCCAAGCGTGACGGCCGGCACCGAGCGGCGGCCGGCCGTGGCGCCGAGGGGCCACACGAACCGTGAGCACGGCGTGACGCGGCTCTCGCCCCTTACCCGATACCGGCCGTTGTCCCCCGTAACCGGGGACGCGTGTCGCGCGTTTGTCCGAGTGCGACCCCGGGAGGCACTGTCGGCCACCGGCATCGTCGCGACCGCCGGCGACGCTGCCGGCGCGACATTCACGAGCGAGGGGAGGTGCCCGCGGTGAGATTCGATTTTCTGGACCGGCGGAGCGCCGAGCGCTTCGCGGAGCTTCTCGACGAGACCACCGGCGGCCCCCGGCACCACAGCCGCGGTCCGGCCGACGAACAGCTCGCCGAGCTGGTCGCCATCGGCAACAGCCTGTCCGGGGCCCGGCCCGGGGCCCGGGTCGATCCCGAGTTCCGCACCGGGCTGCGGGCCATGCTGGTCGCCACCGCCGAGCGGGACGGCATCGGCCGCACCGCGACCGCCGTCGACGAGCCCGCCACCGCGATACAGCCCGGCACAGCCCGCTCCGGCCGGCTGAGGGCGGGACTTCTCGGCCACGGCGGCCGCATCCGGGCCCGTGGCGCGATCGTCATCGGCGTCGCGGCCGGCGCGCTCGCGGTCTCCGGCATCTCCGCTGCCAGCGAGAACGCATCACCGGGCGACGCCCTGTACGGGGTCAAACGCTCGACCGAACGGGCCCAGCTGGCGATGGCCGGCTCGGACGTCACCCGGGGACAGCTGTCCCTGGACTTCGCCCGCAACCGGCTCGCCGAGGCGGTCGCGATGAGGGGCGACGACGCCGGGTTCGCCGGCGTGCTGGACGACATGGACGCCGACACCCGCAAGGGCGTCAAGCTGCTGACCACCTCGGCCGTCGCCCGCAAGGACATCAAGCCGCTGGCGACGATCGACACGTTCGCCGAGCAGCAACGCCGGACGCTGAGCCCGGCACTGGGCCGGTTCTCGCCCGGCAACCAGGAACGAGCGCTGAAGTCGATCACGCTGCTCGACTCGGTCAGCGATCGCGCCGAGTCCCTGCGTACGGGATTGGCCTGCGGCACCGTCACCGCGGCGGGCTCCGACGCGCTGGGGCCGAAGCTGAAGGGCTGCGCCCCGGGAGCAGACACGGACGACCAGACCTCGTCGAGGCCGTCGGGGCACGCGGGCAAGCCGGCCACCCGCCCGGGCAGCAAGACGGACCCGACGACCGACCCGCAGCGCGCTGATCCGGCCGTGACGCCGAGCGCCTCGTCAGGCGCTGCTGTGACGGGTCAGCGCACCAGGACGAGTTCCCCGGCCCTGCCGCCGGGTGGCACCCCGGTGCAGTCGACGTCGCCGCCCGACCTGGGTGAGACGGTGCCCAAGCTGGGCGACGAGCAGGAGGACCCGCTGGGTGGCCTGCTCGGCGGGCTGCTCGGCAACAGGTAGCGGCGCAAGCAGCGGACATGGCGAGGGGCGGTTGCCGGGAGTTACCGGTGCCGCCCCTCAGCTGTCACTATAGGCGCACAAGCCGTCACGATCCAGTCACTGCCGGTTACAAGCCGAACGCGTCCGGACGTCTCTCCAGCAACTCCAGCAGCGTGGCCTGAATCGTCTCGCGCACCTGGTCGGCCAGGTTGTAGACGACCATCGGATCGTCGGCCAGGTCGGTCAGGTGCTCGGTCGGGATCGGCGGGCAGAACTGGATGAGCCACTTGCTCGGCAGCGGCACCAGGCCCAGCGGGCCAAGCCACGGGAACGTCGGGGTGATGGGAAAATAGGGCACCCCGAGCAGGCGGGCCAGCGGCTTGATGTCGGCCAGGATCGGATAGATCTCTTCGGCGCCCACGATCGCCACCGGGACGATCGGGGTGCCGGTGCGCAGCGCCGCCGAGACGAACCCGCCCCGCCCGAAGCGCTGCAGCTTGTAGCGGTCGGCGAAGGGCTTGCCGATGCCCTTGAACCCCTCGGGGAAGACACCGACCAGCTCGCCCGAGCTCATCAGGCGCTCGGCGTCGGGGTTGCACGCCACGGTGGCGCCCGACTTGCGGGCCAGTTCGCTCACCACGGGCATGCGGAACACCAGGTCGGCGCCGAGCAGGCGCAGGTGCCTTTCCTCGGGGTGCTGGTCGCGGATCGCCACGCCCAGCATCAGCGCGTCGAGCGCGAACGTGCCGGAGTGGTTGGCCACGACCAGGGCGCCGCCCTTGGCCGGCACGTTCTCGATGCCGAAGACCTCGGTGCGGAACCAGTCGCGATGCAGCACCCGCAGCAGCGGCTGGAACACGGCGTCGTTGAGTTCGGAGTCGAAGCCGAACTCGTCGACCTCGTAGTTGCCGGTGAGCCGCCGGCGCAGGAACGCCAGGCCGCGGGCCACCCGCTGATCCCAGACATCGAGGGTGTCCGGCTCGGGCTCGCCGCCGTGGGGCCCGTTCCCGTTCATCGTCGGCACCTCCGGGATCGGGCGACGGCCGTTGACCCGTACCGGCTCGGCCGGCCGGGGCAGCGTGAAGTCAGCGTGTCCCGGCAGCATGTCGCGAAATTCGTCCTGACTCAACGCCGGTCACCACCCGCGGCGCCGGCCCGTACCCGGCGGATCCCGTCGAGGATCGCCTTTTCCGCCGCGGCGAGCCGGTCGGAGGTCAGCGACGAGCCGTTGGCGTGGCCCTTGATGAAGTCGTCGAACGCCTCGGCCGTCGTGCGCGGCGTGAAGCCGAACTCGCGGACCAGGCGGCTCGTGTCGACCACGCGGCCGTGCACGAACAGATCGATCTGGTCGAACCCGATCTGGCCCACGCCCACGTTGCGGGCCACCCCGGCCAGGGTGGACAGCGTGCCCTCGGGCAGCGGCACCGAGATGCGCCCGGCCCGCCGGATGGCCTGCGAGAGCGTCAGGATGCCGGCGCCGGCCACGTTGAAGGTGCCCGGGTGCTCCTCGACGATCGAGCGGTGCAGGATCTCGAGGGCGTCGTCGACGTGCACGAACTGCAACCGGGCGTCCCGGCCGAGCACGGTCGGCACCACGGGCTGGGAGAAGTAGCCGGTCAGCGACGTGTCGGCCGTCGAGCTGATGAACGGCGCGAAGCGCAGCACGGTGGCCGACACCTCAGGGCGACGGCGCCGGAACCCGCGGACGTAGCCCTCGATGTCGAGGATGTCCCGCGCGTACGAGCCGCGCGGCACCGCCCGGGGCTCGGTGTCCTCGGTGAAGACGCCGGGGTCGCGGAACGACGCGCCGTAGGCAGCTGTCGACGAGCGCACCACGAGCTTGCGCAGCCGGGGCGCGGCCTGCGCGGCGGCGAGCAGCTGCATCGTGCCGATGACGTTCTGCTCTTTCATCGCGGCCCGGCCGTGCTGCGGGTCGGGCGCGCTGGTCACCGCGAGGTGCACGACAGCCTCGGCGCCGAGGTCCGCGATGGCGCCGGACGCGGCCCGGGCATCGGCCCGGATCAGCTCGACGTCGGCCAGCAGCTCACGCAGAGCCGTGGGCGGTTCGTGCGGATCCAGGCCGACAACACGGTCGACCCGGGAATCTGCTGCGAGGCGAGCGGCCACGCGGGCGCCGAGATACCGGCTGACTCCGGTGACCACCACAACGCTGGGCGGAGAGGTCACGTCGTGCGCACCTTCCCATGCCGCTGGGAAAACAGTGGCGTGCGGCAAGTGTCCGACCGGCCGGGATTCACACCCGGCCGCGGATCACTTGCCGAGACGACGACGCTGGACGCGGGTCTTGCGCAGCAGCTTGCGGTGCTTCTTCTTCGCCATACGCTTGCGGCGCTTCTTGACCACGGAGCCCATACGAAATGCCTCTCGAAACCTGGTGGCTCGGCCGGGCGCGCCCGAGGCGGCACCCGAATCCGATCTGATTCGACGGCCCCGGAGCACGCGGCCACCGGGAACCAACCGCACCAGCGTACCGGCCCGTCCGGGGCCGAGCCAAAACGACCCCGGTGGACCCGCCTACGCGGTCTGCGAGAAAGCGCCGCGGAGATATTCGTGCACGGCGTGCTCGGGGACGCGGAACGACCGCCCGACGCGGACGGCGGTGAGGTCACCCCCGTGCACCAGCCGGTAGACCGTCATCTTCGAGACCCTCATCAGGGCGGCCACCTCGGCCACGGTCAGGAACCGCACCTCCGAGAGCTTCTCCTCGGCCTGGGCTGGACCTGTCATGTGTCGCACCGATCCTTTCGCAGCACAGCCGCGGCGACCCGAGAGGTCTTGCGACGCGGCGGCAAACGTGCGTGTCATAAGGACGGTATCGATACAGCTGTGACCAACGCGATACGTTCCGTGAAAAAGGCCAGAAAAAGTCAAGGCCGACACGCCGGATCTGTTGGTGTTTAGACCGAATTGTTGCCCCTGGGGCAGCTAGCGGCCGACCAGACCGCGTCCGAGAACGGTCACGTTGCGCGGGCGCTCGGCCAGCCGGCGCATCAGATAGCCGTACCACTGCTCCCCGTACGGCAGGTAGACGCGCACCACGTTGCCGCTCGCGGCCAGCCGGGCCTGTTCCTCGGCACGTACGCCGTACAGCATCTGGAACTCGTACTCGTCGGCGGTGCGATCGAACCAGCGCGCCCTGTCCTCGGCGATGGCGATCAGCCGGGGGTCGTGGGTGGCCACCATCGGGTAACCCTTGCCCGACATCAGGATGTTGAGGCAGCGCACGAACGACTTGTCGATGTCGAGCGCCGACTGGAACGCGACCGACTCCGGTTCCACGTACGCCCCCTTGCAGAGCCGCACCCGCGAGCCGATGGTGGCCAGCTCCCGGCAGTCGCCCTCGGTGCGCCTCAGGTGGGCCTGCAGCGCCGCGCCCGTGCCCGGGTGGTCCTTGCGCAGCTCGGCCAGGATCTCGAGGGTGGAGTCGGTGAGGGTGTGGTCCTCCGCGTCCAGCGTCACCGTCGTGCCGGCCTCGGCGGCGGCCGCGCAGACCGCCTGGGCGTGCTCGTGAGCGAGCTTCTCGTCGAGCCGCTGCCCGAGGGCCGAGAGCTTCACGCTGATCTCGGCGGCCGGGGTCAGCCCGGCCCCCTTGAGCTTGCCGAGCAGCGCGCGGTACTCGTCGCGGACGGCCACCGCCTGTTCCACGCTGCGGGTCTCGGCCGCGAGATGGTCGAACGTGATCGCCAGCCCGTCGTCCGCCAGCGTGCGGCCGACGCGCAACGCCTCGCCGGCATCACTGCCGGCCACGAACTTGGCGACGGCTTTCCGGCTGACGGGGGCGGAGCCGGCCAGGCGGCCGAGACGATCCGAACCGGCGGCGGCCAGGAGCAGGGAACGGAGCATGTTCCGAGGGTATCGTCCGGAACACCCGGTATCGCGGGAGTGTCACCCCCGTGGCCCGGTGGGCGTAGTCGGCCACAACGCTGATGTCCGCCCGGCTCTCAGGCGGCTACCTTTGTCGGGTGAACTTCGATGCGTACGCCCGGACCGCGGTCGACCTCGTGAACGCGGAACTGGGTGATCTCGCCGGGCTGCGGGCCCTGTTCGCCGACGAGCAGGGTTGGATGCGGGACGAGGTCGTCGAGAAGGACGTGGCGATCTTCCGCCGCGCCCAGCGCCGTCTGCGCGAGGTCTTCGAGTACGGCACGTCCGGCCGCGACGCCGAGGCGGTCAAGGAGCTCAACTCGCTGCTCGAGGTCTTCCCGGTGCAGCCCCGCATCTCCGGCCACGACGCCGCCGACTGGCACATGCACGTCACCAGCCGCGGCTCGTCGGTCAGCGCGGAATACCTGGCCGGCGCCGTCTGGGGCCTGTCGGTGTGGCTGTGCGAGTACGGCAGCGCCCGCTTCGGCATCTGCGCCGACGAGCGCTGCGGCAACGTCTATCTGGACACGTCCTCCAACAACTGCCGGCGTTTCTGCTCCGAGCGCTGCGCCACCCGTTCCCACGTGGCCGCCCACCGCGCCCGGAAGCGCGCAGCTCTCACGCCCGCGTGACCGCCGGCGCCGCCGATTTCGCCGGGTTTACGCCCGCGTGATCGCGGGCGTCGCCGATTCGGCCGGGGCCAGGTGCTTGCGGGCGAACTCGAGGGACTCGCGCAGGTCGGCCTCGCGGACGGCGCGGCTGGCCGCCTTGCGGGTGGAGACCTCGAGCGCCACCGAGCCCCGGAAGCCGCGGGCCGAGAGCGACCTCAGCAGCTCCGCGCAGGGCTGATTACCCCGGCCGGGCACCAGGTGCTCGTCGCGGCCCTCGCCCGTGCCGTCGCCCAGGTGCACGTGCTTGAGGCCGGAACCCATCTTGTCGGCCATGCCGAGCGCGTTGATCCGCGACGCGGCGCAGTGCGAGAGATCGAGCGTGTACGCGTCGAAGCCGGTCTCGGTCGGGTCCCAGCCCGGCGTGTAGGGCACGAACCAGCGGCCCGCCATCTTGACCGGAAACATGTTCTCGACAGCGAAGGCCAGGTCGGGGTGCCGCGCCTGCACCTTGGCCAGACCGGCGGCGAAGTTCTTGGCATAGTCACGCTGCCAGCTGAACGGCGGGTGCACCACGACCGTGGGCGCGCCGAGCGTCTCGGCGAGCTGGGCGGCCCGGTTGAGCCTTTCCCACGGGTCGGGGCTCCAGACCCGCTGGGTGACCAGCAGGCACGGGGCATGGACCGAGAGCACCGGCAGGTCGTAGTGCTCGGACAGACCTTTCAGCGCGCCGGCGTCCTGACTGACGCGGTCGGTCCACACCATGACTTCTAGGCCGTCGTAACCGACCGTGGCCGCCATTTCGAACGCGGCGGCCGTCGGCTCGGGAAAGACCGACGAGCTGGACAGGAGCACGGGAACGCGGGAACTCACAGGGTCAAGGGTAGACCCGATTGTCGCGAGCGCCGTCTCCTCGACCGGGTATATGCGGCCATACCGGGCGCCATCGCGGCACGGGTCACCTGCGCGCGTACGCTGTCGCGAGTGAGCCGCCGTACCCCGATCCGCATCACCCTCGACCCCGCGGCAGCCGAGCGCGCCGCCGAGGTCGGTCTCGACTTCCCTCGTGAATGGATCGAGTTCCTCGACCCCGACGACGAGAAGCACCTCGTACGGGCCGACCTGACCTGGTTGCTGTCCCGCTGGACCTGCGTTTTCGGCTCCGCCTGTCACGGCATCGTGGCCGGCCGAGCACAGGACGGCTGCTGTTCGCACGGCGCGTTCTTCACGGATGCCGACGATGAGAACAGGGTCAAGGCGGCCGCCCAGAAGCTGACACCGGAGACGTGGCAGCACTACCGCCGCGGGTTCAAGAACTACACCGAGGTGGACACGATCGACGGGTCCAAGCCGGCCCGGCGTACGGCGATCCAGTCCGAGGACGGGCCATGTGTGTTCCTGAACGACGCGGACTTCGCCGGGGGTGGCGGCTGCGCGCTGCACGCCCAGGCGTTGCGTGACGGCCGGCACCCGCTGGAGTACAAGCCGGACGTCTGCTGGCAGTTGCCGGTGCGCCGCGAGCAGGACTGGGTCAAGCGGCCGGACGGGTCGAAGGTGCTGCAGTCGACGCTGACCGAGTTCGACCGGCGGGGCTGGGGACCGGGCGGGCACGACCTCGACTGGTGGTGCACCTCGTCGCCCGAGGCCCACGTGGGCAGCGACCCGATGTACATCTCGTACGCGCCCGAGCTGATCGCGTTGATCGGCCAGGCGGCGTACGGGAAATTGGCCGAACTGTGCGACGCCCGGCTCAAGACCGGCGTGATCGCGATGCACCCGGCGACAGTGGCCGCCGAGGGCCCCAAGAAGCGCGGCGGACGTGAGCCCGCCGCGCCGCCGAAGTCCTGATCCTTACGGCTCGAACTTGTAGCCCAGGCCACGCACGGTGACGATGTAGCGCGGCGCGGACGGCTCCGGCTCCACCTTGGAGCGGAGCCGCTTGACGTGGACGTCGAGGGTCTTGGTGTCGCCGACGTAATCGGCGCCCCAGACCCGGTCGATCAGCTGGCCACGGGTGAGCACCCGGCCGGCGTTGCGCAGCAGCAGCTCGAGCAGCTCGAACTCCTTGAGCGGAAGCTGCACCCCGGCGCCGTCGACGGTGACGACGTGCCGCTCGACGTCCATCCGCACCGGACCGGCGGCCAGCGTCGGGGTCGACACCTCGGCCGCCTCGGCGCCCTGGCGGCGCAGCACGGCCCGGATCCGAGCGACCAGCTCGCGCGGCGAGTACGGCTTGGTCACATAGTCGTCGGCGCCGATCTCCAGGCCGACAACCTTGTCGATCTCGCTGTCCCGGGCGGTGACCATGATGATCGGCACGGCGGAACGCTGCCGCAGCTGACGGCACACCTCGGTGCCGGACATCTCAGGCAGCATGAGGTCGAGCAGCACGATGTCGGCGCCGGTCCGGTCGAACTGCGTCAGCGCCGAGGTCCCGGTCGGGGCGACCGACACCTCGAAACCCTCCTTGCGCAGCATGTACGACAGGGCGTCGGAGAACGACTCCTCATCCTCGACCACGAGCACGCGGGCCAATGTGGTTCCTTCCATCTTCCGGTGACCGGGGCTAGCGCCCGGCCGCACCGGACTCGATCTCAATTGCCGTCGGTAACGGCAAGGGGGCTTCGGGGGGTCGCGCCGGCAGGCGCAGGGTGAACGTCGAGCCGTCGCCCAGGCTGCTGGTCACGCTGACCCGGCCGCCGTGGTTGGTCGCGATGTGCTTGACGATGGCCAGGCCCAGGCCGGTGCCGCCGGTGGAGCGGGAACGGGCCTGGTCGGCGCGGTAGAAGCGCTCGAAGATGCGGTCGACGTCGTGCGGTGCGATGCCGATGCCCTGGTCGGCCACGTCGATCTCGACCCAGTCGTCGTCCTGACGCAGGGTGATCTCGACCTTGGTGTCCTCCCCGGAGTACGCGATCGCGTTCTCCACCAGGTTGGTCACCGCGGTGGCGACCTGGCTGTCGCTGCCGTAGACTGTGGCGCTCTTCGGGCCGGTGTAGACCACCTCGATGGACTTGGCCGACGCGGTGGTGCGGGTGCGGTCGATGACCTCGGCGATCACCCAGTCGACCGCGACCGGTTCGGGGGTGGGCAGCGGCTCGGCGCCCTGCAGCCGGGTCAGTTCGAGCAACTCGCTCACCAGGCGCCCCATCCGGGCCGACTCATGGTGGATGCGCTCGGCGAACCGGCGGGCGGCCAGCAGGTCCTCGTTCTGCTCCTCGGCCGGGTCGGCGGCGGGCAACTGGGTCGCGTCGAGCAGCGCCTCGGCCAGCAGCTGCAGCGCGCCGATCGGGGTCTTGAGCTCGTGGCTCACGTTGGCGACGAAGTCCCGGCGGACCCGGGCCAGCCGGTGCGACTCGGTGACGTCGGCCGCCTCGACCGCGACGTGCGTCTGGTTGAGGGCGACGGCGCGCAGGTGCAGTCCGAGCGGTGCGTGAGCGGCGCCGGCGCGACCCCGGGGCAGATCAAGTTCCACTTCCCGCCGTACGCCCGTACGCCGCACCTGGCCGGCCAGCGTCCGCAGGATGGGGTGGGCCGCGATCGTGCCCGGCGCCCCGCCCGAGCGCAGCAGGCCCATCGCCCGGGCGGCCGGGTTGACCAGCACCGGATGGTCCTCGGCGTCGAGCACCACCACACCGACGCGCAGCGAGTCGAGGCTCTTGCGACCGAGCCCCTTCATGCCGTGCTTGCCGGTGTGCGGCTCCTCGGTGTCGATGGCGCGTCCCCCCTCGTGCGGCCGGCGGCCGTCGGACTTCTTGCCCGGACCGGGCGACCTGCGGGCACGACCGATCGCCAGCCCCGCGACCACGCCGACGACGAGCGTGGCGAGGATCGCCGGGATGCCGTATGCCAGGTCCACGCTGCGATCGTAGGGTCATTGTTTACCTGGCTACTAGTACGAGCCGGACAAAACGGGCGGGCGTCGAATAATGTTCACCACTGCGTCCGGCGTCGTTCATCGCCGTTCACGTGACCGCCGCCCTGCCCGCTTAGCGTGGGGCCGGTCAAGGCCGTGCCCCTGCCGGGGACGGCGCGAGCGAACCGGCGGGACGAGGACATGCGCGAGGAGTTCCAGGCCGACCTCAACGAGGTCAGCCGCCTGATGGTCACCATGGCGGAAGCTGTACGGGAGGCGATGCGGAAGGCGACCAAGGCCCTGCTCACCGCCGACCTCAAGGCGGCCGAGGCCGTGATCGAGCGCGACCACGAGGTCGACGAGCTCAACAGCCAGGTCGAGGCCAAGGTGGCCGACACCATCGCCCGCCAGGCGCCGGTCGCCTCCGACCTGCGGATGGTCATCACCGCCCTGCACATCGCGGCCGACCTCGAGCGGATGGGTGACCTGGCCGAACACGTGGCCAAGACGGCGAAGCGGCGGCACCCGTCACCGGCCGTGCCGGCCGAGCTGCGCCCGGTCTTCCAGGGCATGGCCGAGGTGGCCGACCAGATGGCCGAGAGCATCGCCGGGCTGCTGGCCAAGCCGGACGCCGAGCGGGCGGCGCGGCTCGAACGCCAGGACGACGAGATCGACGAGCTGGAGCGCCGGCTCTTCAAGATCATGCTGGACGACGACTGGCCGTACGGGGCGGAGACCGCGATCGACGGCGCGCTGCTGGGCCGCTTCTACGAGCGGTACGCCGACCACGCCGTCAACGTCGGCGAGCAGCTGGTGTACCTCATCACCGGAGAGCCTGTGCGCGACTGAGCATTACCGGCGGGGACGGGACGCCACGGGGGCGTCCCGTCCCCATTTCTCAGCGTCCCTGGTTGGCGACCGCGGCCGCCGCTTCCTTGGCCGCCTCGGGGTCGAGGTATTCGCCGCCCGGCTTGAGCGGTCGCAGGTCGTCGTCGAGGTCGTACCGCAGCGGGATCCCGGTCGGGATGTTCAGCTTCGAGATCGCCTCGTCGGAGATGTTGTCGAGGTGCTTGACGAAGGCCCGCAGCGAGTTGCCGTGCGCCGCCACCAGCACCGTCTTGCCGGCGCGCAGGTCCGGCACGATCTCGTCGTACCAGTAGGGCAGGGCCCGCACCAGCACGTCCTTGAGGCATTCGGCCTTCGGCTTGGCCTCCGACGGCAGGAAGGCGTACCGCGGGTCGTCGAACTGCGAGAACTCCGAGTCGGCCTCGATCGGCGGCGGCGGCACGTCATAGGACCGGCGCCAGAGCATGAACTGCTCCTCGCCGTACGTCTCGAGGGTCTGCTTCTTGTCCTTGCCCTGCAGGGCGCCGTAGTGGCGCTCGTTCAGCCGCCACGACCGCTTCACCGGGATCCAGTGGCGGTCGGTGATGTGCAGCGCGATCTCGCTCGTCCGGATGGCGCGGCGCAGGACGCTGGTGTGCACCACGTCCGGCAGCACGCCGGCCTCCTTCAGCAGCTCGCCGCCGCGGCGTGCCTCGGCCTCCCCCTTGGCGTCGAGGTCGACGTCGACCCAGCCGGTGAAGAGGTTCTTGGCGTTCCACTCGCTGTTGCCGTGTCGCAGCAGCACCAAAGTCCCTGTCATGCCCTCCATCCTGCCGCAGCGCGCCGAAGCACGCGCGGAGACCCTCAAGTGGCGACCACCACGTGGAAACCCGGTTGCGCCACACCCTAGGTTGTAAGGGAATAACGCCTGGGCGCTACTTACGGGGGAACGACGTGCGGGGTTGGTTCGACCAGGCTGTGGGTGGTCTGCCGAGGCAGTTCTGGCTGCTCTGGACGGGCACGCTGATCAACCGGCTCGGCTCGTTCGTCGTGATCTTCCTGGCCATCTACCTCACGGCCGACCGGCACTTCACGCAGAGCCAGGCGGGGCTGGTCATCGGCCTCTACGGCGTCGGCGGCGCGCTCGGCACGACGCTGGGCGGGGTGCTGGCCGACCGCTGGGGCCGCAAACCCACGATGCTGACCGCCCAGTTCGGCGCGGCGGCCCTCATGCTGGCGCTCGGTTTCGCCCACGACTACGGCCAGATCCTGGCCGCGACGTTCACGCTGGGCCTGTTCAGCGAGGCCGTGCGGCCGGCGTTCTCGGCCATGATGGTCGACATCGTGCCCGAGAAAGACCGGGTACGGGCGTTCTCGCTCAACTACTGGGCGATCAACCTGGGCTTCGCGCTCTCCGCGGTCGGCGCCGGGCTGGCCGCCAAGGTCGACTACTTGCTGCTCTTCGTGGTCGACGCGGGCAGCACCCTGATCACGGCGCTGATCTGCCTGATCTTCCTCCACGAGACCCGGCCCGCCGTCCGTTCGCCGAGCCGCGGGCGGCGCGACTCCGGCGGCATGATCACCGCGCTGCGCGATCGCGTCTTCATGGCGTACCTGCTGGTCTCGCTCCTGGGCATCGTCGTGATGATGCAGCACATGTCGACGCTCCCGATCGCGATGACGGCGGAGGGCTTGTCGGCGGCGACGTACGGGTGGGTGATCGCGGTCAACGGCGTGCTGATCGTCCTGGGGCAGTTGTTCGTGCCCCGGCTGATCGGCGGGCGCTCGCCGTCCCGGGTGCTGGCGCTGGGCTCGCTGATCATCGGCCTCGGTTTCGGTTTGACCGCGTTCGCCCATGCGTCCTGGTTCTTCGCGCTGAGCGTCGTGATCTGGACGCTCGGCGAGATGATCCAGTCGCCGAGCAACGCGACCACCGTGGCGGCGCTGTCCCCCGCCTCGATGCGTGGCCGTTACCAGGGCCTGAACTCGCTGAGCTGGTCGGCCGGCACGGCCCTGGCCCCGATCGCGGGCGGCCTCACCCAGGAGCATCTCGGCAACACGGCCCTGTGGCTCGGCTGCTTCCTCGTGTGCGCCCTGGCCGCGGCCGGGCATCTGGTGGCCGGGCCGAGCCGGCAACGGCGGATGCGGCAGCTCGCCTCCGCTTTCGAGCACCCGGCGCCGGAGCCTCTGCCGGCCGCCGAGCCGCTGCCCGTGGCCGCGGGTTCCGAGCCTCCCCCCGCGGGCGACCGAGCCGCATGAGCGCCGGGCCTCCAGCCGCTGTCCCCCGGGTCCTTCCGTACGGCGGCCGACTCAGCGTTCGAGCGGATCTGCCGGTAACGTCTGATCTGTTAAGACGGTTACCTGTTGTGGGGGCGCGGCGTTGCGGGCATGGCTGCGGGACACGGCGGGCGGGCTGTCGGCCACGTACTGGTACCTCTGGTCCGGTCTGCTGATCAACAAGGTCGGCGGCTTCGCGGTCCTGTTCCTCTCGCTCTACCTGACCTCACAACGCGGCGCGGGAGCCGCTCAGGCAGGACTCGTCGTGGGGACGTACGGGATCGGGGGTTTGATCGGAACCCTGGCCGGCGGCGTGCTGACCGACCGCTGGGGACGGCGGCGCACGCTTCTGACCTCACACTTCACGACCGTCGCGGCCCTCGTCGCGCTGGCCCTGAGCACCGGCCTGGGCCCGATCGCGGTGTTCTGCGCGCTGCTCGGGGTGGCGCAGTCGATGGCCGGTCCCGCGTTCGTGGCCGCGATCATCGACGTGACCCCGGCCGGGAAACGGTCGCGCGCCTTCAACCTGCAGTTCTGGGCGCTCAACCTGGGGCTGGCGGGGGCTTCGCTGCTGGCCGGGTTGCTGGCCCGGTGGAGTTACCTGGGGCTGTTCCTCATCGACGCGGCATGCACGCTGGTCACCGGCGTGCTGATCGCCTGGAAAGTGCCGGAGACACTGCGAAGCCCTGTCGCCCGGCACGCCCGTGGCGGGCTCGGCACCGTGCTGCGCGACCGAATCTTCCTGGTGTTCACCGGGCTCACCCTGGTCCAGGCGTTGATCTACACCCAGAGCAACACGATCGTGCCGCTCGCCATGCACGCCGACGGGCTGTCGCCGGCCGCGTACGGCTCGGTGGTCGCCCTCGGCGGGGCGCTGATCGTGCTCGGGCAGCTCTTCGTGCCGAAGCTGATCGACGGGCGGCCCAAGCATCGAGTGCTGGCGCTGGCCCTGCTCGTCGACGGCCTCGGCTTCGGACTGCTGGCGTTCGCCGATCACGTCGCCTGGTATCTGCTCGCGGCGGCGGTCTGGACCGTCGGCAGCATGCTCGCCGCACCACCCAACGCCGAGATCAACTCGGAGCTGGCGCCGCTCGCCTTGCGCGGCCGATACCAGGCGGTGTTCTTCCTGACGTTCCCCGCGGCGTCGTTTCTGGCCCCGGCACTGGGCGGCGCGGGGCTGGAATATCTGGGCGACGCGCACTGGCTGGTGGTGGGCGCGCTCGGGGCGATCGCCGCGGCGCTGCACCTGGTGGCGGGGCCGCCCCGCGAACGCCGGGTGGCCGCTGTCCGCCACGAAACCGCCGCGGTCGCGGACGTGCGCTGACGCCACACCGCGACCCGAGCATGCCCGGCCACCGACAGTTTTTCTGGTCGCATCAGCCCACCGCCACCCCCAGCCACCCAGGGACGGAGGGGACTTTACGCCGCGGCGGGAGCGCAACACGGGTTATCCACAGGGCCGAGCGCACAAAAAACACCGGCCGATGAGGCTGTCCGCGGTTGAGGCCAACCGAGCGCACCGAGCTGCCCATGAAGCCTGCACCGGCCCGGCCTACAGGCACAGAGCACCGAACTGGCTCGTGATGCCTGCCGCCCGCCACTGGCACAAAAAAGACGGCCGGTCAGGCCGTCTGCTGTTGGCACCGGCGGCGGCGGACGACGCCCATCCCCATAGGCGTCGCCCGCACTAACCGCCGGTCTCGGGTCGCGCCGTCCCCCAACGGCTTATGCCACCCGTCCCCAAACGTCGGCCGCGGCGATCGTTGCCGATCAACCAGTTCCCCGAACTAACGGTCCGACGTCCATTGATTACGCTAGTTGGGGCAGTCAAGGCAGACAAGCCAACTAGCTGTCTGCCATCTGTCTGCACCATCACAGTCATCGACAATTGGACGATCGGCGGATGACCTGTCCCACATCCGGCCGACCAGCTTGCCCCGATCCGAGCGTTCTGACCGATTCCGCCGGGAGCGCTCGTCAGCGCAACGGTCAGGGCTCGTCCGAGGTAGGCGCCAGATGCCGGAACGCCTGCAGGTTGGCCAGTGATTCGCCCCGCTTGACCCGCCACTCCCACTCACGCCGGATGGACGAGCCGAAGCCGATCTCGAGCATCGTGTCGAACGACTCGTCGGCGTACGTGAGGACCGACCCGAGCAGACGGTCGAGCTCGTCCTCGTCGAGGCCGCCCAGCGAGACCCGCCCGGTGAGGTAGACGTCCCCGGCCGCGTCGATCGAGAACGCGACCCCGTACATGCGGGCGTTCTTCCGCAGCAGCCAGGCCCACAGCTCCTCGTGCCGCTCGTCGGGCCGGCGCATGACGAAGGCCTCGATGCGCATCGCGTGCTCGCCGACGATCAGGTTGACCGCCGTCTTGAGCTTGTGCGTGCCGGGCAGCGTCACGACGTAAGCCCCCGGGCCGGTCGTCTCCCATTCGAGCTCGCGGTCGGTCAGCACCTTCTCGATCAGGGCGGTCACCATGCGTACGCCTCCAGGCGCTTCGCGATCAGGGCGCGGTGCTCGGTCACGGCCTCACGGTAGACGGCGAGCAGCCCTTCGGCCGTACGGTCCCATGAGAAGTCGGCAGCGTGTGCGACCGCCCCGGCCGCCAGCCGCCGGAGCAGTCGTGGCTGCGCCAGCAGGCCGTCGAGCACCCGAGCCCACTCGTACGGGTCGTGCCCGTCGACGAGCACGCCGCTCCTCTGGTGGCGTACGGCTGTGACCAGGCCACCGACCGCGGCCGCCACCACCGGCGTGCCGCACGCCTGCGCCTCCAGCGCGACCAGCCCGAACGACTCGTTGTAGGACGGCACCGCGACCAGGTCGGCACTGCGATAGAGCGCGGCCAGGCCGGCGCCGTTCTGCGGGGGCAGGAAGACGATCCGATCGCTCACGCCCAGCGAAGCGGCCAGTTCGATCAGCGCGGTCGGCCGGTCGAGCCCGCTCCCGCTGGGCCCGCCGCAGATGACGAGCCGGACATCCTCGTCGGTACGCATGCCGGCCAACGCCGAGATCAGCACGTCGGGCGCCTTGAGCGGCTGGATCCGGCCCACGAAGGCGATCACCTTGCCGTGCTCGGGCAGCCCGAACCGGGCTCGCTCGCCGGGGCCGGGCCGGAACCGGTCGAGGTCGACGCCGGGCTGCACGACCGCGGTGCGAGCCGGGTCGGCGTCGTAGTAGGCGACCAGATCTTGCGCCTCGAACCGGGTGTTGGCGACCAGCCGGTCGGACTCGGCGATCACCTGTTCCTCGCCGATCACGCGGGCCTTGGGCTCGGGGCGGTCACCGGCCGCGATCAGCCTGTTCTTGACCTTGGCCAGGGTGTGCGCGGTGTGCACGTGCGGCACGCCCCAGCGCTCGCGTGCCAGCCAGCCGACCTGGCCGGAGAGCCAGTAGTGCGAATGGATCAGGTCGTAGTGGCCCGGCGGGTGCGCCGCCTCGGCCCGCAGCACGCCGCTGGTGAAGGCGCACAGCTGCGCCGGCAGCTCCTCCTTCGACAGACCTTCGAACGGGCCCGAGGTGACGTGCCGGACGGTGACGCCGGGCGTCATCTCGACGATCGGGGGAAGATCACCGCGGGTGGCGCGGGTGAAGATCTCGACTTCGACGCCGAGGCGGGCGAGCCGCTTGGAAACCTCGACGATGTACACGTTCATGCCGCCGGCGTCGCCGGTGCCCGGCTGCTCGAGCGGGGACGTGTGAACCGAGAGGGTGGCGATGCGCCGCGGGGTCGGCCATTCTGCCACGGTTTGTCCTCCTGGTGGGGGTCACGGAGATTGTTGCGCAGTCATTAATCTTCCCCGCCTGACCGCGCTGAACCACTATGCGGCCGCTCGGGGGTGACCCAAGTCATCGGGAATCATGGGGGCATGCAGAACATCGCTGTGGTGACGGGCGCGTCGAGCGGCATCGGGGCGGCCACCGCCCGCCGGCTCGCGACCGAAGGGTTCCATGTCGTCGCGGCCGCCCGGCGGGCCGACCGCCTGGCCGCCCTGGTCGAGAAGATCGGTCCGGCGGCCACCGCGGTCGAGTGCGACGTCACGTCCGACCAGTCGGTGGCAGCGCTGGCCGCGGCCGTGGGCGAGCTCGGCGGCCCCGTCACGCTGCTGGTCAACAACGCGGGCGGGGCGATCGGGCTCGATCCGGTCGAGTCGGGTTCGACGGCCGACTGGCAGTGGATGTACGACGTCAACGTGCTGGGCACCCTCCGGATGACCCAGGCCCTGCTCCCGGCGCTGGTGGCCAGTGGCGCGGGGACGATCGTGACGGTCGGCTCGACCGCGGCGTTCACGGCCTACGAGGGCGGCGGCGGGTACACGGCGGCCAAACACGCGCAGACGGCCCTGGTCGGAACGCTGCGGCTGGAACTGTCGGGCAAGCCGGTGCGGGTCGTCGAGGTCGACCCGGGCATGGTGCGTACGGACGAGTTCTCGCTCAAGCGCTTCGGCGGCGACCAGGCCCGTGCGGATGCGATCTACGACGGCGTACGGGAACCGCTTGTGGCCGACGACATCGCGGACATCATCGCGTACGCGGCCACCCGGCCCCACCACGTGAATCTCGACCGCATCGTGGTGCGCCCGATCGCGCAGGCGGCGCAGCACAAGGTCCACCGGGAGAAGTAGTCGTGAAACCGGTCGGCGCGATCACCCGGGGGACGACGAATCCCAACCGGTTGCGTCGTGTCGACAACTACATCGCGTACCGGTGTGGTGATCTTCTGCGGAACGCGGCCGACCCGCTCGTGATCGACCTCGGTTACGGCGCCACCCCGGTCACAGCCGTCGAACTGCGGACCCGTCTGGCCGCGGCCGTCCGTCCCGACGTCACCGTGGTGGGGCTCGAGATCGATCCCGTACGGGTGGAAGCCGCCCAGCCGTACGCCGAGCCCCCGCACCTGCGGTTCCGGCGCGGCGGTTTCGAACTGGCCGGCTTGCGCCCGACGGTGGTTCGCGCGTTCAACGTGCTGCGGCAGTACCCCGAGGACACGGTGGCAGCGGCCTGGAGGGCGATGACGGAGTCCGGCGCCGTGCTGGTCGAGGGCACCTGCGACGAGCTGGGCCGGATAGCGACGTGGGTCGTGGTGGAAGCCGGCGAGCCGGGAACGCTGACCCTCTCGGCCCGGCTGCCCGATCTGGATCACCCGGCGACGTTCGCCGAGCGGCTGCCCAAGGCGCTGATCCACCACAACGTGCCGGGTGAGCAAGTGCACACGTTGCTGCAGGCCCTGGGCCGGGCCTGGGAGACCGAGGCGACGCCGTTCGGGCCGCGGCAGCGCTGGCTGGCGACCTGCCGGCGGATGCGCGCGGAGGGCTGGCCGGTGCTGGACGGCCCGGCTCGATGGCGGCTCGGCGAGCTGACCCTGCCCTACGACTCGGCCTCACCGAGCACCGAACGCAGGGTCTGAACCAGCACCTCACTGCTGAACGGCTTCTTCACCAGCAACGCGTCCTCGCCGATGAGCCCGTCGGCGACGGCGATGTCCTTGGGCAGCCCGGAGATGTAGACGACGCTCATCTCGGGCCGCAGCTGGGTGGCGGAGCGGGAGAGCTCGCCGCCCGAGACACCGGGCAGCCCCAGGTCTGTGACGAGGATGTCGATATCGCCGGGAAACTCCCGGCAGGCGGCGATGGCTTGCTGGGAGTCGCCGGCGATGAGGGTGGCGAAGCCGCGGCGCTCGAGCATCCGCCGCATGATGTCGCGCAGGTCCTCCTCGTCGTCCACAACCAGGACCGTCGGCCGCGACTCGGATGCGGGCGCCTGCGACATGGATCCTCCCGGTGGTTCTGCCTTCACGTTCCGTGCCGGTTCGCGCCTCACGCTATCGGCAGCAGGTTGCACGGTCCGGTCTTTGCCTTTGTTAGTGAGTTCACCCGCTCCGTTACGCATGCCGGGGCCGGGTTTCGGGCATCGTTGAGGATGTCCGGGAGCACCCGGGCGCTGGAAGATCGAACCGAACACTAAGGCTGTGTGGCGGAGGGCCGATTGACACCTCGTACCGCTACACACCGCCACTGAGCAAGGAGAGCGATATGTCCAGCCTGCTGTCGCCCGAGATCACCACCGTTGCTTCGATGACCGAGCGCTGCGACCGCTGCGGCGCCGCGGCCAAGCTGGTGGTCACTCTGACCAGCGGCGGCGAGCTGGCATTCTGCGGGCACCACGGGAACCGTCACCACGAGGACATCGTCAAGGTCGCCGAGCGGATCGTCCTCGAGGATGGTTACGAGTGGGCCGGAAAGTAACCGCTTGACCCGCATACGTAGCGTTATGCTCGTTTCCTCAGCTATTGAGGGGATTACGTGCATGCTGCGGCGCGTGATCTGGGCAGGCTCTCCCGTCTGACAGCGGGCTGTGCCGGCGTCGCGGTCGCCGTCTTCGGCCTCACGGCCCTGCTCATTTCACTGAAAGGCGCTCCGCCGGACGGCTTCCTCGCCGACCCGGCGGCCGCGCTCGTCCCGGCCGGACTCGCTCTGCTGTTGCAGACGATCCCGGTGCAGAGCCGGACACCCGGCCGGGTCGTGCACGGCGCCGTCGCCCTCCTCCTGCTGGCCGCGGTCGCTCTCTGCCTGGCCGCGCTGCCTCGCCACCCCGCCGGCTCCGTCGCGACACTGCTCGCGATCGCGGTGCTGGTGCTGCTCGGGCTGTTGATCCGTACGCTGGTGCGGGCCGACCGCAGGCAACGTGAGCTCGCCGGTTTCACCGACACCCTGTTCCAGTCGATGAACGAGGCCGTCATGGTGCTCGACGCCAACTATCACGTGATCGACGTGAACCGGCGCTGGCGGGAGCTCACCGGGCACGGCGCCGATGAGCCCGTACGCCTCGACCCCCCACCCGTGCCACCCACGTCCGGCGGCGACTGGCAACTTCCCCGCGTCGACGGCGGCACGGTTCCGGTGCTGGCCAGCGTGTCGCCGATCCCGGACGAGGCGGGCGCACCACGGGCGTACGTGGCGACCTACATCGACATCGCCGACCGCAAGCGGGCCGAGGAGACGCTCAGCGAGAAGGCGGCCGAGCTGGAACGGGGCAACCTCCGGCTGCGCGAGGCCAACACCCGGCTCGAAACCGCGCTGACCTTCAAGAACGACCTCACCTCGATGCTGACCCACGACGTCGCCCAACCCATCAGCTCGATCGCCAGCCTGGCCGAACTGCTCCGCGCCGACTGGGACGACCTGCCCGAGGACATCCGGCTCGAGCTCGCCACGAAGATCGACAAGAACACCCAGCGGCTGATCAAGATGATGAACGACCTGCAGCTGCTGTTCCGGCTCGACATGGGCTCGGTCACCGCGCGGCGGGCCCCGGTCCCCCTGCACGAGGTGGCCACGACGGTGGTCGCGGCGTCGACGGCCGGCCCGGCCGAGGTGCGCATCGAGATCGGCGAGGACCTGGCGGCGCTGGCCGACCGCGGTCACGTCATCGCGGTGCTGCAGAACCTGGTCACCAACGCCATCGCGTACGGGGTGTCGCCGGTGGTGATCTCGGCGGTTCGGCACGACGAACGGGTCGACTTGATCGTGCAGGACAACGGCAAGGGCATCCCGGACGAACTGCTGCCCAACCTGTTCGGCCGCTTCATGCGCGGCGCCGGCCTGGGGCTGTTCATCGTGCGGCACCTGGTCGAAGCCAACGGGGGGACGGTGCGTTACGAACACGCCGACCCGCACGGGGCCCGCCTGATCGCCACGTGGGAAGCCGCCCCCGTGTAGACGGCGGACCGCCCGCGTCGCGTGGGCGAGGCGGACGGTCCGGTGGCTTGTCGTTGTTACCAGTCGTGGGCGCTTCCGCGGTCCTCTTCGTTGATCATGCCGTCGCCCCAGGCGTCCTTCTGGTTGGGGCGGCCGCCCATCGGCGCGCTGGCGCCCCCGTCCCCGCCGGGCCGGCCGATCCGGCGCCCCGGCGCCAGCACGTCGTCGAGGTCCCGCGGGCTGCTGATGCCCGGGGCCGAGGTGATGTCGACCCGGGTGCCCATCGTGGACGCCGACATGCCGTGGTAGGGCAGGTCGGTCCGGCTGGCGTTGCTGTGCTCCCCGGCGCTGGTGCCCCAGCCCGCACCGGGATGCGCCCGGCTCCGGGTCCGGGCGGCGACGGCGGCCGGCGACGGCACGGGGCGGGCCAGGTTCTTCGTGCTGACGCCGAGGGCGCCGCTCTCGACCAGGGTCTTGAAGGTGGTCAGGTCGGACTTGAGGCGCTTGTTGAGCGACGCCTGCCCGTGCCGGTCGTTCGGCATCAGGAAGGCGATGTCGGCCTCGAGCTGGGCCACCACCTGCGTCTTGGTCTCGCCCATCGGCCGCAGCGTGATGGTCTCGGCGAGCAGCGGCCCGTCCATCGTCGCCCAGGAAACGCGCTTGTCCGGCGAACACTCGGTGATCTGCGCGTCGAACTCGCGGCGGTGCCCCTCGACCTCCATGATCCAATGGGTCCGGTCACGGCCGATCGGGGTGACCTCTTGCACGCCGCTCATGAACTGTGGGTAGTTTTCGAACGCGGCGAGCTGTTCGTACACCGTGTGCAACGGAGCACTCACCTCGATGGCCTGCTGAACCATACTCATCGCAACTCTCCCATGCCTAAGCGTTCCTCCTGCTGGCATGACTGAGAGTACGGAGACTGTTACGACAAGCGACCGGTTTCGCTCAGACCCGGCGGACGTACTGCCAGCGGCCGACCTCAGTGGCGTACCGGGCGTCACTCGCGGGGACCATCGCCACCCCAGCCGCACGGAACATCGCCACCACCCGCGGCGACGGCGACCGCCAAGCCTCGCTGACCTCGACCAGGGTGCCGGTCTCGCGGCAGGCGGTGGTCAACGCGTCGATCAGGTCGGGCCCCAGGACAGCGTCGTCCAGCCCGACCTGGGCCAGCAGGCCGAGCGGACGGGCGAGCTGGGCCGGCGCGTACCGGGAGGCGCGCTCGATGCCGCGTACGGTGGCCTTGACCAGCTCCTCGGCAACCTGGTCGGCGGTGATCTCGCCCGCGGCCAGCTGGGCGCGCACCTCCCGGGCCCCGGCCACGCCGGCGGGCTGCGGAAGACGCGAGACAGCCACCGAGAGCGCTTCGAGGGCGCTGATGTCGGGCGGCAACGCGAGCCACCCGTCGGGACGAACCACCTCGACCTCGGCCGCGATGCGCAGCGTGACCTCCGTACGCCGTTGGGCGCGGCGCACCGAGTCGGCGTAGGTGGCGAGCCAGGTCGTCTCCGGACCGACCTGGTCGGCGAAGGTGAGCCCGGCCAGCCCCATCTGGTCGGCCGCCGAGACGACCACACCGACGGCGTCCCGGCCGGCCGAGAAGCCGGTGTGCACATGCGCATCGGCCGTCAGGTCCAGCGCGTCGACGGCGCTGACCGCGCCGATGACTGATTCCCGCTCCGCGCCCACTGTCTCTCCCCGGCCTCACGTCGACGGGCTCTTCCCGTCTGACAAGAGAGTGAGGGTCTGCCGTTGACAACAGCGGTCCGCAGCCGGTGCAGTCCGGGTGCGTGCATCAGATGCGGAAGGCGCTCACCAGGTTGCGCAGGTCGTCCGCCGTACGGGCCACCCCGTCCGACGCCTGCCGGGTCTGCTCGACCCCTTGCACGGCCGTGGCGCTGGCGCTCGCCACCTCCGAGATGTTGTTGGCGATGCGGGCCGACCCGCCGGCCACCTCGGCGATGCTCCGGCTCATCTCGCCCGTCGTCGCCGTCTGCTCCTCGACGGCCGAGGCGATCGTCGTCTGGAACTCGTTGATCTGGCCGATGACCTCGCTGATCCGCGAGATCACCTCGACCGCGCCGCCGGTGTCCTGCTGGATCGCGGAGACTCGGGTGCCGATGTCCTCGGTCGCGCGGGCGGTCTCCTGGGCCAGGTCCTTGACCTCGCTGGCGACCACGGCGAACCCCTTGCCGGCCTCGCCCGCGCGGGCCGCCTCGATGGTGGCGTTCAGCGCCAGCAGGTTGGTCTGCTCGGCGATCGAGGTGATCAGCTTGATGACGTTGCCGATCTCGGCCGACGAGTCGCCGAGCTGGCGTACGGTCTCGGTCGCGCGCGCCGCCTCGGACACCGCGACCGCCGCGATCTGCGCCGATTCGCTGGTGTTGCGGGAGATCTCGCGGATGGCCAGGCCCATCTGCTCGGATCCGGCCGCCACCGACTGCACATTGCGGGAGATCTCGTCCGCCTCGGTCGCGGCCGCCGCGGTCTGCCGGTCGGTGTCACCGGCCGCCTGGGCGATCTGGGCGGCCACCGCCGACAGCTCACTGGACGCCCCCGCGAGGGCGTCCGCGTCCCGGCCGATCATCTCGAGCGACCCTCGGATCGACTCGAGCGCGCCGTCCAGGCCGGCCGCCATCGTGCCGAGCTCGTCGCGGCTGGTGATGCCGCTGCGCCCGGTCAGGTCACCCCGCGCCAGGGCGTCGATGACGGCCCCGAGGGTGCGCACCGGCACCAGGATCGAGCGGGCCAGCGGAATCGCCAGGCCGATCAGCAGCAGGAGCCCGACCCCGGCGACAACGATCGAGAGCGTACGGGTACGGCTGACGGTGGTGGCCATCTCGCCGTGTTCGGCGTCGACGGCGGCGGTGACCCGGTCGACCAGAGCGCCGAGCGCGTCGTCGGTGACGTTGTTGCGCTCGGCGATCTCGCCGATCCGGGTGCGCTTGTCGGTGGAGGCCACGTAAGCGGCGATGAACTCGCCGAACGCCACGAAGTCCGGGCGGTTCTGGGTGAACGTCGCCGCCATGTCATCGGTCAGCCCGCAGGACTGTACGGCGTCGGCGGCCTCGGTGGCCGACTGCACGTCGTCGACGACGTCCTGGGTCACGTCCTGCCCCAGGGCCGAGCGGTAGGCGTCCACCTTGAGCTCGCTCTGGCGGGTGTCGAGGTGGTTCAGCGCCGCCTGGCAGGTCTGCAGCTGGGAGACCGCGTAGCTCTGTTCGGCCAACCGGTTCTGCCCGCTGAGGGAGATGGCGGCGAGAGCGGCCAGCATGACGGCGCCCGCCCCCACGATCAAGGCGAGACGCTTGGCGATACCGAGTTCGGCCAACCGCGACATCGATCCCCCTTCGAAGCCGGAACAACACCACGCGAGCGGTAATGAACATCTTTCAGCTCTTCCGGCCGGAAGGGTGCGGATTCTTCGTTTTCCACCGAAACGGCGAACGCCCCGTCGCGGTGGCAACGGGGCGTTCGAGGCAATATCAGTCCGATGTGAACGGCGGTTTCATCATCTTGCTGACCGCCCGCACTTCGTCCTGTGTGGGCGAGGCAGCCTCCCGGTTCGAGGCCTGCAGCTCCCGGTACACCTCCTCGCGATGCACCTGCACGTCACGCGGAGCCTGGATGCCCAGCCGGATCACGTCTCCACGCGCTTCGAGCACGGTGATGATGACGTCGTCGCCGATCATCACGCTCTCCCCGGAGCGCCGGGTCAGTACGAGCATCGTCGGTGCCCTCCTCCATCCGTGGACGGACAGCATCGCGAGTCAGGCGCGACCGTCGACCGTACGAACGACCGCGCCGGCGAGAACGTCAGTAGACCGGGTTCATGACCGCGCGGACGGGGAACCCCGTGCCGCTGAGCACCACCTGAATGGCGCGCATGCTGTCCCGGTCGACCACGATCGGGGCCATCAGGTTGGCGGTGGTCTCGTTGGCGCCGGCCGTGATCACGGTCAGCAGCAGCAGACGGTCGGGGTCCTTCGTGTTGAGCGCGGCGAAGACCTCGGACTCGATCTCGGGCGCGTAGTCCGGGAAGAACGGCTCCGGGGGCGCCACGAGGAAGCGCAGATCCGGGTCCTCGGTCGACGTGAGCGCATAGAGCAGGCCGTCTTCGTTGAGCCGCACGAGCACGAACTCCCGGTGCGCCGGGAAGCCGGGCATCGGCACCGCCATCGTGATGGTCGGCAGACCCAGCGACGGGTCGGACATCGTGGCCTCAATCGGTCGGGTCGCGGTACGAATAGTCATGGTCACCTCAGGAAATCGATGAGCGAGGGCTGGATCACCTTGGCCGAGGCGGCCAGGGCGGCCTGATAAGACGTCTGCTGGATCTGCAATTCCATGATCGCTTTGGGCAGGTCGACATCCTCGATATCGGACAGCTGCGACGTCACGGACAGCAAGTGATCATCAGCGGACTGCTTCATCTGCGTAATCCGATTATATCGGGCGCCAACGTCCGAAAGAGTGGACTTTAGTAAATCGTGGGCCGTATCGAGGTTCCCCAGAGCTTCGTCGAGATCCGCGTCGTTGTTGCCGCGCAACGCCTTGGAGATGTCGTCGAGCACCTTGAAGAGCTGTGTGTCGCCGTCACCGAAGGCTTCCTTGCCGTTGGCCTCGATGCGAACCTTGGCGTTGGCTCCCACGGTCCGCGAGGTCGTGCCCTCGTTGCCCCGGTACACGATGTCCCCGACCGCCACAGCGCGCCCGTTCGCGACATCGTCGGCGTTCGCCGCCTCGAAAGCGACACCACCCGGCGTGGTCCCGCCGAAAACCGGCCGGCCCATGTACTTGGCATTCGCCTCGGAGACCAGAGAGTCGCGAATGTTCTCGATCTCGACGGCCAGCGCGGCGCGGGCCGAGTCGTTGTTCGCCGAGCTGAGACCCTGCAGAGTCAGATCCCGTACGCGGATGATCTGACCCGAGGCGGCGCCGAGCTTGTCCTGAATGGTTCCCAGCCAGCCCAGCCCGTCGTCGGCATTGCGCGCGTACTGCTGGGTCGCGCGCATTTCGCCGCGGAGCTGAAGTGAACTGACCGTGCCGGTCGGCGAGTCCGACGGCCGGCTCAGCTGCTTGCCGCTGGAAATCTGTTCCTGCAATTTCTGGCCGCGCGCCATGGCGCGATTCAGGTCGCCCAGCATGCGTGACTTCATGCTGGTGTCGGTGACCCTGCTGGGAATCGTCACGTTCTACCCCCTACCGCCGTGCCCGATCATCGGCCGACGAGGCCGGTGCGGTTGATGAGCTGATCGAGCATCGAGTCGATGGTGGTCAGCACACGGGAGGCCGCCTCGTACCCGCGCTGGAACGTCAGCAGGTTGGTCATCTCCTCGTCGAGGTTGACGCCCGATTCCGCCTGCCGGGAGGTGTCGATCTGATCGCGGACCGCGTCCTGGATCTCGCTGCGCCGCGCCGCCGACTGCGCCGACACGCCCAGCTGCCCGATCATCTTCTGATATGTCTGGTCCGGGCCGTTCGGGTCGGTGCCGAGCGCCGCCAGCATGTCGGCGACGTCGTTGTCGAGCGCGGGCGGGGTGCCGTTGGGATCTCCCTGCGAGAAAGCGACCTCGTCAGGGTCGGTGATCGCGACCTTGATGTCGCGCGCCGTCCAGCCGTCGGTGGCCGACCAGCCCTCGAAGAAGTCCGCGCCGGTGCCGCCATTTTTGTCATAGGCGCCCGCGTGCAGGGTGTTGACCCTGGTCGCCAGCGTTTCGGCCACGTCGTCGAGCTGCTTCTTGATGCCCGGGATGATCGAGTTCATCGTGTCGAGCATCGCCCCCATGGTGCCGCCGACCGCCGCGGGGGTGGTGGTGCCCTTCCACGTCAATTGCGCCGTGTTGGTGCCGGCTGCCCACGAGTCGAGCGTCTCCGGGCCGGACGCCTCAAGGGTGCGCGTCGAGAAGTCGCTGACCAGCGGAGACGAACCCAGATAGACGTTGATCGAGCCGTTGGCCTTCGCCTGCGTGGTTACGCCGGCCAGCTCCGCCAGTTTCATGATCGCGACATCGCGCCTGTCCTGCAGCTCGTTCGCCTCGAGACCGGAGGACTGGGCGACGACGACCTGGTTGTTCATGTCGGCGATCGACTCGGCCAGCGTGTTGACCTGATCGACGAACCCGGACATCTGAGTCGAGGCGGCAGTGAACTGGCTGTTCAGCGAGGCGTGCGCATCGTTCAGGGTGATCGCCACGGTGCGGCTCTTCTCGAGCAGCGAGGACCGGGTCGAGGCGTCCTGCCAGTTGTTGGCGACGTCGTTCCAGCCGTCCCACATGTCGTGCAGCCGGGCCTGCAACGCCGTGTCGCTCGGTTCCGCCAGCACGCTCTCGATCTGGCTGTACGCCGCAGTCTGCCTGGCGAGGTAGGCAGAGCCGGCGTGCTCGTTGCGCCCGCGTTCCTCCAGGTACACGTTGCGGCCGCGGTCCACGGAGGCCACTGTCACACCGTTGCCGACCTGGGTCGTCGTCGAGTAGATGCCGGGGTTCAGGCTGCCGGTCTGCGACTGCAGGCTCACCCGTTGCCGGGTGTATCCCTCGGTGTTGGCGTTCGCGATGTTCTGGCCCGTGATGTCCAGACCCCGGCGCTGCGCGTAGAGCGAGGTGAGCGCCGTGTTGATGCCGCTGAAGGTGCTAGCCATGTCAGATCGCCTCATCCACCAAGCTGGAGCGGCGGACGCCGCCGGAAACTGTCTGGCCCCGCGGTCCGTAGGTTTCCACAGTTTCGGCGAACGCGAGCATGGTTTCGCGAGCTGCGCGCTGGCCGGCTGTGAGCAGGTCCCGGTTGACGTCCGCCAGGGCGCTGATCTCGGACGTCAGCAGCAGGAAAGCCTTGCGGTGCTGATGCAGAAGGTCGGACCAGGGCACCGGGGCGGCGTCGGCCAGCTCCCCCAGTGACGCCTCCGGGGCAAGCCCGAGCTCGACCGCGACGTCCTGGGCGTAGGCGGCCCGGATGACCTCGGTCTGCCGGATCTGCTCCAGCACGACCTCGACCTCGCGGGTGGCGTGGCTGAGCCAGCGGGAGCGATTGGCCGCGAGGAGCAACTGCTCCTCCTCCAGCTTGAACAGCAGCATCTCGAGCAGCTCACGTGAACGCCACAGGACGCTGGCCAGGTCGGTGAGGCTCACCCTGGTCCTCCGTCTCGCCTTCGGTCGGGCTCGGCGAACCCGCTCATTCGGACACGTCGGCACGTCTGCCACGCCACTGAGGGATTTCCCCTGATCCGGTGCATTCAGGGTTCATGTGAGTTGTGCTCGTGTTTCTTCGATTTGGCCGGAAAAGGGCGAGGAAATCTCGCACACTGCTTCATGAACCGTCGGCACCGCGCCGATCGGACTGGCGTAACGCCACGGCCCCATGGATGGGCCGGCTCCAAGACCCCTCAAGGAGGAAGCACCCATGGGTCTTCGTATCAACCAGAACATCGCCGCGCAGAACGCCTACCGCAACCTGTCGGTCACCGACAGCCAGATGTCGAAGTCGCTGGAGAAGCTGTCCAGCGGTTTCCGCATCAACCGCGCGGCCGACGACGCGGCCGGCCTCTCCATCTCCGAGGGCCTGCGCGCCCAGGTCGGCGGTCTCAAGGTCGCCGTCCGCAACACTCAGGACGGCGTCAGCGTCGCCCAGACCGCTGAGGGCGCGCTGAACGAGGTCACCTCGATCCTCCAGCGCATGCGCGACCTATCGGTACAGGCGGCCAACGCGGGCGCCACCGACACGGCCGCAGCCTCCGCCGCGAACAAGGAGATGTCCCAGCTCAACGCCGAGCTGAACCGCATCGGGGAGACCACCGCGTTCGGCCAGTCGAAGCTGCTCGGCGGTAGCTTCGGCGCGACCACGAAGACTGTGGCCGGCACAGCGCAGTCCGCGAGTGACATCACGACCGCGGTCGACGCCATCAAGGCCGGAGCCGACCTCAGCTTCAACATCAGCACGGTCAGTGGCAAAAGCACGCAGAGCGACGGCGTTACTCCGCTCGCCATTCCGGTCACGATCACGGCCGAGGATGTCAAGAACGTCACGACTGGCCAGGACTTCGCGGCCGTGGTGAACGCGAAGATCTCGAGTGCGCTGAAGGACAACGGGTTCCAGGGCACCGAGATCTCCATGACGGCCCGCACGAAGATGGCCGACAATGCAGGCACCACGGAGCCCATGACGTCCTTCCAGTTGCAGGGTGCCGGCGAGTTCGCCACCGACCTGTCCGCGATGGGCGTCGGTGCCACCTACGAGGACATCGCGGGCGGGAACACGGGCAAGTTCCAGGTCGGCGCCAACAAGGACGAGCGGATCAGCATCAACATCGGCGCCGTCGACGCGGAGACGCTCGGCACCGGCGTTCTCGACCTCACGAAAGACCCTGACACCGCCATCGAGGTTCTCGACAAGGCGCTTCAGTCGGTTTCTGACAGCCGGGCCTCGCTCGGTGCTGTGCAGAACCGCTTCGAGCACACCATCAACAACCTGAACGTGGCCGTCGAGAACCTGTCCGCGTCGGAGTCGCGTATCCGTGACACCGACATGGCACAGGAGATGGTGGCGTTCACCCGCTCGCAGATCCTGACCCAGGCCGGCACCTCGATGCTGTCCCAGGCCAACCAGTCCGCGCAGAACGTTCTCTCGCTGCTGCGCTAACCGAACTGCCACCCGCTCGCACTGAAATACGCTCACACGCGACCGAATAGGTAGGGGTAGCCGGCTGAAGGAGCTGGCTACCCCTGCTTCGTTTATGTGAAAGGCGGAAACCGGTGTCTACTTCGGTTGACGGCCTCGTCAGTGGCCTCAGCACCACCTCGATGATCCAGCAGTTGATGCAGGTGGAGGCCGCACCGCAGAATCGGCTCAAGTCCAAGGCCAGCACTGCGCAGACGACCGTGGACGCCTATCTGTCGGTGAAATCCAAGATGACTGCGCTGGGGAGCGCCGGCGACGCGGTCGGACAGCTGAGCACCTGGCGCGGTATCAAGGCGACCTCCAGTTCGAGCGCGGTCACCGCCACCGCCGTCACGGGCACCAACACCGCCACCGGAACCACGGTCTTCGACGTGAAGAGCCTGGCCAAGAGCCAGATCACCACAGCGAAGGTACCTGTCTCCGGCGACATCATGACCGGTGACGCGCTCACGATCGACGTGGGTCCCCTTGATGACGCAGACCCCGACAAACACAAGAGCACCACCCTCACCATCACCGACCGGAGCGCCAAGGGCGTGGCGGACGCGATCAACGCCGCCAACCTCGGGGTGAAGGCCACGCTGATCACCACCGGGGGCGGAGAAAACATCCTCCAGCTCAGCGGTGCGAAGACGGGCGCCGCCCAGGCGTTCACCATTACCGGCCTCGACCAGCTCAGCAATGGCGCGCCGATGGCGAACATCGCTACCGCGACCGACGCGCGGCTCGAGATCGGCGGTGGCGAAGCTGACGTCAACCTGGACGGTTTCGCCGACGGCTACGTCATCACCAGCAGCACCAACACCTTCAGCAACCTGATGCCCGGCGTCACCCTCACGGTGTCGAAAATCGAGGACGGCGTGACCGTGGGGGCCACGGCGGACATCGACGGCATCGCCGCCAAGTTCAAGGCTCTCGTCGACGCCGCGAACGACGCGCTCACCGAGATCGGCAGCCAGACCGCCTACAACGCGGCCACCAAGTCGGCGTCGACGCTCACCGGCGACTTCGGGGTGCGCAACATGGCGCAGACGATCCTCAGCACGATCAGCCAGGGCGTCGTGTACCCGAACCCGGACTACGACCCCAAGAAGAAGCCGGAGGATCAGCCGGGGATCGAGCCGACGCTCTCCGCCGGTTCCTACGCCCAGTTCGGCATCTCGCTCGACCAGTACGGCAAGCTGGCGTTCAATGCCGAGCAATTCAAGAAGTCGTACGCGGAGGACCCGGTCCGGATCCAGACGATCGGCACTGAGGTCGGCGGCGTCTTCGAGACGATGGCGGCCAACCAGTCGAAGAATCTTGAGGCCACGATTACCGGGCGAAAGACCGAGATCGACAACCTGAACAACCAGATCAGCAACTGGGACATCCGTCTGGCTGCCAGGAAGCTCGCGCTGCAGAAGACGTACTCCGATCTCGAGACCGCGCTGGGCAAGCTCAAGAACCAGTCCAACTGGCTCGCCGGACAGCTTTCCGGACTCTGACCACCGCCCCGACTGGCCATCGCAGGGCCTTGACCTAGGAGACCGATGAACGCGAACCCGCTCAACCGCTACCTGCAGGACTCGGTTCAGACCGCCAGTCCCGCCAAGCTGCTGACGATGCTGTACGACCGTCTGATCCTCGATCTCATGCAGGGTGAGGAGGCCATCCGGGCCGGCGAGATCGAGAACGCGCACGAGAAGCTCTCGCACGCACAGGAGATCGTCATCGAGCTGCAGGTCAGTCTCGATGTCGAGGCGTGGTCGGGCGCTCCGGGGCTGGCCAATCTCTACAGCTACCTCATCACCGAGCTGATCGGGGCCAACGTCAGCAAGGACGCCGATCGGGTGGCCGTGTGCCGAGGCTTCGTCGAGCCGCTGCGGGACGCCTGGCGAGAGGCCGCCGCGTCGGCGGTCGCCCACTGACGAGCGGAGAATCCGAGTGAGCGGGGACTGGCGGGACGCCTGGAGTGCGGCTCTGGACGAGCTCGAGATGGATGTGGCCACGGTCGAGGCGATGCTCGCCGATGAGCGGCGCCATGCGGAGACCCCGCCCGCCGATCTGTGGAAGCCGCCCACGGAGCTGGGGGCACTGCCGCTGGAGCTCAAGCCCCGGGCCGACGAGATCCTGACCCGGCAGCTCAAGGCGGCCGAGGAGATCGCCCGGCGGATGACCGCCACCCGCCAGCAGATGACGATGACCACTCGCATAGAGACCGGCGAAGCGGTCAAACGGCCCGTTTACGTCGATCGGGCCATGTAACGAGAAGCGCCCCGGAGCTCCGGGGCGCTTTTGCGTGTCGTCAGCAACCGGGCGGCAACCGTCTGACACTCAGCGGATCGGCGCGCGCGCCGAATTGCAGAGTACGAGCGACGGAACGCTCACCGGAATGCCACGGATCGGCGCCTTGGAACGACACAAGGAGCTGCTGTGTTCGACGATGTCTCGTCGTCCGCCCTGCGCGTCGCGGTCAGCGGCCTCGCCGCCCGGCAGAGCGCTATCGCGAACAATATTTCAAACATCGAAACCCCAGGCTATCGGGCTCGTAAGGTTGAGTTCGAGGAGGCGTTGCGCGGCGCCGTCGCCAAGGGCCTGTCGCCGCTCGGAGTCGCTCCGCAGACCAAGGACTCGCTGGAGCCGACCCGTCTCAACGGCAGCAACGTCAACCTCGACGAGGAGACGCTCTCCCATATCGACACGACGATGCGCTACCAGCTGACCTTGCGGGCGCTGGACACCAAGTACGCGATGCTGCGCGAAGCGATCAAGGGAGCCTGACGATGAGCACTTTCAACGCCATCGGCGTCGCCGGCACTGGTGTGACCGTCTACCGCAAGTGGCTGGACGCGGTGTCCGACAACATCGCGAACATGGACAACACCAGCCGTACGTCGGAGAAGGCGTTCCAGGCCCGCTATGTCATCGCCCAGGAGGCTCAGGACGGCAACGGCGCGCAGGTGGGCGGCGTCGCGTTCGGCAGCGCGGAGGGTGTGCTGGTGCACGACCCGGACAACCCGCTCGCCGACAACCAGGGCTACGTGCGCAAGCCGGACATCGACCTCGGCTCGCAGATGGCCCAGATGATGATGGCCCAGCGCGCCTACCAGGCGAACCTGGCGGTCGTCGACAGGGCCAAGGACTCGTACACGGCAGCGATCAACCTCGGGAAGTGAGGTAGGCCATGGTCTCCCCGATCAGCCCTGTCGGCAGCCCGTTCGGCAGTGTGTCCGGCGTGTCCGGTCTCGACAAGATCACCGGCCTCGGCAATCTCGGCGGTCCCGGTGATCTCACCGGCGCCGAGAAGGCCACCGAGGCGCAGGGGCCGAACGAGAGCTTCGCCAGCCTGTTGTCGCGCGGCCTGGAGAGTGTGCAGGCCTCGCAGGCCAAGGCGAGCGACCTCGCGATCGAGGCCGCGCAGGGCACGTTGCAGGATCCGGCCCAGTACACGATGGCGGCCAACGAGGCCCAGCTCGGCCTCCAGCTCACGCTCGCCGTCCGCAACAAGGCCGTGGAAGCTTTCCAGGAAATCATGAGGATGCAGGCCTGAGATGACCGACCGCCTTCCCGCTCCGGTTCGCCGCGTCACGGACACGTTCCGGTCCTTCACCCCGGGACAGAAGGCCGTCACGATCGCGGCGGTGATCGCTCTTGTGGTGGGCGCCTACTTCTTCGCGACGTGGGCGTCGAAACCGTCGTACTCCATCCTGTTCAACAACCTGTCGTCCAAGGACGCCAGCGCGATCGTCGAGTCGCTGAAGAAGACCGGCACGAGCTACGAGCTGGCCAACGACGGTCAGACGATCCTGGTGCCGCAGGACCAGGTGAACGAGCTGCGCCTGTCGCTGAGCGGCGAGGGGCTGCCGGGCGACGCCGGCACCGGTTACGCGCTTCTCGACCAGCAGGGCATCACCACCAGCGACTTCATGCAGCAGACCAACTATCAGCGGGCGCTCGAGGGCGAGCTGTCCAACACGATCAAGTCGATCGAGGGTGTCGAGGCGGCCACCGTCCACCTCGTGATCCCCAAGAAGGACGTCTTCGCCGACGAGCAGGACAAGCCGACCGCCTCGGTGCTGGTGGCGTCGAGCGCCACCCAGCCGCTGAGCAGCGATCAGGTGCAAAGCATCGTGCACCTGGTGGCCTCGAGCGTCGAGGGTCTGGACCCGACACAGATCACCGTGGCGGGCGCGGACGGCAAGATCCTCTCGACCGGTGGTGGTGCGGCCATCGGCACCGGCGGCGACAGCGGCACGGACGCGCAGACCGTCGCGTTCCAGAACCGCATGAACCAGTCGATTCAGAACATGCTGGACAGCGTGGTGGGTCCGGGCAACTCGTCCGTGGTGACCACGGCGACGCTCGACTTCGACCAGACCCAGACGACCAGCAAGACCTACAACGCCGACCCGTCGGTGCCCGCGCTGTCGGAGCAGAACCAGCGGGAGGCGTACAACGGCGCCAACAACTGCGCCGGCGGCGTGCTCGGTCCCGACAACATCGCCGGCCCCGGCTGCACCACCGCCGGTGGCACCAACGGCCCGGGTCAGTACGAGAACAGCAGCAGCGTCCGGAACAACGCGGTCAACGAGGTCAACGAGGTGCGCCGGAACGCGCCCGGCGGCATCAAGAAGATGAGCGTGGCCGTCCTGCTCAACAGCGCCACGGCCGCCACCGTCGACCCGGCTCAGGTGCAGCAGCTGGTCACCGCGGCGGCCGGCATCGACACCACCCGCGGCGACACCATCGCGGTCTCGGCCATGCCGTTCGACCAGAGCGCCGCCAAGGCCGCGCAGGAGGCGTTGAGCGCCTCGTCGGCGGCCGCCGTCGAGGCCAAGCAGATGTCGATGTACAAGACCGCCGCGCTCGCCGGGCTCGTGCTGGTCCTGCTCTTCCTGGCCTGGCGGTTCAGCCGCAAGAGCAAGAAGCGGCGGGGCCTGACCCCCGAGGAGCGCAAGCACCTCGAGGACATGCAGGCGGCGCTCGAGGCACAGCGGCTGGCGGAGCTCAACCAGGCGATCCCCGCGCAGATGCTGGAGGCGGGCATGGCCATGGACGACACGAACGTGCAGGCTCGCGAGGAACGCCAGCGGGAGATCGAGCAGATGGTCAAGGATCAACCTGAGGAGATGGCGGTGCTTTTGCGCGGCTGGCTGGCCGCCGACGTGACGCACTGACGCCCCTTCGCGGCGGCCGGCTCGCACCGGCCGCCGCCACCGCCGTACGGCGGCTTGATTTCTGCTGCGGTTCCGAGGGAGTTACGCGTTGACCACACCGGCGCTCACCACCATGTCGATGACGGGCGTGCGCAAGGCCGCCATCATGCTCGTCCAGTTCGGCAAGGAACAGTCCGCCCAGATCATGTCGCAGATGTCGGAGAAGGAAGTCGAGATGATCTCGGCCGAGATCGCCCGGCTCGGCAAGCTGGAACCGACGCAGGTCGACGACGTCATGGACGAGTTCTACGCCATGGCCACCACCCGGTACGCCGGTTCGGGCGGCATGGACTACGCCCGCGAGCTGCTCGAGGCCTCGCTCGGCAAGGACCGCGCGGCGCTGATCCTGGACCGCCTCGAAGCCTCGATGAACGACATCCCGTTCAACTTCCTGAGCCACGCCGACCCCCGGCAACTGCTCTCGTACGTACAGTACGAGCACCCGCAGACGATCGCGCTGGTGCTCGCGCACATCCCCTCGGCGCTCGCCTCGTCGATCCTGGCCGGCCTCCCGCTCGAGGTGCAGACCGAGGTCGCGCACCGGATCGCGGTGATGGACCGGACATCCCCCGAGATCATCCGCCAGGTCGAGCAGGCCCTGCAGCGCAAGCTCTCGTCGGTGCTGCAACCGGACGAGCTCTCCACCGTCGGCGGTCTGCAGCCGCTGGTCGACATCATCAACCGCGCCGACCGTACGACCGAGCGACTCATCCTGGAGGCCCTGGACGCCCGCAGCCCCGAACTGGCCGAGGAGATCCGGCGCCGGATGTTCATGTTCGAGGACATCATCAGCCTCGAGGACCGCGCGGTTCAGCTGGTGCTGCGGCAGGTGGAGCCGGCCGACCTGGCCACCGCCCTCAAGGGCGTGCCCGACACCGTGCGCGACAAGGTCACCCAGAACCTGTCCGAGCGCGGCCGCGAGAACCTGCTCGAGGAGATCGACCTGCTCGGCCCGGTCAAGGTCAAGATGGTCGAGGAGGCCCAGGCGAAGATCGTCTCGGTCATCCGCTCGCTCGAGGACTCCGGCCAGATCGAGGTGCAGCGCGGTGGCGAGGCCGATGAGCTCATCGCCTGAGAACAGCCCGGTGCTGCGCGGCTCGATGGCCGAGTCGGCGTCGGCGGCCCGGTTCGCGGTCGATCTGCGTACCGGTCTGCCCAGCGACAGCAGCTCGCTCGACCGCGTCAAGCAGCAGGCCCGTACGGCGGGTTACGCCGAGGGCTGGGCGCAGGGTCAGCGCGAGGCCGCCGCGGCCGCGCAGAACGCCCAGGCCCGGGCGGCGGCGGCCGAACAGGCCCACGAGCAGCGCCGGGCCACCGCGCTGGCGCAGGCCGTCAACGCGCTGGGCCGGGCCGTCACCGAACACGAGAACCAGCTCATGCCGACCTTCGCCGAACTGCAGGAGGTGCTGCTCGCGCACGCCTTCGAGCTGGCCGAGGCGATCGTCGGGCGCAGCCTGGAAGACCCCCAAGGCCGTACGGTCGGGGCCTTGCGCCGGGCCATGGCGGCCGCGCCCGAAGCCGGGTCGATGGTCGTCAGCCTGCACCCGGACGACTATCACACGCTGGTCGGCGACGCCGGCGAGACGGATTTCGAGTACGAGGGACGCCGGGTGAGCCTGCGCCCGGACGCCTCCCTGCGGCCCGGCGACGCGGTCGCGGAGACCGGCATGGCGACGGTGGACGCCACCATCGCCGCCGCCGTCGACCGTGCCCGGGAAGCGTTGCGGCTGCTGTAGCACCCGAAGCGACCGGAAGAGGCCAGGATGACGGACGTGTTCCGCCACCGCATGTCGGCGGCGATCGAGGCGGCTCGCCCGCTGACCCGGGGCCGGGTCACCGGGGCGGTCGGCCTGCGGGTGACCGTCAGCGGGGTCGACGCCAAGGTCGGCGACCTGGTGCAGATGGGCGAGGGCCCGGAGGCGATCTTTGCCGAGGTGGCCGCCCTCGACGGCGACAAACTCTCGTGCCTGCCGCTCGGCCCGATCGCCGGCCTCGGCGCGGGAACACCCGTGACGAGCACCGGCGGGCCGCTGCGGGTCGCGGTCGGTCCCGACCTGCGGGGCCGGATCCTGGACGGGCTGGGGCGGCCGATGGACGGCGGGCCGCCGCTGCAGGGACACCTGGTCAGCATCGACGCGGCGCCTCCGTCGGCGATGGAACGGCAACTGGTCGACAAGCCGATGCCTTTGGGCGTACGGGTCCTGGACACCCTCGTGCCGTGCGGGCGCGGGCAGCGTATCGGCATCTTCGCGGGCTCCGGCGTCGGCAAGTCCACGCTGATGAGCATGATCACGCGGGGCACGTCGGCCGAGTTGAACGTCGTCGCGCTGGTCGGCGAGCGCGGCCGCGAGGTCCGCGAGTTCATCGAGCACGACCTGGGCGAGGAGGGCCTGGCCAGGTCGGTGGTGGTGATCGCGACCTCGGACACGCCGCCGCTGGTGCGTCTGCGGGCGGGCGCGGTGGCCACCCGGATCGCCGAGTACTACCGTGACGAGGGCGCCGACGTGCTGCTGATGATGGACAGCGTGACCCGTGCGGCGATGGCCCAGCGCGAGGTGGGCCTGTCGGTCGGGGAGCCGCCCGCCACCCGGGGCTATCCGCCGTCGGTGTTCGCGATGCTGGCCTCGCTGCTGGAGCGGGCCGGGCCGGGCGCGCGGGGCAGCATCACCGGCCTCTACACCGTGCTGGTGGAGGGCGACGACCACAACGAGCCGATCGCCGACGCGGCCCGCTCGATCCTCGACGGTCACGTGGTGCTCGACCGCAAGCTGGCCACGGCCGGTCACTTCCCGAGCATCCAGGCACTCGACTCGATCTCCCGCGTGGCCAACAAGATCACCACCAAGGAGCAGCGCGCCGACGCGACCGAGCTGCGCCGTCTCATGGCGGCTCACCGCGACGTCCGGGAACTGGTCGAGATCGGCGCGTACGTGACCGGCACCAACCCGGACGCCGACCGTGCGACCGCGATCTGGCCGCACATCAACGCCTTCCTGCGCCAGGGCCTCGACGAGCGGGTCACCGCCGAGGAGGCCTGGGCGCAGCTCCACGCGCTCGTGAACGCCGCGTAGCCGACGCCGGCCGGGCTCAGTTGCAGCTCGGGTGCAGGGCCTCAGCGATCGGGTCCGGACGCCGACCGGTAAGGGGTGAGGGCCAGTCCACGGCCGCACTAGGAGGCAGATCGTGAACCGTTTCTTCCGGCTCTCGCCCGTGCTCCGCGCCCGCAAGGCCCAGGAGGACGCGGCCAAGGGCGCCGTGATCCAGTCGCGCGCCCAGATCCGCGAGGCCCAGGACCTCGTACGCCGTAAGCAGCTCGACCTGGTCGGCGCGGAGGCGCCCACCGAGGCCTCGGCCCGCGCGATGGTCGCGTCGCTGGTGGCCCGCCAATCGCTGGCCGGCGCCCTGATGAGCGCTCATCGCATGGTCTCCGATGCCGAGGAGGTCGAGCGGGAGCGCATGGCGGTGCTGGCCGATGCGGCCAAACGCCGCCGGGCCGTCGAGATGATGGCCGAGCGGCACGCCGAGATGGTGCGCGCCAACGACCTGCGCAAGGACCAGGCCAACCTGGACGAGCTGGCGATGACCAGCAAGGCCCGCGACGCCGCCCGCAGCGGGGGCGCTGAATGATCGGTGTCACCGGGGTGCTCAACCGCATCCAGGAGCTCCAGGGTCAGCTCGGGCTCAAGCCGGTCAACCCCGCCCCGGGAGCCGCCGGCACGGTCGCCACCACCGGCGCCACCAGCAATTTCGCCAGCGCGCTCGCGACCGCCACCGGCCAGGCCGGGACCGGGATGCGGCTGAACAGCCAGGCCACCGGCCAGAACGTCGTCGACGCGGCCAAGAAGTACCTCGGCACCCCGTACGTCTTCGGCAGCACCGATCCGGACAAGGGTCTGGACTGCTCGTCGCTGATCCAGCGGGCCTACGCCGACCTGGGCATCAAGCTGCCCCGCCTGTCACACCAGCAGGCCAAGGCGGGCGAGCCGGTGGCCAGCCTGGCCCAGGCCAAGCCGGGTGACATCCTCGCCTTCGACTCCCCCGTCGACCACGTCGCCATCTACGTCGGCGACAACAAGATGATCGCGGCCCCCAAGCCCGGCGACCACGTCAAGATCCAGACCGTGTACGAGAAGCCGACGCACATCCGCCGCGTCGTGCCGGACGTCGCGGTCACCCCGCAGAACGCCGTCTCCACCATCCGCCCGGCCGGCTTGCAGGGCGCCGGCTCGCTCGCCGGAGTGCCCTACGCCGACCTGTTCGTGCAGGCCGGCAACAAGTACGGCGTCTCCCCCAAGCTGCTCGCGGCGGTTGCCAAGGTGGAATCCGGGTACGACCCCACGGCGGTCAGCAAGGCCGGCGCCCAGGGCCTGATGCAGCTCATGCCGTCGACCGCGCGCGGCCTGGGCGTCAAGAACTCGTTCGACCCGGCGCAGGCGATCGACGGCGGGGCCAAGCTGCTGGCCCGCAACCTACGCGAGTTCAAGTCGCTGCCGCTGGCCCTGGCCGCCTACAACGCGGGCGGCGGCGCGGTGCACCGGTACGGCGGCATCCCGCCGTTCCGGGAGACCCAGGCGTACGTCCCGAAGGTCCAGAAGGCCCTCGCCGCTCTCGGCGGATGACCCCGTCGATCGACCGATAAGCAGGAGAGGCGCATGCAGATGCCGAATTCCGTCAGCGGGGCCGACCGCACGCCGGCCGCCGACATCGGCCGCCGGCCCGCCACCAAACGGGGTGAGGGCGCGCAGGAGTTCGGCTCCGCGCTCTCGGCCGAGCTCGACAAGCCGAAACGCGACGACACGACCCGCACCGGGGACCGCGCCGCCGCCGGGCGCCGCGAGGCCGGGAACAGAGCCGCCGAGGACCGCGCGGCCGACCGGCGGGCCGAGGCCGAGCGGGCCGCCTCCGGGCGGAGCGCGCTGCAACGCGAGGCCGCCGACCGGGCCGCCGCGGCGAACCGGGCCGCCGCCGACCGAGCTGCCACCAACAGGGCGGCCGCGGACCGGGCCGCCACCGATCGGGCCGCAGCCGGCAAGGCCGCCGACCGGGCTGATCAGCGCCGCGCCGCCGACCGGGACGGGGCACCGCGCGACGCCACAGCGCGGACCGACGCCGATCGAGGCCACACCGACCGGGCCGACGACCGCACCCGGACCGACAACCGCAATGGAACCGAGAACCGGCCGCGGGCTGACCGAGCCGACGGCCGGGACAGCGCTGCAGAGGCCGGAACTGGACAGGTCCCCGTCGCTTCCGCTATCGGCGGAAAGGCGGACAGCAGCGCCGAAGACCCGAGCGCAGGCGACGACGTCCTGACACCCGAAGCCCAGTCCACCGCCTCGGTCACGGTCACGCAGGCCGGCGTCGCGCCGGCAGCGGGCGCAGCGTTGCCCTCGGCGGCCGCTCAGCCGGCCACGCCCCCGGACACGGCAGCCGACACGCCACAACCGGCGATCCGGCCGGCCGTCACCCTCGAGGGCGGCCCGCCCCAGCAGCCTGCTCCCGCTGGAATCCCGAATCCACCCGCCCCGGCGGCGCAGGGCACGGGCACCCCGCTTCCGCCGGCCCTGGCCGCGCAGATCGCCCAGAGCGGCGCCGCCCAGCCCACCGCGGACGGCCACCCTGCCGACACCACCGGCACCCCGGCCCCGGCCGGCCCGGTTCCCGCCGCCGCGCCCGGCACGACCCAGCCGACCCTGCCGCCCACCAACGAGACCCCGATCGCCGGGCCGCGCCCAGCCGGTCTGACCCCGCCCAGCCCCCCGCCGGCCGACGCCGCAGCCGCCGCCCCACCCACAGGCACGAACACGCCCACCGGCACCACGGCCACCGGCATCCCCGCGGCCACCGGCACCACACCGGCTGACGCCCCGCCTGCCGACACCGCCGCACCCGATCCCACGGCCGCCCCGGCTTCGACCGGCGTCCGGCCCGACCCGGCCGCCGCCGATCCCACCGCCGGCACGACCAGTGCCAACCCGGTCAACCCGGCCGCCGCGCCGGGTGTGGCGCCCGACGGCGCAGCGAACCCCGGCACGCTCGGCCAGGCAGGGCCGGCCGGAGTCTCCGGTCCCCAGGCGACCGCCCCGGCCGCCCCCGCCGCCGGCACCCCGCCGCCGCCCGCCTCGTCACCGGCGTTCCAGCCGCCGGCCGCGCAGCTGGCCATGCGGATCGTTCCGCTCAGGCTGGACGCCGACGGGGTGCACCGGCTGACCGTGAACCTGCACCCGGCCGACCTGGGCCCGGTGCAGGTGGTGGCCGAGATCCGCAACGGCGAGATCAACGTGCAGTTGACCAGCGGCACCGACGCGGGCAACGAGGCGCTGCGCAACGCCCTGGACGATTTGCGGCGCGAGCTCGACAACGCCGGGTTCCGGAACACCTCGCTGGACCTGCGGCAGGGCAACGCCCAGCAGGAGCAGGCGCGGCAGCAGTTCGCCGCGGCCGGTTACCCCGGCGGTCGTCGCGACGGCGGCCCCAACACCGCCGCCGGCGAGACGACCAACGTGCCGACGATCCGGCCCGCCGCTCCGGGCTCGGGACGGCTGGACACGCACGCCTAGGACACAGCGAGAAAGGGGGTGGCCGCCGAAGCGGTCACCCCCTTTCTCGTGTGGACCTGTCAGGCCGGCTTCTCCGCGTCGAGCGGGGTCGGTGTCACCGGGGTGCCTTCCGGCTTCCCCTCCGGCCGGCCGTATCCCGCGGTGACGAATCGCAACCCGGCGAGCAGCAGGGCGGCGATCGGCACGGCGATCACGAACCGGATCAGAACCTCGGTGATGTCGACCTGGTCGAGCACGTAGCGGTACAGCGCCGGCGCGCTCATCAGGAGCGCGAACAGCAGGACCGACGGACGGATCACGGCCGCACCGAGCGGGTGACGCGGCGCGGCGCCGCGGCGACCGGCGTGACGTCGGACGCGATCCGCGCGCAGAGCATGGCGGCCCAGGCGTGCGGGGTGGCCGGCTTGCCGTCCAGCGAATAGATCGGCAGGTCGAGGCCGAGCACCGAGGCCGGGTCGCCGGTCAGTTCGACGCCGTGCACCATCAGCGACTCGACCTCGCCGAGCGTACGCAAGTGGCGGGCACTGTCGGCGGTCTTGCGGGTGGCGTCGACGACGGCCCAGACCGCTGTCGCCCCGATCGCGTCGCACATCTCGTTGACCCAGATGGGGTCGGTGCCGCCCACCGGCGCCTCGAGCACGACGACCCAGGGTTCGTCGGCGCCGTGCAGCTTCTCGGCGCGTCCCTCGGCCGCCTCCGGCGACGAGATCAACCGGGACGAGTGCAGCCCGGTGCCGGCGGTCGACTGGGCGGCGAGCAGGAGATGATTCTCCGGCACGCCGATCTGCTCGAGCAGCTGGCGGCCCATGGCGACACCCAGGTTGATGTCGCCCGCGAGCACCAGGATCTCGCCCGGCCCGTCGGGAACGGCCGGCGCGCTGGGTCGCGCGGCCAGCACGCTGAGGACCCCGGCGTACGTGTCGCTGCCGGTGATCTGACGGGCCATCTCCTCCGGCATGCCCACCGACATGAGGTTCCGGATGACCGGCTCGTTGTCCGCGACCGGCGGGTTCGCCTGGGCCGCCGGGGCGGCGGAGACCGGCTTGAGCCCGTACGTCTCGGCCGCGTTCGGCGTCGCGGCGGGCGGTTCGGGCGCGGGTGGCGGTGCCTCGTCGATCTCGATCTCGCTCGCCAGCCCGCCGATCCGCTCGGCCAGGTCGTGGGCGGGCGAGGTGTGCGCGGCCGCCGCTGCGGGCGTTGGCGGCGCCGGCGTGAAGGAGGGAGCTGCGGGCGACATCGGCGCCGCCGCCGGTCGGGCCGGTGGTGCGGGCGGCATGACCGGCGCCGGGGCCGGAGCAGTGGGTGTCCGGGCCACGTTGACCGGCGCCTCACTGGCCGCGGCCGGGCGGAACGGCCGTACGGTCGGGGCCGGCTCCTCCCGGGGCGGCGGCTTGGGTCGCGACGCGAGCTGATCGCCGCTGTTGAGACCGGCCATCAGCTCGGCGAACGCGGCCCCGGTGTCCCCGAACGCGGCGTTGCGCCCCTCGTCGGCCCCGAAGGCGTTCTCGGCCGCCGGCCGGGGCGCGGTCTCGACCGGCCGGGCCGCGCCGAACGTCGCCGGCGTCACCGACCGCGGTGAGGCTGTGCCGAACGGGCGTGGCGCCGAGCGGCCCCCGTCGTCCACCCGGTCCTGCGACTCGGCCCGTTCGAGGAGCCGTTCCAGGCTGTGCTGGCCGGTGTCGGCCGTTTTCGTCCGCTGAGCCATGTCATTCCTGTCCTCGTTCGGGTCCGGCACCTCGACCGACAGCTCGTAGTGCTGTTTGGCGAAGAACCCGCCGACACCGCCACTACGGACCTTGTCGGCGGAGATGATCCGGACACGGGAGCCGTACTCATCGCGCACCTGAGCCAGCAACGGCTCGATGGCCGGCCCCTCAAGCAGCACCCGCGTAGGCACCGTTGACCACCCCAATCGTCTCGATCTGTGCTGTGGAACCAGAGATTTCGCCGTACGACAACACCTGAACTCGGCGCGATCCGGCGCGCAGAAGTCGCATCAGTGGCAGCCGCAGCTGTGGCGAGCAGGCCAGCACCGGGGCCAGACCCTGCTGTTCCGCGGTCTCGGTGAGCCGGGCCGCCTCGCTGACGATCGCCTCGGCACGCATGCCGTCGATCGCCATGAAGGCCCCCGTCTCACTGGGCCGCAGAGATTCGAGCAGTTGCTGCTCGAGCATGGGGTCGAGCGTGATCACCGTGAGCCGGCCGGCGGTCGTGTACTGGGCCGCGATGGCGGGGCCCAGCGCCGCGCGGGCCGCCTCGACCAGGCTGTCCTGGTCGACGGAGACCTTTGCTCGAAGGGAGAGCGCCTCGAAGATGCGTACGAGGTCGCGGATCGGCACGCCCTCGTCGAGGAGCGCCTGAAGCACTTTCTGGATCTGGCCGAGGCTGAGCACCGCGGGGGTCAGCTCCTCGACCACGACGGGGTGGGTGCGTTTGACCATCTCGGTCAGCGCGCGCACGTCCTCGCGGCTGAGCAGCCGGCTCGCGTTGCTGCGAACCACCTCGGCCAGGTGCGTGATGATCACGCTGGCCCGGTCGACGACGGTCGCGCCGGACAACTCGGCCTGGTAGTGCAGCTCGGACGGCACCCACTTGCCGGGCAGGCCGAAAACGGGTTCGACTCCGGCCTTGCCCGGCAGCCCCTGCAGGCCGTCGCCGATCGCCAGCACCGTGCCCGGCGGCGCCTCACCGGATCCGGCGTCGACCCCCGAGATCCGGATCGCGTACGAGGACAGCGGCAGGTCGAGGTCGTCACGCGTACGCACCGGCGGCATGATCACGCCCAGCTCCATGGCCATCTTGCGGCGCAGAGCCCGTACGCGGTCGAGCAGGTCCCCGCTGCTGGCGTCGACCAGGTCGACCAGGTCGGGTGAGAGCGCCAGCTCCAACGGGTCCACGCGCATCTCGCCGAGGAGTTGCTCGGGCGAGTCGGCCGGCGGCATCTCGGGCGCCTCGCCGGCCGCCACGGCCGCTGCCTCCTCGTCCTCGGGCACCGGGTCCTTGAGCCGCTGGGCGGCGATCAGGACGGCCGCGCCGACCAGCAGGAAGGGCAGCTTGGGCAGCCCGGGGATGACGCAGAGGGCGAGCGCGGCGCCGCCGGCGATGCGCAGCGCGAGCTTGTTCTGGCTGAGCTGGGCGGTGACCGTCGAGCCCATGTCGCCCGAGGTCGCCGACCGGGTCACGATCAGACCGGTGGCCACCGACAGCAGCAGCGCGGGGATCTGCGAGACCAGGCCGTCGCCGATGCTCAGCAGGCTGTAGTGGTTCATCGCGTCGCCGGCCGCCATGCCCTGCTGGGCCACGCCGATCGCGAACCCGCCGACGAGGTTGATCAGCGTGATGATGATGGCGGCGATGGCGTCGCCCTTGACGAACTTGGAGCCACCGTCCATGGCGCCGTAGAACTCGGCCTCGGCCGCCACCTCGGCACGGCGCTTCTTGGCCTGGTCCTCGTCGATCAGTCCGGCGTTCAGGTCGGCGTCGATCGCCATCTGCTTACCCGGCATGGCGTCGAGGGTGAACCGGGCGCCGACCTCGGCCACGCGCTCGGCGCCCTTGGTTACCACGACCATCTGGACAATCACCAGGATCAGGAAGATGACCAGACCGATGACGAGGTTGCCACCGACGACGAAGCTGCCGAACGCGTGGATGACCTTGCCGGCGTCGCCGTCGCGCAGCACCAGACGGGTCGCGCTGATGTTGAGCGCGAGGCGGAACAGGGTGGCCACCAGCAGCAGCGCCGGGAACACCGAGAAGTCGAGCGGCTTCTGCACGAACATGCTGACCAGCAGGATCAGCAGGGCCGCCGTGATGTTGAGCGCGATCAGCGTGTCCAACAGGACGGTCGGCATGGGCACGACCATCATGAGGATGATGCCAATGACCCCGACGGGTATGGCAAGGCGGCTGATGTTGCGGTTCTTCACGGCACCTTCTGGAGGAGTGGACGTTGGAGCCATCCCTGCGCACGGTTCGCCGTCCTGGCGTTTTTCTGTTCGGCGTTCCGTCGCCTTCGCTGAGCAGGGACTGCTCCCGCAAAGCCGATCTTCCCTCGTACGAGGTACCTATGTGAGGAAATCTCCTAACTTCGAGGTTATGCGGCTTCTGATTCGGAATGAGGGTTGCGGTGCAGGCCTGCCGCCGAGCCCTTCGCCTTCAGGCTCATGACGAACGCCAGCACCCGGGCCACCGCGCCGAAGAACTCGGCCGGGATCTCGCTGCCCACCTCGACGCCGCCGTACAGCGCCCGGGCCAGCGGCTTGTCCTCGACCATGGGGACCCGGTGCTCCCCCGCCAGTTCCCGGATCTTGGTGGCGAGCGGGCCCTGGCCCTTGGCGACCACACGCGGCGCGCCCTTCTGCGGCTCGTAGCGCAGCGCCACGGCCACGTGGGTCGGGTTGACCATCACCACGTCGGCGGTCGGCACGTCGGCCATCTGCCGGTTCCGCGCCATCGCCATCTGCCGGGCCCGGATCTGTGCCTTGATCAGCGGGTCGCCCTCGCTGTTCTTGTATTCCTGCTTGACCTCTTCCTTGGTCATGCGCAGCTGCTTGTTGGTGCGCCGGCGCACGACGAAGTAGTCGGCCGCGGCCATCGCGATGCCGGCCACGGAGGCGGCCCGGATCAGGTTGAGGGCGGCGTCCACGACCGTGCCGAACAGCGCGGGCAACGGCAACTGCCCGGCGCTCATCAGCGCCGGGAAGACGTCCTTGGTGGTGGCGTAGAGCACGCCGGCCAGCACGCCGGTCTTGACCAGGGCCTTGGTGCCCTCCCAGAGGGCCTGCGGGCCGAGCATGCGCTTGAGCCCGGGCCACGGGTTGAGGCGGTTGAACTTGGGGATGAACAGCTTGGTCGCGACCCGGATGCCGCCCTGGGCCCCGGCCGCCGCGATGCCGACCACCATCATCGTCAGCGAGAGCGGCAGCACCGCCCACACGGTGCCCATGCCGGCCTCTTTGAGCAGGGCCAGCGCCTGCGCCGGCTGCGGGTCGGCGATGACGTCGGGGAACTGCTTCACGATCTCCTCGGCGTGTCCCATCGCCGATTCCAGGGTGCGCGGCAGCATGACGCTCGCGGCCAGCATGCCGAACCAGGCCCCGATGTCCTGGCTGCGGCCGATCTGGCCCTCTCGCTTGGCCTTCTTGAGTTTCTGGGGTGTCGGTTGTTCGGTTTTCTCGCCCGACATCTCACCCCCTAGGTACCGGTGAGCTGAAGCACCGCGTCGACCGCGCGCTTCACGATCGAGTCGACCACGCCGGGAAGGGCGGTGATGGCGATACCCGAGATCAGCAGCACCATGAAGATCTTGGCGGGGAAGCCGAGCTGGAACGCGTTGAGCGCCGGTGCGACCCGGTTGAGCAGGCCGAACGCCACGTCGGTGAGGAACAGGATGGCGACCAGCGGCCCGGCGATCTGGACGGCGGCCATGAACATGTCGCCGAGACCTTTGATCAGCAGCTCGGTGAACGCGCCGGTCGAGAACGTCCAGTTCAGCGGCACTGTCTTGAAGCTCTGCAGGAAGCCGCGCAGCACCAGCTGATGGCCCTCGGTGGCGAAGAGCAGCGTGATCGCGACGAGGTTGTAGAACCGGCCGAAGATCGAGCTCTGGCTCTGCGACAGCGGGTCGTAGCCCATGGCCAGGGTGAAACCGCCGAACAGGTCGATCAGGTCACCGGCGGCCTGCACCGCGGCGAACAGCACCGCGGTGACGAAGCCCAGCCCGGCGCCGATGAAGACCTGGATCAGGACGCTGAAGATGATGTCCGAGGTCTGCAGCGACGGCAGCGAGCCACGCAGGTGGGGCGCCATCGGCAGGGTCAGCCCGACCGAGAGCAGCGCCTTGACCGTGCCGGGGATGAGCCGCGAGTTGAACGGCGGGCACACCATCAACCAGGCCCCCGTACGCGCCGCGCCGAGCATGAGGGCCAGCAGCTCGGCGGTCGGCACGCTGAAGTTCATCTGTACGACGCCACCAGGGCCGTGAGGATCAACCCCCAGCCGTTGACCAGCACGAACAACAAAAGCTTGAAGGGTAAAGCAACTGTGACCGGTGGCAGCATCATCATGCCCAGCGACATCAGCGACGCCGACACCACCATGTCGATCAGCAGGAAGGGGATGAAGATGACGAAGCCGATGATGAACGCGGCCCGCAGCTCGGACAGGATGAACGCCGGCACCAGCGTGGTCAGCTCGACGTCGTCGCGGTTGCGTGGCCGCTCGTCACCGGACAGCTTGATCATCAGCGCCACCTCGTCGTCGCGGGTGGTCCGCCACATGAAGTCGCGCAACGGCTGCACGCCGTCCCGAAACGCCTGCGACTGGGACTTGTCGCCCTTGAGATAGGGCTGCACGCCCTGCTCGTTGATCGACGAGATGGTCGGGCCCATGATGAACAGGCTGATGAACAGGGCCAGCCCGGCCAGCACCTGATTGGGCGGCATGCTGGTCAGGCCGAGCGCGTTGCGGGTGATGCCGAGCACCATGAAGATCTTGGTGAAGCTCGTGCAGAGCAGCAGCAACGCGGGCGCGACCGAGAGCACTGTCAGCCCCAGCGCGATGATCAGCGATGTCGCCGGGCGGCTGCCGTCCGGGTTGGTGCCGTTGATGTTGACGTTGATGTTGGGGCGTCCGGGCCGGGCCGGCGGGCTCGGCGGGGCGGGAGCCTTGGGGAAAGCGACCACCGCGGTCGCGGGCGCGCGTTCCGGCGCCGCGGGCGTACGGGAAGGCTCGGCCTGCGCCGGGCCCGGCAGCAGCACGAGCGCAAAACCCAGGCTCGCCAGCAAGAGGAACAGCGCGCGCTTGATCATCGGTGGCTGGTCCGATCGCGGAGGAACTCCACCGCCGTCTTCCACGTGCGCGGCGAGAGGATCGAGCCCTCGAGGCGGCTGTGCCGGGGCGCCGCCGGATGCTGTCCGGGCAGGTCCACCGGGCCCTTGGCCAGCTCGGCGGCGAGCTCGTCGTCGAGCTGCAGGTGGTCGCGATGCTCGGCGTGGTGGTGCTCGAAATCCGCGATCTCGGCCTCGCCGAGCAGGCTCACCTGCTGGTCGGTGACCCCCAGGATCATCGCGCGGTCGGCCACCTTGACCACGGCCACCGCCGCGCCGCGCGAGAGCTGCTGGCGGTTGAGCACCATCAGCGCCCCGTGCCCACGCCCGAGCAACGGACGACGGACGAGCCGGGCCAGGCCCCACATCATCCCCATGATGATGAGGAGCGTGAAACCGATCCGCAGGACGAGCTCCAGCAAGGCCGTTACTCCCGCTCGGCGCCGGGAGCGACGATCTCGGTGACCCGGATGCCGAAGTTCTCGTCGACCACCACCACCTCGCCCCGCGCGATCAGCCGGCCGTTGACCAGCAGATCTGCCGGGCTTCCGGCGGCCCGGTCGAGCTCGACGATCGCTCCCGGCGACAGGGACAAAAGCTCCCGTACGCTCATCCGGGTGCGGCCCAGCTCGGCCGAGACCTCCATCTCGACGTCGTGCAGCATGTCCAGCCCGCCCCTGAGTTGCGCCGCGGGCGCAGCGGGCTCGCGCCGGGCGACGTTCCCACCGCCCGCGAAGTCGGAGGGCCAGGGGCTCAGCGCGAGGGCCAGCACGGCGCGGATGGCGGACCCCTCGACCAGCGGCACCGCCACGGCGTCGTCCTTGGCGGCGATCGCGCTCAGGGCAACCTGCGGTTCCATCACGACGCCGGGATCGAGCACCACCGGACCGAACACCCGGGCCGCGGCCTCGAGGGCCGGCCGCACCGCGGCGGTCAGGTCGAGCTCGCCGAGCGGGCTCTCCTTGAGCGCGTCCGCCAGGTCCTGTCCGACCACCACGACGACCTCGCCGGCCGCCGCGCCGCTGAACCGGGCGGTGATCGCCTGCCCCTCCGTCAGGATGTCGGCGCCGGCGGCGATCGGATCGCCGACCGCCAGGGGCCGGCTGGTGGGAAGGACGCCCAGCGCGGCCTCGGCCGCGTTCCGGGCCAGCGCCAGCTGCGGCGCGGTGATGGTGGGTGCGGTCATGGGCGACCAGGCTCCTTGGGCGAATCCTTGGGGGCCGGCACGACGAGACAGGCGAGCCGAGCACCCTGGTTACCGGGAACTGCATGGGCGAAAACGGTCTCGTTGACCGTTACCTCGAGCGGCCGGCTCGTCGGGTGGTTCAACGGGACGACGTCTCCGGGACGTAGGTCCACGATGTCATCGGTACGCATGCGGATGGGCTGGAATCGCACCGCAACATCGAGCGGGGCGGCGGAGAGGCCGGCGGTCAGGTTGCGCATCGCCACGTCCTTGGCCATCCGCTCGGCATCGCTCAGCACGACCGTCTCGGTGCGCGACAGCACCGGCAGGATCGTGGTGAACGGCAGGCAGAACGTGTGCATCGTCTCCTCGCCGCCGATCTTGACGTCGAACGAGGCGACCACGCAGGCGTCACCGGGCTGGTGGGCCCGGAGGAACTGCGCGTTGTACTCGATGTCCTTGAGCTTGGGGTGGATGTCGACCAGCGTCTCGAAGCCGTACCGCAGCTCGCCGAGCATCCGCTCCAGCAGGCCGCGCAACAGGGGCATCTCGACCTCGGTCAGCGGCCGCTCGGGCTGGGGGCCGCCCGGCCCGCCCAGCATATGATCGATCGCGGTCATCGAGGCCGAGGTGGAGATCTCCATCAGGGCCGTGCTGGGCAGCGGATCGAGCACGACCAAGGCGATGACCGTGGGGTTGTTCAGAGCCGCGACGTACTCGTCGTAGTTCAGCTGCTCGATCGAGGCGAGCGTGACGTTGCTGACCGCGCGCAGACGCGTCGTGAGCAGGGTCCCGCAGCTGCGCGCGTACGTCTCGAAGGCGATCTGCAGCGTACGGACGTGTTCACGGGACAGTTTGATCGGCTTGCGGAAGTCGTACGCGGTCGGCCCGGCGCCCTGGCCGCGGCGGGATATCCGGCCCGGGGTACGTGCGGCGTTGGTCACGTTGTCCCCATCGGCTCGTTTCCGGAGCGGCTGAGCGGGAGGACCGTTTTTGACCCCGTGAAGCCGGATGGGCGGGTTCACCGAAGTGAACCCGCCCGCCGGCGTCAACGAGTCACTGGGTGACGAACGAGGTGAAGTAGAGCCCCATCACCATCTTCTTGCCGTCCTCGGTGTACGCCTTCACGATCTTCGAGGTGAGCTCGGCCTTGAGCTCCTCGCGGCCCTTCTCGGTGGAGAGCTCGGCCAGGGTCTTGCCGGTGTACTCGTCGATCGCCAGCTCCCGCGCCTCGCTGGTGTCGACCGACTCGGAGCCGGCGTCCGCGGTCTGCTGCAGCGAGAAGTTCAGCTTGAGGTAGTGACCGTCGGCCAGGTTGATCGTCATCGCCTCTTCGAGGGCCACCACGCTGCCCTTGACCGGCGCGGCCTCGGCCTTGTCGCCCTTCAGCATGAAGAACGCCCCGGCGCCGCCACCGCCCAGCAGCACCACTGCGGCGATAACGATGATCATAAGCATCTTCTTGGACTTCTTGGGGGCGTCGGCGGCGGTAGTCGTCTCGTCCTTGCTCATCGAAAGCTCCTCTCAGTCGTGCGTCGGGTTGGTATCGGTGGATTCGCTCTTGTTATCGGTCGTCGATCCGGCCGGTTGAGCAGCCTTGGCTGCAGCTGAGGTTTGTCCCGGGTGCAGCTTGTTGTCGGCCCCGGCCGCCGCCGGCAGCAGCGCTGCCTGCTCGGCGTTGAGGGTGGTCAGGATGACGACGTCGACCCGGCGGTTCATGGTGATCGAGCGGGGGTCGGACGGGTCGATGAGCGGCTTGGTGTCGGAGAAACCGACCGCGCTCATCCGGTTCTTGGCGATGCCGTGGCCCACCAGGTACCGAACTGTCGTCGAGGCACGGGCCGCGCTCAGTTCCCATCCGCTGGGGTAGAAGGTGGTCCTGGCATTGAGCTGGTTGGTGTTGCCGTCGACCTCGATGTTGTTGGGCAGTTTGACCAGGGCGGGGGCGATCGCGTCGAGGATCTTCTTGCCGCCGGGCCGCAGGTCGGCACGGTTGCCGGCGAAGACGACCTCGTTGGTCAGGATGGTGACCACCAGGCCACGCCGGTCGACGACGAACTGCACCGACCCGAGCAGCTTCTGCGCCGCCAGCGCGTCGGCGATCTTGTTCTCGATCTTCTTGAGGTTCTCAGCCTCCTTGGCAGCCGCCTGAGCGTTCTGCGAAGCCTTCTTGCGGGACTCGGCTGCCATCGCGGCCTTGACCGCCTCCTGCTGCTTGGCGGTCAGGTTGGAGGCGCCCGCCTTGCCGTCGCCAGGGTTGGCGCCCGGGTCGATCTGCACGATCTCGGCGGAGTTGCCGGACCCGTCCATCGGGCCGGTCTGCCCCTGGAAGGCGACGCTCTGGGCGCCGAACCCGGCTGACAGACCGGACGCCAGTTGGGCGAACTTCTTCATGTTGACGTCGCTCATGGAGTACAGGACCACGAACAGAACGAACAGCAGGGTCAGCATGTCCGCGTACGACACGAGCCAGCGCTCGTGATTGACGTGCTCCTCGTGCTCCTCGTGCGCTTTCTTACGCTTACCCCCGCCACCGCTCATAGCGTCAGGCCGCCCTCTTCGTGTTCGCGGCCGCCTCGGCCTTCTTGGCCTCGTCCGGCGGGAGGAGGCTACGGAGCTTCTGCGCCACGAGGCGCGGGTTGGAGCCGGCCTGGATGGCCAGGACACCGTCGACGACCAACTCCATCTCCTCGGCCTCGACGTTGCTCAGCCGGCCGAGCCGGGAGGCGATGGGCAGCCACATCAGGTTGGCGCTGAGAACACCCCAGAGGGTGGCGCAGAACGCCGCGGCGATCGAGTGACCGAGGGTGTCGGGCTGGTCGAGGTTCTCGAGCACGTGCACGAGGCCCATGACCGTGCCCACGATGCCGATGGTCGGCGCGTAACCGCCCATGTTCTCGAACAGCTTGGCGCCGGCCTTGTCCGACTTCTTCTTCGCGGCGATCTCGGCGTGCAGGATGTCGTGCAGCTCATCGGGGTCGGTGCCGTCGATGGCCAGCTGCAGACCGCGCTTGAGGAACGGGTGCTGCACCGTCTTGACCGCGTCCTCCAGCGCCAGCAGGCCCTCGCGGCGGGCCCGCTCGGCCAGCTTGACGACCTCGTCGACCAGCTGGGTGGGCGGCGTGACCTTCTGGGTGAACGCCCGGTTCAGCTGGGCGCCGACGCCGGTCCAGTCCTTCATGACGCCGCCGGCCATGGCGGCCGCGAAGCCGCCGCCGAACACCAGAAGCATCGAGGGGATCAGGAGGATGGAGGTCGGGGAGCCGCCCTCGAGGATCTGAACGATGAAGACGATGGCGAGGCCGCCGACTACACCGATGATGGTTGAGATGTCCATCAGCGTCCATTCCGGTGCAGCGGGAGCACCTTGGCGTCGTCGTCGTTGTCAACCGACGGGGCGGAGGAGTGGGTGTTGGCAGGCTCAGCCTCGAGACGACTTGCCTGGGCGATGAGCGAAGCGCGGTAGTGCCGCACGGAGTCGATGAATTCGGGCACGGACTCGGCAATGACGTACTTGGTGCCGTCGACCAGCGTGATGACCGTGTCGGGCGTGCAGTCGGCGCGCTCGACCAGGTCAGGGTTCAGGGCGAACACGGCACCGTTGATGCGGGTTACGAGGATCACTGACGTCCGTCCTTGGGTGGTGGTGTTTACCTGGGCCGGCAGGCCGTCCGTGGCCCTCGATATGTGTTTCGGCCTGACCCCGGTTGCCGATGAGATCCAACCGGTGGCCGTACGGGTGCAGGGACGGCTCGGAACGACGACGGCCGGGGCAGACGCGGATGCGCCTGCCCCGGCCCGGGGCCGTGCTCGTGGGGATTACGGTTTACCGCTTCATGCTGACGAGCTCCTGGAGCAGCTCGTCGGAGGTCGTGATGATGCGGGAGTTCGCCTGGAAGCCGCGCTGCGCCACGACCAGGTTGGTGAACTCCTGCGCCAGGTCGACGTTCGACATCTCGAGCGCGCCGCTGATCACTTGGCCGAGGCCGGCGCTGGTCGGCGTGCCGATCTGGGCCAGGCCGGAGTTGACGGTCGAGCGCCACATCGAGTCGCCGGTCTTCTCCAGGCCGTTGACGTTCTTGAAGGTGGCCAGGGCGACCTGGCCGAGCACCTTCTTCTGGCCGTTGCTGAAGGCGCCGACGATCTGGCCGGTGTCCGAGACGGTGTAGGTCAGCGAGGCCAGGGTGCCGGCCGCGTTGCCGTTCGAGTCCGAAACCCGTGCCTCGCTCAGCCCGTGGAACATCGTCAGATCGTTGGCATCGACGTCGAGGGTGGTGCTCAGGTTCGGAGCGATCGTGTCGACCCCCGCGAACGACAGCGACGCCCGCGTGGCCGGCGGGGTGACGACCGGCTTGCCGTCCTCGAACTGGATCGTCGCCGTGATGGCCGGAGTCGGCCCGGCCTCGCCCGACTTCGTAAGCTCCACGGTCCAGTCCTGAATGGAAGCGGTGGGGTCCGCGGTGGTGCGCGTGAACTTCGCCGAGAGGCTGACCGGGTTGCCGGTCTTGTCGAAAGCCTTGAAGGGGATCTCGATGGCAGGGATGGTGGTCGGGTCGGTGACGCCCTCGGGCAGGTCGTTGGTCAGGTTGCCCTTCATCTCGACGGTGCTGGTGGCCACCGGCGAGATGCTCTTGCCCAGGGGCATCTTGATGTCATCGGGCTTGGCGGCCGGGTTGACCACACCGTCCTCGTCGGCGGTCCAGCCCTGCACCGGATCGCCGGTCGCGGTGGCCAGCATGCCGTTGGCGTCGAAGAAGAACGATCCGGCCCGGCTGTAGAGCTCCTCGTTGCCGCGACGCGTGATGAAGAAGCCGTCACCCTGGATCATCATGTCGCCGGCCTTGCCGGTGGCCTGGGCCGAGCCCTGGCTGAAGTTCGACGTGATGCTGGCGTTGCGGACGCCGAGGCCCACCTGCGCCGGGTTCGTCCCAGCCTGCCCGTTCTGCGGCGCCCCGGCCGCGCCCGTGATCTGGCTGAGCGTGTCCTGGAACTGGACCGAGCTGGCCTTGAAACCGACGGTGTTGACGTTGGCGATGTTGTTACCGGTGACGTCCATCATCTGCTGATGCGCGTGCAGGCCGCTGATACCGGAATAGAGCGAGCGCAGCATGAATCGTTCCTTTGCGGTTGAGAATTACGGCTTGGGCGTCTGTGCGGTCGTGTCCGTGGCCGGCTGCGCCGGCTCCTGGACCTCCATGACCTTGGACAGCTGCACTTCCGTGTTCCCGATCCGAAGTATCGGTTCGCTGTCGCCGTTGAGCTTGGCCGCGGAGATGACCCCGGTGGCTTTGGCGCCGAAGGGGTCCATGTATTCCACGGTCTTGCCGACCAGGGAGCTGGCAGTGATCAACTGCTGGCCCTTGAGCATGTCGGCGATGCCTTCCAGCTTTTCCACCTGGGTGAACTGGGCGGTCTGGGCCAGGAACTGGGTGGAGTCGGCCGGCTTGCTGGGGTCCTGGTACTTCAGCTGGGCCACCAGGAGCTTCAGGAAGGTGTCCCGGTCGCCGAGGGTTTTGCTCTTTTCCTTGGCCGCCCCGGCGCCGGCCGCCGCGGTGGCGCCGGCGCCGAAGACTCCTGGGGTCGCCGAGGTCATAGGTTGCTCCCGTCCGTAAAGCACTTCAAAGGTTGCTTCGGCCGGGTCGGCACTTTGCTTAGCACCGGATCGAACCCGTCCGGCAACACGAGGAAGGGCCCGCCGGATCGGCGGGCCCTTCTGCGTGCGTACGTGATCAGGGCGCCAGCGAGAGGCTGAGCTTTCCCTTGCCGTACCGGTTGACGTCGACGAGCAGGTCGACCCGCCGGCCGAGGGCCAACAGGTGGGCCCGGGCGTCGGCGGGCAGCGGCTCGCCGGGGTAGACGACCTGGTGGAGCTTGATGTGCGGGCCACCCTCGCGGTTGAGCAGGCTGGTCAGGACGTTGCACAGCTCGCCCACGTTCTCGGCGAGGTTCGGGTAGAGCTCCTTGTCGTCGATGCTGTCCTCGGCAGCGCCGGCGGGAAGCAGGCCGAGCGCGGCGCCGGCGTTGGCCGCCAGGGCGAGCTCCATCCCGAGGACGGCATAGATGTTCTGCGCGGTGTCGATGAAAATCGCGACCGTCGAGGTGGGAATCTCATCTGCGCTGAGAGGCTCACCGGGGCTGACGGTCACCTCCCGGCCGAGCAGGTCCTCGAAGAGGTTGCGGACGGCCAGGGTGCCAGGAAGAACCGTTACGTCGGACATGTCGTAATCATCCCAAAATTGGAGCGAAGACCTCGTCGAATCGCTCAGCTGAGAACGGCTTCACGATGAAAAAGAGAGCACCGGCGGAGTCCGCCTGTTCCTTCATCTCGGGGGTGCTCTCGGACGTCACAAACCCGAACTTGACGTCGTTCCCGGCCGCACGAAGTTTCCGAAGAACCTCGATACCGGTCATTTCTGGCATGTTCCAGTCGGAGAGCACCAGATCGGGACTCTCCGATTTCACCTTGTCGAAGGCCTCTTGCCCGTTGGCTGCCTCGATCAGGTCGTGATCGCCGAATCCGGCCTGCCGCAGGGTGCGGACCACGATCTGGCGCATCACCCGACTGTCGTCAGCGATGAGAATCTTCATTCCGCGCCCTCCTTGTTGTCACCGCGGCCATGCCACATGGAAATCGACACCGGCTCGCCCTCCCACAGCCCGTACACTCCGCTGACTCTCTCGGTGTGGGGAAAGCGCGCCGTCGCTTCAGGGGCGAGCACCACCTGCGGCAGCGACAGAAGCGCACCGGGCGGCAGCATCGCCTTGACGTTCCCACCGACGATGTTGGCGAGTTCACCAAGCACGTCGGAGAGGTCCTCGTCGCTCACCTCCTCCGGTTCCATGGCCAGAAAGGCAGCCGCGGCACGGCGAGCCGCCGCGGTCGAGGAGGCGTAGACGACGAATCCGGTCCAGGAACCGGTGATGGAGACGGAGGAGTGCACTTCGGACGGCTGGTTCTCGTCGTAGGTCGGGATCAGCGGGCTCACGCCCTCGGGATCCAGATACGACTCCCACACCTGCTCCACCATCTCGGCGAGGTCGTTCTCATTGACCTCGACTTCGATGCTCATGAGTTCGCTCCGGTCGGGACGAGGCCCAGCAGGGCCAGCTTCTCGATCATGGCCCCCTCGGTGAAGGGTTTGATCACGTATTCGTGGGCGCCCGCGGCGAGCGCCCGGACGATCTGGCTCTGTTCGCTCTCGGTGGTGACCATGACCAGCGTCATCTCCCGCAGGCGGGGGTCGGCCCGCGCGTGCGTGACGAACTCGAGCCCGTTCATGTTCGGCATGTTCCAGTCGATGAGGGCCAGCTCGGGCACCTCCGACATCTCGTTCAGGAGGTCGAGCGCCTCCTGTCCGTCACCCGCTTCCACCGCCTCGAAGTTCAGCTTGGTGACGATGCGTTTGAGGATCATGCGCATCGCGCGGGAATCGTCGATCACCATGGCGCGCATCGGCGTCATCCCCTTCTCGCGGCGCCCACGGACGCCCCGCTTCGGACTCGGTAGGCGGAGGTGCGGCCGGCGGCCACACGCTCGTAGTTGTCGTCGATGCCGATCGTGGTCTCGGCTGCGCCCAGGAACAGCCAGCCGTCCGGGCGGAGCAGCTTGGCGACGTTCTGCAGCACGGTGCGCTTGGTCGCGACATCGAAGTAGATGAGGACGTTGCGCAGGAAGATGACGTCGAACGGCTGCATCGCCGGCAGCGGCGCGGTGAGGTTCATGAGCCGGAACGACACGTTGCGGCGCAGCGCCTGAGTGATCCGCCAGTGTGCGCCGGCCCGCTCGAAGTACTGCACCAGCTGCGCCGCCGGCAGGCCCCGGTTCACCTCGACCTGGCTGTACTCGGCGGTCTCGGCCCGCTTGACCATCTCGGTCGAGATGTCGGTGCCCATGATCTCGTAGTTCCAACCCGGCGGCAGGTTCTCCTGCATGGTGATGGCCAGGCTGTACGCCTCCTGACCGCTGGAACTGGCCGCCGACCAGACCCGTAGCTTGCGGGTCGCGCCGCGCGACTTGACCAGCTCGGGCAGGACGACCTCGGTGAGCGCCGTGAACGGCTCCCGATCGCGGAACCACGACGTCTCGTTCGTGGTCAACGCGTCGATGATCTTGCGCTGCCGGGCCGGGTCGGGGCGGCGTTGCAGGTCGGCCAGGAACTCGTTGACGTTGGCCGCGCCCACCGCCCTGGCCACCGGGATGAGCCGCGCCTCGACCAGGTATTCCTTGCCGGGCGCGAGCACGATCGAGGCCTCGCGCCGAACGAGCTGCGATACGAAGTTGAACTCGGCCTGCGAGAGCGTCATCGGGCCACCGCCGCCGACCGGCCGGACTTGACCCGGTTCACCAGGTGCGCGGCGATCCGGTCGAGCGGCAACACCTCGTCCGCCAGTCCCGCGCCGACTACGGCGCCCGGCATGCCCCACACCACCGAGGTGGCCTCGTCCTGTGCCAGCACCTCGGCCCCCGCGTCTCTCAGCACCTTCGCACCACCTCGTCCGTCATGTCCCATTCCGGTGAGCACGGTCGCATACGCCGATGCGCCGTAGAGGGCCGCGACGGACCGGAACATGACGTCCACGGCCGGGCGGCAGGAGTTCTCGGGGGGTGCACCGCTGAGCTGCGTCAGCGTGGCCGTTCCCCGGCGATGAAACACCAGGTGCTGATCCCCCGGAGCGATGTAGGCCCAGCCGGGCGACAGCTCCATGCCGTCCCCGGCCTCGACCACCCGCAGCGGAGTGCTGCGGTCGAGTCGTTCGGCGAACATCCTGGTGAAGACGGGGGGCATGTGCTGGGTGACGACGATGGGCACCGGGAAGTCGGCCGGGATGCCCTGCAGCACCTTGGTCAGTGCGTCCGGGCCGCCGGTCGACGAGCCGATCGCCAGGATGTCGATGCGTCCGCCGGGCGCGATCCGGCGCGGCGCGGCGGCCGGACGGGTGGCACCGGAACCGGCGGGCGTCACGCCCGGGCGCCCAGCCGCCGGCGGCAGTCCCGCCCGCGGAGGGGCAGAGCCGGGCCGTCCGGCCAGCGGACGGCCGGGCGCGGCCGGGGTGCCGGGCCGGGCCGGCGGACCAGCCGGGCCGGCCGCCGGACGGCGCCGGCCGGCCAGCGCATAGATCTTGGGCACGAGCTCGTCGCGGACCGCCTTGATCGACTCGTTGACCGAGCCGACGTTGCTCGGCTTGGTCACGTAGTCGGTCGCGCCCGCCGAGAGCGCCTCCAGGGTGGCCGTCGCGCCCGACGCCGAGAGCGTGCTGAACATGATCACGGGGATCTGCTTGTGCCGCTTGCGCAGCTCGCGGACCGCGCTGATGCCGTCCATCTGCGGCATCTCGATGTCCATCGTGATCACGTCGGGCTTGAGCTGATCGATCTTGGCCTGGGCCAGCAGCCCGTTGGACGCCGTGCCGACGACCTCGATGTCCTCGGCGCCGCCGAGAGCGTCGACGATCAGCCGGCGGACAACCACCGAGTCGTCGACAACGAGGACCGAAATCACCTGCCCACCTCCTGACCCAGCCACGCGGGCCCGAGCGCGGCCACGACGGGGGCCAGCAGCCGGTGCGCGGTCGAGGTGTCGAGCAGATCCCGCACCACGAGCGCTTGCACCGCGCCGCTGAGCATGTTCCACACGCCGCCGGCCCGATCGGCCAGGGGAATGGCGGCCGTGTCGACGGCCTGCACCAACAGCATCTGCGCTGCGGCGGCCGTTCGGACCCGATCCGAGAGATAGGCCGCCCAGGAAGCCGAATGAACGGCCGGGGACCAGCCACCGGCGTTGCGGCGGGCGTCCTCGGCCGAGGTGAGCAGCCGGGCCAGATCGCTCGACCGCAGCGAGCGCAGCCGGTCGAGCAGGGCCGACACCGTGTAGTGGTGCGGGCCCAGGTCGATCGGGGCGCCGACCGGCAGCTTGCGCATGGCCGCGACCCAGCCGGCCCCGAGCCGGCGGCGGGTGTCGGCGTCGAGCACCTCGCGCAGGTAGCTGGCCACGGCGGCGTCGCAGATCAGGGCGGTCGCCGCGGCCGCGACCTCGGACTGCTGGGCGTCGCGGCCCGTCCCCGTCCAGGTCCACGCCATCACGTCGTACCGCAGGCAGGTCAGCAGCGCGTCGACCGTGCCGATCGGGGCGCGCTCGACCAGGGCCAGGCTTGCGGCCGCGTCGTCCTTGTTCAGGCCCTTGAGCGACGGCATCCGGCGGGCCGCGCTCTCCACCTCGACCCACAGCGGGCCCCGCGTGTCCTCGTCCGGCAGCCGTTCGGCCAGCAGCGGGAGGTCCGCGGTCTGCAACCGCAATCCGCGCAGCACGACCTCGGCCGTGGCCGACCCGCCGGTGAGACGGGTCAGGTCGAAGCCGAGCACCGGGGCGCTGACGAGGCTGTACATCAGGTCGTGGCGCGGTACGTGTCGACGGCCGCGTTCACGTCGAGGGCCAGCATCAGCCGCCCGTCGAGCTTGAACGTGCCCACCACGAGGTCGCGGGTGGGCCCGCTGAGCGTGTCCGGCGGCGGCTCGAACGTGTCGTCGTCGAGGTCCACCACCTCGCCGATCCGGTCCACCACCAGGCTCACCGGCTCACCGTCGCCGCGCAGGATCACGTTCATCACCGGGCCTTCGAGCGCCTTGCGGGCCAGGCCGAGCTGGACCCGCAGGTCGACCGCGGCGATCACCTGACCGCGCAGGTTGAAGAGCCCGCCGATGGCCGGCGGCGCGAGCGGCACAGGGGTGTACTCGTTGTACGAGAGCACCTCCTGCACCGTGTGCACCTCGACCCCGAAGAGCTGCTCCGCCACCTCGAAGGTGGCGAACTGACGGCTCGCCATCTCAGGCCTCCACCAGCAGCTCGTCGTTTTCCAGGTCGGTGTAGAAGTTCGGGTCGGCGGCCAGGATCGCCCGGCGCACGTCCAGCAGCTCGGTCACGCGTTGCTGGATGACCGCGGTCCCGACCAGCCCGTCCTCCTCCGCGTCCCGGCGGGCCGTGGTCGAGTTCTCGGCTATGTCCACGATCCGGTCAACCACCAGCGCCACGCTGCGGGCTCCCTCGCTGTAGACGACGACCGAGACGTTGTCGCCCTCCGGTTCCTCCCCGTACGCCCCGAGCAGGTGCGACAACCGCACCAGGGGCAGGATCTGGCCGCGGTACTGCACGACCTCGCGGGAACCGGCGTGCTCGATCCGGTCCCGGGGGAACTCCTCGAGCCGGGTGACCGTGTCGAGCGGGATCGCCACCCGGCGTTCGCCGACCGCGGTGACCAGCAGCCGCTCGCCGGAGCCGCCGGCCCCGGACGCCCGCGACGAGGCCTCGAGGTTCTGCCGTTCGGCGTCGGCCGTCAGGTGGCTGCGCCGGGCCAGCGAGGAGACGTCGAGGATCAGGCCCACCTTGCCGTCGCCGAGGATGGTCGCCCCGGCGTACAGGCCGATGTCCTTGAACCTCGAGTTGAGCGCCTTGACCACGACTTCCTCGGTGTTGAGCACGCGATCGACGACCAGGCCGAAGCGCCGTCCGTCGGCCTGCAGCACCATGATGTAGACGCCCTGGTCGCCACCCACGTCGAGACCGAGCGCGCGGTCCAGGCGTACGAGGGGAAGAAGTTTGCCCCGAAGCCGGTAGACGGGGGCTCCGGACGCGTACTCGATCTTGGTGGATTGGCCGTCGATGAAGACCAGTTCCAGCACCGCGACCTGCGGGACGACGTACCGCTGATCGCCGCAGTCCACGGTGAGCGCCTGGATGATGGCGAGCGTCAGCGGGATGGTGAGCCGCCAGACGGTGCCCTCGCCGGGGGTCGAGTCGACACTGACCGCGCCGCCGATGTTCTCGATGTTGGTCTTGACGACGTCCATGCCGACGCCGCGGCCGGACACGTTGGTCACCTTGGCCGCGGTCGAGAAGCCGGGCTGGAAGACCATCGCCATGATGTCGCGTCGGTCCATGTTCGGGATCTGATCGGCGCGCAGCAGGCCGTTCTCGACCGCCTTCTGCGCGATCCGCTCCACGTTGAGGCCGGCGCCGTCGTCGGCGACCTCGACCGCCACGTGCCCGCCCTCGTGATAGGCGCGCAGCGTGAGCGTGCCCTCGGGGTCCTTGCCGGCCGCGATCCGCTGGTCCGGGTTCTCGATGCCGTGGTCGACAGCGTTGCGGACGAGGTGGGTCAGCGGGTCCTTCACCGCCTCGAGCAGGCTGCGGTCGAGCTCGGTCTCCTTGCCCTGCATGACCAGCTGGACCTGCTTGCCGAGCGACTGGCTCAGGTCGCGGACGACTCGGGGCAGCTTCGACCAGATGTGCTCGATGGGCTGCATGCGGGTCTTCATGATGCCCTCTTGCAGCTCACTGGTGATCATGCCGAGCCGCTGGGCGCTGCGTACGAGGGTGGCGTCGCCGGTCTCCATCACGCCGCGGACCAGCTGGTTACGGGCGAGCACCAGCTCACCGACCATGTTCATCAGCGTGTCCAGCAGGTCGACGTCGACCCGGATGGCGCTGTCGGCGATGCTGCGCTTGGGGGTCTGGGCCTGCAACGCCTCGCTGACCGCGGCCGGCTGGGCCTTGCCCTCGTCGAGCAGGATCGTGCCGAGTTTGCGCTCGTCGCCCTCGATCTGCTGGGCGAGCGCGGAGCCGACGTCGGAGGCCTGCGCGGCGCCGGTCTCGACCAGGATCTCGCCGATCGGTTTGCGCTGGTTCTCCACCGGCTCGGGCGCCGGACGCGCCGGCCTCTCCTCGAGCTTCTCGGGCTGCTCGGCCGGCTCGGCGGCGGGCGCCGCGGCGGCCGGCGGGGCCGCCTCGCCGGTCTGCATCTGCGCGTTGACCTGCTCGATGATTCTGTCGATGTCGACGTCGCCCTCGGCCTGCGTCTCCTCGATGGAGGCCAGGATCGAGCGGACGCCGTCGATGGTGGCGAGCAGGGTGGAGATCGTCGTGGGCGTCACCGGCATGACACCGTCGCGCAGCTTGGACAGCAGCGACTCACCCGCGTGGGCCAGCCTTTCGAGGCGGCTGAAGGCCAGGAAGCCGCTGGTTCCCTTGATCGTGTGGATCGCCCGGAAGATGCGCGAGATCAGGTCCCGGGAGTTGGGATCCTGCTCGAGCTCGACCAGGTCACGGTCGATCTGGTCCAGGTTCTCGTGGCTCTCCATGAGGAATTCGCCAACGATTTCACCAAGATCTTCCACGCTTCATTACCTCCTGCTCGCGTCCCCAAGGCCCTCATCGGTTGTCGGCCCGGCCACCTGAGGAGACCCAGACCACAACCCACGGGAAACCTCGTTTCAGGCCTCTCCGCCGGGACGGCGGTAGCGGTAACCGAATCCACGTACGGACTCGATGGGTGAATCGTCGGGGTCGGACCAGCCGAGCTTGCGGCGCAGGCGCAGCACAGCGAACTTGACCCGCTCCTGGCCGATGCCGGTCGGGTCGTCCCAGGCCTGAGTCAGCAGCTGGTTCGGGCTGAGCACCGCCCCGGCATGCCGGACCAGCGCGTTGAGCAGCCGGAACTCGGTCGGGGTGAGGCGTTTCTCGTCGCCCTTGACGTAGACCCGGCGCTTGGTCGGGTCGAGGTGCACCAGCCCGTCGTCGTAGACCTGGCTGGCCCAGCTGTTCTGCCCGCTCGACGAGCGCCGCAGCAGTGCCTCGACGCGTGCCAGCAGCTCGTTGTTGGCGAACGGCTTGGTGAGGTAGTCGTCGGCGCCGCCGCGCAGCCCACGCACCTTCTCGGCCTCCTGCCCGTGCGCGGTCAGCACCAGCACCGGCACGTCCGAGACGTCGCGCAGACGCTCCAGCACCTGCCAGCCGTCCATCTCGGGCAGGCCCACGTCGAGCACCACCAGGTCGGGGTGTTCGGCGTACGCCTCCTTGAGCCCCGCACGGCCGTCGCCGGCGTGCGCCACCTCGTAACCCGCACGGCTGAACAGCAACCGCAGGGCCAGCGCGATGTCCGGATCGTCCTCGACGACGAGTAGGCGACTCATCCTGTGTTCACCATGCCCCCACCCCTCGCACGCACTCGGGTCCGGACACGACCGTCCGCCCGCACGCCGGCCGGCGCCCGGTGGAGGGTCGGTGTCGTCTGTTCGGCTCCGGCGACCGCCGGCGGCGGAATCAACCGCGCAAAGCCACGATAGCGTGATGTCACGGTCTATTTACGGACAGTTACAGATTACCGGGCTATCCGTTTCCCCACGCCGCTGTTCGCCTTTCCGGGCGCGGCCGGTCGGACGGCATCCGTGCCCATGTCGGCCGAGATCGCCAAGCCCCTCAGACTGACATGTTCTGCACCGTTCATGCCGGTTTCCAGCAAAGAAGGGACGTACGGCCTGATAACAGCTCCGATATTCCTAGGTGGGCGACCTAGCCCAGGAGAGGAGCATGCTGTGCTGCGACACCTCATCGCGCTGGTGGCCGGGCCGGCGATCGCATTCGCCGTAGCCGCTCCGGCGCACGCCACGGTGCCGGTGCCGCCCACGCCCCCGGGCGCCGCGACCACGGTTGTCGCCCCGCGCACCCTGATGTCCCAGGTCGTCACGATGACCAACCGGCAGCGCTGGGCCCACGGGTGCCGCCGGCTCACGGTCGACCGGGAGCTGACGGTCGCCTCCGTACGGCAGAGCCTCTACATGGCCCGCACCGGCGTGTTCAGCCACGTCTGGCGCGACGGCACCACCTTCGTACGCCGGTCCCACCTGGCCGGGTACGAGCAGCCGTCGGGCGAGAACATCGCCTGGGGTTACCGCACCGCGCGCGAGGTGGTCGACGCGTGGATGGCCAGCCCGCGGCACCGCGCCAACATGCTCAACTGCGGCGCCAAGTCGATCGGCGCCGGTGTCGTCTACGCGGCCAACGGCGTGCCCTACTACACACAGGTCTTCGGCTGGGACTGAGGCCTCAGAGCTTGCAGTTGACCAGGACGGGCTCGGGGTGCAGCTCGACGCCGAACCGGTCGCGTACCCCGTCGCGTACGGTGCGGGCCAGCGCGAGCAGGGACTCGGTGGTGCCGGTGCCGCGGTTGGTCAGCGCCAGGGTGTGCTTGGTCGAGATGGCCACCCCGTCGCCGGCGAAGCCCTTGGGGAAGCCGGCCCGCTCGATCAGCCAGGCCGCCGGGATCTTCACCGTGCCGTCCTCGCCCGGCCAGTGCGGGGCGTCCAGGCCCAGTGCGGCCCACTGCTCGGCGCTGACCACCGGGTTGGTGAAGAACGAACCGACCGACCACGTGTCGGCATCGTCCGCGTCGAGCACCATGCCCTTCCGCGCGCGCAGACTGCGTACGGTGTCTCGTGCCTGCCGCAACGGCACCCGGTCACCCGCCTCAACGCCGAGGTGCCGGGCCAGTTCGGCATAGCGGATCGGGGCGGACTCGGGCGAACGGGCCAGCCGGAAGTCGACCTCCACCACCACGTAACGATCACTGTGCTTGAAGACGCTGGCCCGATAGGCGAAGCCGCACTCCGACGGGGACATCGCCCGCAGCGTCCCGGCCTGGCGGTCGTACGCGTGCACCGCCACGATCGTGTGAGCGACCTCCTGCCCGTACGCCCCGACGTTCTGGATCGGCGTCGCGCCGGCCGAGCCCGGAATGCCGCTCAGACACTCGATGCCCGAAAGACCCTTTTCCACCGCGTACGCCACCAGGTCGTCCCACGGCTCACCCGCGGCCACCCGCAGCACGACGCTGTCCTCGCGCTCCTCGACGACGCGTACGCCCCGGGTACGCAGCAACAGGACAGTGCCGTCGAACCCTCCGTCGCCGATCACCACGTTGCTGCCGCCGGCCAGAACCAGCAACGGCAGGCCTTCCTCGGTGGCACGACGAACCGTTGCCACCACTTGGTCCGTGTCGGTGGCGACCGTCAGGATGCCGGCTGGGCCGCCGAGGCGTAGCGTCGTGTACGCCGACAGGACGATTTGCGGGGCGGCGGTAACGTCAGGCACGCCAACCACCCTAGGCTCAACGGTTCGGGCGTCTATCGGCGGTCCGGTGGAGCGGGAGAGAATCGCGATGAACAGGCTGCACGCGACGAAGGACTTCTGGCTCGCGGCGCTGCGGGCCGACAGCCCCGCGCTGCAGGACGCGGTTGCCCAGGCCGGGCCCGAGGCGGCCGTGCCCGGCTGCCCCGGGTGGACGGTCGCCGACCTCGTCGAGCACCTCACCACCCAGCTGCACTGGATCCGCGAGATCGCGCCCCGGGGCGTCACCGAGCGTCCCGGCCAGCCGCAGACCCCGCCGCGCCCCGAGTGGGACGCCGCGCTCGACGGGCTGCGCCGCGAGCTCACCGGCACGATCGAGACGCTCGAAGCCCTCGACGCCGACTTCCCGGCGTGGAACTGGGCGCCGCAGGCCAAAAAGGCGGCGTTCTGGCAGCGCCGCACGGCTCACGAGGTCTCGGTGCACCGCTGGGACGCCGAGTCCGCGGCCGAGCGCCCGACCCCGATCGAGACCAAGCTGGCCGCCGACGGCGTGAGCGAGGTGCTCGACACCTGGCTGCCCGCCGGCCGCCGCAAGGGCCCGACCGACCTGCACGGCGTGGTGCACCTGGTGGCCAACGACGCCGGTTACGAGTGGTTCGTGCGGCTGCGCGGGGCCGGGGTGGCCCTGCTCGACACGATGACGATCCTCGACTCCGACGATCACCACGCCCGCGCGCAGGCCACCGGCACGGCGAGCGACTTGCTGCTGATGCTGATGGGTCGCCTGCGTACGGATCGCCTGGTAATGACCGGGGATCCTCGTCTCATCTCCGCCCTGCGTACCGGCTGACCGGCTTACATTCGACTTACCGGTCTGGCGGCGTCCAACATCGCCCCTATCATTAACCGGTTAAGTTGAACTCGCACAGGAAGCGGGGAACGCATGACGGCCACCGTCACGCCCACCACGTCGGCGCAGCCGGCCCTCGCCGCGATCACCTTCCCCGACGGCTTCATCTGGGGCGCTGCCACGGCGTCGTACCAGATCGAGGGCGCGGCGCGGGAAGACGGTCGCGGCCCGTCGATCTGGGACACCTTCAGCCGTACGCCGGGACGCGTCCACCAGGGGCACACCGGCGACGTCGCCTGCGACCACTACCACCGTTACGTCGACGACGTGGCGCTGATGGCGGACCTGGGCCTGGCGTCGTACCGGTTCTCGGTCGCCTGGCCGCGCATCCAGCCGGACGGCACCGGCCCGGTCAACGTCAAAGGTCTGGACTTCTACGACCGGCTCACCGACGAACTGCTCGGCAAGGGCATCGACCCGGTCGTCACGCTCTACCACTGGGACCTGCCGCAGACCCTCGAGGACCTGGGCGGCTGGGCCAACCGGCTGACCGCTGAAGCCTTCGCCGAGTACGCGCAGATCGTCCACGCCCGCCTCGGCGACCGGGTCAAGACGTGGACCACGCTGAACGAGCCGTGGTGCTCGGCCTACCTCGGTTACGGCAGCGGCGTGCACGCGCCCGGCAAGCAGGACCCGGCGGCCGTCTTCGCCGCGATCCACCACCTGCTGCTCGGTCACGGCCTGGCGGCCCAGGCGCTCCGTTCCGCGGGCGCCCAGAGCATCAGCATCACACTCAACCCGAACGTCGCGCTGCCCGTCGACCCGGCCAACCCGGCCGACCGGGAAGCCGTACGGATCATCGACGGGCTGTCCAACCGGATGTTCCTCGACCCGCTGTTCAAGGGTCAGTACCCGGCCGACATGATCGAGCACATCTCGCGGTTCACCGACCTGTCGTACATCGCCGACGGCGACCTGGCCACGATCAGCGCGCCGCTCGACGTGCTGGGGATCAACTTCTATCAACCCTCGTACGTGTCGGCCAAGCCCGGCGCCCCGGCCTCGCTGGACCAGCCCGGCAGCGAAGGCATCGCCTGGCACGCGTCCGACGGCCCGGTCACCGACATGAACTGGCGCATCGAGCCGTCCGCCCTGACCCGCCTGCTCACGCGGATCAACGACGACTACCCCGGCGTCCCGCTGATGATCACCGAGAACGGCGCGGCGTACCCCGACGGCCCGTCGGCCGACGGCGAGGTCCACGACGCCCGCCGCGTCGACTACCTCGACGGCCACCTGCGCGCCTGCCATGATGCCCTGGCGGCCGGTGTCGATCTGCGTGGTTACTTCGTCTGGTCGCTCATGGACAATTTCGAGTGGGCCGAGGGATACCGCAAGCGGTTCGGGGTCGTGCACGTCGACTACGCGACGCAGAAGCGCACCCTGAAGGACAGCGCGAAGTGGTACCGGGAGGTGATCCGGCGCAACGGCATCGCCGCGCCGGATTCTGACGAGGGGTGAGCGATCTGTGGTGACGCGGGAGCGGCCGACCCTGGAAGCAGTGGCGCGCCGCGCCGGGGTGTCCCGGGCGACCGTCTCCCGCGTCGTCAACGGCTCGACCTCGGTGGCCGCCTCCATCCGTGAGGCGGTCACCCGGGCCGTCGACGAGCTCGGGTACGTGCCCAACCAGGCCGCCCGCAGCCTCGTCACCCAGCGCACCGAGTCGATCGCGCTGATCCTGCCCGAGACCGCCAACCGCGTGTTCTCCGACGACCTCTTCTTCCCGGCGATCATCCGGGGCGTCGGCGTCGAGCTCGAAGCGGCCGACAAACAGCTCGTGCTGATGATGGCGGGCTCATCGAAAAGCCACGGCCGGGTCGAACGGTACGCGGTGGCGGGCCACGTCGACGGTGTCATGTTCGCCTCCATGCACGGCGCCGACCCACTGCCGGGCAACCTGGCCCGCCTCGGCATCCCCGTCGTCTGCAGCGGCCGCCCCATCGGGGGCCCCGACGTGCCGTACGTCGACGTCGACCACTTCGGCGGGGTCGCCGCGGGCATACGCCACCTGGTCGCCGGCGGCCGCCGCCGGATCGCCACCATCGCCGGCCCGCAGGACATGGTGGCCGGCATCGACCGCCTGGCCGGCTACCGCGCCACCCTCGACGAGGCCGGCCTGACCCAGCACGTGCAGTTCGGCGACTTCACCCGAGAGTCCGGCATCGCGGCGATGCGCCGGCTGCTTCTCGACGACCCTCAGCTCGACGCTGTGTTCGTGGCCAGCGACATGATGGCGCACGGGGCTCTGCTCGCCCTCAAGGACGCCGGACGCCGGGTCCCCGCGGACGTGGCGGTGATCGGCTTCGACGACTTCGAGATAAGCCGCTACAGCGACCCGCCGCTCACCACCGTTCGCCAGCCGATCGCCGACATGGGCCGCACGATGGCCCGCCAAGTGCTCGGCCTGATCAACGGTGTGCCCGGGCTGCCCGACGCCGTGGTCCTGCCGACCGAGCTCGTGGTCCGCGAGTCCGCCTGAGCGGCCCGCCTCCCCGGACCGCTTCTCCGGCCCGGACGCCACTCCTCGCCGTTCCCGCGTCACCGTTCTCGCGCCGCCGTTCTCGCGCCGCCGTTCTCGCGCCACGGTTTTGCGTCGCGGCTTTGCGTCGTCGCCCTCATATCTCGGTCCCGCACCGCTGCCCTCGCGCCGCCGTCCTGGCGCTGCTGTTTCGCGCCGCCGTTCTCGCGCCGTGGTTTTGCGTCGCGGTTTGCGTCGCGGCTTTGCGTCGCGGCTTTGCGTCGCGGCTTTACGTCGCCGCCCTCATATCTCGGTCCCGCACCGCTGCCCTCGCGCCGCCGTCCTGGCGCTGCTGTTCCCGCGCCGCTGTTCCCGCGCCGCTGTTCCCGCGCTGCTGTTCCCGCGCTGCTGTTCCCGCGCTGCTGTTCTCGCGCCGCCGGCTCAGCGCCGGTCTCGCGTCACCGGCTGACTTGCTGGTCCGCTCGCCCGCCCGCGGCCTGGACCGGGTGGCCCAGCGACTGCCTGGCGAGCAGCGTGGCGCCCGCGATCGCGGCCGGCATCAGCAGGATCGCGCCCAGCGGAATCAGGAAGCAGCAGAACACAACCACACCGAAGCCGAGCGCCAGCGGCCGGTTCGCCCCCAGCACGGCCCGCCGGTGCCGCAGCCGCTGCCCACGCCGCTGGAACGGCACCCCGGTCAGCTCGACGGCGAGCAACCACCCACCCACAGCGCCACCCAGCACCGGAACGACGGTCTGCCCGATCACCGGCACGAACCCGAACAGGAACAGCGGGACGCCGATCAGGATCGACAGCCCGATCAGCCGCAGCGAGTCGATCAGGCTGCGCCGCAACGACGGCCAGAACCCGACCTCGACCTCGTCGGGCACGCCCCCGAAACGATCCTCGACCAGCTCCGAGATCCGCTCGTAGAAAGGGTCACCGATCAACAGCGTGACCGCCGTGAACGTGAGCACGCCGAGCAGCACCGCCACCCCGAGCAGCCCGATGCCCCCGAGCACCTGCACGAGGTCACGTGCCCACTCGCTCCACCCGTCGGCGAACCAGGTGACCGACCGCGACAGCTGCGGCAGATAGTCGATCAGGAAGAAAAGCGCGGTGGCGTAGAGGAACCCGGAGATCACCGCCGGGATGAGTCCCAGACCGAGCAGCTTGGGGTTGCGCAACACCAGGCCGAGCCCGCGCCCGAGCAGCCCGGCACCCATCGCGAACTGCTTGGCGGCACCCAGCGGCCGGGCGGCATCGGCATTCACGCCAGAAGAGTAAAGCAGCCGGGAAAGCTTCGCCTGGGGCCGTGCCTCACCGGCCCCGGACAATCACGGGAAGGACGGCGGCTCCGCGGACGGGGGTTCGGACGGTGACGGCGACGGCTCCCAGCTCGGCGGGGTGCTGATCTCGGTCGGGGTCGGGACCGGGGGCAGTGTCAGCGGCGGCAAGCCGTCGTCCGACGGGGTTGTGGACGGCGTGAGGGACGGCGACGGCGAGGGCACAAGGGTCGTCGGGATCGGGGATGACGACGGCGCGACCGTGATGGAGCCGGGGGCGCTGGCCGTGGCGGGGACGGGTGGGCGGTAGGGCCGGGCCGTGTAGCGAACAGCCACCGGCTCCCTTTTCGGCGAGGTGGGAGCGGCGCCCAGGGTGCCTTCGCCGCCGGGGGCGCCCACTGCAGCGGGGCGTTTCTCGGGCGCGGCCAAGGTCCAGCCGATCATGACGGCGGCCGGCAAGCCGACCGCCACGAGTCCGACAAAGACGGATTTGGGGGAAAGGCGCACGATGTAAACAACGCCGCCAAGGGTGAAGAAGGTTACGGCTCAGCAGGCAGAACGGGCTTGATCAATGAGGAGGGCGACCGGTACTGTCCGCTGGCTCCCCTCTGTCGGGAGGGGTCGGCACACCAACGGGGGATCCATGAAACTCGTTTTCCGTCGCGCCCTACCTGCCCTTTTTGCCGCGTCCCTGGCAGTGGGCCTCGCCTCGCCCGCGCTCGCGGCCGGTGAGGCGCCGACCGGCACGTACGCGTTGAGCTCGACCTCGATCTGGGCCGGTCAGACGGTGACGCTGACGCAGAGCGCCCTCGAGGACGACGACGTCGAGCCCGCGGCGATCAGCCGCGTCATCGACTGGGGAGACGACACTCCCGCACAGACCGCCGAGGCCGGCTCCACGAGCTGGACACACACGTACGCCACCGGTGGCAGCTTCACGGTGAGCGTCACGCTGAACGACGGGACGGTCGAGGGCACCGGCACGCTCGAGCCGGCCACGGTCGTGGTGGCGACGGCGACGGGCACGCTGGGCTGGCAGAAGAACCCGATCTACACCAACACCTACATCGGGACGGACAATCTCCCCCACGACTACAGCGTCGAGGCTGTCTTCGCCCCGACCGGCCTGCCGACCGACACCGCCGAGGCGTGGGTGAGCTGGCCCGACAACGAGTTCACCCTGCTGCGCAAGGGCGCCGATTCGCCAACCGTGCCGCATTACTTCACCAAGGGCACGTTCGCGCCGAAGGTGGAGCTCAAGAACAAGTCCGGCCAGGCGGTCGAGCGTACGGCCGTTCCGCTCGACGTCCTCTACGACAAGACGGCGCCCAAGGTCGCCGTGAAGTTCCCGGCCAGCCCCAACAAGGCGAGTTCCTGGACGACGATCCGGGGCACCGCGAGCGATGCGCACGCCGGCGTCGACTACGTGAGCACGATCGTCCTCAAGTGGAACGACGCCAAGGGCATGTACATCTACAACTTCCAGACCAAGTCCTGGCTGCGCTACACGGGACAGAACCTCTCGCAGCTCCCGGCCGGGGTGGAGGACAGGGCCTCGGTCGCCGCCAACGGCACGTGGGCCACCCGTCCGGTGGCCGGGCTGGCGAAGGGCTGGCACCTGGAGATCTGGCCCGTGGCCCTCGACAAGGTCGCCAACTGGAGCAGCACGGAGTACTACGTCCCGGTCTGGCTGGCCAGCTGACTCAGCCGTTGTTGAGGAACGTCGAGATCCGCGTGCGCAGCTCGGCCCGGTTGTTCCACAGGACGGCCGGCCGGTCGTAGATGTGCAGGTCGGCGTCGGGGAGCAACGACGCCAGCCGTTCGGCCCAGGCGGCGGGGTGTGCTTCGTCGCCGAGGCAGCCGAGCACCAGCGCGCGGCCGCGGAAGGCGCCGAGGGCCGCCTCGTCGGGCACGGCGGGCTCGTGCCACAGTGTCGTGAGCTCGGAGGCCAGGCCGTCGCGCTGCAGCTGCTCGACCCGCTGCCGCAGGAAGCTCCAGCCGGTCGGGGTGTTGCGCACCGAGGGCGGCAGCTCGGCCTCGACGGCGGCCGCGATCGACGCCGCCTCGCCCGACTCCACTGCGGCGAGCAGCCGCTCGATGCGGGTCTCCGCGGCGGCGGGGCGGGTGCCGTCGAGCGGCGCGGGCAGATAGAAGACGACCCGCTCGAACCTCTCGGGGGCCTCGCTGAGCAGCCGGCACAGTGCGGCCGCCCCCATGCTGACACCGAGCGCCCGGGTCGCGCCGGACAGGTCCGCCACCCCGCGCAGGTCATCGGCCAGATCGGCGAAACTCCAGGGGCCGACCGGGGCGTCAGAGCGGCCGTGACCCCGGAAATGGAAGAAGACCCGGCGGCCGAGGACGGCGCTGCCCAACGGGCGGGTGCCGGAGATGTCGCCGCCCAGCCCGTGCGCGAACACCGTGACGGGCTCGCCGACGCCGGTGATCAGCTCCTCCAGGCGTACGCCGGAAGGGGTTGAAATGATCTCGGTGGGTGGGCCGGGAAGCGTCGGCCGGCCCGAGCGCGGGCCGGTGGGGTCGGCGCGATGAAGACGGGGCCCGCCGTCGGGCGGTGGCGGGCCGAACCGCCTCACCAGAAGCCTTTGCCGTCCGACAGGTCCTTGAGGCCGGGCCGGACGTCGAGCAGATAGATCAGGGCGGCGGCGATGCCGATCAGGCTGAAGATGCCGATCGCGCCGCTGATCAGCAGCGTGAGGACGATGCAGATGGCGAGGATCGCCGCCCACGCGCCCTTGGGCAGCGTGCCGATGGCCTGGAACCCGTCGCCCCGCTGAGTCAGACAGTGGATCAACGCGACAGCCTGCACCACCAGCGACAGGATGAGAATGAGCAGGTTGAGGTAGCCGACAACGGCGGCGTAGAAGATCGGCGCGGAGGAGGCCATGAGGGGAAGTCTATGCCGCGGGGCCCAGCGCATGCCGGGCCCCGCTGATCATGTCGTGCTCGGTTGTCACTTGGTGGTGGCGGCGCGCTTGCGCGGCTTCGGCTTGGCCTCGGCCGGGGCGGACTCGATGGCGGCCGGCTCCTCGGTGGTCTCGATGTCGGCGTTCACCACGTCGGCGGCCTCGACGACACCGGTGCCGACGACGCGCTCACCGCGGGCGACCAGGGCGGTGTACGCCGCGACGGCGCGGTCCTGGGCGATCTGGGCGAACGAGGTGGCGACGCTGGCGGCGTTGCCCCGCAGCGCGGCGAAGTCGGTGGTGGAAGCCTTGTCACGCAGCTCGGCGGCCTTGGTGCCGGCCTGCTCGTTGTAGGTGCGCAGCGAGGCGGCGGCGCGCTCGCTCAGCTCGTTGACCACGGCGGGCAGCTTGCGCAGCTGCTCGACGGCGATGTCACCGGCGCCGGCGGCGGCGTACAGCGGGGCGGGGATGCGGGTCTTGGTCTGCTCGGTCATTTCTGCTCCTCGGAAGTCTCTTGGGCGGGGTTGTTGCGCGCGTTCTCGTTGCGGAACGTCTCGTAGATCTGCGTCAGCGACTGCTTCTGCGCGATCGTGAGCTCGGGGTCGGCCGCGATGGCGGCCAGCACACCCTGCTGACCCTCGCTGTCGAGCAGTCCCGCCCGCAGGTACATCGCGGGCGTCGACACCCGCAGCGCGCTGGCGATCTGCTGCAGCACCTCGGCACTGGGCTTGCGCAGGCCACGCTCGATCTGGCTGAGGTACGGGTTGCTCACGCCCGCCTTGTCGGCGAGCTGGCGCAGCGAGATCTTGGCGGTCTGCCGGAGGTCACGGATGAAACCGCCGATGTCCTCGGGCAGATCCTTGGGTGTGGCCATGCCTTCGAAGGTAGCCCGGGGTGCTAGCTGTTGCAAGCAAAACGCTAACTACAGCTAGCGTGTTTCGGGTCACCGTACCGCGCGCACGCGGCCGACCGGCTCTCCCCCGCCGAGGATCAGCTCCTCGATCACCGGCGCCTTGACGCCGAGTTTGTCCAGCTCATCGAGGAGAACGGGGGTGCGCGCCCGCATACCGCCGTCGTCGATCTTGATGGCGATCGCCCCCGCGCCGGGCACGGCGACGGCCACCACACCCTCGGCGCCACCCTTGGCCAGCAGGCCCGGAACCGCCGCCATGAGCACGGTGTCGTCGGCAGCAGTGCCCGCCACCAGCTCGGGGTGGGCCCGCATCTCGTCGGCCACCCGGCGCTCGTGGCTGCCCGGCTCGGCCGTGACCAGCCGCTCGAACGCGCGCGCGAGACCTGTGAGCGACAACGCGAGCACCGGCGCGCCGCAGCCGTCCACCCCGACGGCCGCGATCTTCTCGCCGGCCAGGTCGGCCACCGCGCGGGCGATCGCCACCTGCAGCGGGTGCGCGGGATCGAGGTACGACTCCACCGGCCAGTCGTTGGCCACGCAGGTCGCCAGCATCCCGGCGTGCTTGCCCGAGCAGTTCATCAGCACCCGCTCGGGGCCGCCGCCCGTACGCAGCCACTCGTCCCGGGCGCTCTCGGCCAGCGGGAGCGAGGCGGGACAGCGCAGCGCGTCGACGCCGAGACCGGCCGCGGCGAGGATTTCGCGGACCCGGCGTACGTGGAACGGCTCCCCGAAGTGGCTGCCGCTGATCAGGGCCAGGTCGGCGTCGTCGCGCGGCACGAGACCGGCGCGCAGCATCCCGACCGTCTGCAGCGGCTTGTTCGACGAGCGCGGAAAGATCGGGCTGGCCACGTCCCCACGGCTGCCGGCGGTGGAGAAGACCGAGCCGTGGTGAACGCTTTCCACGAAACCCGAGCGCAGAACCTGAGCAATGATCATCGGGCCGGGACACCCAGCAGCTCGCGGGTCTCACGCGCGGTCAGCGGCGGGCGCTGGGCCAGCTGGGCGAACCCGACCGCCCGCGCGACGAGCTGCATGTTCGACTCCACCGGGCGCCCCTTGGCGTACGTGATCGTGTCTTCCATACCGACCCGCAGGTGACCGCCCGCGCTCAGCGAGGCCAGCATCACCGGGATGGTGGAGCGCCCGATGCCGGTGGCCGAGAACGTCGTGCCCTCGGGCAGATCACGCAGGGCCCGCTCGCAGGCGACCAGCGCCGCGGCCGTGCCCGGCATACCGCCCGGCACCCCCATCACCAGGTCGACGTGCACGTGCCCGCCGTACGGCAGCCCGTGCTTGCCCAGCAGCCGCTGCAGCGACGTGAGCTGGCCGAGGTCGAAGATCTCGTACTCCGGAACGATGCCCTTGTCCTGCATGCGCGTGTGCAGGTCGACGATGAACTCCCAGCGGTTCATGAACACGCCGTCACCGAAGTTGACAGTGCCCATCGTGCAGGAGGCCATCTCGGGCCCGGCGTCGAGCACGGCCAGCCGGTCGGATTCCGGGTCGGTGACCGCGCCACCCGAGGAGAGCTGCACGATCAGGCCGGTCGACTCGCGCAGCGCGGCAACGGTCGCGCGCAGCCGCCCCTGATCGAGGGTCGGTCGGGCATCGGCGTCCCGGATGTGGACGTGGATGATGGCGGCGCCCAGCGCTTCGCACTCCTTGGCGGTGGCCACGAGTTCGTCGAGCGTGACAGGCAGCGCGGGCACGTCGGCCTTGCTGCTTTCGGCGCCGGTCGGAGCAACGGTGATCACGGTCCCGGTCATGGGTGTGACCTTAGTGTTCCTCCACCGCGACCACGGAATCGCCCACCGTCAGCCCGTCCGTGGCGGTGCGCTTGAGCACGGCGAGGGCGATGAGACCGAGCTCGTGATGGCGTACGGCCGTGCCGATGAAGCCGACCTCGCGGCCCTCCCGGATCACCGGGGTGCCCTGGACCGGCGGCTGGTCGGTGGCGATGCCGTCGAAGTGCAGCAGGGCGAGCCGGCGCGGCGGGCGGCCGAGGTGGTGCACCCGGGCCACCGTTTCCTGCCCGCGATAACAACCCTTGTCGAGGTGCACGGCGGCGGCCAGGAACTCGGCCTCGGCCGGAATCGTGCGGTGGTCGCTCTCCCAGCCCAGCCGGGGGATGCGCCGCTCGACCCGGAGCGCCTCGTAGGCCCACAGCCCGGCCAGGGGCACGCCGAGTTTCTCGACCACCGCGGTTTTCTCGGCGCGCGGGACGAGCAGGTCGACGCCGAGGGGCACCCGCCGGGCAAGACCAAATTCCGTTTCCCGTACGGGGTAAAGGCTCGTCGCCCCGGCCGGAACCTCGCCGGCAGCGAACTTGGCGCCCGGCACCGGGTTGATCCGTGGCTCGGCCAAACCGGGGATGACGTCGGCCGCGCCCGGCCCCACCAGGGACAGAACGGCGATCTCGGCCGTCGCGTCCCGGGGCTCGACGCGGGTGAAGAAGCGCATCATCTCGAGGTATTTCAGCAGGCCCGCGCCCGCACCCGGCTCGGTGTCCAACCAGGCCGTGGCGCCGTCCTCGGTCACCAGGGCGTGCTGCTCGACGTGGCCGTTCGGGGAGAGAACCAGAAGTTCGGTCCCCTGCATCGCCGACAGATCCGCCAGGTGCTGAGTGGTCAGCGTGTGCAGCCAGGAGGCCCGTTCCTCGCCCGGCACCGCGACCACGTCACGGTTCGAACGGTCGACCAGACCCACGGCGGTGGCCAGCGTGCGCTGTTCGCGCATCGGGTCGCCGTAGTGCGCCGGCACCCCGGCATCGGCGGACGAGGGGTCCAGGTCCTCGACCATCACCACGGTCATCTCACAGCTCCTTGCAGTCACCGCAAACGCCGAAGAGCGACACGTGGCCCACGTCGACACGGAAGTCGCGCTCGCTCAGCAGCCGGTCGGTCACCGGCTCCATCACACTCGGGTCTACCTCACTGATCGACCCACATCCACGGCAGACTAGGTGAACGTGCTGATCCTCACCCGCCGCGTGATACGTCGGCGACCCGTGCGACAGGTGGGTGTGGTTGACGAGACCGAGCTCCTCGAGCAGCTCGAGCGTGCGATAGACGGTGGTGATGTTGACACCGGCGGCGCGCTCGCGCACGTGATTGTGCACCTGCTCGGGGGTGGCATGGCCCAGCTCGTGGACCGCCTCGAGGATCAGCTGGCGCTGCGGGGTGAGCCGCAGGCCACGCTCGCGGAGCATGGCGGCAAGAGCAGTGGCGGACACGCCACCAGGTTACGCCCTCGGGCTGCTCAACCGCCGACCCTGAGCAGCCTCGCCGACATGTGCGGCTGCAGCTCGCTCTTGTCGATCGACACCTCGTGGGCGTACAGCAGCGCGCCCTCGACGATGCCGAACAGCCGGCGCGCGCCGGTCAGATGCTGACCGGTCGGGGTGTAGGCCACCGCGTCGGTGTCGATCTCGAGCCGGGTGGTGCCGATCGTGTTGCCGACGTAGATCTCGACAGTGCCCTCGGGGGCGACGATCACCGCCTCCATCTCGTCGGTCGCGCGGCCATCGGCGCCCGGCACCGGACGCCAGAAGCCCGACTCGACGATCCACTCACCGGCCGGCTTCGACTCCTCGTCGAGCAGCCAGGAACGCGACTCGTACCGCAGGAAGGGGCGGCCGTCGTGGCTGATCCGCACCTCTTGCGCGAAGTCATAGTCCTTCTCGGCGGGGAAGCCGCCCTGGCCACGGCCACGCCACAACCCGACGAACGGCAGCAGCCCGAGCAGCGCCGGGTGGAGGTCGGCGCCCTTCCGCAGGTCGTGCGTTTCCTCGTACGGGTAAGGGTCGACCGGTGGAGCGTTGAGCCAGGGCGGCGGTCCCAGCGGATTGTCCTGCTGCTGATCGCTCACCAACGCCCCCTCGACACACGCATCGCCAGATAGCCGAACCCGCCCGCCAGCGCGCCGAGACCGGCGACCAGCAGGCTGACAAACCCGATTTCCGTAACCATGACCGGACCATCTTATGCTGGCCGCCATGACACGCTTGCTGGTCGTCAAGGCAACCGCGGGCGCGGACGCGCCGGAGCGCTGCTCACAAGCCTTCACCGTGGCGAGCACCGCGGTGTCGTCCGGGGTGGACGTCTCGTTCTGGCTCACCGGCGAGTCGACGTGGTTCGCGCTGCCCGGCCGGGCCGCCGAGTTCGAGCTGCCGCACGCGGCGCCGCTGCCCGATCTGCTCGACCTGCTGCTCTCGACGGGCCGGGTGACAGCCTGCACGCAGTGCGCCGCCCGTCGCGACATCACGCCCGACAAGGTGCTGCCCGGCATCCGCATCGCCGGGGCGGCCGTCTTCGTCGAAGAGATCATGTCGGACGGCGCACAGGCCCTCGTCTATTGACAGGCGGTGCTGACGACCACCCGCATGAGGCCACCGGTCGGCAGCACCAGCACCGACACGTCACCGCTGCGATAGGCGTACGACCCGCTGTCCGAGCTGAGCAGCTTGGCGTCACCGGCGAGCCGGCGCATCCGCCCGGCCAGATCGCTCGTCATCCGAATCCCGTCCACCGTGTACGACGCCGCCACCGCGCCGGACGGACAGGTCACAGCGCGTACGGCGGGAGGCGCGGGGACCGCGTCCAGCCCGGTCAGCACCTGAGGCAGCACCCCGGGCTCGGCCGGGGCGGCGGGGTCGGCGCCGCTCGGCGGGTCGCCGTCGACCGGCCGGCACCCGGTGGTCAGCCGCAGTGAGAAGACCTGGGTGGACGACTCGGTGGTCAGGTCGACGCCGATGAAGTTGCCCGCGTCGGCGTGCAGCGACACCCGGGTGCCGCCCCGCCCCTCGGCCACGTCGGCCGCCCAGCCCGCGGGCAACCGGTTCGCGATGGCGCGTACGGCCTCGGGGGTCTGACCGGCGGGCGCCAGAACGGTCACGTTGCGGGCGGCGATCAACCCCTGCCGTACGGGTGTGACCCGGCACTCCCTCGACAGCTCCAGCGGGCCGAGCGCAACGGGACGCCCCTCGGCCCCGGCCGCGGCGAAGACCACGCCCGCCGCCCGCTGCAGATCCCCCACGGCCAGCTCGAGATCACGCTGCTCGGGCACGGTGGGCCGCTCGTGCCCGACCGACCAGACGGCCAGCACCGAGACCACCACGATCCAGGCCGCCACGACCCCGACCAGCACCCACCGCCGCTTGCCGCGCGGCGGCTCCCCCGCCGGCTGCTCCACTCGCCCCGGCGCCGTCACAGCAGCCATGGTGTCACGCCCCGTCCGCTCACTTGCCGGACAGGCGCTGGAGGGCGCCGAGGGCGACATCGGGGCGGGTCGTGTACCAGAAAGGCGGCAGCGACTTGCGGAGGAAGGCGCCGTAGCCGCGGGCTGTTTCGAGGCGGGAGTCGAGGACGGCCACCACGCCCTTGTCGCCCGTGGAGCGGATCAGGCGGCCGACGCCCTGGGCCAGGCGGACGGCGGCGATCGGGACGCTCACCGACGAGAAGCCGGAGCCGCCGCTCGCGTCGACAGCGGCCGCGCGGGCCGCGGCCAGGGGCTCGTCGGGGCGGGGGAAGGGCAGCCGGTCGATCACCACCAGCTGGCAGGCGTCGCCCGGCACGTCGACGCCCTGCCAGAGCGACATGACGCCGAACAGGCAGCTCGCCTTGTCCTCCTTGAAGCGGCGGACCAGCACCGGCAGCGATTCCTCGCCCTGCAGCAGGATCGGCAGGTCGGTGCGGGCGCGCAGCAGCTCGGCCGCCTGGGTGGCGGCCCGCCGCGACGAGAACAGGCCCAGCGTGCGGCCGCCGAGCGCCTCGACCAGCTTGACCAGCTCTTCGCCGGCCGCCGCGGGCAGGCCGGACATCTGCGGGCGGGGCAGGTGGGCGGCGACGTAGAGGATGCCCTGCCGCGGGTAGTCGAACGGGGAGCCGACGTCGAGCGACGTCCAGCCGTCACCGGAGGCGGGTGACTGGGGGTCGGCCGACGGGGTGGCAGCGGCCGTGGGCAGGCCCAGCGAGCGGGCCACGGTGTCGAAACGGCCGCCCAGCGTCAGCGTGGCCGAGGTCGCCACCACCGTACGGTCGGAGTAGAGGCCCTGTGCCAGCGTGCCGGCGACCGAGAGCGGGGCCACCACCAGCGCCCGCCGGCCGCTGCCGGTGTCGGACTTCTCGACCCAGGCGACGTCGAAGTCGGACTCCTCGAGCAGCCGCTGAGCCGTGTCGTTGAGATCGTCGAGGGCCGCCTTGGCCTGCTGCTTGCGTACGGGATCGGGGTCGTCGCCCTTGACGTCGCCGATCGCCGTGAGCCCGGCCCGGGTGGCCGACTCGATCAGCGTGACGGCCTGCTGCAACAGCTCGGGCAGCCCTGAGGTGATGCGACCGGCCGGCGTCTCGGCCAGGCCCACGGTGAGCGCGTCGGCCGCCTCGGCCAGCGACTCGGCGACCGCGGGCGGGATCAGCGTGCGGGCGCGGCGGGACGAGCGCTCGATCGCGTCGGGGGTCAGCTCGGCCTGCGAGGCGGAGGAGACACGGTCGGCCAGCTCGTGGGCCTCGTCGATGATCAGCAGCTTGTGCGGCGGGACGATGTGCCGCTCGGCCAGCATGTCGACCGCGAGCAGGCTGTGGTTGGTGACGACGATGTCGGCCTCGCGGGCACGGGCGCGCGACGCCTCGGCGAAACACTCCGGACCGTACGGGCAGCGCTGGGCCCCGACGCAATCGCGCGCCGGCATCGAGACCTGCCGCCAGGCTGTGTCGTCGACGCCGGGGTCGAGCTCGTCACGGTCGCCCGTCGTGGTCTTTTCGGCCCAGGCCTGCAGCCGCTGGATCTGCTTGCCCAGACGGCCGGCCTCGCCGAGCCACTGGGTGGCCTTGGGAGGCGCGTCGTCGAAGAGCGTGTCGGTGGGCTCTTCCTCGTCGGCGTGTTCCATCTTGGCCACGCAGAGGTAGTGGTGGCGGCCCTTGAGCACGGCGAAGGTGGGTTTACGCCCGAGCACCGGCTCGACCGCCGCCGCAAGACGGGGCAAATCATGCTCGACCAGCTGATTCTGCAGAGCCAGGGTGGCGGTGGAGACCACCACGGGACCGTCGACGAGCAGGGACGGCGTGAGGTAGGCCAGGCTCTTTCCGGTGCCCGTGCCGGCCTGGACGAGCAGATGCTCACGATCGCGTATCGCCTTGTCGATCGCGGCGACCATGGCTTCCTGACCCGGACGGGAAGCGCCACCGGGAACGGCGCCGACGGCTGCTTGGAGGAGCTTTTCGGCGGTGGCGCTCTTCTTCGTTGCTGCGGGCACGCGCAGACGGTACCCGCCACCACCGACAGAAGCCGACCACCGTTAGGGTTCTCGCATGCCGAGTGACACGGTCCGGGTCGTCTACACCAAGTACGACGGTTCGGCCCATCGGGACTATCCAGCCCGCCGTTTCGACTCCGACGACCTCGGTGTCTGGGTGGGTGTGCCGCGTGGCACGGAGTCGGTCTACCACGGCCGCGCCTCGGTCGAGCAGATCCCGTTCGTGCTGCTCATCCCGCATCACACGTGGTGGACGGGCATGTTCAACCCGCAGCCGCGCACCAGCGAGGTCTACTGCGACATCACCACCCCGGCGCGGTGGGAGGGTGACACCGTCCACATCATCGATCTCGACCTCGACGTGGTCCGGCGCCGCTCGACGGGCCTGGTCGAGCTGCGCGACGAGGACGAGTTCGAGGAGCACCGCACCCAGTTCGGCTACCCCGACGATCTCGTACGCTCCGCCCGCGCGGCCGCCCAGGAACTGCTCGTGGCGCTGGGCGACGGCAGCGAGCCGTTCGCCACCAAGTACCACGACTACCTAAAGCGAGTCACTGACTGACAGCTTCGCCGGGTTGAGCTGCTGGAAAAGTCCGGTGATGCGCCCGTCCGCGATGGTCAGGCCGAGCGCGCCGTAAGCCTTCTCTCCCCGTACGAGCAGTCCGGCCGTGCCGTTGACCAGAACGGGCTCCAGGACGGCGCCCTCCATCCGGCCGCCGTGCGCGATGCCGACGAAGAAGCGGGCCACCTTGTCGGCGCCGACGATCGGGCGCAGCGCCGTACGGGTGAAGCCGCCGCCGTCGCTGATCGACACCACGTCGGGGGCGAGCACGGACGCCAGCGCCGCCAGGTCACCGCTGTTCACGGCGTCGACAAAGGCGGCCAGCACCCGGCGCTGCTCGACCGGGCCGGCGGTGTGCCGCACCCCGCCCTCGGCGGCCGCCCGGCGCCCCCGTGAGGCGTGCTGGCGCGCCGCGGCCTCGGTCGTGCCGAGCACCCGGGCGACCTCGTCGTACGGCACCCCGAACGCGTCGTGCAGCACGAGCGCCACCCGCTGCTCGGGGCTGAGCCGTTCGAGCACGACGAGCAGCGCCAGCCCGACCTGGTCACGCTGTTCGGCCTGGGCGGCGGGGCCGGCGTCGGGGTCGACGAAGTACTCCGGCAGCCACATCCCGGTGTACGCCTCGCGCGACACGCGGGCCGACTTGAGCACGTCGAGACAGAGCCGGCCGGTGACGGTGGTGAGCCAGCCCCTCAGGTCGCGAATGTCCTGATCGCTCGCCCGGGTGTAACGCAACCAGGCCTCCTGCACCACGTCCTGCGCCTCGGCCACGCTGCCGAGCATCCGGTAGGCCACGGAGACGAGGTGGCTGCGCTCGGCCTCGAAGGCCTCGGCGGAGGGTGGCATAGGGGAATTCTGCGCGACATTGCCCGGCGGCGGGTAGCACCTGTGACACAGTAGAGAACGGATTTTCGGTACGAATCGGATGGTGCGCAGTGAACGACGGGCTGATGATCGCAGGCTGCCTCACCGGCGCCGTGGGTCTGGCCGGCGTGGCCGCGGCCGGGCTGGCACTGTCCCGCCGCAACGGTTCCTACCTGGCGGCCGGGCACGCGCTGGCCCGCCGCGGCGACGTCGACCCGCTGCCCGCGGTGCTCCGGCGAGGGCTGGGCGGGCTCACCGTGCCGGTCACTCCGGGGCCGCGGGGCGAGCTGTTCCTCGGGCCGGGCGCGCCGCAGCCGGGACGCACGCTGCGGCGGCTCGTCCTGACCCCGCTGCTGGCCCGGGTGCGCGGCAACGGCGGCCGGCTCAGCCGCGACCAGCAGACACCGTTCGGGCTGGTCGTCGAGTTCACCGGCGAGGTCCGCGACGCCGAGACATTGCTGCGGGCGTACCGGATGCTCGACCAGCAGCTGCGCGATCACGCCCCGCTGCTCAGCCGCTGCACGGGCGACGACTTCACGCCGGGCGCCGTCATCGTGTCGGTGACCGGGATCGTCGACGTCCGGGAGCTGCTGGCGACCCAGGACGAGCGGTACCTGTTCGCCGAGGGGTCGTTCGACGACGTCGGCTCCGCGGCGGCGCCGGCCGGGCTCGTTCCGGTGATCAGCGAGCCGTGGGGCCGGCGTTTCGGCTGGGACGGGCTGGAGCCGATCCCGGCCGAGGAGCGCCACTTGCTGCACGCGATGGTGCGGTCGGCCCACGACGACGGGCGTACGGTGCGCATCTCGGCTCTGCCCGAAGGGCCCCGCCGCGCCCGGGCGGCCCTCTGGACCGAGCTCGCGGCGGCCGGGGTCGACGCGATCGCCGGCCACGACCAGCGCGGACTGGCCCGCCACCTGCGCCGGCACCTGGTGAGCCGCCGTACGGCCCCGACGCTGCCGGCCCGGCCCGGCCGTCGCCCGTCACCGCGTCCGACCGGCCCGCGCCCAGATCGCCGGCGCGAACCCGTTTAGTGGGCGAACGAAAGGTGAACCAGGAGAGGCCTTAGCATTCCTGGAGATCATCCCTATGCCCGTCGATCGAGGTTCGTGACGTGAAGTTCTCATTCCGCCCCGTCGAGGGCGCCTTCTACGACCTGTTCACGCAGGCCGCGAACAACCTCGTCAAGGGCACGGAGCTGCTCAACGAGCTGGCCCTTCCGGGGGTCGACGTGCAGTCGGTGAGCGATCGGCTGACCGACGTCGAGCACGACAGCGACCAGATCACGCACGATCTCTACAAAAAGATCAATTCGACGTTCATCACGCCGTTCGACCGCGAGGACATCTATTCGCTGGGCTCGCAGCTCGACGACGTGATGGATCACCTCGAGGCCGTCGGCAACCTGCTCTACCTGTACGGGCTGACCGAGCTGCCGTCCCTGCCGCGCGAGATGCACGAGCTGGTCGACGTGCTCGACCAGCAAGCCAAGATCACCGCGGACGCGATGCCGAAGCTGCGCACGATGAAGGACCTCGACGAGTACTGGATCGAGATCAACCGGCTCGAGAACGAGGGCGACCGCTCGTACCGGATGTTGCTGGTCCGCCTCTTCTCGGGCGAGTACGACGCGCTCACCGTGCTCAAGATGAAGGAGGTGGCCGACGAGCTGGAGGCCGCCTGCGACGCGTTCGAGCACGTGGCGAACACCGTCGAGACCATCGCGGTCAAGGAGTCCTAGGCCTTGTCGCCCGAGTTCTTCGCGGTTCTCGCGGTGATCATCGCCGCGATGGCCTTCGACTACACCAACGGTTTCCACGACGCGGCCAACGCGATCGCCACCAGCATCAGCACCCGGGCGCTGACCCCGCGGGTGGCGCTGGCCATGGCCGCGGTCGGCAACTTCATCGGCGCGCACCTGGGTGGCGAGGTCGCCAAGACGGTCGGCGACGGCCTGGTCGACCTCAAGCTGGGCATCCCCAGCCTCGGCGTGGTCTTCGCCGGTGTGCTCGGGGCAGTGACCTGGAACCTGATCACCTGGTGGTTCGGCCTGCCCTCGAGCTCGTCGCACGCCCTGTTCGGCGGCCTGGTCGGCGCCACCCTCATGGCAGGCCCCTCGCTCGGCGACGTGCAGTGGCACACGATCATCGAGAAGGTGCTGATCCCGATGGTGGCCTCGCCGGTGGTCGGCCTCCTGCTCGGCTTCCTCGTCATGGTCGCGATCATGTGGATCTTCCGCCGCGGCAACCCGGGCAAGCTCAACCGCGGCTTCCGCGTCGCGCAGACGCTGTCGGCAGCCGCGATGTCGGTCGGCCACGGCATCCAGGACGCGGCCAAGACCATGGGCATCGTGGTGCTGGCCCTCTACACCGGCGGCTTCCAGAGCAGCCCGACGCACATCCCGTGGTGGGTTTACATCACGACCGCGACGATGCTGGCGGCCGGCACCTACTCCGGCGGCTGGCGGATCATCCGTACACTCGGCCGCAAGATCATCGACCTCGGTCCCGCCGAGGGTTTCGCGGCCGAGACGGTGGCCAGCTCGGTGCTCTTCTTCAACGCGTACGTGCTGCACGCCCCCATCTCGACCACCCACACGATCACGTCGGCGATCATGGGTGTGGGCGCGACCAAGCGGCTGAACGCGGTCCGCTGGAACGTTGCCGGCAACATCGTGATCGCCTGGGTCACCACGTTCCCGGCGGCCGGCCTGATCGCCTGCCTGCTCTACTTCGCGTGCCGCCCCATCTTCGGCTGAACACGGGGCGGCACACGCACTAGTTGGACCACCAGGCTGTGGTGTCCGGGGGCAGCGTGACACTGTCTCCGGTTGCGTCGAACGGGCCGCTGCCGATCAGGAGCACACCCGGGTGGGGGATCTCGATCGGCCGGTCGGTCATGTTGACCGTGCAGGTGAAGCCGGCGCCACGGGTGAAGGTGAGGATGCCCTCCGCAGTGTCCACCCAGCACAGGGAGTCGGCCTCGGTCAGGGTCTTGTGGCGCAGGGCCAGGGCCTCGCGGTACATCGAGAGCGTGGAACCGGGCACGCCCTCCTGCGCCTCGACGCTCAGGTGCGCCCACGACGCGGGCTGCGGCAGCCAGCTCGGGCCGCCGTCGGGTCCGAAGCCGTACGGGGCGGTGGCGCCCGACCAGGGCAGTGGCACCCGGCAGCCGTCGCGGTAGCCGTCCTGCCCGGTCGCCCGGTGGAACGCCGGGTCCTGGCGCACCTCGGGCGGCAGGTCGATCACCTCGGGCAGGCCCAGTTCCTCGCCCTGATAGAGGTACGCCGAGCCGGGCAGCGCCAGAAGCAGCAGCGACGCCGCACGGGCCCGGCGCAGCCCCGCGACCGGGTCGACCTCGACCGGCTTGCGCCCGGCCACATCGCCCTCGTTCCTCTGCAGCAGGCGCGTGGTGTGGCGTACGACGTCGTGGTTGGACAGCGTCCAGGTGGCCGGCGCGCCCACCCGGCCCATCGCGTCGAGCGAGGCGTCGATCATCGTGCGCTGCGACTCGACGTCCCAGCCGGTGGCCAGGTAGCTGAAGTTGAACGCCTGGTGCAGCTCGTCGGGCCGGACGTAGTCGGCCACCCGGTCGAGCGTCGGCGCCCACGCCTCGGCCACCGCGATCCGCTCCCCCGGGTACTCGTCGAGGACGGCCCGCCAGCTGCGGTAGATGTCGTGCACGCCATCGCGGTCGAAGCACGGGCTCTCGCCGACGTCGAGCAGGTGCCACTCGGTCGCGCGGCCCAGCGACGGCAGGCCCGCCTCCTTGACCAGGCCGTGCGCCACGTCGACGCGGAACCCGTCGACGCCCAGGTCGAGCCAGAACCGCAGGATCGTCCGGAACTCGTCGGCCACCGCCGGGTGGTCCCAGTTGAAGTCGGGCTGCTCGGGCGCGAACAGGTGCAGATACCACTGCCCGTCGGGCACCCGGGTCCAGGCCGGGCCGCCGAAGATCGAGGGCCAGTCGTTGGGCGGCAGCTCGCCCTCGGCGCCACGCCCGTCGCGGAAGTGGTAGCGCTCGCGCAGCGGCGAGCCGGGCCCCTCGGCCAGCGCCTGCCGGAACCAGGCGTGCTGGTCGGAGGAGTGGTTGGGCACCAGGTCGACGATCACGCGCAGACCCAGGTCGTGGGCGTCGGCGACCAGGCCGCGGGCGTCCTCGACCGTGCCGAAGATCGGGTCGACGGTGCGGTAGTCGGCCACGTCGTAGCCGGCGTCGGCCTGCGGCGACAGATAGAACGGGGACAGCCAGACGGCGTCCACACCCAGATCGCGCAGGTAGGGCAGGCGGGTACGGACGCCGGGCAGGTCACCGATGCCGTCGCCGTTCGCGTCGGCGAAGCTGCGCGGATAGATCTGATAGATCACCGCGTCTCGCCACCAGGACTCAGTCATGGCGGCGAAGCTATCACGTTACTAACACGTGTTACTAGAGTCTATGACGCCGGCTTCACCGCCGAGTCCCGGACGATCAGGGACGTGCCGAGCACCTGGTGAGGGTGCTGATCCTCGCCGCGCATCGCCGAGATGAGGAAGTCGGCGGCCGTCCGGCCCTTGGTCACGATCGGCTGCCGTACGGTGGTCAGCCGCGGCCGGAACCACGCCGACTCGGCCAGGTCGTCGAAGCCGGTCACCGACACCGCGGCCGGCACGTCCAGCCCCATCTCCTGCAGCGCGTCCACCGCCCCGTACGCCAGCACGTCCGACAGGGCCAGGATCGCGGTCGGGCGTGGATCGCGTCGCATCAGCTCGCGGGTGGCCGAGTATCCGTCCGCACGGGTCACCGGCACCTCGGCCAGCGCCACGTCGGCCATCGTCATCCCGGCTGAGGCCAGCGCGTCGGCGATGCCGTCCATCCGCCGCCCCAGCGGACCCCGATAGCCACGCGCCCGCACGTCCGGACCGGGACCCATCGAGAGCACGGCCAGCCGGCGATGGCCCAGCTCCAGCAGGTATCGCGTGACCTCGCGGGCCCCGCCGCGGTCGTCGACCTCGACACTGGGCGCGTTCTCGTAGCGGTCGCTGTCGATCAGCACGAACGGGACGCCGCGCCGCTCCAGCTCGAGCACCTCGGCCCCCTCGGTCTCGAGCCCACAGACGACAAAGCCGTCGACCGCCGCGTACGGGATGGCCTTGAGCACCGAATCCTGCAGCGGCGGGGTCAGCAGCAGCGTGTAACCCTCCTGGTCGCACACCTGGCCGACGCCCATCAGGAAGCGCGCGTAATACGGGTTCTCGAGGATGCGGGCCAGGCGTTGCGGCAGCAGCACCCCGATCGAGTTGGTGGTGCCGGCCTGCAGCATGCGGGCCACCGGGTTGGGGGTGTAACCAAGCTCGGCGGCGACCGCGAGAATGCGATCGCGGGTCGCCACCGAGATACGTTGCGGGCTGTTGAAAGCGAACGAGACGGCGGAGCGGGAGACGCCGGCGGCGCGGGCCACATCGCTCGATGTCGGCTTGCCGCCGACCTTTCTCGACGGCATCCGACCACAATAGTCCGAGCTTCAGTAGGCGACGCCTACCTCCTCGCGGATCGTGTCGAGCAGCGTCATGATCTCGAGCGTGGTGGCGTGCGGCATGAGCGGGCTCTCCAGCTCGCCCGCGAGCAGGCACCGCTGCACCTCGGCCGCCTCGAACTGATAACCGTTGCCCGGGAAGTCGAACTCGTGCGTCTCCGGGTCGCGGCCCGGCCGGTGCACCACGAACGAACGCGGCACGAAGAACCCCTCCGGCAGCTCGATCCGCCCGTTGGTGCCGGTGATCGTCGCGTTGTTCCGGCTCTGACCGTTGATGCTGCAGGTCAGCGCGGCGACGGCGCCCGGCTCCCAGCCCATCAGGATGCCCGTGGTCTCGTCGACCCGCTCCGGCGTCAGGTGTGCCCAGGCCTGCACCGAGGCCGGCGCCCCCATGATCAGGTGGGCGAAGTTGATCGGGTAGACGCCCAGGTCGAGCAGCGCCCCGCCGCCCAGCTTGGGGTTGCGCAGCCGGTGCTCGGCGTCGAACGGACCCTGCAGCCCGAAGTCGGCGTGGATCGTGCTGACCCAGCCGATCGCGCCCTCCTCGACCAGCCCGGCGATCCTGCGGATGGCCGGGTTGAGGCGCATCCACATGGCCTCCATGAGGAACACGCCCTTATCACGGGCGGCGGCCACCAGCCGGGCGGCGTCCGGCAGGTCGAGCGTGATCGGCTTCTCGACCAGCACGGCCTTGCCGGCCTCGACACACAGGTGCGCTGCCTCGGCGTGGAAGGCGTGCGGCGTGGCGATGTAGACGACGTCGACGTCGGGGTCGGCGGCCAGATCCGCGTACGAGCCGTGCGCCCGCGCGAAACCGAAACGCTCGGCGAACGCGGTCGCGGTCTCCTGACGGCGGGAGCCGACAGCGGTCAGCTCGGCGCCGGGCACATGCTGCAGGTCGGCGGCGAACGAGGCGGCGATCCCGCCGGGAGCCAGGATGCCCCAGCGAACCTTCTGATCGGTCATGATCCTTACGGTATCGTTCCCGGCCGGGTCGGTGTCAGGATCGTCAGGTGACCGATTCCACGCCCTTCCGGCTGCCCCCGGCCCTGATCAAGCGAGCACGCGAGTTCGACGGGGTGCCCGCGCCGGTACGCGACGCTGCCACGGTGGTGCTCCTGCGCCCCGTCGGCGTGAGTTTCGAGCTGTACGTGCTGAGGCGGGCGACCGCGATGGCGTTCGGCGGCCTGTACGCGTTCCCCGGCGGCGGCGTCGACCCGGACGACCGCCCCACGACCCTCCGCTCCGACTGGCCCGCCCGCCTCGGTGTTCCGGCCGACCGGGCCCACGCGGTCGTCGGCGCCGCGGTGCGCGAGCTTTTCGAAGAGACCGGGGTTCTGCTCGCCGGCCCGGTCGAGCAGCCCGACCGCACCCTCGCCGACGTCAGCACCGGCGAGTGGGAGGCCGACCGCGCCGCCGTGGCGGCCCGCGAGCTGACCCTGAGCGAGCTGCTGAGCCGGCGGAGCCTGCGAATGCGCGACGACCTGCTGTTTCCGTGGGCGCGCTGGGTCACCCCGGAGTTCGAGCCCAAGCGGTACGACACGTGGTTCTTCGTCTCGTTGCTTCCCGAGGGGCAGGCGCCTCGCGACGTGTCGGGCGAGGCCGAGGCCACGGCCTGGATCGCCCCGGGCGAGGCGGCCGAGCTGGCCATGCTGCCGCCGACCCGGTCAGCCGTGGACTCGCTCTCGGCGTACGGGGAAACTGCGGAAGTGGTCGCGGCCGCGCGTCGCCGTGATGCCGCGACGCCCGTCATGCCTCGCGTGGAGCTGACCGACGACGGCGGCGCCCTCCTGCACATCCAGGAGGGCGCTGCCGTTCCGCCAGGCCGGCCTAACCGAAGCGACCGGTGATGTAGTCCTCGGTCTTCTTCTCGGTCGGGTTGCTGAAGATCTTCTGGGTGTCGTCGTACTCGATCAGGCGGCCGGGGTCACCGGTCTTGTCGATCGAGAAGAACCCCGTCTTGTCGCTGACCCGGGCGGCCTGCTGCATGTTGTGCGTCACGATGATGATCGTGAAGCGGTCCTTCAGCTTGAACATCAGATCCTCGATCGCCAGCGTCGAGATCGGGTCGAGGGCCGAGCAGGGCTCGTCCATCAGCACGACCTGCGGCTCGACCGCGATGGTGCGGGCGATGCACAGACGCTGCTGCTGACCGCCGGAGAGGCCGGCGCCGGGCCGGTTCAGGCGGTCCTTGACCTCGTTCCAGAGGTTCGCCGACTTGAGCGACTGCTCGGCCGCGTCGTCGAGCACCGACTTCTTTTTGACACCGTTGAGCTTGAGACCGGCCACGACGTTCTCGTAGATCGACATCGTCGGGAACGGGTTGGGACGCTGGAAGACCATGCCGATCATGCGACGGACCGCGGTGACGTCGACGTCCGGGTCGTAGATGTTCTGGTCGTCAATGGTCAGCGAGCCCTCGATGCGGGCACCGGGCAGCACCTCGTGCATGCGGTTGACCGACCGCAGGAAGGTGGACTTGCCGCAGCCCGAGGGGCCGATGAGGGCGGTGATCGTCTTGGGCTCGACGGTCATGGAGACGCTGTCGATCGCCTTGAACGACCCGTAGTAGGAGGAGACGTTGCTCGCCTCGATGCGCTTGGCCATGTTGTTACCTCTTACTTCGACAGACTGTTGCGGCGGGCGAGCAGCTTGGCGGCGATCGTCAGGATCAGAACGAGCGCGACCAGGGTGAGCGCGGCCGTCCAGGCCCGCGCCGGGGCGTACCGGGAGGCGTCACCGGCCTGCTGGTACACGAAGAGCGCCAGCGAGGACTGGTTGCCGGCGAACGGGTCGAAGTTGATCGCCGCCGCGCCCCCTGCCACCAGCAGCACCGGCGCCGTCTCACCGGCTGCGCGCGCAACGGCGAGCATGATGCCCGTGACGATGCCGGGCAGCGCCGTCGGCAGCACCACTCGCAAAATCGTCTTCCACTGCGGAACCCCGAGGGCGTAGGCGCCCTCGCGCAGCGGACCGGGCACGAGACGCAGCATCTCCTCGGTGGACCGCACAATCGTGGGCAACATCAGCACGGTCAACGCGAGCGAGGCCGCGAACCCGGAGAAGCGCGGCTGCCCGTCGTTGAACCACGGGCTCACGATCAGGACCCAGGACGACAGGACGAACAAGCCGGCGACGATGGAGGGAATCCCGGTCATGACGTCCACGAAGAAGCGGACCGTGTTCGCGAACCGGCCCCGTCCGTACTCGACCAGGTAGATGGCGCCCATGACGCCGAGTGGAACGGCGATCAGGGTGGCGATACCGACCTGCTCCAGGGTGCCGATGATGGCGTGGTAGGCCCCGCCGTTCTCGTCCCGGGCGCCGATGTTGTTCATCGAGGTGCCGAAGAACTCACCGTCGAGGCGGCTGTATCCCTTCGACACCAGCGTCCAGACGACCGAGGCCAAGGGCAGGATCGCCAGCACACAGGCCGAATAGATGAGCGCCTTCCACATGCGGTCGCGCCCCGCGCGCCGGCCCTCGACCCGTCCGGCCACCACCAGCAGCCCGACGAGGTAGAAGCCGACGGCCAGCACGACGACGAGCACCCAGTTGCCGATGCTGAAGCCGAGCACGAGAGCGGCCGACACGACCAGAGCCGCTACCGCGATCCCCAGGTTCGTCACCAGCGGCAGGCGCTTGGACCGGATGTTGTCCGGTGTCATGGCGACATCGGAAAGCTCACGCTGAAGAAGGCTCATGCCGCACTGTCCCGGAACTCGCGCCGACGATAGATGATCGCCCGTGCGCCCATGTTGACGATCAAGGTGATGGCGAAGAGCACCAGACCCGAGGCGATCAGAGCCCCGCGGCCGGTCTCGTTGGCCTCGCCGAAGGTGGTGGCGATGTTGGCGGCGACCGAGTTGCCGCCGATCTCGATCAGATTGAACGAGATGTTGAAGACCAGGCCCAGCGTCAGGGCCAGCGCGATCGTCTCACCGAGGGCACGGCCCAGTCCGAGCATCACGGCGGCGATCACACCGGGACGCCCGTACGGCAGTACCGCGGTGCGGATCATTTCCCACCGGGTGGCGCCGAGGGCCAGCGCGGCCTCCTCGTTCATGGCCGGGGTCTGCTGGAAGACCTCTCGGGACAGCGAGGTGACGATCGGCAACACCATGATCGCGAGCACCAGGCCACCGAGCATGATCGATTGACCGAACGGCCCCTCGCCCCCGAAGATCGGGATCCACCCGAAGTACGTGTTCAGCCACACTGAGAAGTCGTGGACCGGCTGCTGGAAGACATCGCGACCCCAGAGACCGAAGACGACGCTGGGCACCGCCGCCAGCAGGTCGATGGTGAAGCCCAGGGGCGTGGCCAGCCGCTTCGGCGCGTAGTGCGACAGGAACAGCGCGATTCCGAGCGAGATCGGCACCGCGACGATCAGCGCGATGATCGACGTGAGCACCGTGCCGAAGGCCAGAGCGGCGATACCGAAAGCGGGGTTCGTCTCGTTGGGGAACCACTGCTTGTAGGTCAGGAAGTTCTCCGTGTTGGCGCTCAACGCCGGCACGGCCTTCGAGATCAGGAAGACGGCGATGGCCACGATGATGACCAGCACCATCGCACCGGCCGTGACGGACAAGCCTCGGAAGCCGGACTCCATCGAGAACGACTTCTTCTTGGGCAGGGCACCGCCGCCGCCGATCGGGGGTTCGTCGTAACGGCTCGGGGATACGCCGATGCCGGCGGCCCGGGTGTGGCTTGCTGTCACACCCGGATCGCCGGCGGTGGCGTTCTCCGAGCGGGAGGGGTTGTCACCCATCTGCTCGCTCGCAGTCGTCTCGGAGGGATTGACGGATCAGGTCAGCTGATCGCCGCGACGGCGGTCTCGACCTTGCTCCGGACCGAGTCCGGCAGCGGGGCGTAGCCCAGCTCGGCGAGCTCCTGCTGACCGGCGGTGCTCGAGATGTACTTCAGGAAGGACTGAACCTCCTTGGCCTTCGGGCTGCCCTTGCTGCAGGCGATCTCGTAGGTCACCAGGACGATCGGGTAGGCGCCGGCCTCGGTGGTGTTGTAGTCGATGCTCATGGCGAGGTTGTTGCCCTGACCCTCGATCTTCGCGCCCGCGATCGTCTTGCCGGCACTCTCACCGGTCAGCTCGGTGTACTCGCCGGCGCCGTTCTTGATCTTGGCCTTCGAGAGGTCGCTGTTCTCCGCGAAGGACAGCTCGACGTAGGCGATCGTGCCGGCGGTGCTCTTGACCTTGGCGGCCACACCGTCGGAGCCGGTGGCGGCGACGCCGCCCGGGGCCTTCCACGCCTTGTTGTTGCCGAAGGTCCAGTCGGCCTCGGCCGTCTTGCTCAGGTACTTGGTGAAGTTGTCGGTGGTGCCGGACTCGCCGGAACGGTGGACGGCCTGGATGGCCGCGTCCGGCAGTTTGGCGCCGCTGTTCTGGCCGGCGATCGCCGGATCGTTCCACTTGGTGATCTTGCCGGAGTAGATCTTGGCGAGGGTCGACGCGTCGAGCTGCAGGTTGTCGACACCTTCGACGTTGTAGACGACCGCGATCGGACCGATGACCATGGGAAGGTTGAGCGCCTCACCGCCGGCACAACGCTCATTGGCCTTGGGCTGCTCGTCCTCTTTCAGGGCGGAGTCGGAGCCGGCAAAGTCGGCGGTGCCGCCGATGAAGGCCTCGATACCCGCACCCGAGCCGGTGCCCTGGTAGTTGATCTGAGCACCGCTGCACTGACCCTGGTAGGCCTTGATCCACTCGTCCATGGCGTTCTTCTGCGCCGTCGAGCCTTGTGCCGTCAGGCTGCCGGCGACGCAGTCACCGGCGGCGGCGGAAGAGCCGCCCTCAGCCGCCGGCGTTTCGTTGTCCGAGCCGCACGCGGTCAGCGCGAGCGTCGCAGTCAAAGCAATGCCGGCTGCCAAAAAACCGGACCGCTGGAGCTTCACAATTTTCCCTTCGATGGGGTGCACGCCGGCCTTCGCACCGGCACCACCGAAGCTAAGAGTGAGAGGTAGCCGGTTAACCGGGCCTAAATGAACGCGCAGTGAACACGTCTACGCCTCAACATGACCTCACCTTGAGGGCGAGTTGTCCGTTGCGTGAACTGAGTGACCACCGACGGAAATGTCGGATATATACGAGCGGCGTTTACCGCCTCGAGACAAAGGCTTGTCCGGTTCGTGTCTCAGGTGACGCCGCCGGGGTGGCGGTCACGACCCGGGCCCCGACTACCGCCGCTGGTAGTTGATGTCAGTCTTGTGAACGGCGAAGCCCAGCCGCTGATAAAGAGCCACGGCGGCCGTGTTGGACTCGTCGACGTACAGGTTCGCGACGGTCAGGCCCTGCCCGGCCAGGTGCCGCAGGCCGGCCACGCTCAGCGCGGCCCCCAGGCCCTTGCGGTGGCCGGCCGGGTCGACGCCGAGCACGTAGATCTCGCCGATCGCCGGGTCGGCCCCGGAGGCCGGGTGCACCTTCGTCCAGTGGAAGCCCAGCACGACGTCGGCGATGTCGACCGCGAGCAGGAAGCCGGCCGGGTCGAACCACGGCTCGGCCTCACGCAGCAACAGGTCGTCGCGGGTCCAGCGGCCCTGCTCGGGGTGGTGGGCGAAGGCACGGGAGTTGACACCGAGCCACGCGTCCTCGTCGGCGCCGGGACGGAAACCGCGTACGGTGACGCCGGGCGGGAGCGGGATGTCGGGCAGGGGCTCGGTGAGCGAGCGGCGCATCTGCCACAGGACGCGTACGCGCTTGAAGCCGTTCTTCTCGGCGAAGGCACGGGCGCCGGGCTCGTCACCGTGCGCCCAGAACCGCAGCTCACCCGGCCCGGCCGCGCTCAGCAGGGCAGTGCCGTAGCCCTGGCGGCGCGTCGACGGGTGCACGACGAGTTCGCCCGAGCCGTCGCGCTCGAGAAACGCGTACCCGGTCAAGGTGTTGTCGCCGGAAAAGGCCAGCAGGTGCTTGTGCGCGGCGGAACCGGACCCACCGCGCACCCGCAGCACGACATCTTCGGACAGGGGATAGACGCCGTCAGCCCGCTCGGCGGCGGCGGCCAACGCGAGAACGTCGGCCGCCTCGGCAGCACTCAACCGGTCAAGGGCACGAACTGACGTCATGCCCTCAAACCTAGACCGGCAGCGAGACCGGCTCGTTGTCGGGCAGCTGGCGGCCCGACGGCGGGACCACGAACTTGTAGCCGACCTGTCGGACCGTGCCGATCATCGACTCGTATTCCGAGCCGAGCTTGGCCCGCAGACGACGGACGTGCACGTCGACCGTGCGCGTGCCGCCGAAGTAGTCGTAGCCCCAGACCTCACGCAGCAGCTGGTCACGGGTGAAGACCCGGCCCGGGTGCTGGGCGAGGAACTTGAGCAGCTCGAACTCCTTGTAGGTGAGGTCGAGCGGGCGGCCCTTGAGCTTGGCCGCGTACGTGTCGGGGTCGATGTTGAGCTCGCCGGCACGGATCGAGCCGCCGGCGCCGGCGGTCGCGTTGCTGAGCCGGCCGACGCCCAGACGCAGGCGCGCCTCGACCTCGGCGGGACCGGCGCTGGCCAGGATGACGTCGTCGACACCCCAGTCGGCGTTGAGGGCGATCAGGCCCGCCTCGGTCACGACGGCCATCAGCGGGACGCCGATGCCGGTCGCGTGCAGCATCCGGCAGGTGGCCCGGGCCTCGGACAGTTCCGACCGGGCGTCCACCAGCACCGCGTCGGGGCTGGGCCCTGACACCAGAGTGCGGACATCGCGTGGGGCAGTGCGTACGGAGTGGGGAAGCAGATCCAGCGCGGGCAGCACGGCGGAAGGCTCACCGGCACGTGCCGTCACCAACAGAAGGATTTCCACACTCACCTCCGTCCTTGCGGCTCTGGGCCGCTCGGGTGACTCGATAACGTCCTTGTTTCGGCTTCGTCATCGGCGGACAGGTCCCGGCGTCACCGACGGGTGGGCTGGGCTCACCTTAACCGATGCATCACCGACAACGCCTCGATCGTTTGGCTGAGTGATGTAGTGAACGCCCTTCTGGCGTACAAATGGCGGTTCTGTAACAAGCCTTTTACTTCCACTGCGGAATTGGGCGTCCGGTCGGCTTCTGGCACGATCGCAGGCGTGTTCCCCACCATGCCGCAGGACGATCCCTGGGACGCCGACGCCTCGCGCGAGATCGCGAGGTCCGGCGGCAAGCGGTCGTCCGCCGGCTTCGGTGACGATTCCGAGCCCGTTTCGGGGGCGCCGGCGCCGCGCCCCGAGGAGCCCGACGAGGACGCCGACGACGAGTTCGAAGAGATCGAAGAGGTTCCCGTACGCCGGCAGCTGTCGCTCGCCATCGCCGGGTTCGCCGGTCTGCTGTCGGTCGGCCTGGTGCTGGGCGCCCTCACCTCGGCGCCCGACTCGCGGCTTCCGTACGCGATCGTGCTCTTCGGCGTTCAGTTGCTCTATCTGCTGGCCTGGGTGATGGCCCTCAACCCGCCCGCGGCCGCCGTGACCGCCGGCATCGCGGTAGTGGTCGGGCTGGTCGCCGACTACCTGGCCGTCACCGGCGAGCAGGCGGCCCTGATGCCGCTGGTGTGGGTGGCCGCCGGCGGGTTCGTGGCGGCGCTGCTCGGCCAGCTGTTCCGCGCCTCCGACAGGGCACGCCTGACCGATTCCTGGCGCACCACGCTCGCGATCGTGGCCGGCGTGGCGGCGTACGCGATCCCGATCGTTCTCACCCGCCAGGAGACCGGCGCCCAGACCATGATCGTCTGCGCCGTCGCCGCCGGGGTGGCGCTCGTGATCGCCCGGACCACCGACGCGATCTTCCCCAAGCCCCGCATCGCCGCCCAGGTGCCGCGCGGGGTGGCCGGAATTGTGGCCGGGGCGATGCTCGGCACGCTGGCCGGGGCCGCCCTGGGCAGCTTCTTGGTCCTCCCGTTCACGCCCGCCAAGGGCGCGGTCATCGGCCTGACCGCCGTCGTGGTCGCCCACCTGGTCGATCTGGCGGTCAACTTCGGGCAGGCCGGCCGCCAACTCGCCGGTGACGCGCCCACGTTCTGGGTGGCCCGGCACATGCAGGGCCCGCTCGGCGCGTTCGCCCTCCTCTCCCCGGCGGCGTACGCCTTGAGCCACTGGTTCCTGACTTAGCCGTTTCGCCGGGTGCTCGTTGCGGGCATGTACGGTCTCGGCAAGTTTTGCTCTGTCGGTCAGGTTTCTGCTCTGCGGTCAGGAGGACCCCGGTGAGCGGCGAGGTCTACGGCACTCAGCGCCCGCGCAAAAAGCGATGGGGACGGCGGCTGCTGATCACGTTCATCGTGTTCCTGGTCCTCGTCCTCGGCCTGCTGGTGGTGCTCGACCGGTTCGCGGCCGGCTATGCCGAGCGCACCATCGGCGACAGGGTTTCCGAGCAGATCGCCGACCAGAACGCGACCAGCGAGAAGCCGGACGTCACCATCGAGGGCGTCCCGTTCCTGACCCAGGTGCTCGACGGCAACTACCAGGAGATCCGCATCCAGGTCGCCGACCTGAGCGGCCCGGCCGGCAACAACCGTACGGTCCGGGTGGCGAACCTGGACGTGCGGGCGCACGACGTGAACGCGCCGCTCGACACGATCCGCAGCGGCACCGGCGACATCGTGGCGCAAACGGTCACCGGCACCGGCACCATCGACTATCCCCAGCTCGCCGAGCTCATCGGCCAGCCCGGGCTCCAGCTCAGCGAAAAGGACGGCAAGCTGGTCGGCAGCGCGCCCCTGCAGGCGCTCGGCCAGACGTTCAACGTCTCGGGCACGGCCACGGTCGCCGTACGCAACGGCATCGTGCAGGTGCGGTTCGCCGACGTGACCGCGGCCGAGCTGCCCAACGTGCCGATCGTCCGCAATCTGGTCAACGCGTACGTGCAGAAACTGTCGGTCGACCTGAGGGTGCCCGAGCTTCCGCTCAAACTGGCCGTGCAGAAGGTCGAGCCCCGGCCCGACGGGCTCCAGTTCACCGCCGGGGCCGACAACGTGTCACTCAACGCGGGCGGACTGTGACCCCGGCCATGTTCCCGGATCGTGGTCGTCTCTGTTACCGGCACGTGAACCGCTGGTAGGGTCCGTTCTCATGAGCCCGTTGCTCACCAAGAGGCGTGCGGTCGACCTGTGCCGCATGGCCGCCTGCCTGTGTCGCCCTGTCATCTGACGGGGCCACCTGTGCTGAGCACCTTTTAGCTCCCCGCCGGCAGTGCAGCCGGTTTCGTGGCTTCGTCGCACGACAGCTCGAGATCCTTCTCCATCTCCAATGGGTCCCGCGCGCGGTGCGACAGCAAACTCCGTGCGCTGACTCTCCCCCATCTCTCACCTCACAGGGAGTGAACCGATGAGTCGCGACACCGCACTCGTCTCGGCCGACTGGGCCGAGCAGAACCTCAACACCCCGGGCGTCGTCTTCGTCGAGGTCGACGAGGACACCACCGCCTACGACGGCGGCCACATCCCCGGCGCCATCAAGATCGACTGGAAGCAGGACCTGCAGGACCCCGTACGCCGTGACTTCGTCAACCAGGAGCAGTTCTCCGCTCTGCTCTCCGAGCGCGGCATCTCCAACGACGACGTCGTGGTGCTCTACGGCGGCAACAACAACTGGTTCGCCGCGTACGCGTACTGGTACTTCAAGCTGTACGGCCACGACCAGGTGAAACTGCTCGACGGCGGCCGCAAGAAGTGGGAGCTCGACGCCCGCGCGTACACCAAGGACGTGCCGGTCCGCGAGAAGACGACCTACCAGGCCTCCGCGCCCGACCTGTCCATCCGCGCCTTCCGCGACGAGGTCGTGCAGGCCATCGGCGTGAAGAACCTCGTCGACGTGCGCAGCCCCGACGAGTTCGCCGGCCGCCTGCTGGCCCCCGCCCACCTGCCGCAGGAGCAGTCGCAGCGGGCCGGCCACATCCCGACCGCGATCAGCGTGCCGTGGAGCAAGGCCGCCAACGAGGACGGCACCTTCAAGTCCGACGAGGAACTCGCCAAGATCTACGGCGAGGCCGGCCTCGACGGCAGCAAGGACACCATCGCGTACTGCCGGATCGGCGAGCGCTCCTCGCACACCTGGTTCGTGCTCAAGGAGCTCCTCGGCCAGCAGAACGTCAAGAACTACGACGGTTCCTGGACGGAGTACGGCTCGCTCATCGGCGTCCCGATCGCCCTCGGCGACGAACCCGGGAAGGCGTGACCATGACTTCTCCGAACACCACCGCGGCCGGTTGCGCCGCTCCCGACCAGTCGGCTCCCATCCCGGCCTCGGTCGACCTCAATCGCGAGACGGTGCTGACCGGCATCGTGCAGAACGCCGAGGGTGAGGCGGTCGGCGGCGCGTACGTGCGGCTGCTCGACGCCAGCGGCGAGTTCACCGCCGAAGTGGTCTCCTCGCCCGAGGGCGTGTTCCGCTTCTTCGCGGCACCGGGCTCGTGGACACTGCGTGCCCTGTCCCGCAGCGGCAACGGCGAGGCCGTCGTCGACGCCACGGTCGGCGTCAACGAGGTCGCGCTGGCCGTCTCGCCGGCCTGATCCTCCACTCTGCTCACGCTCTGTTCGGGCGGGCCTTCCTTGCCGGGGAGGCCCGCCCTTTGCGTTGCCGCTTCACCGCGGGCGGCCGTCCCACCTCCACGACGTGAGGCGGGGACGACCGGGCAACTCGGCTCGGCCGGTCGACCAGCGCAGGGCTGACCACGGGTCGATGTCGGCGGGCGCTTCGGGGAACAGCCGGGTCAGCGCGGCGGCGCACAGGTCGGCAGGCGGTTCCCATCCCGTCACGTCGTACGTGTGGACCAGCACCTCGACCACCCCCATGGCGGCGAAACCGCTCGGGTCGGACGCGCCGAAAGTGTGGTACGACAGCCGGTCGGGCGGGGCGGTGGCGACCATTCCAGCCAGCAGGCCGCCCGACGACTCGAGGACCTGGAGCAGAGCGGCGGGGCCCTCGGCCGATTCGACGAACACGGTCAGGGCGGGGCCGCCCTCCCGGCGGTACTGCCAGCCGTACGGGACGTGGGTGGCCACCGACGGCTGCGCCGGGGTGAGCTGGACCGCGTACGCAAAAAGGTCGTCAGCCATGTGCTCGACGGTCTCCCAGCATGTCCAGCTGAGATCTCCGGCTTTGGCGTGCCAGTCGTCGGCGCCGAGCTTCTCGAGCTCGACGAGAGCCAGCCGCACCACGCGCATCACGTCATCAGCATTCACGACGCGACTCTGCGGGGTGGGCGGCGGCCGGGCAACCGAATTCGGCAGCCCCGCCCCGCTTGATCAGCTTCCGGCGTCGCCGGCGCAGCTTGATCGCCCACCTCTGCGGGCTTGTCGACTGCCTCGGCAGCTTTCTCAGGTGGCGTGATCAACTGTTGCCGGCGCCGCCGCTGACGACGACGGCAGTCGGCGGGACCTCGGGGCGGCGGCGGGCCAGGCGGCGGACGCCGGTGTTGAGAACGGCGATCAACGGCACGGCGACCAGCGCGCCGATGATGCCGGCCAGCACGACACCCGAGGCGATGCCGATGATCACGGCCAGCGGGTGGATGGCGACGGCCCGGCCCATGATCAACGGCTGCAGGATGTGGCCCTCGACCTGCTGCACCAGGATCACCGCGCCCAGCACGATCAGCGCGATCACCCAGCCCTGGTCGACCAGCGCCACCAGCACGGCGACCGCCCCCGACACGCTCGCGCCGACGATCGGGATGAACGCGCCCAGAAAGACCAGGGCGGCCAGCGGGAACGGGAACGGGATGTCCAGGACCACCAGCGCGATGCCGATGCCGACGGCGTCGATGAAGGCCACCAGCACGGTGGCGCGGACGTAGGCGCCGAGCGTGGCCCACGACGCGTCACCGGCGTCGGCGATCGACCAGCGGGCGTTCACGGGGAACAGGCGTACGACGAAACGCCAGATCTTGCGGCCGTCGCGCAGGAAGAAGAACGTGGAGAAGAGCACCAGCAGCATGCCGGTGAGCACCTCGAACACCGTCGCCGCGGTGGCGATGCCGGTCGACGTGAGCGACGCGCTGTGCGTGTTGATCCACTCCTGCGCGTTGTCGATGGCCTGGTTGACCTGGTCGTCCGAGAGGTGCAGGGGCCCGGTCTTGGCCCACTCCTGAATCTGCCGGACACCCGCGGTGGCGTTCTGGGTCAACTGCGGCAGGCCGTCGAGGAACTGGTTCGTGACCAGGGTGAGCGTGCCCGCGACGGCGGCCAGGCCGCAGATCAGCACGAGGAAGGTGGCCAGCGAGGCCGGCAGGCGCAGCCGCCGCAGCCAGCTGACGGCCGGGCTGAGCAGAGCCGAGAGAAGCAGGGCGACCGCCAGCGGGATGACGACCACGCTGATGATGCCGATGAAGCGCAACAGCGCCCAGCCGACCAGGCCGACGACGATGAGCCGCCAGCCCCAGGCCGCGGCGATCCGCAGCGAGTGCGGCACCTCGGCGTCGTCCCGGCTGGTGGTCGAGTTGTGCCCGTCGTCCGGCTCGGGCGGCGGCGGAGCGAAATCAACCTCGCTGTCCGGTTCCGGACCGGAATCCTCGCGGGCGAGGCGCACCGACTCCCGCCCCGTCTGATAGGCACGCTTCAGGTTGTCCCGGACTCGCTGCAACCGGCTCACCGCTCCAACCTAGTCTCCGGGCGCTCCCCCACGGTGGCCGCCACGACGGGCGGCGTACCGTCTGCAATCGTGAGCACCGACACCCGAACCGAGAGCGGATTGCCGATCCGGATGCTGCACGACCGCGTGCTGGTCCGGCAGGACGGCGGCGAGGGCGAGCGCCGGTCGAGCGCGGGCATCGTCATCCCCGCGACCGCCTCGATGGGCCGCAGGCTGTCGTGGGCCACGGCGGTCGGCGTCGGGCCGAACGTGCGCTCGATAGTGGTGGGCGACCGGGTGCTTTTCGACCCCGACGACCGCTCCGAGGTCGAGCTCCACGGTCGCGAATATGTGCTGCTCCGCGAGCGTGACGTCCACGCCGTGGCGGCCAGCCGGGTCGAGCCGGACGGCACCGGCCTCTACCTCTGACCCACTCGGGGCGGCTCGTCCCCGATCGGGTGACTACGCTGGCTTCCATGGCCGACGTCTCGCCGGGTGGTACGCCCGACCCGCCCGCGCCCACCCTGGTCGAGGCCGGTTCGCTCGCCCCGGCGGCGCCCCCGCCCGAAGCCTCACCCGACACCTCGCCTGCCACTTCCCCCGCCACTTCGCTTTTCCACGACCCGGCGGCGATGCTGCCCGCGGCCACGCGCAAAACCGGCTGGCGACGCTGGCTGCCGATCGCCGGCGTGGTCGCGTTCCTGGCCGCCGGCTCCATCGGCATGCTGCTGTTCCTCGGCGTGGACATGGGCGGCACGAGCCTCGCCGTCGGCCTGACAGCGGCCGTCCTGCCCGTCCCGCTGCTGGTCGCCAGCTTCCTGTGGCTCGATCGCTACGAGCCCGAGCCGATCCGCTACCTGGCCTTCTGCTTCGCGTGGGGCGCCGCGATCGCCACCGCCGTGGCCCTGGTCGTCAACACCGGCGCGGCCGTCCTCTTCGACAAGATCGGCCTGCCCGACGCCCTGGTGGCCGTGCTGGTCGCCCCGTTCATCGAAGAGCTGATGAAGGCGGCCGGCCCGCTCCTGCTCTTCTGGCGGCGCCGCGTCGAGTGGTCCGGCATCACCGACGGCATCGTCTACTGCGGCCTGTCAGCGCTCGGCTTCGCCATGGTGGAAAACGTCCTGTACCTCGGCAAACACGGCTACGCGACGGGCGTCGAGGAGTACGGCCCGGCCACCGGCCTGCAGAACCTCTTCGCCATCTTCATCGTGCGCATCCTGTTCACCGGCTTCGCCCACCCGCTGTTCTCGGCCATGACCGGCATCGGCCTGGGCATCGCCGCCCGCTCCGGCGACCGCAAGGTGCGCTGGCTCGCCCCCATCGCCGGCCTGCTGCTCGCGATGATCCTGCACGGCACGTTCAACCTGCTGCCCACGCTCTCGGTGAGCCTCACCCAGCCCCTGATCATGCTGTACGGCTATCTCGGCTTCATGGTGCCGTTCTTCTTCGCCGTGGTCGGTTTCGCCATCGCGCTGCGCGCCTGGGAGGGCCGCCTCACCGAGCGGGTGCTTCCGTTCTATGTGAGCAGGGGCTGGTTCTCGCCACCCGAGGTGGCCGCGCTGGGCAGCCTGGGCCGCCGCTACTCGGCCCGCCAGTGGGCCCGCCGGGTCGCCGGCGAGGCAGGGCAAAAGGCGATGAAGAGCTTCCAGTTCGCCTCCACCCAGCTGGCCCTCCTGCGTGACGGCATGAACCGCGGCCTCGACCGCAAACCGGCCGACATCGACCGGGCCGCCGCCGAGGAACGACGCCTGCTCGCCGAGATCCTCGAATACCGAGCGGTCTTCACGGCCAAGGACCCGCAGGCGCCACAAGCCTTCTGGGACGGCCACAACTATCAGATCGCCTTCCCTGACGGCCTCACCCGCACCGTCCCACCGCCGGCCGAGCCGGTGGTCCCGCTCCCGATCAAGACCCCACAGCCCGCGTACGCCATGGGCTGGCCCCAGCCTGTCCATGGCACCCCGCCCTACGGTGCTCCCCCACCCCCGAACCCGTACGGCGTTGCGCCCGCCACCTACAACGCCCCCAACCCGTACGCTCCCTACTCCGCCGGCCCGCACCTCACCGCCCCGGGTTCCCCCAGCGCCACCCCAAGCCCGTACGGCGTTCCCAGCGGCCCTTACTACGCTCCCGGCGGCCCCTACGGCGCTCCCGGCCCGTACGGTGCTCCCTCCCGGCAGCACGGGGTTCCCGGCCAATACAGCGCTCCGCCCGGACAGCTCGGCGTCCCAGCTCAGCCCAGCGCCGCTCCGGACCAGTACAACGCCTCCGGCCAGCCCAGCCAATACAACGCCGCGGGCCGGCCCAGCGCCCCTCCCAGCCCATACAGCACCCCTGGCCAGCCCAGCGCCAGCGCCGCTCCGGGCCTGTACAGCGCTCCTCCCGGGCCCTATGGCGGCTATGTCCCGCACCCCGGATACGTCCCGCTGCCTCCCGGATACGTCCCGCCGGCCCCGAGCTACGGATGGCCCCAACCCGGCCAGGCTCCCCACCCGGCCCAGCAGGCGTCACACCCCAGCTATCCACCCCAGCCGCCCTACAGCGCGCCGCCGGGCTACGCCCCCGCACAGCCCGGCTGGGGCACCCCGCAGGGCAGCCAACCGGGCTACGCCGCCCACCCCGATTATGCCCAGCAGCCCAGCCCGGGCCCGCAACCGAGCCAGAACCCGCCGCCGGGCACCCCAGCTCAAACAGGCGAAAGCAGCCAGCCCGGCCACGACACCCCACCGGCGCCCGGCGCACAACCCGATCAACCCGTCACCCCGACGGCGGGTGAAGAGAACCCGCCACAGCAGCCGTAGGTCACGTGGGCGGGTGGCCCAGCCCCGAGCGCGTCGCCTGTTTTCGCCGACCGGAATGCGGCCGCCCGTGCCACCCCACCGCCCGTCGAACCAGCCGCGGCGCCTCGGCATAGTCGACGCCACTGGCCCGCAGCAGGTCGGTCGCGGTGGTCCGGATCTGTGCCACGATCACCCCGCCGGAGAATCCCACCCCCTCGTCGTACGCCTTCCCGCACTCCGCCGCCGCCCGCAGCGCCCGCTCCCGGGCAGCCACCGGCTCCACACCTCTGGCCCACTCCTGACGCAGCAGGTCGTCGGCATCCCCGAGCAGGCCGACCGACACCGGCAACACCGCGGGAATCGTCTCGTCGTCCCCCAACGCCGTATCGGCGCGCCGGCTCATCACGCGGCAGTTCCTGAGGGCGTACGTGATGTGGTTGGCCCCGTCTACGTAAAGCGCGAGCGCACCCCGATTGCGCCAACGGGCCGGCGCGAAGGCCACGTTCTCGCGGGCCGCGGTGACTGCGGCCGAGAACGCGGCGAACGTCGCCTCGGCGGCCCGCAGCCGGGCCAGCGCGTCCTCAATCGTGGCGCGGTCCCGTTCGGCCATTCCGTCGCTGATCCGGTGCAACCCGTCGGCCAGCGCCCGCAGCGCGGGATCGGCCGCCCGCCGCACGACGTTCAGCGGGTTGAGCGGCAGCAACAACGTCATCACGGCCAGCCCCACACCCCCGCCGACCAGCGCGTCGAAGAACCTCGTCCAGGGCAGACCGGTGCTCGACGTCAGGGTCGCGACCAGCACCGCCGACGACGCCGACTGCACCACCAGCGGGGTGCCGCCGCCCACCCCCGTCGCCACCAGCACCGCCAGCAGCACGATCAGGCCGATCTGCCAGGGCCCGCTGCCGATCAGCAGGATGATCGTGTCCCCGATACCGATGCCGATCGCCACCCCGAGGACAAGCTCGGCCGTACGCCGCACCCGCTGCCCCACCGACGACGCCAGCGTGATCACCGCGGCGATCGGCGCGAAGAATGGACTCGGCTGCTCGATGACGTCGTTCGCGATGAACCAGGCGATGCCCGCCGCCACGCCGGCCTGCAGGGCGAGGGCAAGCCCGTGACGCATCCGCCGAAGCCCGTCGAGGAACCGGCCACGCGCCCGCACCACAGTGCGCGTGACTCGCCCCTCGGACTCCGCTTCGGTCATGCCCAAACCCTAGGACTTCCGCTTCTCCGGCGCGCGGTCCCGACTCCGTCCTGTGGATAACTTCGACCCCTGTGGACATCCAAAACCGCCCCGCCTTTTCCCCGTAGAGTGGGAGCCAGGGACGGAGGCCCCCGGTTGGGGTGGGCTACAGGGCCGGGTGGGCTACAGGGCCGAGCGGGCCACAGGGCCAAGCGGGCCACAGGGCCACAGGGCCACAGGGCCAAGCGGGCCACAGGGCCCGGAACGTGTCAAGGGAATGAGGCCAACGGGAGTTAAGCGGCTTGGCGTTCGGGCTGGGTTTGCAGGTCGGGCCGGTTGATCCAGACCTGGTCGGGCAGGTCGAGGATCTTGGGCAGTGGCCGGTCGGTGCCGAACCGTTCCGGGTGGGCGGTGCGGGCCGCGGCGAGGGTGTCCTCGCGGCCGGCGCGGATCTGGTGGTGGCGGCTGTGGTGGACGTCGGCGGGGGTGTGCAGGCCGATCCCGGAATGCCGGTGGGCGTGGTTGTACCAGGTCACGAACTGGGCCATGAAGGTCCGGGCGTCCGCGAGGGTCGCGAAGCGGTGCGGGAAGACCGGCGCGTATTTGAGCGTCTTGAACCAGGCCTCGCTGTACGGGTTGTCGTTCGAGGTCTTCGGCCGTGAGTGTGAGCGGGTCACTTGAAGGTCTTCGAGCAGGTCAGCCACCGATTTCGAGGTCATCGAGGTGCCCCGGTCGGCGTGGACCACGTGCGGGACGCCGTGGGCGCCGAATACCTCACGCATCATGCTCTCGGCCAGCGGACCCGATTCGCGGGCGTGCACCCGTGCGCCGACGATGTACCGGGAGTAGATGTCGATCATCACGTACGCGTCGAAGTAGACGCCCTTGACCGGTCCGGCGAGTTTCGTGATGTCCCAGCTGTAGACCTGCCGGGGTGCGTCGGCGACCAGCTCGGGACGTGTCCGGGCCGGGTGCCGGGCCTGCCGGCGCCGCTCCCGGACCTGCTCGTGCTCACGCATGATCCGGTACATGGTGGCGATCGAGCCCACGTAGACACCCTGGTCCAGCAGTGCCGCGTAGATCTGCGCCGGGGCGGCATCGACGAACTCCGGACTGTTCAACAACCGCAGCACCCGCTCGCGCTCGGCCGTAGTGAGCGCGTTCGCCGGTGCCTGCCGGGCCGGCCCGACCGGTGTCGGGCGGCGCCGGTCGCGGTCCGCGCTGGACCGGGCGATCCCGGTCAGCCGTTCCGCCTCCCGCGTCGTGATCTTCACACTGGTCAGCTGGTGGTAGGTGTCCATCAGCGCTTGCCGAGCCCGAACACGTCCGGACCGTCCGGCTCGCTCCTGGAGATGTCCTCCAAGAGCTCGCGCGCTTTTCCCATGATCGTCAACGCCGTCTCCGTCCGCGCCAGCTTCGCCTGCGCCAACTCCAGCTCCCGCCGCAGCCGGGCGATCTCGGCCTGCTCCGCCGACGGCCGCCCGACGGTCTCACCAGCGGGTTTACCCTGCAACAGCCCGGCGTCACGAGCCCGGCGCCACTCCGACATCAACGACGAGTACAAGCCCTCCCGCCGCAGGAACGCCCCGCCCTCACCGGCCTCCACGGCCTGCTCGTAGCGGGTCAGCAGGTCCAGCTTCTGTCCCGGCGTGAAGTTCCGGCGGGCCCGCGGCCCGCCCGCACGCGGTCCCTTCTTGCGACTCATGACCCCATCCTGGGCCACGACCATGTCAACAGCAGTAGTCAACGCTCTCAATCCTGAACTCGCCCTGTCCGGCGGACTTGCTATGAACCGCTGGCCTCAACTCACCCTGACAGACAGGGCAAGCGGGCCACAGGGCCAAGCGGGCCACAGGGCCAAGCGGGCCACAGGGCCAAGCGGGCCACAGGGCCAAGCGGGCCACAGGGCCAAGCGGGCCACAGGGCCAAGCGGGCCACAGGGCCAAGCGGGCCACAGGGCCGGCCGGCCGCCGGAGGATCAGCCGCGTGCCGGTGTCAGGATTGCGGGCGTGGAAAGACTTGTGGAACGGTTTTCCGAGGCCGCCCGCGCGGCCGGTGCGACCGTGGACGACGCGGATCTGGGCGCCGCCGCCGGGTATTTGATCGCCAGCTGGTCCGAGCCGCAGCGGCAGTATCACACCGTCGATCACTTGACGGCTGTGCTTGACGTGATTGACCGGTTTGCCGAGTTGGCTGCTCATCCGGAGCGGGTCCGGCTGGCCGCCTGGATGCATGACGCCGTCTATGACCCGCGGGCCCTGGGTGACGCCAATGAGCGGGACAGCGCCGAATTCGCCGAGGGTCTGCTGCAGACGCTCGGGGTGCCCGCCGACACCGCCTGCGAGGTTGCCCGCCTGGTCAGCTTGACCGCCGGCCACGCCACCGAGGAGGACGACCCGGACGGCGAGTTGCTCTGCGACGCCGATCTGGCCGTGCTCGCGGGCGATGACGAGGCCTACGCGCAGTACACCGCGAAGATCCGCCGGGAGTACGCGCACGTCCCGGACGACGATTTCAAGGCCGGCCGCGCCCAGGTGCTCAAGGCGCTGCTCGAGCTGCCCTCGATCTATCGCCTGGCCCCGCTGCGGGAGCAGTGGGAGGACCGGGCCCGGGCCAACCTCACCAGGGAACTCAACGGAGACGGCTGAGACAGGTCAGATGGGACAGGTCAACGGAGACGGCTGAGGTGTTTGGGCCGCCGCAACCCGGCCGCCCGCAGCCGCCACGCCAACTCCCGCGACGGCAGCAGGGTTGCCCCCAACCAGACGGCGCTACGGAACCGCGTATCCGGAATGTCGTAATGGTCCCGGTCGAACCCTCGCCGCGGCGCGCCCAGCATCTCGGCGAAAACGTGCAGTTCCTCGTACGAGAGATCGCTGACCAGATGCGACCAGAGCCGGCCCCGAGCCGGCCACAGCGGCGCGTCAACAAGGATCAAAGGTCGACCTGCAGCAGGTCGACCCCACGGTCGGCCGCGAAGCCCCGTACGTCCGGCGCCCCCAGCCGGGCCGCGTCGGCCGCCGCGTCGTCGGGCATCGTCTGGGACTGCCGTTCGGCGGCGACCCGGGCCAGGTAGTGCTCGATCTCGCGCTCGCGCACCGCCTTGTCCCAGCCCAGCGCGTCCCCCATCACCGCCGCCGCGTGGGCCGCCGATTCGCTGCCGCGGTGCGGGGTCTCGAACGAGATCCGTGTACGCCGGGTCAGCACGTCGTCGAGGTGCAGGGCGCCTTCGGCGAGGGCCGCGTACGCCACCTCGGCCGCCAGGTATTCCGGCGCGCCGGTGAGCGGGGCCGCCAGCTCCGGATCCGCCTTGATCATGGCGAGCAGATGGACGGCCAGCGTGCCGTACCGCTCGAGGAGATGCTCGACCACCCCGGCGGTGACGCCGTGGCGCCGCGCCGTGTCCTGCCGGTCGCGCCAGGCGGAGTGGTATCCGTCAGCGCCCAGCAGGGGCAGATCGGCCGTACGGGACGGCAGCGAGGCCCCGCCCAGACGCCGCACGGCCCGGTCGATCACGTCGGCCGCCATCACCCGGTACGTCGTGTACTTGCCGCCCGCCACCAGCAGCAGGCCCAGCATCGGTTCGACCACCGCGTGCTCGCGCGACAGTTTCGAGGTCGAGTCGGCCTCGCCGGAGAGCAGCGGCCGCAGCCCGGCGTAGACGCCCTCGATGTCGTCGGTCGTCAACGGCCGGTCGAGCACCTCGTTGACCTGGTCGAGCAGGTACCGGATGTCGCGCGCGGAGGCGGCCGGGTGGGAACGGTCGAGTTTCCAGTCGGTGTCGGTGGTGCCGATGATCCAGTGGCCGCCCCACGGGATGACGAACAGCACCGAGGTGGGCGTGCGCAGAATGAGCCCCGCCTCACCGGTGATGGCCGAGCGGGGCACCACCAGGTGAACGCCCTTCGAGGCGCGAACCCGCAGCCCGGGGCGGACGCCGACATCGCGCAGCATCTGGGACATGTCGTCGCTCCACACCCCCGTGGCGGCCACGACCGTACGGGCCCTGACCTCGAACTCGGGTGAGTCGGGAGCTTCCAGGTCGCGCACGCGGACACCGACCACCTCGCGGGCCTCACGCACGAAACCGACGACCCGGGCGCTGGTGACCACGGCCGCGCCCAGGCTGGCCGCCGTACGGGCCAGCGTGACCACCAGGCGGGCGTCGTCGACCTGGCCGTCGTAGTACCGGATCGCGCCGCTGACCGTGTCGGCCCGCAGGCTCGGGAACAGGTGCCGGGCGCCGTCGCGGGACAGGTGCTTGTGCAGCGGCATGCCCCGGCCGGCGCCGAAGACGCCGGCGAACACGTCGTACGCCGCCACCCCGAGCCCGTAGTACGCCCGGCGGCCGGCTCGGGCGGCCGGGTTGCCCGCGGGCAGCGGCACCAGGATCGGCACCGGCCGCACCAGGTGGGGCGCCAGCCGGGTGGAGAGCAGGCCCCGCTCGGTCAGCGCCTCGTGCACCAGGTGCAGTTCGAGCTGTTCCAGGTAACGCAGGCCGCCGTGGATCAGCTTGCTGGAGCGGCTGGACGTGCCGGCCGCGAGGTCACGCGCCTCGACCAGGGCAACCTTGAGGCCCCGGGAGGCGGCGTCCAGGGCGGCGCCGGCGCCGGTTACCCCGCCGCCGATGACGAGGACGTCGAACTGCTCGCCACGCAGGCGCCGCAGATCGGCCACCCGTCGGATCGGGGAGAGCCGGCCGGCCGTGTAACGGGAAACGGAGGGTTCGCGCACCCGTCTTACGTTAGCGCTCGGAGACACCGGGCCGCCGCACAGCCGGTGACGCACATGAAAGAGAGGGCGGGCCGCCAGGCGACCCACCCTCTCTTCGTGTTGCTATGACTGGACTCAGAAGTCCATGTCACCGCCGCCCGGGGCGCCGGCCGGAGCCGGGGTCTTCTCGGGCTTGTCGGCCACGACGGCCTCGGTGGTGAGGAACAGCGCGGCGATCGACGCGGCGTTCTGCAGCGCCGAGCGGGTGACCTTGGCCGGGTCGATGATGCCCGCGGCCAGCAGGTCGACGTACTCGCCGGTCGCGGCGTTGAGGCCGTGACCCGCGTCGAGGTTGCGCACCTTCTCCACCACGACGCCGCCCTCGAGGCCGGCGTTCACGGCGATCTGACGCAGCGGGGCGTCGAGCGCGACCTTGACGATGTTCGCGCCGGTCGCCTCGTCGCCGACCAGGTCGAGCTTGTCGAACGCGGTCTTGCCGGCCTGCACCAGCGCGACGCCACCACCGGGGACGATGCCCTCCTCGACGGCCGCCTTCGCGTTGCGAACAGCGTCCTCGATGCGGTGCTTGCGCTCCTTGAGCTCGACCTCGGTGGCCGCGCCGACCTTGATGACCGCAACACCGCCGGCCAGCTTGGCCAGGCGCTCCTGCAGCTTCTCGCGGTCGTAGTCGGAGTCCGACTTCTCGATCTCGGCGCGGATCTGGTTGACCCGGCCCTGGATCTGCTCGGCGTTGCCCGCGCCGTCGACGATGGTGGTCTCGTCCTTGGTGATGACGACCTTGCGGGCCTGGCCCAGCAGGCTCAGGTCGGCGTTCTCCAGCTTGAGGCCGACCTCTTCGCTGATGACGGCGCCACCGGTGAGGATGGCGATGTCCTCCAGCATGGCCTTGCGACGGTCACCGAAGCCGGGGGCCTTGACGGCGACCGACTTGAAGGTGCCACGGACCTTGTTGACGACCAGGGTGGCCAGGGCCTCGCCCTCGACGTCCTCGGCGATGATGACGAGCGGCTTGCCGCCCTGCATGACCTTCTCGAGGACGGGGAGCAGGTCCTTGACCGCGGAGATCTTGCTGTTCGCGATCAGGATGTAGGGGTCGTCGAAGACGGCCTCCATGCGCTCGGCGTCGGTCATGAAGTAGGCCGACACGAAGCCCTTGTCGAAGCGCATGCCCTCGGTGAGCTCGAGCTCGAGGCCGAAGGTGTTGCTCTCCTCGACGGTGATGACGCCTTCCTTGCCGACCTTGTCCATGGCCTCGGCGATGATCTCGCCGACCGTGGAGTCACCGGCGGAGATGGAGGCAGTCGAAGCGATCTGCTCCTTGGTCTCCACGTCCTTGGAGATCTGGGTCAGACCCTCGGAAACGCTGGCCACGGCCGCCTCGATGCCCCGCTTGAGGGCCATCGGGTTGGCGCCGGCGGCAACGTTGCGCAGGCCCTCACGAACCAGCGCCTGGGCGAGGACGGTCGCCGTCGTCGTGCCGTCACCGGCGACGTCGTCGGTCTTCTTGGCGACCTCCTTGACCAGCTCAGCGCCGATCTTCTCGTAGGGGTCCTCGAGCTCGATCTCCTTGGCGATCGACACACCATCGTTGGTGATGGTGGGAGCGCCCCACTTCTTCTCGAGCACGACGTTGCGGCCCTTGGGGCCGAGCGTCACCTTGACGGCGTCGGCGAGCTGGTTCATGCCCCGCTCGAGGCCGCGACGAGCTTCCTCGTCAAATGCGATGATCTTGGCCATACGGCTTTGTCCTCCTGGACATTCGAGGTGCCGGGCCGCGTGGCCCCGCCCCCGCACGTGTGCGGAACTCTGCGGACGTCACCACCTGGCGATGTGACGTCCTCAGGCCGAGCCGGATAGCCCGCGACGACCGGCCCCGTGCCCCGGCGCCGATGGCGACGCCGCGACCGAGACCCCACCGTCCCGACCTGCTTGGCACTCACCAGTCGCGAGTGCCAATGACTTGTTTAGCACTCTGAGGGTGCGAGTGCAAGGAAACCCCGGCCCCGGGAGGTGGTCACTCCTCCGGGGCGTCCAGCTCCGCGAACATCGAACGGCTGGTCACCGGTTCGACCGCGCGGCGGGCCTGTGCGTACGTCACCAGCGCGGCGATCGCCCAGAGCTGAACCAGCAGCACCCCGGCCACCGTCGCGGCCACCCCGCCCAGGGCGTGCTCGACCAGGCGGGGCGCCACCGCCACCGCGGCCGCCGCGACCAGCAGCCCGGCCGGGCGGGAGTGGGCGAGCAGGTGGGTCGCGCGCCGGGGGCCGCGCCCGCGCTCGACCACCACGACACAGCCGAGCAGGCCGCCGAACGTCAGCGCGACCGTCGACCCGATCGCGAACACGACCGTGACCAGGCCGCCCGCCGAACCCACCTGTTCCTCGGTCAGCAGCACCGGAAGGCCGCCGCTGAGCAGGCCGAACCCGGCGAACCAGAGCCAGAGGGCCCGCAGCCGCATCGACACCAGCGACCACACCCGGCGAGGGCGGGGCCGGCGTCCCTCGGCCGCCGCGGGCAGAGCCACCCCGACGACGCCGGCCAGGCTCAGCACGAGCGGCAGCGCGGACACCGCCAGGTAGGCCAGCCACATGGCCGGGAGCAGCAGCAGGCCGAACCCGCCGACCAGCTCGGCCAGCGCGGGAGCGGCCACGATCGTGTCGTCGACGCGGCCGACGAAGAAGTGCATGGGCAGCGCGGTCAGCAGCATCACCGGGACCAGGTGGGCCGCGTGCCGCCCGGCGACCCGGCCGAACCGGCGGGCCCACTGGCCGAACCCGGGCCCGGCCACGATCGGGTCGACCACCCCGGGCACGTCCGGAGGCACATCACGCCGCCAGCTCAGGTCGGCTGTACGCCCCTCGGGGTCGAAGGGGTCGGCGGCGGCCACCACCGGTTCCTCGACCACGAAGATGTGCGACTCGACCGGCTCCACCGGGACACCTTGCCCCAGCACCGGGCCGTCCCGCCACCCCGTCCGATTCCCGGCAACCCGCTTGCCGCCCCGGCCCGGTGAAGGTAGTGAAGACGCCATGAGCTGGAACGTGCACCGGGTACGCCCTCAGGACGCGGCCCGGATGCGCGCGCTGCGGCTCGAGATGCTCGCCGACAGCCCTCTCGCCTTCCTCGAGACGCTGGCCCAGGCCGCCGAGCGGTCACACGCCTCCTATCGGCAGCGGGTCGTGCAGGCGTCCCGGGGTGACAGCCTGGCCCAGTTCGTGGCCGACCCGGGTGAGGGCGAGCGGCTGATCGGGCACGCGGGCGGCACGATCTCCCCCGACTTCCCCGGCGAGACGGTGATCTTCGCCGTGTACGTGACGCCGGCTCACCGCGGCGGCAAGGTGGTGGCCGACCTGATCGAGGCGGTGGCCGCGTGGTCGACCTCGGCCGGGCGCCTGAAGACGCTGCTCGAGGTGGTCGTCGGCAACAATCGCGCGCTCCGGGCGTACGAGAAATTGGGCTTCACCGACACCGGCGAGCGCGTGCCCCACCCGGTGATCCCCGCGTTGACCGAGCTGCGTATGCGCCGGAGCGTGTGACGGCCGTGCGACACGTGACCAGGGGCGTCCTCACCGCGCTGAACGGCACCACGGGGACAGGGCTGCTGGTCGCGCTGATCACCCGGGCCAAGATCCGGCGGGGCCGCCACGGGGTGCTGATCGCCGAGGGCTACCGCCTGCCGATCCCGCCCGCGTCCTGCTTCACGGTCGGGTCCGTGATCATCACCCGGCGCAGCGCCTCGTGGCTGCTCGACGAGCAGCGTCGTGAGCTGTTCGACCACGAGCACCGCCACGCCGCGCAGTATGCGCTGCTCGGGCCGCTGTTCTGGCCCGCCTACTGGGTCGCCTGCGGCTATTCGTACGCGACGACCGGCTCGTGGGGCGCCCGCAACGTCTTCGAGCGCAGGGCCGGACTGGAGGCGGGCGGCTACCCCACCGACCTCCCGCTGCGGCCGTGGCTCGCGCGGCTCAAAGGTCCTTCTGCCACTCGATCCAATCGTCGACCGCCCGGAAGCCCATCGCCCGGTTGACCTTGAGCATGTACGTGTTCTCGGCCGCGTTGAAGGTGTCGATCGCCTCCAGGGCGGGCCTGTGCCCGTGTACGAAGTCGAGGTTCTCCAGCTTGACCAGCAGACCGAGCCGGTGGCCGCGGTGGCCGGGGTCGACGATCGTGGTGCTCTGCCAGGCGTGGGAGGGGTGGCCGAGGTCGACGTTGATCCACGTCCAGGCGGCGAGCCGATCGCCGAGCAGCGCGCCGGTCTGATAGCTGAGGCGGCCGCGTTTCTGCCGTGCGAGCTCGCCGTCACGGATGCGGGCGGCGTCCATCTTCTCCGGTTCAAGGGTGAGATCACCGCTGGGGGCGTCGGCGTTGAGCCGTCCCTCCAGATAGGCCACGCCGTCGATCAGGTCGTCCGGCGGCACGCCCAGCCAGCTCCGCAGGGTGTAGCCGGCGGCGTGTTTCTCGGCCTCGGCCCGCAGCCCGGCCAGCAGCGTGGGGTCGAGCGCGGTGACGTCGAGCCGGCTGCGGATCTCGGCCAGGCCCGGCTTGGCCCCGGCGGCCTCGGCGAACGCCCGGCCGTCCGGATGCCGGTCGACGGTTGACGCCTGGATGTGTTTGCGGTTGTGCGCGGCGGCCCGTTCGGCGGCCACGTCGAGAAGCGCCCGGCCCACGCCCTGCCTGCGGTGACCGGGCAGCACGAGCAACTCGGCCCAGACCACGTCCAGATTGTCCAGCTGGGGGAACTCGAGCACGAGCAACCCGACCGGCTCGCCGTCGAGATAACCCAGATGTCGCTCGAACGTCACTGCGGGTGGCGGATTGTCTAGGATCTTGAGGTAATTTTCCCGGCTCTGGAATGGAATGTCGGGACAGTCATGATGTGCTGTCGCGGCGGCGATGTCGTAGGCGATCTCGGGAGTCTGCAGTGGCCCGGCAGATACACGCATGCCCGCCACCCTTGCGGGCGACGGCCATGAACGCCAACGATTTATGGAGCAAGCATTTGGTCGGGAGGACGGACGCACAGCGCCTCCGGCACTGGGTCGTTGGGTCCCTCGAGAGATTGTCGCCAAGCTCGAAGGTGAGGGGCCACGTACGGCGCCGCGCCCTCCCGCAGAGAGCATCCTGCCGATCCCGCGACCACCGCGCAAGTCCTCGCGCGATGGAATTCTCACTGGATGGCAGATTGCCGATTACCCAGAGTTATCCCAGCAGGCCGGCCGCGCGTGCGCCCCGCAGCGACGGCTTGATCCGGTGGGTCGGCCCGACGAGCTCGCTGATCGCGTCCAGCGTCTTGAGACCCTCGCCGGTGTTGTAGACGACCGTCTCTTTCTCGGGGTCGAGCTTGCCGCTCTCGACCAGCTTCTTGAGCACCGCGACGGTCGTGCCGCCCGCGGTCTCGGCGAAGACCCCGGTGGTCTCGGCCAGCAGCCGGATGCCGGCCCGGATCTCGTCGTCGTCGGCGTGGTCCATCCAGCCGCCGGTCCGCCGTACGGCCTCGATCGCGTACGCCCCGGCAGCCGGGTCGCCGATGTTGAGCGACTTCGCGATGCCGGTCGGCTTGACCGGGGTGATCTCGTCGGTGTCGTTGTGCAGCGCCGTGGCGATCGGGTTGCACCCGGCCGACTGCGCGCCGAAGACCGTCCAGCCGCCCTCGGGCGCCTCGCACAGGCCGATCTCGACCAGCTCGGAGAACGCCTTGTCGACCTTGGTGAGCAGTTCGCCCGAGGCCATCGGGATGACCACCTGGGCCGGGATGCGCCAGCCGAGCTGCTCGGCGACCTCGTAGCCCAGGGTCTTGGAGCCCTCGGCGTAGAACGGCCGCACGTTGACGTTGACGAACGCGGTGTCCTCGAACTCGTCGGTCTCGACCAGCTCGCCGCAGAGCCGGTTCACGTCGTCGTACGAGCCCTCGATGGCCACCAGCTCGCCGCCGTAGACCGCGGTCGTGACGACCTTGCCCTGCTCCAGGTCGTACGGGATGAAGACGATGCTGGGCACCCCGGCGCGAGAGGCGTGCGCGGCGACCGAGTTGGCCAGGTTGCCGGTGGAGGCACAGGCGAAGCGGGTGAAGCCGAGGCCGCGCGCGGCGGTCAGCGCGACCGAGACGACCCTGTCCTTGAACGAGTGCGTCGGGTTGGCCGAGTCGTCCTTGACCCACAGCGGCGCGCGCAGGCCCACCGCCGCGGCCAGGGCGGGCGCGCTGATCAGCGGGGTCAGGCCGGGGTCGAGACTGACCCGGGTGGCCGGGTCCTGACCGGCGGGCAGCAGACCGGCGTACCGCCAGATGTTCTGCGGTCCGGCCTCGATCTGCTCACGGGTGACCCGCGCCAGCAGGGCGGGGTCGTAGGCCACCTCGAGCGGACCGAAACACTCGTAACACGCGTGCTGCGCGACCAGCGGGTATTGCGCGCCGCAGGCACGGCAGACCAGGCCCGTGGCGGGTGAGACCGAGGTGGCAATGGGTGCGTTGACGGTAGACGTCATCGAGGCCTTTCCTCTCATCTTTCCCCATGAAGGGGACGGAATTAGCACCTGCCGCGCGCGGCCTCGTCGTCGAGACTGCACGGTGGTTGCCGGGGCTTCACAGGGCCGTGTCCCTCTGCCCCTCTGGATGAGGTATTCAGTTGTTGTTTCCCACACCTTACGACGAGATGGCGCGAATCGGCGCGTGAGATCCCGAGGTGTGAGCGAGACCCCCTTACGAGGTGATGTCCTTGCGCGTGAACCGCCAGAACGCGAGGCCCCAGCACACGGTGGCGTAGACGATCGCGCTGATCGCGCCTTTGACCAGGTCGTCCACCTGCGCCGGGGTGGACAGCAGACCCATCCAGGCGTCGCTGTAGTGCGTCGGCAGCCCGTTGCGGATCACGCCCAGCGCGGTGATCTGGTCGAGGATGCTGGACAGGATCCAGATCATCACCGCGCCGCCGACCGCGCCCAGCGGGGCGTCGGTCAGCACCCCGAGCAGGAAGGCCAGCCCGGCCACGACCAGCATCGTGACGCCCAGATAGCCGGCGATGCCGAGCAGCCGCAGCAGGCCCGCCCCGGGCGCGATCTCGGCCGCCACCGTGCTGCCGAGCGGATGCCACCCGTAGCGCAGGGTGCCGGCGAGCAGCCCGACCCCGGTCAGCACGATCAGCGCGACCGCCGAGTACGCCAGCGCGACGATCAGCTTCACCGCGAGCAACCGGGCCCGCGGCACCGGCACGGCCAGCAGATAGCGCAAACTGCCCCAGCTGGCCTCGCTCGCCACGGTGTCACCGCAGAACAGCGCGACCACCACCACCAGCAGGAACCCGGCCGACACGGCCAGGCAGAACAGCGCGAAGTTGAGGCCGCCCGAGGTGGCCAGGTCGACCAGGCTGCCGAACGCGCCGCCGTTGCCGTCGTCGTCGCCCCCGCTGTCGAACTCGAAGGCGATCAGGATGATGAGCGGCAGCACCGCCATGAACCCCAGGCCCAACTGGGTGCGCCGGCGCGACGCCTGCCGGCGCACCTCGGCCATGATCGGCAGCGTGCGTGACGGCCGGTAGCCGGTCGCGCCTGCCTCAGCCTGAACGCTCATCGGTCCCCACTTCCCCGCGAGTTCTCGCCGACCAGGGCGAGGAAAGCATCTTCGAGACGGCGGCGCGGCACCACCCGGTCGACGGCGACTCCCGCGCGCACCAGCGACGCCACCACCTCGGAGCGGGGCGTGCCGTTCATGTCCACGATCAGGCCGGACGGCCCGTCGGGCAGCACCGAGCGCACACCCAGCTCCCCCAGCACGCGCTCGGCGGCCGGCACGTCGGAGACCTCCAGCTGTACCGACGGCGAGTCACCGACGATCTCGTCGACCGGCCCGGACGCGACGATCCGGCCCTTGTTGACCACGACCGCGTGCGTGCAGGTCTGTTCCACCTCGGCCAGCAGGTGGCTGGAGACCAGCACGGCCCGGCCGTCGGTGGCGTACCGCTTGAGCACCCGGCGCATCTCGGCGATCTGCGGCGGGTCCAGCCCGTCGGTCGGCTCGTCCAGCACCAGCAGCTCGGGCAGGCCGAGCATGGCCTGGGCGATGGCGAGCCGCTGCCGCATGCCGTGGCTGTACTTCTTCGTACGCCGGTGCACCGACGAGCCCAGCCCGGCGATCTCGAGCGCCTCGTCGAAGCGGGCGTCCTCCCACGGGCGCCCGGTGGCTTGCCAGTACGCCCGCAGGTTCTCCATGCCGGTCAGGTGCGGCAGGAAACCCGGCCCCTCGACCAGCGCGCCGACCCGCGACAGCACCGGCGAGCCCGGCACCAGCTTGTGCCCGAACACCAGCGCCTCACCCGCGGTCGGCATGGTCAGGCCCATCAGCACACGCAACGTGGTGGTCTTGCCCGCGCCGTTCGGGCCGAGCAGACCAACCACCTGGCCCCGCTGCACGGTGAAGCTGATCTCTTCGACGGCGACAAACCCGTCCCCGTACGCCTTGCGCAGGCCCTGCACCACCAGAGGCGTGTCGGCGTGCTCGGGCACGGTCGGGGTGTGCTGCCCCCGCAGACGGCGCCGCCGCACGAGCAGCACCACTGCGAGCCCGAGGACGATCGCCGCCAGCAGCCCGGCCAGCACGTACCGCCAGATCGTCTGCGGGTTCGCGATCGGCTCCCCCACCACGGTCGGCAGCAGCAGCTCGGTGCCCACCTGCACGGTGTAGGTGGCGGGCTGCACCGGCGAGAGGAACGCCTGATCGGTGGTGGCGACGACAACCCGTACGCTGTGACCCGCGTCGATCTGGCGCACGATGGCCGGCAGCCGGACCGTGCGGACCTCCGACTCCTCCAGCGTCGCGGGCAGATCGGTCAGCCGCACCGGGGCGACGAGCCCGGCGCTGAGCGTCTCGGCCCCCGACTGGTCGACGTCGTAGAGCTTGACGAAGAGGGTGGCCTCCCCGGTCGGCGAGGCAGCCCGCAGCCGTACGGTCGGCGACCCCACGATGTCGATCGCCTTTGTCACCGGCCCCGACTCGAAGGTCGCGTGCTGCCCCGGGATGTCGGCGGCGACCCCGGACAGCAGCTCGCTGAGACGCCCGCCGGCGCCCGGCAGCGACGACAGCGCGCCCGGGTTGCCGTTCGGCGGGTTCGCGATCGGCTGCGCCGGGCCCTGCAGACTCAGGCTGGTCGTGCCGGTTCCGCCCAGGCCCGGGTACGCGTCGTCGGAGTACCCGTTGGTGACCAGATCGCGGTCGAGCGCGCTGAAGCCGGCCACCCGCGAGTACGTGAAGTCGTCGGACGGCGTCTTGCCCTCGCCCTTGACGTAGTGGTCGAGCCACTGCGCGGTCAGGAACTTCACCCTGTCCTGATCCGTTTGAGGCCCGGCGCCGCCGTCGTGACCGCCGGTGAACCAGGCCACCCGTACGGGGGTGCCGGTCGCGGCGATCGCGCGTGCGTTGGCGTCGGCCTCGCTGAGCGGGAACAGCGTGTCCACCGCGCCCTGGACGAGCAGCGTGGGCGCCTTGATCCGGCTGAGCGTGGCCGCCGGGCTCGACCGGCGCAGCAGGTCGACGGTCGCCTGGTCGGGGGTGCCGCTGGTGGCGACGTCGAGGTAGGCCCGGCACACGTCGGCCGCGAAACGCCCGCAGGCCGGGTCGACGGTGATGCCGGTGGGCGGCGCTGACGGCCCGGTCAGCTGCGTCGCCGAGGGCGCCGCGCCCCCGTTGCCGAAGAAGACGCCGGCCCAGCCCTTCTTGAAGACGCCGGTGGCCGGGGTGTCGGCCGACTGGGGCAGGAACACGTTGGTGAGGTCGTTCCATGTGATCGACGGGACGATCGCGTCGACCCGCGGGTCCTGCCCGGCCAGCATGAGCGCCAGCGCCCCGCCGTAGGAACCGCCGACCACGCCCACCCGGGGGTCGCCGGCCGCGTCGGTCCGGATCTCGGGCCGCGCGGCCAGCCAGTCGAGCAGGCCCTGCGCGTCGCGGATCTCGTGGTCGGGGCTGTTCAGGTGGATCTGGCCGCCGCTGCGCCCGAAGCCCTCGGCGGTGTACGTCAGCACCGCGTACCCGCGCCCGGCGAGCGACTCGGCGTCGTCGCTGACGGACTCCTTGGTGCCGCCGAAGCCGTGGGCGAGCAGCACCGCGGGCACCTTGCCGTCGCGGTCGCGGGGCAGATAGAGCCGGGCGTCGAGGGTCACATTCTCGTTGCCCTCGGGACCGGAGGCAACCGTGATCATCTCGTCCTGCGCCGTCCAGCTCGCGCGCTCGGGCCACACGGCCCAGCCGACGAGGCCGGCCAGCAACACAACGACGGCCGAGGCGGCCAGAACACGCCGCCGGGTGGGCCGGGGCAGCCGGCTCGTCCATGACATGAGCGAAACGGTATCCGCCGACGTCTGAGCGGTGCCTGTGAAACCTCTCAGGAGCCCTCGGGCGATAGCGTGGACCATGGGATTCCGAAGCTCTATCGACAGGGGCCTGCGTGACTGACGAATTGACCCTGACCGCGACGCTGCGGCCGACCGGGCTGGACGACCGTCGCGGCATCGTCCGGCTGCACCCCGACGTCATGACCGCACTGTCGATCAACGCCGGTGATCCCGTACGCCTGAGCGCCACCCGCACCACCGCGGCGCTCGCGGCCAAGGCCCAGCCCGGGGCGAGCCGCGAGTTCCTCTACGCCGACGACCTCACCCTGGGCAACCTGGGACTGCGCGACGGCGGCCGGGTCACCGTGTGCAGGCAGCCGGCGGTCGCGGCCCGGCACGTCGTTCTGGCCGGCGCCGCCGACGTGGTCGCCCTGGTCTCGCCCGAGATGCTGCGGCTGGCGCTGCTCGGCAAGGTGGTCACCGAGGGCGACAACGTCTCGCTGCGCCCGCAGGAGCTGATGCCGGTCGCCGGCCCCGACATCGGCCAGAGCCTGCGCAACCGCCTCGGCTATCAGTGGAACACCGCGCTGCTCACCGTGATCGAGACCGACGGCGCCCTGATCACGATGGATACCGTGGTCGGCTGGCAGGACGGCCCGGTCTCGTCCCCGGTGCCCGGCCCCTCGGTGCGGCCGGAGGCGCCCGCGGCGACCGACCCCGAGGTGCCGCCGCCCAGCCTGGACGACCTGCCCGGCATGCGGGCCCAGGCCAAGGAGCTCGAGGAGCTGCTCGACCTCGGCTTCAACCACAAAGAGGTGCTGGAGCGCCTGGGCACCGAGGTCTCGCTGGGCGTGCTGATCACCGGGCCGGCCGGCTCCGGCAAGTCGGCGCTCGTCCGCGCGGTCGCCGCGCAGGTCGGGGCGCGGGTGCTGCCGGTCTGGGCGCCCGAGATCGCCGCCCTGACCAACCAGTCGGCCGCCGCCCGGCTGCGTGAGCTGGCCCGCGAGGCGCGGACGGGCGAGCCGACGGTCGTGCTCTTCTCGGACGCCGACTCGCTGGCGCCGCGCGAGGAGCCCGGCCCGATCAGCGTGATCTTCCACCAGGTGGTCGAGGAGACCGTGCGCGCCGGGGTCGCGGTGATCGCCACGACGAGCCGGCCCGAGTCGGTCGACCCGTCGCTGCGCGCGCCGCACCTGCTGGCCACCCAGCTCGCCGTGCCGCTGCCCGACGCGGCCATGCGCCGCGAGCAGCTGGGCGTGCTGACCCGCAGCCTGCAGCTGGCCGAGGACGTACGCCTGGACGAGATCGCCGGGCGCACCCCGGGCTTCGTCGCGGCCGACCTGGGCGCGCTGGCCCGCGAGGCCGGCGTCCGCGCCGCGCTGCGGCAGAAGGACGGCGACGTCGAGAAGCCGACCGTGGCCATGGCCGACTTCGAGGCCGCGCTCGACGTGGTCCGCCCGACCTCGATGGCCGAGTCCACCCTCGAGGTGGCCGCCGTGACCCTCGACGAGGTCGGCGACATGGCCGAGGTCAAGCAGGTGCTCACCGAGTCGGTTCTGTGGCCGCTCAACTACCCCGACACGTTCGCCCGGCTCGGCGTCTCGCCCCCGCGCGGCGTGCTGCTCTACGGCCCGCCCGGGTGCGGCAAGACCTTCCTGGTCAAGGCGATCGCGGGCACCGGCAAGGCCAACGTGCTCTCGGTCAAGGGCGCCGAACTGCTCAGCAAGTGGGTGGGCGACAGCGAGCGGGCCGTCCGTGAGCTGTTCCGCCGGGCCCGCGACGCCGCGCCCACGCTGGTGTTCCTCGACGAGGTCGACGCGCTGGCCCCGACCCGCGGGCAGGGCACCGACGGTGGCACGACCGACCGGGTGGTGGCCTCGCTGCTGACCGAGCTCGACGGCGTGGAGGACCTGCGCAACGTCGTGGTCATCGGCGCCACCAACCGGCCCGACCTGATCGACCCGGCGCTGCTGCGGCCCGGACGGCTGGAACGGCTGGTCTACGTGCCGCCGCCGGACGCCGAGGCGCGCGCGGCGATCCTCAAGGCGTCGTCGAAGTCGGTGCCGCTGGACGAGTCGGTCGACCTGGCCGCGCTCGGGGCCGAACTGGAGGGCTTCTCGGCGGCCGACTGCGCGGCCCTGATCCGGGAGTCGGCGCTGGCGGCGATGCGGGACTCGCTGGAGGCGTCGACCGTCACCGCCGCCAACGTCGCGACGGCGCGCACCCGCGTACGGGCGTCACTCGACCCCGGTCAGGTGGCGTGGCTGGCGGCGTACGCCGAGACGCATCAGCCCTAACGCCGGCGGGTGCGGGCCCTGGTTGAGCGCAGCCGGCGCAGGCGGCCGACCAGCACCGGGTCGTGCTCGAGGGCGGCCGGGTTGTCGAGCAGGGCGTTGAGCAGCTGGTAATAGCGCGTCGAGGACAGGCCGAACGTGTCGCGGACGGCCTGTTCCTTGCTGCCCGCGTGCTTCCACCAGCGCGCCTCGAACGCGAGAATCTGCTGCTCACGCTCGGTCAGACCGGACACCTGAGGGCCGGGCTCGGAGGCGGGCGGTACGTGCTGCTGGTCTTCGGAGGAGTCCGCGGCCGGCTGCATGACACTCCAAAAGAGAAAGACGAGCACAGATGTACGAACGGGGACCGTCAGCATAAGCACCGACAGCCCCCGCCCGCACACGCGACCCGCGTTACGTCACGTAATGTCCCGACTACGTATGGCCCACATGGCGGCGCCCACGATGAGGACGAAGACCCCGGCCAGCAGGCCGCCCGCCATCGGCCAGGTCAGCGTCAGCGAGTCCGGCTGGCAGCCGCCCGACGACGAGAAGTCGCACGAGTTGTAGTCCTCGATCTTGATCTCCTTGTCCATCCAGGCGATCATCCAGACCGGAATCAGGTAGGCCTCGGCGAACTTGACCTTGGCCATCGCCAGCACGGTGCCGAGTCCGAACTGGAACACGATCACCGCGCCGATCGTCACGCCCAGCGCCATCGCGGTGTGCCGGCCCAGCGAGGCCAGCCCGAATCCGACGGCCGCGGCCACCAGCACCAAGGCCAGCCCGCGCAGCTCCATCAACGCGATCGACTGCCAGGCGCCCGAGGTCATGCTCTCGGTCGAGCCGCGGGCCTCGGCCACCCCGACGAACAGGGCCGTCCAGATCGCCGAGCAGACCACGGTCAGCACGGTGAACGAGACCAGCAAGGCGGCCAGCTTGGTGCCCAGCACCTGCATCCGCTTCGGCCGCCAGAGCAGCAGGTTCATCATGCCGCCGCTGCTCCACTCGGCGCCCACGAACGACGCGCCCACGATGAACGCGACCAGCGCGAGCAGCGCCGCCAGCGTGGTCGCCATCTCGGGAAAGTTCTCGCGGAAGTCGAAGGTCGGCGGCATGTACCACTGCGCCTGGAAGTCGTCCTGGGTCGGCGCGTACATGTCCGCGCAGTTCGGCGGCCAGTTGCTCGCCTCCGGCGTGCCCTGGGCGGCCTGGCAGCTCTGCTGATCGCGCTGGTACTGCACGGTCGCGCGCTGGTAGTCCTGCTGCGCCTGGGCCTGCGCGCGGGCGACCTGATCAGGCCCGACCTTCTCGTTGGTGAAGAACATGCCGGCCACGATCGCGAGCAGGATCAGCACCGTGCCCAGCACGAACAGCTTGGTGAAGCGGCGCTTGACCAACCGCTTGGTCTCGGCGGTGTACAGGCTCACTGTCCCCATCCTCCGGCCGGCGCGGCCACGGCGCTCTCATCCACCTGACGGTTCTGGCCCTCGACCGGCGCGGTGCCGGTGAGCTCCAGGAAGACGCTCTCGAGGTCGGCCGCGACCGGGGTCAGCTCGCTCACGTAGATCTCACGCTGGGCCAGGATCCGGGTGATCTGCGCGGGGTTGCCGGCGTTGCCGACCGTGAAGTGGTCGTGCTCGACGGTCACCTGGGCGCCGTTGGCCCGCAGCAGCTCGACGGCGCCGCGCATGTCGACGCCCTGTTCCAGCCGCACCTTGACACCGGACGAGGTGTGGCTGGCCAGCACGTCGGCCACCGAGCCCGCGGCCACCCGGCGCCCGGCCGAGATGATCGTGACGGAGTCGCAGATGAGCTGGATCTCGCCGAGGATGTGACTGGAGAGCACGACGGTCATGCCCGACTCGGCCAGGTTGCGCATGAGCGTGCGCATCTCGCGGATGCCGCCCGGGTCGAGGCCGTTGGCCGGCTCGTCCAGGATCAGCAGCTTCGGCTCCTTGAGCAGCGCCGACGCCACGGCCAGGCGCTGCTTCATGCCGAGCGAGTACGTCTTGACCCTGTCCTTGGCGCGGTCACGCAGGCCGACCAGCTCGAGGACGGCGTCGACCCGCTCCTTGCGTACGCCGCCCGCGTCGGCCAGCAGCGAGAGCGTGTCCTGGGCGGTGAAGTTGCCGAAGAACTGCGGGCTCTCCACGATCGCGCCGACCTGACCCGCCACCTCGGGCAGGTGATCGGGAACCTCGCGCCCCAGGATCGCCATCCGCCCGCCGTTGGGCCGGATCAGCCCGAGCAGCGTCCGCAACGTGGTCGTCTTGCCCGAGCCGTTGGGCCCCAGGAAGCCGTGGACCTGTCCCGCCTCGACGACCATGTCGAACCCGTCGAGCGCTCTTCGCACCCCTTTGCGGCTGCGATAGGTCTTCTGCAGCCCGGCTATCTCCAAAACGGCAGTCACGGGCGAGACTCTAGACAGCAGCGTCAATATGCGCTGCTGATCGCCCTCAAGCCGTTATGACGTGCACCCCTGCCTCGCGGAAGCGGGTGACGGTTTCGGCCGGGGCGCCGGAATCGGTCACCAGCGTCTCGATCTTGGTGATCGGGCAGATCCGGGCGAACGCGTGCCCGCCCAGCTTCGACGAATCGGCGATCACCACCACGCGCTTGGCCCGCGCCACCATCAGGCTGTTCATGGCCGCCTCGCCCTCGTGGTGGGAGGCCGCCCCCAGTTCCACGTCGACCGCGTCCACGCCGAGCAGCACGATGTCGAGCGTGACCTCCTTCAGCAGCGCGCCGCCGAGCGGGCCGACCACCTCGAAGGACTGCGGCCGCACGACACCACCGGCCACCACGATCTTCATGCGCGAGCGCACGAGCAACTCGTTGGCGATGTTGAGGGCGTTGGTGACCACGGTGAGCTGGGAGCCCTCGCCGCCCGCGTTCAGGTCGGGCCGTACGGCCAACGCCCGCGCGACCTCGGTGACCGTGGTGCCGCCGTTGAGCCCGACGACCGTGCCCGGGGTGACCAAGCCGGCCGCCGCCTCGCCGATGCGCTGCTTCTCGGCCGAGTGCTTGGCGCTCTTGTAGCGCAGCGGCAGGTCGTAGGAGACGCCGTTGGCGACCGCGCCGCCCCGGGTCCGCGTGATCATCTGCTGCTGCGCGAGCTGGTCGAAGTCGCGCCGGATGGTGGCCTGCGAGACGTCGAGTCGCTCGGCCGCGTCCTCGACGCTGACCCGGCCACTCTCGGCGAGTAACTCGAGCAGGGCATTCCACCGCGCGTACCGGTCCACCCAGACTCCCAGATGCACGTTCCGTGATAAGAGTGTGCACATTAGTGCGCGAAAGCCCGACAAGCAAAGCTCACGGCTGCGCGGTGCGGCGGCGACGGTTGCGTCCGCGCCAGCCTTCCGCGCAGAATGGCGCTCGAAAGTGCCGGGAACTGCGCGCTTATGCGCACAGCGCACGTGGTTGAAGGGTGGCCCATGACGTACGTCAAGGCAGAGATCGCCAGCCAGCCGGAGTGCTGGCGGCGGGCCGCGAAACTGGCCGACGCCCCGGGCCTGCCCGAGCGGGGTGAGCGGGTCGCCGCCGTCGGCTGCGGCACCTCCTGGTTCATGGCCAAGGCGTACGCCGCGCTGCGCGAGCAGAAGGGCCACGGCGAGACCGACGCTTTCCAGGCATCCGAGTTCCCGCGCCGGCGCCGCTACGACCGGGTCGTCGCGATCACCCGTTCGGGCACCACCACCGAGGTCCTCGACGTGCTCAACGACCTGGCCGGAGGCACGCCGACCACGGTCATCACGGCCGAGGAGGCCCAGCCCGCGGCCCGCATCGCCGACCGTTCGATCGTGCTCGACTTCGCCGACGAGCAGTCGGTCGTGCAGACCCGCTTCGCCACCAGCACCCTCGCGCTGCTCCGAGCCCACCTGGGCGAGGACATCGAGTCGGTGGCGGCCGACGCCGAGGTCGCGGTGCGGCTGCCGCTGCCGGTGCACCCGGCCCTGGCCGAGCAGATCACCTTCCTGGGCCGGGGCTGGACGGTCGGCCTGGCCGAGGAGGCCGCGCTCAAGTGCCGCGAGGCGGCCGCGTTCTGGGCCGAGGCCTACCCGGCCATGGACTACCGTCACGGCCCCATCTCGATCGCCGCCCCGCGCCGCGCGGTGTGGGCGTTCGGTGAGGTCCCGACCGACCTGCCCGACGAGGTCGAGGCCACCGGCGCCCTGTTCGTGCACAGCCGGCACCACGGCGGGTACGCCGCGCTCGGCAGCTGGTGCGGCGGCCGGGCCCCGCTCGACCCGATGGCCGACCTGGTCGTGGCGCAGCGCGTGGCCGTGCTGCTCGCCACCAGCCAGGGGCTGGACCCGGATCACCCACGAAACCTGACCCGCTCGGTCGTTCTATAGGCATGGGCGACTGCACCGGAGAAGGCGGAGCGGCCGTAAGGCCAGGAGGGCATGCCCCGACGGCCCAGCGCCGCGTGGTGGTCGCCCTTGATGTGGGCGGGACAGGCATGAAATGCGCTCTGGTCCGCCCGGACGGAACGGTCCACCACACCGAGCGACACCCCACCCGGGCCGAACGGGGGCCGGAGGCCGTGCTCAGCACCATCCTCGACGTGGCCGAGGGGCTGGCGCACAGGGCCCGCGCCGACGGCCTCGAGCCGGTCGCGGCCGGGGTTGCCGTGCCGGGGGTCGTCGACGAGGAGAACGGGCTGGCCGTCTGGTCGTCGAACGTCGGTTTCCGGGACGTGCCGGTCCGGGCGCGCATAGAGGAACGCCTCGGGCTGCCGGCCGTTCTGGGACACGACGTACGAGTGGGTGGCACCGCCGAGGCCCGCCTGGGCGCCGGCCGGGGACACCGGCACGTGCTGTTCGTGGCGATCGGCACCGGCATCGCGGCCGCTCTCATCGTGGACGGCGCCGGTTACGGCGGGGCGCACGGCGGCGCCGGCGAACTCGGCCACATCGTCGTCCGGCCGGGCGGCCCGGCATGCCCGTGCGGGCAGCGCGGCTGCCTGGAGTCGCTGGGCTCGGCCCGGGCCATCGGGTTGCGCTACGCCCAGCTGGCCGGCGTCCCCGGCGCCACCGCGCTCGACGTCGTGACCCGGGCCGGCGAAGGTGACGCGCTGGCCCGTACGGTCTGGCGGGAGGCGATCGAGGCGCTGGCCGACGGCATGGTCATCGCGCAGGCGCTCTACGACGTCGGCGTGTTCGTCATCGGCGGCGGCCTGGCCGAGGCCCGGCAGGAACTGCTGCACCCCCTGGAGAAGGCGTTCCGCGAGCGGGTCACCTTCCACCGCCCACCCGAGTTCGTCCGGGCCGGCCTGGGCGACGAGGCCGGCTGCATCGGCTCGGCCCTGCTGGCCCTCGACCACCTGGAGTCAACACAGTGACAACCCGCATCGGCGGCAGGATCGTTCGGCCCGGCGCGGTCGTCGAGGGTTACGTCGAGGTGGACGGGCCGGTGATCCTGTCGGTCGAGGCCGCCGCGGACGCCGGGAACGACGTGATCGTGCCCGGTTTCGTCGACCTGCACTGTCACGGCGGCGGCGGGCACACGTTCACGACCGGCGAGGTCGGCTCAGCGCGCGGGGCGGCCGAGTTCCACCTGGGCCACGGCACCACGACGATGCTGGCCAGCCTGGTCAGTTCCCCGTTCGAGCTGATGAGCGAGGCCACCGAGGCCTACCGCCCGCTCGTCGAGGCCGGGGTGCTCGCGGGCGTGCACTACGAGGGTCCCTACCTTTCCGGCGTACGCTGCGGCGCGCAGAACCCGGAACACCTGCGCGACCCGTCGATCAAGGAACTGACCGAGCTGCTCGACCTCGGCGGCGTACGGCTGGTCACGATCGCCCCCGAGCTGCCCGGCGCCCTGGAGGCGATCGCTTTCCTGGCCGAGCGGGGAGTCGCCGCCGCGGTCGGGCACACCGACGCCACGTACGAGGAAACTCTGGCCGGGGTGGGCGCGGGCGCGACGGTCGGCACCCACCTGTTCAACGGCATGCGCCCGCCGCACCACCGCGAGCCCGGTCCGGTTGTGGGGCTGCTCTCCTCGCCCGTCGTCTGCGAGCTGATCGCCGACAACATCCACCTGCACCCGGGCATGCTCGCGTTCGCGGCCGGTACAGCGGGCCCCGACAGGGCGGCGCTGGTCACGGACGCGATCAATGCCACCGGGATGGCCGACGGCACGTACGACCTGGGTGGTCAGCAGGTGGTGGTGGCCGATCGGGTGGCCCGGCTGGCCCGCGACGGCTCGATCGCCGGCAGCACGCTGACCATGGACGAGGCGCTGCGCAACACGGTCGCGGCCGGGATCCCGCTGCCCGACGCGGTGGCGATGGCCTCGACCACCCCGGCCCGGGTGCTGGGCCTGGGCGACATCGGAGCGCTCGAGGCGGGGCTGCGGGCAGACCTGGTCGTGCTCACGAGCGACCTGCGGGTCAAGCGGGTGATGCGAGGCGGTCGCTGGGTGTGAGATCGGCAGGCCGTTCCCAGCCGCGCAAGGAGGGCAACGGGATGCGGTCGAACGGGATCCGCTCGATCAGCCGGGCCAGCACGACGCCGAGCAGCACCCCGGCGACCGAGTCGGTGAGCCAGTGGAAGCCGGTGTACACCGTCGTGACGAAGACGATCACCACGGGCAGGACCCTCAGCGCGTACGTCTCGGGGCGGCTCAACGGGCGGCGCAGCAGCGCGACCGCCAGCACCGCGATCACCGTGTACCAGACCAGCGAGTTGCCGAGGTGCCCCGAGGGGTAACTCAGCGCGTACACGCCGGAGGCATCGGGGTTGTGCATGATCACCGGGTTGGGGCCGTCGAACCGGGGCGCGGCCCGATCCGACCAGATCTTGAGCGGGCCGATCGTCAGGTAGGTCAGCACGAACGCCGCCACGAACGGGAACACCGCCCGGACCGATCGGGTGCGCCAGGTCAGCACGCCGGTGAGGATCAGCGACACCGGCATCAGGATCTGCCCGCCCTGGCCCAGATAGTTGAGCACGCGGGCGGTCCAGTACGGCAACCACGGCTGGTGGCTCAGCGACCAGTCGGCCACCCGCTCGTCGAGCCGCAGCAGGTGACCGTTCATCAGCGCGACCGTCAACGCGACGAACGCCGCCAGCAGGGCGACGTCGAGCCACCAGTTCTTCTTCCGCACACCCTCAAAACTAGAGGTAGCGGGCCAGCCTGGCGGCGAGCAGGTCACCCCGAACGCCGGAATTGGGGCATCCGCCGAAGTGGTGCAGCGCCACGACCTTGTTCGTCGCGCGCGACAGCACCGGCGAACCGGACGAGCCGCCCTCGGTGTCACAGAAGTACGCCACGTCCGAGCCGGAGGCGTAACCGTCGTAACCCGGGTCGACCACCGAGCAGTTCCCGGCCTTCTCGCCCAGCGACCCGGCGATGCGGGTGGGCTCGCCCGCCGGGTGCTGCGGCACGTACAGCTGCTGCCCCTTGGCCGGCCGCCTGGTGTCGAGGCTCAGGTGGCCGAACTTCTCGATCGAGGCGAACTTGTCCACCGTGAACAGGGTGAAGTCGTACGTGCGGTCGGTCGCGATCACCTGTGCGCCCCAGACCTTGGTCGGCTGATAGACGTCGTACCCGCCACAGCGCGCGCATTGGTAGTTGAACCAGACCTCGGTGTCGTACGCCTCGGACGAGCTGGTGAAGCAGTGGTTGTTGGTGAGCATGCGGTTCTGTGTCCCGACCCGCCAGCCGGTGCACAGCTCGGTCCCGTTGATCAGCAGCCGGGCGATCGCCTTCGACTTCGTGTAGGCGACCGGGTCGGAGGAGCGGTAACAGACGGCATCGGCCGAGGTGTCGCTGCCGCAGACCGACTCCTCCCGGCCCGTACGCCCGGGGGCGGTGAGCTGCCTCTCGGGCTGACGGCCCTGTTCCGTACGGCTGTAGCCGCGCGCCACCCGGTCGACGTCGACGCCGAGCCCGCCAGCCAGCCGGCCCAGCCCCAGCAGGTCAGGGGCGCCGCGGTGGACCTCGAGCACGGCCGTGTCGCCGGTGACCGACATGGCCCAGCGGTCGCTGTCGGCCGAGTTCTCCGGTGCGTCGTACCGATAGCTCTCGGTGCCGTCGGCGTTGGCGACCGTGACGTAGTCGCCGGGCAGCAGCGCGATCCGCGAGAAGTGCAGCTTCACATAGGAGGCTCCGGGGTAGCGGAACGTCTCCTTCCGGGGACGGCCCCCGAGGTAGCCGAGCAGTTTGGACACGCGGAGCAGCTCGCCGACCCGCTGACGGCCGTTGGCGGCGCCGGATTCGATCGGCCGTTCCACGCTGCCGGGGCGAGGCGGGTTCACCGTGGCCTTCTCGGTCGGCGGCGTCGTCACCGGCGAGCTGGATGGCGGGGTCTCGCTGGTCGCCGTCGGCCCGGTGCGCGGCGTGGCGTTTTGCCCGCTTCCGAGACGCTGGTCGGCCGAGACGGGCGTACGGGCTGCAGCCGGGGCGTCGTGCCAGGTACCGACCGGTTTTCCGTTGTCGCCGGCCGCGCGCCAGGTGGTCGCACCCGTCGCACCCGCCAGCAACACGGCCGCACACGCCGCGATCGCCATGCCTGCCTTACGTCGACCGGTCTTCAACGGCACTGTGGGTAACCCGCCATTCGTATCATTTCTAGAACGTATGTACTGATCCGGCGTTCTCGTACCTGTGTAACGAGCCACGTGCGGCAGCGACGCGCACTCCGCACCGTGCACACTGGTTCGGTGCGCATCACTTCAGCCCTCGTCGACCCGGCGCTGCTGGATCTGCCGTGGGGCATTCCGCTCGAGGACTGGCCGGCCGATCACCTGGTCGCCCTGCCCCAGGGCATCTCGCGGCACATCGTGCGTTTCGTGAAGCTCAACGACGTGGTCTACGCGTTGAAGGAAACCCGCGAACGGATCGCCGAAAAGGAGTACGACCTCCTGCGCGCGCTGGAGCGCATCGACTTCCCCGCCGTCGAGGCGGTGGCGATCGTGACCGACCGCGAGACCCCCGAGGGTGAACCGCTCGAAACCGTGCTGATCACGCGGCACCTGCAGTTCTCGCTGCCGTACCGTGCCCTGTTCTCGCACACGCTGCGGCCCAACACGCTGAACCGCCTGCTCGACGCGCTCGCCGCCCTGATCGTGCGCATGCACCTCACCGGTTTCTCGTGGGGCGACTGCTCGCTGTCCAACACGCTGTTCCGGCGGGATGCGGGCGCGTTCGCGGCCTACCTGGTCGACGCCGAGACCGGCAACCTCTATCCGAAGCTCTCCGAGGGCCAGCGCAGCGAGGACATCGAGATCCTGCGGCTGAACATCTTCGGCGAGCTGCTCGACCTGCAGGCGGCCGAGCTGCTGCACGAGTCGATCGACCCCGAGGCGGTGGTCGACGACATCGTGGCGCGCTACGACCGGCTGTGGCACGAGGTGACGTACGAGCAGGAAGTGCCGCGCGGCGACGCCCGGCACGACATCGAGGGGCGCATCCGGCGGCTCAACGAGCTCGGCTTCGACGTGGCCGAGGTGGCCATGTCCACGGTGGACGGCGGTGTCCGCATCCGGCCCAAGGTCGTCGACGCGGGCTATCACACCCGCCGCCTGCTGCGCCTGACCGGCCTCGACGCCGAGGAGAACCAGGCCCGGCAGTTGCTCAACGACCTCGACACGTACAGGGCGGAAAGCCTGCTGACCGACGAACAGCAGGCCGCCCACCGCTGGCTCACCGAGGTGTTCGAACCGGTCGTGCGCGCTGTTCCGGCCGACCTGCGGCACAAGCTCGAACCGCAGGAGATCTTCACGCAGATCATCCAGCACAAGTGGCTGCTGTCCGAGCGGGCCGGTCGGGACGTCGGCATGGCGCCGGCCGTGCAGTCCTACCTCACCGACGTGCTGGCCAAGAAGCCCGACGAGCAGGCCGTGCTCGGCGTCGAGGTGGAGTCACTCGCCGGCGGCTGAGTCGTCCACCACCAGCTCGGCCGCCTCCCCGAGCAGCGCGCGCAGCCCCGCCCGGCGGGCCACCACCACGACCTCGTCGCCCGCCGACAGCACCCGCCGGTGGTCGGGCAGCCAGTCGACCCACTCCGAGCCGGCCGCGGTCATGCCGATCACCCGGGTGCTCCCGGGTCGCTCGGCCGTCTCGAGCACCGCGCCGTCCAGAGCTGAGCCGGGCATCACCCGAACCACCGCCACCAGCAGCGCGTGCCGCTCGACCGGGATCGTCGCCAGCACCTCGCGCTCCAGCATCGCGGCGGCGAACGCGGGCGCGCACAACCGCGAGACGCTGCGCGAAATGTTGATGTTGAACGCGGCCTGCACCCGCTGGGCGAAGTCGTCGTCGAGCAGCCGCAGCACGACGCGGATGTCCTCGCGGGCGGCCTGGGCGTGCAGCGCGGCCTGCAGGTTGACGGCGTCGTCGGTCGAGACCACCACCAGCGACTGACAGTGATGGATCGAGGCGGCCCGCAGAGTCTCCTCCTGCGCGGCATCCCCCGTGATCACCGGCACGCCCAGCGACTCCGCCACCTTGACGCCGCGCGCTTTCGGATTGCGGTCGATCGCCACCACGTCGAGCCCGAGATCGGTCAGCTGGCGCAGCACCCGGGTGCCGACGGTCCCCAGGCCGACCAGCACGACGTGACCTGAGTGGACCTTGAGAACCTCACCCCGGTCAAGGGCCAGCCTGGTCCTCACCACGCCGTCGACCACGGCCGCGGTGATCAGCGGCAGCAGCGCCACCCCGGCGATCGTCAGCACCAGCTGGGCGGCCTGGGCCACAGGCTGGTTCTCGGGCTCCACATCGGACGAGCCGACCATGGTCAGCAGCGTGACGTAGATCGACTTCCAGAAACCGTGGACATCGGTGAACTGGGTCAGAACGATGCCCGAGATCGCCGTCAAGGCCAGCGTGACCAGCACGGCGATGCCCAGCTTGCGGGTCAGGCCGGCCCGCACCGCCCGGCCGATCGACAACCACGGGCGACGCCGCCGGCCCGCCCGGGCGAGACGACGAGCGGTCACCGCCTGCGCCGCCGGACGGCCGGACGCCTCCGCCAGCACCAGATCACCCGACCTCCGCCCGGACGCCCCAGGCTCGGCGGGCAGCACCGTGATGCGGCCGGTGTCGTTGAACGTGGCCAGCGTCACCAGCGACGACGTCTCGGGCACGTCGCCGCGCCGGGCCACGGTGAGGGTGCGGGCGGCGTACCGGAAATGGGTCGGCGCCACCTCACCGAGCGCGGCGGCGACGAAGGCGGGAGCGGCCATCGCGGCGTCGGACAGCACCGCACAATCGGCGAAGAGCCGGCGGACCCCGTACGCCAAACCGGTGGTGAACATGCGGATCACGAGCCGCAGATCGCCCTCGACGGCCCGCGCGCACAACGCCGCGTGCAGGTTGACCATGTCGTCGGGCATGACCAGGGCCAGAGCGGCGGCCCCGGCCAGACCTGCCTCGCGGAAAGCGCGCTCGTCGAGCCGGGCCGCGATGACCACCCGTACGCCCCGGGCCCGCAGACCGTCGAGGTCGGGAACCGCCGGCCGCAGCTCCGGCGGCGTGATCACGGTCAGCCGGATGCGCCCCGAGTTGGCGAGTTCCTCGGCCAGCGTGTAGACGAGCGCGTCGGACCCGCAGACCACGAAATGGGGCCGGGCATCACCGTTTCGTTCCCGCAGCCTGGCGACCAAGGACCTGCGTACGCCGTCCCGCGCCGAATCCGTAGCCACGCTCGCGATCGTAGCCAGCCGGAACCGCTCGGCGGGGACAGTCGTTGCCCCATCCGACACTTTAGTCCCGATTCTGGTCATGCCAGGAGGAGAACAGTGCGCAAGTTTTGGTATGCCCTCGCCGGTGGGATCTTCCTGTTCGCGGCCGGCCCCGCCCAGGCCGACACGCTCCCCGGCACCGGCGTGGCGCCCGGCGCCGACGTCGCGACCCAGCAGACCGACGAGCAGCTGGCCGACGTGCTCGGGCAGAGCAACGGCATCAACATCGGCAATCCGCTCGGCCACAGCTCCTTGAAGGACACCGCCCTCGGCAAGATCCCGATCGCACAGTTCCAGGCCGGGCAGAACAGCCCCGACCTCAACCCGGCCCTGCCCGGCCGGGACCCCGGCGAACCGCGGCGCGGACTGATCCCGCGCGAGTCCAGTTCGGACTCGCCCGACGTCATCGACCAGCCCGAACTGCCCGCCGCCGACGTGGTGCCCGGCAGCACGCTGCCGATGCAGGGGCTGCCGCTCTACGGCACCGACGTGAGTGGGCTGCCGTGGATGACCAGCCTGCTTCCCAGCGGACAGACCCGAGACTTCACCTCGCCGCCGCCGGCCCGCCAGGCCGAGATGTTCTCCGGTGGGGTTCCGCTGCTGGGCGGCCTCGGCGGCAGGCTTCCCGCCAACTCGCTGCCCTCTTCGCGCGACCTCCCCGCCGGCGACGACCCGGACATTTCCGGGATGCCGGCCGGTGGGATCGCGCTGCTGCCCGCCGCGCTCGGTTCGCCCGCGGCCGCCGCGGGCCCGCTGCTGGGCGCCGGCGGATCGCCGGCGCCTGCCGGCTCGACGCCTCCGGCCGGATCTGCTCCCGCCGCCGGCTCCCCCGGCTCCCCGGGTTCCCCCGCTTCCTCCGCTTCCTCCGCTGACGGTCCCGCTGCTGGTGTTCCCGCCGCGGCTGGTTCGCCCGGTGCCGCCCAACAGAGCCGCCCTTCCGTCCCCGGCAAGCCCGCCAAGGCGCAGAGGCAAAAGAAGCCCGCCCCGGCTGCCACCCCCGACGACCCGCGCCTGCACGAGGAGCCCGTCGAAACCGACGACGCCCCGGAGCACCGCCCGTTCTCAGCCGACGGCCGCCCGGTGGCCGGAATCGACCAGCAGTACCGCTGATTCCACCCGATCATCCCTGTGGACAACCGATTTCCGCAGGTCACGCCCCGCTAAGGTCGGCACCTGTCCCCAGGGCGGGTGGGGGCTTGGGATGGCCGTACAGCGATCTTGATAAACCGATAAAAGAGGCCCGCCCGGCGAAAGCCGGACGAGCCTCTTTTATCTGATACGGGTTACGGGGTGACCGCCGCGATGGCGATCGGGCCGCGGCCGACCACGGCGCCCTGGTCGGTCACGATGGTCACCTCACCCGACAGGGCACGGCCCGCGGGCGGCACCGACAGCGCGGTGACCGTTCCCGAGACATTCGTCGACGCGCCGTTGGCCAGCGTGACCGACGTCGCCGGCACGGTGACCGAGCCGAGCGCCGGGCTGAAGTAGACGTCGAGGTAGTCGAACTCCGTGGTGCCCGCGGGCACCGCGTAGCCGTCCACCACGGCGGTGTAGGCGCCCGCCGCCGGGTTGGTCAGCGTGATCGACTCCTCGGAGTCACCGTCGGCGCTCTGACCGACCAGCACGCCGTCGCGGTAGAGCGACAGGTCCAGGTCGGCGGCGGCGTCGCTGGTGCGGCCGATGGCCACGGTCAGCCGCGTCGAGCCGGCCGGCACCGCGAACTCGTACTCCTGGCTTTCAGCCTCCGCGATGGACGGACGCCGGCTGCTGGAGCTGCCGAGCGGGCCGCCCTGCGCCGACACGGTCACCGGCCCGAAGACGTTCTTCGCGGTGAAGCTCACCGGGGCGGGCTGGTTCACCGTGATGCTGGGCAGCGAGACCGCCTCGGGGGTCAGCTCGAGGCCCTGAATCTTGGCGCTCACCTTGAACGGGTTGCTGACCACCGCGGACGTACGCCGGGACTCGACCTCGATCTCCCAGATGCCCGGGATCGGGTTCTCGTACGACCGCTCCTCCGGCTTGCAGGTCGCCGGGTCGGAGTAGTTGGTGAAGCACTGCGAGGATGCCGTGCTCTCGGCCGGGACGCCCCACGGGTTGATCGCGATCCAGCGGGTCTGCGAACCGGACGCGATGCCCGACAGGTCCACCTGCAGCGCCTTGGCGCCCTCGGGAACGGTCACGTAGTACGACGTCGTGTTCGCGCGGTCCACCTTGCCCGAGAGCGAGGTCGCGTACGCGGGCTTCTTGGTGTCGACGCCGGTGACGACGGTGTTCAGCACCTCGAAGTCGACGACCGGAGTGGTCGGGTCGTCGACCTTGAGCAGCGCGCTCGCCACACCGTTGCTCGGGGCCCGCACCACGACCGGGACGCTGACCGTCTTGTTGAGCGGCAGCGCGACGATTGGGGAGGAGACGAACGACGTACGGTCGCCCTGCCACGTGAGGGTGTGCAGCACCGGGTAGCTGGGGCCGCTGGTGCGGGTCAGCTTGACGGTCTGCACCTTGACCTGGCCCGGCTTGAAACCACCGTCGGCGGCGGCGCACCGGTTGTAGATGCCGGCGCCCTGGCCGGGGGTGACCAGCGAGTCGGCGAGCGGCGTGCAGACCGGGGCGGTCGCCGTGTACGTACGCGTCGGCGACTTCTTGGCCAGCAACTTCCACGCGTCCGGCACGTTGAGCTGGCCGTAGCCCTGCTCGTTGACCTGCTCGCCCGGGATCGGGTCAGCCGATGAGTAGATAGCGCGGCGCAGCGACGGCGGGCTCACCTTGAAACCGTTGGCCTTGGCGGCCGACAGCAGCAGGGCGGCGCCACCGGCGGCCTGCGGGGCAGCCATCGACGTGCCGTTCTGCATCGAGTAGCCCGGCGGCAGGGTGTACGGCACGGTGGTCAGGCCGGGCACGTCCTCCCACGTCGGCGAGAGCGAGACGGCCGAGCCGGGCGCCGCGATGTTCGGCTTGAAGCCGCCGTCCTCACGCGGTCCCCGCGACGAGAACGGGATCAGCTGCAGCGGCGTGCGGGTCTCCGCGCCGTAGTTCGACTTCCAGGTGTCGTCGGAGATGCTGGCCGCGACGCTGACCACCTCGGTCGAACCGGAGGGCTCGCCGATCGTGTTGGTGCCCGGGCCACTGTTGCCGGCCGAGATGAACAGCTGCACGCCGTACTTGGTGATCAGCTGGTTGTAGAGCTGAGCCTGGGCGTTGCTGCCGTCGTTGAGCGCGGGCAGGCCGCCGATCGACATGTTGACGACATCGACGCCCCGGTTGATCACCAGGTCGGCCATGCCGGTGGTCAGCGCGGCGTTGGTGCAGCCGCCGCCCCACGAGCAGGCCCGCGCCGAGACGATCTTCGCGCCGGGCGCCTGGCCGTCGAACGCGGCGTTGCCGAACAGGTCGTTGCCCGCGGCGATGCCGGCCACGTGCGAGGCGTGCAGGCCCTCGGGGATGCCGATGTTGACGAAGTCGGCGGTGCCTTCGATGCCGGCCGGGGTCAGGTCGACGTCCTCGCGGTACTCCACGACGAACGGCATCCGCTCGCTGATCGCGGTCGCCGGGTTGTCGGCGCCGAAGTGGTTGACGTCGAACTTCTCCTTGTACGGCCGCATGACGGCGTCGTCGGTGAAGTCGAAGTTCTGGTTGGTGTCGACCCGGATGTCGTGGCTGACCGGGTCGTACAGAATGCCCCAGGTGTCGGTGGTGTCACCGTCGCGGTTGACGTCGCCCTCGGGCTCGGAGGCCGCGGTGATCGACTCGGCGAACCGGTTGATCCGCCAGTTGCCCGCCGGGGCCTTCCAGGTCTGACTCGCGTACGTGAAGGTCGGCCCGGTCACCGCCGTGAGCATCGCGCGCCAAGTGCCGTCGCCCTCGAGCAGCGGGTCGGTGGCGGTGACCCAGTCGACGATCTTGCGCTCGCCGGTGGTGGTCCTCGCCAGCGCCGGGTGGTCGAGGTCCACACCGGAGTCCATGATGCCGATGGTCACGCCGCGGCCGTCGTACTTGGGGTACTTCTTCTTGAAGGCCACCGAGCCGGTCTCGTCGGTCGGCAGGTACGGGTTCGCGGCGGGCGTCGACGGGCCGGGCGCGGCGAGCTGCGCCGGCTTGCCCGACTTGTCGCGCGGAATGCCCGTCTCGGGCAGCTTGATCGTCTCTTCGAGGTCGACCGCCTTGACGCCGGCGAGTTCCGCGGCCGCCACGACCTTGGCGATCGGCACCGAGGCCAGCACGTAGCCGATCTCGTCGAAGTGCCGGGTCACGACGCCGCCGAGCGCCTTGATCTTCGCGGCCACGTCGGCCGACTTGCCGGCGTCGGTCGCGACGATGACCGTGACGAACTTCTTGTTGGCCGCCTCGGCCTTGGCCAGCAGCTCGGCGTCGTGCGCGCCGAGGGTGTCAGCCGGCGACTCCTTGGGGGTGGCGGGGTTCTCGGCTGCTTCGAGCAGTGCGGCGGGAACCGCGTCCGCGCCCGGCGCCGCCGAGGCCGGAAGCGCACCACTGAACGTCGCACCGGCGGCAACGCCGATCGCAAGCACAGAGGTGAACGTTCGCCGGCCCCATGTGAATTGTTGTCTCACGTACGGGTCCTCCGGAAGGAAGGCGCCCAAGCGGGGGTTCACTGGGCGCATCCACCGGATCCTCCGATCGATCCGCATTAAAGTCACTACGATCGATGACGTTGTGACTAGGCCGTGACATTCGGTTCGGCGCATCTGTGCACGCCCATTTCGCGTGCGTTACCGCAGGTCACGGAAATTGTCGGCGCGGGCTGCCGTATCGCCGCATGCGGAGCTAAATGTCCTTTCCCGACGACCACTCTGCGTTTTACCGCCCATTCCGGCGCGGGTCATTCAAACGAACCGCATGACAGTCGGCCTAGGGGGTTCGTCGTAGCATGGCGGCCGTGACGGAAGGCTTCGTGCTCGGCGTCGACCTGGGAACCTCGCACACCGTGGCCATGCTGCGACGGCCCGATGGGCGCACGCGGCCACTGTTGTTCGACGGGCGCCCCCTGCTGCCGTCAGCGGTCTATCTCGACCCCGGCGGCCGCCTCCACGTGGGCGCCGACGCCCTGCGGCTCGGCCACGCCGACCCGGCCCGTCTCGAACCCCACCCGAAACGCCACGTCGACGCCGACACGGTGATGCTCGCCGACGGCGCCACCGTGCCCGTGTCGAGCCTGCTCGCCGCGCTGCTCGAGGCGGTGGCCCGCGAGGCCGTGGCCACGGCCGGGTTCCTGCCGCCGGCCCGGGTCACCTACCCGGCTTCCTGGGGCGGCCCGCGACGTGCGGTGCTCGTCGAGGCGCTGGGCCGGGCGGGCTGGCCGGACGGGACGGAGCTGCTGCCCGAACCGGTGGCCGCCGCGCGCTACTTCGCCGAGGTGCTGCGCCGGCCCCTGCCCGTCGGTTCCTCGCTCGCCGTGTTCGACTTCGGCGGCGGCACGCTCGACATCGCCGTGGTGCGGCACAACGGCCCGGGCGCCGACTTCTCGGTCACGGCCTCAGGCGGGGCCGACGACCTGGGCGGGCTCGACCTCGACGCGGCCCTCGTCGACCACCTGGGCAAATCGCTGGCCGGCGGCGAACCCGCGGCGTGGAAGGCGCTGACCGACCCGGTGACGCTGGCCCAGTGGCGGGCCCGGCGGCAGTTCTGGGAAGACGTCCGCGGCGCCAAAGAGATGCTCTCCCGCAGCCCGTTCGCCCCGGTCCCGGTGCCGGGCGTCGAGCACGCGGTCCATCTCACGCGCGACGAGTTCGAGGCAACAGCCGATTCCCTCGTACGCCGCGGGGTCGCCGAAGCCGCAGCGGTGATCGCGGCCGCCGGCCTCCAACCGCCCGAGTTGGCCGGTCTGTTCCTGGTCGGCGGGTCCTCCCGGGTACCGCTCGTGGCCCGGTTGCTGCACAGCGAACTCGGTATCGCCCCCACGGTCCTCGAACAGCCCGAACTCCCGGTCGCTGAGGGCGCCACCCTCGACCAGGCCCGCCCCACCGCCGGCGAGCCGACGGCCGGTCCGCCCACCGCGCCCGCCGACCGCCCACCGACCGCGACGATGGCTTCGACCCTGGCCGCGCCGACGCCCACACCCACGCCGCCCCCTCCTGCCTCCGGGCCGGCGCCGACCCCGACAGCCCCGCCCGCGCCGGCCGACGACCGGCACTACGCCGAACCCGTCGACCCCTGGGCCACCGGCGAGGCCGCCGCTATCGCCGCAGGCGGCCACGCCCTCCCCGGCTCCCCGTCGCTGCCCGGCTCGGCCGCGCCCTTCGGCCCGCCCAGCCACGAACCGTGGCTCGCCTCCGACCATACCCCGCACCCCGGCCCACCCCACAACCGTCCGCCCGGAGCCCCAGCGGCGCCAGCAGCGAACCGGCCCGCCCGCAGCCGCCGCCCCTGGGCCGTCGCCGGCGCGGCCGCGGCCGTCGTCGTCATCGCCGCCGGAGCCGCCGTCGCCTGGGCTTTCTGGCCGCGCTACCCGGCCCTCGACTACCAGACACTCGGCAACCCGGTCCACGTCACGCCGGCCGTCCCCTTCACCAGCGGGCTCCGCGACGCCGTCATCCGCGACAACCGTGCCTACCTGGCCAGCACCGACTACGAAACCGGAAGGATCGGCGTCGTCGCCATCGACACCGGCACCGACAAACCGGCGTGGAGCAAACCCGACGCCGGCACAGCGCCCGGCACTGTCAAAGCCTGGGAAGCCGTCATCGCCCTCCCCGTCGGAGTCGCACTGATCAGCGACGGCGACTACACCACGAAAACCCGCGAACTTGTCCTCCTGGCCGCCGCCGACGGCAGACAACTGTGGAAACGAACCCTCGGCGACGACGACCAGGTCTGGTTCGCGGGCGACCGGGCCGTCGTGGCCGACCGCAAGAACAAACAACTCCTCGGCCTCGACATGACCAACGGCCAGGAACGCTGGACCCAGCCCGACCCCGAAGGCTCCCAGCCCGACCTGATCACCGTCACCACACCCGCCGACCTCTCCGGCCCCGCCGGCGCCACCGGCCGTCCCCTGTCACCCGACCTCGGCGACGACCCCCGCCTCGTGCAGATCGGCGGCGACGACTCCGTACGGGTGCTCGACGCCAACACCGGAAAGGTCCTGGTCAGCCGCCCCGACGTCGCCGACACGACCGACGACGTGATCGCCCACAACGGCCGGCTCATCGTGCGCGAATCCGACGGCGCCCACCGCCTCGTCGCGTACGGGCTCGACAAGCTCGACGGCGTCGACATCATCTACACCTCGGCCTCCCGTGACGCCAGGCTCTGGCGGCTCACCGCCTGCGGCGACGACCGCGTGTGCACGCTGGAAGGCACCGGCCCCGGCGACGCCAACGCCCAAGTGGTCGCGGTCGACATCCCCGAAGGCAAACCCGCCTGGAAAGCCGCCGCACCCCAAGCCGACCTGATCATCCCCGTCGGCCAAGCGGTCATCACCGCGGGCGCCTCGGAAAACCGGCTCACCGACGCCGACGGCGAAACAGTCTGGGCCGGCCCGCAAGCGGCCGCCCGCCTCGACGCGGCCAACGTGCTCGAACTCAGCAAACCCTTCGCCGGATACCCCGACGACCCCGCACTCGCCGGTCGGCACCTCGGCGACCAGCCCGTGCAACTCGGCCCGCTCAGCGACGTCAACACCGGCACCTGCTCGTGGAACACCACCCACCTGGCCTGCGCCACCGGCGAAGACTTCGTCCTCATCAGATTCGCCAAATAGAAGGCACAAAAAACCGGGCGGCCCCGAAATGGAACCGCCCGGCTGTGGAAGCAGTAGATCAGATACGAGCGCCCGACTCCGCGTTGAACACGTGGATCGCGGACGTCTGCGGACGGACGTAAACCGTCTCGCCCATGTTCGGCATGCTGCGACGGTCCGTACGAACCACGAACCGCTCCGAGTCACCGTCCAGGTCGGCGTGACCGTAGACGTTCGCGTCCGAACCCAGGTCCTCGACCAGGTCGACGACGATCGGCAGCGCGCCCGCCGCCTCCGAGGTCAGCTCGGCGGCCTCCGGGCGGAAACCGATGGTGACCTTGCCGCCGCCGCTCTGCGCCGCCGCGACCTGCTCGCGGGTCAGCGGAACATTGAACGAGCCGAACTTGCCGCCCGCCTCCGTCAGCGGAACCGTCTTGAGGTTCATGGCCGGCGAACCCATGAAGCCCGCCACGAAAACGTTCCCGGGGGTGTCGTACAGGGCGCGCGGGGTGTCCACCTGCTGCAGCACACCATCGAGCATGACGGCCACCCGGTGACCCATCGTCATGGCCTCAACCTGGTCGTGCGTCACGTAAACCGTGGTGACACCCAGCTTGGCCTGCAGCGAGGCGATCTGCGAACGGGTCTGCACCCGGAGCTTCGCGTCAAGGTTCGACAGCGGCTCATCCATGAGGAACACCTGCGGCTCACGCACAATCGCGCGACCCATGGCGACACGCTGGCGCTGGCCACCGGAAAGCGCCTTCGGCTTACGCGACAGGTACTCGTCGAGCTGCAGAAGCGCCGCAGCCTCCTTCACCCGGCGGTCGATCTCCGCCTTCGAGGTCTTCCGCAGCTTCAGAGCGAACGCCATGTTCTCGTACACCGACATGTGCGGGTAGAGAGCGTAGTTCTGGAAGACCATCGCGATGTCGCGGGACTTCGGCGGAAGATTCGTGACGTCCTTGCCCTCGATCAGGATGCGGCCACGGTCCACATCCTCCAAGCCGGCGAGCATGCGCAGGCTGGTGGACTTGCCACAACCCGAAGGGCCGACCAGAACGAGGAACTCTCCGTCGCCGATCTCGAGGTTCAACTCGTTGACCGCGGGACGCTCAGAACCCGGGTAGATCCGGGACGCCTTGTCATACGTAACGGTAGCCATGGAGAAACAGACTTCCTTTCCACCGGCAGGAACGTGCCGGACGATCCGAGTGGAGGAACAGCCATGTAAACGTAAAGGTTTTTCTACGACCTGCCAAGGTGGCCAGGAAGTTCACAGCCAGTATGCTGACCACGCCCGCCCCTGTAGCTCAGATGGCCAGAGCACCCGTCTTGTAAACGGGAGGTCGTCGGTTCGATCCCGACCGGGGGCTCGTCGGGGGCCTCCCTGTGCGCAAAAAGCGCGCACCGGCCTCCTCGCGTTCTCACCTGGGGGGCGACCCCCCAGACCCCCACGGTGCGGTTGGTCGGTGCGTGAGTCGGCGCCTGGCCGTTGGGGGTGGCGGCTTCGCCGCATCAGAACCGTCTGATGGGCGTGCGCGTCAGAACCGTCTGATGGGCGTGCGTGTCGGGGCTGTCTGATGGGCGTGCGGGGGTTGGCCGGCTCGCGTGGGGTGAGCCGGGCCTTGGTGGGCTGGTCAGTGGGTGGTGCGGCGGCGGGAGACCTCGGCGAGGGTTACGGCTGCTGCTACTGAGGCGTTCAGGGACTCTACGTCTGAGGCCATGGGGATGGAGACGCGTAGGTCGCAGGTTTCGCCTACCAGGCGGGACAGACCGCGGCCCTCGGAGCCGACTACTACCAGGAGCGGGCCTACGGCTGCTTCCAGCTCGTAGAGGTTTGTTTCGCCGTCTGCGTCCAGGCCGATGGCGATAAATCCGGACTCCTGGGCCTTTTTGATGGCTCGGGTCAGGTTTACCACCTGGGAGACGGGGACTCGGGCGGCTGCGCCTGCGCTGGTCCGCCAAGCGGTGGCGGTGATGCCGGCGGCCCTTCGTTCTGTCATGAAGACGCCGTGGCCGCCGAAGGCAGCAACTGAGCGGATTACTGCGCCTACGTTTCTTGGGTCGGTGATGCCGTCCATGGCTACGAGCAGGGGGGTGGGCTGCTCGAGGGCCGCGGCCAGGAGGTCGTCGAAGTCCTCGTAGGCGAAAGGCGGGACCTGGAGGCCGATGCCTTGGTGGAGGACGCCGCCGGTCATGCGGTCGAGTTCGTTGCGGCCGATTTCGAGGATGGGGATGCCTCGGTCGCCCGCGGTGCGGACGATTTCGGCCACCCGCTCGTCGATGTCGATGCCCTGGGCCACGTACAGGGCCGTGGCGGGGACTGCGGCACGGAGCGCCTCGACCACCGGGTTGCGGCCGAGCAGGAGCTCGGGGCCCTCCTTGGTGGGATTGGAGCGGCGGCCGGGGGCGATGCGGGGGCCACTGCGGCCCGTGGCGCGTCCACGCTGGGGGGCTTGCTTGCCGTAGGCGCGGCCGCCGCCGCGGCCCCACGTGGTGTCCTTGGAGCCGGGGATGCCGACCTTGGGAGCGCGGCCCTCGGCTGCCGCGGCGCGGCGCTCCTTTTCCTGCTTACGAGCGGTCTTTTCGGGCAGCTTCTCGGTGCCGGAGTAGCCCTTGTGCCACGGGCGCTCGTCGGCGGGCAGGGTCTTGCCGCGGCCCTTGAGGCCCGAGCGGTTCTTGCCGCCGGAGCCGACCGGTGCGCCCTTCTTCGAGGTCGCCCGCTTGCTGGCGTTCTGACTGTTTCCCGGCATCAGTGGTCTCCTACCGTCCAGCGCGGACCGGCCGGAGTGTCCTCCACCTGAATTCCCGCGTTCTTGAGCTGGTCGCGCACCGAGTCGGCGGCCGCCCAGTCCTTGCGTGCGCGCGCCTGGGTGCGCTGCTCCAGGGCCAGATTGACCAGGGAGTCGACGACCGGCTTGAGGTCGTTCTGCGTCGCCTTGCCGGTCCAGGCCTCGTCCAGCGGGTCGAGGCCGAGCACGCCGAGCATCGCGCGGACGGCGGTGATCGCCCCGCGGATGCCGGCCTCGTCGCCGGCCGCGAGCGCGGTGTTGCCCTCGCGGATGTGGTCGTGCACGACGGCCAGCGCGGCCGACGTGTTGAGGTCGTCGTTCATCGCCGCGGCGAACGCGGGCGGCACGTCTTTCGGGCGGCCCGGGCCGACGACCTCGGTGGCCCGCTGCACGAAGCCCTCGATCCGCCTGTACGCCACCGCGGCCTCTTGCAGCGCCTCGTCGGAGTAGTCGATGCGGGAGCGGTAGTGCGGGGTGGCCAGGTAGTAGCGCAGCTCGACCAGGCGGATGCCCATCGCCTGCACCGCTTCCACGTCGATCACGTTGCCCAGCGACTTGCTCATCTTGGCGTCACCCAGGTTGAGCAGCGCGTTGTGCACCCAGTTACGGGCGAACGGCAGCCCGGCCGAGTGGGACTGGGCGATCTCGTTCTCGTGGTGGGGGAAGGTCAGGTCGAGCCCGCCGCCGTGGATGTCGAACTCGTCGCCGAGGTAGCGCCGGGCCATGGCGGAGCACTCGATGTGCCAGCCGGGGCGGCCGCGGCCCCACGGCGACGGCCAGGACGCATCGATCGGCTCGTCGGCCTTCACACCTTTCCACAGGGCGAAGTCGCGGTAGTCGCGCTTGTCGGGCTCACCGCCGTCGCTCGGCGGCCGCATGTCGTCGGGGTTCTGACCCGACAGGGCGCCGTACTGCGGGTAGGACATCACGTCGAAGTAGACGTCGCCGCTGCCGCCCTGCGCGGGGTAGGCCCGCTCCCGGCGGATCAGCTCGGCGATCAGGTCGTGCATCTCGGTGATGTGGCCGGTCGCGAGTGGCTCGTAGGTCGCCGGCAGCACGTTGAGGTCGCGGTAGTTGGCGTCGAGCACCAGCCTGTTGGCGTGGGCGATGGCCCAGAACGGCCGGCCCTGCGCCTGCGCCTTCTCGAGGATCTTGTCATCGACGTCGGTGACGTTGCGGATGAACGTGACCTCGTAGTTGGTGTGCATAAGCCACCGGCGCAGCACGTCGTAGTTGACGCCGCCGCGCAGATGCCCGATATGGGGCACCGACTGCACAGTGAGCCCGCACAGGTAGATACCGACCTTACCGGGCGTCAACGGGACGAAGTCCCGAACCGATCGGGTCGCGGTGTCATACAAGCGCAAACTCACCTTGCAAGGGTACCGGCCCCGCCAAGCGAGTTCAGGGGCGCGTCATCCGCAGCACATCCAGGGCCTCGTCGAGCTGCTGCTCGGTCAGTTTGCCGCTGTCGAGGTGCCCTCGTTCGATCACGACCTCGCGGATCGTGCGGTTGGACGCGAGCGCGGCCTTGGCGATCGCGGCGGCCTCGTCGTACCCGAGGTAGCGGTTGAGCGGGGTGACGATCGAGGGAGAACCTTCCGCGTACGCCAGCGCGACCTCGACGTTCGGCTCCAGCCCGTCGATGCAGCGGTCGGCCAGCAGCCGGGCCGCGTTGGCCAGCAGCCGGATCGACTCGAGCAGGTTGCGGGCCATCACCGGCAGCATCACGTTGAGCTCGAAGTCACCCTGCGAGCCGGCGAAGGACACCGTGGCGTCGTTGCCGATCACCTGGGCCGCGACCTGGCGGACCGCCTCGGGCACGACCGGGTTCACCTTGCCCGGCATGATCGACGAGCCCGGCTGCAGGTCGGGCAGGCGCAGCTCGCGCAGGCCGGCGCGCGGCCCCGAGCCCATCCAGCGGATGTCGTTCACGATCTTGTAGAGCCCGACGGCGATCACCTTGAGCTGGCCGGACGCCTCGACCAGCGCGTCCCGGGCGCCCTGAGCCTCGAAGTGGTCGCGGGCCTCGGTGACCGGCAGGCCGGTGCTCTGGCGCAGCCGCTCGATCACCGCGGGGGCGAACCCGGGCGGGGTGTTCACGCCGGTGCCGACAGCGGTGCCACCCAGCGGCAGTTCGGCCAGGCGGGGCAGGGTGGCGGTGAGCCGTTCGATGCCGTTGGCGACCTGCCTCGCGTACCCCGAGAACTCCTGGCCGAGCGTGACCGGGGTGGCGTCCATCAGATGGGTACGGCCGCTCTTGACCACCTCGGACCAGGCCTCGGACTTGGCCAGCAGCGCGGAGCCGAGGTGCTCGAGGGCCGGGATGAGCTCGGCCGTGACGGCCTCCGTGGCGGCCAGGTGGATCGACGAGGGGAAGACGTCGTTGCTCGACTGCGACGCGTTGACGTGGTCGTTCGGGTGGACCGGGCGGCCCAGTTCCCGCGCGGCCAGGGTCGCGATGACCTCGTTGGCGTTCATGTTCGACGACGTGCCGGAGCCGGTCTGGAAGACGTCGATCGGGAACTGGTCGTCGTAACCGCCGTCGGCCACGTGCGCCGCGGCCTTGGCGATGGCCTGCGCCAGGTCTTCGTCGAGCACCCCGAGAGCAGCGTTGACCTGCGCGGCGGCCCCCTTGATCTGGGCCAGCGCCTTGATGTGGGCGGACTCCAGGCCGCGCCCCGAGATGGGAAAGTTCTCGACCGCGCGCTGTGTCTGCGCCCGCCAGAGGGCGTCGGCCGGAACCCGGACCTCGCCCATCGTGTCCTTCTCGACCCGGTAACCGCTCTCGTCAGTCGTCACCGGTCCATCGTCTCTCCGCCCGGGCCGGTTCGCAGATGATCCTCGCCACCCGTCGGATCGCGGCGGTCACGCCCGGTTGGACGACGGCGCGGGCGGAACGTACCGTCGGGCGAGCGTTTTCCCGTCCCCGACCGAAGGAATCCTCATGCGACGCGCCCTCCTGGCCGTGCTCGCCGGCAGCGTCCTGCTGACCGGCGCCGCCTGCGACAGCGACGCGGACAGCACCGAGGCCGCCCCGGCCACGACCCAGCCGAGCACCGCACCGAGCAGCGCCGCGCCGGATTACACGGCGAACACCCGCGCGGTGTGCGCGAAACTGCAGACGCTTTACACCGTCGAGCTGCGCGACTTCGGCGCGGCGATGGGCAAGCTGATCACCTATCGCGAGGCCAAGGCATCGGCCGAGATCGGAAAGGCCGAGGCCGCCGCGACGACCGAGCTCAAGCAGGTCGCCGCCAAGATCCGCAAAGACACCGCGGCCGCGCAGAACCCCGAGTTCAAGGCGGCCGGTATGACGTCGGCGGCCAAGGTCGAGGCGAGCGCGGCGAGCAAGGGCTACGTCAAGTCGGTGACGACGCTGCCCAAGCTCAACAGCTCGATCGAGGGCCAGTTCAAGGAGTGGCTGAGCCCGGTCGCCGGTTACTGCGCGAGCTGACGCCTCAGCGACGGCCGATCGAGAGGACGGGCTTCGTCACCTCGGCGAAGAAGTCGTTGCCCTTGTCGTCGACGACGATGAAGGCGGGGAAGTCCTCCACCTCGATCTTCCAGACCGCCTCCATGCCGAGCTCGGGGTATTCGAGCACCTCGACGTGGCGGATGCAGTCCTGCGCGAGCCGGGCCGCCGGGCCGCCGATCGAGCCGAGGTAGAACCCCCCGTACGACTGGCAGGCCTGCGTCACCTGGCCCGAACGGTTGCCCTTGGCCAGCATGACCAGCGAGCCCCCGGCGGCCTGGAAGCGCTCGACGTAGGAGTCCATCCGGCCCGCCGTCGTGGGGCCGAACGAGCCGGACGCGTACCCCTCGGGGGTCTTGGCCGGGCCGGCGTAGTAGACCGCGTGGTCGCGCATGTACTGCGGCATCGGCTCGCCCGCGTCCAGCCGCTCGGCGATCTTGGCGTGGGCGATGTCGCGCGCCACCACCAGCGGGCCGGTCAGCGACAGGCGGGTCTTGACCGGGTACTTCGACAGCTCGGCCCGGATCTCGGCCATCGGGCGGTTGAGGTCGACGTTGACCACCGGCTCGCCGGCGAGGTCGACCTCGGGCAGGTAACGCGCCGGGTCGGTCTCGAGGCGCTCCAGCCACACCCCGGACGGCGTGATCTTGGCCAGCGCCTGGCGGTCGGCCGAGCACGAGACGGCGATCGCGACCGGGCAGGACGCGCCATGCCGGGGCAGGCGGATCACCCGTACGTCGTGGCAGAAGTAACGACCGCCGAACTGGGCGCCGATCCCGAAGTCGCGGGTGAGCTCGAGGACGGCCGCTTCCAGCTCGACGTCGCGGAAACCGTGGGCCGACATCGTGCCGTGCCGGGGCAAATTGTCCAGGTATTTCGCGCTGGCCAGCTTGGCCGTCTTGAGAGCGTATTCGGCGCTGGTGCCGCCGATGACCACGGCCAGGTGGTACGGCGGGCAGGCCGACGTGCCGATCAGCCGCAGTTTCTCGTCCAGGAACTCCATCATCCGCGCCGGGTTCAGCAGCGCCTTGGTCTCCTGATAGAGGTACGACTTGTTGGCCGAGCCGCCGCCCTTGGCCATGAACAGGAACTTGTACGCGTCGGGGGCGCCGCCCGGGTCTTCGGCGTAGAGCTCGATCTGGGCCGGCAGGTTGGAGCCGGTGTTGCGCTCGTCCCACATGGTCAGCGGCGCGAGCTGCGAGTACCGCAGGTTGAGCCGGGTGTACGCCTGGTAGACGCCCTGGGCGATGGCTTCCTCGTCGGTGCCGTCGGTGAGCACGTGCCGCCCGCGCTTGCCCATCACGATCGCGGTGCCGGTGTCCTGGCACATCGGCAGCACCCCGCCGGCCGCGATGTTCGCGTTGCGCAGCAGGTCGAGCGCGACGAACCGGTCGTTCGGCGACGCCTTGGGGTCGTCGATGATCGCGCGGAGCTGGGTCAGGTGGGCCGGGCGCAGGTAGTGCGCGATGTCGTGCATCGCCTCGGCGGTGAGCTGGGTCATCACGGCCGGGTCGACGGTCAGGAACCGCCGGCCGCCCGGGCCGTGCACCACGTCCACGCCCTCGTCGGTGACCAGTCGGTACTCGGTCTGGTCGTCGCCGAGCGGCAACAGCGGCGAATACGTGAATGCGGCGCCTCTGCTCATGAGCGGAAAGCCTAGGACAGCGGTCCGGGCAGGCGCGAACCGCTCCGCCCCTGCGCGCATACCAGTTCGGTCAAGTAAACGGGAGATAGGCCATGTCCCGGCCCGAGACGGCGATCATCCCGCCCGCCGCGACGGCGAAAACCACAGCGTCCGTACGCACGTCGGCCAGCACCCGGCCGCTGCTCGGCACCAGGGCCACGACCCGCTCGGGCTTGCGGCTGGTGAGGATCACCGCGTACGGGGTGAGGGCCGCGGCCGCGTTCTCCCCCGCGGGCCGTGACCAGCCGTTCTTGCCGCGGCTGAGGTTGTGACCGCGCAACGTCCCCGAGTCGGCGCTGCGGATCACGGCGTAGTTGTCGTTGACGGTCAGCACCTTCTCGTCGCGCTCGCCGCGCCACAGGATGCGCCCGTCGTGCCCGGCCAGCAGCTCCTCCCGGCCGGTCGGATCGACGCCGAGCACCACGTCCTCGCCGCCCGCGGGGTCGTTCTCCTGCTTGCAGTTGGAGCCGTTCTCCGCCGTACGGAGGTTGAGCCCCTCCCGCTGCCACACCGGGGCCGACGACGGCGGGTCGGTCGCCACCACCCCGTAGTAGCAGGTTCCGTCCCGGGCGACACCGGTGACCGTCAGCACTCGCCCGCCCGCGATGGCGATCCGCTGGTCGGCCGCCGGCTGGGCGATCTGCACCACGCGTCCGGTCGCGGTGTCGATCACCCGGACCTTGCCGTCGTCGGGCAGCCCGATCAGGCTCGGCATCAGCCGGGGGCGGGCCACGTCGTCGTCGACCCGGTCGGCGGTGAGCCGGCGGGTGTCGGGCAGGTCGGGGTTGGCGGCGTTGAGCACGAAGCCGATGCCGCCGGTGTCGACGGACCAGAGCGGCTTGGTGCCTCGCGGCGCCCAGGCCGTCAGCGCGCAGTCGCCCCCCTTGGCGCAGTGCAGGTCGAGCAGGGCGTTGCGGTACGTCCAGACGGCGGTGGCCTCGGTGTCGGCGCGCAGCTGGGCGCCGGTGCGCGGGTCGAGCACCTGGTAGCCCTTGGTCAGCAGGCGGCCGGTGGCGACCACCGCGTTGGCGCCGTCGCCCGCGATCGCGGCCCAGTCGGCGTCGCTGTCCCAGAGCTTGACCCCGGCGGTCAGCCCGTACGCCTCGACCGACGTGCGGTACTCGACCACCACGGCGTCCTCGACGATCGAGACGCTCTGCGGGCTGCCGCCGATGCGGGTCTGCCATCGGGCCGCGCCACCGGCGATCGGCTCGCTCGTGTTGACCCAGCCCCAGACCTGTGGCCACGGATTCCACACGCCGGTGGTGGCCAGCACGATCACGATCACGATCGCGACCAGCGCGTACCCCTTCCAGGGGCTGCCACCCGACGCCATGCGCGACACGCTAGCCAGGTCGCTCACCCGGACGAAGGATCTTGATTCGCCCGTGTCGATGGCATTTGCCGGAAATATCGGGCAGGGCCGTCGTGGCGTTGTGCAAATTGCACCGGCTGCCGGTCCGGCCGTACGGGGGAACGGGCACCCTGCGCAAGCGCGCGGACACATGTTGAAATGCCCTGTGAGCTGCGACAACCTCAGTCAATGACGCAGACGATGGATCACCGGACCCGTACCGACGACGTCTTTCCCGTCAAGGGCGTCGACCACCTCCGGTTCCTCGTGGGCAACGCGAAGCAGGCGGCCCACTATTACTCCACGGCCTTCGGCATGACCTGCGTGGCCTACCGCGGGCCCGAGCAGGGCTTCCGCGACCACGCCGAATACGTCCTGGTCAGCGGCGGCGCCCGGTTCGTGCTGGTCGGGGCGGTGCACGCGGGAGCGCCCGGCGCCGACCACGTCACCAAGCACGGCGACGGCATCCAGGACATCGCGCTCGAGGTGCCGGACGTCGACAAGGCGTACGCGCACGCGCTGGCCGCCGGCGCGCGGGGCGTGACCGAGCCGTACGACATCAAGGACGAGCACGGCACCGTACGGGTCGCCGCCATCGCCACGTACGGGGACACCGTGCACTCACTGGTGGACCGCTCGGGGTACGACGGCCCGTTCCTGCCCGGTTTCGTCGCCCGCGAGCCGATCGTCGACCGGCAGCCCGCCATCGCCGCCGGCCTGCAGCCCAAGCGCTTCTTCCAGGCCGTCGACCACGTGGTCGGCAACGTCGAGCTGGGCCGCATGGACGAGTGGGTCGAGTTCTACCGCCGCGTCATGGGCTTCACCAACATGGCCGAGTTCGTGGGCGACGACATCGCGACCGACTACTCGGCGCTGATGAGCAAGGTCGTCGCGGACGGCACCCGCAAGGTCAAGTTCCCGCTGAACGAGCCGGCCGTCTCGCGGCGCAAGTCGCAGATCGACGAGTACCTCGAGTTCTACGGCGGGCCGGGCGCCCAGCACGTCGCCGTAGCCACCAACGACATCCTGGCCAGCGTCGACGCCATGCGGGCCGCGGGCGTGCAGTTCCTCGACACCCCCGACTCCTATTACGAGGACCCGGAGCTGCGCGCCCGGATCGGCGAGGTGCGTGTGCCGATCGAACAGCTGCAGCGCCGCAAGATCCTGGTGGACCGGGACGAGGACGGCTACCTGCTGCAGATCTTCACCGCGCCCGTGCAGGACCGCCCGACGGTGTTCTTCGAGCTGATCGAGCGGCACGGCTCCCTCGGTTTCGGCAAGGGCAACTTCAAGGCGCTGTTCGAGGCGATCGAGCGGGAGCAGGAGTTGCGCGGCAATCTGTGACACTGGTCGCGTGACCGTCCCTTGGCCTCCTTCTCCGCCACCCCCGCCGCTGAGCCCGGCGGGGGTGCCGCTCGCCGAGTTCCCGCAACGACTGCTCGCTTACATGATCGACATGGCGCTGCTGACGGCCGTGGCCTTCGTTCTGTTCATCCCGGCCTTCGTGGTGGTGTTCCTGCAGATCGACTTTCCCGACCCGTACGGCCCGGAACCGGACTTCGGCACGGTGTTCGCCGACTACTTCCTGCCGTTCCTGCTGCTCGAACTGGGCCTGTTCGCCCTGATGATGCTGCTGTACTTCCTCTACGCGGTGGAATACATGCACCGCAGCGGGCAGACGCTGGGCAAGAAGGCGATGAAGATCCGGATCGTCCCGCTGGACCCGGCGCTGCGCCTGACGCGCGGCATGGCGGCCAAGCGTTACCTCGTCGAGTACGGCGGCGGCATGCTGCTGCCGTTCTTCAGCTGGGTCGACGGATTGTGGCAGCTGGCGGATAAGCCGTACCAGCAGACCCTGCACGACAAATTCGCCCGCACCGTGGTCGTTAAGGTTTCCCCATGAGCTCGCTGCCTGCCGGTTGGTACAAGGACCCGGCCGACCCGGAGACCCAGCGTTACTGGGACGGCGAGGGGTGGCTGGGCAAGGCGATCCCGGCCGACGCCGTGCCGCCGGACGGCCCGCCGCCGGTCCAGGACGAACCGCCCCCGGCTCCCGCATCGCCCGCGCCGGCCCCGCCCACTCCCCTCACGCCCCCGCCCCCGGGTTGGGGTCCGCAGCCGGGCGCAGGTCCGCAGCCCGGCGCGGGCCAGCAGCCTGGATCGGGTCCGCAGCCTGGTTGGGGTCCGCAGCCGGGTTGGGGTCCGCAGCCGCCACCGCCGCCCGGCTGGCAGCCGCCTCCCGGGTGGCAGCCTCCCCCCGGCTGGGAGCAGATGCCTCCGGGCATGCGCGCCGGCATGTATCCGGTGCAGGCGCGGCCGCACGGCTACGCGCTGGCCGGGTTGGGTCCGCGCCTGGTCGCCCGGCTGCTCGACATCCTCGCCGTGCTGCTGCTCAACGTCGTCGTCAACGGCTACTTCTTCTACGAGTTCGCCAAAGAGTTCGTGCCGATGTACAGGGCCAGCCTCAACGAGATGGCCAACGGCGGCAGCGCGTTCGACGTGCAGGGCTCGGGCCGGATGGACAGCCTGCTCTGGGCCATGCTGATCGTGGCCACCCTGCTCTGGCTGCTCTACGAGGCCCCGTCGATCGGCAGCACCGGCCAGACGCTGGGCAAACGCATCATGCGGATCAAGGTCATGGCGGTCGAGCACACGGAGCCGCTGGGGTTCGGCCGCGCGTTCGGCCGCTGGGCCCGCCTCGGCCTGTGGACCCCGGCGTGGGGCTGCGCGGGCATCGGCTTCGTGCTGCAACTGATCGACTGCATCTCGCCGGTCTTCGACCAGCAGCTGCGCCAGGCGTTCCACGACAAGACGGCACGCACGGTCGTGATCGCGCTCCCGCCGGACGATCGCCAGCCGGTCGACGCCACCACCCGCAGTGGCGGCAACGGCTCTCACACAGAAGGAAGCTGATGACCCGCCTCACCCGCGCCGACCTCGACAACCTGCCCGCGTACGTCCCCGGCCGCAACCTGGCCGACCTGACCCGCGAACTGGGCATCGCCGAGGCGATCAAACTGGCCAGCAACGAGGTCCCGTACGGGCCGCTGCCCGGCGTGGCCGAGGCGGTGGCCGACGCGATGCTGCACTCGCACCGCTACCCCGACATGGGCGCGGTCGCGCTGCGTGACGCGCTGGCCGAGAAGCTGGGCGTGGCCACCGACCGCATCGTCACCGGCTGCGGCTCGGTCGCGCTGGCCGAAATTCTGGTCAAGGCCACGTGCCTGCCCGGCGACGAGATCGTGTACGCATGGCGCTCGTTCGAGGCGTACCCGATCATCGCGGCCGGGGCCTCGGCGACCAGCGTGCGCGTGCCCAACACCAGCGGCCACGGGCACGACCTGCAGGCGATGGCCGACGCGATCACCGAGCGGACCAGGCTGGTGATCGTCTGCAACCCGAACAACCCGACCGGCACGAGCGTGCGCAAGGCCGAGCTCGACCGCTTCGTCGCCGCCGTGCCCTCCGACGTGCTGATCGTGCTCGACGAGGCGTACCGGGAACTGGTGACCGACCCCGAGGTGCCGGACGGGCTGGCGACCTACGGCGACCGGCCCAACGTCCTCGTGCTGCGCACCATGAGCAAGGCGTGGGGGCTGGCCGGCCTGCGGATGGGTTACCTGGTGGCCCAGCCCGAGGTGGCGGGGGCCATCCGCAAGGTGCTCACCCCGTTCTCGACCAGCCTGGTCGCCCAGACCGCGGCGATCGCGGCGCTGGCCCAGGAAGAGGAGGTCCGCCGGCGGTGCGCGCTGGTGGTGGCCGAGCGCGACCGGGTGACCGAGGCGCTGCGCAAACTGGGCGTCGCGGTGCCGAGCAGCCAGGCCAACTTCGTGTGGCTGCCGCTGGGCGATCAGTCGGCCCCGTTCGGGAAGGCCTGCGAATCGCGAGGGGTGATCGTGCGGCCGTTCCAGGGTGACGGCGTACGGGTGACCATCGGCACGCCCGACGAGAACGATGCCTTCCTGAGCGCCGCCGAAGTGGCCCTGAAGAGCTAACCGACGAGCTGCGCCTCGGTCCGGTGATGGTCTTCCTCGCTCAGCCGGGCGGGGAAGACCCGGCGTCCGGCGGTGAGCACGACCACCACGGTGGCCACTGCCAGCGCGGCGGTCACCAGCGGCAGCACCCCCAGGTGACCCGAGCGCACCAGACGCTCGCCGGCGAGGGCGCCGCCGCCGATCCCGATCTGGAAGGCGACCACATAGACGGCCGAGGCAGCGTCCCGGGCCCGGGGCGCGATGCGCAGCGGCGCGGCGGCCAGGATGACCGGAATGGCGGTGAACGCGCCGCCCCAGAGCAGCGTGACGACGACGGTGGGGACCACGCCCAGCACCGGCGCGAGCAGCCCCGCCGAGACAGCCAGCACGCTGAGCAGCGCCACCAGCACGGTCCCCGGACGCCGGTCGACGTGGCGGCCCACGGCGAAATTGGTGAGCAACCCGGCCACGCCGTAGCCGAGCAGCAGCAGGCTGAGCCCCGCGCCCTCGAGGCCCGCATCCCGTCGCACCAGCGGCGCGATGTACGTGTACGCCGCGAAGTGGCCGATCACAAGCACCGCGGTGATCACGCAGAGCAGCGCGACCGCCGGATCCCGCACGATGCCGACCGCGGCCCGCAGCCGGACGGCCGGCCGCATCTTCAGGTCGTGCGGCCGGGGCGGCAGCGGGGGCAGCACCCGCATCAGGACAATCACGCAAACCGCCCCGCCGAGGGTGACCGCGCCGACGGCCGCGCGCCAGCCGAGCCACTGACCGAGCGCCGTGCCGAGCGGCACACCGAGCACGATGGCGAGCGAGTTGCCCACGAAGACCAGCGCCGTGGCTCGGCCGGCCTGCCCCGGCGGCGCCAGCCGGGCGGTGACCGGCCCGATCACCGACCAGAAGACCCCGTGGGCCAACGCGCAGATGAGCCGGGACCCGGCCAGGATCCCGAACGTCGGCGCGAACGTGGCCGCGGCCTGCGACACCACGAAGACGGCCAGGGTGATCGCGATCAGCCGGTGCCGCCCCACCCGCATGGTCAGCGCGGTCAGCGGGATCGTGCTGACCGCCGCCACCACGGCATAGCTGGTCAGCAGCAGACCGACGTCGGACTCGGCCACGTCCAGACCCTGGGAGATCTCGGGCAGCAGACCCACCGGCAGCGTCTCCGCCGTCACGTAGAAGAACGCGGAGGCGCCGAGAGCGGCCAGGGCCGGGCGGTTCATGTTCACCCATCGCACAATAAGCTCTGCTTCAGAGTAAAAGAAGGGAATCGGCTGTGACGACGCGCTCAACCGAGCTGCTCCGGGTCGCCCACCAGCACCCAGGCGTGACCCGGGCCGACGCCGCCCGCCGCCTCGGCATCGGCACCGGAGCGGCCACCGAGCTGGTCGCCCGCCTCTCTCAGGCCGCCCTGCTGGCCGAGGCCCCCGCCACCCCCAGCGGCGCCCGCGGCCGTCCGACCACGGTGCTCGTGCCCCACCCGTCGGGCCCGCTCGTGCTCGCCGCCGAGATCACGCATGAGGCCTGGCGCATCGACGTGGTCGAGCTGGGCGGGCACACCCTGACCACGGTCGCGTCCCCCCACGCCGGCACCCCCTGGCCCGAGGTCACCGCCGCCGTCGCTCAGATCCTGCACACGTACGGGGGTCGCGTGCGCGGCATGGGCGTCTCGGTGCCCGGCACGGTCGCCCCCGCCCTGCGCCTGGACGCGAGCACCGCAGGCTGGCACGACGTCGACCTGACCACCCTCTGGCCCGGAGCCCTCACCCGCGTCCCTGCCGCCGCCGTCCCATCCTCCGGCGCCCCGGCGCTGTCCGTGGCCGACGCCTCCACCTGGCCGACTCCCACAGTGTTCGTAGCTGGAAACGACGCCAGCTTTGCGGCCGCCGCCGAATCGGCCCGAGGAGCAGCCACCGACGCCGCGGTAGCCCTCCACATCCGCATCGAGAGCGGCCTCGGCGGCGCGATCGTCGACCAGGGCCACCTGCTGCTCGGCGCGACCGGAGCCAGCGGCGAGTTCGGCCACATGCCCTTCGGCGACCCCGCGATCCTCTGCCCCTGCGGCGCCCGCGGCTGCTGGGGCACGGCCGTCGACGGCACCGCCCTCGCCCGTTTCCTGGGCCAGCCCCCACCGCCGGACCCCGTCACATACGCCCGCAGGGTCATCGCCTCGCCCGGCCCCCACGAGCGTGCCGCCGTGGGCGCGGTCGCCGCCGCCCTAGGCCGAGGCATCGCGGGCCTGGTCAACGGCGTCGACGCCGACCTGGTCACCCTCGGCAGCATCGCCGCCGACCTGCTGGCAGCCGCCCCCGCCGAACTCCACACGTCCTACCGCTCGGGCCTGATGGCGATCCGCCGCGCTTCCCCACCCCCGCTGGTCGCCGCGGCGCTGGGCTCCGACGGCCCCATCGCCGGGGCCGCAGAGAAGGCCTGGTCAGCCCTGTTTCCACAACTCCCCTGACCACCAGCCCGAGAAACCCGTCCCGGCCCGGATCGACGTCGAGGTGACGGTGCCGAGCGCCTAGCGGTTCCAGGTCCAGGCGTACGCGGTGTCCTCCACGGCCAGGGCCGGCTCGCACAGGTCGAGCGGGCGGAACGTGTCGACCATGACGGCCAGCTCGTCGAACGCCTCGACGCCGAGGGCTCGTTCGACCGCGCCGGGCTGGGGGCCGTGGGTGAAGCCGGACGGGTGCAGCGAGATCGAGCCCTGTTCGATGCCGGAGCCGCGGCGGGCCTCGTAGTTGCCGCCGGTGTAGAACATCATCTCGTCCGAGTCGACGTTGTGATGGTTGTACGGCACGGGGATGGCCAGCGGGTGGTAGTCGACCTTGCGCGGCACGAACGAGCAGACCACGAAGTTGGGTCCCTCGAACGTCTGGTGCACGGGCGGCGGCTGGTGCACGCGGCCGGTGATCGGCTCGAAGTCGTGGATCGAGAAGGCCCACGGGTAGAGGCAGCCGTCCCAGCCGACCACGTCGAAGGGATGCCGCGCGTACACGTGCCTGGTCCACCCGGCCCGGTGCTTGACCAGCACCTCGACGTCGGTCCCGTCGACCAGCAGCGGCTCCGACGGTCCGCGCAGGTCACGCTCGCAGTAGGGCGCGTGCTCCAGGAACTGGCCGCGCACCGACAGGTAGCGTTTCGGCGGTCCGATGTGGCCGTTCGCCTCGATCGTCAGCAAGCGGGCGGGCCCGTCGAGCGGCACGATCCGGTGCACCACCGAGGTCGGGATGATCACGTAATCGCCGGCGCCGGCCTCGAGCGTGCCGAACGTGGTCTCGACGGCGAGCCGGCCGTCCTCGACGTACAGGAGTTCGTCGCCGACAGCGTCGCGGTAGAGCGGCGAGGGCCGGTCGGCGATGGCGTAACCGATGCGTACGTCGTCGTTGGCCATCAGCGGGTGACGGCCGAGCACCGCATCCGCCGGGCCGGCGTCGAGCTTGTGCGTACGCAGGTGCCGCGGCTTCAACGGCAGGTTGGCCGAGCGCTTCGGCGCGGGCGCGGGGAAGACCTCGGCCGAGACGATCGCGGTCGGCGGGTGACGGTGGTACAGCAGCGACGAGTCGGACGAGAAACCTTCCTGCCCCATCAGCTCCTCGGAGTAGAGGCCGCCATCGGGTCGCCGGAACTGGGTGTGCCGCTTGTGGGGCACTTCGCCGACGCTGCGGTAGTAGGGCATCGTTGCCTCACTTGAAATCAGACATCTTGGACGTGGTTGTCCGCTTCTGGAAGCGTCTATTAGGTTCGGATTCGTGTCAACGCTGGTGACTCCGCTCTTCGCCGGGCTGGTGGACGACGCGTCCCTGCTGCCGCCGAGCCCCACCGGCGTGGCCGAGGCCGTCGCCAAGCACGACGAGCACCGTGCGGGCTGGTTCGCGGGCCTGCTCGGGCCGTTGCTCGTGCCCGCGTCGCTGATCGGCGCCGACCTGCAGGCCCATGACCTGCCGGTGGCCCTGGTCGGCGACGTCAGCGTGACCGCCGTGCCCGTCGCCGTCGAGAAGCTGCGGGCCGCCGGCGGGCGGGTGCAGCACCTGGAGGCTGCCGTCGCCCGGCGCGGCGAGGACCCGCAACCCGGCCTGGCCGACCTGCGGCTGCTGGCACAAACCGACAGAGACCTGCGGGTGTACGCCGAGATCCCGCTGAGCTGGGGACTGCTGGCCGCACTGGACGCGGTGGCCCAGGCCCGTGCCGACGGGTTGGCGCTGGCCGCCAAGTTCCGCGTCGGCGGGCTCGCGGCCGAGTTGTTCCCCACCCCGGTCGAGCTGGCCGCCGTGCTCTGCGCCTGCCGCGACCGGGAACTGCCGTTCCGGCTGGCCGCGGGTCTGCGGCACGCCATCCGGCACACCGATCCCGAAACCGGCTTCACCCACCACGGCTTCCTCAACGTGCTCGCCGCCTCGATCAGCGCGCACGACGGCGGGGAGGTCGCCGAGGTGGCCGAGGTGCTGGCCGCGACTCATCCGGTGCCGCTGGTGGAGGCCTGCCGGGCCCGGCGCGCCGAACCGCGCCCGCTGTTCGTCGGGTTCGGGGCGGCCAACGTCGTCGAGCCGCTCACCGAGCTGGTGCGGCTCGGCCTGATCAACGGGGGATACGAGTGAGCGACGGGTTCGGGCCCGACAACCTGCCGTACGGGGTGTTCACCCTGGGCCGAGGCGAACGGCGTATCGGCGTACGGCTGGGAAACGGTGTTGTTGATCTGTCGGCGCTCGGCGGGCGCCTGGCCGCGGCGTCGCTCAACCCGCTGATGGCGGCCGGTCGGCAGGAGTGGACTGCCGCCCGCGAGGCCGTGGTCGCACATGTGGCGTGGGGACCGCCCGTGATCCCGCTGCACGACGTCACCCTGCACCTGCCGTTCGAGGTGGCCGACTACACCGACTTCTATTCGTCGGAGCATCACGCGCTCAACGTCTCAGCGATCCTGCGCCCCGGCTCGCCCGGTCTGTCGCCGCAGTGGAAGCACCTGCCGATCGGCTATCACGGCCGGTCCGCCACCGTGGTCGTCTCGGGCACCCCGATCGTGCGGCCCTCCGGCCAGCTCGGCGAGGGCTTGTTCGGGCCCAGCCGGCGTCTCGACGTCGAGGCCGAGGTCGGGTTCGTGGTCGGCCGGCCCGGCCGCCGGATAGCGACAACCGAGTTCGCCGAGCACGTCTTCGGGGTGACGCTGGTCAACGACTGGTCGGCCCGTGACCTGCAGGCCTGGGAGTACCGCCCGCTCGGCCCGTTCCTGGCCAAGTCGTTCGCGACCTCGGTCTCGCCCTGGGTGGTGCCGCTCGACGCGCTGGCCCCCGTACAGGCCCAGCCGCAGGATCCGGAGCCGCTCGACTATTTGCGTCCCGCCGGGCCCGGCTTCGATCTGCGGCTGACCGTCGAGTGGAACGACACGCTGGTCAGCACGCCGCCGTTCACCTCGATGTACTGGACGGCGGCGCAGCAGCTGGCCCATTTGACCAGCAACGGCGCCTCCGTACGGACCGGTGACCTGTACGCCTCGGGCACAGTCTCCGGCCCCGAGCGCGAACAGGTCGGCTCGTTCCTCGAGCTCACCCGCAACGGCGACGACCCGGTCAAATTGGCCGACGGCACGCTGCGCGGCTTCCTCGAGAACGGCGACGTCGTACGGATCGGCGGCACCGCGCTCTCGGCGGCCGGCACCCGGATCTCGCTGGGCTCGGTTTCCGGGACTGTCGTGCCCTGATCGGTGTCGTAACGTGTACGCGGGGGTGGGTTATGTCGACGGTGGTGGTGACCCGTCTGATCGACGCGCCGGTCGCGGCGGTGTGGCGGGTGTTCACCGACCTGCACCGGCGGCGCGAGTGGCTCACCGCCGTCACCCGCGTCGACGTACGCACCCACGGGCCGTTCGACGCGGGCGCGGTGTGGCGCGAGACGCGCCGCATGGCCGACGGCGGCGAGGTCACCGAGGAGTTCCGGGTACGCGAGTGCGTGGCGCCCGAACACTTCGTGGTGACGTCGCCCGGCATCGGCGCCGACTACCGCATGACGTATTCGTTCGTTCCGGTCCTCTCCGGCCGGCACCGCGGCGGCACGATGGTGACCGTGAAGCAGGAGGGCTCACCCACCGCACCCGCCGGCCGTATCCTCGCGCTGATCTTCGGTGGGCTCGCTGCGGAGACGGCCGAGGGGGCGCTGCGCCGCGACCTCGACGATCTGGCCGCGGTCGCCTGACATAGGCTGCGCGGGTGTCCCGGGTGCTGCTGCGATCTCTGGCGGCGCTCGTCCTGACCGTCGTGGCCGGTCTGATCGGCTGGCGGGTGCTGGCCCCGGCCGAGGTGCTGTCGGCGGCGAGCACGCCCTATCCCAACCCCTCGGTCGGCGTGGCTCAGGTCACCGGGCGGGCCAACATGGCCCCGCTGATCGTCGACGGGCGCATGCGTGTCTACGCCGGGAAAAGGCAGGTACGAGCGGACGGGCCGGTCGACGCGAGAAGAGTGAGCACCGCGCGCTGGTCGTTGCGGCGCTGGCCGGTCGAGGTGTCCGGGGTGGTGGCGTCGGGGACGACGGTGATCAGCCGGTGGTCCGACGGGTTGCTGATCGCGATCGACGGGCGTACGGGGAAGGAAGTCTGGCGCGTCCCGACGGGACTGCCCTCGCCGGGTTACGAGGGGCACCGGACCGGGGCGTCGGTGGTCTGGGCGCCGCCGGGGCTCTGGGTGAGCGATCAGTTCGTGCTGGTCAAGGGGGGTCAACGGCTTTCCGCGTACGAGGTGGGAAGCGGCGCCCGGCGGTGGAGTGTGGAGGTTCCGGCCGGGTGTGACGACGGCTTGACCACTCGGGGCGGGCAGTTCCTCTGCGGCACGGCAGGGTTCTCTGTTTCGACAGGGGAGGCCATCACCCCGTACGTGGTGGGGCCTTTGACGCCTCTGAGCTGTGTCATCGGGTTCTCGGAGTGCGCCGCCCTACGCGACGGTCAGGGCCGTGGATATCTGACGTCCCCGAGTGCCGGCGCCGAACCCGCCGCGGCCGCCGGCCCCGACGCTGACACCGGCCTTGACCCCACCTCAAGCCCCAAGGCCACGCCCGATCCCAAAGCCACCCCCACCTCCAGCCCTCGATCCATCGCCACCTCCAACCCTCAAGCCGGCCCCACCGCCGACCCACAGGCCACCCCCAAACCCGGCTCCCCAGGTCCGCTTCGTCGCGAACCCGGCCTCGACAATTCGGAAATGTCGGTTACTGGGACCGGGCTGGGGAGAGTGCCGCCCGGGGATCTGCTGCTGGGGGTCTCGCGGGGGCGCATGGTGGTGCTGACGGCGTCGCGGCACCTGCAGATCCGGCATGCGGGTCGTGGCGGAGTGGAGGCGGAGTTTCCGCTGGCTGTGGACACCGAGAAGCTGACCTGGAAGCCGGGGTTGTGGCAGGTCACCGACGACTGGGTGGCGATCGAGCGCCTGACCGAGGACGGACCGGCCGACCCGGAGGCGCCCGAGCACTACTTCACCGTCGACACCGTGATCATCGCTTCGCTCCGGTGAACCGCGGCGCCACATCCCCGATCGCCTGATCCAGGATCTCCAGCCCGAGGTCGAGCTCCTCGGTCGTGGACGTCAGAGCCGGCGCGATCCGGAACACCCCGCCCATGCCGGGCAGCTGCACGACGTTCATGTGCAGACCGAGCTCGAGGCAACGCTGGGTGACGGCCGCGCCCAGTTCGTCGGCGGGTTGCCGGGTGTCCCGATCGAGCACCAGCTCGAGACCCACGAGCAGACCCCGCCCCCGTACGTCTCCGATCACCGCATGCCGCTGGTCCAGCTCGCGGAGTCCGTCGGCCAGATGCGCGCCGAGCTCGCGTGCCCGATGGTCGAGTTTGTCCGCCTCGAGCACGTCGAGAACCGTGTTGCCGACGGCCGCGACCAGCGGGTCGGAGACGTGCGTGGTGAAGAACAGGAAGCCCCGCTCGTGCGCCGTCTGCTCGATCTCGGGGCTGGTCACCACGGCGGCCAGCGGCAGCCCGGCGCCCAGGGTCTTGCTCAGCGTCAGGATGTCGGGAGTGACGCCGTCGCGTTGGAACGCGTACCAGTCGCCCGTCCGGCACAGACCGGTCTGTGCCTCGTCGAGGATCAGCAACCCGCCCCGCGCGTGCACCTTGTCGCGCAGGGCGGCCAGGTAACCCGGCGGCAGGTCGAGCACACCACCCGAGCTGAGGATCGGCTCGACGATGCAGGCAGCGAGGCTGCCCACCGACTGCGCGTCGAACAGGTCGAACGAGAAATCCAGCTGCCGGCGCCAGTCCAGCTCGCCGTCGGCGCCGGTGAAGTCCGGACGATAGGCGTTCGGCGTCGGAATGGCGAAGTTGCCGGGCGCGGCCGGCCCGTAGCCTTTTCGGCCCGAGCTGTAGGTGGCGTTCGCGGCCGCCTGCGTCATGCCGTGCCACGAGCGGGCGAACGACACGACCTCGTGCCGGCCGGTAACCAGCTTGGCCATCCGGATCGCGGCTTCGTTCGACTCGGCCCCCGTGGTCAGCAGCAGCACCTTGCTCAACGGCTCGGGCAGCGACCCGGCCAGCCGGCGGGCCAGCTCGACGACCGGGCGGCTGAGCATCCCGCTGAACAGGTGGTCGAGCGTGGCCGCCTGCCGCTGCACGGTCGCCACCACGGCCGGGTGGGAATGGCCGAGGATCGCGCTCATCTGCCCCGACGTGAAGTCGAGCAGGCGTCGGCCGTCGGCCGTGAACACGAAGCTGCCCTCGGCGCGCTCAATGATCTCGGGCACGAACCGCCCCGCGCCGGAGTAACGGACCAGGTGACGCTCGGCGTCGGACCAGAAGGAATCAGCCATGCCGACGACGCTAAGCGCAGCCGCTGTGCCGGTCCATCTCGCATTTTCGCCGTCGCTGTTAAGTAAAGTCGCACAATGACGCTCAATCCCTGGCGGCTGAGGTTGCTGGCCGACCTCGCGACGTACGGGACCGTGCGGGCGGTGGCCCAGCGCGGCAACCACAGCCCGTCCGCGGTGTCGCAGCAACTGGCGACGCTCGAACGGGAGACGCGTACGGCCCTGATCGAACGCACCGGGCGGCGGGTGCGGCTGACCGCGGCCGGGGTGCTGCTGGCCGGTCGGGCCCGGGAGATCCTGGCTGCCATGGAGGCCGCCGAGGTGGCGTTGCGCGGCCTGGCGCTCGAACCAGCCGGAACCGTCCGGCTCGGCGCCTTCCAGAGCGCGCTGCCCGGGCTGGCTTCGCAGGCCGTGTCGTCGCTGGCGGCGCGGCACCCCGACGTGACAGTGGTGCTGCTCGAGATGGAGCCCCACGTGAGCATGCCGGCGCTGCGCCGCGGCGAGGTCGACGTCATCATCACGACCACCGACTTCGCCGGGACCGAACTCGACCCGGCGATCGACCTGATGCCCCTGGCCGAGGACGAGGTGGTCGTGGTGCTGCCGCCCGGTCATCCCCTCGCCGACCGCGACGCGATCGACCTGGAGTCCTGCGCCGACCAGCGGTGGACGTTCGACGTGGCCGGCTCGTACATGTCCGAGCTGGCCACCCGCCTGTGCCGGGAGGCGGGCTTCGAGCCGACGGTGATCTGCCGGTTCAACAACTACATGATCGCGCTCCAGCACGTGGAACGCGGCCGGTCGATCACGATGCTGCCGAGCCTGGCCGTGGATCCGCGCTATGGAGCTGTCACGCGCCCGCTGACGCCCCCGGTCACCCGTCGGATCACTGCTGCGGCGCGCCGGCCATCCACGCCCCGGCCGGAGATCACAGCCGTGCTTGCTGCTCTGCGCAACCAGTAGCGCCGTCGCCTGCGGCTCGGGCGGATGCGATCCCGCGAAGGCAGCAAGAACGGCCACATCCGTCGGACCAGCCCCTGGTATTCAGGTTCAGCCGATGTGGAAGTTGTCGCCGTAGACGGCGAAGTCCAGCGGCGTGTTCAGGTCGAAGTTGCCGTTGTTGAGGAAGCGGCGCTGTGCGGTGTCCACCCTGGACGTGTCGGAGTGCGCCTCCTCCTTCCGCATCTCGATCACGCGCTCGTCCAGGAAGGCGTTGAGCCACACCCGTTCGTCCCCGCCCTGTGCCGGCGGCTTGGCCCGCTTCAACGCCTGGTTCCGGATCGCCCGCATGCCCTCGTACCCGTGCATCACCGCGGCGTCGTAATAGGCGAACTGCCCAAGGGCCCGTACGCCGTCAGCCTTGCCGTCGCGTACCGAGGGGTTGAAGTAGACGCGGTCGCGCTCGGACTCCTGTGCGGCCTGGAAGCGCGGGTCGGCTGCGGCCGTACGCCAGTCCGCCGTGAAGTTCGGGTCGAGTCCCGCGTGTGAGGCCGTCCCGTTCACGCTGCGCAGCGCGGGAAGGTACTTGGCCAGCACGTTTCCGGGCACGGCGTTCGTGTACGCCTGCACCAGCTCGAGCATGTCGCCTGTGCCCGAGCAGAAGCCGATGATCCCGGCCGTGTAGCCGCGCCCGTCGCCGATGTCCTCGATGTAGCGGAACTGCGCCCGCCAGTCGAGCGACGAGTTCTCGGCCGCCGACACGAGTTGCATGGCGACATCTTTCTTGGCGGGACTGTCCAAGTTGGTTCCTGCCGGGGTCGTCGGGGTGGAGCCGCCACCGGGCAGGGTCCAGGCCTGGTTGGCAGTGTTCGAGCAGGTCCAGATCTGCAGCCGGGTGGCGTTGGCGCTGCTGCCGCCGGTGACGTCGAGGCACTTTCCGCTGCCCGTGTTGACCAGACCCGCGCCGGACACCGACCACTTCTGTGCGCCGGTGCCGTTGCAGTCGTACAGCTGGATCTTGGCGCCGTCGGCTGTCGACGCGGCCGTCACGTCGAGGCATTTGCCCAGCGCACGAATGCTGCCGTCGGTGTTGCCGACGGTCCACTGCTGGGCCGCGGTGCCGTTGCAGTCGTAGAGCTGGACAGCGGTGCCGTTGGCCGAACTGGCCGCCGCCACGTCGACACACTTGCCGGCCAGGCCTTTGATCGGCCCGGCGGCGGCGGCGTTTGCCGGAAGCAACCCGTAGGCCAGGGCGACGCCGGGGACGGCCAAGGCCACGGCAGCGTAGAGGGCTCTCCTTGCGGGGTTCATGACGCTCCTCGAAGAGGGGGATTTTCGGGGGAACGCCGCGACGCTATAACTGTTAAAAAGGTTTATCAATGGTCTTCGATAGCCTCATCTAGGCTGACGGTCGGACCCTTGACACCCGCCGACGGTCGGCCTACCGTCCGGCAAACTGTTAGCCAATTTGCCAATGAGTCGACTCCCGGGAGCCGCCGTGACCCGTCTGGCCGGTTCGTCCAAGCTGCTGCGCGCCATGAACGAGAGCGCGGCCCTGGCCCACCTGCTGGACCCCGGCATGCTCACCCGGGCCGACCTGCGCAAACTCACCGCCCTGTCGACCCCGACGATCTCCGAGGTGCTGCGCCGGCTCACCGACGCGGGCCTGGTCACCGTTGTCGGTCACAACAGCGGCCGGCCCGGGCCCAATGCGGAGATCTACAACGCCAACCCCGAGGCGGCGTACGCGGCGGCGGTCTCCGTACGGGACATCGGTCCCAGCGGCGCCCCGTCGGTGGTCGCGGCGCTGTGCGACCTGACCGGCACGGTCCGCGGGCGCATCGAGTCCCGCATCGACTTCCTCACCACCGACCCGCTGACCGCCCTGGTCGACGTCGTGGCCGCCCTGCGCGACGAGGCCGACGTACCGGCCGGGCGGATCCGGCACGTGCAGTTCGGCGTGGCCGGCTCGTACGACCCGCACACCGAGACGATCCGGCACGTCGACGTGCCCGGCTTCGGCCGTACGGGCCTGGTGCCCCAACTCGCCGCCGCGCTCGGCACCGCCGTCGGCGTCGACAACGACGTCAACCTGGCCGCGATCGCCGAGCGGCGGCGGGGCGTGGGACGTCACGCCGAGGGTTTCGCGCTGCTGTGGCTCGGCGAGGAGGGCCTCGGCCTCGCCATCGACATGGGCGGCACCCTGCTGCGCGGCGCGCGCGGCGGCGCCGGCGAGATCGGCTACATGCCGCTACACTCCCCCGATTCGTCACACCGCAAGCTCGACCTGCAGGACCTCTTCGGCGGCGCGGCGATCCTCGAGCTGGCCCGGGACAACGGCGTTCCGGGTCGCACCCCCGCCGAGGCCGTACGGGCCGCGGCCGGCGACTCGGGGGTCGGCGACGACTTCCTGATCGCCCTGGCCGACCGCATCGTCATCGGCCTGGCCGCGGTGATCGCCGTGCTCGACCCGTACCTGGTGGTCCTGGCCGGCCCCATCGCCCAGGCCGGCGGCGACCGCTTGCTGTCAGCGGTCAATTTCGCCGTACGCGGGGCCGCCCCGCTCGAAAGCACCATCGCCGTCACCGCGATCGACGACGATGCCGTTCTGCTGGGCGCCCTCGACGCCGGCCTGACCGCCGTCCACGACTCCCTGATCGCCTCGATCCGCGACGCCTGACACCAGGCAACGCGGCACCCGCACGCCCGGCCGCTGGGTGAAACGCTTGACCCCACCGCGCCCAGCAGCGAGTTCAAGCGCGCAACCCGGCACTCCCGCAGCAGGCGCCACAGGCGGCGAGCAGCCCGGGGCCAACCGGCCGATCACCGCTGGGCCGGCAGGGTGAACCAGAACCGGCTGCCTCCCCCCGCGTTCGGTTCGACTCCGATCTGACCGTTGTGGCGTTCGATGATGCGGCGGCAGATGGCCAGGCCCAGGCCGGTGCCGCGGTAGGCGCCGCTGTTCCCGGAGCGGTGGAAGGCGTCGAACACGTGCGGACGGTCGCTCGCCGGGATGCCGATGCCACGGTCGGCCACCTCTACCCGCACGGTGCCGTCCTGCTCGGTTCGCGCCGATACCCGGATCTGGGCCGCCGACCCGGCCGAGGTGTATTTGACGGCGTTGCCGATCAGGTTGTCGATCACGTGGCGCAGCAGCTTCACGTCGGCCCGGACCGTCGGGAGATCAGACGTGACGGCTACGTCGGCGCCGCCGGTCGTGGCGTGATCCGCGATGACCTCCGCTACCAGCTCGGCCAACGGGACGGCCGTAAGGGTAACGGTGCTCTGGTCGGCCTTGGCATAGTGCAGCAGGTCCTCGACCAGTCGCTCCATGCGGCGCAGACCGCGCTCGATCCCGTCGAGATCCTGTCCGCCCTGCTCGCCGAGGGTGGCGGCGTGGTCCTCGCGGAGCATCTCCAGATGCGCCGAGGCTGCGGCCAGCGGTGATTTCAGGTCGTGGGTTGCCATGGTCATGAAGCTGCGGAGTTCGGTCTCGCGGTCAAGTAGCGCTCGCATCGGGTGCTCCTCCGGTTTGCTGGGAGGGGGGTGCGTTCCACGTTGGGGCACCCGGGCCCGCGGGCGCTTGAGGCAGGTGTCCCGGGTGGCCTGGGCGGTCCGCCCGCTTGGTTCGGGACGAATCAGGCATCGTCCGGGACATCACAGCGGCACACTGGGTGCATGAGGCGATGGCTGCTGATCGCGGCGTTCGTGCTGGTCACGGTGGTCGGTGTCGCCTTTCGTACGGTCGAGACCCTGCAGTGGCATCCCACGCAACCGCCGGGCGTCTTTCACAGTCCGCTCGCTCTGGAACTGGCCAAGGTGCTGCCCGCGGTGGCGTGGTCTGCGGCCGGCTGCGCGCTGGCCGTGCTCCGGCCGCGCAACACCCTCGGCTGGCTCTTCCTCGCCTTCGGTGCGGTGCAGGCGTTCGCCACGACGCATCGGACGCTGACGGTGTACAGGCCCACCGACCCGCCGGAGACGTTGGCGACCCGCATCGCCGACATGTTCAGCAACGTGACAGTTTGGGGCCTGCTCACCGTGGTGCTCGCTCTTTATCCGGACGGGCGTCTGCCCTCGCGGCGATGGCGCGTGCCGATGGCCGCCGCAATCGCCGGGCTCGTGCTGATGGCCGCATACGACGTCGGCGACTGGGATCTCGGCTTCCTGGACGTCCTGATCCAGGTGTTGCTGATGTCTGCGACGGCGATGATCCTGATCGGCACGATCAGGCGGTGGCATCGCGCGGTCTACCCCTACCGTCAGCAACTGGGCTGGTTCCTGATGGGCTTGGCCGGAGCCTTCGCCCTGAACAACTTCGCGGCCATAGGCGGGTTCTATGCGCTGGGGAATGCGCTGTTCACACCGCTACTGATCATGCCGATCGCCGTTGCCTTCGGCGTGCTGCACTACCGCCTGCTCGACGTCCGGGTCGTTTTGCGTCGTGGTCTCGTCTACGGCGCGCTGACCGTGCTCGTGTTCGGGGTCTACCTCCTGCTCACCGCGGTCTTCACCTCGGCGCTCGGTCGCGTGTTCCCGGGCGTGCTGGCCGGCATGATCGTCGCCGCGGGCCTCCTGCCGGCCCGGGACTGGATCCAGCGCGGCGTCGACCGTCTCATCTACGGCGCCCGCCTGGATCCGCTGCGGGCCCTCAACGACCTCGGCAAGAGCGTCGCGACAACCGACCAATCCGGCCTGCTACCGACCGCCGTCGCCGCCGTCGCCGCTTCCGTGCAGGCGGAAGGCGCCACGGTGATCAGCCCGGACGGCCGCACACTGGCCCGTACGGGAATCGATGTGGACAGCCACGTCGCCTTCCCGCTGAGATTCGGCGGCCGCGAGATCGGCGAACTTCGCATCGCGACGCCCCAGGCCGGTGAGCACTACTCCACGGCCGACCGCCGCCTGCTGACCGCCCTGGCCGCGCAGCTCGCCGTCGTCGCCAGTGCCACCGAGCTGACCGAAGCCCTCGAGACCGAACGCAACCGGGTCGTCGAGGCCACCCGCAACGAACGCGACCGGCTGCGCCGCGATCTGCACGACGGCCTCGGCCCCTCACTCGCCGGCATGAGCCTCGGTCTGCAGGCGCTCACCAGCATGGTCCCCGCAGCGCCCGCCGCACGCCTGGTCGAGAGGCTCCGCGCCGAAACCGACGTCGCCGTCAAGGACATCCGCCGCATCATCGACGGCCTGCGACCCAGCGTTCTCGACACGATCGGGCTGGCCCAGGCCATCCAACGCCACGCCGGCGCCCTCAACGCCACCCTCCCGGTCGAAGTCAACGCTGACGGACTGCCCACGCTGACCCCCGACGTCGAGACAGCGGCCTACCGCATCGTCACCGAGGCGCTGACCAACGTGGCCCGGCACGCACACGCGCACCACGCCCGCGTCGCCATCAGCGCGAGCGACGCCCTGCACATCGCGGTCAGCGACGACGGCCGCGGCATCCACCCGACCAGCAGCGCCGGCGTCGGTCTCACCTCCATGCGCCGCCGCGCCGAGGCACTCGGCGGCGGCTTCGCCGTCCGCACCGATGACGCCGGGACCACGATCACCGCCACGCTTCCGCTCAGGAGGGCCTGATGCCCGTACGCGTGATACTCGCCGACGACCACCCCATGTACCGTTTCGGGCTGACCGCGGCCATCGCCACCGCCCCGGAGATCGAACTGATCGGCGAGGCCGCGTCCGGCGCCGAGTTGATCGAACTGGTCGACCGGGACCCACCCGACGTCGTCATCACCGACCTCGCGATGCCCGGCACCGACGGCACCACCGCAACCGGCGCGATCACCGCCCGGCACGCCCAGGTCAAGGTGCTCGTCCTCACCATGCATGAAGACGACGAGGCCCTGTTCGGGGCCATGCGGGCCGGCGCACGCGGCTACCTGCTGAAGGGCGCGGACAGCGCCGACATCGTCCGCGCGGTGCTGACCGTGGCCCGCGGCGACGTCGTCTACGGCACCGGTGTCGCGCAACGAATCGTCGACTTCTTCACCGGTGCCCACAAGGACTACGCCACGGTCGTGTTTCCCGAACTCACCGGCCGCGAGCGGGAAATCCTGGAGCTGGTCGCCACCGGGCATCGCAATCACGAGATTGCCCGCCGGCTGACGTTGTCGGAGAAGACGATCCGCAACAACGTCGCGGCTATCCTCTTCAAGCTCCACGTGAGCGACCGAGCGGCCGCCGTCGCGAAGGCCCGCGATGCCGGTCTAGGAAACCGCTGAACAAGCTCGCCGCCCAGTCACAAGCTGTGAGCTGCCGCCGCTCGACGCCTCCACCCGCTTCCCCGGAGCCGGGATTCTCCGCCGTCTACTGGCGGCGGGTCAGGATCAGGATCTCGGCCAGCGCCGCCACGGTCATGGCAGCCACCAGCGGCACCACTCCGCCTATCAAGGCGTAGACCAGCAGCAGCAAGGGCGCGACGAAGCCGACGTAAGCCGCAGCGGCCAGCGGCCGGTTGTGCTGCCGCAGCCGGGTCAAGGCCACCGCCAGCGGCTCCGGCACAACCCGGTTGAGCGCGAAGATCACGCCGACGAAGAGCAGGACGCCGATCAGCCCGGCCCAGGTGCGCGAGATCCCGTCGCTGGTCAAGGTCATCAGGCCGGCGAACAGGCCCGCGACCAGCGTGGCGTTGGTGCCGAAGAGCACGTGCTTGCGAACCGCCTCGGCCGACTCCCCCGACGGGTCGAGCACCGGACGGCTGGGCCGGCTGATCACGCTTTCCCCGGTCCAGTCGGCCGACGACGTGGACGGCTCCTCGACCGCGGGCCGATCCGGCGCCTGGTACGCCCGCGGGAACGGCTCCGGATAGTCACCCTCCGAGTCGGGCGCGGCCGGCAGGGTCGCTTCGTCGGCCAGCGTCTCCAGGGCCCGCGCCCAGCGCCGCCGCTCGAACCGCACGATGCCGACGTCACGCTGCGCGTCCCCGATCGCCGGGTCGAGGTCCAAGGCTTGCGCGTACGCCCGTTGCGCCAGATCGAAGAGCCGCAAGCGTGCCGCCACCACCGCCAGCACGAGGTGTGCCTCGGCCTCGGCCGGCGCCACGCGTACGGCGTTCCAGGCGGCGTTCAATGCTTCCTGACCGTTGCGTGACTCGCTGAGCAGGGCCGCACCGGTCCGCTGCGCGTACGCGTCGGCCGGCCACTGCCGAATGATCTCGCTCGCGACCTGGGCCGCCTCGCCGTACTTCTGGCTGTCGGAGAGCGCCATCGCCCGTACGACAAGGTTCGTCAGCGTCGCCGGGGCCGCCGCCACCGCGCGCTCGGCCGCCCTCAGCGCCTCACCCGGCTGATCGGCCGCCAGGTGGATGCGGGCCAGGGTCGCCAGCAAGCTCGATTCCCCCGGCGCCGTCTCCAGCCCCGAGGCAATCTCCTGCGCCGCCTCGTCATACCTCCCGAGGTCGGCCAGCAAGAGCGCACGCTGCCGATACTCTTCCGGCGTCGTTTCGGGTTCCAAAGGCGCGGCCACGCTCCGAGAGTAAGCGCTGCCACACAATCCCACCCTGTGGGGTAACCCGTCCCGCACCCCCGTTCACGCCCATTTCGCCCACACCACCCGTATCCGGGTCACGGCTGGGCGACCAGCGCGACCGCCATGGCCGCCAACCCCTCGCCGCGGCCGGTCAGGCCGAGGCCGTCGGTGGTGGTGCCGGAGACGGTGACCGGGGCGCCGACGGCGGCCGACAACACCTGCTGGGCCTCCGCGCGGCGCTTACCGATCTTGGGACGGTTGCCGATCACCTGGATCGAGACGTTGACGATCTCGAACGAGGCGGTCCGGACCAGGCGGGCCGTCTCGGTCAGCAGTGCCACGCCCGAGGCGCCGACCCATTCCGGGCGGGAGGTTCCGAAGTTGCTGCCGAGGTCGCCCAGCCCGGAGGCGCCGAACAGGGCGTCACATGCGGCGTGGGCGGCGACGTCGGCGTCGGAGTGACCGGCCAGACCGGTCTCGTCCGGCCACAGCAGGCCGGCCACCCAGCAGGGGCGCCCCGGCTCGAAGGCGTGCACGTCCGTACCGATGCCGACCCGCTGGTTGATCACCGCGTCAGGTTACTGGGGGTGGGCGAGCAGGGCCTCGGCGAGGATCAGGTCGAGGGGCCGGGTGATCTTCATGGCGAGCTCGGAGCCGGGGACGCACGCGACCTCGATCCCCGCCTTTTCGACCAGGCCGGCGTCGTCGGTGAGCGGGTCGGCCGCGGCGGCATGAGCGGCGGCGAGCACGCTGTGCTGGAAGCCCTGCGGGGTTTGCACGCTGCGCAGGACGGCCCGGTCGACTGTGCCGAGGACGACCTCGTCGGCGGTGACCTCTTTGATGGTGTCGACCACGGGCAGCACCGGGATGACGGCGGGGCGACCCGCACGGACGGCCGCGGCCACCGCCTCGATCACAGCGGGTGGGGTGAGGGCTCGCGCGGCGTCGTGGACGAGCACGATGCCGATCTCGGGTGGGACGGCCGCCAGGGCCAGCGCCACCGATTCCTGACGTTCGGCCCCGCCGGCCACCACGGTGACCGGCGCGACCGGCGTCAGAAGTGCCCGCACTGCCTCGACCTCGGCCGCGGGAGCGGCGACCACGATCAGTCGGACCGACGGCGAGGCCGCCACCCGGCGAACCGCATGCACAAGCAGCGGCTCCCCAGCGAGCGGGCGCAAGGCCTTGGGCCCGCCCGGGCCGAGCCGCAAGCCGGCGCCAGCCGCCGGAACCAGGACCGCGACGTCACCGCGGGCATTGAGCTTCGCGGTCACGTCGCGGTCCTGTGCAAACACACGTTTTGTTGCTTCGAGGCGTGGGTGGGTCAGGCCTCGGTAAGGACCTTGTCGAGAAGCACCTCGGCCTCGTCCTTCGTGCTCTTTTCCGCCAGAGCGACCTCACCGACGAGGATGTCGCGAGCCTTCGCGAGCATGCGCTTCTCTCCGGCCGAGAGACCGCGCTCGCGCTCACGACGCCACAGGTCACGAACAACCTCGGCAACCTTGAGGGGGTTACCGGAAGCCAGCTTCTCGAGATTGGCCTTGTAACGCCGCGACCAGTTCGTCGGCTCCTCGGTGTGCGGAGCGCGGAGGACGTCGAAGACCTTGCCCAGGCCTTCCTCGCCAACCACTTCGCGCACGCCGACGATCTCGGCGTTCTCAGCGGGCACCCGCACGGTCAGATCGCCCTGGGCAACGCGCAGCACGAGATACTGCTTTTCGACGCCCTTGATGACCCTTGTTTCGATTGCCTCGATGAGTGCGGCCCCGTGGTGGGGGTAAACAACGGTCTCGCCGACACTGAAAACCATAGGTTCGAAGCCCCTTTCGCTGTGTCTAGGGTAACACGCTCAGGCAGCTATGTCCCACCCTGCCGGTGACTGTTAGTGCAGCTCAGAGGCCCTGTGATGGGCGCTTCTGCGGCTTGACAGACGGGCCGCGAGCTGCCTCAGTAACAGTGAGTGACGAATTGGTGACGGCCAAGACGTACGGGTCGGATATTTCGCACCTACGGCGTTTGTGAGGTCAAGCTTATCGCTAAGGTCCGGGAACGCGCACTACTGGCGGTCGAGCCTCGCGTAAGGAAGGCTGAGCGGAAGGTCCCCGACCGAAGAGCGACTGGTCGGCCCGGGGGGAGGGTGAAGTCATGGCTGGTGCGAGCGACAACGGCGGATGGTCGTCGGATGGCGGTTCCCCGGACGATCTGCCCGACCTGCCCGAGGAGTGGGGCGTCATCGTCATTCCGGACGACCTCTCCGAGCTGTCCGACGAGGTCGACGCCGTCCGGGCCGAGCTGCGGCTCACCGGCCCGCCGACACGCTGGCAGCGCCTGCTCCGCCGGCCCGCCGTACGCCGCCTGCACCGGGCCGCCACCGTCACGCTCCGGGCCCCGGTGCTGATCATTTCGCTCGCCGTGCTGGTCACCGTGGCCAGTCTTTTCGCCTCGGCCTGGCCAGGCCCGCCCCGCCAGCCGGCCACGCAGCGCACGGCCGGCACGACTCCGGAGCCGGTCACCACCCTGCCCGCGCTCGAGCTGGTGGCGGCCGACGGCCAGACAGTGCCGCTGCGGGGGCGGCTACCGGCTGTCATCCTGCTCATCGACGGCTGCGCCTGCACGGGACTGGTTTCCGACACCATCGACGCCGTCGGTCCCGAGATCGCTGTGATCACCGTGTCGACCGCGACCGCCTCGGCGTCCACCGCCGGCACACCGCCGACCGGCGCCATGCCTCCGGCCAACGGCAAGACCGTGCGGATGCTGCACGATCCGACCGGCAGCGTGCGCTCCCACCTGCATCTCGGCGCGCCCGACACCACGGCCGCGGCCGTGCTCGTCAACCGCAGCTCGCAGATCCTCCGCACGGTTCCGCGCACGGCCTCGGTCGACGACTTCCGAGCCGACCTGGCGCGGCTCTGAGGCGGAGTCAGCTGGGCACTCGTCGCAGCGTGTAGCGGAAGACGACCGGGCCCTCGTCGCCCACAGTGATGTTCATCCGCATCACGCCGCCCAGCCCCACCTCGAAGCTGTCCGGCGGCAACTCCCCGGAACAGCGCACCCCCAGCCCCGAGTCGTTGCCCGACCGGCTCAGGCTCACCCGTACGAAGCTCTCGGCCCCACCCCGGCAGACCAGCGACACCTCGTAGGAGCCGGTGTCGACGAACGACTCGACCGTCTGCGCGGCCCCCGCGGGCAGGGCGACCGTCTGCGCGTCGGCCTGACCGTCGACGTCGGGCAGCTGCTGCTCGACCGCGGACCGCCACTGCGCGACCCGGTCGTTCGACTGTCCCGGCGGGGCCGTGAGCACCCACCACGTCGCCCCCGCGGCGACCAGGACCCCGGCCGCCGAATAGAGGATCGCGCCGCGCGCCCGCTCACCCGTCACAGGGGTGACTCTAGAAGCAGCGTGCCGTAGAGCGTGAGTCCCGGACCGAACGCCAGCATCACCACCCGTCGTGGCGGGACGTCCCGGCGACGGAGTGCGTCCAGGGCCAGCAGCACGGTGGGTGACGAGCAATTCCCGTACGTGGAAAGCACCTCCCGCGAAGCGGCGAGCGCGGAGTCGTCGAGCCCGAGCTGTTCCTGGACGACGTCGAGGATCTTGGGCCCGCCGGGGTGGACCGCCCAGCCGTCGACGTCGCCGATGCCGAGCCCGTTGCGGCCCAGCAGCTCCTCGACCAGCTTGCGGACGTGCAGTTCGAGCACCGCCGGCACCTGCGGCGAGAGGCCCATCCGGAAGCCGAGGTCGGTCACCTCCCAGGTCATGTGGCCGGCCGTGGTGGTGTCGGTGACCGCGGCGACGTCCTGGACGACCAGGCCCGGGCCGCCGGGGAGGAGCACGACGGCGGCCGCCGCGTCGGAGAACAGCGCGTGCGACACGATCTGCTGCATGTCCGTACGCACCGAGGCCGGCTGCAGGTGCAGACTGGTCAGCTCGGCGCAGAGCAGCAGTGCCGGCCGCTCCCGGGCGGTGACGAAGTCGGCCGCCGCGCCCAGGCCGGGCAGCGCCGCGTAACAACCCATGTGCCCCACGAACAACCGCCGCACCGACGACGCCATGCCGAGGTCACGAGCGAGCAGGATGTCGAGGCCGGGCGTCGCGTAGCCGGTGCAGGAGCACACCGCGAACAGCCCCAGGTCACCGGCCGCGATCCCGGCGGCGGCCAGCGCCCGGGTCACCGCCTCCTTGCCCAGCGGGACGGCCTCGACCTGGTAGCGGCGCATCCGTTGCTCGGTCGTCCAGTCGGAGACGTCCTCGAGCAGCGGGCTCACGGCCGCCTGCCGCGTTCGCACCCCGGAGTTCTCGAAGATGCGTTTGGCCAGCGTGCGCCGGGTCCCGGTGTAGTGATGCGAGAAGTAGTCGTCCCACAGTTCGCTCTGCACGGCGGAGGGCGGCAGTGCCGTCCCCAGCCCCGCGATGGTCGCGTTGCTCTTCACTAGTGCCTCCTCGGCCCCGAACCCCGCCGCCATCCGTGCTGTACCGAGCCCCGTCACCAGCGAGGGGCCGAACCCTCCGAGTCAGCGTCGCCGCCGAGCGCGTCCACCCCGAGCCAGTCGGCGCACACGTCGCTGGTCGCGGGTTGCAGGGATCCGGCCCGCGCGTCCCGGTAGAGGCGTTCGAGCGGATGTCCCCGGCGCATGGCGGACGTGCCGGCGGCCTCCAGCATCGACGCCGCGACCTCGGCCGCCGTGGTGCCGGCCAGCAGCTTGGCCCGCCACACCCAGCGGGTCGTCTCCGCCTCGCCGGGCCGCTCGTCGACCCGGCGGGCCGCCTCCATCACCGCCAGGTGGGCCGCGGCGACAGCGGCGTCGGCCCGCCCGATCCGCGACCGGATCGCCGGCAGGTGGCCCAGTTTGCGCTCGTTGACGTGCTCGACCGCGGCGTCGACGGCCGCGCGGGCCACCCCCACGTAGACGGCGGCGTAACTGGCCACCATCCAGTGCGGCGCGATCTGCGCGACGACCAGGGCCAGCCCTTCGACGCCGCCGAGCAGGGCGCCGGCCGGGACCGTGACGTCGACGTGCAGGTCGTGCGAGCCGGTGGCCCGCATGCCGAGCGCGTCCCACGTCGGCTCGACGCGCAGGCCCTCACCCGCCGGCACCAGGAACTGCGAGACCTGCGACGGGTCGGCGGCACTGCGGGCGGCCACCAGATAGGCGTCCGCGTGCCCCGCCCCCGAGCAGAACGTCTTGGAGCCGCGGAGGCGATAACCCCCCTCCACAGCCTCGTACGTGGTGCTGAGCTGGGACAGTCGCGAGCCCGCGCCGCGCTCGCTCATCGCCACCGCGTACCACTTGCCCTCGGCCGCCGCTCGCAGGGCGTCGTCGCGGGCCTGCAGGGCCTCGGCGGACAGTCCCAGGGCGTCGGCCAGCTGGTCGGTGACCCCGGCCAGGGCGCCGGTGACCGAGGCGTGCATGTTGAAGATCAGCGCGGTGGCGCCGTTGCCGCGGGCCAGCTCGTACGCGGTCGCGGCGTAGTCGGCGAAGCCCGCCCCGGCCCCGCCCAGCCGGGCCGGGACCATCAACCCGAACAGGCCGGACGCGCGCAGGTCGGCGAAGTCGTCGGCCGGGAAGCTGCCGTCGCGGTCGTAGGCGGCCGCGCGGGCCGCGAACCGGGGCGTGAGCCGCCGGGCTTCGGGGATCATGCGGCCTCCTTACGGCCGTGGCCCTGATAGAGCACGGCGGTGGAACGGGTCGGGACGATGCGGCCCAGGGGCCGGCGTTTGGAGGAGGGGCCGAGCCAGCGGAGCAGACCGGGGACACTGGGACGGGCGCCGCGCACCTGCAGGCGTACGCCATAGGAAGCGCACAACGCGGTGAGCCGGCGCGGGTCGACGAAGAGCGCCGGATCGTGCAGCCCGGCCGGGGCCAGCCCGATCGCCTCGCCGAGGGTGATCGTGACGAAGCGGCTCAGCGCGTTGTCGTTGACCGTGTCGAGCACGAGCAGCCCGCCCGGCCGCAGCACCCGGCACAGCTCGGCCACCGTCGCGGGCAGGTCGGTCACGTGCTCGAGGATCTCGCCCGCCGCCACCACCTCGGCCGAGCCGGTGGCCAGCGGCAACGCCGTCACATCACCGCGTACGGGCCGGATGCCGCGCTCGGCCGCGTGCCGGAGCCCGGAGGTGCGCAGGTCGACGCCGACGTGGGTGTAACCCTTGCCGGCCAGGTGCGGGGCGAGCAGGCCGCCGCCGCAGCCCGCGTCGACCAGGATCGCGCCGGGTGCGCTCGCGGGCGGGATCAGCCGGGCCCGGGCCTCGGCCAGCCAGTGCAGCAGCTCGAAGTGGCCGCCAGGACGCCACCAGTGGTCGGCGAGCTCGTCGTACTGACGCGGATCGTTACGGACCATCGACGGCATGTGATCGAGCGTGGCATGCATCTTGCACACCCGCCACACTGCTCGCATGTCCCGAGCGCTCGCAGTGATCAAGTCGTCCCACCCGGAGCCCGGTGGCGCGGTCACGATCGCGATGACTCTGCTCGCCGTCGGGGCCGGGCACCGCGGCTGGGCGATCCTGGGCGTCTTCGCCGCGGTGGGCGCGACGCAGCTCGCCGTGGGCTGGGTGAACGACTGGCTCGACGCGGATCGCGACCGGGCCGCCGGACGCACGGACAAGCCGATCGCCTCCGGGGCGGTTTCCCGACGTACGGTCGGCATCTCGGGTTTGGTCGCGGCGCTCGCCGTCCCGCTTCTCGGCCTGCCGTTCGGCCCGTACGCGACGCTCCTGATCACGCTCGTCGGCGTGTTCGCGCTGCTCTACGACTGGCCGCTCAAGTTCACAGCGTTCTCGGTGGTGCCCTACCTGGCGGCGTTCGGGCTGCTCCCGGCGTTCGTGGTGGTCGCGCTGCCCGGACATCCGGCGCCACCGGCCTGGCTGGTCGCGGCGGGCGCGCTGCTCGGCGGGGGCGCGCACTTCGCCAACGTGCTGCCCGACCTCGCCGACGACGCCGCCACTGGCGTACGGGGTCTGCCGCATCGGCTCGGCGCCGCTGGTTCCTCCATTGCGGCCGCTCTGCTCCTGCTGAGTGCGACGCTCGTGCTGGTGTTCGGGCCGCCGGGGCCTCCGTCGTGGGCGGGTTGGACGGCCGCCGCGTTGTCGGTGGTGGTGCTTCCGCTCGGCTGGCACGCCACCCGGCGCGCCCGGGGGCGAGGTGTCGCCATGTTCCGCGCGGTGATCATCGTCGCGCTGATCGACGTTCTTCTGCTGATCTTCAGTGGCCGGGTGGTGTGAATGGACGGGTCGCCGCACGCGCCCGATCACGGCCCTCTAGGCTGAGCCGTACGCCGTTCGGTGTGCTTCGGTGTCGGCTTGATCAGCTTGGAGGATCGTGATGCGCTCGCTGGGAACCCGCCGCGTCACACTGGCCGCGGGTGTCGCCACGGTCGCCGTGATCGCGCTGGCCGGCTGCTCGGCCGGTCAGGTTGCCGAGACCGCCATTCTCAAGACCCCGATCTCGGGCCTCAACACGCAGAGCCCCGACGGTCGCCTGCTCATCCGTAACCTCCAGGTCGTCTACAACGACCCCGAGGGTTACCCGGCCAACGGCGACGCGTCGATCGAGGTCGGCCTGTTCAACCAGACCACCGAGGAAATGACCGTCCTGATCAGCAGCCGCCCGCTGCAGGACGAGCAGGCCGGCGTCGTCTCGGCCCGGCAGATCGGGCTCAGCGGCAGTGCCGCGGCCGCTTCGCCGAGCGCGAACCCCGAGCCCTCCGGCACCGGCACCGACCCTGACGAGGTCGGCGGCGGCAACGACCAGAACACCGGCGTCGAGCAGCCGTCGACGCCGCCCAGCCTGGCCGGCACGCCCTCGGTGGCGCCGACCGCCTCGCTGCGGCCCGCCCGCATCACCCTGCCCGCGCTGAGCAGCGTGATCTTCCTGCCCGAGGCCGACGCCCAGCTGGTCGCCGCGGGCCTGAGCGACGAACTGCGGCCGGGCAACTCGCTGAGCCTGGTCTTCGAGGTCAGCGGCCAGTCGCAGCCGATCGAGCTGACCGCGCCGTTCGCCGTCCCGCTCTCGCCGGCCTCCCGCGCGCCGGGCGAGGCCGGGGAGAACCACGAGTAAGTTGTCGTACCGGCCCGTTAGCTTTGCGGGGTGACAACGTCCCGCACGGCCGCGAAGGCCGCCCGCCCCGCCTTCGTCTGCGATGCCTGCGGCCACCAGCCGCCCAAGTGGCTGGGCCGCTGTCCCGAGTGCGGTGAGTGGGGCTCGATCATCGAGTCCACGGTCAGCACCCCGCTCGGCTCCGGCCGGGTGGTCAGCTCCCGCATGCCGGCCGAGCCGGCCCGCCCGATCGCCCAGATCAGCGCGGCCCCGGCCAAGGCCGTGCCGACCAACGTGGGCGAGCTCGACCGGGTGCTCGGCGGCGGACTGGTGCCCGGCGCTGTTGTGCTGCTGGCCGGCGAGCCCGGTGTGGGCAAGTCCACTCTGCTGCTCGACGTGGCCCAGCAGTGGGCGGCCGGCGCGGGCACACCGTCCCTGGTGGTCAGCGGCGAGGAATCGGTGAGCCAGGTGCGGCTGCGGGCCGAGCGGCTCGGCGCCCTTCACGACCGGCTCTATCTGGCCTCCGAGAGCGATCTCAGCGCCGTGCTCGGCCACCTCGACGCGGTCAAACCCGGCCTGCTCATCGTCGACTCGGTGCAGACCATCTCCGCCCCGGGCACAGAGGGCGTCTCCGGCGGCGTCACCCAGGTCCGTGCGGTCACCGCGGCGCTTGTGGGCGTGGCCAAGGAACGCGGCATCGCGACCGTCCTGGTGGGTCACGTCACCAAGGACGGCCAGGTCGCGGGCCCGCGCGTCCTGGAACACCTGGTCGACGTCGTGCTGCACTTCGAGGGTGACAAGCATTCCTCGCTGCGCCTGGTGCGCGGGGTGAAAAACCGGTTCGGCGCGGCCGACGAGGTGGGCTGCTTCGAGATGCACGAGGGTGGCATCGCGAGCCTGCCCGACCCGTCCGGCCTGTTCCTCACGCGGTACAACGAGCCCGTCCCCGGCACGTGCGTCACCGTGGCCATGGAGGGCCGCCGTGCCCTCGTCACCGAGGTGCAGGCGCTGATCGGGGCCGAGGTGCAGGGCTCCCCCCGGCGTACGGTGTCGGGCCTCGACAGTGCCCGGCTGGCCATGGTGCTGGCCGTGCTCGAACGCCGCACCAAACAGCTCAAGCTCTACAACCGCGAGGTCTTCGCGGCGACCGTCGGCGGGATCCGCTTGATCGAGCCGTCGGCCGACCTGGCGATGGCGCTCGCGGTCGCCTCGGGCGGGCTCGACCTGGCGATGGCCCCCCACCTGGTGGCGATCGGCGAGGTCGGGCTGACCGGCGAGATCCGGCGGGTCGGGGCGGTGGGCCGGCGGCTGGCCGAGGCGGCCCGGCTGGGCTTCAAGGTGGCGCTGGTGCCGCCCGGCTGTTCCCCCGAGGCGCCCCGGGGCATCGAGGTGATCGAGGTCAGTGATCTGCGCTCGGCGCTGCAGTCGGCCGCGCGCGCCTCGGCCGCTCACGGCGGTGACCGTAAGTGACGTTTCATCACGCTACGGAGCATTCATCGAGCCACGGCTCGTTGCCCTGGATGGCAGTTCGTAGAATGTCCAGGTGCCGCTCGACCGCGATGGTTCCAAACCCGCCGCCAGCCCGACGCCACGACCAGGCGTCAACGGATCGGCGCAGCGTCCGGCTTCCACCGCCGCCGCCGGTCCCGGTCTCATGGGTGGCGGCGTGAGCGGCGATCCCCTGCGCGCCAATCTGGCCCTCATGGCCCCCGGCACGGCGCTGCGCGACGGCCTCGAGCGCATCCTGCGGGGGCGCACCGGCGCGCTGATCGTGCTCGGGCACGACGCCGTCGTCGAGAGCATCTGCACCGGCGGCTTCCCGCTCGACGTCGAGTTCTCCGCGACCCGCCTGCGTGAGTTGTGCAAGATGGACGGCGCGGTCGTCATGTCGAGCGACGGCACCCGCATCGTCCGGGCTGCCGTCCACCTCATGCCCGACCCTGCGATCCACTCCGAGGAGTCCGGCACCCGGCACCGCACGGCCGAGCGGGTGGCCAAGCAGACGGGCTTCCCGGTGATCTCGGTGAGCCAGTCGATGCACATCATCGGGCTCTACGTGAACGGGCAGCGGCACGTCCTCGACGACTCGGCCGCCATCCTGTCGCGGGCCAACCAGGCCCTGGCCACCCTCGAGCGTTACAAGCTGCGCCTCGACGAGGTGTCCGGCACCCTGTCGGCCCTCGAGATCGAAGATCTGGTCACCGTGCGTGACGCGGTGGCCGTCGTCCAGCGGCTCGAGATGGTGCGCCGCATCGCCGACGAGATCTCGGGCTACGTGGTCGAGCTCGGCACCGACGGCCGCCTGCTGGCCCTGCAGCTCGACGAGCTGATGGCCGGGGTCGACTCCGACCGCACGCTGGTCATCCGCGACTACCTGCCGACCGGCCGCAAGGCCCGCACGCTCGACGAGGCGCTGGTCGAGCTCGACCTGCTCACCGCGACCGAGATGATCGACCTGGTCGCCGTGGCCAAGGCGATCGGCTATCCCGGCGCGACCGACTCGCTCGACGCGGCGGTGTCGCCCCGCGGGTTCCGGCTCCTGGCCAAGGTGCCGCGCCTGCCCACTCAGATCGTCGACCGGCTGGTCGACCACTTCGGCAGCCTCCAGCGCCTGCTCGGCGCCACCGTGGAGGACCTGCAGGCGGTCGAGGGCGTGGGCGACGCGCGGGCCCGGGGCGTACGCGAAGGCCTGTCCCGCCTGGCCGAGGCCTCCATCCTCGAACGCTACGTCTGACGTTGCCGTGGCGCTGATCGCCCGCACCCGCCCGACGGCGCGGGTGCTCCGCCGCCGCTGAATCGGTCTTTCGGCGGATCGTGCGGGTCGGCGGTCCGTCGCGGGTTCGATGCGGGAGCGACGAGGCGTTCGTAAGCTCCCTCATCATGGTCAACAATCGCAGCGCCGTCGTCGCGGCGCCCGTGGCAGGTGTCCTGCTAGGGGTGCTGGACTTCGTCTGGATCAAGTACGTTCCGTCGCCCTTCGCTGATCTGGGGAACTCGATCGCGGTCTGGGCGGTGGCGGCGTTCCTGCTGACCTTCCGGTTCCGCTGGAGCCTGCCCGTCGGCGTCGTGGGGGCGATCGTGTGCCTGGTCGTCGCCGTGCCGTTCTACTACCTGGCGGCCACGGTGATCCAGAACGACGACCTGTCCAACGCGTACAACTCCACTGCCCTGATGTGGATGGGCCTCGGCGTGGTGGCGGGCGCAGTCTTCGGGGCGGCGGGCGTGCTTGCCCGTACGCCGGGACGCCTGCAGACCGCCGCGCTGGCCATGCCCGGTGCTGTCATGTTCGCCGAGGCCGTGATCCAGCTGCGCCGCATCGGCAACCCCAGCTATGACGACTCGGGACAGGTGCAGTCGAGCCTCGTCCTGATCGCCCTGGGCCTGCTGGTCATCTGGCTGGCCGGCCGTTCGTGGCCGCAGCGGGGGCTGGCCCTGCTGATCGCCGTCCCGTTCACCGCGATCGGCTGGGTGCTGCTGAGCTTCACCGGCTTCCGGTAAGTCACTGCCGGGCCGGACACTCCTCCGCCGCCTGTCCTCATTCCGCCGCCGCCGACCCGGACCGCGCGGATCAGGCGCGGCGGGGTTCGGGCCGGCACTGCGGCAAGTCCGCCACCCGGCGTTCCGCGGGCGCGCGAGCGAGGGGCGAGGGGCTGCCGAATCGCGGTTCAGGTGAGGGGGACGTCGATGCCGTTGGCGTGGTCGGCCACGGCGGCGCCGGTCACGGTGGCGTGCAGGGGCAGGATTTCGAGGCAGCGGCGCACCGCCTGGGCCATCTGCGGATTGGGCACGCGCATCGACACCGTGCAGTGCGGCACCCACCGGCCCGGTTGATAGAGCTCCCACGTCTCGACCCCGGCGGCCGCCAGCCGGGCGTGCACGTCGGCATGGTGGGCCAGCAGCGAAGCGGTCGGCGTGACACCCAGCCACAGCACCCGCCCGACGAACTGCCCCACGAAGTTCAGCTCAAGGGTCAGGCCGCGTCCCACGGTCAAGCCGTCGAGCGCTTCGACGATCGTGGACGGCTCGAGCGTACGGGCCGCGGCCAGCGAGACGTGCGGGCGGTGCTTGTCGTTCAGCAGCGACGCCAAGGTCGGGATGCCCTCGGCCTCCAGGGCACGCCACAGGGCGCGGACCCGGCGGGTGGCGTCCACGTCCAGGTAGAGCTCGAGCGCGGCGACCACTCAGGCCGAGATGGTCAGCACGACCGGGTTGCTCACCAGCGTGCCGAGGCGGGCCCGCAGCTCGAACTGCCCGGGTGGCGGGTTCGGGCCGGCCGGGGAGCCGCCGGTGCAGGTGCTCGACTGGCGGCCGTTCCAGGTGACCTTGTACGTCAGTTCCTGGCCGGGCGGGAGCTGCCGGACGTCACCGCCCTTGGCCGTGCTGCACGTGTCGGACGACCAGTACTTGCGCCCGCCCTGGTCGATGTAGAGCTCCTGCGGATCGGCGCCCACGTCACGAGAGCACGTACGCCGGCTCGTGTTTTTGATCTTGAGTTCGATCTGGACCGACTGGCCGCGCTTGATGTTGGTCGACGCGGGGATCGGGGTGACCGCCAGCTCGCCGTCGGCGCAGGACCCGTCGGCGGGCGCGGTGACGTTGTTGTTCTGGCCCGTGGCGTCGCCCGAGCCGCCGGTGGGCGGGAGCGTCTCGTCGGCGCCGCCGGGCTGAGTCTGCAGGTCGCCCGGGGCCGGCAGCGAGGGGCCGTTGTTGCCGGGCCGACCGTCCAGGAACGATGGCTCGGGTGTGCCGGGCGCGGGCGTCGGAAGTTGCGACGAGTTCGACGACGGTGTTTGCCCCTGTTTCTGGCCCTTGTCGTCGTCACCGCCCGAACACGAGACGAACAGCACAATGAGGCCGAGCAACACCGCGCCCAGCACGACCGCACGACGCCGCCAGTAGACGGCGGAGGGAAGGGGACCAACCGTCGTTCGCATAGTGGGGCCCACGGTAAACCCGAGCGTCCACGACATGGTCACGACGCGCCGGGGTTATGCGACACGTACTCACAACAAAAGCGCTAAAGGTAGACCTTACGCTGGTAGATGGCGTGTGCCCCGGCGACACGGTCGAGAAAAAGCTTTCCGGCGCAGTGGTCGATCTCGTGTTGCAGCGCCCGCGCCTCGAAAGCGTCGGTGGTGACGGTGACCTCTTCACCGGTTCCGGGCAGGGTCGCCACGACCACCACGCGGCCGGCCCGCTTCACGTCGCCGGTCAGGTCGGGCACCGACATGCAGCCCTCACGCCCGGCCTTCCAGCGGCTGGCCTCGATGACCTTCGCGTTGCACAGCACGAATGTGCCGTGGGTGGTGGCGGCCTTGGCGTGACCGGTCACGTCCACCGCGAAGAGCTGGACCCCGACCCCGACCTGCGGGGCGGCCAGGCCGACGCAGCCGGGCGAGACGCGCATGGTCGCGACCAGGTCGGCCGCCAGCTGCACGACCGCGGGGTCGGCCGGGTCGACCTCGTCGCCGACCGTGCTGAGCACTGTGGCGGGTGCGGTGACGACCGGGAGGACGTTGCCCTCCGGCCCGTCCCAGGCGATCGGCGACGTCACAGGATCTCCGATTCGGCGCGCCGCAGGGTCACCTCGACGCCCAGTTCGGCGGCGGCGACCGCGAGCCGCTCGGCCAGTTCGTCGGCGGCCCCGGCGGGCAGGTCGACCTCGGCGATGAGCACATAGAGGGCGCCGGTCAGGCGGGTGCTCAGATCGGTGATGTTTCCGCCGGCGGCCGCGACCACGCGGGTCACCGCGGCGACGATGCCGAGCCGGTCGGCGCCGTGGACACTCACCACGTACGGCTCGCCTTTATCGGATTTGTCGGATTCAGGCGAAACCTCGCGGACCTCGATGACCACACCGGACAGGGCGGACAGTGCCTGCCGGGCGTCAACCACGGACGGCCCCGTGCAGATCAGGGTCATGGTGAAGTGGCCGCGCAGGCGGGTCATGGTGGAGTCGGTCAGGTTGGCGCCGACTCCGGCCAGCGCCTCGGCCACGTCGGCGACGATGCCGGTCCGGTCGGGACCGATGACGGTGATGGCGAGCTCATGCACCTGCCTACAGTAAGACCTGCCATGACTCTCGCCGATGACGCCATCACGTGGTTCGACAAGAATGCTCGCGACCTGCCCTGGCGGCAGCCCGACACGACAGCCTGGGGTGTGCTGGTCAGCGAGGTGATGCTGCAGCAGACCCCGGTCGTCCGCGTCGAGCCCGCCTGGCGCTCGTGGATGACGCGCTGGCCCACCCCGGCCGACCTCGCGGCCGACCCGCCGTCCGAGGCGATCCGCATGTGGGGCCGGCTGGGTTATCCGCGCCGGGCCATGCGCCTGCATGCCTGCGCGGTGGCCATGGTCGAGCGCCACGGCGGCGAGGTGCCCTCAGATCTCGATCAGCTGCTGGCGTTGCCGGGCGTGGGCACCTACACCGGGCGGGCGGTGGCGACCTTCGCGTACGGGCAGCGGCACCCCGTGGTCGACACCAACGTCCGCCGCGTGGTGTCGCGGGCCGTCGAGGGCAAACCCGACGCGGGCCCGAGCACGACCGCGGCAGACCTGGTCGCCATGGCCGAGTTGCTGCCCGAGGAGCCGGCCCGGGCGGCCCGCGCGAGCATCGCCTTCATGGAGCTGGGCGCGCTGGTCTGCGTGGCCCGCTCGCCACGCTGCCCCGAGTGCCCGTTCGAGGCCGTCTGCGTGTGGCGGCTCAACGGCTCGCCCGCGCTCGACGGCCCGAGCCGCAAGCCGCAGCGGTACGCCGGAACCGATCGCCAGGTGCGCGGCCTGCTGCTCGAGGTGCTGCGCCACGCGACCGCCCCGGTCCCCCGGCAGCGCCTCGACGAGGTGTGGAACGACGACGTCCAGCGGGCCCGCGCGCTGGCCGGGCTCGTCGAGGACGGCCTGGTCGAGCCGCTGGGCGAGGACGTCTTCGTGCTGGCCGGCGACGGGCCACGCGTACCTCCGCAGTCTCTGTGAAGCCTCTGGCCTTCGTTCGCGCTTGCCTCTATGGTGAACGCTAACATCGATCGAACTCACACGGACACTGCCGTCTAGGTGCGCTAATGGAGTCACCGTTCATGCACTCGGAGGCCGACGTGTTCGCGCGAACAACGGGAGGACCCCCGTGGCCCGCTTCCGATCCCGAACGGCCGGCGCCGTTGTTGCCCTGGCCGCGTTGCCCCTGGTGGTCGCCCCACCGGCCGCCGCCGCCCCCACCCCCGACTACACGATCACCGTCGACCCGGCCAGGACCGGCCCGGCCATCGGCGACGAGATGTACGGCGTCTTCTTCGAGGACATCAACTACGCGGCCGACGGCGGGCTCTACGCCGAACTGATCCGCAACCGCTCCTTCGAGTTCCAGGCCGCCGACAACCGCTCGTACACGGGCCTGACCGGCTGGACGGCGACCGGCACGGCGACCACCGTCGACGACGCCGAGCGCCTGAACGAACGCAACCGCACCTACCTGCGGCTGACCGGCCCGGGCAGCATCACCAACGCCGGCTTCAACAGCGGCGTCGCGGTCAAGGAGGGCGAGCTCTACGACTTCTCGGTCTGGGCCCGCAGCGACAGCGCCGCAGCCCTGACGATCTCGCTGGCGACGGCCGGCGGCGCCGCGCTCGCCACCCCCCTGAAGATCAACATCAAGGACAACACCTGGTCCCGGTACGCGGGGACACTGCGCGCCACGAGCACCAGCGACGCCGGGCGCCTCTCCATGTCGGCGAACGGCGCCGGCGCCCACCGGCTCGACATGGTGTCGTTGTTCCCCCGCGCCACCTACAAGGGCCACGGCCTGCGCAAAGACCTCGCCGAAAAGGTGGCCGCCCTGCGCCCCGGGTTCGTCCGCTTCCCCGGCGGGTGCCTGGTCAACACCGGCAGCCACTACGCGTACGACGCCGCCTCCGGCTTCCCGCGCGCCCGCTCGTACCAGTGGAAGGACACGGTCGGTCCGGTCGAGACCCGGGCCACCAACGCGAACTTCTGGGGCTACAACCAGAGCTACGGGCTCGGCTACTACGAGTACTTCCAGTTCAGCGAGGACATCGGCGCGGCCCCGCTGCCCGTGGTGCCGGCCCTGGTCACCGGCTGCGGGCAGAACCGCGCGACCGACGACCCGGCCCTGCTGCAGCGGCACATCCAGGACACGCTCGACCTGATCGAGTTCGCCAACGGCCCGGTCAGCTCGACATGGGGCAAGCTTCGGCAGCAGATGGGCCACCCGAAACCGTTCGGCCTGACCATGGTGGCGGTCGGCAACGAGGAGAACCTGCCCGACGAGTACTTCGCGAACTTCGGAAAGTTCCGCGACGCGATCAAGGCGAAGTACCCGGCCATCACGGTGATCAGCAACTCCGGGCCGGACGACATGGGCGTCACCTTCGACAACCTGTGGGCCAAGAACAAGGCCGCCGGCACCGAGATGGTCGACGAGCACTACTACAACAGTCCCAACTGGTTCCTGCAGAACAACGACCGCTACGACTCGTACGACCGCAGCGGCCCCAAGGTCTTCCTCGGCGAGTACGCGTCGCAGGACGCCAAGTTCTTCAACTCGCTGGCCGAGGCGGCCTACATGACCGGGCTGGAGCGCAACGCCGACGTGGTCAAGATGGCCTCGTACGCCCCGCTGTTCGCCAACATCGACAACGTGCAGTGGCGGCCCGACCTGATCTGGCTCGACAACGACGAGTCGTGGGGCTCGACCAGCTATCAGGTGCAGAAGCTGTTCATGAACAACGTCGGTGACCGGGTGGTGCCGTCCACGGTCACCGGTGGCCGGGTCGTGCAGCCGAAGCCGATCACCGGCCGGGTCGGGCTCTCCACGTGGCGTACGGCGGCCCGGTACGACGATCTCAAGGTCACCACGCCGGACGGCACGGTGCTGCTCGAGGACACCTTCGACGACGGCAACGCGGACGGCTGGACCCCGCTCGAGAACCGCGGCGCTTGGGCGGTGGCCGACGGGGCGTACGCGCAAACCGACGTGACGGCCGAGAACACGATGGTCGCGGCGGCCACCGGCATCACCGCGACCGAATACGACATCACCGTCAAGGCCACCAAGACCGCCGGCGACGAGGGCTTCCTCATCCCCTTCGGGATCAAGGACTCGGGCTCCTGGTACTGGTGGAACCTGGGCGGCTGGAACAACACGCAGGGCGCGATCGAGAAGGCCACCGGGTCGTCAGCGGCCAAGGAACAGCTGCTCACCCGCCCCGACACGGTCAACACCGGCCAGACGTACGACCTCCGGATCGAGGTTCGCGGCACGAAGGTGACGCTGATCCGCGACGGCGAGGTGTGGGGCAGCTTCGACGACAACCAGGTCACCGAGCCGTTCGCACAGGTCGTCACCCGCGACACGAAGGCCGGCGAGATCATCGTCAAGGTCGTGAACGCCTCGCCCGAGCCGGCGCTCACCAAGGTCGACCTCGGCCGGCTCAAGGTGGCCTCCACCGGCCGCATAACCGTGCTCACCGGCGACCCGGGCGAGCAGAACACCCGCTCGGCCGAACCCATCCTGCCGGTCACCTCGACGGTCAAGGGCCTCGGCTCGACCTTCAGCCGGGAGTTCCCCGGAAGCTCGGTCACCTTCCTGCGCCTCAAGATCCGATAAGGAGCCTCGCATGTCCTTCCACCTGAGGCGACGCACGCTTCTCGGGGCAGCTGCCGGCACCGGTCTGGCCGGGATCGGCCTGGCCTCCTCGTCGCCTGCCACCGCCGCCCAGCCCCGCACCGACGCCGAAATCTACGGCGTCCCGACCGTCCAGCCGCTGGTCACCCAGCGGGCCGACCCGTTCGTCACCCCGCGCACCAACGGCATGTACTACTTCACCGGCTCGGTGCCCGAGTACGACCGGATCGCCCTGCGCGGCGCGTCCACCCTGGCCGGGCTCACCGGCGCGGCCGAGACGGTGATCTGGCGGCGCCCGGCCGGCGGCAAGATGGCCGGGCACATCTGGGCGCCGGAGCTGCACCGCATCGGCGGCAAGTGGTACGTCTACTTCGCGGCCGGCGACTCCGACGACGTGTTCCGCATCCGCACCTACGTGCTGGAGTCGCCGCTGGCCGACCCGCTCGACCCGACCGGCTGGCAGCTCAAAACCCAGCTGATGACCGAGTGGGACGGCTTCACGCTGGACGCCACGACGTTCGCCCACCGCGGCAAGCGTTACCTGGTGTGGGCGCAGAGCGAGCCCGAGATCGCGGTCAACACCAGCCTCTACATCGCCCGGATGGGCACACCGTGGTCGCTGGCGACCAAGCCGACCCGGATCACCACGCCCACCCGGGACTGGGAGATCCAGGGTTTCCGGGTCAACGAGGGGCCGGCCGTCCTGATCCGCAACGGCCGGGTGTTCCTGACCTTCTCGGCCAGCGCCACTGACGCGCGTTACTGCATGGGCCTGCTCACCGCGGACGCGGACGCCGACCTGCTGCGGCGCGAGTCGTGGGTGAAGACGCCCGACCCGGTCTTCGTGACGTCGGCGGCCACCGCTCGTTACGGGCCCGGGCACAACTCGTTCACGGTGGCCGAGGACGGGCGTACGGACGTGCTCGTCTACCACGCCCGCGACTACCGGGACATCACCGGCGACCCGCTGTACGACCCCAACCGGCACGCGCGGGTGCAGCGGCTCTACTGGCATCCGGACGGCACCCCGCTGTTCGGCGTGCCCGTGGGTGACGGCGGGCCGATCGTACGGATCTCCCCCGCGGACCGGCCGAACGACTTCGTGCGGCATTCCACCGGCGGTGCGCTGGTGGTCGAGCGGGCGCCGCACGACCTCGCCGCGACGCAGTTCCGCTTCGAGGCCCGTGACGACGGCACGGAGGTGGCTCGGTCGGTCGACCACCCGGATCAGTTCATCGGCCCGGGCCTGGCCCTCGGCGGCAGCCCCCTGGTGTTCCGCCGCGAGACGACCCGTACAGGCCTCAAGCTGCGCACCGACGGCGGTTACCTGCGCTTCTCGGGTTCGACCGTCTCGCTCGGCTCGACCGGCACTGTCCTGCGGCTGAGCTGACCCCAGCCCCCGCGCACGCGGTCCCCCCGCCGCGTGCGCGGGCCTGCGCACGAAACGGCCCGGCTGCGCTTCTCGTCGCAGCCGGGCCGTTTCGTACTTGTGCTTACTCCTCGGTGGCCGTCGCCCCGAGGTCGGCCGGAACCGCGTCGGGAACCGCGATCCCCCGGTCGGCGCCGGTGAAGGTCAGCTTCGCCTTCTCGACGTTCTCCGGGTCGCCCTCGCAGTCCACGACAACGATCTGGCCGGGGCGCAGCTCGTTGAACAGGATCTGCTCGGAGAGGGTGTCCTCCAGGTCGCGCTGGATGGTGCGGCGCAACGGGCGGGCGCCCAGGACCGGGTCGAAGCCCTTCTTGGCCAGGTACTTCTTGGCGTTGTCGGTCAGCTCGAGGCCCATGTCCTTGTTCTTGAGCTGGCCCTCGATCCGCGACGTGAAGATGTCGACGATCTGCAAGATCTCGTCCTGGCGCAGCTGGTGGAAGACGATCGTGTCGTCGATGCGGTTGAGGAACTCCGGGCGGAAGTGCTGCTTCAGCTCGTCGTTGACCTTGACCTTCATCCGGTCGTAGTTGCTCTCGACGTCCTCCGAGGCCTGGAAGCCCAGCGACACCGCCTTGGCCACGTCCCGGGTGCCCAGGTTCGTGGTCAGGATGATGACCGTGTTCTTGAAGTCCACGATCCGGCCCTGACCGTCGGTCAGCCGGCCGTCCTCCAGGATCTGCAGGAGCGTGTTGAACACGTCCGGGTGGGCCTTCTCGATCTCGTCGAACAGCACCACCGAGAACGGCTTACGACGCACCTTCTCGGTCAGCTGGCCGCCCTCGTCGTAGCCGACGTAGCCGGGAGGGGCGCCGACGAGCCGCGACACCGTGTACCGGTCGTGGAACTCGGACATGTCCAGCTGGATCAGCGCGTCTTCCGAGCCGAACAGGAACTCGGCGAGGGCCTTGGACAGCTCGGTCTTACCCACACCGGACGGGCCGGCGAAGATGAACGAGCCGCTGGGCCGCTTCGGGTCCTTCAGGCCGGCCCGCGTACGCCGGATCGCCTTGGAGACGGCCTTGACCGCGTCCTCCTGGCCGATGACCCGCTTGTGCAGCTCATCCTCCATGCGCAGCAGCCGCGAGGTCTCTTCCTCGGTCAGCTTGTACACCGGGATGCCTGTCCAGTTGCCCAGGACCTCGGCGATCTGCTCGTCGTCGACCTCGGACACGACGTCGAGGTCGCCGGCCTTCCACTCCTTCTCCCGCTGCGCCTTCTGACCCAGGAGCTGCTTCTCCTTGTCACGCAGCTGCGCGGCCCGCTCGAAGTCCTGCGCGTCGATCGCGGACTCCTTGTCGCGGCGCACCTGGGCGATGCGCTCGTCGAAGTCACGCAGGTCCGGCGGCGCGGTCATCCGGCGGATGCGCATCCGTGCGCCGGCCTCGTCGATCAGGTCGATCGCCTTGTCGGGCAGGAACCGGTCGGAGATGTAGCGGTCGGCCAGCGTCGCGGCCGCGACCAGGGCGGCGTCGGTGATGCTGATCCGGTGGTGGGCCTCGTAGCGGTCGCGCAGACCCTTGAGGATCTCGATGGTGTGCGCCAGCGACGGCTCACCGACCTGGATGGGCTGGAAGCGGCGCTCGAGCGCGGCGTCCTTCTCCAGGTGCTTGCGGTACTCGTCCAGCGTGGTCGCGCCGATGGTCTGCAGCTCGCCGCGGGCCAGCATCGGCTTCAGGATGCTCGCCGCGTCGATCGCGCCCTCGGCGGCGCCCGCGCCGACCAGGGTGTGGATCTCGTCGATGAACAGGATGATGTCGCCGCGGGTGCGGATCTCTTTGAGCACCTTCTTCAGGCGCTCCTCGAAGTCACCGCGGTAACGCGAACCGGCGACCAGCGCACCGAGGTCGAGCGTGTAGAGCTGCTTGTCCTTGAGCGTCTCGGGCACCTCGCCCTTGACGATCGACTGGGACAGGCCCTCGACGACCGCGGTCTTGCCGACGCCGGGCTCACCGATGAGGACCGGGTTGTTCTTGGTGCGGCGGGACAGCACCTGCATGACCCGCTCGATTTCCTTCTCGCGCCCGATCACCGGGTCAAGCTTGCCCTCGCGGGCGGCCTGCGTGAGGTTACGCCCGAACTGGTCGAGCACCAGCGACGTCGACGGCGCGGCCTCGCCCGCCGCCGCGCCGGCCGCGGCCGGCTCCTTGCCCTGGTAGCCCGAGAGCAGCTGGATGACCTGCTGGCGGACCCGGTTGAGGTCGGCGCCCAGTTTCACCAGGACCTGGGCGGCGACGCCCTCGCCCTCGCGGATCAGGCCGAGCAGGATGTGCTCGGTGCCGATGTAGTTGTGGCCGAGCTGCAGCGCCTCACGCAGCGACAGCTCGAGAACCTTCTTGGCTCGGGGCGTGAACGGGATGTGCCCGCTCGGCGCCTGCTGACCCTGGCCGATGATTTCCTCGACCTGCTGCCGCACCCCCTCCAGGGAGATGCCCAGGCTCTCCAGAGCCTTGGCAGCGACGCCCTCACCCTCATGGATCAGGCCGAGCAGGATGTGCTCGGTCCCGATGTAGTTGTGGTTGAGCATCCGGGCCTCTTCTTGGGCCAGGACGACAACCCGTCGCGCTCGGTCGGTGAACCGCTCGAACATGCCCTCGTGCTCCTCACGTGCCGTGCGCCAATGGACTGGCGGGGCCAGCGCACGGGCATCGGTGATACCCGTACTGACAACTCTATCGCCGCCGGGTGGTCTTGCTGGGTCCTCGCGGCCCCTTGAAACCGTCCGCAACGTTGATTTAGCCAACTTCGCACGCTCAGAGGCTGTTCCCCCAGCGGTACGGCTACGCGGACAGCGAAATCGGGGTTCCGTTGTCCACAGGCTGTGGACAACGTTGTCCCCACCTGTGGATAACCCTACGGCGCGGCGCCGAAGATCGAGCGAAAAGAAGCAGGGCCCGCCGCACCGGTGTGCGGCGGACCCTGCTGCGTCCGTGGGCGGTCGTCAGTTGCGACCCGGCCCCTTGGCGTGGAACTCGTCCACGATCTCCTGCGGGATGCGACCCCGGTCCGAGATGTCCTTGCCGGCCTTCTTGGCCCACTCGCGGATGGCCTTGTTCTGCTCCCGGTCGGCGGTGGCGCCGCCGCGGCCACGAGCGGCCCGGCCCCCCACAACCACTCCGCCGCGAGCGACCTTGGAGCCGGCCGTCACGTACGGCTCGAACAGCTCACGCAATTTGGTGGCGTTCTTCTCCGACAGGTCGATCTCGTACTGAATCCCGTCGAGAGCGAACTTCACCGTCTCGTCGGCGTCGCCCCCGTCGATGTCATCGACCAGCTTGTGAATGATCTGCTTGGCCACGCGCGGTTATCCTCCCGAACACAGGTTCTCCCCACCACAACGCACAGACAATAACGCCAGGGCGCAGTCGTCCGTCAATGGCGGTCGCAACATTTTGTTATTTTGGATTGTCCGAGCCGGCCCGGGCCCTTACTGGGGCGGGCCGGCTCTTACTGACGAGGGCCGGTTCTTACTCCGGCCGGACGAGCGGGAAGAGGATCGTTTCCCGAATACCGAGCCCGGTGAGCGCCATCAGAAGGCGGTCGATTCCCATTCCCATGCCACCGGACGGCGGCATTCCGTACTCCATGGCACGGAGGAAATCCTCGTCCAGCTGCATCGCCTCGGCGTCGCCGCCCGCGGCCAGCAGCGACTGGGCGAGCAGCCGATCGCGCTGCACGACCGGATCGACCAGCTCGGAATACGCGGTGGCCAACTCGAAACCCTTCACGTAGAGGTCCCACTTCTCGGTGAGACCCGGGGTCTCGCGGTGGGCGCGGGTCAGCGGAGCGGTCTCTTCGGGATAATCCCGCACAAACGTCGGCGCCTGCAGGGTGTGCTCCACGAGGTGCTCGAACAGCTCCTCGACGAGCTTGCCGGGGCCCCACTTGGGATCGACGGAAAGGTCATGCTTTTCGGCATACCGCTGCAGTTGCGCGATTTCGGTCTGCGGGGTGACTTCTTCGCCGAGGGCCTCCGAGAGCGAACCATAGAGCGTCACCGACGCCCACTCGCCACCGAGATCCAACTCGGTGCCGTCGAAGTGGGTCACTACGTGTGATCCGGCGACTGCAAAGGCGGCTTCCTGAATCCACTCGCGCGTCTGCTGTTGCATGACGTTGTAGTCCGCGTACGCCTGGTAGGCCTCGAGCGCCGCGAACTCCGGCGAGTGGGTGGAGTCCATACCCTCATTGCGGAAGTTCCGGTTGATCTCGAAGACGCGGTCGATGCCACCGACGACTGCCCGCTTCAAAAAGAGTTCGGGCGCGATCCGCAGATAGAGATCGGTGTCGAGGGCGTTGCTGTGCGTCACAAACGGGCGGGCCGTGGCACCGCCGTGCAACAACTGCAACATCGGCGTTTCGACCTCGAGGAAATTGCGCCGGAACAGCGACTCACGCAGGCTGCGCACGACGGTGGCCCGGAAGCGAACCGTGTCACGTGCCTGCGGGCGGACGATCAGATCCACGTACCGCTGACGGACCCGCGTCTCCTCCGAGAGCGGCTTGTGCGCCACCGGAAGCGGCCGCAAGGCCTTGGCGCTCATCGCCCACGTGTCGGCCAGCACGGAGAGCTCGCCGCGCTTGCTGGTGATCACCTCGCCGGTGACCGAGACGATGTCGCCCAGGTCGACGAGCTGCTTCCACGCGGCCAGGCGCTCCTCACCCACCTTGGCCAGCGAGAGCATGGCCTGGAGCTCGGTGCCGTCACCGTCGCGCAGGGTGGCGAAACAGAGCTTGCCGCCGTTGCGGATGAAGATGAGCCGGCCCGCGACCGACACCTGATCGGCGGTGGCCGCGTCGACGGGCAGGTCGGCGTACTGCTCGCGGACCTGCTTCAGCGTCGCCGTCCGAGCGACGTTCACCGGGTAGGGGGACACCCCTTCGGCGAGCATCCGGTCCCGCTTCGACCGGCGGACCCGCATCTGCTCGGGAAGGTCCTCGGCGGGATCAGGGACGGGCACATTCTGCTCGGTCACGGCACGACTCTCTGTATGAGTGGATGAGGCGCGTAAAGCCTACTCAGGGCCTACCCGCGGCGGAAAACCGAATAAAAACCCTGGAACCTCTCACACGTTCCGCTCATATACCATCCGCAGGCCGATCAGCGTGATCATCGGCTCGTGGGCGGTGATCGTCTTGCACTCGTCCTTGACCAGCCAGGCCAGCCCGCCCGTGGCGATCACTGCCTTGACCGGCCCGATCTCGTCGATCATGCGCGAGACGATGCCGTCGACCTGTCCGGCGAACCCGAAATACATGCCGGACTGCAGGCACTCGACGGTGTTCTTGCCGATCACCGACTTGGGTTTGGCCGGCTCGACCTTGCGCAGCTGGGCGGCGCGGGCGGCGAGCGCGTCGAACGAGATCTCGATGCCCGGCGCGAACGCCCCGCCCAGGAACTCGCCCCGCTCGCTGATCACGTCGAAGTTGGTGGTGGTGCCGAAGTCGACCACGATGGACGGGCCGCCGTAGAGCGCGTGCGCGGCCAGCGTGTTCACCACCCGGTCGGCCCCGACCTCCTTGGGGTTGTCGATGGCCAGCTGCACGCCGGTCCGTACGCCGGGCTCGACGATCACATTGGGCAGCTCGCCGTAGTAGCGGGCCAGCATCGTCCGCACGCTGCGCAGGGCGGCCGGCACGGTCGAGCACGCCGCGACCCCGGTGATCTCGACGGCGTCTCCGGCCAGCAGCCCGCGGAACATCAGGCCGAGCTCGTCCGCCGTGGACCGCGCGTCGGTCTTGATCCGCCAGTTGTGCACCAGCTTGTCGCCGTCGAAGGTCGCCAGCACTGTGTTCGTGTTGCCGATGTCGATGCAGAGCAGCACGGGAAACCCTTTGTCTCGGGCCCCCGGCCGTCAGCGGGGGCGCAGGTCCATGGCGATGTCGAGGATGGGGGAGGAGTGGGTCAGGCCGCCGACCGAGAGGTAGTCGACACCGGTGGCGGCGTAATCCGAAACCGTCTCCAAGCGTAGGTTGCCGGTCGCCTCGAGCTCGGCCCGGTCACCCACCTCGGCCACCACCTCGCGCAGCCGGTCGGGCGGCATGTTGTCGCAGAGCAGGAACGTCGCCCCGGCCTCGACCGCCTCGACCGCCTCGGCCACCGTGGTCACCTCGACCTGCACCGGCACGTCGGGGAACTTCTCGCGGACGAGGCGGAAGGCGGCGGTGATGCTGCCGGCGGCGAGCTTGTGGTTGTCCTTGATCATGGCGACGTCGTAGAGGCCCATGCGCTTGTTGGTGCCGCCGCCGACCCGTACGGCGTATTTCTCGAGGTAGCGCAGGCCGGGTGTGGTCTTGCGGGTGTCCAGCACGGTGGCCTTCGTGCCGGCCAGCGCGTCGGCCCAGCGGCGGGTGTGAGTGGCCACACCGGACATGCGGCTGAGCAGGTTGAGGGCCGTACGCTCGCCGGTCAGCAAGGCCCGGGTGGGACCGGTGATCACGGCCAGCACGTCGCCGCGCCGCACCCGGTCGCCCTCGGCCACCCGCTGCTCGAAGGTGGCCACGTGGCCCGACGTGTCGTTGAAGACGATCGCCGCCACCGGCAGCCCCGCCACCACGCCGTCGGCCCGCGCCACCAGCTCGGCCGTATCGGTCTGGTCGGCCGGGATGGTGGCCTCGCTGGTCACGTCGCGCGGCGGCGAGCCGAGGTCCTCGGCCAGCGCGGTGCGGACGATCATTTCTACTTCCGCCACGTCGAGCTCGTTCATGGTTCCCCCTGTGGTCAGGCCATCTCTTCGAAGGACTGGGTGAGCCGGGTCCTGCCGTCGAGGGTGTGCAGCAGATGGCCGCGCCACTCGTCCTCGGCGACCGGGAAGTCCTCGCGCCAGTGGCAACCGCGCGTCTCGCGGCGTGCGCGGGCCGCCGCGACCAGCACGGACGCCACCGTGAGCAGGTTCGTCGCCTCCCAGGCGGCGTTGCGGGGGGTGTCGCGCCGCTCGGCGAGGAGGGACAGGTCGCGGACGGTGGCGTTCAGCGACTCGGCCGAGCGCAGCACGCCGGCGCCCCGGGTCATGCTGCGCTGCAGCTCGGCGCGTACGGCCGGGGTCACCACCCAGCCCGGCTCGCCGGTGTCGGGCGCGGGCTCGGATTGCGCCGGCAGCTCGTGGGCGATGTCGTCGGCGATCCGCTTGGCGAAGACCAGGCCTTCGAGAAGGGAGTTGCTGGCCAGGCGGTTCGCGCCGTGCACGCCGGTGCAGGCGACCTCGCCGCACGCGTACAGACCGGGAATGCTCGTCCGCCCCCGCAGGTCGGTGCGGACGCCGCCGGAGGCGTAGTGGGCGGCCGGGGCGACCGGGATCAGGTCGGTGGCCGGGTCGATGCCGGCGGCCCGGGTCGACGCGACGATCGTCGGGAAGCGCTGCTCGAGGAACCGCGCGCCGAGGTGCCGGGCGTCGAGATAGACGTGATCGGCGCCGGTGGCCCGCAACACCCGGTGGATGCCCTTGGCCACCACGTCGCGCGGGGCCAGCTCGGCCAGCTCGTGCTGACCGACCATGAACCGCTTGCCGCTCTCGTCGACCAGGTGGGCGCCCTCGCCGCGCAGCGCCTCGGAGATCAGCGGCCGCTGGACCGACGTGACGTTCGCGGTGACGAACGAGGTCGGGTGGAACTGGACGAACTCCACGTCGGTGACCGCCGCGCCGGCCCGCAACGCCAGGGCCACGCCGTCGCCGGTCGACACCGACGGGTTGGTGGTGGACGCGTAGATCTGACCCATGCCGCCGGTGGCCAGCACCACCGCGCGGGCCAGGATCGCGCCGACACCGTCCTCGCTGCCCTCGCCCAGCACGTGCAGGGTGATGCCGCAGGCCCGGCCCTCGGCGTCGCGCAGCAGGTCGAGCACGAGCGCGTGCTCGACCAGGCGGATCCACGGGTCGCGGTGCACCGCCTGATGCAGGGCACGCTGCACCTCGGCGCCGGTGGCGTCGCCGCCCGCGTGCACGATCCGGTCGGCTCGGTGCCCGCCCTCGCGGGTCAGCATCAGCGAGCCGTCGTCGTTGCGGTCGAACGCGGCGCCCCGGCGGATCAGTTCCCGTACGCGGGCCGGGCCCTCCTCGACCAGGACGCGCACGGCTGCGGGGTCGCACAACCCCACGCCGGCGATCTCGGTGTCGTTGGCGTGAGCGGCCGGGGTGTCGAGCGGGTCGAGCACCGCCGCGATGCCGCCCTGGGCCCACTTGGTCGAACCGTCATCGATGTTGACCTTGGTGACCACGGTGACGTGCAGTCCCTGCTCCCGCAGGTACAGCGCGGCGGTCAGGCCGGCCACGCCGGAGCCCACGACGAGCACGTCGGTGGTCTCGCTCCAGCCCGGCTCGGCCGCGGCGAGCCGTCGGGGCAGCTCCGGAAGGTCGGCGACATACATCCGCTCAGTACACTCCGCCGCCGGGACGACGTGCGGCCGGGGTGCGACATTCGTGGTCACCGTTACTTGTACTGGACGGGAAGGCTCTTGACGCCCTTGCCGCGCAGCGTCGAGGTCAGCTGCACGCCGTCCAGCCAGAGGTAGCAGCGCACCCCGCGGTCGCCCTGCGCCCAGACGTCGGCGCCGCCGGGCAGGGAGACCACGCCCGTACGGTATTGCAGGTCGCCGTCCTTGGGCACGCCGACGAAATCCGCGATCAGGTTGCGGCAGCCGTCGTGGAACTTGGCCCAGGTGGCGTCGTCCTTGGGATAGTCGAGGTCCTCGGCGTGCCAGACCCCGACGAACTCGCCGTTGTGCTTGGCCGCGCAGCTCACCGCGGGCATGGTGGCGATCGCGCCGTTGCCGTCCATCTGGATCGCGTAACAGCCGAGGATCACGTCCGAGCTCCCGTCGGAGAGCACGTCACGCAAGGAGCCCTCCCGCTGCACCAGGCCGCCGTCGTCCTCGACCGAGTTCAGCTCCAGCACCTCACAGCGGAACCAGCGGGCGCCGCCGCTCCAGGCCGCCTCGGTCGGGCGGGTCACGCCGATCCACAGCCGCGCGTTGCGCCACGGCCCGCCGACGAACGTGGTCGTCTTCTGATCACAGACCGAGTACGCCGTACGGGCCGCGGCCGAACCGTCGGCGGGCGGGACGTCGGCGTCCGCGGCAGGGGATTCGTAGGCGCCGACGTAGACGGTCTCGGTGCGGTGCTTGGCGGCGCAGTCGACCTCCTCGTACGTGCCGCGGGGACCGACCGGGTTGAAGTTGGCGTTGTGACAGGCGCCCTCGGTGGGTTCGAAGCCTGTCGCGGGGGCCATCGCGGCCCAGCCGTTGGTCAGGTCGCCGTCCACGCCGCCGGGCATGCCACAGCCGGCCGCAAGCAGGGCCGTGATCACGGCGGCACCGAACACCCGGCCGATCCGCTTGCCCGCCGTACGCCCACCCTCACGTCCGGCCTGCCGCCTGTAACGGATTTGTCGGGCGAGGTGAGCTTCCCTGCTGCGGGCCGGGTGGCGCGGGCCGAGCCGGTGTCGCATGGACCTGCACCCTCCCAGCACACGCCGCCAATGTCCGATTTCTGATCATATGAGGATCTAAACCGAGATCGGCGGCGTTTGGGGAATCGTTCAGCCGGCGGTGACCATGTCCCCTCGCCGCAGACCACCCGGCATGCCCTCGGCGGCCGCGGCCGGGTCCACGCCCAGCTCGATGATCTTGTTGTCGGCGTCGACGTGCACGATCCGCGGCTGGTAAGCGCGTGCCTCGGAGTCGTCCATCTGCCCGTACGAGATGAGGATGACCAGGTCACCGGGGTGCACGAGGTGAGCCGCGGCGCCGTTGATGCCGATCACCCCGCTGCCCCGCTCACCCGGGATCACGTACGTCTCGAGCCTGGCCCCGTTGGTCACGTCGACGATCGCCACCTGCTCGCCGGGGAGCAGGTCGGCCGCGTCGAGCAGGTCGAGGTCGATCGTCACCGAGCCCACGTAGTGCAGGTCGGCCTGGGTCACGGTGGCCCGGTGAATCTTGGACTTGAGCATGGTGCGGAACATCAGGCGGCCCTCTCCAGGGTCAGTGGCACGTTGTCGATCAGCCGGGTCCCGCCGACCCGGGCCGCGACGAGCAGCCGGGCCGGGCCCTCCTCGCCCGGTTCGCCCAGGTCGGGGCCGGTGAGGGCGAGGTAGTCGACGCGTACGGAAGGCTCGTCGGCAAGGATTTTGCGAGCGGTCGCCAAAGCAGCCTCGGCGTCGGTGTGGGTGGCGCCCTCGCGCAGCGCCCGGGACAGGGCGAGCGCGGCCCGGCGGTCATCCGGCGAGAGGTAGCGGTTGCGGCTCGACATCGCCAGGCCGTCCGGCTCGCGCACGGTCGGCACCCCCACGATCTCGACGTCGATCTCGAGGTCGCGCGCCATCCGGCGGATCAGCGTGAGCTGCTGAAAGTCCTTCTCGCCGAAGAAAGCGACGTCCGCCCGGGTCAGCATCAGCAGCTTCTGGACGACCGTGAGCATGCCGGAGAAGTGGCCGGGCCGGCTGGCGCCCTCGAGGATCTCGCCCAGGGGGCCCGCGTTCATCGTGATCGACGGGACCCCGGCCGGGTAGATTTCATCCCGGCTCGGCGCGAAGACCAGGTCGACGCCCTCGGCCCGGCACGCCTCGACGTCAGCCTCCAGCGTGCGCGGGTACTTGTCGAAGTCCTCGTTCGGGCCGAACTGCAGCGGGTTGACGAAAACCGTGACGATCACGAAGGCGGAGCGTTTCCGGGCCTCCCGCATGAGCCGGCGGTGCCCCTCGTGCAGCGCGCCCATGGTCATCACGACCGCGATCTCCCCCGGCACTGCGGCGACGTCCCGGGCCAGCTCGGCACGGGTGTGTATCACGTACGTCATGCCGGGCTCCCCACCGCTCCCCGCTCCTCGGCATTCGCCTTTCGCCCGGTGCGGGTTGTTTCCTGGGCGCGGGACAGGACTCCGAGGAGCAACGCCGCGTCATGGGGACGCAGGCGGCCGGCGGCGATCGCCCGGTCGGCCGTGCGACGGGCCAGGGCCAGATAAGCCGGTACGGCCTCGGGCGGCATGCGGTCGAGGTGCTTGCCGACGGTTCCGGCGTCCCCCCGCGAAACCGGCCCGGTCAGCGCCGCGTCCCCCAGCCGCAGCGCGTTGTCGAGCGCGGCGTGCAGCAGCGGCGACAGCACCCGCGACGGCGCCTCGATGCCGGCCGCGCGCAGCAGGTCGGAGGCCTCGTTGACCAGCGTGACCAAATGGTTCGCCCCGTGCGCCAGGGCCGCGTGATAGACCGGGCGGGCGTCCTCGGCGACCCACTCGGGCACGCCGCCCAGATCGGCCACGAGCCGGGCCGCGAACACGCGGTCGGCCGTGGTGATCCCCCAGGCGATACCGGGCAGCCGGTCGAGGTCCGTGCCGGCGCCGGTGAAGGTCATCGCCGGGTGCAGGGCCAGGCCCTCGACGTCACCCAGCACGGCAAGCCCGTGCGCGCCCGAGGTGTGCGCGACTTTTTGCCCCGGCCGCAGAGCCCCGGTGGCGGCCAGGCCGGAAACGACGGCGCCCAGCGCGTCATCCGGCACCGCGAGAAGAAGAAGATCGTCGGCGGCGCGGGCTACCTCGTCGGCGGGCAGGATCGCGGCCTGGGGAAGCAAGCGGGCGGCCCGCTCACGGGACGCGGCCGAAACAGCCGCGGCGGCGACAACGCGATGCCCGGCGGCCTGGAGCGCGGCGCCCAGCACGGCCCCGACTCGCCCCGCGCCGACAACGCCCACTGTAAGACGCGACGAAGCGCTCATATCCAGATCCAGTCCTCGAAAGGGGTACCGGTCGAGCGCAAGTATGCTCCGCCGTAACAGGCCCGTGACAAGACGGTGTGAACAACCCCATCCCGCGCAGCGGTCAACCACTACCCCTGACTCCAGCTGACGACCCGGGTTTGAACTCACCACCCGGGTGACCGTTCGGCTTAGGGTGAGCGGTGTGAAAGGGTGGCGGGAGGCCATGGAGGCCGGGCTCTACGGGCCCGACGGGTTCTTCGTGCGCGAGGATCAGGGGCCTGCCGATCACTTCAGGACGAGCGTGCACGCGTCGCCGCTGTTTGCCGGGGCGTTGCTGCGCCTGGTCGACCGGGTCGACGACGCGCTCGGGCGGCCCAAGACGTTCGACCTGGTCGACGTGGGGGCGGGCCGGGGTGAGCTGCTCAGCACGCTGCGGCCGTTGCTGCCCGAGCGGTTCCGGCTCACCGCCGTCGAGCTCGCGCCGCAGCCGGGGACGCTCGCAGCACAGCCGGAGAGGCGCGCAACGCAACCGGGGGCCCGGGGGTCGCGGCCAGGCGAGCTCGCCGCGGGAATCGCCTGGCGGGCGGACATTCCGCAAGACATCGTGGGGTTGCTGATCGCGACCGAGTGGCTGGACAACGTGCCGCTCGACGTGGCTGATCTGGACGATCACGGGCGGCTGCGCAAGGTGCTGGTCGAACCGGCGACAGGCGCCGAGTCGCTGGGTGGGCTGGTCGACGCGGCCGACCTGTTCTGGTTGCGCCGGTGGTGGAGCGGACCGGGCCGGGCGGAGATCGGCTGGCCGCGGGACGCCGCCTGGGCCGATGCGGTGGAACATGTGCGCCGTGGGTGCGCGCTGACGATCGACTACGGGCATCTGCGGGGGGAACGGCCGCCGCTCGGGTCGCTGACCGGGTTCCGGGCCGGGCGCCAGGTGCAGCCGGTTCCGGACGGGTCGTGCGACGTGACGGCGCACGTCGCGATCGATGCCGTGGCGGCCGCGGCCGGGACCCCGTACGGGCTGATCCGGCAGCGTGAGGCCCTCAGAGCGCTCGGTGTCGACGGCGCCCGGCCACCTTTGGACCTGGCCCGAACCGATCCGAAGGGTTACGTGCACGCGCTGGCCGCGGCCGGGGCGGAGGCCGAGCTGATCGAACCGGCCGGGCTCGGCGGGCACTGGTGGCTGCTGCACGGCATCGGGCTGGGCGACCGTGGGAGCATGCTCCTGTGACGGATCAGCTGCGCGAGATGACCGTGGGCACGGGGGCCGGGCTCGAGACCGCCGACATGGTGCTCAACATCGGTCCGCAGCACCCCTCGACGCACGGCGTGCTGCGGCTCAAGCTGACGCTCGACGGTGAACGGGTCGTCGCCTGCGAGCCGATCGTGGGGTACATGCACCGCGGCGCCGAGAAGCTGTTCGAGGTGCGCGACTACCGGCAGATCCTGATGCTGGCCAACCGGCACGACTGGCTGTCCGCGTTCTCCAACGAGCTGGGGGTCGCGCTGGCCGTCGAGCGGCTCATGGGCATCGAGGTGCCCGAGCGCGCGACCTGGCTGCGGATGGCGCTGGCCGAGCTCAACCGGGTGCTCAACCACCTGATGTTCCTGGGGTCCTACCCGTTGGAGATCGGCGCGATCACGCCGATGTTCTACGCGTTCCGTGAGCGCGAGACGCTGCAGGCCGTCATGGAGGAAGTCTCCGGCGGACGCATGCATTACATGTTCAACCGGGTCGGCGGGCTCAAGGAGGAGGTTCCGGCGGGCTGGACGGGCCGGGCCCGCGAGGCGATCAAGACCGTCCGGACCAGGCTGCCCGACCTGGACAACCTGATCCGCCGCAACGACATCTTCCTGGCCCGTACGGTGGGGGTCGGCGTTCTCACGGCGGAACAGGCGGCCGCGTACGGGGCTTCGGGGCCGGTCGCGCGGGCCAGCGGACTCGACTTCGACCTGCGCCGCGACGAGCCCTACCTCGCGTACGGGGAGCTGGACGTGCCCGTGGTGACCCGCAGCACCGGCGACTGTCATGCCCGGTTCGAGGTGTTGCTGGAGCAGACGTTCGTGTCGCTGGACCTGGCCGAGCAGTGCCTGGACCGGGTCGACCGCATCTCGGGGCCGGTCAACGTGCGGCTGCCCAAGGTGGTCAAGGCGCCGGAGGGACACACGTACGCCTGGACCGAGAACCCGCTCGGCGTCAACGGCTACTACCTGGTGTCGCGGGGCGAGAAGACGCCGTGGCGCATGAAGTTGCGCACCGCCTCCTACGCGAATGTGCAGGCGCTGGCCACGCTCATTCCGGGTTGCCTGGTGCCGGACCTGATCGCGATCCTCGGCTCGATGTTCTTCGTGGTCGGCGACATCGACAAGTAGGCCGTCAGCGCCGCCCGTGCCCAGGGTCGGGGGAATAGCCACCGTACGACGCGAAGTCGCTGAGCGAGCCCACGTTGGTGTCGTTGGCCGACGGGCGGTGACGGCGGGCCTTGTAGTTCGGGTCGCCGGTGGCGCCGCCGGGCTCGTGCGACGGTGCTCCGTAGTCGGCGGACGGGGCCGGACCGTAGTCGGCGCCGTAGCTCGGGGCGCCGTAGCCGTTGTACTCGTCGGAGTCGAAGTCGTTGCCACCGCCGTACGTGCCGGCGGGCGACCCGTACGTGTTGGTGCTCGCCGGTGAGCCGTAGACGCCGGGGGCCTGGGCGGCGTAGCCGAAGTCCTCGGCCGGCGAATCGGGCTGGGGACCGTACGGGTTCCTGGGTCGTGCCGACGCACGCGGCGGGGGCGCCGAGGCGGCACCCCGCTGCCTCGGGACCTGGGGCGGGGGCGGCACCACGGCGGCCGCGGCGATCGGGCGGCCGCCGGACGACGTGCCCGGCTCCGGCTTGATCTGACGGCCGCCGGTGGTCATGCCGGGACCGGTGCGGGCCGGAGGGCGTACGGCGGCCGAGGCGGCGGGGGCCGGAACACCGGCGCGGCCACCCGTGGGCGCGGGGGCCGGAACACCCGCACGGCCACCAGCGGGAAGGGGACCGGGGACACCCCCGCGGCCACCAGCGGGAACGGGACCGGGGACACCCGCGCGACCACCAGCGGGAACGGGACCGGGGACACCCGCGCGACCACCAGCGGGAACGGGACCGGGGACACCCGCGCGACCACCTGCCGGCGCGGGCCGGGCGGTGCCCATGGGAGGCGGGCCGGGCGGCATCGGGGGCGGCCCGGACGGCATCGGCGGGACGGGCTGGGGGCCGTAGTCGTCCTCGGGGTAGCCGTCGTCGGCGTACTCGTTCTCGGAGTAGGCGCCCTCCGGGTAGTTGCTCTCCCCGAAGTTGTCGTCCGGGTAGTTGGCCTCGGCGTAGTTGTTGTCCGGGTAGCCGGCCTCGGGGTAGTTGCCGGCGAACGGGTCCGGGTATTGGCCCTCGGCCGGGAGGTCGGCGAAGAAACTGGACGGTTCCTCCTCCGGCGGCTGCTGACGCATCGTCGCCACGGCCGCGGGCGCCGGCATCGGGGGCGGACGACCGCCGCGGGGCGGCCCGCCGTGCACCTGGGCAGCGCCATGGCCACCGCCGAACTCGGCTCGCAGCTCGCGGCGCAGCGTCGCCACCTCTTCGGCCACGCGCTCCTCGAGATCCATCTGCCCGAGCACCGGGTCGTTGCGGACCAGCACCGAGGCGCCGATCAGCACCAGCGCGACGGCGATGAGGAGCACGGCGAACCGCACGGTGTTCGAGCTTTGGCCGAGCAGCACAACAGCCGCGGCCACCGGGGCGAGCAGAACACCCGCCCAGATGAGGCCGCGTAGCAGGCGTGCGTTCCCCGCCACGGAGTCCTGGTCCGGCATGGCCGCCGATATTACCCACGGCCGCCGATCGGGCAAATGTTCGATCGGCGACCTTCAGATGGTCTAAATATCGGCCATACCGGACACTTTCCGGGGGCGTTTGATTACCGAACTGGGGCTTGCGTCCGGCTTTCCGGAGCGAGCCACAGCGTCAAACTGTTCGCAGTTGCGAACGCTTCGGCCGGCCTGTCAGGTGCGGCCGGCCGTGGGCCGGTCATCGGGTGCCGCGGTACCCGCCAAGGGTGGCGAACCCGACGATCCACCCCACGAACAGCCCGTACGCGGCGCCGTTGCCCGCCGCCTGGAAGGCGCCCAGCAGCGACGGGTTGGCCAGGAACAGCGTCGTGAACAGCGCGGCGAAACCACCGGCGAAGATGTACGCCGCCCAGCCGGCGAAGAACTGGCTGATCGTCCCGCGGGCCCGGGCCAACTGGGAGCCGGGCAGCAGGTACAGGAAGAGCAGGGTCAGCACGACCAGCAGGATCGCCTTGAGGTCGCCGACCACGATGTCGCGCAGCGAGTCGCTCGAATCGAAGGACCAGCGGGGCCAGGAGAGCAGGCGAAGCCACCAGCCGCCGGCCGTGTCGGGGTTGGTGTTGTCGGCCGCCCACTCCGCGTACCACGGGCTGCCGAAGACGAGAACCAATATGAGCGCGGCCAACGTGCCCGCACCAGGCGCAGACTTGTACCGGTTACCGAGAGCCATGAGCCGCTAATTCCCAGAGCGGCCCACTTCCCAAACGACGGCAGTGAATACCGAAGGCCTGTTTCATAACTGAGACGGGGCTGCGGAGGGGCCCAGATCCCGCCTGGCGGCGTCCCGTGGAAGCCCGGTTCCAACACCGGGAGCCGGGCTTCCACGGGCCACCCCCAGACGAAATCTGGACCGCTCCTCGCACTCGCCCCAGTTATGAAACAGGCCTTAGTGTTTCTGCAGGTAGTCGATGAAGGCCGCGCGCAGCAGGGGCTCGTTGTCGCCGTAGCCGTGACCCTCGAGCTCACGCCAGAGCGCGACCGCTTCCTCGACGGTGGGGCCGATCGAGTTGGGCGCGCCGTCGAGCTGGGCGGCCTCGTCGGCGTCGGGCAGGTGCTTGAAGACCGACCAGAAGAAGCCGACGTCGCGCCGTTCCCGGGCCCGGGTGAAGGCGCGCTCGCGCAGCTCCTCGGTGGGCAGGGCGTCCAGCTCGGCGAAGCTCGGAGTGGTCATGACCAAAAGCATAGGCGGAGCGCCCGGTGGATCACCGGCTGGTTCCCCAGGGTCCGGCGTCCCATCGGTCCGTACGCGGGGCGGTGCTCGACGTCGACCAGGTCTCGGGCAGGTCGGGTGACCAGTTCGTGCCGGTCGTGGTGGGGGCGGCGTTCCAGTCGGCGGACCCGGCCGCGGGCAGCGGACGCCCGTACGTCTCGACGAGCCGGGTGACGACCAGGCCACCCGCGAAGACGCTGGCCGCGATAGCGAACAGGGCGATGTCGAAGTCGCGGCGGGCGGCGTAGTCGAGGAACAGCGTCAGCCCGGCCACCGCGAACAGCGTGCCGAACAGGCCGCCACGACGCCCGTACGCGCTCGTGCCGGCGAGCAGGGCCACCCCGATCGCGATGCCCGTCCACTCGAGGCCGGTGCCGGGCACGACCGGATCGTCGGACAGCGCGGTGAACAGCACGCCCGCGCCGACCGCGAAGATCGAGGAGAGCAGCAGCGAGCCGATCACCGGGAGCGCGACAACCGGGCCGCGGCGACGGGCCGGGTCTCCGGTCGGGCGCATCGAGCCGAGCCACCGGCGTACGGGGGTGGCAGCGCCCAGGGCCCCGCCCAGCACGGCCAGCAGCGCGAACCCGCCGAACAGGAAGAACGCCTGGTCGGTGGGGTCGTAGTCGCCCTGGACGGCGACCGGCGCGACCCGCAGCTGGTCGAAGACGATCACGCCGAGCGCGGCCGCGAGCGTCGCCGCCCAGCCGGGCACGTGCAGCACGACGATGGCCAGACCGATCACGATGGCCCCGGCCGCGGCGAAGACCAGCGCCGGGACCACGGCCTGGAACAGCCCCTTGTCGCCCTGCTCGGCGTACTGGAACGAGGCGGCCAGGGCGATCGGGCCGAGTGCCAGGTTGGGCACGCCGGCCCGCAGGGTCAGGCCCGCGCCCAGGGCGAGCAGGCCGATCGCGGCGCCCGTGATGAGCAGGGTGTCGAGGTCGGGCCGCCTGAGGCTGTCGGCGTCGAGGCGCCAGAGGAGGAAGCCGATCGCCCCCGCGGCGACCAGCAGCACAACCTCCCAGCCGAGATGGATGCCGAGGCGGTCGCGCCCGTCCTCGTCGGCGTCGGGCCGGCGCAGCACGTCGCCCGTGGTGTCGCCGGCGACGTCGAGCTCCTCGGCCCGCCTGCGCTGCTCGGCCGCGGCCAGCGTGTTGGCCCGGTAGGCAGCCGGATCGGTGGGCGTGGGCTCCTCGGTCTGCCGACGGTAGGTCGCCTCGTCGTACGCCATCGCCGTGCCTCCTCGTGTGCGTTGCGCACCGTGCGGTGAAGAACGCACGCCGAACTCCGCCCGGGCGCATGCCCGTGCCCAGCAGCATACGGATACGAGTCGGGCTCGGTTCAAGCCCGCGAGCAGGATCCGGCGCGGGTCAGAGCAGTCCGGAGGGCCGGTCCGAGTCGTCGGCGTCCTGCGAGTCGGGCCCTTCCGGGATGCGGCACGAGCGTTCCAGCCAGAGAGCCGCCCCGACCAGCGCCAACGCGGTGGCCACGCCGCCGATGGCGACCGGCAGGTCGTCGTGCGCGGCCTCGGTGGGCTCCATCGCGAGCCAGGCCAGCAGGCCCGCCGAGAACCCGGCCGAGATCGCCCCGACGAGCGACGACGCCTTGGCCAGCGCGACGTAACGGGCGACGGCGAGCGGGTCGACCCGGGGCGCGCCCGGCTTGCGCTGGATCCGTGCCGCCGTGTTCTGCGCCAGCAGGCCCTCGGCGACGGCCAGGACGCCCAGCACGATCACCGGCGACCACGGCAGCTCGGGCAGGGTGGAGTAGGAGAAGCTCAGCAGCAGCCAGCCCACGGCGGCCGCGCCCAGGCCCGCCACGATCAGCACCGAGATGCTGGTCGGACGCATCGACGGATCCGACTTGGGCGCCTGCGGGTTGCTGCTCACGCCGTCGACTCTAGTGCGAGATCGGGCCGGGGGCTCAGCGCGGCGAGGTCAGCGGCCAGCGCCGGGCCGGCGAGCAGCGCGGCGATCGGGCCGTGCCCGGGCAGTTCGGCGGCGGGCTCGATGTCGTGCCACGGGCGCAGCACGAACGCGCGGAGGTGGGCCCGCGGATGAGGCAGCGTCAGCTCGGGGTCGGCGCTGAGCACCGGCCGCCCGTCGGCGTCGCGCACCACGATCACGTCGACGTCCATCGTGCGCGGGCCGAACCGGCGCTCCGGATCGCGGACCCGCAGCGCGGCCGTCTCGACAGCCCGGGCCCGCTGCAGCCAGTCGTGCGGGGCCGCGGCCGGATCGGAGACGAGCACCACCGCGTTCAGGTACGCCGGTTGGTCGGCATCGCCCCACGGCGGCGTCTCGTAGATGCCGGAGGCCCGCTCCACACAACGGCCGAGCACCCGGACCGCCTGGCGCAGGTGGCCCTCGCGATCGCCGAGGTTGCTGCCGAGGGAGAGAACGGCCCTGGTCACGTACGGCTCCGGCGCAGTGTGACGGCGACGTCGGCGAACTCGAGTGGGATCGGAGCCTGCGGCTTGTGGACGGTCACCTCGGCCGCCGTGACCCGGGGGTCGTCGAGACAGGCCGTGACCAAACGGCCGGCCAGTGTTTCGATGAGGTTGACCGGCTCGCCCCCGACGATCTCGGCCAGCCGGCCGGCGAGCTCGCCGTAGTGCACTGTGTCGGTCACGTCGTCGCTGCTCGCGGCGGGGGCGAGGTCGAGATCGAGGCGTACGTCGATCACGAAGTCCTGACCCTGCTCGCGCTCGAAGTCGAAGACGCCGTGCCGCCCGCGCACCCGCAGACCGGTCAGCGTGATCTGGCCCTCCACGCGTTCACTCCTCCTCATTCACCGGCTCGCCCCGCCTTGATCGTGCGTCACGCGCCGTCACCGTGGCGGGAACTTGGGCGAGCCCGTGGCCCGCCAGACGGCCAGCGCGTCGGCCGTGGCGGCGACGTCGTGCACCCGTACGCCCCAGGCCCCGGCCGCCACCGCCAGCACCGACGTGGCCAGGGTGGCTGCCTCACGCTCCTCGACCGGGCGAGGCTCGCCGTCCGGCCCGGCCAGCAACCGGCCCAGGTAGGTCTTGCGGCTGGCCGCGAAGAGGACCGGGTAACCCAGGCCGACCAGGACGTCGAGGTGGGCGCTGAGAGCCCAGTTGTGTTCGGCGGTCTTGGCGAAACCGAGGCCGGGGTCGAGGATGATCTGTTCCGCCGCGACTCCCGCCGCGAGCGCCTCGTCGACGCGCTGGAGCAGCTCGTCGCGCACCTCGGAAACGACGTCGTCATAGACCGCGAGCCGGCTCATGTGGCGGGAGTGCCCGCGCCAGTGCATGAGGATCCACGGACAGCCGGCCTCGGCGGCCACCCGGGCCATGTCCCGGTCGGCCAGGCCCCCCGAGACATCGTTGATCACTGTGGCCCCGGCCTCGAGGGCCGCGAGCGCGACCGCGGCCCGAGTGGTGTCGACGCTGGTCGGCACCCCGGCGCCGGCGAGGGCCCGGATCACCGGGACCACGCGGGAGATCTCGGTCTCGGCGTCCACTCTCTCGGCCCCGGGGCGGGTCGACTCACCGCCCACGTCCACGATGTTCGCACCTGCGTACCGCAGGTCAACGCCATGGTCGACGGCGGCGTCCACGTCCGTGTATTTCCCGCCGTCCGAGAAGGAGTCGGGGGTGACGTTGAGGATGCCCATCACGACCGGGTGATCCACATGCGTCAACGCGCGGCCCGCGACCTGCGCATCCGTCGGCTCAGTCGTCACGGGACGAGGGTACGGCGGCCGGGGTTGTAGCACGTGCGTACGATGGCCCGTAACTCAATTTCACGCACCCCATCACCTTGCGTAACGTTTCGGACGCTTGTAGCCAAGAACGGCGGGCCGTACTCTTCGGATCTGGGCATCATTTGCTGGAACCGGAGAGAGCAGACGAGCATGGCAATGCCCGAACGGCTCACTCGACGCGCAGGGTGGGAAGTAGCACGATATGGGCGGTGCCGTGAGGCTTCACAACTGCAGCGTGTCCGGAATCCCCTAGCCGGACACGGGGAGGTACACCAATGATCGCCACTGAGCTCGCCCAGCAGGCCGCGGCCGTGCTCCAACAGGCCACGCTCGCTGCGCCCGAACCCAAGGGCATCAACACCGAAGGCATCGTCACCTTCTTCGCCAGCAACATCGCGCCGATCCTGCTCGCGGTGCTCGGCGTGATCTTCATTGGACGAGCCAGCCGCGGTGAGATCTCCAAGGTTCTGACCAGCTCGGCCATCGCCATCGTGGGACTGGCGTTCATCGCCGGAGCCGCGACCCTGTTCTTCGTCGGCGACTACCTCATCGATCTGATCTTCAACTGAGATGCGGCTTCGTACCGACGACGACATCTACCGGGCGCGCCTCGTCTATCTGGGCCCCCCGGGTTACACCCTGCCCATCCACCTGCCGTACGCGCAGTACGGCATGTTCGTGGCGCTGGTTCCGCTCTTCATGGTCCTGCACTACCTGATGACCTGGGAGTTCGACGCCTTCCCCGCCTGGGAGATCGCGCTCGCCATGGTCACCACGTCGTACGTGTTCCGGCATGTCGACCCCGACCGTCCCGCGCGGGTTGTCATCCGGACAGCGCTCACCGACTGGCGCCGCACCCGCGAGCCGGCGGTCGAGCGCCGCGATCCGAGACTTGTCGCCACTCGCATCCGGGTTCGGGAGGAGTTGGTATGACCAGTTCTGTCGCGTGCTCCCTCGGGGCCGGCGCATGACCGGACCCGTTCCGCACGGGCATCCCCGCGCGGATGCCGACATTCAGGGCAGGCAGAGTAACGGAGTGCGCTCGAACCACTACTCCTCGTCCGATCCTGCCGACGAGGTGGCCGAGGAGTTCGTCACCGCTCCGGGCCACGGCGCGGTCGGCGTCTTCCAGTCCCCGCAGCCGGTGCGGCCGCGCGGCGGGCCGGTGGACACGACGCTCGACATCGATTCGCCGTTCCTCGATCTGTTCGGCGGGGCCGCCCCGCCCACTCCGGTCTCGTCCGCCCCCACGTCGTCCACACCGGCGGGTGAATCTTCGGCGAAACCGCCCGCGGAGGACCCGGACCTGGACTTCGACTTCGGGTTCGACTTCGACGACCGGCCGACCGTGGCCAACGGGTCGACTCCGTCCACCCCCGACCTCGCGCCCCCGGACCCGCGTCCGGTGCCGCCGTCCCCAGCTCCCTCGCCATCGGTCTCGTCTCCCTCGGTCTCGTCGCCGCCGGTCTCGTCTCCCTCGGTCTCGTCGCCACCGGTTTCGTCGCCGCCGGTCGCAGAGTCGCCGCTTGGGCCTCCCTCGGTCGGCCGCTCGGTCTCCGGGCCCCCGTTTGCCGGACCACCGGTTGCCGGACCTTCGGTCTCCGGGCCCCCTGCGCCGCGCGACCCAGGTTCGGAGCTTGCGGACGGCCAGGACGGTCCGTGGGGCACGTCCGAGTCGATCGAGCCGTTCAGCCGGGCGCCGATCGGGCCCAAGGCCGACTTCTTCCAGGAATCCGGCGCCCCGGCCGACCCCAGCCTCGACGAGTGGCCCGACTTCGACCACTGGCCCACCACACCGCAGGCGGGGGCCGGCTCCGCGCCCCCAGCCCGGCCGGTTTCCACGCCGCCGCTCTGGCAGACCGTGGGTGGCAGCCAGGCCCGCGCGCCGCAGCCCGGCCCGATCGAGGCGTACGCGCCGCAGCCGCTGGTCGAAGACGCCCCGGCCGAGGGTGCGCTGCCGATTCCCGTACCGGAAAAAGCGCCGGCCAAGCGCAAGGAGAAGGCCCCGGCCCGGCGCCGTAAAGAGCCGAAGAACCTGCCGGTCAAGCAGGACAAGTCCAAGCCGGTTGCGCTCCGGCCGCACAAGCTCAAGTTCAACGACCGCGACCCGGTCATGGAGCTGGAGATCAGCGAGATCGCCGGCCACCTGACCTTCACCCAGAGCACCGTGACGGCGTGGTACTACCTGCCCGAGGTCCGCTGGGCGTTCCGGCCCGACGCGGAACGCGAGGCCCTGCTCAGCGCGATCTCCGAGCAGTACGCGGGCTTGGCGGGGTTCCGTCTGCACCTGCGCCGCACCAACCGGCCCTTCCCGGCCGACGAGTGGGCGCGCACGGTCGACTCGTTCACCGCGAAGCCGCTGCCCGACGTGCGCGGCGGCACGTCGTGGTCGGATCACCTGGTCGCGGCCCAGCGGCACCTGCTCTCGGTCAACCACGCGGAGGGCCAAACCTACCTGGGCGTGACCTTCGCGCGGCGCTCGCTGGGCGACACGTTCTCGGAGCGCGTCCTGCGGATCTTCGGCCGGGGCACGTCCGACGGCGAGCGGCGCAAGCTCAACCGCGCGGTCGAGCAGTTCGACGAGGTGCTCAACGCGTTCGGCATGCGCGGCCGGCGGGTCACCCCGCAAGAGCTGGAGTGGCTGCTGTTCCGGTCGGTCGCGCTCTGCATGGCGCCGCCCGGCCCGCTCAGCCCGGTGACGAACGGGCAGTGGGACACCGGCGACCTGCTCGCGCTGACCGAGCAGGTGGAGCGCTACCGGACCCCGTACGGGTCGACGGTGAAGCTGGTCAACCGGATGACCGGCGAGGAAAGGCACGTCGCGGTGCTGTCGGTCGGGCGGATGGAACCGCTCGAGATCCCCGAGAAGCACGAGCCGTGGATGCACTTCCACGAGCGTCTGCCGTGGCCGATGGAGCTGTCGTCGCGGATCGACATCCTCGGCTCCAACAGCTCGTTCAAGAACCTCGAGCACCGGCTCCGGATGATCCGGTCGCAGCAGCTCGACTACGCCGAGCACGGCATCGACGCCCCGCCCGAGCTGGAACGCCTGGCCAAGCGGGCGCTGGTGATCGGCGACGAGATGACCACCGGCCTGCCGGTCGAGTCGGCCCGCGCGCACGGCTGGCACCGGATCGCCGTCGGCGGCGCCACCCGCGAGGAATGCCTGGAACGGGCCCGCCGACTGATCCAGCTCTACTCGCGCGAACTGCGGATCTCGCTGCAGCACCCGAAGAACCAGGACCAGCTGGCCCGCGAGTTCATCCCGGGCGAGCCGATCGCGAACACCGGCTACGTGCGCCGCATGCCGGTGAAACTGCTGGCCGCGGCCCTGCCCCAGGCGGCGTCCACGGTCGGCGACCGGCGGGGCGACCTGATCGGGCGTACCGCGGGCACGTGCCGCCGCCCGGTCTTCCTCGACCTGCACTTCCCGATGGAGGTGCGCGAACGCTCCGGACTGGGCGTGTTCGTGGCCGAGCCCGGCGGTGGCAAGTCGACCCTGATGGGCGCGCTGGGCTACCTGAACGCCCGCCGCGGTGTCCAGGTGACCCTGCTCGACCCGTCCGGCCCGCTGGCCCGCCTGTGCCAGATGCCGGAACTGCGGCCGTACTCGCGGGTGCTCAACCTGACCGGTTCCGAACAGGGCACGCTCGCGCCGTACGCGCTCATTCCCACCCCCGTACGCTCCGAGTTCGCGACCGGTCCGGGCGGCGATCGCGAGTACGAGATCGCGGTCTCCAACGCCCGCGCCGAGCGCCGCATGCTGGTGCAGGACATCTGCTCGATGCTGGTGCCGCCCCAGGTGGCCAAGGAGGCGTCCACGGCGACGCTGCTGCGCCACGCCGTACGCCAGGTGCCCGCCGAGGAGTCGTCCACACTCGACGACGTCGTCCGTACCCTGCAGGGCCTCGACGACGACGAGGGCCGGGAACTGGCAAACCTGCTTCTCGACACGGCAGAGATGCCCCTGGCGCTGCTGTTCTTCGGGTCCCCGCCGCAACACCTGCTCGGCGCCGACGCTGCCCTCACGGTGATCACGATGGCCGGTCTGCGCCTGCCCGACCTCAAGATCGAGCGCGAGTACTGGTCGGCCGAGGAATCGCTGGCCCTGCCGATGCTGCACACGGCCCACCGGCTCGCGGTGCGGCGCTGCTACGGCGGCTCGATGTCCTCGCGCAAGATGGTCGGGCTCGACGAGGCCCACTTCATGGAGGGCTGGCGGTCGGGGCGTTCCTTCCTCGTACGCCTGGCCCGCGACTCCCGGAAATGGAACCTCGCCGCGCTGGTGGCCTCGCAGAACCCGCGCGACATCCTCGGCCTCGACGTGCAGAACCTGGTGTCGACGGTGTTCGTCGGACGCATCGCGGAGGACCAGGAGATCGCGTCCGAGGCGCTACGGCTCCTGCGGGTGCCGGTGCACGACGGTTACGAGGCGACGCTGGCGTCGTTGTCGCAGGTCGACACGTCGTCGTCGTCGCGGCTCGGATTCCGTGAGTTCGTGATGCGAGACGTCGACGGTCGCGTGCAGAAGGTACGTGTCGACGTGTCGTACGTTGAAGGTCTGCTGGAGCACCTCGACACGACGCCGACGGGCGCCAAGGCGGCTCCGGCGATTCCGATGTCGCCGTCCGACCTGGAGGTTTGAGATGGTGCGGCGGGGGTTGGCGCTGCTGGTGACGATGTTCGTCATGGTGGTGGCGTCGATCGTGTGGGCGGTGGCGGCTCCGCCTGCTTCGGCTGCGCCTGTACGGGCTCCGGGCGGGGCTTGCAGCGTCGAGGAGTGGCAGCAGGACTTCAAGGGGTGCGTGAGCCGCTTGAAGGAGGTGGGTGCGAGCCGGGCGTCCTGTTTGACTCCGCCTACGCCGAGCACACCGGACTCGGGCCTCGCCGGATGGTTCGCAGAGCGCCCCGCGTCGGCCAGCGCCAAGAACAGCTTCCCCGGCCTCTACAGCGATTACGGCTATGCCGGTTACAGCTACACCACTTATGACCTCGACAGCGGCTGCGCGTCAACGCTTGTCGACCCAGATTACAAATTTGAAACCACGATCGCCAATGGCGAATTTATGGTCGCCACTGCCATTATCGGCGCTTCCAACGCCTTGCGCGAACGCGCGTGGAACCCCCAAACGCTGTGGGGCTGGGCCGATCCGCTGGTCGACCAGGCGACCAAGGCAGTTTACGAAAAGGTCTTCAGCGTATTCGGCGTGATCACGCTTGCCATCGTCGGCATGTACCTCCTTTGGCGGTCCAAGCAAGCCGATATGGGGGCAGCGACCACGACAGCGGGGTGGGCACTTCTAGTCATGGTCGCGGTTACCGCGATTGCCGCATGGCCGGTCAAGTCCGCCAACATCGCAGACGGAACCCTAATAACTACCCTCAGCGTGGTACATGACGCTGTTGGCCCTCGTCCCGAGAAACCGACCGAATGTGTGCTCGGTGGCAACTCATGTGAGGACAATCGGCCGCCGGCGGTCCGTGCGAGCGATACCGCGACTGAGACAATGCTCTACCGCAACTGGCTTCGTGGCCTCCTCGGCTCGGCTGACAGCGAGACAGCCAAGAAGTACGGGCAAGCGCTCTACGACGCCCGTTCTCTCACTTGGGACGAGGCTCAGCGGATTCGCGCGAACTCCGCGACTCGTGACGGCGTGCTCGACGGCAAGAAGGAGCAGTGGGAAAGGGTCGCAGAGCAAATCAAGCAAGAAGACCCCGAGGCCTACCAGTACCTCCAGGGCGTCAACGGTATGGATCGCATCGGTGCCGGTTTCATCGCTGTGCTCGCGGCCGTCATGTTCGCGATGTTTGACCTCACTGCGTCAGTCCTCGTCTTGCTTGGCTTCCTGGTGTTCCGGTGGGCCGTCATCGCGGCGCCGATCCTAGGCACCGTGGGGCTGCTGCGCCCGGCAAACGCAGGCATCAAGCGGCTCGGCAACGCCGTCGTGGCTGCGATCTTCAACATCGCGGTATTCGGAACAGGCGCAGCGATCTACCTGTTCGCCGTCGATTTGATCATGAACACCGCGACCCTGCCCGGCTGGCTCCAGGTTGTGCTCGTCTTCCTCTGCGGTCTGGTGGGCTGGCTGCTGCTGCGGCCTTACCGGCGGGTGGCCCAACTCGGTGGCAAGGACAACGCACGCACGATCACCACCGGTTCGTGGACCCGTAAGTTCTTCCAGGACATGCGGGAGGCGTCCAAGGTCGATCCGGTCGATGCCGGTGACGGTCAGGTGGTCGGCAAGGGCGGTGGACGCACGGTCTACATCGATCAGGGCAACCTGCGGCCCGAGGCCCGGCTGGAGGATCCGTCCCACGCCGCGCGGCGGGCCGAGCCGGCGCCCGCGACCGCCGGCGCCCCGACCAGGCCGGACGGCAACGAGTCCGTTCGCGACGACGTCCCGGGGACCGGCACCTCGGCGGGCAAGGCGCCACCGAGCCGCCAGCGGCGCTCGCCCGGCTGGACCGAGCCCGACGTCTCCGAGCAGCCGTCCTCCTACGCCATTTATCGGCCGGAGACCGGCAGCACCACCGCCGAGCCGTCCACACCGCGTATCCGTTCCGAGGCCAAGTGATCGCATGCCCCGCACTCTCGAGCTCGGCCTCAACCGCATCTTCCGGTCGCGCTGGGGCGTAGCGGTCGTCCTGGCCGTCATCGTCCTGGCGATCATCGGCGTCGGCCGGCTGTTCACGGACGGTGACGACTCGCCGCCGCCGCTGGGCGTCGCGTCGCCCGGTCCGCCGGTGAGCGCGGACCCGAAGCAGGACGACAGCATCATCGACACGGCCCCGCCGCCGAGCCCGTCGACCTCCCCGGGGCGCGCCCAGCCCGAGGCGGTCGCCTACGCCTTCGCCTCGGCCTGGGCCGACCATCAGAACGTCACCCCGAAGGCGTGGCGCGCGCAGCTGCTGCCCAACTCCACCTCGAAGCTCTCCGACGAGCTGGAAGGGGTCGACCCGGTCTCGGTGCCCGCCGACCGGGTGACCGGCCGCCCCAGCCTCGTGCCGGTCAGCGCGACCGTGGTCAACGCGATCGTCACCATGGACACCGGGAAGCTCAGCCTGCGCCTGGTCTCGCCGGACGGGCACTGGCGGGTCGACGGGATCGACTGGGAAGCGGCGTGAGCATCCCTCGGCCGCGGAAAATCGTTCTGCTTGTCGCCCTGGTCGCGACGCTGGTCCTGCTGTGCTGCGGCGGAAGCGTCACGGCCCTGCTGGTCGGCGGTCTCACCGACGAGGGCAGCGACAAGCTGACCGCCTCGGGTGGCTGCGGCAAGGCCGGGCCGATCGACCCGGACACCAAGCTGCCACGGATCCGGCCCTACGGCGCCGAGCAGATCCGCAACGCTGCCGTGATCATCAATGTCGGCGCCGACCTGAAGATGCCACCCCGGGCCTGGGTCATCGCGGTCGCCACGGCCATGCAGGAGTCGCGGCTCAACAACCTGGGCAACCTCGGCGCGCGCAACGACCACGACTCGCTGGGGCTGTTCCAGCAGCGGCCGAGCAGCGGCTGGGGCACACCCCAGCAGGTGCAGGACCCGGTCTACTCGAGCACGAAGTTCTACAAGAAGCTCAAGACCATTCCCGGCTGGGAGAAGATGCCGCTGACCCGGGCGGCGCAGCGGGTGCAGATCAGCGCCTACCCGGACGCGTACGCGAAGCACGAGCCGATCGCCACCCAGATCGTGAACACGCTCGCCGACGGCGCCGCCAACGCGGTCGGCAGCTCGGTGGCGATGGTGTGTGCCTCAGCCGGTCAGATCGCGGCGTCCGGCTGGACCCTCCCGACCGGCGCGGTGGTCGGCTCCGGGTTCCGCACCGCCTCCCGTCCGAACCATCAGGGTGTCGACCTGATCGCCGGCAAGCAGACCCCCATCATGGCCGCGGCGAGCGGCATCGTCTCGATGGTCAAGTGCGACGAGGACCGCCGCGGACGGCGTACCTGCAACGTCGACGGCTACCCGGGCAAGGGCGGATGCGGTTGGATGGTGGAGATCCAGCACGCCGGCAACGTCATGACGAGGTACTGCCACATGGTCACGAGGCCGTTCGTGCGGGAGGGGCAGGAGGTCGCCGCCGGTGAGCTGATCGGCCGGGTCGGCAGCAGCGGCAACTCGTCCGGACCCCACCTGCACTTCGAGGTTCACCTCAACAACGATCGCTCCAGCGCCGGAGCGATCGACCCGGTGCAGTTCATGCGCGAGCAGGGCTCGCCGCTGGGCGGCCCGGGATGAGCCGGGAACCGTTCCCCGACCCGTTCGCCGGGCACCCCGAATGGCAGCTCGACCCGCCGCGCCCGATCGTGCCGACGCCCGCCACGATGAGCGGTCAGCTACGCGGGCGCCGGGTCCTGATCGGGTTGCCGGGCCACGGGTGGCGTTCCGATCTGCGCGCCGACGAGAAGGTCGTCCAGGGCAGCCGCACCTACGTGCCGGTGATGTCCGAGGGTGAGTGGTACCGCGCCGAGGCGGAACAGACCGAGATCTTCGCGCCGCTCGTGCCGGTGGAGCGGGTCTGGGTCGAAGAACTCGGCGTTGCCGGCATCGCCCTGCCGGCCGACGATCTCAATGCACGTCTGGTGTCGCTGGACGAGCCCTCCCGCCGCACCCCGGTGGCGGCTCTCGACGCCACGTCGTTGTCCGGGCGGCGGGTCGTCCGGCTGCTCGACGACGGCGGCGAGGAGCGGGATCTGCGCGCCGTGACCGAGCTGCACACCAACCACGAGGGCGAGGTCTGCGCCCGCGTCACGGCCGAGCTCGACTGGTATCGCTGGGGGTGGAGCGGCCACACCCCCCGTACGCTCGAAGTCCCAGCGCACCTGCTCTGGGCTGAGTGACCTACGAGATCTGGGTCGCTCCGCAGACTCGCCAGCCGTCCTCGTCGACCAAACTGAGACGCCAAGTATCGGTCACCCGACCGGACTGATTCGACGCCGTCTTGATCAAGTCGGTCTCGACCTCGGACCGTGTGCCGTTCGTCTGGACGGTGAAGGTCGTCCACGTGACGGCGATGCCGACCGAGAACTGCTTCTCTCGGCTCACGACATCGGAGCGATACTCGGCGATTTCTTGGAAGTTGCCGCCCGATTTGCACTGGTACAGCGTCGTCCGTTGATCGTCGCGGTTGACCAGATAAGCCCGGAGGAAACTGTCGGCTACCGCGTCGGGTTCGGCGCGTTCGATCTTTGTTTCCTCGTCGTAGAGCAGCACCGCCACCCCCACCCCACCCAGGCAGAGCAGCGCGACAACCCCCGCCCCCAACGCGATCCACAACCGCAACCGCCGATTCCGCGGCTTCTTGACCGGGGCAGCCTCGACCTCCGGCACGCCCGGCGGCGGCGTAGTGGGTCCGGTCACTGGCTCCTGCGGCTGCACACATACGACAGTAGTGCCTCCGCACACCTATCCCCCGGACGGGCCACGAGCGGCACAACCCCGGACGACGCGGACATCGATCCGGCCACCGGGAACGCGATGCCCCGGCCGGTCTGGGATAAGTTTTATCCGCGCACAAGGGAGGTGGGGGCGGTGGTGGATTCGGCTTTGCGGGTCCAGCAGGCTGCCGCTCTGCACCGGCAGGCGGCCGCCCTCGCGCAGGCCGCCTCGACAGCGCTCGACGCCGACGGCTCCTCGCCCGACCCGCGCGAGCAGCACCGCCTGGCCGAGGATCTGCGGGCGGCGGCCGGCGCGCTGGCCCCGGGCTGGCTCGGCGCGCCCCTGGAGGCGCAGTCGGTGAACACTCCGCTGGGCGGCGTCTATCCGCCGCAGTTCGTGCGGCTCGGGGCCGCTCAGCTGCTCGACGACGCCCGTTTCCCGGCGATCATCCCGCTGCTCGGCACGGGCCATCTGACGATCGACGCCACCGCCACCGACGCGCGCGTCTTCGGGTTGCTGCGGGCGATCCTGTTGCGCCTGCTGGCCGCCGCCCCAGCCGGTTCGCTGCTGGTCCGCGCGGTCGACGGCATCGGCGGCGGCGAGGTGTTCGCCCCGTTCGCCGATCTCTGCGACGCGGGCCTGTTGTCGCCGCCGGCCACCGATCGTCAGGGCCTGCGCGATGTGCTGGCAGAGGCCGAGAAGTGGTTGCGCCCGGGTCGTGGGGTGGCCCCGCGCCGCACCCGGCGTGACCGGATGATGCTGGTGGTCATCGCGAGCCTGCCCGAGCTGACCGAGGGCGAGGAGTTGCGGCGCATTGCCGCGCTGGCCCAGCAGGGTCCCGAGTCGGGGCTGCACCTGGTCGTGGCGGGCTGGCCGCCGCCCCCGTTGACGGCCGAGACGACCCAGGCGCCGCTGCCGCGTACGACGATGGTGTCGGTCCGCAATCCGTACGCGGTGATCGGCGATCCGCCCGGGGCCACGTACGGGTCGACGCCGGACGTGTCGTGGCTGAACGCGCCGGTCTTCCTCGACGAGGACCCGCCGCCCCACCTGGTCGACTCGGTCTGCCGTGAGCTGGCCGCCCATTCCGCCGCGGCGTCCCAGGTCACGCTGGCCGATCTGCTGCCCGAGCCGGGTGAGCCGCTTTGGCCGGGCGACGCCGCCGAGGGTTTGAGCACGGTGGTGGGCCACGACGGGGACACCCCGCTGGTGCTGCGTTTCAACGACCTGACCCCGCATTGGATGGTGGGTGGCCGGTCCGGCGCGGGCAAGACGGCGTTCCTGGTCAACGTCCTGTACGGGTTGGGCGCCCGGTACAACCCGTCCGAGCTGGCGCTCTATCTGCTCGATTTCAAGGAGGGCGTGACCTTCGCCGAGTTCGTGCCGACCCGCCACGACCGCACCTGGCTGCCGCACGCGCGCGCCGTGGGTGTCGAGGCCGATCGGGAGTACGGTCTGGCTGTGCTCCGCGCGCTCAATGCGGAGATGTCGCGCCGTTCCACCGCGTACGAGAGGGCTGGGGTCTCGACGCTCAAGGAGCTGCGCGCCGCCGCGGCCGAGGACGGTCTGAAACGTCCGTTGCCTCGCATCCTGTGTGTGATCGACGAGTTCCCGGTGCTGCTGGCCGGGGGTGACCCGGTGGCGGTCGAGGCGACGTCCCTGCTCGAGTCGCTGGCCCGTACGGGTCGTTCGTGCGGCATTCACGTGGTGCTGGCGAGCCAGGGCACGACGGGCGTGTCGGCGCTGTACGCCAAGCGCGACTCGGTCTTCGGCCAGTTCCCCGTACGCATCGCCCTGCCCGGCGGCGGCGACGTGCTGGAGCCGGCCAACGACTCGGCGGCGGGTCTGCCCCTGGGCACCGCGGTGGTCAACACGGCGGGCGGTCTGGGCGGGCCGCGCGGCGCCACCCGGGGCCACGAGCGCATCATCCGTTTCCCCGACCCGCACGCCGACGAGGAGCAGCTGAGCGACCTGCGGCACAGGTTGTGGGGCGCCCGCGACCCTGAGTCGCAGCCGCCGCGCGTCTTCGCCGGTTATGCCCATCAGCATCTGGCCGACGACCCGACGTATCGCGCCGCGCTCGCCGGTCGGGGTGGCGGTCCGGCCGCCCTGGTCGGTCGCATGCTCGACGTGGGCCTGTCCACTGTGGCGTTCCCGCTCGACGCCTCACCCGGGCGGCACCTGGCCATTTTCGGGTCGCAGGCGTCGGCGTCCGAGGTGCTCGACGCGGCCGCTCGCAGTGTGGCCGCGTTCCACCAACCGCGTACGGCACGCTTTGTGATCGCCTCTCTGGTCGCCGAGGGTGACCGTCTCGCCGAGGCCCTGGCCACTGAGATCGGGCATCGCCAGGAGGTGGTACGCGTCGACCGGGCTGGGCTGGCCGCCGAGCTCGACGCCGCGCGCCCGGGTTATCGCGTGGTGTTCGGCATGGACGCCATGGCGCCCGAGAGCTTGTCGGCCTTTTTGCGGGAAGGGCCGGCCCGTGGCGCCCACCTGTTGTCGTGGTGGCCGGATCCGCGCGAATTCACCCATGGTGATCACGTGGCCGGGCTGATGTTCCTCAACGTGCCGCCGGCCGAGATCGGCGCGACGATCGGCGAGCCGGTGGAGTGGCAGCCCCGGCCGAACCGCGCGTTGCTGCACGATCGCCAGTCCGGCCGCTCGGTCACGCTGGTGCCGTTCCTCGACCCCGGCGTGGGTGACGACTGGGGTGATGAGTCGTGACCGATCAGCAGCAGACGACCAGCCCGATCCCGGCTCAGCCGGCGCCCCCGGCCCCGGGCCCGTGGGCCGACTACCTGGCGGCCGCTCAGCGCCTGGACGCCGTACGCCGGGCCGCGAGCGCCGCGTCGGCCGAGCATCAGGCGGCGGTCTCGGCCGCCCGGCAGGAGCTTTCCTCCGTACGCGCCCGGATCGCGGCCCAGGAGGCGCGGCTCACGCACGAACTGGGCGTCCCGGTGCCGGAGGTGCGTCCGGGGCCCGCCGACCTGGAGGTGGCCGCTCGGGCCGCCGGATCGGGTCTCGCGTCCGCGCTCGGCGCTCTGCAGCAGGCCCGGCGGGCCGCCGACGCCGGTGACGCGATCCTGGCCGAGGCGGCACCGGCCCGCCGCTGGCGTCCGTGGGCCCGCAACCTGCTCGTCTACGGCCCGTTCGCGGCGGTGGTGCTGATCGTGCAGATCGCGCTCTACTTGGTGGCGTCGCCCGGGTCGGTGCCGACGTACGCCCTCCTGTGCGGCCTGACCATGCCTCTGCTCGCCTTCGGCCTGGGCTGGGTGACGATCGGCTTCGTCTACGGCGGCGAGCCGGGCGGTGTCGACCGCACCCCGATCATCGGGGCCGTGGCCTGTCTGGTCCCGGTGCTGCTGACCTGCATGGGCGTCGGCCTGGCCAGCTTCTTCAATTGACCGGACCGCCAACCAGCGACCCCGCTCGATCACGCCGTCAAGCCAACCCCAACCAGCGCCCCGCTCGATCACAGCGTCAAACCGACCGCAACCAGCGCCCCGCTCGACCACGCCGTCAAGCCAACCCCAACCAGCGCCCCGCTCGATCACAGCGTCGAGCCAACCCGCAGCCGGCGAGCCGCTCGACCACGGCGTCAAACCGACCGCAACCAGCGCCCCGCTCGACCACAGCGTCGAGCCAACCCGCAGCCGGCGAGCCGCTACAGGGCGGCGGTCAGGTCGACCTCCACGAGCTGGCCGCGGAAGCCGAGCGCGGTCACGCCGAGCAGCGTCGAGGCGGTGGTGAAGGCCGGGGCCAGCGGCGACTCGTTGAGCCTGTCCCACACCGCGGCGAGCTGGGCGCTGTCGGCGCTGACGACATAGATCACCGAGCGCACCACATCGCCGGGTTTCGCGCCGGCCGCCTCGAGCACGGCCAGGCAGTTGGCGATCACCTGGTCCGTCTGCGCGTCGAAGTCACCCGCTTCCCCGACCACGGCGCCGTCGAGGTCGAGGGGGCACTGCCCGGCCAGGTGGGCGAGCCGGCCCTCGGACGTGACGGTGATGTGCGAGTAGCCCGGAGGCTCGTGGACGGTCGGAGGATTGAGCTTCTTCTCGATCACCCGGCCAGTATCGCGGCGCCCGCCGGCGGCGGACAGCGATTAACCGAACCAGCCGGGCACGCCGACCGGGAAGCCTGCCGAGGGCACGACCGTACGCAGCGAGGACTCGAGCGACGCGACACGCTCGGCGCCCAGCCGCTCGACCCAGCCGGCCCGCAGCCGGTCGAAGATCTCGGCCGACTGGCTCAGCATGTCGAGGCCGAGCGGGGTCAGCCGGACCAGTTTGCGGCGGGCGTCGTACGGGTCGTCGGCGCGCTCGACGTAGCCGAGGGCGACCAGACGGTCGACGGTCTTGCCGGCGGCCTGTTTCGAGACGCCCAAGCGCCGCCCGACCTCGCTGGCCGTAGCGCCCGCCGGTCCGATCGCCTGCATCGCGAAGCCGTGCACGGGCCGCACCTCAGGGTGGCCGCGCCGGGTCAGTTCCGCGTGCAGCTCGTCGATCAGCGCGCGGAAGCCCGCGAACAACAGCAGCGGCAACTCGAAGCCGGGTGTGTCCTCAGCCGGCATTGGTAAACTCGACAACCTGGTTTACGGTTTGGTTAACCACGTTGACGAGTCTACCGGAGGAACCATGTTCGTTCAGCACACCATCGAGTCGGCGCCCGCCGCTTCCCGCCCGCTGATGGAGTCGACCGTGCGGCATCTGGGTCATCTGCCCGACGCGGTCTCCCGGCTCGCCGAGTCGCCCGAGATGCTCCGCGGGTTCCTGCAGGCCAGCGCGCTGTTCGAGGGAAGCACGCTCGATCCGCTGGCCCGCGAAGTGGTGGTGATGGTGATCGCCGCCCGTCATCGATGCCGGGTCTGCCTGGCCATGCACACCGGCCGCCTGCGCGAGCTGAAGGCCGACGCCGCGCTGATCACCGCGTTGCGTACGGGGGCGCCGCCGACCGACCCCAGACTGGCCGCGCTGCGGGACTTCACGCTGCGGGTGCTGGCCACGTCGGGCGAGGTGCCGGATCACGAGATGGCGGAGTTCGTGGCCGCCGGCTTCACCCGCCGTAACGCGCTCGAGGTGGTTCTCGGCATCGGGACGTACACGATGTCGACACTGGCCAACCGCATGGTCGGCGCCTAACGGGCGTTGATCAGCGCCATCGCCTCGGCGCGCACCTTGGCGTCGGTCTGGTAGGCCCCGCGCACCGCCGAGGTGACCGTACGGGCGCCGACCTTGCGAATGCCACGCATCTCCATGCACAGGTGCTCGCACTCGAGCACCACTATCGCCCCGCGCGCGTCCAGCTTCGCCATCAGCAGGTCGGCTATCTGCGAGGTCAGCCTCTCCTGCACCTGGGGGCGGCGGGCGTAGACCTCGACCAGCCGGGCCAGCTTGGACAGCCCGGTGATCCGTCCGTGCGGACCGGGGATGTAGCCGATGTGCGCCACGCCCTTGAACGGGAGCAGATGGTGTTCGCACATGCTCATCACTTCGATGTCGCGGACGAGCACCATCTCTTCGTGGTCGGCCTCGAAGGTCGTCCTCAGGACGTCCGCCGGGTCGACCCGCAGGCCGGCGAAGAGTTCCGCGTACGCCCGTGCCACCCTCGCCGGGGTGCGTTCCAGCCCGTCGCGATCGGGGTCTTCGCCGATCGCGATGAGGATCTCGCGAACCGCCTTCTCGATCCGCCCGAGGTCGACGGCCTGCTCGACCGGAGCACCGGTGAGCTTGCCGTCGACCAGACGGGCGGCGAGATAGTCCAGATCGTCGTCGTCGCTGATCAGTTGCTGCCTTCCGAGCTGCTGCCGTTCGGGTTGGGCCCGACAGCGATCTGCCCGTCCGCCTCGGCCTGCGCCTTGAGCTTGTCGCGCTCGGCCGGGGTCAGCACCGGGGGCGCCTCGGAGGGCAGGCGCTTGCCGAAGCCGTTGAACGGCGACATCGGCGGGCGCTTGACCACGCGGGCACAGATCCTGTCCATGTCCTCGCGGGTGATGGTTTCCTTCTCCATCAGCTCGAGAACCATGCTGTCGAGGACGTCCCGGTATTCCACCAGGATCTCCCACGCCTCGTCGTGCGCCAGCTCGATCAGCGCGCGCACCTCGGCGTCGATGTCGGCCGCCACCGAGTCGGAGTAGTCCCGCTCGTGGCCCATGTTGCGGCCCATGAACGGCTCGTCCCCGCTGGTGCCGTACTTGACCGCACCGAGCTTGGAGCTCATGCCGTACTGGGTGACCATGGCCCGGGCCAGGCCGGACGCCTTCTCGATGTCGTTGCCGGCGCCGGTGGTGGGCTCGTGGAAGACCAGTTCCTCGGCGGCCCGGCCACCCAGCGCGTACGCCAGGGTGTCGATCATCTCGGCGCGGGTCTGGGTGTACTTGTCCTCGGTCGGCAGCACCAGCGTGTGACCCAGCGAGCGGCCACGCGGAAGGATCGTCACCTTGTGCACGGGGGCGGAGTGCGGCAGCGCGTACGCCACCAGCGCGTGGCCACCCTCGTGGTAGGCGGTGATCTTCTTCTCGTTGTCGCTCATCGCCCGGGTACGGCGCTCGGGGCCGGCGATGACGCGGTCGATCGACTCCTCGAGGAACTCGTTGGAGATCGCCCGCTTCTCGTTACGCGCGGTCAGCAGCGCGGCCTCGTTGATCACGTTGGCCAGGTCGGCGCCGGAGAAGCCCGGCGTGCGGCGGGCCACCGAGTCGAGGTCGACGTCCGGCGTGAACGGCTTGCCCTTGGCGTGCACCCGCAGGATCTGCTTGCGACCCTCCATGTCCGGGTTGTCCACCGGGATCTGGCGGTCGAAGCGGCCCGGGCGCAGCAGGGCCGGGTCGAGGATGTCGGGCCGGTTGGTGGCCGCGATCAGGATGACCCCGCCCTTGGTGTCGAAGCCGTCCATCTCGACGAGCAGTTGGTTGAGCGTCTGCTCGCGCTCGTCGTGACCGCCGCCCATGCCGGCGCCGCGGTGACGGCCGACGGCGTCGATCTCGTCGACGAAGACGATCGCCGGGGCGTTCGCCTTGGCCTGCTCGAACAGGTCGCGGACGCGGCTCGCGCCGACACCCACGAACATCTCGACGAAGTCGGAACCGGAGATCGAGTAGAACGGCACCCCGGCCTCGCCGGCGACCGCGCGGGCCAGCAGCGTCTTACCGGTTCCGGGCGGGCCGAACAGCAGCACGCCCTTCGGAATCTTGGCGCCCAGAGCCTGGTACTTCGCCGGGTTCTGCAGGAAGTCCTTGATCTCGTGCAGTTCCTGGACGGCCTCTTCCGAGCCCGCCACGTCGGCGAACGTCGTCTTGGGCGTGTCCTTGGTGATCATCTTGGCTTTGGACTTGCCGAAGTTGAGCACCCGCGAGCCGCCACCCTGCATCTGCGACATGAACAGCAGCAGCAGGATCACGAGGATCGCGATCGGAAGCAGGTTGATCAGCAGGCTGAAGAGGATGTTGTCGCCCGAGACCGTGGTGTTGATCGTGCCGGTGATCCGGCCCGCGGTCTTGGCCTCCTGCACGTCGTTCCAGACGTCACGTCCGGCCTCGTACAGGTACTGAGTCTCGATCTTGTCGGTGGTCTTGCCCTCGAACCGCTCGGGCGAGGCGAGATCGATCTGGAGCGTCTGCTCCTTGTCCTTCTGGACGACCTTCTCGATGCCGGGCTGGTTCAGGCGCTCGAGCGCCACCGAGGTATCTACGCGCTGGTAGCTCGGACCACTGGTGAAGAACGAGCTCAGCGCAATCACGCCGATGATCACCAGAATGATCCAGACCACCGGGCGGCGGAAGAAACGCGTACGTTCCATACTGTTGTCGGGCGCCAAGCGCCCGGACCCTCCTGATCGGCGTCCTGGTCACCAACGTGCCGCCCACCGGCGGCCCCGGTCTGATACCCCCGCGGTAGCGAAGAAACCCCCGGCCCCTCCGGCGCTTGTGGCACTGCGCCATCGGTCACTCGACGGTACACCGTACGTGCCGCTTGCGAACCCGTGAGCCCGTCGCCCGGGCCTGCACCGGCGGTCACACGTCGAGCCAGCTTTAGTGGCAAAACCGCCCATAAGGACGGATTTCTGAGAAGAGGCTGAGAAACGGTTCAGCTACGGGCGTAGACCTCGGGCTTGAGCACCCCGACGTACGGCAGCTCACGGTAGCGCTCGGCGAAATCGAGCCCGTAGCCGACGACGAACTCGTTGGGGATGTCGAACCCGACGTACTTCACCGGGACCTGCACCTTCACGGCGTCGGGCTTGCGGAACAGCGCGACCACCTCGACGCTGGCGGCCGAGCGCGACCGCAGGTATTTCATCAGCCACGACAACGTCAGGCCGGAGTCGACGATGTCCTCCACCACGACCACGTGCCGGCCCGTGATGTCGCGGTCGAGGTCCTTGAGGATGCGCACCACACCCGAGGACGTGGTGCCCTGCCCGTACGACGAGACAGCCATGAACTCCATCTCGGTCGACGGGCCGTGAGCGGCCAGCGCGCGAGCGAAGTCGGCCATGAACATGACCGCACCCTTGAGCACGCAGACCAGCAGAATGCCGCCCTCCGCATCGGTGTGGTCGGCGGAAACCTGCTTCGCCAGTTCGGCGATCTTTTCGCGGATCTGCTCCTCGGAGATGATCACGTGATCGATGTCGGCGTCATACCAGGACCCGTCAGCCATGGCCCCAGCGTGCCGCATGAAGGTTGCCGGTTGCCGCACGGGGCACCGATCATCTAGGGCCGAACCGGAGTAAATGGGCGGGTTCCGCCCACCGCGACCGGCGAATCCGACATCAGGAGTGACAACTCTCACAAGGCGTCAGGGCACTCGAACGAGTGCTCCCTGATCTCGGACCACCTGGATCCCGCCCGGCAGGTGTACGGCCCCTTGCCCGCGCCACTGCGTCACCAGAGCGTCAAGCGCCTCGATGTGCCGGTGCGAGAGGGCGCTGCCGGGCGCGCCCAGCTCCCGGGCCCACATGTGCAACACCCGCCGCCTGACCGCCGCCGACATGACCGACAAGCCGGAAATATCGAGCTTCAAGCAATCTGGCGTGCGGAGCAGCCGCCGCCTCCCCCACCCGCCCTGGGACATGGGGGCGGAACCTACACCGCTGTCAAGCTGGTCGGGGCCGGTTGTCCACAGTTCGCCGGCCTGTGCGTCCGGCCCGCCGCCAGTTGTCCACAGGGCGGCCGCCGCCTGCGCGTCCAGTGCCTCGTTGTCGGCCGCGATCATCGACGCCGAGCGCGCCAGATTCGCCACCACAGCCGGGCCGAGCGCCTCGACCAGAGCCGGAAGAGCCATTCCCCGTACGCGGGAACGCGCGAACGCCGGATCCGAGTTGTGCGGGTCCTCCCACGGCGTCAACCCGAGCGCCGCGCACGCCTTACGCGTGTCGGCCCGCGCCACGTCCAGCAGCGGCCGCAGGAAGATCCCTTTGCGCGCCGGCATCCCCGACAGTCCGCGCGGCCCCGCCCCCCGGGCCAGCGCCAGCAGCACCGTCTCGGCCTGGTCGTCACGCGTGTGTCCGAGCAGCACGGCCACCGCACCCACCCGGGTCGCGAAGTCGGCCAGCGCCGCGTACCGGGCGGTTCGCGCCGCCGCTTCGGGCCCGCCCGGCAGCCCGGCCACCGAGACCGTCTCCACCGTCACCGGGTCGAAGCCGGCCGAGGTGGCCCAGGCCGCGACCTCAGCGGCCCGCCCGGCCGACCCCTCCTGCAGTCCGTGGTCAACGGTGACGAGACCGACGGAACGCCCCACGAACCGGGCCGCCGCAGCCAGGGCAAGCGAATCCGCCCCGCCCGAGCACGCCACCAGCACCAACCCGTCCGCCGGCAACGTGCGGCGCACGGCCAGCCGCACCGCGGCGACGGCAGGGGGGATGCGAGCCATCGGACGGGAGCTCAGCCGCCGATCGCGGGCTGCGGCCCGTGCACCCGGGTCACCCAGGCGTCGGGGTCGCTGAGCTCGTCGAGCCGCGGCAGCGTGAGCGGCGAGTCGAAGATCTTGTTGAAGCCGTCCATGCCGACCCGCTCGACCACACCGTGCACGAACTTGCGGCCCTCGGCGTACTGCCGCATCTTGACCTCGATGCCCAGCAGCCGGCGGACGGCCTTCTCCAGCGGGTTGCCGCTCTCGCGCCGCCGGTTGAACTTGGCCCGGATCGACTCGACGCTCGGGATCACCTCGGGCCCGACACCGTCCATCACGAACTCGGCGTGCCCCTCGAGCAGGGTCATCAGCGCGGTCAGGCGGTCGAGCACCGCCTTCTGCCCGGGGGTCTGCACGATGTCGAGCACCGAGGAACGCGACTCGGGGTCGCGCAGCGCGTCGGAGAGCGTGGCGACACCGCGGCGCATGCGCTCGAGAATGTGCTCGGTGCTCTGCGAGGCGTCGACGAAGGCCTGCACCTCGCCCAGGAAGTAGCCGCGCATCCACGGGACCGCGGTGAACTGGGTGCGGTGGGTCACCTCGTGCAGGCAGACCCAGAGCCGGAAGTCGCGCGAGTCGGCGCCCAGCTTGCGTTCCACCTCGACGATGTTGGGCGCGTTGAGCAGCAGCTGACCGGGGTTGCCGGAGAACACCTCGTACTGCCCGAGGACCCGGCCCGAGAGGTACGCCAGGATCGTGCCGGCCTGCACCCCGGTGACCCGGGAGCCGATCGCGTCGGCGAGCCCGCCGGGCTGCTTGTCGCCCGAGAGCCGGGTGACCAGCGGAATGATCACCTGTTTGAGGCCGGCGATGTTGACGGCGGCCCAGTCCTTGCGGTCGACCACCCGTACGGGCGGCACCTCGACCTGCGGGTTGAGCCCGGTGTAGGCGGCCACGTGCCCGGCCGCCTCGTCGGTCAGATTCCGCAGCTCGGTCACCACCGCCATCGCGTCGTCGTAGGACACCGCGGGGCCGGATTTTGACAGCGCGCCCGCGGTAGCGGCGGCCAGATCCCAGTCAACGAACTGCGCCATGTCCACCACCGTACCCGCGGAAATCGAGCTCAGACCTCAGGTGAAACCCGGAGATCAGCACCCACAGGTGACGAGCCGGGCCGCGACCTTGTCGAGCGCGGCGCGCCCGGTGATCGCGTTCGCCGAGCCGCTCGCCATGATCGCGAAGACCAGCAGCCGCCCGTCGGCCGTGGTCAGCACGCCGGCCATGGTGTTGACGCCGCTCAACGTGCCGGTCTTGGCCCGGACCACCCCCTGGCCGACCTGGTTGGGCTGCGGCGTGACGAACCGCTTGGTCATCGTGCCCGACCAGCCCGCCACCGGGAGCCCGCCGAAGATGCTGCTCAGCGCCGGGCGCTGCCCCGACGCGGCGAGGGCCAGCAGCTCGGTCAGCATCGCCGGGCTGATCCCGTTGTTGCGCGACAGGCCGCTCGCGTCGTACAGGTTGGCCTCGTCCGCCGGAAGCCCGAGGTCGCGCATCCGGGCGACGATCGCGTCGGTGGCCGCGTCGAACGTGGCCGGCTTGCCGTCGGCGATCGCCACGTGCCGGCCCAGCGCCTCGGCCGCCGTGTTGTCGCTCTGCTCGAGCATCCAGTCGGTGAGCTGCACCATCGGCGGCGACTGCACGACACCCAGCTGCTGCCCGGGAGTCCAGCCGCCGGTGTCCGCCGAGGCCGGCGCCGCCGTCGGGGCCTTGCCCTTCTTGACGGCCGACGAGGGCACGCCGAGCAGCTTCGCGAACGCCCGGGCCGCCGCGTCGGCCGGGTTCGCCGAGCGCGGGTCGCCGCCGAACTCGTTGTGGATCGGCCGCACCCGGCCCGCGTTGACCATGAGCGCCTGGATGCGGGACACCTGCCCGAACGAGATGTCGGTGGAGTCCCAGCCCTTCGCCGTCTCGGGGCCGCTGAACAGCGAGGTGTCGTACCGCAGGCTGGTCGCCGCGGTTGCGCCCAGCGCCTTCTTGACCTGGGCCGCCAGCAGGTCGAGCCGGGCCGCCCCCGGGAACAGGGTGTTCTTGGTGGTAGCCAGCGTCGGGTCGCCGCCGCCGATCAGCACGACCTCGCCGGGTGCGCTGCCCGCCACCGCGCGGGTGCTCAGCCTGTACGAGGGGCCGCGCGCGTCCAGGACCGCCGCCGCCGTCAGCAGCTTGGTCGTCGACGCGGGAGTGGTCATGGTGTCCGCGTCACGCTCGTAAAGCACCTCGTCGGAGGCCACGTCGAGCACCGCCACGTGCACCTTCGTGCCGAGCGCGGCCGACTTCACGAGCGGGTCGATCGCCCTGGTAACGCCGTCACTCGTGGGGGCCGGGCCGCCGCCGGTCGCCGCCACCAGCACCGGGCTGGGCGACGGGTCGGGCGTCGTCGGGGCGGGCGTGGGCGCGCTGGTCGGTTCGGCCGACAACCACCCGTCGACCGGTCCGGGGCGTACGAGGGCGATCACGCCGGCCCCGCCGACCAACAAGATCAAGACCGAAAGAGCAAAAACCCATTTCGTACGAGTTCTGGAATCCGTTCTCGCGGCACCTGGCCCAGCGCCGTCGTTGGTCCGGGCCGACTCGCCCGCTACGGGGGATGATGCCGGGTTGCGCCCATCCGGCGCGCCATCCCCCGCCGTCCCGCCAACAGCCGCCGCCCCCGAACCGCCCCCGGCCCGCCACCCGCCGCCGCACCCGGTCCCGCCGCACCCGACCCCGCCGCCGCACCCGGTCCCGCCGCACCCGACCCCGTTGGCGACGTCGGCCGCACATTGCTGAGCCGCACATTGTTGATCGGCACCGCAGCCCGCCCGTAGGTTCCGCCCGTCACTGCCGGCGGCGTGGCCCAAGCGCCCTGGGCCCGCTCTTCCGAGGCCGCCGGCGCGGCGAAGTCCGCCGTCTCGCCGGCCGGAACGTCGCGCGGATCCCGGGGCCGCGCGGGCTCGTTTCCGCCTCGAGGCGAACTGCTCGAAACGTCTGCCCGACCGGACGCCGATTCCGGCCGAACGGACGGCTGAATCGCGCTCTGCGGTGACGCTTGAGGCTTTTGTGCCGACACGTGACCGCTGAGGTCGACGGTCGGGCCGGGCTGCCCCGAAGAATCACCCTCGCGGGCCGCCGCCGGGTTACCGTTTCCCGAGCCCCGATGCGACTCGGACACGCCGTCGTACCGGGGACCATCGTGTGAATCTTGCCTCCCCACAAGCCCCTCCTAGAACGCGGCGTAAGACTTAGGGGAGACTAGCGACATCCGGCACACCGTCGCGCGCGGATCCTGTCGGCCGCCACTGTTTTGAACAGACCTGGTCCGGCCACAGTTTTCCCCGCCCGTGGGACCGGTCTTCTCTCAAGCGGGCGAACAAGGGAGTCACATCATGGATTTCGACGTAGTGGTTGAGATCCCCAAGGGCCACCGCAACAAGTACGAGGTCGACCACAAGACTGGTCGCATCCGGCTCGACCGGACCCTGTTCACCTCGACGCAGTACCCGGCTGACTACGGTTTCATCGAGGGCACCCTCGGCCAGGACGGCGACCCGCTGGACGCGCTCGTGCTGGTGCAGGAGCCGACGTTCCCGGGCTGCCTGATCCGCGCGCGGGCCATCGGCATGTACCGCATGACCGATGAGAAGGGCCGCGACGACAAGGTCCTCTGCGTGCCGTTCGAGGACCCGCGTCAGGAGCACCTGCGCGACATCCACCACCTGGGTGAGTTCGACCGGATGGAGATCCAGCACTTCTTCACGGTCTACAAGGACCTCGAGCCGGGCAAGTCGGTCGAGGGCGCCACCTGGACGGGCCGGGTCGAGGCCGAGGAAGAGATCAAGGCCTCGTTCAAGCGGCAGGAGGCCGCCGAGGCCGAGGGCCTCGATCACTGATCTGAGCAGAGGAACGTCGCGCCCCGCCGTCGCCCGCCGACGTCGCGCGACCGCGCGCGCGGACGGAGCTGGAAAGCCTCGTCCGCGCGTTTCTTCGTTCAGCGGCTGATGCGGGCTACCGCGTCGTGAGGTCCGTCGAGTTCAGCGGCTGATGCCGGTCACGGCGTCATAGAGGCCGACGACGGCGCACGCCACCGGGATCACCGACACGACCACGAGCGTGTCCAGCAGGTCGGCGGCCCGGCCCAGGTAGGGCGACGGCGGCTTGCGGGAGTAGGTCGCACCGGCCACCACGGTGAGCAGAGCCAGCACCAGCGCCGCCCCGGTCACCCCGAGCAGCACCGCGGGGCCGGCGTCGCGCAGCATGTCGATGCCGAGCGCGGCGACGCCGGCCAGGCCACCCACGACCAGCGGCACCCGCTGGCGCAGCGTGACGAACAGCCGCGAGCGCAGCAGCAGGGCGGCCGCCGAGACGGCCATCAGGATCCGGGCCGACAGTGAGCCGGCCGCGGCCAGGACGCCGAACGCGGCCACGGCCAGCACGGCGTGGCCGAGCAGCATGCCGGCCAGCAGTTCCTCGGTGCGCGTGACGGCCGCGAAGACGGTGGCCCGGTCGGGACGTTCGCGGGCGGCGTCGAGCGCGCTCGCGGCGCTGACCCCGGTGAAACCCTCGGACGCCTCGGCGCCGGTCGGCAGCGTGACCGGCGGCATGGGCACCTTGCCGAAGCGGATGGCGAGCAGCGGCAGCGCGCCGATCCCGCAGACCAGAATCGAGATCAGCACGGCGGCGGCGCCCGCGGCACTGGTGAACATGCCGGCCAGGGCGGCGATCGCGCCGAACAGCCCGACCACGGCCCCCGCCGTGAACAGGCGCAGCTGACCCGAGACCCCGACCGCGCCCAGCGCGGCCACCAGCAGCAACGCGACCGAACCGGCCAGCAGCTCGGAACCGCCGAGCCAGGGCAGCAGGCCGAACACTCCCACCCGGTCACCGGTCGCCACCAGCACGGCGCCGCCGGCGAAGGCGAACGGCATCGCGTACGCGCCCAGGGCCGCCCCGGCGCGGGCATCCCCGTACGCCCGGGAGGCTGTCACCCCCGCCAACGCCAGCAGGACCGCCAGGCCGAGCCCGGCGTACGCGGCGCCGGCCCACCCCGGGCCGGCGGCGAGCACCGCGATCAGGCCCAGCGCGAGCAGCACCCCGGCCCCGACCAGCGTGGCCGTGCGGGTGGAGGCGGGCGTCCAGGCGTTGCCGCGACGGCGGGCGCCCTCGGCGATGGCCTCGACCACGTCGTCGTACTCGAGCTCGGGCCACTCGTCGTGGGCCGGCACCAGGTGGAGCACCTCGCCGTCCCGTACGCCCTGGGGGAAAAGACCTTGGGCCGTGGCCAAGGCGACGCCGTCGGTGCGCCGGAGCACCCACCCGCCGTGTTTCTCACCGTCGTCGGCGAGGCCCTCGCCCGCGTGACGCAGCACCTCGGGCAGCAGCTCGGCCAGCGGCACGTGCTCGGGCAACGCCACGTCGATGCGGCGCTGCGGGGCGCTGATGGTGACCCGCGCCAGTCCGATGCTCATCGATACACCTCCCCCAGGTGCCCGGTTTGCCCATCGACGAAGACGAGGCTGCGGGCGCAAGCGCACTTTACCTACCATGAGGCCAACGGAACGCCCGGCGGCAGAGTCACACCTTTGTGGACGAAAGGGATCAACGGCCGAATGAGTACGGTAGTGATCAAGCGGTCGGCCCGGCGCCCCGCGCCGGAGATTCCGACCGGCGAGATCGCTGTCGAGCCACCACCCGAGATCCCGCAGGCGGCCGGGGGCCGCTGGCAGCAGGCGATGATGGCGCTGCCGATGCTGGGCGGCTCGGTCGCGATGGCGATGATGATGGGGCAGGGCCGCACCGGGCCGTACTCCTATGTGATCGGTGGCCTGTTCGGGGTCTCCTCGATCGCGATGCTGGCCACCAGCTTCGGCTCGAACGGCTCCCCCAAGAAGGCCGAGATGATGGCGGCCCGCCGCGAATACCTGCGGCACCTCTCCGGCCTGCGCAAACGCGTCCGCGAGACGGCCCGCAAGCAGCGCGTCGGCCTGCTCTACCGCCATCCCGACCCCACCAAGCTCTGGTCGACCGCGGGCAGCCACCGGGTGTGGGAAAGGCGTACCAGCGATCCCGACTTCGGCGTCGTCCGCCTGGCCGTCGGCCCGCAGACTCTGGCCACTCCGCTGCTGCCACCGGTGACGCGCCCGCTGGACGAGCTCGAGCCGATGACCGCGGGCGCGTTGCGGCGCTTCCTCGACGCCTACTCGGTTGTGCCCGACCTGCCCGTGGCGGCCTCGTTGCGCGGGTTCGCACGGGTCTTCCTACGCGGCAGCGGGCCCGGCACCACGTCCGACGTACAGGGTCTGAGCCGCGCGGTCGTCGCCCAGTTGGCCACGTTCCACGCGCCCGACGACCTGATCGTCGCGGTCTGCGCCGGCCCCGAACGCCGCGCGTCGTGGGAGTGGGTCAAGTGGCTGCCGCACAACCTGCACCCGGCCCGCACGGACGCGCTGGGCCACGTGCGCCTGGTCGCCGGCACCGGTCAGGAACTGGAAAAACTGCTGGAAGACGTGATCGGCAACCGGCCCCGGTTCAACCCGGCGGGCCAGAGCGTGAGCACGCCGCACGTGGTGATCGTGCTCGACGGCGCCGATCTCAAGGGCGCGACCCAGCTCGACGACGGCATCGACGGCGTCACGGTTCTCGATCTCGACGAGCAGCCCCCACGCCTGCTCGACCGCTCGCTGCTCGTGCTCGAGGTCGCCCACCACGGCGGCCGCCGGGTGCTCAACACGTACTCGATGGAGCACGAGGCCGAGGTCGGCACCCCCGACCGGCTCAGCGTCGAGGAGGCCGAGGCGGTCGCGCGCCGGCTGGCTCCGCTGCGGCTGGCCGCGATGTCGAAGTCGGCCGACACACCGCTGGCGACCGAGATGGGGCTGTCCGACCTGCTCGGCATCGGCGACCCCGAGACGTTCAGCGTGGCCCAGGCCTGGGCGCCGCGGCCCAACCGCGACAAGCTGCGCGTGCCGATCGGCGTGGGGGCGGACGGCGCCCCGGTCGAGCTCGACCTCAAGGAGTCTGCGCAGGACGGCATGGGCCCGCACGGCCTGCTGATCGGCGCCACCGGCTCCGGCAAGTCCGAGCTGCTGCGCACGCTGGTGCTGGCGCTGGCCACCACGCACTCGTCCGAGACGCTCAACTTCGTCCTGATCGACTTCAAGGGCGGGGCGACGTTCGCCTCGCTCGACCGCCTGCCCCACACGGCCGCCGTCATCACCAACCTGGCCGACGAGCTGCCCCTGGTCGATCGCATGGTCGACGCGATCGACGGCGAGATGATCCGGCGGCAGGAAGTGCTGCGCAAGGCGGGCAACTACGCCAGCCTGCGCGACTACGAAAAGGCCCGGGCCGGTGGCGCCGCGCTGCCGCCACTGCCGTCGCTGCTGGTGATCTGTGACGAGTTCTCCGAGCTGCTGTCGGCCAAGCCGGACTTCATCGATCTGTTCGTCCAGATCGGACGCCTCGGCCGCTCGCTCGGCGTGCACCTGCTGCTGGCCAGCCAGCGCCTCGAGGAGGGACGGCTGCGCGGGCTCGACACCCACCTGTCGTACAGGGTGGGTCTGCGGACCTTCTCGGCGCTCGAGTCGCGGGCCGTGCTCGGTGTGCCCGACGCGTACGAGCTGCCGCGCTCGCCCGGTCACGGCTACCTCAAGTTCGGCACCGAACCGCTGGTCCGCTTCAAGGCCGCGTACGTCTCGGGCCCGCTGCCCAAGGTCCGCACGCGTGCCGCCGCCGGGGGAGCCGGGGCCGAGCCGCAGGTCCTGGCCTATTCGACGCGTTACGTGCCCGCACCCAAGCCGGTGAGGCCGGTCGAGCCGAAACCCGAGGAGATCCCGGCCGGCGAGAGCGTGCTCGACGTGACGGTCGACCGCCTCGGCGGCCAGGGACCCCCGGCCCACCAGGTGTGGCTGCCGCCGCTCAACCAGTCGGCGGCGCTCGACGAACTGCTCGGCCCGGTCGCCGTCGACCAGGCGCGCGGCCTGGCGTTCGCCAACCCCGAGCTGCACGGCGCGTTGCAGGTGCCGATCGCGATGATCGACAAGCCCCGCGAGCAGCTGCGCGACGTGATGTGGCTGCAGCTCGCGGGCGCGGCCGGGCACGTCGCGGTGGTCGGCTCGACGCTGAGCGGCAAGTCGACGGCACTGCGCGCGCTGGTGTGCGGGCTGGCGCTCACCCACACCCCGGCCGAGGTGCAGATCTACTGCCTCGACTTCGGCGGCGGGGCGCTGGGCACGCTGCGCGACCTGCCGCACGTGGGCGGGGTGTCCGGCCGCGTCGACACGGTGGGCGTCCGTCGTACGGTGGGTGAGATCTCGACGCTGCTGGCCGAGCGCGAGGCCCGGTTCAGCGCGATGGGCATCGAGTCGATGGCGTCCTACCGCCGGCGCCGGGCGAACACGGCATCGCAGGCCGGCGACAACGACCCGTTCGGCGACGTGTTCCTCGTGGTGGACGGCTGGTCCACATTGCGCAAGGAATACGAGGAGCTGGAGTCGGTCATCACCGACATCGCCACCCGGGGCCTCTCGTACGGCATTCACGTCGTCGCCGCGACCTCACGGTGGATGGACTTCCGGCCGGCGATCCGCGACCTGTTCGGCTCGCGTCTCGAGCTGCGGCTGGGCGACCCCAGCGACTCGACGGTCAACCGCCGGGCCGCGATGACCGTGCCCGAGAAACCCGGCCGCGGCATCATCGAGCACCCGACCGACAAGAACAAGTTCCTGCACCTGCTCACCGTGCGGCCCGAGCTGAGCACGCTCGCCGACACGAGCGACCTGGTCAAGGAGGTCGCGTCCAACTGGCACGGCGCTCCGGCCCCGCGGGTGCGCCTGCTTCCGGACGTGATCCCGTACGGGGAAGTGGTGGGTCTGAGCCGCAGCAGCGGGCTCCGTCTGCCGATCGGGATCGCCGAGGCCGACCTGCAGCCCGTCGAGATCGACTTCGGCTCCGACCCGCATTTCCTGCTCTTCGGCGACTCCGAGTGCGGCAAGTCGACGTTCCTGCGCGGCCTGGCCACGACGATCACGCAGCGGTTCGCGCCCGAGGAGGCGCGGATCATCCTGGTCGACTACCGGCGGTCCCTGATGGACCTGCCCGAGAGCGACCACCGCATCGGGTACGGCATCCAGGCCCAGAAGACCCTCGAGCTGATGCAGTCGGTCGCCGGTTACATGGAGCGCCGCCTGCCCGGCCCCGACGTGACCGCCCAGCAACTGCGCGAACGGTCCTGGTGGACCGGTCCGGAGCTGTTCGTGCTGGTCGACGACTACGACCTGGTGGTGGCCGGCCCGACCAACCCGCTGACGCCGCTGCTGGAGTACCTGCCCCAGGCGCGCGATGTCGGTTTGCACCTCATCCTGACCCGGCGTGCGGGCGGGGCCGGACGGTCGCTCTACGAGCCGGTCATCCAGCGGCTGCGCGAACTGTCGGCGCCCGGTCTGGTCATGTCCGGCCCGCCCGACGAGGGCGCGCTCGTCGGCCCGGTGCGCCCCGCCCCGATGCCGCCGGGTCGTGGCCGCCTCGTGACGCGGCGTGAGGGCATCCGGCTCATCCAGGTGGCCCACCTGCCGCCGTATTGAGATGCGCAAAGATTTAACAGACAGGACGTGCGACAACCATCGACCGATCCACTCCCCTGGACTCGGTTTAGGAGTAATCTGCATCGACCGTGTTCCCGGCTTTGGAGGCGGTGCGCCTTGGTGAGTGGTCGCCGACTGGCCGCTGCCGCGATGGCTGGGCTGTTCGCTCTTGGCATTCCGGTCAAACCGGCCTCCGCCGCGCCTGCCTTCCCCGCCTCCGCCGTTCCCGCGTTCCCCACCTCCGCTGTCCGCGCGTTCCCGGCCTCCGCTGTTCCCGCATTCCTCGCCGAGCCGAGCCCGCTGCAGGGCGATTCCGTCCGCGCTGACGAGTGGCATCTGGGCACGCTCAACATCAGCGAGGCGTGGACCTACTCGAGCGGCGCCGGCGTGACGGTCGCGGTGATCGACTCCGGTGTCGACGCCGACCATCCCGACCTGCAGGGCCAGGTGCTGCCCGGCCTCGACCTGGTCGACGACAAGGGCGACGGCGACACCGACCTGGTCGGCCACGGCACCACGGTCTCGGGCATCATCGCGGGCCGCAGCGACGACCAATCCGGCGTGGTCGGCATCGCTCCCAAGGCCAAGATCCTTCCCGTACGGGTCCTGGACGAGGACAACCGCTACAACGACGCCCTGATCGTCGCCCAGGGTGTCCGCTGGGCCGTCGACAAGGGCGCGAAGGTCATCAACCTGTCGCTCGGCGGCAACGGCAGCAGCGCCGCCCTCGCCGCAGCCCTCGACTACGCGTTCGCCAAAGACGTCGTGGTCATCGCCTGCACAGGCAACACGAGCGCGTCCTCCACCACCGGCGTCTGGTATCCGGCCCGCGAGCCCGGCGTGCTCGCCGTGGCCGGTGTCGAACGCGACGGCAACACCCTCTGGTCGGGTTCGATCACCGGCAAGGAGACAGTCATCGCGGCCCCCGCGACCCAACTGGTCGGCGCCAACACCGGTGGCGACTACTGGAAGGTCCAGGGCACCAGCTTCGCCGCGCCCATGGTCTCGGCCACCGCCGCCCTGATCCGTTCCCGCTGGCCCGACATGCCCGCCGGCGAGGTCATCAACCGCATCATCCGCACAGCCAAAGACAAAGGAATGCCCGGCCGCGACCCCCTCTTCGGCTTCGGCCTGGTCAACCCGGTCGGCGCTTTGACCGCCACAATCCCGCCGGTCTTCGAGAACCCGCTCGACACCTCCCCGTCGCCCGGCATCGCGCGTTTCGGCAGCGCCCCGGTCCCCGGCCAGGCCCAGTCCGCCCCCGACGGCTCACTGCAGGAGTTCGTCCCCGCTTCTCCCGAAACCGACTCCGGCCGGGGCGCCGCGCCTGTCGCTTCCGCTCCCCACCACTCCCACCAGAACTGGTGGGCCGCCGCTGCCCTGTTCCTGCTCTCCGCCGTCGCCGCGCTCCTGACAATCCGCCGCTTCGCCGGCACGACGTAGCCGCGGCCTCGCTAACTCGATTGGCACGTCGGGTGGCGACGGCCGATGAGCCGGAGTTCCACAATCTTGTTGACGATCGGGTACCCGTTCACCATCGACCCGCCACTACGCTGCTGAACCAGAGACGTCAGCCGCGCCCGCAAAGCTTGCTGGTCCTCGGGTTCCATGCCGGCCCACGTCTCCTGCACCAGCATGAAGTAGCTGCCGTAGTCGAGCCCGCTGCCCGGCAACGCGGTGCGGTCAAGCACAGGAAAAAGCTGCGGCGCGATGAAGTGCGAGAACTTCGACGGAAACACACCCGACCCGCTCTTGGTGTGCTTGATCTCGGCCGCCAGCTCCGGCAACACGCGTACGTCGTCCCACGAAACCGACGTGATGTCATCTCCGGCGGACAACCGAGGCTCAATCACACGCTGCCAGACGCGGATCAGGTCGGTCCGGAGCCTCGCGAAACGCCGGTCGAGCTCATCCCTGCCGACACCACGGTTGGCCCGCCAGTGGTGCAGGTGCCGTCGGGTGCTGTCCCACCATGCCGTATCGAACGTCCCCTCGGTCATTGCCTGCCGGTCCACGTAGAAGGCGTTGTGCAGATCCTGAGGCCAGTTCCGGGTTCCCCACCACGCCACTCCGTCCTCGAACTCGCGCAATGGCTCATCAGTCACCTGGGCAGGCTATCGGGGTTGCCCGCCAGGGTCGCTCGACCGAATCGGTTTCCGGCAGTAAACGTTGCGGTACATGAGCGCAACGGCCCGGGGCCGCTCGGCACCGTGCATATCTCCCGTCGTTCGCCGCCCACCGAACGTGCCCAACCTGCCGCGGATTCCCGACTAACCTGATCAAGGCCCCGACGGGCTGCGCGCTAGTTGACGGCGTTACGCCATAAATAGGCAGCGAGTCCGACGGCCGCGAAGGCGATCGCCACTCGAAGAGGGCGCTCTGGGAGCCGGCGTACGAGGATCGGGCCCAGCCAACTGCCGAGCAGGCAGCCGATCGCCATCAAGCCCGCGGCGGCCCAGTTCACCGGCGCGATAACCGTGTAGATGATCGCGGCGGCCAGATTGGACGCGCCGAGGGCGATGCTCTTGATCGCGTTCGTCACGGGCAGCGGCTCGGTCGCCGCCACCGACAGGACGGCCAGCATGAGTACCCCCGCGGCCGCTCCGAAGTAACCGCCATAAACGCCGATCAGTAGAACGATGGCAGCAAGCACAACCGCAGACATCGAGCGATGACCGGCCCACCGGCGGAGCTGATCCCGGAGAAGCAGAAGCGCCGCCCCGAGCGCGACAAGCACCGGCACAATCCGCTCGAAGGCCGACGACGGCGTGGCCAGCAGCAACACGGCGCCACCCAGACCACCGACAGCCGCGAACGTACACAACCGCGCCAGCCGTCGCCCATGACCGCGCAGTTCTTGCCGCGCCCCCACCGCCGTGCCCACAGTGTTCGACAGCAGCGCCACCGTGTTGGTGACGTTGGCCGCGATCGGCGGCAGCCCCACCGCCAGCAGAGCCGGATAGCTGACCAGGGAAGCCAGCCCTGCCATGGACCCGGTCAGCCCACCCCCGACACCCCCGGCCACCAGCACAAGGGCATCAATCGGCAGCACCCGACCACCGTATTGACGCCCTTCACCACCCACAGCCGCGGGCTCAGCCCCGGTAGTTCAACTCACAGCGCCCCATAGCAGTACAGGTGCCAGTCATCAGCTCGGCGGGCGAGCCCGACCGGCCGGTGAACAAAGCTTGTTACCCCCGGATCGTAGAGACGCCCGACGAATACCCGGAATACACCAAGGGCCGTTCCCGTGACTGGAAACGGCCCTTGAACTGGTCGGGGTGGCCGGATTTGAACCGACGGCCTCTTCGTCCCGAACGAAGCGCGCTACCAAGCTGCGCCACACCCCGAGCTGCCTGGAAATACTATCCGACGCCCGGGCGGGAACGAAATCGGCATCCCCCGAACCACAAAATCCCAGGTCAGCGAGGGATCAGGGTGAGGATGGAGGCTTCCGGGCGGCAGCTGAAGCGGACGGGGGCGGTGGGGTGGGTGCCCAGCCCGGCCGAGACGTGCAGCCAGGCGTCGGAGCCGGGCCAGCGGTGCAGGCCCTTGGCCATCGCCTTGGGCAGGTCGCAGTTGGTGGTCAGGGCGCCGTAGAAGGGGACGCAGACCTGCCCGCCGTGGGTGTGGCCTGCCAGCAGCAGGTCGAAGCCGTCGTTGGCCATGGCGTTGAGCACCCGGGAGGCGGGGGTGTGGGTCACGCCCAGGTGCACGTCGGCGCCGGGGGAGATGGGGCCGGCGACCGCCGCGTAGTCGTCGCGGTTGATGTGGGGGTCGTCGACGCCGGCGAGCTCGATGGAGCGGCCGCCGGCCTTGAGGACCGTACGGGCGTTGTTGAGGTCGGCCCAGCCCGCGTCGACCATCGCTGCCCGCAGCTCCTCGGTGGGGAGGTTGGGGCGTTTGAGCTCGTCCTCGTCGTATTCCGACGACGGGCGTACGAGGTAGGAGAACGGGTTTTTCAGGCGGGGGCCGCGGTAGTCGTTGGAACCGAAGACGAACGCGCCGGGCACCGACAGCAGCGGGTCGAGGGCGCGCAGCACGCCGGGCACCGCTTCCTTGTCGGCCAGGTTGTCGCCGGTGACGACGACCAGGTCGGGGTCGCAACCGCTCAGCGCGGCAACCCAGGCCTGCTTGCGCCGCTGGTCGGGCATCATGTGCAGGTCGGAGAGGTGCAGGATGCGCAGGGGCTCGGCATCCGGCTCGAGGACCGGCACGTCGAAGCGCCGGAGCGTGAACAGGTTGCGTTCGATCAGCGAGGCGTAGGCGAGGGTGGCGGCGCCCGCGGCGAACACGCCGGAGCCGAGGGCGAAAAGGGAGCGCTTGCGCATGGGAAGCAAGGGTAGTTTCTCCGTCCATGGGAACGCTGAAAGACCGCCTGAACGATGACCTGCACGCCGCGATGAAGGGCCGCGACGAGCTCACCACGGCGACGCTGCGGATGGCGCTGGCCGCTGTGCGTAACGCCGAGGTGGCCGGCGCCGAGGCGCGTGAGCTCTCCGACGACGAGGTGCTGGCCGTGTTGAGCAAGGAGTCGAAGAAGCGGCGCGAGGCGGCCACGGCGTTCGCCGACGCGGGGCGGGCCGAGCAGGCCGCCAAGGAGCGCTCCGAGGGCGAGGTCATCGAGCGTTACCTGCCCACGCAGCTGACCGACGACGAGATCGCCGAGCTGGTTCGGGGTGCGCTGGCCGCGGGTGGTTTCACCGGCAAGGGGCAGATGGGTCCGGCCATGAAGGCGGCGCAGGCCGCGGTGGCCGGCCGGGCCGAGGGTGGCCGGGTCGCGGCCGAGGTGCGCAAACAGCTCGGCTGACCGATGGGCTCAGGTCCCCGGGTTGCCGGTCGATTGCCGGGTCATGACCTGCGTGAACTGTGGCTCGGCCGCGATCGGGCCCAACGGCTGGTGCGGCGCTTGCGGCCAACCGGTGGCCGCACCCGCGCCGCCCGCCTGGCCGCCTCTGCAGCCGAGCCAGTGGACGCAGCCCAGCACGCCGCAGCAGCCCTCCTGGTCGTCGCCCAACGCCACGTGGAAGGCGAGTGAGCCGTCGGTCGAGCATGCCCGTTTCATCGACCCCACAGGCGAGCCGTACGCGGTGAGCGAGCCCTGGGAAACCGATCAGCCCGCCGTGGCCGTTGCCGGGCCGGCGTCCCAGGCAACCTGGCAGTCAGGCAATCCTCCGTGGCCGCAGACGGATGAGCGGCCGCCGACCTGGGCCACCGAAGCGACCTCGACCTTCCACGTTCCGGATCGGCCCGACGTCGACGCGACGGTCGTCAACGGCTTCCCCGCCAGTCAACCGCCGCCACTCCCCCCGTACGGCTCGCAACCGCCCCCGTACATGGTCAGTGCCCCATCCCCGTACGCGGTGGCGAAGCGACCCGGCAATCTGTTCAGCATCGCCGCGTTCGTGCTGGCCGCCGTCTCGGTCCTGGCTTTCCCGATCTTCGCGGGCCCGCTCGCGCTGATCCTGGGAGTCGTCGGCCTGTATCGCAGGGAGGGCCTGGCCAAGCTCGCAATCGTCCTCGGCGTCGTCGGCCCCGTCGCCGGCATCGCGCTGGCCATGCTCCTTTTCGGCGAATGAATCGGCAAATGAAAAAGGGGGTACGGTCCCTCGCCGTACCCCACCGGGAAATGACTAAATGGCGAGTTGCGGCCGGACAGGCACCGCCGTGACCGCCGGCGACGCGCTGCGCCCCGGCAGCTGCTGCTGCGGCACCGCGTAGGGCCCGAGCATCGACTCGATGGCCGGCGCGATCGACGGACGGTCGTTGAGCTGGATCAGTCGTGCCGCGCGGGCCAGGGAGCCGGTCTCGCCGTCGCGGAAGCCCTCGCGGTATCCCTTCTCGTAGCGCTCGCCGCGGCCGAGGGCCCGGCCGAGCGCGAAACACGAGGAACCGGCTAGGGCAAGCAGGAAGAGCAACGCGAAGGGTGTCACCGTTATTTTCCTTCCGGGGCAAATGTACTAATTAGCCGAAAAGTACCCCTAGAGCATGGCTCATGCGGTAGAGCGGTGATCAAGTACGCCAACGGGTGACCCGGCTTGCGCCCGGGCCAACTGATCGGGCACAACTTCCGGATCGACCGGCCGGCACAGGTGGTAACCCTGCCCGTAGCCGCACCCGAGCCCCCGCAACGCCGCGAGCTGAGCCGCGTTCTCGATGCCCTCTGCCACCACACGCAGCCCCAGGATTTGTGCGAGCTCGACGATCGTCCGGACCAGGGCGAGGTCCTCCGCGGTCAGCTCGGCCCGCGCGATGAACGCCCGGTCGATCTTCAGCTCGTCCACGGGCAGCTCGCGCAGGTAGGCCAGCGAGGAATACCCGGTGCCGAAGTCGTCGATCGAGAGCTGTACGCCGAGCCCCCGCAGCTGGTGCAGCGCCGCCATGCCCAGGTCGGGTTCGGTCATCAGCACCGACTCGGTCAGTTCGAGGGTCACCGCGCTCGACGGCAGCCCGGCGATGGCCAGCGCCCGCATCACGTCGTCGGCGAACCTCGGATTGACGAGCTGGTGGCCGGAGACGTTGACGTTGAGCCCCAGGTCCCCGAAGTCCCGCCGCCACTTCGCCACCTGGATCGCGCTGTTCTCGAGCACCCACTGGCCGATGTCGACGATCAGCCCGAACTCCTCCGCGATCGGGATGAAGTCGACCGGCGAGACGAACCCTCGGGCCGGGCTCTGCCAGCGGATCAGGGCCTCGACCCCGGCCGGGACACCGTCGGCGAGCCGGATCAGCGGCTGGTACTGCAGGCGGAACCCGTCCTCGCGCAGAGCCCGCTGCAGGTCGCCGCGCAGGCTGAGCCGGTCGAGCGCCTCGGCGTGCATGTACGGCTCATACACCAGCACCCCGTTCGGACCGTTCTTCTTGGCCCGGTACATCGCCAGGTCCGCGTTGTGCAGCAGCTCCTCGGGCATCTGCTCGGACTCGCGCGAGATCGCGATGCCCACGCTGGCGCCGATGAAGATGTCGCGCCCGGCCACCCGGAACGCCTCCTTCATGGCCGCGACGATGCGCTCGCCGACAGCCTCGGCCGCGTCGCCCGGCGAGTCGTGCAGCAGCACCGCGAACTCGTCGCCGCCGAGCCGGGCCGTGGTGTCGCTGGCGCGTACGCATCCACGCAGTCGCCGGGCCACCAGCGCCAGCAACTGGTCGCCGGCGTCGTGGCCGAGGCTGTCGTTGACCGTCTTGAACCGGTCCAGGTCGATGAAGAGGACGCTGGTCGGGTCGGCCGCGGTGACCCGGGAGGCCAGCACCCGGTTCAGGATCTTGAGGAAGAGCGCGCGGTTGGGCAGGCCGGTGATGGGGTCGTGGTGGGCCTCACGCACCGCCTCGACCGTGCGCGCGTCGGTCAGGGCCAGGCTCACCTGCTGGGCGAACGCGTCCAGTTGATCACGCTGTTCGGTCGGCTCACCGCCGATCCCGTGCAGCTGCGCGACGAGGCTGCCGGCCATCTCGCCGGTGACCCGGACCGGCGCGGCGATCATCCAGCCGGCGCCGTCGGGCCGTACGAGGACCGCGCCGCCCGCCATCGCCGCGCGGGCCAGGCTTTCCGGCGGCGCGATGTCGTTGCCGCACGTCGAGGCGATCGTCAGCCGGCGGTCCGGGCCGCCCTCGGCCAGCAGCAGCATGACCGTGGCCCCGCTCAGCAGCCCGGCCGCGCCGCCGGTCACCGCGTCCAGGATCTCGGGCAGTGGCCGCCGGGCCGAGATCGCCCGCTGGATCGTCAGCAGCGACTCGACCAGCCGTTGCCGGCTCTGTGCCGTGGTCGCCTGCCGCTCCTTCTCGGCCCGCAGCTGCCGTTCCGCGGTCAGCACGCGAATGCTGCGCAGCGCCAGGCCGAGCACCTGTCCCATGCCCTGCAGCAACTGGCGTTCGGCCGGATCGAACGGCTCGGACAACCGGGCGACGATCAGCGCGTCCCCGGTCTCGGAGCCGAGCGGGTTGGTGGCGGCGTGCAACTCCCCCACGTACGGGACGTCGAGCATCGGCTGTCCCGCCGCGACCTCGTACAGCTGGGCCTCGGGCACCACCTGTCCGAAGCCGTACGCGCCCACGACCCGGCCCTCCCGCACCACCGCCCCCACCTCGGCCTCGACCATCTCGGTGGCCCGTTCCACCGCTCCCGCGATCGCCGTGGTCTCGTCGGCGGCCGCGTTCACCGCGGTGAAGTACTCGGTGAGCAGTTGCGAGGACCAGGACGGCATGGCTCAGGCCAGGGCCAGCGTGACGAGGGTCAGGTGGTGCAGGCCGAGCGCACCCCGCACCCGGGCGATCTCGCCGTGGGTGTAGAAGCCGGCGTACGGGGCGTCGCTCAGGGACGTGTGCATGGCGTGCATCTCCTGTTCCAGGCCACCCTTGATCAGCCCGGCTCGACGGCCGCCGCAGTCGAAGGCGAGCACCCCGAGCGGCGGCAGGCCCTCGAGCCGGGCCATGGCCTCGGTGCACGACCAGGCGGCGCCGTCGATCAGGGACTGGCGGTCACCCTCCATGAGCCAGACCAGCGCGCCCTGCGGCACGTCGGCGGTGCCCCAGACCGAGCGGGCCTCGTCGTCGCCGGAGTGGATCACGCGGATGTCCTCGCCGCTGCGCCGGTCCAGGCCGAGCGGCTGCAGGCTGTAACCCCGGCTGAAGAACTCCTCGGCCGTGCCGTTGAAGTTGTTGCGGCGCAGCAGCACGTCCAGGGCCGGCTCACCGTCGAGCTGGTAGATGTGCGGACCGCTGGCCTTGGTGACGAGCATCGGCGGTTCCGTACGCCGCCAGCCGTGCGCAACCCCGATGCCGAGCGGGCCGTCCGAGCCGAGCGCGAGCCCGACGACGGAACCGCTGAGCACGTCGTTGCCGTGGATCTGGTACGTCTTCGTGAACTTCCGGTCGTCCCCGGCGAACCCGCCGACCATGGGCACGCTCGCTCCGATCGCCGAGTAGGCACCGCGGACGATCTCGTGCGGCTGCCCGGTCAACCCGTCGGCGAGCAGAATCAGCACCTTGTTCTCGTCGTCGAGCCCGCGCAGCGCCTCGGCCGCGGCCGCCCCCGCCGCCCGCGGGTTCGAGCGGTTGATCGGCGTGACCCGGGTCTGCACGGTGAAGCCGTCGCCGCCCAACGCCGCGATCGCCACCCCGCCGTCCGTCACGCCCGCGCTGCCGAGCTCACCCATGGTGGTGGCGCCGACGATCTCGGCATCGGGGCCGGCCTCGAGCCGTACGCCCTCGAGCAGCTCCGGCAGGTCGTGGGCGACCGAGGCGAAGACGAAGACGGCCAGGGCCTCCCGCCCGCCGATCGCTTCCGCTGCCGCCTCGGCCCCCGCCTTCCGGGAGCGGGGCGCGACGCTCTGGCCCACGCCGAACCACCGGTGCGGGTTGCTCTGCATGATCCTCTGATCGGCACGGCTTGTCGGTTGCTGAGTGGTTGCTTGTGGGGTGCCGTCGGGTGTCCGGGAGTGGCCTGCCAGGCTTGGTCCTTGTGACTGATTCAGACCTTGCGCGGCAGGTACGCGCCGTGAGCCGGTTGACCGGTGAGTTCACCCTCCGCTCGGGCCGTATCGCCAACGAGTACTTCGACAAGTATCAGTTCGAGGCCGACCCGGAACTGCTCGACCGGCTGGCCGAGCAGATGGCCGTGTTGATCCCGGAGGGCACCGAGGTGCTGGCCGGTCTCGAGATGGGCGGCATCGCGGTGGTGACAGCCCTGGCCCGGCACGCCAAGCTGCCCACGGCCTTCGTCCGGAAGCAGGCCAAGCAGTACGGCACGGCCCGGCTGGCCGAGGGGGCCGAGGTCGCGGGCCGGCGGGTGCTGGTCGTCGAGGACGTGGTGACCTCCGGCGGGCAGGTGGTCATCTCGACCGGCGACCTGCGCAGGCTCGGCGCGCACGTCGACCACGCGCTGTGCGTGATCGACCGTCAGGAAGGCGGCGCGCAGGCGCTGTCGGCCGAGGGCATCACGCTGCGCGCCCTGCTGACCCGCGCCGACCTTGACGCGGCGGCCTGACTTCGGCCGAACGGCAACGGGCGGGACACCCCTTGAGGGATGTCCCGCCCGTTCACGTCAGCGGCCCGGCGGTTTCGGCGGTCCGGAAGGCTGACCCGGGCCGCCCGGACCGGTTGGCGGCTGCGTCTTGCCCTTGCTCGGGCGGATGCTGACGAAGCCGCCCTTGATCGTGCGGCCGTCGGGGTCGGTGCCGGCGGCGGTGCCGGCCGGGCAGTCCGATTCGATCGCGCTGCCGATCGAGACCTCGAACCCGGCGCCCTCGATCCGGCTGCGGGCGTCGTCGATCGAGTCGCAGGTCACGTTCGGGATCGACTTCTGGTCACCGTACGCGATCTTGCGGTTTTCGGGCTCCTTGAACTGCTCCTTCGGCTTGCCCTTCATGAAGTCGGCGAGCGTCTGGTAGACCGCCGGGTTCACGATGTCGTGCGACATGCGGTCGCGGTGGTCGGGCCAGTCGGGGTTGACCAGGTAACCCGCCACCACCAGCGACGTGGTGCCGGCGATCAGCGCGGCCGTCTTGTCGGCGTCGGTCGTGCCGGTCTTGCCGAACACCGGGTGCTTGACCGTCGCCTTGGTCGCCCGCGCCGTGGCGCCGCCGCAGCGGCCCATCTGAGCCGAGTCGCCGACCGGGCAGCGGGCCGCGTCGAGGGCCGCGCGGGCCACGTCCTTGCTGGTCGCCCGGATGCACCGCGGCTTGCCGACGTCGAGCTTGTCGCCGTCCTGCGTGGTGATCCGCTCGATCGGGGTGGGCTCGCAGTACATGCCGTCACCGGCCAGCGTCGCGTACGCGTTGGCCATGTCGAGCGGCGTCGAGGCGCTCACGCCGAGGGTGAACGCGCCCCATTGGTTGGCCGCCACCGGGTCGTTGGCGAAGTCGGCGTCCTGCTTGACCCGGAACTGCACGCCGAACCGCTTGGCCACGGCCACCACGTTCTCGGCGCCGACCTTCTCCTCCAACGGCACGAAGTACGTGTTGATCGACTTTGCGAAGGCCGAGTGCATGTCGTAGAGGCCCTCGCCGCCACCGCCGGAGTTGCTGGGGCACCAGAAGTGCGTGCCCGGGCAGGCCGAATCGTTGCTGCGGCTGATGATGTAACCCGACTTGTACCGTTTCTCGGCCCTGATCGGGTACGCCAGCGGGTAGCCCTTCTCGAGTGCCGCGATGATCGTGAAGATCTTGAACACCGAGCCGGCCTGGTAGCCGCTGATGTCACCGCCACCGCTGAGCAGCGGGTTGGTGGTGTTCGGGTAGGTAGCGCGGACACCCGCCTTGGCCTTCTTCTTGTCCGACGACAGCGGGTTCGGGTGGGCCGGGTCGGGCAGCTTGTACTTGCGGTTGGCGGCGAGCAGGCGCACCTTGCCGGTGCCGGGCTCGGTCGCGGCCAGCAGCAGCGCGTTCTTGTTCTTGTCGGAGATCTTGTCGCCGATCCGCTTACGCGCGTCGGCCTGGGCCCCGAGGTCCATCGTGGTGGTGATGCGGTAACCACCACTCTTGAGGCGGCGCTCCCGGTCGTACGGGGTCGCGCCGAACGCCTCCTGGCTCATCCACCAGCGGTAGAAGTAGTCACAGAAGAAGCCCCAGTTGTTGTTGGCCACCGAGACGCAGCCGTTGCCGACCGGCTTGACCTGGCGCGGGATCGCTTCCTTCTTGGCCTTGTCGGCCTGCGCCGCGGTGAGCGAGCCCATCTCGACCATGGCCGGGATGATGTAGTTGTCGCGGCGCTGCTTGATCTGCTCGTACCCGCCCTTGGTGGTCGGGTTGAAGCTGGTCGGCGCCTTGACCATGCCGGCGAGCATCGCGGCCTGGCCGGCCGTCAGGTCCTTGGGCTTTTTGTTGAAGTAGACCTGGCTGGCCGCGAAGACCCCGTACGCCTGGTTGCCGAACGGCGCGATGTTGAGGTAGCGCTCCAGGATCTGGTCCTTGCTGAGCTCCTTCTCGACCTGCAGCGCGTACTTCATCTCGGTGATCTTGCGCTTCGGCGTGTCCTTGGTGGCGTCGACCACCTCTTGCGGGTTCGTCGCCGAGTAGGCCAGCGACATCCGCACGTACTGCATGGTGATGGTCGAGGCGCCCTGCTTGGACTCGGACTTGCCGCTGTTGTTCACGAAGGCGCGCGCAACGCCCTTGAGGTCGACGCCGTTGTGGTTGTAGAACTCCCTGTCCTCGGCGGCGACCATGGCGTCACGCATCGGCTTGGAGATGTCCTTGAGCGGCACGTCGCTGCGGAACTCGTCGTAGAACTGCGAGATCTGCGTCTTGTTGTCCGACGCGTAGATCCGGGTGATCTGCGGGGAACTGAAGTCCTTGAGCTCACTGGGCAGCTGCGCGAAGGTCTCGCCGCCGGCCTTGGCGGCCAGGCCCGACATGGCAGCGGCGGGAAAAGCAGCGGCCGCGACGACGACGCCGGCGAGTAAACCGCAGATCAGCAACGAGGTCGCGTTCGCGAAGATGTTGTGATCGCGACGGCGCATCCAGGAAGTCACCTGAGCAGGGTACGCGACAAGAGCACGCGACCGCCCGTCGAGAAGGTCACGCTTCGCCCTGAAATATTGTGCCCCCTCAGCGCAGATCTTGGGGCTGTTTTCCCGAGGCGCACCCCACCCACTCCCCGCGGCCTTGGCGGCCTTTGCCCGGAACCACCGGGCTGTACATATTTCAGGTACAACGTTGCGTAATCGCCCGACTACAGAGCATGATGGTCCGGCGAGCTTGTCGCACGACGTCTGCACCGCTTGGGGGACATGAGCTGCAGACGTCAGGGGGTAACGCAAGGGGGGACGTTTACACATGGGGATGATCAGCGATTGGCCCAGCATGGCGGCGTGTCAGAGTGGCGACCCTGACGCGCTCTTCGTGCAGGGCGCCGAGCAGAACGTGGCGAAGAGGATCTGCCGCAGCTGCCCGGTTCGCTACGAGTGCCTCGCCGATGCCCTGGACAACCGGATCGAGTTCGGCGTCTGGGGAGGCATGACGGAACGGGAGCGGCGCGCACTGCTCCGCCGCCACCCGCACGTGGCGAGCTGGCGAAAGATGTTCGAGGCGGCCATGCGGGAGAAGGGCGCCGACAAGGTGCTCGTCCCCACCCGCTAGGCAGCGCCGAGGCTCACGCCAGGAGCGAGCCGATCGTCCGCAGCCCGTCGACGTCGTGAACGTCGGCGGGCTGCGCCGTGACCGAGACCGTCGGCACGGACGGGAAGGCATCGGTGAACGTGGCGGCGACCCGCTGCTCACGCTCGGTCTGGCGGACCAGGGCGGCGTGGATACGCAGCGCGTCGGCGGTCAGCGGCGAATCACCGGCGGCGGTCAACGCCTCGGCAGCGGCCTCACTCTGCTCGGCTGTCAGGCCGGGGGCCTCGGTGCGATGCATCCGGTTGAGCACCAGCCCGGCCAGCGGCATCCGTTCGGCGACCAGACGCTCAGCGAAATAGGCGGCCTCGCGTACGGCGTCCCTTTCCGGGGCCGCCACCAGCAGGAACGCGGTCTGCGGGTCCTGCAGGATCCGATACGTCTGGTCGGCGCGCTGCCGGAAGCCGCCGAACATCGAGTCGAGCGCCGCCACGAAACCGGACAGGTCGGTCAGCAGCTGGGCACCCAAGATCTTTTGCACCGTCCGCGAGAAAAGCCCGAAGGACGCGGTGACCAGGCTGAACATGCTGCGGCCGCCGGAGCGCGCGGGCGCCAGCAGCATCCGCAGCATCCGGCCGTCGAGGAAGCGGGACAGCCGGGCCGGCGCGTCCAGGAAGTCGAGCGCGGACCGCGACGGCGGGGTGTCGACCACAATCAGGTCCCACTCGTCGGTGGCCCGCAGCTGACCCAGCTTCTCCATCGCCATGTATTCCTGCGTGCCGGCGAACGTGGAGCTCATGGCCTGATAGAAGGGGTTCGCGAAGATCTCGGAGGCCCGCTGCGGCGTGGTGTGCTGCTGCACGACCTCGTCGAACGTGCGCTTCATGTCGAGCATCATGGCGTGCAGCTCGCCGCCGTTGTCGCCGTCGATGCCCTTGACCTGGCGCGGGGTGTTGTCGAGCTCGCTGAGGCCCATGGACTGGGCCAGCCGGCGCGCCGGGTCGATCGTGAGCACCACGGTGCGCCGCCCGTGCACCTCGGCCGCGCGCAACCCCACCGCGGCCGCGGTCGTCGTCTTGCCCACCCCGCCGGCGCCGCAGCACACGACTATCCGGGTGGCGGGGTCGGCGAGCAGACCGTCGACGTCGAGTCGTTCCCCGGTCACATCAGCCACTGCTCAAGCGTAATCCGTAGGAGATCGAGCGCACCGTGACTGTGGCGGGTCACGCACGCATGAGAGCCGCCGCCAGCTCGTCCAACCCGTCCTGGTCGACGCCGCGGGACAGCAACGGCAGCTCGACCAGGGGGCGGCCCGCCTCGGCGAGCTCGGTGCGCAGCGACTCCTCCAGTTCCTGCCGGGTCTGGTGGGCCTTCACCTCGGTGGCCAGCCCGTTGACGGTGCCCGCGTCGGTGGGCAGCCCGGCCTCGGCCAGGCCCCGCTTGAGCTCGGCCTTCGTCACCTTGCCGGCCGTGGCGAGGGCCGGGCGGGTGGCGTTGAGCACGATCCGGCCGACCGGGATCCCGAGGGTGTCGAGCTCGGCGATGGCGTCCAGGGTCTCCTGTACGGGCATCTCCTCGAGCAGCGTGACCACGTGCACCGAGGTGATCGGCGAACGCAGCAGCGATGCGACCCCCTCGCTCTGGGTCTTGATCGGCCCCATCTTGGCCAGCTTCGCGGTCTCGGCCGTCACGTTGAGGAACCGGCCGATCCGACCGGTCGGCGGGGCGTCGAGGATCACCGCGTCGTACGCCCGGCGCCCGTCCGACGAGCGGGTCGTTGCCTCCTTGACCTTGCCGGTGAGCAGCACGTCCCGCAGCCCCGGGGCGATCGTGGTGGCGAAGTCGATGGCGCCCACCTTGCGCAGGGCCCGGCCCGCCGCGCCCAGGTGATAGAACATGTCGAGGTATTCGAGCAGGGCCTCCTCCGGGTCGACAGCGAGCGCGCGCACCTCGCCACCCCCGGCCACCTTGGCGATCCGCAGCTCTTTGTAGGGCAGCGGCTCGGTCTCGAAGAGCTGGGCGATGCCCTGCCGCCCCTCGACCTCGACCAGCAGCGTGCGCCGGCCCCCAGCGGCCAGTCCCAGGGCCAGGGCCGCGGCGACGCTGGTCTTGCCGGTGCCGCCCTTGCCGGTCACCACATGCAGCCGCGCCGGCCATCTGTTGACGTGCTCACCCATGCCTCAACGGTACGGGCCCCGATCAGCCGTTCACATCGCAGACCAGCCAGCCCGTCTTGCGGATCACGGTGAACTCGAGCTCCTGCGACGACGTCTTCTCGTCGGCGGTCGACATGGTGAGCTCGACCGCCACGCGCGCGCGGTCCTCGCCGTCCTCGGTCACCTCGGGGTCGCCCCAGCGGAAGACCGGATCGGTGTAACCGGCCGCGTACGCCCTGATGTCCGACACCCGGTCGGCGATCTTCGTCTTGTCCCGGGCCTCCCGGCAGACCAGGTCGTCGGCCGCGCCGGGGTCCTGATTGGTGTAAACCGCGGTCAGGAACCTGCTGACGGCCGTGGACGGGTCGGGCGAACCCGGGTTGTCGGCGTCGCGCAGGAGAAGGTATGCCGAGACGGCGCCGCCACCGCAGAGAAACAGCGTGCCGACCAGCGCGAGCGAGACCCAGAGGGCGCCGCGGCGCTTGGGCCGGCCCGGCCCGTCCGGCGGCGGCTGGGCCGGGCCGGCCGACCAGATCGGCTCGGGCGGCGGGGCCTCGGAAGGCACGGTGTGGTGGAAGGCCAGATGCTCCGGAGGCGCGGTCTGCCACTGGCCGGGCGCCTCGTGCTGGGCGTGCCAGGGCCCGGTGGCCGGTGGGGGCTGCCAGCCGCCGGGGGCCGGCGCGGTCACGGGCGGGATGACCTGAGTGCTGTCGTGGCCGCCGGCCTCGTCGGCGAACGCGCCCGGGGGCGGCCACTGCTTCTCGTCCGGTTCCGGAACGGCGTCGATGAAGTCCATCACAAGCGACGGCGAGGCGGGCGCGGGCTCGGCAGCGGCGCCGGTGGGCTCCGGCTTGGCTGCGGGCGCGAGCGGGGGCCACTCACCCGGGGGCTCGGGATGGCCCGGCGACCCGCCGTGCGGGTGCGTCATGTCGCCCTCCGTGATCTCCCGGTGACTGGTCGCCGTACGGCTCGCTCAGCCTATCCAAACGGGCCGGTCATCGGGCCCTAAGCTGGGCCGGTACCGACGATTAGGGAGTAGACGAGCGATGCAGAAGTGGGAGTACGTGACCGTGCCCCTGCTGGTCCACGCGACCAAGCAGATCCTCGACAACTGGGGCGAGGACGGCTGGGAACTCGTCCAGGTCGTTCCGGGTCCGAACCCGGAGCAGCTGGTGGCTTACCTGAAGCGGCCGAAGTCGTGAGCGACTGCACCGGAGTGAGGGAAACGAACGCAGGGTCAGGGGAGCACGACAACGGAGGCTCAGCGTGACGACGCCGATCAGTGGTGAGGGGGGCGTGGACGCGTACGCGAAACTCGCCGAACTGGGCCTGACCCTGCCCAAGGTGGTGCCGCCGCTGGCGTCCTACGTCCCGGCCGTGCAGACCGGCAATTACGTGTACGTCTCGGGTCAGCTCCCGCTTGTCGACGGCAAGCTGCCGTACGCCGGCAAGGTCGGCGCCGAGGTGACCGCCGAGCAGGGCGCCGAACTGGCCCGCCTGTGCGCGCTGAACGGCCTGGCCGCGATCGAGGCGCTGGTCGGTCTCGGCCGCGTTGTCAAGATCGTGAAGTTGACCGGCTTCGTCGCGTCGGCTCCCGGCTTCACCGCCCAGCCCGCCGTCATCAACGGGGCGTCGAACCTCTTCGGCGATGTCTTCGGCGAGCAGGGCCGGCACGCCCGCAGCGCCGTCGGCGTGTCCGAATTGCCGCTCAACTCCCCGGTTGAGGTCGAGGTCATCGCCGAGATTGCCTGACCGTACAGGCACGTACGTTGCTAAGAGTTACCTGAGCGGGCACTGAGATCGCACATCCGGTCCTCTCGCATTGCCCCATGCGCGACGTAGGATTTCGCGCATGGGGGGTGCTGCGCTGGAGGTGTTACCGGGCTGGGTGACGCTGGTACGTGCGCCCAACCCGGGTCCGATGACGCTTGACGGCACCAACACCTGGGTGCTGCGCGCCCCCGGCGAGGCCCACGGCATCGTGATCGACCCCGGCCCGCTCGACGAGGAGCACCTCACGCGGACAGCCGCCCAGGGGCCGTACGCGTTCATTCTGGTCACGCACGGTCACCACGACCACGTCGAGGGCGCCGCCCGCCTCTCCGAGATGCTCGGCGGCACGGCCGTGCTGGCGGCCGACCCCGCCCACTGCGTCGCGGGCGAGCCGCTCGACCCGGCCGAGCGGCTGGGCGCGGCGGGCATCGAGATCTCCGTCCTGAACACCCCGGGCCACACCGCCGACTCGGTCAGTTTCCTGGCCGAGCACGCCGACGACCGGCTCATGTTCACCGGCGACACGATCCTCGGCCGTGGCTCGACAGTGGTCGCCCATCCGGACGGTGACCTGGGTGCCTATTTGGCCAGTCTCGAGCGCCTCGGTGCGTACGGGGAAATGATGATGTTGCCCGGCCACGGACCGGTGCGCGCGGACGTCTCGGCGGTGGCCCGGGAATATCTTGATCATCGGCGCGAGCGGTTGGCGCAGGTGGAGGCGGCGATCGCCGCGGGCGCCCGCACCGCCGAGCAGGTCGTCGACATCGTTTACCCCGACGTCGAGCCGGGCGTCCGGTTCGCGGCGATCTGGTCGGCCGCAGCGCAACTTGATTACCTGAATCACAAAAAACGGGAATCAGGAACACCCACAGGCAGGTTGGATCCGCTGTGACCTGTCCTGTGTGTGGAACCGTTGCCGTACCCGGCGCTCGCTTCTGCCACAACTGCGGTGCGGCCCTGCCCGCGGCGGCCACCCTGCCGGCCGCCGAGCGCCGCATCGTCACCGTGCTCTTCGGCGACCTGTCCGATTTCACCTCCTGGTCGGAAGACCTCGACCCCGAGCGGGTCGGCGCGGTCACCGACCGGGTCCTCGCCGCGCTCGCGGGCGCGGTCAAGACGTTCGGCGGTCACGTCGACAAGCTGACCGGCGACGGCATCATGGCTGTCTTCGGCGCCCCGGTGGCCCACGAGGACGACGCCGAACGGGCGGTCCGGGCCGCGCTGAGCATGCAGCGCGCGGTGCGCCGGGTGCTCGACGACGAGCGTGGCGGCGGCGCCCCGCTCGGCCTGCGCGTCGGCCTCAACACCGGCGAGGTCGTGGCCGGTCTGCAGGCGGGCATCGAATACACCGTCATCGGCGACACCGTGAACACCGCGGCCCGGCTGGCCGACGCGGCAGCGGTCGGCGCCGTCTACGCCGGCTCCCGCACGAGCGGCGGCACCCGGCACGTCGCGTCCTGGCGTCAGCTGCGCCCGCTGCGCCTCAAGGGCAAGCGCGAGCCGGTGCCCGCGTTCGAGCTGCTCGGCCTGCACGACGCGCCGGGCACCCGGTCCGGCCTGGGCGACGAGGCGCCGTTCGTGGGGCGCGAGACCGAGCTGGGCCGGGTGGCCGGGCGGCTGGCCGAGGCGGTCGACTCGGGCACCCCGCGCGTGATGGTGATGACGGCCGAGGCGGGCATCGGCAAGTCCCGGTTCGCGGGCGAGGTCAAGCGGCTGGCCGCGGGCTACGACGTGGGCAATGGGCGCTATGCGGCACACGCCGGGGCCCGGGTGCTGCGGGTACGCTGCCGCGCGTTCGGTGAGCGCCGCCGATTTGCGCCGCTGGCCGACCTCGTACGCAAATCGGTGGGTCTGCCCAAGGACGTCGTGGCCACCGTCGGCCGTTCGGTGGTCGAGGAAAGGTTGCGCAAACTCGCGAACCGGCTGGGGCACGACGGCGAGCCCGCCCCGATCGACATCGACCGGCTGCTCGCGCTGCTGGGTTACGGCGAGGCCCCGGCCAACCCGGTCGGCCCGGCCGCCGGCGCCGACTGGCAGCCCAGCAGCAAACGGGCCGACGCCGAGGCGCTGTCGTCGGCCGTGGCCGAGCTGCTCACCGCCCTGACCGCCGAGGCGCCGCTGGTGGTGATCGTCGACGACCTGCACGACGCGACCGCGTCGACAGTGGACGCGCTGGGCCGTACGCTCTCGCTGCTCGACGGCCCGGTCGTGGTGCTGCTGCTGGGCCGGCCCGAACTGGTGCGTACGGCGGGCGCCCTGACCCGGCTGGCCGACGCCGAGGTGCACACCCTGCCCCCGCTTCGCGGCGCGGACGCCTCCCGGCTGCTCACGTCCTATCTGAACGGCGGCAAGCTGCCGCAGGCCGACACCGACCGGCTGCTCGCCACCGCGCAGGGCAACCCGTTCTATCTGGCCGAGATGATCACGCTGCTCATGGAGCGGGGCGCGCTGACCCCGGCCGTGGGGGCCAACGCGGCCGGCAAGTGGCAGCTGGCCGACGGCTCGCTCGGGCGGCAACTGCTCTCCCGCGACCTGGCCGCCGTGCTCGCCGCGCGCATCGACGCGCTGCCACCCGAGCCGCGCTCGGTGTTGCGGGACGCCGCCGTGGTCGGCGATTCGGTGCCCACGGGAGTCATCGAGGCGCTGCGGGAACGGCGGGCCTCGAGCGACGCGCGGCCGGGCGCGGTGGCGGCGGTCGAGCTCGAGCGTTCGATCGACGAGCTGCTGCAACGCCGCATGCTGCACCGCTCCCGCGGCGGTTACGCGTTCACCACTCCGCTCATGCGTGAGGCGGCGTACAGCGGCATCGGCAAGGCCGACCTGGCCGACCGGCACGCCTACCTGGCCAATTGGGCCGCGCCCGAGAACATGGGCCGCACCGGCTACGACACCACGGCCCGGCTCAACCTGACCGACAACGAGCGCGACGCGTTCGTGGCCACGCACGCCGAGTGCGCGGTCGAGCTGGCCGACGCGGTGCGGCTTCGGCCCGAGGCCGCCGTACGCGACGTCGCCCCGCTCGGCGTCTCGGCGCTGGGCCGCCTGGCCCGCCGGGCGCTGGCCAACATCGAGCCGGCCGCCTCCATCGAGTACGCCGAGCGCGCCGCCGCCCTGGCCCCCGACAGCCTCCTGCCGCTGCCCGACCAGCTGGTGCACGCCCGCGCGCTGCTGCGCCTGGGCCGGGCCGAGGAAGCCTTGTCGCACGGCGAAAAGATCGCCAAGAGCGCCGCCGACGAGCCGGTCAACCGGGCCGAGGCGCTGCTGGTGGTCGGCCGGGCCCACGAGGCGCTGGGCGACAGCGGCCGCGCCGTCGCCGCCTGGCAGGAGGCGTTGGAGGTGGCCACCGAGGCCGAGCTCCTGCCCGAGCGCGCCAACGCGATGCGCCGGCTGGGCATGGCCGACTTCCTGGCCGGCCGGCTCAGCCAGGCCAGCAGCCGGTTCGCCGCCGCCTATCAGGTGACGCTCGCGGCCGGTGACCGGCACGGGCAGGCCTGGGCCCTGCAGAACCTCGCCTGGGTGACCACCACCCGGGGTGACTTCGCGGGCTCCGACGCCGTGCTCGGCCGGGCGGCCCGCCTCTTCGCCGAGCTGGGCGACCCGGTCGGGCGCTCGTGGCTGCGCGGCACCACCGCGTTCGCCCGGCTGCTGGCGGGCCGCCTGCAGGAGTCGCGGCGGCTGGCCCGGGTGTTCCTGCCCTTCGGCGACCGGGTGGGCGAGGCGTGGGCGGTCGGCACCCTGCGGGCCGTGGAGGCTTACGCCGCCTCCGAGCTGGGCGAGCTGGCCGAGGCCGACGGCGAGGCGCGCCGGGCCTACCGCGACTTCAACGCCGTCGGCGACGACTGGGGGCGGGGTCTGGCTCTGGTCGTACGCGGGGCGATCGCTCGCGGGCTGGGCGAGTTCGACCACGCCTACGATCTGCTGACCGACGCGCTCGGCTACGCCGGCCGTACGGGTCATCCGTTGCTGCTGGGCATGGCCGGCACGCTGCGCGGGTTCGTCGCGCTGTACCGGGGTGACCTGGCCTCGGCCGAGGCCGACGCCCGCCGGGTGATGACCGCCGTCGAGCCGCACAACCCGCTGGCGCCGGCCCAGGTCGGCCCGCGGGTGCTGCTGGCCGAGGCACGGTTGCGGGCCGGCGACGCGAAGACCGCGATGGGGCTCCTGGCGCCGATCGCCACCGACACCGGGGCGCCGTCGTTGCTGTTCTCGCGGCGGCACGCCCTTGCCTCGTACGCGTCCGCCCTGCTCGCCGACGGCCAGGCCGAGGCCGCCCTGACCTGGATCAACCGGGCCCGCGAGGTGAAGGCCGAGGACGTGCGCAGCGCCGTGCAGGCGGCCATGACGCACGCCCGGGTGCTGGCCGCCGCCGACCACTGCGAGCGGGCCCGCGAGGCGGCCGAGGAGGCGGTCATGCTGGCGTACTCGACCGAGCAGACGAGTGAACGTGTCGCCGCCGAGGAACTGCGCGCCACGCTCGCGACCACGGGTGTCGAGACGGCTTCGGCGGCCGGTGTCGTATACGCGTCCGACGTGCCTGGATGATCTTCGACCGACCTGGCGTATTTTCAGATCCATGACAGGAACCCGGCTGCGATGACCGAGACACCGAGCGGAGCGCTCCCAGCTCCGTACGTGCCTGGTATGTCCGGGTTGTCGGTGATGGCACGTGGTGGTTACGCCACCGTCTATCGGGCGATGCAGGACTCAGTGGGCCGCGAGGTCGCCATCAAGGTGGAAAATCGCCGCCTCGAGAGCGATCGCGACCAGGCCCGCTTCCTGCGTGAGGCGCGCGCCGCCGGGCGCATGTCGTCGCACCCGCACGTGGTCGACCTGTTCGACGTCGGCGTGACGGTCGACCAGCACCCTTACCTGATCATGGAACTGTGCGACGGGTCGTATCTCGATCGCATGCGCCGCTCCCCGCTCGGCGCGGCCGAGGCCCGCGACCTCGGCGTCAAGATCGCCGACGCGCTCGTGCACTCGCATGCCAACGGGGTGCTGCACCGCGACGTGAAACCGGCCAACATCCTGTACTCGGAGTTCAACACGGCCGTGCTGGCCGACTTCGGGCTGGCCGTGCTGGGCGAGATGCGCGACTCCTCCGTCACCCTCGAAGTGCTCACCCCGGCCTACGCCCCGCCCGAGATGTTCCGCCACGACGAGCCGACCGGCGCGGTCGACGTCTACGCGCTCTGCGCCACGCTCTACGCGGTGATGCGGGGCCGCCCGCCGCGCTGGGACGGCGAGCGCAGCCCCAGCCTGCTCACCCTCATGGACCTGTTTCACCAGCCCATCCCCGACCTGCCCGGGGTGCCGCCCGCGCTCACGCACGTGCTGCGCTGGGGCATGGCCAACGACCCGGCGCGGCGGCCGACCGCACAGCAGCTGCGCGAGTTGCTGATCAACGTGCAGCTCAACCCGCCGATCAACAACTACGTGCCGCCGCCCCGGCTCTCCCCGGGCGACGACACGCCGACCGTCCGCAATCCTCGGTCGGCCAAGACCCCGAAAAAGAAGTGGCCCTTCGGCGGGCTGCTCGGAAGCCAGGACCGCTGAGAGTTCGACGTACGCGGGCTACCCCGGAGCCGGGACCGCGGGCAGTTCGCCGCCCGCGGTCAACTCGGGAGCCAGGACCGCCAGCAGCTCGCCGCCCGCCGGCTACTCGGGGGCCAGGACTGCCAGCAGCTCGCCCGTGTCGACCTCGGTGCCCGGGTGCACCGGCAGCGAGGCGACCACCCCGGCGCTCGGCGCGTGCACCGGGTGCTCCAGCTTCATGGCCTCCAGCGTGAGCAGCAACTCCCCCGCCCGCACCCGCTGACCGGGCACGACGAGGACCCGGCGGACGGCCCCGGGCAGCGGCGCGATCAGCGAGCCTTCGACCGCGTCGGGGGCTGGCAACGGGAACCGGGACAGGCCGCGCAGCGCCACCGAGCCCTCCGGGCTGTCCACGTACGAGACCTCACCCACCCGGTGCACGTTGAAGGTCAGCCGGATGCCGTTGACGTCCAGCACCACCCGCTCGTCGCCGGCCTGCACGACCACCGTCTCGGGGTAGTCACCGGCCACCGGCGCCTGCCCCAGCCCGGCCAGGTCGAGCTCCTCCGGGTCGACCGTACGCACCCACCAGCCGGCCAGCTCGCCGTGACGATTCATCCGGTAGCCGACCTCGACCGGGCCGGTCGGGCCGTCGTACACCGCCGTCTGCGAGCCCGACGGCACGTTGCGCCAGCCCGACGGCATCGAACCGAGCACGGTCGCCGAGGCCCGGCGGGCGGCGGCGCCGGCCAGCGCGGCGGCCAGGCACGACAGGCGTACGGCATCGACCGCCGACAGCAGCGGGGCGAACACCTCGGGCCGCCGGTCGAGGAAGCCGGTGTCCACGTCGCCGGTGCGGAACGCGTGGTGGCGCAGGGCCCGCACCAGCAGGTCGCGGTTGGTGGCCACGCCGTGGATCTGGGCCCGGGTCAGTGCGGAGGCCAGCATCCGGGCCGCCTCCTGCCGGGTCGGCGCCCAGGCGATCAGCTTGGCCAGCGTGGAGTCGTGGTGCACGCCGATCACCGAGCCGTCCCGCACGCCCGCGTCGAGCCGCAGGCCGGGGGCGGGCAGGGGGCGGAACCGGCCGGCCACGTCGGGCACGGCGAACCGGTGCAGCGTGCCGGTCGCGGGCAGCCACGCGTACGCCGGGTCCTCGGCGCAGAGCCGCACCTCGATCGCGTGCCCCCGGATCGGCGGCGGGCCCGGCATCGGCAGGCTCCCGCCCTCCGAGACGAGCAACTGCAGCCGTACGAGGTCGTAGCCGGACACACACTCGGTGACCGCGTGCTCGGCCTGCAGGGTCGGGGTGAGCTCGAGGAACCAGAAGTCGCCGTTCGTGTCGAGCAGGAACTCGACCGCCCCCGCGCCCACATAGCCGAGCGCCCGGACCGTGACAATGGCCGCGCGGCACAGCTCCTCGCGCAGCCCCGGGTCGACGGCCGGGGACGGCGTCTCCTCGACGATCTTCTGGTAGCGGCGCTGGATCGAGCACTCGCGCTCGCCGAACGGGATCACCGCGCCGTGCTCGTCGGCGATGATCGGCACCTCGATGTGGCGCACATCCTCGACGTACGGCTCGCAGTAGACCTCGCCGCCCACCTCGCGCCTGGTCGAGGCGAGCGCCTCGAGCAGGGTGGCCGCGTCCCGCACGACCCGCAGCCCAGCGCCGCCCGCGCCGGTGTCCGGCTTGATCAGCACCGGGAAGCCGGGCACCTCGGACGGGTCGGTGAAGCTGGGCAGCACCGGCACCCGGGCCTCCGCGACCAGCGCCTTGGTCTCGCGCTTGCTGCGCAGCACGCCGAGCGTCTTGGCCGGGGCGCCGACCCAGATCATCCCGGCGTCGGCCACGGCCGAGGCGAAGTCGGGGTCCTCGGCCAGCTCGCCGATGCCGGGGTGGATCGCGTTGGCGCCGGAACGCTGGGCCGCGGTGATGATCAGGTCGCCTCGCAGGTACGACGAGCGGGGCGTGCCGCCGTCGAGGCGTACGGCGTAATCGGCCTCGCCGACGTGGGGGGCGTCGGAATCGGCGCCGGAATAGACGGCGACCGTCTCGACGCCGACCAGGCGGCAGGTGGCGAACACCCGGCGGGCGGTCTCGCCACGGTCGGCCACCAGAAGACGTCGGATCACTGGTCCACCTTTCCGGGTCGGAACGTGCCGACGTGCCCGGCGCCCTCGACGACCGCACTGTGCACGGCGGAGAGGCAGAGGCCGAGCACGGTGCGCGTGTCGCGGGGGTCGATGACGCCGTCGTCGTCCCCGCCGGCCGCCGGGCCGTCGGCAGGCCAGCTGAAGGCGAAGCGGGGGTCGCCGGTGCGTCCGGTGTTGAGAGCGAGCAGCGGGACGGTGGAGTGCGCGAGCGCGTCCACCGTCCCGGAGCCGAGGATGCCGGCGTCGTCGCGCTGCAGGAGCAGCAGGGACGTGTCGGTGGCGTTGGCGAGCTGGATGAAATGCACCGCCTTCTGGGTGTCGGCGGCGGTCGGTGGGACGTCGGCGGCGGCCAGGACCCCGACCGGGTAGCCGTGCAGCTCGCCCCAGCCCGCCAGCACGGCGGCCCCGACGGCGGGCTTGAACTCGTCGAACTCGCTGCCGTCGAGCAGCCTGGCCAGCACCTCGCGCGGGTCGAACAGGGTGGACGGCCCGGCCAGCGCGAGCAGGTCCTCGGCGTCGTACTTGGGCTCGGCGGGCGGGAACGTGCGGGGTGGGGGGCCGCACTTGCGCCAGTTCAGACGGCGTACGCACTGACGGGCCAGGCGCAGCGCGTCGCGTTCGTCCTCGGCCAGCTGATCGGCGGGAGCGCGGACGTCGGAACCGTTGGCGCCGGCCCGGGGACGGGAATGGGTCAGCCTCTTGGCATGTCCGCGCACCATGATCGTGTAGTCGGCGAGGGCGGGCAGGTACGCGGTGTCCCCGCTGGTCGGCCCGAAGACGACACAGACGGCGGGCACCCGCCGGGTGGACAGCCGGCTCAGGTCGCGCGCGATGCTGCCGCCCGGCGGTGGACCGGCCCCCGGGGTCTCGGCGGCCGACTCGACCAGGTTCACCAGCGGCAACCGGTCGGCCGCGGCGATACGGGCGGCCCGGCGGATCTTCTCCACCGCGTACGGGTTGGCGGCCGTGCCCTCGACGGTGGGGTCGGTCGCGATGATCATGCACTCGACGGCCTCGACCACGCCGATGCCGGTGACCACGCCCGCGCCCACGGGGAACTCGGTGCCCCAGCCCGAGACCGGCGACAGCTCCAGGAACGGGCCGTCCTGGTCGAGCAGCATCTCGATGCGTTCCCGGGGCAGCAGTTTGCCACGGGCGTGATGCCGGGTGACCGCCCGCTCGCCGCCGCCCGCGCGGGCCTCCTCCAGCGCCGCCTCCAGCCGGTCGAGCCGGTCGAGGGTGGCGTTACGGGCCTCCGGATAGCCGGGGGTGCGCGGGTCGACGGCGGTGCCGAGCACTGTCACGTCGGTACCCCGATGCGCTGTACGCCCCCCACCATGTTCAAAGCCGCGCCCTCTCGTATCCGCCGGTGCCTCTCGACCACCTCCACAACGAGTGGTCAAGCGGGTGCGACACGGATGCGAAAGCTGCTGGTTTGTACCCTTTTCAGGGGGTAATGCACGGCTTGTAGGGGCCGCCCCGAAGGGACAGCCCCGGCCCGGCGATACGGGTCAGACGCGGGCGCGCCGCGCGAGGCGCTCGGGGTCCAGGATGATCACGCTCTTGCCGTCCAGCCGGAGCCAGGCCCGCGAGGCGAAATCGGCGAGAGCCTTGTTCACCGTCTCGCGGGACGCCCCGACGAGCTGGGCCAGCTCCTCCTGGGTGAGATCGTGCGTGACGCGGAGCACACCACCGTCGCGGGTGCCGAACCGGCCCGCCATCTGCAGCAGGTTTTTCGCGACCCGGCCGGGCACGTCGGTGAAGATCAGGTCGGCCAGCGCGTCGTTGGTACGGCGCAGGCGGCGGGCGAGCACCCGCAGCAGCTGCTCGGCGATCTCGGGCCGGTTGTTGAGCCACGGACGCAGCGACGTCTTCTTGAGCCGGGCCAGCCGCGCGTCGGTCACCGCGGTCGCGGTGGCCGTGCGGGGACCGGGGTCGAAGAGCGAGAGCTCGCCGACCATGTCGGACGGGCCCATGATCGAAACCAGGTTCTGCCGGCCGTCGGCCGCTCGCCGTCCGAGCTTGATCTTGCCGGACAGCACGATGTACAGGCTGTCACCGGCCTCGCCCTCGTTGAACAGGACGTCGCCCTTGCGGACTTCGACCGTGTCCATCTCTTTGGCGAGCGCCTCGGCGGCCTCCGGGTCCACGCCCTGGAAGATCCCGCTGCGCGCCAGTACCTCATCCATCGCCGCACCTCCGAACACGCGCAACGCCTGCGCTCGATCAGTCTAGGCGCACGCGGGCGGGAATCGGGCGGGCACCCCTTGATCTAGATACCGCAGGGTAACCGGTCCCGCCGTGACGGGCAGTATCTTTCGTCGCCGGGTGGAGGCAACGACAAGCCTTTCGACGGTTCGTCCGCGACGCCACCTGAAGGTATCGTCGCGATCGATGAATTCCCACCCCCCACATCGAAGGCCGGGCATTTTCGGGCGCCCTGTCCTTACTGTCGCGATTGTCCTGGCGGTTTTGGCCGCCGTCGGCGTCGGAAGTGTCGCTTTCGCGAACCGCGACTCGGGGGGTGGCTCCACGGCCCAGTGGCGAGCGCCCGAAACCGTGGCGCGGTCCTCGTCCGCGCCCAGCCTGCCGCCGACCGAGGCGGCCGCGGCCGATGAGGGCACCGTCACACTGTCGGCCACCGGCGACATCATGATGAGCAACGCGCCCAGCCGGATGCCGCCGGCCGACGGCAAGGGGTTCTTCGACTCGGTCAAGCCGGGCCTCGAGTCCGACCTCGTGATGGGCAACCTCGAGCAGCCGCTCACCGAGAACACCAGCGCCTCCAAGTGCGGGTCCCCGCCGTCGCCCAACTGCTTCGCGTTCCGGTCCCCGCCGTCGTACGTGAAACACCTCGTCGACGGCGGGTTCGACCTGGTCAACACGGCCAACAACCACGCCCGTGACTTCGGCGTCCAGGGCGCGCGCAACACCCGGGCAGCGCTCGACCAGGCCGGCATCAAGGCCACCGGCAACACCGACGAGATCACCGTGGCGGAGGTCAAGGGGGTCAAGGTCGCGGTCGTCGGCTTCTCGTCGTACGCGGGGGCCAACAGCCTGCTCGACCTCGACCAGGCCCGGTCGGTCGTCGGCCAGGCCAAGGAGCGGGCCGACCTCGTCGTCGTGCAGGTGCACATGGGCGCCGAGGGCGCCACGATGCAGCACGTGCGGCCGGGCACCGAGACGTTCCACGGCGAGAACAGGGGCGACCCGATCAAGTTCAGTCACGCAGTCGTCGACGCGGGTGCCGACCTGGTGGTCGGGCACGGGCCCCACGTGCTGCGGGGCATGGAGTTCTACAAGGGCAAACTGATCGCGTACAGCCTGGGCAACTTCGCGGGCGGCGGACGCACCCTGTCGCGCAGCGGCGTCCTCAAGTACGGCGGGATCCTGCGGGTGACGCTGGGCAAGGACGGGTCGTACGCGGGCGGCAAACTGCTCTCGACGTACATGAACTCCAACGGGCTGCCCACCCGTGACGAGTCGAAGGAGCAGGGCCGCAAGCTGGTCGCCCAGCTCACCGCGGCCGACTTCCCCGACACCGGCGCCACGATCGCCGCGGACGGTTCGATCACGCCGTCCGCGTGACGTTTCTTGTCGCAGGGGCGACGTACTCTTTAGCGGTGACTCCGGTGGCAGCGGCAAAACGGTTCGCGGCGGAAACGCCCATCGGGCGCAAGCGGCGGGCCCGCAAGATGGCCCGTGTCCTGGCCGAGACGCATCCCGACGCGCATTGCGAGCTCGATTTCACCACCCCGCTCGAGCTGGCCGTGGCCACGATCCTGTCGGCACAGACCACCGACGTACGGGTCAATCAGGTCACCCCCGAGCTGTTCAAGCGCTATCAGACGGCCGCCGACTACGCCGCGGCCGACCGCACCGAGCTCGAGACCCTGCTCAGGCCGACGGGCTTCTTCCGGGCCAAGACCGACTCGCTGATCAAGCTGGGTCAGGCGCTGATCGAGCGGCACGACGGCGAGCTGCCGGCCACGCTGGCCGAGCTGGTGGCACTGCCCGGCATCGGCCGCAAGACGGCCAACGTCATCCTCGGCAACGCGTTCGGCGTCCCCGGCATCACTGTCGACACCCACTTCCGCCGCCTGACCAACCGTTTCGGCTGGGTCTCCGAGGACGACCCGGTCAAGATCGAGTTTCTGGTGGCCGACCTGATCGAAAAACGCGACTGGACAATGCTGTCGCACCGGGTGATCTTCCACGGCCGCCGGGTCTGCCACGCGCGCAAGCCCGCCTGCGGCGCCTGCACGCTGGCGTCGATGTGCCCGTCCTACGGCACCGGCCCCACCGAGGCGGCCGCCGCGGCCAAGCTGCTCAAGGGCCCGCGCGCCCGCGAGCTGGCGGTCGCCGCCGGGGTCGACCCCGAGCTCGTCCCGGCCGCGGCGGTCGCCGCGCCTGACGTTCCGTGAGCCCCCAGCGGCCCACCGAGGCCCTGTTCCACCGCCCACCCGGCCCGCCGGCTGCAATGTCACGGGGACGGCGGCTGCTCGCTCTGCCGCTTGTGCTGCTGGTCGTTGCGGCAACCGCCGCCTGCACCAGCGACGAACCGGCGGTCGCTTCGCCGTTCGCCGGCTGCGACACGCTGATCGCACCACCACCGTCCGCCGCCCCGCCTTCAGCCCCGCAGCCGGCCGCCTCAGCTGGAGGCTTGGCGCTCGCAAGCCTGCCCGATTTGACGCTGCCGTGCTTCGACGGCGACGACGAGGTGTCGCTGCGCGAGCTGCGCGGACCGGCCGTGATCAACCTGTGGGCGTCGTGGTGCGGACCGTGCCGGGCCGAGCTGCCCGTGATGCAGAGCCTCGCCGACCGGACGACCGGCCGGCTCACCGTGCTCGGCGTCGACACCGGCGACCAGCGTGACAAGGGAGCCTCGTTCGCCACCGACGCCGGCGTGCGCATGCCGACCCTCTTCGACGAGAAGAGCACGCTGCTGAACAACCTGGGCCGCATCAGCCTGCCGATCACCGTCTTCCTCGACCCGGCCGGCCGGGCGTACGCGCATCTGCTGCCCTTGGAGGCCCCCGAGCTGGCCGAGCTGGTCCGCACGCACACCGGCGTGACGGTGACCCCGTGAGCCGGGGGCAGGTGCTGGGCCGCCCCGACGGCCTGCCCGGGTGGTTCGACCCGCTGCTGGCCCGGGTCGCGACGTGCCGTACCGAGGACTTCACCACCCTGCGTCCCCCGGCGGGCGGCGGACGGCCCAGCGCCGTGCTCGTGCTGATCGGCGAGGGCGATTCCGGCCCCGACCTGCTCGTGCTGCAGCGCGCCGCGACCATGCGCAACCATGCCGGCCAGCCCGCCTTCCCCGGCGGCGCCACCGATCGGGAGGACGCCGACGCCGTGGCCACCGCCCTGCGCGAGGCCAACGAGGAGGTCGGCCTCGACCCGGCCGGGGCCGAGGTGCTGGCGCTGCTGCCCGACCTCTACATCCCGGTCAGCTCGTTTGTCGTCACGCCGGTGCTGGCCTGGTGGCGGCGCCCGCATCCGGTCAGCCCGCGGCAGCCGGCCGAGGTCGCCCACGTGGCCCGGTTGCCGATCAGTGAACTGGTGGACCCGCAGAACCGTATCCGGGTACGACACCCCAGTGGCTGGATCGGTCCCGCGTTCCAGGTCCGGGGTCTTCTCGTCTGGGGCTTCACGGCAGGGGTGATCTCGACATTGCTCGACATGGCGGGCTGGGCCCGGCCCTGGGCGCCGGGTGCCCTGGTCGAGCTGCCCGACGCCAGTGCGCCGGTGCCCGCGGCCCGGGGCGGGGCGCCCGACGAGGTTCTGCCGTGAGCCACCCCTGGCCGAGCGCCTCTACGCTGAGGTCGTGTCCGTCGTCGATTTCTACGCTGGGTGAGGGTCCGTGGTCGATGGCATCCTGATCCTGCTCATGCTGATCTTCGCGATCAGCGGCTATCGCCAGGGCTTCGTCATCGGCGCGCTCTCGTTCGGCGGCTTCTTCAGCGGGGTGCTGATCGGCCTCCAGGTCGGTCCGCTGATCGCCGACCGCTTCTCCGACCCGTCGGCGCGGCTGGTCGTCTCGCTGGTCACCATCTTCGCGCTGGCCGTGCTGGGCCAGACCCTGGCGGGCTGGCTCGGCACCCACCTGCGCCGCGCGATCCAGAGCCGCCCGCTGCAACGGGCCGACGACGCCGGTGGCGCGGCCATCTCGCTGGTGGCCGTGCTGCTGGTGGCCTGGCTGATCGCGGTGCCGCTGGGCTCGACCCCGTTCCCGGCCCTCAACAAAGAGGTCCGCAACAGCGCCATCCTCGGCGGCATCAACAGCCTGATGCCCGATCAGGCCCAGGCCCTGTCGGCGGCGCTGCGCGACACCCTCGACACCAGCGGCTTCCCCGACGTCTTCGGCGGCCTCACCCCGACCCAGGCCAAAGAGGTGGCCGCGCCCGACCCGGCGCTCAAGGGCTCCCAGATCGTCCAGAAGTCGAAGCGTTCGGTCATCAAGGTGCTGGGCACGGCGCCGAGCTGCTCGCGGCGCATCGAGGGCTCCGGTTTCGTGTACGCCGCCGAGCGGGTCATGACCAACGCCCATGTGGTCGCGGGCACCCGCGAGACCGAGGTCGAGGTGAACGGCCGCCGCCTCCCGGCGACCGTGGTCGTCTACGACCCGGCCCGTGACCTGGCCGTCCTCCACGTGCCGGGCCTGACCGCGCCGGTGATGCCGTTCGTCCGCAGCCAGGCCAAGACGGGCACGAGCGCGATCGTGCTGGGCTACCCGCAGGACGGCCCTTATGACGCCCAATCCGCCCGCGTACGGGATGTGGGGCGCATCACCGGCCCCGACATCTACGACGCACGCGACGTGACCCGCGAGATCTACACGATTCGCTCGCTGGTCCGCAGCGGCAACTCGGGCGGCCCGCTGATCAGCCCGAACGGTCAGGTGCTGGGCGTGATCTTCGCCGCCGCAGCCGACGACAAGAACACCGGTTTCGCCCTCACTGCCAACGAGGCGGCCCCGGTGGCCCAGGCCGGCCTGTCCCGCACCCGCGGAGTCCGCACCGGCGAGTGCGCCTGACCCCCGCTCCCTGGAGGAGGCGGCGGACACGGGATCACCACTACCGCGGAGGCGTGGTCTCCTGCCTCACCCAGTCGAGGTAGGCCGGATTGCCGGCGAGCACGGGCAGCGCCAGAACGCACGGAACGTCGTACGGGTGCTCGGTGTTGGCCCTTTCCACGATGCTGTCGACCAGGTCGGCGCGGGTGTGCAGGGCGATCCGGGCCTCGGGGTCGTCGTGCACCTCGCCCGCCCAGCGATAGATCGAGCGGATCGCGGCGATCTGGTGACCGCAGGCGGCGAGACGGTCGTCGACCAGGCGGCGGGTGAAGGCGGCCAGCCACTCGGGGTCGGCGGCGGTGATGACCACCTCGACAACGTCGGTCATCGGGCGAGTTCGGCCGCGACCAGCTCGGCGATCTGCACGGTGTTGAGCGCCGCGCCCTTGCGCCTGTTGTCGCCGGTGACGAAGAGGTCGAGGGCGCGCGGGTCGTCCATCGCGCGGCGGATACGGCCCACCCAGGACGGGTCGGTGCCGACCGCGTCGATGGGCATCGGGAACTCCCCGGACTCGGGGTCGTCGACCAGGATCACGCCGGGCGCGTTGCGCAGCACCTGACGCGCGCCCTCGGCGTCGACCTCGGAGCCGAAGACGGCGTGCACGGCGATCGAATGGCCGGTCACGACCGGAACCCGTACGCAGGTGGCCGAGACCTTGAGGGCCGGCAGCGCGAGGATCTTGCGGGACTCGCTGCGGAGCTTCAACTCCTCGGACGACCAGCCGAGCGGTTCGAGCGCACCCGACCAGGGCACCACGTTGAGGGCGAGCGGGGCCGGGAAGGGGCCGAGGTCGTCGCCGACCGCCTGCCGCACGTTGCCCGGGCGGGAACCCAGCATGCGGTCGCCCGCCACCTTGCTGAGCTGGTCGTGCAGGGTGTCGACGCCGAACTGGCCCGCGCCCGAGGCCGCCTGGTAGGACGCCAGGACCAGCTCACGCAGCCCGTACTCGTGGTGCAGCGGCGCGATCGCCATGATCATCGCCATCACGGTGCAGTTCGCGTTGGCGATGATGTTGCGGGGGCGGTACTGCACCGCCTCACGGTTGACCTCGGGCACCACGAGCGGCACCTCGGGGTCCATCCGGAACGCGGCCGAGTTGTCGACCACGATGACGCCACGGGCCGCGACGATCGGCGCCCACTGCAGCGACACCTCGTCGGGCACGTCGAACATCGCGACGTCGACCCCGTCGAACGCCTCGGGGGTCAGCTCGGCCACCGTGAGCTGCTCGCCGCGGCAGGTCAGCTGCTTTCCGGCCGACCGCGACGACGCGATCAGCCGGATCTCGCCCCAGACGTTACGACGGGAGGAGAGCAGCTCGAGCATGACCGTCCCGACGGAACCGGTGGCCCCGACGACGGCGAGCGTCGGCTGCAGCGCCATGGCCGGGCTACCGGCCGGTTCCGCCGTAGACCACTGCCTGTTCGCTGCCGCCCAGCTCGAACTGGTCGTGCACGGCGCGGACGGCGGTGTCGAGGTCGCTGTCGCGGCAGACCACGGAGACCCGGATCTCGGACGTGGAGATCATCTCGATGTTGACACCGGCCTCGCCGATGCACGCGAAGAAGGACGCCGCGACTCCCGGGTGCGAGCGCATGCCCGCGCCGATCAGCGACACCTTGCCCACGTGGTCGTCGAAGAGCAGGCTCTTGAACTTGATCTGCTCCTTGATCTTGTCGAGCGCGGCCATCGCGGTCGGGCCGTCGGCCTTCGGCAAGGTGAAGGAGATGTCGGTGCGCCCGGTGCCCTCGGTCGACACGTTCTGCACGATCATGTCGATGTTGATCTCGGCCTGGGCCACCGTGTTGAAGATGTGGCCGGCCGCGCCCGGCTCGTCGGGCACCCCGACGATCGTGATCTTGGCTTCGCTCCGGTCGTGCGCGACCCCGGTGATGAGCGCTTGTTCCACGTCAGGGTCCTCCATCGATCCAGTGACCAGGGTGCCGGGCTTGTTCGAGTAAGACGAGCGTACGTGGATGGGCACCTTGAAGCGCCGCGCGTACTCCACGCATCGCAGCATGAGCACCTTCGCTCCGCCGGCCGCGAGCTCGAGCATCTCCTCGTACGTGATCTGCTTGATGTGCTGGGCGTCGGGCACGATCCGCGGGTCGGCGGTGAAGACGCCGTCGACGTCGGTGTAGATCTCGCAGACGTCCGCGTGCAGGGCCGCGGCGAGCGCCACGGCCGTGGTGTCGGAACCGCCCCGCCCGAGGGTCGTGATGTCCTTCGTGTCCTGCGAGACGCCCTGGAAGCCGGCGACGATCGCGATCGCGCCCTCGTCGAGCGCGCCGCGCAGCCGGCCCGGGGTCACGTCGATGATGCGGGCCTTGCCGTGCGTCGAGGTGGTGAGCACGCCGGCCTGGGAACCCGTGTAGGAGCGGGCCTCGTACCCGAGGTTGTGGATCGCCATCGCCAGCAACGCCATCGAGATGCGTTCGCCCGAGGTGAGCAGCATGTCGAGCTCGCGGCCGGGCGGCAGCGGGCTGACCTGGTTGGCGAGATCCATCAACTCGTCGGTGGTGTCGCCCATCGCGGAGACCACGACCACGACGTCGTCACCGGCCTTGCGGGCCGCGACGATCCGCTCGGCGACACGCTTGATGCGCTCCGCCGTCGCGACCGACGAACCACCGTATTTCTGCACCACCAGTGCCACGGCGAACCAATCCTCCGGCTGTACGTACCGGCGGCGCCGGTCAGGACAATCGCCACCACAGTAGCCGCGCCCCCGGCGCAGACCGACAGGCGATCCCAGATTCCGGCCGATCCATCGCCCGACACGCGCGACACGCCGAAGCTCGAAGCAACCCGGCAGAGGGGCGATACGGACGAAGGAGGCGAGAATGTCTCGGTGCGCCCACGCTCGATGTTCCGACGCGGTTTGTCCGCGTCCGTCGCCCTGTTGCTCCTCACCGGGGTGACGGCGTGCTCGGGCGATTCCGATGGCGACCCGCAGCCCGCCCCGTCCGCGTCGCAGGCCCCCTCGGCCGAGGTCGCGTCCCGCGCCCGCAGCGAGCTGGCCGCTCGGGCGGCGCAGGCGATGGACACGGCGTACGCGGCTCTCTACACGCTCGACGACGGCCGGGGCCGGCCCCGCAACGTGGTCGCCACGGTCGGCCGGGACGGCACCTGGCGGGTCGACGTCACCGGCGGGGCGCTCGGCGGCGCGGCCGACGTGAGCATCGTCTCGACGGCGAACGGCGTCTATCAGTGCACGCTGGGTTCACAGTCCAACCCGATCAACCCGACCTGCGTCAAGGTGGCCAAGGCGGGCAAGCGGGTGCCGGCCGACTATTCCCCCAAGGTCGAGCGGCTGTTCCGGCAGTGGCTGCCCGTCTTCACCGATCGGCAGGCGGCGCTCTCCGTCGCCGAGGTGCCGCCGCTGGCCGGGGCCGAGGGCACCTGCTACTCGATCGACTCGATCTCGGCGTCGCTGGCCGACCCCGTCGACATCGGCATCTACTGCTACGCCGACGACGGCGTGCTGGCCGCGGCTCGGGTGGGGTTCGGCGAGCTCAAGGTGACCAACCAGATCGCCGGGCCGGCCACCGTGACGCTGCCCGGTCCCGAGACGGCCGGCCCGCCGATGGGCATGGACGCGCCGCCGCCCCCGCCGGTCCAGCCGACCGGGGTCGTCCCTTCGGCCTGAGGGTTCCCACGATCCGGGCGTACGGCTGGCAACGCCGGAGTTGATCACGTAGGGTCATTTGCGACATGTGGCAGGCGTTTCTCCTTCTTCGCTGCCGCGACGAGGCCCCATCCCAGGCCGGCACCTCGTCGCGGGGCTGACGCGCGCCGCCTTCTCGTCTTCTCTCCCTTTGGAGCCGTTCCACATGTCCAGTCCTTTCGCGGTGCAGAAGCCCAGCAAGATGCCGTTCGAGCGCTACATCCCGTACCAGAAGCAGTTCGCCGTCGATCTGCCCGACCGCCAGTGGCCGGCCCGGCACGTCGAGGCGGCGCCCCGCTGGTGCGCGGTCGACCTGCGCGACGGCAACCAGGCCCTGATCGACCCGATGTCGCCCGAGCGCAAACGGCGCATGTTCATGCTGCTGGTGCAGATGGGCTACAAGGAGATCGAGGTCGGCTTCCCGGCCGCCAGCCAGACCGACTACGACTTCGTACGCCAGCTGATCGAGCAGGACCTGATCCCCGACGACGTCACGATCCAGGTGCTGGTGCAGTGCCGCGAGCACCTGATCGACCGCACGTTCGAGTCGATCCGCGGGGCCAAGCGGGCGATCGTGCACTTCTACAACTCGACGTCCACGTTGCAGCGCCGGGTGGTGTTCGGCCTCGACAAGGACGGCATCACCGACATCGCGACCACCGGGGCGCGGCTCTGCCAGAAGTACGCCGAGATCCACACCCCGGACACCGAGATCTTCTACGAGTACTCGCCGGAGTCCTACACGGGCACCGAGCTCGACTACGCGCTGGAGATCTGCTCCGCGGTGATCGACGTCATCGACCCGACGCCGGACCGGCCGCTGATCATCAACCTGCCCGCCACTGTCGAGATGGCCACGCCCAACGTGTACGCCGACTCCATCGAGTGGATGCACCGCAACCTGCCCCGGCGTGAGTCCATCGTGCTGTCGCTGCACCCGCACAACGACCGCGGCACCGCCGTCGCCGCGGCCGAGCTGGGCCTGCTGGCCGGGGCCGACCGCATCGAGGGCTGCCTGTTCGGCAACGGCGAGCGCACCGGCAACGTCGACCTGGTGACGCTGGGCCTCAACCTGTTCTCACAGGGCATCGACCCTATGATCGACTTCTCCGACATCGACGAGATCAAGCGTGCGGTCGAGTACTGCAACCAGCTGCCCGTGCACGAGCGCCACCCGTACGTCGGCGACCTGGTCTACACCGCGTTCTCGGGCTCGCACCAGGACGCGATCAAGAAGGGCTTCGCCGCCCTGCAGGCCGACGCCGACGCGGCCGGGGCCGACATCGACACCTTCACCTGGGGCGTTCCCTATCTGCCGATCGACCCCAAGGACCTGGGCCGCAGCTACGAGGCCGTGATCCGGGTCAACTCGCAGTCCGGCAAGGGCGGCGTGGCGTACATCATGAAGGAGGAGCACAAGCTCGACATGCCGCGCCGGCTGCAGATCGAGTTCTCCGGCGTCGTGCAGCACCACACCGACGAAGAGGGCGGCGAGGTCAGCCCGCAGGAGATGTGGGACATCTTCGCCGGCGAGTACCTGGTCGAGCACCAGACGGCCAAGGCCTTCACGATCGAGACCTACACGACCTCGATCCGCGACGGCAAGGTCGAGATCGACGTCGAGGTGTTCCACCGTGGACAGCGCCGCCCGCTGGTCGGTGTCGGCAACGGCCCGATCGACGCGTTCGTGCAGGCCATCGAGCCGCTGGGGATCAAGGCGCGGGTGCTCGACTACAACGAGCACGCGCTGACCTCGGGCGGCGACGCGCAGGCCGCGGCGTACGTCGAGGTCGAGGTGGGCGACCGCACGGTGTGGGGCGTCGGCATCGACGAGAACATCGTGAGCGCCTCGATCAAGGCCGTCACCAGCGCCGTCAACCGCGCGCGCTGATCTTTCACCCGCGCGCCGTCACCCGGCGGCGCGCGGGCATGATCCACCGCGACCGGCCGGGCGGCGTCACCCTACGCTGAAGGGGTGCCCCCTCGTACATCTTTGCTTTTCAGCGCCGCTGCCGCCGTTCTGCTCGCCCTCTCGGGCTGTGAAGGCGTCTCCCTCGAACCCGTCCCGGGTAATACCCAAGCCGCCAAGGACCCTTCGACGTCCCAGACCGAGCTCGACGGCCTCAAGGTGGTCACCCGGGCCGGCTCGATGAGCGGTTACAGCCGCGACAAGTTCCCGCACTGGCGCAGCACCGGCTCGAACTGCGACGTGCGCGACACCGTGCTCAAGCGGGACGGCCGCAACGTCAAGACCTCCGGCTGCAACGTGGTCGCCGGCACCTGGACCAGCTTCTACGACGGCAAGGTTCTCAACTCACCGGACAAGGTCGACATCGACCACACCGTGCCGCTGGCCAACGCGTGGCGGTCGGGCGCCTCGAAATGGACCACGGACCAGCGCGAGGAGTTCGCCAACGACCTCGACGACCCGCAACTGCTGGCGGTGTCCGCCTCCTCCAACCGGTCGAAGGGCGACCAGGACCCGTCGACCTGGAAGCCGACCGACACCAGCACCTGGTGCGAATATGCGCAAGACTGGATCGCGGTGAAGGCCAAGTGGAAGCTGACGGTCACCACCAAGGAGAAAGTCGCGCTCGAGGACATGCTGGGAGACTGCTGATGACCGCACCCGACGCGCCGGAAGAGGCAGCACCGGCCCCACAGACTGCGGCCGAGGCGCCGCCCGCGCCCACCACTGACATAGTCGCCGGCCAGGGCGGGGTCATGACCGACGAGGTCGGCGTCGTGACCGGCGATCTGACGCTGCGTTCCGAGCTGTCCGGATCCGAGGTCGTGGTGCGGGTGCAGTACAAGGACGCCGACGAGTGGTACACCGTGACCGGCGCCAAGGCGACTCTCCGCGACCCCGCCGACGTCGACGCCGTGCACACGGTCGCGGTGGGCATCCTGAACCGCCCGGAGGACTGACAAAGGCCGTTCCGCCCCTCACGAGGTGGAACGGCCTTTGCACGTACGGGATCAGGCAGGTGTTGCGGCCGGCCGGCGGCCCGCGACCGTCTCGTCGTCGACCACCGGGAAGTGGCAGGCGGTCTGGTGCGACTGCGGGTCGTCGAGCCGGGTGACCAGCGGCGGCTCCTCGGTGGCGCAGATGTCCTGCGCCTTCCAGCAGCGGGTACGGAAGCGGCAGCCGGACGGCGGGTTGATCGGGCTGGGCACGTCGCCGGTGAGCAACACCCGGTCGCGCTGGGCACGGTCCCGACGGGCCGGGTCGGGCACCGGCACGGCCGACATCAGGGCGACCGTGTACGGGTGGCGCGGGTTCTTGTAGAGGTCGTCGCGCTCGGCGATCTCCACGACCTTGCCCAGGTACATGACGGCGACCCGGTCCGAGATGTGCCGCACCACTGACAGGTCGTGCGCGATGAACACGTAGGTCAGGTCGAACTCGCTCTGCAGGTCCTCCAGCAGGTTGACCACCTGGGCCTGGATCGACACGTCGAGCGCGGAGACCGGCTCGTCGGCCACGATCAGCTTGGGCCGCAGGGCGAGCGCCCGCGCGATGCCGATGCGCTGCCGCTGACCGCCGGAGAACTCGTGCGGGTAGCGGTTGTAGTGCTCCGGGTTGAGGCCGACCAGCTCGAGCAGCTCCTGCACGGCCTTCTTGGTGCCCTGCGGGGTCGGGATGTTCTGGATCTGCAGCGGCGCCGCGATGATCGAGCCGACCGTGTGCCGCGGGTTCAGCGACGAGTACGGGTCCTGGAAGATCATCTGTACGTCGCGGCGGAGCGGCCGGAGCTGGGTGACGCTCTTGTGCGAGATGTCCTCGCCCTCAAAAACGATCTTGCCGCCGGTCGGTTCCAGGATCCGGGTGAACAGGCGCCCGGTCGTCGACTTGCCGCAGCCGGACTCGCCGACCAGGCCCAGCGTCTCGCCCGAGCGCACCTGCAGGTCGACGCCGTCGACCGCGCGGACCGCCCCGACCTGCCGCTTGAGCAGGCCCTTGGTGATCGGGAAGTGCTTCTCCAGGCCGGAGACCTCGAGCAGGTTCTCGCTCATGATCTTTTTCTCTCCGCTCACAGGTTCGGGAGCACTTCCTCCCGGAAGATCCTGGTGCGATCCTCCGGGGGCAGGTGGCAGGCGACCTTGTGCGCGTCGCCGCGCAGCAGGGGCACCTCGGTGAACGACCGGTTGCCGTTGCGTCCCGCGTACGGGCAGCGCGGGTGGAAAGCACAGCCGTCGGGCAGGTTGATCAGGCTGGGCGGCGAGCCCTTGACGGGGGTGAGCCGGTCGCGCACCTCACGGTCGAGCCGCGGCATCGAGCCGAGCAGGCCCCACGTGTACGGGTGCTGCGGGTTCTGGAAGACCTCCAGCGCGGCGCCCTTCTCGATCACCTTGCCGCCGTACATCACCAGGACGTCGTCGGCGAGCTCGGCCACCACGCCGAGGTCGTGCGTGATCATGATGACCGCGGAGTGGAACTCCTCCTGCAGGTCGCGGATCAGGTCGAGGATCTGCGCCTGCACTGTCACGTCGAGGGCCGTGGTCGGCTCGTCGGCGATCAGCAGCTTCGGGTCGTTGACCAGCGCCATCGCGATCATCGCGCGCTGCCGCATGCCGCCCGAGAACTGGTGGGCGTAGTCGTTGAAGCGCCGCTCGGGCTGCGGGATGCCGACCCGGGCCAGCATGTCGATCGCGCGCTCACGGGCGACCTTCTTGTTCTCGCCGGGGTGGTGCACCCGGTACGCCTCGACGATCTGCGACCCGACCGTGAAGTACGGGTGCATCGCGCTCAGCGGGTCCTGGAAGATCATCGCCATCTTGCCGCCGCGGAGCTGACGTACCTCCTCGTCGGTGGCGGTGACCAGCTCCTGGTCCTCGAGCCAGATCTCGCCGCTGACCTTGGCGTTGCTGCGGGTGCGGTGCAGGCCGAGGACGGCGAGCGACGTGACGCTCTTGCCCGAGCCGGACTCGCCGACGATGCCCAGGGTCTGGCCGGCCTCGAGGCTGAACGTGGAGCCCGAGACCGCCTGGACGATGCCGTCGTCGGTCTCGAACCGGACGGTGAGGTCCTTGATCTCGAGGAACGGGCGTTTGTTGGTGGCGCCGATGGACACGTGACTCTCCCTCAGGCCAGCCGCACGCGCGGGTCGATCCAGCCGTAGACCAGGTCGACGATGAGGTTCGCGAAGACGATGAAGAACGCGGCGATCAGCGTCACGCCCAGGATGATGGGCAGGTCGTTCTGCCGGATCGCGTTGAGCGCCTGATAGCCCAGGCCGCGCAGGTTGAAGACGTTCTCGGTGAGAATGGCGCCGCCGAGCAGCGCGCCGAGGTCAAGGCCGAAGATCGTGACGATCGGGGTCAGGCCGGAGCGCAGGGCGTGCTTACCGATGACGATCCGCTCGGTGAGACCCTTGGCCCGGGCCGTACGCACGTAGTCCTCGCCCAGGGTCTCGAGCATGTTGGCGCGGGTGAGACGGGCGTAGGTCGCCGCGAACAGGAACGCGAGCGTGATCCAGGGCAGGATCAGGCTGGTGAACCATTGCCCAGGGTCCTCAGTGAGCGGTGCGTAGTTGCTTTCCGGCAGCCACCCCAGCGCGTACACGAAGATCGCCGAGGAAAGCAGACCGGTGAAATAGACCGGTAGCGAGACGCCGGCCAGGGCCGTGGTCATCGCGGCCCGGTCGACGAACGAGCCTCTGCGCAACGCCGAGAGCACGCCGGCCGAGATGCCGATGAGCAGCCACAGCACCGCCGCGCCGAGCGCCAGCGACAGGGTGACCGGGATGTCCTCCAGCAGCAGCGGGGTGACTTCCTGGTCGGTCGAGAACGAGTAACCGAGACAGGGCGCCGGGCAGTGGGTGACGTCCGCGCCGTTCGAGTAGTCACGTCCGGCCACGATGCCCTTGAGGAAGTTGCCGTACTGCACGTAGATGGGTTCGTCGAACCCCATCTTCTGCCGGATGCCCTCGATGGCCGCGGGGTCCGACTGCTTACCGATGTAGAGCAGCGCCGGGTCGGTGCCGATCGCCTTCGGAATGGCGAAGAAGATGCCGAACGTGACCGCAGTCACCACCAGCAGCGTGATGATCGCGTTGAACACGCGACGGACGATGTATGACAGCACGACGTTCGGCCATCGGATGGGTGGGCACCGGCCTCCTCGCGGAAACCGATGCCCACCCTATCCGGGCGGCCTTCACCAACCCTTCGATATACCCGATGCCGTTAAGGGCAGCGCGAGATCACTTACCGTCGCTGACGCCGAGCGCCTGGAAGTCCAGCATGCCGAACGACTCGTGCACGTACGCGTTCGTCAGCCGCGGGTTGCGGTAGTTGAGCGCCTTGTCGACCACGAACGGGAGCACGTACGCGCCCTCCATGATCTTCTGGTTGATCTGCTTGTAGATCTCCGCGGCCTTGGCCGGGTCGGTCTCGCCGGCGGCGTCGTCGAACAGCTTGTCGATCGCCGGGTCCTTGATCTCCGAACGGTTGAAGTTGCCGTTCTTCGTGATGAACCGGCTGTCGGCCAGCGGCTGCATGTAGCCGGCGCCACTGGGGTAGTCCGCGCCCCAACCGGTGATGATGATGCCGTAACCGCGCTGCTTCACGATCTCCGGCGAACCACCGATGGCCGAGTCCTGCGCGCCGTCGTACTGGTCGATCTTGGCGGTGATGCCGGCCGCCTTGAGCGACGCCTGCAGCGCCTCGGCGGTCTTGACCTCGGCGGCCCGGTTGTTACGGGCGGCGATCGTCACGTTGAAGCCGTTCGGCTGGCCACACTTGGTCAGGGCCTCCTTGGCCTTGTCCAGCTGCGGCTTGCCCTGCTTGCGGTTGTACGGGTCGTAGTTCTCGTCCGAGCCGGCGATGTTCGGCGGGAGGATGCTGGTGCCGATGTCGCCACCCGCGAACGGGCCACCACGCGCGGTCTGGATCGAGGTCGGGTCGGCGGCGTAGATGACCGCCTTGCGGCACTCGATGTTGTTGAGCGGCGCGACCGGCGTCATGTCGGCGAAGCGGAGGAAGCCCGTGTTGGGGGCGTCGGCGTTCGCCTTCAGGGTGTTGTCGGTCAGCAGCTTGGTGCGGGCCGCAGCCTGCACGCCGGTCTGGCCGACGTCGAGGTCCGCCGTGCCGGCGAGCAGACGGTTGTCCAGGTCGTCGGCGTTGGTGGTGATCGTCAGCTTGATCGCGTCGGGCAGCGCCTTGCGGATCGGGTCGGTGGCCTGGTCCCAGTTCGGGTTCCGGACCCACTCGGCGCTCTTGCCGGGCGCGATCGACTTGAACATGTACGGGCCGGAGGCCGCGGGCTTCGCGCCGTACTGCGCGCCGGTGTCCCGCTTCTGCGGCACCGGGCCCGAGCCGGGCATGGCCAGCAGGTACAGGAAGTCCGAGTACGGCTTGGCCAGCTTGAAGACGATCGTCTGGTCGTCCGGCGTGGTGACCGACTTCAGGCCCAGCTTGTCGGGGGCAGTGTCCTTGTAGGGGCCCTTGTAGTTCTGGCCCTGGTCGAGCACGTTCGGCAGGTAGTACGGGCCGCCGGTGATCACGTCGGTCGCCCAGACGCGCTGGATGCCGTACTTGACGTCCTTCGACGTGATCGGCGCGCCGTCGTCCCACTTCAGGCCGCTGCGCAGCTTGAAGGTGTAGGTCAGCTTGTCGTCACTGATCGTCGGCTCGGCCTCGGCCAGGTCGGGCACGACCTTGAGGCCGTCCTTGCCCGGCGTGGCGGCGTAGTCCACCAGCTTGCGGGTGTAGAGACGGTTGAGGTTCCAGACGAAGGCGTAGTAGCCACGCGCCGGGTCCCAGCTGTCTGCGTCCTGCGACGACCACAGGTTGAGCGTGCCACCCTTGGCCGTGCTCGGGTTGACCACGCTGGTGACCGCGGCGTTGAACTCCGACTTGCCGTTGGAAGCAGTACTGCCCTTGTTGTCGTCATCCGAGCTGCCACCGCACGCGGCGGTGGTCAGCCCGAGTGCGAGGGCGACGCCTGACGCCGCCAGCACCCTTGTCTTGCGTGCCACCTGTTCCTACCTCCTCGAAAGCGAACCCGGCCGGTCCGCGGAAATTGCGTGGTTCTTCGTCCCGCCGGCTCAGCGAGCCTTGGGGTCGAGCGCGTCGCGCAGGCCGTCACCGAAGAGGTTGAAGGCCAGCACGGTTATGAAGATCACCGAGCCTGGAACGATCATGTACATCGGGTCGATGCGGTAGAACTGCACCGCGTCCGACAACATGCCACCCCACGACGGGTTCGGCGGCGGGATGCCGACGCCGAGGAAGCTCAGCGCGGCCTCGGTCAGGATGTTCGTCGGGATGATCAGCGTCGTGTAGACGAGGATCGGCGCCGCCAGGTTGGGCAGCAGCTCACGGAAGAGGATCCGGCCCGAACGAGCGCCCAGGCTGCGTGAGGCCTCGACGAATTCCCGCTCCCGCAACGAGAGCGTCTGGCCGCGCACGATCCGGCCGATGTACGGCCAGCCGAAGAAGCCGATGACGCCGATCAGCACGCCGACCCGCGACCAGCGGGGGCCGAGCCCGAAAAACTCGTCCGGCAGCACCGACAGCAGCGCGATGGCGAACAGCAGCTGCGGGAAGGCCAGCAGGAAGTCCATGATCCGGCTGATCACCGTGTCGACCCAGCCACCGAGGAAGCCGGCCGCCAGGCCGAAGACGGTGCCGAGGAACGTGGCCAGGAAGGCCGCCAGGAACGCGACAGCCAGCGTGGTCTGCGCTCCGTAGACGATCCGGCTGAAGATGTCGCGGCCGGTCACCGGCTCCACACCGAGAAGGTAATCCCAGCTCATGCCGCCGAGCGCGCCCTTGGGCAGGCCCGTGCCGAGTTCGGTGTCGAGCGCGTCTTGGTGATACTCGTCCCACGGGTGGCCGAACAGCTTGATCAGCAGCGGGGCCAGGATCGCCACGACGACGAGGAAGATGACAACGCAACCACCGGCGATCGCCACCTTGTCCTTCTTCAGGCGACGCCACGCGATCTGCTTGAGCGATCGTCCGGCGATCGCCTTCTCGCCAGGGCGGTCAGCCGCGTCGGCGGTAGGCGCAGTCTTCTCGTCGGTGACCGACGCCTCTGGGCCAAGCGACATCTAAGCGCCGGTCCTCTCCCGGCGGCCGGACGAGCATGAGTCCACGGCCCCCGGCGCGCAGGGCTGGAGAGCCCCCGCAAGACCGGATGACGATGGCCCACGCAGCGAACGGCAACCGATCGGTTATCGCATGCCTCGAGTGCCGACCCTCGCCGCGCGGGTCAGATCAGACCGACGCCACGAAGGCACTCGACGGCGGGTGTGCCGCCATCGGAGGAACACTCACCTACTGCGGTGCTTCAGGTCAAGTTCACCGACCGCACACGAGCGGTTCCGTGTCCCCGTCGTGATGTGACCGTGACCTGCGGCCCCGACCAAACGGAAACTACCGTGTACAAGGCTTGCAAGCAGCGATTCCGGGCCAAAATGCTATCGCGTTGTGATCATACGATCACGCTATGTGCGGACTAAACGGCGCGCCGCCCCTCAAAGGCGCGACCCAGAGTGATCTCGTCCGCATACTCAAGGTCACCACCGACCGGCAGACCACTTGCCAGTCGAGTGACGGAGATCCCCATCGGCTTGACCATGATGGCGAGATACGTGGCGGTTGCCTCACCCTCCGTGTTCGGATCGGTGGCGAGGATCAGCTCCTTGACCTCGCCCGTGCCGAGCCGCTGCAGAAGCTCACGGATGCGCAGGTTGTCCGGGCCGATGCCCTCAAGCGGATTGATGGCCCCGCCCAGCACGTGATAGCGGCCCCGGAACTCGCCGGTCCGCTCGATCGCCACCACGTCCTTGGGCTCCTCGACCACACACAACACCTCGTTGGTGCGGCGCGGATCGCGGCAGATCCGGCACTGCTCCGACTCGGCCACGTTGAAGCAGGTCGTGCAGAACCGCACCAGCTCCTTGACCTTGCGCAGCGCCGTGGACAACCGGTTGACGTCGGCCGGATCCGCCGACAACACGTAGAAAGCGATCCGCTGGGCGCTCTTCGGGCCGACACCCGGCAGCCGCCCCAGCTCGTCGATCAGATCCTGGATGGCGCCCTCGTACACGCGATCAGAACCCGGGCAGGGACAGACCACCGGTGGCCGGCCCCATCTTTTCCTCGGTGAGCTCCCGCTGCGCCTCGGCCGCGTTGTGAATCGCCGCGAGCACCAGGTCTTCCAGGGTCTCGACATCCTCCGGGTCCACGGCCTTCGGGTCGATCTTCACCGACTTGTACTCCCCGAGCCCCGTCACGGTCACCGTGACCAGGCCACCACCCGCGGTGCCGGTCAGCTCGGCCGCGGCCAGCTCAGCCTGAGCCTGCGCAACCTGCTGCTGCATCTTCTGCGCCTGCTTCATGATCTGCTGCATGTTCGGCTGTCCACCGGGCCGCATGGCACCGCTCCCTCTTCGAAGTCCGTGTTGAACGCTGACGCCCATCAATCACCACTGGGACGCCACCGTAACCGCCGCCCAGCGTAGCCGCCCCCTACGCACACGCCACGGCACGCCACTCGGGACCAAACCCCTCATCCCGTACGCGACGTCATCCCCTCAACCGCACCACCGGCGAACCGGGCGTGCCGGCAACGCCAGCTGCCGTCCCCAGGCCGTCCCCGGCTTTCGGCGGCCCGGCGGGTCACCCTCAGAGCCGGTCAGCTCTCCCCGATCTTCTCGGCCCCGAACGCCTCCTGCAACAGGCGCATTGCCTGCTGCTCGCTGCTCTCACGAGCCGTCTTCTCGTCGATCACGTCGTCCAGCGGCTCGTCCCCGGGGTCGAAGCCCTCATACCCGCCCCGAGCCTTCGGCGGGCCGTCGAACTCCGGGTCGTAAGGTGCCTCTTCCGTCGGCGAACCGTCCGCCCAGGCGTCGCCTTTGCCGCTCTGCCGAGCCCCCGCAGCGCCCCGAGCGCCCGCCGCCGCGGCCCGAGCCGCCGCAAGCCCGCCTCCAGCACCACGCACTGCCCCGGCCGCACGGCCGGCGGCCGGGCCGCCACTCGACGCCGCACTGCCACTCGCCGACCCGGTGCCGGAGACGGCGCCGCCTGCTGAACCGCCCATGCTCGCCGCGCTGCCGCCGCCCGCAGCAGCCGCCCGCGCCGCAGCTCGAGCCGCAGCCGCCCGCGCGGCGGCAACGGCCGCACTCCCCCCAGCCGCTCCGCCGGTCGACGCGTCCACACCAGGCGTTGCCGTCGCGCCGCCCACATCTCGCCCAGGCACGCCGCCCCCTGACCCGGGCATGCCGCCGTCTCGCCCAGGCGCGCCACCACCCGACCCGGGCCTGCCATCGTCTCGCCCGGGCATGCCACCGCCTGGTCCGGGCGTGCCCGCGTCTCGCCCAGGCGCGCCACCACCCGACCCGGGGCCGCCCCCGTCTCGCCCAGGCACGCCACCACCAGATCCCGGCGTGTCACCGCCTCGCCCAGACGCGCCACCACCCGACCCGGGGCCGCCCCCGTCTCGCCCAGGCACGCCACCACCAGATCCGGGCGTGTCACCGCCTCGCCCAGACGCGCCACCACCCGACCCGGGCCCGCCCCCGTCTCGCCCAGGCATATCACCGGCTGGTCCGGGCATGCCGCCGTCTGGCTCGGCCCCTCGGTCAGTGTTCGAACCTGCATCGAATCGGTCGATAACGGAAATTTCCGGTATCCCATTCTCAGGAGCGTTCACCCGACCTGATGTCGCCGGACCGCCCCCCTCGTTGCTGCCCTGATCCGCATAGCCAGGCCCGGAAACGCTATTCACGGAAAGTCCACCCGCCGCGACGCCGTCAGGCTCTCGCTCGTCTGCACTGTGGCTTGCGCCTGCGCCGACCGGACCGCCAGTGAACGCCGCTTCGGTCTCGCCACCTCCGTCCGCGCTCCATCCCCCGGACGTGGAAGCTGCCGGGGCGGTCCCGGCCGCACCGGAACCGCCGCTGTCCGCCGCCTCACCGGTTACGCGACCGATCCCGCCGTCGGAGGCGAGCCGGGTCGCGCCCGGGGCTTCCGGTTCCGAGGCGCGGGGCGGAGGACTGGTCGGGATCGGGCGCACCTCCGGCCAGTCCTCGTCGTCGTCCTCTTCTATCGCGGCGACGGGTGTCGCGGACAGGCCGCCCGGGCGTACCGGCTCCGGCCAGTCGTCGTCGCCTGCTGACGTGGGGCTGTCGGCCTGCCGCCGCTGGGTGTGCGGCGCCCGGCCCGCAGCCGCGGGTTGCGTCGCCCGCTGAGCTGCCCCCGCGGGAGCCGCAGCTGAAGGAGCCACGCCCGCGGAAGCCGCGCCCGGTCGGCCCCCGGCTGCGTCGGCCGCGCCCGGTCGGTCCCCTGCTGCGTCGGCCGCGCCCGATCGAATTGGGGTCGGGCTGTTCTGCCGCCGGCCGCCGCCCTCGGTGCGCTGACCGGGCGCGTTCTGGTTCCGTCCACGCGCCGCGCCGCCGCCGGAGGGGCCACTCCGGCTCGGACCCGAGGAGGCCGACCCCCCGCCGCCCGGCCCGGCGACCTCGCAACGGACCTCCCAGCGCCCGCCGAGCACCTCGTACAGCGCGTTCGGCAGCGCCGGCTCCTGGCTGATCCGCTGGGCATGGGTCGACGAGGGCACGGTGAGGAACAGCGTCTGGCCCTCAACCTCGCGCACCGTCGCGTCAGCCACCATCGCCCGCAGAACGACGCCCCGAGGCTGCTTTTTCACCTCGTCGAGCACCTCACCCCACACCTGCCGCACAGCCTGCGCCGTCAACGGCCCCGGCACAGCCGCCTCCATCGCGGCGGCCGCCGGCTCTTCCGGCGCGTCTGGCAGGACACCAGCCGGTTCCCGTCGTCGCGGAGCTGCGGCAACCGGCCCCGCGGATTCGCTCGGCTCAGGGGCAGGTTCAGGCTGTGCCGGGGTGTGACCGACCATCGACTCGGATGGCCCGGCGGCCGCGTCCTCGACCGGCCGTCGTCCGGGCTCGTCGGGGCGGGAACCGGCAGGCTGCGGTGTCCCCTGGACAGTCGGCCCGGATGCCGGCCGCCCTGCGCCGGACTGCGGCTCGTCCGGTTCCGGCTCGTCGTCCCACGGCGGCTCGTCATACTCCGGCTCGGCGACTGCGGCGGCGTTCCCATTCCCGCCGGCAGCACCCCCGTCGGCCACGTCATTCCAGTCCGTGCCGTCGGAGCCCGCCGACGCCGCTGCGGCAGACACGCCACGCGCAGGGACAACGCCATCCGGAACCGAGGGAACGGACACAGCCGACGCCGCTCCGCCCAGAGCCGCCGAGACAGGAGCGGTGGCAGCACTACCCGGCGCCGCGCCGGCCTGGGGCGCGGAGACGGGCGCGGAGGAATCGGGCGCGGAGGAATCGGGCGCGGAGGAAGCAGCCGCGACGGAGGCAGAAGCGGCTGGGGCAGGCGTCGCACCAACTGCGGAGGCCTGCGCCTGACCGGCGGCCGGACGACCACCACTGCCGCCGCCACCGGCCCGCCGGGCGGCCGCCATGGCCGCAGCCCGAGCAGCCGACCGCCCCGCACTGCCGTCCGCGCCGGACGCTGGTGTACCGACGGCCGGGGCGCCGCTAACCGGGGCACTGCCAACCGGGGCACCGCCGCCGCTCGAAGGGCCCAAAGCAGCCGACGACGGAGCGGCCGACACCGGCGCGCCCTCGGGCAACGTCAGCGGCTCCCCGCCCAGCGCGAACCGTCGCTCCACGCGTTCGAGACGCTGCAGCAACGCCCCCGTCGAGTCTTCGGCGCCGGGCAGCAGCATGCGGGCGGTGATCAGCTCGAGCAGGAGCCGCGGCGCGGTGGTGCCGCGCATGTCGACCAGGCCGTTGTGCACGATATCGGCGCAGCGTGACAGGGTGGCCGGGCCGAGGCGGGCCGCTTGGGCGCCCATCGCCTCAAGCTGGTCGGCCGGGCCGTCGATCAGGCCCTTGGCCACCGCGTCGGGCACCTGCTGCAGCACGATCAGGTCGCGGAAACGTTCGAGCAGGTCGGACGCGAACCGCCGCGGGTCATGACCGGCCTCGGCGACCCGGTCGATCGTCGAGTAGGCCGCCGCGCCGTCGCCGGCCGCGATCGCGTCGCACATCTCGTCGATCAGCGTGACGTCGGTGACGCCGAGCAGGGCGATCGCCCGCGCGTAGCTGACCCCGTCGGGCCCGGCCCCAGCGATCAGCTGGTCGAGCACCGACAGCGTGTCGCGTGCGCTGCCACCGCCGGCCCGCACCACGAGCGGGAACACGGCCGGCTCGACCTGCACCCCCTCGGCCTCGGTGAGCTGCTGCAGGTAGGGCCGCAGCACGGCCGGCGGGATCAGCCGGAACGGGTAGTGGTGGGTGCGCGACCGGATGGTACCGAGCACCTTTTCCGGCTCGGTGGTCGCGAAGATGAACTTCACGTACTCCGGCGGTTCCTCCACGAGCTTGAGCAGCGCGTTGAAACCGGCCGACGAGACCATGTGCGCCTCGTCGATCACGTAGATCTTGTAGCGGCTGCTGGCCGGGGCGAAGAACGCCTTTTCCCGTAGCTCGCGGGCGTCGTCGACACCGCCGTGGCTGGCCGCGTCGATCTCGATGACGTCGATCGAACCGGCGCCGTCGTTGGCCAGAGACCGGCACGAGGCGCACACCCCGCACGGCTCGGGTGTGGGGCCCTGCTCGCAGTTGAGCGAGCGGGCCAGGATGCGCGCGCTTGACGTCTTGCCGCAGCCGCGCGGGCCGGAGAAGAGATAGGCATGGTGCAGCCGGCCGCTGCGCAGAGCCTGCGACAACGGCTCGGTGACGTGCTCCTGTCCGATGACCTCCGCGAACGTGCGCGGCCGGTACTTGCGGTAAAGCGCGAGTGCCACTGGTGCCCCTCCTCGACGACCGCGCCATTGTCCGCCGGGGGTACGACAAGAACCAACCCAGGTACCGCTGGGGTGGGGAGGGAAAAGAAAAGACCTCCCGTGCACCCGTCAGAGCCCGCTTATCCTTGCTGCCTTCCGGCCCTGGGGAGGTTCACGAGATACACGCCGCACGAGAGGCTACGACGAGTGTAGCCGGTGCCCGGCCGCGCCGAGGCGGGGACCCATGCGTCCCACGGCGCACGCATCTGTATCCTGGCTGACGGAGGATTCGCCTAGAGGCCTAGGGCGCACGCTTGGAAAGCGTGTTGGGGGAAACCCCTCACGAGTTCGAATCTCGTATCCTCCGCCACCCTCACCAGGTGAGGCACCAGCAGGCCGGGCCCGAGGGTCCGGCCTGCTGTACATCTACGTCTCAGTCTTCGTCTCATTTTGGGTCTCCGGAACCCCGGGGACCGACGCGCCTCCGCGACCCCGACCGGCCGGGCCGAGATGCTGCACGAACATCTCCGCGAACGGCACTCGCACCTCCGTGCCAGGGGGCGGCTGAAAACGCAAACTCCACTGTCTCAAAACTAGGTCGCGCATGCCTGTCCCAACCAGCGCGCGTGTGCACACTCGAACTTGTCGTACCTCGCCCTTACCATGCTGCCGTGACCGGCTCCATCAACTTCAGCCCCTACGGGGTTCCCGCCCGCGTCGTCAAACTGGCCGACAACGGCAAAACGGTGTACTTCGCTACAAACACGGGAACCGCATGGGCTACCAGCGACAGGGTGTTCGATCTCGAATCGGGCGACACGGTCCTGATCTTCGAGAACAACATCGAGAAGGCACCTCCAGAGATCTGGCGCGAGGACCACCTCGTCGGAGTCGTCAAAATCAAGAACCCAGACAAAACTGTTGTCGAGCAATCCGGGACGAACCGCCTTATACCAACGGTCAATGATCCCAAGTACGCTGTGGGAAATACCGTGGAGTTCACGCCGCTCGGCGGGGTCATCCAGGTCATTTCCAACAGCCCAATCAGGTTCTTGGACAATGAGGGCATCAATGACGATGATGTCGAGCCCTTCATTCAAGGCGCCGACATGGGCCTCGATTTTGAAGACTTCGGCGGATTGCCGCAAGTTATGCGCCGAGCGCGCGAGTTGATCGAGGTTCCACTGCAGCACGGGGACGCCCTAAAGAAGATTGGCGCCAAAGCGATAAAGGGAGTGCTCTTCACTGGAGCACCCGGAACGGGTAAGACCATGCTTGCACGGATTATCGCCAATAAGGCGGGCGCAACTTTTTACCAAATTAGCGGTCCTGAGATCGTCAGCAAATGGTACGGTCAAAGCGAACAGTTGCTACGAAAGATATTCGAGCATGCCGACAGGCAAGACCGGGCCATCATCTTCTTCGACGAAATAGACAGTGTCGCAACTCAAAGGTCCGAGGACGCGCATGAGGCTTCACGGCGAATCGTCGCTCAACTGCTCACCTTAATGGACGGATTCTCGCCTAAGGCCAACGTCATGGTAATCGCAACTACAAACCGCCCGCAGGATATTGACTCGGCTTTGCGTCGACCGGGTCGATTCGATTGGGAGCTGGAATTTCCACTCCCCAGCGAATCTGACCGCGATGCAATGTTGCGGGCATCTGCAAGAAAGCTCACCATCGAGGAACCGCTCCCATATTCTAATATTGCGAGTAGATCAGATAAATGGTCTGCTGCGGAGCTTGCAGCAATTTGGAGTGAGGCTGCGCTGTTGGCGGTGACGGACCGGCGAAAAACGATTATCGCAGAGGACTTAATCGGCGGTTTTGAACGCGTCAACGAATCCAAGCGACGGCAAAGGAAGAACTCTACGCCGGACAGCGAGGCGAAATGAGCGCTAGAGAAAAATTCCGCGGCTGGCTTCGCCGGAGACGTAAGAGCAAAGCGGTGCGTCGCGCTGACGCGGACCTTCGAGAGTTCGTGTATCTCGACGACGTCAGCGTTTTTAGCCTAATCACATCAAGGGTCGGAGCTATCGCAGATCAATTCACAGAGACTCAGACCGACTCGCTCAAGGGCGAAATCCAGACCACCGGCGGCGTCACCGCCGGCGTGGCGAAGGGGGAAATTAAGTCAAAGACAGAAGGAACGGTCACCCACAGCTCGCAAGTTCTTCGAAAAGCAACTGTCCAAGCTACCTTCAAGGACCTGTACGAGCTTGAGAGTTCTCGGCTTGTGATCCAACCAATGGCGACTAGCGTCGACCCTCCAAAGGTACGAACAGTTGCAGAAATAATTGAGGGCGCCGGGAGAACCGCTTTCGAGGGCTGGGTATTCAGCCCCGGGGACTGGAGCCGTGGCGCGATGGCAGAGTTGCGAGTGGAACTCGCTGCAGACCCCATTTACAAAATGAGTGCAGCCTTCGACTCATTCGTGGAGCTCGTCAAAGAAAGCCCAGAGATGTTCCCGGGCCTTGAAGATGACCTTCAAGAGCCGCTAGCCATTAACCGCTTGCTTCAGCGCATGCTAGTAGATCTCATTCCTGTACGCGCCCGAGCGCTCGACTATGTGGCCATTGAAAATTCCGGCAAGGTACTTCTCATCCACCGGAAGATCGCTGATCAAATCGCCGGAGGTGGCGGCGCGTTTCAACCCTTGTATATTGTAGGGGTAACAGAACAGCGGCTATACTGGAAAGACATTAGGCAAGTCCTATACGGGAACTCTACATTCAATATCCTGTGTCGAGTTACGGATGATTCACTCAAAGAATCCTGGACGCCGGTCAAAATGGTTGATGTTCTGGGTGGAGTTGCACCCGATCTCGCAGACGCGATCAGGGAATTCGGCCTTCTAGCCTCGGGATTCCTCTCCGGCGCTTACAATGCGGCCACTAATCAGGAACAGCTCCAGTCCGAGCATATGATAGAAGCGCTGCAGAAATACTCCAGCCTGCTTGTATCGGCTAGTGGATCATCACTGACTGTCGAAGCTGAGGCGGAGATAGCAGCGAAAGCAGTCAGTCTCGGCGATTCGTACGCAAGTCACGAAAGCCGACGCTCAGCCTTTGAGGACATCCGGAATCTGGTGCAACGAGCGACAGCCACGGAACTGGATTCCAGCGAAGCTGCGAAACTCCGCACAGCGGCATTGGTCCAGGCTGGATTCTCCATCGATGGACAATTCCAGGCGCCTCCTCCAAAGCCGTTAACGCCAGCCGAGCCCCTCGGGCGTCACATGAATGTCGAGATGGTCGCCATCTACTGGTAGTACGCGGGCTTCTACGATAAGCGCGTTCCGGTCGCAGAAACAAACCTGCGACCGGAACACTTTGTAGCAATTCTAATCCCGAACTCTCCAGACGCAAGGTTCGATCGCTGCAGCCAATTTTCAACTTATGATCGTCTCTCAGCCGATTTGCTAGATCCCCCTCAGCGCTGCTCAGACTCTCCCCAGATAAGACCACCAACACGTTTTGCGACCTCTGCTCGCACAGGGTCCGTGACGTGCTGATATCGAGCGGCCATGCCGGTCGTAGCCCAACCCATCACATCCAGAGCCAAAGCAAAGTCGGATGGTTATCGGATGGCTGCGTTGAGTAGCGTCGGGATGAGCATCTTGTTGGCGTGATGCCGTTCCATGAGCTGTTTGATTCGGGTGTGCCCGGCGAGGCGGATCAGGGCGAGGGCGAGGTTGCGCAGGGCGGCCATGGCGTGGGCGACGGTGCCGAGGTAGGCGTGGTGGTGGTCTTCGCCGAGCAGGACGTCGCGGATCCAGTGGATCTTGTTTTCGATTCCCCAGTGGCTGCGGACGTGAGCGGCGATCTCGGTTGCGGTGCAGGTCAGGCTGGTGATGCCGTGCAGGAGGTGTTTGCTGACGCGTTGGCCGTCGGGGGCGTAGGTGTCGCGGCGGATCCGGAAGACCTGGACCGCGCCGGGGAAGTCCACGCCGTCGGCGGGTGCGGTCCAGATGGTGCGGGTGACCCGGTGGCCGTTTCGGTGCTCGGTGTGCGTTGCGGCAGCCAGAGCGGGGACGGCTGCGGGCAGCCGGTCAGTGATCGCGGTGAGCAGGCCGGGCCGGTTGCCTTTGACGGTGAAGGCGTAACCGGCATCGCGCTTGAGTAGGTAGGTGGCGGTGTCGTGGCTGGGATGGGCGGCGTCGGCGGTGATCGTCATGCCGGTGATGTCGACCGGGTCGAGCAGGGCGGCGATCTGGGTGACTTCGGTGGTGTCGGCCGGGACCTGGACCTGGGCGATGACCACGGCGGTGTCGTGGCGCATCGCGGAGAACAGTTGCACGTCCACGCCGGTGCCGGGGCGGGTGTTGCGGACGGTCTTGCCGTCCAGGGCCAGCCCGACACCGGTGCGAACCTCGAGCAGGGTGGTCAGCCAGGCGCAGATCAGCCGGTCCAAGACCGCGGCGTCGACGGCCTCGGCCAGCCGGCGCAGGGTGTCACGGCCGGGCGGGATCCGGATGCAGGACGGGGTGCGTGCGGGCGCCCGCTGCGCCGAGCAGGGGTTGCGGGAGTTCCGCGACCCGGTCGGCGGCTTGCCGGAAATCACGTGCCCCGCACAGCAGTGCCATGGTCAGCACCGTCAGTACCGCGGTGAGAGGATGCCGCACGCCCTTGGGCTTACGCGGATCTTTGACCGGCGCGAACACCGCGGCCAGCGCGGTTACCCGGCCGAGGTCGGCCTGGCTGGCCTTGTTCATGACGACATCGGCGACCGCATGCGAGACTGGCACGAGCGGCCTTTCTGGTAGACGACGGTTGGCGTAGAGAACCGCCATCGTCTACTGAGGAAGGCCGCGTCCGTTCACCGGGTCGTCATCACCAGGAACAACGAAGATCAACTAACTTTGCTTTGGCTCTGCCATCACATCCATGGCAGCGCGTTCCTGAATGCCGAGGAGCATCAGAACAGTTGCAGCCGTGTGCCGCGCGTCGTGAAGTCGGCCGTCCCGGACACCCGCGTCCTTGATTAGCCTTTTCCATTCGTGATAGTCGGTGTTCGGGTTGAGCGGGCGGCCGGTCGGTGAAGCGAACACCCAACCACCTTCCTGCCAGAGCTGGGCGGCTCGCCGACGTTCAGTGCCCTGTACCTCCTTGTGCTCCAGCAAGAGCTGCACGACGCTCGCAGGTAGGCCGATCACGCGGCGGCCGGCAGCCGATTTCGTGTCGTCCGTGTCGTCGTTCGTCTGCTTTCGCTGGGAGCAGTAACCGGCCTTCTTGCCGCACGGCTTGCCGCCGCATCCGTGCTCGTATTTCGGTCGCAGCCGGTTCCGGCGTACGCGCAGCGCCTGTTTGTCGAGGTCGAGGTGATCCCACTTCAGGCCGAGCGCTTCGCCCTGGCGTAGGCCGAGCGCCAGCGCGATTGCCCACCGGGCGCTGTTCCGGCGATCTCCGGCCGCCTCAAGAATGCGTTGCACCTCGGCCACCGAATACGGCTCGACCTCGATGACTGTGAGCCGAGGTGACTTGGCGAGGCTCGCGGGATTCTGGGTGAGATGCCCTCGGCGCATCGCTTCGTTCAGCGCGGTCCGCAACGTCCGGAACGCCTGGTGAGCTGTGGCAGGCTTGCTGCCGTTCTTCTGCATCTTCTGGGTCAGCTTCTCAATGTGTTCAGGTGTTAGCTTCTCCAGTCGATGCGCTCCAATGCCAGGAATCAGATGGACGTTCACCGCGACGCGATAGCCAGCGGTCGTGTTGGCCTTGACCGACGGGGCGGCGATGTTCTCAACCCAGTACGTCAACCACTTCTCGACAGTCCACGAGGAGCCGGCCTTCCGCACCCGGCCAGAGTCGCGCTCCCGCTCCAGCTTCCGAACCTCGCGGGTGACCTCGGCCTCAGTCTTCCGTTCGACGTGCCGACGGTCGGGCTTGCCGTCGTCGCGGACGCCCATAGTGACTCGGCCGTGCCATTTGCCGTCGCGACCCTTGTAAATGCTCGATGCGCCGTTCGGCTTACGCGTCCCCATCGTGTCCCCCTCACGCGGCCTTGTCGGTTTGCTGGGTGTTGCGGAGCTTCGTCACGTACTCCGCGAGGCATTCGACCGGGATCCGGCGCAGCCGGCCGATCATCACGGATTCGACCTCTCCGCTCATGACGAGCGAGTACATGAGTGTCCGACCGATACCGAGCCGACGGGCGGCCTGCTCGATCGTGAGGACCAGGCGGATGGGCTGAGCATCTGGGATCTCGGCGGCGTCGCCGCTCAGATCGGTTGTCATCCTGCGGTGCCTTTCGGGAGATGCGGGCGGGGGTGAGCAGGCAGGCACCACGAGCCAAGGCGGAGCTCGGGCAGCAGCGGTGCGGCTCCGCAGAATCCGCGTAATCCGCGGAATACCTCCGGGCAGGCCGTTCGGCGTATTTCGCGAATTCTGCGGACCCCCGAGCCGGATCATGAGACCCGCCCGGCGCTGATCGGCCGCACCGTGCCCGCGGGCCGGAGGACGTCGGGATGCACGAGCCAGGCCGGCGACGGTGAGCGGCCGGCGCCACGACGTTCGGCCGAAGGCACTGCCCGCAGGTAGCCGTGACCGACCAGCAGATTGAGGACGGGGTCGAGGTCGGCCGCCTTGCGGAATCGACCGCGGGATAGCGCCGTGAAGAGATCCCGCTTGGTGAACCGCTCAGTCTGCGAGCGCTCGACCCAGCCAAGGACGTGACGAGCATCGTCGACGAGCGGATCCGCGCCCATGTCGTCGAAGGCGCTCAGCGCGTGCTCGGCGAAATACGCACCGATCTCCGCAGCCTGATCAAGAACGCCCGCCGAGATCGGCGAGGTTAAGCCGCCCAGCAGATGCTCGGCAAGGTGCAGCAGGCCCGCAATGCGTGCGATGGCCCCGACGTACTTGCTCCCCCAATCGACGACATGCGCCCAACCCCCGGACGGCGCCAGGCGAGGCTCGATGTCGTGCTCAAGCGCCAACACGCGCTCGTTGGCCTCTTGCGTCAGGCGCAGGACGGCAGGCTCACAGCGGTCGGCCAGTCCGAGCACGAACGCGCGCAACCTGTCCGCGTACGCCGATGAGACAGCCATTGGGATCGGTTCGGCTCCGATGCGCCGGCGCCCGACCGTGTTCTCCGGGACGGCGAACAGGATGCGTGCGAGCAGGCCCTTCCCACGGAAACCAGGCATCTGGGCGATGTCGCGCAAGACCTCCGGCTGCACGGCCAGGCCAAGAGTCAGCGCGGGCCGGTCGACGTGCTCGGCCGGTCGCGAACGGCGGTCGACGCGGAGCATGTCGCCGGCGTGTCCTTTGAGGAAAACTTCCAAGTTCGGTGCACCGGAGTACCGGCCGGCGAGGGTGGCGAAGATGCCGCCTTCCGGCGAAAGCACGGCAAGCCGGCCGCCCTGCTCGGCGAGCAGAGAAGCAGCCTGCTCACTGGTGATGTCGTCCGCGATCAGGCGGGGCAGCGGCGGCACGGTGATCGCCTCGGCGGTCATGGCGGCCGCCGTAGCGTCAGCAATGAGCCGGTCTCGACCGCGATCGTCAGCAGCCGCCGCAGCATTCGCGGCCCGTTCCGCAGCCTTGGCCGCGACCCGCAACGCCAACTCGGCCTCGATGATCGCGGGCCGCGTGCGCTCGATCAGCTTGGCCTCGGCGTCGAGCAGCGGCCGGATCAGGGTCGTGAAGACGGCCGACTTCCGCGATCCGGGCGGCAACACAACAACCGTAAAGAGATTCGCCGGCTCTCTCCACGAGCCGCGCACCTCAACCTCGAGCCGCCCGCCAGCCGCCGTCGACAGCGCGGCCAGAGCGATACAGCCAGCTAGGTCAGATGGCGTCTGAGTGAACTCGGCGACGGCACTCACCATGTCGGCCAGCCAGCTCGGCAACGCTGAGACCGGGAAAGGGCGCGGCGTATGACGAGCCGTCAGCGGCATCGGCGACGGCCAGGCCGGAGCGGGCGCGGCGTCGAGCATCGCCCGCCCGGCCGCGAGCACGTCGCGGGTGTCTGAGTTGCTTCCCGCGAGGTGGGTCAGCCGACTGCCGAGCTCGGCAACCTCGCGGCGGCGCGCGTAATCGGCCACGATCCCCGCGTAGTGCGGCCCGTTCGCCGACGTGGGTACAGATGCGATGAGCGTGTGCAGGTAAGGTGCACCACCAAGCCGCCCGAGCGACCCGAGGTCCGCCAGGTGCGCGGCAACCGCGATCGGATCCCCAGGTGCTCCCGAGGCGTGCAGCTCGACGACCGTCTGCCAAAGCTCTACGTGCGCCGGTCGATAGAAGTCCGACGGCTGAACCAGGTCGGCCAGCTCGGCGACGAGGCGCGGAGACAGCAGAGCGGAGCCGATCACGGCCTGCTCGGCAGCCTCGTCATGCGGTGGTGTGCGAGTCACAGGTGAGTCCTCGATCAGCTCAGCGACGGGTGATCTCGTTGAAAAGGTGGCGCCCGAACCGGATGCGGATCCCCGTGCCATCGCAGTGGCGGCACAGTCGGCTCCGCATGCCGCGCCCGTGGCGACCACGCCCATCGCAGCGGCGGCAGGTGCCGAACGGCTTGACCGCACAGACGGCGGCATAGCAGAGGGTGATGACGACCAGGACGGGGCAGAGCAGGCTAGCGACGATGCGGACGGCGTCCACCTATGGCCTCCAGGCGGTTTCAGGGGCGCAGGAAGGGAGGGGCGCTAGGGCGCTAGCGTCCAGGTGAGGTGACTATTCGAGGGCTAGCGGCACCGCTAGATCTAGCTCTTGCCGGGGCTAGACCTAGCGGCCCGCTATCCCTATGCGGCCCGGCGCCGCTGGTTACGCTCGGCCACGGCCGCCGCAATGTCATCGCGGTGGATTCCCTTGCGGTTGGCCTTCTCGCCGGTCGCGGGATCGGTGCCCCATACCTGCCGACCGACCGGGATGCCGTACGGCTTGAGCGCCGCCGCGACCTGTTCCGGCTTCCACCCGCCGTACACCTCGGGTCGCAGCTCAGCGAGGCGCGCAGCCACGGCCTCCGACCAGACCTTGGGCTCGCCGAGCGGGACCACCGTCAGGATGTCGTCCAAGAGAGACGACACCGCGACCTCGGCAGGCTGTTCGCCGGCCGCTTGGCCGCTGAGCGTTCCGGCGGCCTCGCGCAGAGCACGCGCCCGCGCGATCACGGCATCGATATCCGCGAGCGGCGTGCGATGCGTTCGAACGGTCAGCGCGTCCTCGACGGCTCCGGAGTCGTCGGCGCCTAGCAGGATGCCCACACCCTTGTGCGCACGCTGGAGTCGAGACGAGTCGTGCCCGGCGGTGTACGAGCCAGCGCCAAGCACAGCCTCGGACGACTGCCACGTCATCGTCTTGAGCGCGAACCGCGTGCCGATGTTGTCGCGCAGGTCGGTCGGCACGGCCTTGCCGTCCGGCTTCTGTGTGGCCAGCACGATCATGATGCCGACCGATGGTCCGACCTTGCACAGCTCGGTCAGGAGCGAAACGATCTCGGCGCCATAGATCGGGTTGCCGCTATGCCGCTGGAACTCGTCGATCACGACGAGGATCGGCCATAGCTTGAGCGAGCGCCGCTCGGCGATCGCCCGGGTCACCTTCGACTCGGGGCAGATGTCCGGCGGCAGGGTCGCGATCGTGTCGTACCGCCGGTTCATCTCCGCGACCAGGGCGCGCAGATCTTCGACCAAAGCCAGGACAACCTCATCGCGTACGCCGAAACCGATCCGATGCGCGACGCGCTCGAACGCCCGCCAGTCCTGCCCGCCCTTCCCGTCGTAAATGTGCAGCTCGACGATCGGATCGAGCGCGCAAGCGAGGGCAGGCACACGAGCCGCGAAGGTCTTGCCCATCCTCGGAATGGCCCCGACCAACAGCGACGTGAACATGAGTTGCAGGCACACCAGCCGGCCGCGCTGATCCTCGCCGAACGGGAACGACTCGAAGACGTCGACCTGTCCCTTCGAGATCAAAGGCCAAAGACCAGATTCCTTCGCGTACGGGTCCTCGTCCGCGACCCACAACGCGAGTCGCCGCGCCGATCCCGCCGTACCGCGCACCCGTTCCGGCCAGACCTGCACCTCGTCGAGGTCGAGGCCGGCGGCCAGGTCGTTCCGCTTCTTGATCGCCGTGTCGGCCTTGATGCCGTACGGAAGATCGATGACCGCACGCCACCCAGGGCCATCACGCATGATCGGCGCCGGGAAGACGATCGGGTCGTCTGACTTGCACAGCCCGGCAGCGAGGAAGGCGCGCATCAGGACGTCTGCGGTCAGCTTGCGCACCCGCGGCTTGACCGTGGCAACGTCCACCAGCGGCTTGTCGGCCGGCGAACCAATCACGCCCAAGACACCCATGAGCACGGCAAGCGACGCGTACAGAACCGCTCGGGGCGCCGCAGTCAGCAGGAATGTCCCGCTGACGAGGCAGAACGCCGCTGAGAGAAGCAGAATGACCGTCCGCAGCCGTACGCGGTCGTCACGCTGCCGCGAGAGTCGGAGATAGTCGGCGGCGTCCTCACGCCGCACGGCGGCCAGCCGGATCGGCCGACCCTCCGCATCGGACACCCAGTGCGACGTGCCGCTGATGGACCGGACCACACCGCGCGGCGCCCGGACGAGGAGCCGTCCGGCGTACAGCGGCAGCCGCGTCAGGTGATAGGCGAAGACGTACGTGTAATGGCCGATGAACCACCGAGCGAAGGCAATCGCCTCAGCCTTGGACCTCAGCCAGGCCGGGATGATCGGCCGACGAGTGGCGGTCCGCCGCGAGGTAGGCAGATCAACCGGCACCGGCGCGTCACCGATCTCGTCTCGTTCGTCGTCGAGATCGGCCGACCAGTTCGCAGGCCGGCGGGTGCGGAGGTCTACCACGTCCGCCTCGGCGGCTTTCCAATCGAACTCGTTGTCCGGGTTCGGGGTTGTCATGATGGAGATTCCTCCGGGAAGTCTGTTGGCCGAACGGGGAGCCGGGGCGCGGTTGATGGTTTGCAGGCCGGTCGGCCGCGCCCCGGGCAGAGCTATCGGTCGAGTTCGTCGATCACGTCGCCGTTGTCGTCGGTGGCGGTGGCGACGAGACCGGGATAGACACCGAGGTCGAAGGCCAGGACGAAGCCGGCCACGGCTGGGGTCAGGTTGACCGCGATGTCCGAGCCGTCGGCCGTGTGGACCTTCGCTTGCTCGGAACTGACCGACGCGTCGGTCACGTCGGTCACCACCGTGCGCAGGTAAAGCGCGACCGGGCAGGAGTTGACGTCGTGCGGCTGGCCGCGCCATCCGCCGAACTCCAGAAGGTGGGCGATGTCCTCGGCGTTGTCGCCGAGCGCATCCAAGATCTTGTTGAGCCGACGTTCGGCGTTGTCAGGCATGGGATCTCCGTTGGTTCAGGCAGCGGCAGACAGGTGCCGCCGGACGGTGCGGTCGGTCACGCCGAGCCGCCGGGCGATCTCTCGGGAGGGCAGATCGGGGTGCCGGGCGCGGAGCTTCGCCACCGCTTTGCCGGTGTCCCGCTTCCGAGGGGTACGGGTTTTGAGTGGTGCCGCGTCCGCCTCGATGTCCGCGGTTATGTCCGGCGCCGCGACCGTTTCCACGGCCGTCCGTACGTTCACTTCCTCGACCTCGCGCTGCATCCGGCCGGACAGCTCGACCAAGCAGACCGAGGCGACTACGACCAGACCGTCAACGGACAGAGGGATGAGGAAGGGCGCCGCGCCGACCTCGCCATAGCGGCTGACCACACCCGCCATGTGCCAGTAGGACACCCACGCCGCGATCGCGGCGATCGAGGCCGTAGCCGCGATCCGGACGATGGCCAGCGACCGACGATGCACGGGAATGCGGGAGATCAGCTCGACGGTCAGGAGCAGAGCCAACGGCGGCCAAGCGGCAATGGCCTGGCTGATCGGGTTGGGCAGAGCGTGCAGGATGTTGGCCGCTACCGAGGTCGCAACCCCGAGCAGCAGCGCTCCCCGCACGCCCCATCGCACCCGGCTGAGCTGAGCGTCCGTCATTTGTCGCCGCCTAGCGACTGCCCGATAGTGGTCAGCCCGGACCGTACGCCGTCGACCAGCGCCCGAGAGGGCTGCGCCAGTACGCCATCGCTCCCGGCGATGACGAGACCGAGCATCAGCGCGCACACGGCAACGAAGACGATCCGGCCGCGCGTCTTGTGGTCGATGGCGAGCATGACCAGGACGGCGATGAGGACGAGGGAGAAGATTCCGAGGCTCATGCGGATCTCCGATCGACAGGGTCGATGAATCCGGGCATCAGGCCACCTCGTCGATCGAGCGGAGGTAGCGCTCGACGAGGGTGACCATCTCGCGGAGCACGCGGTTCTGAGCGCGCCGGAGCCGGCGCCAGTCGAGCTGAGTCGGTGCGGGCTCCGCAGTGAGGAAGCGAATCTCGGCGTCGACCAGGGCGATCTCGGCTTCGAGAAGGCGCTGTTCGCGCTCGATCGCGGCGAGGTGGGCCGGGGTGGGCTCTTCGGGGAGAAAGTCGCGGTACACGGATGTCCTTCCGGGTCTGTGACGACCGCGGGCGGCACGAGTCGAATACAACGTCGCGTTGTGTTCATGGCGCGACCGTACAATGCCAAGTTGTATTCGAGCAAGCGTGCGCCTTACGGTCGATCGCGGTTCAAGGTGGTGGAACTGGACTGACCAGCCGCCGCCGGCCAGACGGTTAGGTGATCACCCTGGGAGATCGCGTAACCTCGCCGGTGATGGCCGAGACGAGCAGCGAACTACCCGAGGACTGGTGGACGACTGAGGACGTCCTGGCGTTCCTGCGGTCAGCGGGAGCGCCGATCAGCCGCGTCACTTGGGCGGCTTATGTCTCACGCGGCCAGGCGCCGGCCGCAGATCGGATGTTCGGCCGCTCGCCGGCCTGGTTGCCGGCCTCAATCCGAGAGTGGCAAGCCTCGCGACCGCGCCGCGGGTCGATCGAGTCCTGACCGAACATCGTTCCTCACCTCTTCAGTAGCGTTGCTTTCCTGGTGAGACCCAGTCAACCCGGAAAGTCATGCGCCGCCGACGAGGCAACCACCCATGCCTGACGCATCTGCGATGCAGTGCCGATGAAGAAGCCCCGGCAGCCTCCATGGCCGCCGGGGCTCGGTCGCTACTGAACGGGTCACCGCCGGTCGAGCACCGCCACGGCGACATTGAGCGCGTCCCGGAGTTCCCGCGCCTCGTTCGCCGTCAGGTTGGCGACGGTCGGCTCACCCCAACCCTTGCCGATCGCCAGCGCGATCTCGTCCTTCGCATCGGGCCGAACCAGGTTGACGGCGACAAGAGCCTGTTCGCACTCGACGTCGACCTCGGCAATGAGGTGGGAGTGCTGAGTGCCCTGATGTTCGTGATCAATCGTGCAGTAGAGGGGACACCGCTTCCGAGGTCGAGCAAGACGCGTGACGGACATTGCCATGACTCCTTCTCCGGGTGGCCCCAGTGCCCAGTGAGTCCAATGGGGCCAGAGCGACGGGCACCTTCAAAACGATACAGACGTCTAGACGCATACACCACTAGATGCCGACCCGTCCACACCTAGCGTGAGGGGGTGATTACGCCGGATCGCGAAGGTGCTGCTTATCGGCAGCTCGCTGGCATCCTGCGCGACCGCATACGTAGCGGAGAGTTACATCCCGGACAACGGATGCCGTCAGAGAAAGATCTCCACGACGAGTTCGGCTTGGCGCGAGAGACCGTGCGCCGCGCGATGGCGGTTCTCCGCTCAGAGGGCTTGATCGACATTCGCCATGGCCACGGCACGTTCGTCGCGGCAATGCCGGAGCGGATCGAACTCAAGCCAGGCGACACGGCAACCTCGACGGCCGCGATCACGATCACCCGCGCAAGCGGAGAGACAGAGATCTATCCGGCAGGCACGATCGCCACGGCGGTCGACTGATCGATGCAGGTCAGGCCGCACACTCGCCAACCGGCGAGGACGGGTCTGCTCTCTGCCGCCGGGCGCGCTGCCTCATGAATCAGCCGGCCCGCCACACCGTCATCGACCAATGGACCGGTCGGCATGCGATCGCGCTTCAAGCGGCCCTGCGGATGTCGCAGGACGAGATGGCCGCACTCATCGGTGTCGCCAAGCGAACCATCGCATCGTGGAGTGAGCGGCCCGAGATCGTCATTCGCCCGGAGCTGCAACGAGCGCTCGATACCGCGTACAGCCGTGCGGACGAGCCGGCCAAGCTTCGCTTCGCCCGTCAGCTCAAGGCCGACGATGACGCAGCCGTCGCGGCTGCCGGCAACGCCGTCGCCTTGACCGTAGCGATCGCGGTGGTCCTGGACGACGCCAAGGTTCTGCTGGTCTGTCGCCGTGACACTGACCCGAGCGGAATCTCCTGGCAGTTCCCGGCCGGCATCGTCAAGCCAGGCTCCGCCCCCGCGACGATCGCGATCCGCGAAACCCTCGCCGAAACGGGCGTCCACTGCTCGGTGAGAGCCGAACTCGGCAGCCGCGTCCATCCGCTGACCGGCGTGAGCGCGACCTACTTCCTCTGCGACTACCTCGCCGGCGAGGTCGAGAACCGCGACGTCGTCGAGAACACGAGCGCGCTCTGGGCGCCGACGGCAGAAGTCACCCGATTCATCCCGAAGCAACGCATTTACGCGCCGATCCTGCGCGTCCTGGAAGGGGAACAATGAGCGAGTCCACGAACACCGAGCGCCCCGCCATCGCAGCGGCCGTGATCGTCCAGAACGGCCAGGTCTTGCTCGTCCGTCGCCGGGCGAAAGAGGGGCAGCTCTCTTGGCAGTTCCCCGCCGGCGAGGTCGAGCAGGGGGAATCCGGCGACCAGGCCGCCGTCCGGGAGGCCAAGGAGGAAACCGGCCTGACCGTGCGAGCGGTTGCCGATCTAGGCGAGCGAATTCACCCGAACACCGGTCGCACCATGCTCTACTCCGCCTGCGAAGTCGTGGACGGTACGGCGTACGTGGCCGACGAGGAAGAGCTAGCAGAGGTGGCGTGGTCCGACCGCGCCACCCTCACTACGTACGTCCCATACCCGTTCTTCGGCCCCGTGCAGGAGCACCTAGACGCCAACCTGCGCTGACGTCCGAAGCGGCATTTAGATCAGACCGAGCAGGTTAGCCAGTCGGGACCGGACCACACCGTCATGGAAGTGGTCCGGCAGCGGCACCCCGCCGACAGACTGTCGCTGAGATACGACGTCGTCGAGGCTGTTCGCCGGCAGAGCCTCCATGAGCTGGAGACACTGCCGCGCGTAGTGCTCTGCCTCATCTGCCCGGCCAACCTCACGAAGCCTCACGGCAACCGCGTAGGCGTACTCAGCAGTCACCCGCAGATCCCCCCAAGGCAGCTCGGCCCGGTACTGCTCGATGACCTCGTCGATCGGCGGCCGAGACGAGACCTTCTCCTCGATCATCAGAACGTGTACTTCTCAGCCACGGTCTGGTAGTCGAACAGCTCGGCGCTGTCGAACCACAGGTCGATCTCATACTTGGCCTCGTCCGGCTTGCCCGACGCGTGCACGAGATTCGCAGCAACGATCTTGTTGGCCTGCGAGAAAGCCTTCGAGACGTGCGCAAAGTCCCCGCGGATCGTCCCCGGAGCAGACTCGTTCGGGAAGGTGGAGCCGACAAGCCGGCGCACGTTCGCGACCGCCTCGATGCCTTCGAGCACCAGCGCGATGACCGGACCCATCTGCATAAAGTTCGCAGTGAGGTCGAAGACGTCCTTGCCGAACCGCTCTTCGAGGTCGAAGTAGTGCTTCTTCGCCAGGTCGGCGTCCATCTGCACCATCTTGGTTCCGACGACCTTCAGGCCAGCATCCTCAAACCGCTGCACTACGCGCCCGATCAGCCCACGGGCGACAGCGTCGGGCTTCAAAAGTACGAGCGTACGTTCAGTGGTGGCCACAATCACTCTCCACGACTTGGATCGTCAATTGCAAACAGGCTACCTCACACGTCTTTAGTTAGAGTCACTAGCCTCGATCACTCTCCACTATCACTTCGCTGACTGGGATTGCACATCGCCAATCAGCAAACATTCGCGACATTGGGCCGCCATATTCATGGTATCAAATCACGGTCGATCAAGAATTCAACAAACGAGGACACCGGTTTAGCACCAACAACTGATTTGCCAATATCAAGCGTCAAACGTCGACCATTCTCGTCGATATTTGAGAGCGACCTCACGATAGATTCGGGCGCACAGTTCCAAGCGCGAGCGATCGCATGAATGACGAGGCCGACAGTCGAACCTCGATACTCTTTCCACCACTCCTCGGGTGAAGTTACGATACCCGAACGGACTGGGATTCTACGGATTCCCGTATACTCTTCCCCTGGCCAAGCATCCCATTCGCCATATTGCGCATTCGAAGAAGGCGCGAGTACTATATCTTCTCCGAGAAGGACATACTCTCGAGCGGACCTACTCCAGAAGGTTTGTTCGCCCAACTTGTCGTCCACTTCTACATCAAAGTCGTCAGCTATAACAATACGACGCCTGTCACGTGCCCATTCTTCCAACTCGTGGGCACTTAGATACCCTTCGGCCGTGCAAGCAATATGTACACCTTTGGTATCTGCGCCAAGCCGACTCAGGAGAGCTACGTATATATTCCATTCAGGGGAATGCGAGTTGATCTCATCTTGCCAAATCTCGGCCTGCTCCGATGCCCAGTCAGCGATCTCCTTCGCACTCGCGTCTAGGGAAGCTTTCGTTCGATCTGCCTTGAGCGGCTGACCCGTAAAGATTCCGATGGCGCCGCCAAGCTCCGCTATACGGAGACCACCACCAGTAATAACGCCCCAAACTCGAAGCTCTTCGCCCTGATCACCGATGACGCCCGGCGGCACTGGTGCAAGGGCTGCGTGAGCGAGCATGCGATCCCCGCGCATGATGGGTCGCATCGCGTCACTCACAAAACCGAGGGAAACATGCGTGCTTGACCAGATAGGGCTACCGACATGTCCGAGTCGGCAGATTAGCTCCCGACCAGTCAGCGTTTTCCAGTCGTGCGACTCGATGCAATTGCGCCGCTCCTCGCCTCTATCTATTACTTGAAGGGGAACGTCCAACGAAGGCGCAAGCTTCTGGCAAAGGTCAAAAAAGTTGGCATAATTCAATCCGGCAAAAACCCGAGGCTTGTCATCCATCAACAGATCATACGAATCCGGATCGCGCAATTTTATGGAAACAGTTGTACCTCCCGAATGGCGCATTTCTTGCCGTGTAGCGATACGCAATATTGGGCGCCCCGCCAAGCCCTCTGGAAACTCCAGAATTCGAGTATCAGACGATGCTTCATCGTAACGTCGTGAAACGACAGATACATAATCGCCAATCATAAAGGCGGCGTAGAAGCCAATCCCATATCTGCCCGCAGGGCGGAACTTACTTGCTGCCAGTCCGGGCGATTCCTCGCGCATCAATTGGGAGCCCCAGTAACTTCTACCAAAGTCAAGCAGTACTCCGGTCATCACTGCCCGAGACATTCCTACGCCTGAATCAGTGACCCGAATCCAATCGGCCCCCTGTTCGTCGGTCTCGTATGCAACCGTTATAGCAGCCGGTGCTGCGTCAGTAAGTGTCGCGAGGGCCCTTGTTGCATCAGCGGCGTTCTGGATTAGTTCTCGGATCGCAGTATCGGGACGGTTACCGTATAGACTTTCCCCTCCCAGCTTTTTGACCAAGGACGGCACATTACTGACAGTAATACTGGCGTCTACCGGGATCCATCCCCGAGTCGGAATTAGCGTGCTTAGGCGACTGGGGGAGTCAACGCCCTTAACTGCACGTGCAGCCATCCGGGGTCTGCTCATTTCCACCAAGAGAGCATCAACTGACCGCAGCTCTTTATCCACGACATGTAGAGCATCATGGCAAGCCCACCACGCGGAGATCTCTGAAACTTCGAACGGTTGAGCTGCGGTGAATAGCAGTTGGTCGTCCTGTCTCCGGATTTGCTGAAGATGGCCTTGAAACGACCAATGAATATCGGATAGTCCGCGTGGATTCCTGACTGCGCGTAAAAACTTCGGCGCGCGCCTAGAATCCAAATGGGCGGCATCGGCCAGTCGAAGAAGGCAAGCAAGTTTTAGAGAGTCCACTGTCCACTCGCTCGGACAATTCACAGGCGCGCCGATGGGGTGAGCTGGGAATGTGGCTGAAATCTTTTCTATATCCCACCAGTGACTAGCCGCAATCTGGCCGATCAGATGCCCGTAGGTTGTCCTAAGATCTACGTCATCGATAAGGTGATATTCCTCTGCGGTTGCTGTGCTTGTCCAGCTGATAAGGGCAAGTTCGGCAGCATGGGAAGCGTGCTTTTCACGAAGTGCGATTTCCTTCGCCGCTTGCTCAACATCTGCTGCCGGCGCGTCTAGCTCACCATCGGCCGCAGGGCGGCCACGCAACTCCATAGTGCAAGCTGCAACAATATCGCGCCAGTCATACTCCTTCTTAAGAGAATCAATGCCACCCGGCCACGCCGCTAATCCCATTCCTAAGTCATGAATGAGGAATGCTCCCCCGAGCACGTATGCTTCGGTAGGAGTAAGCTCGATGAGATCACCGCCAATGACATCAGCGAGTTCCCATAGAGCATCCAGATGAGCCGCGTCATGCACCGTGTACTCGCGCAGGTCTTGAGGTATCTCGGCGGCGAGCAACACTGCCCTTTCTCGAAACCGATGGTAGGCGACACGAAGTTGCTCCCGCTGGCTTCGATGATCTTCTACATCTCTGCCGAGAGAAGACGACCAGAGCCTGGTTCCTTCATAACCAAATGGCATGCTTATAACCTCTATCTACTTCACGCGAGGCAGAAAGGCGACGTTAGCTAGAACCCATGTCAAGATGATTAAAGTAAGGATGAACACTACGACGTATGTTTCGTACCATCGGTAGAAATTCTTCCATAATGGGCGAGCACGTACTCCTGGCTTCACTAGTTCATCCAGCAGATCACACTCTTCGCGACGGTAGTCGAGCCAGCTTAGAATTCCGACTATCACTTGAAGAATGGCGAAAGCGGCCACGGCCGTGACCAGCCACATGCCGACCGTAATGACGGTTCGGGCAGTTTCGGCGTCGATGCCCCAACGCTTGTATCCGAAGAATACGGCAAGCACACCGCCAAGTATGGTGGTCGCGATGGTTTGAAATATAGCCAAATATCGATGGACGTTCTCGTTCGTCGCATGGAGCTGTTGCAATATGAATTTATAGCGCTCCAATTGAAACACTGTCATGCGCTCTTGAAGATCCGTCATACGACAACCCTCTATTAAGTCCACTGCGACGTCAAGCGATCTTCCGACAATCTCTTCAGGCTCGGTGGGCTGCCGCGTATTCTAGTGCCCACCAAACCTAATTACGCTGCAACTTCACAACTGAGAAATTCACACGAGCTGAGCCAGCGGCGACATTGGCTCCAGCGATAGGGATGTTCTCATCGCAAGACACCCTGATTTGACATGCACGAGTCCAGCACTCTTACCGTCACGCGGTACCAGCTACAGGATCAAGGCTATGACTTCTAGCACTCTGACGGGGAGGTCAGGCCCTGCTCTACATACGTACCGCCAGCACTCAACCGCTCAACCGCGAAGGATGCGATGGCAGGGTCTCGGCAAAGTCACGGTGTCCGACTTAGGTGGATCAAGGTAGAAGCGCCTCGGTTGGCGGCAGCAAGACGGGCATGACCGGTTCAGAAGATCATCAAGGTTCCTGCGCCACGATGATCTATCCGAAGTGAGTCATGCCAGCACTGCCATCATCGCTGATCTCGTCTCTGTCCGATGCACCGGCTCTGACCCTTGCCGGAAACCGCTGCCGGGTTGCCCGCCGTACTGGCCGCGATGCGTCATCCGCGGGCACGGCGTGGTATCCGGCACCACCTCAGCGTGGTGGTGACCGCGGCGGTGTGCGCCGTGGTGGCCGGTTACCGTTCGTACGCCGCGATCGCGGAATGGGTGGCCGATGTGCCAGACGCGACGGCCGATGCCCTGGGCATCGCCGCTGATCGACGCCCGTCCGAAGCGATGATCCGCCGACTGCTGCAGAACCGACGCCGACGCCGACGCCGACGCCGACGCCTCGACGAACCGAAACGCTTCACCACCGAGACCGTCTACGCCATCACCGACCTACACGTCCACCACGCCAAACCGCACCAGCTGGCCGCGTGGATCCGCGGACACTGGTCCATCGAGAACAAGATCCACTGGGTACGGGACGTCACCTACGACGAAGACCGCTCGCAAATCCGCACCGGAACCGGACAACAAGTCATGGCCGCGCTACGCAACGCCGCTATCGGCGCCCTACGCCTCGCCGGCTTCACCAACATCGCCGCCGCCAACCGCCATCACGCCCGCCCGCTCACCCTGCTGGCATCACCTGACGACTTTGCCGGGGCCCTGGATGCGACGGCTGTCTCAGTCGCCGTCTCATTCAACCATGCCCATGCGGGTTCGGCGAGATCCGCCGTAGCCACTTCAAGCTGGTCACGTAGGCTGCCGAACCGCGTCGGACAGGGGCAAGCAGGCTTGGAAAGCGTGTTGGGTTCACACCCTCACGAGTTCGAATCTCGTATCCTCCGCCATCGAGCGATCAGAGCCGGGCCCTGCGCCCGGCTCTCCGCTTTTGCGGGCCGAGCTGTCAGACGAGTTCTTGATCGACTCAGCCACGGCCCGATCCCTCGTACGAGGGCCGACCGGGTTTTCGCCCGAAGAAGCGGCTCCGCCGTCGCGGAACAGGCCGGAAGTCGCTTTCCAAAGTCGACCCAACGGCGGCCGCCTCAGAGCTGGGCGGCGGCGATGGCGTCGTCGACCTCGGGGAAGACGGCGAAATAGCGGCTGAGACCGACGGTCTCCATCAGCTGGGTCAGGAAAGGGTTGGCGCCGGCGAAGCTGAGCCAGCCACCGCGGGCGTTGATGACCTGCTTGCTGGTGATGAAGGCGCTGAGGCCGACGGAATCGCAGAACTTGAGGTCGGTGAGGTCGACCACGATCCGGGGAACGGGGCGTTCCAGCAGCCCGGCCAGCGTCCTGTGGAGCTGGACGGCGGTGTCCGCATCCAGTTCGCCGCGCAGGTGAAGAACGGCGATGTCGCTGCGGTGATCGGTAACTGTGGCCTGCATGGGAATCGCTTCCTGGGCGCTGTTGATGGCGACTCAGGTTAGATCCGCGCAAACAATTGTCATCGGACAAACGGTCCGCCGGAAAGAGGAACGCAATGAGGGCCAGATCCCGTTCAGGATCTGACCCTCATTGGAAAGATCGGCTGGCCGATGAAGTCAAGCCTGCGGCGCAGCCTGGGCTCCTGGCGCCTCTACAGCTTGCGCCACTGCCAGCGTGGTCCACGCCACGCGTCGGCCAGGATCATGGCAGAAGCCCGTCCTGGACACTGCTGCACCTTCGACTTTCCCTCTGGTCCGCCCATCTGAGCTTCGACTTCCCAGCGGTCGCCGTCGGTGCGGACGTAGACGTCACGGCGCGCAAGCCGGACGTCACCATTCCACCAGTGACTGTCAACTCTCACGAGTCAAATCTAGGACAGTTCCCAGCCATCGGTGTAGGGCAATCTTGTGAGATTTTTTCACCAGGCGGTTAAAGGGCATTGTCTGATCCGGTGGTTTTGGGCTGCGTGACTTGCGCTACACCGGAGTTATTAGGGCTGTCCCCATAGCATCACCGTGAGTCATCGATACTGCTCGCGGATGCGGCAGGACGACATCGAAACGGCGGCGTTACGCGCACGATACCTGATCATGGAGAAGGGCCGATCGGACGATCCCACACCCGTACGTTCGGCTGACCCGTTCCGGGAAACGGAGAGTGACCAGAGTCGACAAACAAAACCGACGGCTCCGTCATCACAGAGCCGTCGGCTGTTGGCGGTGGTGAAGGGATTTGAACCCTTGGAGGGCTTGCACCCTCACACGCTTTCGAGGCGTGCTCCTTAGGCCGCTCGGACACACCACCGGTAAGTACGTTACCGGACGCCGATCAGCGCTCGTCGCCGGGTTCCCCAATCATCGCGCCGACCCCGGGTGACCTCGTCCGACCTGGCAGGATCGAGGTCATGAACGAGCGAGAAGAGACGCGCCGATGAGCGTGCACATCGGCGGACAGCCGGGCGACATCGCCGAGCGGGTCCTGCTCCCGGGCGACCCGATGCGGGCGAAATGGATCGCGGAGACCTTCCTGCAGGACGCGAAGTGCTACAGCCAGGTCCGGGGCATGCTCGGCTTCACCGGCACCTACCAGGGCGTCCCGGTGTCGGTGCAGGGCTCCGGCATGGGCATGCCGTCGGCGTCGATCTACACCCACGAGCTGATCAACGAGTACGGCGTGAAGTCGGTCATCCGGATCGGCTCGTGCGGCGCGCTGGCGCCCGACCTGCAGCTGGGTGACGTGATCGCCGCCATCGGCTCGGCGACCGACTCCAACATGAACCGGTCCCGCTTCGACGGCCTGATCGACTACGCGCCGGTGGCCGATTTCGGTCTGCTGCGTACGGCGGTCGAGGTGGCCGAGCGGCAGGGCACGGCGATCCGCGTGGGCCCGATCCTGGCCGCCGACGCGTTCTACACCGACCGTCCCGACCTCTACGACTCGCTGGCCGACTACGGCGTGCTCGCGGTCGAGATGGAATCGGCCGCCATCTACACCATCGCCGCCCGCTACGGCGCCAAGGCGCTGACCGTCCTGACCGTCAGCGATCACATCAAGACGGGCGCCAGGATGGATTCGGCGCAGCGCGAGCAGGGCTTCGGCGACATGGTCCGGATCGGTCTCGACACCGCGATCACTGGCGCTTCCTGAGCCGAGTGCCGCGGCGCCGGCTTCGTGCGGCGTCGCGGCCCTTCCCCCGTACGGGTATGAGCCGCTCGCGAAAACCGGGCGCGGCCTGGATCCCGTACGGGAATCAGCGGAAGAAGTCGCGCAGGAGGCTCGCGCACTCGGCCTCGAGCACTCCCGCATACACCTCGGGCCGATGGTTGAGACGACGATCCCGTACGACGTCCCAGAGCGACCCCACCGCGCCGGTCTTCGGCTCCCAGGCCCCGAACACCAGCACCGACACCCGCGCCAGCACCAGCGCCCCCGCGCACATCGTGCAGGGCTCCAACGTGACGACAAGCGTGCTGCCGTCGAGCCGCCACGTGCCGGCCTGTTCCGCCGCACGCCGCAGCACGAGGATCTCGGCGTGGGCGGTCGGATCACCGGTCGCCTCCCGCTGGTTGCCCGCCGCGGCCAGCTCCCGGCCCTCGGCGTCGAGCAGCACCGCGCCCACCGGCACGTCGTCCCCGGTCGCGGCAGCCACGTCGAGCGCCCGCCGCATCCAGGCCACGTGCTGCGGCCGGGCCACCAGGCTCACGCCTCCCGCAGCTCTTCCATCTCGTCGCCGCAGCCGATGCGCTGGCAGATCTCGGCGGTCACGTCGGCCGGCAGCATGCCCTCGAGCCCGCACAGCGCGAGCAGCCGGTGCGCACTGATGCCGAGGTCGTTGAGCAGCTCGGCATCGCCCACCGGATCGGCGTCCGGGTCGACGGCGGGTTTGTCGGTGTCGTCGTCACCACCGTCGGTCAGCTCGTCGATCTCCAGCGCCGGCGCCTCGATCTCGCCCAGCAGCACCGCGCCGATCCGCGACTCCTCGGCGAACGCCGAGTCGGAGCCGAAGACCCGCAGGTCCTCACCCTCGTCGAGCCGCAGAACGGCCAGATACTGGTCGTCGCTCTCGACGAAGAGCAGCGTCACGTCCGCGTCCGGCTCCACGTCGCGCATCGCGTCGACGATTTCCTCGATGTCGGCCAGCCCACCCAGGTCCAGCTCGGACGCCGTCCACCCGTCCTTGCCCCGGCCAACGGCAGCAGCGAATGTCGACAACTTTCCCCCCACGACTGGTGTCTTCGCGAGTGACGGTAGCCGGAAGAACGGCGGGCGCGGTGCGCCACGCCTTTGACGGTGGCGGAAGTCAGTTCACCAGGCGACGACGCATCGCGATGAGCTCGCGCAGACGCGCCCTGCGCAGCCGCTGGGGCTGCGTCGTCTCACGCGCCGTTTTCGCACTCGCGAGTGCGGCCAGCAACTCCAGCCGGCGCCGGCGACGATCGGGATCGAGCCGATTCGGTGAGGGGGGCATGGCCCGAGGTTGAACCTTATCCAGACCTTAAGTCAAGACCGAGTGCGTACGGCGACGAGGACGGCACATCGGGTCGCCGACAAGCCGGTCAAGATCGGACAATCACCACAGCGGCCAGTCCTCCGTCGTGATCCACCGGGCGCCGACGAACGCCATGGCGATCGAGAGGCCGACGCCGCTCGCGAGGGCGACACCGACGGCCGCGCCACGGTCGCCGATCAGCGTCAGCACGACCGCGACGGCCCAGGCGCTGACCGCCGCCAGCAGCGTCCACCACGCATATCCGGCCAGGTCACGGGCGAGGGCGCCGAAAAGGGCCAGCCAGGTCACGCCGGCGGCCAGACCGGCCAGAAGCGGGCCCGCGGTGACCGGGTGCGGCTCGCGATAGGTCGGCCGCGACGGACCGGGGAACAGCCCCGACGGCGGCCGCATCGGCACACCCGGAGGGGGCGGCATCGCGGTCGTCTGCCAGGCCTCGCGCCCGTCGGTCACAGCCCACCTCCAGCATCGACCGGCACGCCTCGACCGGCCCTCACCCCTGCCAGCCTAGCCAGCGCTGGTCGGCGGGTCCGGGTCACTTCTGCCAGGATGGCTCGGTGCGATTGCTCCGTACCCTTTCCGGTTTGACCGTCTTGGCCGTCTGCCTGACCGGCTGTGGCGGCAACCCCGCCGACGGGCCGGTCGCCGCGACCCCGCAGTTCGTCGAGCCCTCCGTCACCTCGGAAGCACCGGTGCCGGCTCCGTCGTCAGCCGCGCCGTCACCGAGCGCGTCGCCCAGCCGCAGCCCGTCCGCCACGCCGCAGATCACTACGGCGTACGTCTTCCCGGTCAAGGCGTCGAACGTTGACTGGCACACCACCCACTCGAAATACAAGGCGACCGACATCTTCGCCGACTGCGGTGCGACCGTGGTCGCCACGACCAGCGGCGTTGTGCTCGAGGTCAGCCTCAAGGACGTGTATGTCAAAGGTGCGCCCGACGGCCCCAACAACGGCGGCCTGTCGGTGTCGCTACTGGGGGACGACGGCGTTCGGTATTACGGCTCGCATCTGAGCAGGGTGCAGAACGGCATCAAGAAAGGTGTCCGGGTCGCCGCCGGTCAGCAGCTCGGCAAGGTCGGCCGAACCGGGAACGCGAACAACGTCTGCCACCTGCACTACGGCATCTCACCGCCGTGCGCCCAGGTCGGCGACTGGAAGGTCCGCCGCGGGGTGGTGTGGCCCTACTCCTATCTCGCGTCGTGGCGCAAGGGCGGCAAGAAGAGCCCGGTCGCCGAGGTCGCGGCCTGGAAACGCTCGCACAACTGCAGGGCCTGAATCTTCCGGGTACGCAAGGGGCCGCACCCTCGCCCGATGGGTGCGGCCCCTTGCTGCCGGGAGTAAAGACCTTGTTCCCCGTACGGGCGGTGTGGCGCCCACGCCCGCGCGCCCAGCCACGCCTGCCCGCCCAGCCACGCCTGCCCGCCCAGCCACGCCCGCGCGCCCAGCCACGCCCGCGCATGTCGGCCGGGCTCGTCTGCTCGCGACCGCGTCGGCCTGGTGTTGACCGTCACGGTGCGGTTTGACTCGTTAACTCACAAGATCACCGTAGATGTGCGGGCTCCTCCCTTGCAGCCTCAAAACGGACATATGTGACGTCAGGATCGGCCGATGATCGACTACCCGAACGGCCGACCTCGATGGAGTGGTGAGCGACGCTACACCCGGCGCCCTGGGCCGAGCGCGTTGTCCACAGGCCGGTTGGTTATCCACAAGCGAGCCGGAAGCGCGGGGTGGGCAGGCCCGATTGTGGGAGAGTTCCCGGCGTGAACATCGCAATCGTCGGCCTGGGGCTCATCGGGGGATCGCTGCTGCGTGCGCTACGGGCGGGGGGTCATCAAGTCGTGGGCTTCGATGCCGACCCGGGAACCCGGGGGCTTGCCGGTGCCGCCGGGTTCGAGGTGGCGGCGGACGTCGCTCGGGCGGTCGAGCGGGCAGAGTTGGTCGTGCTCGCCGTCCCACTGCCGGCGTTGCCCGGCGTGTTCGAGCAGCTGGCCGGTCATGCCGGGCTGATCACCGACGTGACGTCCGTCAAGGCGCCCGTTCGCGACCTGGCCGTCAAGCACGGCGTTCGGCGGTTCGTGGGTGGGCATCCGATGGCAGGTAAGGAGACATCGGGCTTCGGGGCCACGGACACGGCGCTCTTCGCCGGGTGTGCCTGGGTTCTGACCGTCGAGAGCGAGACCGATCTGCCCGATTGGCTGACCCTCGCGACGCTCTGCACCGAGCTGGGCGCGCGGGTGGTTCCGGCGTCCTCGGCCGAGCACGACCGGGCCGTGGCCGAGGTCAGCCACGTGCCGCACCTCTTCGCCGCAGCGCTCGCACTGCAACTGGAGGACAACCCGCTCGCGGGGGCGCTGGCCGCCGGTTCGTTCCGGGACGGCACTCGCGTGGCGGCCACCAGGGCCGAGCTGATCGTGGCGATGTGCGGCGGCAACGCGTCGGAGGTCGACAGTGCCCTGGGGCGGTTGATCGGCGACCTCGAACAGATGCGCCACGCCCTCGGGACCGACCCGGGGCGCGATCTGACGCCCGCGGTTGCCCGCGCCGGGGAGTTGCGCCGGGCCTGGCCGTCCTCGCCCGGGCACCCCGCGAACATGACGGCCACGGTCGATGGCCTGCTCGATCTGGGGCGGGCCGGCGGCTGGGTCACGCGGGTGGCAGAAGACATGGCGACGGTCGAGACAATGCGGCCGGAAAGTGGCCGGAATGGCTTTTAGCGTTCTCGTCACAGGGATGGGGAACAGCCGAACGTAGGGAGTCCGCGATGCCCGGTCAGGTCGGTTCGATCGAGAACGAACAGCACGGTCTGCTCGCCTACCTCGCGCAGGCGCGGTATCTGCTGAGGCTGACGGCGTACGGGCTCACCGAGGAGCAGTTGCGGGCGACGCCGTCGGCCAGCGCGCTCAGCGTCGGCGGGCTGATCAAGCACTGCGCGTCGACAGAGGCCGGGTGGATGGCGCAGGTGCGGGGCGAGCCGCAGGAGCTCGACTACGCCGCCTACGCCGACAACTTCCGGCTGGCCGACGGCGAGAGCATCGACGAGGTGCTGGCCCGGTACGACGAGATCGCGGCGCGGACCGAAAGGACGGTGATCGAGCTCGACGATCTCGGGCATGCCGTCCCGGTCGACCACTCGGTGCCATGGAACAGCAAGGACCTGTCGCACTGGACGCTGCGGTGGGTCCTGCTGCACCTGATCGAGGAGACCGCCCGGCACACCGGGCACGCCGACATCGTCCGCGAGTCGACCGACGGGGCGACCGCCTATCCGCTCATGGCCGCCGCCGAGGGCTGGCCCGAGACCGACTGGTTGAAGCCGTGGAAACCCGAGCCGTAGCCGGAACAGCCGCGGCCCGGCCGTCGGCAGGAGCGTGCCGGCCGCCGCGCACTGCGCCGATCCCGACCGACCACAGGGCACCCTCGGCGCCAACGGTGAAGCCGACGGCTGGCGGCCGAACGGGTGTGGCGGGTGAGAACGCCGTGGCGGTGAGAACGGTGTGAGCGGTAAGAGCGGCTTGGACGGCGGCAGCGGCTTGGGGACGCGAGAGCGGGGACGGCGCGAGCGGGGACGGCGAGACCGGCTTGGACAGCGAGACCGGAAACGGCGGGAGCGGCTTGGACGGCGGGAGCGCCGGCAGGGGCGGGCTACGGGGTTTCGGAGTGGTCCAGGCGGATGACTCGGCGGTCGGTCACGATGGCGGTCACCAGGTCGTGCGGGGTCACGTCGAAGGCCGGGTTCGCGGCCGGGGCCCACGGCGTGATCTCGGACGAGCCGCGGTCCTCGATCGGCACCGCGTCGCCCGAGGGGGTGCTGAGGTCGACGGTGGACTCGGGGGCGACCACCACGAACGGCAGACCGGCGCGGCGGGCGCCGAGGGCGTGGGCGTACGAGCCGATCTTGTTGATCACGTCGCCGTTGGCGCAGATGCGGTCGGCGCCCAGGATCACGGCGTCGACCTCGCCCCGGGCCATGAGGAAAGGGCCGGCCGAGTCGACCGCGACCCGATGCTCGATGCCCCACTGCGTGAGCTCCCACGACGTGAGCCGCGCGCCCTGCAGCAGCGGCCGGGTCTCGCTTGCGATCACGCCCGCGAGCGTGCCTCTCCGGTGGAGCTCGTGAACCACCCCGAGCGCCGTGCCGACGGTCACCGCGGCGAGCCCGCCCGTGTTGCAGTGTGTGAGCAGCCGCGGCCGGGTGCCGCAGAGTTCCACGATCAGGTCGGCTCCCCGGGCCGCCATGGCGGAGGAGGCGGCGATCTCTTCGTCGCGTACGCGGAAGGCCTCGTCGAGCACGGCCTGCGGACCCTGCCGCAACAGTCCGGCGGCACGACGGGCGCCGCGGGCCAGATTCACCGCTGTGGGGCGGGCGTTCTCGATCCGGTGGACCGCCGCGGCGAGCGCCTGCGGGTCGTCGGCGTGCACGCGGGCGGCCAGCGCCACGCCGAACGCGCCGGCCACGCCGAGGGCGGGAGCACCCCGTACGGCCAAGGATTGGATCGCCGCGACCAGCTCGCCCACCGTGTGCAGGCGGAGAATCTTCAGCTCCCCCGGCAGCACCGTCTGATCGATGATCTCGACAGCGCCGTCCACCCAGTCGATCGTCCGCATGCCCGCGATGCTAGTCACCGAAGCTTCTAGGCTGTCTGGCATGGCTTCTCGTGACCCGGTGGCGGACCTGCGGCGCATCGCCTTTCTGCTGGAACGTTCGAACGAGGCGACCTATCGGGTGCGCGCGTTCCGTTCGGCCGCTGCGAAGGTCGCCGCGCTCGACGAGGAGGAGCTGGTGGCGCGGGCCGGCGAGGGCACGCTGGGCGAGATCAGCGGCATCGGCGCCGTCACCGCTCGCTGTGTCGAGGAGTCGCTGCGAGGCGAGGAACCGGTCTACCTGCGCCGGCTCGAGTCGACCGACGGCATCGACCTGCACGGCGCGGCCCGTAAGCTCCGTGAGGCCCTGCGCGGCGACTGCCACTGCCACTCGGACTGGTCGGACGGCGGTTCCCCGATCGAGGAGATGGCCTTGGCCGCGGCCGACCTGGGCCACGAATACCTGGTGCTGACCGACCACTCGCCGCGGCTCACTGTGGCTCGGGGGTTGCCCGCGGCCCGCCTGCGCAAGCAGCTCGACTACGTGGCCCGGCTCAACGACCAGCTGCCCGAGGGTTTCCGCATCCTCACCGGCATCGAGGTCGACATCCTCGACGACGGCTCGCTCGATCAGGAGGACGAGCTGCTGGCCCGGCTCGACGTGGTGGTCGGCTCGGTGCACAGCAAGCTGCGCGACGAGTCGCCGCGGATGACCAAGCGGATGGTCAACGCGCTGGCCAACCCGCATCTCGACATCCTGGGCCACATGACCGGCCGCAAGGTGCCGGCGGCGGGCGAGGGCGACCAGGCGCACCGGCGGGTCCGCACCCGGCCGCCGAGCACGTTCGACCTCGACAAGGTGATCGCCGCCTGCCTCGAGCACAACAAGGCCATTGAGATCAATTCCCGGCCGGACAGGCTGGACCCGCCCAAGCGGATGCTCACCGTCGCGGTCGAGGCGGGCTGTCTGTTCAGCGTCGACACCGACGCGCACGCGCCGGGGCAGCTCGACTGGCTGGGCTTCGGCTGCGAGCGGGCCGCGATGTGCAACGTGCCGATCGAGAACGTGGTCAACACCTGGCCGATGGACCGCCTGCTGGAGTGGACCGCCGCCCACGGCGGCTCACCGGGGTAAAAAGCGGGCCCGTGAGGCACGGAGAGAACGTATGGTCGCCCAGTGGGACGAATTGATGACCTCGCTGACCGTTATGTCGATGAATGGGCGGACCTGAGCCCTCTCGGCGCCACCTATGTCGGCATCTCGGGGCACGACGCCAAGACCGACGACTTCTCCGCCGAGGGCTATGCGGCCCAGGCCGAGCTGACCCGCCGTACGCTCAATGATCTTGACGTGGTCTACCCGGAAACCGAGTCCGAGGCGGTCGCCAAGGACGCCATGATGGAACGGCTCGGGCTGGAGCTGGCCCGGGAGGAGGCCGGCGTGACCAAGAGCGAGATCAGCGTCATCAGCAGCGGCCTGCACGCGCTGCGCGGCGTCTTCGACGTGATGCCGACCACGGGTGAGGAGGCGGTCGCCAACATCGCGGCTCGGCTCAACGACCTGCCGCGCGCGCTCGACCAGTATCGCCGCACACTGCTGGAGGAGGCCGACGCGGGCCGGGTCAGCGCCCGCGCGCAGATGCTGGCCGTGGCCGAGCAGTGCGACGCGTGGACCGACCCCGACCGTGACGACTTCTATCGCGGCCTGGCCGCGGGGCTCGAGGCCGACGGCGCGCTCGCCGCCGAGCTGACCCGCGGCGCCGACGCCGCGACCGCGGCCACCGCCGACTTCGCCGAGTTCCTGCGCCGCGACCTGGCCCCGCGCGGACGCGACAAGGAGGCCGCCGGCCTGGAACGGTACGAGCTGGCCTCGCAGTACTTCCTGGGCGCCAAGGTGGACCTGCAGGAGACGTACGAGTGGGGGTTCGCCGAGCTGTTCCGGCTCGAGGAGGAGATGCGCGCGACGTCCGCGCTGATCGCCGGTTCGGGGGCCTCGATCGACGAGGCCGTGGCCGCGCTCGACGCCGATCCGGCCCGCAACATCGCCGGCAAGGAGGCGTTCCGCGACTGGATGCAGGCGCTCGCCGACAAGGCGATCTCCGAGCTGAACGGCACGCACTTCGACATCGAGCCGCCCGCGCGCAGGATCGAGTGCTGTCTGACCCCGACCAGCGACGGCAGCATCTACTACACCGGCCCGAGCGAGGACTTCAGCCGCCCGGGGCGCATGTGGTGGGCCGTGCCCGAGGGGGTCACCGAGTTCTCCACCTGGCGTGAGGTCACGACGGTCTATCACGAGGGCGTGCCGGGTCATCACCTGCAGGTGAGCCAGGCCCTGCTGCGCGCCGACACGCTCAACCGCTGGCAGCGGCTGCTCTGCTGGTGCTCGGGGCATGGCGAGGGCTGGGCGCTCTACTCCGAGCGGCTGATGGACGAGCTGGGCTATCTCTCCGACCCGGGCGACCGGCTGGGCATGCTCGACGGCCAGGCCCTGCGGGCAACCCGGGTGATCGTCGACATCGGCATGCACCTGGAGCTGGAGATCCCGCGGGACAACCCGTTCGGTTTCCACCCGGGCGAGCGCTGGACACCGGAGCTGGGCTGGGAGTTCCTGCGGGCGCACACGCGCATGGAGGAAAAGACGCTGCGGTTCGAGTGGAAGCGTTACCTCGGGTGGCCGGGCCAGGCGCCGTCGTACAAGATCGGTGAGCGGATCTGGATGCAGGCGCGCGAGGAGACCCGGCAGCGCAAGGGTGCGGATTTCGATTTGAAGACGTTCCACCGGGACGCACTGAACCTCGGAGCCCTGGGTCTCGATCCACTTCGCAAGGCACTCGCCCGCATTTGAGCGGTTTCGGGCTTTTCCCCGCTGCCTGTCGGCTTACGCCGGGGAAAGGCCCGTTCCTCCGCCCGTTCTGGCGTAATCCTCCCGCCACTATCGGCAAAATATTACGCACAGCTATAGCGCGACTACAAACGGTTGAATTGACACCGGTCTTATCGGTCACGACTGAAAAATCTTGCGGCTTCTCGTCGGGCTACTCTGCCGTTAACATCGCCGCGGTACCTTCCGGAACCGGTGTGGACTGGGGTTCTACCCGCTGTTTCGGAAACTGAACGCTTGTTACAACGACGACAACCGCACCCTGTATCCCCCGATCAGCCGAGAGAGATGTGTCCCTTGGAAAGGGGTTACTTGAGGTTTTCTCGGATAGATTGGTCCGGATCCGTGCGCCTGACGGCTACGGAAAGTAGCCAAATTTACGGCTCATCGCGTGTGCATGGCGGAGGACGAAAGCAATGAACAGCCGGCGAACTCGTTTAGGCTCCGCGATCGCGGTGATTTTGACGGTTTTGGTGCTTGTGCCGACAGCGGTGCTCTTCGGCCGTGTTTGGACCGACAACGCCGACTTACGGGACAACACGGAGCTGGAGAAGAAGGGTGTGGAGTACATCACCGCCCTGACTCCGCTGGTCAGCGCGCTGGCCGAGTCGCAGTCGACGGCCCTCGCCGGGGTCGCCGAGCCACCCGAGACGCTGGCCGCCGCGGTTGCCGGCGTTTCCGCCGTCGACGGCCGGATCGGTGACCAGCTGCGCACCAAGGAGCGCTGGGCCGACATCAAGGCCAAGATCGGCAAGCTGCCCGACGCCGCCGGCGCGGTCAACAAGCTCAACACGCACATCGAGGTCACCGACCTCACGCTCGCGCTCTACACCGCCGTACAGCGGAACTCCAAGCTGTCCCTCGACCCGGACGCCGACGTCTCCAGCCTGCAGCAGGCCGTCGCCACCTACATGCCGCGCGTGACGGTCGAGGTGAACCGCACGGGTGACTACGCGAACCTGCTCCAGGTCCTGCCCGCGGCCAGCCGCCCGCAGATCCAGGCGCAGTTCGGCTACCAGGTCATCGCCGTGCAGGAATCGGTCAAGCGGCTCACCGAGGCGCTGCAGGCCGCGGTCGACAACACCACCAGCGCGACGCTCAGCAGCAGCCTGGTCAACGCCCTCGACTCGTTCCGGCGCGGCATCGAGCAGATCATCCGTGGCGCCGACCCGACCGGTGGTCAGCCCAGCGCGGCGACGATCACGACGGCGCAGACCACCCTGCAGGGCGCGCTCAGCAATCTGGCCGGCGTGACGCTGCGCGAGACGGACCGCCTGCTCGACGACCGGCTCGACTCGCTGAGCTACCGCCGCGGCGAGGCGATCGCGATCGGTGTCCTGGCCCTGCTCCTCGTGGCCGGCGCCCTGGTCTGGCCGACCTTCTCGCGTCGCCGCGAGGCCACGCCCGCCGCCCCGGCCGACCAACGCCCGATCGGCGAGTCCACCCGCGACGTCGCGCTCGACCGGCCCGGCGGCACCCCCACCCCGTACGGCGCAGCACCGCCCCCGCCCTACGGCGCGCCGAGCCCGTACGGTCAATCGCCCGGTTACGGCGAGCTCGACCCGACACGTGGGGAGCGATCCGGTGCTCTTCGGTAAGCTCCGCATCCTGGGCAAACTCGCCCTGCTGGTGCTTGTGCCCCTGCTCGGCGTCGTGGCGCTGAGCGTGCCGATCATCGTCAACCGCGTCCAGGCCGCAACCGACGCGCAGAACACGTCCGATCAGGTGGCCCTGGCCTCCCGCGTCGGCACCGCGGTGCAGGAACTGCAGGAGGAGCGTCTGCTCTCTGTCGGGTTCCTTTTCCGCCTGGTCAACCAGAACGACCTGGCGGTGCAGAGCGCCGCCGCCCGCGACGCCGTGGCCCGCGTGGACGACGGCGGCGACGCCGTGTCCCGCGACCTGGCCCGAGCGCTGCGCAACGCGGCCAAGCTCGACATCACCCGGCAGAACGTGCTCAACCAGGCCATCGCGCCGAACGCGATTGTCGACGACTTCACCAAGGTCATCACCCCGATCATCACCGGACTCGGGCTGTCGTCGAACGCCGACCTCAAGACCGGCGTCGGCCGGCAGATGTTCGCCCTCGAGCAGTCCCTGCTCAGCGACGACCTGATCAGCCAGGCGTCGGGGCACCTCACCGCGGCCGTCGTGCTCAAGCAGGACGGTGTGCCGCTGATCGGCCTCTTCAGCCGGTCACTGCTCCAGCTCCAGCAGGTGATCACCAACGCGGAGCAGTTCTTCACGCCCAGCCAGTACCGGCTCTACCTCGGCGCCCAGGACGCGTTCTCGGCCCGGGTCGGCGCCCAGTTCCTGGAGGAGGCCCAGACCAACCCGGTCGAGGCGGTCGGACGGCTGAAGATCGAGACGCTGTTCCCGTCGCTGCAGTCCGTGCTCGTCCTCGGCGGCTTCGTCGAGAAGCGCGTGGCCGCGGACGTGGACGCGATCGTGACCAACAACCGCGACACGGCCATCCGGGACGCCTTCCTCATCGGTGGCGGCTCGTTGCTTCTGCTGCTCATCGTGGTCGCGCTGAGCCTGTTCATGGCCCGCGCGGTCGCCCGGCCGCTGCGCCGCCTCACCACCTCGGCCGACCGGATCGCCCGCGCCGCCGAGGCCGAGCTCGAGAGGGTGGCCGACGACGACGCCGAGTCGGTGCGCCCGATTCGACTCGACCCGGTCGACGTCGAGGCCCAGGACGAGATCGGCGACCTGGCCCGCGCGTTCGACCGCGTACAGACCACCGCCGTCCGGCTGGTGGAACGTCAGGTGCTCGGCCGCCGCAACGTCGCCCAGATGTTCGCGCACGTCGGACGGCGTACGCAGAACCTGGTCGGCCGCCAGCTGGCCCTGATCGACAACCTGGAGCGCCGCGAGACCGACAGCGACCGCCTCTCCGAGCTCTACCGCCTGGACCACATGTCAAGCCGTCTGCGCCGGAACGCGTCCAGCCTCGTCGTGCTCTCCGGCGGCGCCGGCGCCAACGAGCACATGGCCCCGCTGCCGCTGCAGGACGTCGTCCGTCTCGCCCTGGGTGAGATCGAGGACTACACCCGCGTCGACGTCGATGTCCCGGAAGAGATCGTGGTCGTGCCGGCCGTCCTGGCCGACCTGACCCTGCTGCTCGCCGAGCTGATGGAGAACGCCACCGCGTTCTCGCCGCCGCACACCCGCGTCGTGATCAGCGCGAACGAGCTGCGTGGGGGCGCCCGTCTGGCGATCATCGACCAGGGCCTGGGCATGCCACCCGAGCGCCTGGCCGAGGAGAACGCCCGGCTCACCCGCCGTGAGCGGCTCGACCTGGCGCCCAGTGAGGTGCTCGGCCTGTTCGTGGTCGGCCGGCTCGCCCGCCGGCACGGCATCGAGGTCACGCTGACCGAGACGCCCGGCGGCGGCATCACGGCGTGGGTCGACCTGAACCCGTCGCACCTGATCGCCCGCGTGTCGAACACGCACATGCAGGAGATCCCGCCGTTCCCGTCGGTGTCCGCCCCGACCGCGCCGAGTCACCACACCTCCGAGTTCGCCCAGGTCATCGCCGGTTCCGCGGCGCGGGCCTCGGTTCCCGGCAGCCAGCAGCCGTTCGATGCCAACGCGCTGCAGCGCGCCACGCAGACCCTGGAGAGCGGGCAGTCGTGGAACGCGTTCGCCCCGGCCCGCGGCGGAGCGCCGATCGAGGGCCAGCCGGTCTACGACGCCGAGCCGGTGTACTCGCCGTATCAGCAGCCCGTCGCCTATCAGGAACCGGTTCCCTACCAGGAACCGGTGGTTTTCCAGCAGCCCGTCATCACGCCGGACTACGACCTGAACGCGCCCGTCGCGGGCCGGGTCCCGGCCGCGATGCCGGAGCTGCCGGCCGCCGGGCCCAACGCCTGGCACCAGCAGTCACCGGAGCCGCCCCAGGCCACCTGGACGGCGCCGGCCGTCGAGCCGCCGCCCGCCCGGCCGGCGATTCCGCACCAGCGCACCAGTGAAGAGGACTACCGGTACGCCCCCCAGGCATACCAGCAGCCGTCAGTCCCTCAGCACCAGCCGGCCTCCCAGCCGCCGCAGCCGAGCACCGGAAACACCGGTCCGCTGCGCCGGCGGGTGCCGGGTAGCCAGCTGCCGGCCGAGAGCGGCACGCCCCTGCCCAGCCGTCCGCCGTCCGAGGACGACGCGATGGCGGCACGGGCCGCGTTCGACGACTTCGAGGCCGGCGTCAGCCGCGCCCAGTGGCACGTCGCCGAGACGAACATGTCGTCGCCGCCGTCGGCCGGACACGCTCCCCTGGCGCGCCGCGTACCCGGCGCGACCCTTCCCCAGGACGAGCCGAACTACCCGCCGCCCGCCTCACCGAGCCTGCCTCTCGACCCGGAGGCGGCCCGAGCCCTGATGGAACAGTTCGAGTACGGCGTCGCACTCGCGCTGAACGAAACTCAGCCACAACCCGAGGGACAACCGCGATGACTTCCCCCTACAGCACCGACACCGGTAACGGTTACGCCCAGTCTCAGCTGAGCGCCGAGGCCAAGACGTTCAACTGGCTGCTGGACTCCTTCACCTCGGGCACGGCCGGGGTGATCGAGGCCATTGCGGTGTCTTCCGACGGCCTGTTGATGGCGATGTCGGCGATCAAGGACCGGCCGAACGCGGAGCGACTGGCTGCTGTCGTCTCGGGCCTGACCAGCCTGGCCGGCGGCGCCGCGAGCTGGTACCGCCTCGGTTCCCTGAACCGCGTGATCATCGACATGGCCGACGGGTATCTGCTGGTCACCGCGATCAGCGCCGGCTCGGTGCTCGGCGTCATCGCCGATCGCTCGGCAAACCTGGGCACGCTGGCGTACGAGATGACACTCTTCGCCACCCGCGCGGGTGGCGCCCTCAGCCCGCGTTTGATCGCCGAGTTGAAGAACGCCGTTCAACAATGACCTATTCGGACCCCGACGACCCGGCACACCCGGCTCGGCCGAGTGTCCGCCCCTTCCTGCAGTCCGGCCCGCTCTCGGCCGGCGGTTACCGTCCCGCGACCCGGGACGAGGAGCCGCCGGCCGGCGAGCAGACCTCTGGCTTGCGCCCGTTCGTCATCACGTCCGGGCGCACCGACGGCGCCGATCCCAACATCGGGATGGAAACCCAGGTGACCGTCAACCCCGCCGCCGGTCCCGTGCGCCTCTCCCCCGAGATGCGCGCCATCGTGGGCCTCTGCGGCGAGCCCGTCTCCGTGGCGGAGATCTCCGCCCGGCTGCGCCTACATCTCGGCGTCACCCGCATCCTCGTCGGCGACCTTCGGGCCGCCGGCCAACTGGACGTCCACGTGCTGGACAACGAGACCCCTGACCCTGAGACCATCATGCGAGTGATCCGTGGACTACGAGCAATCACCTGACCGCATTGTCGGCACCGCCGCTGTCGGCAGCGGCGACCGTCCGAAGAAGGCGCCGGTCCCGGTAAAGATCATCGTTGCGGGCGGCTTCGGCGTCGGCAAGACGACCACCGTCGGCGCCATCTCGGAGATCTCACCGCTGACCACGGAGGCCGAGATGACCTCGGCGGCCATGGGCATCGACGACCCCGGCCAGGCCACGATGAAGACGACGACGACCATCGCGATGGACTTCGGCGTGCTGACCATCGACCAGACGCTGAAGCTCTACATCTTCGGCACGCCCGGGCAGTCGCGCTTCGCCTTCATGTGGGACGACCTGATCAAGGGGGCTCTCGGCGCGCTGGTGGTGGTCGATACCAACCGGATCGACGACTGTTATCCCGCCGTGGACTACTTCGAGCGCGCCGGGCTTCCGTTCGTCGTCGGCGTGAACACGTTCAACGGTCAAATGAGCTACAGCCTGGATGAAGTGCGCTGGGCTTTGGCCGTACGCGAGGACGTGCCAATCCTCTCCTTCGACGCCCGTTTCCGCGCGTCGGTACGGGACGCGCTGCTCGTGGTGCTCGATCAGGCCCTCGACAAGGCCATCCGTCAGAAGTCCTCGTACTCCTGACGGCGGGTGTGCGGCGGGTCGCGCAGATCGAGGTTCCCAAATCGGCCTCCGAGCGGGCAGAGTGGTAACCGGCGAGACCCGCTACGAGAGGACGATCAGGTGCGAGGCGGATTGGATGACGCTCTCGAAAAGCTCGCGCGCCGTGATGAGCTGCGCCGCCGTGCCGCCGGTGAGGCGCCGTCGACCACACCTCCTGCCGTCAACGAGCTCGTCGAGGCGATCGCGGCGGTTGTCGCGCGCCATCCGGAACTGGGCGTGAGCGTCGGCGTCGAGGGCGCCGGCGATCCACTTCTGCTGCATTTCTATCTCTCCGACGGCCAGGTGCAGGTCAACGCGGAGAACGCCACAGCCCTGACGCCCGATGAGCCCGGCCCCCGGCACGTGGATTTCGACCTCGACGCCGACGAGCCGGTCGATCGGCCCTATTCGGCGGCGCCCTATTCGCCCGCTGCCCCCGCCGCTGAGCCGGTGAGTCACGACGATCAGGACAGGTTCGGCCCGGCGAGCGTCGGCTACCCGTCCGACGATCGCTTCTACGGCGATTCCGACACCGCCGAGCGCCGGTACGGCTCGTTCGGCTCCCCGGCCGCCGCCGACGCCTATCCGGAGCGCGACCCGGGCGAGTCCTCCCGTGACCTGGGCGCACGCCTGCGTGACCTCGGCATGGCGTCGGGCACTCAACCAGCGGCCTATCCGCCCCACCCGTTCGCGGCCACGCCGCCCCCGCCCGTGCCGCCGCAGCATTCGCAGGCCCCGTCCGACTCGTCGGCCGCCACTCGCCGCATCCAGCCCGAGCAGCACCGCCCGCCCGCCGAGCCGTCCGCGGCCGAGCGGGGCGTGCCGGCGCCCGGCCCGATCCCGGAGCAGCGTGGCATGCCGACCCCGCTGCCGCAGCCGATTCCACTGCAGGTCGAGCGGCCCGAAGAGACCGAGATGGCAGCCCGCCGGCTGGCCGCGCTGCTGCGGGACGACCCTTCGCTGCTCGACGGCCCGCGAGGCTGACCGTCGCTCACCGTAATGTCGACGTAGCAGCATTGCGTATCGTCGACGTGCCCGGTTTTGCCCCGTCTGACCCGCCTGAGATGTCTGGGTTAGGCCGTTCGGCCAGTTTCGTCTCGCCGGGCTTGTATCACGCTCAGTAACTGAAATAGCGTTCGAGTCGTTCCCGCTACGGCGCGTGACCTACACCGGTTTCCGCGGCCCACCTGCGTACGTCTCGGAGTGCTCGATGCCCTTGCCCGAAGTCCACCTGGTCGCCGGCACCCCCGCCGAGGCCGTGCGGCTCGCGCCGGTCGCGCTCGCCATGCGCGAACAGGGCCGTCTCACCCCGATCGCGGTGGTCACCGGCGCCGAACCCGACACGGTCGGCGCGACGCTGACGCAATTCGGCCTCACCCCGAAGATCACCCTGCCGTCCGGCGCCGACGACGCCGGCACGATGCGCCGCTTCGACGACCTGTGGGCCGCCCGTACGCCCGCGGCGGTGGTGGTCCGCGACGGGCTCGCCCCCGCGCTCGCGGCGTACTGGCGACGGGTACCGATCATGACGATCGACGCCGGCCGGCGTTCCGGCGAACTCGGCTCGGTCTCGGCCCTCGAGTCGCAGCGGCGCATGCTGGCCCAGATCACCACCGTTCACCTGGCCGCCACACCGCTCGCCGCGATGAACCTGCTGGACGAGCGGGTGATTGCGGGCGACACCCTGCTCACCGGCGGCACCGCGCAGGATGCCGCGCAACTGCTGGCGGCGCGGACGATCGTCGCCCCGCCCCGTGAAAAGCGTACGGTCGTGCTGGGCCTGCCCACCGAGCGCGCCGACGCGATCGGCCCGGCGCTGCGCTACCTGAGCGGCCGCTACCCCGACCTGGAGGTCGTGCGGGCCGCCGACACCGCGCCCGGCCTGGAGCTCGCCACCCTGCTGGCCCAGGCCTACGCCGTGGTCACCGACGACGAGGACCTGGTCGAGCAGGCCCTGGCCGCGTACTGCCCGGTCCTGATGATCGGCATGGAGTCCCAGCACGGCGAGGCGCTGCTGGCCGGCAGCGCCCGCTTGGTCCAGCCCGACCCGGCCGCCATCACCAGCGAGGTGGCGGCGCTGCTCGAGACCCCTGTGCAGCGCGACTCGATGGCGATCGCCGGCAACCCGTACGGGGACGGCCTGGCCGCCTATCGCATCGCCCAGGCCACCGCCGCCCTGCTCGGGCACGGGCAGTTCCCCGACCCGATGCCCGCGAAGCCCGTGGCCGGCGTGGCCCGATGAAGGAGGAAACGGTGGATGTCGCGTCCTTCTGGACCCGTTCGTGGACCAGCGACGACCGGGTCGCGGTACGGCAGATGCTGGCGCCGGACGCCGAGATCGAATGGAACCTGGACGCGCCGGTCGACGACGAGGAACTGGTGCAGGTGCTCCACCGGATCGCGGTCTTCGCCGAAGCCGTGACCCTGGTCGGGCAGACCCGGGCCGACGACGGCGCCGCGCTCGTCTACGACCTCAAGGCGCCGTTCGGCACGGCCCGGATGGTGGAGTTCCTGACCATCGCGGGCGGCCGGATCACCGAGGTGCGCCAGGTCTACGACGTGACCGCGACCGACCGCTTCTTCCCGGGCCTGTACGCCAACTAACCGGCGAAACGGTCGAGCAGCGCGAACAGGTTGACCCAGTGCCGCTGCTCGGCCTCGCGGTCGTACATCGCGGTGTCGGACATGGTGAAGCCGTGCGGCGCCCCCGCGTACACCTCGGACGTATAGGTCACGCCGGCCTCGTCGAGCGCGGTCTCCAGGATCTTGATCTGCTCGGCGGTCATCGACCGGTCGTTGTCGGCGTGGGCGAAGTAGACCTCGCCGCTCAGCGACCCGACACCCAGGTGCGGGCTGTCCGGCTGGTCGGTGACGACTCCGCCGGCGTGGAAGCCGGCCACCGTCGTGATCCGGTCGGGATGCTTCTCGGCCGCCACCAGCGCGTTCCGCGCGCCCATGCAGTAGCCGACGATCAGCACCGGTCCCTCGGTGTTCAGGAAGTCGAGATAGGACGCTGTGTCGGCGGCGACCCGGTCGGCGGTCAGGGCCTGAATCATCGGCATGAGCCGGCCGAACGCGGCGCCACGCTTCTCGTTGTCGGCCAGTTCCTCGGGCGAGACCAGCGGCGACGGCCCGCCGCGGTAGAGAATGTTCGGCGCCAGCACAGTGAACCCGCGCTCGGCGATCCGCCCGGCCATCTCGGCGATGCGCGGGCGCAGGCCGAACGCGTCCATGAAGAACAGAACGCCCGGGTACGACCCGTCGCCGTCGGGCTTCACCAGGTAGGCGTCGGCCGTTCCGTCCGCGGTGGAGATCTGCACGGTAGTGGTCTGCATGGGCGCGACGGTAACACCAAATGGGGATGAATCCCCGGTCCCGTAATACCCTGTCACCCATGGCCGATCGACTGCGTGCGGACGCGCAGCGTAACCGGGCTGCGCTGATCGCCGCGGCTCGCGACGTCTTCGCCGAGCACGGGCTGGACGCGTCGCTCGACGAGATCGCCCGCCGGGCCGGGGTCGGCAACGCCACGCTTTACCGGCGCTTCCCGACCCGTCGCGACCTCGTCGCCGAGGTCTTCGCCGGGCAGATGACCGGGTACGTCGAACTCGCCGAGACCGCGCTGGCCGACCCCGACCCGTGGGCCGGCTTCGTCGGCTACCTGACCCGGCTCTTCGAGGCCCAGGCGACCGACCGCGGCCTGTCCGAGCTGCTCGCGAACAGCGGGTTCGACGACGACGAGCGGCTGGCCGGGCTGCTCGCGACAGCCCAGCGCGGCGCCACCGAGGTGATCCAGCGGGCCCAGAGCGCGGGCCGGCTGCGCGACGACTTCACCCGTGAGGACATCAGCCTGCTCATGCGCGCGAACGCCGGGGTGCTGCGCTCCTCGCCCGACTCCGGCGCCTGGCAGCGCTACCTTTCCCTCGTACTGGAAGGTCTTGGGGTTTCCAAAGATCTTTAGCCGAAGCCGCGGCGGGCCTCGGCCAGCGTCTCGGAGACCAGGTCCCACAGGTTCGTGCCCGGCGGCCGGTCGAGCCAAATGTGCAGCGCGACCCGCAGCGACGCGAGGAAGACGGCCGACGTCATTTTCACCCGTACGCTGCCCGGGTCGTCCCCGGAGTGGGCCGCGATCTCGTCGGACAGGTCGCGTTCGAGCGCCGCGAACGTCTGCACCTGGGCCGCCACGAGCGCCGGCTGAGCCCGTACGAGACGGCTCTGTGCCACCCAGTGCGGGTCGAGCTCACCGAGCCGCAGATAGAACTGCCGGGCCGCTGCGGTCAGCGCATCCCACGTCGGCTCGGCCGCCGGACGGGCCCGCACCTGCTCGATCAGCAGCGTGATGCGCTGGCGCTCGCCGTAGAGCAGCGCCTCTTCCTTACTGCCGAAGTAGTTCGAGAACGTACGCCGGGAGACGCCGGCCTCGTCGGCCACGGCCTCCACCGTCACGCGGTCGAAGCCGTGCTCGATCGCCAGTCGCATCGCGGCGGCGTGCAGCGCCTGCCGTGTCGCGGCTTTCTTCCGCTCGCGCAGACCGGGCTCGGCAGTGGTGCTCATGACCTGAGCGTACCGGCGCGTGATTCGCTTCTCAATGAGAAAGCTTGCGCAATAGGCAAGCTTTCTAGATAGTTGTATGAAGCAATCACTTCTTCTGCGAGAGAGGCGGCTGCGCGCATGAGCGCCACCACCGTCGGCACCCGCCCGGGCGCCATGTCCCACCGCCAGATCATGGAGGCGCTCTCCGGCCTCCTGCTGGTTCTGTTCGTCGCGATGGCCAGCTCGACCATCGTCTCCACCGCGCTTCCGAAGATCATCGGCTCGCTCGACGGCAGCCAGACCCAGTACACCTGGGTCGTCACGGCCACCCTGCTGACGGCCACCGCCTCCACACCGATCTGGGGCAAGCTGGCCGACCTCTACAGCAAGAAGCTGCTGGTCCAGATCTCGATCGTCGTGTTCGTGCTCGGCTCGATCGTGGCCGGCTTCTCGCAGACCGCCGGCCAGCTGATCGCCGCCCGCGCCTTCCAGGGCCTCGGCATGGGTGGCGTGCAAGCCCTCGTGCAGGTCGCGATCGCCGCGATGATCCCGCCCCGGGAGCGCGGCCGCTACAACGGCTACCTCGGCGGCGTCATGGCCCTGGCCACGGTCGGCGGCCCGTTGCTGGGCGGCTTGATCGTCGACACCGCCTGGCTCGGCTGGCGCTGGTGCTTCTTCATCGGCGCCCCGATCGCGGTCGTCGCCCTGATCGTGCTGCAGAAGACGCTGAACCTCGAGGTCATCCGCCGGGCCAACGTCAAGATCGACTATCTCGGCGCCACCCTGATCGCCGCCGGAGTCAGCGTGCTGCTCGTCTGGGTCTCGTTCGTCGACAGCAACTTCGCCTGGATCTCGTGGCCCACCCTGGCCATGGTCGGCGCGGGTCTGGCACTGCTGGCGGCCGCGATCTGGGTCGAGTCCCGGGTCGCCGAGCCGGTCGTCCCGCTCGACATCGTCAAGCAGCGCGGCACCGCCCTGTCGATCATCGCGAGCCTCGCGGTCGGCATGGCGATGTTCGGCGGCGCGGTCTTCCTGGGGCAGTACTTCCAGATCGGCCGAGGTTACAGCCCGACCGAAGCGGGCCTGCTCACGGTCCCGATGATGGCCGGCATCCTGGTCTCGTCGACGGTCTCGGGCCGCATGATCACCAAGAGCGGACGGCTCAAGCCGTACATCGTGACCGGGACGATCGTGCTGGTCATCGGCTTCGCCCTGCTCTCCTTCCTCGACCACGAAACCCCACTCTGGTACGTCGGTGTGGCGATGGCCCTGGTCGGCGCGGGTGTGGGCATGTCGATGCAGAACCTGGTGCTCTCGGTGCAGAACACGGTCTCGCTCAAGGACATCGGGGCGGCCAGCTCGACGGTGGCGTTCTTCCGCTCACTCGGCGGCACGATCGGCGTCTCGGTGCTCGGCGCGGTGCTCGCCCGCCGGGTCAGCGACCAGATCACCCGCGACCTGGCCGGCGCCGGCGTGCCGGCCGGCAGCACGAGCGGCGGCAGCACGCTGAACCTCGCCGCGCTGCCCGACTCGGTCCAGCACATCGTGCGGGCCGCGTACGGCGACGCCACCGGGCACATCTTCCTGATCAGCGCGGCGATCGCGGTGGTCGGCGTGGTGGCCGCGCTGCTGATGCGCCCCACCGCGCTCCGCTCGACCGTCGACGCGACGCCCGAGCCCCCGGTCGTGGACGAAGAGGAACAGGTCCCGGCGCTCAGCCGCTGACGTCAACCCCGCGACGGCGCCCGTTTCGACGGGCGCCGTCGCCTTGCGTGGTCTATGTGACCTTCTGTGGCGACATTGCTCACGTCTGTGACGATGGAATCGCGGGCTCACCGAGAGCTAACCTTCGGAAGCAGAGCGCTGATCATGACGGAATCCCTCAACCGACGGGCGACGCTGTCGATCAGTGGCCCAGAAGCGAAAGGGGGTTGGCCACGTGGATCACGACCGGCAGGTGCTCGACCGGGAGAAGCTGAGTGCTGCCCTGCTCCAGCTGGAAGACGAGATCCACTGGGACGCCGCCCCCACCCTCGAGCTCGCCCAGCGCTACGAGCAGCAGGCCCACCTGCTCGGCGACGAACTGCTGGTCGCCCGGGCCCGCCTCTGCCAGGTCAACATGCGGATGCGCGCCGGTGACGTCGCCGACGCCGCGCAGCGCATGTGGCAGGTCCACCAGTGGGCGGTCGACAACAGCGCCCGCCAGCTGACCGCACGGACCCACCTCGTGTGGGCCGCCATTCACCGCCACCTCGGCGACGCCGCCCAGAGCCTCGACCACGCCGTACGCAGTGTCGAGCTGCTCGACGACACCGCCACCGCGTTCATGCACATCTGGCACCGCGCCAAGCTCGCCGACGCGCTGGCCTTCGCCGGCTCGATGGAGGCCGCGCGCGAACGGTTCGTCCAGGCCGAGCGCCTCACCGAAGAGCTCGACCGGCCGTTCCTGCTGCTCTACGTGCTCAACAACTACGCCTACTCGGAGCACGCGGCCGGCAACTTCGCCCGGGCGGCCAAGGTCGCCGATCGGGTGCGCGCGCTCTCCGCCAAACACGGCTTCGAACTCGACGCCACGGTGCTCGACACCATCGGCGCGATCGAGATGAGCAACGGGCACTACGCGCAGGCCGAGCGGACCATGCAGGCCTCGATCGAGAAGTACCGGTCGATGCGCCGGCACGACGCCGACGCCATGCCCGAATACCTGCTCAACCTGGCCCGGGCCCAGCGCGGGCTCGGGGCGTACGAGCGGGCCCAGGCCAGCCTGGACGAGTCGCGCCGGCTCTGCGCCGACCGCGAGCTGGGCCATTTCCTCGTACAGACCTACCAGGAGCAGGCTGAGCTGCACGCCGCCCGGGGTGAGTTCGCCGAGGCGTTCGAGGCTCACAAGGTTTTCTTCGCTGCCTACAAGGTGCTCCAGTCCAGCCAGCGGGAGGCGCAGGCCCGCACCCGGCAGGCGATGTTCGAGACGGCCGAGGCGCGGCAGGAAGCCGAACGGTTCCGCGAGCAGGCCCGGCGTGACCCGCTGACCGGGCTGCGCAACCGCCGCTACATCGACGAGCAGCTGCCACGGCTGATCGAGAACGATCCCGACATCACGGTCGCCATCGTCGACCTCGACCACTTCAAGCGGATCAACGACCAGCTCTCGCACGACGTCGGCGACCAGGTACTGGTGCAGGTGGCCAAGCTCCTCGAAACCGAGCTGGCCGCAGTGTCACCCGACGGGTTCGTCGCCCGGATGGGTGGCGAGGAGTTCCTGCTGGTGCTGCCGAGCTGCCCCTCCTCCCGAGCCGGCCACGAGATCAACCACATTCGCCGCTCCGTCGGCGCCTACGACTGGACCGGCATGACCAACGGGCTGCCGGTCACGGTCAGCATCGGTGTGGCAGGGGTGGACGACGCCGAATTCCGTACGCAGCCCGGCCTGCTGTCCACAGCCGACCGCAACCTGTACGCGGCCAAGCACCGCGGGCGCGACCAGGTGGTATGCGGAATCCCCGGGCCGGACCGGAACCGTTCCTACCGTGACCGGGCGTCCGCGGCCTGACCTGCTTCTTCACCCCACCAACGATCGATCTCTATATGATCGTTCCGGACCGCTACGCTTTACCGACTGACGGACAGTCGGCCCGGTGCGGATCGGGCGAAGGAGGCGACGCGTGGACGAGGTTCCCTCAGTGCCCGAGGTCGCGCCGCCGGGCGTCAACATCAACGTGCCGCACTCGGCCCGCATCTACGACTACTGGCTCGGCGGCAAGGACAACTTCGCCGTCGACCGGGCCGTCGGCGAGGCGATGATCAAGGCGATCCCGGGCATGCGTTACATGGCCGCCGAGAACCGCAAGTTCGTCCACCGCGCCGCCCGTGACCTGGTGCAGAAGGAAGGCATCAGGCAGTTCCTCGACATCGGGACGGGCATCCCGACCCGGCCCAACCTGCACGAGATCGCGCAGCGGATCGCCCCCGAGGCCCGCGTGGTCTATGTGGACAACGACCCGATCGTCCTGGCGCACGCGCGAGCGCTGATGATCAGCACCGAGCGGGGGCGGAGCGAGTACATCTCGGCCGACATCCGCGACCCGTCGTCGATCCTCGACGACGAGGTGCTTCGCGACACGCTCGACTTCAGCAAGCCGATCGGGCTCACGCTGATCGCCATCCTGATGCTGATCGCCGACGACGAGGACCCGTGGGGCAAGGTCGACGCGCTGCGCGACGCGATGCCGTCCGGCAGCCTCCTGGCGATCACGCACCCGACCGCGGACTTCGCGCCCGGCGAGGTGAACGAAGCGGTGGCGGCGGCCGAGAACGCCGGGGTGACCTTGGTGCCGCGATCACGAGCCGACGTCGAACGCTTCTTCGGCGACTGGGAGCTGCTGGATCCGGGGCTGGTTCCGGTGTCGAACTGGCGGCCTGATGAGCCGGTCGACAACCCCGAAGCGGCTTATTACTGGGCCGGCGTGGCCCGCAAGCCCTGATCTTCATTGGCGCGAGCGTTGATGCGAGGGGGTTTGACCGGCGCGAGCGCTCCCGGCCGGCGCAAGCGCTCCTGATCCGCGGGAGCGTTTACAACCGGCCGGGCCGCCCGGCACGGGGGAACCGGACGACCCGGCCGGAGCCGGAATGACGCGGCGGGGAAAGGCGCTGCGTCACGAGGTTTATGGCAGGCTTGTTACGGGAATTTGCTGTTCAGCAAGCAGTTGCGTCTGAGCGTCCACATAGCTGCGACGGTCGGTAATCACCTTGCGCCTCCGCATGACTACGGCGGGCGAGCGGCATGACCTCTTCTGACCATTACTCAAAGTGATCATTGCTGACGCCCCGTCAGCGTCCGATGGCGATCAATTCCGGGCATCGGGGTTCCCCTCGTCGCTCGCCGACCACACGTGGACCGAGCTGGCGTTCGGGCGGGACAGGGCATGCCTGACGTCCCCAAAACGGTGCGAAACACCTGCCGTGCGAGCCGTCGCGGCGCCTGCATCGTCCATGTTCGGCTCATCCCGGCAGAGCGGCGCCGGGTTGCCCATCCGCAGTTCCACCCCGAACGCATCCCCCTGGTCGAAGTGCTCGGGACCGATGTTGGGAACCGTCATCTCGTCACCTCTCGCTAGGACGCCCCGCCAGGAGCCTTGCGCCGAGGCCGCGAACACCGTTTCCGCGACCGGTCCGTCACTCAAAGATGTCACCCTAAGTGAACCCAAGAATTTCGTACGTGCGTTATCATGCTCACAATCCCGTGAGTACGCAAGGCCAGATGCACGTGCATTTGCACCAGCTGTAAGGCAACGGTAGCTCACCGGGAGATCATGTGACTCCGGACGATCCCCGACCGGAGGAGAACCAAGGGAGCGTCAACATGCAGTACGCGGTCAACGGCATCCCGGCCGGCCAGTTGGAAGGTGTCACCTGGCAGAAGAGCCGGCGCAGCAACCCCAGCGGCAACTGCGTCGAGTGCGCCGTCCTCCCCAACGGCGAGGTGGCCATGCGCAACTCCCGCGACCCCGAGGGTCCGGCTCTCATCTACACCCGGGCCGAGATCGAGGCTTTCCTCGGCGGCGTCCACGACGGTGACTTCGACAACCTGCTCGCCTGACGAATCAACGAGAAGTCGACCGTGATCGAGCCGGCCCAGCCACAGCGCCGCTGGCCGACAACGGCCGGCCGCCTCACCCGCGACGTGCCCATTCCCGCGTCCGGCTCGAGGCTCAGGAGCCATCCGTCCGATCACGACCGTCAGTTGACAGGCGGCGAGACGATGAGATGGCCGGGTAACGCGACGATTGCGGCCGCGTACCCCGGAAAGGGATGGGCCTGCCTAGCGGTTCAAGCCAGGCAGGACCCGGGACGGTAATGCGGTCTCGTCCACGGTCGTCGGCAGCGGACGTGGGCGAGCCCTTACCAGCACTGACCCGTCACGCCAGGCGACAGGCAAGTGCGCAGAGCGTACCGCCGGTTGAGGCGCGGCTCCAGAGAGTGGCGAAAGATCAGGCCGGACGGCCCACTTCGTGGAGCAGTTTGCCCAGAATCTCCGGCGTGTGGTTCGGCGGCTCGGCATCGATGCAGACCCGCTCCATCGCCATCGCGTACTGGTCGACGTCCTCGCGCTTGTCCAGATAGATCGCGCTGGTGAGCTGCTCGACGTACACCACATCGGGCAGCTCGGGCTCGGGGAAGCGCAGGATCGCGAACGGGCCGCCCGCCGCGGCGTGACCGCCGGCGTGGAACGGAATGATCTGCAGCCGTACGTTGGGCTTCTTGGCCGCCTCGATGAGGAACTCGATCTGAGCCCTCATCACCTCGACGCCGCCGATCGGCCGGCGCAGGACCGCCTCGTCGATGACCGCCCACAGCTGGGGGCCCTCGGGGCGGTCGAGGATGGCCTGCCACTGACGGCGGAGCTCGACCCGCTTGTTCATCTCTTCGGGCGTGACACCGGCGTGGCCGAGCATGATGACCGCGCGGGCGTACTCGGGGGTCTGCAGCAGGCCGGGCACGAACTGAATCTCGTACGTCCGGATCAGCGTCGCGGCCGCCTCAAGCCCCAGGTACGACTGGAACCAGCCCGGCATCACGTCACTGAACTGCTGCCACCAGCCCGGGTTGTTGGCCTGACGGGCCAGCACGAGCAACGCCTCGCGCTCGGCCGGCTCGTTCACGCCGTACAGGGTCAGGAGGTCGCTGACGTCGCGCTCCTTGAAACTGACCCGTCCGAGCTCCATTCGGCTGATTTTCGAGCCCGAGGCCCGAATCTCCCAGCCGGCATCCTCGCGGGAGATGCCCCTGGCCTCACGCAGCCTGCGGAGCTGGGTCCCGAGCAGAATGCGCAGAACGGTGGGGCCGCCGGTCGGCGCCTCCTCCTGCTGCGTACCCGCGCTCACCTGGCTCCTCGTCATCGCTCTCAAGGGGGCTGCCCGGCCGCAGTCCCACAGCATCCTAAGGGGGAGATCGTCCACAACGAAACAGACGGGACGGCCGCCCTGGCGTCTGCCCGAAGCGAATGCACGTGCATCCGGCCTTGCGAACGCCTTGGTACGCGAGCATGATAGCTGACAGACACGCACCGCCTGCTGACACAGCGTGGCGGAAGTTCGGCTTCTCGGCCGGCACGCAAGGCTCGGTGGCGTTCCCCCGCCACCTGGACGACCGAGTCCCGAGATCTTGGAGGGTCATCTCGATGTCCACGGCACCGACGTCCGCCCCGACCACCGCTCCGCCCCAGCGCGACCCGGCGGACGTGGCGCCCGCCGACAGCTATCACCCCTCCGACCGCGTCTGGGTCTACCGCGACGGCTGGCGTGCCGGAGTGATCGAGGCAGCTTCCCCCCGCGCGGTCACCGTCACCTATCGCCCCGGCGCCCACCTCGGCACCGGGGTCGACACGTTTACCGCCCCCTACGTCACCGCACGCTCGAGCGAGGACCCGGCGGTCGACCGCCGCCACTTCGGCCGCGGCATCTACACGCCCGCAGGCCTTCCGGTCCGGGGTTCCGCGGCATGACCGGCGCGGTCGCCGTTGCTGCCGTTGTGGGCCTGCTGAGCCTCCTCGGCGGCGTCGCCCTGGGGTGGCATCTGCGGCCCACCGACGACGGGGGCCCGTCCTGCGCCGGCTGCGGCCGCGGCGAAGATCCGGCGTTGCCCGAGAGCGCGGCCGCCGCCCCCTGACGGTTTGATCCACCATCTGTCCGACCCGGGAATTCCCCGGGTCTTTTGTTATTGGATCAGCCACCGCAATTGCACACAGGGTGTGCAATTATTTCGCTCGGGAATTGTCCCGGAAGTCGTTTTTCTTGGCCCTCCACTTTGGCCACTCTTCGTGTATGCCGCGCGCTCTTCAGGGGGACACTCGTTCGATTGCCTCCCCGTCTCGATTGTCCTGATTTTTCGCGACAAGGTGCGCTTGGGTAGTTTGCTGCTGCGCGCGAATATCCCGATGCTGTGCCGTGAGTGCCGTCGCGGGTTATCGCATGACGACGGTGGGTATCTATGCCGCGTCGGGCGGTTCGGTTGGCGGAGGTGGCTCTCATGCTCGATCCCAAGGAGAAGGCGGCCTTCGACGGCCTCATAACCCAGCTGCGCGCGGCCGACCCCAGGTTCTGCCGGCGCGTAGACAGGTTGAGCACGCCCAAACCACGCCTCCACACAGCGGCGGCGGTAGCCCTTTGGCTGCTCGCCCCCCTCTGCATCGTCTTCGGCGGCTGGACAGGCGCCATCTTCGCGGCCATTTGCTGCGCGTACGGGTTCCGCCTCTACGCCAAGCGCAACGGCAACGCCCCCCAGCCGGCGTGGTGGGTGGCGACCCGCCGAGTGCCTTAGTTCCAGCGGTCGCCGGTCAGCCGCTCATAAACCTCGACATAGCGGTTACGTGTGGCCTCGACAACCTCGTCCGGGATCTCCGGCCCCGGCGCCGTACGGTCCCACTCGGTCAGCGACGAGGACCAGTCCCGCAGGAACTGCTTGTCGAGGTAACGCGGGGTGCCCCCCGGCTTCCACTCGTCGGCCGCCCAGAACCGCGAGGAGTCGGGCGTGAGCAGTTCGTCGCCGAGCTTCAACACGCCGTCCGAGCCGATCCCCAGCTCGATCTTCGTGTCCGCGATGATGATGCCCTTGGCCCGCGCCACATCCTGCCCACGCCGGTAAACCTCGAGCGTGATCCGCTTGAGCTCGGCCGCCCGCTCCGCGCCCTCCTTGGCCTCCACATCGGCATAGGTCATGAACTCGTCATGCCCCTCCCCCGGCGCGACCTTGGTGGTAGGCGTAAAGATCGGCTCCGGCAGCTCCGACGCCTCGATCAGCCCTTCCGGCAGCTCAACCCCGGACACTGCGCCGTCGCGCTCGTACTCCTTGAGCCCCGAGCCAGCCAGATAACCCCGCGCAATGCACTCCACCATCACCATGTCGAGCCGCTCACACCGCACGGCGCGCCCGGCCCACTCCGCCGGCACGTCGGTGCTGGAGATGATGTGGTTCGGCACCACGTCGGCCAGTTGCTCGAACCACCAGAGCGAAAGCTGGGTCAGGATCTTGCCCTTGTCGGGGATCGGAGTGGGGAGAACCACGTCATAGATCGAGACCCGGTCCGACGCCACGAGCAGGATGTCCCGCCCGTCCGCATAAACCTCACGAACCTTCCCCGAGTGCAACAGCTCCACGTGCTCCCCTTAGCCGAAATTGACCGGTGCTTGTCACGCTAGCCGACCCCGATCGGCGCATCGGGTGCACCCGGTGATCGAACTCGCACGTGGCGGGCGATGTGGCAGGTCGTCCGCCGCTAAGGTGATGACCATGGCAAAGACGTTCCGGGTGGTCGACCTCTTCGCCGGATGCGGCGGCATCACCGCGGGTTTCCACCGGACGGGCCGGTTCCGGACCGTCGGCGCTGTTGAACTGGACCGCGCCGCTGCCACCACGTACACCGAGAACTTCGGCGCCGGCATCGTGCACCAGCGCAGCATCGTGGGCTGGTCCCCGACCGGCGAAGCTCGCAAGGCCGACGTCGTCGTAGGCGGGCCACCGTGCCAGGGTTTCTCGAACCTGGGAGCCAAACGTCTGGACGACCCTCGGAATCAGCTGTGGCGGGAGTACGTCCGCGTATTGACCGAGATCAAACCCAAGGTGTTCGTGATCGAGAACGTCGATCGTTTCCTGAAGAGTGACGAGTTCGCGGCTCTGCGAGCGGAGACGCTCCCCGGTGGCGAACTCACGGACTACAGCCTGGACTGGGATGTCGTCAACGCGGCCGAGTACGGCGCGGCACAGATCCGTCGGCGCACCATCGTCATCGGTACTCGAAAGGATCTCGAACAGATCGAGATTCCCGGCAAGACCGTCAAGCGACGGGAGGACTGGCTCACCGTCGCCAAGGCCCTCCAGGGGATCCAGCCGGGCGTTCACCCGGAGAACCAGTTGCTGCCGTCGGGCACGGTGACGCACCTTGAGGGTCCGCCGATCCCCGGCTGGTTCAGAAGTTCCGACCTCCATCTGACCCGGAACTACCAGCAGCTCTCCCTGGACCGCTTCCGCGCGATTCCGGCGGGTGGCAATCGATTCGATCTGCCCTACGAGCTGAAGAGCCCCTGCTGGAGGAAGCACACCACCGGCTCTGGGGACGTCATGGGCCGGCTCCGATGGGACCAGCCTTCCGTCACCATCCGCACCGAATTCTTCAAGCCTGAGAAGGGTCGTTACCTGCACCCCACCGAGAACCGCGCGATCACCCATTTCGAGGCGGCTCGTCTGCAGGGTTTCGACGACGACTTCCGGTGGTGCGGTTCCAAAGTCGAAATCGCTCGGCAGATCGGCAACGCGGTTCCGGTGCAGCTCGCGGAGGCTATCGCCCGTCACCTGGCAGCCGGCCTGGACGGAGTCGCGGAGCCTACGGGCCGCCTCGTACGACATCCCGAACTTTTTCCGCTGCCGCCTGCGGATCCTCGTGCTCCCAAATTCGTACGACGGTCCAGCCGAGCTCGCGCAGGTGTTCGGTAGTCGCGACATCACGAGCCTGATTCTTCGCCAGCTTGGTCGCCCACCATTCGGAGTTAGCGGCCGGGCTGGTCTGATGCTCCGGGCAGACGTGCCAGAAGCAGCCGTCGACGAAGACCGCCACCTTCGCACGCGGGAAGGCGATGTCGATCGAACGGCGCTTCATCCCGGGAACCGGCAGGGTCACTCGGAAACGCAGGCCCCAGGCATGCAGGAGCTTGCGGATAATCACTTCCGGTTCCGTGTCGCGTCGACGCTGGCGGCTCATCCGGTTCGACACGCCGGCGGAACTCGGAACAGGAAGCTCATTTGCTGCCATGTCGATCACGCTACTGCGAGGTTCTTCCGCGACTCCACACGCTGCTCACGAACCAACTCGAGCAGGTGGTCCTCGGGCATCCAATCGAGATCGAGGAACGCCGTGAGTCGGAGAATGCGTTGCAGTGAGTCCCGCAGCACTGCCCTCGCCGGCACCTCGCCGTTGTCGCGATCCTCGGCGTGTGCTCGGACGACAGCTCGTACGAGAGACGGCGTGGCGGCCAACGCACGGCGTCGAGCCATGATCTGGTCCAGGTCGGCCTCGCCCAGCTCGTCCAGCAGCCCGTAGGGACTCGCGGACGCGGGGTCGTGCAGAACGTACGCCCTGGTCCAGAGCCGACCAAGAGTGTGCCTCGTCAGGTCCGAGCCCTTGAACCGGTCCACGGCGTACGTTCCGTCGCTCTTCATCGGGAATCGCCAGGCGCAGATGTGCGGGACCAGAACCAGCGCAAGGAAAGCCCAGACCTGGCGTTGGGAGGCCTCTCCCGGCGTCATGCCGGTGTGCTGGTGCAGGTGACGGGCGGCCGCTCGGTCGAATTCGATGACGTCTCCGGAGTTCGGATAGCCGTAGGCCACCGCGATCTTCTCCAGCTCCGCCGCAAGCACCCGCAATTCGTCGCGGGTGACTCGTGTGCCCCCGGTGGCTGCGAACACGGCGTGACCGGAGGCAGACTGCGCGCTTTCCCGAAGCGCCTCGGGCGTCTTTCCTCTCATCGCATTGAACAGCTTCTCCGTCTCGTTCGGGAGCAGCCGTGGATAGAGAGTGCTCATGAGCGGCGCCCCAAGAAGTTGAGGCCGCTCTGTGCACGGGCCCGCACCCTCGACGGATCCCGTTGCCACTCGTCACGCAGCCTTTTCACCGCGTCGGGCAGCGACTCGGACGGCATGCTGAGGAACCCTCCGATCAATCCTTGCACCAAGGCCGCGGTCGAGATCTCGGAGGCGCGGCCGCGGCGAACCGCGTCGCTCGGGAACTCCTCGTCCATCAACGCTCGGCCGACCAAGTCACAAACAACGTCGATCATGAGCGCCTGCAGCACGACTGCCGAATCGGGTTCATCCGGCTGCTCGACCGCCTTGCGCACCGCCGGATTGTCGTCGTTGAGGAGAACGAGCAGGCTGCCCATAGCAGCGCTCATCCAATCGGCGGAGTCGAGACTCACGTACCAGGCCGCCTGCTCAGGCAGTCCCTGCTCCTTGAAGCTGACCGGTGCGACCGGGAGTAGGCCGGCGGTGCCTTCCAGACGAACTGTTCTCTCGTCGCGCCACAGCACACTGCCCGGCCGTCGTGCGACGAAGGGTTCGACGGCGTCCACCGGCGCCTGGACCAGCACCAGGGATGTCTCGAGCGTCACAGCTCCCGCTAGTTCGGCGCCCGGCACCTCGGCGGTGAGCACGGCGAGCACCTTGCCCGTCGGATCGGGATCGGTCAGAGGAAGGTGCACGGCGGTGTGCCGGATCAAGGAGGTAACCGGCCAATAGCGCACGCTGAGTGCCGCTCGTGCGGTCGACGGAAGCCCGCACTCACTCAACAGCGACGTGAGGTCGACCTCGACTCGGCGCTGCACGCGCAATACCGAGCTGTAATCCCACGACTCGACGTGTTCGCCCATCTCGGCTCCGGTGTCGAGCGAGATCCACGGCGTCGGAATGACGTGTTCGACCGTGACGCGGTAGGGGTAGGCCCGGACGGCCATCAGGGCACCACCTCCACCCCGATGTCGATCGCCGCGTCCTCGACCGCCGAGATCAAAAGGTCGACCTCCACGGACTCCGCCCCTGCCACGAAGATCTCACCACCCAGGATCATGTTCTGGTGGCTCCATCCGATGATCTGCGGTTGCGCACTTCCCACGGGGCCGGCGGTCTCGGCGCTTCCGTCACCCGTGATCACGGTGGCGGTACCGCGAACTGAGGTGCCGGCGAAGATGCGCACCTTCTGCGCCAGCATGTGTCGGCCGCCGCGCGAACGGAACATCGGCCGGCCGACGAGCACGGGACGCTGCCGCTTCCTACCGCCGACGCTCGGAGCCGAGTTCCTCGATCCGGCCGGATCCCCTGAACCACCTGGCTGCTGTGGTGGACCCGACCAGGCGGGAGGGTCGACGGTGGAGTTCACCGGGACGGTCTCGGCCGCACCGGTGCCGCCGATTCCGGCCAGCAGAAAACCAAGGCGTTGCGCGACCGGTCCGACCGGCACGCCGACAACCTTTGCCTCGCGCGCCTTGGGTCCGACGATCTTCGCGCTTTCCTCGTTGAGCCGCCGTCGGTAGACCCGGACAAAAGTGGCCTCCCGTCCTGCGAGCTGCGCGTCGATCCAGGCGTCATGAGTGGGTGGCTCGGCTTTGGCGAAGACGGCGTCGAGATCGTCCTCGACCTTGAACACCCCCGCGTAGCCCACGTCCGGATGCGCCTTGGCGGGTTGTTCGAGGTATTGAACGACCAGGTCAGGTCTACGCATACAACAGACATGATGCGGCGACCCGCTCAGGCCGAGTTCCTGCGCGGCCGGTGAGATGACCTTTGCGCCGAAGGTGTCGACATAGCCGAACCGGCCGAGCATCTTCTTAGGGTTGCCGCAGCGAATGTTCGGCTCGGCTGTCGTCCGCATCGCCCGATACGCGGCGGCGAAGTTGGCCAGTACGGCGTCGGTCCGCTCGCTGGGAACCTCCATCTGTGCTCCGTGCGCCGTGACGGCAATACGAAGCCGACTGTCCCGGTCTTCGAGCGTGAGCGGCCACAGGTTCCAAGCGGCGGCATCGGCCAGGAATCTGCCGGCATCCTCCACCGTCATCTCGGTCAGATCCTCCACCAAGGGATCGGCGAGGTTCGGATCAAGTACCACCACCGTGGTGCCCGTCTCCTCGCCGCGGAAGTCCGGCAAACCCAGGGCACGAGCAACCATGTCGGCGTCTTGGTCCTTCAGCGGCTCACAGTGACCTTCGCTCGGCCGGCCCCACCAGTAACGACCGGTGTACGGCACTTCGTCGACGGTCACCGAGCTCAGCAAGGACGACCCGATGAGTCGCGACCGAAGGCCACCAGCCTCGTCCCGGAACCTCGTGTAGATCAGGACGGTCCCGACCCGGGAGGCAAGGAAGAATGCGCCCTTGCCGTACCCGTACGTGCCGCCACCGCCGTCGACGTCCTGCTTCTCACCGCTGTTCAGGACGAACGACAACCACGCCCGCTTGTTCGGCTCGGCATGGACGTCGGATCGTGTGGGGCCACCCAACCCGGTCGTTCCGCGGTCCGACACGGCGAGGTAGCGGATGCTCTGACTGCGCAGCACCTCCGGCAGCGATCGGCCCAACGACGAGTCGTTCGGTACCCCGGGCACCAGAAACTGCACCCAGGCCTGCCGGTGTGCCGGCGAGACCGTCACAAGGTCGAGTTGGTAGTCGACATCGCCACCCTGTTTGGCGTCCCAACTGTTCTGCGCGGACTCCCGCACCAGGACCGTCAGCACCGAGAGGGACGGTCGACCCAACTGGTTGCGGAGGCCCTCAGCGGTGATGCCGCCGTCCGGCCGGAACGGTTGGGCGTACCAGGTCGGTGTGCTCATTCGGACTCCAGGAAGCGGCCGAGGACTCTGATCAGGTCATCTTCCGTCGACGGGACCGTGTCCAGGTCGACCATGTACTCGACAGCCTGCACCCCTGCCGGCACGGCACCTCCAATGAATCGATCAGGAGTGATGCGCGGGAAGTCTGGTCCCACGTCGTAGACGCTCCGCTCCACGAACGTGAAGCCCACGTCACGCAGCTCGGGGGAGTTGAACGACGGGAGCCGCATCCGATCCAGCAGCCCAAGAAGCAGGGCCGAGTTCGCCCCGGCGAGGCAACGCTCGACGATCGAGGGGATGCTGTCACCCTCTCCGTGCGGCACGGCCGCGTACCTCGACCAGATCAACGACAGGGTTCCGCCCACCGGCGTCTCCAACTGGTCGACGCCATGAACGCGAACCAACCGCCCCACCGCCGCCGTGGACGATTTGACCTCCAAGGCGCCTGCACGGCGACGGAAATCCTGCGGAGCGCCTGTTGGTCCAACCCAGGCCTCGGTAGCCGCGGGGTCCAGGCGGAGCAGAAGCTCTAGGATCGCGAGTTCGCCATAGAGCCCGGCCAGCCGTGGCACGGTCCAATCCCGATGGCTTCCTCCCAGAAGTTCCCGCCAGGACTCCAACATTTCGATGAGCCGGAGACCGGAGATCCGCGCGTCCTTGGCGACCGCGACACAGACATCGGCTACCAGACCGGTGTAGACGCCGTTCAGATCGTCCCGACGGCATTCCAGATCCAGGAACCCCACGGGTTCGTCGTCGACGATTTTGGTCACCGGGCGAAGTTGAACGCCCTCGCTGCGCCACTCCGGTACGGTCCCGCGGTCGGCCACCGTGGGGACCAGCAGATGCCGATGGCCGAGACGGTCGACGGCCAGCCGCAGTGGACCTTCGGCGGCGTAGAGGGCCAGTTCCGCGCTCGCCAAGGCATCTTCGTCGGTAGCGGGCACCTCGGACGCGACCTCCTGCCACAGCTTCTCCAAGGTCCTGCGCAGTTCGAGCGCCTGCTCGCCGCCTCCGGCAGTCATGGCGCCGGCTCCGCCTCGACGCTGTCGAGATCCTGCTCGAAGACGGATACGTCCTCGGGCTCCTCATCGGTCGCGGTCGGGAAGACCTTCGAGAGGTCGGCGGCGACGTAGTCGTACTCGACCAGAACGTCCTGGCCCTTGCTCGGGTCGGGGAATACCAGAGCAACGCCCCAGACGACTTCGCCGGGTGCCGCCAAGGGCGCCCTGTCCTGCTGTCGGGCCGGTTTGGAAACACCTTCCGCGGTCCTCTGCTGCACCGGCGCCGGCGTGGACTTCGCGTCGATCGGATACAGCAGCACCAGACCCCGCTCAGGCTGCTGCTTCGACCTCTCTCGCTTCAGCTTCGTACGGTTCACCGACTCGTTCGGGTCCAGGGCGAGGTCGAGCCCCTCGTCCCGCGGACCGGTGAGGGTACGGATGTCCGCGATGTCGTCGCCACGACTCGCCGCCGTCCGAGTACGCATGACCAGACCGACCTTGCGTCCGTCCGGCAGATTGACGGTCTTTCCCACGTCGCGGGGCCGGTTGCCGACGACTGCGACGTTCCACGAGTACAGCCCGCCGTTGTCCCGGCGCTTACGGATGTAGGCCGACATCAGCTTTCCTGGGGCGTCGGTGGACATCGCGTGGAATCTGTAAGTATCAACGAAAGCCACGATCTCCTCGGTGGGCACCTCCCGCCAGAGCGACTTTCCGTCGTCCACTCTCACGTAGCGACCGTGTTCGACCGATGCGCTGAGCAGGGCCTGGACGGCCTTTGAGTTCTCGTCGAGCCAACTCTTGGCTGTCTCGGCCGGAACGGTCGGGAAGTACCGACTCTCCACCAGCGCGCCGCCGTACGCGGCAGCCGCTCGGACCGCTGCTTTCTCCTTGCTCGGCGCAGTGACGCGCATCTTCGGATGGCACCGGATCCGGACTGCTAACTCCATCGGGGTCTTGTGCTCCTCGAGCAGTCGATCGATCTCGATCCGCATTTCTGCCTCGACCGTCGCCAGATGAGCGAACCACCGACGCATCTCGGCCGGCATGTAGATGCGGGGCAGGTCGGTGTAGCCGGGTCGGTAGCCGAACCACCGGCCCATTTGCAGCAGGGTGTCGTAGACGTCCGAGGACCGGACGAAGACGCTGACCACCAGGCCTTCCAGGGTCAGGCCACGCGACAGAGTGTTGCCGCCGACCGCGATCACCGGCTTGGGCTCGGACTCGTAGTCCAGCCGGTCCGTGCTCCGGTAGTGGTCCATGATGATTTTGGTGGCGTCGACGACGTCCAGGACGACGTCCAGGACGTCGTCGATCACGAGCGGCTTCTCGCCCATCTCGACGGCTCGAACCCGCTCGGATTCCGCGGCCCAGAGGTCACGCATCTCGGCCAGAAAGCGTGAGTCCGGTTCGGCCAAATCAGCCAGCACCTCACGGCGGAAGCGGTGGAGCGGCGGCCCATAGGAGTCGTGCACTCTCGTGTCGGAATGCGCGTGGATCAGCATGGAGGAGTGATCGGTCTTGCCGGACCGCACCCTCCGCGCGGCCGTTGCCAGCCAGAACCACAGCACGGCTCGCCGCAACGACGGCGTAATGGCCGGTTCGAACGACGCCGCGTCCCCCCGCGACGCCGGTCGCAGCTCAACGACCTCGTCGTCCGGGATGTTACGGATCATGTCGAGGCCACCCGGCGCTGTTGCCGGGTCCTCACCGTCGAGCGCCGCACGGCCGAAAAGCTTCTCGGGACCTTGATAGTCCTCGCTCCGTGGCAGGCTGAGGATGAAGTCGCGAGGATAGAACGAGTCGTCCTTGACCGGGTCGGCGAGCAGATTCGCGAACGGCGTAGCCGTGTATCCGACGTAGCAGACCCGAGGAAGGCTGTTAATAACTCCGTTGATCAACGGGTTGATGCTCTGGGTCGCGATCGTGGCCTGATCCGCCTCGTCGTCGATCAGGAGTGCGGGGCAGTTATGCAGGTGAGCCTGCGCGCTTCTCAACCACTTCTTGAGCTTGCGCAGCACAACGGCGTTCTTCTTGACCACCAGGAGGAGATGTTGATCCTTGGCGGTCAGCAGCGCGGCCGGGTTCGGCAACGGCATGAAGTCGTGCTCGAGCTTCGTGATCTGGTGCCACAACGGCGGGTTCAGATTGACTATGTCCCGAATGAGGCGTGCCTGCGTCTGCCGACGGAGAGCGTTGTGCACACCGGAAAGCACGATGAACATCCGGTAGCCGCGGTCAGCAGCCTTGGCGATCACCGCGGTGAAATTGCTGGTCTTTCCGGACTGGACATGACCGACGACCAAACCACGCGAGTTGAACTTCGCCGTCGCCGGGTGGTCGAGCATCGCCACGACCTTGTCCGAGGCATCGTTGATCTTTTTGATGGCGTCGTTGTCGAGGCTTTTCTGCAGGTGGGATCGATATGCGGGCCAGTTCTTGTCGTCGCTGCGCGGACCCGCGTACCACTTGACGGCATTCTCCCGCCCGACGCTGAGCGGCTCCTTCAAACTGACGAACTTGGTCGACTCGATATCGTGCCGCCTGATCAGTTCATTGATCAGGTCGTCTGGGACGAACAGATTCCGCAGATCTTGAGTGACCTGATGCGGTGGCGCGTTGTCGAGAAAGTTCCGGTACGTGTTCCAGGCACTTTCCATACGCGGATCTTGAGTCGACATGTTCCCTCAGCTCTCCCCCACCGGTTCCTAGCCGGCATGTTAACCAGCATGGCTGGTCGGCAGGCCGCGCACCGATCACCGCTCCCAGGACCGATGTGGTCATCTTTGAACAGGAAACACCTCCGTACGGACGACGACGCGGAAAAGAACACGAACATGCCGCAAGATCCCATCCGGGTACGGACCCTCGGACAGCCGAGTTCGACGGTCGGCTGATGCTTTCCGTGTCGCCAGGTCGCAGCACGGCGATGCCCGGTCGGCGAGAGCCGGCCGGGCATCGGGAGGCGGCACTCAGGTCAGGCGGGTTGGGGGACGGGGCGGCGGAACGTCGGCAGGGCCAGGCCCTTCACTCGGGCCAGGGCGACCGCCCCCGTGAGGGCTGCCACGGTGGTCACCGCGCCCGCCAGGAGCAAGGTTTCGCGGGGGCCGGCGGCGTCGCAGAGCCAGCCCACCAGCGGGGCGCCGACGATTCCGGAGAGGGAGGAGACCAGGCCGAGGGTGGCCAGGACGCGGCCGCGCATGTCTTCGCGGGTGTCGAGTTGGATGCGGGTGGCTACGACGGTGTCGAAGATGACGGCGCCGGCCGCGATGGGGAGGATCAGGGCGGCGAAGCCGAGGACGTTGGGGGCCAGGCCGGACGTGAACTGCAGGACGCTGATGATGAAGCCGGTGGCCAGTAGGACCCGCAGGGTGGAGCGGCCGGAACCGGCCAGCAGGAGGCCGCCGAGGACGGCGCCGATGGCGAAGACCGTGGAGAGCAGGCCGTACGAGCCGGAGGTGCCGTTCAGCGGGCCGGCCACCATCGCCGCCATGGAGACCTGGTAGTTGCGGCCGAGGGCCCCCAGCAGGAACGACAGGGTCAGCACGATCAGGACCACGGGCTGGGCCAGGACGTATCGCAGGCCGGCGACCACACCGCGTTCCGAGGGGGCCGCGACGGGCAGGGCGCGCATCTCGCCCGTACGCATGAGGGCCAGGGCGGCGATCACGGCCAGGTAGGACGCGGCGTTGATGCCGAACAGCACGCCGGGGCCGGTCAGCCCGACCAGCACGCCGCCGAGGGCCATGCCTCCGATGCGGCCGGCCGACGACAGCACCGAACCCAGCGCCAGGGCCGAGCCCAGGGATTCCTTCGGGACCAGGGCCGAACCGAAACGGCCCAGTACGGGGCCCTCGAACGAGCCGATCACGCCGGAGGCCAGCGCGACGGCGTAGATCATCCAGACGCCGCCGTGCAGGAGCAGGGTCAGGGCGAGAACGGCCCGCAACGCCTGGAACGCGATCAGCATGGGGCGGGCCGGCAGGCGGTCGGCCAGGGCGCCGCCCCAGCTGCCCAGCAGCAGCACGGGCAGGGACTGCAGCATGACGACGATGCCCATGGTGGCGGCCGAGCCGGTCGCCGAGAGGATGAGCCAGTTCAGCCCCAGCACCTGCATCCAGGTGCCTCCGACCGACACCAGGTCGGCGGCGGCCCAGAGTCGGAAATTGCGCACTCGGAGTGGAGCGAACATCGGAGCCAAGGCGGCGGCACCCCCCAAAACAGAGGACGCCGTCGGTCGGCGTCCTCTGTTTGTTCGGGAAGTGGCCGGGAGCGCCTTCGCTCCGACGGAGCCGCGCTACCGAATGGCAACTGGGACCGGTTTATCCGTTCATCAGCTTGAGCATCTGCTGGATCTCGCCCTGGCGGGACTGCTGCACCCGTACGGCGAATTTCTTGGCCTCTTCGTTCTTGCCACCGGTCTTCTCGATCTTCGACATCTCCATCGCCTGGTGCTGGTGGGCGAGGAAGAGGTTGAGGAACGCGGTGTCGAAGGAGGCCGCCTTGACCGTGGTCAGTGCCTTGATCTCGGCCGCTCCGGTGCCGGGCAGACCGCCGTGGTCGGCGTGCAGGCTGGGCGCCTGGTCGACGTCGGTCTTCTTGCCCCAGCCCTTGAGCCACGACTCGACCATGGCGAGCTCGTCCTTCTCGGTGGCCTGGATGGCCTGCGCCAGGACCTTGAGCTCGGGGTTCCGGGCCCGTTTGACGGCGGTCGTGGTCATCTGCAGGCCCTGTTTCTGGTGGAAGACCATCATCTGCAGGAACATCACGTCGGTGTCGTTGAAGTCGTCCCCGGCCTTGATCTCGGCGACCGCCTCGGCCGCAACCGTTGCTTGGCCTGCCGGGTCCGGGTCGGCAACACGAGCGGTCCCGCAGGCCCCGAGGACGAACGGAGCGACCAGGGCGGCGGCGATCAGCCGGCGCTTCACAGCGGCAGCCACAGCGCGAGCGTGTAGATCGACGGCTCCCAGCTGCTGAGCGCGGTGTGCGACTGGCGGCACTGGTACTTGGCGCCGTTGAAGGTCACCACGTCACCGGTCTTGTACGCCGTTCCGGCGGCCCAGGAGCCACCGGCGGGGGCGGCGGGGGCGGCGGGGGGAGTGGTCGGCTTGGGAGCAACCGTCGGCGCCTTGGTCGGAGCAGCGGTCGGGGGCTTGGTGGGCTCGGCCGGGGTGTTACCGCCACCGCCCACGTTCAGGTCGACGCAGTTGTAGAACGCGTTCGGCGTGTCCGCGATGTTCCACACGGCCAGCACCTTCTGCCGTCCCGGGAACTTGCTCAGGTTGATCGTGTGGTTCACCACCGCGGCAGGCTGCGCGCCGCCGTCGTCGATCGTCGCCACCTTGGTCCCGCCGACGTAGTACTCCCAGGTCGAGGTGCGGTGGCGGGCGGTGAGCACCCAGCTGAACTGCACCGAGGAGCCGACCGTCGTGGCCGGCCAGTTGCGCGACTCGTCACCCAGCACCGAGAACCCGGCGAGCCCGCCGTCGCAGGACTTGAGCCCCTTGGGCCCTTCGACGCTCTGCGGCTCGAACTGGATCGCGCCGCAGTCGGCGACCTTGCCCGACGCGCACAGCGCCTGGCGGCTCGGCGGCGACGACACGTACCCGTGGGCCGAGGCGGGTGAGACGACACCCACCGTTGCGCCCGCTGTCATTCCGAGGGCGACCAAAGGGTAGGCGATCTTCCTGCGCATGTCGGCTCACTCCGTACTGTCTCGTCGCGGCAGTTACGGCGGGGACGCTATGGGCAGGTTCCATAACAGAGCCTTAAAGGCCCCGAAAACAATCATGAAACCGTGCGACGGCTCCGGCGGGGACGGGCCGGCGCCGGCAGGTGGAAACCGACCCGGGCGCCGCCGAGCGGGCTGCGGGCGATCACCATCTCGCCGCCCGCCTGTTCGGCCGCGCGGCGCACGATGTCGAGGCCGAGCCCGGTCGATCCGGCCCCGCTGACCCCGCGTTGCACGGCCTTGGCGGGGTCGGCGATGCCCGGGCCGGCGTCGTCGACGAGCAGGCCCGCGGGTGAGACGCTGACCCGGAACGCGACCCGCTCGGGGGTGTGCGAGAAGACGTTGCCGAGCATCGCGTCGACCACCCCGATCAGCTCGCTGCGCGGGATCGGCAGCAGCACCGGTTCGTCGCCGCCCACCACCTGCCACGGCCGTTCCTGATCCTCCGCCAGCACCGACCAGAACGCGAGCCGGTCGGCCAGCACCTCGACCAGGTCGGTCTGTTCCTTGCCGCGGGCCGCCACCCCCAGCCGCGCCCCCTTGATGATCGCCTCGAGTTCCTCGTCGAGCAGGTCGCAGGCCTGGCGCATCCGCTCGCCGATCGGGCCGGGCGGCATCGCCTCGGCGTCCAGCCGCAGCGCGGTCAGCGGGGTGCGCAGCCGGTGGGACAGGTCGGCGGCGAGTTCTCGTTCGCGTTCGAGCAGGCTGCTCAGGTCGTCGGCCATGGTGTTGAAGGCGTTCGCGGCGTCGCGCAGCTCGCGGGGACCGTGTGGTTCGACCCGGGTCTGCAACTCGCCCGCCCCGAGCCGCCGGGCCGATCCGGCCAGTTCCCGGGTGGCGCGGACGAGCCGGCTGCCGAGCCGGTCGGCGAACAGGATCGAGCCCGCCACCAGCCCGATCGCCAGGCCGCCGAGCACGAACCAGGCCGCCCACACCCCACGGGTGAGTTCGGTGTCGGGCACAAAAACCTCGACGATCACCGTACGGCCGTCGGTCAGCACTGTCGGCTGCAGGTAGACCAGGCCGTCGTCGACGGGGGCAAGGGCCGAACGGCGATCCTGCGAGGCGATGGTGATCTGGGCGGCGGTCGTGTGCGAGACCCCGATCGCGGCGAAGTCGGGCAGGTGCACGGCGAGCCGGCCCTCGCTGCCCGCCGTCGTGCTGGCCACGGCGTTGGTCAGCAGGGTCGGGTCGGCGTCCACCCCGAGCACGGTGACCAGCGAGGTGGCCTGCTGACGGGCGTCGCTGACGGCCCGGTCGTGCGCGATCTGCCGGGTCGCCACGGCCAGCGGCACGAGGAAGGCGAGCGCGACCATCGAGGTGATGGCGAGGGCCAGCCGGTTGAGCGCCCACCTCATCGCGGATCGACCATCATGACCCCGACCCCGCGTACGGTGTGCAGGAACCGGGGTTGGGCGGCGGTCTCGCCAAGCTTGCGGCGCAGCCACGAGATGTGCACGTCGATGGTCTGTTCCTCGCCGATGCGGGCCTGGTTCCAGACCTCGTTCATCAGCTCGCGCCGGCTGATCACCTGGCCCACCCGCTCGGCCAGGTACGCCAGCACGTCGAACTCGCGGCGGGTCAGTTGCAGCGGCTCGCCGCGCAGCTCGGCCCGGCGTTGACGCGGGTTGATCATCAAGTCGCCCACGGTGATCGCGCTCGGCGCCTCGGTGGTGGCCGCCCGCGAGCGCCGCAGCACCGCCGAGATGCGGGCCAGGATGTGCCCGCCCGAGAACGGTTTGGTCACGTAGTCGTCAGCGCCCGCGCTGAGCAGGCTGATGATGTCGGCCTCGGAGCGGCGGGCGGTGGCCACGATGACCGGCACGTCGGACACCGAGCGCATCATCCGCAGCGCGTCCGTGCCGTCGATGTCGGGCAGCCCGAGATCGAGGATGACCAGGTCGGGACGCTCATCCGTCACGATCTTGAGAGCGTCGGCGGCCCGTCCCACCGGTCGCACGACGTGACCGGCGTCGGTCAGCGCGCGGGACAGCGCCGCCGTGATGATGCGGTCGTCCTCGACCAGCAGGATCATCGCCATGGCGTACACCATAGGGGCAGATGAGACGATGTCCTCGTGCGATCTTCCCGCTGGACGCCGATCGCGGGGTGGCTGGCCGCCACCGCGACGAGCATCGTGCTGGCCTCGGTAGCCCTGCTGCCGGTGCTGCGCACCAACGCGCCGGAGGACAGGGCGCTGGCGCAGCTGCCCGCCTCCGATGCCGGCGACTTCCCCGCGCCGTTACCGAGCGCGACTGCCCCGGCGCCGACGAGCACCACGCCGACGCCCGGCGCCGGAACCGGTACGGCCACCAAGCCCCGGCCCACGGCGACCAGGACAACCACGACCACACCGCCGCGCCCGACCACCACCGCGCCGAAGCCGCCCGCGAACACCGCCCCACCGACCACCACCGAGGACGGCTGGACGGTCACCACCGCCGGCGACGGCAAACGGACGTACGTGCGGTCTTTCCGGGTCGAGGGCGGGCAGGCGGTCATCCGGGTGACTTCCGACGCGGTGGTGCAGCTGGTGACCGCGACCCCGGCCGACGGGTGGCAGGTGCAGAAGGTTCAGGACACGCCGGACAACCTGGCGGTCTACTTCAACGAGACCGGCCACAGCTTCATCATCCACGCCACGTGGCACAACGACCGCCCCTTCGCTCAGGTCAGCGAGATCGGGTCATAAGCCGTTGAGCTGGGGTTATCCCCGCTTCTGACGGGTAAGTGAGCGTCGGACGAAGGGAGCTCACTGATGGCGACGCATACCGAGCAACAGCCGGTCGGCCAGCTGGTCAACCAGTTGAGCGAGCAGGTGACGACACTGGTCCGGGACGAGCTGACGCTGGCCCGGATGGAGATGGTCGAGAAGGGCAAGCGCGCGGGCACCGGCGCCGGGTTGCTGGGCGGGGCGGGCGTGATCGCCCTGTACGGGCTGGCCGCGCTGTTCGTGACGATCGGGGCACTGCTGGCCCTGATCCTGCCCGTATGGGCGGCCGCGCTGATCGTGACCGTGGTGCTGTTCGCCGCGGCCGGGGTCGCGGCGCTGATCGGCAAGAACCAGGTCAAGCGGGCGGTGCCGCCGGAGCCGATCGAGGCGATGGAGAGCGGCAAGCGTGACGTGGAAGCCGTGAAGGCGGCCTTCCAGGAGGGACGGCGCTCATGAGCGACACCAGGTCGAAGGACGAGGTTCGCGAGGACATCGCCGGGACGCGGGCCGAGCTCGCCGGGACGGCGTCCGCCCTGGCGGCCAAGGCCGACGTGAAGGCCCAGGTCAAGAACGCGGTGACGGAGAAAAAGCAGGCCGCGGCGGAGAAGACCGCGCAGCTCAAGGAGGCTGCCGCCGAGAAGACGCGATCGGCGGCCGAGGGCCTGACGCACGTCAAGCAGTCGACGGCCGAGACCGCGTCCCGGGTGGCCGAGCACGCCGCCGAGACGAAGGAGCAGTTCGTCGGCCGTACGGACGCCGACGGGAAGCTCCGGGAGCGCCGGCCGATGCCGCTGGCCGTCGCCGGAGGGGTCTTGCTCGCGGGCGCTGCGGCGGCGGCAACACTGCTCCGGCGTCGCCGCCGCCGCTGACAAAGCTCTAGGGAACGGCGTTCGAGGGGAAGCGCTTCAGCAGCTCGTCCTCGAGGACGCCGTTCACCATCCGGGCGTACGTGCCGGTCAGGTGGAACCGGTTGCGATAGACGGTGACGTTGCCGATCACCGGGGAGCACATAGCGGTGCACAGCCACGGCAGCACCGAGATGTAACCGGAGCCGGTTTTCCGGGCCGCTGCCTCGTCGGCCTCGTTCCACGTACGGGCGGTGGCCGCCTTGCGAGTCGTGAAGCAGCGCGAGATGTTGGTCTGGTGGGCGGCCAGGCACTCGGGGGCGCTCTCGTCCAGAACCGGAGTGTTGCCCAGCACCACGACATCGGCGGCAGACCTTCCCACCGTACGCAGGGTTCGGGTGAGGCCGTCCGTCCACTCGCCGGGCGTGATCAGCCGCCCGTTGTCCCGCTTCTGCGAGAAGCTCTCGTTGGTCACGATCACCAGCTCGGGCCGTACGGTGGTGATCTGTCTTTCGACGAAGTCGCGGAACCGGGAACACTCGTCGAAGACGCGCTGCTCGGGCTGGTTCCAGATGGTCATCGCAACCGCCGGGCAGCCCGGCTTGCCGTAGAACCACAGTCGCCAATGCCTCCGGTCGGCGATCTGGGTCAACGCGGGCAGCCACATCCCGGCGTGCGAGTCGCCGTAGAGCACGACGTCGACGGCACTGGCCCGGTCCCCGAAAACGCACGCCTCCACGCTGTCGGCAGTGGGCCCGGCCTCGCATTTCTCATTGTCGAAGCCGATGTCCTCGGCCGTGGTGGCCAGCGAAGGGGTGAGGTCGGCGGGCAGTTCGCGCCGGGCGGGAGCCTTGGCCACGGCGGCCAGCACCTCGCTCAGCGCGATCCGGGGCGCGGGTGGCGTCGGCTCGACACGCGGGGGCGGCGGCACGGCGACAGTGCACCCGGCGAGCACGGACAGCAGCGCCACCAGCAGCGCCAGACGGAACGTACGGGTGAACTCAAGGCTGCTGGGCATGCGCCGGCGCTCCTAGTCGCGGTTGATGTTCGGCGCTCCGGCCCGGGTCGGCGGCGGGCGAGGTGGACGTCTTCCACCGTGCGACGGCGAGCGGCGCGACGATCAACCAGGCGGCGATCGACAGGGTCAGCACGTCGGAGCGACGCAAGCTGCGGCTGCGCCGGAACGGGTCCTCGACGGCGAAGTACGTCACGACGGCCAGGCCGAGCGACCCCAGCACGAGCAGCACCCGGGTGACGGCAGGAAGCGTTTCCCCGTAAGCCTGTTCGGCGATCACCAGCACCGGCCAGTGCCACAGATAGAACGAGTACGACAACCGGCCCAACCAGACCAGGGGCGGGCGGCCGAGCACCGAGTCGCCCCGACCGGCCAGCACGAGCACTGTCGCGACCACCGGCAACGTGGCGGCGTACCCAGGAAAGGGTGTTGTCTCGTCGAAAGTGAGTGCGGCGATGACGATGAGCGACAACCCGATGCCGGCCATTGCGGTGGCGAGGCGGCGGGGGATGCGGTCGAGCCGGGTCGCGGCCAGGGCCAGCAGACATCCGGCGCCCAGCTCCCAGGCGCGGGTGAGCGGCGAGAAGTACGACCATGTGCCGGTCTGCCAGATCGAGAAGGCCAGCGAGACGGCCACCGCGGCGGCCAGCCAATATCCGATCGCCCAGCGGAATCCGAGCCAGATCAGCAGGACGATCGCGGCCGGCCAGACAAGATAGAACTGCTCCTCGACAGCGAGGGACCAGAAATGCCGTACGGGCGAGACAGCGTCCTGCGCCGCGAGGTAGTCGACCCCCTGGGCGGCGAAACGGAAGTTCGCGGCGAACAGGGCCGACCAGATCACGTCCTCGGAGATCTCGTCGCCGCGTAGGAAACCCAGCCGGTGATAGCTGGCCAGCAATGTGGTGACCAGCACCAACGCCGCCGCCGGGAGGATCCGGCGGGCGCGGCGGGCGTAGAAGCCGACGAGGGAGAGGCGGCCGGTGCGGCGTACCTCGCGCAGCATCAGCGAGGTGATCAGGAATCCGGAGATGACGAAGAAGACGTCGACGCCGATGAAGCCGCCGGCCAGGCCGGGCACACCCGCGTGGAAGAGCACGACGAGAACGACAGCCACGGCTCGCAGGCCCTCGATGTCGGGGCGGAACCGCTCGGACCGGCCCGCGACCGCATGGGCCGCCGGCCGTACGCCGGACGTGGTTGTCTCAGTCATTAGCGCTCACGCTAGAACGACCCAAACCCGACAAACTGCGGTTTGGGTCGGAAAGCGCTCATCAAGGGTGCGTTTTGCCGATTGTCAGCGCGGCGTCCTGGCGTGTGCTAAATCCCGGTGGCAGCCGCCAGGCCGTGCGGGGCGTGAGCGACGACGCAGCCGTTCTCGGGCGCGGTGGAGGCTTCGATCACGGCGTCCAGGCGGTCTCGGGTCTTGGTCAGCTCGGTGATCTGGGCGTTGATACGGTCCCGCTCGGCGGCCAGGAGGGCACGCGATTCCGGGGTGCTGACCTGGGCGTCGACGCAGGGCAGCAGGCCGGCGATGGTGCGGCTGGTCAGCCCGGCGCCGTAGAGCATCTGGATGAGCCGCACCCGCTCGGCGGCCGCCTCGGCGTAGTGCCGCTGGCCGCTGGAGCTGCGTTCGGCGGTGAGAAGACCCTGCTCCTCGTAGTAGCGCAACGCCCGCACGCTCACGCCGGCCTGTTCGGCCAGTTCACCGATGCGCACCATGACCTCCCTCTGACGTCAACGTCAGGTTCAGCATATCCGGCGCGGGGATTTCCTCGTCACGGGCGCGAACCGCGGGCTCGGCCGGCGCTTCCATCAGGCCGTCCGAAGCAATGCAGATCCGTCGATGTCTATGCTTCGGTGGTGACCCACGGACCGACCGTTCGCGCCATCGCGGCCCATGCGGGCGTGTCGATCGCCACGGTCTCGCGGGTGCTCAACGACCAGGAGCATGTCTCGCCCGCCACCCGTGAGCTGGTGCAGCAGGCCATCGGCGAGCTGGGCGGCCGCGGCCCGCGACGACGACCGGCCCGCGCCGGCGCGGTCTTCCTGCGCTGCCCGTACGTGTTGACCGACTACTTCGGACTCATCGTGTCGTCGATCGCCGAGACGCTCGACCTGCACGGCCGGCAGGTCGTGCTCAACGCGGGCGAGGCCGCCCAGCACAACCGGGTGCTGCCGACGTTGCCCACCCGTCCGGGCATCGGCGGCGCGATCGTGGTACTGCCGCCCGAACCCGGCGACGAGCTGATCGCCCTGCAGGCGGCGGGCTTCCCGTTCGTGATCGTGGACCCGCGGGAGGACGTCCCCCGCGACATCGCCGCGGTGTCCGCGTCACATTTCGCGGGCTCGCGCAGCCTCACGGCGCACCTGACCGGGCTCGGTCACCGGCGGATCGGGTTGCTGGCCGGGCCGGACAACTGGCTCGCCGGCAACGCCCGTCGCGCCGGGCACGTCTCGGCCCTGGCCGACGCCGGGATGCTGCTCGACCCCGGGCTGGTCGTCGCCGGCGAGCCGACCGTCCGGTTCGGGTTCGAGGCGGCGCGCCAGCTGCTTTCCGAACCGGACAGGCCGACCGCGCTGGTGGCCTTCAACGACAAGGTGGCGTCCGGGGCGATGGCCGCGGCGGACCGGTTGGGGCTGCGGGTGCCCGAAGACCTGTCGATCGCCGGCTTCGACGACATCGACCTGGCCCAGGCCACCCGTCCGCCGCTGACCACTGTGCGCCAGCCGCTGGCCGAGATGGGCCGCATCGCCGTCGGGCTGCTGGTCCGGCTGCTCGACCATCACCGGCTGGACGCCCTGCACGTCGAGCTGGCTACGGAGCTGATAATCCGGGAGTCGACCGGTCCGGCGCGTCGGTGATCGTCCCCCACTGCGCCGGGGGCGCCTGCCTTCCGAGGGGTGTCATCGAGACGCGCGGGAGCGTGACGATCGCGGGATCCACCTCGACGGCCTGCACCACCGAGCCCTGCCCCTCGTTCTTGACGAGCACCATCGCGTACTCGGGAAGGTCCTGCAGGACGCGCGGCTCCAGCACGTATTCGTAGACGCGCTCGGCCGAGGCCGCGTTGCTCCAGTTCGTGCCGTTGGCGGTCGACTCGGTCTGGCTCCAGTTGCGGGTCTTGCTCCAGTTGGTGCTGGTGTAGCGCCGCAGCCCATGCCGGGAGGCGCGCTCGCCCTTGGTGCCGCCCTTCGTCTCGGACTCGCCGACCGTGTCCGCGACGGTGTGCGTCTCCTCGCCGCCCAGCGAACGGGTCAGCCGGCTCAGCACGAACTTGTGTCCACGCCCGACGAACTCGGCCGCCTGCGCCGCCTCCTGGTGGTTGCCCAGCCGCATCAGGGCGACCTCGCCGCCGCCGATCGTCCGCAGCGTCTCGGCCCGCAGGTGCTGGAAGAACAATACGAGCCGGATGCCGCGCCGTTCACACAGGGTGCTCAGCCGCTCCAGGGCGCGGTGATCGATCTCGTCGGCGCCGAGCAGCACCAGCGAGCCGATCGGCGCGGCCTCGCGGCGTACCTGGTGGCTCAGCCACTGCACCATCAGGTCCTTGAGCAGCTCGTGCTGGGCTCGTCCGCCACCGTGCTCGGCGACCAGGCAGGTGAGGTCGGCCGGGGCGGTGGTGGCGGGGGTGCTGCCCATCGACGCGAGCGGATGCAGAAACGCGAGAATCCGGCGTACGCGGGCCTCTTCCGCCTTGATGGCCGCCAGCCGCTCCAGCTCGGCGCCGACAAATCCGATTTGTCCCGTGGGAAGTGCGAAGCCGGCGGAATGGGGGTTGGCAGGAGAAGGGCTGACGGAAGACCCACCCGAGACCACGCGCATGGCTGCGAGCAGACGGCCCATGGTCAGCGACGGGGCGAGGATGTCCGCGATCTGGTTCAGCAGCAGGGCGTCCTGCGAGCGCTCGGCCCGGTTGCCGCCGCCCGGCACGTCGCCGTACATGGCTTCGACCAGACCGTCGACCAGTTCGGCCGGCTCCAGCCCCGCCACCAGGTCGAACTCGGCCAGTTGCGCCGGCAGCACCACCTCGCGCACGGACCGCCCGGTTGTCGAGGCGAGCTGCATGAGCTCCCCCGACAACGCCTCGCCGGTGAAGTCGGCCAGCACCATGCGCCCCCGGGTGGCCAGCAGTGACCCGCCGAAGACCGTCAGAACCGCTTCCCACCCGTACGTGGTCCCGCCCACGACGTCGATCCGACGGGTGCCCGGCGACGGGGTGGCCGCCGACCACTCCGGCATCTCGTCGACCAGGGCCTGCTGCTGCTGGTCGTGCCAGGACCGCCGGCTGTCCCACGCGGCGTACTCCACCGCGCACGACGCCTGGGCCTTCTCCTCGGCGTCCGAAATGGACTTGCGGGCCAGCGTGGGCATGATGCCGGCCAGGATCGCGCCCGCCGTGCCGGCCAGGAAGCACAGTCCTGTCATGAACAGCACGAGCGCCCGCGCGCCGTCGTTGTCGCGGGTCAGAATGCCGCCGCAGCAGCCGATCAGCACGGCCAGGCCGACCCCGGCGCCGAGGAGGATCAGGATGCGCCTGACCCGTCCGCGTTCGGCTCGGGTGAGGCGTTCCCGCAGCTCGGGGTCGATCGGCGCGCGCTGCGGCGGTGGTTCGCCGAACGCCTGCCGGAACAGGTTACGGTCGTTGAAGATCCACCCGAGACGCTCGCCGGCGGTGGCGAGCTTCGACAGCGGGTTCGAGGCGGGATCGGGGCTCGTCATCGCGGCGGACTCCGGGGCGTGGGCGGTGTTCCCCCGACCGTACCGTCCGGGCACGAAACCGGCCCGGCCCGAAGCCCACCCGCGCACCCGGCGAGTCGAGAGACCCTGCCCACCGGCCCGGGTGAATCGAAAGCCCCGAACCCGCCCCACGCCCGGGCGAGTCGAAAGGGCCCCACCGAGACCCCAGCCCGGCCGGGCTCGGAGCCGCCACTCCGAGCCCGGCGCCCAGAACAAAGATCACACCAAAACCGGTTCCCCCGTACGCCGTAGCGCCGTCGCGATCAGTCCGAAGCCGCCCACGAGGATCAGCGGCCCGACCACACCGACCGGCCCGAGTCCCAACAGGAAGAACCCGGCGAACCCGGCCCCCACGATCACCGGCACCCACCAGCGCACGAGCCCGTCGACCGCCGCCCCGACCGCGACCAGGATCAGCCCGAGGAACGTCAGCACCATCCCGGGCAGCACCCAGCCGAGCGAGAAGGTGGCGTAGCCCCCGCTGAGTTCCTGCGCCCGATCGGCCACCGCCTCCCCCAGGGTTTGCCGCGCCGCCAGGTCCATGTAGTCGCCGAACATGAGCGCGCTGAAGTTGATCAGGCCGAGCACCGCGAGCCCGGACACGACGCGGGTGAACCGGCCGCCGCGTGCGGCCACCGCGAGCACCGCCGGCACGAACAGCACCCACGCCAGGTGGAGGAAGAACGCGCTGGCCTCCCAGAGTCCCGGGTGCTCGAGTTCCGGCGCGGGCGGCACCGTGGCCATTCCCACCGCGAACGAGAGCGGCGCCGCGACCAGGCAGACCATTCCCGCCGTACGCCGGAACGCGCCGAACCGGTCCGGCTCGTCCCGCGGGGGCTCGTGACCGAGCACCGTCCGCGCCGCCAGCACACCCGCCACGATGAGCACGATCGGCCCGGTCAGGTTCACCGGCACCGGCGAGATCGCGAAGATCAGATAGAGCGCCGTCCCGGCCAGGAACAGGCCCGTGGTCCACCAGTTGATCACTCGTGCCCGGCGCAGGGCCAGCGGCGTGACCAGCAGGGCCACCGCCCAGCCGCCGATCCCGGGGATCTGCCACCCCCACACCGCCCAGCTCATCGCGGCGATCCGATCGTCGTACGCGGTCAGTTGCGCGTCGGTGATACCGGGCTGCTGCTCCAGGCTGAGCAGCCCGAAGTCGAACGCCATCAGGGCCGAGAACGTCACCAGCCCGAACACCGTCGCCACCCACGCCACCACGGCCAGGGCGAAGCCGCGCCGCCGCACCAGCGCGAGCAGCCCCAGCAGGGCCGGCACATAGAGCACCCAGGCCCAGTGCAGCAGCAGCGAGTGCCACTGCGTCGCGTCCGGGTGCTCCCGATAGATCCCGTAACTCTGGTCCTCACCCAACGCCGGGTCGATGCCGGTCGACACCGCCAACGCGATCGGCGCCAGCACCAGGCCGGCCGCCGTTGCCTTACGCCACATGTTCATGGCAGCCGAAGGTAGGGACGGTGGGCCGCGCGGTAACCCGTACGCGGAATGAGTTGTTGTCCCCCGCGCGGCGGAGACGCCGTCATCCTCGAGGTGGGTTCGGCGCGGGCCCGTGACCCCTAGATTCGTCTCATGCGGCTGCGACCCACCGATCTCGCGCTGACCGGCGGCTTTGTGCTGTTCGCGCTGGCCGAGGAGTTCCTGATCGGCATGCCGGGCCGGTGGTGGCCGCTCGTGCTGGCGGTCTCGGCCGGCCTGGTGCTGGTGCGCCGGTTCGTGCCGTTGCTCGCCCTGGCCCCGCACATCGTCGAGCCGCTGCCGTTCTTCTACGAGCCGGCCGTGATCGCCGGTGAGCAGACGGTCAATTTCCGCCTGTGGCAGCTCGTCGGCGTGATGATCATCTTGTACACGGTCGGGCGGTACGTGCCGCCGTCGCGCGAGAGCCGCCGCGGGCTGATCGGGGCGGTCATGGTGGCGCTGACCTTCGCCGTCTACCTGATCAACAACCCGGGCGATCCGATGGCCGCGATCTTCTTCCCGCTCGCGCCGTACGTGCTCGGGGTCGCCCTGTCGGTGCAGGCCCGGCGCAGCGCCGACGCCGCCTCGGCACGGGCCGCCATCCGCGAGCAGCACGCCCGCGAGGCGGTCATGGAGGAGCGCGTACGCATCGCCCGCGAGCTGCACGACATGGTGGCGCACAGCGTGACCGTGATGGTGATCCAGGCCGGGGTGGTGCGGCGGCGGCTGGACGCGGGCCTGCCGGTCGACCGTGAGCTGCTGCAGAGCATCGAGTCGTCCGGGCGGGACGCGGTCGGCGAGCTGCGCCGCACGCTGGGCCTGTTGCGCGGCGAGGGCGCCGACAGCGCGCAGCCACCGGTCGGGCTGGAGCGGCTGGACGACCTGTTCGCGCAGGTCCGCGAGGCCGGGCTGGAGCTCACCGTACGCCGCGAGGGTGAGCCGGTGCCGGTGCCGCCGGCGATCGACGTGTCCGCGTACCGGATCGTGCAGGAGGCGCTGACCAACGTGCTGCGGCATGCGGGGCCGGCCCGGGTCGTCGTGACCGTCGGCTTCCACGACGACGGGCTGCGCCTGCGAGTGGTCAACGACGGCCGGAAGGCGTCCGTGAGCGGCGGCGGCCAGGGCCTGATCGGCATGCGGGAACGGGCGGCCCTGTTCGGCGGCGAACTGGTGGCCGGCCCGGTCGACGAGGGCGGTTTCGCCGTACGGGCCCGGTTGCCCCTGCCGGTGACGGCGGCCGCGTGAGCATCAACGTCGTGATCGCCGACGACCAGCGGATGGTCCGGGCCGGCCTGCGCATGGTGATCGAGACCGAACCGGACATCACGGTCGTGGGTGAGGCCGGTGACGGGGTGGAGGCGGTGGCGCTGGCCCGCCGGGTCCGGCCCGACGTCGTGCTGATGGACATCGCCATGCCCCGGCAGGACGGGCTGGCCGCCACGGCCGCGCTGCTCAGGTCCCCGCACCCGCCACGGGTGATCATGCTGACGACGTTCGACACCGACGAGAACCTGTACCGGGCGCTGCGGGCCGGGGCCAGCGGGTTCCTGCTCAAGGTGTCGTCGCCGGAGCACCTGATCACCGCGATCCGGGTCGTCGCGGCCGGTGAGGCGCTGCTCGACCCGGCCATCACGACCCGGGTCATCTCGGCCTTCGCCGGTCAGCCGGGCCCGCGGCCGCCGGCCGAGCTGAGCGAGCTGACCCCGCGCGAGGCCGAGGTGCTGCGGCTGGTGGCCCGGGGCCTGTCGAACGGCGAGATCGCCGCCGCGCTCACTGTCGGCGAGGCCACGGTCAAGACCCACGTGGCCCGCGTGCTGATGAAACTCGGGCTGCGGGACAGGGTGCAGGCGGTGGTCTTCGCGTACGAGTCCGGGCTGGTGCGGGCCGGATCGCGCGACCAGAACCTCGGATAACTCTCAGAATGTCGCTCCGGTTACCGATCAACAAGTAGTGCAGGTCGAAGCCACAACGGTGATGAGTGACGCGCTCCGGGCCACCACACTGGCTTACGTCGAGATCGACCGGGCGGGGAACCTGCGCGAGTGGAACCCCGCCGCCGAGCGCCTCTTCGGCTGGTCGCGCGCCGAGGTCCTGGGCCGCCCGCTCGCCGACACGCTGGTCCCGGAGCGCCTGCGCTCGGCGCACACGGCCGCGTTCGCCCGGCGGCTGGTGGCCGACGACGCCTGGCCCGGCCTGCGGGCCAAGGTGCCGGGCCGCCACCGCGACGGCTCCGAGCGCCAGATCGAGCTGATCATCAACGCGTTGCCCGACGGGTTCTGCGCGTTCCTCGCCGACGAGACCGACCACGACCAGGCCGAGCAGGAGCTGCAGCGCAGCACGACGCTGATCAACGCGATCCTGGAGCACACCTCGGCGATGATCTCGGCCAGGGACCTCGCCGGGTCGTACCTGTTCGTCAACGCCGAGTACGAACGCGTGTTCCAGGTGAACGCGGCCGACCTGGTGGGCCACCGGGACGCCGAGGTGATGCCCGAGATCGTGGCCGCTGCCGCCCGCAGGCACGACCAGCAGGCGATCGAGCGGGGCGAGGCGGTCACCGCGCTGGAGGAACTGCCGTTCGGCGACGAGATCCGGCAGTACGTGGTGACCCGTTTCCCGCTCACCGACCCGGACGGCTCGGTGTACGGCGTCTGCTCGATCGGCATCGACGACACCGACCGCCGCCGGGCCGAAGCAGCGCTGGGCGAGACCGAGCGGCGCTTCCGGGCCACCGTCAACAACGTGCCGGGCATGCTGTTCCAGTTCAAGATCGATGTTGCCGGGACCCGGACGTTCACCTTTGTCTCCGAGGGGTCCCGGGAGATCTGCGGGTACGACCCGCACGAGCTGGTGGCCGACGCCGGCCTGCTGCTGGGCCTGGTGTCCCAGGAGGATGCGGCAGCGTACGAGGCCTCGGTCGTCGAATCGATGGTCACGCTCGACCCGTGGCGGTGGGAGGGCAGCCTGATCCTGCCCAACGGCGAACGGTGCTGGCTGCACGGGGTGGGACGGCCGTACCGCCTCGGCGACGGCAGCACGGTGTGGGACGGCGTGCTGCTCGACCGCACCGCCGAACGCTGCACCCAGCTGGCACTGGAGGCCGGCCGCCGTGACCTCGAGGACCTGACCCGCCGCCTGGCCGTCTACCGCTTCACGGCGATCGCCGGCCCGGCCGGTGCGCCGCTGCTGACCGCCTCGTTCGGCGACCCGGCCCCAGTGCTGGGCGCCGGTGAGCCCTCGGTCGACGTGCTCGCGGCGTTCCGGGCGGTGCTCGACCCGGCCGACCACGACCGGCTCCACCAGGCCGTGCGGGCGGCGCTGGGCGGGGAGACCGCCGAGTTCGAGGGTGAGATCAAGGGAACGGCCGTACGCCGTCTCTGGCTGCGCCTGCGTTCCGGTGATGTGAACGGCCGCCGGGTGGTCGAGGGCGCCTGCTTCGACCTGGACCGCACATGACCTCGGTACGCCTCCCGCGCAAGCTGGGCGAGCTCGGCATCCCGGTCGACGTCCTGCCCGACACCACGCGCTTCGCCGAGGTCGCCGAGATGGTGAACGCCGAGCCGCTGCTGCCCGGCGTGCTGGTCGCCGCCGCCGACGGCCACCGTCTGCTCAGCCGGGCCCGGGTCGATCAGGTTGCCACCGGTCGGGGCAACCTCGGCTCGGCGCTGACCGCCGTGGGCGCGGACGGGCCGGCCACCCTCACGCTGCCCGCGGACACCGACATCGACCTGGCCGCCCAGGCCGCCCTGGCCCGTCCCGACGACGCCCGCGACGAGCCCCTCGTGGTGCGCTGGCCCGACGGCCGCTTCGGCATCGCGCCCGTGCTCGGCCTGCTCACCGCGATGGCCGGCCGGTACGCCCGGCTCGCCCGCGCCGACCAGCTCACCGGCCTGCCCAACCGCGCGGCGGCGCTGTCGGCGGGACGCGAACGGCTCGAGGACGGCCGGCTGACGGCAGTGCTGCACCTGGGGCTGGACCGGTTCACCGAGGCCAACGACATGCTGGGGCCGCAGGGCGCCGACGTGCTGCTGCAGCGGGTCGCGTCCGAGCTGCGGGCCACCTGCCGGGCCGATGACCTGGTCGCCCGGCTCGACGGCGACCAGTTCGTGGTGCTGCTGGCCGCGCCGGGGCCGGCCGAGGGGCTGACCACCATCGCCCGCCGCCTGACCGACGCCATCCGGGGGCCGTACACGGTGAACGGCATCCCGGTCAGCGTCGAGACCAGCATCGGGGTGTCGCTCGCCGACCATCGGGATCTGGCCGTGGTGCTGCGGCACGCCGCCGACGCGCTGCGCAGCGCCAAACGGGACCGTACGGGGGTGGTGCTCTGGACCGCCGGGGACACCACGACGCACCGCGCCGACCTGCGGCAGCTCACGGAATTGCGTACGGGGATCCGGGCCGGGCATTTGCGTCTGCACTATCAGCCGCTCTACAGCGCCGGCTCCCGCGAGATCAACGGCGCCGAGGCGCTGGTGCGCTGGCAGCACCCGCAGCGGGGCATGCTGCCGCCGGGGGTCTTCCTGCCCGACGCCGAACGTTCCGACGTCATCCTGGAACTCACCGACTGGGTGTTCGCCGAGGCCGTGCACCAGACCGCGGTGTGGCATCGCGCGGGCCACGACGTGCCGGTGTCGGTGAACCTGTCGCCCGCGTACCTCGCCCAGGAACGCGCGGTGCCGACCATCCTGGCCCTGCTCGAGCTGGAACGGCTGCCCGCGCGGCTGCTCACCGTCGAGGTCACCGAGACCGCCGTGCTCACCCGGCCCGACCAGGCCGCGGCCCGGCTCGCCGAGATACGGGCGGCCGGCATCCGGGTGGCGATCGACGACTTCGGCACCGGTTACACCTCGCTCGGGTTGCTGCCCGAGCTGCCGATCGACGAGCTCAAGATCGACCGGTCGTTCGTGAGCCGCATGCACGACTCGCCCGCCCGGGCGACCATCGTCCACTCGGTGATCGCCATCGCGCGGGCGCTCGACCTGACCGTCGTGGCCGAGGGGGTGGAGGACGAGCCGACCGCGCTTGCCCTCGCCGCGGCCGGGGCCGACCTGCTGCAGGGCTATCACCTCGACCGGCCGCAGCCCGCCGAGCAGTTGGAGGCGAAGCTCGGGCAGCACCCTGCCGGGCGCCACGCGTCGATACGTTAAGCCGCAGTTCATCTCGGGTCGAGGGCCGCGCCAACCTGCCCTCTTAGCGTGCGGGCAACCCTGAGATAGGAGAAGCATGCCTGAGCTCTCTCGCCGGCTGCTGCCGCTGCTCGGACACAGCGGTGGCGCGCGCGACGCGATGACCTGCCTGTACCGCTGCGGCAACGCCTGCGACCACCCCGTGCCCAACCGGTCGGACAACACGTACCTGGGCGATGTCGTCAACGCGTCGATGAGCCGGCGCGGGGTCATGCGGGCCGGGGCGGCCGGCGCGCTCGTGCTCGGTCTGAGCGGCACGGCCGCGGCGACCGCGACTCCGGCGGTGGCCGCGCCTCGCACCGGGCAGGCTCCCCCGGCCGGCGACAAGGCCGGCAAGCTGACCTTCACCGCGATCCCGCCGAACACGCTGGACAGCTTCGTCGTGCCCAACGGCTACGACTCGTCGGTGGTGATCCGCTGGGGTGACCCGGTGGTGCCCGGCGCCCCCGCGTTCAACCTGGGCAAGCAGACCGCCAAAGCCCAGTCGCAGCAGTTCGGCTACAACAACGACTTCGTCGGCGTACTGCCGATCTCCAACGAGCGCGCGTTGCTGGTCGTCAACCACGAGTACACCAACGAGAACCTGATGTTCCCGGGCTTCACCAGCCAGGACGCGCTCTCGGTGGAGCAGGTCAAGGTCGCGATGGCCGCGCACGGCATGTCCGTGGTCGAGATCGAGCGGGTCGGGCGCACCGGCGAATGGCGTCCCGTCGAGTCGCGGAACCTGCGCTACAACCGCCGCATCACCGCGCTCGAGACGCGGTTCAAGCTGACCGGTCCGGTGGCGGGAACCACGCCTGTACGGACGGCGGCCGACCCCAAGGGCCAGTGGGTCATCGGCACGCTGAACAACTGCGCCGGCGGAGTCACCCCGTGGGGCACGGTGCTGTCCGGCGAGGAGAACTTCAACCAGTACTTCGTCGGCGGTGACGGTGTGCCCGAGGCGGACAAGCCAAAGCTCGCCAGGTACGGCATCTCGACCACGACGCGTCACCCGAGCGACTCGCGCAAGTGGGAACGGGCTCAGGAACGCTTCGACCTGGCCAAGCACCCCAACGAGGCGAACCGGTTCGGCTGGATCGTCGAGGTCGACCCCTTCGACCCGGAGGCGCCGCCCCGCAAGCACACCGCGCTGGGCCGCTTCAAGCACGAGGGCGCCAACGTCATCGTGGCTCGCAGCGGGCACGTGGTCGCGTACATGGGTGACGACGAACGCTTCGACTACCTCTACAAGTTCGTGTCGGACAAGAAGTACCGGCCAGGCGATCGGCGGCACAACCTGACCTTGCTCGAATCCGGCACCCTGTACGTCGCCCAGGTGACCGGGGACAGCCCGGCGGCCGAGATCGACGGCTCCGGCAAGCTGCCCGCCGACGGAGCGTTCGACGGCGCCGGCAAGTGGATCAAGCTGGTCGCCGGGAACAAGTCGTTCGTGCCCGGCATGACCGCCGCCGAGGTGCTCACGTGGACCCGGCTCGCCGGTGACAAGGTCGGCGCGACCAAGATGGACCGTCCCGAGGACGTGCAGCCGTCACCGCGTACGGGGAAGATCTACGCGGCCATGACCAACAACTCGAACCGGGGCGTCGGCTCGAACCCCGCGGCCGACGAGGCGAACCCGCGGAACGCCAACAAGCACGGACACATCTTCGAGATCACCGAAGACCGGGGCGACCACACCGGCGAGTCCTTCACGTGGGCTCTGCCGATCGTGTGCGGTGACCCGGCCGCCGCGGACACCTATTTCGGCGGGTACGACAAGACGGCCGTCTCGCCGATCTCCTGCCCCGACAACGTCGCCTTCGACAGCGCCGGCAACCTGTGGATCTCGACCGACGGCAACGCGCTGGGCAGCAACGACGGCCTCTTCGCGACGCCGATCGAGGGCCCCTCGCGCGGACATCTGCGGCAGTTCCTCACGGTGCCGAGGGGTGCCGAGACGTGCGGGCCGTTCATCACCTCGGACGACCGCTCGGTGTTCGTCGCGGTGCAGCATCCGGGCGAGATCTCGGGCGCCTCGCTGGAGAAGCCGGCGTCGACCTGGCCCGACGGCGACTACGCGAAGCCGGGCGTGGTCGTGACGTGGCGCCTCGACGGCCGCCCGGTCGGCGCCTGACCCCGGCGGCAGCTCCCATCCCCGCGCGGCGGCGGCCACAACCGGAACGGCCGCCGCCCCGGACGGGGGATCGCCACTCCCGGGCGCGGAAGTCGCCACACCGGACGAAGGACGCCACACCCGAGCGCGGGGGTCGGCTACACCCGCCGAGTGTGGCGGCCGCTCGCCGCGGAAGGTCCGGATCCTCACGGTTGGCAGGAAGCGCATCGACTTCGATCTATCACGATCGCCGGTCGGATCTGTGTTTACCTGGGATCAACTTCGTCGAGGAGGCAACGATGCCCGATCCGGACCGCCGCCCGTTACCCCTGCTCGGCCACAGCGGAGGCTCGCGGGACGCGATGACGTGCCGCTATCGCTGCGGCAACGCCTGCGAGCACCCGGTGGCCAACCCCACGGACAACCCATATTTCGGCGACGTCGTCAGCGCGGCGATGACCCGGCGCGGCGTGATGCGGGCGGGCGCGCTCGTGCTCGGTCTGGGCAGCGCGGCCGCGGCCGCCGCGAGTCCAGCCTCTGCCGCTCCGGGGGTGGCGCCCGTTTCCGGGGCCGTTCCGGCCGGTGATCAGGCCGCGCAGGGCTGGACCGCAGAAGAGGCAGCGGATCAGGCCGCTCGGGGCGGAGCCGGCGGGAGCGCCAAGCCGGGTGAACTCAGCTTCAAGCCGATCCCGCCCAACACGCTCGACACGTTCATCGTGCCCAACGGCTACGACTCCGCGGTGGTGATCCGCTGGGGCGACCCGATCATCCCCGGCGCGCCCGAGTTCGACCCCGACCGGCAGACCGCGCAGCGACAGGTCCGGCAGTTCGGCTACAACAACGACTTCCTCGGCGTCATCCCGCTCGGCCGGGACCGCGCCCTGCTGGTCGCCAACCACGAGTACACCACCGAGGAACTCATGTTCCCCGGCTTCACCACGCTCGAGGCGATGACCGTCGGCCAGATCGAGGTGGCGATGGCGGCGCACGGCATGTCGGTGGTCGAGCTGGAACGTGTCGGCGGCACCGGGCAGTGGCGGCAGGCCAGGGGCGGTCGGCTGAGGTACAACCGGCGCCTGACGATGCTGTCCACCCCGTTCCGCCTCGACGGGCCGGTTGCCGGGTCGGCGCTGGTGCGTACGGCGGCCGACCCGCGCGGCCTGTTCCCGATCGGCACCCTCAACAACTGCGCCGGCGGCGTCACCCCATGGGGCACGGTGCTCTCGGGTGAGGAGAACTTCAATCAGTACTTCGTCGGCGGCGATGAGGCGCCCGCCGATCTCAAGCCCCGGCTGGCCCGGTACGGCATCACGACCACCACGCGTTATCCGAGCGAATCGCGCCGGTGGGAACGGGCGCAGGAGCGCTTCGACCTGGCCAAGCACCCCAACGAGGCGAACCGGTTCGGCTGGATCGTCGAGGTCGACCCGCTCGCTCCCGACGAGCCGCCGCGCAAGCACACGGCGATGGGCCGCCTCAAGCACGAGGGTGCCAACGTCATCGTGGCGAAGGACGGGCGGGTCGCGGCGTACATGGGTGACGACGAGCGCTTCGAATACCTCTACAAATTCGTGTCGGACAAGAAGTACCGGCCCGGCGATCGGCGGCACAACCTGACCTTGCTCGAATCGGGCACGCTCTACGTTGCCCAGCTCACCGGGGACAGCCCGGCGGCCGAGATCGACGGCTCCGGCAAGCTGCCCGCCGACGGAGCGTTCGACGGCGCCGGCAAGTGGATCAAGCTGGTCGCCGGGAACAAGTCGTTCGTGCCGGGCATGACGGCGGTCGAGGTGCTGACGTACACGCGGATGGCCGGTGACGCCGTCGGCGCGACCAAAATGGACCGTCCCGAGGATGTGGAGCCCTCCCTGCGTACGGGGAAGATCTACGCCGCCCTGACCAACAACACCAACCGGGGCGTGAGCACGAACGCCGGACCCGACGAGGCGAACCCGCGGCGCGCGAACCGGCACGGGCAGGTCCTGGAGATCGTCGAGGACCGCGGCGACCACACGGGCGAGAGCTTCACCTGGTCGCTGCCGATCGTGTGCGGCGACCCGGCCGACCCGAACACCTACTTCGCGGGCTACGACAAGACGGCCGTGTCACCGATCTCCTGCCCCGACAACGTCGCCTTCGACAGCGCCGGCAACCTGTGGATCTCGACCGACGGCAACGCGCTGGGCAGCAACGACGGCCTGTTCGCGACCCCGATCGAGGGGCCCGAGCGGGGGCATCTGCGGCAGTTCCTCACGGTTCCGCCGGGGGCCGAGACGTGCGGGCCGTTCATCACCTCGGACGACCGCTCGGTCTTCGTGGCCGTGCAGCACCCCGGCGAGGTCACCGGCGCGACGATGGACAAGCCGGCCTCGACCTGGCCCGACGGCGACTACGCGAAACCGTCCGTGGTGGTGACGTGGCGGCTGGACGGCGGCCCGATCGGCAGCTGACCTGCCCCCGACCGGCTCCCGAATGAGGCCGTTGACCGGCCGTGAGTGAAAACGGCCGGCCGGCCGCCGGTGCGGCGGAGAGTGAATGAACGAACGAGTGTCAGGCGACGGCCGCCATCGCGGCGTGGCGGCCGTCGCGCCAGAGCACGCCGGCTGTCAGTCGAGGGCGGACAACACCGAGAGCAGCCGATCCACCTCCTCCGCGGTGTTGTAGACGTGCAGGCTCACCCGCACGGAGGACGTCTTCTCTCCCTCCGTGCCCTGGCAGTGGCCATCGGCGCGGACGAGCAACCCGTCGGAGGCCAGAATGAAACCGAGGTCGTTGGAGCCGATCTCGCGGTGCCGGAACGTCACGATGCCGTGCCGCCGCTGCACCGCCGAGCCCGCCGCCAGACTGTCCTGGCAGCCCAGCACCTCGTAGCTGTGCAGGGCGGACAGCCCGGCCGTGAGCCGTCCGCCCAGCGCGACGATGTGTGCCGAGATACGCGGGAGCCCGACGGACGAGAGCCAGTCCATCGCCGCGGCCAGGCTGACGATCCCGGCCGTGTTGGGCGACCCGCTCCACCCGGCCGGCTGGAACACCGGTCCGCGCTTGTTCGCGGCCCACACCGCCCCGATTCCCGGTAACGCCATCGCCTTGTGCCCCGAGAACACGATGAAGTCGACGTCCAGCGCGTCCGCCGAGATCGGCATGTGCCCGAAGCTCTGCGCCGCGTCGAGGCAGATGGGGATGTCGGGCCCGGCCGCCGCTCGCAGCCGGTGCACGTTCATGTCGTTGCCGTAGACGTGATGCACGTGGGTGGCGGCGATGAACCGCGTACGCGGCCCGATCGGCAGCCGGGCCACGTCGTAGTCGTGCGCCGCGTCGTAGGGCATGGGCCGCACCGTGACCCGCACCCCTTGCCGTTCCAGCAGCGCGACGGCGTCCAGCCAGGGCACGAGGTTGGCGCTGTGATCGGCGAACGGCACGATGATCTCGTCGCCGTCCGAGAGGAACGACACAAGCCAATCCAGAGCCACCGTACGCAACCCCGCTGTGGTCCCGTCGACGAAGTGCACGCCCGACCGGTCCCCCGCGTGCAGAAAACGCCGCACCCGGTCGCGCGTGTCCTCTATCCGGGCCGTGGTGCGGTTGGCCCACGGATACGTGCCCCGCGCGGCATTGGCGTTCTCGCTGGTCAGGTACGACATCACGGCGTCCAGCACCACCTGTGGCTTCTGCGAGGTGGCCGCGCTGTCCAAATAGGCCACGCCGGGGTTGGCCATCAGAAGCGGGAACTGCGACCGCACGCCGACCGGCCAGCTCGTCTCCAGGGTCAGCGTCATCAGTCACGCACCAGCCGAGCACCCGCGTCCCGCCAGGCGATGACCCCGCCGGCCAGCGACCGCACCTCGAGGTGTCCCATCCGGCGCAGCAGCGCGGCGTACCGGGCCGACTTCTCGCCGACCGGGCAGACCAGCAGCACCGGTTGCCGCCGCCCGAACGGCAGTCCACCGTGGAGCAGCTCGGCGAACAGCTCGTCGACGATGTTGATCGACCCGTCGATGTGCAACGCGCGGTACGCGTGCGGGTTGCGCAGGTCGATGATCAGCCCGGGCCGGCGCGACGCCTCCTCGACGCCGACCGTCGGCGCCGCGGCGATCTCCTCCGCCGTCAGCGTGGACACGTCGTTGCGGCGTGAGGGCCGGCCGAACAGCGCGGGACGGCGTTCCCGCAAATAGCTCAGGTAGCTCTCGACCCGGTCGCACACGATGAAGACGGCCGTCCGGCGCGAGGTCAACGTGGCGTCGATCGGGCGCAGGTGGCGTACGGCCCCTTGGAAGGCTCCGCCCCCGGTCGGTCCGGCCGGGGTTCCGCAACGGCGTACCAGCGTCAGCAGCCCGTCGATGGCATCGTCCGAGGTGATCGTCTCGAGGGTGTCGTAGACGCCGGGGTCGAACAGCCCCACCTCGTGCACCTCGTCGATCGTGCGGATCCCCGGGATGAAGTCACTCTTCGCCGCGACCAGCCCGATCACCCGTACGTCGGGGTCGTGCTGGCGCAGCGCGCGGGCCGTCCCGGTCGACGAGCCGGCCGTGCCCACGCAGGCGACGAAGTAGTCGGGCGCCCGGCCGTCCAGATCCTTGACGATCTCGGGCCCGGTGCCGTGCAGGTGCGCCTCGACGTTGCGTTCGTTGAAGTACTGGTCGGTGTGCACATAGCCGCTGCCGTTGGCGCTGAGCGTGGCGTGCATGCGCGAGAGCGGGTCCTCGGTGTCGGTCGGGTCGAGGCATTCGGCCTGGCCCGGCAGCTCCTCGATCTCGGCCCCGAGCAGCAGCAAGAGGTCCTTGATCTCGGGAACCTTCATCCGGTTGGTCACGCTCTTGAAGGGCAGGCCGTGCATCCCGGCGATCAGGGCCAGCGCCTTGGCCGTGTTGCCGCTGGACAGCTCGACCACGGTGTCGCCGCGCTCGGCCGCGCCGGGCAGCAGCGGGCGGATCATCTGCAGGGCGGCCCTGTCCTTGACCGAGCCGAACGGGTTGAGCAGCTCCATCTTGGCGTAGAGGTCGATGTTGACCAGGCCGTGCACCGCCGGGTCGATGCGCACCAGCGGCGTGTTCCCGATCGCCTCGGTCATGTCGTCGTATCTCATGCTGCCTCCGTGCGCTCGTGAACCGGCCAGTACTGCTCGTCGAGGCACCAGCCCCACCGGCCGTCGTCGCGGTAGAGGGCAACCTTGCGACCGATCGGCTGGCGCAGGGCTGCGGTGGCGCTGAAGTCCATGAAGTAGCCGGCCGTGTTGACGAAGGCGAGCAGGTCACCGGGCCGGGGCCGGGCGGACAGGGTCACCTTGCGACGGGTGATCAGGTCGGACTCCAGGCAGAGGTTGCCGAGCAGGAAGACCTCGGTGGGCTCGTCCTCGGCACGCCCGACGAGAACCGGATCCATCAGCACGCCGTGCTCCTCGAGGCTCACGTCGCGGGCGTTCATCTCCAGCCGGACCAGCAGACCCGAGGATTCCGTACGCACCTCGAGCACCCGGCTCAACACCAGGCCGCACTGGTCGAGCAGCGCCCGCCCCGGCTCGATGTCCAGGTCGATCATGCTGTCGAGCAGCAGCTCACCCAGGGGCCTGCGCTGTTCCGGGGCCGGCGTGGCGAGCAGCTGGTCGAGATAACCGGGCCCGGAGACCGGCCGGTACGCGGGATACAACCCGAGCGCCCCGCGCAGGGTCCCGCCTTCGTTGCGCAGCCCGTACCCGTGCCCGTTCCAGGTCATCGGCGGCCGCCGCCCGAGCACGGCCTGGGCCAGCTCCGACGTGTAACGCTCCCACTGCCCGGCGTCGGCGAGGTAGTTGACGCCGAACCCGCCGCCGATGTCGATCGACCAGGCCCCGACGTCCCGGCGGCGGCACTCGTCGATCGCGGCCAGGCAGCCCTCCAGCGCGACAGCCTTCTCGGGCTGCCCGATGGTGTCGAGGTGGTACGCGACCCCGACGAGTTCCAGCTGGTCGGCGTGCTTCTCGAGCCGGTCGAGCGCCTCGGCCGGCCGGTCGGCCGGCACCCCGAAGCGGCTGCGCCGGCTGATCAGCCGTACGCCGTGCGAGGCGAACCCGGACAGCCGCACCATGACCCGTACACGGGGCAGGCGGTCGACCGCGACCAGGGCGGCGAGCTCGCTCACCTCGTCGAGCGAGTCGGCGTTGACCAGCACGCCGGTGCGCGCGGCCAGCCAGAGGAACTCCCGGTTCTTCGGCCCGGTGGCGATCACCCGGTCGGGGGTGAAGCCGGCACCGAGCGCGTGCTGCAGCTCGGCCAGGGAGGCCACGTCGACCCCGGCCTCGGTGGCGGCCAGCTGCCGCAGCAGCGCCGCGGAACGGTTCGCCTTATGGGCGAAATAGATGTGGCCACGCAGCCGATGCCGCCGATAGACCGCTCGGAAAGACTCCACATTGGGGGCCAGAGCCTCGGGCAGCACGATGTTGAGGGGCGAGCCGAGTCCGTCCGCCAGCTGGTGCAGGAGCGCGTTCTCGGCGAGAACCGATTGGATGACCGGTTCCATTCTGGGGGTCAGCTCGAGTGGGGGTGAATCGGTCACGGTACGACTCCCCGGATGGCCGTCTGAGCAGGTCAGTTCGGGCGTTGTCGAGATCTCCGCACGGATACGGTTTTCTCAACGTAACCGATGCCCGGACCGCTCGCCAAGAGGGATCCGATACATTCGGCGGGCCCTCCGTTGCACATTCACATGTCAATACCTCTGTCGTTGATTCGGCAACCGTCTAACTGTCGTCGCTTGCCTATGTATGCATTCATTCACGCCACCGGAAACGCGATTCACGTGAATGGCCCCCGCCTCCACCGAGGAGACGGGGGCCATCGCGTGGGGTGTTACTTGGTGATCTTCGCCGTGTAGGACTGCTTGGCCGAGGAGTTGCCGGCCCGGTCGGTCGCCCAATAGGTGACCTTCAGGGTGCCCTTCTCGACGCCCTTGAGCGCGATGCTCCACACGCCGATGATCGGCAGCGGGGTGTCGGTCAGGACCTTGGCCTTGGCCGCGGCCTCGGACTGCGACGCCGCCCTGACCCACTTGCCGCCGTCGAAGTAGTGCCACTTACCGGCACGCTCCTGGATCAGCGTGGCCGAGACCGTGGCGACTCCCGTGCCGGTGTCGCCGGTCAGGCCGTTCAGGGAGCGCCACGAGGACGCCACCGACGGGATCAGCGGCGGTACGAAGTACACGGTCGGGGCGTACGTGTCGGCCGTGACCTTGACCGTGCCGGCCTTGACCGCAGTACCCGCGCCGGCCGCGTTGTGCGGCGTGACCGTCACCGTGAAGGTGCCGGCCTTGGTGTAGGCGCGCGAGACCAGCGAGCCGTTGGCCGACATGTCGGACGAGTTGCCGTCACCCCAGTTGACGACAAGCTTCGACGCGCCGTTGACCTTTGTCACGGTGAGCACGGTGGACTGCGAGACCCAGATCGACTGCGGGGCAAGCAGGTACGTGCCCTTCGGCTGGGCCGTGACCATGACGACCGCGGCGCCCTGGATGGTCGCCGCCGCCGTGTTGCCCGCCTCGTCGGTCAGCTGCACCGAGACGGTGTAGTTGCCGGCCTTGGCGTACGTGTGGGTCAGGCCCTCCGAAGTGGAGCCGTCGCCCCAGGTCACCACCCTCTTGATCTTGTCAGCGGGGCTGACGTCGTCGGCCAGGGCGACCTGGTTCAGCGTCACCGTCTGACCCGCCCAGAGCGCTGTGGCGCCCAGCTTGAACGTGCCGGTCGGCGGCGTGGTGTCGTCCGGGGTGGCCGTGCCGGGGGTGCTGCGCGGCGCGGGGTCGGCAGTGACCGGCGAGTTGGCGGCGAAGTAGTTGACCAGCATGGTCAGGTCGTTGTCGCCGGTGGTCACGCGGTTGGCGCCCTGCCCGAGGGTGGTGAAGTTGTCGCCGCCCGCGGCCAGGAACGAGTTGGTCGTGACCCGGTAGGTGCCGGTCGGGTTGAGCACGACGCCGTTCAGCTTGAGACTCGACGCGATGATCTTCGAGCCCCGCGGCCGACTGACGTCGTACGAGTAGGTCAGCCCCTTGGACGAGCCGAGGTGCAGCACCGGGCGGGACGCGCCCTCCGGCTGCCACTGCTCCTCGAGCACCTGCTTGATCTGCGCGCCGGTCAGGGTCTGGGTGATCACGTCGTTGCTGAAGGGCTGCACCGAGAACGCGTTGGCGTAGGTGACCGTGCCGTCGGCCCCGTAGAGCAGGTCGGCCCGCAGACCACCCGGGTTCATGAAGGCGATCTGAGCGCCTCCGCGTCCGGGCGCGCTGGTCTGGTCGAGCTGCACGTCGGCGATGAAGTTGCCCAGCACCGACTCGGCGCCCCTGTCCTCGGCACCCGCGGCGGTGTAGGCCCGCTTGATGTCCGCCGTGATCTTGCCGAGCGGCTGCTTGCCCAGCTCGTCGGCGTTGACCTTTGCCTGGGCCACGATGCTGGCGACCGCGGCGTCGGCCGGGTAACCGGTCACGTCGAGCAGCTCTGCCGTCGACGCGGTGACCGACTTGGTGGCCGGGTCGACCGTGAGGACCGCCTTGCCGACCCGCAGGCCGTAGTCCTCGGCCTGGATCACCGGACGGGTCCGGTCGGTGCCCGGAACGGGAACCTCGAACGCGTACGGCTGGTGGGTGTGCCCGCTGAAGATGGCGTCGATCTCGGCGTTCACCCGGGTGAAGTCGCCGAAGACCGGGTCGGCCTGCAGCGCCGCCGCCGAGCCGATGTTCTCGGTCGCCGCGCCCTCGTGGGCCAGCAGCACGAGCACGTCGGCCTCGCCGTTGGCCTGGTTGCCGTCGGAGAGCTGCGCCGCCAGGGTGTTGGCCTCGGCCACCGGGTCGTGGAACTCGACACCGGCGATGCCGTCGGGGCTGACCAGCGAAGCGGTCTGCTCGGTGACCACGCCGATGTAGCCCACCTTGACGCCGCCCAGCGTCTGCACGCTGTAGCCGGGCAGCACCCGCTGACCGTCCTTGTAGACGTTGGCCGCCAGGTACGGGAAGTCGGCCCTGTCCTCGACCCGGCCCAGCAGGTCGGCCAGGCCCTTGTCGAACTCGTGGTTGCCGACCGCCGAGACGGCCAGCTTGCCCGCGTTGAGCACGTCGATCGTCGGGTTGTCGGCGTCGATGGCCGAGATGAAGGTCGACGCGCCGATGTTGTCGCCGGCCGAGACCCACGCCGTGTTCGGGTTGGCCTCGCGCAGCTGGTTGACCATGCCGACGAGCTGGGCCGCGCCACCGTTGCCGGCCGACGGCTGCTCGAGGCGGCCGTGGAAGTCGTTGATGCTGAGCAGCTGCAGGTCGACCGGGCCGGTGGCCTGGGTCTTGAGGCCGACCACCACGGGGTCGTGGTCGCTGGCCCGGTACGGCCCGTCGTCGTAGAACGGCGCGTAACCGTCGTACTGGTAGGCGAACGACTCGACCGAGTTGATGTTCCAGACGTCCACGCCGGTCACCTTGGACGCGAGCGAGGCGCTGGCCAGCGCGTGGTCGAGCGAACCGGACTCACCGCCGAAGACGTACGACTTCTCGTCGGCGCCGGCGATGTTCCGGTAACCCGCATCGGCGAGCACCTGAATCGGGTCCTCCTGGCTGTACGCGTTGAAGTCGCCCAGCAGGAGCACGTCCGAGGTCCCGAGCGACTCGACGAACGCGGCGAGCGCGGCGGCCTGCCGCTTGCGGTCACCGTTGTACGCGCCCTGCCCGTCCCCGGTGTCCACGTTGTCCCCGCTCGGCGGGGTCGACGCGCTCTTGGACTTGAAGTGGTTCGCCACGACGGTGAAGGTCGCCGAGCCGGCCGTGAAGGTCTGCGCGATCGGCTCCCGCGCGTTCGACCACACGGTCTCGTCGTTGACCGAACGCGCGGCGCCCTTCGGGGCGACAGCGGCCGGTTTGAAGATGATCGCCGTGGTGATGAAGTCCTGCTGCTCGGCGCCCGGCAGCTCGGCCGGCGAGCGCACGTAGTCCCACGTGCCCGCGCCGTCCTTCGCGTTCAACGCACCGACCAGCGTCTTCAGGGCCACCTGGGGGTCGTCCGGCTCGAAGCGGACCGAGTTCTCGATCTCCATGAGCGCGACGACGTCGGCGTCCAGCGCGCTGATCGCCGAGACGATCTTCGCCTGCTGCCTGGCCAGCGCGGCCGGGTCCTCGGCGCCGCGGGCCTCGCCACCGAAGTGGACGAAGTAGTTGAGCACGTTGAAGCTGGCCACGCGGATGTCCCCGCCGACGTCGACCGGGGCCGGCGTACGGGGGTTGGTGTCCTTGAAGGTGGTCTGCAGCGCGGCCGGGTCGGTGGGCTGCAGGCGCCACTCGTTGAAGCCGAAGCTCAGCACGCTCGGGCCGAACTTCTCGACGGCGTCGCCGACCCGGACCGGGTTGTCCTTGGTCAGGTAGGCCGGCGCGAGCCCGGCGTCGGCCAGGTTCGTGGTGCGGCCGTCGTCGACCAGGATCCGGCGGGCCTTGTTGCCGGCCTTGATCGCGTTGGCCTCGGCAGTGCCCGGGCGGGCCAGGTCGGTCGGGATCTTGGCGACCTCGTTGCCGGCGGCCAGGATGATCTCGCCGAACCGGTTGACGTTGAAGACGTCCGAGACCGTGTACGCCCCGACCGGCGCGACCAGCATCGACTCGACCGACTCGCGGGCCGCGTCGTCCAGCGGCAGGCTCAGCGCCACCGGGGCGGGCAGCGCGACGCCGCTCGCACAGACTGCGGTGTCGCTCTTCGCGGTGGTGGTGATCTCGGTGAGGCCGTTGAACTCGGTGACCGTGCCGGTGACCCGCACCTTGTCGCCGATCGCGACCGCCGGCGCGTTTGCGGCCGAGCCGAAGAAGACGAACACCGCGTCCGAGGCGGCGCCGGCCTCGACCGGGCGGTCCCCACCGGTGCCGGCGGTCTGCACGTAGACGCCGTTGTAGCCGCCCGTGCGGTGGTCGGCGGTCACGACACCCTCGACGGTGACCTTGGTGTTGGCCACCGGAGTGGCGGCGCCGGTGCCCTGCACCTGCGCGATCGTGTGGGTGACGGCGGTGTCGCAGGTGGCCGGCGGGTCCTCCGGGTCGGTGGTCGCCGAGTTGACCGTGCCGAAGCTCGAGGCCGCCGGCGCCTTCCACTCGCCGTCGATCTTCTGCAGCGAGTGCCCGACCGGAGTCGAGTCGGGCTCGGAGACGCCGATGTCGGTGCTGGCCTGGCCGTTGGCCGGGCCGCCGACGGCGGTCAGGACGCCCTCGTAGCTGAGGAACTCGGCCACCGAGCCGTCCGGCTTCACCAGGGCCACACCGTCGGGCGCGCCGTTCTGGATGCCGTTGACCGGGTAGTTCTGCACGACCACGCCGGCCGCCGGGACCGCGCCGTTGAGCGTCGCCGTGTTGTAGGGCGCGCCGCCGCTGCCGTTGTAGAGGACGATCTGCCAGCCGGTCAGGTCGGTGCCGGCCGGGGCCTGCACCTCGATCGCCTCACCGCTGTCGGCGCCGGCGTTGTCGTAGTGGATCTCGCTGATGAACGGGTCGCCCGGTGCGGCGGCCACGGCCTGTCCGGCCAGGCTCACGCCGATCGCGGTCGCGAGCGCGGCAGCGCCGATCGCTCGTAACGCCGCCGCGGAAGGCCCGCCGCGCAGATATCGATGCATGGAAGATTTTCCTCCGGGAGCAGGTGATTCGCCGGAGGCTAGGGAAGGAGCGTGACGATCGATTCTCTTTCGGGTAACGGTTGAGCATTGCTGCAGGTAAATGCCGGGTACAGCGACCCTTATCGATCGTTTTGGCCGGGCCCGTTGTCCGCCTTTGTAACAACGCCCCCGCCTCCGAGCAGGAGACGGGGGCGTTGTTATTTCAGTGCATCAAGATCGGCGCCTCGACCGCGGGCTCACCCGGAGCGCCGGGCGGGGTCGCGCGACGCTTGCGCGGCAGGAACGCGATCGGGATGAACGTCGCCAGCACCAGCGCGAAGCCGACCCAGAACGTGGTCGAGAACGAGTCGGCCGCGTACTGCAGACCACGCTGCAGGATCTCCGGCGGCAGCGGGATGTTCGCGCCCTGGTTGTTGGCGATCGCCGCGCCGGCCTCGGTGATGGGCTCGCCGGTCTGCGGGTTGTTCAGCCCCGGAACGGGCGCGGAGCCGTTGAGCCGGCTGGTCAGAATCACCGACATGATCGCGGTGCCGATCGAGCCACCGATCTGCTGCAGGATGTTGACCAGCGTCGAGCCGCGGGCCACCTGCACCGGTTGCAGCGTGCGCAGCGCCGAGGTCATGATCGGCATCATCGTGCCGCCCATGCCGAGGCCCATCACGAACAGCGAACCGCACAGGAACAGGTACGACGTATCGGTGCCGACCTGGGTGAAACCGAAGAACCCGACGGCGATCAGCGTCATCGCGAACGGCACCGTGCGCCCGACCGGGATCTTGTCGGCCAGCATGCCCGCGATCGGCATGGTCAGCACCGCGCCGATGCCCTGCGGCGCCATCAGCAGACCGGCGTCGAGCGTCGACTCGCCGCGCACCTGCAGGAAGTAGCTCGGGAAGAGCAGGCCGGCGCCCATGAACGCGATCACGAAGACGAACAGCGAGATCGACGCCACGCTCAGGTTGCGGTTCTTCAGCAGCCGCAGGTCGAGCAGCGGGTGCTTGGGCCGGAACGAGTAGAAGACGAAGCTGATCACCAGCAGCGCGCCGACCAGCATGGTCACCCACACCTTGGTCGCCGTGATCGTGCCCTCCTCGGGCAGCGACGAGACGCCGTACAGGAACAGGGCCAGACCGGGCGAGAGCATCAGCATGCCGACGAAGTCGAAGGACTCCGACGCGTGCGGCTCGTCCTTGGGCAGCGCGAGCTGCGCGTAGATCAGCGCGATGACACCGATCGGCAGGTTGATCAGGAAGACCCAGTGCCAGCTCGCCGCCTCGATCAGCCAGCCGCCCAGGATCGGGCCGCCGATCGGGCCGAGCAGCATCGGCACACCGAGCACGGCCATGAGCCGGCCGATCCGCTCCGGTCCGGCCGCACGAGTCATGATCGTCATGCCGATCGGCATGAGCATGCCGCCGCCGAGACCCTGCAGGACCCGGTACGCGACCAGTTGCTCGATCGAGCCGGCGGTGGCGCAGAGCACCGAGCCGGCCGTGAAGAGCAGCAGGGCCATCATGTAAAGACGTTTGGTGCCGAACCGGTCAGCGGCCCAACCACTCAGCGGGATCACCGTGGCCAGGGCCAGGGTGTATCCGGTCATGGTCCAGGCGACCTCGGCATAGGTCGCGTTGAACTCGTTCTGGAAGGTCGGAAGGGCGACGCTGACGACGGTGATGTCGAGGATCGACATGATCGCCCCGAGCACCACCACCCCGGCGATCTTGAGCACCGCGGCGTCGAGCTTGCCCGGAGGCGCGGCGGCTTGATCGGTCACGAAAGAACTCCCCCAGCTCTGTGGCCCGGGCCCCGGGCCGCGCGCAGGCGGTTCCGCGCGCACAGGAAAGGTCCATGCTGCCATTGGTGCGTTACCGGCAGCATCCCGGTTTCAGCGTCCTCACAGGGGTGAGTCACCCCGCGGGCTCAACCGGCCGAGGGATCCTCACGCAGAAGTTCACGCAACAGACGCTCGTCGTCGTCACTGAGCGTGGCGACAAATCGGCGTAATACCGTCGCCCTGTCGGGTTCCACCGCCATCAGGCGGCTCATTCTGTCGGCCACCAGACCCGCCGGGGCGCTCAAAGCCCCGTACCGGAAGGCTCGGCCGTCGCGATGACGGGTCACCGCGCCCTTCTCGAACAGGCGCGTGAGAGTCGTCACAACGGTGCTGTAGGAGAGCGATCCGTCCGGTTCGAGGAGATCACGAACCTCGCCGGGGGTCAGTGGCCGCGCCGCGCCGTCGAGAACCTTCATGATCTCGGTTTCCAACTGGCCGGGCCGGCGCCGGCTGCCCCCGGTCGGTGGTGTCACGCACAAAACCCTATCGATGCTTCCTGTGCATCCTCTGAGTCAGCGAACAGCGACCCACCCCGTCGCGGTCACGCGAACAGCGACCCACCCCGTCGCGGTCACGCGAACAGCGACCGGCCCCAGAAGTCGTCCGCCGCCCGCAGCCCCGGCGGGCAGGCGAACAGGCCGCTCGACACGTGCCTGAGGTACTCGTTCATCACGTCGTGCCGCGCCAGGTTGGTCTGGATGGGCACGAACTGCCGACGCGGGTCCCGCTGGAACGCGATGAAGAACAGCCCCGCGTTGAGCCGGCCCAGACCGTCCGAGCCGTCGACGAAGTTGTAACCCCGCCGCAGCAGACGCGCGCCGTTGTTCTCCGTCGGATGCGCCAGCCGTACGTGGGACACCTTGGCGATCTTCGGTTCGCCCTCGCCGTCGACGGCGGTGAAGTCCGGCTCGTCGAACTCCTGCGTCCCGCTGAGCGGCGCGCCCTCGCCCTTGCTGCGCCCGACGATCGTCTCCTGCTCGAGCAGCGAGGTGCGGTCCCACGTCTCCACGATCATGCGGATCTTGCGGGTGACCAGGTACGAGCCGCCGGTCATCCAGTCCGGCCCGTCACCGGGGCGCACCCACAGATGCTCGTCGAGCAGCGCCGGTTCCTCGGCCTTGAGGTTGGCCGTGCCGTCCTTGAAGCCGAACAGGTTGCGCGGGGTCGCCTGCGTGGTCGAGGTCGACGACGTACGCCCGAACCCCAGCTGCGACCAGCGGACGCTCACCACACCCATGCCGATGCGCGCGAGATTGCGTACGGCGTGAACCGCCACCTGGGGATCGTGGGCGCACGCCTGAACGCAGATGTCGCCGCCGGAGATTGCCGGGTCGATCGCGTCGCCGGGGAACTTGGGCAGGTCGGCCAGCGCGGCCGGTTTCTTCTCGCCCAGCCCGAACTTGGCGAACAGGCTCGCCCCGAACCCGATGGTGAGGGTGAGACCCGACGGCGGCAGACCGAGCGCCTCGCCGGTGTCGTCGGGCGGCGACTCGGGGATGCCGCCGACCGCGCCGATCGTGCCCGCGTCGAGCCCCGCGGTCATCCGGGCGGCCGCGGCTGTCCACGACTCCAGCATGCCGACCAGCGCTGCCCGGTCCTTGGTGATCACGTCGAAGGCGACGAAGTGCAGCCTGTCCTGCGCGGGCGTGACGATTCCGGCCTGCCGCTCGCCGAAGAACGCGATGGCATCACTCGTCGAGGCAACCGGCGTCGTCTTCTCATCGCCCGTCACCTGCAATCCCACCGCGCCGGCAGCCGCCACCCCCAGCACGCCCGCACCCGCCAGCCCGATCACCTTGCGCCGCTGCACTTGCAGACCCTTTCCCGCGTACGGGGGAACCAGGCCCTCGATCTGGGCCCGGCGCCCGTGACCTCTACTTGCCGGCGACCAGCCCGGCGACCTTGCTGATCGGCTCGGCCAGCGCGTTGATCTCGTCGCTCAACACCTTGAGGTCGGCCTGGCTGAGTTCGTTGTGCAGCTTCCAGCCGTCGCCGCTGCGGTGCTTCTCGAGCGCCGCCTCGGTCGAGGCGAACCGCTCGTCGAGGGTCTTGACCAGCGCGGCGTCCTTCTCCTCGAGCGCCGGGCGCAGGGCGGCGATCGCTGCCTGCGAGCCCTCGACGTTGGCCGCGAAGTCCCACAGATCGGTGTGCGAGTAACGGTCCTCCTCACCCGTGATCTTGCCGGTGGCGACCTCGTCCAGCAGCTCCTTGGCGCCGTTGGCCAGCTGCACCGGCGAGAGGGTGGCCTTGTTCGCCTCGTCCACGATCTTTTGCACGTCGGTCAGCAGCCGGTCGGCCATCGGACCCGACTTGCTGATGTCCTTGGTGACCCACAGGTCCTTCTCGAGCTTGTGGAAACCGGTGAACTCCTGACCCGGCTCCTGGTCGCCCTCACGGCCGTCGATCTGGGGGTCGAGGTCGCCGAAGATCTCCGCGACCGGCTCGATCCGCTCCCAGTACGTGCGCGCCACCGGGAAGAGCGCCTTGGCCTTCTCGGCGTCGCCGGCCTTGATCGCGTTCACGAACTCGGTCGTCTTCTCGATCAGCGCGCCGGTCTGGCTCTTCACGTACCGCTGGTAGTCGGTCGTGGCCTGGCCCAGCTTCGCGTCCTCGGTGAGGGCCGCCGCGGAACCGCTGACCTTGAAGCCGTTCCGGATGCCCTTGCCGATCATGCCGGGCTTGCAGGCGGTCTCGTACGTGCCGGCGGTGAGCTCGACGATCAGGTCGCGGGACAGGCCGGGGGCGATGTTCTCGACCTCACCCATGACCCGGTCGCCCGGCGCGTAGACGTAGAACTCGGTGACCTTGGCGCCCTTGTTGGCGATGGTGAAGGTCACGGTGCCGGCCGCGGACTCGGACGACGCCACCTTGCACTCGGTGTCCGAGGCGTCGACGGTGATCTTGTCACTCGCGCCGGTGGCCGCGCCGTCACCGTCACCGCTGTCACCGCAGGCGGCCAGGGGAACGGTCGCCGCGGCGGCTGCGACGAGAGCGAGCAGACGAGGGGTACGCATGGTTCTCCTATTTACTGAGTGCAGGCTCGGTTTTACGGGCGGGCTTGGTCGGCCTCTGGGGCCACAGGAAGATCACCAGTACGGGGATGCCGTAGGCGAGCCAGGCGATCGTCTCGAGCACGGACGGCGCGGGCGTGAAATTGACCATGCCGCGCAGCAGTTCGGCGTACCAGGCGCCGGGCGGCCAGCTGCCGCTGATGTCGAACGCCGTGGTGTTGAGACCCGGCAGGGCGCCCGCCTCCTGGAGGTCGTGCACGCCGTACTTGAGAATCCCGGCCGCGACCAGCACCAGCAGCGCGCCGGTCCAGGTGAAGAACCGGGTGAGGTTGATCCGCACGGCGCTCAGATAGAGAAGCCAGCCGAGCACGACCGCCGTGAGCAGGCCGAGCGAGACGCCGACGAGCGGGCGGACGCTGTCCGAGGTCCCCTGAGCGGCGGCGTAGAACAGGATCGAGGTCTCAAGGCCTTCCCGCACGACGGCCAGGAACGCGACACCCACAATGGCGAGGGGGCCGACCGTGATCGCGTCCTCCAGACGTCCGCGCAGCTCGGAACCCATCTTCCGGGCCATTCGCCGCATCCAGAAGATCATCCAGGTCACGAAGGTCACGGCCACGATCGACGCGACGGCCTCGAACAGCTCCTGATGCGTGTACTCGAGACGGGCCACCCCGAACTGCAGCAGCGCGGCAAACCCGACACTCAGCCCAGCGGCCACGGCGACGCCGGCCCAGACCCACCTGAGCAGCGGTTTCCGGTCGGACTTGACGAGGAAGGCGACCAGGATGGACACCACCAGCGTGATCTCCAGCCCCTCACGGAGCCCGATCAGGTAGATGGCCGTCATCGAACTCCCTAGGTAAGCCTGACCTAACTGAGGCTTACCTTCTTTTATTCGCTTGTAGAAGTCAACTCAGTGGCCCGTCGGCGTCGGGTGCGGGTTGTCACTCATGCCCGGCGGCGCTCAACCGGGCAGCCGCCCTCGGGCTCAGCCGGGTAACAGGGCAGCAGACCTCGGGCTCAGCGCGGTGCAGGGGAGCCGCCCTCGGGCTCAGGCGCGGTGTAAGGCAGCCGCCCTCGGACTCAGCCCGGTAGCAGGGCAGCAGACCTCGGGCTCAGCTGGGCAGGGGGCCGCCGAGCAGGACAACGGTTACGCCGACGGCGGCTGCGGACAGCAAGGTGAGGACCGGGCCGCGTCGCAGGGCCAGCATCAGCACGAGCGCGCCGGCGAGGACGACCAGCTGCCAGACCTCGGACAGAGCCAGGGTCAACGGCACGGCCGAGCCCAGGATGGCCCCGATCGCGGCCGGGCCGGCGCCGTCGAGGAAGGCGCGAACCCGCTGGTCGGAGCGGAGCCGGTCGAACCGGTGGGCGCCCAGCAGAATGAACGCGAAGGACGGCCCGAACGCCACCGCCGCCGCCAGGAGCGCGCCGGGAAGGGCGGCCGCGGCGTATCCGACCACGGCGACCGTGTGCACGACCGGGCCGGGCGTGATCTGCCCCAGCGCCACGGCGTTGAGGAACTCGGCGCTGGTCATCCAGTGGTAACGGTCGACCGCGTCGGCCTGCATCAGCGGAATGATGACGAAGCCGCCGCCGTACGAGAGGGCGCCCACCTTGAGGGCCACCCAGGTGATGCTGCCCGCCAGCCCCGCCGAGGCGATCAGCGGGAACGCGCCCAGCGGCGGCCGGCTCGCGGGCACCCGCTGGAAGACGGCCTCGACCACCCCGCACGCGATCAGCAGCAGCACCAGCCAGGCCCCGACCGTGGCGGCGCCGACCGCGCCCAGCAACAAATAGGCGATCCAGCGGCGCCGGCTCGGCGTGCGCTGCCAGCCCGGCGGCACGAGACTCCACCCGGCTTGAACGGCGACCGCGGCGACGGCCGCCCCAGCCCCGGCCCCGGCGGCCTCGACCCAGAGCGGCGGATCACCCAGGAACAGCATGGCCAGCCCCAGGATCGCGATCAGGCCGGGCAGGATGAAGGCGAGGCCACCGACCACGGCCCCGGGCCTTCCCCGTACGCGCCAGGCCGTGAAGATCGCCAACTGGGTGGACGCGGGACCGGGCAGCAGGTTGCACGCCGCGATCGCGTCCTCGAACTCCTGCGCGTCCAGCCATTTCCGGTCTTCGACGCAGAGTTTGCGCAGCAGGGCGATGTGCGCGGGCGGCCCGCCGAACCCGACACAGCCGATCCGTCCCCATTCCCGCAGCACGGTGGTCAGCCGTACCTCCGGAGCCGTCATGACCGTGCGAGCGTGTGCAGCAGGAAGCCGATGCGCTCGTCCAGCTCGTCGGCAACCGCGTCGAAGAGTGCCGGCTCGCGGGCCGGGTCGGGAATGCTCCAATGCCGGGCACCCGGAAAATCGGGACAGACCTCGCGCACCTTGTCACACAACGTGATCACCCGATCGAAGCCCTGACCGGCGAACTCATCCAGATGCTTCGACCGGGCCGCGCCGAGATCGAGCCCACGGGCGGCCATCACCTCGACAGCGCGCGGGTGCACCGGCTTGGGGTGACTACCTGCGCTGTACGCCTCGAGGCCCGCCCGCCGCGCGAACGCCTCAGCCATCTGCGAGCGCGAGCTGTTACCCGTACAGAGAAAAAGCACCCGAACGCCAGGTGACCGCGGAACGGGCGGCGACACCCACCGTAACCCCGGATGCAGTGACCCACCGGCGTCGGCCAGCAGTTGCCCGCACCGCGCGAGGTCGAGCCGGTAGTAGGTGTCGCGCCCGTCGGCCAGGCTCCGCCGCGCCTCCACAAGGGACAGTTTCCGCAGCTCTTTCAGGTGGTAGGAAACAAGGTTCTGCGGCTGCTCGACGCGCGTGGTGAGCTCCTGCACCCGCAGGTCACCCTCGGCCAGCGCCGTCAGCAACCGCCACCGCAGCGGATGCCCCGCCGCCCGAAACACCTCCGGTTCCATCCCCGCACAATACATCAAACCCACTTGATGCGATCACCGCCAAACACCCGCGGCCGTGGCGCCCTGGCCGAAACGCCAACCGGAGCAGCACAACGGGCGCCCTGCAGTTCGGCAACGTCTTCAGTGCCTCAGCCCGGCTCGGATTCGTGACCCGCCGGGTGCGAGCGCAGCAGACCGTCGTACGCCCGTTCCGCCGTGATCTCCCCGGTGACGACCCGGTGGATCGTGCGCGTGATGGGCATCGCCAACTCGTACTGGTCGGCCAGGCGAACCGCGGCGTGCACCGTCTTGACCCCCTCGGCCACCTGCCCCATCTCGGCCAGGATGTCGTCCAGGCTCCGCCCGCGACCGAGCTGCTCACCCACGTACCGGTTGCGGCTGTGCGGGCTGATGCACGTCGCCACCAGGTCGCCCATGCCCGCCAGCCCGGCCAGCGTGTTGGGCTCGCCACCCATCGCGACCGCCAGCGTGGTCAGCTCGGCCAGCCCCCGCGAGATCACTCCCGCCCGGGTGTTGTCCCCCACGCCGAGCCCCTGGGCGATGCCGGTGGCGATCGCGACGACGTTCTTCAACGCCCCGCCCACCTCGCAGCCGATCACGTCATGGTTGGTGTACACCCGCAGCAACCCGCGCCGGAACACCCGCTGAATCTCCGCGGCAACGGTGAGGTCCTCCGTGGCGATCACCGTGGCCGCCGCCATACCCGCCATGATCTCTTTGGCCAGGTTGGGCCCGGTGAGCGCCGCCGCCGGATGCCCCGGCAGCACCTCTTTGATCACCTCGGTCATCCGCAACAGCGAGTCGCGTTCCAGCCCCTTGCTGAGGCTCACCACGGGAATCCAGGGGTGCAGCCGCGGCCGCACCCGCTCCAGCGTGTCGCGAAACGCCCCGGTGGGCACGCCGACGACCAGCAACTCCGCGTGCGCCGCCGCCTCGTCGAGCTCCGCGGTGGCGCGCAACCGGCTCGGCAACGTGAAGCCGTCGAGATACCGCTCGTTGGTGTGCTTGTCGTTGATCTCTTCCGCCGCCTCCGGATTACGAGCCCAGATAAGTGACTCGTGATCCCGCCGGGTCAGCACGGAAGCAACCGTCGTCCCCCAAGACCCCGCGCCCAGCACGGTAATCCGCATGCTCGCCCCTTCGCCGCCCCACCGAAAGTCGAGAATACGGCCGCCGCCCCGGCAGTGGTGCCCTCAATGCGATTGCAGGCCCAGACCGACAGTATGACGAAACCTGTTATGCGCGTGATCGGCGACTATCTGCCATTACTCACCGCAAGATCCATCAAGCGGCGCCGTCGCGCGGCGGAGCCATAGGACTCACTGCAATGTAATCGGAAATGTAACTCGAACCCATTGAAATGTAACTCGTCGACGGTTACATTCATGCGGTGCCCCAGGATCTGGAAGACCTTGTCAGCGCCCTGCGCGCGTCCGGTGGAGACACCACCGCCGTCGAGGTGAAGGCCGCAGCGGGTGGCCTGCCTACCTCGCTGACCTCTTCGCTGAGCGCCCTCGCCAACCTGGCAGGCGGCGGCACCATCATCCTCGGCTTGGACGAACGCGCCGGCTTCCGCCCCGTATATCTGGCCGATCCGCAGGCACTCAAGCAGGGTCTCGCAGCGAAGGCTCGCGCCTTCACACCACCGGTACGCCTGTCGATCGACGACGGCACGGTCGACGAACAACCCGTCATCGTGGCTCGCGTTCACGAGTGTGACCCGTCGGCCAAGCCATGCCGGGTCACCGCGACCGGCGCCGCGTACATCCGTGGCTACGACGGCGATTTCCTGCTGTCCGACCTGGAAGTCCAAGGGTTCCTTACCGCGCGCAGGCCACCGCTGTTCGACCGGCGACCTGTCGACGGAGCCGGCCCGGACGACCTCGACCCCGACCTGGTCGCGTCCTACCTGGCGACCGTCCGTGAACGAGACGGGACCGGACTCGGCCGCTTCACCGACGACGGGGAGCTGCTACGCCGAGCGGGCGTGACGGTGTCGGAAGGACAGCCAACAGTGGCCGGCCTCCTCGCTCTCGGCGTACATCCTCAGCAGTTCTTCCCTCGATATGTCATCCAGGCCGCCGCCGAACCGTTGCCGCAGGATTCGCCCGCGGTCCGTGCCCGCAACCAGATCACCATCACCGGACCCATCCCCCGAATGCTCGACGCTGCCCTCGACTGGGCCCGGCGCACGTTCGACACCAAAATCGTCGAAAGGGCCGACGGCAGCGTCACCGACGAACCCGCGTACCCACTGCTCGCTTTCCGCGAGATAATCGCCAACGCCCTGATCCATCGCGATCTCGACGACTGGTCGCAAGCCTTCGCCGTCGAGGTACGGCTACGCCGCGACCGCCTCGTCGTCACCAACCCCGGCGGCCTGTACGGCATCACCGTCGACCGCCTCGGCAACGACGCCGTCACGTCCGCCCGCAACGGACTCCTGGTAGGAATCTGCCAACACGTCCGCTCGGCAAGCTCAGGAGGCCGGGTCATCGAGGCACTGGCCAGCGGCATCCCCACAATCACGCAGGCCCTGTCGAACCACGGACTGCCACCAGCACAATTCATCGACGCCAACATCAGATTCACCGTGCTGCTGCGCTCCTCCGCCAGCGCAACGAACCCAGCGCCGACCCTCAACACGACTGAGCTACGCGTCTACGACGCACTCGCACCCGGCCCGCAAACCGTCGCCGAGCTCCAAACCACCCTCAGCCTGACCGGACCGAACATCCGCAAGGCGCTCCGCAGCCTGCGCAATCGAGGCCTGGTCCACCAGAACGGCGGCAGAGGCCGACCGACCACCTACCGACGGACCACCGCAACCACCAGGTGACCGCACCAACTCCGGACAGAGTGTGGCCTGGGTGGGACTCGAACCCACGTCCCCTTGTCGACGGTGAGGCAACGCGCTTCCCTGCCGGGGGCTGAGGTTCCCTGCCCCGTGGTCTTCTACACCACAGGCCCGGTCCCGGTGCATCCGCAACTCTCCCGCCGTGACACCGTTCAACGTTTTCGGCCGCTCTGTCCTTCTGAGCTACCAGGCCTCAGCAGCGCGGACGGGATTCGAACCCGCACGTGTCCCGGGTGAAAGCCGGGCGACTCCACCTTTCGTCCACCGCGCCAAGAGCAAAACAAACGTAGGCCGTACGGGATTCGAACCCGTGATCTCCTGATTGAGAATCAGGTGAGTTGACCGCTACTCCAACAGCCCGCACAAACAAAAAAGGCCGCCCTTCCCGTACGGGAGAGGCGGCGCAACCACGCAAAAGTGGCTACCCGCGTCTGCCCTCGGAAGACCGTTCGGTGTTCGTCATGGGAACAAGGCTAGGCAGGCCACCCGGCTCCGGCAACGCAATAAGACCCGGCTCAGGGCCGCCGGCGCCCTCGGCGTCCGGCCGCCTCGAGGATCAGCAGCCGGATCAGTCGGACCGGAAGGACGACCATCCACGTGAGCAACTGGCAGTAGCCGCGCCAGAGGGCGTCGCCGAAGCCCGGGATCAGCCGGCGCAGGATCAGCAGCAGGACGGTCGGCACGAGTAGCACCGAGGCGATGTTCAGGATCTGGCTCACCAGGGCGTCGCTGAGCGTCTGCATGTCAGCTCCCGAAGACGAGTTTGTCGCCGTCGACGCGGTCGCCGGAGTATTTGTCGCCGGCCACCAGGTCGCCCTCGATGTGTTCGACGTGGATGGCGTACTCCATGGCCGGGTTGTCGATGGCCTCGGCGACCCGCCGGGTCAGGTCGTAGATCAGGTCCCGCTTGTCGCTGACCAGTGCGGCGCGGGCCGTTCCAGCCGTGGCCACGCTGAGCACATACAGCGCGGGCCGGGTGAGCAGGCGGATCGCTCGGACGGTCTGGGCGATGAACGCGCCCGCGAGCACGACGGCGACCACGCCGGTGAGCCAGTTCGGCACGGCGTCACCGGCACAGCTCAACAGCGCCAACCCCAGCACCCCAAGTCCGAGCAGGGCCGCCGCCTTCCGGGCGTACGCAATAAGGATCTTCGACCGATTCGGCGTGATCTCGATGGGTCGCACCCGGGTGACCATCTGGAGGGGGAACGCCTCCATGTCGACCCAGAGCATCCGGCGGCTGATCCGGAACTCCACGTCCCGGTGTCTGGTCCTCATGCCGCTCTCTGACGGACACGTCCGTCAGAGAGCGGCATGGGTGACTTCGTCGCGGGTGACAAGTACGGCGGTGACCGGGTGCACGGTGACAAGATCGTGATGGGACAGCCACCGCGGCCACCACGGCAGCCGAAGGTGATCCTGATGCTGAGCGCGAATCCGCTCACCACCCAGCCGTTGCGGCTCGACGAGGAGCACCGGGCGGTCGATCTCGCCGTCGCGCACGCCGGGGCGAGCCACCTCCTCGAGGTGCGCATCGCCGATGCCGTACGCCTGGACGACCTCCCCTACGCCCTGCTGCGCCACCGGCCGGCGGTCGTTCACTTCAGCGGCCACGGCGATCCCGTACGCGGTATTCAGGTCACCGATCACCGCGGCCTGGCCCATGACGTCCCGCCGGACGCGCTGCGCGAGTTGTTCCGGATCCTCGCCGACGGGGTCGAGTGCGTGGTGCTCAACGCCTGCTTCACCGAACCGCAGGCCCGGGCCATCGCCGCACACATCCCCGGTGTGGTCGGCATGAGCCGGGGTGTGCTGGACAAGTCGGCGATCAAGTTCGCCGCGGGGTTCTATCAGGGCCTCGCGTTCGGCCGTTCCATCGGCGCCTCGTTCGACCTGGCCCGCACCGGACTCGACCTGCACGGCATCCCCGACAGCGACGTCCCCAAGCTGATCGCTCAGCCGGGTGGGGCCACCCGCACGGTGATCACGCGCTAGCTCAGTGCTCCTGTTTTCATGCCACTCCGGCGTACGGGGAACCCGGTTCGGATCTTGCCGGGCCACTGTGGAGACCGACACGCCAGAGCGATGAAGGAGTAACCCATGCCAGCGCGTTCTTTCCGGATCGTCGTCCTCGGGGCTGCCTTCGCGGGTCTGACCCTCGGAATGCAGGCCTGCTCGGTCGACGGTGACAAGGCGGCGCCCGCGCCCTTCGACGCCGCCACCAGCGCACCGGCCGGACCCGCACCCACCAGCGCCGACACGGGCGGGGAGGCGGGGAACGCACCGACCAAGGCACCCACCAAGGCAGCCACCACGCGGAACTGCACCAACGAGGACGTGACGGTCGAGGTCTCCTTGCAGCCCAGCCAGGGTGACGGCGCCCAGCGTGGGCTGGTCGCCGTCACCAACAGGTCGGCCACGAATTGCACCGTCGAAGGACGGGCCTCGATCTCGCTGCGCAACGCGGCCGACGAGGTTGCCGACGTGCCGGTCACGCAGGTCAACCAGCCCGGCTCGGCCGCCCCGATCGTGCTCAAGCCGGGGACCAGCGCGTTCGAGGGCATCAAGTGGGTGCCCTGCGACAAGGACGACGTGAACTGCAGCGCCGGCAACTCGCTCTCGTTCAACCTGCAGGCGTCGACCGACGGCCCGGCGGCCGACCTGGTCGGTTTCCCGGCGCCCGAGAAGCACAACATCACCATGAAGTCGCTCCAGGTCGGCACTCTGCAGCCGGCCACGCAGGGCGTCGTCGCCTGGTAGCCGAGGTCACCGGCCGGGGGTGAGCACCACGCGATAGTGCGCGTCGCCGGCGAGCATGCGGTCGTACGCCGCCTGCACGTCGGTCAGCGGCATCGTCTCCGTACGGGGGCGGATGCCCGTGAGGGCCGCGAACCGCAGGGTCTCCTCGACATCCCGCGCGGTGCCGGACGGGTGGCCGTGCACCGTACGGCTGGTTGCGATGATTTGGAACGGGCTGACCTCGATCGGGGCCGGGTCCGCGCCGACCACCACGAGCTGCCCGTTCGGGGTCAGCCCGTCGATCGTGGCGCTCATCGCGGCCGAGCTGCCGGCGGTGGCCAGCACGACCGAGGCCCCGCCGAGCTGCTGCAGACGCTGCGCCACGTCACCGGCCGCGCTGTCGATGTAGTGGTGCGCGCCGAGCTCTTTCGCGTCCGCTTCCCGGTGGTCGCCGCGGGCGATCGCCACGGTCTCGAAGCCGAGCTTGGCCGCGAACTGCACCCCGAGGTGCCCGAGACCGCCCAGGCCCAGCACGGCGACCAGCTCACCGGGACGGGCCGCGCTGTTGCGCAGCGAGTTGAACGTGGCGACACCGGCACATCCCATCGGCGCCGCCTCGACCGCGGTGATGGCGTCGGGGATGCGGGCCAGGGCGTTGGCGGGAACCACCAGCGCGTCCGCGTAGCCGCCGGGGTAGGCCCAGCCGGGCACCTGCAGGCGTGCACAGTGGATGAGGTCGCCCGAACGGCAGGGGTCGCAGACGCCGCAGTGCCCGCCGAACCAGCCGACCGCCACCCGGTCGCCGGGCTGCCATGTGGTGACGTCCTCGCCCACGGCGTCCACCCGCCCGGCGATCTCGTGGCCGGTGACCAGCGGGAACGACACCGGGAAGGCGGCGTTGACGAAGGCCGCGTCGGTGCGGCAGACCCCGCAGGCCTCGACGGCGACCCGCACCTGGCCGCGGCCGGGCTCGGGCCGGTCCGACTCGACGATGCGGAACGGGGCGCCCGGCTCGGTGACCTGGGCGGAACGGATCATGCTCATGGCAGAACCTCTCTCGTTTCGAAGTCCTTTACATCAGACCCGCCGGAAGGGGCCCGTGAGCGGCCGTAACAGGCCAGGGCCACCCTAGGAACGGCAGTACCAGGTTCGGCTCCCGGCGCCGGACCGGCCGCGTCGATACTGGTGGACGTGACCCACAACGCGGACCTCAAGGAGTTCCTCCGCTCGCGCCGCGCCCGGCTGCGGCCCGAGGAGTTCGGCCTGGGTGGCACGGCCGGCGCTCGCCGCGTGCCCGGGCTGCGGCGCGAGGAGCTGGCCGCGCTGGCCGGCGTGAGCGTCGATTACTACGTACGCCTTGAGCAGGGTCGCAACCTCAATCCGTCCGAGGCCGTGCTCGACGCGTTGGCCCGCGCGCTGCGCCTCGACGACACCGAGCGGGCCCACCTGTTCGACCTCGCGCGGCCGCGGGAGGCACGCCGCCGCCCGCAGCGCCGTCCGCAGCGGGTCGCCCCGGCCACGTACCAGTTGCTCGAAACCTTCGACGACGCCGGCGCGCCCGCCTTCATCGTGGGCCGCCGGATGGACGTGCTGGCGATCAACCACGCCGCCCGGGCACTGATCTGCGACTTCAACGCCCTGCCGGCTCGTGAGCGCAACTACGCGCGGTTCATCTTCCTCGACGAGAACGCCCGCGACCTGCACCCCGACTGGGCCGTCATCGCCGCCGAGACCGTGGCCACCCTGCGGGTCGACGCCGGCCGCCACCCCGACGACCCCGACCTGTCCGCCCTGGTCGGCGAGTTGTCCGTACGCAGCGAGGAGTTCCGCCGCTGGTGGGCCGATCACCAGGTCCTGGCCCGCACCAGCGGGACGAAGCGCTTCCACCACCCGATCGTGGGCCGCCTCACCATCACCTATCAGGCCCTCACGCTGCCCGACGACGCCGAGCAGACGCTGTTCGTCTACACCGCCCCGGCCGGCTCCCCCGACCAGGCCGCCCTGCGGCTGCTCCAGGCGGACGCCACGTGGTCGAGGGCTTCGACCGCAGCCGGGTGACTCTGCGCACTCGCGTGATCAGCGACTTGTAGTAGCCCCCGTTAGAGTCATCGACGGGGGTGACTGGTGCGGGCCGCTCGTGGCGTGAGTCTGGTGTTTGCCCTCAGCGGCGCCACACAGGCGTCCTGGATGTCCAGGCTGCCGCCGGTTCTCGAGCAGACCCAGGCCAATTTCGTACGCTTCGGCGCCGCGCTCGTGATGCTCGGCCTCGGCACCCTGACCGCCATGCTGCTCACCGGCGCGGCCTGCGATCGCTTCGGCAGCCGCCGGGTGCTCGCCTTCGGGTTCGCCGTCACGCTGGTGTCGCTGCTCGCGATCGCGCTCAGCCGGTCCACCCCCGTGCTGGCCATGACGCTGCTGGTCATGGGTATCGGCAGTGGCGCCTGGGACGCCGGCATGAACGTGCAGGGCCACGCCGTCGAGACCCGCCTCGACAAACACCTGATGAGCCGTTTCCACGGCTGGTGGAGCGTCGGCTCCATGACCGGCGCGGGGCTGGGCCTCGCGGCTGCCCGTTTCTCCGTCCCGCTGCTGCCGCATCTGGCCGTGGCCGCCACGCTCGCGGCTGTGCTGTGCGCGCTCAGCCTCCGCTCGTTCGGCGAGGATGTGGTCGGTCGCCTAGAGGAGCCGCGAACCCGGCAGCGGTGGCCCTTGCGGCGACTCCTGCCGATCGGGGTGCTGATCTTTTGTGGTGCGATCGTCGAGGGCGCGGCCGGCGACTGGCTCGCCGTGTTCCTCAACCAGGAGCGCGGCCTGTCCCACACCGGCGCCGCCCTCGGCTACACCTTGTTCGTCACGGCCATGGCGGCCGGGCGGCTCTTCGCCGAGCGCCCACATCGCCACATCGGGGCGACCGGGGTCGTCCGGACCGGGGCGATCGCCGCGGGCATCAGCATCGTCCTGGTGGTGTTCGCGGATGCCGGACCGTGGGCCTTCATCGGCGCGCTGGGCTGGGGCGTCGGCATCTGCTGGGTGTTCCCGGCTGCCCTGAGCGCGGCCGGTGACGCGGCGACGTCGTCAGCGGTCGCCGGGATGACCGCGGTCGGCTACAGCGCCAGCGTCTTCGGACCGCTGGGCATCGGGTGGCTGGCCCACGCCACCGGGCTGGGCGCCGCGATGCTCACCCTGCTCCCGTTAGCACTGCTCGTCGCCCTCCTGGCGCCGGCGTTGACGGGGGCTGATCCGACGGACTGACCCGCTCCAGCTTGAGCCGTTTGAGCGCCTCCGCGATCGGGTCGTCCGTCCGGCGGATCGGCCGGATGCCGCGGATGAACCGTCGCCAGGCCTCGCGGTCGCGCTGCCACGCTCCGATGTAGACGACGCAGTCCTTCGGGGTGATGATCTGCAGCCGGCCGCTTGCCGCGACGAGCGATGTCCGCATCGGTTCGCGGTCCGGGTCGGTTCCGCACCGCTGCTTGATCGTGTTGATCAACGCGAGACGGGCTTCCAGGAAGCCCTTCCAGTAGCCCAGGGTCGCATCGCCGATCTTGCCGCCGTCGTCGAACAGCGCGAAAAGCCCTTCGGCCAGCACATCGCCGAACTCCTCGTCGCGTGCCCGCTCCGGATTCGCGTACGGGTCGTAGGCCTTCTGCAGGGCCAGGCCCGCCTGGCCGACCGGTCGCAGCGTCGTGTCGTCGACGAGGAAGAACCAGTCCTCGTTGTAGATCTCGGGGAAGAACGAGTCGATGCGATCCGCCGCCACCGCCATCGCCCCACCACCGAGAAACGTGTCTTGCAGGGCGCCCGTGTCCCTGTTGGCGTGACAGACCACGGAGTTGTCGGGGAAGCCGTCGATGCGCAGGCCCACGGCGTCGCAGGCGCCGAGCAGGGCGACCGCGCGGCGGAGGTCGTTGGCATCGGGCACCACGATGTCGTCGTCGAGGAAGACCACACGCTTCCAGCCGGCCATCCGGGCGAACACCAGCCCCAGGTTCCTCTTGGCGCTCGTGTCCGTACGCCGTCGCAACCGTGACTTGTTGAGGATGGTGGAGGTCTCGAGCACCGGCAGCTTGGCCACCGGTTCCTCGGGGAAGTCGACGGCGATGACCTCGGCCTCGACGTCCCGCAGGAAATCGGCGACGTCCCGCGCCTTGGAGCTCTTGCTGGAGAGGACCAGCAGCACGCACTTCAGCTCGGCGGCCAGCCGGGCCGCCTCACGCAGCGACACCTCGTAGCGGGCGCTCGGCACGATGATCGCGTCGACGGGTGCCCCGAGGTCGCCCGGGGCCGACGAACTGATCAGGCCCCGGTGCGACAGATGATGGGCGCCCTCGCTCACGCCTCACCGTCGGCCGGCCACTCGTGCAGCCGGTTCTCCGCCTGGGTCCAGTCGGGCGTCACCGCAGCTCCGTTCGGATTGATCCGGACCCGCATCAGGATGCTGAAGGCCTGCGCGCCCGAGAAACGATTCCGGACAAACTCTTCGTTCCGGTCCCGAAACCTCGCGTCGGTCAACGCACGAACCGCGCCATAGGTTCCGCGACCGTATTGCCCATTACACAACGTTACGGTCCGGCGAGCATTGTACGGGCTTTTTCCCCGAAAGAAATAGGCGACATCTTCGATGAGACTGCCGTTCCCCTGATCGAGGACCGGTTCGAAGGTTGTTCCGTCGGCCGCCGAGAAAAAGCCCGAATCGGAGTCGCTGGGACGCATCTGCTGACGAATCGGCAGGTCAAGCCGCTGTGTGACGTCACGATTGACGGAGTTGAAGTCGACCCCGCCGATCAGCACAAGGTGCGACGTGAAGTCGTCCTCGCCCATCTCCTCGGACTTGAGAATGCGCACCTCAGCGGCCGGATTCACGGCCCGGATATGTCCATGGAGCTCGATGAGCGCATCCAAATCGGCGAGACTGAATGACCGTACGTAGTCAGGGTCCTTCACATCCGTATAGGGCATGCGTTCCCGGAATCGTTTCGGCAGGCTGCCGCCGACGATGATGATGGGCCGCTGATCGGGGAAGAACCACGTGCCGCCGCCGATCGTGTCGTCGCCCGGGCCGGCCAGCGTGACCTGGCGGGAGCCGTACGCCCCGGCCTCGTCGGGAGCGTCGTCGAAGGACCGCAGACTGAGCAGCTCGGTGTGCAGGCCCTCGCGCATGACCCGTTCCTCCTCGGTGAGCGCATGCTCGTCGAGCAGCCGGGCCGGCTTCGACTCGACCGTCCGGCGGCTGGCGAAGAACAACGCGTACTGCGCGAGGCGGTGCACCGGGGGCACGACCGGCTTGTGGGTGGACTCCCACGACGAGATGAGCGACAGGCTCAACGGGGCCCCGCCGCCCAGCGCCTCGGCCACCTGCTGCTGGGTGATGCGTAGGCCGGGCCAGTGCTGATGGCGGAGCGCACGCAGACGTCGCGCCAGACGTGTTTCGGGCCGCTCTGCCGATTCCATGAGGTCGCACCCTTCACTGAACTTCAGGGAACGCCGCCGAAGTTTAGATCCAGACCACAACGTTGCGCTACGGGAAATTCCCCGCCGTACAAACTGTGCCGAGAACGTGATTGAACGGGGATTCACGTCACGCCTCTGACATAGCCTGGCCTTCATTGAAGTTTCCTGAAGTTCAGGGGGCGCGAGATGAACCTAGAGGTCTCTCGACTGACAGCCGGCCGAACTCACCCGACCGCCACCCGCAGGCGCCGCCCCGACCCGCGTCGGGACCTGGCTCGGTGCCTGATGTTCGCGATCGCCCTGCTCGTCTTCGCCGCCACCGCCGAGGCGGTCCCCGCGGCGGAAGCCACCCGCACCGAACTGACCGTCTACTCCTCCGCCTGCGCCCTGACCCTGGCCGCGGTGCTGACCACCGCCGTCCCGGTCCTGCGGCTCCTCGTCGACCACGCCTTCTGGCTGCTCCGGGCCGCCGTCGTGGTGGCCACCGTGGTCGGCCTCGTGCACATCCTCAGCTGAGACGGCACGTCGCCACCGTGCCCTGCAGGTCGGCGGCCGTCCGCGCCAACTCGGAGGCGGTCTGCTGGGTCTCGGTGGCGCCCGAGGTCACCTGGCAGGCCGCCTGCGCCACCCCGGTGATGCTCTCTCGGCGGCCTCGCTCGCGCCGGTCGAGCCGCGACGCCGGATGACCGCGAAACGTCAGAAAAGGGCGAGCGCCGCCGGCCCGGAACTACCGGCGGCACCGTCCATCCGGGGGTGGTCAGCAGGTCAGGTTGCCGCCCGTGGGAACGCCGAGGAGGCCGGCGAACCGGGTGTAATTGTTGACCCGGCTCTGCACCTGGGCCGGGTTGGCGCCGTTGCACTCGATGCTGTTGATGGCGCGGATCGTGGTGCCGAACCCGTTGCCGTTGACCATCGCGTTGTGCGAGGTGGTGCCAGCGGCGCCGGTGCCGGTCATCCAGTACCAGAGGCCGGTCTGCCACGAGATCGACGAGTTCGTGGCGACCAGGTTCGGGTTGTTGAGCAGGTCGACGCCGAGCGCGTTGCCCGCCGCGTAATAGTTGAAGTTCCAGCTCAGCTGGATCGGCCCGCGACCGTGGTACGCCGACTGACCGGCCGGGCACCCGTACGGCTGGGACCAGTCGCAGTAGTGCGGCCAGTTGGCCTGGTTGATCTCGTCGATGTAGACCAGGCCGCCGGTCTCGTGCCCGACGTTGGCCAGGAAGGCCGCGGCCTCCTGCTTCTTGACGGTGTCGCTGCCCGACGTGGCGAAGGCGGGGAACTTCCGCATGGCGTCGACCAGGCCGGCGTACGTGTAGAAGCCGTTCCGCCCCGGGAACATCGAGTTGAACTGGGCCTCGCTGACCACGAACCCGCCGCCGTTGTTGCCGCCACCACCGCCGCCGCTGCAGGTGTAGGGCGACCAGTACCAGGTGCTGATGACCGGGTCGTACCCCGGGTTCTCGTGACTGGCCTGGTAGTACTGCCCGTTGGTGTAGCGGACGATCGCGCCCGCGGCGTAGTACTGCCCGGCCACCCAGTTCGGGTAGTTGCAGTTGGGGGTGCCGCCGCCACCGCCGCTGTTGCCGTCACAGGCGCCGTTGTCCTGCCAGACGTTCGAGCCGCCGGTGCTCGGCGCCTCACCCTGGGTCCACCACTTGGCGGTCCAGTTGCGGCCGTTGTACGACGCGGTCATGCCGCCGGTGTAGACGGCGCTGTTGTTGTAGGGGGTCACGCACGCGGCGGCCGCTTGGGATGCCGTCATCGGCGCTACCGCGCCGACCACACCCAGGGCGAGCGCAGCCAGCAGCGTCACCAGACGTCTTCTCTTCATGGCGGAACCTTTCGAGCGCCGGGACAGAGGGCGCGCGCGATACATCGACAAAAGCAAATGTCGCCAGGTCCGGTCAATAGTTTTTGTAAACAAACTTTAGACATTGACGCTGGACAGGGCTCGCTAACCTGACGCTGGACCGCCCACGACTCCACGGAGGACCCGCGATGCCGGCCCGGCCCCGCCCCCACTCCCCGGGCGGCGGCGACGGCGGCGACCCACCCCCACCCCGCCGCCACACCACAGGCGGCCCCGACGGCGGTGACGCCCCCAGCATCGCGGCCGCCCAGGCCCAGGTAACAGGCAAAGCCCAGGACGGCCACCTCGGCGCGCGAGCGCGGGCGAATGTCGGCGGATCAGGTGCGGTGGGCGGGCCGGCGGCCACCACTCCGCTGCGACCGCCCAACGCGCTGCGCCACAACCTCAACAGCGTCAAGCTCAACAGCCGCAGCAAGGACAAGAACACCATCGTGCTTCCCGGCACCGATGTCGCCGGCGACCTGGCGGACATCTCCGCGGGCCGCGGCACGTGGGATTCGGTGACCAACCAATATCGGGTCAACGGCCGCACCTACGGTGTCGAGCCCGGGGGGACGACCTTCCCGATCGAAGGACCGGGCTTCGTCCGGCTCGAACGTTCCCCGTACAAGGTCCTCAAGAACTTGATCGGCAACGACGGGGACATCGCCGCGACCCGCGAAGCCTTACGCCGAGATCCGAGCGTGAGCGAGGCGGACTGGACAATAGCCCTCGAGGTCTTCCAACACCACAAGAACTACCGAGGTGGCGCATGACGTACGGCATCTACTTCGACAGCAGCACCCCTGCCGAAGCGCTGCGCCAGGCGCTGCACACGGTTTACAACATCACGCCCGAGCTGGTCTACATAGGTCCTTACGAGCGACTCAGCTCGCACCCCGGCCCTCAGCCGGTCGCCCTCATCACCCCCGCGGACGGTCCATTCGGTCACGAGCTGTCCGCCGGCGAGAAGCTTCAGGAGCTGACCCGCGCGACGCCGCTCGAGCTGGCCCAGGCCGTCTGCCGGATCGCTCGCACCCGTGCGCTGCTCGACGAGGGCAGCCCGGCACCCGACTACTGGTTCCTGGTCGCCGCCGACGGAAGCTTCGGCCGCGTGATGACGGACCCCGACAACGACGACCTGACCATCCTGTACGCGCTGGAGCCCATCCCCGGCGAGCCGGGCCTCAAGGTCGTCCCGCCACCCGACTGGGCGAAGACGTGGTGAACGACGGCTACATCTTCTACCTGGTCGGCGCGCTGAACCGGGAAGTACTCGCCGCCGCCCTGACCGACCTCACGGAAAGCGAGGTCGACATCGGCGACGACGGGCAGGATGACCGCAACTGGGCCGCGCCGGTCAGCTGCACCGTGACGCCGCTGATCGGCGACCTCTCCTGGCACCTCGACATCTATTTCACGGATGCGGTCGTGAAGACGCCGCCGACGACAGTCGCTGTGGCATTTCTCGCCGCTCGGCTGAAGACTGTCGTGGCCTACAAAGAGATCCCGCTTCCGCCCAGTGCGTTCTGGCTGGTGGATCCTCACGGCGCACGCACACGAGCGCGCATCTACGAAGAGGACGACGGGTATCAGATCGATGCCGTCGAGCGACCGATCGCCGCCCTGCCCCTCGCGCCCGTCGCCGTGATTGAACCCTGGCTTCGTTCTTAGGTCACGATGGCCAAGTGCTATTTGTCGAGGAGCCATCCCCGTACGGTGGTGCTTTCCTCGTCGGTGAAGGTCATGTCGATGGACTCGGCGCGGCTGAGCACGTTGTCGACGAAGGCCGCCCCGATCTCGGCCGCCGTGGGCGGGGGCAGGCGGAACAGCGGGCAGCCCCCGAACGCCGAGCCGCGTACGACGAAGGCGACCGCTCCCCGGCTCACCGGAACTCCCTGGTCACGCAGCCGATCACGGGACCAGCTCGTGCACTGGGTCAGGTTGAAGCGGTGCGACTCCACGTACGCCGCCAGCGTCTCGTAGATCGCCGGCCACCACTTCTGGGGCAGCCGTGGCAGGTCGAGCTGCGCGGCCAGACGCTCGACGGGTTCGGGCTGGGCGGGACCCTGCACCGTGGTCGCGCCCGGTTCGGGGGCGTCGTGGCGGGTCTCGTCCCACAGGAAGAGCTGTGACATGCGCAGTTCGGGCAGTTTGAGACCGGCCACCGCGCGGGCGAAGCTGCCGAACCCGAACCAGTTGCTGTCGGTGATCGACTGCCCGAGCTGGGTTCGCACCCGGGCGGCCAGGGACGCCATGTTCAGCGGCTCGGTGGCGGCGGTGTACTCGGCCGACACCACCTCACGGAACGTCTCGTACGCCTCCCCGCCCTGCGCGGTGTCGACCGGGAACTCCTCGTCCAGCTCGACCGGTTCGCCCTGCACCAGCTCCAGCAGTTGCTGGCTGTCGAGCACGTGATCGGCGATCGACGTGAACGCCTCGGCTGCGTCGGCCGGCGAGACGATCATCGTACGGCGGTCGGAGCGCCGCAGCCGCTGCAACAGGGGTGTCATGTCGGAGTCACCGGACGCGATGACGAATTCGTCGTACCGGGTGTCGGCGGACAACGCGTCGACGGCGTCCACCACGATGCGGATGTCGGCCGCGTTTTTCGTGCCGCTGTAGCGCGGGCAGTCGATCACGTCGAAACCGGCCCGCACGAACCACGGCCGGAACTTGGAGAAGAACAGCCGGGTCTGCTCGCCGGCCGCGTCGGTGTGGTGCACCCAGCCCGCCGGGTTGAGGTAGCAGCGCAGCACCAGCCACCGCCGGGGCGCCTCGGACGTGGCCGTCACGGACATCCGGCGCAGCCAGCCGCCCGGGTCGCTGGCGAACTGGACAGCCGCTTCCGGGTCAAGCCGATAGAGCCCGCCGAACACGTTGTCGAAGTCGAGGTAGAGCGCTGCCCGGACATGACCCACGCAGGCAACCTATCAACGTGGCCGGGAAGCTGCCCGCGCGCTGCGGGGAAACAGCGCGCGGGCTCCCAGGTCAGGCCGCCGGTTTGGCTTTGATCCGCCAGATCCGGGCCTTGTTGTCGGCGCCGGCCGAGATCAGGCGTTTGCCGTCCGGCGTGACACGAACCGCCCAGACCGCACCGGTGTGCCCGAGCAGCGCCTTGCCCTTCTGGTTTCCGGTGGTGGCGTTCCACACCCGTACGGACCCGTCGTCACTGCCGGTGACCAGCAGTTTTCCGCTCGGGTCGAACCGCATCGCCCGTACGGGGCCGGTGTGCCCGGTGAGGGGCTCGGTGGCCGCCTTACGGGTCGCCATGTTCCACAGCTGCACGGTGTTGTTCCCGCCCGACGAGGTGGCCAGCATCCTGCCGCCGCGGCTGTAGGTGAGGGCGTACACGGGCGCGGTGCTGCTGGTGAGGGATTTACCCACGGGCGCACCGGTGGCCGCGTTCCATACCCGTACGGTCCTCCCGCCGCCGGACGCTGCCAGGAGCCGCCCGGTGGGGTTGAAGGTCACGGCGTACACCGGGCCCGGGGTGACCCGCAGCGGCGAGCCGATGGGCAGGCCGGTGCCGGCCCACCACAGCCGTACGGTGTTGTCGTCGCCGGCGCCGGCACTGGCCAGGCGCTCGCCGTCCGGGCTGAACACGACGAACCGTACCCCGCCGGGGTGTCCGGTCAGCGTGCGCAGCAGGTCCCCGGTGGTGGCGTCCCACACCCGCACGGATCCGTCGTCACTGGCCGTGGCCATCAGCAGCCCGGCCGGGCTGAAGGCCACCGACCGCACCGGCCCGGTGTGCTCGGTCAGCGGCGGCCGGGCCTGCTGCCCCGTGGTGGGGTCCCACAGCGACACTTCGCGGTTGCCCGCCACCGCCAGCAGTTGCCCGTCGGCGCTGTAGGCGATGGAGTTGATCGGCCCGGCGTCGACGGCGAGCACGGGCCCGCCCCGGTGACCGTTCGCCGTCTTCCACTGCCGGACGGTTTCCTTGCTCACGGTGGCGAAGACTTTTCCGTCCGGGCGTACGGCGATCTGGCCGGACGCCCCCGGGACGACGCTGCGGGAGCGGGCGGTGTCGGCCTGCCCGGCGGAGGTGGTTCGCGGTTGGGCGTGCGCGGCGGTGGCGGTGAACGCAAGCAGCCCCACCAGGGCCACAGCGACAGACCATCCGGCGCGACGATCCTGATTGGTAGTCACCACAGCACCGTAAGATCTGCTTAAGCACCTATTTATGGGCTTTCGCCCCGTTTCATCCACCCGGGTTGCCAGGCCGACTGCAGGGTGACCTGCGACACTCACGGAGAACTGCATCCATCCCGGGCGGGCCGAGCGAAGTACGGGTGTGGCTGTCGGAGCCACACCCCGTACAGATCGGAAAGAGGCTCGAAGATGAGGTTCAACCGTCTCGGCAAGCAGGCCGCCGCTGTCGTCACAGCCGCGCTCGTCGCCTCCGCCTTGGGTGCCGCGCCCGCGCAGGCCGCCGGCAAGAAGCCGCTCAAGACCAAGTCTCTCGCCGCGGTGCTCACCGCCGACAAGAGCGGCTTCGACCACAACGGTCATGACTACGACATCCTGACGGCCGCCGTGCAGGCCGTGCTCAAGGCCAAGCCGAAGAGCAAGGTCGCCGTGCTCGCCGACGGCAAGACCGCCCTGACCGCCTTCCTCCCCAACGACCGCGCGTTCCAGCTGCTCGTCAAGGACATCACCAAGTCCAAGAGGCTGCCGGGCGAGAAGAAGGCGTTCACCGCGGTGGCCGGTCTCGGCATCGACACCGTCGAGTCGGTGCTGCTCTACCACGTCGTTCCGGGTGCCACCGTCACCAAGAAGGCGGCCCTCAAGTCCGACAAAGCGAAGCTGGCGACCGCGGCCGGCTCGAAGATCAAAGTTGACGTGTACGGGCCGCGCTGGCACAAGCGGATCGCGCTGATCGACGCCGACCGCACCGACCGCAACCCGCGCGTCAACCGCTTCGACATCAACAAGGGCAACCGTCAGATCGCCCACGGCATCGACCGCGTCCTGCGCCCGATCGACCTTCCCTGATCACTGATCCGCAGTACGGCCCGGCGTGATCGCCGGGCCGTCGGCGTCCGCGCCACTCAGCCTGTCGAGTTCGGCCAGATACATCGCCTGCAGGCGGGCGTGGTGCCGGACCAGCAACTCGACCTCGTCGGCGCTGTAACCCTCGACGAGCCGGCCGGCGCGCTCGGCGAATCCCTCGTACGGCTTCTCCAGTTCGGCGGCCCGCTCCGGCCGCAAAGTGACGATCACCCGCCGCCGGTCGGCCGGATCGCGTTCGGCCGTGACCCATCCCGCCTGCTGGAGCCGGCGCAGCATGCTGGTCACTGCGCCGGTGGTGAGGTTGGTGCGCTCGGCGACCTGCCCGGCGGTGGCCGATCCGACGTCCGCGAGGAAGTCGAGGCACTCCAGGTCGCTCACCGTGAGGCCCAGCCGGTTGGCGATGGCATAGCGGAACACCACGGACAGCCGCGAGGTCTCCCGTCCGGCGCGCATCAGGCCGGCGATCGCGGACGTACGGGCCGGCTCGTGGAGCATGCCCGCAATCATGCCTCCGGCACGGTGACCCGGTGCAGCCGAGGTAACACGCGGGTCAGCACCCAGTGCGGTGCGGCCGCGCCCCCGGTGAGGCGGCGCATCAGCCCGGCAGCGGTGTCCACGGCGCGGAACGCGTACGGCAGCATCTCGTCCTGATAGTCGGCGATCGCCTCCTCGATCGACGTGCCGTTGCGGCGGGCCTCGACGAGTCTCTGGCCGAGCAGAGCAGCGTCGCGGAGTGCGGTGTTGCCGCCCTGCGCACCGAACGGCGGCATGACGTGCACGGCGTCGCCCATCAGAGTCGCCCGCGGCACCGCCCACTGGCGTGGACGCCGGCCGGTGGCGAAAAGGTTGAGCACGGTGGCGTCCAGCTCGGCCGTCTCGACCAGCCGGCGGATCAGCGGGTGGAAGTCGGCGCTCCGGCGGGCGGCCAGTTCCCGCATCGCCAGCAGGTTTCCCCGTACGCCCATGGGCACTTCTTCCTGCTGCAACAGCAACCCCCACATGACGTAGTCGTCGGCGATGGGCGCATAGCTGCCCGGGGCCAGGCGCGCGAACGCCTCTTGCGGGCTCTCGCCGAACCGCATCGAGGTGAAGAAGAAGGCCCGGCCCGGCTCGTTGGCGATGGCCAGAACCCCGCTCGTCCGCAGCGATTCCGGGATGACGCCGGCCCCGTTCTGCCGCAGGGCAGATCGGCCGTAGACGCCCGCCATCGGAGTGTTCGCGGGACGGGCGTCCGGCGCGAGCTGCGCACGCAGGGCCGAGCCGACGCCGTCCGCGCCCACCACGACGCTCGCGTCGACGGCCGAACCGTCGCCGAACCGCAGCCGCAACCCGCCCCGGCCGTGGTCGTCCACCGCGACGGCAGCCTTGTTGTAGTGGATGCGCCCGTCGAGCCCGGCCATGAGGATCGAGCGCAGGGTCAGCCGGTCGACCTGCCGGGTCGCGTGGGGCTCGTCCTTGAAGTTGATGGTGAACGCGTTCCGCAGCCGTCTGTCGGTGAAGCGCAGGTGCCCGCCGGGCTCGTCGCCGGTGGCCAGCGCCAGCCGATACAGCGGACGGGGCAGGCTTTCCTGCAGGGCCTCGAGTCCGTGCCGGTCGAGGATGATCCGGTAGCCCTGCTGCCGGATGAAGGGACCCGGATCTCGCTCGTAGACGTGCACGTCGATGCCGGCGCGCATCAGGTATTGGGCGAGACAGAGGCCGGAAAGGCCCGCGCCGGAAATGGCCACTGAGAGGCCTGTCGATATGCCCATGCGGTTATCTTAATGACTAAGATGATTTCGGCAAGGTTACCGGCGTGCCACCCTTCACCTGCGGCAGAACCGCGGCTCTCGTGATTGACGCCGCCACTTCCGGGTTAGATAAAAGGGGGGTGGTCAACGGGGGAGACCGGAGGCTTGTCGTGGATCTTCAGTTGTCGGCGCGCGCGAGCAAGGCCTGCACCGTGGTCGAGGTCGGCGGCCAGCTGGACATGGACACCGCTCCTCTGTTGGACGAGTTCCTGCAGCGGGTCGGCGCCGTTCAGGTGGTGCTGGACTTCGCCGACGTGTCGTTCATGGACTCCAGCGGGCTGGGCGTCCTGATGGTGTGGTTCAAGGAGCTGCGCGGCCGCGGGGGGGCGGTTGTGTGTCGCCGCGACGCAGGAGCTGGTCGCGTACGTGCTGCGGGTGTCCGCGGTCGACCAGGTGCTCGGCGTGTACGACACGGTGGCGGCGGCCGAGGCGGACATGCGGCCGCTGACGACGTGAACGGGGCGCCGCGTCAGCGGTGATCGGCCGAGGTGGCGGCGGACACGTCGGCGCCCGCCCGCGAACGGCGTTGCCGGCCGTGATGCCCGTGCCAGTCGATGATCAGCAGTGTCGCGTCGTCCTGCAGGATGGGGCCGACGGCGGCGAGAACCCCGTCGGCCAGGGCGCGTGCGGCTTCCCGCGGGTGCAGGGCGGTCAGCGACCGGAGCCAGGCCGCGAGGTCGAGGGCGGCAGCCCCCCGTTCACGCATGCCGTCGGTCACGACGACCAGGCGGTCACCGGGCCGGAGCGTGACCGTGCCGGAGCTGACCTTCCTCTCGGGGAGGATGCCGAGGGCGATGTTGCGAGGCAGCACCAGATCCTCCGGCTCACCGTCCCGGACCAGGATCGGCGGCACGTGCCCGGCGTTGACCAGGTCACATGTGCCGGACTCAAGGTCCAGGCGCCCGAGCACGGCGGTGAGGAAGGCCCCGCGTACGGGGGCGCTCTCGGCGATCGCGGCGCCGGCCCGCTCGGCCTGCTCGATGAGGGTGTGCCCGGCGCGGCGGGAGTTGCGCAGGCTGCCCACCCCGAGGGTGGCGATCAGGGCGCTGCTCACGCCGTGCCCCATCGCGTCGGTGACGCTGAAGTGCAGCGTGTCCCGCGCCAGGCTGTAGTCGAAGGTGTCCCCGCCGATGCTCGCCGACGGCTCCAGCCAGCCGGACAGGGTGAACGAGCCGCCCTCACACGTGAAGGCGCTGGGCAGCAGCCGGCGTTGGATCTCGGCGGACAGGTTGAACGGGGTCGTGCGCTGCCCCCACTCGAACAGGTCGGTGTGGCGGCGGCTGGCGATCACCACGAAGGCCAGGGCATGCGCCGTACGCTCGATCTCCGCGACCGCCCGCGGGGCCGGCTCACTGCCCAGAGTGATCTCCAGCAGGCCGATCACCTCGCCACGTTCCGTGACCGGCGCCAGGACAACCCATCCGGCATCGCCGTGCGTCACCTGAGCAGCCTGCGTGCGTAGCGCTTCTTCCTGAGGACCGCCGTCGAAGGGCAGCAGGCTCGCCACCTCTTTGCCGTCACGGCGACCCTCGGCCTCGGTATCGAACGGCACGTGGGCCAGCCGCACCAGCGCCCGCCCGCTGAGGTCGGCGATGAGGAAGGACACGCTGCGGGCGTGCAACGCCAAGCCGAGTTCCCGGGTGACGGCCTCAACGGCGTCGACCGGCGTGGCGTCCTCGGCGGCCGTCAGCATCCCGGCCAGCGCCACCTCGACCGATGGTTCCATACGCGCAGCATACGGTCGCCCCGGCGGGCCGTCGCGGCGGCAACAAGGGCCGGTAGGTTGCCGGCATGACCGTCATCCGCTCGCTGCTGCTGTTCGCGTTGGCCGCCCTGGCCGAGATCGGCGGCGCCTGGCTGATCTGGCAGGGACGGCGCGAGAACCGCGGCCTCTGGTGGATCGCCGCCGGCGTCGTCGCCCTGGGCGCCTACGGCTTCGTCGCGACCCTGCAGCCGGACGCGAACTTCGGCCGCATCCTGGCCGCGTACGGCGGTGTCTTCGTCGCCGGCTCCCTCGGCTGGGCCGTTGTGGTCGACAAGTTCCACCCCGACCGCTGGGACCTCGTCGGCGCCGCCATCTGCCTCGTCGGCGTCGCCGTGATCATGTACGCGCCGCGCTCGGCGTCCTGACGCGCGCGCTGTCGTACTCGGCCTGGTGGGCCGACACCTCCTCGATGTGGGCCTCTGTCCACCTCTTCAGCCCGCGCATCATCCCGTGCAGGGAGAGGCCCAGGTCGGTCAGCTCGTACGAGACCGTCACGGGCACTGTCGGCGTCACCGTGCGGCTGATCAGGCCGTCACGTTCAAGAGAGCGCAACGTCTGGGTGAGCATCTTCTGGCTGACGCCGGCCAGCGCCCGGGACAACTCGGAATAGCGCATCGGCCGGGGTTCCCCGGCGCAGTCCGGCCCGCTTCCGAGTATCGACAGGATGAGCGTGACCCACTTGCCGGAGATCCGTTCCAGCATCTTGTGACTCGGGCACACCGCGAGAAACGCGTTGTACTGCGCCTTGGCCTCGGCTCTGGTGTCAGCCGCCGTCCTGGTGACCATCCCGACCTCCCCTGCCCTGCCCTGCGCGAGGAATGTTACGCCCCCGCGCAGGGCTTGCTCCCCGATGGGAAGTGGGTCAGCGGCCGATCTGATCGAGTTCCGCCACGTCCTTGCCGGAGAGCGTGATGCCCGCACCGGCGATGTTCTCGCGCAGATGGGCAACCGACGAGGTGCCCGGGATCAGCAGGATGTTCGGCGATCGCTGCAGCAGCCAGGCCAGGGCCACCGCCATCGGGGTGCTCTGCAGCCGCGCCGCCACGTTCTCCAGCGCGTCGGACTGCAGCGGCGAGAAACCACCGAGCGGGAAGAAGGGCACGTACGCGATGTTCTCCGCCGCCAGCCGGTCGATCAGCTCGTCGTCGTGGCGGTGAGCCAGGTTGTACATGTTCTGCACGCTCACGATCGGCGCGATGGACTGCGCCTCGGCGACCTGCTCCGGGGTGGCGTTGCTGACACCGAGGTGCCGGATCAGGCCCTGCCGCTGCAGGTCGACGAGCGTCTCGAACGCCTCCGCCAGTGACTCCGGCTGGGGGCCCTCGGCGTTGCCGAGACGCAGGTTGACCAGGTCCAGCGTCTCCAGACCGAGGACTTGCAGGTTCTCTTCGACAGCGCGCCGGAGCTGGTCGGGACGACGTGCCGGCGGCCACCCGCCCTGCTCGTCGCGGACGGCCCCGACCTTCGTCGCGATGTGCAGCGACTCCGGATACGGATGCAGCGCCTCCCGGATGATCTCGTTGGTGAATCGCGGCCCGTACGCGTCGGCGGTGTCGATGTGCGTGATGCCGAGTTCGACCGCCTCACGCAGGACGGCCAGCGCGCCCGCGTGGTCGGCGGGCGGACCCATGACCCAGGGACCGGCGAGCTGCATGGCGCCGTAACCGAACCGGGGGACGGTCAGGTCGCCCAGCTTCCAGGTGCCGCCGGGAAGGGAGAGAGACGACATGCTCAAACCTCTGTTTCGTGAAGTTCCGGATGCCGCTCCACTATCAGCGGGTAACTCTCCATCGGGAAGTAGGCACCTGAGAGTGCGTTGGTCACCGACGTGGTTTGGAGGAGGGTGACCAGGCACCCAGGCCGTTCCCCCCGGGAGGGCCCCAGGGTGACCATGCACCCAGGCGGGCACAGGAATTCGATTTCGATCTTTTTCGGAGACGGGCGAGCCTTCGCGGGTCCACGACGTCTGCGTTTCCAGCGCGGCAAACCGGGTTCAGCGGGCGATGCGTCGTCGTCCGACCAACACGGCGGTGACGGTGCATGCGGCGAGAGCGATCGCCGCGAAGGTGGCCGTCTCGTCCTCGCCCAGCGTCCCGAACATCCGGGACAGCGAGTCGGACCACGACGTCAGCAGGAAGGCCAGCATCCCGAGAACCAGCCCGCCGATCTGCGCGACCACAAGCGCCACCGGCCACAGCAGAACCGACGTCACCAGGGTGCGCTGCGTCCACCCGGTGATCAGTCCGACGACGCCGGCCAGCGCGGTCATGAACACCGCCTGCATCACCATGAACGCGATGCTGTTCTTGTGGACCTCGCGCAGCAGCGCGTAGCCCAGTTCATCCAGGACCAGCGTGTACCGGGCGGCGGCCAGGCGGAAGCTGACGGCTACCGCGGCCGTACAGATCGCGCTGCCGGTCAGTGCCCAGAAAAGCTTGACTGACAACCAGCGCCGCCGAGGCGCCGACTGCGTGAGCACGAAAACGTCGGTCGCATCCTCCCGCTCCCGGGCGAACAGGGGCACGCCCAGGATCAGCCCGATCAGCAACGGCACGAACGTGGCGACCAGGACGACGGCCTGCGCCAGATTGGTCGCCGCCCCGGCCGGCAGGCAACTGACGGCCACTTCACACAAGCCCGTACGGTCGGGCGCGTACGCCTCGACGACGATGCCGTACGCCTCCGCCTGCTGCCCGATGACACGGGCGCCAATGAGGACAAACGTCGTGGAGACGGCGCTCAGAGCGGCGGCGACGATCAGATACGGACGCATCAACCGCAGGACGAGCCAGTTCATCAGGCGGGGACCTTTCGTTCCGGCTGCAGTCCCGCCGACCGCAGGTGACCGAGAAGCAGTTCCTCCAACGTCGGGCGGTGCCATGAGAGACCCTCGGTGGTGGCAGGCCCGGCGGACCGGATCAGCGCGGTGGCGTCGCGACCCGCGGTCCGTACGTCGACGATCTCCACACCACCGAGTGCGCTGATCGCGTCGCTGGGTCCCACCGCAACCGAATGCGCGGCCAGCATCGGCTCCACCTCGCCGGCCAGGCGCACCCGCCCCTCGGCCAGCACCACCACGTGGTCGCAGACGCCGTCGACGTCGGCCACCACATGCGACGACAACACCACGGTCGTGCCCCGCTCGGCGACGTCGGCCATCAACGTCCCAAGAGCCTCCGTACGGGCAACCGGGTCGAGCGGCGCCAACGGCTCGTCCAGAAGCAGCAGGTCGGGCCGTTTGGCGAGCGCCATCACCAGCGCCAAGCGACTGCGGTGGCCCGGCGCAAGCATGCCCACCCGCGCCGCGAACGGCAGCGCCGCCCCGTCGGTGAGCTGCCGCGCGTAGGCGGCGTCCCAACTCGGGTTGAGCCGGGCGCCCAGGTCCAGCGTCTGCGCCACCGTCAGCGTCGGGTACAACGGCGCCGCCTGCGCCACGTACCCGATCCGGGGAAGTGAGCGGTCACCGGCGGGCTCCCCGAACACTCGCACCTCGCCGCCGTCCGGTCGCAACAGCCCACTCGCGGCGCGCAGCAGCGTGCTCTTGCCGGCCCCGTTGCGCCCGACCAGCGCGGTGACCGCACCGACCGGCACCGTGAACGAGCAGTAGTCCAGCGCCCGCCGGCGACCGAAGCTGTGGGTGAGCCCGGTGACCTCCAGAGCGGTGTCAGCCGACACGCCGCGCCTCCTTCGAAGCCGCCACCTCGGCGACCAGGGCCTGCATATCCGAGACGTCCAGACCAGCCGCCAGGGCGCGGGCCACCCAAGCCGCCAGCTCACCCCGCAACCCTTCGGCGTCCTCAGGCAGCGGCGCCAGGCCGTGACGGACGTACGTGCCGGAACCCTGCCTCGCCTCCACCAGCCCCGCCGTCTCCAGCTCCCGGTACGCCTTGAGCACGGTGTTGGGATTGATGCCGGTGCTCTCGGAGACCTCGCGAGCCGTGGGCAACCTGTCACCCGGCTCCAACCGCCCCATCCGAACCGCTTGGCGAACCTGCTGAACGAGCTGCACGTACACCGAAGTCCCGGCCCGCCGATCGACCCGGAAGATCAACCAATCAACCAATCCACTAGTTAAGTAGTGGAATCAGGATCTCGAAACCATCGACCTTTGTCAAGCTCGACGAGGGTTCCACCGGACCCGTGGCGGAGAACATCTGCTCCGCAGGCCGGCCGCGATGACATGCGATTGCCGGCGGATCACCTGCCTCGCCATGACCACCGGCATGCCCATGAAAGTCCGTTGCTGACAGTAGGCACGGATGGCCGGTGATCTGCGACTCCGAGACTCGTGGTCTATCGGTCGTCGTGTGGGTCGGCGTTGTCGTCAATGGCGCGTTCGAGGGCGGCTTGCTGGCGCGTGGCGTCGTTGGCAGCGCGGTCGACTGTTGAGGCGTCCCGGTCGGCGCCGGCCTCCGTCCGGTCATGGTCGGCGGCGGCGCGGTCCCTGGCTGCGGCCGATCTTTCACCTCGAACGTGATCCGGGTAGTCGCGGAAGGCGGCCCGGTCGGCGACCTCCTGGTCACGTTCGATGGCTGCGGCGTCGCGGTCGGATGCGGCCAGCTCCCACAAGAGCAGCAGTTGTTCCCGGTCGGGCTGGTCGCCGGCTGCCGCCTGTTCGCGCCGGAGAGCCGCTTCCGCTCGCTCGGCCGCCGCCCGGTCACGATGTTCGGCGGCTCGCAGCCACTCCTGTGCGACCTGCTGTGCCTCGTAGCCGGTCTCGTCGCGGATCGCCGCCGCCTGATCACGGGCTTCGGCATCTTGATCGCGATCGTGCGCCGCCGTGTCACGGGCATCAGCGGCATCATCGCGTGCTTGCCCGGCCCGGTCTCGATCGTCCGGGCTGTCCACGCCGTAACGGGCCCCCACTCACCCATTCTGTCCCCGAAGGGCTCCTCGGTGACACATGAGGTGCTGGCTGAGCACCGTCTTCCGCTGCCGATCTCGTCGGTCAAGGCCTGTTGGCGCTGTCTGGCGTGAACAGGTCTGGATCTGGGGTGGGCTGCACTGCGGCCTCTGTCGGAGCATTCCGAGTAACCCGCCCCGCGGCGGGTATGCACCGTCGGTCACAACAGCATCATGTCGCGAAGCGGCGCCGTATCTTTCGCACGCCGACCCAGCATCCCCGACGCCGTCAGCGAGCGGGTCACCCGGCGCAGCCCTTGGCGATGGACAGGGGCACGAGCATGACGCACCGACCGGATCACCACTTTCCGCCAGTAATCGACCTATTGCTGCCCACCGCCGGGTCAGCGCGTCACGCGCGCCATCTCGTCGCCGAGGCGTGCGAGCGATGGCAACTACCGCACTTGATCGGCCCAGCCAGCCTGATCATCACCGAACTCGTCACCAATGCCGTCGTGCACGCGGGCACCTCATCGACTTGCAGATCATCAACAACGACGGGCAGCTGCTCATCCTGGTCAGCGACGGCAGTACCACTGTCCCGGCACAAACCGCTACGGACTCCAGGAGTCGCGCGGCTCGGCCCCGGGTTCGCCGTCGGGCTGATACTCGTCTCCGCGACCGCAGACCGGTGGGGCTGTCGCCCTGTCACTGGCGGCAAGACGATGTGGTCGGCGTTGAGGACAGGAAGCCAGACAGCTTGAGAGCGCCCACGGGCGAGGTGGTGGGACGGAACACGAACGGGTCCGGCCGCCGTCGGTCAGGTGTTTAGGTCGCGACGGTTGAACCAGAGGGCACCGGCGGCGACCAGCAGGACGGCGCCCGCGAGCAGCACCGTGGCGTCGGCCCACTGCATGCCGTGGCGCAGCGGTTCGCCGCCGATGTAGTAGTGGAACGGCGACAGGTATCTCGCGCCGCCTACGCCGAGTTGTCCGGCGAAGGCGTGCAGGGCGTAGGCAAGCACGCCGATGACGGCGGTGACGGTGAAGACGAGCGCGCGACGGCCGGTGGCAGCGCCGATCCCGATGGCCAGGCCACCGAAGGCGATGGCGAGCAGGGCCAGTTGCGTGCATTGGGCGGCGAACTGGGTCACGGAGATGCTGGTGAGCTGTGCGCCGGAGCGGATGGCGAGCATGCCGAGCAGGATGGTGGCGGCGATGACGAGGGCTCCGGCGGTCAGGGCGGCGAAGCGGTGGAGCAGGAATCGAGTGCGGCTGATCGGGTGGGCGAGGAGGAGGTCGAGGCGGCCGGTTTCCTCGTCGGCGGCGATGGCGCGGGCGCCCGTGGCTGCGCCGTAGAACATGGCGATCAGCGGCAGGATCAGTCCGAAGACTGAGGAGCCGAGGTAGCCGGCGGCGGAGGTGAGGTCTTCGAGCCGGAATGCCTCGCGCATGGCCTCGGGGTAGTTGGCGACGGCTTCGGCCATCTGACCGTCGGCGAGCTGGGGGTAGAACGAGGCGTACATGATCCCGGCGAGGGTGGCCCCGACGGCCCAACCGGCAAGGCTACGACGGTCGTCGGTGAGGGTCTTGGTGAACACGTCAGACGCCATGATCGGCTCCCGCGTAGTAGGTGTGGAACAGGTCGTCCAGGGCGGGTTCTGTCGCGGTCAGGCCGGTGACGGTGTGCCGGGTCGCGGCGCGCAGCAACGCGTCCGGGGCACCGGTGAGCCGGCAGGTGAGCACGGTGCCGGTTACGGTGAGGTCGTCGACGCCGGGCACGGTGGCGAACTCGGCGGCGGTGACCGGTTCGGCGAAGGTGAGCTCGACGGTGCGTACGGCCTGAGAGCGCAGGGCGGTGACGGTGTCGAGAGCGACGAGCCGGCCGTCGCGGATGATGGCGACGCGGTCGGCGACGGCCTGCACCTCGGCCAGGACGTGGCTGGACATGAAGACGGTGGCGCCGCGGTTCGCGGCTTCGGTGACCATGTCGAGGAAAGTCTGCTGTACGAGCGGGTCGAGTCCGGAGGTCGGCTCGTCGAGGATCAGCAGTTCGGGTTCGTGCATGAACGCCTGCACCAGGCCGACCTTCTGCCGGTTGCCCTTGGACAAGCTCTTGATCCGGGCGGACTGGTCCAGGTCGAGCCGCTCGGCCAGCACGTCGATGCGCGCGGCGGGGAGCCCGCCGCGCAGGCCGGCGAGGAACCGCAGGCAGCCGCGGACGGTCTGACGGCCGTCGACGGTGAAGTCGCCGGGCAGGTAGCCGACCCGCCGGTGCAGCGCCACCGCGTCGATGCGCGGGTCCACGCCGAGCACCCGGGCGCTTCCCGTGGTGGGGCGGATCAGGTCGAGCAGCAGGCGGATGGTGGTGGACTTGCCGGCCCCGTTGGGGCCGAGGTAGCCGAGCACCTCACCGGTGCGCACGCGTAGGTCGAGGCCGTCGAGGCCCCGGCGTCTGCCGTAGGTCTTGGTGAGGTTGTCGAGCACGATCGCGTCGTCGTCCATACCCGCCACCGTACTGAAGTCTCAGAGATCTGTGAAGTCTCAGAGTTCTCCGTTCGCGGGTAGGATATCCGTGTGACCGACGACTTGACCGACGCCGCCGAGCACTTCGCGTTGACGCTGACCCAGTACGGGCTCCAGCGCATGACCGCCCGGGTGATGGCAGCACTGCTGTTCACCCAGCAGGACACCATGACCGCCGGAGAAATCGGCGCCCAGCTCGGCGTCAGCTCCGGCGCCATGTCCGGCGCCCTGAAGAACCTCACCGAGCTCGGCATGATCGAGCGCGTGCCCGCCCCGGGCAGCCGCCGGGAGCACTTCCGCTTCCGCGACGGCGCGTGGGCCACGTTGATGTCGAAGCAAAACATGGCGCTGACGTTGATGACCGGTGCCGCCGACGAGGGCATCAAGGTCGCCGGCCCGGACACTCTCGCAGGCAGGCGGCTGGCAGACATGCGCGACTTCTACGCCTACATGCTCAGTGAAATGCCCGCTTTGATCGAACGCTGGCGCGACCGGGGCGCCCGGCCCCAGGATTCATGAGACGTGCCCGGGTGCAAGCCGTTCGTTCATCCGGCTCGGGCAGCGGCGCGCGGTAGGCGTCGCGATCTGGTCGTTCAGCTCAAGTTGGCGAACGTTTCGACGTCACCGGTGCGGCCGGCGACGATGAGGATGTCCCCGGCGTAGACGGTGGTTTCGGCGGTGGCGTAGGTGAATTCCTCGCCGGGTCGTTTGATCGACACGACCGTGATGCCGTATTTGGAGCGCAGACCGGAGTCGGCCAGGGTTTTGTTGACGGCCTCCTCGGGTGCGTGGGTTTTGACAAGGGCGTAGTCGTCTTCGAACTCGATGAAGTCCAGGATGTGGCCGGTGACGAGATGGGCGACGCGTTCGCCCATCTCGTGTTCGGGAAGCACGACGTGGTGGGCGCCGACGCGTTCGAGGATGCGAGCGTGCTGCCGGTTGATCGCTTTGGCCCAGATCTTGGGGATGCCGAGGTCGGCCAGCAGGCTGGTGGTCAGGATGCTGGCTTCCAGGTCGGTGCCGATGCCGACGACAGCGTGGGTCATGTCGCGAACGCCGAGCTGGCGCAGGGACTGCTCGTCGGTCGTGTTGGCGATGGCGGCGTGGGTGAGCCGGTCGGCGTACGTCTGCACGACCTGGGCGTCGGCGTCGATGCCGGTGACTTCCCAGCCACGACGCACGAGTTCCGCGGCGAGGGAGCCGCCGAAGCGGCCGAGGCCGAGCACGACGATGCGGTGGTCGATCGGTTTTCTAGCCAACGACGGGTCGCTCCTCGGGTCGTTCGTACCGGCGGGTCCGTTCCCGCAGGGCCAGTGCGGTGACGGCGGTGATCGGGCCGAGTCGGCCGATGAACATCAGCAGGCTCAGGATGACATGCCCGGCGGTGCCGACCTGGGCGGTGATCCCGGTTGACAGGCCGACGGTGGCGAACGCGGACACTGTTTCGAACAGCACCACGTCCAGGGCGAACGGGGTGAGCACGAGCAGCGCGAGCGTCGAGGCGGCTATGGCGGCGACGCCGAGCAGGGCGATGGTGAGCGCCTGACGTTGCACGCCGGCGGGCAGTTTGCGGCCGAGTGCGTGCACGCTGGGTTCGCCACGGATCTCGGCGAGGATGACAAATCCGAGGACGGCGAAGGTGGTGACTTTGATGCCGCCGGCGGTGCTGGCGCTCCCGCCGCCGATGAACATGAGCACGTCGTGCATGAGCAGGGTGAAGTCGTGCATCCCGGCGATGTCCAGGCTGTTGAACCCGGCGGTGCGTGGCATCACCGCCGTGACGAGGCCGGCCAGCAGTCTGTCGGCGACGCCGAGCGGCCCCAGGGTCTTGGGGTTCGTCCACTCGGCCAGGCCGATGGCCAGCCAGCCGCCGGCCAGCAGGATCCCTGTCATCCCCATTGTGATCTTGGTGTGCAGTGACCAACGTTGCGGGGTGCGCCATTCCCGGCGCAGCTCGAACAGCACGGGGAAGCCGAGGCCGCCGATGATGATCGCGGTGACGATCGGCAGGCAGATCAGCGGGTCCCCGACGAACCGCATGAGCGAGTCCGGGTAGAGGCCGAAGCCGGCGTTGTTGAACGCCGACACCGAATGGAACACTCCGAGGTAGGTCGCCCGGCCCCAGCCGTGACCGTACCCGTCGGCGAACCGCCAGGTGAGCACCGCGGCGATCAGCACCTCCACCACGACCGTTATGCGCAGGACGTTGAGGATCACGCGGCGGACCTCGCCGACGCCGAGGGCTTTGGTCTCGGCCTGGGTGCCCAGTTGCAGGCGCATCCGTAGCCGGCGGGCGACGAGCAGGCCGAGCAGCGAGGCCAGCGTCATGATCCCGAAGCCGCCGATCTGGATGAGCAGCAGGATCACCAGCTCACCGAAGGTCGACCAGTACGTTCCGGTGTCCACCACGACCAGGCCGGTCACGCACACCGCGGAAGTGGCGGTGAACACCGCGGTCATGACGGGTGCGGCCTGGCCGGACCCGGTAGCGAACGGGAGCGCCAGCAGCACCGAGCCGAGCAGCACCGCGGCGCCGAACCCGAGGACCACCATCCGGGCCGGATGCCCGACGACCTGCGTCAGCGTCGCCGTGACCGGCCAGCGTCGGAGCCGGGTTGCAATCGTGTCGCGGGCTGTCCGGGCCGTCGCCCGGATTCGTGCCCGACCGCGCCGCGGTGTTCGCCGGTGGGGCTGCGGCACGACCAGCGGCAGCCAGACAAGCAGGAACAAACCCGCAATGAAGGCCAGCGCCGCCACGGCGAGCAGCAGCAACCCCAGGACAAGCTGTCCGGCAGTGGACTCCATCATCTGCAGGTTCTGATCCGTTCGGCGCGCCGTGGTCAATGATCGTCGCACGGCCGGCGGCACCTGGTGGGGCAGGCGTCAAGACGGCATCAATATTCGTGGCCGGGGCGTAGGGATCGCGTCAAGGACCCTGTCCGGCGAGTGCGTTTGCGCGTTGTGATTGTCCGGCACGGCACGAGTGAGCCGTGCCGAGTCGAGTCGGGAGCCGGTGATGCGGCCGCGGTCCACCGAGTTGGGTTGTCTGCTGTTCAACGGGTTCCTGGTGAACCGTTTCGGCGAGTTGACCTGGCACGGCGAGGCCGAGGTGTGGCCTGTGGTGGTGCTGGCGGGGACGGCCGGTGTGGGTGTCGCCGTACGCCGGCTGCAGGCGGTCCTGGCTCGGAAGCGTTCGGCTTCGACCCGCAGGGGTCGAAACGCCTGTCTATGCGAGGGAGTCGCACGGTGGCTGACGTGGCCCTGGTGCTGTTGACGGTGGGACTGTTCGTGGTCTTCGCCGCGGTGCTGAAAGGATTGGAGCGGCTGTGAGCGTGGTCAACGCGGTGGGCCTGATCGTGGCTGCGGGTCTGCTGGTGTTCCTGGTGGCGGCGCTGCTGTTTCCGGAGCGGTTCTGATGAGCGGCGACCTGGCCGGTTGGCTGTTCGTGGTGTCGCTGGTGGCCGCCCTGACGGTGACGTACCGGTTCTTCGGTGACTACCTGTTCCGGGTGGTGACCGGTGACCGGCACTCGCGGGTGGAACGCGGGGTGTACCGGCTCGTCGGGGTCGATCCTCACGCCGAGCAGTCGTGGGCGGTCTACGCCCGCAGTGTGCTGGCCTTCTCCGCAGTCAGCATCCTGCTGCTGTACGGGTTCCTGCGCCTGCAAAACCTTCTGCCGCTCTCGCTGGGGCTGCCAGGGGTGATGACACACGGCGCGTGGAACACGGCGGTGTCGTTCGTGACCAACACCAACTGGCAGTGGTACTCGGGCGAGTCGACGATGGGGCATCTGGTGCAGATGGCCGGCCTGTCGGTGCAGAACTTCGTCTCCGCCGCCGTCGGTATCGCCATCGCGATCGCCCTGGTCCGGGGCTTCGCCCGCCGCGGCACCGACAAACTGGGCAACTTCTGGGTCGATCTGACCCGGATCGTGCTGCGGGTGCTGCTGCCGGTCAGCGTGATCGCGGCGATCGTCCTGATCGCCGCCGGGGCGGTGCAGAACCTTTCCGCCGGCACCGACGTGACCACCCTGGGCGGGGCGGTGCAGCACATCACCGGCGGGCCGGTGGCCTCCCAGGAGGCGATCAAAGACCTGGGTACCAACGGTGGCGGCTTCTACAACGTCAACAGCGCGCACCCGTTCGAGAACCCCACGGCGTGGACGAACTGGCTGGAGATCTTCCTGCTGCTGGTGATCCCGTTCAGCCTGCCCCGGGTGTTCGGCCGGATGGTCGGGCAGAACCGGCAGGGTTACGCGATCCTGGCCGCGATGGCGATCATCGCGGTCACCGCGGTCGCGCTGACGATCGGGTTCGAGGCGGCCCATCAGGGCACAGTGCCGCAGGCCGTGGGCGCCGCTCTGGAAGGCAAGGAAACCCGGTTCGGGGTGCCGAACTCGGCTACGTTCGCCGCGGCGACGACGCTGACGTCGACCGGGTCGGTCAACTCGTTCCACGACTCCTATACCGCCCTGGGCGGCATGATCCCGATCATCAATATGCTCCTCGGTGAGGTCGCGCCCGGCGGGGTCGGCGCCGGTCTGTACGGCATGCTCGTGCTGGCCGTGGTCACGGTGTTCGTGGCCGGGCTGATGGTGGGCCGCACCCCGGAGTACCTGGGCAAGAAGATCAGCGCCCGGGAGATCAAGTTCGCGTCGTTGTACTTCCTGACCACGCCGGCGCTGGTGCTCATCGGCGTGGCGGCGGCCATGGCGACCGGGAACTGGCGGACCGCGCTCAACACCGGCCCGCACGGTTTCTCCGAGGTTGTGTACGCGTTCGCCTCGGCCAGCAACAACAACGGTTCGGCGTTCGCCGGGCTGACGGTCAACACACCCTGGTGGAACACGGCGCTGGGCATCGCGATGCTGCTGGGCCGGTTCCTGCCGATCCTGCTCGTGCTCGGCCTGGCCGGGTCACTGGCCCGGCAGCAGCCGGTGCCCGCGTCGGCCGGCACGCTGCCCACCCATCGGCCGCTGTTCGTCGGCATGCTCGTCGGCGTCACGGTCGTCCTGGTCGCCCTGACGTTCCTGCCGGTCCTGGCCCTCGGCCCGCTCGCGGAAGGACTGTCATGACCACCCCCATCGGTACGGAGGACACCGTGTCGGCTCCCGCCGCTACAGCGAGCGCACCAGCCACCCGGCAGGACCGGGTCGGCGGCGGCCTGCTCGACCCGCGGCAACTCTGGCGATCACTGCCGGACGCGCTACGCAAACTCGACCCGCGCACCCTGTGGCGCAATCCGGTGATGCTGATCGTGGAGATCGGCGCCGTCTTCACCACCGTGCTCACCCTCGCCGAGCCCTCCGTGTTCGCCTGGCTGATCACCGGCTGGCTGTGGCTGACCGTGATCTTCGCCAACCTGGCCGAAGCGGTCGCCGAAGGCCGCGGCAAGGCCCAGGCCGCGAGCCTGCGCAAGGCACGAACCGACACGGTGGCCCGCCGGCTTTCCGGCTGGCAGCCGCACGCCGCCCCCGGCACCTGGACCGAGGATCAGGTGGCCGCGCCGCAACTGCGTCCCGGCGACGTCGTTGTGTGCGAGGCCGGTGACGTGATCCCCGGCGACGGTGACGTGGTCGAGGGCATCGCCAGCGTCGACGAATCGGCCATCACCGGCGAGTCCGCGCCGGTGATCCGCGAGTCAGGCGGCGACCGCAGCGCGGTCACCGGCGGCACCCGGGTGCTGTCCGACCGGATCGTCGTGACCATCACCCAGAAACCCGGAGAGAGCTTCATCGACCGGATGATCGCCCTGGTGGAGGGCGCGGCCCGGCAGAAGACCCCGAACGAGATCGCGCTGAACATCCTGCTCGCCGCGCTCACGATCATCTTTCTGCTGTCCGTGGTCACGCTGCAGCCGATGGCCATCTACGCCAAGACGTTCAACGCCGCCGCGCCCGACACCGCCGCGATCGACGCCGGTGGCGTCACCGGCGTCGTGCTGATCTCCCTGCTGGTCTGTCTGATCCCCACCACGATCGGCGCGCTGCTGTCGGCGATCGGCATCGCCGGCATGGACCGGCTCGTGCAGCGCAACGTGCTCGCGATGAGCGGCCGGGCCGTCGAGGCCGCCGGAGACGTGAACACCCTGCTGTTGGACAAGACCGGCACCATCACCCTCGGCAACCGGCAGGCCACCGAATTCCTGCCCGTCGACGAGGTCACTCCGCTGGTGGTCGCCGACGCCGCGCAACTGTCCAGCCTCGCTGACGAGACCCCCGAAGGACGGTCGGTGGTGGTGCTGGCCAAGAACGAGCACGGGCTGCGCGAACGCGAGCCGGGTCTGATGACCCACGCCACGTTCGTGCCGTTCACCGCGCAGACCCGGATGAGTGGCGTCGATCTGGCCGCCAACGGCATCATCGCCGGCCGGCGCATCCGCAAGGGCGCCGCCGCCGCGGTCATGAAATGGGTCCGCGACAACGGCGGACATCCCACCGTTCAGGTCGGTGAGATCGTCGACGCGATCAGCGGCAGTGGCGGCACCCCGCTGGTGGTCGCCGAGCACGTCGACGGGCACCCGGCCCGGCCGCTCGGGGTGATCCACCTCAAGGACGTGGTCAAGACCGGGATGCGGGAACGCTTCGATCAGATGCGCCGGATGGGCATCCGCACCGTGATGATCACCGGCGACAACCCGCGCACCGCCAAGGCGATCGCCGACGAGGCAGGCGTCGACGACTTTCTCGCCGAGGCCACGCCGGAGGACAAACTCGCCCTTATCAGACGCGAACAGGAGGGCGGACGGCTGGTCGCCATGACCGGCGACGGCACCAACGACGCCCCCGCCCTGGCCCAGGCCGACGTCGGCGTGGCCATGAACACCGGCACCTCGGCGGCCAAGGAAGCCGGCAACATGGTCGACCTCGACTCCGACCCGACCAAGCTGATCGACATCGTGCAGATCGGCAAGCAACTGCTGATCACCCGAGGCGCGCTCACCACGTTCTCGATCGCCAACGACATCGCCAAGTACTTCGCGATCATCCCGGCCATGTTCGCCGCCGTCTACCCGAGCCTGGACCGGCTCAACATCATGCGGCTCAACAGTCCCGAGTCGGCGATCCTGTCCGCGGTCATCTTCAACGCACTGGTGATCATCGCGCTGATCCCGCTCGCGCTGCGCGGCGTGCGCTACCGCCCGTCCAGCGCCTCAACGCTGCTGGCCCGCAACCTGTGGGTCTACGGCCTCGGTGGCGTTCTCGTCCCGTTCGCCGGCATCAAACTCATCGACCTGCTCGTCCAATTCCTCCCCGGGATCTGACCATGCGCCTACCCTCCTGGCTCGCCCACCACCTCGCCGCGCTACGCGCGTTGCTCGTCCTCACCATCCTCACGGGCCTGGCATATCCGCTGGCCGTGGTCGCGGTGGCCCAGTTCCCCGGCCTGCACGAGCGAGCCGCCGGTTCCTTCGTGACCGATGCCGGCGGCAACCGTGCCGGCAGCCGGCTGATCGGCCAGGCGTACGTCGACACCGACGGCAACCCGATCCGCTGGTACTTCCAGTCACGGCCGTCGGCAGCCGGCGACGGCTACGACCCCACCGCCACCTCCGCGAGCAACCTCGGCCCCGAAGACGTCGTCGACACCGCCGAGCGCACCAGCCTGCTCACCCAGGTCTGCACCCGCAGCAAGGCCGTCGGCGACCTCGAAGGCGTCGACGGAGGCCGGCCGTACTGCACCAGCGACGGGGTCGGCGCCGTACTCGCGGTGTTCCACCGCGACGGGCTCACCGGACCCGTCGTACGGGCCGTCAGCGTGAACCAGACCGGCACCCCGTTCCTGGCCACCTACCAGGGCATTCGGGTGGAAAGCGCCCAGCCGGGCGTCGACTACATCGCTGCCGGCGCCGTGATCACACCAGTGCGGGGCGACGCCCCCGACCGGCCGGCCGTGCCGGCCGACGCCGTCACCGCCGGCGGATCCGGCCTCGACCCGCACATCAGCCCCGCATACGCCGACCTGCAGGCCGCCCGCGTCGCCCGGGAACGCGGCACAGACCCCGCCACCGTCGCGCAGCTGATCGACGCGCACACCGAGGACCGTGCCCTCGGTTTCCTGGGGGAACCCGCCGTCAACGTCCTGGAACTCAACCTCGCCCTCGACCGCGCGTTCCCGCGGTAACCGCGCATCCGGAAGGATCGGCACATGGCCCGTGGTCACCTGCGCATCTACCTCGGCGCTGCCCCCGGCGTCGGCAAGACTTACGCCATGCTGGAGGAGGCCCACCGCCGGCAGAGCCGGGGCACCGACGTGGTCGTCGCCGTCGTGGAGACCCACGGCCGCCAGCACACCGCTGCCATGCTCGCCGGCCTCGAGACGGTGCCCCGCACCCCGCTGACCTACCGGGGCACCGTCTTGCAGGAAATGGACCTCGACGCGGTGCTGGCCCGCCGTCCCCAGGTCGCGGTCGTCGACGAACTCGCGCACACCAACGTCCCCGGATCCCGGCACACCAAGAGGTGGCAGGACATCGAGCAACTGCTCGACGCCGGGATCACCGTGCTGTCCACCGTCAACATCCAGCACCTCGAATCGCTCAACGACGTCGTCGAACAGATCACCGGCGTCGCCCAGCGCGAAACCGTCCCCGACCGCTTCGTCCGCCAGGCCGAACAGGTCGAACTGGTCGACATGACACCGGAAGCGCTGCGCCGCCGGATGGCACACGGCAACGTGTATGCCCCCGACAAGGTCAGCTCCGCCCTCGGCAACTACTTCCGGGTCGGCAACCTCACCGCGCTCCGCGAACTCGCCCTGCTGTGGCTGGCCGACAAGGTCGACGAACAACTCGACACCTACCGCGCCGATCACGGCATCGGCGCCACCTGGGAAGCCCGGGAAAGGGTCGTGGTAGCCCTCACCGGCGGCCCCGAAGGCGAGACCCTCATCCGCCGCGCCGCCCGCATCGCCGCCCGCACCAAAGGCGCCGAACTCATGGCCATCCACGTCGCCCGCTCCGACGGCCTCACCGGCGCCGACCCGGCCCGGCTCGCCCGGCAACGCGTCCTGATGGAAAGCCTCGGCGGCACCTACCACCAGGTCACCGGCGACGACATCCCCACCGCCCTGCTCGACTTCGCCCGCGGCGTCAACGCCACCCAGCTCGTGCTCGGCGCCAGCCGCCGCGGCCGGTTCGCGCAGATTCTGTCCGCCGGCGTCGGCGTCACCACCACCGCCCTGTCCGGACCGATCGACGTGCACCTGGTCACCCACGCCGAGATCGGACGCCGACGGCCCGCCGCCCGCAGCAGCCCGCTGTCGCGCCGGCGGCGGCTGGCCGGCTTCACCCTGGCGCTGCTCGGCCTGCCGGTACTCACCCTCACCCTACGGGCGCTGCGCGACGAGTTGTCGCTGGCCAGCGACGTGCTGGTCACCCTCGCCGCCGTCGTCGCCGTGGCGCTGCTCGGCGGCATGTGGCCGGCCGTGACCGCCGCGGTGATCGGCTTCCTGCTGCTCAACTTCTTCTTCACCGAGCCCTACCACACCTTCGACATCGCCGACCGCGACAACCTCATCGCCCTGCTGGTCTTCCTCCTCGTCGCCGTACCCGTCGCCGCCGTCGTCGACCTCGCCGCCCGCCGCACCCGCCAAGCCGCCGCGGCCAGCGCCGAGGCCACCACCCTGGCCACCGTCGCCGGCAGCGTCCTGCGCGGAACCCGCCCGCTCACCGCCCTGCTGGAACGCCTACGCGAAAACTTCCAGCTCAACTCGGTCACCCTGCTCGAACGGCCACCCGGCACGCCGGGCGGCCGTCAGGACGACCCCGCCGCCTGGCACATCGCCGCCACCGTCGGCAACCCACCCTGTCAGGCACCCGCCGACGGCGACACGACCGTCCCCGTCGACGACGACCTCACCCTGGTCCTGCACGGCCGCAGCCTCGCCGCCGCCGACCAGCGCATCGTCGAAGCCTTCGCCGCCCAGGCAGCCACCGCTCTGCGCCAGGAACGACTCGCCGAGCAGGCCGCCCGCGCACGCCCCCTGGAAGAAGCCGACAAGCTGCGCACGGCGCTGCTCGCCGCCGTCAGCCACGACCTGCGTACCCCACTCGCTTCTGCCATGGCCGCCGTGGAAAGCCTGCGCAGCCCCGACATCCACTTCTCCGACGAAGACCAGCAGGAACTACTCGACAGCGCCGCCGAATCCCACCAGCGCCTGCACCGGCTCATCGAGAACCTCCTCGACATGAGCCGCCTGCAAGCCGGCGCCCTCGGCGTGACCCTGACCGCGGTCGGACTCGAAGACGCCGTACCCGCAGCCCTGGACGAGGTCAGCGGCGAAGCCCATGCCGTCACCATGGCGATCCCCGACGACCTGCCCACCGTCAACGCCGACGCCGGACTGCTGCAACGCGTCCTGGTCAACCTCATCCGCAACGCCCTGCGCTACAGCCCACCCGACCGGCCACCGCTGATCACCGCGGCCGACGCCGACGACCGCATCGAACTATCCGTCATCGACCACGGACCCGGCATCCCCGACGATCAACGCGACCGCGTCTTCCAACCCTTCCAACGCCTCGGCGACCGCTCCAACGACACCGGAACCGGACTCGGACTCGCCCTCTCCCGCGGGCTGACCGAAGCCATGGGGGGCACCCTGACCCCGCACACCACGCCCGGCGGTGGCGTCACCATGAAACTCACCCTGCCCGCAACCGTCTCACCCCCGGCGACGGCCGACGAGACACGTGCCGGTGAACTCACCGACCGCGCCGCCGTGGAACGCCTCCACCGCCGCTCACCCGCCGCGAAGGACACCCCGTGACCCGGATCCTCGTCGTGGACGACGACCCGCAGATCCTGCGCACCCTGCGCATCAACCTGCGCGCACGCGGCTACGACGTCGACATCGCGGCCGACGGCACCACCGCGCTACGACTGGCCACCGCGCGGCACCCCGACCTACTGCTGCTCGACCTGGGCCTGCCCGACACCGACGGCGTCGACGTCATCACCAACCTGCGCACCTGGGCCACCACCCCGATCATCGTGCTGTCCGGCCGCAGCGGTAGCACCGACAAGGTCGAAGCCCTCGACGCCGGCGCCGACGACTACGTCACCAAACCCTTCGGCATCGAGGAACTCCTCGCCCGTATCCGCGCCGCCACCCGCCGGACAGTCACCACCAGCGCTGTCCCCGCCGTGAAGATCGGCCGGTACACCGTCCACCTCACCGACCGACAGGTACGCGACGACGACGGCAACCCCGTCCGGCTCACCCCCACCGAATGGCGCATCCTCGAAATCCTGGCCACCAACCCCGGCAAGCTGATCAGCCAGACCCAGCTACTGACCCAGGTCTGGGGACCCACCTACACCCACGAAACCCACTACCTGCGGCAATACCTGGCCCAACTGCGACGCAAGCTCGAGGCCGACCCCGCCCGCCCACAGCACCTGCTCACCGAGCTCGGCATGGGCTACCGCCTGCAAGAAGGCGACTGACACGCGTACCGACTACGGCCGGCACCGGAATTCCGGATCCTCATCAACCGCGCCGGCCTACTCCCGGTCCGGCTCCACGACCTCCGTCACGGCGCCGCCTCCCTCGCCCACGAAGCGGGCGCCGACCTGAAGACGGAATGGCCGCATGCCGGCCTATCGTCGCGGTTTCGGTTCTGAGCCGATCGGCGGATCGTCGTACAGCGCAGCCCAGACGACCTTGCCGGCCGGTGTCGGCAGGGAACCCCAGACTCGTGCGGCGGCATCGACGATGCGCAGCCCGTACCCTCGCTGATTGAGCCCGATGCCCGGCGGCATGGCGGGTGACGGCTGCGCCGGCAGATGCGGGTCGAGGTCGTAGACGGCGACGCGCAGCCGGTTGGGCCGGCGGCTGATCCCTCGGCGCAGCGGACCGAGCCGGGTGACGACGAAGTCGATGCGGGTTCCGGCGTGCTCGACCGCGTTGTTGACCAGTTCGGAAGCGACCAGCCGGGCACGATCCAGCAGCGGCTCCATGCCCCACTCCTGGCAGACCGCGGTGACGACGTCACGGGCCGCGGATGCCGCCATCGGCTCAGGGTGCAGGCGTAGCAGGATTTGATCGGTCAACGGGCGGGCGGCGGCCAGACCCGTGCGCGCCTGCATCAGGTCGGCGTACATCGCGAAACGGCGGCCGGCCCCGAGTCGCGCCAGCCGCGCGGCCAACGGCGACTGCGCGGGCATGCACACCGCGACCGGGATCGGCGGCTGCGTCCGGGCCGCCTGCGCGCTGGTCGCCACCCATAGGGGTGCGCTGCCGGCCGTGGCATCGTCGAGGAACGTGAGGTCGAGAAGCATCCCGGCGGGATGCTCGGCCAGGCATTTGCCGATGCACCGATGCGCTTCGAGCCACATGCGAGGATCCCATGCGCCGGTCACCGCGATTTCGACGATCGCCGTCTGGTGATCCAAGACCGCAGTGACCGAATGCTGCACCACCTGACTCCGATCATCTCGTGTAACCGTGCCTGGTGAAGCGTTTACACGCCGCACCGAAGATCGACATCACCTCGCACGGTGAAATGACCGGAACCCTGTGTAGCGGATGCCGGCTGCCGTGTCCAGGACCGAAAGCGCCCGCCGCAGCCGCGCGATGGCACTTGGGCGACGGCGAACCCGAGCGTCGGGCCCTATACCCAACGCCAGCACGCGGCGTCAAGAGGCTTCCGGCACTGCCCCCACCTTCGCGCCCCTGTTCACCTTGGGTAGACGGGCGTCGATTCAGAAGGGGGCGTCATGCATGAGCAAGGACTTCTCGACGCCGGGGTGGCACCGCACGACGCCGAGGTGGCGACCAGTCAACCGGTGTCGCTGTTCGGCATCCGCGGCACGGTGAAACTGACCGTGCTGCGCAGCTACCCGCAGGACATCCTTCCCGTCGTCGCGAGCGCCCTGCAACGCCTCCGGGTCCAGGCTGCCGGCCCGCCCGTCTGCGTTCTGCGCCCTCGCGGCGACGGACAATTCGACGTCCTGGCCGCCTACCCCACCAGCAGACGGCCCAGGATCGGCCAGCCGTTCACGACCTGCAGACTGTCCGGCGGTCTCGTGGTGCGGGCGTTGCACCACGGACCGTGGACCACGCTGCTGAACACCTACGACCGGCTCAGCGAATGGCTGGCCCTGCACCACATCAGGCAGGTTCCGCTCATGTGGGAGGAATACCTCGTGGGACCAGACCGAACAGGTGACCCCGCGATGTGGCGAACGCGAATCGTCGTGCCTCTGACCGGCACGTCAGCCAGAATCACCACAGGCCGAAGTGCCGCCGTGACAGTGCCGTTGAGTCCTTGAAGACCCATGGCATTACGCGGAACCGAGGTGTTCGGTGAAGAACGCAGCGATGCGGCGGCGAGCATCCGCGGCCGACTGCTGGTGATATCCGGAAGGGCCGGCGAAGACGGACCCCGGCCCACCGGGATCGCGAGGACTACAGCCACGCTCAGCCCTCGCCATGGCCCTCCCGATCCTGAGCCTCAAGCCCCAGTGCCGGCGCATCTGCGACCAGCCTGATCAGCAGCGCGGCGATATCGTCCACTGGCATGACGTAGTTGATGATCTCGTCACGAGTAATAGTCGCGTACGGCATCGTGAACACCGCCGAGCTGGCCTTGTCGCTGGCGATGACGACGCCACCCAAGCGGTGTACGGCGGTCGCCCCGGTGGCGCCGTCGATGCCATAACCCGACAGCACCACGGCGATCGCGCGTGGACCAACGGACACAGCCAGGCTGACGAGCAGCAGATCCGCCGACGGCCGGTACGGGGGCCGGTCACCGGACACGATCAGTGTCAGCCTGTCATCGCTGGTGACCAACGTGTGATACCCGGTCGGGGCCACGAAGACCCTACCGGCGACCAGGTGGTCCTCGTCGCAAGCCGCTGATACCGGCAGTACCGTATGCCGTTGGAGGATGGACGCGAGCCGATTGCGGGCCTGCGGATCATGGTGACGCAAAACGATCACCGACGCGGGGAAGTCACGCGGTAACGACCCCAGGATCCGGGTGACGGCATCGAGCCCGCCAGTCGAGCAGACCATCGCCACTACCGGCGCCTTCCCCTCTCGAACAGCCATGCCTACTGCCGCCATTCAGATACGTCTGCCGCCCATGGCCTGTCAGTGCACCGAGCCGCTCGACACCGCGGCGGCGGGGCAAGGCGGCCTCACACTCCAACCCTGCCGCGCAGCCGCGCCTGTCCTACAGGGCCGATCGCCCCTCACAAGTGCCCCTTGTGGAAGCCGGCGGTCGACGCGCTGGACCCGGTGCTCGAATGCCGAACCCGGCAACCAACTCAAAGCGCCTACGCTCGGGATGGGACAGCGGTCCGTCCGCCTCCCAACCCACACTGAGCTGAGCTTCGGCTCGCCGCCTCCTCTCGCGGAGCCCGACACGGCCGTTCGTGCCGAGGGCTGAAGAACCCGCTCGCGGCACTTCTCCTTCATGTGATCGACGCTTTCGTCTGCTGGACGGATCGCTCGTCTCGCCGACGCGCGGCCACACCGCCGCCGTCTCACCCGCGAGAGGAGCCAGACCATGTCAACGAATCGGATGCGGAAGAGCCCCGAGCAACTGTGGCTCGAGCGCACCTTCCTGCTTCGGCACAGGATCTGCGCCGAGATCGGCGCAGATCTGCGTAGCTGCGCCGCCATTCCCGTCGATGTCCCCGGCAAATCACTGTTCGGTGATCTGGCGGAGCGCGCGATCGGTCTTTCACTTTGCGATGAGGCCCCGTACCAAGACTTGTTTCGGGTGCTCGGGGGCGACCGTGCCGCCCGTCTGCTGCGCTCCGCAGGCTACGAAGCGGATGAATCCCGCGAGGACACTGGTCAGACGTCTTGGCAGCGAAGCGACACCACGCCTTCGCCGCTCCGTCTTTTTCTCACTGCCTACCGTCTCGCGCAGGCCAACCAGCTGCTCAACCCCCAAGGAGGCGAGCAACCCGACCCTCGAACCATTGCCCGCCTCCTTGGCCGGCACCCCCAGGCACTTCCCTTCCGCCGTGGGGACGCGAAGTTCCAGTGGCTTGGGTTCCGCGATTTGTGGGCGAGCTACAGCGCCAGCTTTCAGGCGGCCTTGCGGTCGTACGGGAACGCGACGGCTCAGGTGGCCTTGCTCGGCGGACGCCGATGCGCTGATCTTCTGATCGGCACCACAGTCCTTGAGGTCAAGAGTGGTCGTCTCGACGACGACCGCTACCTTGCTCAGCTGATCGACCAGATGATCAGCTACACCCTTCTGGCTCACTACGACGGCCACCCAGCTACCCACGTCGCGGCGTACGCCATGCGCTACCAGCGCCTGCTGCGCTTCGAGGGCGAGTCGTTCCTGAACCGGCTCGCCGGCCGCAGAATCAACATTGACACGGCAAGCGCAGAGTTCGCCGCCCTGATTTCGGGCGGTCGACGTGAAGCCACTTGATTGAGCGCTCGGGTCGGCACCCAGGGCGGTTGCGTAATCGGTTGAGGGGTCTGTGAGCTGGGGTTTTTGGTAGCTCTGCGGGAAGACCGGGTCCATGTAGGACGGGTGCGACCCGTTCGTGATCATGGTGTTTGCGAAGACAACCGTGATCGAGAACTGGACGCACCCGCTGATGACATCATCACTGGCTGAGATCATGCTGCCGCAGCGACCCCCGGGTATGCCGTGCCCGACGGTGGTCACCGGTGGTGACCGCCGGAGCCTGTTCGTCGCGTTGGAGGCGGTGTCGGATCCGCGGGATCTGCGGGGCCGCCGGTATCCCCTCGTTGCCATCCTGGCGGCGGCGGTGTGCGCGGTGATCGCCGGAGCGTGCACGTTCGCCGCGGTCAGTGACTGGGTGCGTTTCCAGGACCGCGCTGTCTGGGCCCGGCTTGGATTCGAGGCTCGGGTGCCGGCCGCGACGACGGTGTGGCGGCTGCTGATCCGTATCGACGCGGAAGCGTTGTCACAGGTCCTGGCCCGCTGGCTGCAGTCGCGGACGGCGCCGGTCCCGGCCGGTGGTCACTGGTGGCGGCGGGTCATCGCCGTCGACGGCAAGGTCGCCCGCGCGGTGTTCGGCATGGTGGCCTCGGCCCGCAAGATGGCCGACCTCTACGGCGTCGCCTCCATGACCGCCCAACGCGCCCTACGCGAACTGCAGAACCGGCGCATCACCTACAGCGCCGCCGGCAAAGGCACCTTCGTACACCCCGACGCCTTCGACCTACTCCGCGGCGGAGTCATGCAAGAACCCATCGCCGACCCCGGACTACGCGGACGGGTCGCCGCCTACCTCACCGAACAACAGGCCATCACCCGACGCTTCCACGCCGCACGCACCCCCGACGACCGCAACGCCGCCCTCAACGACCTAGTCCAGCAAGCCGACACACACGGCCAACTCATCGACGACGTGATCAAATACCACGCCGACCACGGCAACTACGCCACGCCACCAGCGCACATGCTCCGCGACGACGTCCCGGACACCGCGGAAGACGAGCCGACCAGCAAGCCGCCAACCGCCAAGAGAACACGCCGCCCTCGCAAGCCGACGACCTGACTACGGTCGGCGCTGGCCCAAAACTGCTTCACGTAATCAAGAACGGCCCGGCCGATGGCCGGGCCGCGCGCACGCGCTACAGACCTACGGCCCCACGCGCACGCCCACCTTCGTCGGCACGAATACGTACCCACCGACGTCCGACGGTTGGCCGACGACAAGCCGGGTGGAGCACTTGATCGATGTCCAGCTATGAGGATTCCATACTGACGGCAACCATGACGGCAACGTTCAACAGGCAGCAGCGGCCGCCTGGGCGCACAGCGGCATGCTGACCACGTAGCGCAACTGCCGCGCCCGAACGAAGCCCTGATGCCGCTCGTCAGATGATCGCGTTTAGTAGCTGCCGGCGGACATCAGCGCCAACAATCACCTTCCGGATCGAATCTGCACTAATGAGCGACCTTTCCAGCATCACCTCGAAAGCATTGGAATTCCCAGTCAAGAGCAGATCGAGGTCGTCGCGGTAATCGCGATCCTCGCTCCGCGCAAGGGAGAGGGGAGCCACGCTATAATGCTCATCAAAAAGGTAGAATGAATCGAATACCATTTCGATACATTGGGCGATGTCACTTGATTCACGGGTGCTTATGGCCCGCTTTAAATGATCTCCTAGACCTAACATCAGCGACCCCAGATCCGCTTTTTCAAGATGGCCAGAGTTTCTCCGGACGCCCCGCCCTTCAAGACTGACAGCAAGCCGGGATGCCAAATCAGTGAAGCGTCCTAGCAATGCCTCTCGGCCATCCGCTTCCGCAAGGCGACCGGCCAGTAGACGCGAGGAACCCAACACCGCTCCGGCCGCTGCTGCTATTAACGGCTCGACTCTGATGATTGATGCGAACATCAAATAGAGGCGTTGCATTGAGGATATGGCATCCAACTGGGCTCGTCGCTGGCGCATGAACTCCGGGAAATGACTCCGTGGCGAATCCCCTATCATCCACAACCTGGCAAGCTCCTCGTCAAGGAATCGCCAGGTCACGGATGCCGCCCCTAGCCTCATCGGCTCCGGGATAGAGCTGTCATACTCACAGGTCATCAATAGCTCATCTGCCGAAACAACCTCGACTCTTACATCCATGCTGGAAGCAGATGGCAACGATGAAAGTTCCGCCAGGCGGGTCCTTATTTCATCAACGGATAGGATATCCAGCGTCTTAAGCTTCCATTGCGCCAGCTCTTTGAAGCCGTCGGATTTCTCGGAGATTGGCCAGGATACGACGTTGATTCTGAGCGATTTTTCGCCTGACCAGTCAAAACTCATCGCTGCATCCTGTCCCATCTGCGAGCAGCTACAAGGGGAATTGTGTCACAGGCTTAAGGAACGGTAGCGCACCTGGACCAAAGATTGTCTCCTCCGGCATCCCCTCACCTGTCACACGTGTGGTGATGTGCCCCTCTTTGACCAGACGATCATAGGTGCACTTACACATCCGGGTAATCACCACAGAGGCCCCTTCTCGGGCACCGCCATTCCTGGTGACACCCCACTGAGCAGCAACGCTCAGGTTCGGATCGCCCCCACCAGTAACGCGATAGGTGAAGAAATTTCCGGGCTGAGCAACGCTACCACCGCTAGACGAAGCTTTTGCAGCCGTGGAACTGAGACCATTTTGGGCGATGCTTTCGGCGTGAGCAGTCGTGGTCCCATGGGCGAAGTCCATGGTCTCGCCGCAGTTGTGCACGAGCACCGGTGTTCTGCCGGCGAGCACATAGTACGTATGGATGTCCGCTACCGTGAGGTCACGCATCAGGCGGTTGCCGCTGAAGTTCTTGACCGCGACCACCGTCACCGGAGCGCCGTCGACCTCAGTAAGGTGCTCGTCCGGCCGGAGTTCGGCCGCATCGACCCATTCGTCGCGGGTGATGCTCCAGAACGGGTGGTGCTGGGTCGTGTTCAGGGTGACCTGTTCGCCGTCTTCGGTACTGACGGTCAGATCGGTCAGATCCGTGTCCTCATTGATGTGCAGCGCCTCGACCGTCTTGGCCGTTGTGGTGCCGGTCCCGGGGTCGGTGGAGACGACCTCGTCACCGACTTCGACGTCCTCGATGGGCTTGGCGGAGCCCCCGGCTAGAAGGACCGGCGTATTCGGCGCGAAGCTGTGAAGGCACTTGCCCGCCTGTGTGGTTCCCGCCTCGGATGATTCCCGGCTCAGCACGGTCTTGGCCGCCTGGGATTCCGCCTGGCGGGTTGTTTGACGCGTCCCGCCGGTGATGAAGGCTTTTGCGCCGCGGGCCATGCTGCCGGCATTGCGAGCCACGCTGCCGGCGTTGGGAATCAGTACGCCTGCGGCGCCGCCCAGGGCGGCTGATTCGGCCGCGTTGACCAGCATGTCCTTGGTGCTGGTGCCGGCGGCCCAGTCGGTGGCGATGGAGCCTACTGCGCCGGCGATGGCGCCGCAGGCGGCCAGGCCGGCGGGGCCGGCGGCGATGCCGCCCGCGCCCAAGCAGACAGCACCGGTGACGGCGCCGGCGACGAAGCCGGTGATCTGCGGGTGGTCGGTGATGACCTTCTTGGTCTTCTTCCAGGTCTTCTTGAACCAGTTCCCGCCGCCGTCGTCGTTGTTGCTGCCGTGGTCACCGGAATCGCTGGAACCACCGCCATTCCCATTGCCGGCGCTATCCCCGCCTCCGCCGATGTCCCCGGGCTGCTCGTGATAGCCGGTGCCACCGCCACCCTCGCGGGGTTCCTTGGCGATGAGGCCGGACGGGTCACTGAGCGTGGTGGGATTGTTGTTGGCATAGGCGTAGCCGTTCCACTGCTGCGGGTCCTGCAGGTCCTGGATCGGGTCGACCGAGATGAAGCGGCCTATAACCGGGTCGTACTCGCGGGCTCCGACGTTGGTCAAGCCGGTGCTCGCGTTCAGCGGCTTGTTGAGAAAGCCACGATTGTCGGGCGCCGTGATGGTCGCGCCGCGGGGACCGCCGTACGGGGTGTACTGCCGCCAGGTGGGTGTCTGCGCGGTGTTGTTCAGATACAAAGTTGGGGTGCCCTGTGTGTTGGCCAGGGCGAACGTGTACGCCGTACCGGAACCGGTCCTGATCACCGTCCCCGCGCCCGCGAGTGTCTGGTAGCGGGTGCCGGTGACGGCGCCGGTGGCCTTGGTGAGCACGTGCTGTTGAGCGCCCAGATACAGCGTGGTCGTGGTCGGGTCGTCCTGCAGCAGCAGGTCGCCGTTCGCGTTGTAGATGCTTGTGCTCGTGCCGGCCGCGCTGGTGACGCTGCCCAGCTTGCCCTCGTCGGTCCAGGCGAGGGTCTGGTTGCCGTTGCCCGCGTTGCGGACAGTCATGTTGCCGGCCACGTCGTACTTGTAGGTCGCGCTACCGGTGGTCGCGCCGGTGGTGGCGGTGGACGTCAGCGTGTGCGGCTGCCCTGCGCCGTTCTCGTCGTACTTGTAGGTCGTCGTCGTGTCGTTGGTACCGGTGAGCGCGTGTTTGACCTCGCTCGTACGGTTGCCGAGGTCGTCGAAGCGCCAGCTGGTCCAGTAGGCGCTGGCGCCACCGATCGTGTTGCCGAGCATCGCCCGGTTGGTGCTCGTGGGCGTGGTCGCGCACTTGTCGGTCGCTGTCCACGCCTCGGTGAGCCGCCGCAGTCCGTCGTAGGCGAAGCACTGCGTTTCGGCGATGCTGTTCGCGGCGAGCCGGGTGCTGGTCTGCGCGAGCAGGTTGCCGGCCGGGTCGTACTTGAACTCCTGCTCGTCAATGCCCGACGGCGCCGTGGGTTTGCGAGTCGTGGTCTGCTTCTTGAGCAGGCCGGTGTGCTCGTCGTAGAGATTGTCGACCGCGGCCTGGTTGGTTCCCGTCCCTATGACGGTCTGGTTGATCCGGCCGTACGCGTCCTCGGTGGTCGACTGCAGGTACGGGTTCAGGCCGGTCATCACCTGGACCTGGTCGAACTTGTCGTACGAGTACGCGACGGTCTCGGCGGGCAGGCCGCCCTTGGCCGGGAAGGTGTCGCGGAAAAGCAGGCCGTTGTTCGGGTAGTACAAGTGGGTGAACGCGTAGTCGCCGGCCAGCGCGCTCTGTCCCGGGATGCTCACGGTCTCACCCAGGGAGGAGCCGAAGACGTTGAAGTTGGCCGCCTGCGTTTTGTACTCGAGCCCAGCGGAGTAGGCGATGCTCGTGGTCAGCTGACCCTTCGGGAACGTCATGCCGGGTACGGCGTTGTTCGAGTTGTCGTAGACGGATTTGGTGAGCTGGGTTGTCCCGGCGAAGCTGGCCGTCGGCCGGTTCAGGGCATCGAACTGGAACGAGATGGTTTTGCCGCGGGCGTCCGTCGACTGGGTCAGGTTGCCGTTGGCGTCGTACTGCATGTCCTTGGTCGCGCCGGCGTCCGGGTCGGTCTTCTCGGTGATCTGGCCGAGCAGGTTGAACTTCGTCGTCCAGGGGTTGCCCTTGGTGTCGACGACCTTGCCCTGCAAGCCCCGCGAGTCGAACTCGTATGTGGTGGCCAGCGACGTTCCACCGGAAACGCTGAACGTTCCGGTGAAGTAGTCCGACGGCGTGTTCAGCGACGGCCGGGTGGTGTATTCCCGCATGGTCGTGGTGCGGCCCAGCGGGTCGGCGACGGTGGTGGTGACGGTGCCGCCGGTGGGTGGGACGATCGTGGTGCGGTCACCGTTGTGGACCGTGAACGTCCTGGAAACGCTCTGGTTGTCCTTCATACGCTCGACCATCACGACGCGGCCGAGACCGTCGTACGTGGTGTAGTTCTGGCTGGGCACCGGGATGTCGACGTTCGGGTCGTACGGGTCGACGACGTTGCCCACGGTGGGTTCGACGTTGTCGTCCCAGTAGCCTTCGTACTCCTTCGTCACCCAACCGTGGGTGTCGTAGAAGGTGTCGCTGACGAGCCGGCCGCCCTGGGGGGTCTCGGCCTGGGTCTGGCGGGGCCGCAGCAGCGCGTCGTAGAGCGTGACCGACTTGAGGTAGGCGTTGCTGTTGTTGGTCCGTTCGGTTGTGGTGGCGCTGATGCCCGTCTTGGACACCGTGTAGCCGAACTTGTAGTTCGCGTTCTGCGCAGTGGTGCGGTTGTTCAGCCACACGCTGGTCGTCCGGCCAAGGGCGTCGTACGCCTGGGTCGAGACCACCTCGTTGATGTCGGTGCTGGTCACCGTCAGGCCGCGGCGAGGGTTGACAGTCGACGAGGTGGTGTGGTCGAGCGGCTGCGCGACCGACATGCCGGTGACCAGGCCCACCGAGTTGACGGTGTAGTCGGTGTGGGTCTTGTTGCCCTTGCCGTCGTACGCGTCGTCGGCCCGCCCGACCGCGTCGTAGTGGGTGCGGCCGAGGATCTGCCAGGTGTACGCGCCGTTCACATAGTCCTTGGCCTGCCGCTCCATCGTGACCAGGCCACGGGACACCAGGACAGTCTGCGGGAAGGTCTCCGACCAGGTGTAGTCGTCGTAGGACTTGCGCGTCAGCGAAACCACCTGGGCCGGGCGAGAGACCGAGGCCGGGGCGGTCAGCGTGTTGACCGAGCCGGGCACGGAGACCGGCGAGCCCGCGGTGTAGCCACCGCACGGAACGGCCAGGGTCTCGATCTGCGACACCAGGTCGACGAGATTGGCCGTGAGGTTCGCCGGGGCGTAACTGTTGATCGTGCATCGGTCGTACTTGGCGTCGGCCGGGACGGTGTGGCTGTAGACGTGCTTGACCGAGCCGAGAGTCAGCGACCCGGGGGTGGTGTCGTAACTGGTGTCGACCGCATGGGTCCGCCACGTCGTCCCGGTCGCACTAGTGATCCGCTGCCGGCTGACGTTGAGCACCGGGGCGACCCAGTTGGCGGTCAGAGCGGGCAGGTCCGTACGGGACCGGGTGGCGGTCGCGCCCGACACCCAGTAGGAGGTGACGGCGGAGTTGTCCAGCGGCCCGCCCTCACCCTGATAGGTGAGCGTCTCCAGGACCCGTCCGGCGAGCTCGTTGTGGTCCTCGTGCTGACCGCCGAGCGAGTCCTCGAGGTTGACCACGGTGCTGTTGTTGTTCTTCGACATGCCGCGGTAGAAGAGCGATTCGGACTTCGTACGGCGGTCGTTGACGCCGTCGCCCTCGTACGTGGTGACCTTGGCGTAGCCGCGGAACTGGCCGTACGTGCGGTACTTGGCCTTGACCACCTCGTTGTCGTCGAAGTGCCAGGCCGCCCCGCCGTCGTACTGGTAGCTCGTGGCCGTGGCCGCGGCGCCGCCGGTCGGATCGGTCTGGGTCACCCGGGTCACCGCGTACTTGTTGAACCAGTCCAGCTTCGGCTCGAACAGCCCGTCCGGGGTCCATCGCACCGGATAGCAAGAGCTGGTGTTAGTGGCCGGGTTGAGGGCGCTGACCGACGCGCACGGCTTCGGCAGCTCGTACGCGGCCGAGATGACCGAGCCGGTCTCGGTGGTGATCGAGGTGAGGCGGTGCCGGTAGAACTCCGGGAACCCGTCGGTGGCCACCGACCGGTTGGGCAGCCGGGTGCTGGCGAACGTCATCGCGGGCAGGGCAATCGAGGCGTTGCCCTCATGACCGGTGCGGGTCACCGACGACAGCCACAGGGTGGGCGAGGTGCCGTCCCCCGTCGTCGGGATGGTCTGCGCGAGGTCGTAGGTGTCGACCGGCAGGTGCTTGGCCGCAGCGACGTCGTACTGCTTGGTGACGATCTGGGTCAGGCGCTCGGTCGAGAAGAACGACGGCGCCTGGGGCGTGCAGTTCTTGCCCGCCTCGCAGATCAGGTCGAACGGTACGTCCGGGTAGCTCGCCTTGGTTGTCGAACTGAGCGCCGCGCAAGTCGCCTGAACGCACCGCCCAGCTGTCTCGAACTTGACCTGGTTGGGCACCGTGCCGTAGGCGCCGTTGTCGCGGAAGCCGTAGTCGATCCGGTCCAGGTAGCTGTCACGGACGTACTCGGTGTCGGTGTCGCCCTTGTGCCGGCCGTAGAAGTTGGTCTTCTGGTCGTAGTAGTACGCCATGGCGTTGCCGCTGACGTCCACGACGTAGTCGAGGTTCCAGCGCCGAGCCATCGTGCACTGCGCATCCTTGAACGTTTCGTCGTAGCAGGGGTCACCCGCGTGCGGCGAGTACACCGGCAGCGTGTCGACCGACTTGGTCACCGGCTTGCCCGAACTCCACCCGGGCAGCCGATTACGCCCGAACATGTACTTGGTGCCATCGCGTGTAACGACAGTCCAGTAGTTCTTGTCGTCGGCCGTGGTGCCGTTGTCGAACCCGGTGCTCCGTTCGATCACCTCACCCTTGTCGTCCTCGGCCTTCCAGACCTTCTTGCCCTCGTCCCAGATGAGCCGCTGCGTACTGCCGTTCAGCGACAGCGTCATGATCGGGCCGTCGTAGCAGAGGTCGGCGGTCTTCTCCGGCGCAGCCTCGCCGCCCGGGTTGTCCGAGCAGGACACGAACGTCTGCTCGACGTACGAGCTCGGGGTGCCCCAGCCGTCGCCCACCCAGGACGCCTGGGCCTGCGTCGAGACGGTCTGCCCGTCGACCGAACCGGAGTCGTACGACAGCCCGACCGAGGGTACGAGCCCGCTCGGGGCGGGCGGCACGCTGATCGGGTAGCTGTAGGTGAACGAGCCGGTGCTGCTGCCCCCGGCCCATGAGCCGGACGGCTTGAGGTCGCTCGCCGCGTAGCTGCCGCCGGAGTCCTTGCCGCCCTCGGTGGCGGGGTCGGTCACCGCGGCCACGACGACGGACGTGCCGGCCGCGAGCGAAACCTCGGCCGAGACCGACTTCGCGGCCGGGTCGTTGGCCGACACGAGCGGCGTCCGGGTTTGGCAGACGGCCAGATCGGGCGTAGTCAGCGCGCAGGACGGCAGCTGTACCAACCTCAGCCGGGAGCCGTAGTTGCCTCCGTACGCCTGAGCGAAGCCCGCATAGTCGACGCCCACCCGCGCCCGGCCGGACCGCTGATCGCGGACGGTGACCGCGATCAGCACACCGGCCACCCCGACCTTCTCGGCCACGGCCGGGCCGGGGATCCGCACGTCGGCCTGGGTGTCAGCGCCGAAGCCGCTGACCGCCTGCGCCCACACCGGAGCACCCGGGGCCTTCTTCCGCACCGGGGAGAGGCTGACCGACGCGGTGGAGGCCTGAGGCAAAGTCGTGGCGGCCGGCTTGTAGGAGGTCCGGGAATCGTCGTGCGGGACCGCGAAGCGGTACGGGACGGGCCTGGTTGCCACCGATCGCCCGGGCGAGGGCTTTGGCAGGTCGGTCACCGGCTCCGCGGCGTACGCGGGCACCGACACGACCACACTCACCAGACAGGTCACCGACAGGAAAAACGACAGCGCGGAACGCCGCATGAATCTCTTCCTCCCCGTACGGGCAGAGCATGCCCAGCGACCCATGATCGAGTGGTCGCGAACGGACACTGACAGATTCCGAACGGGATGGATACAACGCAGGGTAAAGATCCGGTAACGGAAATATTTAGATGTATGACTGTCTGAACACCGTATAGACAGCCCCGGCAAGTACGCCCTTAAGCTGCGCCCCACACGATCAGCATTGAGTTGCTCACGGGGGCGATCTGCGTACATGAAAAGATCTAGTATTCTGCCTGCTCTGACCATTTCCGGTCTGCTGTCAGGAATGTTCGTGGCGTCCCCCGCGGCCGCCGAGCCGCCCGCGCCGCCACCCGCGGGGGCCACACGCGGCTCGGTCGAGGGGGCGCTGGCCGAGGCTCACCGCACCCGCAAGCCGGTCGAAGTGACCGAGGCCACCACAGCCACGTCGACGAGCACGGCCAACCCCGACGGGACGGTCACACTGGTGCAGTCGGCGGCGCCCGTCCGCAAACGAGTCGGTGACACCTGGCGCGAGCTCGACGCCACGCTCACCCGGAACACCGACGGCACCTGGTCACCCAAGACCGCCCTGACGCCGCTGCGGCTCTCGGGCGGCGGGACAGGGCCGATGGCCACCGTCGGCGACGCCGCCGTCAACGCGGCCTTCACCGCACCGACGAAGCTGCCCGAGCCGACCGTGACCGGCGCGACCGCCACCTACAATGCGGTCCTGCCGGGTGTGGACCTGCAGGTCACGGCCCTCGCCACCGGCGGCTTCTCCGAGGTCTTCGTCGTCCGCGACGCAGCCGCGGCGAAGAACCCGGCCCTGGCCGAACTGTCCTTCGGCACCAACACCAAGGGGCTCACGCTCAAGGCGGACGCCCACGGCAACCTCGTCGGCCACGACCGTTGGGGCAGCCCGGTGCTCACTGCGCCGACGCCGATGATGTGGGACTCCGCTCCCCCGGCCAGGGCCGCCGCCGGCGCGCGAGCCACCACGTCAACCACCCGAGGGCCCGGCTCCTCAGCCCGCAAGGCACGCCTGGCCACCGCCGTGAAGTCCGACCAGATCACCCTCACCCCGGACAAGAACCTGCTCACCGGCGCGACGACGAAGTACCCGGTCTACCTCGACCCGACCTTCGCGTGGTCACCGGCAGCCGGCGCCCGCAACGGCTGGGCGACCTTGCCGGCCGACTTCCCACAGACCAAGTACTGGAACACCACTCCCGATCCCCGGGGCCGCATGCAGGTAGGCAACTCCGGTGAGATCAAATCACGGACGTTCATCAACTTCACGCTCCCCATCGCCACCCTGCGCGACGCGAACATCAACACCGCGACCTTCAAGATCACACAGACCTGGTCCTACTCGTGCAATCCGACCCGGGTCAACGTGCATGCCCCGACGCCGGTGCTGACCCAGACCAACGCCTTCTGGAACGCCTGGGCCAACGTGGATCTCGGTTCGGTCGTCGCCTACGCGACCGTCGCCAACGGCTACAACTCCTCCTGCCCGGCCGACGGCGTGCCGTTCAACGTGAAGTCCGCGGTCACCGCGGCCGTCGCGTCCAACAAGACCGTCCAGACGTTGGCGCTGGTCGCCGCAAGCGAGTCGGACACCAACGGCTGGAAGGAGTTCCTCCAGACCAGTCCGACGCTCGCGATCACCTACAACCACAAACCGAACAAACCGACCGGAATGAAGACCTCGCCGGCCACCTCGTGCAGCGCCGCCACACCCACGATCATCGGTCAGACCGACGTCACCCTGTACGCCCCGGTCTCCGACCGCAACAAGAACGCGCTCGGCGTGGAGTTCAAACTCTGGAAACAGGGCGCGTCCGGCACCGTGCTCGCGCGGTCGAATCCCGACCTGCTCTGGTACTCCTCTGGCTCCACCGCAGTCCTCAAGATCCCGATGAAGACGCTCAAAGCCGCGGCCGGCACCGGTATCGCGACCTTCGAGTGGAATGTCCGCGCAACCGACTACAACATGTGGAGCGAGACGTCCGCGACCTGCCGGTTCCGGTTCGACGCGACCCGTCCCGGCGGCCCCACCATCGCGATGCCGGAAGGCGTGACCCCGCAGATCGGCGTCCCGCTGACCATCGGGATCAAGCCGCCGGCGGACGAGAACGGCAAGGTCGTCACCCCGGTGCCGACCAGCTACCTCTACCAGCTCAACGGCGGCCCCTACGCCACCGTGGCCGCAACCAACGGCAACGCCGAAATCAAAAACCTCAAACCGGCCCGGTTCACCAACACGCTGAGCGTTACCAGCCTCAGCGCCGGCGGCAACGTCGGTGAGGCCACCCAAGAGATCTTCAACGCGGACCCGGCCGCCGTGGCCTCTGACGGTGATCTCACCGGTGACAACCTGGCCGACCTGACCGTGATCGGCGGCAAGAGCAAGCTACCCGCCGGCGTCTGGACCTCCATCGGCCGCGGCACCGGCCAGATCGCGCCGATCGCGACGAACCTCGGCGCGCACGGGGCAGGCCAGAACAACGTGCCGGCCGACTTCAACAGCGCTGACATCATCACCGGGCACTTCGGTGGCACTGGCCTGCAGGACCTGCTGGCCTTCTACCCCACCGGCGTCGTGGGCCGCAGTGACTCGCAGGGCACCGCGGTGATCCTGCGGGGCAACGGTGACGGCTCCGTGATCAAGTCCGAGCTGGACGGTAACAGCCACACCATTGAGCCGATCTTCCTCAACGAGGAACCCGACGGCAGCAGCCTGCTCCAACTCGTCAACGCCGGGTCCCACACCACTGAATGGCTCGGCCCGGACCTGCTCGGCGTGCTCAACGATCCCGACGGGTACCGCCTGACCTACCACCCCGCCTTGGGCGGAACCGGACAGTTCGACCTGTCGGCCAAGCTCAGCCAGCCCACTCCCACCGGGGGCACGGACTGGAACACCTGGACCCTGACCAGCGCCCAGACCGCGACCGGCACCGCCCTGTTCCTCTGGCAGGCCACTACGGGCAAGCTTTACCTCTGGAACGACGTCGTCTGGGCGGGCGGAACCGGCCTCGAGTTCGACCAGTACCTGTTGTCGGAGAACTTCAAGACCGGTCAGAAGCAGACCCTGCGCGCCGCTGACTTCAACAGCGACGGGACAGCCGATCTGTGGGCGGTCAACGAGAACGGTGAAGTCACCGGTCTGCTGGTCGGCGACCTGAGCGGCGGCACCGGAACCCTCTCGGCTCAGCCGTGGCAGGTCTTCACGCCACCGACCCACACCTGGAAGCTCGACGACGCTGAGACGGGCATCATCGGCGCCGCCGGAGCCAAGGACACCGCCGGCTCGCTGCACGCCAGTGGCGCCGGTGGGACGAGCTGGACCTCGGGCGACCTGTTCGACCCGGCCGCCGAGTTCAACGGCACAGCCGGCACCGTGATCTCCACCGCCACCAAGGCGGTCACGACCAACGCCGATTTCTCCGTCTCGGTGTGGGCCAAGCCCGATGCGTACGAGGGGATCGTCGTCTCGCAGGACGGCGTCAACGGCACCGGCTTCAAGGTGTGGCCGTCCGGGCTCGACAACTCGTGGCGTTTCGGCATGCAGAAGGCCGACGAGGCGTACTCAGGAGCGACCTGGGACATCGCTGTCTCGGCGCCCGGCACCGCGAAGCTCGGCGTCTGGACCCATCTGACAGTCACCTACAAGGCGTCAACAGCGAAGATGACGCTCTACGTCGACGACAAGCGGATCTCGTCGGCCACCCACACCACGCCGTGGTCGGCCGCCAAGAGCTTCCGGATCGGCGACACCCAGACAGCGGCAGGCACCCACGGGTACGCCTTCAAAGGTCAGATCTCCCAGGTGCAGACGTGGGACACGGTCATCTGGCCGATCGCGGAGTTCCAGGACGCCCTGTGGGACCGAGTCCGCGGCGCCGACGGCACCTGGTCGAAGACCCCGTCGATGATCGACAGCAACCCGGCCATCACCACCAGCGCGATCACCCGTACTCCCGACGGCGTCGTCCACGTCTTCAACATGGTCGCGGGCAGCGGCGTCTGGTATCGCAGCCGCAGCGCGGGCGGGACGTGGCAGGGCGACGCCGTACGCATCGACCTGAGCACCCAGATCACCGACCTCGCCGCGGCCGCCCTGCCCGACGGCTCGATCCAGTTGCAGACCTTGCTTCCCGCGTACGGCGTCTACAACCGCACCCGCAGCGCCGACGGTGTCTGGTCCGCGGCGACCAACTTCGACGCCAGCACCCTGATCAGCAAGATCGCTTCGACCGCCACCCCCGACGGCCGCACGCACCTGCTGACCCTGCTGCCCGGTTACGGCGTCTACAGCCGCAGCCGCTCCAGCAGCGGGACCTGGGGTGCGGCCACCCGATTCGACCAGCAGGGCAACCTGACCGACGTGGCGGCGGTCGGCCTGCCCGACAACACCGTGCACTCGGTGACGGTCTATCCCGGCTTCGGCGTCTACGACCGCACGATGAGCAGCACCGATGTGTGGGGTTCGGCCACCGTGCTCGATAACAACGGCAGCCCGAGCGCGGTCTCCGCCGCCGGCGCACCCGACGGCTCGATAGTCGTCGACACCGCCGGCGCCGGCACGACGGTGACCCACCGCGTACGGACTGCGGCGGGCACGTGGGAAACCGCTCAGAGCTCCTTCACGACGGCCGCCAAGCCGACCAACCTGGTCAGCTGGGTCTCGGGCGACGGCCGGGCCCACGTGGCCTACCTGCCCGACCTGCCGTGACACGGAGAACGGGATAACGAGAACGGCCCGCCGGACAACCGGCGGGCCGTTGTTGTGGGACGGGTCAGCGCCGGGCAGGGCAGACAACCAGCCCCTTGGGGGCCGGGACACGGGCCTCAACCGAGCAGTCGAAACGAGCGGAAATCACGGTACGTACGTCAGGGCTGGCCTTTTTCCACGGGAACCATGACGGCTGCAGCACCAGGTACCCCGCGCGATCGTCCTCGGTCAGGCAGCGCAGGTTGTCCCGATATGACGGATAGGTTCGCACCGCTTTGAAGTGCGCACCCCGCTGCACCCACTGCGGCGACGGATAACGGCAGGTAGACGGGTTACGCAGCAGATAGTTGATCGAGCCAAAGGCCAGATAGAGGACGGGAGTGTCGGGGCCGATCCGCTCGCGCAACGCGGCGTAGCCGGGAGCGGACGGCCTCTCGTTGGACAACGCGTAGTTGTAGCCGCTGAAGGCCAGCGGCGCGTTGGGCAGGGTGGCCAGCACCAGCGCGGCGGTCAGGGCGATCGCGCCGGCCTGAGGCGGAACCAGCGGCGTTGCCCTGCGCTCCAACGCCCAGGTGGCAACGGCGGCCAGCACTGCGAACACAAGGTAACTGAGCGAGACCGGGGTGACATTGTCGAGTCGCCACTCGGGTGGCTGGGCCAGCAGCACGAAGCTGGCCACGGCGAAGACGACCGTGGTCACGAACAGGGACGTACGGGCGCCGGGGCACAGAGCGAAGGCGACACCCCAGACCGCGGCGGCCAGCACCGGTACAACCGCGTAGTGATACATGTAGAACTCGCCCTGGCCGTAGGCGGAGGCCACCGACAGCCCACCGGCGACCACGGCGACCGCCGCGCCGATCCACCGCGGGCGGCCCGGCGGCAGGCGCCGGATCAGGGCGGCCGCGGCGGCCGGGGCCACGGCCACAACCGGGCTCAGCAGGGCCACGTCACCCAGCCCGACCAGCAGCAGGTGGAAGTCCTCCCACCGCAACCCGTGGTGGATCGGCGAATCCGCGACCAGGTTGGCCTGGTCGTCGAGCCACGTCCACTCCCACGGCAAAAAGCGCTTGGTCGCGGCGTACCACAGCACGGCGGACCCCGCCGCGGCCACGGCCGCCCAGGCCGCGCGGCGAACACTGAGCACGCCGACCAGCACCAGGGCCAACAACGTGATCGGCACGGTGGCCAGCTTGACGGCGATGGCCAGAAAAGCCGCGAATCCACCCAGAAGGGCGCCGACCCAGACGCGGCGAGGCGCGCAGGCCGCGCCAACGGCCAGCACCGCGAACATGGCGGCCACCCAGTCCGGCTCGAGGAAGTGCCACTGCGGCGCGATGATCAGCGCAAGGCCGGCGGCCGCGGACACCGCGGCGGCCGCCCGCACGTCGAGGTAACGCCGCATCCCGAAGAACAGCACAGCCGCGACGCCGACGACGAGCAGCGCGGTCTCGAACCGGATGACCGCGTGCGCGACCCGCAGCGGCGCGTGCGCCACAGGCGCATCCAGAACAGCCAACAGAAGGCGATACGCGACCGGGCGAGCCACGAAGACGTCCCAGATGCTCACCCCGGTCTTGCCCGCGGTCTCCATGCCGCCCAAGGCATAGGTCACGTCGTTGTTCAGCGCCGACCAAAGGCTCGCACCGAACGCCGCTACGGCGGCCAGCGCGGCGACGGCCCACCCGGTAAGCCGCCGCGGGGAGCCAACCGGCCCCGGCGGTGTGATCTGGGTAGTCACGTCGTTACGAGCGTGAATATTTGTCGTCATCGAGCGGGGATTATGCCACGCACATCGATCCACCCCCGCGCCCGCGACGTGACCCCGGGTTACACCTCTGCCGGCGGACGACCTCAGCCTGGCGGCAGGCGTCGCGGGTGGCCTCGAGCGTCTCGGCGAGGCGGTCGAGCACATTGGCCTCGGTAGCGGTCGCCGCCTCGCCGATCAGGACCAGCTCGCGCGCACAACAAGCCCGACTGAGGTGCAGGATCCAACGAGCGTGGCTCCGCCCAGGCAGCCCCGACGGCGTCCGATCACCATCCGAGCACCAGCGATCGCTCAGGACCGGCCAGAGCGGTGCTTGCGAGACCCATCCCCCAAAGACAGATGCGGCTCACCGTGAGAGGCGTGTGATTCCTGCGGCGCTGTCACCTCTGAGCCTGCTGGGCCCGTTGCCGGCGCTGTCCCACCGGCAACTCATGTCCCCCTCTCGGGGGCATCCTTCAGGGGTCCGCAGGCATCACGCTCGATGAAAGGGGCGCGACGGCGGAGGACAGCGATGGCCAGCACGGGCAAGACCTTCAAACGATGCGGATGCCGCAACTAGCAGGTAAAACGCCTGGAAAAACGCTGCCCCCGCCTATCCGAGCGCGGCCACGGCTCCTGGTACTTCCAGTGCTCGGCTCCGAACCTGTTCGGCCGCTCCGATCGAAAGCCGCCGCGGCGGGTACGTCTCCCGGGTAGCCGCCCGCACGGCACGGGAGGACTGCTTGGCCGACAGCGCCACCCAGCGTTGCGGTGATGGGCTGGACCGCAACCAGGTATGGATCGACTCCGGCTAGGTCTTCACCCGCAAAGACGGCGAACGATCAACCCCAGCTACGCCACCACCCGATTCCGCAAACTCACCAACCGCGCCGGGCTGCCCCAGGTCCGGCTGCACGACCTGCGCCACGGTGCCGCCTCCCTGGCCCACGAAGCCGGCACGGACTTGAAGACCCTGCAAGATCTGCTCGGGCACTCCAGCATCGTCGTCATCGCCGACACCTACACCAGCGTCCTTCCCGATTCGCAGCGCCGCTGCGCGGACGCCAACGCCGCCCTGGTGCTGGCCGCAGCCCGGCACACCCGCAAACGCACCACGGAAAGGCCGCGACAAACCGGCCCACAGGTCGCGGTGGAAAAAGAAACACCTTCAGAGAAACGGCCCACCCACAAGAAGCGAGCCGCAGGTCAGGCGGCCGCCGCAACCCGTTCCATCACATAAAGTGACGGCGCCCATGTGCCACCCACACGCCACCCAACCTCCGCAAAGGCGGGGCAACGAGAAAGGCCCGAACCGCTTTCCCGCAGCTCAGGCCCTAAACGAAGATGCGCGCCCGAAGGGACTCGAACCCCTAACCTTCTGATCCGTAGTCAGATGCTCTATCCATTGAGCTACGGGCGCTTGGTCTTGCTCGTGGTGCTTTGCCAGCATACACACCGGCTCTACACGCGGAGACTCCGGGATTCGAACCCGGGAGGGGCTATAAAACCCCAACCGCATTAGCAGTGCGGCGCCATAGACCAGACTAGGCGAAGTCTCCCCGGTGACCGTGACGGCCACCGACGGTTGAGGATACCGGACCCGTTCGCCGCCGCACAAAGAGGTTGCCGTCCGGCGGGTCGGACCCGTCTCCAACAGGTGAAATGTTGCTGTTGGGGATAGGCTCCTGCGGCATGGAGGAGAACTCGCCCCCCGAGCGCCGTAAGGCCGCGCGTGCCCGCACGCCACAGCCGCCCTTCAACGCGCCGAGCGAGTCCGAGGCGCCTCCGAAGCGGCCCAGGAAGGCCCCGCCCGCGGTCACCTTCCAGCCGCCGGGTGCCGAAAATCACCCCCCAGAGCCTTCCCGTACGGGGGTCACGCGCCCGCACCCGGCCGGGCCGGAGTCAACCGGCCAGGCCACGCCGCGTGCCCGCAAGACGAGCCCGGATGCTCAGCCGCCCGCCAAAAGGGCTCAGAAGCGCCCGGCGAAGAAGGTCGCCGCTGCCGCACAGAGCACACCGGTGAAAAAGGCCACTCCCGCGAAGAAGGCGACCCCCGCCGCGGTCCCGCCCGCCGACAAGCCGGTGAAGGCCACAGACCCGTCTGCGGCTGCCACCACCGGGACGCCTGCGAAAGCCGCGCCCGCTCGGCCCACAACGCTGACGAAATCAACACCGGCCCAGGCCACCAAGCCGACACCGGCGACGCCCCCGCCCGCGGACAAGCCCAAACCAACGCCCCCGAAAGCCGCGCCGGGCGACACGCCTGTCACTGCGAATCCCGCGCCGGGCGACACGGCTGCCACTGCGAACCCCACGCCCGTGCCTGCCGACAAGCCGAAGCCGGCAGCTCCCGCCGTCAAGCCCACACCCGCAAGCGCCGCCCCTGCCACTGCGAACCCCACGCCCGTGCCCGCCGCCAAGCCGAAGCCGGCAGCTCCCGCCGCCAAGCCCACACCCGCAAGCGCCGCCCCTGCCTCTGAGCCCGAGCGCGCCTCCGCGAGCACCAGTTCCACCCCCACTCGCAGGCCCGCAAGCGCCGCGCCCGCTCCCGAGCCCGCTTCCGCGAGCGCGGGTTCCGCGCCGGTCCCCGCCACCAAGCCAACGCCTGCGAGCGCGCCGACCAGCAAGCCCGTGAACGCGAGCTCCGCAGCTGCCGAGAAGCCCGCACCCGCAAGCGCGGTCACGGCACCGGCACCGGCACCGGCACCGGCACCGGCACCGGCCGACAAGACCACATCACTGGAGGCCGACAAAGGCACCCCGGTGTCGGCGAGTGTCACCCCGGCCGACGAGACCACGCCGTCAGCGGTTCGGCCCGCCGAGGAGCCCAAGCCAGCGGCTCCGGCAGACAAGCCCAAACCTGCGAGCACGGCCCCTTCGCAGGCGAACGAGACCACGCCCCCGCCTGCTAAGGCGGTGCCCACCACCGGCGCCAAGTCCAGGCCGGCAGCCGGAAGTACGGCCACGCAAGACGCGCCCGCCACCGGAAGCAAGCCCGCGACAGCCACGCAAGCCGCGTCCACCACCGGAAACAAGCCCGCGACAGCCACCCAAGCTGCGCCTACCACCGGAAGCAAACCCGCGACAGCCACCCAAGCCCCGTCCACCACCGGCAACAAGCCCGCGACAGCCACAAAAGCCGAACTGGAACAAGCCAAGCCCGTACAAGGTGAACCTGCCACCTCCGGCGAGCCCTCGACGGCTGGGGACGTCGAGTCCGGTCGGCAAGCCCCCATGAACGTCATTGCGGCGAAAGCTGAGACGGATCGCTGGGCGCGCCTGATCGCCGACCCCCTGCACACACCCGAGATCCTGGCCCTGGCCGCCGTCTCCACGATCGGCCCCCGCGCCCGGGAGTGGGCCTCCGACATCAGCTCCACTTATCCGGCTGCCACGTCCGCCGGACTGGCCCGGTTGGCGACCCGGCAGTTCACCCGATTCGGCGCGCTCGCCAGTGTGTTCGGCGCGCTTGCCGGTTCGTACGCGTCAATTGCCCTGGTTTCGACCCGGACCCTGACCGATGCCGAGCTGATCCTGCATTTGGCGGCCGCCCACGGATTCGACCCCACCGACCCGCGGCGGGCCGTCGACCTGCTGGTGATCACGCAGGTGCACGAGACCGTGGCGGAGGCCGAGGAGGCTCTGGCCGCGACGCTGAACGAGGAGCCGGCTACGAGCGGGCTGGGTGATGCCGCGCTGCGGCTGGGGCGCGGATTCGTGCAGCGCAGCGGCAGATGGACGGTCCTGCGGGCGATCAACCGCTACTACCCGGGCGTCAGCCTGCTCGGCGCCGTGCTCACCAGCGCAGCGGACGCTCAGGCCACCGCGGCCCGCGCCGCCCGTTACTACGCCCGGCAAGAACGGCCCGCCACTACGCAGAGCTGAAACGGCCACCAGTACAAACGGCTGAAGTGGCCGCCACTACGTACAGCTGGAACAGCCCGCCGCCACGCACAGCCGGAACGACCCGCCACGCACAGCCGGAACGACCCGCCACGCACAGCCGGAACAGCCCGCCGCCACGTACAGCTGAGCGGCCCGCCACGCACAGCCGGAACAGCCCCCCGCCACGCACAGCTGAGCGGCCCGCGGCTGGAGCAGTCCGCAACTACACCCAACTGAACCAGGACTCGGGCAACAGGGCGTAACCGACAAAGGCCACCACATCAAGCAGGGTATGCGCCACGATCAGCGGCATCACCCGCTTGTACCTGAGGTAGAACAGCGCGAACACCACCCCCATGACGGCGTTGCCGATGAACGCGCCGAACCCCTGGTAAAGGTGATAGGACCCGCGCAGCACGGCCGAGGTCGCCACGATCGCGACGGTGGACATGCCCCACTGCCGGAGCCGGGTCATCAGGTACCCGACGACAATCACTTCTTCGAGAACAGCGTTCTGGATGGCCGCGAGAATGAGCACCGGCACCGCCCACCACACGGGTTGCAGCGCCGCCGGCACGATCTGGGCGTTGATGCCGAGCAGCTTGGCCACGTACACCAGAAGGAGTCCGGGAATCCCGATGCAGGCGGCCAGCAAAGCGCCCCGGCTCCAGTCGAAGCGTGTGCGGTCGAAGGAAAGGCCGAGCTCGTCGCGCGGCGAGATGCGGTCCCGCAGCAGCAGGTAGAGCGCCAACGCCACCGGGATCAGGTCGAAGAACGTGCCGAGCAGCTGGTAGGTCAGGTCGAGGTAGGGGCGCGGCGACTGGGACGCGTTGAGCACGGCCGCCTGCTGGGAGAGCGGCTTGTCGGCGGTCAGCTTGGCGATCAGCGAGACCACCGAATAGACCGCGCTCTGCCCGAGCGACAGCAACAGCACGATGACGATCTCGGCGGTGAGGATCGGCCGGGTGGCCTGCTGGCGCTCTAGAGTCACGCGCCAACTGTAGGAGCATGGGCACTCCGACCCTCCACGTAAACGGACGAATCCGGGCAAGCGTCGCGGCGCAAAGGAGACGAGTCGCACGTGCCGTGCGTCGTCTTTCCGACTCTTCTGACCACGCTGAGGGCATGGGAGACCTCGGACGCATGCTCAAGGAGAGCTGGAGCCTCGTCGAGGAGCATCAGGACAAGGTCGCCAGCTATTTCTACGCGCGGCTGTTCCTGTCCAATCCGGCGCTGCGTGACTTGTTCCCGGTGCACATGGACGTGCAGCGTTCGCGGCTGCTGGACGCCATCGTGCGAGCCGTGCAGACGCTCGAGGATCCGGAGAAGTTCGACGAGTACCTGCGCGCGCTCGGCCGCGATCATCGCAAGTTCCACGTGGAACCAGAACACTACGAGGTGGTGGGTGGCGCCTTGATCGAGGCGATGCGGCAGTACGCGGGCGAGCGGTGGAGCGTCGAGTACGACCAGGCCTGGGCCGACGCGTACGCGACCATCGCCTCGAAGATGCTGAGCGGTGCGGAGGCCGACACCAACCCGCCCTACTGGTACGCCGAGGTCGTCGCTCACGAGCGCCGCGCCAAGGACATCGCCGTGTTCACGGTCCAGCCCCTGCAACCCCTGGAGTTCCGCGCCGGCCAATACCTGAGCGTCGAGTGCCCACGAATACAGCCGCGGCTGTGGCGCACCTATTCGGTCGCGAACGCCCCACGCCGCGACAACACCCTGGAGTTCCACGTACGGGCCCTCGGCGCCGGCTGGGTGTCCAGTGCCCTCGTACGCCGTCTCGTGGTCGGCGACATGGTCCGGCTGGCCGCGCCGATGGGCAGCATGAACCTCGACCGCCGTTCCACTCGCGACACCGTGTTCGTCGCGGGCGGCACCGGCCTCGCGCCGATCAAGTCGCTGCTCGAGGAGCTCACCCGCTACAACCGGACCCGCTGGGTGCACCTGTTCTTCGGCGCCCGCAACCGCGAGGACCTGTACGACATGGCCGAGCTGAACCGGCTGGCGGCGCGCTACCCGTGGCTGTCGGTGGTGACCGCGTGCAGCGACGATCCCACCTTCCCGGGCGAGCAGGGGCAAATCTCTGACGTGGTGGCGCGCTACGGCCCGTGGAGCGAGCACGACTTCTTCGTCTCGGGTTCGGGCCAGATGGTCAAGGCCACGCTGAAGACGCTGGCCGAGCTGCAGGTGCCGTCGATCCGCATCAAGTACGACAGTTTCAGCGACCTCTGAGCAGATCTTTCAGTACGCCCAGGGCCGCCCGCTCTGGGTGTAGTCCGGAACGAGGTTCGACTCCGCGTTCATCCGGTCCACGTACAGCCGCCCCTCGAGGTGGTCGATCTCGTGCGCGACCAGCCGGGCCAGCGCCCGTTCGAACCGCGTGATCATGCGGGTGCCGTCGTACCGGGCGTGCTCGACGTCGATGGTCAGCGGCCGCCGCACCAGACCGCGGTAGTCGAAGAACGACAGGCAGCCCTCGTACTGCTCGTCGCGCTCGCCGGACTCGCCGACCACCCGGGGGTTGATCAGCACCACCGGATCGGCGTCGCGGTCGGCCGGCCGCACCACCGCGACCGCCGCGGACCGTCCGATCTGCGGCGCCGACAGGCCCACGCCCTTGGTGAAGTCGTGCACCTGTTCGAGCCGGCCGAGCGCCGCGTGCAACGCCGCCACCGTTTCGCGGGCGGCCGTCGCCTCACGCGGCAACTGGTAGTGCCGGGCGCGTTGCCGCAGCAGTTCCGAGCCGCGCTGCACGATCCCGATGCCGCGCATCTGCCCGGACACCCGGGGCTGGCCGTTGCCGTTGCTCTCCGGCGCCAGCGCGGGGCAGGCCGGGGCCCCCGCGGCCCGGAACCGCCATTCGAGCCGGTAGCGCGCGTTCAGCTGCGGCGAGTCGGTCGACCATTCGAAGACCGCCCGGTCGCCCTCGTTGTGCCGTTCCATGGGGGTACGCACGGGCACCTCGGCCGCGAGCGACGTCTCGACGCCCCACACCTGCGGGTCGAAGGATGACGGGAAGTTGAGCCGGACGGTCAGCCGCCGGGTGGGCAGCCGCACCGCGCGCTGGAACCACTGGCCCCACTTCTCCACACCGATCGTGTATTCGTACTGGATGGTGGTCCGCTCGCCCGGATAGAGAGCGAACTGCCCGCGCTCGTTGGCGAAGAGCAGCCACACCTCCTTGGACGCGTCCCGGTCGAGCTTGATCCGCCACTGCATGGGCTCAACCGCGTCGCCCTCGCCCGCGCACGCGCTCAGCGCCAGCTCGTCGAAGGTGAGCGGGTTGTCCCGGTGGTGGCGGTTGGAGCCGGTCGGGTCGTTCGGGTAGCGGTCGACGGCGATCTTCACGAGGTAGCGCGTCACCGGCTCGCTCCCGGCGTTGTACAGGGCTCGCCGCACCCGGCAGCGATAGACCCCTTCCTCGTACGTGAGTTCGGCCACTTCACGCTCGACGATGAGCCCGGTTCCGGGCGGGAGCCACTGCACCGGCACCGGCGGGTCCCTGTGCAGGGCCGTGCTGCGGGCGTGTCGCAGCTCGTCGTACTCCTGGAAACGTTGCCAGATGACCCCGCCCGCCCCGAGCACCGCCTCGGCCCGGCGGGCGAAGTCCTCGGTGGGCTTGTGCCGGCGTCCCTCGACATGGCTGACGTACGAGGGGTCGAAACCCATGCGCGCGGCGAGCTGCTTCTTGCTCATGCCCCGCTCGACCCGCCAATGCGCCAGCGCCGTCACGAACTGGTCAGCGGCCCGCTCGACGGGCGAGGTGGTCATCATCGATGTCCCCTTCGCGGACGAGAATTTCAGTGTCGCCGCCGGTCGTGTCCGGATGGTGCTAGTAGCGCGTACACGACAGATACCTTGACGAATCAGGCAACGTGCGCGCGACCGGTTAGGTGACCCTTGCGCCGGGTATTCGTCCGAACAGAGGGCTTGGTTAGGCTAGCCTTACAGGTGTACGGTGGGTCGTCGTCACGGAGGCGTTTCGGCCTGCGTGTCAGTTCTTCGACCGCTATCGAATTTGGCGAGGTGAATGCGGTGACCCAGGTGCTGACGTCACCGCGGAGCGGGTGCCACCGGTGACCACCGCTCTCCACCGCACCACACGCACCGTCACCGTCGCCGACCCTCTGGCCCCGGTGAAGGCGACTCTGCGCGCGATGTTCGGCACCAGCACCGAACTGCCCGGCGTCGCTCCCGATTTGGTCGTCCACGATCCCACGGACTGGACACCCGCGAGCGCGCTGGCCGGCGAACAGCTCGACATCCTGCTCGAGTCGTCGCGTCGGCGCTGGAACGCCCAGCCGCACGCCGCCGCCGCGCTGGCGTGGAAGGCGTACACCTACTGGGTGGCCCTGCCGGCCGTGCTCGGTTACGCCTCGGCCCGCCGCGTGCCCCTGCTGACCGCCGACAACGTGCTGACGCACTTCGACGACCCCCGGCCGCTGATCACCGTCGGCCTGCGGGCCGGCACCCCGGTCGCCGTCCTCGCCGGCGATCCCCTCGCGCTCTCCGGCCTGCCGCACGTCCGCGTGGTCCCCGACGAGGCCGCCCTGCTGGTCGAACTGCGACGCTCGCTGCTCGACCAGCATCTGTCCCCGCTGCTCGATGCCATTCATGACCGCGTACGCCTCGGCAAGCGCACCCTGCTGGGCTCGCTCTCCTCCGGCGTGGCGTACGGGGTGCTCCGCTCGGCCGACGTGCTGCCCGGCCGTTCCGCCGAGACTATCGCCCAGCTCCACAACGCCCTCGGCGTCGAAGACCTGATCGAGCTGGTGCCGGGCAGCAACGGCAAGCTCGACGTCCAGCGCAAGACGTGCTGCCTGGCCTTCACGCTGCCCCAGCCCAAGGTCTGCCAGGGCTGCTGCATCAAGTCCTGACGGGCCCGGTTCCGCTGAGGGCTGCGGCGTAACGAGGCGCAGAAGTGGGCATACCTAGAAGGATCCGTGTTCACTCGCCGCACCCGACGAAAGGAGCCACGGATGCCGTCGTTTTCCCAACGCGTCCGCGCGTTTGTTGCCGGTCCCCAAGGCCGGCGCATGATCGACGAGGGGCGGCGGCAGCTCGCCAAGCCCGAGAATCAGCGCAAGCTGCGCAGCCTGCTGGCCAGATTCCAGAGCCGGCGCCGCTGATCGGCACACAGGTGCCGCCGCCGACCGGCACATGAGTGAGAAAAGGCGGTCCCGGACTGGGGCCGCCTTTCCTCGTCGTCGCGATCAGCCGATGTCGGGGCCGGTCAGCACCGCGTTCGGGTCGTCGACCAGGTGGCGGACGTCCCAGACCCAGGCGCCGCCCGTCCAGGCGGGCTGGAAGCCGAGCAGGCCGGTCATCGCGCGCAGCATCTCGGTGTCACGCAGCTGCGGCGTCAGCACGATCACCGCGGCCTTCCAGTAACGCAGGTCGGCCAGCGTCATCTCGCGGCGCGTGTCGTTGATCTCGGGGATCGGATTGCCCTGACGGATCGAGGCCATGAGGCCGCTGGTCGGGCGCCACGGCGGCGAGAACAACGCCGTACGGTCGCCCGGGTTGAGCGGGTTCTGGTTGGGCAGCAGCGCATACGCCCCGGCGATGCGCATGTCCTGCCCGGTGATCGCCGTCCACCGCAGGGGGTCGGGGTAACCCGAGTCGGGCAGCGGCAGCGTGACAACGGTGTGGTTGTCGTCGACGTACTGCTTCCAGGCGCCCGACGTGACGAACTCCGGCGTCGGGGCCATCGGCGCGGTCTTGAGCTGCACCGGCACGAGCGGTACGAGGGCCATCGCGACCGCCGTGATCATCGCTACCCGGATCGGGCCGCGGGCGGCGGGCTGGGCCTTCACCAGGTCGATCGCGCGCTGCACGCCGAGGGCCAGCAGGATCCCGACGACCGGCGCGATGGCCATGGCCCAGCGGGTCGGCACGGCCGAGTTGAGCACCGGCACACTGTGCAGAACGGCCCAGATGCCCGGGATGCCGGTGTTGATGCCGTTGAGGAAAATTCGCGGACCGAGCGACATTGCCGCGAACAGCAGCGCCACGAAGCCCAGCGAGAGAACCGCGACCGAGCGGCGCATCCACACGATCAAGCCGAAGAACAGAATGACCAGACCCCAGCCGAAGAATGCGTTCTCCTCGGCCGGATTCTGCGCCAGCCGCTCGGCGATGACCGCATTACCGGCGACCGAGTGACTCGAATAGGCGGTGAACGAGCCCAGGTCGGCGCCGAAGTTACGGACGAACTGCGGCAGGCCGTGATAGCTCTGCGGGCCGAAGAACTGCACCGACAGCGGGTAGGCCAGGACGGCCAGCGTCACCGTGCCGGCGACGGCCAGACCGCGCAGGAACCGGCGGGTCTCACCCGGGTGCGACTTGCGCCGCGCGACCGCCATGATCAGGCAGAACACGCCCAGCCCGACCGCGGTCATGAACAAGACCTCGAGGTTGATGAACGCCTGCCAGATCAGCAGCGCCGCCATGATGAGGCCGTTGCGCACCGCCCGGCCCGGCTGCCGCAGGCGCAGGGTCCGCCAGATGATCAGCGGGACCAGGAATTGCGAGACGATGTTCGGATGACCGCCGGCGTGCGAAACCATGCTCGGCGCGAATGTGCAGAAGAGCGCTCCTACCCAGGCCGCGAGACGTGACGAGACGAACACGCGGGACAGCACGAAATACCACGAGATGCCGGTAAGTGCCAACGCGAGCGTAAGAAATAAGTTGAACGCCACATGCGGCCCGAACAGAAGTGTCACAGGCGTCATCGGCAACGAAACGGCCAGCACCGAGGTGTTGGCCATCATGTTCACCCCATCGGGGTAATTCATGCGATCGGAGAAGAACGGATATGCGCCATCGGTGAGCACGCGCGCACCATGAGCCATCATCCACTCAAAGAAAGCCTGATCCTGTGGATCGTCCCGCAACTGATGATCGAGATTGAGCCACAAAGGCGCCGTCAGGTAGAGCGCGACAACGACGAACGTCGCTGTCGCCAGGACGTCGCGCCAGTCCGGCCGCCGCCTCCACCAGCGCTTGGCAGGCTTTTCACCCTGCTCAGGGGCCACCTCGACATCGGGGGCGACCGGCACCGGGACGGTCGGGGCGACGTCGGTCCGGAGCGCGATGAGCTCCGCGTCGAGATCCTCGGTTTCGGTCACTTGCCGGGGCGGCAGCACGTTCCCGCCGGCCGGTTGGCCTGTCGAGGCATTACCCGTAATCGTCATAGCGAGGGCGAGCCTAACCGAGGTTGGTAACGTTGCAGTGACGAGAGCCCCATGCGTGATCGAGCCGATATCAACGGTGTATTCACGACATCCGTACGGTCCGGCGCATGGGAAGCGACCTCGGGCAGTACCCAGCTCGCCATGTCTCAATCAGGCAAATAATGGGGGCCTGCCCCGGCCTCAACTTTCGGTTGTCACGACGGGATGGTTAACTCTTCCGGTCCCGCTGTCAGCTCGGATCGGCAAGACGAGGGAACCTTACATATGGCAGACATCACTGGAGACCAGCGGATCCAGTCCGAAGTGCTCGAGGGCCTTGCCACGGCCGTGAACCACCGCCGGTGGTTCGTCGAGCTCGCTCTTCCGTATCTCGGCGACAACCCGATCGAGATCGGCAGCGGTCTTGGCGACTACGCGCTCGAGTGGGCGGAGCACCTTCCGCGGTTCACGGCGACCGAAGCCGACCCGGACAGGCTCGTGCTGCTCAAGGAGCGCATGGCCGACCGCCCCAACATCGACGTGCGTCAGATGCTGCTGCCGTCGCCGGACGCCAACGGCGAGTACAGCGCGGCCGTCTCGTACAACGTGCTCGAGCACATCGAGGACCACGTCGGCGCGCTGCGCAGCATGGCCGACCTGGTGCGCCCGGGTGGGCGGATCATCATCATCGTCCCGGCCTTCATGTTCGCGATGAGCAACGTCGACATCGCCACCGGGCACATCCGCCGCTACACCAAGAAGACGATGCGCGCCGCGATGACCGAGGCCGGCCTGCAGATCGAGAAGATGCACTACGCGAACGCGCTGGGCCTCATCGGCTACTACGGCGCGACCAGCATCTTCAAGCTGGCCCCGAAGGAAGGCCCGATGGTCAAGGTGTACGACACGCTCGTGCTGCCGGTGACCAAGGCCGCCGAGAGCGTCGTGAAGCCGCCGTTCGGGCAGTCCGTCTTCGTCGTGGCGCGCACACCCGCCTGACGACAGGAATCGAGAGGCCGCCGTCCGATGGACGGCGGCCTTCACCCCGTACGGGGAAACTCAGCCTTTGACCTGGAAGGTCGGGCGGATGGTGGCCCGCGCCAGCGTGTGGAAGGCCAGGTTGAAGCCGACGTACGCGGGCGACGCCTCCGACGGGACCTCGAGTTTGTCGACGTCGATCGCGTGCACCGCGAAAACGTAACGGTGGGGACGATCACCGGGCGGCGGGGCCGAACCGCCGTAGGCCCGGTCGCCGTAATCGTTGCGGACGCAGAACGCGTCACCCGGCAGGGGGTCGACGCCGCGTTCCAGTTCGGTCGTGGTTACCGGCACGTTGACCAGCACCCAGTGCCAGAAGCCGCTGCCGGTCGGGGCGTCGGGATCGAAACAGGTCACCACGAAGCCGCGCGTATCGTCGGGGAAGCCCGACCAGGACAGCTGGGGTGAGAGGTTCTTGCCGCCCACGCTGGTATGGGCGAACAACTCGTCGAGCGGCCGGCCGTCGGTCATGTCCGCGCTGGTCACCGTGAAGGACGGGACAGCGGGCAGAAGATCGTACGGATCGGGGGCAACGGCGCGTTCGAGACTCATCGTGATGTCCTCCGGCGATATGCAGGCCTTCTCCGGACGAAGAGTAGTCCGTTCGGGTATCGCCTGCCTTTCACATCGATTGCCGGCCGCCGTCACCCGATCGGGCGGACGCACAGCCGGTGCGCACGCGAACCAGGGTGACAGGTGATGCTTCTGTCTGACATCCGACCGGGTGCGAGCGGCAGAGATCCCCGTGCCCGGTGGCGATACGCAAGTCGGCACCCGCCATCGAGGCGGGTGCCGACTGCTGTAGGCGCCCGGCGCTTTCCGGTGAACGGCTAACGGCTAACGGCCGGCGACACGGGCGACCCGCAATCCGGAATACACCTTGCGGTACACCACTCCGGTGCGGCGGTTGCCCGCGTCGATCATCATTCCGCGACCCATGTAGATGCCCACGTGGCCGGGCCCGACGACAAGGTCACCGGGACGGGCCTGCGAACGCGAGACGCCGCGCGAACGGGCCGCCTGCGCCCCCGACGAGTGCGGCAGGCTGATGCCGGCCAGGGCGTACGCCCGCTTGGTGAACCCCGAGCAGTCGAAACCCCCTTGGCCCGTCCCGCCGCTCACGTAGCGCTTGCCGACCTGCGACCGGGCGAACGCGATCACCGCGTTCATCCCGTTGCCCAGCTGCACGACCCGCTGGCCCTGTGGCTTGGCGGTCGCGTACCGGACCGTCACGTGGCGCCGGTGCTGGTGGCGCCCGGCGGCACGGGCCCGGGGCGCCTCGCCGCCGACACCAACGGCCGCCTCGGCGGCGCTCTGAGCGGCGCTTCGAGCGGCCTCCCGGGCGGCCGCCCGGGCTTTCCGCTCGGCCTGGGCTCGCCGCGCGGCCAGTTCCCGAGCGGTTTTGTCGGCCTCGCTGAGCAGTTCGGCGGTGACGGGAACGGCCTCTTCGGTCCTTACCTTGCCGCCGCGCAAACTCTGCCGCATCTCGACCGCAGCCGCGGTCTCGGCGGTACGCAAGGCCTCACGCTCGTCGGCCACGGCCAGCTGCACGGCTTCCCGCAGGGCCTGGCCACCGTCCGGAGCGGCGAAGGGATTCATCCGGGCCCGGGTCGTCGTCGCGGCTCGGGCGAGCGAGAAACGCCGGGGAGCGGCGCGTGAGGCACGCTCGGCAGTATTGGTGCGCTCCTCGATTCGAATGTCGTCCGAGGGCTGGGGTCCCATCGGATTCGTGGGCGGCACGGCCTCGGCAGCGTGCTCGGTCGGGTCAAGAGCGGGCGAGAGGACAGCCAGCGCGAGTGCGCCGGCGGTGAAGGCCCGGCTCGGGGACGGACAGTGCAGTGTTGCCTCCGACATCGGTCCGGGGCTCTCGCGCGAATCCCGTCGGCGTGGCAATGGCGTGCACCGCGCCGGCGCCACCCGTACGGACGGCAATGGGAACCCGGACTGCTGGTTAATTCCGTCGACCATGCCAACACACATCAGGAATGTTGCGCGGCCGAAATCACACAATCACCCGCACTCAATCGAGAAAAGAATGCGAGTTACGCACTCCATCGGTGATGATGGATACCCGAAAATGGCCCGCAATCAGGGCAACGGAACCCGTACGCCCGTACTGTACGGCGACTTGTGCAGAAGGAACTGCGCCAGCCGGACCCCCTCGGGGACATCGAACGGGATCACGCCCTGGCGGATCGCACCCGGCGGGATCTCGTCGAGCAGCGACGGGTCCTGGTCGTTCAGGAAGACGGCTGCCTGCTCGGCCACCTGATAGGCGCGGCCCCGCCGGTCGAGTCCGCGCTGAGCGCCCGGGTCGAGCAGGCGCGGTTCCTTCCCGGTGTTCTGCACCGCGACGCTGACCAGGCAGAACTCGCCATCGGCGGCCAGCGGAAGGTCGGGCGGGCCGATCTCGGCGACCCCGCACTCGGTCTTGGTGACCACGATCGAAAGTGTTCCCTCGGTGCCCTTCCGGCCTTCCGGAAGCGCGGCGGGCTCGGCGTCCACGGTCAGTTGCGCCGCCTGCGCGGGCGCTGCGGTCGCCGCGGCCGTCGTCTCGACCGGGGCCGTCTCACCGCCCGGGCTCATCGCGGCATACCCCCCAGCCCCCGCCACCAGCAGGGCGAACACTCCACCCACAACCCACGGCGCCCTTCGGCGTCGAACCGGCTCGGCGGCCGGTTCTCGATCGGCGTGCGCCGATCGTGCGGGGCGCAACGGCGTGTTGGTCACGAGACCTCCCGGTGTCGCTCGTCGGGCGGTCCCGCCAGCCGCGAGACCGCCGGCCGATCACTCGGCCCGAGTGACACCATGCTGAGCGGCCTGTCCTCCAAGACCGTTACGCCGCGCCGCAAAAAGGGTCCAAACCCACACAAAATCCGCGTATCAATCGCCCAAAGGTGTAGGTTTAGGAGGATTTCAAGGGGTTAGCAGAATCTTTCCGAGGTGGTCGCTCGACTCCATGAGCGCATGCGCCTCGGCCGCCTGGGCGAGCGGCATCGTGCCGTTGATGACCGGTTTGATCGCCCCCGCCTCGACCAGCGGCCAGACGTCACGGGTCACGGCGGCGACGATCCGTGCCTTGTCCGCGGGCGGCCGGGCCCGCAGCGACGTCGACGACACCGAGCCACGCTTGGCCATCAACTGACCCAGGTCCAGCTCGGCCTTGCGGCCGCCCTGCATGCCGATCACCGTGAGCCGGCCGTCGGGCGCGAGCGCGTCGATGTTGCGGCTCAAATATTTCGCGCCGACGATGTCGAGGATCACGTCGGCGCCCTTGCCGTTGAAGTCGCGAGTGGCGCTCACGAAGTCCTCAGTCGTGTAATCGATGACCAGGTCGGCGCCGAGGGCCCGCAGCGCCTCATGCTTGCCGGCCCGCGCGGTGGCGATCACGGAGGCGCCGAGCGCCTTGCCGAGCTGGATCGCGAACGTGCCGATGCCGCTGCCGCCGCCGTGCACCAGCAGCGTCCGTCCCTTGCGCAGGCGGTCCCGATCGACGACGTTCGACCAGACGGTGCAGGCCACCTCGGGCAACGCGGCCGCCTCGGTGAGCGAGAGCCCGGCCGGCACCGGAAGCAACTGCCCGGCCGGCACCGCGACCTTCTCCGCGTATCCGCCGCCGGACAGCAGCGCGCTGACCCGCTCGCCCACGTGCCGGTCGGTCACACCCGGGCCGACCGCGCTGATCACACCGGCGCATTCCAGGCCCGGGTAGGGCGGGGCCCCGGGCGGGGGCGGATAGAGACCCTGGCGCTGGGAGACATCGGCGCGGTTGACGCCGGCGGCGGTGACGTCGATGACGACCTCACCGTCGCCGGCCTCGGGATCCGGAACCTCAGACAGGACGAGTTGCTTGTCCTCGACAGTGATCGCGTGCATGGCTCCTAGCTTGCCCTGTCACGGCGTCGTCCACTTCTGGTTCGCGCCACCGGTGCAACTCCACAACTGCAGTTTCGCGCCGTTGGCGGTGTTGTTGTCCTTCACGTCCAGGCATTTACCGGAGGCATTGTTGACGAGGTCGCGGGCCGCGGTGACCGTCCACTTCTGACTGGCGACCGCGTCGACGCAGTCCCACAGGTGCACCACCGCGCCGTCGGCCGTCGAGTTGCTCGCCACGTCGAGGCACTTGCCCAGACCACGAATCGTGCCGTCGGCGCCGATCGTCCACTGCTGGTTGGTGTTGCCCGGCGTGCAGTCCCACAGCCGCGGTTGATTCCCGTTCGCGGTCGACCCGTCGGTGACGTCGAGGCACTTGCTGCCCAGCCCGGTGATGGTGCCGGTCCTGGCGCCGCCGCCCGATTGCGCGCCGTTCCAGGTGAACGTGACCGACGTACGGGCGGGAAGGTTGTGGACGAACGACTGCCCACCCCAATTCACCCTGACCGACTGGGTGCCTGTGGTGGTGTTGTACGCGATCAGGGCCTTCGAACCGTCGCTGTTGCGGAACGCGACGTTGGGAACCGTGGCGTTGGCGCTCGAGTCGATCCGTACGGCTCCCGGCCTCACGAATTTCGTCAGGTGCCCCATCGTGTAGTACTCGACGGTGTAGTCGACCTGTCCGTTACGGCTGCCGCCGCGCTGCACGGTGATCAGGCCGGTGCAGGTGCCGCAGCCGCCGTTGTGCGGGCCCATGTTCTGGTCCACCGCCAGCGACCACTTCGTCCAGGCGCGGCCCCAGTTCCGGAAATACTCGATGAGGTCGCCCATGTCCTCGGCGTGCTGGTTGCTGACCCAGGTGCCGCCGGAATGCTCGGTCATGTACATGTTGACGTTCGGATACTGGTTGCGCACGGTGCTCGCGGTCGACGGGTTGCCGCCGTAGTCGTGCCACGCGATGCCCCCGAAATTCGGGTGGTTGCGGATCGCGGAGTCCGCCACGAGCGGGGCCACCCACTGGTCGTACGTGTCGAAGTTCCAGTCTCCGATGAGGAGCTTCGTGTTCAGCCCAGCCGCCTGCAAAGCCGGCATGAGGTCGTTCTTCGCGAACGACTGCAGACCCGAAACGGGCCATTGCATCGACGGGTAACCCGGGCAGCACCCCGGCTCGTTCTGCGAGGTGACATAGCGGATCGGGACGCCCTGGGACTGGTAGCCCTGGATGTATTTCACGAAGTACTGCGCGTACGTCTTGTAGTACTGCGCCTGCAGATAACCCTGGCTGTACGCGTTGTTGTCCTTCATCCACGGCGGCGCCGTCCACGGCGAGGCCATCACGAAGCCGTACGGGTTGAGGGCCACCGCCTGCTTCGTGAGCGCCATGACATCGGCATCCCGCGCGAGGGAGAAGTCGTTGACGTCGCAGCACGTGTTGTCGTACGAGAAGTTGTTCTGCGCCAGATCCGACGAGCCGATGACGTTGCGGATCGCGCTCACCCCGATGCCGGCGGTGGGGCTGAACAGCTTGGTCATCACATCGTTCTGCGTGGCGGCGGTGGTGCTCCGGATGTTGAACGCCGCGGTGTCCGTGATCGACGCGCCGGCGCCCTCGAACTGCTGATAGGTGACGTTCTCGTTGACCGTGATCGTCTGGTTGGCCGAGCCGCCGCCGCTGCCGAACGCCACCGGCGACTGCTGCTGCAAACCGCGCGTGACGATACGTCCGCCGCTGTCACTGGTGGTGGTCAGATACACGTTCACGGACTCGCCGGCGGCTTCGGCGGCGGACGCCACAAGGACGGTCGTAGAGACGAGTGCGGCTGCTGCCACGCACCCGATCTTCCTGGGGATGGACATGGGTGGGGACTCCTTTGCCGGAGGTGGGGGGCCTAGGCCGGAAAAGGTAAAGGCCGTGAACTGTAACCACATCCATCGATGCCGTGTCAACCGCCTATAACAGTTACTGATCCTTTGTTTCAGCAGCTCAGACCCCTTTTCAGGGTCGTGAACAAAGTTCCGTCATGGCCTGTGTCATGGCTGCGGGCCCGGATCTGGCACACTGGGACAGCAACATCGGGAGGGCTCGCCTAGTGGCCGATGGCGCCGGTCTTGAAAACCGGTAAGGGGAAACTCTTCGTGGGTTCGAATCCCACGCCCTCCGCACGATCGAGCGGCAATGTGGTGTCGAGACTGTCCAGTTCACCCGACGATCACGGGCCGGGCTTCGACGCCGTGCACCGCCAGGCCGCGAACGAACGAGAGTGGAGCTCGATCTCTCGCGGCTGAGGAACAGCGATCTCGGCCGGCACCGCTTCCACGTGCACCAGCCATTGTCGAACATGATGAATTGGTTGGAGGGCATGACGTACGAAGCCGACGCGGGCCTCTGTCTGCCGCATTCAATCTTGGACACCTTGGGGCTGTGCCAATCGGCGAGGACAGCGAGTCCTCGGTCGGTCGGTCCAGCGTCACCCCCGGACGTCGCGCAGGCGTTTCCCCAACGCCTCATGGGCTCGGTGGACAGCACTCGTAGCCAACAGTCACCGGGAGGCGTTCGACGACTTCGCTATGTGCGGGGAGATGCCGACGAATCTTCGGTTCATGGGATGGCTGAGCGCGACGCCGCCGTCAGGAGTGGAGGGCCTCGCGGGCTGAGAACATGACGCTGGCGGCCAGGAAGGCCGCGTTGACCAGCGTGAACAAGCCCACGAACCAGATCGTCCACTGTGGGGCGACGGTCAGCACGAGCCCGGCCAGAGCGATCACCGCGCCGTAGTCGCGGACCAGTTTGATCAGGCGGACGGGGAAGGAGCGGCTGGTCACCATGCTGGCGGCCTTGTCGCCGGTTTGCATGACCGAGGTGACCAGGTTGACCATCCACGTGCCCGCGAAGGCGGCCAGCAGCCAGGCGGGGGTGTCGGGCACCTGGGCCTCGGCCGTCGCGGCCAGGGCGGCCACCAGGGAGATCTGGACGGCCACGTCGCAGAGGACGTCGAGGCGGGCGCCGGCGAGGCTGGTCTGGCCGGTGACCCTGGCGAGCTGGCCGTCGGCGCAGTCGAAGGCGTAGGCGACCTGCCAGCCGAGCAGGGCCAGCAAACCGATCGGCCAGGCCCAGACGCGGCCGTCGGCGATGGGTTCGGCGGCGGCGATCACGACGATCGAGACGAGGCCGCCGAGGCCCAGGTTGAGCACGGTCAGCACGGTGGGGGCGAGGCGGTGTTTGTGGGCGTGCACCGCGACCTGCGCGCCCAGTCGCTGGCTGAGCGCCTCGCTGAAGAGGCCGCCGCCGCGGTTGACGGCGTAGTAGTCGGCTGCGGTGGGGGCGGAGCCGGAGTCAGCGGGCGGCGACGGCTGCGACATAGGAAGCCAGCTTTCTGCTGATCTCGTCGGGGGTCATGGCGAGGTGTTCCAGGATCGTGTAGCGGTCGGGGCGGGTCCGCGGCGCGAAGTGGACCGCCTCGACGAACTGTTCGCTGGTCAGGCCGACGTCCGACGGGGTGCGGGGCAGGCTGTGGCGCAGCAGGCAGTCGGACATCTGGGCGAAGCGCCGCTCGTCGCCGCGCAGGAACGTGCAGAACAGGGCGCCCAGGCCGGCCAGCTCGCCGTGGGAGGCCGTGCCGGGGTAGAGCGAGTCGACGGCGTGCATGATCTCGTGGCAGCCGCCGCTGGCCGGGCGGCTGCTGCCGCAGATCGCCATGGCCAGGCCGCTGGAGATCAGGGCCTCGGCCAGCACCGTCACGAACGCGTCGTCCTCGAGGTCGCCCGGCATGGTCAGCACCGCTTCGGCGCCCATGCGGGCCAGCGACGCGGCCAGGCCGTCGACCGGCTCGCCGCGAATCTCGCGGGCCAGTTCCCAGTCGGCGAGCGCGCTGATGTTGCTGATCGTGTCGCCGATGCCGCCCCGGTTGACCCGGTCGGGGCCGGTTTCGACGAAGTCCAGGTCGACGATCACGCCGAACGGGATGTGCACCCCGTACGAGCCCTTGACGCCCTCGTTGATCAGGCTGGCCACGGGGGAGGCGATGCCGTCGTTGGCCAGGCTGGTGGCGACCGAGATCATCGGCAGGCCCCAGCGGTTGGCCGCGTATTTGGCGGTGTCGACCGTGGTGCCGCCGCCGATGCCGACGACCGCGTCGTACTGCCGGGAGCGCAGCTTGTCGGCCAGCTCGAGGGCGGCGTCGAGGGTGCCTCCGGTGGTGGTGAACACGTCGGCCGACTGCAGCGAGGGCCGGATCAGCTCGACAACCCGCTCGCCCAGCCCGGGCCCGACGACCACGGCAACGTCGCCGCCGGCCGAGATGCGTCCGTCGGCGAGGAGGCGGCCCAGGTCGGCGATGGCGCCGCGGCGCACGTGGATGTGCAGCGGGGCCTGAACGCTCCGGGCTAGTAGAGGCATGCGATGTCCCGCGCCTTGGCCAGGTCGTCGTGGTTGTCGACCTCGACCCAGTCGACCTCGCCGATGGTGGCGGCACGGACCTCGCCGCCGCGGTTCGCGAATTCCTGGAAACCGTCCTCGTAGTAGAGGTTCGGGTCGCGTTCCCACGTCGCCTTGAGGGCGTCGGCCAGCTCGCCGGCGATCGAACCCTCGATGATGTTGGCGCCGATGTATTCGCCGAAGGCGTCGGACGGGTCCATCAGCTTGGTGATCCGGGTCAGCCGCCCGTCGTCGCCGAAGGTCGTCTTCATCTCTTCGTCGGCGAGCTTCTTCACGTCGTCGATGGCGAGCAGGATGCTCGGGCCGCGCTGGGCCAGCAGGGTCTCCTCGACGCTGATCGGGTGCACCGTGTCGCCGTTGACCATCAACACGCCCTGCGCGAAGTGGTCGCGGGCGAGCCAGAGGGAGTACGCGTTGTTCCACTCCTCGGCCTTGTCGTTGTGCACGAGCGAGATCTTGACGCCGTATTTCGACTCGAAGGCGGCCTGGCGCTGCTCGACGGCCTCGGCGCGGTAGCCGACCACGATCGTCACGTCGGTGAGCCCGGCGGCGGCCAGGTTGCGCAGCGAAATGTCCATGATCGTCGTCTCACCGTCGACCGGGACGAGCGCCTTGGGCAGGGTGTCCGTGTACGGACGAAGCCTGCGTCCGGCGCCGGCGGCGAGTATCAGACCGATCATCGGAGTTTCTCCCTCTATCTGGTGAACCCCAGGAGAATAGCCGGTGGAGTCTCATGGCTCGGACGGTGCGAGGCGGAGAAAAATTCGGCGGACGCGGCTCGTAAGCTTGACGGCATGACCGCTGAGCAGCTGATCTCTTTCGCCCGGGGCGCTCCGTCGCTGGACATCATCGACGTCGAGGGCCTCAAGGCCGCCGCCGCGCGCGCCTTTGACGCCGATCCCGCTGGTGTGACCGCGTACGGCACGTCCGTCGGCTACGTCCCGCTGCGCAAGTGGATCGCCGAGAAGCACGGCGTCTCGCCCGATCAGGTCATTGTGACGAACGGCTCTCTGCAGGCCGACGCCTTCCTGTTCAACCACCTCGTGCAGCCGGGCGACGACGTCGTGGTGGAGAAGCCGACCTACGACCGTACGCTGCTGAGCCTGCAGAACCTGGGCGCCAAGGTGCACCAGGTCACGTTGCAGAGCGACGGCATCGACGTCGACGAGCTGCGCACGCTTCTCGAGTCGGGCGTTCGCCCCAAGCTCGCCCACATCATCCCGAACTACCAGAACCCGGCCGGCATCACGCTGTCGGTCGAAAAGCGCCAGGCCCTGCTCGCGCTGGCCGCACAGTACGAATTCACCATCTTCGAGGACGACCCGTACGTGGACATCCGGTTCCGCGGCGACGCCCTGCCCTCGATGCTCTCGCAGGCTGTATCGATCAACGGCGCCGAAAACCTCGTCGTGCACGCCTCCAGCTTCACCAAGACGGTGTGCCCGGGTGTCCGCGTGGGCTACCTGGTCGGCCCGGCAGCGCTGATCGACGCGATCGCCAAGAAGGCCACCAACCTCTACATCTCGCCCGGCATGGTGTCCGAGGCGATCGTGCACCAGTTCTGCGTCTCGGGCGACATCGAGCGCTCGGTCGCGACGGTCAGCGCCGCCCTCGGCGAGCGGGCCCGCGTGCTGGGCGAGTCGCTGCGCAAGCACATCCCCGGCGCCACCTTCACCGAGCCCGACGGCGGCTACTTCCTCTGGGTCGACCTGCCCTCGGACGTCAACGTCGACAAGCTTTTCCCGGCGGCGATGAAGAAGGGTGTGGCCATCGTCAAGGGCAGCGACTTCCTGCTCGAGGGCGGCCACAGCTCGGTCCGCCTGGCCTACTCGGCCGTCACCGTCGAGCAGATCGACGAGGGCGTACGCCGCTTGGCCGAGGCCATCGAAGAGGTACGCGGCTGATCGGGCAGCGATGACCGGACGCCCGGTGGGTACGGGAAGAGCCCGCCGGGCGTAGCCTCGGTCGGTTTGTGTCGTCCGAGTGGGGAGGTCATCGTGAGCGATCGTTCTCGGACCCGGCCGTTGTCGCGGGCCTTCACCGCCCCGGTCCGCGCGATGAACCGGATCCTCGGCACGGCCGACGGCCACGACGACCGGAACTCAAGGCGCCGGGAGGGCAGCGCGGTCGTCGACTGCGCTGTCTACGTCGCCGGTCAGCGCCTGCCGGGCCGGCTCTCCCCGGACGAGGCGCTGGGCGCGGCGCGCGAGCGTGACGACGCGTTCGTCTGGCTCGGCCTGCACGAGCCGGGCCTGGAGGAGATGAGCGCGATCGCCCGTACGTACGGGTTGCACGAGCTGGCTGTCGAGGACGCGGTCAAGGCCGAGCAGCGGCCCAAGCTGGAGCAGTTCGGCTCGGTGCACTTCCTGGTCATGCGCACCGCCCGGTACGTGCCGCACGGCGAGATCACCGAGACGTCGCAGGTGGTCGAGACCGGGCAGATGATGGTTTTCGTCGGCGAGCAGTTCGTCATCACGGTCCGCCACGGCGACGCCTCGGAGCTGGGCTCAGTCCGGGCCGACCTGGAGTCGCAGCGGGCCGACCTGATCGAGCAGGGCCCGTGGGCGGTGGCGTACGCGGTGACCGACCGGGTGGTCGACCACTACGTGGCGGTGGCCGACCGGGTCGAGGCCGACCTCGACCTGATCGAGGAGGGCGTGTTCTCACGCGATCACGCGAGCCCGATCCCGGCGATCTATCAGATGAAGCGTGAGCTGGTCGAGTTCCGGCGGGCCGTGGTGCCGCTGCAGCGTCCGCTGGGCATGGTGGTGTCGATCGTGCCGAAGCGGATCGGCCGGTACTTCCGGGACGTGCAGGACCATCTGACCCGTACGGTGGAACAGGTCTCGTCCTTCGACGATCTGCTCAACTCGATCCTGCAGGCCCGGCTCGCGCAGGTCACGGTCGACCAGAACAACGACATGCGCAAGATCGCCGCGTGGGCGGCCATCGCGACCGTCTGGACAGCGGGGGCCGGCATCTACGGCATGAACTTCTCCTTCATGCCCGAGCTGCGCTGGCAGTACGGCTATCCCGCGTGGTGGACGGTCATCCTGGTCGCGTCGGTGCTGCTCTATCGGGTGTTCCGCCGCAGCGGCTGGTTGTAGGCGCCACAAACGGGCGGGTCACCGATGGGCAACCCGCCCGATCGGGCGAGCACGGCTCTACCGAGGGGTGTTCGGCGAGGTTCCGTTCTGCGAGCTGTACGCCTGCGGGATCTCCTTCTCGGTGACCTCGGGCTCGAACGCGGCGTCGTCGGCGCCGGTCTGAGCGGTTGTGATCGGCGCGGCCGGGTCGTACTCGTCCCACTGCGCGGCCTGGCGGCGCTTGGCGGCGTACGCGGCGGCGATGCCGATCGCGGTGCCCAGCAGCGCGAAGCCGAGCAGCTTCTTGCCCCGGCCGCCACGCTCCCGGCCGACCGCCTTGTCGGCCCGCTTCTGCAGCGTCTTGGCCGCCTTCTTGTTCTGCTTGGCGGCCTTCTTGGCCTTGCGCCCGCTGAGCTCGCTCGTCTTGCGGGCGCTCTCGCCCGCCGCCGCCACCAGCGGAGTGATCGTCGCCACCGCGCTGCCCCAGCCGCTCGACGCCACATCCTTGGCCTTGACCGCGGCCGGCTGCACCCGGTCGACCGCGGCGCTCAGCGTCGGTCCGACCGTCGCGCTGGTCTCCTGCGCCGCGAGCGAAGCCGCGCGCTTGAAGTGGTCAACGCCCTGTCCGAGCTCGTTCTTCATCCGCCGGCCGCGGCTCTTGCGGCGCATAGTCGTGATCACCAGTGCCCACCTCCTATGTCTTTGCCATGCATGGTGCCCTGTTTCGGTACCCCCTCGCTGCCGCTTCAGGCACATGGGGGAGGATCCGAACTGCAAGGAACTGTCCAATCGCCCCGCCGAGGTACGCCACGGGGCGACCGTGACACAGACAGGAGTACCCGTGGCCGAGAAGCTTTACGCCATCCTGCACACCAACCATGGCCCGATCCGGCTGCAGCTGTTCCCGGATCACGCCCCGGCGACTGTGCGCAACTTCGTGGAGCTCGCTGAGGGCACGAAGGACTACACCGACCCGCGCACCGGTCAGAAGGGCTCGGGGCCGTACTACGACGGCACGATCTCGCACCGCGTCATCGCCGGTTTCATGGTCCAGATGGGTGACCCGACGGGCACCGGCCGCGGCGGACCGGGCTTCCAGTTCGCCGACGAGTTCCACCCGGAGCTGCAGTTCGACCGTCCGTACCTGCTCGCCATGGCGAACGCGGGCCCGGGCACCAACGGCTCGCAGTTCTTCATCACGGTCGGCCCGACCCCGCACCTGAACCGTCGCCACACCATTTTCGGCCAGGTCGCGGACGAGCAGTCGGCCAAGGTCGTCGACTCGATCGCCAACACGCCGACCGGTCCGGGCGACCGTCCGCGCGAGGACGTCGTGATCGAGCGCGTGGAGATCGAGCGCGTTCAGGACTGAGAGTTGTTCAGGGCATACGGCGACCACCGACTTGCCGCAGCCGGCGACGGCCAGATCCACCGCCCTGGATAATTCTCACTGAAGTACCTTTGACGCATGAGTGAGGCTCCCTCGACGGTCCCGGTCTGCTACCGCCATCCGTCCCGGGAGACCTACGTCCGGTGCACGCGGTGTGACCGGCCGATCTGCCCCGCTTGCATGAACGAGGCGTCGGTCGGTCACCAGTGCCCCGAGTGCGTGGCCGAGGGCAAGCGCACCCAGCGCCAGGCCCGTACGGCGTTCGGCGGCAGCCGCCTCGGTCAGGCGGGTTACGTGACCCGCGCCCTGATCGGGATCAACGTGGCCGTGATGGTGCTGTCGGCCGTCGTGGGCGGCCCCCGGGCGATCGCCGGCGCGGGCGGCTGGTTCGGCCTGATGGGCGGCCAGACCGACGTCACCCGCTGGGCGTCGGTGCTGGGTTACGCGCCGTACGTGATCGGCGGGGAGCCCCACGGCATTGCCGCCGGCGAGTGGTATCGCCTGGTCACCGCGATGTTCGTGCACTACGGCGTGCTGCACCTGCTGCTCAACATGATGTTGCTCTGGCAGCTGGGCCGTTATCTGGAAGAGAAGCTGGGACCGCTGCGGTTCGCCGCGCTCTATCTGCTCGCGGGCATCGGCGGCAACGTCGCGGCGTACGTCTTCACCGTCCCCAACGCCCCGGCCGCGGGCGCCTCGACCTCGATCTTCGGCCTGGTCCTGGCGATGATCGTGGTCAACCGGAGGCTGCGGCTGGACATCAGCCAGCTCATCCCGCTGCTCGTGATCAACCTGCTGTTCACGTTCAGCGTCCCCAACATCTCGGTCGCGGGGCACATCGGCGGCCTGGTGATCGGCGGGATGGTGGCCTTCATTCTCGCGTACGCCCCCACCAAGCACCGTAGTCAGATCCAGGCGGCCGGCTGTGCGGCCGTGTTCGTGGCGCTGCTGATCGCCGCGATCATGCGCACCATGGTGCTTGTCGGCTAGCTCGCGACCCGCAGGTCGGCCAGCGCGGCGGCCACGTCTTCGGGCAGGTCGCCCAGGTCGTTCGCGCTGAACAGGTAGATCGCGTCCCCCGCGTCCAGCTCGAGGAACTCGCTGCGCAGGCCTCGATGAGTGCGGCGGTCAACCCGTACGCGCTCGATCTGGTCCCAGCCGAGGCGGCGTCGGCCCAGGAAACCCGTCACCACCGTCACCCCCTCGGCGTCGGCGGCCAGACGCACCGGCCGCAGCAGGTCACGCAGCGCCCACAGCAGCAGGGCCGCCACAAGCACCCCCGTCAGAATCCACCGAACCGGGTCAATACCGGCGAAAGCGACGGCCAGTACGCCGACAGCGACCGCGCCGATGAGTTTGCTGACCGGAAGAACGGGCTTGATGCGCCACTGCATGTCACCACTATGGCAGTCCGGGCTACCGTCGAGTCATGCGTGATGCTGTGATCGTCGGAGCGGTACGGACCCCGATCGGCCGGCGCGGCGGTGGCCTGGCCGCAGTGCACCCGGTCGATCTGTCGGCGCACGTGCTGCGGGCGCTGTCGGAGCGTACGGGCTTCGACCCGGCCGACGTCGACGACGTGATGTGGGGTTGCGTCTCGCAGGTGGCCGAGCAGTCGTGGAACATCGGGCGCAACGCGGTGCTGGCGGCGGGCTGGCCCGAGGCGGTGCCGGGCACGACCATCGACCGGCAGTGCGGCTCCAGCCAGCAGGCGCTGCACTTCGCGGCGGCCACCGTGATCTCGGGGCAGGCCGACCTGGTCGTGGCGGGCGGCGTCGAGTCGATGACCCGGGTGCCGATGGGTTCGAGCGGGCAGGGCGCCGACCCGTACGGGGAAACGCTCCGGACCCGATTCGGCGTGGACTCGTTCGATCAGGGCATCGGCGCCGAGATGATGGCCGAGCGGTGGGGTTTCTCCCGCGCCCAGCTGGAGGAGTACGCGCTCTCCAGCCATGCCGCCGCAGCGCGAGCCCAGGACGCCGGCGAGTTCGACGCCGAGATCGAGCCGCTGGCCGGGGTGAAACAGGACGAGGGCATCCGCCGCGACACCACGCTCGAGAAGCTGGCCGGCCTCAGGACACCGTTCCGTGAGGACGGGCGGATCACCGCCGGCACGGCCTCACAGATCTCCGACGGCGCCTCGGCGCTGGCTGTCACGACGTCGGAGTGGGCCGCCGAGCACGGCCTGCGCCCGCTGGCCCGGGTGCACGCCGCGGTGATCGCCGCCGATGACCCGGTGATCGTGCTGACCGCGCCGATCCCGGCCACGGCCAAGGTGCTCGCCCGAGCCGGGCTGAAGATCGACGACCTGGGCGTGTACGAGGTGAACGAGGCGTTCGCCCCGGTGCCGCTGGCCTGGCTGGCCGAGACCGGCGCCGACCGCGCACGGATGAACCCGCGCGGCGGCGCCATCGCGCTGGGTCACCCGCTCGGGGCGTCGGGCGCGCGCATCATGACGACGATGCTGCACCACATGCGACAGTCCGGCATCAGGTATGGCCTGCAGACCATGTGTGAGGGCGCCGGCATGGCGAACGCAACAATTGTCGAGGCTCTGTAATTCGACATTCATCGGCCGGTGGCAGCGACTTGTTCGTCCGGTCACCGTTGAACGCCACATGGACGTGTTCTCCCGTACGTTCCTTCCCGCCGCGGCCGAGGCCGGTGTCGCCATCCCGACCGTCAGCCGGCACATGCCCGTTTTCCGCCGCTGCGTCGAGCCGGACGAGACCACCGTGCTGGTCGGCCGGTGCCAGCGCCCCGAGGCCCCGCTGTCGGGCGAGTTCATGCTGGTGCTGACGCATCGGCGGCTCGTGGTGACGCAGGAGACCAGGGTGCTGCACCGGTTGCGGCTGCACCTCAACGCCAACCTGCGCCACCTGAGCAACGTCTCGTGGAGCCCGGAGGTGTCGCGCTCGACGTGCGAGATCGCGGCGACGGCGGTGGACGGGGTGCGCGAGCGCTTCCGGGTGCGGCTGACCAACCCGGAGGCGGTGTGGACCATGGACGCGCGGCTGCGCCAGGTCTTCCACGCCCGGCATGCGCTCGCCGCGTAAGGTCCGTCACCCGAGGAAGTCCACGATCGACTTCCGCAGGCCGGCGGCGTCCAGGCCGTGGGCCCGCGCGTGGTCCTGCCAGCTGCCGTACCGCCGGATCTCGGTGCGCCCGACCCCCAGGTGCGTCACCCTGTGCGGCCGGCCCTCAAGCGCGCTGCTCACCGCGGCGGCCGAGGTGCCGGCAAGGTACGGCTCCACCATGACGACCTCGCCCTCGGTCAGCGCCCGCAGGCCGTCGGCGTCGAGCGGGCGCGGCGTGTTCGTGTACGCCACCGTGACGTCGAGCCCCGCCGTGGCCTCCAGCACCGGATCGAGCATCGGCCCCACCGCCACCACCAGCGGACCACCCCGGCGCAGCACGCGCAGCCGACCGCCGTCCGGGTAGGCCTGGCTGTTCTCCTGCACGCTCAGCCGTACGTAGACCCGGTCGTCGTGCCGGGCCGCCTCGCGGAGCATCGCCGGCACCTCGTCGTGGTGCCCGGGCACGTGCACGGTCCAGCCGTCGAGCGTGCCGAGCAGCGCGACGTCGCCGGGCGACTGGTGCGTGTAGCCCTCGGCCGACCCGTCGTAGGAGCCGCCGATCGTCACCACCACGGCGCCCGCGTCCTGATGTCCAAGGTCCAACTTCAATTGCTCGTACGCCCGGTCGACCGCGAAGGGTGCGTAGGAGTGCACGTACGGCCGCAGCCCGGTGAGCGCCAGGCCGCCCGCCACGCCCGTCATCAGCTGCTCCCGGATGCCCACGTTGAGCACCCGGTCGGGATGCCTGCGCCGCGCCGGAGCGAATGCCTCGGCGGAGATGTCGGCCAGCACCAGCGCCGTCCGCGGATCCTCGTCGAGCAGCGCGGTCGTGGCCGCGACGAACGTTTCCCGCATCATGGCTCAGCTCCCCTTACGTTCGACGGTGGCGACGACCAGGTTGGGACGGTCGTGGCGCGGGCTCAGCACCCGTTCCAGCTTGTTCCGGTCACGTCCGTCGACAATTGCGACGTCCCACCCCGGGAACCGAGCGGCGATCCCACCCGGCCAGCCGTGCGTCGACGACTGGTTGTCGATGACGATCGCCGTGATCGGCAGGCACGTCGCGGCGGCGTACGCGATGGCCTCGTGGTTGGAGCCCTCGTCGAGCTCGGCGTCCCCGACGAGCACGAAGACCCGCGTACGGGCAAAGCCTTGGGCCCTCAGGCCGAGCGCCATGCCGACGCCGAGCCCGAGACCGTGACCGAGTGACCCGGTGCCGACCTCGACACCCGGAACGGTGACGCGATCGGGGTGATGGCCGAGCGGGCTGTCCCACCCGGCGAGGTCGTCGAGCCACGACTCGGGAAAGAACCCCTTGGCGGCCAGAACGGCGTAGTAGGCGGCCGGCCCGTGCCCCTTGGAGAGCAGGAAGCGGTCGCGGTCGGGCGCGTCGACGGTCTCCGGCGTGATCCGCAACACCCGGTCGTAGAGCACCCACAGCACGTCCAGCGTCGAATGGGCGCTCGGTGCGTGTTTCTCGTCCCCCGTGATGCGGTGCAGCAGGGGGCCCAGCCGGTCGGTGTGCACTGCTGTCGCTGTCATGGCGATAGAGTGCAACTTAAAGCTCACTTCAACTCAAGGAGCTGCTTTGGAGACGCTGAGCATCGGTGACTTCGCGGCCCGCAGCGGGGTCGCGCCGTCCGCTCTGCGCTACTACGAGCGCGAAGGCCTGATCCGTTCCACCCGTACGAGCGGCAACCAGCGCCGGTACGAACGGGCCGAACTGCGGCGAGTCGCCTTCATCCGGATCGCCCAGCAAGTCGGCGTCTCCCTCGACGAGATCCGCGCGGCCCTGGCCGAACTGCCCGAGAACCGTACGCCCACCCGCGCCGACTGGGCCCGCCTGTCCGACCGCTGGCGCCACCGCCTGGAAGAGAAGATCACCCTCATGCAGCGCCTGCGAGACGACCTGTCCGGCTGCATCGGCTGCGGATGCCTCTCCCTGCACCGCTGCAAACTCATCAACCCCGACGACGCCCTGGCCGCGGAGGGGACAGGCCCCCGAGTCCTGCTGCGGCCTGCTTAGATCGGTCACATGGCAACCCGGCTCGTGCAGATCAACATGAAGGCCCACGACGACGCCGCCCTGGGCCGCTTCTGGGCCGACGCGCTCGGTTGGGGCCTCGACAGTGAGGCGCCCGGCGTGGCCAACCTCGAACCGGTGGGCTTCTCCTATCCGGACCCGACTGCTGTCTGCATCGACCTGGTCGCGTCGCCTGAGCCCAAGACGGTCAAGAACCGCGTGCACATCGACCTGGCCTCGACCTCACTCGCCGACCAGGCCGCCCAGGTGTCCCGCCTGCAATCCCTCGGAGCCGGGTTGGTGGACATCGGCCAGGGGGACGTGCCGTTCGTGGTGATGGCCGACCCTGAGGGCAACGAGTTCTGCGTCCTGGAGCCGCGGACCGAGTACATGGACACAGGCCCCATCGCCGCCGTGGTGGTCGACTGCGCGAACCCTCAGGTGCTGGCCGACTTCTGGGGGCAGGCCATGGACTGGACGGTGCATGCGGTGAACGCTGAGGCTGCTTCGTTACGGTCCTCGCAGGGGGTGGGGCCGTACCTGGAGTTCATCCGCGTGCCGGACAAGAAGACGGTGTGGAACCGGGTGCACCTCGACATCCGCCCCTACAAGGGTGACGACCTGCCTTCGGAGGCGGCCCGCTTGCAGAAGCTCGGCGCAACCCCCGTCGAGCTGAACGACCCCAACGTCCACTGGCAGGTGCTGCGCGACCCCGAGGGCAACGAGTTCTGCCTGCTGACGCCCGCTTGACGAAGCCGGTTCTGAGGCCACGGGAGAGTTGCCGACATGCGCAACTGTCTTGAACACACGTGAATGTGACACCCTGTTTCCATGGCCTACGAACCGCGCATCGCCTCCGCGCTGTCCGGTGCCACTCGTAGCCAGTTGGACTACTGGCGCCGGGAGGAGCTGCTGGTTCCTGAGGTGTCAGCCACTCGACCGCTGCTGTACTCCTTCCGTGATCTGATCGCCCTGCGGACGTTCGTGTACCTGCGTGAGTCTCGGCCGCTTCAGACCATCCGCAAGGCAATGAACAGCCTGCGTGACATTGGCGAGACCGAGCATCTCTCGAAGTATCGGTTTGTCACGCAGGGCAGGCGCGGGATCGCTCTGGTACAGAGCAGTGGTGAGGGCGCCGTTGAACTGGTCGAGAGGCCGGGACACCAACTGACTGTGCTCGCGCTCGGTGACGTGCTGCGGTCGTTCCCCCTCGACAGCATCGAGGTGCCGAACCTTGCCCATCCTCGCCCGAAGCTCTCTGTCAACCCCGCGGTGCGGCGAGGCTATCCGGTGGTCGCAGGCACGCGGGTGGGATATGACCTCGTTGCCGGTCTGGTCCGTGACGGGGTTTCTCCTGCCGAGATCAAGGAGTACTACCCCGGCGTGAGCGCTGAGGCGGCCCGTGATGCGGTGTCGTTCGCTGACTACGTTGATCGTGCTGCGGGGCGCACGGCAGCCTGATGCGGATTCTGCTTGATGAGGATGTCCCGCGGCCGGTAGTAGCTCTGTTGCGCCACGTGCTCCGAGGGCATGACGTCGACCACGTCCAGGAGATCAAGTGGGCCGGCAAGAAGGATCTGGTGCTCTACCAGGACGCAAAGCGGGCCGGCTACGACGTGGTGGTCACAAATGATGCCGCTCAGATGTCGGACCCGGACGAATGCAGGGCGGTAAAGAAAACCGGCATGCACCGGGTGTCCTACAGGCAGCGCCACCCGGGTTTGCGCGGCCTGGCCACTGCGGTCGCGTCGCTGGTAGCGGCGATGCCGGATGTGGTCGCGGAGTTGGCCAACGCGGACGGCCAACGGTTGATCGCGATTACGGGGATTGACCCCACGCGTCAGCGTTACACGATCGTGGACCCGCGCCGGAATCCGCCGCCATACTGGCCAAGGTAGGCGCAACGCAGATCATCCTGAGTTGCGTAACTATTTGGGGCTTTGAAGGCCCCGGTCGATGAAGTCGATGAGCCACTCGAAGGACTCGTTGATGTCGGTGTCCATCTCGAAGCCGCCCTGGGCCTCGATGGTGGCGAACCCGTGGAACAAGCTGCGCAGCAACCGCAAGGCGTGCACGGTGTCGGCCGGGTCGATGTTGTAGCCGGACAGCACCGCCGCCAAGGAGTTGAATACCCGGCCCCCGGCCAGCGCGAGCGGGTCGTCCGGCCCGGTCACGCCGAGCCGGACAGTCGCCGCGTAGCGGCCGGGGTGGTCGACGAAGTAGGCGCGCATGGCGTGGGCTGCCGCGGCGAGCGCGTCACGGCCGGCGCGTCCTTGCAGGGCCTCGCGCAGCGTGTCGGCGAGTTCCTCGGCGGCCAGCAGGGCGATGCGCCGGTTGAGGTCGGCCTGTGAGTCGATGTGTTTGTAGAGCGACGGCGCCCGCACCCCCAGCCGTTGGGCCAGCGTGCCCATGGTCACGTTGTGCAGGCCCACCTCGTCGGCCAGGCCTGCGGCGGCCAGCGTCACGGCCGCCGGGTCGAGGCCGGCCCTAGGCACGGGCGTACGCCTTGAGGAAGGGAAGCAGCACCGCGACGGTCTCCTCCGGGTACTGCGTGTGCGGGTAGTGACCCGCCCCCTCGATCACTTCGAGTTTGCCCAGGCCTGTGGGGAGCTCGGCGACGATCGCCTCGCCTTCGGCGCGCGGGTCGGCCCAGTCGGGGTCGAGCGAGCCTTCGACGATCAGGACGGGGCAGCGTACGTTGGCCAGCTGCGCCGCGGCGTCGGCCGGTGTGGTGCGGCCCATTTTCTGCAGCGCTTTCATGCGTCCGGGTTCGGCCAGTGACGTGGCGTTGCGCTGTAACTGTGAGTCCCAGTCGGCGGGTTTGCGACCGGGGAAGGCCGCGTCGAGGTAGCGGTGCCACCATTTCACGCTGCCCAGGACGTTCGTCATCAGCAGCCGCGTCATCCCGCTCCGGTACGACTTGACCCGTATGTCGGCCGGCTTGATGGCTTGGGCGCGGGTGAACGGGGTCAGCTCGACGATCCCCTCGACCAGGTCGGGCGCTTGCGCGGCGGCGATGGTGACGGCCCCGCCGGAGATCGAGTGGCCGACGAGCACGGCGGGACCGCCGAGGTGGCGCACCACCGCGATGAGGTCACCGGCGATGTCCGTACGGGAATAGGAAGGCCACGCGGCGCTGGACTCGCCGCTGCCGCGGATGTCGACGTTGGCGACGCGATAGCCGGCCGCCACGAGCTGGGGTACGACGAACCGGTAGGCGTCGCGGCTGTCGCCCATGCCGTGGGCGAGGACGACCAGCGGCCCTGCGCCGGTCAGTTCGTAGGCGATGGTGCCGCCGTCGACGGTCAGGAACTCGGTCATGACAAACTCCCCTTAGCTAATGTTGTTAGCTAAAAGCTAATACCGTTAGCCGGAGATGTCAAACGCGTACGGGGATCGCCGATGAGACACCCAGCACCTTTCCGTCGGCGGCCAGCGCCTCGAGCACCACGTACTCGGGCATTCCCGGCACGGTCAGGGTTGTCTCGAAGCCCGTCCGGGCCTGCTCGACCTGGCCACCGGCGAGGGCGCCGGGCTGGGTGCCCCACCGCGCCCGCCACCGCGACACCGAGGTGGCGCCGTTCCAGCTGGCCGAGACGATCACGTTGCCGCCCTCGACCCGCAGCCCCAGGGCGGGTTGGTCGAGCGGGGAGCCGGCCCATTCGGCCTTGTAGGCGCGGTACGACTGGTTGTCGAGCGGCAGGTGCCCGGCGAGGCGTACGGTGCCGTCCGGGTTGTGCTCGGTGAAGTGCGGCATCTGTCCCCAGCCGACGAACGAGCCGCCGTCGGCCAGCTCCCGGAAGCTGCCCTGGGTGGGCGCGGACAGGCGCTCGGGGTGCAGGAACTCGGCCACGAACGTCGTCTTCCGCGCGGTCTCGTCGACCCGGAACACCAGGCCGCGCGAGAACTCCTTCTCCTTGGTCACCCCGGCGCCGTTGTCGAACAGCCCGTACGACCCGTCGCGCCGCTGCCGGAAGTCGTGCTGCCAGGAGAACCTGGTCCGCTCGTCGACCTCGAAATCCGACTTCTTGCCGCCGAGCCGCCACCGCACCGCGCCGGACCTGCGATCGATCTTGTAGACGGCCCACGTGTGCCGGGCCGACATGATGATGCTGCCGTCCGCGGCCAGGCCGACCGAGTTCGCGTGGAAATAGTCGTACGGGAGGTGTTCCGATTCTCCGACCGGGCGCGGCGCGTACGACTCGTCGAGCGTCACGTGATCACTCGCCCGCCACTCGAAGAGCTTCTTCCCGGTCGCGATGTCGATCTCCTGGAGCACGCCGTCGTGCAGCACGCCGTCGACCGGACCGCCGAGCGGGCTCAGGTCGTACGGGATGGGGTCGTAGACCCAGAAGAGCGCCGTGTCCTGCGGCGTGATCACGAGGTCGTGCTGGTCGGCCTGCTCGGTGCCGGCCGCGCGGACCCGGGTGATCTCCCGGTACGACTGGTCGGCGATCACGAACTCACCCTGGCCGACGCCCTGCCCTCCGGTGCCCCCGATGGTCCCCTCCCACCAGGTCAGCACGGGTTTGTTCCGATATCGCTGGGCCTTGAGGTCGATCGCGACGGTGGCCGGGTCGGGCACCTTTTTGAACCAGACCGGCGAGCCCGTCTCGTCGACGATGAGCGGGCCCCACAGGCCGGCGCCGGAGGCCGGGGTGAGAAAGATCGAGCCCGGGACGGTGCCGTCGGCCGCCACGGTGATCGTGACGTCGGGCAAGGCGCGTAAATCGGGGCGAGAGCGATATTTCGGAGGAGGAGAAGGAGGAGGAGATGCCGAAGGGGGAACGGGGTCACGGGCACGGCCGAGCGCATAGCCGCCGACGCCGGTCACAGCGGCGCCACCCACACCGAGCAGAACGTTCCTTCGAGAGATGCTCACCTCCAGCGGCATTCCCCGAGCGGTGCAAGATCTATCCGCGGAGCAGACCTTGATAGATCCCGATCAGCTTCGGGGTGAGCACCTCGGGGTGGAACAGCCGCTGGTAGCGAGCTCGAGCGGCAGGCGCCACGGCCGCGGCCTCGGCTCGGGCCCGCACAAGGGCGGGGGCCAGCGCATCAGCCTCCGGCGCGACGACCCACCCGGCGTCCTCGCCGACCAGGTACGGAATGCCGCCCACCGCGGTGCCCAGCACCGGCCGGCCCGCGGCCATCGCCTCCAGGATCACCGTGGGCAGGACGTCGTTCCAGGTCGGCGTCGCGATCACCACGGCCGACGCGTCACGGACCTTGCGCATCCCCTCGCGGTCGAGGATGCCCAGATATTCCACGTCCGTACGCTCGGCGGCCACCTGCTCGGCCAGCGGCCGCAGCTCCCCGTCGCCCGCGATGCGCAGCGTGCCCAGCGATCCCTCGGGATGCCGCCGCCACGCCTCGACCAGCAGGCCCAGCCCCTTCTCGGGCGAGAGCCGGGCGCCGTAGAGGAAGCCGTCCCCCGACGGGGTGGGTTCACCCGGGTCGGGCAGCCCGTTCGGCTTCACCACGATGCGGTCGTCGGGAATGCCGTAGTCGCGCAGGTGGGCGGCGATCCGGTCGGTCAGTGCGACGAACCGGTCGACCGAGCGCCAGGTCGGGCGGTGCACGGCCAGCGTGGTCGCCATCAGCGCGCTCTGCGCCGCCGAGCCGCGGTAACACTTGTGCTTGACCGCCGGCCAGCCCACGAGCTTGCCCCGGCAGTCCTGGCAGTTGTGCCCGTCGCGGAAGTAGAGACCCGACGAGCAGACCTGACGGTAGTTGTGCACGGTCTGCACCACCGGCACCCCGTACGCATGAGCCGTGCGCACCACCCAGGGCGAGAGCAGCGGATACGGGTTGTGCAGGTGCAGCACGTCCGGACGCTCGGCCGTCAGCAGCTCGGCCAGGTCGCGCTGGGCCGCACGGCCGTAGATCGGGGAGAGCGGCAGCAACGCCTTCTCGGCCAGGGGCAGGTCACCGATCGAGTCGGAGCTGCGCTGGAACGGCAGCACCTCGACGCCGGCCTCGCGGAGCTGGGCGATCTCGGTGTCGACGATGACGTTCTCGCCGGACGGCATCGCTTCCCGATACCGGTTGTGCGCAACGACGACCTTCACGCCCTGAGACGCTACCGTTGAGGTCGTGCCCGAACTTCCTGAGGTCGAGGCGCTCGCGGCCTACTTGCGCGAGCGCGCGGTCGGCCACACCGTGCAGCGCTTCGAGGTGTCCTCGTTCAGCGCGCTGAAGACGTACGACCCACCGGCCTCCGCCGTCGCCGGGCTGGCCGTCACCTCGGCCGGCCGCCACGGCAAGTTCCTCGACGTGGGACTGGGCGACGACCTGCACCTCGTCGTCCACCTGGCCCGGGCCGGGTGGCTGCACTATCGCGAGGCCTTCAAGTCACCCGCGCCGCTCAAGCCGGGCAGCGGGCCGATCGCCATCCGGGTGCGGCTCGACGACGGTTCCGGGTTCGACCTGACCGAGGCCGGCACCCAGAAGTCGCTGGCGGCTTACCTCGTACGGGATCCCGCCGCCGTTCCGGGAGTGTCGCGGCTCGGCCCGGACGCGCTGGCCGTCTCGCGCGACGAGTTCGCCGAGCGCATCAAGGGCCGCAACGGGCAGGTCAAGGGCGTGCTCGTCGACCAGGAAGTGCTGGCCGGCATCGGCAACGCGTACTCCGACGAGATCCTGCACGTGGCGAAGATGTCGCCGTTCGCGCTCACCGGGAAACTCACCGACGAGCAGATCGACACCCTGTTCGCGGCGATGCGCGAGGTCGAAACCGACGCCGTGGCCCGGTCGGTGGGCATGAAGGCGGCCGAACTCAAGGGCGAAAAGCGGGCCGGGCTGCGCGTTCACGCTCGTACGGGATTGCCCTGCCCGGTTTGTGGCGACACGGTGCGCGAGGTCTCGTTCGCCGACAAGAGCCTGCAGTACTGCGCGACGTGCCAGACCGGTGGCAAGCCGCTGGCCGATCGACGGCTGTCCAAGTTGATCCGATAGCGGTGTATCGGTCACGCTACGTACATGCTTGCGAAAGCGTGCACAAGGTCGGCTTCTTTCCGCCCGATCCATCGGTATAGTGGCCCGGTCCCACGTTTCTGCGGCGCGGCTTTCCTGCGAACCCGTCGCGGTGCGTAATCTTTTCCGGATGCGGGAGGACGTAGGCGAGGTGACCGCTAGCCTGCATCGCCCGGTTACCGACAGCAGCCGGAGCAAACGCGTGCCGTACGACAGCTTCGAGTGGCAGCAGCAGCCGTCACCGAGCAACGGCGTACCCCGATCCGCGTGGAACCGGCAGCACAAGCGCCTCTCGCGCTGGCACCGCCCGTACACCCTGGTCCTGCTGTTCCTCGATCTCATCTCGGTCGTCCTGGCCAGCCACCTGGCCGCCACGTACATCGAGAAGTCGCGTTCGGGTTTCTACGGCAAGAGCCTGTTCTTCCTGCACAACGAAGAGCTGTTCATCTTCTTCGCGTACGTGGTGCTGCCGCTCGGCTGGATGATCCTGCTCTGGGCCAACGGCACGTACGACCGGCGCTATCTGGGCCTGGGCAGCGAGGAGTTCAAGCGCGTCGTCCGCACCTCGGTGACCATCGTCGCCTGCGTCTCGCTGCTCGCGTTCGCCACCAAGGCGCCGCTGTCGCGTGGCACGGTGGCCGCGGTCTCGCTGATGGCGGTGGCGTTCCTGCTGGTCGGCCGGGTCGCCGCCCGCCAGGTGCTGCACTTCGCCCGCCGCCGGACGGGCCACGGCGCCCACCGGATGGTCCTGGTCGGCACCCTGCCCGAGGCCCTCGAGGTCTACACCGCGGTCACCCGCAGCCCCGCGGCCGGCCTGATCCCGGTCGCGATCCACATCACCGACGGCTACGCGGCCGCTCGTGGCATCGAGACGCCCGTGCCGGTCTACGCCGCCCGTGACGTGCTCTCGCTGGTGCGTGAGGTCGGCGCCGACACGATCGCGGTGTGCGGTTCGGCCAGCGCCGAGCCCGGTGAATTGCGGCGGCTGGCCTGGCAGCTCGAGGGCACAGGCGTCGACCTGGTCGTCGCGCCGCAGCTGACCGACATCGCGGGTCCCCGGGTGCACATCCGCCCGATCGAGGGCCTGCCGCTGCTGCACGTCGAGGAACCGACCCTGTCCGGCCCTGGCTGGCTGGTGAAAAACCTGCTCGACCGGGTCGCCGCCGGCCTCGGCCTGCTGCTGATCAGCCCGGTCCTGGTCGCCATCGCGATCGGCATCAAGCTCTCCGACCCCGGCCCGGTCTTCTTCCGCCAGCCCCGCGTCGGCCACGAGGGCCGCACGTTCCGGGTGTGGAAGTTCCGGACGATGTACGTCGACGCCGAGGAACGCAAGCGCACGCTGGAAGAGCTCAACGAGTCCGACGGCATGCTCTTCAAGATGAAGAACGACCCTCGGATCTTCGCGTTCGGGGCGAAGCTGCGGGCCACCTCGCTCGACGAGCTGCCCCAGCTGATCAACGTGCTCAAGGGCGAGATGTCGCTGGTCGGCCCGCGCCCCCTGCCCGCCGACGACGGCGACTACCTGGGCGACGTTCGGCGCCGGCTGTTGGTGCGCCCGGGCATCACCGGCCTGTGGCAGGTGTCCGGCCGCTCCGATCTGTCGTGGGACGAGGCCGTACGCCTGGACCTGTACTACGTCGACAACTGGTCCCTCACGTACGACCTCGGCATCCTCTGGCGCACGATCTTCGTGGTGCTCAAGCGCAAGGGCGCTTACTAGCTGCGCCTACTATCTGCTCCGTGGCGGGACAAGTGGGCAATGTGCTGGCGGTAGTGGCTGTTCTCGCCGCGTTGGCCGCCGCGGTGGTGGCCGTCGTCCGCCTGCGCGCCCGCCGCGGCATCGCCACCGCCATGCAACGCGCCACCTATGACGTCCTGCACACGGCCGCCCTTGCCGCCGAGCCACTGCGGGCCGGGCTCAGCCCCGGAACCGCCGCCAAGGCCGCCCGCCCGCTGCGCACACTGGTCGGCGCGGCCGGGCTGACGATCACCGACGGGGAGACCTGCCTGGCCTTCGACGGTCGCGGCAGCCACCACAGCGACCAGTTCACCGCGGCCGCCGTACGGGCCCTCGACTCGCAACGCTCGGTGGTGCTCTCCGGTGCCGACCTGCCCTGTGACCGGGTCGACTGCGTTGTGCGCGGCGCCGTGATCGCGCCGCTGGCCAGCCGCGACGAGGGCCGGGCCGCGGCCGCGCTGGTGGCGGTGGCCGACGACCAGCCCGCCCCTGGTCTCGTGCAGGCCACCCTGGAGGCCGCCCGCTGGGCCGGTTCCCAACTCGCGCTGGCCGAACTCGACTCGTCGCGCGAACGCCTGGCCAAGGCCGAGGTGCGGGCGCTGCGGGCGCAGATCAGCCCGCACTTCATCTACAACGCCCTCACCGCGATCGGCTCGTTCGTGCGCACCGACCCGGAGCGGGCCCGCGAGCTGATCCTCGAGTTCGCCGAGTTCACCCGCTACTCGTTCCGCGCCCACGGCGACTTCACCACGCTCGCCGAGGAATTGCGCTCGATCGACCGTTACCTCACCATCGAACGCGCCCGGTTCGGCGACCGGTTGCAGGTACGCCTGCAGATCGCCCCCGAGGTGCTGCCGGTCGGCCTGCCCTTCCTCTGCCTGCAGCCGCTGGTCGAGAATGCCGTCCGCCACGGGCTGTCGCGCAAGCCGGGCGTCGGTATGGTGAGCATCGAAGCCCAGGACGCCGGCGCCGAATGCCATATCACCGTGGAGGACGACGGGGTCGGCATGGATCCGGCGGTGTTCGCCGCCGGCATGCCCGAGACGGACGACGGCCAGCACGTCGGCCTGGCCAATGTTGACGAGCGACTCCGGTCGGTCTTCGGCGACCACTTCGGCCTGGTGGTCGAGACCGCGCCCGGAGCCGGTACGAAGGTGAGCATGCGAGTGCCGAAATTCCACCCCGGGGTCCGCGCATGAGTAGCCTCGTCGTGCTCGCCGTCGATGACGAGCCACCCGCCCTCGACGAACTCGCCTACCTGCTCAACGCCGACGGCCGCGTCGCCCACGTGCACCGCGCCGGCGACGCCACCGAGGCCCTGCGTGTGCTGCGCGACACCGAGGTCGACGCGGTGTTCCTGGACATCCGCATGCCCGGCCTCGACGGCATGGAACTGGCCCGCATCCTGCGCCGTTTTGCCCGTCCCCCGGCGATAGTCTTCGTCACCGCGTACGACGACGGCGCCGTGGACGCCTTCGACCTGGGCGTCACCGATTACGTCCGCAAACCCGTCCGGGCCGAACGCCTGGGCGAGTCGCTGCGCCGGGTCGCCGGCACCCGCCCGGTCCCCGCGCCGGCCGTCCTCGCCCAGCCGGTTGACGAACCCACGATCCCGGTCGAGCTGGCCGGGACGACCCGCATGCTCCCCCGATCGTCGGTCCGCTGGGTCGAGGCCCAGGGCGACTACGCGCGGCTGCACACCGCCGACGCCTCCCACCTGGTCCGCGTCTCCCTTGCCACCCTGGCCGAGCGCTGGGCCGACGCCGGTTTCGTCCGCATCCACCGGTCGTATTTGGTGCAGATCCGCCTGATCGCCGAGCTACGCCTCACCGGTTCCGGCTACGTGGTCTCGGTCGACGGCATCGAACTGCCGGTCAGCCGCCGCCACACCCGAGAACTGAAGGACCGCCTGATCAGAGCCGTAAAACACGACTGGACGCGCTGAATCCACACCCCCGTCCACACGGTTGTCCACAGCCCCACAGCCTTTTCCACAGAGTTATCCACAGGCCGTTCGGGTTATACACAGCACGCCGCGCACCAACCCAAACCCGCTACCGTGCACTCATGGCGAAGCGAGAACAGCGCGACCGACGCTTCACCGCGCCAGTCTTCACTGCACAGGCAGCCGGGGTTCATCTCGGCATCCCGGCCAACACCATCAAACAGTGGATCGCCGGCGGCGGCCATCCGCCCGTCATGCACTCCGTCGCCCCTGCCACGCCACATGGCCCGCGTCTGCCCTTCATCGCGCTGGCCGAGGCGCAGATCCTGCGCGAGTTGCGAAACACCGGCCTGTCCATGCCGCACATCCGTGCCGGAGTGGAGCGCCTTCGCCGCATCACCGGTGAGGAGTACGTGCTGGCCCGCAACACCATTGCGACAGACGGCGGCGAATTGCTGTACAACGCGGCGTCGGACGTGGCGCCCGAGTGGGTCCGAGCGCGCGACGGTCAGCAAACCTTCCGCCAGGTTGTCGAGGCCGTCATCAAGTTCGTCTCGTACGCGGACGACGGCTTCGCCGATCGCTTGACGTTGAGGCCTTACGAGGGCGCGAAGGTCATCATCGACCCGCGGTTCGGATTCGGAAAGCCCGTCTTCGCCGGCAACAAGGTGCCGGTCGAGGCAATAGCCGACCTCTTCTACGGCGGTGGCGAGTCGGTTGACGACATCGCCGACGAATACGGGCTCACAACCGCCGAGGTTGAGGTCGTCCTTCGCGTCATGGCCAGGCGTGCGGCGTGAGTTCCTGGCCGATCGAAGCATCGGCCGGCGCGTGGTCACGGCCCTGCGCGATGTCGGCGAGAGGATTCATACCCTGGCCGAAGTCTTCGGCGAGCAGATCTCCCAGCAGGTCGACGACGACTCCTGGATTGCTCACGCGGGTTCCCGGAACTGGGCGGCTTTGACGAAGGACAAGCGCATCCGTCATGTCACGGTAGAACGAGAGGCCGTAGCGGAGCACCGCGTCCCACTGTTTGCGTTGTCGAACGCCAACTTGGGATTCGCCGAGATGGCGGGAGCGTTTCTCGCGGCGATGCCGGCTATCCATCGGATTTGTGCGGATACCGAACGGGGAGGCATCTGGGTGGTGCACCGCGACGGTCGGGTGGAGTTGCTGTGGGCCGGCGACCAGGAGAACGACAGCTCTTGACCCGGGTTGCTGATCTCCACAGGTTGTTCACAAAGTCACCGCCGGGGCTGCACGGGTGGTCAATAGGCTCACGGCCGTACGGTCGGTGGGTCACGGGGGCCCGCCGGCCACCGGGTCGGAGGGGATGCGGGCGTGGAGACTGAACGGCGCGTTCTGGTCGTCGAGGACGAGCGGACCATCGCGGAGGCGGTCGCGGCGCGGCTGCGGGCCGAGGGCTTCGTGGTCGAGGTCGCCGGGGACGGTCCGAGCGCGGTGGAGGCGGCCCGGCGAACGCCGCCCGACGTGGTTGTCCTTGACGTCATGCTGCCCGGCTTCGACGGTCTTGAGGTCTGCCGCCGCCTGCAGGCCGAGCGCCCGGTTCCGATCCTCATGCTGACCGCCCGCGACGACGAGACCGATCTGCTGGTCGGCCTCGCCGTGGGCGCCGACGACTACATGGTCAAGCCGTTCTCGATGCGGGAGTTGGCGGCCCGGGTACACGCTTTGCTCCGCCGGGCACAGAAGGGGCTCGCCCCGGCCGAGGACGCGAAGATCCTGCGGTTCGGCGACCTGGAGATCAACCAGTCGGAGCGGCGGGTTTCGCGGGCGGGGGTCGAGGCCCACCTGACGCCGACCGAGTTCGACCTGCTCGTGCATCTGGCAGCTCACCCCCGTACGGTGCTTCCCCGCGAACGCCTGCTGGCCGACGTCTGGGGCTGGGCCGACGCGTCGGGGACCCGCACCGTCGACAGCCACATCAAGGGGCTGCGCCGCAAGCTCGGGTCGGACCTCATCCGTACGGTGCACGGGGTTGGCTACGCGCTCGAGGTCGAGCGGTGAAAGACGATGACGCCGTACGGTATGCGCCCGCCGCGCCGATGGCCTGGCGCCGGCGGGTGACCCGGGCGCTCAGCTGGTTGCCGCGGCCGCTCGACCCGGTCCGGTCGATCAAGATGAAGATCATCATGGTGCTGCTCGCGGGCGGGCTCAGTGGTCTCATCTGGTTCTACCTGTGGCTGGGCTGGTTCCCGATCTGGACGGGCGTGACCGCGACCATCATCGGCGTCACGATCGTGCAGTTCCTGGCCCGCGGCATGACCTCGCCGCTGCGCGAGATGACCACGGCGGCCCGGGCGATGGCGCAGGGCGACTACGACCGGCGGGTGCGTGCGACCTCGGCCGACGAGGTGGGCGAGCTGGCCGCCGCGTTCAACCACATGGCCGCCGACCTGGCCGCGGCCGACCGGCAGCGACGCGAGCTGATCGCGAACGTCTCGCACGAGTTGCGTACGCCCATCACCGCCCTGCAGGGGCTGCTCGAGAACATCGTCGACGGGGTGGCGCGGGCCGAACCCGAGATGATGCAGACCGCGCTGGCCCAGACCGAGCGCCTGGGCCGCCTGGTCACCGAGTTGCTCGACCTGTCCCGCATCGACGCGGGGGTGGCGCCGCTCAAACGGCAGCCGATCGACGTGGCGTCCTTCCTGGACGGTGTCGTACGGGAGGCCGAGGTGAACGCGGCCGGCTCGGGACGCGACGTCCGCTTCAAGGTCGCGTCGCCCGCGATCGTCGTGCCGGGTGATCGGGAACGGTTGCACCAGGTTTTCGCCAATCTGCTCGACAACGCGGCCCGGCACAGCCCGCCCGGCGGCACGGTGCAGGTGCGCGCCGAGCGTCACGACGATCGCGTGCTGATCGCCGTGGCCGACGAGGGCGAGGGCATCCCGCCGGAGGAGCGGGACCGGGTTTTCGAGCGGTTCACCCGGGGTGAGCGGCCGGGTGGGGGCGGCACCGGTCTGGGGCTGGCGAACGCCCGCTGGGTGGTGCAGCTGCATCACGGCACGATCGCGGCGGTCGACCCGGAACGGCCGGGCTGTCAGATCAACGTCGAGCTCCCACTCACCGGCAAATAAGCCGAAAAATCGGAATTGAGGTACGTCGTGTCGATGCCCCCTGCCCAAAAACAGCCACCGACGCCCCCGGAGCGCAAGCCCTCGACGGAGCACCAAGCACGCACAACGGCAGACCAAGCGCCGGCGGAGCGGAACCAGACGACAACGGCCCAGAGCAAGACGGTCACGACCCAGAGCAAGACGGCCACAACCCAGAGCCCCACGGCGGGAACACAGAGCCGAATGGGCCTGGCAGCCCCGATTCCGCCGGCCCCTCAACTCCACGGCCCCTGGCAGTCGATGGCTCCCTGGGGCAAGTACTGGTCCGGCCCCGGCCGCCCAGCCTCGATGATCACGATTGCGGCGGTCGCGGGGGCCGCCGCCGTCGCCGCTCTCAGCCTTCCCCTGGACAGCCCCGGCATAGGCTGGCTGATCACCGCGATCGCCGCGACAGCCGCCGTCTCCGTAGCCGGCGTCGCCAAGATCACTACCGGCCCGCCGCCCCTGGTCATGCGGCCTATACCGTGGCCGCGAGCCGAGCAGTTCGGCTGGGCCGCGGCCACGATCGCCCTGATCGCCGTCGGCACGTTCCGCTCGGCAGGCTGGCTGTTCGCCCTCTGCGTGGTGGTCGCCACCCTGACCACGGCCCTGACGCTGGTGGACGGCCGCTCGATGCGCAGCATCTCCGTCGCCTACCTGATGCCGCTGCTGGCCCCGCTCCGGGCTCTGCCGTGGCTGGCTCGCGGCCTGTCCCGCCCCGACTCCGGAAACACCACCCGCGTACGCGTCGTCGCCACCGCCGCCGTCTCGGTGTTCCTGCTTCTCGCGTTCGGCGCCCTGCTCGCCTCGGCCGACAGCACCTTCGCGGACGCGCTGGAACGTCTTGTCCCCGATCTCGGCGTCGACACCGTCTTCCGCTGGATCTTCCTCGGCGGTTTCGCGGCCCTGGGCATCGGCGGCGCCGCTTACCTGCGGGTCGCCCCGCCCGACGTCTCCCGGCTCGACCGCACCGAGGGCCGCAAGGTGCACCGCTGGGAGTGGGCCGTCCCGCTCAGCCTGCTGACCGTCCTTTTCGGCCTGTTCGTCGCCGTTCAGGCCGTCAGCCTGCTGCGTGGCGACCTCGGCGTGCAGGAGTACGCCGACGAGGCCCGCAGCGGGTTCTGGCAGCTCAGCTGGGTCGTCGGCCTGACCTTGATCGTGCTGGCGGCGGCGGCCCGCTGGGCGCCGCGGGCTCAGGCCACCGACCGTCTGCTCATCCGTGTCATCCTCGGCGCGCTGACCGTCCTCACCCTGGTGATCGCCGCGACCGCGATCCACCGCATCGTGCTCTACACCGCCGAGTACGGCCTGACCCGGCTGCGCGTGCTGGTTTTCTGCTGCGAGTTGTGGTTCGTGTTCGTGCTGCTGCTGGTCCTGATCGCGGGCCGCCGGATCCGGGCGCCGTGGCTGCCCCGGGTGGCCGTCGCGGCCGGTGTCGCCGCCCTGATCGGCCTGGCCGTGGCCAACCCCGACGGCATGATCGCCGAGCGCAACCTGCAGCCGCACGGCGACCGCCCGATCGACCTCGGTTACCTCGGCGACCTCTCGCCCGACGCCGTCCCGGCGCTCACCGAGAGCGACCGGCTGACCAACGATCAGCTCCTCTGCGTGCTCGGCCGGCTCAACACCGGTGCGATGGCGACGACGGACGACTGGCGTGACTGGAACCTCGGGGAGGCCCGGGCCCGGGTCCTGATCGCGACCCACGGCAACCCCCGGGTCGACTGCACCCCTTGACATCTGATCGTCGGCGGCCAGACTCCGGGCATGGCCGCCGACGATCAGAGCACGCCGGGCCCGGGGGACGAGCCGGCTCTCCCCCGGCGTACGCGTGTGGTTCTTGGCGAGGCGGCCGCCCGCAGGCGCCCCGCCGACCGGCCCGGCACCGACCTGGCGGAGCAGACACCCGTCGGTGAGGCGCTGGTCAGGGGCTTGATGCGGGCCCAGTTGGCGCTCGCTCTGCGTCTCGCTCTGGTGGTGGTGACCGGTCTGGGCGCCCTGCCGCTGCTGTTCGCGGTCGCTCCGGGCGTGGGCGGGGTCAAGGTTTTCGGCGTGTATCTGCCCTGGTTGCTGCTCGGCCTGTTGTCGTTCCCGTTCCTGATCGGTGTCGGCTGGGCCTATGTGCGCTGGGCCGAACGCAACGAGAACGACTTCGCCGCGCTGATCCGCCGCCCGGAGCCGTGATGAACCCGTACCTCGTCCCGGGTCTGATCGCCGTGGTGCTGGTGACCGTGGGTATCGGCGTGTACGGTCTGCGGTTCGCCCGCACCACGTCCGACTTCCTGGTCGCGTCGCGCTCGGTGAGCCCGTCCTGGAACGCCGCGGCGATCAGCGGCGAATACCTCTCGGCGGCCTCGTTCCTGGGGGTCGCCGGTCTGATCCTGCGGTACGGCGTCGACGTGCTCTGGTACCCGGTGGGTTTCGCGGCCGGTTACCTGGCGTTGCTGCTGTTCGTGGCGGCGCCGCTGCGCCGGTCGGGCGCCTTCACGCTGCCCGATTTCTGCGAGGTACGCCTCGGCTCGCCCCTGCTGCGCCGCCTGGCCAGCGTGTTCGTGCTGTTCATCGGCTGTCTCTACCTGGTGCCCCAGCTGCAGGGCGCGGGGTTGACGTTCACCACGGTCGCCGGCGGCTCGTACGCGTGGGGCGCCCTCCTCGTCGGCGTGGTGGTGACCGCCAACGTGGCCCTCGGCGGAATGCGCGCGATCACGTTCGTGCAGGCCTTCCAGTACTGGCTCAAGCTGACCGCGCTCGCCGTCCCGGTGATTTTCCTGGCGCTGCAGTGGCAGTCCGACGGCCGTCCGGCGGTGACGCCCGAACCCGGGGCCACCTTCCCCGTGGCCACCACGGTCGTGCTCGAGCAGGACGCGCTGGTCGACGGCGTGCCTCTCGAGAAGGGGCAGCAGCTGAGTTACGACGCCGGCGCCCCGGTGCCCGAGGTGAGCACAGTGGACGCCAATTTCGGCCCCGACTGGCTGCGCCCCGGCGGTGACAGCAGCCTGTTCGCCACGTATTCGCTGATCCTGGCCACGTTCCTGGGCACGATGGGCCTGCCGCACGTGCTGGTCCGCTTCTACACCAACCCCGACGGCGCCTCGGCCCGCCGCACCACGTTGGTGGTGCTCGGCCTGGTCGGCACCTTTTATCTACTTCCGACCCTGTACGGGGTTCTCGGGCGCATCTATACCCCGCAGCTGCTGATGACCGGCCGCACCGACGCCGTCGTGCTGCTGCTGCCCGAGGCCGCGCTCGGCGGCGGCCACCTCGGCAAGCTGCTCGGCGCCCTGGTCACCGCCGGCGCGCTGGCCGCGTTCCTCTCCACCTCGTCGGGCCTGCTGACCAGCGTGGCCGGCGTCGTCTTCACCGACGTGCTGCGGGCCGGGCGGGGCGGCTCGATCCGCGACTTCCGCGTGGCCACGGTGCTGGCCGCCTCGGTTCCGGTGCTGCTGTCGCTGTACGTCTCCAACATGGACGTCTCACGCGTGGTCGGCCTGGCTTTCGCGGTGGCCGCCTCGAGCTTCTGCCCGCTGCTGGTGCTCGGCATCTGGTGGCGGCGGCTGACCGACGTCGGCGCGGTGGCCGGGGTGCTGGCCGGCGGCGGCGCCTCGATGGCAGCCGTCCTGATCACCGTGCTCGGACCGCCGCTGGACGGCTGGTTCGCCGACGCCGTGGGCCAGCCCGCCGCGTGGACCGTCCCGCTCGCCTTCCTGGTCATGATCGGCGGTTCGCTGCTGACCAGCCGGCGGGTCCCGCACGACGTCGGCGCGACCATGCTGCGGCTGCATTCCCCGGAGTCCCTGCGGGTTTGATTGTGCTGTTCAGGGCGGCGGGCAGCCGATAGGTTGCAGACCATGACGGTGCCGGCTCCACGCGCGGGGGACCAGACGTCGGCGATGTCGCTACGCGGTCTGGTCAAGCGGTTCGACACCAAGCTAGCGGTGTCCGACGTCAGTCTCGAGGTGCCCGCCGGCTCGTTCTACGGTCTGCTCGGGCCCAACGGCGCGGGCAAGACGACCACGCTCTCGATGGCAGTCGGCTTGCTGCGGCCCGATGCCGGTCAGGCCGTCCTGCTCGGAGCGGATGTGTGGGCCGATCCCGCCGCGGCCAAGGCCCGCCTCGGGGTGCTTCCCGACGGCGTACGCCTCTTCGATCGCCTCACCGGTCCGGAATTGCTGGCCTATCACGGCCTGCTGCGCGGCATGGACGCGGCGACCGTCGACCAGCGGGCCCGTGAGCTGCTCGACGTGCTCGAGCTGGGCACCGGCAACCGCACCCTGGTGGTCGACTACTCGGCCGGCATGCGCAAGAAGATCGGGCTCGCCTGCGCGCTGCTGCACGCGCCGCGGCTGCTCGTGCTGGACGAGCCGTTCGAGGCGGTCGACCCGGTTTCGGCCGCCCGCATCCGCGACATCCTCCAGCGGTACGTGGCCGGCGGCGGCACGGTGATCTTCTCGAGTCACGTGATGGAGGTGGTCGAGCGGCTCTGCTCGCACGTGGCGATCCTCTCCGACGGAGTGCTGCGCCGGCACGGCACGCTCGGCGCCGTACGCGGGGACAGGTCGCTGGAAGAGGTCTTCGTGCAGGTGGTCGGTGGCCGCGTGAGCACCGGCTCGGAGCTGGCGTGGCTCTGAACCCACCCACTTCGGCGTGGCCCTTCGTCAAGCTGAAGCTCCGGCTGATGGTCAACGGCATGCGCGGCCGCCCGGCCCGGATCGTGTTGTTCGTCCTGGGCGCGGTGATGGCCGGGTTCTTCGCGATCGCCGGATACGCGATCTTCGCGATCCCGGGGGTGGCCGGTAACGAGCGCGCCGCCGCGATGCTGCTCCAACTGGGCGGGTCGGCACTGGTCACGGGCTGGCTGCTGGTGCCGCTGGTCTTCTTCGGGGTCGACGAATCGCTCGACCCGGCCCGCTTCGCGCTGTTCCCCCTGAGCCGCCGCACCCTGATCGTCGGCCTGTTCGCGGCCGCCCTGACCGGTCTGCCCGCTCTGTCCACGCTGGCCGCCACGGCCGGCATGGTGAGCACGGCGTCCGAACTGGGCGGGGCCGGCGCGGGCGTGGTCCAGCTGGCCGGCATCCTGGCCGGACTGCTCCTCTGTGTCGCCCTGAGCCGCGCGGTGACCAGCGCGTTCGCCACCGGTCTGCGCTCCCGGCGGGCACGCGACCTCGCCGTGGTGCTGCTCGCCGTGCTCGCCGCGCTGCTCGGGCCGCTGCAGCTCGCGCTGCTCGCCGGAGCCCAGCGCGCCGACTGGGACGCGTTCGCCGTCCTCGCCGACGTGCTGGGCTGGACTCCGCTGGCCGCCCCCTATTCTGTCGGGCTCGACGTGGCCGACGGACGGATCTGGGCCGTACCGCTGAAGTTCTTGATCGTTGCCGGCAGCATCGCCGGGCTGCTCGCCTGGTGGAACGCGACGCTGGAGAACGCGATGCTCGGGGCGGAGAGCCGCGGACGTGCCGGCCGTACGGGGGACATCGCCTCGCCGACCGGCCTGCTGCTCGGCCGACGGCTGCCCCGCACCCGGTTCGGCGCGCTCGTCGCCCGCGAGACCCGTTACTGGTGGCGCGAGACCCGGCGGCGGGCCGCGCTGATCACCTTCACGGTTGCCGGGTTCTTCCTGCCCATCTCGGTCTCGGTCAGCGGCGGGCCGGCCGGGCCGATGGCTGTCCTCGTCGGGGCGATCGCCGCGCTCGCGCTGGCCAACCAGTTCGGGTACGAGGGAAGCGCGTACGCGGGCGACCTCACCGCCGGGGTCCCTGGCCGGGTCGAGATCCACTCCCGGGCGGCGGCCCATGCCCTCTTCGTGCTGCCGCTGTTGCTCCTGGTCGCCCTGGTGGTGGGCGCGGTGTCGGGCCGGCCCGAGCGGATCGCCGGCGATCTGGGGCTGCTGGTCGCCACGTACGGCGCGGGGCTGGCGCTGGTGCTGCCGATGTCGGTGCGGGCCGCGTACGCGTTGCCCGAGTCGACCAGCCCGTTCGCCGTCACGTCGGGCGGCGGCACGGCCAAGGGCCTGCTCACGATCGCCGTCATGGTCGGCACGCTGGTCGCGACCGTGCCGCTGCAGATTCTGGCCTTCTTGCTGGGTGACGTGTGGCTGTGGATCGGCCTGCCGACCGGCGCGGGTTTCGGCGTGGCGGCTTACCTGATCGGCTCGGGGATCGCCGGCGACTGGCTCGACCGGCGCTCGCCGGAACTGCTGGCCGCTGTGACCTCCTGACCCCGCTGCGGCGAGAATGGTGCTCGTGACCATTCACTCGACCGACCCTTTCGCCACCCCTGAGGGCGAGAAGTCCGCGGTGCGGCGTTTGCGGGGGCGGCTGGCGGCTCCGGTCACGCTCTGGACCACTGCCGGCCCGGCCGGGCTGACGGTGTCGTCGACGCTCGTCGCGGACGGTGACCCCGGGCGGGTCCTCGGGCTGATCGACGACGAGAGTGACTTCTGGGACGCTGCCGAGCGCAGCGGCCGGTTCGCCATGGTCGCGCTGACCCCGGCCGACCGGCAGCTCGCCGACCGGTTCGCCGGTCTGATGCCCGCGCCGGGCGGCCTTTTCGCCGGCGACGGCTGGACGGGCACCGACTACGGCCCCGTGCCTGCCGGCGCCCGGACCTGGGCCGGCTGCCGGCTCGAGTCCTCGCGGGTTCTGGGCTGGGCGTTGCTCGTCGAAGCGGTGATCGAGATGATCGAGGCGGGTCCGGCGGCCGACCCGCTGATCCATTACCGAGGTCGATATCACACGCTGGGGCATTGACCGCCGCCCCGCTCACCGCAGTCAGACCGCCACTCGGCGCACGAGCTGACCGATCGGTCTCGGGCGGCCGATGTTCTTCATAGGTTGCCGGAAAGTCCGCCCTCACCTTCGAAGGTGGTGAACCCCGGTGACTACCGAAGTGCCCTCGTCCTCCACCGAGAGGTACCGGGCCGTCCAGGACTCTGAGGAATTCGGCCGTCTGCGTCACGCCGTACGCAGCTTCGTCTTCCCCATGACGGTCGCGTTCTTCCTCTGGTATGCCCTCTATGTCCTGCTTTCCGCATACGCCCGCGGCTTCATGAGCACGAAGGTCGTCGGCAACATCAACGTTGCCCTGATCTTCGGCCTTCTCCAGTTCGCCACGACGTTCCTGATCGCCTGGTACTACTCCCGCTACGCGGCCAGCAAGATCGACCCGCTGGCCGACAAGATCCACGCCGAGATCACGGCCGCCGACAGCGCCGAGGCCCCCGCTGAGAAGAAGAGCGAGGACTGATGGAACCTCATTTCCTTGCCGCCGAGGTTTCCACCTCCACCTCGCGCGGCCTCACGATCACGCTGTTCCTGGTCTTCGTGGCCATCACGCTGGCCATCACGATCTGGGCCAGCCGCCAGACCAAGACAGCGACCGACTTCTACGCTGGCGGCCGGCAGTTCTCGGGCTTCCAGAACGGCATGGCCATCGGCGGTGACTACATGTCGGCGGCGTCCTTCCTCGGCATCGCCGGCCTGATCGCCCTGTACGGCTACGACGGCTTCCTCTACTCCATCGGGTTCCTCGTCGCCTGGCTCGTCGCGCTGCTGCTGGTCGCCGAGTACCTGCGCAACTCGGGCCGGTTCACGATGGCCGACGTGCTCGCCTTCCGGATGCGTCAGCGCCCGGTGCGTACGGCGGCCAGCGCCTCCACCATCGTCGTCTCGATCTTCTATCTGATCGCGCAGATGGTCGGCGCCGGCGCCCTGGTGGCGCTGCTGCTGGGAATCAAGCCCGGCACGACCTTCCTGGGCATGGACGCGGACACCGCCAAGGTCGCCACGATCATCCTGGTCGGCGCCCTGATGATCATCTACGTCATCGTCGGTGGCATGAAGGGCACCACGTACGTCCAGATCGTCAAGGCGTTCATGCTGATGAGCGGCGCCCTGATCATGACGCTGCTGGTGCTCGCGCACTACAAGTTCAACCTGTCCGCCCTGCTCGGCGACGCCGCTCAGCAGTCCGGCAAGGGTGACGCCTTCCTCCAGCCGGGCCTGCGCTACGGCGTCGAGACGGCCAGCGCCTCGGCCACCTTCTACAGCAAGATGGACCTGCTCTCGCTGGGCATCGCGCTGGTGCTCGGCACGGCCGGTCTGCCGCACATCCTCACCCGGTTCTACACGGTGCCGACCAGCAAGATCGCTCGCAAGAGCGTGCTCTGGGCAATCGGCATCATCGGCACGTTCTACCTGTTCACCCTGGCCCTCGGCTTCGGCGCGGCGGCCCTGGTGGGCAGCGGGAACATCACCGCGCAGGACAAGGCGGGCAACACGGCCGCGCCGCAGCTGGCCCAGGCGCTCGGTATCGACTATCTGGGCGGCGAGACCGGTGGCGCGGTGATGCTCGCCGTGATCGCGGCGGTCGCGTTCGCCACCATCCTGGCCGTGGTCGCCGGTCTCACGCTGGCGTCGTCGTCGAGCCTGGCGCACGACTTCTATGCGAACGTGATCCGCCGTGGTGAGGCGTCGGAACGCGACGAGGTGCGGGTCGCTCGCATCTCGGCCCTGGTCATCGGCGCGGTGGCGATCGCCCTGTCGATCTTCGCCCAGAGCCTGAACGTGGCCTTCCTGGTCGCGCTCGCGTTCGCGGTGGCGGCCTCGGCCAACCTGCCGGCCATCCTCTACAGCCTGTTCTGGAAGCGGTTCAACACCTCGGGCGCGCTGTGGTCGATCTACGGCGGTCTGGCCGCGGCCGTGATCCTGGTGTTCTTCTCGCCGGTTGTCTCCGGCTCGGCGACCGCCATGTTCCCGGACAGCGACTGGCACTTCTTCCCGCTCTCCAACCCCGGCATCATCTCGATCCCGGTCGGCTTCCTGTGCGGCTGGATCGGCACGGTGATCTCGAAGGAGGACGACACCGCGAAGTACGCCGAGCTCGAGGTCCGGTCGCTGACCGGCCACGGCGCGCACTAAATCTCTCTTAAGTCGCAGCGCGGGGCCGGCTCTTGCCGGCCCCGCGTTGTTGCTGCTGAGGCTTCTCCCGACTTCGTGCCGTGTCGGTTCGATGGCAAGGCGTTCGGGCGCGGGGTACGTAATCTGGTTTCATGTCAGCGCCTACGTCCCCTTACGGGAGTTCCGGTTCCGGTCGAGCCTCTGTCCCGTCGTCGGGCCGGGCCTCGGCGCGCCCAGCGAGTGCCTATCGAGGAAACGCGTCGCCGCCTCAGCGCGACAACTGGCCGCCCCGTGGCGCCGCCGGCGGTGGTGGCGGTGGCACCCCTCCGGGGGACCCCGGTCGTGGCACCTCGTATCGCGGGCGCCGGCCCAAGCCGAAGTGGGGGCGCATCGCCCTGCTGGCCGGCCTGGCGGTCCTGATCATCGCGGTGATCGCGGGCATCTCGCTCTACGGCTACGCCTCGGGTCTCGACAAGGACCTCAAGCGCACCGACGCCTTCAACGGCATCAGCGCGGACCGCCCGGCCAAGCCGATCGAGGGTGCGCAGAACATCCTGCTGGTCGGCAGCGACTCGCGCGACCCGGACGCCAAGGACGACGGCGCCGGCAAGTGGCGCGCCGACACGCTGATCCTCATGCACATCCCCGAGGACCACAAGTCCGCGCAGCTCATCTCGATCCCGCGGGACCTGTGGGTGGTCGTGCCGCGCAGCAACGACGCCGCGTGCGGCGACGGCGGCCGCGCCAAGATCAACGCCGCGTTCGCCTTCGGTGGGCTGCCCCGCGCCGTGCACACCGTCGAGTGCCTGACCGACGTGAAGATCGATCACGTCATGGCCATCGACTTCGGCGGCTTCAAGGAGGTCACCGACGCGCTCGGCGGCGTCGACCTCAAGGTGGAGCAGACCATCACGTCGATCCACAAGCCGTACCGGGTGTTCAAGAAGGGCACCATGCACATGGACGGCGCGCAGGCCCTCGACTGGGTGCGGCAGCGCAAGCAGTTCGCCCGGGGCGACTTCGCCCGCATGCAGCACCAGCAGGAGTTCCTGAAGGCGATCATGGACAAGGCGGCGAGCAGCGGCACGATCACCAACCCGGCCAAGCTCAACGCGTTCCTCAAGGCGGTCACCGCGGCCGTCACGGTCGACAACGACTTCTCGCTCACCGACATGGCAACCGAGATGCGCGGCATCCGTGGCAGCAACCTGACGTTCATCACCAGCCCCAACAAGGGCAGCGACACCATCAACGGCCAGTCCGTGGTGGTCTCCGACAAGGAGAAGGCGCTCGCGCTCTTCAAGGCGGTGGCGGCCGACGAGATGGACACCTGGATGGCGGCCAACCTCAAGAAGGGGTCGGCGGGCACATCCGGCAGCTGACCCCCGTACGCTTGTCGACGTGTTCGGACCACAAGTGCCCAGCGTGACCCCCGCCGAGGTCGGCGACGACGCTTATCTGCTCGACGTGCGCGAGCCCGACGAGTGGACGGCGGGGCACGCTCCCGGCGCCCACCACCTGCCGATGATGGAGATCCCGGCCCTCATGGCCGAGGTCCCGACCGACCGGGAGGTGGTGGTCGTCTGTCGTTCCGGCGGCCGCTCCGGCCAGGTCGTCTCCTATCTGATGGGCAACGGCTGGGACAACGTGCGCAACCTGGACGGCGGCATGCAGTCCTGGGCGTCCGCCGGCCGCGAGGTCATCAGCGAGAACGGGCAGCAAGCTCAAGTTCTGTGAGTGACTACCGCCCGCTCGTCTTCGCGCACCGCGGAGGCGCCGACGCTCTGCCCGAGCACACGCTCGCGGCGTACATGCGCGCTCTCGACGAGGGCGTGGACGGGCTGGAATGTGACGTCCGGCTCACCCGGGACGGCCATCTGGTCTGCGTGCACGACGGCCGGCTCGGCCGCACCAGCAACGGCCGCGGCCGGGTCAGCGCCAAGACGCTGGCCGAGCTCGACTCGCTCGACTTCGGCTCCTGGCACCCGGGCTACCCGGTCGACGAGGAGCCGCTGCCCGAGTTCTCCCGCCTGCTGACGCTCGACCGGCTGCTGGCTGCGGTGCGTGACAGCGGCCGCGACGTCAAGCTACTCATCGAGACCAAGCACCCGTCACGCTACGGAGCCGAGGTCGAGCGCCGGCTGGTGAAGCTGCTGCGCCGGTACGACCTCGCCGAGCCGAAACCGGACGATCGCGTCCAGGTGACCGTGATGTCGTTCGCGGCGCTGGCCCTGCGACGGGTGCGGGCGCAGGCCCCGCGGGTGCCCACGGTCTACCTGCTCGAGATTTTGCCGCCCGGGATCGGCCGGGGCCGCCTGCCGTTCGGCGCGCGGATCGCCGGGCCGGGGGTGGGCCTCGTACGGTCGCGGCCGGGGTTGGTGCCGGCGATCCGGGCCGCGGGGCATCAGGCGTACGTGTGGACGGTCAACGACGATGCGGACCTCGACATGGTCCTAGAGCACCGGGTCGACGGGGTGATCACCGACCGGCCCCGCTTCGTGCTCGACCGGATCAATGCTTTGTGACGTGTGACACTATCCCGTCGCCAAGAAGCGAGGCAGACTCGCAGTCATGCCGGAGCGTCCCGACTACACCGCGCTGACGCGTGGCCAGATCGCGGTCCTCGACCGGATCAACGCCGGCGAGGCGGGACTCCCCGTGCTGCAGCAGATCGTCCGCCTGGCCCAAGAGACGCTGGGCGGCCGCGGAGCCGGCTTCGCGGAGTACGCGGCCGACCACGGCCGCATCGTCGCCGCCACCGGCGCGTGCACCCCCGCGATCGGCCGCCGGGTCGACCGCGCCGACACCCGCCTGCGCGACGGCCGCACACTGCTCATCCCGCTCGGCTCGCTCAACGACGAGTTCGCCAAGCAGGTGGAGGGCGGCGACGTCAAGCGCATGCTGGGCGCACGTTGCGAGGTCGGCGACACGATCGTGGGCTCGCTGCACGTGTACTTCGGCGAGAGCGACGACGAACCCGGCCCCGAGCATCACGCCGTCCTGGAACTGCTGGCGGGTTACGTCGGCCGGCTCTACGCGGCCCGCGACGGCCTGCCCGTGCACAGCAGCGAACAGGCCCGCCGCCAGGAGAACCGCGATCTCTGGGTGGCGGTGACCAGCCATGAGCTGCGCACCCCGGTCACGGTGATCAAGGGGTACGCCGACACGTTGTCGAACCACTGGGACACGCTGGGCGACATCGGCCGGCAGGAAGCGGTACGCATCATCAACACGCGCGCCGGTGAGCTGGCCCGGCTGGTCGACCGGCTGCTCTCGGCGGCCAGCGAGGACGGGGACGTCGGCGCCTCCCCCGCCGGTCCGTTCGACCTGCCCGAGGCGTTGCGCAGCGCCGTCGAGGAACTGCCGGCCGACCTGCGCCGCCGGATCGTGCTCGACAACCTGCCCGCCGAGCTGCCCAAGGCGTACGGGGAAAGGGATTCGATCGCGACGATCCTGACCGAGCTGGCCACCAATGCCGAGAAGCACTCGCCTCCGGGCTCGACCGTCGAGCTGTGCGCGGGCGCCGACGAGGAGACGTTGCGTTTCCGCCTCTCCGACCGGGGCGCGGGCATCCGCCCCGAGCACGTCGAGCGGGCGTTCGAGCGTTACTGGCAGGCCGAGGGCGGCGACCGGCGGCACCATCCGGGGGCGGGGCTGGGGCTTTACCTCGTACGCCGTCTGGTCGAACGCCAGCACGGCTGGGTCTCGCTGCGTCCCCGTGAGGGCGGCGGCACCACGGCGGAGGTCCGCCTGCCGCGGGCGTAGCGCGGGGCGGAGTGTCCTTTTCGCGCGTGCCTGGCCTAGGCTGTCTCGCCGTGAGCAAGCGTCGAAACCAACGCCAGTCCGCACCCAAGCGCGAGAAGGTGCGGGACATCTTCGTGGCCCGACCCTTCGAAGGGCTGGCCGACGAACCGGAGTGGATCGCGCTGCGCGAGCTGGTGCCCGCCGCCTCGGCGCCGCTCACCCTCCGGCCCGAGATCATCGAGGAGTACGGGGACCGTTCGATCACCCTGTCCACGGTGCTGCCCATGGCCTGGCCGGCGATGACGCGGCAGGACGGGCGGGTCTTCATCGGCCTGCAGCGTCACGTGCAGTCGGGTGACGTCTCGCGCGACCTCTCGGTGGCGATCCTGAGCGCCCTGCAGACGCAGCCGGGCGACACGGTCTCGGTGCCGGCCCTGCCCGGTCAGGGTCCCCGCCTGCAGGACATCCTCGTCGACGGCCCGCTCGAGATCACCATGCACGACAGCTTCGAGTACTGGCTCGACGCCGAGCAGGCCGAGGACCCGAACGTGAAGGCGTCCCTCGAACGGGCGAACGCCTCGATCTATCCGACCGTGCGGCTGTCAGCGGCGCGGGCGGCGTACTGGTGCCGGGTGGCGCCCGACAAGGGTCACGTGCGCTGGGTGCTGCCCGACGCCGAGGACCGCGCGCTCGACACGCTGGCCCGCCTGTCCGCCTCGGGTGACCTGCTGCTCGGTGAGCAGACCAAGTTCGCCGGCATGTTCCGGGCGCACGGCCTGCTGGTGCCGGTGTGGGACATCCCGGGCGAGCCCGAGGGCGCGGACTGGGAGGCGCCGCTGGCCGATTTCGCCAAGCGGTACGCCGACACGCTCGCCGAGACCGGCCCGCTCGACGCGGACGCCCGGCGCGCAAAGCAGGGCCTGATCGGCCGGCAGCTCACGTTGCGGTAAGGACGAGCAAGTGCTGGACGAGCGGTTCGATTCCGACGAGTTGGACCGCTCTGTCTGGGTTCCGTGGTATTTGCCGCATTGGAGCTCCCGCGAGGCCTCGGCGGCGACGTACGAGACCGGCGGCGGGCAGTTGCGCCTGAGCATCCCGGCAGGCCAGCCGCTGTGGGCCGAGGGCGTGCACGAGACGCCGCTGCGGGTGTCGGGCATCCAGAGCGCCAACTGGTCCGGTCCGGTCGGCAGCACCCTCGGCGGCCAGCCGTTCCTCCCCGGCCAGCGGGTGCGCGAGGAACAGGGCGAGTTCTGGGGCTACACACCGCTCTACGGCGACATCGAGATCCGCATGCGGGGCACGATCACGCCGCGTTCGATGATCGCGTTCTGGCTCTCCGGCATCGAGACCGCCCCCGAGATGTCGGGCGAGATCTGCGTGATGGAGGTCTTCGGCACCGACCCGCAGGCCGTCGGCATGGGGCTGCACCGCTTCCGCGATCCACGCCTGACCGAGGAGTGGGCGACGACCACCCTGCCGATCGACGTCTCGGACTTTCACACGTACGGGGTGAGCTGGCGCCCCGGTTCGCTGGCGTTCTCGGTGGACGGCGAGGTCGTCAAGCGGGTCGGCCAGGCCCCCGATTATCCGGTGCAGCTCGAGATCGCCGTCTTCGACTTCCCCGGCCGGGCGCATCTGGTCGAGGGGTCCGTTCCGGAGCCTGAGCTGGTCGTGTCACACGTCCGGGGTCGCCCCGCCCAGTGATTCGCGCTCGATCGGGCAGCTCATGCACCGCGGGCCGCCCCGGCCGCTGCCGAGTTCCGAGCCGCTGATCCGCACCACCTCGATGCCGGCCCGTTCCAGCTGGGCGTTCGTCTCGACGTTCCGCTCGTACGCGACACAGAGGCGCGGCGCGATGGCCAGGGTGTTGTTCCCGTCGTCCCACTGCTCCCGCTCGGCGGTGACCGGGTCGAGGCCGGTGTCGATGATCCGGAGCCGATCGATGCCCATCGCCTCGGCCGCCGCTTCCAGGAAGGGCCGCGGCCCGGTGGCGTGCGGTTCCCCGTCGGCGTCCGCGGTCACCGTGTACGCCCGCAATGCGTCCGCGATGTTGGGGTACATCACCACCGCGTCGACGTCGACCATCGTGCACACCGTGTCGAGGTGCATGGTGGCGCGTTCCTGGGCGATCGGCACGGCCAGGATGGTGCCGGCCAGCCCGGCCGTGAAGACCCGGCGGGCCAGCCGCTCGGCCCCCGCCGGGGTGGTGCGCTCGCCGACCCCGATGGCCAGCACCCCGGGCGCGAGCAGCAGCACGTCGCCGCCCTCGAGCAGCTCGAGCGAGGGATCGTAGAGCAGGTCGGTGCCGGCGAACCGCGGGTGGTAACGATAGATCGCCCGGGTCAGGGTCGTCTCGCGGCTGCGGGCCGGCATGGCCAGGCTGGTCACGGCCACCCGGTCCCGCACCCAGACCGAGGAGTCCCGCGTGAACAGCAGGTTGGGCAGCGGGTCGATGACGAAGTCGAGCCGGTCCATCATCTCGTAGACCAGGCCGCCCGGTCCGGGCTTGAGCTCCTCGTGGGCGAGCCCGGCCATCAGGATCCCGGCCAGCCGGCGCGGATCCTGATCGGCCAGACAGCGGCCCACGCTGTCGCGCAGGGTGTCACCGAGGCGGCGATCGGCCAGCACGCCCTCGGTCAGCTCGGCCCGGGCGGCGTCCACGGCCAGCGTCTCGGCCAGCAGGTCACCCAGATAGAGGACTTCGACGTCGCGTTCGCGCAGGGCGGCCGCAAAGGCATCGTGTTCCTCTTGGGCCCGGCTCACCCACGGGATACCGTCGAACAGCAGACTGTCGTTGTTCCGCGGGGTCAGCCGGGCCAGTTCCGGCCCGGGGCGGTGCAGCAGCACCGTTCGCAGCCGGCCCACCTCGCTGTCGACGTAATGCGCCACGAGCCGACGGTAGCCCACTCGGCGATCTCCGGCATCCACTCGGGCACGCGGTGCTACCGGACGATGACGTTCTGCCTAGATCATGAGACATCTGTGCACGAAGGCGGCTCGCCGACTAACTTTGGTCTTGAAAACTCTTCGACCGGGGGATCAGGCGCCGAGATGCACCATCCGCAAGAACTCGCGATGCGTGAATGCGGCATTCATCCCCTCATTCCACTTTCTTGACACGCCTACGTCTTGCTTCCGTATGGGGTCGAGCACTTACGGTAGTGAAAAGAGAGCCCGAAGGACCTTTTGCCGGAGGTCGCAGTGACTGTCTTCCCAGCCCGCCCTGCACTACCTGTCCCGCCGAACAGTCAGCGGGTCATCGATCGACGCTTGAGCGAGACGCAGGCGCTCGAGGGCCCGACGCGCCAGTCGCCCGCCGACTGGGCACGCCGCCGCCGCGCCGAGCGTGACGCCCGTCGCCTCGAGGCCGCCGGCGCCCGCGCGCTGACCCGCCTCGATCGGCTCGGACCCAACTGGCACATCGTGGACTGGCCGCGCACCGACGCGCTGAGCTACTACGAGCCCGACCCCGCCGACGACCGCGCCGGTTTCCTGGCGATCGGCCCGGGCGGCGTCTATGCGGTGACCGTCGCCGACCACGGTCGCGCCCGGGTGCTGATCGCGGGTGACGTGGTGCAGATCAACGGAAAGCGACCGCAGTACATCGCCGAGGCCCGCCGCGAGGCCCGCCGGGCGAGCAAGGCGCTCTCCGCCGCCGTCGGCCTCTCCGTGCCGGTGACCCCCGTGCTCACCTTCGTCGGATCTGGCGTGATCAGCGTGCACGGCCTCCCCAAAGAGGTGCTGGTCGCCACCGACAAGGAACTCGATCGGCTGTTGATCGCGGGCGGGGCCCGCATCTCGCCGGCCACCGCGGGCAAGCTTTCGGCCGTGGCCAGCCACCCCGCGACGTGGGCAAACGCTCCTTATCGCCCGGCCGGCGACTATCGCTGGCACGCTGACGGACAAACGGCCGCTGACAAGCGGACAGCGCGCCGGTAACGTTCCTTCCGGTTGTAGTCGACGGCTTGGCCGCCGCGACGGCGCCGGGCCTCACGCAGGCCCCGGCGCTGTCACGGCGCCGCCCGTCGAGCGGCACGAGCGAGGAGGACCGTGTGGCGCACGTCGAACTCTCACTCTCGGGAGCGTTCGTACCGCAGGCGCGCACGCCGTCCGAGGCCGAGTTCGTCCCGAGCCTGGAAAGGTGGACGGCGACCGTGGCCGCCGCTCCCGAGCCATGCCTCATCATCGACACGACCACGGCGATCATTGCGGCCTCGCCGTCCTGCGGTGAGCTGCTCGGCATGGGCAAGGCGCCCGAGGTGATCGGCAAGCCGCTGGGCTCGGTGCTCCACCTGATCGACTTCACCGCGACCGCCGGCGAGCTCGAGGAGTCGGACGCCGACAAGATCCCGCCGTTGCTGGCCCTGCGTAGCGAACGGCTCGCGCGCGGCCTGCTGCGTGTGCTGCCCGGTCCGGGCGAGGCCCCGCTCACGGTCGACGCGATCGCCACCCCGCTGTTCGACAACGAGCGCGTGGCCGGCTCGATGACGTTCTTCTCGGCCGTCCGATACTGAGCGGCGCCCTTCCGCAGCCGTCCGGCATTCCTCCCGCCGCCCCGGCACTCGTCCCACCGCCCGGCTCTCTCCGCGCTGCCCGGCAGTGGGCGGCGTTACGAGCAGGTTTCGGGTTTGTGGTCTTCGCCGCACCCGGTGGGCATTGGGCAAGCCTGATGCGAAACGTAGTCTGCCCTCATGCTCGATCTAGATCTGCTACCGGCGGAGTACGCGGTGTGCCGGCTTCCGGCCGGTTCACCGATCCCTGCTTCGCTGAGCGGAGGTCCGGACGAGAAAAGTGTGATCTCGCTCAGCTGGGACGCCGACGAGTTCTCGATCATCTGCCCGGCCGACCGGGTGCCCGCCGGCGCCGAGGCCGACACCGCCTGGCGCTGCCTGCGTGTGGTCGGCCCGCTTGACCTGGCGTTGACCGGCGTGCTGGCCTCGCTGATCGGGCCGCTGGCCGAGGCCCGGGTCAATATCGTCACGTTCTCGACGTATTCCACCGACTATCTGCTGGTGCCGACCGTGCGGCTCACCGAGGCAGTCGACACGCTGCTCGCCGCCGGACACCGGATAGCGTCCTGACCCTGGTCACATCGGGCGTTCCGGGCTTTACCATGTCCGCGTGTCCCCCCGCACATCCCTGATCCTCACCGCGCTCGCCGGCGCGGGCGTCCTGCTGGGCGCGTGCGGCAAACCCCCGGAGCCGTTGCCGACCTCGCCGCCCTATTCGACGCCGAGCGCGGGCGCGATCTCGCTCGGCGCCTCCGACCTGGGCCTGCCGACCGGGCTGCCGACCGGGCTGCCGCTGCCGACCGGCGCTTACCCGACCGGCACCGCCTATCCCACCGGCCCGGCCTACCCGACCACCGGGGTCGCGACGCGGACGACGCCACCTCCCACCATCCCGCCCGAAGCCACCCGGGCCACGCCGCTGCCGTCGCCCGCGCCCAAGTGCACGACGCAGCCCACCGGCGCGCAGATCCTCGCCCTGATCAAGGGGCAACCGGGCATCCCCGACAAGCCGATGCGGGTGGACGGGGGTCCGTACTGCTCAGGCACGTGGTCGTTCACCACGGTGGAGGCGGCCACCGCGAGCGCCGGCGAGCCGCTGATGGTGGTCGCGACCGGGGCCGGCGAAACGTTGACGCTGGTCGCCGCGGGCTCGGACGTCTGCGTCAACCGCGTCGAGACCACCGCCCCGCCCGGCATCCGCGTGCTGGCCTGCGGCTCCTGACGCCGCCGAGCCTCGGGCGGGGTCGGCGTGCATCGCTGCGAGCGCGGCATGCACCTGTGGGTCGGACCCGGACTTCCGGCGGTCACTGAGGCGGCTGGGCCTAGACTTCCGGTCATGCCGGGAACGCCGCCGACGCGCTTCGTCTACCTCGGTCCGGAGGGCACCTTCACCGAGGCCGCCCTTCGCACCATTCCGGCCGCCGAGCGCGGCGTGCGCACTCCCGCGCGCAGCGTGCCCGAGGCGCTCGAGGCGGTGCGCGCGGGTGACGCAGACGCCGCGCTGGTCCCGCTGGAGAACTCGGTCGGCGGCGCCGTCCCGGTCACGCTCGACGAGCTGGTCACCGGCAGCCCGCTCGTGATCACCCGCGAGGTGGTGATCCCGGTCGAGTTCGTGCTGGCCGCCCGGAGTCGGACCCCGCTGGGCCAGATCCGGTCGATCGCGGCCCACCCGCAGGCGTCGGCCCAGTGCCGCAACTGGCTGCTCGCCAACGTGCCCGACGCCGTGATCGTCGACGTGCTCTCCAACGCGGCCGCGGCCATCAGCGCCGCCTCGGGCGAACACGACGCGGCCCTGTGCGCGCCGATCGGGGTCCCCCGTAACGGGCTGACCGTCCTGGCCGACAAGGTGGCCGACCACGCCGACGCGGTGACCCGGTTCGCGTTGCTGACCCGGCCCGGCCCGCCCGGCGAGCCGAGCGGCGACGACGTCACGTCGCTGGCCGTGTCCATCCGGCACGACCAGGTGGGCGCGCTGCTCGCGGTGCTCACCGAGCTGGCCGTACGGGGAATCAATCTGTCCCGCATCGAGTCCCGTCCGACCGGCGTGCAGCTGGGGACGTACGTCTTCTTTCTCGACTGCACCGGTCACGTGGCCGAGGCCCGCCTGGGCGAGGCGCTGCAGGGCCTGCGCCGGATCTGCGCCGACGTCCGCTTCCTGGGCAGCTATCCCCGCCACCGGCTGACCCCCGAGACCCCCGTGGCGCCCCCACGAGGGCTCTCGAACACCGACTTCGCCGACTCGTCAGTCTGGCTCGCCCAGCTGCGCAAGGGAGATATCGCCTGACCGACGGCCGCAGCCAAAGCCCGCATTCCGACCTCCCGGGGCGTAATGCCCGCCGAGCGGGGAGCGAAGGCCGGCAAGCTCAGTTGCCGAAGATGTTGCCGAGGATGCCGCCTTCCTGCTGGTTGCCGCCGCCGCCCGTGCCCGCCAGGCCCGCCGGGGGCTCCTCGGAGGGCTGAACGACCACGAAGCCCTGACCGGCGAAGCTCATCGTGAACCGCTCGCCGGTGGTGCGGCCCAGCAGCGTGCCCAAGCCGAGTTGCTCGGCGCGGTGATAGCCGGTCTGCAGGCTCGCCGACCAGCAGATGGCGGCCTGCGGGTCGACATAGGTCGGCTGGTCGACGGTGAGCACGACCGGGGTGCCCTTGGTGGTGACCGCGATCCGCCCGTGGCCGCTGAAGACGCAGTTGAACAGGCCGGCGTTCGACAACATGCCGGCGCCCTGCACCATCTTGATGTCGTAGTTGAGCGACGAGTCGAAGGCCAGCACGTTCGCCCCGTTGATCGAGAGCGCGTCGCCCGGCTCGAGGTCGATCAGGTGGATGTCAGCCGCGTTGTCGGCCAGGAAGACGTCACCGTTCCCCCGTACGCGCATCAACGGCACGCCCTCGCCGGTGAGCTTCTGCTTGAGGAACTTGCCGATGCCGCCCGAGCCCAGGGCCTCGAACTGCACCTGCCCCTGGTAGGCCACCATCGAACCGACGCGCGCCATGAACTCGCCGTTCAACTCAGCCTTGAGCAGTTTGGAGTTCTGGAGCCGAAGCCCGGGCTGACTCGATTCCTTCTCGAGGTTCTCGGCGGAGAAAAGCTCGCTACGCATCCTGCACGTCCTCCTGCTTCGGCTGTTTGCCTCAGGGTAGGAGCGCTCGACAAGCGCGCTGTCAGCTTTTCAGCTTTTTCTCAGCCCCAACCCAGCTCGTGCAGGCGGTGGTCGTCGATGCCGAAGTGGTGGGCGATCTCGTGCACCACCGTGATGGCGACCTCGTCGATGACGTCGGTCTCGGTGTCGCAGACCCGCAGCGTGGGGTTGCGATAGATCGTGATGCGGTCGGGCAGCACACCCGCGTAGTCCCAGCCGCGCTCGGTCAGCGCCGTGCCCTCATAGAGGCCGAGCAGGTCCTCGCCGTCCGGCGGGTCGTCCTCGACGACGATGACCACGTTGTCCATGACCTTCAGGAGCTCGGCGGGCACCTCGTCGAGGGCCTCGCCGACCAGGTCCTCGAAGCGTTCCCGACTCATCTCGACCGGCACACGAGCAATTGTGCACCGGCCACCTGAGAGCGGCCGGTGCACGTGGGACGTGCGGGCTCAGGAAAGCTTGGCGCTCAGGCTGATCTCGGCGCCCGGCGAGAGCAGGCGAGAGATCGGGCAGTTCGCCTTGGCATCCTCGGCGATCTTCTGGAACGTCCCCTCGTCGACACCGGGCACGTCGCCGACGGTCTCGAGGTCGATGCGGGTGACGCTGAACCCGGCGTCGGTCTTGTCCATGTGGACCTTGGCGACGGTCTCGACCGAGGTCGGCGTGAAGCCGGCGTCGGACAGCGCCTTGGAGAAGGCCATCGAGAAGCAGCCGGCGTGCGCGGCGCCGATCAGCTCCTCGGGGTTCGTCCCCTCGCCCTCCTCGAAACGTGACTTGAACGAGTAGTTCCCCTGGATGCCACCCTTGCCGGTCTTGATCGTGCCGGAACCCTCGGTGAGGTTCCCCTGCCAGCGGGCGGAAGCAGAACGAATAGGCATGACCAAACGCTAGTCCATGCGGCGGCTGCTGGCCGCTCGACCTGGCACAGGGCACCATGGTTGCCATGCCCTCGCAGCAGCAGCCCGTCGACATCGACGTGACTCCGTCCGGGACGGTGGTGGAGTTCGGTCCGGAACAGCCGGACCGGCACCGGCGGTGGGACTTCTCCGCTCTGGGCCGCGAGCTGCTGGCCGACCGCCGGACGGTGCCCGTGGCCGCGGCGCTGGCCGCGCTGGCCGCTTTGGTCTCGATGCTCTCGGAGTGGCAAGTCACCACGATCGACGCCGGCACGATCGGCAGCGATTCGGGCGAGCGGCTGTTGGCCAGCGGCATCGACGACCTCGGCGCCCTGGGCGTCGGCTATGTGCTCGGGCTGTTTTTGATCGTGCCGTCCGTCGTGCTCACGCTCTTCGGCCCGCCGTCCTCCCGCCGTACGTTCCGGCTGGCCGGGCTGAGCGTGGCGGGCACAGTGTTCGGCGTCGTGCTGGCGGCCGCGGCCCGGGCGAGCTCGCAGAGCTACGTGATCGACCCGGTTTATCGCATCGCCCTCGACGACGCCGAGACCACCCTGGCGTACGGGCGGGGGTTGTGGTGCGCCCTCGCGGCGGTGCTGTTCGCCTCGGCCTCGCTTTACCTGGCCGGACGGCATCTGCCGGGCAGCCCGGCGGCGGAGGGCGCGCCCCAGGAAACCACGGCCGAGGTCCCGCCGGAGGCGACGTGGTCGTGGCGGCGCCCGTCGGCGGGACGCGACGACCTGCCCGAGGGTGAGGCGCTCGACCTCACCGTCTCGCCGTCGCAGCCGTTCACGTCCCTGCACGACGATCGCGACCGGCCGAGCTGATCAATCCCGGCGCCCTTCCGGGTCCCTTCGCCCGCACTTCGCCTGCCCTTCGCTGTCCCGGGCCGGACTTCGGGGATATCCGGGTGCTGACCGGACTCGGCCGCCGGTAGGCTCGATACTCGTGATTGACCTGCGTCTGCTTCGTGAAGACCCCGACCGGATCCGCGCCAGCCAGCAACTGCGTGGCGAGTCCACCGAGGCGGTGGACGAGTTGCTGCGTGCCGACGAGGCCCGCCGATCGGCCACCCAGCGGTTCGAGGCGCTCCGGGCCGAGCAGAAATCGCTGAGCAAGCGGGTTCCCAAGGCCTCCGGCGACGAGCGGGCCGCCCTGCTCGCGCGCACCAAGGAACTGGCGGCCGAGGTCAAGGCGGCCGAGGCCGAGACGACGGCCGCCGGTGAGGCGCTGCGTACGGCGCATCTCGCGGTGTCGAACGTGGTGCAGGACGGCGTGCCGCCCGGCGGCGAGGACGACTTCGTCGTGCTGCGCGAGGTCGGCGACATCCCGCAGATCGACAACCCGAAGGACCACCTCGAGATCGGCGAGGCGCTGCGGGCGATCGACACCGAGCGCGGCGCGAAGGTGTCGGGCTCGCGGTTCTACTTCCTGACCGGTGTCGGTGCGCTGCTCCAACTGGGCCTGCTGCAGATGGCGATCGCCCAGGCGGTCGAGCACGGCTTCACCCCGTCGATCACGCCGTCGCTGGTCAAGCCCGAGTCGATGGAGGGCACCGGCTTCCTCGGCGCCCACGCGAGCGAGGTCTACCGGCTCGAGGCCGACGACCTCTATCTGGTCGGCACGTCGGAGGTGCCGCTCGCGGCGTACCACTCGAACGAGATCATCGACCTCGAGGGCGGGCCGCAGCGCTTCGCCGGGTGGTCGTCCTGCTATCGGCGCGAGGCCGGCTCGTACGGCAAGGACGTGCGCGGCATCCTGCGGGTGCACCAGTTCGACAAGGTCGAGATGTTCTCGTTCTGCAAGCCGGAGGACGCGGCCGAGGAACACCTGCGTCTGCTCGCGATGGAAGAGGAGATGCTGGCCAAGGTCGAGATCCCGTACCGGGTGATCGACGTGGCCGGCGGCGACCTGGGCTCGAGCGCCTCGCGCAAGTACGACTGCGAGGCGTGGGTGCCGTCGCAGGGCCGCTACCGCGAGGTCACCTCGACGTCGAACTGCACGACGTTCCAGGCGCGGCGGCTCAACATCCGTTACCGCGACGCCGACGGCAAGCCGCAGACCGCCGCCACCCTGAACGGCACGCTCGCGACGACCCGCTGGCTGATTCCGATCCTCGAGAACCACCAGCAGCCCGACGGCTCGGTGCGGGTGCCGAAGGCGCTGCAGCCGTACCTGGGCGGCCGCGACATCCTCGAACCCGCACGCTGACGGTCCATACATCCGCCGGCTACCAAAAGTTATAGCCGCTGGTAGTCGGGCGGGTGTACCGTTTTCCTTCCGCCCTCCGCGGGGGTTGTGCGACCCTCGGAGGCTTTCATGGTCAAGCCTGGCCTGCCCAAGCTCATCGCGACCGACCTCGACGGCACGCTGGTGCGCAACGACGACACCGTGTCCGCCTACACTCACGAGGTGCTCGACCGGGTCCGCGCCGCCGGGATCCGGGTCGTCGGCGCCACCGGCCGCGGTCCGCGGTTGACCTCGCTGACCCGCAAGGACATCCGCGACGCCGACTACCTGGTGATGGCGCAGGGCGGCTGGGTGCTCGACCAGGCCGAGTCCACCTTCCTGCTGCGTTCCCGGCTGGCCGGGCCCACGCTCGCCGGTGTGCTCGGCGATCTGGAGGCCGAGGTCGGCGAGCTGTCGGTCATGGTCGAGGCACTGGAGCACGACGACTCGCCGCTCTGGGGCGACTACGACCCCACCTGGCGTTACCCGGTGGTTGTCGAGAACCGGGACAGGGCCGAGTGCTGCCGCGGCGACGTGATCAAGGCGTTCGCGCGCTCGTTCGCCTACGACGTCGACGACCTCCTCGCCGTGGCCCGCCGGATCGTCCCGCCGCACGTGGCTTCCGTCACCCAGGCCGGCCTCAACTACATCGAGATCTGCCCGGCGAACGTGGACAAAGGCACCGGTCTGGCCGTGGTAGCGGAGGCCGTGGGCGTCGACCCGGCCGACGTCCTGGTCTTCGGCGACATGCCCAATGACCTGCCGATGTTCGCCTGGGCGGGGTGGGGCAGGGTGGCCGTCGGCAACGCGCACGCCGAACTGCGAGCGGTCGCCGACGACGTGACGCTCACCAACGACGAGGACGGAGTCGCCGTGTACCTCGACCGGCTACTGTCGAGGTGATGTCTGCCCCTTACAAGCTGGTCGCCAGCGATATCGACGGCACCCTGATCCGCACCGACGGCAGCCTGAGCAAACGCGCCATCGAGGTGATCGACGCTCTTCCGGTCCCGTTCGTCGTCGTGACCGGCCGGCCGGTGCGCTGGCTCCACCAGCTCTTCGAGCAGATGGCCGCGCCGGTGCCCGCGATCTGCGCCAACGGGGCCGTGATCTACGACGCCGAGCGCGACGAGGTGCTGCGCGCCGACCCGCTCTCGGTCGACCTGCTGCTCGACGTGAGCAAGCGGCTGCGCGAGGCGGTGCCCGACATCGCGCTGGCCGTGGAGGTCGAGGACGGCCGCTCCTTCTGGTACGAGGAGGCGTGGCCGGTGCGCTGGGAGGCTGACACCAAGGTCGTACGGATGCTGGCCACCCCCGAGGAACTGACCTCGGTGCCGGCCGTCAAGCTGCTCGCCCGTTCGGCCCACCACGGGCCCGACGAGTTCCTCGAGCTGGTGAGCAGCACGCTGGGCGACATCGCGACGACCACGCACTCGTCGTCGAGCGCGCTCGTCGAGATCAGCGCGGCCGGGGTGACCAAGGCGGCCGGTCTGGCCTGGCACTGCGAGCGCTACGGCATCGACAAGTCCGAGGTGGTGGCGTTCGGCGACATGCCCAACGACATTCCCATGCTGACCTGGGCCGGGCACTCGGTGGCGATGGGCAACGCCCACCCCGCCCTCAAGGAGGTGGCCGACGAGGTCGGTCCCACCAACGACGAGGACGGGGTCGCGCTTTACCTCGCAGACCTGTACGGCCTTTAGAGGTATTGCCCGGTGCGGCCGCCCTCGCCGCCGTCACGCGGGGCGGGCATGCCGGGGATGGCGCCCATCGGCAGGGCCGGGCGGCCCGGGTTGCCGCCGCGCATCTGCTCGAGCTGCAGGCGGGCGGCCATCTGCTGGGCGACCAGCGCGGCCTGGATGCCGTGGAACAGACCCTCGAGCCAGCCGACGAGCTGAGCCTGCGCGATCCGCAGTTCGGCCTCGCTGGGCGGGGTCTCACCCTCGAACGGCAGCGAGAGACGTTCCAGCTCCTCACGCAGCTCTGGGGCCAGACCGTCCTCGAGCTCGGTGATGGAACGCTGGTGGATCTCACGGAGCCGGCCCCGGCTGGCCTCGTCGAGCGGCGCCGCGCGCACCTCCTCAAGAAGCTGCTTGATCATGCTGCCGATCCGCATGACCTTGGCCGGCTGCTCGATCAGGTTGCCGGGCTCCTCCGGGTTGACCGTCCCGTCGGCGTCGATCGTGCCCATCGGCCGCCCGTCCGGGCCGACCACCATGACGGAGCCGTCTTCCTTCTTCTCCGCGGTGCGCTGTTCATCGGTCATGCGACCCATCTTCCCGCACGACGCCCGGCCATTCGCCGCCGCCCATGCCGTTGTACGCGTGTCTGCCGTCACGACTGTTCGGGGCCGCCGCCGTCTCCTTGAGCCTTTCGCGCCTTCTCCTCCGCGCCCACATCTCCGCGCCTTCTTTACGGGCGCAGCTCAGCGACCGCGCACTTCACGCTGCCGCCGCCGCGCTTGAGTTCCGACAGGTCGACATGGACCGGCAGGTAGCCGGCCGCGCGCACCTTGTCGCCCATGGCCGTGGCCTCGGTGTTGAGGATCACGTGGCGGCCGTCGCTGACCAGGTTGAGCCCGAACGCCTCAGCGTCCTCCCGGTCGGCCAGGACCGCGTCCGGGAAGAGTTGGGCCAGCACGCGCTGCGAGGCGGGCGAGAACGCGCCGGGGTAATAGGTGATGTTGCGGTCGTCCAGGGCGGCCAGCGCCGTGTCCAGGTGATAGAAGGCCGGGTCGACCAGACGCAGCGAGACCACCGGGCGACCCAGCACGTCCTGGGCCTCCGCGTGCGCGGCCGGATCGGTGCGGAAGCCGTAGCCGGCCAAAACCATTCCCCCGTACGCCGCGGGCAGGTACGCGAAATCACCCTCGCCCTCGTTCACGTGCTGCGGCCCGGCGAAGCTCCAGCCCTGCAGTTCGTAGAACTCGCGGTGCGCGTCGGCCTCGGCACTGCGCTCGGGGTGGCGGAACCGCGCGCCGTAGACCATGCCGTCGACCGAGAACGCGCCGTTGGCGGCGTACACCATGTCGGGGAGCCCGGCCACGGCGTCGAGCAGGTGCACCCGGTGGCCAAGATCGCCGAGCGTGTCCCGCAGGATCTCCCACTGCTTGAGCGCCAGGGTGGCGTCGACCGGCAGGGTCGTGTCCATCCACGGGTTGATCGCGTACTCGACCGTGAAATGCTTCGGGGGACACATGAGATATGTCCGGTTTCGCGGCAGGCGCTCAATGTCGTTCACGTGATAGAGCGTAGGTAGGCTTCGGTGCACGAAACAGCCAGAAATCTTGTTCATGGGGAGCGAATCGTTGCAACTGGACGCCGTGGATCAGCGAATCGTTGCGTTGCTCATCGCCGACGCACGATCCTCGTACGCGGAAATAGGCGCGAAGGTCTCCCTGTCCGCTCCAGCGGTAAAGCGCCGGGTCGACCGTCTTCGATCCAGCGGGGTGATCAAGGGATTCACCACCGTTGTCGACCCGGCAGCCGTGGGGTGGACGACTGAGGCCTTCGTCGAGCTGTTCTGCACCGGCCGAACCACACCGGCCCAGATCACCGTGGCCACCCGCCGGCATCCCGAGGTGGTCGCGGCGTACACGGTCTCGGGTGAGGCCGACGCGCTCGTACATCTGCGGGCCGCCGACATCGGTCACCTCGAACAGGCCCTGGAGCGGCTGCGTGCCGAGCCGTTCGTCACCTCGACCCGCAGCATGATCGTCCTGTCCCGGTTGGTCGAGACGCCCACGCCGGTCCCCGCCTCAGAGTGAAAAAGCGTTCCCCGTACGCCAACACGCAGCTGGTCAACCGCACCCGCCGGCACCTCGGAGGGCGGCAAACCACCGCACCGCCCCCGGCACCCCTCAACCCGGCTGACCACCGCGCCTCGGGAACCGGGTCGCGGGCCGGCGCGTCCAACCGGACATGTCGCGTCGATCCTGGCTCTGGTCCGCGCTCGCCGTCCTGCCGCTGGCGGGGTGCACGGCGTCCACACCCGCGTCGCCACCGTCGTCTCCCGCCCCACCTCTCAGGCTCGTCGCCTTCGACTCGTGTGCCCAGCTCGAGAAGGAACTGCGGGCGGCCGCCGAGCTGAGCAGCACCGCCGAGCAGGGTGGAGCTCGGCTCGCGGTGCCCGACAACGCGCGCGCCGCCGACGCCGGGGCCGCTCCCGGTCAGGCCGCCCCGGCCCACTCGAGCACCAACGTGCACGAGGCCGGGGTCGACGAACCGGACATCGTGAAGACCGACGGCCGGCGAATCGTCACCATCACGGGCGGCGTGCTGCGCGTGGTCGACACCGCCTCGCGGGCGCAGACCGGCAAACTCGCTCTCGGGCTCAAGGCGTACGGGGAACCGACTTTGCTCTTGGCCGGGAATCGCGCGCTGGTGCTGGCCGACGGCGGTGGCGGCCCGATGCTGCGCGAGGACACCCGGATCATTCGTCCCGCCGAGGGCCGCTCCGAGCTGCTGCTGATCGATCTGTCGAGCGTCCAACCGCGGCTGATCAGCCGTTATCGCGGTGATGGCCGGATCATCGACGCGCGGCAGCAGGGCAGCACGGCCCACGTCGTGATCGGCAGCGGCCCCGACTTCCAGCGGCCGTTCCGCGGCGACACCGTCCCCGAGAACGTGATGCAGGACGACCGGAACACCATCAAGGCCACGCCGCTCGACGCGTGGCTGCCCGACTGGGAGATCACCACGGGCGGCCGTACGACCAAGGGACAGCTCGACTGCGCGGCAGTGAGCCGTCCCGACTCGTTCTCGGGCCTGCGGATGCTGCGGGTGCTCACCTTCGACCTGAACGCGGCCGAGCTCGGCGCCGGAGATCCCGTCGCGATGGTCGCCGACGGGGACACGGTCTACGGCACCGACGACAGCCTCTACATCGCGAACAACGAGACCTGGCGCTTCAACACGGCGGCCTCCGGCACGTCACGCATCGCCCCGCCCGACGGCACGAACATCTACCGCTTCAGCCTGCCGCCGGTCGGCAAGCCCGCGTACGTGGCCTCGGGCAAGGTCCCCGGCCGGCTGCTCAACCAGTACTCGATGTCCGAATGGGAGGGTCACCTGCGGGTGGCCACCACAAGCTGGGCCGACGACGCTTCGGCGGTGCGGGTGCTGCGGGAACGCAACGGCAAGCTGACCGAGGTGGGCGTGGCCGAAGGGCTGGGCAAGGGTGAGCGCATTTACTCCGTACGCTTCATCGGCCCCCGCGGGTACGTGGTGACGTTCCGCCAGACCGACCCGTTGTACAGCCTCGACCTGTCCGACCCCGAGAAGCCCCGGGTCACCGGCGAACTGAAGATCACCGGTTATTCGTCGCACCTGCAGGCGGCCGGGGAGAACCGGCTGATCGGCATCGGGCAGGAGGCGGACGCCCAGGGCCGGCCTCAGGGTGTGCAGGTGTCGCTGTTCGACGTGTCCGATCCGGCCGCGCCGAAGCGGCTCGACCAGCACGTCGTGGCCGGCGGGCAGTCCGAGGCCGAGGCCGACCCGCACGCGATCCTGTGGTGGCCGGCGACGAACCTGCTGGTCATGCCGGTCGCCGACGCCAAGGCCGACGGCGCCCTCGCGCTGCGGGTGACCGGCGACCGCCTGCGGGACGTCACCCGGCTCGCTCCGGCCGTCGCGTCGGCCGGACCCATGCGGCGGGCCGTGGTGGTCGAGGACGTGCTCTGGTCGATCACGGGCGAGGGTCTGCTCGCCACCGATACGTCCACCCTGGACCGCGTCGCCTGGGTGGATATGAGGTAGTCCATGACGCCGTAACAGGGCCTGTCGTCGCCGGTCCGCCACAGCCCCGCGTGGCCGGCGCGGCAACCCTGCCGAGCCGCCCGGCCCCGTCCGCCCCGACGGCCCGGGCGGCTGTGGCTTTCCTACAGGTACATGCCCGGGCGGTGCTCGTCGGCGGGGGCCTTGCCGGGGGACGGCTTGTCGCCCTCGCCGAAGAACCGCTTGCCCCCGAACTCGCCGTGCAGCCGATCGTCGAGCTCGTCGGCCAGACCAGTCATCACCTGCACGGCCAGCATCAGGTGGGTGGCCTGGAAGTTGCGCCCGAAGACCGGGATCGACGCCCACACGGTGTCCTGCGCACAGTAGAGCCGGCCGATCGGCATCCGGTTGGTCAGCTCGGAAAGCTTCACATAGAGCTGCTCGGTCGGCTCGACCTCGGTCAGGATCGGCGAGAACACGTCCACCAGCGGCGGGTTGTCCCGCACCCGGACGAAAACCATCGCCGACCCCGCGCGGATGCCGATGTCGCCGTCCGCGTCCACCTGCAGCTGGTCGGTGGTGGTCTTCGACATGGTCGCGACCACCGTGCGAACCCGCTCGTCGAGCGGGACGACCTCGTCGGCCGCGTCGGCCAGGGCCGCCGCCAGCGCGCCGTCGTCGTCGAGGTCGTCAAGGCTGAGGTCGCCGTCGATGCTCGGCTCGTGCCGGGCGGTGGCCAGCGGCGCGGTGGCGATCGGCTCGTCGTTCTCGTCGTGCACGAGATAGACGAGGAAGGCCGGGTGCGGAGCGCCGTAGACGTCACGCATCGTGCGCGCGACCACGGTGGCGAGCCGGTTGGCGTTGTCCTGTGTGGAGCTGAGACCGAACGAGTCACCGGAGCCGGCCAGCACGCCGGGCGGCGACCAGCCGAGCGCGACCAGATCGGCGATCGAGGCACGATCCATCCGGTAGCCCTCGGGCAGCCCGGCGTTACCGATGGCGAGCGCCTCGACCACGCCGCCCTCGAGTACCCGGATGCTCACCGAATAGACGGCTGTGCCGGTGCCGGAGGCGGTCGGATCGAGGGTCAGGTCGACATGGGCCCCGGGCGCAAGCGTCGGCAGCAGACCGGCCAGGGCCCGTGCGAACTCCCGCCACGCCTCGCCGACCTTGGCGCGTAGATCGGCCGTGGTCGGCTCGTCGAGGATCACACCCTCGTTGGATTCGCCACCCTCGGCGCTCTGTGCCGTCATGATCGTTACCTCCGCTCCCCGCCACCCTATCGAGAGGCGTCCGCCCACTTCCGCCCTCTCTCAGGGGGTGGGCGATTCGTCCCCCTCCACGGAAGCCGGAGCGGTCGGCGGCCACTGGAAAGCCAGTTCAGTCAGCTTCTCGGCCAGCACGGACGGATCCGCCCCACGGCCCACAGCCAGTCCCAGCACGTACGCCGTCACCGGCGCGCCAGGCCGCACCACCCCGTGGGCGATGTCGCGAGCCAGATCGAGCACGGTCTTGACCGGGATATCAGCGGGATCGATCCCCGCCTCCCTGGCGGCTGCTGCGAGCCAGGCGTCAAGTTCGTTCATTGTCGTCAACGCGCCCACTGCTCGGCAGTGCGTAGGTCGTCGTCGGTGTCGCAGTCGAACCACGGGGGCGGGCCGGGCCGCCGCCACGACACCTCGGCCACCCGCAGGTGGTCCATCAGCTCACGAACCGAGGCGCCGTCGAGCTTGCCCCTTTCCTCGGCCAGCTGATCGATCGCCTGGCGCAGGGCCGCCGTCCGCCAGACGCCGCAGAGCATCTGCCGCCGGCCCTCGGCATCGCGATAGACCGCACCCTGCATCGGCGCGGACTCCGCGGTCAGCCGCAACACGTCGATCGCCTCACCGGTGAGCAGCGGCAGGTCGGCGGCCAGCAGGGCCGTGTAGGTGACGTCGTCGGGCACCAGCGCGAGACCCGCCGCGGTGGCCGCCACCGGGCCGCCGCCGGGCGGATCTTCCCTGGTGGAGTGCACCGGCACCGGCAGGTCGGGCGGCACCCGGCCGACCACGATCCGGGGGTCTGCGTCGTGCACCGCGGCGAGCACGCGGGTCAGCATGGACTGACCGGCCACGGGCAGCGTCGGCTTGTCCGCACCACCCATCCGCCGCGCAGCTCCGCCGGCCAGCACCACCGCCGCAAATCCCCCCACGTACGTACCGTATCCCGACCGCGTGTCGAGCGTGACCGCGCGCTCAGTAACCGGTCGCGGATCACTCCCCGTCCCAGCCGCCCCAACCGCCGCGAACCGGCCTACGCTCGATCCATGGCGAGGACGATGACCCGGCGGCCGGTTGTGAAGATCAACCTCGACGCGTCCGGCGAACCCCGCCGGGGGCCGGACACCCTCGCGGCCGAGGAGCCGCTGGAGATCCGGGTGCGGAAAGCGCCGCTGGCGGTCACCATGCGCACCCCGGGACAGGACATCGACCTGGCCATGGGGTTCCTGCTGACCGAAGGCGTGATCGGCGACGCCGGCGACGTGGTCACGGCGCAGCTCTGCGCGGGCACGGACACCCCCAACACCTACAACGTGGTCGACGTCGTGCTCGGCGCGGACGTGCCGCCGCCAGTCACCGACCCGAGCCGCAACTTCTACACGACGAGTTCGTGCGGGGTGTGCGGCAAGGCGAGCATCGACGCCGTCCGCACCCGTTCTCGCTTCGACATCTCGGGCGATCCGCTGCGCGTACCGGCGACCACCCTGGCCGATCTGCCCGACCGGCTGCGGGCGGCCCAGCACACCTTCGACCGTACGGGCGGGTTGCACGCGGCCGGCTTGTTCACCGCGGACGGTGAGCTGCTGGTGCTGCGGGAGGACGTGGGACGGCACAACGCGGTCGACAAGGTGATCGGGTGGGCGCTGCGCGAGGGTCGTCTGCCGCTGACCGGGCATCTGCTGCTCGTCTCGGGGCGGGCCAGTTTCGAGCTCACCCAGAAGGCCTGGATGGCCGGCATTCCCCTGCTCGCGGCCGTGTCGGCGCCGAGCACGCTGGCCGCCGATCTGGCCGAGGAGGCGGGCATGACGCTGGTCGGCTTCCTCCGCGGCCGCGGCATGAACGTCTATACCGCGCCGGAGCGGGTGACCGTCCGAGATGCTCACATCGGCCTCCCGGAGAGCGCGTCGACGGTCTCGTAGAGGCCATCGACGAATTCGTGGCTGATACCTGCCGCGAGCAGGCGGTCGAGCGCACCCGAGAAGCGGTGGCCCGGGTCGTGCAGCAGCGCCCGGTCGACCGCGACCCGGGCCAGTGAGCCCAGCCCGGCCCGCCACGCCGAGTAGGACAGCAGGGCTGCCGCCGGAGCTGTCCAGGCGGGCTCCACCCGGCGGGTCACCTCCGTCCACAGGCCGATCCGCCAGTCCTCGTCGCGGGTGCGCTCGACGGCATGGTTGAAGACCCACGGATCGGCCAGTAGGACGCCCAACTCGGCGGTCTCCCGCAAGGTCAGCGTCCGGCCCGACGCGTACCGTTCCTCGGCCACCCGCACCAGCCGGCGACCGGCCCGCCGGCGAGCGTCGGAGGAGACCCGGGCCCGCGCGCAGACCTGCGCGGTCAACTGCCTCATCTCGTCGCGCTGCGGGCCGTCGATGGCGGCGATCTGTGCCACCAGGGCCTGGCGGTTGGGCAGCGCGACCTGCCCCTGAAGAACGGCGGCGGCGGCGATCTCGGTGTGCGGCGAGGGGACCGGGTTACCTTCGGGTGGGCAGCACCCGGAGTTGGCGCAGTCGTACGACCACCAGCGCCCACCGGTGATGCGCACGCGCTGCAGAACCCGTACGCCGTGGGTCTGCAGGTCTTGAACGAGCGCCCGGACGTTGTGGTCGACCTGGCCGGGCGGCCCGAACCCGAGGACCGACACCGACTCCGGCTCCTGCGCGGCGACCAGCGGTGCTATCGCCTCAGTGCCGTCAGCACCGGGTGCCAGCAGGTCGTGCCGGGCGGCGAAGCTGACCGTCGGGCCGATCGTGCCGATCACGACGATGCTGTCGGAGGGATGGAAGCCCAGCAGATAGGGCGTGACGGCGATGAGGTCGGAGGTGTTGCGGACGGTGATGCGGCAGTCGGGGTTCATGCCGGGCAGCCTGGCCGCTCGGGCCGCTCCCGCGAGTGCCATCGCCCCCACCTGTGGACGACACGCGGGTTATCCACCGCCCCGATTCACGTAGCCGCAGGTCCGGACGGTCCGACCGGTGTTACGACCGGAACTGCAACTCGTGCAGCTCCAGGCTGTCGTGTTCGCGCTCGGCGGCCGAGCTCTTCAGGTCGAGGGTCAGCTCGATCGACGAGACCACGTCGTACCCGGCGGCGTGCAGGCTGCGGATCGCCTCCACGTTGCGCGACTCGGGCGAGATCGTCAGCGACGTCATGTTGCGGCGCCGTGCCTCGTTGGCGACGTGCCGCAGCAGCTTGCGGCCCACGCCCTTGTGCCTGTGCGAGATCGTGACGACCACCGGCTCGACCACGCCGCCACGACCGCGGATCACCAGCCCGACCAGGCCGATCACCCCGTCGTCGGCATGGTCGGCGACCCACAGGCCACCCAGGTCGAGCCGGGTCAGGTACTCCTCGAAGCCCTCGCCCCCGTCCTGTTCGGGCACCCCGTACATGCGGTTGTGCTGGTTCGTCAGCTCGGACCACAGGCGGCGGCCCGCGGCGTGATCACTCGGACGGTACGAACGCACAGTCACAGGGCTCATGCCGACATTTTGACTCCGATTTCGGGCATCCGTAAGCCGAAGCGCAAGATAAGGCGGTGGACCAGGCGTACTTGCGCGCGCACCCCGAGCACCTCCCGACATTTCTCACCCACCAGCGCATCCGGGAGACCCCGGTGGGCGGCGGAAGCGTGTCGTCGGCCAGCCGGCTCACGCTCGACGACGGGACTTCGGTTTTCGCCAAGTCGTGGCGGGGCTCAGGCGGGTCCGAGAAACCACCGCCCGGGTTCTTCGCCGCCGAGTCGTCTGGTTTGACCTGGTTGCGGGAGGCCGGGGCGCCGGTGCCCGAGGTGATCGTCACGCTGCCCACGATGATCGCGACCGAGTGGATCGAGCCCGGCGAGCCCACCCGGGCGGCCGCCGAGCAGCTGGGACGCGACCTGGCCGAGTTGCACCGCTCGGGCGCGGAGACGTTCGGCGCGGCGTGGAACGGCTACATCGGCCCCCTCGAACTCGACAACACCCCGTCGCCGGGACCCTGGGGCCAGTGGTTCGCCGAGCGCCGACTGCTGCCGTACCTCAAGATCTCGGCCGATCGCGGGGCTCTGACCAGCGCGGAGATCACGCTCGTCGAGCGCATCCTGAAGATCCTTCCCTCGTACGCCGACACGGAGGCCCCCAGCCGCACGCACGGCGACCTGTGGCCCGGGAATGTGCTGTGGGCCGCCGACGGACGGGCCCGGCTCGTCGATCCAGCCGCGCAGGGTGGGCACCGCGAGACCGATTTGGCGGAACTGGCCCTGTTCGGCGGCGTGCCCTACCTGTCGACAATCCTGTCCGCGTACGGGGAAAGTTGTCCTCTGGCCGACGGCTGGCAGGAGCGTGTGCCGTTGCACCAGCTGCATCTGCTGCTCGTCCACACGGCGGCATTCGGCGGAGGGTACCGCGCCGATGTGCGCGCGGCCGCGTTGTCCACACTGCGCTGGATGTGACCGAGTCGGTTGTCCACAGGGCGATCTCGTCCACCGCCGCCAGACATACGAGCGGCTAGATTCTTCTTGTGAACACGCGTAGGAGATCGGCCTCGATGATCCCGCTCGCCGACAGGTTCGGGCGAGTGGCTACCGATCTGCGCGTGTCGCTGACCGACCGCTGCAATCTGCGCTGCACCTATTGCATGCCCGAGGAGGGTCTGGCCTGGATGCCGCGTGAACAGCAGCTCACCGACGACGAGGTGAGCCGGCTGATCCGCATCTCGGTCGAGACGTTGGGCATCCGGGATGTGCGCTTCACCGGCGGCGAGCCGTTGCTGCGGCGTGGGCTGGTCGGCATCGTACGAGCCGCGGCCTCGCTGTCGCCGCGCCCCAAGCTGATGCTCACCACGAACGGCATCGGACTCGAACGTCTCGCCGAACCCCTGCGCGATGCCGGGCTCGACCGGGTCAACGTCTCGCTCGACACGCTCGACCCCGCACGCTTCCAGGCCCTGACCCGGCGCGACCGGCTCCCCGACGTGCTTCGCGGGTTGAAAGCGGCAGCGGCGGCCGGGCTCACTCCGGTCAAGATCAATACGGTGCTCATGCGCGGCATCAACGACGACGACGCGCCCGCGCTGCTGCGGTTCGCCCTCGATCATGGTTATCAGCTGCGCTTCATCGAGCAGATGCCGCTCGACGCCCAGCATCAGTGGGACAGGCACGCGATGGTCACGGCCGACGAGATCCTGGAGTCGCTTTCGCCGTACGGGCTCCAGCCGGATTCGGTTTCACGTGGAACGGCGCCCGCCGAGACCTGGTTGGTGCCCGGCCACGTCGACGCCGCCGGCGAACCGGCCCGGGTCGGCATCATCGGCAGCGTGACCAGGCCTTTCTGCGGGGATTGCGACCGCACGCGGCTGACCGCCGACGGCCAGGTCCGTGACTGCCTGTTCGCCACCGAGGAAAGTGATCTGCGCAAACTGCTCCGGAACAACGCCACGGACGCCGAACTGGCCGAGGCGTGGCGGGTGGCCATGAGCCGCAAACGGGCAGGCCACGGCATCGACGACCCGGCTTTCCTCCAGCCCGCCCGCCCCATGTCCGCCATCGGCGGCTGACATGCCCGTCGTCGCCGGCACTCAGGCCGTTCCCGCATTGCCTGACGTGCCCCGCGTCCCCGACAGTCAGCCCGCCCCGGCGGGAGCTGACACGCGCGCCCTTCACGGCACCCAGGCCGCGCCCGCCACAGCCGACACGCGCGCCCTCCACGACACCCACGCCCTTTGCCGGGGGGATTGAGTTGGTCCGGGGCTCCCACGAGCCGTCAGCTCGGCCTCGCCTGTCTGATCGAGGCACCGCACCGATGTCATCGACCCGGGCCCCGCACGGAGTCCGCGCCATGCGCGCGTCTCGCCGGTTCACCCCCATGACGTCCGCCTTCGCAACGGCGGCGCTTCCCGTGCACAACGGCCTCAATCTCCCGGCCAGCCGCAGGATCCAGCGCGGGTCCTCCGAGGGGTTGAGCTCGCGGCATCCCGCACAGGAAAACCACACACGGCTGTTCGCCCGCGGATCGCGGCTGTGCCGGCGACCTCTACGCGCGTTTGCTTGGCGCCGACGTGGCCGCCCAGTGCCCGGCCGCCGGCCTGCTCGACGAGATGCCGGGCGGATCGGCGGTCGGTCGTGACCATCCTGACCGCTTATCCTCGGGCCGAGGTATCCGACTCTCCCGACCGGAGGCGCCCGTGGCGACGCTGACCATCCGCTACTTCGCCGGGGCGCGCGCCGCAGCCGGTGGCACACGAAGCGAAACCGTCGAGGCCGAGACGCTGGAACACCTGAAGCAACAACTGACCAACCGCCACGGCGAACGCCTCGGCGTCGTGTTGAAGGCAGCCAGCTTCTTGGTCGACGGCCTGACCTGCCACGACCAGACCGCACCGCTCCCCGCCGACGCCACGATCGACGTCCTCCCACCCTTCGCAGGCGGCTGAACAGGTCCGGGTCCGGCCGACCCACCGCACCGCTCGGCAGAACAGTCGTCCTCCGAACCCAGACGGCACGGCGGCCTGACCTGGACCCGTCGGTCAGCCCAGCGCACCGCGCCGTGTCCACCCGTGCCCCGGTCGGGCCTGCTCGGCGAAAACCTTCCGGCCCGAAATCAGCCGCTCCGCGCTCTCTCGGCGAAAGCCTTCCAGCCCGAAGATCAGCCGCACCGCGCCGCTCGGCGAAAACCTTCCAGCCCAAAGATCAGCCACACCGCGCCGCTCGACCACTTCCCTGGGCCTACCTGAGCCCGATGAAACGCCCCCGAGCCGAAACCTGAGCACCGCACCCGTTACCGCCCGTTTCGCCGTCCGACCTGCCCGGTGGAAGTGCGGGCGGTTTCGGCGGGTGTTGTGGGGACAGCGGAATGGCCAGCCGGGTCACCAAGGCTGCCGGGCCGGTGGCGGTTTTGAGAATGAGCGCCGCGAGCGGCGCCGGCGTACGAGAGTTGGTTCGGGTGGTGGGGCCCGCCGAGCGGCTGCGGACGTCGCCGTGTGACGAGTGTCCCGGCTCTGATGACTCGGGCGGTCGAGCCCTGGGGAGAAGCGTGCGACTGCCGTACAGATGTCCGAGATGCCGGGAGTCACGGATCTGCGTCTACGCCGGCTCCCGCACGAGCGGCGGCACCCGGCACGTCGCGTCCTGGCGTCAGCTGCGTCCGCTGCCCCCCAAGGGCAAGCGCGAGCTGCGGACCCACCGGCGCCGGCCGCACCGCCGACGAAGTGGCGGCTGGAATCGGTGAGGGGGGACACCCCGTACGGGCTCGTCAGTCTGCTCTCAGGAAAAGCCTGGACACTGTGCGAGTCGTAAAGCTGGGGAGGGCGTCTTGGTGGTCTTTGTCGGGCTGATCCTGGTGGTCATCGGCCTGATCCACTTTTACCTGTGGAAGCGGCTGGTCAAGGATCCGCTGCCGCCGGGGCGGGCGCGCCGCGTCGGGACCGGGGTTGCGATCGTGCTGGGTGTTTCGGCGCCGGCGACCCTGGTGGGGGTGCGGTCGGGGGCTTTGCCGTGGCTGGCCTGGCCGGGGTACCTGTGGATCGCGGTCATGTTCTATCTGCTGGTCACGTTGGCTGTGCTCGAGATTCCCCGGCTCGCGGTGGTGCTTTGGTGGCGCTCTCGGAGGCGTACGGGGGGAGAGAGCGCAAGCGTCGCCGCCTTGAGTGGCACGGCGGAGCCCGCCGCAGGCGAAACCCAGGCTGCCGCACTGCTCGTCGCGGTCGAAGACTCGGTAAGTGGTGATAAATCCGGCAGCGGCGAAAGGCCGGAGAGCATCCGGAGCGAGGAGGGTGTTGAGCGGCGGGTCCTGCTTGCGCGTGGCGCGGCGATCTTTGCGGGACTGACCGCTGTCGGCGTGACGGGCTACGGCGTCAAGACGGCGCTGGGCGGCCCGCGGATCGCACGGGTGCAGGTGCCGCTGGCCAAGCTGCCGCGGGCCATGGACGGCACCCGGCTCGCGGTGGTTTCCGACATTCACCTCGGGCCGCTGACCGGCATGAACCACGCCCGCCGCATCGTTGACGTGATCAATTCGGTGCAGGCGGACATCGTGTGCGTCGTCGGTGACCTCGTGGACGGCAGCGTGGCGGAGCTGGGGCGGTTCGCGGCGCCGCTGGCCGAGATCCAGTCGCGGCAGGGGGCGTATTTCGTGACCGGGAACCATGAGTACTACTCGGGCTTCCAGGAGTGGGTCGACGAGGTCGCGCGCCTGAACATCCGGCCGCTGCGCAACGAACGCCTGGAGCTGGGCGGTCTCGACCTGGCCGGGGTCAACGATCTCGGGGGCGCCGACGCGGGCGACCCGCCGGATTTCGCGAAGGCGCTCGGCGATCGGGACACCACCCGGCCCGTCGTGCTGATGGCCCACCAGCCGGCCGCCGTGCACGACGCAGCCCCGTACGGGGTCGATCTTCAGGTTTCCGGTCACACGCACGGCGGGCAGATGGCACCGTTCAACCTGCTGGTCGGCCTGGAACAACCGGTGGTGTCCGGTTTGGGGAGTGTCGACGGCGTTCCGGTCTACGTCACCAACGGCGCCGGGTTCTGGGGACCGCCTGTCCGGGTGGGAGCGCCGCCGCAGGTCAGCGTGATCGAATTACGCGCCCGGTAGCGAACATCAAGATCCGTAATTTCGTCAAGGCGTGGCGATTCGTGCTAGCGATGGGGGGCGTGACAGGATGCAGCGCGTGCCCTCGGACATCGCAGGGTCCTCGGTCGCCGCGGACGCATACGTCGCGGATCTTCACATCCACTCGCGCTTCTCGCGTGCCTGCAGCCGTGACCTGACGCTGCCCAACCTGGCGTGGTGGGCCCGGCGCAAGGGGATTGCCCTGCTCGGCACGGGCGACTTCACGCACCCGGCGTGGTTCGACCACCTGCGCGAGAGCCTGGTGGACAAGGGGCCGGGGCTCTTCGGTTACGCCGACGAGCCCGAGGTCACCAAGCGGCTGCCCGGTTCGCTGCAGGCCGCGCCGCACGCGACGTTCATGCTCAGCGTCGAGATCTCGACGATCTACAAGCGGGACGACCGCACCCGTAAGGTGCACCACCTGATCTACATGCCCGGTTTCGCGCAGGCGGCGAAGTTCAACACGGCACTGGGCCGCATCGGCAACCTCACCGCCGACGGCCGGCCCATCCTCGGACTCGACTCGCGCGATCTGCTCGAGATCACGCTGGAGGCGGGCGGCTATCTCGTGCCCGCGCACATCTGGACGCCGTGGTTCTCGGCCCTGGGCTCCAAGTCGGGTTTCGACGCGATCGCCGACTGTTACGCCGACCTGGCCGAGCATGTCACCGCGGTCGAGACCGGCTTGTCCTCCGACCCCGAGATGAACTGGCGGGTCTCCAGCCTCGACCGTTATCGGCTGGTCTCGAACTCGGACGCGCACTCGCCGGCCGCGCTGGCCCGCGAGGCGACGCTGTTCACCGGTGCGCCCGACTACGAGGCGGTCAAGAACGGTGTGGGGCTGGCCGGCACGCTCGAGTTCTTCCCCGAGGAGGGTAAGTATCACGCCGACGGGCATCGGGCCTGCGGCGTGAACTGGGAACCGCAGCGCACTCGCGAGCACGGCGGCCGCTGCCCCGAGTGTGGCAAGCCGCTCACTGTCGGCGTGCTGAGCCGGGTCGAGGATCTGGCGGACCGGCCGCTCGGCTTCCAGAGAGGCGTCCACGTCGAGCATCTGATCCAGCTGCACGAGATCCTGGGCGAGATCAACGGCGTCGGCCCGAAGTCGAAGACGGTCGAGAGCCAGCTCAACCACCTGGTGGCGACGCTCGGCTCCGAGCTCGACATCCTGCGCCGGGTCCCGCTCGACGCGATCGGTCAGGCCGGCGGCGACGAGTTGCGCGAGGGCATCTCCCGGCTGCGGCGCGGTGACGTGCGGCGGGTCGCGGGTTACGACGGCGAGTACGGGGTGATCACCCTCTTCGACCGCGGTGAGCTGCGCAATCGGGCCAGCGCCCCGCAGATGGAGACCCTGTTCGACGTTCCGCAGCAGCGCAAGCCCGAGCCGGTGCCATCACGACCCAAATCGACTAAATCGCCCAAAGAAACGAAAAAGCCGGCCCCGCCACCGATCGCGGCACCGGCAAGCCCGCACGAGCCGTTCGAGCCCATGCTGGCGGGCATGGAGGAGGTCGGCACCGGCCTGCTCGACCGGCTTGACGCCATGCAGCGGGTGGCGGCCTCGGCCCCGGGCGGCCCGCTGCTGATCGTGGCCGGCCCCGGCACCGGCAAGACCCGCACGCTGACCCACCGGATCGCCTACCTCTGCGCCGAGCTGGGCGTCTTCCCACATCGCTGCCTGGCCATCACGTTCACCCGCCGCGCCGCCGGTGAGCTGCGCGAACGCCTCGATTCGCTGCTGGGTGACGTGGCCGAGGACATCACGGTCGGCACGTTCCACTCGGTCGGGCTGACCATCCTCAAGGACAACGCGCGGGCCGCGGGCCTGGGCCCGAACTGGCGGATCGCCGACGAGGCGGAGCGGGCCGAGGCGCGGGAGCAGGCCGGGGACGACGACCACGCGTACGCGAAACTGCTGCGCCAGCAGGATCTGGTCGACCTCGATGATCTGATCAGCCTGCCGGTCGCCCTGCTGCGCGACGAGCCGGCTCTGGTCGAGAAGTACCGCAAGCTCTGGCAGTGGATCTTTGTCGACGAGTACCAGGACGTCGACGAGACCCAGTACGAGCTGTTGCGCCTGCTCAGCCCGGCGGACGGCAACCTCTGCGCGATCGGCGACCCTGACCAGGCGATCTATTCGTTCCGCGGCGCCGACGTCAAGTACTTCCTGCGGTTCAACGAGGATTTCGTCGACGCCCGGCTCGTTCGCCTGACCCGCAACTACCGCTCCTCCGCGCCGATCCTGGCCGCCGCCGTGCAGGCGATCGCCCCCTCCTCGTTGGTCAACGGCCGCCGGCTCGATCCGGCCCGGCTCGACCCGGAGGCGCCGCTGGTCGGCCGTTACCCGGCGGGAAGCGTCGCCGACGAGGCGGACTTCGTCGTGCGCACGATCGACGACCTGGTCGGGGGGCTGTCGCACCGCTCGCTCGACTCGGGCCGGGTCGACTCCCGCTCGATCGCGGCGGGCAACCTCTCCTTCTCGGACATCGCCGTGCTCTACCGCACCGACTCGCAGTCAGGCCCGATCGTCGAGGCGCTGTCGCGGGCCGGGGTGCCGGTGCAGAAGCGCTCGCACAACCGGCTCCGCGACCGGCCCGGCGTTCAGGCCATCGCCCGCGAGCTGCGGCACGCCGGCGGCCCCGGCGGCTCGCTGCCCGCCCGCGTCAAGCTGACCGCCGAGGTGCTGGCCCAGCGGTTCGCCGCGCCCACTTTGGACGGCGAGCAACTCGCCCCCGAGGACATCTGGACCGCGGCCGACCTGCTGCGCCCGCTCGCCCAGCGGATCGGCGACGACCTGCCGCGTTTCCTGCAGGAGATCGCGACCGGGGCCGAGGTGGACGCGCTCGACCCGCGGGCCGAGGCGGTCAACCTGCTCACCCTGCACGCCGCCAAGGGCCTCGAGTTCCCTGTGGTGTTCCTGGTCGGCTGCGAGGACGGCCTGCTGCCGCTGCGCTGGCCGGGCGGCACGCCCCAGGCGGACGAGATCGCCGAGGAGCGCCGGCTGTTCTTCGTCGGCCTGACCCGGGCCCAGGACAGGCTGTACGTGAGTCACGCGGCCCGCCGGTTCCGGCACGGCAGCGAGCGCGAGCAGAACCCGAGCCCCTTCCTCGACGTGATCGACTCCGGCCTCTTCGAGCGGCTGGGCGACACCGTGCCTTCGCGCCCCAAGGACCGGCAGCTCAGGCTCCTGTAGCCTGGCGCCGGACGCGCAGCTCAGGCTGCTGTGACAACGCCGATCAGGGCGCCGACCAGCAACGCGGGGCCGAACGGCAGGGGGCGACCGCGCCGGGCCAGCAGCATCACCAGCGCGACGGGCCCGGCGATCAGGTGCGGCACGACCACGCCGACGAGCACCGCCTCCCACCCGGCGAAGCCGAGAATCGTCGCGATCACGCCCGCCAGCTTCACGTCACCGAGCCCCAGCCCTCGACCCGGCAGAAGAGCGATTCCCAGGTACGCCGTCACTACCACGGCCCCGGCCGCCAGCGCCGGCATGATCCGTTGTGGCTGCGACGCGGCCAAGGGCACCACGGTGAGCGCCGCGAACACAGCGACCAGCGGGTCGGGCAGACGCAGACACCGCAGGTCGACGAGGGCCAGCAGCAGGCCAGGGATCGTGGCGAGCAGATAGAACGGCAGCATCGGGGACGGTCCCAGCGCGCCGGCCAGCAGCACGCACACAATCGCACCGGTGGACGCTGAAGCGACGACCGGGATGAAAGCGGCGTATGGGGATACCCGCGTGGGGAACCGGCGCGCGGCCCGCGGAAGCAGCGCGCCGACGGAGGCGCCGAAAACGGCTGCGCAGATCACGAGTGGTGAGGACACGGTTCGGCACCGTAATGGCCGGACGGACGGGTCGCGGGTCGTGTTGTTGACACCGGCGGCGATTCCGTCCGGGTTTGCGTCGGGGCCGCACGCTACGGTGGCAGCAGCGCAGCCCGCTTCCGGAGGAAATCCTGATGTCGCAGAACGGCCCGTATTCCGGCCCGCCGTGGTCGCACGGGAGCTCCGACGAGCCGTATGCGGAGCCCGCCGACCCGTGGGGTGATCACGGCGCGGCCCAGGTTCCGGAGCAGAGCTCCTGGGGCGGCCACCCGCCGTCGATCCAGCAGCAGCCGGTCAGCTTCCACTCCGCCCCGATGAGCCCGGTGAGCGGCGGCGGGCCCTCGTGGGACAGGAACCCGCCGCAGCCCAAGCGCAACACCCCGATCATCGCCCTGGTGGCGACCCTCGGCGTGCTGATCGTCATCGGCCTGGGGACGACGGCGTGGCTGCTCAACCAGCGCAACAACCAGCAGCAGAAGCAGGCCGCGCCGACAGCCTCGGTCACCGAACCCGTGGCCGGCCCGGCCCCGCAGGGCAGCGAGGACGCTCGGTTCAACGTCAAGAAGGGCGACTGCGTCGTCAACGAGGGCACCGACGAGGAGCCCAACATGCGCGCCACTGCCTGCGTGACAGGCACTTATGAGGTGCTTGCCCGCTTCACCGGCAAGGCCACGGGTGAGAAGGACGCCGAGCGCAAGTGCGCCAAGGTCACCGGGTACACGAAGTGGTTCTTCTACGACAGCGCGCTCGACGATCTCGACTTCGTGCTCTGCCTCAAGGAGCACCAGACCAACGGCTAGCCTGCTCTAGGCCTCTCTAGCGCCGAAGCTAGATACCGTTAGACACGCCTCGAAGGATCGCTAGGCCACTCTAGCTATTTCCCTAGACGACCCGATACGGTGCAATGCGTGGATCCGGTGAGGAACCCGTACGCCCCCGGCGCCGGTCAGCGTCCGCCCGAGCTGGCCGGTCGCGACCGTGAGCTCGACGCCTTCGACGTGGTGCTCGAGCGGATCGCCCGGGGCCGCCCCGAGCGCAGTCTCGTGCTGACCGGCCTGCGCGGCGTCGGCAAGACCGTGCTGCTCAACACGCTCCGCTCGGCGGCGATCGGCCGGCTCTGGGGCACCGGCAAGATCGAGGCCCGGCCCGACCAGTCGCTGCGCCGCCCGGTCTCGGCCGCGCTGCACATGGCGATCCGCGAGCTCGCCCCCCACCACCGCGACCCCGAGCGGGTCGACGACGTGCTGGCCGTGCTCAAGGCGTTCGCGCTGCGGGCCAACGACGGCTCGGCCAAGCTGCGCGACCGCTGGTCCCCCGGCATCGACGTGCCACCCGCCCGCGGCCGGGCCGACTCGGGCGACATCGAGATCGACCTGGTCGAGCTGTTCACCGACGCCGCCTCGCTCGCCACCGATGTCGGGACGGGCATCGCCCTGTTCATCGACGAGATGCAGGATCTCGGGCCGGCCGACGTCTCCGCGCTCTGCGCCGCCTGCCACGAGCTGTCCCAGCTGGGCGCGCCGCTGATCGTTGTCGGGGCGGGTCTTCCCCACCTGCCGGCCGTGCTCTCGGCGGCGAAGTCGTATTCCGAGCGGCTCTTCCGTTATCAGCGCATCGACCGGCTCGACCGGGTGGCGGCCGATTTCGCGCTGTGCGCCCCGGCTGCGCGAGAGGACGTCGAGTACGAGGCGAAGGCGCTCGACCTGCTCTACGAGAAGTCGGGTGGATATCCCTACTTCGTGCAGGCGTACGGGAAAGCGACGTGGGACCATGCGCCGCAGTCCCCGGTGACCGATGCCGACGTGCGGGTGGCCGCCCCCGAGGCCGAGGCCGAGCTGGCGGTCGGCTTCTTCGGCTCCCGTTTCGAACGGGCCACCCCGGCCGAGCGCGACTACATGCGGGCGATGGCCGCGCTCTCCGGCGAGCCCGACAACGACATGGACGCGGCCGTGCCGACCTCCGAGATCGCCACCGCCCTGGGCCGCAAGCCGGCCAGCCTCTCCCCGGCGCGCGACGCGCTGATCAAGAAGGGGCTGATCTATTCGGGCGAACGGGGCACGGTCGCCTTCACCGTGCCGCATTTCGGCCGTTACCTGCGCACGCAGCCGGTGTGAAGCGCGCCGGGCGGGTATAACCAGATTCATGAAGCCCGTACGCACGGCCGCCCGCGCGATGCTCGCGTCGATCTTCGTCATCCAGGGCGTTCAGTCGTTTCTGAAACCCGACGCCAAGGCCGAGACGGCCGCCGGTGTCACCGACCGGCTCAAGCCGCTGCTCGAGAAGGCCGACCCGCGCATCCCGACCGACGCCACCACCCTTGTCCGCCTCAAGGGCGCGAGCGACGTGATCGCCGGCCTGGCGCTGGCCACCGGCCACTTCACCCGTCCCGCCGCGGTCGTGCTGGCCGCCGGTCTGGTGCCGACGACGATCGCCGGCCACCCGGTCTGGGATCGTTCCCGGCCGGACGCGAAGGTGCAGCAGATCCAGTTCCTCAAGAATCTGGGTCTGTTCGGCGGCCTGCTGCTCGCCGCGGTCGACACCGAGGGCCGCCCCGGTCTCGGCTATCGCACCAGCCATGCCGCCAGCCGGTCCCAGCGCTCGGTCAAGCGGGCCGTCCGCACCGCCAAGCGCGAGGCCAAGATCGCCGCGATGAGCGCGGCGGCCGCGCGTAAATTGCCCGGCTAACAACCTCTGCGCGATCTTTGCGTTAAAGCGGACGAGGGGCCGCGCGGTAGGTCCGCGCCTTCTATGCTCGCTTCGCTCGGCTCCGCCATGACGCCCTTAGTGGCTTCGTGGCCGGCATGGCGCCGCCGTGCCCGGGTGACGAGAGCGACGGGGGTCGCGCCATGCCGGCGATGCAACACGTGCGGACGAGGTCCGTGATGGTCGGGCTCGGGTGCCTTGCTGCACTCTGGGCGGTCGGTCTCTTCCTTGAGGCGTACGGGGTCCTCGACCTCGCCGTCGACCACGCGGCGGTCCGGGACTGGCTCGCCGGCGCCGACCTGTACTCGCACGGCACCGGCCGTCCGCCCGTCGCCGCGCTCCTGATGGCGCCCGCCGCGTTGCTGCCCCTGACGGTCACGGCCTGGTTGCTGGCCCTGGCCGGCCTGGCCGCCCTGGTGCTGGCCCTGGTGGCGCTGGCCGGCCCGGTGGCCCGCCGCTACGGGCGCTCCCGGCTCGTGGCGGTGCCGGCGGCAGCCGCGCTGGCCCTGGTCTCCGAGCCGGTTCGAGCCGTGCTCGGCCTCGGCCACCTCGACCTGCTGCTCCTGTGCCTGATCACCGCCGATGTGGTGGCGTTGCGCCGCTCGGCCTGGGCCCGCCGCCGAGCCGCCTGGTGGCCGGGCGCGCCCGCCTCCCGGACCCCGGGCGCACGCCCCGAGCAGCTTCGGCGGGTCTGGTCGACCGGTTCCTGGGCCGGCGTCGGCATCGGCATCGCGACAGCCCTGGCTCTCGGCCCGGCGCTGTTCATCGTCTATCTCGGCGTCACCCGGCAGTGGCGGGCGGCGATCACCGCCACCGGCACGGCGGTCACGCTGATGCTCGGCGGCCTGCTGATCGCGCCCGGCGCCACCGGCGCATGGTTCTCCACCGTGCTGTTCCAGGTGGACCGGGCCGGGCCGATCGGCGATCCGGCCAACCAGTCGCTCGCCGGGCTGCTGGCCCGCCTCTACGACTCGTCGAGCACGCCCGTGCTGGTGTGGTTGTCGTTCGCCGTGCTGCTGCTCGCGGTGGGCCTGATCAGGGCGCGGGCCGCGCACACCGACGGCGACGAGATCGCCGCGTTCACGCTGGTCGGGCTCGCGGGTGCCGCGGCGGCCCCGGTGAGCACGAGCCACAAGCTGGTGTGGGTGCTGCCGGCCGTCCTGATTCTCCTCGACGCGGCGGCCCGGTCCCGGTCCGGTGCGCGGCGGCCCGGCCGTCCCCGGCGGTTCGCGGGTCTGGGCTACGCGTCGGCGGCGGTCGTGACGTACCTGGTGTTCGTCCTGCCCCCGCAGTGGGCGGAAGGCTGGAACGCGTACGCCTTCGCGGTGCTCGCGCTGATGAACGCACTGCCGTGGCGGCCCGGCGCGGCGCCGGCGACACCACCCGTACGCAGGCCTGTCGCCCCGGCCCGGGTGCCCGCCATCCCGGGGCCTAGGGGCAGTTGACCCACTCGTCGCTGCCGTCGGTGAAGACCTGCCGCTTCCAGATCGGCAACCGTGCCTTGGTCTCGTCGACCAGCCGGGCACAGGCGGCGAAGGCGGCCGCCCGGTGGGCCGTGCTGACCGCGGCCACCAGCGCGACGTCCCCGATCGCCAGTGTGCCGACCCGGTGCGAGACGGCCACCGCATAGACGTCGGGGTCGGCCGCGATCTCCTCGGCGACCTCGCGCAGCACGGCGGCCGCGCTCGGGTGACCCTCGTACTCCAGCAGGGTCACGCCACGTCCGTGGTCGTGGTCGCGCACCACGCCCTGGAACGAGACGACGGCCCCGGCCCGTACGTCGGCCACGGCCTTTTCGTGCGCGGCCAGGTCGAGCGGGGTGTCGAGCACCTCGGCGACGGCAACGGTGGTCATGGACGCTCCCCTGTGACTAGCGGCAGTGGCAGGAACGGCACCAGGTCACCGGCAGCGGCCTCGGTGCCCGGGCGGACGACGGCGAAACCGTGCGCGTTGGACAGGCCGCGCAGCATCGCCGAGCCGACATGGCCGACCGGGGTGGCCGACCGTCCATCGTGGCTCAGCCGGGCCAGCGCGAGGTGTGTGTCGCCGCCACGCCCGCGCACCGCCTCGGTGACCTCGACGGCGGGCAACTGCGGCGCTGGCCGGCCCTGCAGACCGGCCAGCAGCGGCGCGACCAGGGTGATGAGCGCGATCACGGCCGACTGGGGATTGCCCGGCAGACCGGCCAGGAAACGAGGCCGCCCGCCCGGCCCGGGTACGCGCGCCAGCAGCATCGGGAAGCCGGGACGAACCGCGACGGTGTTGACGATGTACTCGGCGTCCAGCTCGCTCAGCGTGGGGTGCAGGTGGTCGACCGGGCCGTGCATCGTGCCACCGGTCGTGCAGACAAGATCGCAGGTCAAGAGCGCTTCCCGTACGGCGGTCAGGTGCGCCTCGAGCGTGTCCTGAACCGGGCCCGTGACAGCGGCCGGGTCGACGGTCGCGCCGTAGCGCCGCAGCCAGCCGGGCACCTGGGGACCGAGCGAGTCACGCACCCGTCCCGCGCCCGGCGTGCCGCCGGTGAGCAGCTCGTCGCCGAAGACAAGCAGGCCGGCCCGGGGCCGCGGGTACACGTTCAGCGACTCGTAACCGCAGGTGGCGGCGATGCCGATCACGGCCGGGTCGATCGCCGTGCCGGCCGGCAGCAGCACCTCGTCCTTGTGTGCCTCCTCGCCGGGGCGCCGCCACTCGGGCACGAACCCGTTGCGGGGCTCACCGCTGACCCGTCCGTCACCGTCGCGAGTGGACGCCTCGATACGCACCAGCGCCTCGGCGCCGGACGGGACCATGGCGCCGGTGGCGATCTCGAAACAGGTGCCGTCCTCGGTCAGGGGCGGCGCGACCTGCCCGGCCAGCACCCGGCCGACGGGCCGCCAGGGCTTCGGACCGCGCACGGCCCAGCCGTCGATGCTCGAGGTCGGGAAGGCGGGCAGATCGGTCAGCGCGCGCAGCGGCTCGGCCAGCGTGCGGCCGTCGGCGGCGGGCAGCGCGACCGGCTCGGCCCCGCCGGCCGCCGCACGACCTGCCGCATAGGCCAGTTCGCGAGCCTCTTGCCAGTCGACGGTCACCGGCCGAGCCTATCCAGCCGTGCCCGAGGACGGGTGATCACCACCGCGAATCTGGTCGACCGTGTGCCGCAGCAGGGGCCCGAGCACGGCCAGGCCGTCCTTGGCGCCGCCGGTCGAGCCGGGCAGGTTGACGATCAGCGTGCGCCCGGCCACCCCGGCGAGGCCCCGCGAGAGCGCGGCGGCGGGCACCTTGTCGCGGCTGTAGGCGCGAATCGCCTCGGCGATGCCCGGGATCTCGAAGTCGAGCAGGCCCCGGGTCGCCTCGGGAGTGCGGTCGGTCGGGGTGACGCCGGTGCCGCCGCTGGTCACCACGACGTCGACGGCGTCGGCGACCGCGAGGCGCAGGGCGTCGACCACCGGTTCGCCGTCGGGCACCACGACCGGGTCGCCGACCGTGCAGCCGAGCTCGCGCAGACCGGCGACCAGGCGTGGGCCGCTCGTGTCGGCGTAGACCCCGGCCGCCGCCCGGTTGCTGGCCACGATGACGCGCGCGGTAATGCTCATGGGCGGTCCTCCGGCCGTACCCAGAGACCGGTCTTGCCACCCTCTTTGCGCAGCACCCGCACCGACTCGATGCTCGCGGCCGGGTCGACCGCCTTGATCATGTCGATCACCGTGAGGCCGGCGGTGGCGACCGCCGTGAGCGCCTCCATCTCGACCCCGGTGCGATCGGCGGTCTTGGTGGTCGCCGTGATCTCGATCGTGGTCGTGGTGAGTTCGAGATCGACGGTGACGCCGTGCAGACCGATCGGGTGACAGAGCGGGATCAGATCCGGCGTCCGTTTCGCGCCCATGATGCCGGCGAGCCGGGCGACCGCGAGGGCATCGCCCTTCGGAAGGTCGTCGCCGCGTAGCAGAACGATCACTTCGGGTGTGGTCACCACACGCCCGGCGGCCACGGCACGCCGGGCCGACACCGCCTTGGCCGAGACGTCGACCATGCGCGCAGCGCCGGTCTTGTCGACATGAGTCAGGGATTCGTCGGGCATACCGGGAGTTTATAGAAGCTTCACCGGGAATCTCGTTCGCGTAATAGTGGTTCGGCCCTCACGATTTCCCAGACGTTCTGTGTGGCGATCTATGCGCAGGTCAGCGACCATATAGCGGGGCGGAAACAACGGGTACCGACGAGCGGGCATTGACATTTCGGAGCGTTAGTCAAACAGCACGTTCAGCGATGCGGACACTGCGGCCAAAACGGCTATTCACGTCGCTCAGAGTTTTGTTCCCGAGACTCCCCGTAATCGAATCCGCTTCGGTTATCGTCAACTGCGCAATACGACACAAATCCCCCCCAAAGCCGTTCGACTTCGCATATGGTTTTTCTCGTCGCGACGCCTTCGAACCCCACGAGGGACCGGAGTTCCCCGGGCACCTCTTACCGCGAGGAGAAGAACCATGAGCCAGCACGACTGGGACTGACCCGGTGCGCGAAACGACGCGCTTGCCTACGCTGGAGCCCGGACGCGTGTCCGATGTGCTCAGCGAACGGACAGATGCTTTGCGAAAGGCCCATAGCTCCAACGACGACGCGACCGATCGGCAGCTTCTGCTGCTCATCGGTCTCGTCGTCGTTCTGGCGTCGGGCGTCGCAGCGGCTGACCTGTGGCATGCCATTGATCACCCCCGGCCGATCCCTCACCCGGGGCTGCTCGCGCTCGTGGTGATCGGTGCGGGCGTGGCCAACCGGGTAAAGGTCTATGTCCGAACACGCTCCAGCCGAAACGGCACCACCTGGGGCGAGATCCCGGTCCTGATCGGGTTGGTCTTCCTGCCGCACGTCTGGGTCATCCTGGGCGCCGCCATCGGCGTGGCCATCGTGAAGATCATCGCGGGCACCGCGCTGCATCGCGCGGTCTTCTCCGTGGCCAAAGAGGTGCTGACCGCCAGCGCCGCCAGCCTTGCCATCACGGTGGCCGGCTCGATGCTCGAGCCCGGCACACTCGCCGCCACGATCATCCCCGTCGCGCTCGGCTACGCGGCGATCTCGCTGGTCGACGACCTCGTCTTCACCCCTGTCATCGCCGTCGCCTCCCGCTCGACGCTGATCCAGGTCTTCCGCAAAGACCTGGGCGACCGCATGATCGCCCACGCCGTCCGGCTCGCCACCGTCCTGTACGTCGTCGAGGTCCTCGCCTCCGGGGCCAGCCCGCTGCTGCTCGGCTTCGTGCCGCTGCTGATCGCCTGCCTGCACCTGTGGCACTCGCAGCAACTGCGCACCAAAGAGGAACGGCGCTCCTGGCGCGATCTGGCCACCACCACCGAAGAGCTCAGCTCGGTCGAGCTCACCCAGGTGCTGCACGTCGCCGCGACCCAGGGAGCCCGTGTCTTCTCCTCCGACGTGGTCGAGATCGACCTGACGGCGAGCGGCATCGACCGGGTGGTCCGGGCGCACGGCAGCGAGGTGGTCTACGACGGGCCAGGGCCGCGCAAGTTCGCCGGCGTCGGCGCGATCACCGCCGAACTGGAGACCAGCGACCGCAGCTATCAGGCCGGCGAGCTGGTGCTGGGCTTCCACGGCCGGGTCAAGCTCAACGAGTTCGAGCAGTACAAGCTGAAGACTTTCGCGGCCGCGCTGTGCACGGCGATCCGCAACGCCACGGCGTACGCGGAACTGCAGAGGCTGAACGAACAGAACGCGTACGACGCCGCGCACGACCCGCTGACCGGCCTGGCCAACCGCCGGGAGCTGTACGAGCACGCGGCCCTGCACTTCCAGGGCAACACCGAGGACGGCGTGGTCGCGCTGCTGCTGATCGACCTCAACCACTTCAAAGAGGTCAACGACACGCTCGGGCACGCCGCCGGTGACGCCGTTCTGCGCGAGGTGGCCCGGCGGCTGGCCGACGCGGCGGCGCCCGGCGACCTGGTGGCCCGGCTCGGCGGTGACGAGTTCGCGGTGCTGCTGGTCAACCTGCCGACGCCCGCCCTGGCGACTCACCGGGCCAAGACGATGCTGGCGACGCTCGAGGGGAGCGTCTCGGTCGAGGGCATGCAGATCACTGTCGAGGCGGCCGGCGGCATCGCGCTGGCGGCCGGCAGCGGCGGCGTCAACGAGCTCATGCGCCGGGCCGACGTCGCGATGTACCAGGCCAAGCGGGCCGGCCAGCAGACAGCCACGTACGTGCACGCCCAGGACCCGGCCGACATCGGCCGGCTCGCCCTCGGCGGCGAGCTGAACCGCGCGGTCGCCGAACACGAGTTCGTGGTCGACTTCCAGCCCATCGTCGACCTCGGCAGCGGCGAAGTGGTCTCGGCCGAGGCCCTGGCCCGCTGGCACCACCCCGAACACGGCTACCTCACGCCGATCGAGTTCCTGCAGACGGTCGAGCGGTCCGGGCGGCTTCAAGCCTTCGCCGACGCCGTCCTCGATCAGGCGCTCGACGCGTCCGACCTGTGGCGTGAGGCCGGCTTCGACCTGCCCGTGGCGGTGAACGTCTCGCCGCGCAGCCTGCTCGACCCACGCTTCCCCGAGACGGTGCTGGCCCGGCTGCGCCGCCACGCCGTGCCCGCCGACCGGCTGATCTTCGAGCTCGCCGAGACGTTGACGCTGAGCCAGCTCGACGTGGTGGGCAAGGCGCTGACCGGGCTGAGCGAGGCGGGCGTGCGGCTGGCCCTCGACGACTTCGGCACGGGCGTGACACCGCTGTCGGTGCTGTCACACATCCCGGTCCACCAGCTCAAGATCGACCGTGAGTTCGTCGGCGCCGTGCAGACGTCGTCCGAGGCCTCGGCCGTGATCCGGTCGACGGTCGACCTCGCGCGCAGCCTGCACCTCACGGTGATCGCCGAGGGTGTGGAAAGCGAGCCGCAGAGGCAGGCGCTCTGGAGTCTGGGCTGCCTGGCCGGCCAGGGTCACCTGTTCGCGCGTCCCATGTCGGCAGCCCGTCTGCTGGCGACGCTGCAACGCGGCACGGCAGGCCGGCCTGGTGTGCTGGCCACCTCGCTGCACGAGGGCGGCGCGGTGGTCCGCATGTCGCGGCGCCGGTCCGGCGGTTCCGGGCGATCGGCTCTGCCACACTTGCCCGCGTGACAGACTCCGGCCGGACGGCGAGCAAATCCGCAGTTGAGGGGCCCGCCGAGGGCGCAAGCCGGACAGATTCCGCCGAAGACCCTTCCCCCCGTACGCCCAATGGCACTTCCCCGGCCTCCGAAAAGGACGCCATCGCCGAAGCGACCGAGTCCTCGGCGCCCACGGACGAACACGCGCCTGCCTCGCCCGGTGGGCCCGCTCCCACACCGGCCGGCAAGCCAGGCAGCTCCCCCACAAATCCCGGTGATTCCCCCACAGAGCCGGACGCGCCATCCACAGAGCCGGACGCGCCTGCCTCCCGGCCTGACGGAGCCGCCGCAACGCCCGCCGCGCAGCCTGACGCGGTCACCGCGAAACCTGACGCGCCCGCCTCGACTGCCGCCGAGCGTGGCGGTTCTGGTGCGGAGTCGAGCGGGTCCGCCAACGCAGCGCGCGAGCCCGACGACAACGCGACCAGCGAAGAACCCGACAAACCACATTCGAATACGGCAGACACCGACAAAGCCCCAACCGCCGCTCCGCCTGCCGAACCGGCACCCACCGAATCCGGGCCGGCCGCCGACGCTGAGCCCGCCCTCGCGCCGGAGCCGGCACCCGCGAAGCCCCGACTCGCCCCCAACAAGCTCGTTCCCAGAACTCGGGCGGGACGGCTGCTGGCCCGGGTCGATCAGGCAGCCGGTGGTTACGCGGCCGATCTCGCCCTTTACGCGCTGTCCGCGGCCTTCGCCCTGGTCACCGCACTGTCATCGACGCTGCTACCCCACCGCGCCTGGGGATCCGTTGCCGTCTGGGCCTACGCCGACGCGTTCTTGCTCGTCTTCCTGCAGTTCCTCGGCTACCGCCTGGTCCGCGACCGTCTCGAGGCCACCACCCGTCCCTGGCGCCTGCTCCGGCTGCTCGTCGGCAACGGCGCCCGCACCACCCTGACCTGGCTCACCTGGGCCGGCGCCGCGCTGCTCCCGCTGGTCATCCAGTCGGTGCAGCGGGCCAACGGCCGCACCGACCGTGCGCAGGAGGAGGTGCTGGTCGTCGAACGCATGGGCGAGCGCCTTCTCAACGACGGCACCCCGTACCTGTCCCGTGAGGCCATCGCCGCCCTGCCCGCCGACGAGCGCCTGGGCGCCTACAGCCCGTACCAGCCCGGCATGTCGGTCTTCGGCCTGCCCCGCGCCCTGGCCGGCGACGCCTGGTGGACGGACGCCCGCATCTGGTTCGCTCTGTTCACCGCGTTGATCCTGATCACCGCGGTGCTGCTGCTGCGCCCCCGGCCCGCCCCTGCCGACGACAACGCCACCGTCCGCGGCAGCCGGGCCGATCTCTGGCGCTCGTTCGCCACCGTCCGAGCTCTACAGGCAGTGACAGTCCTCCCGGTCTGTGCCCTGACCCTGGCCACCGGCGGCGATGACATCCCCGTCCTCGCGCTCTGCCTCCTGGCTCTGGTCTTCGCCGCTACGGATCGTTATGGCTGGGCCGGTGTGGCCGTCGGCGCGGCCGCGGCATGCAAACTCTTCGCGCTCCCCGTCGTGGCCGTTCTGGCCGTGCTCGCGATGGCCGTGGCCCGGGGTGGCAAGCTCCTGCCGGGCGCCCTGGGCCTGCCCATCCTGGTTCTGATCCCGCCGTTCCAGGTCGACCAGGACGCCTTCCTCGAGAACGTGATCCGCTTCCCGCTGGGCCACGGCTTGGTCACCAGCCCGGCCCAGTCCCCGTTCCCCGGTTACCTGATCGCACAGAACGTGCCCGGCGGCCGGTTGGTAGCGCTCGGCTTGCTGCTTGTCGTCGCGGCCGTCATCACCGTACGCATCCTCTGGTGGCCCCCACGCACGGCGAGCGCGGCCGCCGCCATCTGCGGGTGGGGGCTCCTGGCCGCGATCCTGCTCATGCCGACCACCCGTTTCGGTTACCTTCTGTACCCGATCGCGTTCCTGGTCTGGGCAGCCGCTCTGCGCCCGGTACTCAGGAACCACACAGCCACAAGTGCCCCGTCCGATGACACGGCCTTGTACCGTCGGTGAGATGCAGATGACCTGTCCGAAGTGTCACGGCCAGATGCGGGTGTACGAGCGCAGCGGCGTCACAGTCGATCAGTGCACCGAGTGCCGGGGGATCTTCCTGGATCGCGGTGAGCTCGAGAAGCTGTTCGAGGCCGAGGCGAACTTCAACACCCGTCAGGCTCCACCGGCTCCCGCACCCGGCGCCCCGCCGCGCCCGGCCGGCGCCCCTCAGCCGGGTTACGGTCAGCCGCAGCCCGGGGGCTACGCGCCGCCGCCTCCACCGCCCGGTTACGGCCAGCCCACTCCCGGCTATCCGCCGGCCGCCGTCCCGGGGGCCTACGGCGGCCATCACGGCCACTACCGGCGCGGCCACCACGGCCACTACCACCGTCGCAAGAGCTTCCTGCACAACCTGTTCGACTGACACAGCCGACAGAGCCATCCGCCGGCTCCCCGCATCGGGAGCCGGCGGAAACCCCTGCGCGCGCCCGACTCACGACGGCAGCAGCCGAGGCCCCTACCAGCTGCCGTCGTCGCGTACCCGTCGCGCCGGCCCGTCCCCGGTCAGCAGCCCGGTGAGCGCCTCGTCGAGCGTGCTCCCGACGAACCATTCGCCCGCCTGGTCGAGCACGAACACCCTGCCCAGCTCGTCGATCGCCACCACCGCGTCGCCGCCCTCGATGCCGATCGGGAACAGCGGCACCCCGATGACCTCGGCGAACTCCAGCAGAGCAGCGGCTGACCAGGCCCCCGGCACCGGGTCGAGACGCAGCAACCGGATCGCCCGCCGCAGCCCCGGCCCCCGCCGCGCGCAGCGCACCCCGGGGAAGTCGGCAATCGCCGCCCGAGCCGCCTCGAACGGCCGCAGCCGCCCGCCGGACGCCTCGACGGCCCGTTCGACGGCGTCCTCACCGCTCGACGGCCCGATCCACCCGCCCCCGGCCAGCACGCGCGCCACCTCGTACGGGAAACGCCCGGTCACCGGGATGCGATCGGAGCCGTGCCGCCACTCGGAGGCGAACGCCCTGTCCGACCACGGCAGCACGGCCAGGTCCACGAGGACGCCGATGCAGGTCTCGCACGGACGGTTCTCCTGGCCTGCCATCGGGTCGGCCTGATCGCGTACGAGAAAAGCGGCGAAGGTCGCCCCGGTCAGCCAGGCCCGAGCGTCGTCGAGAGTGATCTCGCGCCCCCGGGCGCGGGTGGCGTCGTGCAGCGCGTCGGAGACGGCGATCAACTCGGCGTGCCGGTCGACGCCGCGCACGTGGGCCTCCGCGCCGAGCATGTCGAGCCGGTCGATCACCAGCGGGTGGTGGTTGATGTGCTGGTCACCCTTCGCACCCTGCGTCCGGAACAGCCGCTCACCCACGGTGAGGTGCGCAACAGTGGTCGGGGTGGGCCGCCGGCGTGTCAGCCGCAGCAACGAGACCGCCGGGTCAACCGTGCCGGGCGGTGTCGGACGGCGTTCGCGATAGATGGCGGCGATCTCCTCGGGCGGCACGCCGGGCCAGGTCGACAGCACACCCGTCTCGCGGTCGATCACCGTACGTGCTCCGTCGCCGGGCACGGAGAGCACAGTCGACGGCTGCCGCGTCCAGATCACATACCCGAGGTCGAACTCCGCCAGCATCGGCTCGCACCCGTATCCGCGCTGCTCGGACTCGTTGCTCGCCCAGCGCGCGGCGACCGCCTCGGCCTCCTCCCGCGTGATCATCCGCTCGCTCCCTCCGGAGAACTGAACCCGATCGCCTGACACGACGTTCGCAGATTGAAGTTAACCGAACACGCAAAGTCTCGGTACGGACGAGGGGTGTGGCCCGGTGGCTGTGACGGCGAATCGCGAGGCGAACCAGGAACTGCGCGCTCGGCTCGCGGAAGTGCACAAGCGCTATGCACGTATGCGATCCGATCTGGACGATCTGCAAAGGCGCCTGGACGCCGTCCGGGTCACGGTTGTTTCGGCCGACGGACTGGTCCGGGTGACAGTGGGTCCGCGGGGCCAGTTGATCGACGTGAAGTTGATCCGCAGGGCCACTCGGAACATGGACAACGAATACGTTTCCCGGACGATCCTGGCCACCGTCCACAGTGCTTCCGCGCAGGCTGCGGAACGCGTTCAGACTTTGATGGCCGACTATCTCCCCGACGATTCCGGCACTCTTCGCTATCTGCGGGACAACGACTTCGGCTCACTGCTGGGACGGTCCGACGAGATCGTTCAGGATGCGGCCGGCCGCGATGACCGGTAACCGGCTGCGGCTCGACGCCGACGAGGCTCTCGCGGGTTCACGCGCCCTGAGCGCGGCCGGCGAGGACCTCGGCGCGCGCCGGCTGCGGACCGGGACGGAGATCGCCGCGGCCAGTTCCGCCGCGCCGTGGGGCCGCGACGAGTACGGGCGGTCGTTCGAGGTGCACTACCGGCCGTTCGAGGAGCAAGTGCTCGAGGCGTGGGAGCGGCTCGCGGCGTACGTGTCCGGCCTGGGTGACGCCGCGGCGCAGTCCGTACGGGACAACGTCGGCGCCGACGTCGACGCGGCGAGGCGGTTCCGGTCATGAGCGTGCTGCCCAGCCCCGTGCCCCACCCTCTTGAGTTCAGCCCGTTCGACGTGCCCGCCTGGGCGTACGAGGCGCTGGAATGGGTTGTCGGTTTCGACTGGCCGGCCGGGAACGAGGTCGCCACCTGGGACGTCGCCGACCGCTGGTTCGCGCTGGCCTCGACACTGGCCGCTCCCAACGAGGCAGCGATGGCCGCCGCCAACCGGTTCGTGAGCGGCTACGGCGGCGAGGGCGTCACGGCCGAGGGCTTCGAGGACGCCTGGCACCTGGTCGCGGGCGACGAGAACGCCCCGCTGCACGATCTTCTGCGGGTCTCCGACGAGCTGGGCAAACTGGTCGAGGGGGCCGGCGCCGACATCGAGGCGGCCAAACTCGAGGCCTGGATCGAGATCGGCATCTTCCTCATCGAGCTTGTCGGCATGGCGGTCGCCGTCACGCTCACGCTCGGGGCCGCCTCGCCCGCGGCCGGCGGCCTGATAGTCGCCACCCGCCTGGCCATCCAGCAGATCTTCAAACGCCTGGCCGCGCAGCTCGGCAAGAAGGCGCTCAAGCAGACCGCGGGCCGCACGATCAAGCAGCTCTCCACCCGCGAGGGCCTGCAGCGGTTCGGCCGCGGCGCGCTCCGCGAGGGCTTCGACGAGGCGGGCGAAGAGGCCGCGACCAACGGCGGCATCCAGCTCTATCAGCAGTCAACGGGTCGCTCGGACGGCTTCGACGTGGACAATCTCGGACGCTCCGCCCTGGCCGGTTTCGCCGGTGGCGCGGGCGCGTCGGCCGCACACGTCGGCTCCCACGGCCACGGCGGCATCGCCCGAGGCGCCGGCGGCGAGGTTTTGGCCGAGTTCAGCGCCGCCGCCACGTACGGGGAATTGCCCGATGCCGCAGGGCTGGCAAAATCCGCCACTTCGGGCGCGGCCGGCTCAGCCATCCACGGCGTGCAAGCCCCGATCAATATCGGCCACGTGGACGGCACGAAACTCGATCTGCCGTCGTTCGGCGAAAACCCCTTCAGAGGTACGCCTTCTCCCCTCGATCCGACGAGCGGTGTTCTCTTCTCCGGCCCTGATCCGAGTCTCGGGTCCACTCCCACAACCGCATCCGAGGGCCCATCGCTCTCCTCCCAGTCCCCGTCCGCCTCCCCCGAGCCCGCTCCCATCTCCTCTGGTCCCGACCCCGCCACGTCATCCCCGCCGTCCCCATCCCTGCCGTCCCCGCTGGCGGACCCCAACACCCAGCCCTCGTCGTCTTCCCTCACCGCCGAGTCACAGTCCTCCTCGCCGACCGTCGCCGCGTCACCATCCGCCGACGCGCAGCCGACTCCCGCGCCCTCTTCCTCTGCTGTGCCCTCCGCGCCGGGACCGTCCCCTCAACTGCCCGACAACTCCAACGTGCTGGCCTCCACCGCCACCCTCGGTTTCGCCGACCCCACTACGCCGCTGCAGACCCCCAACTCCCCCCTGGCGGGGCCGGTCACCACACCCAACTCTCCAGTGCTGGGACCGCTCTTCGCCCCCGCCGGCGCGCACCTGAACCGCCGACCGGGCGCCCACCGAGCCCCCGGCGCCCACCGCAAACCCAGGCCCATCCCCTCCGCGGATCTCAACAACGCGACCCTTTCCGCCGCTCTCCCCGACTCGCCCACGCCGCCCCACACACCCACGGTGTCCGGCACCCCCGCCCTGTCCGGCACCCCCGCCCTGTCCGGCACCCCCGCCGTGCCCGGCACCCCCAAGCTGCCCGAAATCCCCGCCCTGTCCGAAACCCCCGGCCTGTCCGAAGCCCCCGCAGTGCCCGGCACACCCACGCAGCCCGGCACACCCACGCTGCCCCGCACCCCCGCACTGCCCCGCACACCCACGCTGCCCCGCACCCCCGCACTGCCCGGCACCCCCGCAGTGCCCGGCACCCCAACGTTTTCCGGCTCCCCGACGCTGCCCGCCTCTCGTACGGTTCCCGGCTCCCCGGCGCTGCCCGGTTCCCCCACTCCGCAGCGAGCCCCGCTCTCCGACCTGGATCGCATCGCCGACGCTCTCGGCCCCCGCGCCGCCGCCCCCCGGCCGCGGCCCCCGATCGACTCCCCCCTCCCGCGCCCGCTGCCCACCACCCCCGCACGCACCACCCCGCCGCCACCGGAGATCCGCGACGAGCAGGCCTACTTCGGTTACGTGGAGCACGCCCGCCAGACCCACGAACGCAACCGCCGCGACGAGTACGCCGCCTACCTGGACTCGATCGCCGAGGACAACCGCGGCAAGATCGTCGATCTGGGCCGCCGAGCCGACGAGGCCGAACGCGCCGGTCTGACCCTGCGCGCCGGCGAACACCGTCGCCACGCCGTCGAGCTGAGCGAGATCGTGGCCGAACTGGACGACCAGATCACTCGGGTCCGTTCCGGCGAGCTGGCCCCCGACCGTGTCGAGGTAGACCCGCCCGACTGGGCCCGCATCAACAGCGACGTCGGCAACTTGGCCCCCGGCGGCGTCCGCACCGGCGACGTCTCCGCGCTGGACGGTTTCGCCGGCCGCCCACCCATCGACCGCACCCGCCACTACAACATCACCGGCGGTTTGCGCCCGCCCTTGGCCGTCCACCAGGTCGACCTCGAGAACGCCGTTCCCCGCGACAGCGACGGCCGTGTCTCCCGCCTGCCCGACCCCCGCACCGGCACCTGGTTCCGCCTGGCCAACGACGGCGGACCCGCGGCCGACCCCACCCGAGGCCTGAACTGCGTCGACGGCGTCCTCTCACTCTTCGACACCTACATTCACGGCCGTCCCCGCGTAGCCGCCCCCCGAACCTTCGACGTCTACGCCAACGGCGACCCCGACCGCCCCCTCGGCGGCGAGACCAACGGCATCAACCGCATCCGCCAGGCCACCGGCGGCGACTTCCAAAGCCTTTGCCCGTACGTCGCGGACGCCGACCCCGCCCAGGCCAAGCCCGCCATCGACCAGGCAGTGCAGAACCTGACCAACCACCTGCTCAACACCGGCCACGGGGCCTTCGCCTTCATAGTCACCGACCTCGAAGGCGGCGGTTCACATTCCTGGGCCGCCCTGAACCAGAACGGCACAGTCCTTTACGTCGACCCCCAAATCGGCCGCATCTCCGAGCAAACCCCCATGTACCGCCACCACGGCGTCCCCACCCCGATCAACGTCGTCTCCCTCGAAGCCCTGGTAGTAAACGCCAACGCCACCCCCGCCCCGTTGCCCCACCACGGCCCCGGCGCCTGGTCCGCCACCCCTCCCACCGGCAGCGCCGACGACCAGGTCCTTCAGTCGTTCCCCGTTGATCAACGAGAGCTGTTGGTTCAGTCGGTGGCGGAGGCCGAGCTCACAGCAGCCGAGGTTTCCGCGGATCTGCGCCGGGTCACGTCGAATCTGCCGGGCTTCAACCCGGGGGAACGGCCCGCGCTGGTCGGTGAGGACCATCGGGTGAAGGAACTCGAGTCCCTGGCCCGAAAAGTACTGGTCCGCGTCGAGTTGAAGGGCCTCACCACGGAGGCCGCCCTTCGGACGATCAAGGATCGGGTGCGGTTCTCCATCGAGATGCCGCCGGAGAGGTACGGAGAATCGGTCCTCTCGGTGCTGAATCGGATGACAGAGCTGGGCTATCGCGACATCGTGGTGGAGAGCTTCTGGGCAGATCACGGCCGGCACAACGGCTTGAACGTCAACCTGACCACTCCCGACGGATTTGTCCTGGAGATCCAGTTTCCGACTCCGTCCTCATCGGAGGTCGGGCGTCAGACACACATTCACTACGAGGACGTCCGCCAAGAGAAACTCCCACCCGAGCGGAGGGTCGAGGCCTTCTTGAAGATCCTGCAGATCAACAAGATCCACGGAATCTACTCAAACCCACCACGGAGCTTGGATCTGCTCAATCCGTTCATGCCGGAGCCTCCGACCGACACGACGCTGGCCGGCTGGCTGGGGAAAAAGCGAGTGGTGCTCCTCGCCTATCGTGAACACCTACTCTCAAGCGGTACTTCTTTCGAAGACGTTCTGCGCCGTCACGGCCTCGACCGCGAGGACATCCCTGGTGCCGCCGAGTTGGGACTGTTCGATGAATGACCGCGAGTTTGCCTATGACGTTCTGAGGTCCGCCGACGGCACAACGACCAGCATCATCGCCTACCAGGAGCGCGCTGGATCGCCGTTCCGAGCCGTCATCTGGAGCATCCCCCGACAGCAATGGATCTTCGCACCGGCCATCGCCGCTGATGCACTCTATGACGACGACCCGCAGACCGAGGCCATCGATCGCGCAACGGCGGAGCAACTGGCCCGCGACGTCTTGCACCATGAACTTCCGTCCGAGGTGGCCCTTCTTGCCCTGTGCGAGGAGGGCGAACGCAACGGTTGGGGCTATGGACCTCCTTGTAGGTTCTCATGAAGCATGAGACAGGACACGGTTCTGAACTGCGGAAACGTGGAGAGTCTCAGTCATGTGAGACATGATCAGTCTCAGTAAGAGTGAGATAATTTTGAGTGATTCTCACGAAATATCTGCAGGTCGTCGGCCGTCCCGTCCTGTCTCTGTTGTCATCGGCAGACGGCGTGTGGGGACGTGCGTGCCAGCCCTCGGGCGGTCGGCTGGCCCGGCACGGTGAACGATGCCGGGCGTTCGCAAGGTCAGGTTCCACGGGACGGCGCTGACTACCGACGCAGCCGTAGGGTCGCTCTCGTTGGCCGGGTTAAGTGGTGTCGCGAACGAGCGTGGGTTGCTTAGCCGGCCGGGGGCGCGTAACGCCGTTCGAGGTCGTCGAAGAACCGATCGAGGCGCTGCTCGATGCCGGGCTCGTCTAGTTCGTGGCCGCCGAACCGGTAGACCTCGTAGCCGCGAAGGCGCAGTGTCCGGTCTTCGGCCATCATCGCGGCGTAGCGGCTCGGGTTGGCGTACCGACGCAGGTTGGCGAGCACCTCGTCGTCGGCGTAGTGCTGCACGCCGTCCCACTCGATCACCACTCGAACTCGGTGGGGCAGCAGCAGGAGGAAGTCCATCCGCTGACGGACCAGCGGCGGCGCACTCCGGCCGTAGCGGGCCTGCGGGTAAGGGTCGTAGTGCAGGTAGACCTGCGGAATCAGGGCCGGGATGTCAGGTCCGAGTCGCCGGTAGCGTCGTTTGTACGCATCTAAGATGTTGCGTTCGCCGACGTTGTCGCCCAGCGAGCGTTTCAGCCGGTCGTGCAGGTTGTTCCAGATCTCGCGCTCCGGCAGGTGCGCCAGGCCCGCGTGGATGGTCCACCAGTCGCCGAGTTGCCGCCAGGTGAGACCGTCGTCGCCCAGAGGCCGGTCGTAGATGAGACAGTATTCCGCGTTCTTGATCGCTTCTAGGTCGTTGTTGAGGGCGTCGCGGAAGACGAACTCCGGCTTCGGGCCATCCGCGGCGAAGATGAGGTTCTTCATCTCTCCGGCAACGCCGGTGCCGCGGCCGGCCACCAGATCCGCGAGCCTGGCTGCGGCGTCTCCGCCGTCGCACTCGTCGAGTACCTGGAGCGCGAGCTGGAGCAGTTCAGGTTGCGTTTTGCCGCCCAGGCGGCGCTCGACATAGGCCGCTTTGCTGATCATGGCGACGTCGTCGGGCGGGTGGGGCGGGGCGAGCCCGATTCCGGTGCAGAACTGCTCGACCTTCGGGGCGCTCATCGCCTCGCGCAACGCCTGACCGATCGCTTCTCGCAATTTGCGAGGCGTCGCCGTTCCCATGGCCCGACCTTATGGCTCGCCCGGCCGCTCGCCCAGCCTGATCCAGGCTCAGATTTGGCGGTCTGCTCGGCCCGGATCGGATCGCCGACCTTCGCGGTCTCGCGTGCATGGCCGGCCGGGAGTCAGAACCGGGAGCATCCGAAGCACCTCGCGCCGCGCTCTCGCCGCCGACTCCGGCTAGGCGTCGGGCGCGCCGCCTGAGACCACGACCTGCCGTGAAGCCCATCGGCTCCGCGTGAGACACGCGGGCCAAATCGCGACGAACGCCACGATCTCGGCTGCCGGCCTCACACACAGAGTCCCTCAAGGACCTTGCCCTACGTAAGCGTCATCCAGCACGTAGGAGGATCTCTCATGGCCGGTACGACCGGAACTGATTCGTCGCCCGAACGGCAGCCGCAACAGCGGCCCGACGGGACGCAGGTCTTGCTCCTGGTACAAGGCAGTTGCGCGGCTATCGCCGGGGCCTTCCTCACCACCGGGTCGATTGCCGTGACCGCCATCATCGCCGGCGTCGCGGTCGGCGTGATCACCCTGACCACAAAGCGTCACATCGAGTAGCTGTGAAGTTACAGAAAGAAATGTTGAGAAAGTTGCCCGGCCGACCTCACACACCGGCCTCCTCCCGGACCTATCTCCATGACGCGGCCATCCGGACTGGCCGCCCGACCACGATGATCGGAGGCAGGCCCGAGTGGATGCCGACAACGCCGTAGCGCAGGCCACTGCCGCGCCGCTCGCCACGTCTCGGCCGCATCCGCCCGCCGGCTTCGCCGCGTTCTACCGCGACGAGTTCAAGACGCTGGTCAGGACCGCGATGTACTCAGGCGCGACGCGGGAAGAGGCCATCGAGGCCGCCCAGATGTCAATGGCGGAGGTACTCCGCCGATGGGCGGACATCGGCGATCATCGGGCCTACGGACGGAAGGCGGTGATCAACAACTTCATCAAGGCCAAGACGAACACCCTCGACCGAGTCCGGGCACAGCAGGTCCGCTACGGTGCGGCCACCGCCCCGTCCCAGCAGGACGCGAGCCTGAACCTCTGGGAGGACACCCAGTGGGTCATGCAGTTACTGCGGTCGTTGCCGCCGGAACAAGGCAAGGTCATGGCATTCGTGGTGGACGGCTTCGCGCCGCACGAGATCGCCGCGATGCTCGGCCGCAGCCCGGACGCCGTGCGGCAGAGCCTGTATGAGGCGCGTATCCGGCTCAGGAAAACGATCAAGAAAGACCAGGCGGCGGACCACGACGCCAACCCTTTGGGAGAGGAGGCCCGATGACCATCGACCCGACCTCGTACCCACGACGCGAGGAGCCGTCCGGCGACGAGTTCCGGGAGGTCTTCGACCTCATCGACCAGACCGTCGACGACATCACCGACGAAGACATCGACGTGCACCTCAATGCGCTCTTGATGCTGGAGGGCTTCGACTCAGAGCCCGACGCCGCGGATCTGACGGGCGGTCCCGTCGGCCTACGGATCGACGAACTGGGGCAGTTCAGCCTGGCGGACCTGGCCGGCGCGACAGAGCTACCCGATCTCGAATGCCGTCGCCGAACGCTTCGGGCCGAAATCGCCCGCCTCGATGCCGAGGCCCTCGTCGCACGTCAGCGCCGTGACACCGAACTGTCCCGGCTGCACGCCGCTACCGTTACCGCCGCCGCTGCGGAAGAAATCGCGGCCGAAGCGCAGGCCCGGGCCCACAGCGCGGAGGAGGGCTTGGACGCCTACGTGAACACGGCGCTCGACCGGGCGCAAGAGATTCTCGACAAGGCGCGCGCCGACGCGGACGCTATGATCGCCGAGGCGCGACTGAAAGCTGAGGAAATCGACAGATCCCGGGATCATCTCACTTATCTGACCGGTATTCATGATTCGGGGAAGACTGAGGCTTTGTGGCTGTTGGCAGCGCGCGCCCAGAATCAGGAAGAACACGACGAGGAGGTGGAGTTTTGCTTTGGCACTTGGAGCGTAGGAACCCCGCTCTCGGAATTGCGTCAGGCCGCTGGGAGATTCCGGCGCTACGGCGACGTGGCCGCCGGTGCCGATCTCTGGAAGGGTGACGGGGAGGCTGAAGCTGCTGAACCTCCAGCTAAGAGGCGTCTGGGCGGAAGGCTCCGCGACTGGCTGCGACGTGCTCAACCGGAGGAGGCGAACGAGGAAACGGCAACGGACGCTTCTCGCTCGGCACCGCGCCACATCCTGTCATTCCGATTCGACGATATCGAACGCGTCGCGCATTTTCAGGATGATGAGCTAAGTCCATCCGCTCGTCATTCTCAGGTGTGCCACGATGGTGGTCCTTTTGAAGTGTGGCCCCTCCTGCAAGCGCTCACCGCCCAACCGGGTATTTGGGAAGCGCATGGTGAAATGATTCGGAAAACGCTTTCTTTGATGGCTAATTCACCTGCCGTGACGCAAATATCATTGCCATCCACGCCGGACGTGCGTGTTCTGTCCCTCGGATGGGAAGCGCCGAAGGGTCCAGAGGACTTACCGAACAGCGATGACGACGAGGCCGTGCACGCCGGCGTACAGGACTGATAACACACCGGGCCAGCTGCCCTTCACACCCGTGCTGGGGGTTCTCGGACCGTTCTGCCCTGCGGCCGTCAGCGACGCCGGAAGTTGTAAACCTTCAGCGCCGGCTCGGCGGTCGCTGCCGGAGCGGGCCGTGCCGCCGCCGCGGAGGGCTCGGTGGGGGCGATCGAACGTAGCAGCGTGGGATGGATGGCGAGGTCCTCGGAACCGGGAAGGTAGGGCCGAGGGCCGTATCGGCGCGAGAGCAGCGTCCACAGCAGTTTCGGGGCCTCGTGGCCGACGGTCACCGGCTCCTGCTTACGCCAGCCTTTCGCCGACAACTGCACGTACAGCGAGTTCTTGCGGGTGTCGCCGATGGCCCCGACGGTGTGGGCGCGCATGATGAGGGCCTGGATCGACACACCCCACGTCGCTTTGAGCCGGGCATAGTCCGACAGGGTGAGAGCCTCGGACATCATCGCCGTGGCCCGTTCCACCGGTACCAACAGCGCGGTGGCGAAGCGGTTGGCCTCGTCCTCGGCCACGGCCTGTTGGGTGCGGGGCCGGAATGTGTGCAGCACCAGGTGACCCACCTCATGGGCGAGGGTGAACCGGTCGCGGTCGCCCTGCTGACCGGGGAAGTACCCGACCAGGGCCGCCGCGCCGATACCCGCCCAGTGGGAGACGCCGAAATGCCCGACCGGGATGTTTTCCTCGCCCTCGACATCCGGCAGGACCAGCGGCGCTACCGCGATGCCGGCACGTTCCAGCGCGCGGGTCAGATGAGGGATCGGCGCGGTGGGCGCGAGCCGCAGGGATTCGCGGGTCTCCGCCGCCAACTGCTCGATCTGTTTGTCGTCGAGGTTCTCATCTCCGGCGGCGAACGGCAGTGACGGGGTCGGGTAGCGCTCCGCATCGAATAGGGTTTCAGCGACCCGGAAACTCTCGCCGTAGACAGCATGGACGCGCCGGGTCATCGTCTTGCGGGCCCGTGAGTTCTTGCGGAATCGCAAGCTGTCCAGCGGGACCGACGTCGGTTGAACCTTGAAGAAGGTCAACGGCGTACCGGTGGCGGTGGCGATCTGCGTCAGCTTGTCGTCGGTGGCGTCGCGGCTCCCGGTTTCGACATCGGAGATCCAAGGCTGTGTGACGCCGGAAACCTCGGCCAGCTGAGCCTGAGTCAGCCCGAGGATGTCGCGGAGCGTCTTGAGACGCTCACCCGGCGCTTCCGCCAGCATCTTCGGCCCCGCCTTCCAGACCATCCTCGTCCGGGATGTCTAGTTCCATACCTTCATCCGACGGCTCGAACTCTAGAGCAGCAAGATCCTCCGCGGTCTCCGGCAGAATGAAGTCGATGTCCGTCGCTGCATGATCGCCCCACTTCCAGGTACCGATCGGCCTGACGACGCGGAAGATCGGCACGCCGGTCTTGGCGTCGATGCGCCAGACGAACAGCAGCCGGTCATCCGGTGGGCCCAGCAGGCGCGGTACCGGCAGATCGAACAACGGCGGGTTGCGATAGTACGCCTGCCGGGCGTCGTTGAACCCAGGAGGCGGGACGTCGCTGTCGCGGACGGCGTGCAGGAACCGGATGCGGTAGTCACCGTCGGACAGCCACAACTCGCCGTTGCGGGCATGGTTGCCCGTCAACTGCCAAGGGGCGATCACGGTCTTACCCAGCTGGAGGTGGGCGTAGGCCCGGACGGTGTGGGTCGCGTGCCAGCGGTAGACCGCCTCACCGTCGAGGTCACTCAACACCTCGCGGCGACGTTGATCCGCCCAGGTGAAGACGCCGTGCAGCGGTTCACACAACGGAAGCAGTGCCGTCCGAATCCGCTCGACGTCATCGTTAAACATGCGCGATATATTATCACCGCGATTGTTAACGCGCGAGGTTGTACGCGGCGTGGCGGTTTCGGGCCGGCCGAGCAGAGCCTCGCGATCCGGCCGACTGGCAGCCAGGCCGGAGGCCGCCTGCCAGCGCCGCCGCGCCGCGACCGAGCCTCTCGTCCGCCGCCCGCCCTGGACGCCTTGTAGAACCTCGGCGAGCCGGCGCAGTGGACGGGTGGTCGGGTTCAGAACACGCCGGGGACCGGGGGCCGCAAGTCGTCAGACATATGGTTCCCCGCCTTGGCGGGGCCAGCGGACATCAGGAGGCGGCTTGCCGTTCGTCGAAGGGCTTCGTTCCCCCTGGCGACACGGGGGCGACGGCGCTCGGACCTGATGCCGAACGTGCAGAGCCGACGTTCGCCAGGTCTCCGACTGCCACGTTCAGGCCATACGCGATGGCATGCAGGGTGGTGACCGTCGGGGCGTGCTTCGCCTGCTCGATGTTGATCAACTGACGGCGGGAGACGCCGCTGCGCTCGGCGAGCTGCTCAAGGGTCAGCCCTTCTTCCATGCGGAGCCTGCTGATTGCCACCCCGAGAGCCACCTCGTCGTACGGCGGTGGTGGCTCGATCACGAAATCAAGGCAACTTGCCTCACTCCGGCATGTCAGTGCAGGAAACTGCACTTTCTGAGCTAGATTGCGAAACAGCCGTCCTTGGTGTGATCTCGCCGCGCGGTGGAACTACCGACGACCCCCGTTTCGACCTGGACCGCGACGATGGCGGCTTACTGTCTCCGCCACCAAGGGATGGCATCTCCCCAGCCGGGGGTACGGCGCTTCTGCTACCGAGACAGAAAGCCCTCACCATGAGCGCGAACGATGTTCACTTCGCGGGCGTTCGATTCCCAACGCTGGTGCATGCCCAATGGGCTTTGTGCTTTGAGGACCTATTCGTCCCCTGGCAGTTCCGCAGCCGGAAACTGATCCTGGGCAGTGGCGTGGAGTACGAGCCGGACTTCTGGCTGCCACGCCAGGCGCTGTGGGTCCAGATCGGTGACGGCACCGGCACCGAGGACTTCCGGCGGTGGCAAGAGTTCGCCTTCATTGCCACCACCACAGCCGATGAGGGCCCGGGACTGTCCGCTCCCGAGGTGGGCTGCGGGTTTCCCGTAAGTCACACCGCCGGCCCGCTGTCCGAGGACTGGCAGGCCCGCAGCGTGCTGTTCAGCATCGGTGGCATACCCGCGCCCGAGGACATGTGCGCCACCGGGCCGCGATCCGTCGTTCACCACGTGATGTACACCATCAGCGGCGACTCGTGCCAGTGGACCGCATGTGAGACCTGTGGTCTCGTTGATGTAGAGAACAACAGCCAGGCAGACCGTCTTGTCTGCGGCCACAGCGGTCACACCCGCGACAAGACCTGCCGGGCCGACGCCCCGCGGCTCCTCGCGTCATATCGGCTTGCCCGCCAATCGATCAACGCCCAGCGCGGCGGAACGTGCGCGCGTTGCACTTCACCGCTGAATCTGGGAGATCTCGTCAGCGCCGGCCGGCGTATCGGCCGCCGCCGCTGGTACCACGCCGAGTGTCTGCTCGCTGACCTGCGGCAACGCCATCCCAGACCCCCGGCACAGACCACCACCGACGATGCCCCCGACGCACGGCTGACAACCGGATGACGATGGTGGCGGCACACGACATCCTGACCTGGGACGCGGAGCCCGTCACGGACGACCGCTGCTGGCGTGCACCGGATCTTTTACGCCGAATCGCAGCAGTCTCCGAAGGGCGAACTGATCAGCGATTTCGTCTAGAACATCGCAACGTCGGCCTCGCCAGCGGGTGGGGGATCAGTTTGCTGAGTGACGCGACGATCCCCGGCGTCACTCTGGTGATCAGGTCCGTCCGCATCGTAGTTTGCGGCCAGGCAGAACTGATCCGCTCGATGCAGGCGCTAGCCAGCCTGAACGGCCCTGGGTCGCTGATCGACACGTGGAACTCTTACTTCAACGTGTTCCATCGCGACTACGACTGTGTGATTCCGCGGTTGGCCGAGCGGCCGGCGAGCCCTGCCCACCCGGCGTACTGGACCATGGAGCCCTGCTGGGACACGTTCGATGTCCCGCACCGTGCGGCTCGCCGGCTTGCAGGCCGGGCCGCCGAGGCCCTACGGAGCGCATCCCAACCTGGTGGGGACGCCGCCACCCGCGCCGAGGCCGCCGCCTGGTGGGCGATCACTCCCGATGCGGACGTGTTCGACACCCGCTACCGACAGCCCGATCCGCTGTACTCAGCTGCGATCAAGAACCGTCCAGGCTTACGCGCGAGCATGACCGCGGCCCAGATCGCTGCCGCCTCCTGGCATCTGGACACCCTGGCCCATGGCGGCCTGTACGACGCGTTCCCCGGCCGCCTCGCCCGTGATATATGCCAGATGGCATACCCCGCCCGAGTAGGGCTTCTCGATGACTGGAGAGCATCAGGACGCGGCTGGGAAGAACTCAGGAGCACGTCCTCCGGCAGCGGCAAGCGCCGGCACCGGAAGGCAACCAGCGAACCGATTTGGCTAGCGCACAACCTTGCCTTGAAACAGGCGACTCCGTGGCGCACCGTCCTCACCCGGCTCGGTCTGAGCGACACCCGAGACCGGATCGCGAGCCTCATGACCTTGCGCAACAGTGACATCACGCCCGTCGCTGCCTACCGCTGGGCTGATGCCATGGGCCGACGGCTCTACGCCAACGAACGCTTCTGGCAGGACCTCGTTGATCCACTCGCCATCCGCAACGTCGACCCGCTGGACGCGGGAGCTTGGGCACGCCGGCGTCCTCGCTCATCGCTGGACGTCATCGCGACCGGGCTGACACAGCGGGCGATAGAAGGGTGGACGCGCCCCGAGGTGCGCCACATTCCTTGGCTAATCCGCGACCGCTACCGGGCGCAGAGCGCGGAAACGGGGGTCCGCCCCGGCGACGCACCCAGCCTCTACCGAATCCTGCGCGACGATCCCGTAGACCATGACCGAAGGCTTGCTCTCCTAAAAGCCCTCAACCACAAATCCTGAACCGTGGCCATGGCCACGGCTGAACCCGTACTTACCTTGAAAGGAATCTCTCATGGCCAGAACGATCATGATGATCGACATCGACGACTCGCTGTACCGCGAGGTGGAGGTCGCCGCCCGAAGAATGGACATCAGCCCGGAGACGTACCTCGCCGTCGCTACTGAGCAGTACATGAACCGAAAGAAACGGCAGCAAGCCGCACCCGAGACCGCCGAGACCGCCGAGACCGCCGAGACCGCCGAGACCGCCGAGACTAAAGTTGACGATCAAGCCTGAGGCCGACGATGCCACAGCACCACCGATGCGTCGGGACGTTGGTGAATGCGGGCCCGGCAGTGCCGACCCGACAGGTCGACGTCTTTGAAAGCGTAAGGCCCCATGGACACCCGGCACAGACACCGGCGCGGTCCCGGCATCTAGGCTCCTCCGATTCGCCTGCGCTCCAGCATTTGTGTCGGACCCTGCCGGTACTTTGCAACCATGGCAACGTGGCCCCCGATCACCCGCGATGATCTGCGACATGCTGCCGGCTCGGCCGGCTTCGACATGGTCTTTCCCCTACTGGTCCGTCGACTGATCGCCGAGACCGGCAAGGGCTTGACCGAGTTGGATATGCCCGGCGGGTCCGGCGTGGCCACTGGTGGTTTCGATGGTGTAGTGACCGCAACCGGAGAGACAGCGTTCGTTCCGTCCGGAACATCGGTATGGGAGCTGTCGGTCGGCGGCGGGCAGGACAAGGCCAACGACGATTACGGAAAACGTCAGACCGGCCCGAACGGTCAGGCTCTCGGTGAGGTCACCTACGTCCAGGCAATTCTTGCGCCATGGACCAAGTCGGCTGGCTGGGCCGAACAGCGGAGGGGCGAGGGTCGATGGAAGGACGTCCGGGCCTACAACTTGGACAAGATCCACCTCTGGCTGGACGCTGCCCCCGCAACTACCGCATGGCTTGCCGAGCAACTCGGCAAAGCGATGCCCGGTGTCCGTCCAGCCGCTGAGTGGTGGTCCGGCACCTGGCTGCCGTCAACGACGATCGAACTCGACGCCCGCGTTGTCCTGGCCGGGCGCGAACAGGCAGCCGAGTCGTTGCGGGAAACACTCAACGCGGGTCAGGAGATGATCTCGCTCGGTGGTGACATGAGGCCGGACGAAGCACGAGCCTTCGTAGCCGCAACGTTAGAGCCGTTGGAGCGGCACAACACCCGGGCGTTGTTCGTCACCGACCCCAACAGTTTGGCCCAGCTGATCCAGCAGCCCCAGCCACTGATTCTCTTCCTCCCGGATCGCAGCCTCGCCGCCGACCTGCCTCGTCACCAGCATCAAATTCTCCTGCTCGCGGAGCCCGGGGCCGTCGGTACCATCCCGGTGCCACGTGTCGACGGCCAAGCCGTAGCCACCAAGATGCAGGCGGACGGGCTGGACCATGAGCGGACCTGGTCGCTCGGCGCGCTTGCCCGGCGAAGCCTGCTGGCGCTACGGCGAAGTCTCGCCAAGAATCCGACGCCCTTGACCCCATCCTGGGTGTCTGAGCCCGATGTGATCCGCCGACGGTTGTTGCTGATCGGCGGCTGGTTCGGCGCAGGCGAGCACGACCGGACACTCGTCGCGCGTTGCGTCGGCCGACCGTATGAACTAGTGCACGAGACCGCGCTAAAACTCGCTGCTGTCCCGGAGATCCCGTTCGTCGCCGAAGTCGACGACCATTGGCACCTGCTTTCCCCGGAGGACGCGTGGACCCTGCTCGGCCCGCAGCTGACGCCAGATGATCTGCATGCGTTCCGATCAGCCGCCCTTGAGGTGTTCTCCGAGGTAGACCCAAACATCGCCACCCGTGAAGCCGATCCGTTCCAGGAGATGACGAGCGACGTTCGCCGCAAGTTTTCCGGTGCTCTGCGCATGGGGCTGGCCCAGACCCTCGCTCTGCTGGGCGGCGACACCTCGCTACGCGCACCCCGAAACACCACGGGAGCTGAGTGGGCACGCCTGGTGGTACGGGATGTTCTCCGGGCCGCCGACGCAGACGACACCTATGCGCTGTGGACCTCTCTCGGCGATGTACTGCCTTTGCTGGCCGAGGCCGCGCCTCAAGAGGTTCTTGCGGCTCTCAGCCGGGACTTGCCGCACGGGCCGCGCCTGCATCGGCACATGTTCCAGGACAAAGATCGGAACCAGTTCGGCAGCGGCGTGCCGTCTCCACATCTCGCCGTGCTGGCCGCCCTGAGCGTGGTGGCCTGGTCAACGGATTACGTTGACGAAGTTGTGGAAATCCTCGGCCAGCTCGCGGCGATCGACCCTGGCGGTACCTGGTCCAACCGGCCGGCCAACAGCCTCGTGAGCATTCTGAGTTGCTGGGCACCCAACACGACGGCAGACCTGGACCACCGGATTCGCATGACCGCACGGTTGCTGCGCCAACAGCCCGAGGTGGCTCTCCCGGTTCTCCACGATCTTCTGCCGCATTCGCACCGGCTTCAGATCGTCCAGCCCGGGCCTCGATTCCGGGATTGGAAGCAAACCCAGAAGGTCACACGGGCGGACGTCGACACGCAGACGGACGCCGTCGTCGAGATGCTGCTCGACAACTTGAGCGATGAGCCTGACCGCTTCATTCGCATGATCTCCCACTTCGACCAGCTCTCACCAGCGCACCGCGCCGTGTTCGCAGACCGTCTGAACGAACTCGGCGCGGTCCTCACCGACGACGTACAACGGGAGCGTGTATTCGACGCGGTACGCGAGTTCGTAGCACGTCACCGGGAATACAGCGACGCCGGATGGGCCCTGCCCGAAGAACGACTGCTTCCGCTAGAGGTTGCCGCGGAAGCGGTGCGACCACATGACCCGGTACGCCGTAACGCCTGGCTGTTCGCCTCCGACTGGATCACCCTCGGCGACCACTCCCGCCGGGACGACATCGCGGCCTACCAACGGACGATACGTCAACTCCGGAGCCAGGCTATCGAAGAAATATGCCGCTCTGGCGGTGAAGAAGCCTTGGCCGAATTGGCTACGAACACCAACTACCCGCACCTAGTCGGTGACGGGCTGGCAGGGGTCGGGGGCAACTGGGATGACGTCATGCTGGTCTGGCTCACCGAAGACAACGGGTTCCGCCCCGAAGTAGCGTTTGCCTACCTAGCCGAACGACTCCGCGACGGCGGCACGGAGGCGCGCGACCGCCTGCTCCATGCCACAACAAACACCTCGGCGCAGGCCCGCATACTCCGAGCCACCCGCGAGCCGCGCGCCGCTTGGACGAAGCTAACCGAGTTGGACCCGGCGGTCGCGGACCGTTACTGGCGAGAATTCGTCTTCTACGGACTAGGCCATGACTTTGAGTTCGTGCTCGAAGCGGCCCGGTCACTGACGGCTGTCGGCCGGCCAGCAGCCGCTCTTCACCTTCTCGTTCTGTACCGCAACCGCTGCAACACGGCCGAAGCCGCCGAGATCGCCGCGGACGCCCTAGACGTACTGATAGCCAGCGGCCGTGAAGATCCGGAGTTCGCAACCCTGCGCGATCATGACTTCCGGGAAGTGATCGCCCTCTTGGCCGACCATCGTGACACGATCGGCGCGCAGCGCCTGCTCACCATCGAATGGCAGCTCTTCCCGGTCCTCGGCTTTGAAGCCGATGCCCCAGCACTGCACGGCGCGCTCGCCGAAGACCCAGCGCTCTTCGTCGAACTTGTTCGGTACGCATTCAAAGGTGAAGGCATCGAGCTGGACGAGAACGAATCCGAGGGCGACGAGCCAGAGCCGGCACGGCAGGACCGTGCCCTACGTGCTTACGAGGTTCTCCACGACTGGCGTAGATGCCCCGGCGTTCGCGCGGATGGAACCCTTGACGCGGATCGGTTGCGTCAGTGGGTCGACGACGCCCGCGCCCGGTTGGGCACGCTTGGTCGCCAGCGAGTCGGGGACAGCCAGATCGGGCAAATTCTGGCCTATGCCCCACCGGACCCTGACGGCGTCTTCCCGCCCAGGCCGGTGCGTGACCTACTAGAAGATCTTCGCAGCCATCCGCTGGAGAATGGCCTACACGTCGGCATCTACAACCGGCGAGGCGTCACTACTCGGGGCGTCTACGACGGTGGTGACCAGGAGCGGCAGCTGGCCACGGACTATCAGCGCCAAGCCAGCGCTGCGGCGGCCTGGCCACGAACCCGGAAACTCCTCACGTCGCTGGCAGAGTCGTATGAACGCGACGCACGTGGATTTGACGTTGAAGCCGAGCGCGCACGCCGTGGATTACGTGGCTGACGGCTGAGCCTGTCTGAGACAACGACGATCAAGGGTTGTGGGTTCATCGGCCTCACGTCCGGTAAACCCGACCCCCCGGGCCACGGACATCACGCCACTCAGCGATTATCCACTTCGATCTGCGAGCTCGGCCGGTGAGGTTTCACGAACGACGCAGCTCGTTCACGTCAACTCCGAAGCGCTCGCGCACCTGCTCCGCCAGAGCGTCCCGTTGTTCCGGCGTCAGTTCCGACTCCCACCGCTTGTACCTGTCGATGGCGTCCATGAGCGGGCCGGAGTACACGTCGGTCATGGAGAGATCCCGCAGACGGATACGCCCCTCAAGCAAATCTCTCGCCACCTCGGCCATCTCGGGACCGGCCGAGCCATCCTTCATCCGCCGAAGGCTCTCCTTGACCTCCTCGGCAATCCCCGAGCGGCCTGCCATCGTCTCCAACTCGCGGTCAATTGCCTCTCCTCCACGCTCTTGCACGTCAGGCTCCCGGAGCGGCGTACGCCGCCGACGGCAGCGGGATGGAGTCGAGGCTGCCACCCTGGTAGGCGATGTCCATCGCCAGGCCGAAGGACCCAAAGATGGCCATCATGCCCGTCTGGATGATCACCGAGATCTTGTTGACGATCACCAACATGTCCGCGACGATCAGCGTCACCGCCACGTATCCGGGGCCTCCTACGACCGCCCCCACCCCGGTGGACATCAGCGCCGTGCTACCACCCGCGATGATCCCGGCCAAGATGGCGCTGTCCGCCAGCGCCTGGATCAGGTTGCCGAGCTGATTCGCCAGACCCCAGGCCCCATTCGCGGCCTTGTGATACTCCTCGCCGAGGTCAGTCAACTTGAAACGAAGCTCGCTCACCGATGCCGACAGCGACGTGAAGTAGTTGTACGCCGAGTCGTTGGCGTTCCCATCCCAGCCTGAATCAAGTTTCAACATGCCCTGCTGAAGGTTCACAGCGAGCTGGTCAGCGCACTGGCCCATGCTGATCAGCGCGTCGCCGAACTTGTAGATGGCTCCCCAGTCCCCGCCCACCCACTGTGTGCAGTATTCGATGGCGTTAAAGCCCGTCAGGCCATCGATCACCGCGTTGATCCACGCCGTAGGCGACACGTAGTTGAAGAGTGCCCCAGGGTCGGGGAAGCCGTTGGCAGCCGAAGCATCGGGCTCACCTGGAGCAACCAAAGCAGCAGTGGGATCGACCATCTCAGCTCCCAGCCGACGTGATGGGCCTCTGCACTGTCGGGTAGCTCGAATCGATCTGGGCAGCGGACTCAGAGTCGGTGCGCTCGTAGGTAGCAGCCACGCTCCGCAGATTCACCGACGACGTGTCTAGGACCTTCGCCAACTTGAGCAGGGTCTCGTTCAAGTCCTCCATGAAGTTCTCATGCCTCTGGGTCACCTGCCCCAAGATGCCCAGTTGATGCGGCGTGAGCGATCCCCACTTGTTGGCATAGTTCTGGGTTGCCTCGGCTACGCCGGATGCGTCCGCAAGCTCGGCCGCGTACAACCTCAGCGAGCCCGGTTCCACACGGAACGTCATCAGTTGATCCAATCCGTAATAAAGGATGAGGCCACCAGGAGGACCATCCCACTCACCGCCAAGAGCCCGCACCTCTTCCAGAGCTTGCTGAGCCTGACGGGATCTTCGGTTCGGTGCAGGTTGACGGCATCTACTACGGCAGGGACGAACGCCACACCAGCCGGCACGAGCAGGAGCCACGTGCTGACGGGCACCTCATCGCCCTGATAAGCCGTGATGAAGACAGCGAGAAGCGCCAAGAGATAGATGAAGGCGAAGAGCAACGCGAACTTGCCCACCACTCTCCGAAGAGTCAGCTTGGCTTCCTCGACACCGCTGTTCACGTTACTCCCTAGTCACACCCAGCAAGGTCCGCCAACCGTATCAACGCCCATCCATGCCGGGAGGTTCAGTTGCATGGCTGTCACACAGCCGACAAGGTCTCCACAGAGCACGTCAGGGAAGCCGCCGCTTCACCTTCTCAGCGGAGGCGGCGGTGCCCTGGGCGGTAGTAGTCTGGTTCTTGAAGCACGCCATCTCCTGGCCCTCAATCCGCCAGCGCAGCAGCGGCCCCGGGCTCGCATTCGTCTGCGGCTCGAACTGGAACGATCTTCTGTGCCCAGCTCCATGACGCAAAGCACCTGCTTAACCCTGCCGCACGCGGCCAGCGCTGAGGCCGAAGTCAACCCCGTCACGACCGAGCTGCCAGCGATAACCAGTCACCTGGACAAAGGCCGGGGCTGCGAATAGGACGTGACCGAGTTGATCCATACCCCGCCGAAAGTCTGTCATGTCCAGCGCCGCAACCAATTCCGTGCGCGTCATCGGCGCTTCCGCCGATGCCAGCACCGTCGCGACTCGGTGCGTTACGGATGTACCCGGCTCGCCTCGCTCCGCGTCCTTCCAGACTCCTTCTGCTCGCTCCAGCCGCTGCAAGAACGCCGTGACGTGGACGCCGAACTCGGTCATCAGCTCCTTGCGGGACGCGTCGCCGCGACGCCAGGACGCGCGTAGGTCAGGCCCCCATCGAACAGCCGCAACGGCCAGAGCCAGCATCGTTAGCGCGACCGCGCCTTTCCCCACCGGGCTGGCCATCAACCTGACGACGCCTCGGCCCGCAGCAGCAGCTCCGTGACCGCCGAGAGAGGCGAGCAAGGCCGCTGACGTCAGGTGCCGCTTCCCGGCATCGATCGCCCGCGCCACCTCGTAGAAGTGGGTCCACTGCTCGTATGCGAGGCCGCTGGAAACGATGTCGCGGTCCTCCGCGATGACGACCACCGGCGCGATCAACCCGGCCAGAAGGAGGGTGTTCGTGTCGGAGTCGTCACGGCCAGCAAGAACTCGTGACTGCCGGGTCGTAGGCAGGCCGGCGCAGTCCACGACGCGGATGAGCGGTACGTACTCGTCCCACCAGAGCCGCTCCAGTTCCTCGAACGACACCCGGGCCTGACCAGCACGCTTGGCGAGCACGCGGGGCACCTCCGCCCACACATGGTGCGCCGCGTAGCCACGGACGAGACCCGCCTGCATCGCCAGACAGAGCGGCGAGGGCTCGCCGCGCTTGACGGAGCCGATCACATCGGTCGTCAGCGGTCCCGTGTCAAGCACCGCAGGACGGACACGCAGCAGTCCCGAGAAAAAAGGAGCGGCTGCCGTCTGCGTTTCCGCTGGTCTGAGCGTGTCCACCGGAAGACCTTACGGCGACCCCGTCAGAGCGTGCACTCGAAATCCCTGCCCGTGCTGGTCACCCTCCAGGAGGTGTGGAACATGCCGGCAGGCAGGACGAGCGAGGGTCGCTGAGACGCCGGATCTTGCCGCGCTGTGTTTAGTTCGCCGCCAGTCGCAGCGTCTGCGAATACTTCTTGGCGTTCTCGCCGATCGCGCCCGTGGTCCACGCCGCCCGGTAGAACTCCCACCAACCGGTCAACGAGGCCACGATCACCTCGTTCAGATCGGCCCGGGACTCCATCTCCTCGGGTGTCGTCATCCGCGCCGTCATCTGCGGATCTGCCCGCATGATCGAAGACACCATGCCAGCCCACAGCATGTGCGGTGACGTTGTCTGCTGCGGGCTGTCACCCAGCGAGTCGAGGAAGAAGAAGCGGCCGTTCTCACCGAAACGCTCAAGAGCGGCAAGGACCACCGTCACGACCGGGTCCGCCTCGACAGCCCGGCGCAGCTCGTCCAGGTGGACCGGCGCGGTGCTGCGGCTGAGATCGAGCGTCGCCCGAGCATGACCATCAGCGGCGACGATGCCGTGCCCGAGGTTGCGCATATCGCGCCTCGACGGCCACCCCTCGCCACGATCGACACGGGCGATGCCAATCGTCAGTTTCACTAGTTTCTCCGTACCCAGAGCCAGGAGCGACATCGCCGCCACCGCGTCGTGATAGTCGCGGCGGATGCCTGCCGTGATCGCAAGACCATGGGAGAACAGACTGGCGGCGTCATTCGCCTCGTTATCAAGCGTGATGTTCCACATCGGAGTTCCCGGCACCAGCATGATCCGAGCCTACGAAGCCGGTCCAGCGACTTTCTCAACGGCTGCCAAGCTTGAAGCATGTCGCCTGAGCAGCCACGGCCCGGCCCCTTAGCCGTTGGTGTACTTCTCCTTCCAGAGAGGAGCGAAGCCTAGGACTTTTCGTAACGCTGGTCCCATAGCGTGTTTACGGCCATTTCCCCCGCTGTCTCGGCATCCCTTTCGTAGCCGCATGCAAAGCACTGACCTACCGTTGACGTGCCCCCGTAGTCATCGAATCCCGAGGGAAGAAAGGTCGAACGACCGCATTCGTCACAGGATTCAAACTCGACTTGCGGCTGGAAATCCTCGTCCGGCAGAAGCCCTTGGCGGTCCGCCGCGTCCATTGCCGCGTTCTCATACAATTGCCGAAGCAGGCTCTCGACGCCGCTTGCCTGGCGAGCCAGGGACAATGCCTGAAGGGCGGGTTCATCGTCGAGATCAGTCAACGCCTTCAAATGGCGGCGATAGAGAGGTATCCACTCGTCGTCCGCGCGAGCATGCCGGAGAGGCTGCGTTATTTCCAATATTTCGCGCAACGTGGTGAAATCGAAATTCTTCCCCTTGCCTTCCAGGATTTCGAGAAGTTTGCTCGCCGCATACATCCGGCCCTTCGAGTCCCGTTCCTCACCGGGGAATTCCGATGCCACGATCGCCGCCAGACCGTTGGTGAGTGCCACGTCGAGCGGCCCCTCAGGCGGCACCAAGTCCCGTTCTAGTGCTACTACGTTCAGCCCGTAACGGGTCTTTCTCATCACTTGCTTACGCAGTTCGTGAGGGTCCATGCCCCGATGATGGCACGCGCTTCCCGCCTGGCGATCCGGCTTCGGTCGAGACCGCGGTCCGCTCTGCCTGTGGCGAAGTCTTGGCACACGATCCTTTGGTACCGCTTTGTGGCTCACAAGCCGGGCGTGGCAGATGGTCCCCGCTTGTCTCCGGACTTGGGCCGGCGGGCGATCGGCTGGTTTGTCGATCAAGATCCACCACGTTGTGGCCGAACCCGCGACCGGCTGACCAAGGCGCAGATAGCGTCGACGGGTGACCACCCACCATGATCTGGGGTCGGAACCCGGGCCGGCGATGCTGCTGTGCCCCGAGTCGGACAGCGGCCTATACCCAACGCTCGTGTTGGCCTTGCGTGATATGCGACTGCTCATCACCGTGATGCTGTCACAGGCGTCGCCCCTGGAACCGAATCGTGGATCGGCCTTGCTCTCGGGATGGTGGTGCTCGACACGCTTACTTCCACTGCTGACGACGTGAATCGGCGTTGGGTGCAACTATTGACCAATCATGGAGTGCCAGACCATGACGCCCGAGTCATCTACGCCGTTCGCAATAGCATCCTTCATGGTTACGGGCCACCGCGCCCCGAAAAGGCCGAAAATCGCACCGTCCGATTCATTGGTGACCCTGCCGCCCACGCCGTCGATACGCGCACCCCGCGGGTCGCGCTGATAAACGTTCCCGCATTCTGTTCGCGACTCGTTGAGCGCATCGCAGCAAAATCATCGACCACATGGAATACAGAAGAACTTGATACCAGGTTCGGCAAACAAGTGACTTGATCGGGCGTTGGGGCGGTGGGCGCACCCGCCACCCCAACGCCCGGCGGTGCGACAGGTCAGGCCGCGGCGTCTTCGTCCGGACGGTGCAGTTCGTCGCGGACTTCCTGCGGCGGCTTGAGCTTCGACGCCGAGGGCCGCTGGCGGGCGTCGACGATGACGGTCCGTACCTCGACGTTGTGGCGCTGCGAGGCGATCCGGGCGGCCTTTTCGACCTTGGCGGTCAGGCTGTCGGCCATCTCGGCGTCGGTGAAGGCCACGGCCACGAAGTAGGCGATGTTGACGTCGGCCGCCATGGCGTACTCCGGGGTCTGGGCGAGGATGCCGTCCCAGAACCGGGTGTTGGAGACCAGCTTCAGCTCGACGACGGAGCGGGCCATCCAGCCGCGGCCGAACTCGAAGTCGACCGGGCCGCGGCCGGCGTTCGCTTCGCCGGCGACCGCGACGTCGTTGGCCTTGCAGTAGTGCTTGACGCACGCGCGGAAGACCATCTGGACCTTCTTCTCGCCGTACGCGAAGTTGTTGTGCCACAACTGCTGCCACTCGCCCTCGCGCTCGACACCGCGTTTGAAGACGTCGATGACGGTGCCGACGAAGTCCGGGAACTGTGCCGGGTCCTCCGGGACGAACGACGTCTTCGCGGTCGCGGCGATCGCGCCACCGCGCTCCCACCATGAGGTACGCAGGTTGGGGTCGCGGTCGACGTCGTAGGGCGGGTGGTCTTCGTGCTCCAGCGAGGTCAGGTATTCCGCGACGATGGCGGGGTTCTGCCGGGCCAGTTTCGCCTTCTCCCGGCGGTCGACGTGCCGGGCGATGTCGTAGTTGAAGTGGGTCCGCAGTTCCTCGGCGTGCCCGTTCCAGGCGAACTTCCAGAACCCGTCGGCGGTCACTACCGGGATGTCGCGCAGGAACCGCTTGGGGACCAGCAGCACCGGGATGCGGCGGGAGGTATAGGGGTTGGCGGGCAGGTCGACCTCGGCGTCGCGCCACATGGCGGTGGCCGGGTCCCAGGTCGCGTTGCGGACCCGGAACGTCTCGGTCGGCACGTTGTGCCGGCGGGCGACCTGCTGGGTGTAGGTGATGAAGAAGCTCTTGGCGACGTTGCAGACCGCATCGCTGATGCGGTCCAGGCCCATGCCGCCCTGGAAGAGGGCGAGCATCTCCATGTGGGGGACGTTGTCGAACCCGAGCCCCAGTGCGGTGCGCACGCCTTCCAGCATGCCCTCCTGGAGGACCTTTCCGGCCCCATTGCCGTTGGGGGACCCGGCGGCGACGCCGAGGCAGAACTCGGCCGGCTCGGGGAACAGCATCAGTGCCTGGGCCTTCTTCCAGGCCAGCGAGGCGGTGTTCCCGTCGGACTCGCGCACCAGGTCGAAGACCATGGCGAAGAAGTCCAGGACGTGGTCGTGAGCGCCGAACCACAGGTCCTCGGTGTCGGCCCAGATGGCGAAGGGCTCTACACACAGGGGGGTGTCGGTCGCCAGGTACGGGTCGAACCAGTCGTCGGCTTCCGACCGGACGATCTCGTAGTGTTCCCCGAAGCGCACGGTGAGTACCTTCCTCCGTGCCGGGACCCTCGCCCGGACACGGTGGACCGCCGCGATCTCTACCCGACCATGAGAAAGTCCACTAAACCCTGGTGGGTGCAGTGAGACGTCCGTTAAGGTCAAGCCGCCTACCAAGCAGCAGAGACCCCGGACGGGATGTCGACCCTCGACGTCCTGTGCCGGGGTCTTTCGCATTTGGACCGACACGAACCGTAATACGGCTGCGCTGTGTAGTCAACGACGCGCATGCATGTCGAGGGTTCACTCACGTCCACATCCTGTGGACCATGTTGTGGATATCCACCGCTCAGACCACATCATGTTCCAACGCCGTTATTCTTGTCGGACCCTCGCTGTACACTCCCGGGCCCTTCCCCCACCCCGGCCGACGGTGACTGTATGTAATCCCTGGTCGGGCAGAAGTTCGCGATCTCGGACCGGCCTATAGGAGGGTCCCCGGGGCCTGGCCACGAGGGTCTACTCGGGTGGGCCGTGTCGTCTGGTGTATGACCTCGGTACGCGGGCTCCTGTTCGCTGAATCACACCGCCGACAGTGGAAACAGGGGTCGCCGGCACGCCGGATCGGGCGTGCCGGGCCGCCGTTGGTGGAGGTGGAGACCGTGGCACCGGCTGCCGGACGGCAGTCGAGGGCCGGCGGAACACACGGCCGGTTCTCGGCTCCCGGGGCAAGGTCGGTGAAGAGGCGTTTCCGGTGAACGGCATCGTCGCCGCAGCCGTCGATGTCCAGGGCGGGTGGGCCCGGCAGACCGCTGCTCGCGGCCTGGCCGAGGCGCGTGGCAGCCTGGACCGCGCGCGAGGAGTGGTTTGCTGGGCTGGGCCTCACCCGGGAAGGCCGCTACCGGGCGGGCTCCACGGTGCTCGACCGGTGGCGGCGTGCGACGTCGCGGGCGTGGCGTATCCGCATCTCGTCCACGGTGAGGCCCTGTTCGCAGGCGTCCCGGTACTCGTACCACCGGTCGTTTTGGTAGAGCAGGAAACTCCGGAAGTAGGCGGTGGCTTCCTGCGCGGTGACCGTGTGGGGAGCGCACATGTCCAGGTAGCGGGCCAGCGCGGGTGGGCCGACGTTCACGAACAGCATCATGAAGCCCAGTTCGAGGGCGCGGCACGGTCCCTGGACGGCTCCTGCCGCGGTGGCACGCTGCCAGATCGTCTCCAGTTCGGCGGCGTACTGCAGGGTTCCCCATCCGCCCACGAACGCGGACAGGTTCGGCCGGTCGAGGAACTTCCCGTGGCCGGCGTTCTCCCACAAGGCGATGTCGTCGAGCGGTACGCCCGCGCGCAGCCAGGCCGTCGCGGGGTCGTACGGGTCGAGATCGGTGATCGTGGCTCCGGCTGCTTTCCAGGAGGCGATCGCGCGCACGTGTGTTCCGCGTACCGCGAGTGGTTGCAGCGTGTTGTAGCCGGGCTGGGACCTGAGCAGGGCATGTCGCCAGGCCACGGCCTCCAGCGGCCGTAAGTCCCACCCGTTGTGGGCGGTGATCTCGTCCAGGTCCAGGTCGGCGAGTTCGGATCGCACCGTCCGGTGCAGGGCCTGCATCTCATCGGTGCGGGGGAGGCTGTCCGGGGAGTCGTGGTAGGCCGCCCCGACGTCGACCAACATCGCCCAGTCACCGTGGGGCTCGGGCTCATCGTCCTTTTTGCGCTCCTTACGCAGTTCTGCTACGTGCGCCATCACCGCCGCCGGCAGCCGTAGACCGTCAACGCCCGGCGCGCCGGCGTGGTCCCCGGCGGGCTGGACGTGTTCGGGACAATCCTGAAACTCAGACATAGCGGGTCCTTACATCAGAGGCTCGATGACACGGGGTATCGGCAGCCGCGGACCACCACCGGACTGGACTCCCTGCAAGGCCGGCGTCGTGCCTGCTCCGATGCGATTCTTGGATGCCGATCGAGTCGTTAGAGGCACGCGTTCATCGAGTTCCGGCTCGCGCATCCGACCGTTCTGCCGCACAACAAAGATCACCTCTCGTGTCATACCCATCGCTTACGGTTCTGGCGGTCGTGGGTCTAAGGGCTAGAGAGGTATCGATGGGCGATCGCAACTACTCACCGGGCTGCGAGAAGGCCCTGTTCATGCTCAGCCGGGGGCACTGCTACATGCCCGAATGCCAGACCCGGGTGATGCGCTTCGTGAACGAAGAGTGGGAGGTCAAGGTCGAGATCGCTCACATCCGCGGACTGAAGCGGACCAGTGCCCGGTACGACGCGACGATGACCGACCCCGAACGCAATCACTTCCGCAACCTGATCCTGCTCTGCGAGCCGCACCACAAGGTCGTCGACCGCAAGGCCAACGAGCGCCGATACACCGTCGACCTGCTCACCGAGTGGAAGGAGCAGGTCGAGGGTGACCTGTCGGATGAACTCGACGAGATCGACTGGCTGACCCAAGACCGGCTCACGGCGATCCTGGCCGACGCGATCGACGACACGCACGCCGACCTGACCACCGCCCTGACCAAGGTTCACGGCATCGGGGCCGAGACCCTGGGGCTGCTCAAGCAACTTGTCGCCGACGCCTTCACCCGGCCGTACCTTGACGCCGAGACCGCCGAGTCGCTCAGGTCCTCCGCCGAAGACCTACGGCATCTACCCACCAGCGCCGAGATCTTGAGCTACTCCGCGCAGAATCTGAGCGGGCTGCCGGACTCCGCCGAGATGCTCATGTACTCGTCCAGCGGACTGCAGGACCTGCCCTACTCCGTCGAGTCACTCAACGCGGCGCTGCGCAGATTCGACGACGTCAACACGCAGTTGTCGGACACGGTGACAAGAATGCAGGCCGTCGAGGGAGCGAGCGAGGAACTTCAACTGGCTGCTCAGCGTGTCGAAGGGGCCCACCAATCCGTACGGCAGTTGGCCGACGCCTCGGCCCGCATCGCCGACATGGCGGACACCGCTCGGGCGTTGGAGACCGCGGCGCAGGAGGTGCGGGCAGCCACGCAGGTACCCAAAGGAGGCTGGTCGTGGCACTCGTTCCGGTGGGGGATGATTTGGTGCTTCATCGCCGTACTGGCCCTGCTCATCACCTACTCGTGGGCCAAGAGTCAGTCCTGATCCGGTTCCGGCGGTCCTGGCTCCCGCAGGGCGGGCTGCGCCACGGTGAAAACCACGCAGTTGGCGCGCCGGCCACGATTAGAGGCGGGAGGGAAGGGCGCATGCCACCTAGAACCGCCGGCAGCGCTGTCAAACGGTTCGGTGCGCCATCGGCGTGACCCTCACCATGTCGAGTGCCGCTGCCGGAGCAACTCATCTGAAAACCGCGACATTGTCACGATCGATGCCTTGCACGGGTGAGCGCCGGCTGGGTGCTTCTCACCACCGGGCTAGGCGTTTCCGCCGAGTTCGTTGATCCGGGCGCGGAACTTCTCCAACTGCTCACCCATCGCAACGAGCAGGAATCGGCGGGGATCGTCGACGGGCGCATCGGCGACCACGTCGGCGAGTTCGTCGTACCGTGCCTGCGCTTTCTCCAGCTCCGGAATGAGTCCGGCCAACTGCTGCTCGGGTGGGAGCGCACGAAACTGTCGCCCGAGGTCTTCATGTAGTGCGTTTACGACCGGGTCGTCGAGCCAGGCGTCCACTGCGTCGAGGTCCGTGGAATCGAACGCGGCGGGGTCACCGTCTGGGTTGTGGGTCACATCCTCATTTTCTCAACCGCCGTTGGCTTGCGCACGAACGATCGCCGAGGTCCACACGATCCAGACCGGATCGCCTCTGTACGTCCGGCGGCTGGTGCAGACCGCCGTCAGGGGTGTCAGGTTTCGATGGTCAGTTCCCGGTGGAGTCGTTCGGTTCCGTCTCGCCAGCGCGCTCGAACAGGGTGCCCTGAGTTTCGTCGGCGGACTCGTCCGCATGGTCGAACCGGCTGACTGCCAGCGCGTCGTTCACCGGTGCCGGAAGGTCGAACTGGCCGCGCAGGAACGCGCCGACGAGAGTGATCATCCGCTCGGTGCCCGTCGCGATTCCTAGGCGATGGCGAGCTTTGGCGGGCGCGTCACGGCGTCGTACCAGACGCTCGAAGATGATCAGGTCCATCTGCCGCGGCAGGCGTGCGGTGCCTCCCGCACTGGCCGCCAGCCGGGAGATCAGTTCGAGCAGCGGTTCGGTGTAGTCCGGCGGCGAGGGCGCGAACGCCCCCATGGCGCTGATTCTGACGTCGGCCGGTGCGTCCAGCGACGTTAGGATCTTGCCGAGATACTCGTCGACGTGCTCGGAGAGTTTCTGCATTGCGTGATAGGAGACGTCGCCGGTGGCGAGACGGGCCGCAGCGGTCTGCTTGAACGTCGCCGCATCCATCGTGTTGGCCTCGCCCGCGACGATGGCCAGGTTGAGCGTGGCGATGGAGATCGCCTCGGCGAAGAACCAGCGCGCGGCCTCTTCGGCTTGCCGGTGCCCGCTCGGCGGCCAGAGCCGCGACAATTCGCGGATCAGTCCGAGGGTTCGCTTCAGGGCGTCGAGTGGTTCCAGGAACCACACCTCGGACGCCAGGAACCAGAACCCGCGTTCGAGAACACTGTCGGTCTTGACGAACGCCTGGACATCCTTGCGGAGGATCGCGATGCTCACGCCCTGGGAACCCAGGTCGTCGAATGCCCCAATGCGCAAGCGCTGCTCGCGGGCGGCGAGGTCGTCGAGGTGCTGGACGGTGACGCCCAGTGTGCGGCAGGCGTCGCGGATCGTGCCCGTGGGCCAGAACGCGGTAGTGACCTCGCCGCTGCCCGCGCCGACCAGCCCCTGCAGGCCGTGGACCCAGATCGCGCGGTCCAGTGGGCGGGGGGTGGAACTCGACTTGCCGGATTTAACCTCGCCGATGCGTTTGCGGAAGCCGAGCGACGTGTCGAACGCGTACCCGAGGATGTCCAGGTCCGTCACCGTCGTGACGTCCGGGCCGAAGCGGTGCTGCAGGTCGATGCCCCGGCGCACGTAGAAGCCGTCCCAGAACCACGCCTGCGCGACACGGACCTCGGCCAGGGTTCCAGGTTCAAGACCACGGGTCGTCTCGGCGCGCGGCACGCTGCGTCTCCTTTCGGAGTTCGTTGATCGAGGCGGCGAGGATCTCCTGCGAGGCGGGGTCTTCGCCGCCGCCGGTGCGGGAGTCCTCGGGCTTGACGAAGCCGGTCGGTCGCTGACTCAACGTGACGCTCGCGTCACCAGCGGGGTCGGTGATCCTCTTGATCCACTCTAGTCCCGATTGGGCGATCTCTGGCTTGACCAGGCGCAGGAAGGGCCGGTCGCCCTGATCGTCGACGGAGACGACACCGGCGGCTTCCAGCAGGTGGTAGTCCGTCCCGATGTTAGTGGCCGGGCCGACGCGTCCCCTGCGGATAAGGCGGTCGACCAGAACGGCGGGGCTACTGATCCGCCCGCGACCGGCCACCGCCTTCTCGTGGCCGAACAGGATGTGAGCGACGAAGAGTTTGCGCAAGTGGAAAGCCTCAGTGGTAATGCAGTTGTCGTCGACGGCCTCCAGCAGGGGCGAGAAGACGTAGGTCGAACTCGCGCCCGTCGCGGACTGCACGCTCGCGGCCTGGATCAAGCCCACGTTCTGGGCACTGCGGATGATGCCAGGCGGTGCCGCCAGTTTCGACATGTGCAGCCCAGGGGTGGACAGCACCTGCTCGGACATACCGAGCAGCGCGTCGCGTTCGTTGGGCGGCAGGCCCTGAAGGAACTTCGCGAGCGAGATTTGCTTCGTGCCCCACACATAGGGGCTGTAGACGACCTTCTCGTTGAGATCCGCCGAGGGCGTGGTCAGGTTTAGCTTCGCGGCGCGGGTCAGGCGCAGCGCTTCGGTCGCCTCGACGTCGGTGAACCCTCGCTTGACGATCTCCTGCAGGTGCTGACTCTCGGCCAGCGGCGCGATCGCGCCGACCTCCACCGAGTGCAGGAACGCGAGTCCCGCGCGGGAGGGTTTCAGCACGTTGAGGACCTGGACGGTCTGCTCGGTCAGGGTCGCAGACACCCCGACGTACTCGTCCAGCCCGATGATGTGCCCGGTGGTATCCACGCGGTAGTCGATGAGGTTCGCGTTCTTCAGCGCCGGCAGCACGATGGTGAACAGCTCCAGCGTCCCGATACTCGCGTATCCGGCGTACCCGACGACCAGTTCATGGGTCAGCGGAACGAAGTCCTGATGGCCGCGGAGCCGTGCCGCGAGGTCCATCGCACGGCCGGTGATCAGCAGGACCTCGATCTGAGACCGCACTAGCGGGTCGGTGATCTTGTGGTCGTGCTGGTGGACGAACACCACGGCGCGGCCGAGACGCTTGACCTGATCCTGCTGGGCCGCCGCGTTCATGGCTCAGTTCCCCCTTGGACCGGTCACAATCTTCTGTATTTGGACGGTTCAGGCTACCGGGGCAGGCATCGGGCACGCGAACGCTTTTGACCCACCTACAGCGCCCAATTCCGCACCCGTCACGTACTCACCGGAACCCCAACAAGATCCTCATTTCGTGGTCTCACCGGCGGCCGTTCCCTGGTCACGCAGGCGGGCGCTGTGGCTCGCCCCGCCGCGGGGTCGTCGCGGAACTTCGTATTCTCGCGCCCATCGTTCCATTTGGGTCGTACTCATTCCCTTTTCCCTTGCAAGGTCGGGAAAGGGGCGTTTCTGGTTGACGTACTGCTCGTAGAGCCAGTCCCGGTCGACGGGGTCGTGCCGCGCCGGGGCTCCGCCGTCGCGCAGCGGGATGTCGTACTCCGCGGCGAGCCGGGCCAAGGTCTGACGCGAGCATCCGGTGGAGTCCGCCATCTGCCGCAGCGACGTGTTCTGCTCCAGGTAGATCTCGGCGAAGAGACGGGGCGGCAACTTCCGGCGGGCGCGCACCATGATTTGCCCGGTAGCCCGATCGGCGGTCAGCGAGCGTGGCGCGGGGACCGCCGGGTGCTCGGCCAGCAGGAACCGGACCACCTCGATGTCGGTCCCCAGCGTTTCGGCGACCGAGCCTGGCGTCTGGCCCGGCTCGCGCACGAGATCGTGCAGTTGCTCCAGGTCGACCCGGGCAGGATCAGGGCCAGGAAGATCGAGGCCGTCGAGCAGGCCGATCGGAGGTTGCCAGGTCAGCGGCTCGCCGTAGATGCGGTACGTGGCGAGGAATCGTGTGGCCTCGGCGTTCAGCGCGGCGGCGAGTTCGGGCGTCTGGACAAACATGCTCAGGGCGGCGGTCTGTGCCCGGAATCTGGCCTGGTCATCGATGCGGTAGCCGGGGGCGTCTTCTTCAGGGAGACCGCTGATGCGGTGAACGAGGTGAGCGCGGACCAGGCGTTCGCGCCGGCCTGTCCCTGGTTGGACCCCGAGACTGCGGCATATGTCGCGCCAGCACTCGTGCGGGAGCAGGTAGTTGTAGTCGAGGGTGCGCCGGCGATGGTAGTTGATGGGTGTGGGGTGGCTGTCCAGGTAGTCGGCGAGCCGGGTGAGTGCCGTGGCGATGTCCGGCCAGGTGGGCTCGTCGTGGAGTTTTTGGAGAATGCGGGAGATGTCGCTGCCAGTCGTGACGTCGTCGAGCAGGCCGGCTGCGGCGTCGAGCAGGACGGTGTTACCGACGATCATCAGGCAAGCGGCCAGGATCGGGCCGAGGGTACGAGGGTACGCGCCGCGTACGGGGCTGAGCCGGATGCGCCAGGCAGGCCAAAGGACGCTCGGCGTGCGCTGCGCTCGGGTCTCGACCGTGCGGCGGCCGGCATGCGGACGGGCGGGCAGATCCGAGGCCGTCCGGTAGCGCAGGTGTTCGTTGGGCCGCATCGAGTCAGCGACGGCAGCGAGATGGACGGCTTTGAGAACCGGGCTGATCCCCCGCCCCCATTGATCGATGCTGGTCGCGCTGATCTGGCCGAGGTTCTCGCGCATCCGGGCCAGCAGGTCCCGTAGCGCCGCGCCGCTACCGGGCAGGTCGTGGTCGATGACCTGTACGGCGATCGTCACGGCGACCGCTGCGCTCGCGGCGTGTACCGGAGCCATGAACCCGGGCCGGACCTCGGGTTCCCTCCGGGGTGAAGAAGCCGTTGCTGTCTCGTGGCCGGCCAGCGTGAACTCGTAGGCGGTGACGAGGTCGCCGGGCAGCAGGTCGGTGAGTTGCGCGGGCGGCAGGTCTGCGAGGACGCGGGCCGCCACGGCACGGATGTCGGTGAGAGCGACGGCGACCGGCTGTGGCTGTGCCTGGTAAGGACCAGAGCCGACGGTGCCTGCGTCGATCATTGAGGTGATCCGGCGCTGGGCGGCCAGAGCCGGGTGCTCGGACACCAGGCGCAAGGTGGCCGTCCGGGTGAGGTCGGCTCCGCATCCGTCGAACGGCGTGTCGCAGTAGGCGAGCTGGGGAACATCCTTGCCGGTGCGTGGTCGCAGTCGCTGGACTTTGCCGCACTCAGGGCATCTGTCGGCCAGAAGCCGTTCATGTGTCGGGCAGGCGAAAGCCCAGCCGAGCCGCCAGAACAGTTGCCATCGGCCTCGGCCGGCCGGACCGCGCAGGCAGTCGGGGCAGTACCGGGAGCCACGGGCGCGTCCCCAGAGGACTCGTCGCTGCACCTGCCGCCGTATTCGGTCCAGGCGCACAGCGCGCTGGTCGTAATAGGCGAGCGTCATGGCGTGAAGCCTCTCCAGGGAGAGCCCGCTTGCCGTCGCAACGTTGGTGACCTCGGCATCGCGCAGCATGATCGTCCAGTCCGACGGGATGTCCCGCGCGGTGTTACCGACACGTTGGCGCACCGGAAACATCAGGTGTTCCATGAGGCTGCCGAGAGGGCTGGACGAGCGATCGGCCAGGACTTCGAGCCAGGAGTCGAGGGCTTCTCCGTCGACCGGTGCCAGGCGTATCGGCAGCGTTCGCGGCCCGGGCGTCATGCCGCGCGTTTCCGGCTCTGCCGCGGGCGGCTGGTGATCTTGGCATTCGCCATGGCGATTTCGATCTCGCGGCGCGCCGCCTCGGCGGCCTCGTCGATCCTCACCCCGTCTAGCAGACCCTGGTCGAGACGTTCGCGGCCCTTTCGTATGGCACGCTGGCATCCACGATTGATCAGGCTCATCAGTGATCCGATGTGGCCGGTGCTGCGGGCGAAGAGGTAGTCGCTCAGATCGTCGGCGAGCATTCCTTGGTGCTTCTCGGCGAGAACGATCCGCTGCTCGATCGCCAGCAGCAGGTTCCGCCAGGCACGCCGGCCCTCCTCCTTGTCGATACTGAACGGTTCCATTTGCAGCTTGGTCGTGCGTCGCGCGGTCTGCGCAAAAACCACGTCCGCAGGGGAGGCACCTTCGTTGAACAGTCCCTTCTGTGTCAGTCCGACGCCTACCATCAGCAGGGTGACGGGAAACTCGTTTGCAATCCATTTGAGATGATTGCGTACCTCTTCGCCGTTCTTGCGCTGCCATCGCAGGAAGTGCAGGTCGTCAATCACCATCAGCCGTACGCCGCATTTGAGGGCGCATTCCAGTGCACGACTGCCAAACTCGGCGGCGGTGCCGCGACGTCGGCCGGGATGGGCGAAGAAATCCAGCATGTAACGGTTGAAGTCCTTGATTCCGGTATCACCGTTGAGTCCAACCCGGCAGACCGGTATGCGCTCGTTTCCCTCATCTGTGAAGGCCCCGCACTCGCTGATCTCACGAACGTGAAAGGTTCGGGCGAAAGACAGCGCTGCCGTGGTCTTCCCAAGGCCGGGAAACGCTTCGACGGCGATCGCTCCGCGCGCCTTGTCTCCATCCTGTAGATTGCTGTCGACGATGTCCCACATGTCTTCGTGTAGGCGGTCAAGTTGCGGAGTCCTGATGGGACCCAAATTCGCATGCCATTCGCGGCGCGTCCGGTCGTACCGCGCCAGTTCATGCGACGAAAGCGCATCGATCTGCCGCCGGGTGAGGTTCTCCGGGCGGATGCGGCGAGGGCTTTCCGCGTAGGCTTTCCAATCCTCTTTCGTTGCCAGTGCGAGCTTCCCCGAGGCTACGGCCGCAGTGCTCATACGTCCTCCAGCGCATCGTCGTAGAAGTCGTGAAGGGGTTCCTCGTGCGTCTGGACAAGCCCCTCCAGGTCAGCGTCGTCGTCATCGCCCGCCTCGTCCGCCGGCGGCACGACAGCCATCGGCTGCCGCTCCGTGCGGTTGTCGGCTTCATCGTGATCGTCCTGCCGTGCCTGGCCCTCACCAGAATCGACAGGCTGCGCGTCCTGCCCCAGAGCCTTACGGACCGACGGCAGCATGGGCACCGCATCGTCGTTGTCAGGTAACTCGAAAGCGGCCTGCTCCCGGGCCGTGCGCAATGCGATACGCCGTTCGACCTTCGTCATTGCGAGTCCGAGCTTCCAGCGATCCAGCAGGTCGGCTAAGGCCAGTTGATCATCTGGATAGCGGTACTTGGATGCTGCCAGTTTCCGGCCGAACCTCATGGCGTCCCGACTCAGAGGCATGTCACTGTTCGGGGCGTGCTCCCATGTCAGTGTCGACCATTCCTTTGTCTTATAGTCTTGGAAATATACCCTGGTGATGTCATCTTCATCGACGTAGATAGGCCACTTATCCGCGTACTTGCCACCATATGGGCTATGAATGTTCCGGTAGTCGTTCAGACCTTCTCCGTTGTAGCGGCGATTGTCCCAGTCGATGCCGTAGTGTTGAATCGTTCTCCATTCGACTTTCAGGAAGTGGTAGGCAAGGTCCCGGTCGCGGGGAACCTCGATGTATCCGGCGCGGGCCACCCCATGCTGGAACATCGCGGCGGGTGACAGATCCAGCCCTGGGATAAAGGCATCGACCAGCCCGCGGTGGCAGCGGTGGTGATAGACTAGGGCCACCCATTCGCGGATGATGGCGTCCAGTTCGCTCAGGAAAAAGAAGGCGTCTGCTTCCGGGTTTTCACCTCGTTTGTGAAGATCTGGGCCCTTGTACCCCGGCAGGTGTTGCAGGAGGTCTTCACGGATGGTCCGAAAGAAGCGCTCCACCGGCCCCTTGTCGCGCCCTGTGCGCAGCCGGGCCGGCTGAATTGAGATTCCGAATCGGGCACAAACGCTGGTCAGATGGTCGGAGACATAAATCTTGCCGTGGTCCACGACGATGGTCTCGGGTGCCAACGCTGGCGACGCCCGTCCGGAGGCCATCGGGCCATCGATGGCCTCCGGATCGAGCAGCAAGGAGCGGGGGATTCCGTGATCCGGCCACACGGCGTGCGCCGGCCACCCGGCACCGGCGGGCTTAGGGCGAAATACCTGGTAGAGAGTGGCGGCGGCGTCGATCGCCTTGGTGCTGACCGGGGTGACTCTTAGCCCGACGATGCACCGGGTATACCAGTCCATGGCGACCGTCAGCTCGACCTGCAACCATTGCAGCGTCACCGGGTCCAGCCCGAACACGTCCAGCCTGGTGGTGTCCATCAAGACGTACTCGCCGGGTCTAGTCGGCCGCAGCTTGCCGTAGACCCCACGGGGTCGTTCAGCGATCTCCCGATTGCGTTTGGCGGCTTTGTCGAAGGTCGGTAGCCGGTCCTCAAGCTCTGTCAAAATTCGGAAACCGGTGGCCCGACTCGGCATCGGCCGGTCTTCGCCGTAGCGCCTTTTCAGACGTGCGTCGGCCCTGGCGATGACCATCTTCCTTGACGGCGGAGAGTCGGGGGTGTACTCCGCCATGATTTCAAGAGCGATCTCGGTCCACGTGGAGTAGTCAGTTCCCTTTCTCTTCGTCTTCACGCCGCTCGCAAGTGCGGCCTCGCCACCGGCTCGGTACGCGCTGACCCAACGGATGATGGTGCTTCGATGGATTCCCAGTTCAGCGCATTTGGTCGCGTATCGGGTTTCCAAGGCCGACGTGGCCTCATATCCGGCTCTAGGCTCGCCGGGCAATGCCAATTCAGCGCTGCCGGATCGGTAGCCAGTTAGCACCTCCCGGACATGTGCAGCCTTGGCTCGAACCTGCTTGCGTTCGGATTCAGACAGTTGATCGAGCAAGGTGGCGGCCGGAACCCCGTCGTCCTCGCTTGATTCGGGGTCTTGCGCCAGGATGCGGGCTGCAGCAGAAGTAAGGAGGTCACGGACCGCCATGCGGCGTGGCCGACGCCGGCCGTCAAGAAGGAGGACCTCGACACCGTGTACGGTGCTGAAGACCTCGGTCACCTCAAGGAGTTCACCGTCGTAGGCGACGCGGGTACCCACACCCACCCGAACACCCGCGGCCGTCACCGCCGCTCCCAGATCTGCTGGCTGGAGTCCAACGGCTGCTCCAGGTCAGTGACGAGGTGGCCGGTCCAGAGCAGGTGAAGCACGGCCGCTCGGACGTAGGGTTCCGGGAGATCGGGCAGGCACGTGAAGGCTTCGCCGAGCGTTCTCCCGTTCAGATCCGCATTTCGCAGCCGCGCCAGAGGTTCTTGGGGAATTAGCCAGGATCTCCGGTATCCGGCCAGGAAACGCACGTTTTCCATGCGGGCTGGCGGTGGCTCGGTGCAGACGCGGTACTCCCAGCCCCGGCTTTCCACGATTTCGCGCGTCCAGGACAACGTCGGAGCGATCTTGGGGTGATCCAGGTACCGCGCAGGCTTCACGTCGATAACGATCGGGTTTCCGCTGGTAACCAGCAGGTAGTCCGGTACATGCCTTCGTACAGGGTCAGTCTGCAAAGCCAGTAGGAAGGGCTGGGATACTATCCCCTGCACCGACGGGTCGAAATCGGCCGAAATCAGGTGCGACAGTTCTAGCCGCGACTCGTACGTGACGTGCTGTTTCTGGGTACTCGACCAGTAATAGCCGGAGTAGTGCCGCTGGCCTCGATACCACCGGAACACCCGCCACGGCACCGCACACGCCATCACTTCAACGGGAGCGGAAGTCCAAGGAAGATCGGACTCCACTTTCCCATCTTCACGTCGAAGGCTAACGAGTGCGCAGCGACCACTCGCGCCTTGAAGGCCGTCGCCGGCGGAAGTTCCCACCGCTCAAGTCGAGCACGCGAAGTGACTGGGCAGCTAAGACCTGAATCCGCTTATAGCCTATTGAGCGATGGATGTATCGCACATATCAGTCACCTACTCCATATAGGCCATACGAGACATAGCTCCCGAATGCTTTTCTATCGGAAGAGGATAAGCAGGATTCCTGCTAATCTCACCAAGATGCGACATGTCGCATCCATGTCGCATCAGGTCTGAGAATGTCGCACGGTTCGTGAGAACCTACAACCTCGCTAAACGATGGCCATGTCTACGAAGCGGGACAAGTGCAGCTGGGCGGCCACGGTCACCGTGTCGGTGGGGCCGTTCCGGTGTTTGGCCACGATGAAATCGGCCTCGCCGGCCCGCGGGCTTTCCTTGTCGTAGTAGTCGTCGCGGTGCAGCAGGATGACCACGTCGGCGTCCTGCTCGATGGAGCCGGACTCACGCAGGTCGGACAGCTGGGGCCGCTTGTCGGTGCGCTGCTCGGGGCCACGGTTCAGCTGGGAGACGCCGATCACCGGGCACTCGATCTCTTTGGCCAGCAGCTTGAGACCACGGGACAGCTCGGAGACCTCTTGCTGCCGGCTCTCGGTGCGTTTCGGCGAGGACATCAGCTGGAGGTAGTCGATCACCAGGAGCTTGAGGTTGTTGCGCTGTTTGAGCCGGCGCGCCTTGGCCCGGATCTCCATGAGGTTCATGTTCGGGGTGTCGTCGACGAAGATCGGGGCTTCGCTGATCTCGCCCATGCGGCGGGCCAGTTTGCTCCAGTCGTCGTCGGTGAGCTGGCCCGAACGCAGCACGTGCAGCGGGACGCGGGCCTCGGCCGAGAGCAGTCGCATCACCATCTCGATCTTGCTCATTTCCAGGGAGAAGATCGCGCTGGCGCAGTTGTGCCGGATGGCCGCGTTGCGGGCGAAGTCCATGCTGGCGGTCGACTTGCCGAGACCGGGGCGACCGGCCACGATGATCAGCTGACCGGGGTGCAGGCCGTTGAGCAGGCGGTCAAGGTCGGAAAAGCCGGTCGGCACGCCGCTCATCACGCCGCCGGCCGCGCCCACCGCCTCGATCTCGTCGAGTGTGGGCTGCAGCATGTCGCCGAGGGCGGCGTAATCCTCGCTGACCCGTTTCTCGGTGACGTCATAGATCGCCTGCTGGGCCAGGTCGACGATGTCGTCCACATCACGGCCGCCGTTGCCGTTGGCGCCGTAACCCAGCTGGACGATCTTGGTGCCGGCCTCGACGACGCGGCGCAGGATGGCCCGTTCGCCGACGATGCGGGCGTAGTAGGCGGCGTTGGCGGCGGTGGGCACGCTCTCGATCAGGGTGTGCAGGTACGGCACGCCGCCGATGCGTTGCAGATCACCCGAGTCGGCCAGGGCGGCGGCCACCGTCAGCGCGTCGGCGGGCTCCCCGCGCCCGTACAGGTCGAGGATGACGTCGAAGATCGTGGCGTGGACCGGACGGTAGAAGTCCTGCGTCTTGAGGATTTCCACGACGTCGGCGATCGCGTCCTTGGAGAGCAGCATGCCGCCGAGAACGCCCTGCTCAGCCGCGACGTCTTGGGGCGGCGACTTGTCAAAGGCGCCACCCGAGGGCGCGCCACCGCCCGGCCCGCCACCGGATCCTCCGGACGGTGTGGCCGGCGGCCGCGTCTCGTCGGTGATCGACACCCCGGACCTCCTCAGCTCGCCGTTCGCGCACCCCAGATCAAACAACCCGGGTATGACACTTTCGGCTGACTCCGATCATGATCAGGAAAATCTCCCGATCAAGCCCCGCGCTCGCGGCCGACCCACTCTACGAACCGGCCCCCGACCTGCCCAACCGCACCGGTGGACGAGCCTCGGGACAACCTGTGGACATCCCGCCCGATCCTGTGGGTAGCCCTGTGCACAGCCTGTGTACAACTCGCCGGGGCGGCTAAGGTTCTGCCTTGCCGAGCAGGCATTTCGCAGTTCCCGCCTGTGGAGGGGGAAAAAGACCTGCACAAGTGCGAAAAGCTGCCCGGCGTGAGCAAGCCGTCGCGCCGAGGCGTTGCGGTTCCGACGCGCGGAAGGCACGCTTTTCAGGTGGACCAACGGGAGTGGGACTACGGTGCCCGCATGTCGCGCGAGCGGCGAGCGGCCGAGTCGCGTTCCTCCCGTAGCCCGGATTCACCCGATTTCGCCGACCCTGAGCCGAAATGGTCGTCGCTCACGGACACCGGCAGCCTGCAGCCGAGCGCCGAGGCGCTCGACTGGCAGCGCCGGGCCGACGCGTGGGCGCAGCAGTCGGAATCCGACCCGCATCAGGCCGTCGAGCCGGCGAACCGCTGGTCGGACGTGGCCGAGACGGGCCGCCCGACCTTCCCGGCCGACGGCGTGGGCTGGCGTACCGAGACGGCCGAGTGGCGCGCGACCGGTGCTCGCTGGCGGCAGACGACCGAGTGGCGTTCGACCACCGGCACCCACGTCTGGCGTTCCACCACCGAGGCGTGGCAGACCGGCGGCAACAGCTCTTATCCGCCTGCCGACGAGACCCCGATGGCTCAGCCCGCGCTCTCGAGCACGGCCTGGTCGGACGACTCACGCGACGATTCGCGTCCGGCCTGGCAGCAGTTCACCGACTCGGCGAACGAGCCGGGCACTCCCAGCCGGCAGCGCTCGGGCGAGACCACCACGCCTTCATGGCAACAACCCTCCCCCCGTACGCCTGCGGAAAGCTCCCCTTCGTGGCAGGAACTGGTCGAGCCCAAGCAGCAGCCGTCGTGGAACTCGCGTCCGTCGTGGCAACGTAACGCGATCGAGGGCTCGGCGACGTGGACCGACCTGACCGATCAGCGTTCGCGCTCCCCCGAGGACACCGGCACGAGTTGGCTGCGCTCCGAGGAGCCGCGCGACGACGGCCGCCACCTGGTGCGCGAGGATGATCGGGCCGCCTGGCGACGCGACACGGGCGGTGAGTCACCCTCGGTGGGGCGGCGTCGCGCTCCTGAGCCGGGTTCCGCTCCTTCCGGCGGTACGGGGTGGTCGGGCGACCGCTCCGATCCGGACAACTGGGAGGACACGGGCAATTGGGCCCGACACACCGACACCGGCAGCATTCAGCTGTACGGGGACACGCCCGCCCCACCGTCGGCCTCGGCGAGCTGGGGATCGGGCACGGGCTTCGGCTCCCGCAACGTGAACCGGCGCGACGACGAGCGGCGGACAACCCCTTCCCCGTACGGGGATGCGCCGGGCTACGAAATGCCGCCCGCCACGCCGTACGAGCCGCCGCCGCGCCCGCCACGCCGTGACGACACGTCGGCCGCCCGCGCTGTGCCGACCGGATACGACGAGGCCCCCCGCCCGCGGTTCGCCTCCGAGGACGAAGCTCCGAGCGGCCGTCGCCAGCGCGCGCGCCGTTACGCCGACGACGAGCCCGGCTACCCCGCCGGCTCCCCTGGTTACCCGACCGCCTACTCGGCCGACACCGGTCCCGGCTATTCGACCGGCGCCCCGCAGGGCTACTCCACGGGTGCCGCCTCCGACTACTCGACCGGCGCCGATTCGGGCTATCCGACCAGCTCGGCCGCCGCCTATCCACCTCCGGCAGCCGAGCCCCGGGCATCGCGCCGGGCCCGTTCCGGGTCGGACGAGACGGCCACGTTCAGCGCCGTCCCGATGCCGGCCCCGCCGCCCGCCCAGCGCAGCGCCCCTCCGGCCGCTCCGCGCAGTGCCCCGGCCGCCGAGCCCCGCAGCGCGCCCCCCATCGCTCCGCGTAGTGCCCCCGCCGCACCCCGCAGCGCGCCCCCGATCGCCCCCCGCAGCGCCCCCGCCGCCGCACCGCGCAGTGGCCCGGCCGGGGCCCCGAAGGGCCGTGCCCGTTACGGCGGCGGAAACGCCGACTGGCGCGAGCAGACTGGCTCGTGGGAGGCGGAACCCGACACCAGCAGCTGGGTCCGTGACCCTGACACAGGCCAGTGGAGCCGCGCCGAGGACGATCCGCGCATCCTGGCGTGGCGTCGCGAAGCCGAGCGCCGCGAGGCGATGGGTGAGGGTCCGCGCGCTCTTCCGGCCGCGCCCGCCGCCCCCGAGCAGCCCGAGCCTCGCCCGGAGCCGACCACCGGGGGCTGGCGCAACACGCCTCCGCCGCCGCTGCCGCCCGGGCCCGCGCCCCGCAGCGCGACGCCGTATTCCGGCACTTCGTACGGTCCGGCGCCCACCAGCTCGCTGCCCGGGCCCGCCCCGCGCAGCGCGATCCCCGGCCGTGGTGTTGAGGACGCCAACCCGTACGGCGTGACGCCGTCAAGCTCCGTTCCCAACCGCGACCCGTACGACTCGGCACCCGGCTACGGCGCGACGCCGACCAGCTCCGTCCCCGGCCGCGGACGCGATGACGACCCGTACGACGCCCCGCGCGGCTACAGCGCAGCCCCGACGAGCTCAGTTCCCGGCCGCGGTTCCCGGGACAACGACCCGTACGGCTCACCACGCGACTTCGGCACAGCGCCGTCGAGCTCCGTCCCCAACCGCGACCCGTACGGCTCGGCACCCGGCTACGGCGCGACGCCGACCAGCTCAGTCCCCGGCCGCGGACGCGATGATGACCGTTATGACCCGCCCCTGGGCGGCAGCTACGGCGCGTCCCGTTCCGGCGGTCGTGCTTACGGCGAGCCCACGGGCAACGGCTTCGACGAGCCGACCGGTCGCGTCTATCAGGAGCCCTCGCCACGCGGTTTCCGGGAACTCCCGCCCGGCCGCGGCGAGGAACCACCAACCGGCCGTGGATACGCGGAGCCGCCGACCGGGCGCGGGTATGACGAGCCGTCGTCCGGCCGTGGCTATGGGGAACAGCCCGCCGGCCGGGGCTATCGTGACGAGCCCGCCAACGCCCCGCGCAGCGGCACCGCCTACGGCAGCGCGTCCGCACCCCCGTACGGTGGCCGCCCGGCTCTTCCGAGCGCCCCCCGCAGCGCGCCCGGCTACGGCGATGACGCGACGACGGTTTACCCGGCGGCCCCGGCCAGTGGCGTCCCCGGTGGCCCGATCAGCAGTTGGTCGTCGTCGGCCCCGGTCAGCTCCCCCGGTCGTCGCGGCGCCGTCGATCCTTCGCCGTACGGCGCGGAGCCCGTCAGCCCCGAGGTATGGCAGCCCGGACCCCGGTCGGGGCGTTCCGACGAGGTCGCGCCGTGGACGCTTCGCGACCCCGTCGCAGCCGGTGACGAGCCTCCCGACCAGCCCTCCTGGGCTTTGGAGGAGCGACGCGAACGGGCCCGTGGCTCCGCCGTCTACCGCGAGGGCGGCGGCGGGGATTGGCGACGGGACCTGGCCGATCAGAGCGATCTGGCCGAGGGCGAGTCCCGACGATTCGGCACCGCGGATTACGTGCCCTTTCGGTCCGGCGGCTCAGCCGCGGTCCAGGGACAATCAAACTTATCCACCACGTCGACGTCCCTGATCTCGCCGGTCGCGCGGGACGTCTCACCGACGCCGGCGGCACGGGGCGGCGCGAGCTGGAACGGACCGTCCGGGGCCTATGAGCGTCGCCCGGTCACCGGCGCCTATCCGACCGGCCGGAAGAGCGACCTGCTCGACCCGGACGACGAGGAGGGTGAACAGGAGTCCGGCGGCCCTCTCGCCGCGGTCGGTTACACCGTGATCTGGTACGGCGTCCCGGTCGTCTTGTTCGTCGCGTACATGCTGGTCGTCGGCGCCGGCGCTCAGGGCCACGCGTTCTCCACGCTGGCCAAGGCCGCACCGCAGTTCCTGATCTCGCTGGTGCTGAGCGTCGTCGTGGCGATCGGCCTGCGTTTTGTCAGCCACTCGTGGAAGGCCATCAGCGTCGGCCTGGCCGCTGCCGTCGTCGGCGGGGGGCTGGCCACCGTGCTGACCTCGGCCATCACCGGCAACAGCCTCAGCTGACGGGCCGGACAACAACGAACGCGGGCCTGAGAAAAACGAACGGCGCGCCACGATCCTCGGATCGCGACGCGCCGTCGTGCGGAGCGGGTGTTACTTGGCGGCGACGACGTTCACCGGGAACGTCGCGGTCACCTCGGGGTGGAGCTTGACCTGGACGTTGTACGCGCCCGTGGTCTTGATGTGGCCGGGCAGCTCGAGGCGGCGCCGGTCGAGGGACGGACCGCCGGCGGTCTTGACCGCGTCGACGATCTCGGCCGGGGTGATCGAGCCGAACAGTCGGCCGCCGCTGCCGGAGCGGGCCGTCAGCGTCACCTTGAGGCTGGAGAGCTGGGCCTTGACCTCGTTGGCCTGGCCCAGGTCACGGATCTCACGGGCGTCGCGCGCCCGCTTGATGACCGCGACCTGCTTCTCGGCGCCCTTGGTCCACTGGATCGCGAACCCCTGCGGCAGCAGGTAGTTGCGGCCGTAGCCGTTCTTGACCTCGACGATGTCGCCGGGGGTGCCGAGACCCGACACCTCCTGGGTGAGGATGATCTTCATAGTGGTGATCCCCCTCAGCGCGCCGTCGCCGTGTACGGCAGGAGCGCCATCTCGCGGGCGTTCTTGACCGCGCGGGCGATCTGCCGCTGCTGCTGCGAGGTCACCCCGGTGACACGGCGGGCACGGATCTTGCCCCGGTCGGAGATGAACTTCCGCAGCAGGGCGGTGTCCTTGTAGTCGATGTAGGTGATCCCGTCCTTGTCGAGCGGGTTCACCTTCTTCTTCGGCTTGCGAAGCGCCGCAGCCTTAGCCATTGCTCTTACTCCTGAACTCAGTAAACCCGTACGGGTTAGAAGGGAGGCTCGTCGTCGAACGAGGAGTTGCCACCGCCGGAGCGGCCGCCGCTGCTGGAGGCCGGAGCCGCCGTCGCCCACGGGTCGTCGAAGTTGTTGCCTCCGCCGCCACCGTTGCTGGGCTGCGGACGGTTGCCGCCGCCGCCACCGGAGGCGCCGAAGCCGCCACCCCCGCCACCGCCGGAGCGGTTCATACGCTGCACCTTCGCCGTGGCGTACCGCAGCGACGGACCGATCTCGTCGACCTCGAGCTCGTAGACGGTGCGCTTCTCTCCCTCGCGGGTCTCGTAAGACCGCTGGCGCAACCGGCCCTGCACGATCACCCGGGAGCCGCGCTGCAGCGACTCGGCGACGTGCTCGGCGGCGTCACGCCAGATGTTGCACGCAAGGAACAGTGGCTCGCCGTCTTTCCACTCGCCCGACTGCCGGTCCATGGTGCGCGGCGTGGACGCGATGCGGAACTTGGCCACCGCCGCACCCGAAGGGGTGAAGCGCAGCTCCGGATCGTCGGTGAGGTTACCGACGACCGTGATAACGGTTTCTCCTGCCATGATCTTCTCCTCGCCGCTTCGCTCGTTCGTAGGAGGCTCTCATCACCCCCTGACAAAAACGAGGGTCAGCGGGTCTCGGGCCGGATGACCTTGGTACGCAGGATGGACTCGTTGAGCCGGAGCTGACGGTCCAGCTCGGCCACGGCCTCGGGCGTCGCCTGCAGGTCGACGACCGCGTAGATGCCTTCCGCCTTCTTGTTGATCTCGAACGAGAGCCGGCGACGGCCCCAGACGTCGAGCTTCTCCACCGAGCCACCCGCGGTCCTGATGACGTTCAGGTACTGATCGAGCGACGGACCGACGAGGCGTTCCTCGAGCGAAGGGTCGAGGATCACCATGAGTTCGTAATGACGCAAGACGTTCTCACCTCCTGTGGGCTTGACGGCCACGGTCTCTCCGTGGCAGGAGGTCTTGTGTCGTCCGCATGAGAAAGCCGTGGGAGCTTGACCCACGGCGGCCACACTGCGAACCGACCAAGCATACCCGCGACGTTCGTGGCGCCAAAAAGAAGGACCCCGCCTGTCCGGCAGGGTCCTTACTTCGTGGAGCCGCGGGGCGCCCGATCCGCATTCGCTGGGTGGGACCTGGGGAGGAACGACCACACCGATGAGGTTGGACGGCCGCCCCGCGGAGCTTGTGACGAGAGACTATGCCAATCTAGCCCGATTTGCACGTTGCGACACGATTGACCGAATTGCGGCAACTGTTACCCCCACCACACACACGGCGGCGATCAGCGCCAGCAGGCCGAAGGGGTTGCCGCCCTCGGGCAGCGGCTGGAGCGCGGACACGGGCTCCGCCGCGGCGATCTGGACCGGCGGAGCAGGCGGCGCCACCGGTACGGGGTCGATCGTCACGGGCTCCACATCCAGTTGCGGCACGCCAGGGAGCAGCTTCCTCTCATTCCCGACCGGCATACCGGCAAACGCGGGGGTCACGCTGTCCGGCGTACCGGCGCCGGTCTTGGTCTTGGTCTCCGGAGCGGCACCCCCGTGCGGCATGGCCTGAGCCGCCGCGGTGGCCGCCTGCGACACGGCGCTGTGCCGCAGAACCGCCGGCTTGCGGGTGCTCGGACGGGTGGTCGCGGTCTTGTCCCGGTCGGGACGCTCGACGGCCGCGGCCTTGGATCCCGACGGGACGCCGGAAGAGTCACCGGGCCCGCTCGGCGCGAGCGACATCGGCTTGGCGTCGTCCGAAGGGGCAGCCGGCGCCGGGTCGGGCATGGTCGTCGCCGCGGCGGACGGGGAGGCCGTGATCATCACCGGCTCCGCCTCGTCGCCGATCGCGCAGCTCGGCTTGACCGTCACCGACGTCGTCCCCCGCCGGAAAATCACCTCGGTGGAGCCGTCGTCCGGCAGCGTGCCCTTCGATTCGCCGCCGAGCAGCAGGTCAGCGGCGTGCCCGGTCTCGTTGACGACGCGGATCGTGCTCTGCGCGGGCACGGTCATCGACTCGACGCTCGGCCGCGAGCGGCAAGCGATGCCGAACATGCCGCCGCCCGTGAAGGTCACCTGGCGCACGCCCTCGGGCACCGGGTCCGCGCTGGCCGTCCCGTTCGCCAGCATCGGCGCGCCGAAGATGAGACCGCCCAGCACGATCGCCGTCACCCGTTGTCGGACCTGCCGTGACATGCACCATCTCCCACTTCGCACCGGCCAACTGGCCAATATCGGTCAAACGTGATCAATGGAGCTAACGAGACCCGGCAAGTGGCGGTGACGCGTGGCGGAAACTGTCGGACGGTCGTCGTAGTCTCGTCCCATGCGCATCGGAGCCCACGTCGATCCCGCCGCCCCGCTCGAGGAGGCCACCGCCCGCGGCGCCGAGGCGGTGCAGTTCTTCCTGACCGACCCGCAGGGTTACAAAAGCCCCAAACCGCGGGAGGACGCCGAGGCGCTGCGCGCGTCCGAGGTGGACGTCTACATTCACGCGCCCTACATCGTGAACGTCGCCTCCCCCAACAACCGCATTCGCATCCCGAGTCGCAAGCTGCTGGTGGCGCACGCCAAGGCCGCCGCCGAGCTGGGGGCGAAAGGCCTGATCGTGCACGGCGGCCACGTGGGCAAGGGCGCAGACCTGGCCGCCGGTTTCGACAACTGGCGCAAGGCTTTCGAGTACGCGGAGAACGACGGCGGCCTGCCGTTGCCGATCCTGATCGAGAACACCGCCGGCGGAGACAACGCGTGCGCCCGGCGCTTCGACGACCTGGCCCGCCTGTGGGACGCTGTGGGCTCGTTCGGCGCCGGCTTCTGCCTGGACACCTGCCATGCGTACGCCGGTGGGGAAGACCTCGTCGGCATCGTCGACCGCGTCAAGGCGATCACGGGACGCATCGATCTGATCCACGCCAACGATTCCAAGGGCGGGTTCGACTCCGGCCAGGACAGGCACGACAACCTCGGCAGTGGCAAGATCGACCCGGATCTGATCGTGGCCGCGATCCGGGCCGCCGGCGCGCCGGCCGTCGTCGAGACGCCGGGTGGCGCCGAGGGACAGACCGCCGACATCGCGCTCCTCCGGGAGCGAACGGGACGCTGACGCGCCGCACGGAGAGACGCTGATGACCGCCGAGCAGCCGAAACAACCCGCCGCCCCACCCTTCGAGCCGCTACGCCCAGCCGTGCCCGGCGGCGCCGCGCCGACGCCCCACCCGTCGCCGCCGCCCACGATGGCGGGCCCGGCGACGCCACCCCCACCCTCCGCGCCGCTCAAACCACCCACGCCGGCCACAACCTCAAAACCGGCCATCCCGGCGCCGCCGGCGCCGTCCACACCCGCCGCAGCCCACAAGCCGGCAACACCCACCGCAGCTGACAGACCGGCAACACCCGCCGCAGCGGGCAAAGCGGCCACGCACACCGCAGCTGACAAGCCGGCCACGCTGGCCTCGGCGCAGAAACCGGCCGGTCCAGCCGCGCGTCAGAAATCAGCCACGCCCGCGCCGGCTCAGACGAAGGCCGACCTGCCCAAGGCCGACGACGGTCCACTGAAGACCGTCAAGAAGCCCGTCGAGCCGCTGCCGTCCGAGCGCCCACCCGGCACCCCGCCCGACCCGTGGAAGGCGTTCGCCGCCACCTCCGAGCGCCCGCCCGGCCGGATCCGCCGTGGCCTGCGCCGGTTCTTCCGGTCGCTCGTCCACGAATACGCCTTCGTGATCTACGCCGGCGTGCTCCTGGCCGTCGCCCTGACCTGGCCGACGCTGCGCTATCCGATGTACACGTTGCCGCAGGACGTCTGGGACCCGTCCCGGCAGGCCTGGCAGGTCGCCTGGGCCGGGCACATCCTGCTCACCGACCCGGCGCGCCTCTGGCAGTCCAACGCCTTCTTCCCGTTGACCGACAGCTTCGCGTACGGCAGCAGCCTGCTCGGTTACGCCCCGTTCGGCATGATCGGCGAGGGTCCGTCGGCCGCCATCCTGCGCTACAACGTGCTCTTCGTCCTGGCCCACGCCCTGCTCGCGATCGGCGGCTACGCCCTGGTCCGCCAGCTCGGCGCCGGCCGTACGGGGTCCGCCCTGGCCGCCGTGGCCATCGCGTACGCACCCTGGCGGCTCGCGCAGGAGGGTCACCTCGACATCATCTCGGCCGGCGGCATTCCGCTCGCCCTGGCCATGCTGGCCCGCGGACACGGCTGGTCGCTGCGACGCGGCCTGCGCCCCGAGCGCCGCAGCGCCAAGTGGGCCGCGGCCGGCTGGCTGGTCGCGGTCTGGCAGGTCAGCCTGGGGTTCTCCCTGGGCGGCCCGTTCCTGATCGTGCTCGGCCTCATCCTGGTCGTGCTCCTGGTCGGGGTGCCGATCCGCCGCCTGCGCCGCCCCGCCGAGCGGCCGGTTCTCGGGTGGCGGCTGATGCTCACCGACACGTTCGGCCCGCTGCTCCTGGCCGGGGTCAGCGGCCTGATCGCGATTCCGTATTTCCGCGTTCCCGACTCCGGCCCCGCGGCCACCGAGATCGCCTTCTTCTCCCCACCGCTACGCAGCCTGCTCATCGGTCCCGCCGAGTCCCGCATCTGGGGAGCACCGCACGAGGTGCCGCGCTCGTCGCTCGGCTGGCCTGCCGAGATGGGCCTGTTGCCGGGATTCGTCCTCTACGCGCTCGCGCTCGCCGGCCTGGCTTTCTCGATCTGGACGCTGCGGCAGCGGCTCCTGCTGCTCCTCGCCCTGGCCGTGACGATCGTCATGACCCTCGGCACGAACTTCTACGAGGGCCGCTGGACGTACCTTCCGGTCTTCGGCCACCTCCCCGCCTCGCTGGGTCTGCGCATCCCCGGCCGGCTCATGCTCTGGGCCACCCTGCTGCTGGCCATCCTGGCCGCCGGAGCCGTGGCCGAGTTCGTCCGTCGCGCCGAGCACCTTTCCGAGCAGCGCATCCCGCCGTGGCCCGGCCCGTGGCTGCGGCTCGCGACCTTCGTGCCGCTGATGCTCGTGCTGGTCGAAGGCTGGAACGCCACGGCCCACCCGGTCGTCCCCGCCCAGCCGGCAGCCATGCGCACGGTCAGCGGCCCGATGCTGGTGCTGCCCACGGCCGCCCTGACCGACCAGACCGTCATGCTGTGGTCGACCACCCGCTTCCAACCGATGCTCAACGGCTCAGGCGGCTTCGGCGCGGCCCGCCAGGCGGAGCTGCGCCGCAACGTCGAAACCTTCCCCGACGCCACCAGCATCGAATACCTCCGCTCCCTCAACGTCGACCGTGTCCTGCTGTTGCGCTCGCAGTCGGCCGGCACCCCTTGGGAACGCGCCGGCGACATCCCGGTCGACGCCCTCAACATCCGCCGCGAAGACCTCGACGACGCCGTCCTCTTCCACCTCCGCTGACCACAACCGGCATCACCCGGCCGGCCCACGGCGCCGGGTCGGTTGGGGTGCGCGGTTCAGGATCGTCCGAGCCAGCACGTTGAGCCGGATTCGCAGGTCCTCGTCGGCACGTCCACCGAGGTCGTCCTCGAGACGCTCGGCCAGTGCGGCGACCGTCGGCAGCAGGTCGTCCAGCGGGCTGCCCTCGTGTCCCACAACGTAGAGCTGGTGGGTTCCCGCTTCGGCGGGGATGCTCCGGTCGAGGATCCGCTCGCAGGTGTCGGCCGCGACCAGCTCCACCGCCGTCGCCAGGTCCGGCTCTGCGAGTCCGAGTTCAGCCGTGACCGCCGCCAGGTGCCGGCTCGCGTCAGGCGCCGGCAGCGTCCGGGCCGACTCCGCCGCGAGCGCCACCACGGCGTCGCCGTTGACCCCGGCCACCATCAGGTCGCAGGCCAGCATCACCGTGTGACGAGGGTCGGCGTCGTGGAGGAGCGCCCGGGCCTGTTCGACCCGGAGCCGGCGAAGAAGGCGATCATCCACGGGCGATACCAGCACCCGGCCGCCGACGTGTTGGAACCCGCTCCTATCGGCTTTGCGCAAGATCCGAACCGTTGGGTGGCCGTGGCAGGTCGGCGGGCGTGGCCTTGGGGGAGCGGTCCACTCCGAACGCGCGTCGCAGCCCGGCGATCCACGCGGCGTCGGGCCGGTTGAGCGGGCCGCCGTCGGGGTCGTCGTCGTACGACTCGCGGACCGGGTCGAGCTCGGGCCGCCAGATCTCGCGCACCACCAGGCCGCACAGCACCGCCACGGTGATCAGGCGCAGGCTTGAGGCCAGCACGAACGTGCCCTCGGGGATGACCGGTTTGCCGCCCGCGCCCATCAGCTCGGCGTAGAACGCGGTGAAGTAGCCGAACTCGGCCACGGTCCAGGCGATGATCGCGCCCCAGCGAGGGCGGGCGAGCACGATCAGGGGGAGCAGCCACAGGACGTACTGCTGCGACCAGACCTTGCTGGTGATCAGGAACGCCGCCACAACCAGGAACGACAGCTGGGCAACTCGTGGGCGGCGGGGCGCCAGCCAGGCCAGCAGACCGATTCCCGCGCAGGCCAGCCCGAACAGGGCGTACGAGAGAAGGTTGAGCTGGGGAATGTGGTCGCTCAGCCATTGGAAGGGGCCCTGATCGCCTGGTGTGCCCGAGTTCCACTTGCCGTCGAGGTAGCGGCCGATGTACCAGAGCGTGCCCCAGTCGATCGGCCGCTCGCTGTTGAGCCGGAAGAACCGCAGCCAGCTCTCGTGATAGAGGTAGAAGACCGGGAAGTTCACGGCGGCCCACGCCACCGCCGCCGTCGCCGCCGCGGCCGTCCACGAGCGCAGGGCTTTCGATCTCATGGCCAGCACGAGCAACGGCCCCAGGATGAACAGCGGCCACAGTTTGGCCGCCCCGCCGAGCCCCAGGAACAACCCCGCCCAGGCTGGATGCTTCTTGGCCCACAGGTAGAGGCCGGCGGCCGCCAGCCCGATCGCCAGGAAGTCCCAGTTGACCGTGGCGGTGAAGAAGATGATCGGCGAGAGCGCGAAGATCGCCGCGTCCCAGGGCCTGCGCCGGCGCAACGCCAGGATGACCGCCGCGGTCGCCACGGCCAGGGCCGACAGGACGATCGCGTTGGCGTTGTAGAACCACGTGCCCTGGTTGATCTCGGGGTGGTTCTGCCCGTACGCGTGCACCGGCAGCCCCAGGGCGCCCATGAAGTAGCCGGTCACCACCGGGTACTCGACTGCCCAGTCCTTGTACGGAACCGCGCCCTCGTTGAGATGCTCGGCGTAGTAGAGGGCCAGCACGTCGGTGTAGCAGAACCGGGTGTACTGCACGTTCTGCTGCCAGTCGCCGCTCTGGCAGGGCGATTTCTGCACCCACGAGAACGCGAGGGTCAGGCAGGCCAGGGCGAGGATGATGCGTGTCGCCGTCCAGAACCGTCCGCGCCGGGCCTCGGGCTTGACCGCGTGCGACCCGAGCGGCCCCCCGATCGCCTCGGAGATGCCGCGCACGAAGCCGTCCGACGTCGCCGGCGCGCTCGGCTTGTCAGGGCGGTCGATGTCCTCGGACGGTTGCGTGCTCATGACATGGCATCATGCCGTACTTCGCACCCGGCCTCCGGAACGCCCTGCGGGGAGATCCCAACCATCGGACCTACCCCGCAGGGCCGGAGTCAGTTCTGTGGCTGGAACGTGGGGTCGAACGTCGGTTGTGTCTCGGGGGCGTTCTCGTTGCCGCCGCCGTCGTCCCCGCCACCGTCGTCGTTCCCGTTGCCGCCGCCGTCGTTGTTGCCGCCGCCGTTGTCGTTGTTCCCGCCGTTGTTGTCCCCGCCGCCGTTGTTGTTGCCGCCGCCGTTGTTGCCACCGTTGTTCTGGTTGCAGTCGGGGCCGATGAAGCCGAGGACACAGTCCCCGCCGTCGTTGTCGTCCTCGTTCTGCGGCGGCGGAGGCGGTTCCTGGCCGTTGGCGAAGGGGCTGTCCGGGTTACCGGTCTCGACGCGCTTCGGGAAGTCCTCGTTCGGCAGGTCCTTCGCCTTGATCACGGCGTCCAGGAACTTCTTCCAGATCCTGGACGGCGTGCCGGCGCCGAACATGTCGCGGCCGTTGGACTCCTTCAGCTCGACCTTGTTCTTGGCGCCGCCGACCCAGACCGTCGCGGCGAGCTGCGGCATGCCACCGACGAACCAGGTGTCGCCACTGCCCTCCTTGAACTCCCAGGTGCCGGACTTGGCGATGCCTTGCTGGCCGCCGCGCAGGTCACGGTCGTCGACGCGGACGATCTCGCGCAGCACCGACTGCATGTTCGACATCTGGTCGGGGTCGAACACCGGCTTGCCGGCGACCTTCTCGCTGCCGACGATCGTCTTCTTGCCGGTCTCGGGGTCGAGACGGGTCACCGACTTGATGAAGTGCGCCTTGTGGTGCACGCCGTTGCCGACGATCGTGGCGACACCTTCGGCGTGTTCGAGCGGGACGACACGGTACTGGCCGAAGGCGACCTCGTTGTCGAAGTAGCCCGTCTTCTCCCACGTCGACTTGTCGGTCTTGGTGAGGTCGACCATCTTGCCGTCGTCGGTGAACATGTGCCGCAGACCGGCGTCGCGGGCGGCCGCGATGACCTTGTCCCGGCCGATGGCGTCGGCGATCCAGTAGAACGGGAAGTTGTAGGACTTGATCGTTGCCGTCTCGAGGTCGCAGAACTTGATCTTGCCCTTACAGACGGTTCCCGGGTCCGCGCCGGCGTTGCTGATCTTCGTGCCGTTGGGCCGGAGCTTCGTGCCGTCCCAGGTCGTCTTGAAGGAGATGTCCTCCTTCAGCGCCGCGGCGAGCGTATAGATCTTGAAGGTCGAGCCGGGGGACTGACCACCGATGATCTTCGAGCCGTCGCCGGAGAGGTAGCCGCCGTAGTCCAGGCCGTCCGGGTCGTCGCCGGCGTAGTAGCCGAGCACCCGGCCGTTCTTGGGGTCGATGCCGATCACGGCCGCCTGATAGGTGGCCGGCTTGCCGTTCATCGGCGAGCTCTCGCTCTTGCGCGACCCGGCCTCCTCGGCCGCCTTCTGCACGTCGGGGTCGATCGTCGTGGTGACGGTCAGGCCGCCCTTGTCGAACTCGGCCGGGCTGATGCCCATCTCGGCGAGCTCGGCCCGCACGTGCCGCATCACCATGCCGACCGGCTTGCCCGCGGTGCTCTTGGCGGCCGAGCTCTTGCTGATCGGCTTGACCTTGGGATAGACCCGCTTGTCGTAGACCTCCTGCGAGATCCAGCCCATCTCGAGCATGTTGGCCATGGTGTATTCCCAGCGGTCCTTGGCGTCCGTCGGGTTGTAGTTCGGGTCGTAGCCCTTGTGCGTGTCGGTGGGCTCCGGCTGCTTGATGATCGAGGCAAGAACAGCAGCCTCGTACGGGGTCACGGCGTTCTTCTGCCCGGCCGGCGTGAGCACCGACTTGCCGAAGTAGCCCTGCGCCGCCGCCTCGATGCCGTACCGGCCCTCACCCAGGTAGATGTAGTTGAGGTACATCCCCATGATCTGGTCTTTGTCGTACTTCGATTCCAGCTTGCGGGCGATGACCGCCTCGCGCAGCTTGCGGTTGATGCTGATCTCCTTCAGCTCGGCCGCGTGCCGCGCGTACTGCTGAGTGATCGTCGACGCGCCCTGGGTGGCGCCACCGGTGAAGTTGTTCCACGCGGCGCGGACGATGCCCTTCATGTCGATGCCGTGGTGCTTGTAGAAGTTCTTGTCCTCGGCGGCGGCGACCGCGTACTCGACGACCTTGTTGATCTTTGGCTCGGGCACGACCGTGCGGTTCTGATCGCCCAGCTTCGCCAGCACGGCGCCCTTGGAGTCGAGGATCACGTTCGACTGGTCCTCGTTCACCGGCGGCGGCAGGTCGACGTCGTCGAAGAAGTACGTGCCGCCGACCACGCCCGCGCCGAGCAGGATCACGACCACGGCCGCGGCGGCGGTGAGGATGTTCGTGCGGCGGCGGCGCTTGGCCGCCTTCGACTTGTCCTTGCCCCGGCCCGAGCGGCCCCCGCCGAGGCTGCCCTCGTCGTCAGGCGGCAGCGGGGGACCGGCCGGGCCGGTGGGGCGCACGGCCGCACGGGCGACCGGAGCACGGCCCGGAGGCGCGGCGGGAGGCGGCCCGACCCGAGCCGACCCCACCGACGCGCTGCCGACGGACGCCCGGCCGGGCGTGGCGCCGCCCACCGCGGCACGGCCGCCGGCCCCACGGCGATAGGCATCGGGGGCCGGACGGGCGGAGCCGGTGGGCCGCGCCGAGGCCGAGTAGGTACGGGGTTGGTCGTCAGGCGTTGAGCTCGCGGATCCGGGCACTCGAGCCCGGGCACGCGAAGACTGCGGTTCGCCGTACGGGTTCATGCGGTCTACACCTCGGTCGCGAGAGCGCACGCGGGAACAGCCCTGGAGGGGCCCTTCCCAGTGACGCCACAGGCGGACGATTCGGGCTGCATACCGGCAGCCGCCCTGACTGATGTCGGAAATGATCGGCTGGAGCGCTGGATGCGCGAGCCGGTCGAGGTCACGTCAACGGTAGCGAGATCGATCCGCATCATCCGCGGCCGTCCCAACTGTGTGACGATGACCCGATTTCGCGGTGGCGGCCCGCGGCGGACGAGGCGGCAACCGCCTCGACCCGATCGAGTTCGTCGGCGGTGAGCGCGTCCCGGCCGAGCAGGAACTGCTGGGTCAGGTGATTCCACGCGCAGGACTGGCACACCTCGACGACGAAGACCTGGAACTCACGCAGCGTCATCGCCAGGACAGGCAGCTCGGAGAGCTTGCGGGCCTGCCCGGCGGTCTGCTTGAGCTCGTCGCCGTAGATGTAGTGCACGAGGGTCAGGTTGTCGCGGCGGCAGATCGGGCAGCGCTCCTCGGTCGGCTCGCCATGGAATCGAGCTGCGCTTTTGAGGTACGGCGAGGCATCACAGACCTCGAGCGTGCCGATCTTGCCATTGTGCACGTCACGCAACACTGCCCGCTTCTGTAGCGAGTAGTCGACAAGCTGCCGCTGCGTACGCATGGCGGAAAGCGTACGCGGTCCGGCGGCGAGCGGCGACAGTCATCACACAGCGTGGCGCGTACGTAGCTCAATCATGAACGGCTTGCGTACTTGTGCCGACGGATCTACGGTTGCGATGTATCGGGCCGATACATCGGGGTACACGAGAGGAGGCGGCTGATGTTGGAGCTGGCAATTCTCGGCCTCCTTCAGGAGACCCCGATGCACGGGTATGAGCTTCGCAAGGAGCTCGCCACCAAGCTGGGCACCATCCGTGCCGCGATCAGCTACGGCACCCTGTACCCGACGCTCAAGCGGCTTCAGGCGGCCGGCTGGATCACCGAGTCCGCGTCGGACCCGACGATGATCCCCCCGATGACCAGCAAGCGGGGCCGGGTTGTCTACAAGATCACGGCCGAGGGCAAGGAGCGGTTCGCCGATCTCCTGGCCCAGGCCGGTCCCGAGACGTACGACGACGCCGGTTTCGGCGTGCACTTCGCGTTCTTCTCCCGGACCGACCGCGCCACCCGGCTGCGCATCCTGGAGGGTCGCCGCCGGCGCGTCGAGGAACGCCGGGAGGGCCTGCGCGACGTGTTGTCCCGCGCCGCCGGTCGCCTCGACGCCTACACGCTTGAACTGCAACGCCACGGACTCGACGCCGCCGAGCGCGAGGTCCGCTGGCTGGAGGAGCTCATCACCAACGAGCGCTCCGGCCGAGCCCCGGCAGGATCCGCCGGGGAGTTCGACGTCCCGTCCGCCGAGCCGCGCCAAGAGCGGACGGCCGGGGATGCATCCCCTGAACCCCCGCGTCCTCACCAGGACCGGCCGTGATGAACAAGGAGGCAAACGCGATGGGCTCCGTCCGCGTCGCCATCGTCGGTGTGGGTAACTGCGCCTCGTCCCTCGTGCAGGGCGTGGAGTACTACAAGAACGCCGACCCCAACGACCGCGTCCCGGGTCTCATGCACGTGACCTTCGGCGACTACCACGTATCCGACGTGAAGTTCGTCGCGGCGTTCGATGTGGACGCCAAGAAGGTCGGCATGGACCTCGCGGAGGCGATCGTCGCCAGCGAGAACAACACCATCAAGCTGACCGACGTGCCCCCGACCGGTGTCACGGTCCAGCGTGGACCGACCTTCGACGGTCTGGGCACGTACTACCGCGAGATCATCGAGGAGTCCTCGGCCGAGGCCGTCGACGTCGTGCAGGCTCTGCGCGACGCCGAGGTCGACGTCGTCGTCTCCTACCTTCCGGTGGGCTCCGAGCAGGCCGACAAGTTCTACGCCCAGGCCGCGATCGACGCCGGCTGCGCCTTCGTCAACGCCCTGCCGGTCTTCATCGCCTCTGACCCGGTGTGGGCGCAGAAGTTCACCGACGCCGGCCTGCCGATCGTCGGCGACGACATCAAGAGCCAGGTCGGTGCGACGATCGTGCACCGCGCGCTGGCCAAGCTGTTCGAGGACCGCGGCGTCGAGCTGCTGCGCACGTACCAGCTCAACTTCGGCGGCAACATGGACTTCATGAACATGCTGGAGCGCAACCGCCTGGTCTCCAAGAAGATCTCGAAGACCCAGTCGGTGACCTCCCAGATCCCGCACGAGATGGTCAAGAGCGACGTGCACATCGGCCCGTCGGACCACGTGCCGTGGCTCGACGACCGCAAGTGGGCCTACATCCGGCTGGAGGGCCGCTCGTTCGGCGACACCCCGCTGAACGCCGAGCTCAAGCTCGAGGTGTGGGACTCGCCGAACTCGGCCGGTGTGATCATCGACGCCGTCCGCGCGGCGAAGATCGCCAAGGACCGCGGCGTCGGCGGCCCGATCCTGTCGGCCTCGTCGTACTTCATGAAGTCCCCGCCGGTGCAGTACAACGACCACGACGCCAAGGAGAGCGTCGAGGCGTTCATCCGCGGCGACATCGAGCGCTGAAGCAGTAAGCAAGGAAAGGCCGGGCCCGCGTGGCCCGGCCTTTCCTATGACCAGGCGCGGGCCAGGGCTATCCGGGCCTCGAGCTCCAGGAGTTTGCGTTTGCGGTCGAGGCCGCCGCCGAAGCCGACCATCTTGCCGCCGGCGCCGACCACCCGATGGCAGGGCACGATCACCGGGATCGGATTGTGGTTGCAGGCCGTGCCGACGGCACGCGCGGCCCCCGGGTCACCGAGCGCGGTCGCGATCGCGCCATAGGTGATCATTTCCCCGTACGGGATCCGGGCGATCTCGCCCCACACCGCGCGCTCGAACTCCGAGCCGCCGCGCATCTCGAACGGCACCGAGAAGTCGGTCAGCTCGCCGGCAAAATACGCCTCGAGCTGGGCGACGACCGGATGCGAGCCGGGCGGCCCCGGACGGGCGGCGAAATGCACCCCGACGACGGTGTCCCCCTCGACGGCGACACCGAGCGGCCCGATGGGCGAGTCCACGACGAACATGGCCCCGATTGTGCTCCCCGGGTACGACAACTTCGAAAAAGTCGGCTCGCCCTAACCGGGTAAGTGGCCGTTGTCGCGGGCCCACTTGTAGAGCTCCGCCTCGGCCTCGTCACGGGTCAGCGGCCCGCGGTCGAGGCGCAGCTCCTTGAGGAAGCGCCAGGCCTGGCCCACGACCGGGCCGGGCGGCACCTGGAGCAGCTCCATGATCGCGTTGCCGTCGAGGTCGGGGCGGACCCGCGCCAGGTCCTCCTCCTCGGCGAGCCGGGCGATCCGTTCCTCGAGCGCGTCGTAGTCGGCCGCCAGGTTGGCCGCCTTGCGCTTGTTGCGGGTCGTCACGTCCGAACGGGTCAGCTTGTGCAGGCGGGGGAGCAGCGGGCCGGCGTCGGTCACGTACCGGCGTACGGCCGAATCGGTCCACTCGCCACGGCCGTACCCGTAGAACCTCAGGTGCAGATGGACCAGCTCGACGACGTCCGAGATGACGTCCTTGGGGTATTTCATGGCCTTCATGCGCTGCTTGGTCATGCGCGCGCCGACCACCTCGTGGTGGTGGAAGCTGACCCGGCCGTCGCGCCCGACCGCCTTGGTCGCCGGCTTGCCGATGTCGTGCATGAGGGCGGCCATACGCAGCGTGAAGTCGGGGCCTTCGTCGCCCTCGAGCCGTATCGCGTTCTGCACGACGATCAGCGTGTGCTCGTAGACGTCCTTGTGCTGGGCGTGCTCGTCGATCTCGAGTTTGAGCCCGCTGATCTCGGGGATGAAACGGTCGGCCAGCCCCGTGTCGACCAGCAGGCGCAGGCCGGCGATCGGGTCGGCGCCGCACAGCAGCTTGGTGAACTCGTCCCGGATCCGTTCCGCGGTGATCCGGTCGAGATCGGCGGCCATGTCCCGCATCGCCGCCACGACCTTGGGATCCACAGTGAACCGGAGCTTGGCGGCGAACCGGGCCGCCCGCAGCATCCGAAGTGGATCATCGCCGAACGACTGCGACGGGGCGGCCGGGGTGCGGATCACCTGGGCTGCAAGATCACCCAGACCCCCGTACGGGTCGGTGAAGGTGTGCCCGGGAAGCGAGACAGCCATCGCGTTGATCGTGAAGTCGCGGCGCTCGAGGTCGTCCAGCAGGGAATCGCCGTACTCGACCACGGGGTTGCGCGTGACCCCGTCGTACGCCTCGGCCCGGAACGTCGTGATCTCGAGGCGCAAGCCGTTCTTCTGGACGCCGATCGTGCCGAACTCGCGGCCGGTCTCCCAGATCGCGTCGGCCCAGCCCTGCACCACCTCGAGGGTCTGCTCGGGGCGGGCATCGGTGCAGAAGTCGAGATCGTCGCCGAGGCGCTCCAGCAGCGCGTCGCGCACCGAGCCGCCGACCAGGTGCAACTCGTGACCGGCGGCGCCGAAGCGACGCCCCAGCTCGTCGGCGAGAGGGGAGACCCGCAACAGCTCGGCGACCGCGTTCTCTTGGGCGGCATTCAACACAGACATGGGATGACCAGGGTATCGGGTGGTGGCGGGCGTAGGCGTGGCAGTCTCCCCGAACACCGGGCAGGATAAGCAGGTGCCCGTAACCGACACGCTGCTCCGCTTGGCCGAAGATCGGAGTTTCTGGGCCGGCGAAAGCCGTGTGACCAGTGACGACGAGCCGCGCGAGCTGCGCACGAGCTTCCCCGTCACCGGTGGTTACGCGCTCGTGCTCGATCTCGACCTCTCCTCCGGGGAGCGGACGCTCGGCCTGCGCGTGCCCGCGTCCAGCGAGCCGGTCCAGCTCGCCCACGTGCTGCCCGGCGAGCCCTGCCCGGCCGCCCTGCGCTGGTGGGAGCTCGACCTGTGCGGCCGGGTGATCGCCTGGGGTGATCCCACGCTGCCCCATCCGGGCCTGGTCGTCGCCCTTTTGTCGCCGTTCGCGCCGGCCACCGCCGAGGACGACGTGCCCGAGATCGCGGCGATGCGGGAGGCGGCGTACAGGTCGTTGCGCCGTGACGTGCCGCCCGCCGCGCCCTCCGGTCCCGAGCAGGCGCCCCTTCCGCTGTTCACCGGCGACGACTGGTGGCCCGTTCCGCCGGTCCCATCGCCGCAGGTGCTGGACGAGGCTTCGATCGCCGAGCTGACCCGTCCGGAAAGAGCAGTTCACGACGTACGCAGCAACAAGCGCTTCCCCGCCGAGGAGCTGGCCGATCTCGTACGCCGGGCGGCCGCTCTGCTGCGGGCAGTGCCGGAACAACAGTGGTACACGGACACGCGACCACTCGCCCGGCACATCCTCGACTCCGGTGATCTGCGGCCCGTCCCCGAACTGCTCGGCGCGCTGACCGAGGCCGGCTGCGACCACCCCACGGTGCTCGATGCGCTGAGTGAGCCGCTGGTGCCCGCCGAGGCCTGCTGGATGGTCGAGACGCTGGCCGGGGCCGAGCCGGGCACGCTCCTTCGGCACCGACTGTGACCGGACCCGTATGGTGACTGCAGTTCTGCTAGTGGCTCGGGAGGATCGGTGAACGGCGGTCTGTACCGCAGCGCGCACGCCACGCCCGGCGGTCAGCCGCCGCGGCGCGAGGACGGCGTCACGGTGATCTCGGTCGACTCCCAGCTGGGCAACACGGGCCCTGCGGAAGACCAGGCGCTCCCGCCGGAAAACGTGCCTTCGGGCGACGGGGGCACCACCGGCAACAGCGCGATCATGGCGATCGGCAGCCTGGTCAGCCGGATCATCGGTTTCGTCCGCAACGCGCTGATCGGCATGACCCTCGGCTACGGCATCGGCGACGCGTACACCAGCGCCCAGTTCCTGCCCGGTCAGATCTACGAGCTGCTGCTCGGCGGCATCCTGTCCAGCGTCCTGATCCCGCTGCTGGTGCGCCGGCGCAAGGCCGACCCCGACGGGGGCCTCGACTTCACCCGCAAGCTGCTCACCTTCGCGATGGTGTCGCTCGGCGTGGCCACCGTGCTCGTGGTGATCGCGGCGCCGGCCATCACGGCGATCCAGTCCGACGACAAGACCTCGCCGGCCTACCGCGAGCTGGTCACCCAATTCGCGTACCTGATCCTGCCGATCATCTTCTTCACCGGGCTCTCGGCCCTGATCGGCGCGGTGCTCAACGTCCGCGGGCACTTCGCGGCCCCGATGTGGGCGCCGATCCTCAACAACCTCGTCGTCATCGCGGTCTGCGGCGTCTTCATCGTCACCTTCGGCCCGACCGACGGCTTCCGGCCCGAGGACATGACCAACGGCCGCATCCTGCTGCTCGGCCTGGGCACGCTGCTCGGCATGGTCGTGCAGGCGATCGGCCTGCTGCCGGCGCTGCGCAAGGTCGGCTTCACCTGGAAGTGGCGGTGGGGCCCGCGCTCGCTGGGCCTGCGCGAGATCGGCGGCCTGGCCGGTTGGATGCTGCTCTACGTCGGCGCCAACCAGATCGCGATCTTCGTCGTCGTCCGCATCCTCAACGGGGTCGCCGGCAAGGACAGCGCCAGCGTGCTGGCCTTCAACAACGTCTTCCTGCTGACCATGATGGCGCACGGCATCATCGGCGTGTCGGTGATGACAGCGCTGCTGCCCAAGATGAGCGCGGCCGCCGCCGAGGGCCGGTTCGCCGAGGTCAGCGCCGACCTGAACAGGGGCATCAAACTGACCGTCGCGGCGCTGGCCCCGATCGCCGTCGTCTACGGCGTGCTCGGGGCGCCGATCGCCGTCACCTTGTTCGAGGGTGGAGCGTTCAGCCACGACGCCGCGCTCGACACCGGCGCGGTGCTGGTGGTGGCCGCCTTCGCCGTCATCCCGCTCTCGGTCAGCTACCTCTGCACCTATGCCTTTTATTCTCTGCAGGCCAACAAGACCGCCGCGCTGATCAATCTGCCGGTCGTGGGCGTGCGCATCGCGGGCTACTTCGTTCTCGCCGGTGTGCTGGGGGCGTCGCTGTCCGCGGTCGGCATGACGGCCGCCAACGCGCTCTCCTATCTTGTCTCGGCCCTCATCTCGCTGGCTGTGCTGCGCCGCAGGATCGGCCGGCTCAACCTGGGCGGCGTCGCCGTCTCGCTGATCAAGGTGTTCATCGCGGCCGCGATCGCCGCTGCGCTCGGCCTCCTGGTGGTGCATTTCCTGCCCGGCGCGGGGGCGCCCAGCGGCCGCGGCGAGGCCATTTTGCAGCTGCTGGCCGGCGGCGCCGTGATCCTGGTGGTCTACCTGGCCGCGGCCCTTGTGCTGCGAGTGTCAGAGGTGACCCAGGTGATCGGGATGGTCCGCCGTAAAATCGGACGCTGAGCTGCGATCTCCCCCATAACGACGCTCGCCGGCGCCGCGTGGCCGGGCCCGCTCGTGGTTGCCGCGCCGGGGGGACGACCTGCCGCGCGATGGCCCCGGGCGGGTATGGTCGGTGTCGGCATGTGCTCTTCGCGCATCGTCATTTGCACCGAGCACGGCGAACCCGTGCGTGGAGCACCGAGGAGGACTGGTGACCCAGGTCGGCGAAGGCCACGAGACCGCGGCCGATGCGGACGGACCGGTCATGACTTTCGGTGCGCCCACCGTCGGTGAGATCCTGGCCGAGCGCTATCAGCTCGAGGAGCACGTCAACGACGACAGCGCCGGGCGGCAGGTCTGGCGGGGCATCGACGTCATCCTCCGGCGCCCGGTCGCGGTCGTGCTGCGTTACCCCGGCGGCGACTCCGCCGCCGAGATGCTTCAGGCCGCCGTCGACGCGAGCCGCGTGATCCACCCCAACCTCGTGGGGGTCTACGACGCGATCGACGAGAGCGCCAGGGCCTACGTCGTACGCGAGTGGGTCGAGGGCGAGTCGCTGCGCGAGCTGGTCAGCTCGGAGGGACCGCTCGACCCGGCCCGCGCCACCGCCATCGCACACTCGATCGCCGACGCGCTGACCGCCGTCCACGCCACGGGCATGGTGCACGGCAACGTTCACCCCGGCACCACGCTGATCGCCGACGACGGCCGGGTCGTGCTGGCCGACGCGCGCGCCGACTCGGCCGACAACGTCGAGTCCGACATCCGCGCGGTCGGCGGCATCCTCTACTTCGCGCTCACCGGTCACTGGCCGCACAACGAGGTCGGCAGCTCCACGCTGCCCGACGCGAACCGGGACGGCACCGGCAGCCCGGCCGCGCCCCGGCAGATCCGCGCCGGTGTCCCGGCCTACCTCGACGACCTGACGATGGACCTGCTCGACTCCCGCGTGGCCACGCCCGAGGCCGATTCCCTCACCGCCGAGCTGGCTCGACTCGATGCCTCGGCCGAGGAGGACTACGAGGACGCGGGCCCCCTGCGGTTCGCGCAGAACACGTCGACCGAGCCCACCCGAAGCACGTCGAAAATCGTCATCGGGGTCGCCGCGCTGGTCGTCATCGCGGTCGTCGGCCTGGTCTTCGGCATCCAGGCCATCAACAGCTCGGGTGATCCGAAACCGACCGTCACCAACCAGGCGGGCGCCGACCCCGACGGCGCCACCGACACGCAGGCCCCCGCGCCCCAGCCGAAAAAGATCCCGTTGACTGCCGACATGGTGCGCATCGTCGACCCGCCCGACGGCGACCGCGACGACACCGGCGAGGCCAAGTTCACCGTCGACGGCGACGACGAGTCCGCCTGGAAGCTGCAGCGGTTCAACCAGCCCAACTTCGGCAACCGCAAGCCCGGCATGGGCGTGCTGATCGACCTGGGCACCCCGCGCAAGCTGTCCGAGGTCGAGGTGCTGATGTCGCAGCCCGGCGTCACCATGGACATCCGTACCGGCACCGAGGACGCCGGCGACACCTCGGCCGGCGACCAAAAGATCATGGACACCTACAAGCGGCTGGGTGACTCCGAGACGGTGACCACCGGCAACCGCAAGGTGTTCTCGGTGTTCAACCCCGACCAGACCTACCGGTACGTCCTGGTCTTCATGACCAAGCTGCCCTCCGACGGCGAGGGCCGCTACTCGGTCGAGGTTCAGGAGATCTCGGTCTCCGGTTACTGAGCGGCGGGGCTACGCGTGCCCGGCTCGTCCGGTTAGATTGCTGGCGTGACTTCCGGGGACGCCGCGCAGGGTGTCGCGCCCAGCGACGCCGAGCTGCTGCGTGCCCACGTCGCGGGCGACAAGCAGGCCTTCGGCGAACTCGTACGCCGCCACCGTGACCGCCTGTGGGCCGTGGCGCTGCGCACGATCGGCGACCGTGAGGAAGCCGCCGACGCGGTGCAGGACGCGCTGCTCTCGGCCCACCGCAACGCCGCCCGGTTCCGTGGGGACTCGGCCGTCACGACCTGGCTGCACCGCATCGTGGTCAACGCCTGCCTCGACCGGATCCGCAAGCGGCAGGCCCACCCGACCGTGCCGCTGCCCGACGGCAGCCGGTCCGACGACCGTCCGTCCGGTGTGGAACCGGCCGCGCCCGCTCACGACCACGAAACCGCGCTGCTGGTGCGGCAGGCGCTGGCCGATCTGCCGGCCGATCAGCGGGCCGCGATCGTGCTGGTCGACGTGCAGGGTTACCCGGTCGCCGAGGCCGCCGAAATGCTCGACGTGGCGGTCGGCACGATCAAGAGCCGGTGCGCCCGCGGCCGGGCCCGGATGGCGCTGGCCCTGCGCGAGTTGCGGGGCCGAGACGCCGATCACGCCCCGGGTGGGAACCAGGGCAGGTCGCAAACCGTCCCATCCGGACAGGGTGGGGCGCTGCCGCCGCCCGGCGGGCACGATCGGAGGGATCAGAGGTGAGCGGGGCCGAGTTCAGCGGGGTCGACATCGACCTGCTGGCGGATTACATCGGGGGCGCCCTGGAGGGCACGCCCGACGAGTCCGCGGTGGCCACGTTGATCGCCGAGGATCCGGCCTGGCGGGAGGCGTACGACGAGCTGGGCGGCGGGATCGCCGTCGTGCGGGCCGAGCTGGGCCGGTTCGAGCCGGAACCCATGCCGGCCGAGCTGGCCGCCAAGCTCGACGGCATGTTCGCCCCCGTCCCGCAGCTCACCGTCGTGGCGGGTGGCGCCCCTGAGGGCGTACGGGGAAGCAAGGCTCGTCGCCGGATGCGCTGGGCCACCCCGATCGCCATCGCCGCGGGGTTCATTGCTTTTGTCGGTTTTGGCGCTGACTATCTGGCTGGTCGCGACATGAGTGACTCCGGCGGGGCCGGCTCTGCTGCCGACTCGGCCGCGCTCTCCGACGCCGGCGGCACTCCGGCGCTCACCGCCAGCGGAACCGACTACACCCGGGTCACCCTCGCCGTTCCGCCGGTCACGCCGATGAACGCGCCCGAGAGCGAGGCGTTCAGCGGCCAGTCGGGGGCCGACGAGGGGCGGACGCGCCTGTCCACCGAGTCCGCGCTGGCCCGCCTGACCGACCAGGCGGCGCTCGACGAGTGCCTGGCCGCGGTCCAGCAGGAGAACGCGGGCGGCCCGCTCGACGTGCAGACCGTCGACTTCGCCCGGTTCGACGGCGTTCCGGCCCTGATCGTCCGGTTCACCGCGAGCAACGGCGCCCAGGCATGGGCGGTCGGGGCCGAGTGCGGCACGCCACCGGGCGACGCCGACACGATCGAGAAAGTGCCGGTACGCTGAACGACACCCCAATCCGTTCCGCGTGAGGTCCGCCACGGCTGCACGTCCGGGAATGGTGGGCGCCCAGCGTGGCGTTCTAGCGTGCAGTGTCGCCGAGAGGATTTCCCGGCGAAGAGCAGACTGAGGAGTCGGCAGTGGACGAGGTCCGCAATCTGATCATCATCGGTTCGGGACCGTCCGGATACACGGCCGCGTTGTACGCCGCCCGGGCCAACCTCAAGCCGCTCGTGATCGAGGGCGTCCAGTCCGGCGGCGCCCTGATGACCACCACCGAGGTGGAAAACTTCCCCGGCTTCCGTGAGGGCATCATGGGCCCCGAGCTCATGGACAACATGCGCGCCCAGGCCGAGCGGTTCGGCGCCGAGTTCATCACCGACGACGTGACCCGCGTCGAGCTGGGCGACAAGCCCACCGAGGCCGGCACCGAGGGTCTCAAGACCGTCTGGGTGGGCGACAAGCAGTACTTCGCCCGCGCGGTCATCCTCTCCACCGGTTCCGCGTGGCGGCCGCTGGGCGTGCCCGGCGAGCAGGAACTGCTCGGCCACGGCGTCTCGTCCTGTGCCACCTGTGACGGCTTCTTCTTCCGCAACCATCACATCGTGGTGGTCGGCGGCGGCGACTCCGCGATGGAGGAGGCGACCTTCCTCACCCGCTTCGCCGAGTCGGTGACGATCGTGCACCGGCGCGACTCGTTCCGGGCCAGCAAGGTCATGCAGCTGCGCGCGCTCAGCAACGACAAGATCAAGGTCGAGTGGAACTCGGTGGTCGAGGAGATCCTCGGTCACGACGGCAAGGTCTCGGGCGTACGTCTGAAGAACACGCAGACCGGCGAGGAAAAGGTCCTCGACGTCACCGGCGTGTTCGTGGCGATCGGTCACGACCCGCGCAGCGAGCTCTTCAAGGGCCAGGTCGAGCTGGACGACGAAGGCTACGTGAAGGTCGACCACCCGTCGACCCGCACCAACGTCCCGGGCGTGTTCGCCGCCGGCGACCTCGTCGACCACACCTACCGCCAGGCGATCACCGCCTCCGGCACCGGATGCGCCGCGGCCCTGGACGCCGAGCGCTTCATCGCCTCATTCGTCGAGCTCTAAAAGATCAGGAGTGTCGTAGTGGGAGTAGCAGGTAAGGCGGTCACCGACGCCACATTCGTGAGCGACGTGCTGCAGTCGGACAAGCCGGTGCTGGTGGACTTCTGGGCCGAGTGGTGCGCGCCCTGCAAAAAGGTCGACCCTCTGCTCGCCGAGATCGGCAAGGAGATGGGCGACCAGATCGAGATCGTGCAGGTCAACATCGACGAGAACCCGGAGACCACGCGCGCCTACCGGGTGATGTCGGTGCCGACGCTGACCATCTTCAAGGGCGGCGAGGCGGTCAACTCGGTGACCGGCGCCAAGCCCAAGAGCGCGCTCGTCAACTTCATCGAATCGGCTCTCTGAGCGGTTCCCGGCAACGCCCCGCGCCCCGATGGGTGCGGGGCGTTTTTGGTGGGCCCGGAGTACGCTGCCCGGAGTCCGCCTTTTGTTCTAGGGAGTCGCGCGTGCGTTCCATCCGACGTGGAGACAGCGGCCCGGCCGTTGCCGAGATCCGATCGATCCTGGTCGGTCTGGAACTGCTGGATGCCGCCGGGGATGTCTTCGACGACGCCGTGGACACCGCCGTGCGGGCCTTCCAGCAGAGCCGCGGGCTCGGCATCGACGGCCTGGTCGGCGACGAGACGTGGGGTGCGCTCGACGCGTCCCGCTGGCGGCTCGGCGCGCGCACGCTGTTCCACTCCGTGCCCGACGCGCTGGTCGGCGAGGACGTACGCACGTTGCAGGAACGCCTGCTCGAGATGGGTTACGACACCGGTCGCGCCGACTCGATCTACGGTCCCCGAACGGCGCGCGCGGTTGCCCAGTTCCAGCGTGAGGTCGGTCTCACGTCCGACGGCTCCTGCGGCCCCCAGACGATGAAGGCGCTGCGCCGCCTCGGCCGCAAGGTGGTCGGCGGGCGTCCGCAGTGGCTGCGCGAGGCCGAGGCGTTCCGGCAGGCCGGCACCAACCTGGTCGGCAAGACGATCGTGATCGACCCGGGGCACGGCGGGGGCGACGACCACGGCGTGGTGGTGCCCGAGGGGCCGCTGCGCTGGAGCGAGGCCGACCTGGTCTACGACCTGGCCAACCGGCTCGAGGGCCGCCTGGCCGCGGCCGGCATGCGCGTTCACCTGACCCGGGGCCCCAAGCCGGCCGAGCCGATGAGCGGCGCCGAACGGGCCGCGCTGGCCAACAGCCTCGGCGCCGACCTGCTGATCTCGCTGCACCTCGACGGTCACGACAACGAGGCGGCCGACGGCGTGGCGACCTACCACTACGGCACGGGCAGCGGCCTCAGCTCGACAGTGGGGGAGCGGCTGGCCAACCTGGTGCAACGCGAGATCGCCGTACGCACCGGCATGCGCGACTGCCGCATCCACGCCAAGACGTGGGAGCTGCTGCGCCTGACCCGCATGCCCGCCGTACGGGTGGATCTGGGTTATCTCACCTCGCCCGTCGACCGTGACCGGCTGGTCAACCCGCTGTTCCGCGAGCAGATCGTCGAGGCGATCCTGGCCGCCGTGCAGCGCATGTACTACCCGGTCGAGGCCGACGTGCCCACCGGCTCGATCGACGTGCGGCAGCTGCGGATGGCGCTGTCGAACCGCGCCTAGGTCTCGACGTTGCGCGTTGCTGTGGCCGGGCGCACCGGTCGCAGCAGCGTCTCGGGGCTCATCGAACCGAGCAGCTTCTCGAGCGCGTACTCGACGTCGGACTTCCATGACAAAGCCGTACGCAGTTCGAGCCGTAGCCGCGGGAAGCGCGGGTGCGGGCGTACGGTCTTGAAGCCGACGGAGAGGAAGAAGTCGACCGGCGCGACACAGCCCGGCTGCTTCTCGTCGTCGGCCTCGCCGAACTTCGCGTCGCCGAACGCCTCGATCGCCTTGACCCCGCGTTTGGTGAGATCGCGGGCCACACCCTGCACGAGCATGCGGCCGAGCCCGCCACCGGCGAACGACGCCACCACGTGTGCCGTCATCAGCAGGGCGGCATCGGCGCTCACCGGCGAGGTCGGGAAGGCCATGGAACGGGGGACGTAGGCCGGAGGGGCGTACATCACAAAACCCGCCGGCATGCCGTCGACGTAGATCAGCTTGCCGCACGAACCCCACTCGAGCAGGGTCTGCGAAACCCACGCCTCTTTTTCCAGGCCGGGGTCGCCCGAGGCACAGGCGCGTTCGGCCGCGACCGGGTCGAGTTCCCAATAGACGCACTGGCTGCAAGGCCTCGGGAGGTCACCGAGCGTGTCCAGCGTCAAGTTGACCAGGCGTCGCGACACTGCAGCCCCCTAGAGTGTTTCCCTGCCCGCTCCCGGTCGGATCCTACGCCGCAATACTCCTGAACGGGACCAGCTCGGGCACAGTGACCGGTTAACGGAGGGCTTCTGTCGTAGCACCCGGCTAGCATCAGGCTCGTCCCTTTCTTTCTTGTGAGGTGAAGCCCGGATGAGCGGCACAACCCAGGACGACTACACCGATCGGTACGCGCGGCGGGTACGTGGCATGACCACCTCCGAGATCCGCGCACTGTTCGCAGTGGCAAGCCGTCCCGAGGTGGTGTCGCTGGCCGGCGGCTCGCCCTACATCGCCGCCCTGCCCCTCGACGCGGTGGGCGAAATGCTCAACCAGCTCGCCGCCGAGCAGGGCGCCCACAGCCTGCAGTACGGCATCGGCCAGGGCACGGTCGACCTGCGCGAGCGCATCTGCGAGGTGATGGCGCTCTCCGGCATCAGTGGCGCGTCCCCCGACGACGTGGTGGTCACCGTCGGCGGCCAGCAGGCGCTCGACCTGCTCGCCCGTCTCTTCCTCGACCCGGGCGACGTGGTGTTGGCCGAGGGCCCGAGCTACGTCGGCGCGCTGGGCGTCTTCCAGGCCGCTCAGGCCCAGGTCAAGCATGTGCCGATGGACGACGACGGGCTCATCCCGGCCGCCCTCGAGGAAGCGATCGCCGCCGTCGAACGGTCCGGTCGCAAGGCCAAGTTCCTCTACACGATCCCGACGTTCCAAAACCCGGCCGGTGTCACGCTGACCGACGAGCGGCGCGAACAGGTGCTCGACATCTGCGAGCGCGCCGGCTTGCTGGTGGTGGAGGACGACCCGTACGGGATGTTGTCGTTCGAAGGTGAGGCGCCGCGGCCGCTGCGGGCCCGTCGCCGCGAAGGCGTGTTCTACGTAAGCACGTTCTCCAAGACGTTCGCGCCCGGGCTACGCGTCGGGTGGATCCTCGCACCCCACGCCGTACGGGAAAAGCTGGTGATGATGAGCGAGGCGAACGTGCTCTGTCCGAGCGCGTTCGCGCAGGGTGCGGTGACGCAATACCTGTCGACGATGCCGTGGCAGGAGCAGATCAAGGTCTATCGCGAGATCTACCGCGAGCGCCGCGACGCCATGCTCACCTCACTGCGTGACCTGATGCCGCCCGGCACGACGTGGACCCACCCGACCGGTGGGCTGTTCGTGTGGGCGACCCTGCCCGAGGGACTCGACTCGAAAGCCATGATGCCGCGGGCCATCGCCGCGCGCGTGGCCTATGTACCGGGAACAGGTTTCTACGCCGACGGCACCGGCACGTCCAACATGCGGCTCAACTTCTCGTTCTCCTCACCCGAACGGATCCGCGAAGGCATCCGGCGGCTGTCCGGCGTGATGGAACAGGAACTGGCGATGCGCGCGGTCTTCGGGTCGGGCTTCGCGTCCACGCGCCGTCGGGGCACGGCCGCCGCGGATGCGCCCGGTCCCGACTTGGCATGATCTCTTCCATGGTTGCGGGTGACGATGTGCGCGTGATGGTTCTGGCCGGTGGCCTCTCCTACGAACGGGACGTCTCGCTGCGCTCCGGCCGCCGGGTGCTCGACGCTTTGCGAGCGGCCGGCCTCACCGCCGAGATGCGCGACGCCGACGTGTCGCTGCTGCCCTCGCTGCAGGAAGACCCGCCCGACGCCGTGGTGATCGCCCTGCACGGCGCCACGGGGGAGGACGGCTCGCTGCGCGGCGTGCTCGACCTGTGCGGCGTGCCCTACGTCGGCTGTGACGCGCGGGCCGCCCGCCTGGCCTGGGACAAACCGTCGGCGAAATCGATGCTGCGCGAGGCCGGCATCCCGACGCCCGACTGGGTGGCGCTGCCGCACGACCGGTTCTCCGAGCTGGGCGCCGTCGCGGTGCTCGACCGCATCGTCAACCGGCTGGGGCTGCCGCTGATGGTCAAGCCGGCCCAAGGCGGCTCGGGTCTGGGCGCCGCGGTCGTGCGCGAGGAGTCAGCTCTGCCGCCGGCGATGGTCGGTTGTTTCGCGTACGACTCCACGGCGCTGGTCGAGAAGTTCGTGCCCGGCATGGACGTGGCCGTCTCGATCGTCGACCTGGGTTCGGGCCCGCAAGCCCTCCCGGCCGTCGAGATCGTCCCGCGCGACGGTGTGTACGACTACGCCGCGCGCTACACGGCCGGGCTGACCACGTGGCACACGCCGGCCCGCTTGTCGCCGTCGGTCGCCGCTCAGGTCTCCGAGACGGCGCTGGCCGCTCACAAGGCGCTGGGGTTGCGTGACCTGTCCCGGGTCGACCTGATCGTGGGGGAGGACGGGTCGCCGCACGTGCTGGGCATCAACGTGTCGCCGGGGATGACCGAGACCTCGCTATTGCCGCTCGCTGTGCAGGCCGCCGGGGACGATCTGGGCCACATCCTCAAGACGCTGGTCGAGCGGGCCGTCGCGCGAGCCGGATGAGCAGGTCGTCCAGAGTTTCGGCGAGCTGATCGAGTCGAGCCCTCGTAGCGGCGACCTGCCCCTCCGAGCCATTCTCATCCGCAGTGTCGCCGGCCCGGCAGTGCTCGTCCGCGTCTCCGCCGGCCCGGCAGTGCTCGTCCGCGTCTCCGCCGGCCCGGCAGTGCTCGTCCGCGTCTCCGCCGGCCCGGCAGTGCTCGTCCGCGTCTCCGCCGGCCCGGCAGTGCTCGTCCGCGTCTCGGCCGGCCCGGCAGTGCTCGTTGGCGTTGACGCCGTTCCTGTGGTCTCGCGAATGACCGGTGTTGTATTCGTCCCCACCGCAGTTGGCTTCGGCGCTGAAGTCATCGCGGCTGTTGTCGGCGCGGCTGTTGTCGGCCCGGCTGTTGTCGGCCCGGCTGTTGTCGGCCCGGCTGTCGTCGGCGTTGTAGTCGAGCCAGCCGCCTTGGGCCACCACCCAGCCACCGAAAATCCACGGTTCCGCCGGGACGGTCAGGCGACTGTGCAGCTCGTAGGTCACGATCGCTGCTCGGAACGCATCCGGGTCCCGGTCGGCCCAGTCGAGCGCCAGCCCCACCGCCTCATGGATCGCGCTGATCGGGCCGGCTGCGTCCCAGTCGACGGCCATCAGCCGGCCGTCCCAGCTCCGCAACGTGTTCTTACGGTCGAGGTCGCGGTGGCTGTCCACCACCAGGGTTCGGCTCGGGTGCCCGGCGACACGCCGAGCCAGTCGACCGAGCGCGTCACCCCACCGATCACCGTTCCAGCAGGTATCAGGCGTGCCCTGCAGCCGGGGACGTCCAGCGGCGTGAATGCCGGCCAGCAACTCGGCCGCCTGCCGTACGGTGGCCTGTCCCGGCTGCCCGTCGACCCACCGATTGGCGCGATAGAGGTCGCCACCGTCCCGAAGCAGGACCCGCCCGTCCACCGCTATCGGTTCGGGCATCGGCACCCCGCTGTTCCAGGCGCGCCACTTCACACCGAACGCTGCTTCGACATTGTCGGCGAACTCCGGCCGGTGAGCGTTGACAACCATCCGCTTCACGGCGAAGTCCCCAGCCACGGTCCGCACCCGCTACAGCTCGTTCGACAATCCACCCGGCACCCGTACGGGGTCATCCACCAACCGCCCCAACCCGAAGCGCTCGACAACCCGCGCGATACCCATCGCCCGATCCTGACCGGTACGCCCTCACCCGGCGACCCGTTATCCCAGCGCTCGAACCCGTCGCTCCTCCTGGCGCCCGAACGTGTGACGAGGAAGTCGGCGACCCGGCTGCCCGGCACTCCAGGCATCACTAACCGAAGCCCTCACCGACCCTCCGGACAGACCCGGCCTCAGGTCGAGTGGATCGGGAGCACGTGTAGCCGATCCAGGGCGTGTCCGGAGACTGCCAGCCCCGGACGATCAGGTCGCCGAAAATGGCTGACCAACACCACAATCGAGCAGCCGGACCGGTCGGCGAGTCTTCGTTGCCTGTGCCCCGCTGTCACCAGCGACGCCCGGCCAATCGGCAACGCCGCCCAGCCGCCTGCCTCGATCGTCGAGGCCGTCGTGACCGCTTGCTGCACGGACGCTTGAGGTGGCCGATGTCATCCAGCCACCACCGAATCAGACCCGAACCCCGGCACAAGAGTCAGCCAAACCGGTTCTGTCAGAGCCATTCTCTCAGGATTTCTGGCCCACATGATCTAGCACCAACCGCAGTCCAAAATCTCCAGAATGACGTTTCGACGCCGCGCCGCCGTCGCTACGAAAACGGCCGTCTGGTCTCACGTCCACGGAAAGGCGGAAGTGGTCGATGCTGCCATGCTTATCGGCAGCTGGTCAGCGTTTGATCATCGCGCTGGCCGTCATCCCGTCGGCCGGCGACGTGGGTCACCCAAGCACGTCCCGACCCGTTACCGGACGACCGGCCCGGACCATTCACCCAGACGACTCGGCCATAAGCGAACTGGGTGCTCACCGACGCCCCACGCGTCCGCGGGCCAGTTCCCCGCCCAGAAAGCGGTTGACCCCGGCGGACCCACCAGCCCCAGACGGTCCGTCCTGGACCACCCCGGCCCGGCCTTGACCACCCGGGCCCCAGTTCACCCCGCCGCAGACCAGCGACCCGGACCACCGACTGCGGATCCGTCCGGCCCGGGCGACCCAGCCCTAGACAACGCCGACTCCCACAAACCCGACCGCGGACGATCCGGCCTGGCTGCCCAAGCTCCGGACCGCTTTGCGACGACCTGTTCTCGGGCGGGCCCTAATTGGCATCGCCGACGATCGCACATGTTGGCTGGGCCTGGCCGCGCTGGTCACACCAGCGGTGGGGGCACATGGGAATCGGCCCACGTCGTCGGCTTCCGGCTTGTCCGGGCCGGAGTTGATTGGCGCGAGGCTGTTCACGCGTACGGGGAAGTCAGGAGTGGCCTGGTGTGTCGGTCTGGCCGGTGTAGGGGTGCGGCGCCGTTAGGGCAGCGCCGGAAGTCTCGGCTGGGGTGCGCTGCGTGGGGATGGACTCGCTGACGGCAGGATCGGCTGGTGACTGCCGCGCGTCCACATCGTTGAGTGTGTTCGGCCGGGGAGCATCGGCGGCCGGGGGAGCGCTCGGCTGATCGGCCGGCTTGTCTTCGGAGTAGTCGATCGTGGAGGGGGACTCCCACTGGATGTGCGGCGGCTCGGCGAGGGCTGTACCGCCGAACTCAGCCAGCCACGCGGCGACGTGCGCCAGGTTTTGGCGCCACTGCTGCTCGGGAATTGCCGGCAGGATGTCGTCCCACAGCGTGAGGAACGTACCGCGGAGTTGAAGCCGGCCGTACGGACGAGCCAGGAACCACATGTGAAGGTGAGCGGAGCCGTCACCCCAGCGATTCACGTGGACTCGGGCCACCCCGTCGAGCGAGCGGATGGCGCGCTCGAGGCGGACGGTCATCACGCCGAGCTCCGCGGCGAGCAGGTTGGGAAGGTCGCCGATGTCGAGGTGCGAGCGGCACTCCAGGATGAGGACCACCGGCAGGCCCGTTGGCCGATCCATCGCCCGGACGCGCCAGCGCTCACTGACCCAGATGTACGCCTCGTCGGGGGTGTTGCAGGCGACGCAGTCGGCGGCATCCTCCCCACTGCGCGGCGGCTCCACCTCGACCGGCGCGGCGAGTGGCTTGACCCGCATGTTGCCCTCGAAGGGGAACGAGGGCCAGCGGGTGAAGTCCGGCAGCGGGGCGATGTTCTCAGGCACGACGTGACCTTAGCCGAGGCCAGAGCCGCTGTCCCGGGTCAATTTTGCGATACGTGTCTGCTCCGCGCACCCAGAGTCCGCCATAGCCCCGTCCACTCGTTCTACGTAGATCATCGTCACCGTCTGTGGGCATAACCGCACGCCGAAAGTTATCCACAGAAGTTATCCACAGGCTGGCCGGTTTCACGTGAAACACGACGTCGCAGGCTTGCTCGCCCTGTGGATACTGCGGTGGAGATCGGCCACCACATCTACGCCGTTTCACGTGAAACGGTCCGCACCCCTTTCTCAACAGGAGTTACCCACAGCCTGTGGATAACTCCCCGCGAGCCAGCCGCGACTACCCGAGCGCGCCCGCAAGCGGGTGGTCAACGGCGCTCACTCGGCCTCGTTCCAGATCAGCAGAGCTACGAAGAGCGGATGGCTCGTGCACGGCGTTGGCCCCAACGGAACGCCCGATCAGCCGACCCGCATGCGACACCAGCACCCACTCGTCATCTCGAAATCGCGATCCTCGCTGACTCTGGAACTTTCCTTCACCGCTTAGGGCCTTGTCGTGCTGACCGGTCCGGTCGAGCCATGTTGGCTGTAGTCGCCGGATTCCTGCCGGTCGGCAGATCCACAGCAGATAGGTGAAGAGATCTCACGTGCCCACCTGCGCTCGTCGAGCCCCTCGCGTCGTTCCTCGACGAACTGGCGTACATCACCCTGGATTCGCCGTCGGAGATACGTGCGCTCACGGTTCCCGACGGGATTACCCGAGCCTGACACTGCCGACGAGGAACCCCGTAGCCCGAAGTGGGTATTCACGCCAACGACGTTCTCAGCGGCGAAACGTCGCGGCGGCAAGCGGTCGTTGACGGTGTCCCAACAGCAGGAAAGAAGGCCGTACGCCCGTGAGCGTGTTGACCGAAGAGCGACCCGACATCCGAGCAACGGCTGACCCGGCGCGGAGGGCAACCGCCATGCTCACCGCGCCGGCGGAACTCCGCTGGATGCTAGTGAGGTGGCCACCGACGATTACCGGGTTGGCGGTGGCAGTGCGGCGATGTCCCGGGTCAGACCGTGGCGGGGTAGGCGTCGCAGGTTTGCCGGCCGGTTGCCGTACCCCGGGTTCCGGCTTTTGCTAGTCGTATGTTCAGTGGTCATGTGACATGGCAGTCACATGCCTCGACGTTATGACGTCGCGCCGGCCCGTCGTGCACCGCACCGCCCGGATCGGCCTGCGCCTGATCCGCCAGCAGCGCCGCTGCTACGGGCTCGCTGCGCTCAGCCGGTGACGTGTGGGCCTGCGTGCTCGAGGTCAACACCTGCACCGGCGACGCTGTGACAAACCGGTCGCGGGTGTGCCGGTTGCTGGCCGCGTCGGGGCCTGGCACGTTCGGCGAAGCGCCTGGATCGGCTGGTTCCCTACCGCCCGAGACGGTGCGGCCGGTGACGTTGCTGTACGACGCCGACCGACTCTGGATCGACATCACCGCCCGCCGGACAGCCCGTGGCCGCCTACCCGCCGGGCGCGGGCCGGACCGGCCCGAGTGGCCAGGGTAGATCACCACCGGAACCCGGTCGGCGCTGCGACGCTACTCCGACGTCCGGTCCTCGGCCGCCGCCCGCCGCCCGCCGGCCACACCGAGGTGCGCTGCCCCCGCCGGCGCGCGTTGATGCCGACCCGCTGGAACCGCGGCACCTTCACCCCTCACCGGCCACCACCTCCGCCTACCCACCGCCCGCGTGGTTACGTAGGCGACAACGAGCGCCGAATGTCGGCCACGGTGGGCGCCACCCGGCAAGATCAATGTCGCTGAGTTCGAGCGCCACCGCAGATCGGCGGCAGTCAGGTGGCCTGCGACGATGCGGGTGGCCGGAAACCCAGGAACACCATGCCGGGTCGTCGTTGGCCGGCGCTGGCGGTCAGCGACAGGTGGCTCTCGGTGTCACCGACAAAGCCACCCGCGGCTGGTACGCCTGGATCGGCTGGTTCCCTACCCACCCGAGACAGTGCGATCGGTGACGTTGCTGTTCGACGCCGACCGACCCTGGATCCGACATCACCGCCCGCCGGACAGCCCGTGGCCACCTACCCGCCGCGCGCGGGCCGGACCGGCCCGAGTGGCCAGGGTCGATCACCCCTGGAACCCGGTCGGCGCTGCGACGCTACTCCGACGCCTGGTCCGCGGCCGCCGCCCGCCGCGAAGCCGGCCACACCGCGCTACCCCCGCCGGCGGCGCGCGTTGATGCCGACCCGCTGGAACCGCGGCACCTTCACCCCTCACCGGCCACCACCTCCGCCTGCCCACCGCCCGCGGCTGGTACGCCTGGATCGGCTGGTTCCCTACCCACCCGAGACAGTGCGGTCAGTGACGTTGCAGTTCGACGCCGACCGACTCTGGATCGACATCACCGCCGAACTCCCCGAAACCGCGTACCCGTCCGGTGCCGGGCCGGCCGGACCCAGCCCGGGTGGCCGGGGTCGATCTGGGGACCATCCACCGGACGTGGGCGCTGTCGATGCCGGAAGGCCAGCGACTTCAGCGCATCACCCAGCCGCTAAGGATCCGGTCAGAACTGCGCCGGGTGATTGTGTGTTGCTGTCGACTCAGGGCCCAGTCGGCGGCGGACATCGCGCACATGCTCAAGTCCCGACGAGTACGTCTTGGCGGCGGCGCGGACCGCGCTCCGGACGCTTGGCTCGTTCTCGCTTCGTGGGTGCGTTTCACGTGAAACGGTGCTGTGCAGAGTGAGGATGATCGCCGTCCGATGGGAGCTCCACCTTCGCTCGCGGAATCGCCGTCCTCAATCGGAACGGCAGCCGGCATCCCGAACTCACTACGTAAGCACCTATGAGCGCCCTTGCCAACGTGTCTCAGAGCAACCATGCGCAACAGAGAGGGGCAGCGGTCACCCGGGACGCAGACCTCGACTGGCGGATCACTAAATAACGGCCGAACTCATCCCCCATGAGGCCCTGACTTCTTGAGGTCCCAGGCTTCGCCAGGCCGGAAGGAGTCCTTGGGTGTCGACGCCGCCTGAACCAGCTTCCGGGGCGGCGACCCCTATTCCGCCGCCGACCCCGCCGACGGCAGCGCGCTGCTGGTCTCCGGGCGGGCGATCCGGGCCGAACACCGCCTGCACCTGGCCGACACCCGACACCGCCGCCGGCCACGCCCCGGCCCCGCCCCGCCAACGCGGGTCACGACGATGGCGCAAGATGCGGCGCCGGGTCTGCCTGGTCGAGGCCCGGCGCCGCCGCCGGACCCGCCAAACCCTGCAGGAAGCCACCACGATGCTGATCGGGTAGGCAGTCAAGAAACGGATCGGCACGTGGACCGTCGGGGACCCGCGCGGGGTGCTCGAGATACCGGCAGGTCGGCCGCACAACCTACGGCTACGGCAATGGCAGATCGGCCGCACCCTGGCCCTGCTGCAGGACAGGCCACTCTGGCCGGGATCTGGGCGCAGCTGCTCGACGAACGTGACAACTCGTCGACCTGCCCCGCCTGCCAGGCCAGGATCGTCAAACCGCGGGGCAGGCGGATGGTCTGCCCGCACTGTCCGTTCGCCGGACATTGCGATGGTGCCGCGACGTCCACCACTGCCACCCGCACCCCGGGCGGCGCCACCATCACCCCGAACCCTCCCGCGTCCTCGGGGGTGGTCACGCACCGTCGAGCCGGACGACACCTCCCCACTGCCCGACCAGCACGGCGTGACCCACGCCGCAGACCACCGACGGTGTCGGGGTCCCTTGGCCGGTGAAGGCCCGCACCACCCCCCGTTGGCGGGGAGTCACTCGGTCACGATCGTGACCGCGGATCCACAACCACACCGGACCCAACCCGGCAAACGTTCGTGGACACCGCCCTACTGAGCATGCTGACCGGAGCGCGGAACCTCGCCGGCCGCAGAGGCAGACGAACCTGCGCGGCACCCGATTGGACCCCCGGTGACTCGGTCGAGTTCGTGGCGCCCGCGCTGTGTCTCGTCCCCAGCATCGTGGCGAACCGGGTAGCTGTTCCTGGTCGCAACGCGGCCTATCAGGCCAGCCATTGGTCCTGGGCAAACGAGAGCCGGCCGGCCACAGCGGTCAACACTGACCGACTGGTTGAACCGGCTTCCCTACCAACCGGACAGGGCCGACTGTTCACACCGCAGGATCCGCATGAGTTGCCGCGCGCTCACGCCACGGCCTCCCGGATTCCAACTCCACGAGTCCTCCTCACTCGGACAGCCGCCTTTCCTTGTGCCACGGACGGGGTATGGGCGCTGACCAGTGACCGGCTTGACCCCCCAAGAACGGGACCTTGCCGCTGGCGTTCTCGACAGCCCGCGAGGCAGGAGGTTGCACACATTGCGCACTGGTTTCACACCACCTATGCGACTCCCGCCGCGGTCGCGCCTTGCGATTCGGCGCGTCTGCCCGGCGCGAACCACACCACGGCAATAGCGGCCCTCACCATGGGTACGACGCTGGTGTCGGCACCCTGATCGACTTGACCCTGCTCGAGACCCAGCCGACCAGCAGCCCGTCGTACATCTGCCACGTGTAAGGCTCCCTCGAATAGACGCACCAGCCGTCTTCGTAACGCGGCCCTCTCCGGTCCGGCAAGACCTTCACCACGCACAGCCAGACGACACGGCGTGGCACAGCGGAGCATGGCAAGAGGATCCTGGCCCCTCCCAGAGCCGCGCCCTGTACGACGTGGACCCCACCCGACCGTTGGGCTGTTCGTAGGTGCTCCTGCCAGAGGTAGCCGCCTCCTGAGGCTCCTTGTGGATGTCGCGGGCCGGCAACCGGGTCATCACGACGGCACCAGTAGCGGGGCGCGATCTGGATCTGCGCGCCGTCGTGCGCTCGTTGAGGCACCCGCTAGCCATCGCTCGTTGAGGCACCCCGCGAGCCATCCGCCGACGGCAGAGACGGCGAGGGGCCTGGCGCGCCAGCTCACCGCCAGATTGCCTGCGCCGGCCAACCGTTGAGGAATGACGGCATCAGCTCACCACCGGAGAGCAGGCATCGGGCGCCGTGAACTTGTAGGACCACTTTCACACCAGAGTTGGAGGCCAGCGAGCGTCGAGGCGGAAGCATCGGGTGAACGACTCTTCGACGCAAGCCTGTTCCTTTTGCAGGACGTGCCTCTGGTCGCTGATAGCCGACAATGCTCCGAGCACGAGCTACTCGGACCGCGCAGGTTGGGCGACTGGTACTGCTTGGATCATTCACGTAGCTGCGCGGGGCCACACGAGGCACTCCGGCAGGATGCGGTCGAAGGAAGCCGGTAAGTCCGCTGTCGGCAAGCCAGCGCAACGGCCACTGACGACAACGTCGTCTGATGCGACGACAACTCGAACCACAGGTGGCGTCCGAGACGCAGACAGGCGCCCACGGCTGGGCTTAGCAACGGATCACGAGCACCCGCCAAAGCCGAGGACTCGAGGCCGTAGACGGACGACCCCGGAATACCTTCAGTCGAGGCGTCACATCCGGCCCGAAGCAGATGCCGTCGCATGCTCTCTGCAGCCCCTTCCAAGACACGTAGGAAGCCCTGCCAACTGGCTCGCTTCGTTTACGGGTCGGCGCACTACTTTGTCTACGCGCGCGCACCAGTTCTCAAACGCGAACACAGATGTCGCCCCCTTCGCGAGGCGCAACGGACTACGGCGTCAACCGCCAGCGCTCAACACTGCCTCCTGCAAGCCCCCCTCGCGCCGCAGCCGAAGACGGGGATGGACGCGGCCATGCGACCGCGGCAGCCGGTCCGCACCAACGACGGAGGTCTCAACCAACTGCCGCAGCGTTTCACGTGAAACGGGTCGTGGGCTGCGGGCTGGAAGTCGGGGGGGCTGGAGGCCGGGGGCAGGAGGCCGGGGCAGGAGGCCGGGGCAGGAGGCCGGGGCAGGAGGCCGGAGGACCGGAAGCCGGAGGACCGGAAGCCGGAGGACCGGACCGGAAGCCGGAGGACCGGAAGCCGGAGGACCGGAAGCCGGGGTTGATTTTGCGGCAGAAGGTTCACGTGAAACAGCGCGGACCAACTCGTGGCTCGGCGAATCATGGCCTCTGTTCTAGCTTGGGTCTACTTGCGGCTGTGCCGCTTGCTCTTCCGGCTGCGAGGGTCGACGTCAGGTCCGGACCGGGAAGGACGGGCGCATGGCCGTTTCACGTGAAACGGCGTGGACAAGCACATGGCTCGGCGAAATGATGGACTCTCTTCTGGGCTTGGGTTTACTTGCGGCTATGCCGGCTTGCCCTTCGGGCTGCGCAGGTCGACGTCAGGTCCAGACCGAGAAGGACGGGCGCATCGCCGTTTCACGTGAAACGGCAGTCAGGCTTCGTTGTCGACGTGCACGGCCGATAGGGAACGGCCGGCTATGCAGCACGGCGGCTCTGCTGCTCGGCCACCTTCAGCTTGGCCCCGCTCCTATGTCGGCCCTCGTTCACGTAGTGGGAGCGCCGCTACCGCAGGGATGTCGCCCAGTTCCGCCGGACTGAACCGACTCCATGAAAGAACCGCCTTGCCCTACCTGCACGGTCGGAGTCGCGATCGTTCGGCGGTCGCACTCCTACGAGCTAATGCAGAGGTGCCTCGTCTTCGATGGTTGGCCGTGTAATCCGCCGGTTCTCGAGGATGTTCGGACAGGCTCCTCTTCTCGCGGGCGGACGAAGCAGTTCTCGCTGGGGATGGAGACGTTGTACGGGGAGGCGGCGCCGGATAGGCCGAGGCTCGGAAGTGTTTGTGCGTGGGCGCAGTCGACTCCTTGAGGCCAGCCACTTCAGCGCATCACCCAGCCCCTAAGGACCCGGTAGAACCGCGCCGGGTGATTGTCGTGTTGAGCGGCTCAAGGCCCTGCCGCCGGCGGAGGTCGCGCATGTGTTCAAGCCCCGACGACGACGTCCAGCGGCGGCGCTCCGGACGCTCGGCCCTGCTCTCGTTTCGTTGATCTCGGTGCTCAGCGACTGAACCGGACGGACATGCGTGGGGCGCGTTTCACGTGAAACGGTGCTGTGCCGAGTGAGGATGATCCCTGCCTTGATGGGAGCTCCACCTTCGCTCTCAGCTTCGCCGTCCTCAATCAGAACGGCAGCCGGCATCACGAACTCCCTACATAGGTGCCACGAGCGCCCTTGCCAACATGTCTCAGAGCAACCATGTGCAACGGTAAGGGCCAGCGGCCACACGGGACGTGGAGCTCGACTGAGCGGGTCCCCCTAGAACGGCCGAACTCATCCCCCACAAGACCCTGACTTCTTGAGGTCCCAGGCTTCGCCAGGCCGGAAGGAGTCCATCGGTGTCGACGCCGCCTGAGCCAGTTTCCGGGCGTCCTTGACGCTTGGCGCACAGTCGCGAGAGGGCTCCAGCCCAGAAGAAGTCCAACCTTCCGCAAGTCGTGAACGCGCCCCAACAACCCTGCCGTTGACGCAGGAGGAGCACCCAGAGCCGGCAGAGTCAAGACAGGGCCACTTTGTTCGCCAGGATCCGGGCAGGCGCATCGACACGGCCGGAGCGGCAATCCGGTGCCAACGCGGCATGGAGACGCTCGTGCGGAGGCAGGCGATCGCGGCGACCGCCGTGGTCGTCACGCCCTTGCGGTCACAGGATCATCGGGTGGACCGGCAACCCTACTGGTGACTTCCTCGGTGCTGCCCGTCGTCGCCGCAAAGGGGGAGACCAGGCCCGCGGCGCTGCCGTGCCTGCTTCCGGGGATCATTACGGCGTCGGCCATGCACAGACGCTGGCGGGGCTGGAACCGGAACGCCCTGCAGGCTCTGCATGCTGGTTCGCGACACCGGGCCGCAGCGGGCCAGACTCCACACTCGTAGGAAAAGCCAAGGTCGGGATGATCAGCACGATTTCAAGAGAACTGCCGGCGCGCCCCTGCGCCGTGAGCCGTCTGAGCATGTGGCACTCCTGCACGAACACCTGGACGAGGCCGTCGGATCCGCGGACCCGCGCCTCGGCATCAAGCTCTCCTCACCGCCTCAGCATCCTGAGGCGCGGGAAATCCTGAGCAGGCTCAGGATTCCGACCGCTGCGGGCTCGACTCGGCGCTTCCTATGTGCGGTGGGGCCGGCTTGCATCGGTTCGATTCACGGCAGACCTGGTCCTCAACCTCACCTATCTCATCGCGGGCCCAATCTTCGACGGCGGCGGCAAACCGACCATCCCGGTCCGAATGGCTGCGGGGCTGTGGAGCTGCAGCGACTGCGCACCGTTGGTTTCACGTGAAACGACGCTCCACGGGAGATACGGCGTGCGGCGTTTCGCCCAGCACCAACCTTGGACGAGCCCTCTGAGATGGCGTCGCCGCACAGCGGCCCTGCGGTCGACCGGCTAGACGCGAAGCGCCCGGCCCTGACCCACCTGATGTACGCGCTCGCCGCCCACAACGGCACCGCCCGCCTGGTCAACGCCGAGTCGAGGGTGCAGGACTGGACCGGCCAGTTCGGGACCGGCGACCCGCATCGGGTGGACGACACGCTGCCGTCCTTCGGCCCAGAGCAGGTGCGCTGACGACGCCTCCGCCGCGACTTGCGCGCTGGCAGCAACGAGCCGCGCACCATGACCCGACTCGGTCTATCCCCCGTCCCAAGGCCAGAGGGGAACCGTCTCTTCCGAAAGCCTCCATAGAGACATGAGACTGTCAGTGAGTCGACCCCCGTGTGGATCGCCCTCCGGTAATCGGACCACCGCCCAAGCGAGTCGACCGACGCGAGGAGGACTTGCCCGAAAGCGATTCCTCGGGGGAACCGGTCCGCCCAAGCGAGTCGAGCCACGCTAGGAAAAACGGACTGCCCTAGGGCTGCCGCCGGGAGAACGGACGGCCAAGCGAATTGACCCGCGCGAAGAGGACGGCCAGTCCCAACGGCTACCCCACCCGACAAGGAACGAACCGCCGAGGGAAATCGGGCCCGCGGAAGCATCCAACCGCCAAGGAAGTCGGCCCACCCGCAGCAGTGCAAGGTGACCGCACTACCGCGAGCGCCGCCCGCCTGGGAGAGTCGATCCATCACGGAGACGCTGGAGCCGGCATCGCGGGCACCCGAGCCGTTCGCGAATACGCAACTGTAAACCTCGGCTTGCACAGGCGACGCCTCAACGCAGACATGTTCGTGCTCCGCGCTGACCGACGGTTGCCGGGTCATGCATCGACGTCGAGCTCCCCGAAGAGCGGCCCCATGTTCTTTGTTTGTGCAGCGTTCGCCCCTCCGGAACGGCGTGCGAGAATTCCTCGCAAAACGGGAATTCGAAACGTCCCGGAGCAAGATCAGGCCGATCCCGAAATCCCAGGAGAATGGCTCTGACAGAACCGGATTTCGGCCACCGAACCACATGGGCGCCGCTCCACTCAGCCCGCCTCGCCGCCGAAGGCGTCGACGTCGGCAGCTTGTAATTGCTGGCTACCTACTCAACGATCCCCACGGTACGACGCATAGCCAGTGACACTGCGCCGAGACCCACGGGAGGGCCTGGCGGTGGCCTCGGTGCCTCCGCCACGGCGTACGAGGGAAAGGGTTTGATGGCCGAAGGTTGAAGGACAAGAGAACGGGGCCCGCGATGATTCGCGAGCCCCGTTCGCGGGTCCAGGTCGAGCGGCGAATCACTCTTCGCCGTTCGTGCCCTCCTCGTCGACGCCGATCATGCCGACTATGCGTTCGAGGTCGTCGACCGTGGCGAACTCAATGGTGATCTTGCCTTTGTTGCGTCCTATATCGACCTTGACTCGGGTGTCGAAGCGATCGGACAGTCGCTCGGCGAGGTCGTTGAGGGCGGGGGCGTGAACCTTCGGTCGTCGGCTGGGGGCGGCCTTCTTGGCAGGGCCGTCCGAGATCGCCAGCGACACCAGCTCCTCGGTAGCCCGTACAGAAAGGCCCTCGGCCACGATGCGAAGCGCGAGCTTCTCCTGGCCCTCGGCATCGTCGAGACCGAGCAGTGCACGCGCGTGCCCGGCCGACAGGACACCGGCGGCGACCCGCCGTTGGACAGGGGCCGGCAGGTTCAGCAGCCGGATCGTGTTGGAGATCTGCGGACGGCTGCGACCGATCCGCTTGGCCAGTTCCTCGTGCGTGGCCCCGAACTCCTCGAGCAACTGCTGATAGGCGGCCGCCTCTTCCAGCGGGTTGAGGTTCGCCCGGTGGATGTTCTCGAGCAGCGCGTCCCGCAGCATGGCGTCGTCGCGGGTTTCCCGAACGATCGCCGGGATCGACTCACGACCGATCGCCTGGGCGGCCCGCCACCGGCGCTCACCCATGACCAGTTCGTACTTGCCGTCGCCCAGCTCTCGGACGACGATCGGCTGCAGAAAGCCGACCTCCCGGATCGAGGTCTTGAGTTCGTCGAGCGCTTCTTCGTCGAAGACGTGACGGGGCTGCTTGGCATTGGGCTCGATCGACGTAACCGGGATCTCGGCGAACCGGGCACCGGGAACCGGCGCCAGACCGTCCGTTTCCTCGGCGGCCGGCGAAACTGCGGGCGCGTCGACGGATGAGCCCTCGGAAGCAGCTGCTGACGGGCCTGCGGGAGTGGCGACAGGAGCAGCCACAATGCGCGCAGCCGGTTCGGCGGTCGCCGGTGACGGCGTCGAGGGAGTCGAAGCTTCCCCCGCACCAGCGCCAGGAGCGGCCGGCGCGGTGGGGATCAGAGCGCCCAGGCCGCGGCCCAGGCCGCCCCGTGGACGGTTTTTCATGCGGTGCCTCCCGTGTTGACGCCACGCATCGCGATCTCCAGGGCGGCCTCGAAGTAGCTGGTCGCGCCTCGTGAACCCGGATCGTAGGTCATCACGGACTGCCCGTAGCTCGGAGCCTCCGACACCCGCACGTTACGGGGGATGACGGCGTTGAGAACCTTGCTGCCGAAGTGGTTGCGCACGTCCTGCTCGACCGCGTCGGCCAGGCGCGTACGCCGGTCGTACATGGTCAGAAGGATTGTGGAGACATCCAGCGTCGGATTGAGGTGCTGGCGTACCAGATTGATGTTGTTGATGAGTTGGTTCAGGCCTTCCAGGGCGTAGTACTCGCACTGGATCGGAATGAGAACCTCTTGCGCGGCGCACAACGCGTTGACAGTCAGCAGGCCGAGCGACGGCGGACAGTCGATGAAGACGTAGTCGAATTGCTCCGGGTGCGCCGAGATGGCGCGCGCCAGACGGGATTCCCGAGCGACGACCGAGACCAGCTCGATCTCAGCGCCAGCCAGATCGATCGTTGCCGGGACGCACCAGAGGTTCGGGATGCCTTCGACCGGCTGCGCCACCTCCGAGAGCGGAATGTTGTCGATCAGGCAGTCATACACATCCGGAACACCGGCGTGGTGCGGCACATTGAGCCCGGTCGACGCGTTCCCCTGAGGGTCAAGATCGACGACGAGAACCCGGTTGCCGTGCAGCGCTAACGCGACGGCGAGGTTCACCGTCGTTGTCGTTTTGCCGACGCCGCCCTTCTGGTTCGCGACGCAGAGCACCCTCGGGTGGTCCGGACGCGGCATCGTGATCTCGCCGCTCGGGTTGAGGATCTGCACAGCTCGCAACGCTTCCATGGCTAGGGGCGGATCGTCTTCATCCCGGCCCGGCGTTTCACGTGAAACATGCTCGTCCGGGCTCAGGGCAGGCTCGACCGGGGGAGCGGGAGTACCAGAAACCGGAGAAGCGGAGACGGGAGCCGCGGACACCGGTATAGATGTCGAACCGACTGCGGGAGGACCCGAGCGAGGGGCAGGCGCTGGGCGGCGCGGCTCCTCCATGGGCGGCCCTGGTGGGGTCGGGGAGCCGTAGATCTGGCCACCGCCGGGATAGCTGCTCATGCGAGGCGAGGGCACGCCCTGTTCTCCGGTGTTGAATGCGCCACTATGACCGCCCGCGCCGGCTCCTGACGCGCGGTCGCCGTCAAGAGATGACTTGGTTTCACGTGAAACACCGTACTCATGCACCGTTTTATCCCTGTTAGTGAGGAACGGGTCGGTCGGCGACACGTGCGTTCCGGCGGCAGAAGTCCGGTCCACACTATCGACGCCCGGCCAGCCTACGGCCGTCGGGCGAGCCCCGCCATGGCCGACCGCCTGATGAGGCGAGTGCATCGTAGACACTTCCTCCTCGCCAGACGACTCGATCTTCACGCCGGTCGACACGTCCCCTGACACAGGGTTGACAGCCGCACCGTCTCCGGTCACTACGCCGGGACAATCCGACCAAACCTCCACAGCCTCGGCGGGACCATGCGACCCGTCCGTCGCCTCAGAGACAACCCGCTTCCTCGTACGCCGAAAAGCCCGCGACAACCGCAGCAGCGCAGCCCTCGCGCCTTGGCCTGAAATCGCAGAGGCCCGCCCCGCACCTCGCTCCCCTTCACAACGAGCGGCGTCAACGTCGGCTGAACTGGCACTGGTACGTCCAGTTGCAGCACCGTCGGCGCCGCGTGCAGTCGAAACGCAGCCAACTCCCGCAACATCCGAACTCGAGCCAGACGATTCGGTCGGCTCACTCGCCACCTCCCGGTGGGCAACCGCAAGCTTCGGCGCATCCGTCCGTCGGTTGACCGGACTACTCGAAGTGCTGGAGACCGACGCAGGTGCAGTCGGCGCGACGGGGGACGGCACCAGAGAAGTCGGCACGAGTGGGGCCAGCCCGGCGGAGGCTGCCGCGGCATCGGCCGGTTCGCGAGAGGTGTCCACGACGGGGCACGACACAGGAGGGGTCGACGCGACGACGGCCGGCCGGGGGAAGGTCGGCGGGACCGGGGATGACGCGGAAGACATCGCCGCCGGAGAAGTCGGCGCGACATCGGCCGCCTCGGGACATGTCGGCGCAACGGGAGATGGCACAGGAGAGGTCGACGCTACAGCGGTCAGCACTGGAGAGACCGGCGCGACAGCAGCGGGCAGCGGGGGCGCCGGCGCGGGATGCATACCAGTGAACGGAGACGGCACGGCCGGCCCGACCGGAGACGGCGCGACAGAACTCGCGACAGGGGACGGCACTGGAGATCTCGACGCGACAGCGGTCGACTCAGGAGAAGCCGGGCGGGGAGAGGCTGACGATTCAGACACTGGCTCGGGACCGGTCTGCCCGCGAGCGGCCGACGACGGAGAGGTCGCCGCCAGAGGAGTGGGCCCGAAAGAGGGCGGACACGGGGTATCTGACGCGGAAGAAGTGGGCCGGGATGATCTCGGCCGAGGAGAAGCTGCCCCGGGAGCAGGCGACGCCGGAGCGCTCCGCCCCGCACCGGCGGGCGCAGAAACGGCTGGGATGGCAACGACCCGACCGGGATGGGAACGCCCAGGAGCTGGCGGCACGGGAACAGCCGACACGGCAACGGCCGCCTGAGGAGTGGGCGAACCGGAATCGGTTTGGCCGGGAGCCGCCGGCGTAGGAGCCGGGCCGGGAGCCGCTGGCGTCGGAGTCGGGCCGGGAGCCGCCGGCATGGGAATCGGACCCGGAGCCGCCGGCATGGAGCCGGCCCGGCCCGGAGCCGCCGGCATGGGAGCCGGACCCGGAGCCGCCGGCATGGGAGCCGGACCCGGAGCCGCCGGCATGGGAGCCGGACCCGGAGCCGCCGGCATGGGAGCCGGACCCGGAGCCGCCGGCATGGGAGCCGGACCCGGAGCCGCCGGCATGGGGGATGCCTGTCCGGGAACGGCCGGGATAGGAGCGGCCGACGAGGAAGGAAGAGCTGCCGGCTGGGAAGCGGACGAGATACGCGCAGACGAACCGGGACCGGGCGACGTGCTAGCCCGATCACGGGTGGACGGCGGCGACGACCCCCGTGGTCCAAGCGCCGGAGTCGAATCCTCCCGTACGGGCCACCCGACCTCGCCAGTGGGTTGAGGGTGAGGCGACCCGACCCGGCCGGCATCAGCTGGGACGGCCGGGGTGGCGGACGTGGACCCCGTACGAGGGGAAGTGTCGGGGGTGCCCTGGTCGGGACGCCGTTGTTTTGCGTTCCGCTTTCGCGCACCCCGCCGTGACATCTAGCCCCTCCGCGATCTCCCTCGCTCGGAGGCGCGCTTGCCGGACCGTCCGGCCGTGCCGCGCCCCGAGCCGGCCGCCCCGGTGGACGGCTTCGGCCTCGACAGCACGACGACCTCGAGCACTGTGGTAGGCGGGTCGATCAAGCCCTCGCCACACAGCCGGACCACCGGGTCGGCGCCGCCCAGGGCAGCTACCGCCTCGCGATGCTCCGCCGCTTCCGAGGCGGCCGAGGCGCCCTTGAGCGCCAGGAGCCTGCCGCCGACACGGGCCAGCGGGAGGCACCACCCGGCCAACCGGTCGAGCGGGGCGACCGCGCGCGCCGTGACGACGTCGGCGCCGGCGGGGGGTCCGTCGACAACGTCCTCGGCACGGCCCCGGACGACCGTGACGGTCGTGTCGAGACCCAAGGCGGTCACCGCTTCCGACAGGAACGCGGTGCGTCGTGCCAGTGGTTCGACCAGGGTGATACGTAGATCTGGTCGAGCCACTGCCAGCACGATACCGGGCAAACCCGCGCCAGACCCGACGTCAACCACAGAAGCGCCGATAGGGATCATCTGCGACACCACGGCACAATTCACCAGGTGGCGCTCCCAGATGCGCGGGGCCTCACGTGGTCCGATCAGGCCCCGCACCACGCCGTCGGTGATCAGCAGCCGCGCGTAGTCGACGGCGAGGCCGAACCGATCGCCGAACACCGAAGCCGCCACCTCCGCGATCTCCGCCGGCGGTTCCGCGTCCCCCGCAGGGCCGCCGGCCGTTGAGGCAACCCCGGGGTCAGAAAGTGCAGACTCCGCGCGAGCCGCCGTACGGGAACCGGAAGGCGGCGAGGTGGAGTCGGAAGGGGACACCGGAGACGTAGGCGGCGTGACGGAAGCGGCGGCTGCGGAAGAAGACGGCATACGCGCGGAAGATGACGACGGCGTGCCCTTCGAGCGGGCTTTGCCGGGAAACGCGATCGGACGACGTACGGGCCGACGGTTGGGGAAAGACTGCGGCCCGGGCGATTCCTCACCCGGGCCGGAAGGCTCCCCGCCGAAGCGTGGGTTGCTCATGTCAGTCCGCCGCGCGCACCACGATGCGACGGTTGGGCTCGACGCCCTCGGACTCGCTCTGCACGCCCGAGATCGCGTTGACCACGTCGTGCACGCACTTACGTTCGAACGCCGACATCGGCTCCAGGCGTACGGGGTCGCCGTGCTCCTTGACCTTCTCGACCGCGTTGCGGGCGACGGCCGCCAGCTCCTTGCGACGCGAGGCCCGGTAACCGCCGATGTCGAGGAGCAGACGCGACGGCGACCCGGTCTGCCGGAAGATCGCCAGGCGGGTCAGTTCCTGCAGAGCCTCCAGCGTGGCGCCCCGCTGGCCGACGAGCGGCTGCAGCCGGCCACCGACCACCTCGACCATGGGCCGACCCGCCGAAACGAGCTCGTCGATGTCGCCGTCGTAGTCGAGGATGTCGAGCAGGCCCTCGACGTAGTCTGCGGCGATCTCGCTCTGGCGGAACAGGTCGCCGTCGGATGCGACGCTCTCGGACGCCTTCGTCTCTTCAGAAGCAGAGGACGGCGCGGACGAGGCCGTGGACGTGTCCTCGGCGGAGACTGACGATTCGGGCGTACTGGTGTCGGTCACGGTCTCATCTCCGTACTAATCGGGCCGGACCTGCTCGGTCCGCTGTTTCCCTCGGCGCCGTTCGCGGTGTGGGCGGGCCGCGGGGAGGTATCGGAAGGGGAGCGCTCGGGCGCCGAAGGAAACAGACGCCCGAGCCGCGATCATCCCTTGGGTTTGCTGGCCGGTCGTCCGCCCCGCTTGGGATTCACCGGTTTGGCGCCGGGCTTGGGGGCGAGCGCCTTGGTGTCGACCACGGGCGTCTCCGGCTCGGGGGCCGGCTTGTTACGGCCGAACAGACCACCGCTGCGACCGGGCTGCACCGGACTCTGCGGCGCCTTGCCACCGGCGGGCTTCTTGGCCGGCGGGCCGGAGGGGCGAGCGGGCGACGAGCCGCTCTTGCCGGCCATCGGCGGCGGCGGGAACTTGCGAAGCACCCACTGCTGCTGGGCCAGGGTGAACAGGTTGTTCGTGACCCAGTAGATGATCACACCGATGGGGAAGAGCGCACCGGAGATGAGCAGCGAGGCCGGGATGCCGTAGAGCATCAGGCGCTGGATCATCTTTTGCTGCGGGTCCTCGGCCCAACCGGTCTTGAGGATCATCTGGCGGCTGGTCAGGTACGTGGTCGCCATCATGATCAGCACCAGGATGCCGGCGATGACCTTGACCGTGCCGCCGTTCGCCTGCAGCGCGTTGAGCTCCTGGGCGCTGGAACCGAACTTGCCCGCGAGCGGCGCGGTGAACAGCGACGCGTGGGTGGCGCTCTCGAACTGCTCGACGGTCCACCCGTACAGGGTCTTGCCCTGGTTGTCGGGGTTGAGGCGCCGGAGCACGTGGAAGAGGCCCAGGAAGACGGGGATCTGCAGGAACATCGGAAGGCAGCCCATGAGCGGGTTCGCCTTCTCCGTCCGGTACAGCTCCATCATTTCTTTCTGGAGCGTCTCCCGGTCACCCTTGTGCTTGTCCTGCAGCTCCTTGACCTTGGGCTGCAGCGCCTGCATGGCCCGCTGGCTCTTGATCTGCTTGACGAAGACGGGGAACAGGATGACCCGGACCGTCACCACGAGGAAGACGATCGCCAGGATCCAGGACCAGTTCGAGCCGATGAACCGGCCCTCGGGCACACCGATGAAATCCCAGAGGGCGTGCCAGCGCAGGAGGATCCACGAAATGGCGTAGTAGATCCAGTCGAGACTCAATTCAGGCTCCAGTCACATCGGCAGGACGGTGACGGATCGCGTCAGGTACCGGGTCGTACCCGCCAGGGTGGAAGGGGTGGCAGCGCAGGAGCCGCCAGACCGTCAGCCCCGTCCCCTTCACAGCGCCATGACGCGACAGGGCCTCCTGGGCGTACGCGCTGCACGAGGGATAGAACCGACAGCGGGCCGGCAGCACCGGACTCACATAACGACGGTACGCGACCACCATCGCGGTCAGCACGCGGGCAAGCAGGCTCATCGGGGCCGCCGTGGCTTACGGGCTGCCGCCACCGCGGCCGCCAGGTCGGTGCCGAGAGCGGCGTACGAGGCGCCGGCCGCGGCCGGGAGAGCGCGGACGATCAGCATCGAGCCGCCCGGCAACTCGTCGAGCATCGGACGCACCAGATGCCGCAGACGACGCTTGACCTCGTTGCGGATCACCGCGTTGCCGACGGCTTTGGATACGACGAAGCCGGCGCGTGCCGTGGAGGCTTGCGCCGGCTCCTCGAGAAGCAGATGAACGACAACCGTGCCTCGGCCAACTCGGCGGCCACCGCGAATCGCAGCGGCGAAGTCAGCACTACGCCGCACGCGCTGTGCCGCGGGCAGCACGACTACCTGGGCATTCCGGCCCGACAGCGGTCGGCTCAGGCCGACAGCTTGTCGCGGCCCTTGGAACGGCGGGACGCCAGGATGGCGCGGCCGGCGCGGGTGCGCATGCGCAGCCGGAAGCCGTGGGTCTTGGCACGCCGGCGGTTGTTCGGCTGGTAGGTGCGCTTGCTCACGTCAAAACTCCGTCTTCGTACAACATCCAGGGGGCATCAAAGCTGCAAGACGCCACTTTAGCAGAGCGCGGCGGAGCAACCGCTCGACCCTACGCAGGGCGGCCACGCCGGTCAACCATATCCTGTCGCGGCACGCCGTTACGGCGATCACGAGGTTGGTTGAGTCGTCCTTCTACTCAGGTAATGAATCTTTTCCTGCGGTCGGGCGCTTGCGGGCCGGCTGCAGAGTTGATGCTTCGACGAGGTCGCTGTTAGCGTGCCCGATTGCTGGTCATCAGCGCTGTACGCATACCACGACGAGTCGGCCAAAACCAGACAAGCAGGTAAATCGTTCGCCTCGGGGAGCCTCGGAAGATTTCTCGGTGGGGTCCGCACCCGTGCGGCCGTGACGAGGCCGAGGAGGCGGTGAGCCTGTTTCAACCGCGCCGTTTCAGGCTCCGGAACCGTCTGCCGACCATCCGGCCGGGGAGCGTCTGCCCAGCGGTGCACAGGTTGTGGATAACCTGTGGACAGCCGGTGGCGCCGAGCGTCTTCAGCACGTTAAATGTGGTGCTGAGTTGGGGGAGCTGTCGAACGCCGGGAGGGCGACGACGGGCAAGGCGATGAGCCGGACAAAGGTCCACCGGGGGTCGGTGGCGATGGGGGTGGCGCGGCGGTGGCCGATCAGGTCGACCTGGGCGGGGTATGGAAGGCGACGCTGGATGAACTGGCCGACGAGATCTCGTCGCGTCAGCAGCGCGCCTACCTGCAGCTGACCCAGTTGCGCGCCATCGTCGAGGACACGGCCCTGCTCGCCGTGCCCGACGCCTTCACCCGCGATGTCATCGAGTCGCGGCTGCGGCCCGCGATCACCGAGACGCTGAGCCGCCGGCTGAACCGTCCGATACAGGTCGCGGTCACGGTCAAGCCTCCGGAGGACGGCACCGGTCTGCCCGGCACGGTGTACGGCACGCCGGTCGAGCCCGCTCCCGAGGAAGCCGGCGAGCCGCAACCACGGCACTACGCGGAGGCGCCCCGCCAGCCCGAGCCCTCGGACTACGACTCGTTCCCGCCCGGCTCGGCCCAGCGCCCCCAGTACCCCCGCGGGGTTCCCGCCGCTCGCGGTGGCCAGGAGGCCCTTTTCGGCGACCCCATGCCGCTGCAGCCCCCGCCGACACGCGGCGGCCCCCCAGTGGCGGATGTCACTGAATCGACTGAATCGAACAACCCGACCGGGCACCGGATGGGGTCCGATTCGTCCCCGATGCGCGACAGCCAGCGCCGGCCCGACGACCATCAACCCTCGTTCGGCGGCGGCAGCGACCCGCGCGACGACACGTTGCAGATGCGCGGCGGCGACAACGGCCCCGGCCGCTCGCAGCACGACATCCGCCCGTCGAGCAACCCGCGCGGCACCAACGACGGCAACCGCCTCAACCCGAAGTACATGTTCGAGACGTTCGTCATCGGCTCGTCCAACCGTTTCGCGCACGCGGCCGCCGTCGCCGTCGCCGAGTCGCCCGCCAAGGCGTACAACCCGCTGTTCATCTACGGCAGCTCCGGTCTGGGCAAAACCCACCTGCTGCACGCGATCGGACACTATGCGACCACCCTCGGTCACGCCCGCAGCGTCCGTTATGTGTCCACCGAGGAATTCACCAACGACTTCATCAACAGCCTGCGCGACGACAAGACCCAGGCGTTCCAGCGGCGCTATCGCGACGTCGACATCCTGCTGATCGACGACATCCAGTTCCTGGAAAATCGCGAGCGCACGCAGGAGGAGTTCTTCCACACCTTCAACACGCTGCACAACGCGAACAAGCAGATCGTCATCAGCTCGGACCGGTCGCCGCGCCAGCTCGCGACGCTCGAGGACCGCATGCGCACCCGGTTCGAGTGGGGCCTGCTGGCCGACATCCAGCCGCCCGACCTCGAGACGCGTATCGCGATCCTTCAGAAAAAGGCCGCGCAGGAGCGCATGTACGCGCCCGACGATGTTCTCGAGTTCATCGCGTCGCGCGTCTCCAACTCCATCCGCGAACTCGAGGGCGCCCTCATCCGGGTCACCGCCTTCGCCAGCCTCACCCGCTCGCCGGTCCAGCTCTCGCTGGCCGAAGAGGTGCTGCGCGATTTCATGCCCGACGGCGCCGGCCCCGAGATCACCGCCGATCAGATCATGGTCTCCACGGCCGACTACTTCGGCGTCAGCCTGGAGGACCTGCGCGGTCACTCCCGCTCCCGCGTGCTGGTGAACGCACGCCAGGTCGCCATGTACCTCTGCCGCGAACTGACGGAACTCTCCCTCCCACGAATCGGCCAGGCCTTCGGCGGACGCGACCACACCACGGTCATGCACGCCGACCGCAAGATCCGCCAGCACATGGCCGAGCGGCGTTCCCTCTACAACCAGATCGCCGAGCTGACCAACCGCATCAAACAGAACACCTGAATCCACGCATCAAACAGAACACCCCCAACCTTTTCCAGTACGCGGGTGCGAGGCTGACAAACGCAGACGCGGCTCCCACGCCGTGGGGCTTCAGGCCGTCGGGCTTCGGGCCGTCGGGCTTCGGGCCGTCGGGCTTCGGGCCGTCGGGCTTCGGGCCGTCGCCCGCTACCGGCGGGGGCCCGGCCCCATACCCGCGCCGGCCCCAGCCTGGAGCGAGGGCTTGTGTCGCCCGCCTGGTAATGCCCACCCCGGTCGACCCGGCGGGATGTGAAGCCTGGCGTCTGCGGGCTTGTCGCCCGCGGCAGCCGACCACGCCGCTCACCTACCTGCGGGGTGTGAAGCCCTGGGCCACCGCGGGGATCGTCTGCGCGTCGAACGGGGCCGCCGCCGCAGACATGAGGTCGTGGCGTGTCGAGCGCTCGGGCAGTGGGTGCCGACGAACGGGTACGCGACGGCGCAGCCGGGCCGACCAGTCCGACCGATCACGGCGCCAGGTGAGCGGACGATAGCCGGGTGAGGGCCGACGACCCTGACCGCTCGATGTTCTCGGGCAGGTGTCGACGCCTGTGGATAGAGCGACTTTGCGCTGGCCACGAGGTTATGCACAGGCCGTTGGAGCATCTGGGCAGAACAGGGCACCCGACGGCCCGGGGCTGCGTGCCAGCGAGCGCCGCCCTCGTCCCCGGCGGCCAGTTGCAGATCACGGCCAGGCGCTGGTCGCCCGGGGCGAGCAGGTCGGGGGGAAAGTCCAGCTGGGCCGAGTTGTCCACAGCGCCTCGGGATGGGCGGGAAGCGGCTACGGCCGACTGCGCCGGGTCGTTGTCGTCTTCGCGCCCGTAGCCGGACGGGGATGTGGACAACTCGGGAATCAAGGCCTCGGGCTGGGTGTCTCGCTCCGCGTGACCGAGGACGAGCCGAGCGTTGTCCCCAGAAAGCGGCAGTTATCCACAGGCTGCTTGTCGCTCGTACGGCGTAATTATCCGTATTCCTCAGCATTTGTCCACAGGTTGTGGACGGCCGTGACGCTCAGCGGACGTAGTTCTCCACAGGGGTGGCCGTCGACAGTCCGGGGTCACCGAGTAAGAGAGCGCAAGCGGCAACTCATCCCCAGGGCGAGTTTGTCAATGCTGTGACCGAACGGGTTCGTGCCAACGTTATGCACACTAATCCACAGGCGTTCACAGGGGTTTATCCCCAGCGGTGGACAACCGAGCCGACCGTTACCCACAGATGTGGACAACTCCTGGGGAAATCGATGTGGACAGACACGGAGAGTCACCTAGATTTCCACCGCCTGTGGAAGCGTGTGGATTTCCTGTTGAAGGTTCTGGGGACAACGGGTCGATGGCGTACCGACGCTGTCCACAGACCTGGGTATAAAACCCGTGGATATCCCGTGGATAACCGGTGGACAGCGGTGGACAACCTGCTGAGGACGCGTCGCCTGTGGATCCAGACCCGGGTTTATACCCTGGTTTCCCACATGCGAACCACCGGTGGATAACCCTATGAGCTGCGGAAACTTGAGTTTTCCACACTTTGCACAGGACCGATGAAGACGACTAGTTATCTCTCTAGGACAACAAAAAGCAATCAACGGCGTTGTGGAAGTTGTGGATTGCTTGCCTGACGGCTTGTCGGTGCTCCGGCTCTCGAAGATCTCACCGAGGACCAGAGGCCCTCGAAGTTCCGTTGAACCGAAGAGCCGGACGGCGGGAACGTGGGCAGGCGTCCCGGCAGACACGGACGGCAGCGGGTGGGCGAGCGTCGCGGCGGAGACGTGACGGCAGGCGCGGGACAGAGTTCGGACGCCAGATACGCGAACCTCGAGTCACACCGGACGAGCAGTGAGCCGGGAGAGCCGCATGGCGGGACGGCCGGCCTTCGTCGTTGAGCGCTCGTTGACAATGAGGGACGAAGAGACAACGAGGGACGAAGACCCGAGCCGGCACCGGCGGAACACCCGCTGAGCGACACGCTCGGCGTACGGGAACATCGGACACGACGGCTGGCACGCTCCGGACCCACCGGGGCGGGTCGCAGGCGGTCACCATGGTGGACGAGACTGATTAGGCCCTGATCGGCTCGGCGAATAAGGTTCGTAGGGGTCGACGACGCCCCGACAGGAAGCGACGCGGAGGACAGCATGAAGTTCCGGGTGGAGCGAGACGCACTCGCCGACGCCGTGGCGTGGACGGCGAAAAGCCTGCCCAGCCGGCCGTCGGTGCCGGTCCTCGCCGGTGTCATGCTGCGTGTCACCGACAGCCGGCTTCAGGTTTCCGGCTTCGACTACGAGGTCTCCAGCCAGGTCACCGTCGACGTGCAGGCCGACGCGGACGGCGCCGCGCTCGTCTCCGGGCGTCTGCTGGCCGAGATCACCAAGGCTCTGCCGGCCAAGCCGGTCGACATCGCGGCCGTCGGCGCGCACCTCGAACTGGTCTGCGGCAGCGCGCGCTTCACCCTGCCGACGATGCCCGTCGAGGATTATCCGAGCCTGCCCGAGATGCCCTCGAGCGCCGGCACGGTCGACGCGGCCGCCTTCGCCGCGGCCGTCGCCCAGGTTGCCGTCGCCGCCGGTCGTGACGAGACGCTGCCGATGATGACCGGTGTGCGCATCGAGCTGAACGGTTCGAGCATGGCCATGCTGGCCACCGACCGATACCGCCTCGCCATGCGCGAGATGGAGTGGAACCCGGACGACCCCGAGATCAGCCTCAACGCGCTCGTCCCGGCCAAGACGCTGAACGACACCGCGAAGACGCTCGGCCCGCTCGGCGGCTCCGTCGTGCTCGCTCTCGCGCAGGGCAACGCCGGCGAGGGCATGATCGGTTTTGCCGGCGGCACCCGCCGTACGACCAGCCGCCTGCTCGACGGCGCGAACTACCCGCCGGTCCGCTCGCTCTTCCCGGCCAGCAGCAACGCGCAGGCCCAGATCGGTGTGGCCGCGCTCGTCGAGGTCGTTCGCCGTGTCGCGCTGGTCGCCGAGCGCACCACGCCGGTGCTGCTGAGCTTCAGCGAGGACGGTCTGGTCGTCGAGGCCGGTGGGACCGAGGAGGCGCGGGCCAGTGAGGCCATGGAGGCCACGTTCACCGGGGAGCCGCTCACGATCGGCTTCAACCCGCAGTACCTGATCGACGGTCTGCAGAACCTGGGTGCTCCGAACGCGCTCTTCTCGTTCGTCGACGCATTCAAGCCAGCTGTGATCTCCCCCGCATCCGAAAACGGCGAAATCGTGCCCGGATACCGCTATCTGATCATGCCGATCCGGGTAACCCGCTGATACTGAAGGTTGTTCAGGGCCGACCTTGACCGGCGATCGGCCGTAGCCCACCCGCTTCGGTCTCCACCGCCCTGAACGATCAGAAGCAAACGCTTACTAGGGGGACACCATGCAGCTCGGCCTCATCGGTCTCGGCCGAATGGGTGGGAACATGCGCGACCGGATCCGTGCGGCGGGCCACGAGGTGGTCGGCTACGACCATCACCCGGAGAACAGCGACGTGGCCAACGTGGCCGAGCTGGTCTCGAAACTCACCGCTCCGCGAGTCGTCTGGACCATGGTCCCGGCCGGCAAGATCACCGAGGACGCCATCACCGAGCTCGCCGGGCTGCTCGAGCCGGGCGACATCATCGTGGACGGCGGCAACTCCAAGTTCACCGACGACGCCCCGCGGGCCGAGCGCCTCAGGCCCAAGGGCATCAAGTACCTCGACGTCGGCGTCTCCGGCGGCATCTGGGGCCGGGACAACGGGTACGCCCTGATGGTCGGCGGCGACGCGGAGGACGTGGCCAAGGTCCAGCCGATCTTCGACGCGCTCAAGCCGGCCGGCGAGTTCGGCTTCGCGCACGCCGGCACGCACGGCGCCGGCCACTACGCCAAGATGATCCACAACGGCATCGAGTACGGGATGATGCAGGCGTACGGCGAGGGTTACGAGATCCTCATCGCGTCCGAGCTCGTCCACAACGTGCCCGCCGTGATCAAGAGCTGGCGCGAGGGCTCCGTCGTCAAGTCGTGGCTGCTCGACCTGCTCGACCGGGCGCTCGACGAGGACCCGACGCTCTCCGGTCTCAAGGGTTACGTCGACGACACCGGCGAGGGCCGCTGGACGGTCGACGAGGCCATCCGCCTCGCCGTGCCCGCCCACGTCCTGGCGGCCTCGATCTTCAACCGGTTCGAGTCGCGTCAGGACGACTCGCCCGCGATGAAGGCTGTGGCGGCGCTCCGTCAGCAGTTCGGCGGCCACGCCGTCAAGCGCTGAGGCCCACGTGTACGTACGCCGGGTCGAGCTGACCGACTTCCGTTCGTACGAGCGGGTGGCGGTCGACCTCGAACCCGGCGTGTCCGTGCTGGTCGGCCAGAACGGCAGGGGCAAGACCAACCTGATCGAGGCTCTGGGTTACGTGGCCACTCTGGACAGTCACCGCGTGGCCACCGACGCTCCCCTCGTACGGGCGGGCGCGGCCTCGGCGGTGATCCGGTGTGCGATCGTCCATGAGGGACGTGAGCTCCTGGTCGAGCTGGAGATCGTGCCCGGCAAGGCGAACCGTGCCCGGCTCAACCGCTCGCCGGTGCGGCGTCCCCGCGAGGTGCTGGGCGCTCTGCGCATGGTGCTCTTCGCGCCCGAGGATCTTGAGCTTGTACGTGGTGACCCGTCGGAACGTCGTCGTTACCTCGACGATCTGCTGGTCGCCCGGCAGCCCCGCTTCGCCGGGGTGCGCTCCGACTACGACCGCGTCGTCAAGCAACGCAACGCCCTGCTCCGGACGGCGTACCTGACCCGCAAGGTCGGCGGGAACCGTGGCCAGGATCTCTCCACGCTCGCCGTCTGGGATCAGCACCTCGCGTATCACGGTGCCGAGCTGCTGGCCGGCCGGATCGAGCTGGCCGCCGCCCTCGGGCCGCACCTGACCAAGGCGTACGACGCGGTCGCGGCCGGTCGGGCAGCGGCTTCCATCGCGTACGCGTCCCGGCTCGGCGACAAGCTCACTCCCGACCGCCCGGCGCTCGAGCAGTCCCTGCTGGCCTCGCTGCAGGAACGGCGCCCGGCCGAGATCGAGCGGGGAACCACCCTGGTCGGCCCGCACCGCGACGATCTGGCCCTGCAACTGGGCGACCTGCCGGCGAAGGGGTACGCCAGCCACGGCGAGTCCTGGTCGTTCGCGCTGGCCCTGCGGCTGGCCGCTTACGATCTGCTGCGCTCGGACGGCATCGAGCCGGTGCTGGTGCTCGACGACGTGTTCGCCGAGCTGGACGGGGGCCGCCGTGAACGCCTGGCCGCGCTGGTCTCGGACGCCGCCCAGCTGCTGGTGACCTGCGCGGTTCCCGAGGACGTGCCGGCGGCCCTGCGCGGCGCCCGCTTCGACGTGACGACGGGATCGGTGAGCCGTGCCTAGCGACAACGACCGGGAGCGCCACGACGAGCTGGTGCGTGAGCGCCATCAGGGCCTGGCCCGCGAACGCAGCGCCGACCTGTCCCGCGGCCTGCGTGACGACCTGGCCCGCGAGCAACGCCCGCCGCGGGCCCGCGGCGACCGGCCGGACGCCCCGTCCACAGCGGAACGGTTTTATCCACAGGCTGACCCCGACGGCGTGGCGCGAGAGGAGCTGGGCGCGACCGACGACGGCTGGTACGCCGCCGAGGGCGCCCGTGATCGCGATGAGAGGCCCGCAGCGCCCTCAGCCCCACCGGACCGAGGTCACGGGCAGGGTGAGGGTGGTTCCGCGCCTCAGGAGGGCGTTGAGGGTGCTTCCGGGCCGCAGCTGGCTCGGGCCGTCCTCGACGCCGCCCTCGCCAAGCGCCGCGAGGCCGCGCGCAACCCCCGGCGACGCGCCGGCGCCACGGGGGAGGGCCAGGGCAGACGACTGCGCGGCTACTCCGGCCCCGGACCGGACCCGCGTGACCCGGCCCTCTTCGGCGACGTGCTGCAACGGCTGATGAAGGCGCGCGGCTGGGAACGCCCCAAGGCCGAGGCCACGGTCTTCGGCGCCTGGGAAAAGGTCGTCGGCCCGGACATCGCCAAGCACAGCCGCCCGATCAAGCTGGACGCCGGCGTGCTGACCGTCGAGGCCGAGTCCACCGCCTGGGCCACACAGCTGCGCCTGCTCGCCGCCAAACTGCTGCGCAGCATCGCCACCGAGGTCGGTCACAACGTCGTCACCAAGCTCAACATCCACGGCCCGGCCGCCCCCTCGTGGAGCAAGGGACCCCGCCGTGTGCAGGGCCGCGGCCCCCGCGACACGTACGGCTGACGCGTCAGTAGTCCGCGAAAACGGCGTAGCCCCGTTCGGCGCAGCGGCGGTAGAAGCCGGCCAGGATCGCCAGCTCGGAGCGGGCGAAACTCCAGTGAGGAGCGTTGCCGGCGTCGTCGCGCAGGGCGGACAGGCGCTGGTCGAGCCACCGCAGCTGCTGCTCGGCGAGCCGGCCGGAGGCGACCGCGTCGCGCATGACCTGGGCCACCGTGTCGAAGGTGACCAGGTCGCCGTGCTTCTCGTGGCCCTCGACGAAGCGCTCCAGCCCGCCCGCGATCCAGGCGCAGCCGTCCGGGTCGATCACCGGGTCCTCGTCCTCGGCGGCGGCGTCGGTGGCGTAGAGCACACCGTCGAGCCCGAGCAGGAGATCGACCAGTTCCGTGTACGCCGTGGCGCGCACCGTGCCGGTCTTGGCGATGTGCAGCGCCAAGGCTCCGGTGGGCGCGGCGATCTCGGGCGCGTCGGCGATCGCCCCGAAGTCGACGAACTCGGCGGGAGCCACCGGGTCGTAGTACTGATTCGTTCGCGGCCAGTGCACCGCTACGTTGTCCAGCCCCTTGTCGTGCGCCATGTGGGGGCCACCCCTCCTCGACCTGCGTCGCGACCTTCCGGCCATCACCGGCCCGCGCGGGCAGAGGTTACGACACGAACCCCTGCCGCCGGGAGGCAGTGTCGCAGTGCGTGGCGGCGGCCCGCGGAAGGCGCGCCCCAGCGATCGACCGCCGGATCACTTGCCGTTGCGTGGGCCCCCCGTTCCGTGTAGGGGGAGACTTGGGAGCGGCCCTCAACGCGTCTGTGGCAATCTCAGGCACCCGGAAGGGGTGCCGCACCCTCGCGAACTCGATTCGGCGGAGTAGAATCGACGAAGACCGGGAAAACCTCTGCGCGACGGTCACGGTTCGGTCCCGTCAAGGACGAAACGGACTCGTGCCGTCACGCTACGCGGTTTTTCCAGCCGATCACGATCCGCGGGCCTGCCGCGGCGACCGGCGTGCACGGTTCCACCGGTGGTCCGCTCGCTCCTCCCCGCGGGTTGTCGCCTGTGGCTAACCCTGCCTGCCGCCGCCCGCCGCGCGCCCGCCGACCCCGTGCGGGGCTCGTCAGGGCCCTCTCACGAGAAAGTGGCCGAGGGTGGCAGAGAACGAGAAATACGGTGCTGATTCGATCACCGTGCTGGAGGGCCTGGAGGCGGTACGCAAGCGTCCGGGCATGTACATCGGCTCCACCGGCGAACGCGGTCTGCACCACCTGGTCTGGGAGGTCGTCGACAACGCGGTCGACGAGGCGCTGGCCGGCTACTGCGACACCATCGACGTGGTTCTGCTGGCCGACGGCGGTGTCTCGGTCACCGACAACGGCCGCGGCTTCCCGGTCGACCTGCACCCCAAGCTCAAGAAGCCGGGCGTCGAGGTCGCGCTGACCGTGCTGCACGCCGGTGGCAAGTTCGACGGCAAGGCGTACGCGGTCTCCGGCGGTCTGCACGGCGTCGGCGTGTCGGTCGTGAACGCGCTCTCCAGCAAGATGTTCGTGGAGATCCACAAGTCGGGCAACGTGTGGCGCCAGCACTACACGGCGTCCAAGCCGGGTCCGCTCGAGAAGGGCGAGACCACGAGCACCACCGGCTCGATGGTGCAGTTCTGGCCCGACCCGACGGTCTTCGAGACGGTCGAGTTCGACTGGCAGACGATCTACCGCCGCCTGCAGGAGATGGCGTTCCTCAACCGGGGCCTGACCATCAACCTCACCGACGAGCGGGCCGAGTCGGCCGACGACAACGGCGAGCCGCGCAAGGTCACTTTCATGTACGCGGGCGGCATCGCCGACTTCGTACGGCACCTGAACGCCACCAAGAGCGCCATCCACAAGACCGTCGTCGAGTTCCAGGCCGAGGACAACGAGGCCCGCATGGCGGTCGAGATCGCGATGCAGTGGAACGAGTCGTACGGCGAATCGGTCTACACGTTCGCCAACCGCATCAACACCCACGAGGGTGGCACCCATGAGGAAGGCTTCCGGGCCGCGCTGACCGGTGTCGTCAACCGGTACGGCAAGGACAAGAAGCTGCTCAAGGGCGATCAGAACCTCTCCGGTGAGGACATCCGCGAGGGGCTTGCCGCGATCATCTCGGTCACCCTGGCCAACCCGCAGTTCGAGGGCCAGACCAAGACCAAGCTCGGCAACACCGACATGAAGAGCTTCGTGCAGAAGGTCGCCAACGAGCAGCTGGCCGACTGGTTCGACCGCAATCCGGCCGAGGCGAAGTCGATCATCACGAAGGCCGACCAGGCGGCCCGGGCCCGGATCGCCGCGCAGCAGGCCCGCAAGCTGGCCCGCCGCAAGTCGCTGCTGGAGTCGGGCTCGATGCCGGGCAAGCTGGCCGACTGCCAGTCGACCGACCCGCGCGAGTCGGAGCTGTTCATCGTCGAGGGCGACTCGGCCGGTGGCTCGGCCAAGCAGGGCCGCAACAGCCGCATTCAGGCCATCCTGCCGATCCGCGGCAAGATCCTGAACGTGGAGAAGGCCCGCATCGACAGGGTGCTCAAGAACAACGAGGTCCAGTCGCTGATCACCGCGCTGGGCACCGGCATCCACGAGGACTTCGACGTCGCCAAGCTGCGCTATCACAAGATCGTGCTGATGGCCGACGCCGACGTCGACGGCCAGCACATCCAGACGCTGCTGCTCACCCTGCTGTTCCGCTTCATGCGGCCGCTGGTCGAGATGGGCCACGTCTACCTGGCCGCCCCGCCTCTCTACAAGATCAAGTGGAACAAGCGCGGCGACGACGCGCAGTACGCGTACTCCGACCGTGAGCGTGACGGTCTGATCGCTCTGCGCCAGCAGAAGAAGCCGAACGCCAAGCCCGACGACATCCAGCGGTTCAAGGGTCTGGGCGAGATGAACTTCCACGAGCTGTGGGACACGACGATGGACCCGGCCACCCGGACGCTACGCCAGGTGACGCTCGACGACGCCGCGGTGGCTGACGAGCTCTTCAGCGTGCTGATGGGCGAGGACGTCGAGGCGCGGCGCTCGTTCATCCAGCGCAACGCCAAGGACGTGCGGTTCCTCGATATCTAGATGGCTGCCGGGGCGCTGTATCCACAGCGTCCCGGCGCTTTCCACAACGTTATCCACAGCAGGATGCGTAGTTTTCGCCGTACATGTCTGGTTTCACCTTGAGTAAGGGTTAACAGTGACTGACACTCCCGAGACGCCCGACGGCGACGAGGCCCCGGACACCGGCGCCGTGGCCCAGCGGGTCGAGCCCGTCGGCCTCGAGGTCGAGATGCAGCGCTCCTACCTCGACTACGCGATGAGCGTGATCGTGGGCCGCGCGCTGCCCGACGTCCGCGACGGTCTCAAGCCCGTGCACCGCAAGATTCTCTACGCGATGTACGACTCCGGCTTCCGGCCCGACCGCGGCTACGTCAAGTGCGCCCGTGTCGTCGGCGACGTGATGGGCAACTACCACCCCCACGGCGACTCGTCGATCTACGACGCCCTGGTGCGCATGGGCCAGCCGTGGTCGCTGCGCTACCCCCTGATCGACGGCAACGGCAACTTCGGCTCGCCGGGCAACGACCCGCCGGCCGCCATGCGGTACACCGAGTCGAAGCTCTCGCCGCTCGCCATGGAGATGCTGCGGGACATCGACGAGGACACCGTCGACATGCAGGACAACTACGACGGGCGTACGCAGGAGCCGACGATCCTGCCCGCGCGTTTCCCGAACCTGCTGGTCAACGGCTCCGAGGGCATCGCCGTCGGCATGGCCACCAAGATCCCGCCGCACAACCTGCGCGAGATCGCCGCCGCCGTGCAGTGGGTGCTCGACCACCCCGAGGCCGACGAGCCCGAGACGCTCGAGGCGCTGCTCGACATCGTCAAGGGCCCCGACTTCCCGACCTACGGCCTCATCGTGGGCAAGCAGGCGATCCAGGACGCGTACCGGACGGGTCGCGGCTCCATCCGCATGCGCGCGGTGGTCGAGGTGGAGGAGGACCCGCGCGGCCGGCCGCAGCTGGTCGTCACCGAGCTGCCCTACCAGGTCAACCCGGACAACCTGGCCGAGCGAGTGGCCGAGCTGGTCAAGGAGGGCAAGCTCACCGGCATCGCCGACATCCGGGACGAGTCGTCCGGGCGTACGGGAATGCGGCTGATCCTCGTCCTCAAGCGGGACGCGGTCGCCAAGGTGGTGCTGAACAACCTCTACAAGCACACCCAGCTGCAGGAGACGTTCGGCGCCAACATGCTGGCGCTGGTGGACGGGGTGCCGCGCACGCTCAACCTCGCGCAGTTCATCCGTTACTACGTCGACCACCAGATCGAGGTCATCCGCCGGCGTACGGCCTATCGCCTGCGCAAGGCCGAGGAGCGCGCCCACATCCTGCGCGGTCTGGTCAAGGCGCTCGACATGCTCGACGAGGTGATCGCCCTGATCCGGCGCTCGCCCACGGTCGAGGACTCGCGTCAGGGCCTGATGCAGCTGCTCGACGTCGACGAGGTGCAGGCCACCGCGATCCTCGACATGCAGCTGCGCCGGCTGGCCGCCCTCGAACGTCAGCGCATCATCGACGAGCTGGCGAAGATCGAGATCGAGATCGCGGACCTCAAGGACATCCTGGCCAAGCCGGAGCGGCAGCGCGCGATCGTCTCCGAGGAGCTCGGCGAGATCGTCCAGAAGTACGGCGACGAGCGACGCACTCAAATCATCCCGTTCGATGGCGAGGTCTCGATGGAGGACCTCATCACGCGCGAGGACGTTGTGGTGACGATCACACGTACGGGATATGCCAAGCGTACGAAGGTCGATCTGTACCGCTCGCAGAAGCGCGGCGGCAAGGGTGTCAGCGGTGCCACGCTGCGGCAGGACGACATCGTCTCGCACTTCTTCGTGATCTCGACCCACGACTGGATCCTGTTCTTCACCAACAAGGGCCGGGTCTATCGGGCCAAGGCGTACGAGCTGCCCGAGGCGGCCCGGGTGGCCAAGGGGCAGCACGTCGCGAACCTGCTCGCGTTCCAGCCCGACGAGCACATCGCCCAGGTCATCCAGATCCCGAATTACCAGGTGGAGCCGTACCTTGTGCTCGCCACCAAGAATGGGCTCGTGAAGAAGACCCGGCTCGAGGAATTTGACTCCAACCGCAGCGGTGGCATCATCGCCATCAACCTGCGGGAGGACGACGAGTTGGTGGGCGCGACGCTGGCGGCACCGGAGAACGATCTTCTGCTCGTCTCCAAGAACGCCCAGGCGATCCGATTCAACGCAACCGACGAGGCGCTGCGTCCTATGGGTAGGGCCACCTCGGGTGTCATCGGCATGCGCTTCAGCGGAAGCGACGAACTCCTGGCCATGGAAGTGGTCCGCGAGGGCATGGATGTGTTGGTCGCCACCGATGGTGGGTATGCGAAACGGACGCCGATCGAGGAGTATCCCGTGCAGGGCCGGGGCGGCAAGGGCGTCCTCACCGCGAAGATCACGGAACGCCGTGGTGGACTGGTGGGGGCTCTCGTGATCGACCCGGAGGATGAACTATTTGCCATCACCAGCAATGGTGGTGTCATCCGGACTCCCGTGAAGCCTGTACGGCGCACGCGGGATCGGAACACAATGGGGGTCAAGCTGATGGACCTCCCAGAAGGTGTAACCATCGTGGCGCTTGCTCGCAATGCCGACGAGCCTGACGAACAGGACTAGTTGATGCCGGAGACACAGGCGAAGTCGGGGGCCACGGGAGGCTCAGCGACTCCGAACGAGGCGGCCAAGAAGGACGGCGCCGCCCCGAACGGACGTGACGCCGCAGGTCGCGCGGCCGCCCCCGCCGATGCCCCGGCCACGCCCAAGTTCACCCGTGCGCCGGGCATGGCCCCGCCGCCGGGTGAGCCGGCCGCCGACCATGACGGTCCCGACTCGAAGCGGCCCGGTGGGGCCGTGAAGGGCTCGGCCAGTGTGCCAACCGTCACGAAAGGCAAAGGTGCTGCCCCGGGCAGCACGTCGGGCCGGGTCAGTGTGCCGCCGGCCGGGAACAAACCCGGCGCCCCCGCCGGCCCGCAGCAGCGGCCCGGCGGCGACACCGGCAAACCGCCGGCGCGTCCCACCACCGGCGGTCCGGCCGGCGCCACCGGCTCCGCCGCGGTCGGTGCGGCCCGGGTCACCGAGGCGGTCCGGTCGGCACGGTCCACGGTCACGTCGGCGGCCGCGCGCGGACCCCGGCGGGCCCGGCTCAACCTCAAGCGGATCGACCCCTGGTCCGTGATGAAGTTCTCGTTCGCTGTGTCTGTGGTGCTGTTCATCGTCGTGGTCGTGGCCACGTCGGTGCTCTACCTCGCCCTCGACGCCATGGGTGTCTGGACAGAGGTCAACACGAGCCTCAAGGAACTGGTGACGGCCACCGGAAGCGAAGGCTCGTCCTCCAGCGGTGGCTTCCAGATCACCGCGTGGGGCGTGATCGGCACGTCGATGCTGATCGGGGCGGTCAACGTGGTGCTGTTCACCGCGCTTGCCACCCTGGGCGCGTTCATCTACAACGTTTGCGCCGACCTGGTGGGCGGGGTCGAGCTGACCCTGGCCGAGCGGGACTGAGCAACGCGTACGGGTCAGGGAGCCACCCCGTTTTGGTGGCTCCCAACCCTGTGCGGTAACCTTCGGTGTCGCACTTGAGGGGCTATAGCTCAGTCGGTTAGAGCGCAGAGCTGATAACTCTGAGGTCGCTGGTTCGATTCCAGCTAGCCCCACGAGCGTCGGCGTCCCCTGTCTGCGGAAAGCGCAGACCGGGGACGCTCGTCATGCTGGCTCAGGGGGCCGAGCCCCCTGAAACCCCACGTTACGGTGCCCACTCTTTCGGCTCTTCTCACGGCCGTAAATCGTGGCCTGGCGGCCACTTCATGGAGGCGTCTGATGATTAAGAAGCTCCTGATTGTGGCTGGTGTAGTGGGGGCCGCTGCGCTTATCTTCAAGAAGGTCAAGGCGTCCAGTGATGAGCGGGCGTTGTGGCATGAGGCGACCACGGCGCCTGACCTGCGGTAAGCGGTTGGGGTGTTGGGGGCCCTAGCTCAACTGGCAGAGCACCGCCTTTGCAAGGCGGGGGTTAGGGGTTCAAGTCCCCTGGGCTCCACCGAAGCGTTGAAATCCCTCCGGGTGGCCGGGGGGATTTTTGTGTTTCTGCGGTGGGACCGCCGCGCAGGAAAGGCTCGTGAGCGGGCGGGGGGCGCGCGGGTGGCCGGGGTTTGATCTACTGGCGCGGTGCGACGGCGGGGAATGTTGACGTTGGTGGTTGGTGGGCTGGTGGCGGGGTGTGGGTCTCGGGACACCCCGTCTCGCGGTGCGTCGCCTTCGGCGTCGGCGTGGCCGTCGGAAGTGGCGGCGGCCAGGGAGGCCGTGGCTGCCGACTACGCCTGGTTCGCCGAGCTGGCCGATCTGCGTAAAGGGTTCAGCTTCGTGTGGGTTCGGGAAGTGCGGCCGGCTCAGGTGCTTGAGCGGATGGGGGCGAAAGAGCTTGAGCGCATTGGGTGGCGGCAGCTTGTGGGGGCGGGGGACGGGCAGCGCGGGGTGGTCGAGAAGCTCTACGTCGGGATTTCGCGGCTCGATGACTCCTGGACGTTGGTGATCGAGGACAACGGGACGTTGGGGCGCGTCGGCGAACTGCTGCGGGCCTTGTCGGCGGGGACGACGGTGGTCTGCGTTTACAAAGCGGCCGGTGAGGGCGGGCGGTTTCTGGTGCTGGAGGACCAGCAAACGGGACTCGACTTCGACCCGTGGGCGCCCGAACGGCGTACCGGGAAAAGGGCTGCTGAGCTGGCGGGCGCTGTCGCGGCGGCCGGGATCGGGGCCGGTGGGGACCCCGCGGCGGGGGCTCTCGCGCTGGCCGAGCGGATCACCGGCGTACGGGTTGATCTGGGGATGTTGGAAGAACGGACGTACTTGTTCAGCGAGGTCCCGACCGGTCAGCGAAAGAGTCAATAGCCGTTCGGTTGTTGCACGGTCACCGCGGTCGCGCCAACATCCACGTGTGACGATGCGCACGGGCGATCTGCTCACCATCGGTGAGGCCGCGATCCTGCTGAGGTTCTCGCGGCGGCGAGTGCTGGACCTTTGCGCGCGCGGACTGCTCCCGTACGTGAGCATCGGCTCGCAACGGCGGGTGCGGCGGGCCGACGTGGAGGCGCTGATCCACCCGGTGCTGTCGCGCGAGGAACTCGAACAGTTGTGGCTGCACCAGGCGATCGCCGCACGACTCACCGCGCACCCCGCCGCGGTGCTGGCCACGGCCGAGATCAACATTCGTCGCCTCCGCCGCCTGCACCACGGCGGCAGCGCGTGGGAGTGGCTCGACCGGTGGGAGGTGCTGCTGGCCGGAGAACCCGCCGCGGTGCTGGACGCGCTAACCTCGCCGGCGCAATACGCGGTCCGGTTGCGAGCCGCGTCACCATTTGCCGGCGTACTGTCCGAAAGGGAACGTCGCGCTGTGCTCGACGCGCTGGCCGAAAGCCGTCATGACCAGGCCCGGCCCCTGCCCCTGGCGAGACTCGAGCGGGTCATGAGAGCGGTCTGACGCGCATGAGTGCGCGTCGTGTTCCCTCCATCACAAAACTAAAAAATGTCCTTATGCAATTCGTCGCGCCGGGCGGATAGTGAATCGGTTCCGTGATTCGGTCGCGCGAGCTGCGCCCGGGAGGTTCCCATGGCAACCACGATCCCCCACCCCACTACGACTGCGGCAAAAGTCCGGCATGTCCTCGAGGCGATGCTGCAAACCCCACTGCCCGTACGGCTTCGGACGTGGGACGGTTCGACGGCCGGTCCCACCGAAGCCCCCGTCTTGGTCATCCGTCACCGCCGTGCGTTGCGCCGGCTGATGTGGCAGCCCAACGAACTCGGGCTCGCGCGCGCGTACGTGGCCGGCGAGATCGACGTCGAAGGCGATCTGTACGACGCGCTCAACCGGCTGGCCGCGCTGGTCTGGCGCCCGCCCGACGTCAAGGACGTCCCGATCAGAGCCATTGCCGGCGACCTCGTACGTCTCGGTGTGCTCGGCACCCAGCCCAAGCCCCCGCCGGAAGAGGCGGTCGTCACCGGCGCCCGGCACAGCAAGCGCCGCGACCGGGAGGCCGTCAGCCACCACTACGACGTCGGCAACAGCTTCTACCAGCTCGTGCTCGGATCGAGCATGGTGTATTCCTGCGCGTACTGGACCTCCGACGCACCCGGGTACGGGCTCGCCGACGCGCAGCGCGACAAACTCGACCTGATCTGCCGCAAGCTCGGCCTTCGCCCCGGGCAACGCCTGCTCGATGTGGGTTGTGGCTGGGGCAGCCTGGCCATCCACGCCGCCCGCGAGTACGGGGTGCAAGTCGTCGCGATCACACTCTCGGCCGAACAGGCCGAGTACGCCCGCAAGCAGGTCGCCGAGGCGGGGCTGACCGGGCAGGTGGAGATCCGGATCGAGGACTATCGCGATCTCGAGGACGGGCCGTACGACGCGATCTCCAGCGTGGGCATGGCCGAGCACGTCGGCGCCGAGCCGTACGCGGAGTACGCGGCCATCCTGTATTCACAGCTCAAGCCGGGCGGGCGGCTGCTCAACCACCAGATCTCACGCGTGCACCTGCCGGCGAGACAGCCGCACCAGCCGCGCAGCTTCATCGACGCGTACGTGTTCCCGGACGGGGAGCTGTCGCCGGTCGGCACGACGATCACCCTCCTCGAACAAGCCGGTTTCGAAGTACGCGACGTGCACGCGTTGCGGGAGCATTACGCCCGTACGCTGCGGGCCTGGGTCGCCAACCTGGAGGCGGACTGGTCGACGGCCGTACGGCTGACCTCACCCGGACGCGCTCGCGTGTGGCGGTTGTACATGGCGGCCTCGGCGCTGGCGTTCGAACAGTCGCGCATCGGGATCAATCAGGTGCTCGCCGTGAAGGATCACCGTGACGGAGCGAGTGACATGCAACCTACGCGGAGTGACTACGCCGTCTGATCTGTTTCGGACCGTCCTCACTGTCCGGTGCCGCATCCGTTGCCCTGGAACGAATCGGACGTTAGCCACAGGCGTTCGGGTAGTCATGCGGAACGGGTGCGGGGCCGGTTAGCCTGCGTCACGTGAGCGAACGAAAACGGGCCGCTGCCGTGATCGTCCGGGACGGCCGTGTACTGATGGTGCACGAACGTAGTCGGCGATCCGGTGGCGGTGAGTGGTGGACCTTGCCGGGTGGTGGCCTCGAACCGGGGGAGACCGCGGAGGAGGCCGTCCGGCGTGAGGTCTTCGAAGAGACCGGCCTGGTGGTCAGCGATGCCCGTTACGTGCTCGAGATGCCGTACCCGTCGGGTATGACCTCGGTGTTCGCCGTGAAGGTGGCCGACGGCGAGCCCCGCATCGGCGTCGACGACGGCTTCGGGCCGGAGATGCTGGGGCTCGACTGGTTGCCGGCCCCTGAGCTGCCGACATCCGGTGGTGTCCCCGTCCCTCCGTTGATCGTGGTGCTGCCGAGCTGAGCTGATTCCCGGCTCCTGACCTGGGAAGACACCGGGTCCTGTGGATAACTCGGGGCGGCCTGTGGACGAGTGGGGCCGAATGTCAGGCGGCGTCGCTAGTTTGTGCGGTGTCGGGGACACCGGCGAAGACGTGGGCGGCGGGGGCGTGCGCCACCGGACGGTCGTGGCCGGTCGGCAGGGACAAGGGGCGGTCGTTGGCCGAGCTCTGGGTGGCGGCCCTGGGTGTTGGGCGGCCATCGGCCGGATGCCCTTGAGGGACGAGCGCTGCGCGGTGATTGTCGTCGTAGGGCGGGCGCTGATGCGTGCCCGGAGGGGGCTTCCGGCGATTGTCGGTCGGGTGCTCGTGCGATGGTTGCGTGGCTGTTGGTGGGTGGTTCTGTGGGCCGTGGCTGCTGGGTTTCCGGTGGCTGTGGGGGCTGGGGTGGCTGTGCGGGCTGGGGTGGCAGGGGCTGGGGTGGCTGTGCGGGCTCGGGTGGCTGTGGCAGGCCGGGTGCGTGTGGCAGGCCGGGTGGCTGTGGGTCGCCTGGCCGGGGGAGAGCGGTCGCGTGGAACCGCCTGCGGGGTGAGCTGGGGTGGGGTGAGCTGCTGAGATGCGTCCCTGTGTCGGGTGAGCTGCGGTGGGGGCGTGGCCACTGCCGGCGGGGTGGCGTCTGTGCACGACGGTGCCGGTGGCGTCGATGTCGTGGACGGGAGCGGCCATGTGCTCGTACGGGCTGCGGTCCGGTTGGCCCGAATCGCTGAAAACGGCGGTGGAGGTGGGGGAGGGCGGGGAGATCACGCCGAGTTCCAAAGTCGGGAAGTGCTCCTCGACGCCTGTGGCCGCTGACCTCGTATCTCTCGCGGCCTTGGCGTCGGCGACAGCCCGGCGGCGCTCGGTGACGAAGTAGCCGCACGCGGCCGCGTAAGCGACGGCCAGCACCAGGCCCACAGCGCGGGTCGCGGGCGTGTGCAGCACCAGGATGCTGGCGAGCAGCGCGACCTCGGCCCCGGCACCGAGCACAACAACGTTGGTGGAGTCGGAGCGGGACCAGGTGGCCGACGTGCGGCGAGCCTGGCGCTTGATCTCCTCGAGGAGCGAATGGCCGAGACCGAGGGCCAGGCCGCCCAGCAACAGCGACGCGTACAGCGACTGGTGATCGCCGCCGATCGATGCCGCCAGGGCCGTGCCACCCACGAGTACTGCCAGCCCGCTGACGGTTCCAACCCGGCCTTCCCGACGCTCCCTCACATCATTCGATGGTCGGCAGGGAACGCTGCTTCCTGAGGATGTGAGCAACCCACGTCACAACTTGGTTGCTCCGGATTTCCTTGAGGGTGACGACTCCCTCGCCGGCGTGAGTGGCGCCGAGCGGTCGGTTCACGTCCGGCGCCTGATCAATGGCGGGCATCACAGCGACTCGTGGGGCCGTGATGACAGTGTGTTGCGGGCATGGCGCCCGCGGGGATCCGTTCGTGGGAGGGCTACCTGCAGGCCCGGTATTGGGTAAGGATTGCGGGCGTGATGGGAACCTTGAAGCTCGAGCCCGCTCAAACCCGCACCGACCTGCTGGCCGGTCCTGTCGCCAAGGCCCTGACGGTATGGCCGGAGGACGCGCCGATCGACGCGGATCAGGTCATGGTGGCGCCGATCGACGCGGAACTGGCGGACACGGCGGCGTTCTGTGAGGCGTACGACGTGGGGCTGGACGTCTCGGCGAACTGCGTGATCGTTGCGGGCAAGCGGGACGGCGAGACCCGGTACGCAGCGTGCATCGTGCTGGCCACGACGCGCGCCGACGTGAACGGTGTGGTGCGCCGGCGCTTGAACGTGCGCAAGTGCAGCTTCGCGCCGATGGAGGACGCGGTGCGGATCACGGGTATGGAGTACGGCGGGATCACCCCGATCGGGTTGCCCGTCGACTGGCCGATCCTGGTCGACTCACGCGTGGCCGCCACCCCGCACGTGATCATCGGTTCGGGCGTACGCCACAGCAAGATCGCCATTGCTGGGCCGGCCCTCGGCGCCCTGCCGGGAGCCGAAGTGATCGAAGACCTGGCCAAACCGATCGGGTAGGGAGCGATGTCGATCGATGTCGTTTCACGTGGAACGCCATCGATCGAGAGCTACGTGTGCGGTGCGGGGGGCGTGACGTCGCGACGAGGGGCCTGGGTGGTAGCGCGAGCAACGTCCCACGAGGCCACCGCAACGCGAAGGAGTCCGCGGCGTTGCGGGTGGCGGTAGACCCGCCGTGGCGGCCGAGGACTAGGGCGCGGAGGCCGGGTCGACGACGTGGAAGCCGGCGTCCAACGCCTCGCGCCGGGCGATTTCGGTCAAGGCTTCCACCAGCGTCTCCGGCGCCTGCGCACCCTGCACCGCGTACTTCCCGTCGATCATCAGGAACGGGACGCTGGTGATGCCGAGCTCACGGGCCTCGGCGAGATCCGCCTCGACGGCGCCGGTGCCGGCCTCGGAGGCGAGGTAAGCCGTGGCGTCGAGCCCGATCGAGCGGGCCAATTCGGCCAGCACGGCCCGGGAACCGATGTCGAGGCCGAGACTGAAGTGCGCCCGCTGCAGCACCTCCAGCATCTGGACCTGCCGCTGCTGCCCCGCGGCCCAGACCAGCAAGCGGTGAGCGTCGAACGTGTTGGCCGCGATCGCCCGGCCGAAGTCGAGTGCCAGCCCGTCACCGGCGGCGATGGCCGTGACGTGGGCGAACATGTGCTCGGCGCGCGCCCGGTCACCCAGCTGTGCGGCCAGCGCTTCCTTGATCGGCACACCGTTCGGCACCGGCGACGGGTCGAGCTGAAACGCCCGGAACGTCACGGACACCGGCTGACCGAGGCGGGTGATCGCCCGTTCGAGGCGGCGTCTGCCGAGGTAGCACCAGGGGCAGACGGCATCGGACCACACCTGAATGTCCACGGCAGCTGACTCAGGGAAGAGCGGCGAGCTGCGCGCCCACCTGACGTTTGAGCCGGGCGAGGATGGCCGTGCCGCCCCGGATGCGCAGCGGGCTGATCGCCTGGGCCAGGCCCATGCGGGCGTAAAGGTCGTCGGGAACGGCGAGGATCTCGGCGGTTTTCGCTCCCTCGAGGCCTTCGGCCAGGATGCCGGCGAAGGCGCGGGTGGTCGGGGCCTCGGGCGGACAGTCGAAAAAGACCTCGACCGTGTCGTCGGGACGCACTGTCGCCTTGAGGAAGAACTGGGTCTGGCATTCGGGCACCTGTTCCATGCCGTCGTGCCCGGCCATGTCGGGCGGCAGCGGCGGCATGGCGTCGGCGAACTCGAGCAGCATCTCGAGCACCACCTCACGCGGCGCCGAGGCGAACTCGTCGACGATCTCGGCGAGTTTCGGGGGCATGTCGGTCACGGCTCCGACCCTAACGCGCAAAAGCGAGCAACGCCCCCGTACAAGATCAAAGCCCGGGCCCCGTACGGAAATAACCCGATGTCGGCCCCGAACGAACCGCGACCCCGTACCGAATGAATCGCGACCCCGCGCACGAACAAGCCGCGACCGCGTACGGGGAACGGGCCGGGACCGCGTACGGGAATGGGGTCTCAGGCCGCAGTCGAGCTCGGGAGCAGGGCGACATCGCTCAGGCTCAGGATCCCGACCACCTTGCGGTCCGCGTCGCACACCAGCAACCGCCGCACATTCCGCTCGCGCATGGCCTGCACCGCCTCGTCCACGGTCGCCGACTGCTCAACCATGATCAGCTCGTGGGACGTGATCTCCCCCAGCGACGTCGTCTTGGGCGGCAGGTCCTCGGCGATGGCCCGCACGACGATGTCCCGGTCGGTGACCACACCGATCATCGTCGGCCCTCGGGTCACCACGACGTCGCCGATGCTGCGGTCGCGCATCACCTGCGCGGCTTCGTCGAGCATCGTCGCCTCCGGCAGGTAGACCACCTGCCGGGTCATCACCTCGGCGACCGACGTGACCAGCGGCCTGCCCATGCGCATACACCTCCGTTGGGACTGGAGTTACCCGAGTGAAGTAGCGATTACACGTGGTATGTCCGTCCTTGCCACGTCATTTCGTTCCCCTGTGCGGCGGTCGCGAAATTCGACGAATCCCTCGGTCAGCCGGCGTCCGACCACGACCGTCCGGGCGACGCCGATCAGCTCCGCATCGGTGAACTTCACGCCGGCCGACAGGTTGGGCCGATCGTCCACCAGCACCCGCAGTCCCGACGCGACCAGCTCCTCGGCAAGCGCAAGGGCCGCCGCCACCTGCCCGTCCTTGCCCGCCGCCACGATGTGCACGTCGGCCGGCGCCACCTCGTCCGGCCAGAGCAGCCCCCGCTCGTCGTGATGCTGTTCGGCGATCGCCGCAACGGCCCGTGACACCCCGATCCCGTACGACCCCATGGTCGGCCGCGCGGGTTTGCCGTCTACCCCGAGCACGTCGACCTTGAACGCGTCGGTGTATCGGCGGCCGAGTTGAAAGATGTGCCCGATCTCGATGCCCCGGCGAATGGTCAGCTGCCCCGACCCGCAGGCCGGGCAGGGGTCGCCCGCGCGCACCTCGGCCGCCTCGATGGTGCCGTCGATCTCGAAGTCGCGGCCCGCCACCACGTTGATCGCATGCCGTCCCGGCTCGTTCGCCCCGGTCAGCCAGGCCGTGCCGGGCGCGACACGCGGGTCGGCCAGGTAACGGGCCTTGATGCCTTGCGGTCCGATGTAACCCTTGACCAGGTCGGGCCGCGCCGCGAAGTCGTCGAACAGTGTGGCCGTGGCGGGCGCCAGCGAGGCGTCGAGCCGTTTGAGGTCGACCTCGCGGTCACCGGGCACGCCGATGACCAGCACCTCGTCGTCGGCGCCTGGCCGGTGCACGGTGACCACCACGTTCTTGAGGGTGTCGGCCGCCGTCCAGTCCGTACGCCCGCCGAGCGCCCGCGCGTTGGCGAGCTCGACCAGCGAGGCGATCGTCGGGGTGTCCGGGGTGTCGTGCACCTCCATCGGCGGGTGCTGCGCATGTGAGACTGGTGACTGAAAGACAACCGCCTCGGTGTTGGCGGCATAGGAGCACGCGGTGCAGCCGACGAACGTGTCCTCGCCCACTTCGGACTCGGCCAGGAACTCCTCGGACGCCGACCCGCCCATCGCGCCCGACACGGCGGAAACGATCGTGTGCGACAACCCCAGCCGGGCGAAGGCCCGCTCGTAGGCCCCGCGCATCTCGGCGTAGACCTCTTCCAACCCGGCAGAGGAGAGCGAGAACGAGTACGCGTCCTTCATGAGGAACTCGCGCCCCCGAAGCAGCCCGCCCCGGGGCCGGGCCTCGTCACGGTACTTCGTCTGGATCTGGAACAGCAGCAGCGGGAAATCCCTGTACGAGCTGGTCATGTCCTGCGCCAGCAGCGTGAACATCTCTTCGTGGGTGGGCGCGAGGAGGTAGTCGCCACCGCGCCTGTCCCGCAGCGTGAAGATGTCGTCGCCGTACTCGGTCCACCGGTTGCTGACGTCGTACGGCTCGCGCGGCAGCAGCGCCGGGAACGACACCTCCTGCCCGCCCACGGCGGTCATCTCGTCCCGCAGAACCGCGATGACCCGGTCGAGCACGAGCTTGCCGAGCGGGAGCCAGGTGTAACCACCCGGGGCGGCGCGACGGATGAACCCGGCGCGCAGCAGCAGCCGATGGCTCGGCACCTCCGCGTCCGCCAGCTCCTCACGCAGGGTCTTGAGAAGCAAGGTGGACATTCGTAGCAGCATGCGCAGCAGCGTAGGGAAGTCCCACCACCGCCGGCATTCCCTTTTCGGGTGTCGTCATCGTCACGCTACCCAGAGGTTTGATCCGGTGGAAATGTGTTCCCCACGAGCAAAACTGACGGCGCGTTAAGGGGGCGGCGATGGCGTACCGCAGCTTCGTTGCTATGGGGGACAGCTTCACCGAAGGCTTGAACGACGCGTACCCGGACGGCAGTTTCCGCGGCTGGGCCGACCTGGTGGCCGCCCGGCTCGCCGTCGACTCCGGGCCCGACTTCGGGTACGCCAACCTCGCGATCCGCGGCAAGGTCATGCACGAGATCATCGAAGAACAGCTCGAACCGACCCTCGCCATGCGGCCCGACCTGGTCAGCATCGCGGCCGGCGGCAACGACGCCTTGCGCGTACGGGTCGACCCGCACGCCCTGGTGCGTCAGCTCGACGGCGTGGTCCGCCGGCTGCGCGAGTCGGGCGCCGAAGTGATCCTGTTCCGGTTCGCCGACGTGACAATGCACCTGCCCGCCATTCTCGGGCGGCGCGCCGCGGTGCTCAACGACGGCGCGAGCATGCTGGCCGCGCGCTACGGCGCCCACCTGGTCGACCTGTTCGGCGACAACGCGTTCCACCACCCGCACATGTGGGCCGCCGACCGCCTGCACCTCTCGCCCGCCGGGCACCGCCGTACGGCCGGTCATGTCCTCAACGTGCTCGGCGTCGGCGTGAACGAGGACTGGATGCTGGTGCCGCCCGCCCCCGAGCCCACGCCGTGGCTGCTCGCCCGCGGCGCCGACCTGCGCTGGGCCCGTGAGCACCTGGCGCCCTGGGTGGGCCGTCACCTGCGCGGCCAGTCCTCCGGCGATTCGATCACCCCGAAGCGACCTGAGCTGGCGCCCATCGGCAGCGGCTTTTAAGGGCTAGCGTGGCAATCATGTCTGTTGCGAACGATCCATCGCCTGAGCTCCAGGCGTACGCGCATCCCGACAAGCTCGTCACCACCGAATGGCTGGCCGCCAACCTCGGCACGCCCGGCCTGGTGGTTGTCGAGTCGGACGAGGACGTGCTGCTCTACGACACCGGGCACATCCCCGGCGCGGTCAAGGTCGACTGGCACCTCGAGCTCAACGACCAGGTCACCCGCGACTACCTCGACCCGGCCGCCTTCGCCGCGCTCTGCGAGGCCAAGGGCATCGGCCGGGAGGACACGATCGTCTTCTACGGTGACAACTTCAACTGGTGGGCCGCGTACGCCCTCTGGGTCTTCAGCCTTTTCGGCCACCGTGACGTGCGCCTGCTCGACGGCGGGCGCCAGAAATGGGCCGCCGAGGGGCGCGAGCTGACCCGGGAACGTACTGAACGTCCCACGGCGAAATACCCGGTTCCCGTACGCAACGACGCCGAGATCCGGGCCTTCCGTGACCAGGTCATGGGGCACATCAGCAGCGGGCGTCCACTGGTCGACGTGCGCTCGCCGCAGGAGTACACGGGTGAGCTGACGCACATGGAGGCGTACCCGCAGGAGGGCGCCCTGCGCGGCGGCCACATCCCGGGCGCGAGGAGCAAGCCGTGGAAGTCGGCGGCCAACGAGGACGGCACGTTCAAGCCGGCCGACGAGCTTGCCAAGATCTATCGCGACGAGCTGGGCCTGGAATCGGGCGACGACATCATCGCCTACTGCCGGATCGGCGAGCGGTCCAGCCACACCTGGTTCGCGCTGCGCTACCTGCTCGGATATCCGCAGGTCCGCAACTACGACGGGTCGTGGACCGAGTGGGGCAACCTGGTGCGCGCCCCGATCGCCACGGGCCCCGAGCCGGGCGGCCTGAGCTGACGAGATGAACGGGGCGGCCGGAAACCGCCCCGTTTTTGTCGGTCGTTCGCGGTACCTTCTCCGCCGTGAGCAACACGTTCCAGGTCGATCTTCGTGGCATCGTCGATCTCCTCAGCCATCACCTCTATGCCAGCCCGCGTGTCTACGTGCGCGAGCTGCTGCAGAACTCGGTCGACGCGATCACCGCGGCCGGCACGCCCGGGTTGGTGTCGATCACCACCGGCGCCGACGCCCTGCGGGTGAGCGACAACGGCGTCGGCCTGACCGAGGCTCAGGTGCACGAGCTACTGGCCACGATCGGCCGCAGCTCCAAACGCGACGAGCTGGGCTTCGCCCGCCACGAGTTCCTGGGTCAGTTCGGCATCGGCCTGCTCTCCTGCTTCCTGGTGGCCGACGAGATCCGCGTGCACACCCGCCGGGCCGGCGCCGAGCCCGTGCTGTGGACGGGTTATTCCGACGGGCGCTACGACGTCCGCGCCGGCGCCGACCGCGAACCGGGCACCACCGTCACCCTCGTGCCCCGGCGGGGCTCCGAACACCTTCTTTCCGCCGAGACTGTGCGTGAGCTCGCCGGCCTTTACGGATCCCTTCTTCCCGTACGGGTTGAGGTCGACTCGTTCGACGTCACGACCGGCGGGCTCCCGTGGGCGGCGGGCAACGATCTGCACGCGTACGCCCAATCGGTCTTCGGGTTTCGCCCGCTCGACGTGGTGCCGCTCGACGTGCCCGAGGCCGGCCTCACCGGTGTCGCTTTCGTGCTGCCCACCCCGGTCAACCCGGCCGCCCGCGGTGGTCATCGGGTCTATCTGAAGCGGATGCTGCTGGCCGAGAGCGTTGAGGGCCTGCTGCCCGAGTGGGCGTTCTTCGCGCGCTGCGTGGTCGACAGCACCGAGCTGCGTCCGACGGCGAGCCGCGAGGCGCTTTACGACGACAGCCTGCTCGCCGACACCCGCGAGGCCATCGCCGACCAGCTGCGGGGCTGGCTGGTGCGGCTGGCCACGACCGATCCGCGCCGGCTGGGCGAGTTCCTCTCGATCCACCATCTCGGCGTCAAGGCGCTGGCCCTGCACGACGACGAGATGTTGCGCCTGGTCGAGCAGTGGGTGCCGCTCGAGACCAACATGGGCTTCGTCACGCTGGCCGAGTTCCGCGAGCGCCACGGCGTGCTGCGGTACGCCGCCGGTCACGACGAGTTCCGGCAGCTCGCGTCGATCGCCGCCGCGCAGGAGCTCGGGGTGATCAACGGCGGCATCGTCTACCACGCCGACATCGTCGAGCGTCTGGCCACGGTGGATCCCGAGGTGCGGGTCGAGCGGCTCGAGCCTTCCGATGTCGCGGCCCGGTTCTCGGCCGTCGACACCGATACCGAGCTGCGCCTGCGCCCCTTCCTGGCCGCCGCCCAGCGCCGCCTTGACAGGCTCGGTTGCGAGGTGGTGGTGCGCGGTTTCGACCCGGCCGGGGTCCCCGCTCTCTATCTGGTGAGCCGCGCCGCCGCGTTCAACGAGCAGTTCACCCAGAGCCGCGACGCCGCCGACGATCTCTGGGGCGGGGTGCTCGACGCGCTGTCCCGGGTCACGACGGTCGACCGTCCCCAGCTCGTTCTCAACCACCGCAATGCCCTCGTACGCCGGATCACCGCGCTCGGCGACCCGGAGCTCGCGGGTCTCGCCGTCGAGTCGCTCTACGGCCAGGCCCTCATGCTCGGCCAGCACCCGATCCGCCCGGCCGACGCCGCGTTGCTGACCAGTTCGTTCATGGGCCTGCTGGACAGGGCCGTCCCTCAAGAGAAGGGCGAGGACAGGTGAAGACCGCCGACGAACTGTGGGAGCTCTACGAGCAGGCCCGTGTGCTGCCCCACGGCGCCGCGCAGATCGCCCTGGTCGAAGAGGTGATCCGGCACGCCGACGCGATCGGCGACCCACGGCTGGCCTTCACCAGCCGGCTGCTGGCCACCAACGCCTACACGTACGGCGGCGAGCCGGCCAAGGCGTTCGTCACGTTCGCCTGGGCCCTCGCCGACTTCGACCGCAATCCCGGGCCGCACCACGCCCACGGCAAACACACCCTGCTGTGGCACTTCAAGACCATGGTCAACGCGATGACCAACTTCCCCGAGATCCCGCTCGACCGCACCCGGGCGGTGCTCGACGACATGGAAAGGCGTTACCGGGAGGACGGCCACAGCATGCAGGCCGTCTACAAGCACCGCTATCTCGTGGCCACGCATATCGGCTCGCCCGAGGCCGACGAGTGGTTCGCCCGCTGGCAGGCCGCGCCGCGCGACGACCTGTCCGACTGCATCGGCTGTGACCCGTCCTCGGTCGCCGCCTACTACAACGAGCGCGACCGTTTCGCCGACGTCGTCGCGACCGCCGAGCCCGTGCTGGCCGGCGAGCTCACCTGCAGCGAGCAGCCGCAAGGCATCCTGCGCGAGCTGATGGTGGCCTATCTGCGTACCGGCCGCCCCGACGCGGCGTCGGACGCCCACCGCCGGTCGTATCGCCTGGAACGCGGCAACCTGGCCGACCTGTGGAATCTCGGCACCCACCTGGCGTTCTGCGCGCGCACCGGCAACGAGCACCGCGGTCTGGAAATCCTGCAGCGGCACATCGACTGGCTCGACAAGGCGCCGTCGCCCGCCGCCGACATGCACTTCTCGGCCGACGCCGCGATGCTGCTGCGCCGGCTGACCGAGCTGGGCCACGGCGACACGATCATTCGGCGGCGCGAGCACGGCGACATCTCCGCGGCGGCCCTCGAAATCGAACTGGCGGCCCGGGCGACCGAACTGGCCAAGAAGTTCGACGAGCGTAACGGCACCGACCACCAGAGCCGATCGATCGCCGATTCCTTGGCCGCCGAGCCTTACGACGTGGTGTTGCCCCTCTCGCCGACCGCCCGCCGTGCGGCTCCCTCGGTGGAGCAGTCCGCGACTGTTGCCGTCCCGGGCCTCGCCGAGCAGCCCGTCGAACCCGAGGTGCCAGCCGAGGTGAGCGCGGCCGAGTTGCTCGAGCTGGCCCGGCGGCATTGGCGTGATGACCGGGATGCCGCGCTGAGCGCCACCCTCGCGGCGCTGGACGCGCGCTTTCCCCGGCTCGACGACCCACTGCTGGCGGCCCGTCGCGAGGTGATGCGCGGCAACCAGCTGCGATCGGCCGGTGCCGGCGAGCACTGGTCACGGGCGGTCGACCTTTTCGAAGCAGTGATCGGCGGCGGGGCTGCCACCGAGGGCTCGATCCGCGCGGAAGGCGGAGCAGGCGCGAGCGTCAGCGACCCGGATGCGGCCCTGAGCGGTGCCGCCGACGCGGCCGTGGACGGCGGCGTCGATTCGGCGGATGGCGCGGCGCGGCGGCACCAGGGCGAGGCTTCGGCGCGCGACACGGTGGCCGGATCTGGGCGTGACGCGGAAAGGGCGGCGGCCGCCGGGCGTGAGGCGAGTGCTCTGCGGGCTCGCATCGCGCTCGACCGGGCATATTCCGGTGAGCCGGTCGACGAGGCGGCGATCCAGGCGGACGTCGCCTTTCAGCAGCAGCATGGCAGCGCGTTCGAGCAGGCCAACGCGTGGGCCCGGCTGTCCATCGCGCATCTCATGAACGGGCGTGCCGACGAGGCGAACGAGGCGGGTGACCGGGCCGACGGGTTCGCCGCTCAGACCGGTGACCCGCGCATGGTGGCGATGCACGGGATGCTGCGCGCCCGCAACCGGATGGCGGCTCACCGGCACGACGAGGCGCTGGCCGCGGCCCGTGAGGCGTGGCAGTTCTATCGCGAGCACGGCCCCGCACGTCGCGTCGCCGAGGCGGGCACGATCTATGGTCACGCGCTCGACGATCCGGCCGAGCAGGTCGAGGTGTTCAGCGCCGTGATCGCCACCGGCGAGGCCGACAAGGCTCTGCCCTCGCGGGTCGGCCGGGGCACCGCGTTGCTGCGGCTGGGCCGGCCCGAGGAGGCGATCGTCGACCTGGTCGAGGCGGTCGCCCTGTGCGCCGAGGCCGGCCTCGACACCGCCGGGGCACACGCCCGCAACGATCTGGCCAACGCGTATCGCATGGCCGGCCGTCCGGTCGAGGCGGCCGAGGTGGCCGAGGAAGCGCTCGCCCGCTTCGACAAACTCGGCGACGACGACGCGGCTGACAACGCGCGTTACCTGCTGGCCGGGCTCTACCGTCAGATCGGCGATGCGGACGGCGCCCTCGGCCTCTATCGCACGCTGATCGGGCGGCTGGCCGGCAACCCGGCGGGCCGGGGCCAGATCGCCGAGGACACGGCCGGCCTGCTCTTCGACCTCGATCGTGACGCCGAGGCGGCCGAGACCTTCCTGGCGTCGGCTTCGGCGCTGCACGAGGCGGACGACCCGATCGGTGAGCTGCGGGCATTGCGCCGGGCGGTCAGTGCCCTGCACTACTCCGACCAGCCCGAACGCGGTGAGGAGGTGATCGGCCGGATCGGTGCGAAGTTCGACGCGCTGCCGCCCGAACTCGCCGCCGAGCCGAACGCGATCTTCCAGCATGCGATGACCGCGTACGAGGCCGGTAATCTCTTGATGTCCCGTGGACGCTACGCGGAGGCGTTGCCCCATCTGCGCGGCGCTCCCGAGCGGCTGGCCGCGATCGGCGCGACCGATCAGGCCGACCGCATCGAGGGCATGCTCGGTGAGGCGCTGCTGCGTTCCGGCCAGGTCACCGAGGCTGAGGCGCTGCTGCGGGCGCTGCTGGAGCGCATGTCCGACGACTCCCCGAGCCGCGAGGTGGCCCAGCGGGTGCACGAGGAGGCGGTGGCCGCCATGGAGGGCCGTTCCACATCCTGAACGTCCGTTAAGTCCTGGGGTTGACAGCGGGTTAAAGTGACCACGTGACAACGGTTGATCAGCAGCAGCGCCCGGGCCCGCCCGCCCCCCGGCGACGGTCGCGCCGCGACGAGATCCTCGAGATCGCGGTCGGACTCTTCGCGGCCCGTGGCTATCACGGTGTCTCGATGGACGATATCGGCTCCGCGGCCGGCGTGACCGGGCCGGCGCTCTATCACCACTTCGCCGGCAAGGAAGCGATGCTGGTCGCCGCCCTGATACCGGTGAGCGAGAGCCTGCTGCACGGTGGCGAGGCGCGGGTGGCCAAACATCCCGGGGACGCGAGCGCCGCGCTGGCCGACCTGATCGACTTCCACGTGGAGTTCGCGCTGAACAACCCGGCCGTCATCGCCCTGCACCTGCACGAGCTCGACCGCCTGCCCGAGGAGCCGCGTCGCCAGATCCGCCGGCTGCAGCGCCTCTATGTCGAGGAGTGGGTGGGTGTGCTGGCCACCCTGCGCCCCGAGCTCGAGGCGGCCGAGGCCCGGGTGCTCGCCCACTCGGCGTTCGGCCTGATGAACTCGACGCCCTTCCTCGGCGGCGAGGTCGACCGCCGCCGCCGCGCGGCCCTGCTGCGCGAAGCCACGATCCACGCCCTGACCGGGCGATAACGGGATTCACCGACCGGCAAACGGCGCAGACCGGGCGGAGAACGACGGCAGGCGCGGGCCGGGCGGAGAACGACGGCAAGGGAACCGGGCGTGCGGCACGGGGCGCAGGCGGTGACGAAGAACGGCAGTGGAACGGCCACGATCGTGGCCCGTCGACAGCGGTCAACAAGGCCACCCAGGCCGCCCGATCGGGCGGTAACGAGGTCGAAGGCGCCCCACAAGGGCGAACAACCAAAGAGAAGAGAAGGTCAACGATGATCGACTCGCTGCTCATCGCCAACCGGGGGGAGATCGCCCGCCGGATCATCCGGACCGCACGACGGCTCGGCATCCGCACGATCGCGGTCCATTCCGACGCCGACGAGGGCATGCCGTTCGTGCTGGAGGCCGACGAGGCGGTCTGCGTCGGCCCGGCCAACCCGGCCCAGAGCTACCGCAACACCGAGGCGATCCTGGCCGCCGCCAAGCGAACCGGCGCCCAGGCCATCCATCCCGGCTACGGATTCCTGAGCGAAAATGCCGGTTTTGCCCGCATGGTCGAGCAGAACGGCCTGATCTGGGTCGGCCCGAGCCCCGACGCGATCGAGGCGATGGGCGACAAGATCAACGCGCGGAACCTGATGGCCGCGGCCGGGGTTCCGGTCGCTCCCGGCACGCGGGAGCCGGTCGCCACCGAGGGCGCGGCCGTCGACGCGGCCACGAAGATCGGCTACCCGGTGATGGTCAAGGCGGCCGCGGGCGGCGGCGGCATGGGTATGGCGGTCGCGCACGACGAGGACGCGCTGCGCCGTGAGCTGGAAAAGGTGCGGACGTTCGCCGAGCGGATGTTCGGCAGCGGCGATGTGCTGATCGAGCGCTACTTCCCCCGCGTACGCCACGTCGAGGTGCAGATCCTCGGCCTCGCCGACGGCCGGGTGATCGCGCTGTCCGAGCGCGAGTGCTCCGTGCAGCGCCGCAACCAGAAGCTGGTGGAGGAGGCGCCGAGTCCCGCCGTCGGTCCCGAGCTGCGCGAACGCTTCCTGGCGGCCGCGGTCAAGGCCGGCGAGGCGGTCGGGTATCGCAACGCCGGCACCGTCGAGTGCCTGCTCGACCCGGCCTCCGGCGAGTTCTTCTTCCTCGAGATGAACACCCGCCTGCAGGTGGAGCACCCGATCACCGAGCTCATCCACGGCATCGACCTGGTCGAGCAGCAGCTGCTCATCGCCTCCGGGCTCGAGCCCACGATCAACACCGCCACCAGCGGTCACGCGATCGAGCTGCGGGTCAACGCCGAGGATCCGAAACGCTTCCTGCCCGGCCCCGGCAAGGTCACCACCTGGGTCGAGCCCGTCGGCGAGCACATCAGGGTCGACTCCGGCTACGCCGAGGGCACAACGGTCGGCATGTCCTACGACTCGCTGATGGCCAAACTGATCGTCTTCGGCGCCGACCGTGACGAGGCGATCGCGCGGGCCCGCGCCGCCGTGGCCGAGTTCCGGATCGCCGGCCCCAAGAACAATCTGCCCTTCTTCGCCGAGTTGCTCGAGAACGACGAGTTCCTGTCGGGCGACTACGACACCGGCATCGTCTCCCGGATGAGGTGACGGACGTGAGAGTGAGCATTCGCGAGGTGGCGCCCCGCGACGGCCTGCAGAACGAGGAACCCGTCCCGACCGACGCGAAGGTTCGGCTGATCAACGAGCTGAGCGAGACCGGCGTACGACGGATCGAGGCTGTCTCGTTCGTGCATCCCCGGGCGATCCCGCAGATGGCCGACGCCGACGAGGTGTGGGCCCGGGTCAATCGTCACCCGGACATCCGCTATTCGGCGCTGATACCCAACACTCGGGGCGCGCAGCGGGCCCTGGCCGCGGGTTTCCGTGAGATCGAGGTGGTGGTGTCCGCATCGGACACTCACAACCGGCGCAATTTGAACCGCTCGACCGACGAGTCGCTCGACGACATCGCCTCGCTCATCCCGCTGATCCACGAGGCCGGCGCGACGGTCGAGGTGATCGTCGCGACCAGTTTCGGGTGCCCGTTCGAGGGTGACATCGACCCCGATCGGGTGGCGGGTCTCGTGGCCCGGGTGCGCGGTGACGGCGCCGACCGCATCGCTTTCGGTGACACGACCGGCATGGCCACGCCGCGCCGGGTCCGTGACCTTTTGTCCGCCGTACGCCCGGACCTGCTGCACTTCCACAACACCAGGGGCACGGGTCTGGCCAACATCCTGACCGCTCTCGAGCTGGGAATCACCGAGTTCGACGCCAGTGTCGGCGGGATCGGCGGCTGCCCGTACGCCCCGGGCGCCTCGGGCAACGTGGCGACCGAGGAGGTTGTCCACATGCTGCACGACATGGGCATCGGCACCGGAATCGATCTCGATCGTCTGATCAGCACGGCCGAAACAGCCGAGAAGCTGCTGGGCCGCACCCTTCCGTCGGGTGTCCTGCGAGCGGGGCCGCGAACCAGGCTGGTGTGATTTCTCGCGCACCGACCCGCGATCATTTTTCCTATTTGGCCGCGTGACCCGCTCCCCGTCGTTTCGTTACCAATATCGAGTGGCCGATATCGCCGGTTCACAGAAACACCACCCGGCGAAGGAATGCGGCCATCGGTTCAGCCGAAACGACGAGGGGCGGATCCATGACGGGACTGGGGGCCGGACGCGCATCGCGCGTGGCGTACCCGTCGCTGTCGGCTCCGCCTGACGGCGACCCCACACCCTTGCCGCCTCACATCCAGGAGGCGGAGCGGTGGCCGGGGAACCGTGCACAACACACCGGAGCCCGATGGGGCCTGCGTGTGCTCGTCGTCGGCGGCCTGGCCGGTGCGGCCTGGCTGCTCACCGGCGCCGCGGCCCAGGCCGCGGACCGTGCCGACGGGCCGGACGGCTCGTTGCTCGGCTCCGTGACGGGCACCGACGTCACCTCGCCGGTCACCGGTCTCCTGCAGGCGGCCGTCCAGCCGCTGGAGAACACCCGGCCGGCGCACCACGATCGCCATGTCGTGGCCGACATCCTCGACGTCCCCCGGCAGGCCCTGGCCCACCCGGTCCGGACGCGCGACGACGCCCACGACACCCCCCGGACCATTGTGGACGACGCCTGGCCCGGCGCCGACACGATTCCGGCGGAGGTCGACGCTCCACTCCGCCTCACCGGCGAAACGGCGTCCGACCAGCACAGTTCCGACCAGCAAAGCTCAGAGCTCCCGGCTGGGGAAGAGACGCCGCAGCACGCGGCGGACGAGCCGGCCGCTGCTCCGCGGGACCACGAGGACCAATCGGCCCTCCCACGCGAGCCGCAGCAGGAGCAGCCGAGCCGAGCACCGATCCGTCAGGCCCGGCCCGCTCCAGCCGCAGGTCACCACGCCGTGACCGCGGTCAAGCGCGGCAAGGCCTCCTCCGCACCGTCCGCCCACCGGCACCACCGCACCGCTCACGCGGTCAGCGCGGCGCCGGCGACGGAGGCGAAGGGCAGCACCCCCGGGAACGACGGACCGGCCGCACCTCTGCGGCTGCACCTCGGGGACGTCAGCGGCACCCCGACCAGCTGGTCGGGGACTCCGACGGAAGGTGGCTCCGCGGCCTTCCTGCCGGCTGCGATCGCGAGCAGCACCATGGCGAGCCATGCGGCTGCGATCGCGTCCGACGTCGAGGCCCGGCGGCACGACGCCGAGGCGCCGACCGTCTCACCTGACTGAGTGATGGCGTCCGGTGGTCCGCCCGACCGCCGGTCAACCGGCCCGGCACCGGCTTCTGTGTCCGCGTTCCGGCCACGATTCCTGAACCGCTCGCGAACGAGCGGCGAATCAACCACGCCTGAATCACACGCATCGCACCGAAGCGCCAGTGGGGCGCACATCGGCAAGCGGGTCAGGGCAGAAACACATCGCGCCAGGGCGCCGCTGCGCCCGAATGCAGTTCCGGAACACCTGCCAACTGAATAAGCCACACCACTGCCGAAACATTATTGAAAGGCATTTCTTTTCTCATGAAGACTTGGGTTCGCAAGACTCTGAGTGTCGGCGTCCTGGCCGCCGGCGCCCTGCTGTTCGCCCCGGCCGCCGCGCAGGCCGACAGCAAGCAGGTCACCGGAGCCAACAACGGCATCCTGAACGGCACCCAGATCGCCGTGCCGGTCCGCGTCCCGATCAACGTCGTCGGCAACTCGCTGGGCATCCTCGGCGTGGCCGACGCGCAGGGTGTGGGCATCAACCGCACCACCGAGAGCGGCCGCCGGGGCGACGCCCAGGTGACCGGGGTCAACAACGGCATCGCGAACGGCACCCAGGCGTACCTGCCGGTCAGTGTTCCGGTCAACGTGGCCGGCAACTCGGCCGCGGTGCTCGGCCACGCCAGCGCCTCCGGCGTCGCGGTCAACGGCCGCAAGGCCGAGAGCAAGCGCACGACCGAGCACGGCTGGGGCGATGCCCAGGTCACCGGTGCCAACAACGGCATCGCGAACGGCACGCAGATCTACGCGCCGATCGATGTCCCGATCAACGTCTGCGGCAACTCGCTCGCCATCCTCGGCGGCGCCCACTCCCAGGCGATCTGCTCGAACGACGTGCGCGGCTCCCGGCACTTCCACCACGGTGGCAAGTGGGGCAAGAAGGAGAGCGTGCAGGGTCACCGCGGTGGCCGCGGCGCTGTCCAGGCGACCGGCGTCAACAACGGGATCCTGAACGGCACCCAGCTGTACGCGCCGATCAGCCTGCCGATCAACCTGTCGGGCAACTCGGCCGCCGTCCTCGGCGCTGCGCACAGCCGGGCGATCTCCCGCAACGAGTCGGCCCACGGCAACGACTTCGTGCAGGCGACCGGCGCCAACAACGGCATCCTGAACGGCACCCAGGTCGCCGTGCCGATCAGCGTTCCGATCAACGTCTGCGGCAACTCGCTCGGCATCCTGGGCGCGGCGCACTCGGCCGCGGCCTGCCTGAACGACGACGATCACTTCGGCGGCCACGGCTGGGACCGTGACCGCGACTGCGACCGCCCGGGCCACGGCTGGGACCGCGACTGCGGCCGCCCGGGTCACGGCCACGGCCCCGGCAAGGATGACGACGACTTCGGTGGCGACAACGGCGACGTCGACGACGACGACTACAAGGGCGACGGCGGCGAGAAGCCGGCGACCAACGATGGCTACGGCGACGTCCAGGACGACACCAACGACGAGGAGCCCGCGGCGGACGGCTACACCAAGCCGGCCGCGGCTGGTTCGGACAGCAACTCCAAGGGCGGCCGTGGTGGCGAGCCGACCGAGGCTTCCCCGATCTCGGGCCTGACCGAGAGCCTGGGTGGCGTCGGCAGCCTGGGTCTGCTCAACACCCTGCGCTGAAGCCCGCTTTCCCACGGGGGTTAGCGAAAGACCGGGTCGCGCCGGTCCCGGGTGCGACCCGAGCGGTGCCAGGAGGCGCCGTGGTTTGACCGGTGCCCCTCCACGGCGCCGGAAGCAGTGAATAGAACGGGAGTTCCCGCAGCCGGCGGGGACTCCCGTTCGTCGTTGCCGCCCGCTGGGCGATGGGCTACCCTAACGCTCGTTAAGCTTGAACGAGCGTTCAGGACGACCCTCGCAAGGAGGCGACGTGGCGACCGACGACGAGGCGCTTGCGCAGGTCCGCAAGCGGGTGCTGGCCGGCGGCGCGGAGCGCTACCATGCGGCCAATGCCGCGAAGGGCAAGCTCTTCGCCCGCGAACGGATCGGGTTGCTGGTCGACGAGGGCTCCTTCGTCGAGGACGGGCTCTATGCCAACAGCCTGGCCGACGGGCTGCCGGCCGATGGCGTGATCACCGGGATTGCCCGGGTCGACGGCCGTGAGGTTTGCCTGATGGCGAACGACTCGACGGTCAAGGCGGGCTCCTGGGGCGCCCGTACGGTGGAAAAGATCATCCGCATCATCGAGCGGGCGGTGCAGTACGGCGTCCCGATGATCTACCTGGTCGACTCGGCCGGCGCCCGCATCACCGACCAGGTCGACCTGTTCCCGGGCCGCCGCGGCGCCGGCAAGATCTTCCACACCCAGGTCAAGGCGTCCGGCGCGATCCCGCAGGCCTGCGCGCTGTTCGGCCCGTCGGCGGCCGGCGGGGCGTACATACCGGCCTTCTGCGACATCGTCGCCATGGTCGACGGTAACGCGAGCATGTATCTCGGCTCCGACCGCATGGTCGAGATGGTCACCGGCGAAAAGACGACGCTCGAGGCGATGGGCGGCGCGCGTGTGCACTGCGCCGAGTCCGGCGTCGGCCATTTCCTCTGCAAGACGGAGCAGGACGCGCTCGACACCGTACGGGCTTATCTGTCTTATCTGCCGTCGAACTGGGAGCAGAACCCGCCCACGGCCACGCCGAAGAGCTCATCGGGGGCCGACCTGGGGGCGATGGTCCCGGCCAGCGAGCGCCAAGCCTTCGACATGCGGCGATACGTCAAGGGCCTGGTCGACGAGGGGTCGTTCTTCGAGATCCAGGCGCTGTGGGCCAAGGAGCTCACGATCGGGTTCGCCCGCCTCGACGGCGAGGTGCTGGGCGTCGTCGGCAACAACTCGATGTTCAAGGGCGGCGTGCTCTTCGGCGACTCGGCCGACAAGGCGAGCCGGTTCGTGCAGCTCTGCGACGCCTTCAACGTCCCGCTGCTCTTCCTCTGTGACGTGCCCGGCTTCATGGTCGGCTCGGCGGTCGAGAAACAGGGCATCATCCGCCACGGCGCCAAGATGATCACGGCGATCTCGGAAGCCACGGTGCCCAAGATCTGTGTGGTGGTGCGCAAGGCGTACGGGGCCGGTCTCTATGCCATGGCCGGTCCGAGCTTCGATCCCGAGGCCACCATCGCGCTGCCCACCGCCAAGATCGCGGTGATGGGCGCCGAGGCCGCGGTCAACGCCGTCTACGCCAACAAGATCGCCGCCATCGCCGACGACGAGGAGCGGGCCGCGTTCGTGGCCGAGCGTCGCGCCGAGTACGAGCAGGACATCGACATCATGCGGCTGGCCAGTGAGCTGGTCGTGGACACCGTCGTCGAGCCGGGCGACCTGCGCGACGAACTCATCCGCCGCTACCGCGCCGCACGCGGCAAGGAGCGCTTCTTCGCCAAGCGCCGCCACGGCGTCACGCCCGTCTGACAGGAGCACACCATGGTCGACTTCCAGCTCGACGAGGAGCAGGAGGCGCTGCGCGTCACCGTCCGGGACTTCGCCCGTGAGCAGGTGGCGCCGGTGATCGCCGAGCACTACGAGCACAAGACCTTCCCGTACGAGGTCATTCGCCAGATGGGCAAGATGGGGCTCTTCGGCCTGCCGTTCCCCGAGGAGTCCGGCGGCATGGGCGGCGACTACTTCGCGTTGTGCATCGCCCTGGAGGAACTGGCCAGAGTGGACAGCTCGGTCGCGGTGACCCTGGAGGCCGCGGTCTCGCTCGGCGCCATGCCGATCCACCGCTTCGGCACGCCGGAACAGAAGGAGCAGTGGCTGCCCCGGCTCTGTTCGGGCGAGGCGCTGGCCGCGTTCGGCCTGACCGAGCCCGGCACAGGTTCGGATGCGGCCGGCACCCAGACCCGCGCGGTCTTCGACGAGGCCACCGACGAGTGGGTGATCAACGGGAGCAAGGCGTTCATCACGAACTCCGGCACCGACATCACCTGCCTGGTCACGGTCATGGCGGTCACCGGCACCAACCCGGACGGGTCCAAGGAGCTGTCCACCATCATCGTGCCGTCGGGGACCCCGGGCTTCACCGTTGCGCCGGGCTACTCCAAGGTCGGCTGGTGCGCCTCGGACACCCACGAGCTCTCCTTCGACGACGTACGCGTCCCCGCCGCCAACCTGCTCGGCGAGCGCGGCCGTGGCTTCGCCCAGTTCCTGCGCATCCTCGACGAGGGCCGGATCGCGATCGCCGCGCTGTCGGTGGGCCTCGCCCAGGGTTGTGTCGACGAGTCGGTGCGTTACGCCCAGCAGCGTGAGGCCTTCGGCCGGCCGATCGGCAACTACCAGGCCATCCAGTTCATGATCGCCGACATGGAGATGCGGGCGCACATCGCGCGGGTCGGCTACTACGACGCCGCCGCCCGCATGCTGGCCGGTCAGGACTTCAAGCGGTACGCCGCGATCGCGAAGCTGAACGCGAGCAACGCCGCCATGGAGAACAGCCGCTGGGCCACGCAGGTGCACGGCGGGTACGGCTTCATGAACGAGTCGGCGGTCGGGCGCTTCTATCGGGACGCCAAGATTCTCGAGGTCGGCGAGGGAACGTCCGAGGTCCAGCGCATGCTGATCGCCCGCGGGCTGGGTCTTTAGCGGCATTTGCACCTCGGCTTTCGGTCCGCAATCCGACAAGAGCGGATCTCTGCTCGCCGCGTCTCTGAACCAGCCTTAAGTTCTGTGTCATGGGGGCTGAAAACGCGCCGGACCAGGGCGTATCCGGGTTCGACGCCGTGCTTCGCCGCGAGCGGCAGCGCGCTCGCCTGACACAGGAGGAGCTGGCCTCCCGGGCCGCCGTCGGCGTGCGGACGGTCCGTGACCTCGAACGGGGCCGGGCGTCACGTCCCCAGCGCACCACGGTCGAGCTGCTGGCGGCCGCGCTGGGTCTGAGCGGCGCGGATCGAGAGGCGTTCCTGGCCGCGGCGCGAGGCCAGTCCACCGAGGACGGTCTGCCGCCCACCGGCTTTCTCAGGGTGTTGCCGACGATCGAGTTGATCGGCCGCGACGACGATCTGGCCGAGATGACCGCGCAGCTCACGGCGACCGACGGCCCGCGCGGCACAACCCTGGTCGGCCTGGCCGGGGTGGGCAAGACGAGCCTGGGATTCGTGGCCGCCCACCGGGCGGCCGCGGCTTATCCGGGCGGTGTCGCCGGCATCGTGGTCACCGACGGCGCCACGGTCGGTGAGATGCTCGGCAGCATCGCGGCCGAATTCGGTGTCGGCCGCCCCGACGACCTGCCCGCGCATTTCGCGGGCCGGGCCGCCCTGGTCTTCGTCGACGCCGTCGAACGCTCCGCCGACGCGACCGCCGAGATGCTCACCCGCCTGCTCGAACGTCTGCCTACGCTGCGGTTCCTGGCCACCGGCCGGCACCCGATCGGCCTGCCCGCGGAAAGGGTCTGGCCGCTCGCCCCGCTCACCGCGCCTCCGCCCGACACCGCCGGCACGCTGGCTGACGTGGCGGCGTACCCGGCGGTGGCTCTGTTTCTGGAACGACTCGGTCAGGTCCGCCACACCGAGCCGGAGCCCGACGAGATCGCGCCGCTGGCCACGCTGGTCCGGCGGCTCGGCGGTCTGCCGCTCGCGATCGAGCTGGCCGCGGCGCGTGGTCGCGTGCTGACGATCCCCGAGATCCTCGACCGTTACGGCGATCGCGTGCTCGACCTCGACCGGCCCGGTTCGGGCGAGCCGCTGGTCAGCCTGCGCGATGCCGTGGCGGCCAGCTATCGCCTGCTCAACGCCGAGGAACAGCGGGAGCTGCGACGGCTCGCGATGTTCCGCTACCGCTGGTCGATCGGTCTTGCCGAGCAGCTCATCGACAACCCGCGCGCCGACGTCGTGCACCTGCTCGACCGCCTGCTCGAACTCGGCCTGCTCAGCGTGCGCGGCCGCCGGACGTTCCGGTTCCGCCTGCTCGACGTGGTGCGCGACTACGCGGCCGAGCGCGCGGCGGCCGAGGGTGAACTGGACGACAATCGCCGGCGGCACGCTGAGGTGCTCGCCGACCTGGCCCACCAGATCTGGCCCGACCTGACCGGCGCCAGCCTGCCCGAGGCGGCGGGGCGTCTCGACGACGTGGCCGGCGACTTCGGCACGGCGCTGGCCTACGCGGCGGCGGAGGATCCGCACACTGCCCTGCGCCTTGCGGCCGCCCTTCCGCGTTGGTGGCGGTTCCGGGGCCGCGCCGAGACCGGCCGGCGATGGCTGCGCCGGCTGCTCGACGACCCCCGCACCGCCGACGCCGACCCGTCCGTCCGGGCGTGGGCGCGCATCGGGATGGCCCAGCTCGCCCGCGAGCACGGCGACAGCGCTCGGGAGATCGAGTCGGCGTCCGAGGCCCTGGCCGAGTTCGAGCGGCTCGCCGAGGTCGCGGGGCAGCTCACCGCGCACGCCCAGCTGGCCGGCCTGTGGATGAGCGCGGGCGACTTCGACCGGGCCCGTGAGCACGGCGAGGCTGCCCTGGCGCTGGCCCGGCGTACCGGTCAGGCGCGTGACCTGGCGGTCGCCGAGAACAACCTGGTCTGGCACGAGATCCGTCAGGGCGACCTGCGGGCGGCGCGGCAGCGGCTGGCCGTGGTGCACGAGCAGGCCGGGCGCTGCGGCGAGCGGCGGCTGCGGGCGCTGGCCCAGGCGAACCTGGCCGAGGTGCAGCGGCTGGACGGGCTTCCGGACGAGGCGGCACGGGTGGGCCGGCGTGCCATGACCGAGCTGATCAAGCTGGGCGACCCCGGGCATCAGCGCCGGTTGCTCGCGACGATCGGGCTGGCGCTGGCTGAGGCGGGGCGGGTGGACGAGGCGGCGGTGGTGCTCGAGCAGCTTCACCCCGAGGAGGACGACGACGCCATGGACGGGCCGGCCGCGGTGGTCGAGGCGGCCGTCGCGCTGAGCCGGGGCGAGCCGAAGCGGGCGGCCGAGTGTTATGCCCGGGCCGCCGAGGCGTACGACGGGATTCATGATCCCCGCGATGTGGTGGAGGCTCTTGTCGGGCTGATCGTGAGCACCCCGGACGAGGATGAGCGCGAGTCGGCCGTACGGCGGTTGGGGCTCTTGTGCCGCTCGGGCGGGATCACGCTGTTGCCGCGCGAGCGCGAAAAGCTCGGACCGCAGCGGCTGGCCCGGGTGCTGGAAGGCTGAAGGTCAGGGTCCTGGCCGGGCGTGGTCGGCCGGCGTAGCGTGCCCCCCACGCGCCGGCCGCCGCCACGCCCGCCAGTCAAGCGGCGAGAACGAAGCTCCCCCGTCGAGCCCCGCCGTCGCCTCGGTCGCGCCGCATCCCCCTGCGCGGATCACAGTAGCCACACAGGACCGCGCAGCCCGGGAGATTTGTCCGTTTGGACCGCCGCGTCGCCCGATTCTGCCGGTAGTTCTGCCGGTTTACCCCAAGCCTTCCGGCACGGTGCTCACGGACGGCTTTGTTCCGACTTCGACGGGTTGCGTAATGCTTGCTCAGGCGGCGGAGCGTTCCCCGTCGGTGCCGGCCGTCGCGCACGGGTTGACCGCGTCGCGAATCTTGCGGAGTGAGGCGAGCATGCCGTCGAGCTCGGCCGGGCTCAACTGTCCGATGAACCACTGCTGAAGCAGCTCGAGGTGGCCGGGCAGGACCTCGTCGAGCCGGCGGAGGCCCGCGTCGGTGACCACGGCGAACGAGCTGCGCCGGTCGCTCGGGCAGGCCTCGCGCCGGATCAGGCCGTCGCGGTCCATGCGGTCGACGACCCGGGTCACCCCGCTGGTCGACAGGGAGGTCTGGCCGGCGAGGTCGGTCATCCGGAGCCGGTGGCCGGGGGAGCGAGCCAGGCGCATGAGCACCTCGAACTCGACGGCGGAGAGGCGGTGCTGGTCGAACTGGGCGTTGAAGCGGTTGCTCAGCCCGGTGAACGCCTCGGCGAAGAGCCCGAAGGCGGTGAAGCGGGGGTCATCCAGGTCCGTACTCACGGGTACATCCTACCTCGGACTCTTGACACGGGGAATATTGCTTGGCATATAGTTGCTCCGTCACACAAATACCGATCACAGTGCTTGAGAGAAGGAAAAGTCATGACCGAGTCCGTCGCCACCACCCGTACGTACGAGGGTCTGCAGATCCCGGCCGCCGGCACGTACGACCTGGACGCCGCGCACAAGCGGGTCGGCTTTGTGGCGCGACACCTCATGGTCAGCAAGGTCCGCGGGCAGTTCGCGGACGCCTCCGCCGTCATCACCATCGGCGAGGACCCGCTGACCTCCTCCGTCGAAGCGACCATCAACACCGCCAGCATCGAGACCGGCCAGGTCGACCGGGACAACCACCTGCGCAGTGGTGACTTCTTCGAGTCCGAGAAGTACCCCGCGATGACCTACCGCAGCACCGGCATCAAGAGCCACGCGGGCGCCGAGTTCGTTCTCGACGGCGAGCTCACCATCAAGGACGTCACCCGGCCGGTCGAGCTGGTCGTCGAGTTCGAGGGCGCCGGCACCAGCCCGTACGGGCAGGCCGTCTTCGGTTTCAGCGCGACCGCCGAGATCGACCGCGAGGAGTGGGGCCTGACCTGGAACATGGCCCTCGAGAGCGGCGGCGTGATGGTCAGCAAGAAGATCAAGATCGAGATCGAGGGCGAGGCCATCCGTCGCGCCTGACCGCACCGAGGTCCACAAGCGAGCCGCCGCCCGGATTCCTGGGCGGCGGCTCGCTGTTGTGTGGCGCGACTCCGGTACGGGTGGCAAGGTAGACCGAGCGCACGCGTTCGCTCACAGAGTGGTGATCGACGTCCGTTTTGTGCCTGGCCGCCCCAGGAGGGTAAGTGGGCAAGGATCTCGCGACCGTCGTCTTCGCCCCGGAAGACCGCGTCACCTATCGGGACAAGGTGCGCCGATGTCTCGACGTCTTCACGCAGATGCTCGACCAGCACATCTTCGAGGATCGCGACGACCTGACCACCGGGCTCGAGATCGAGCTCAACCTCATCGACGAGGCGGCCCGGCCGGCCATGCGCAACGCCGAGGTCCTCGACCGTCTCGGCGACCCGCTGTTCCAGACCGAGCTCGGCCAGTTCAACCTCGAGCTCAACATGGCGCCGCGGTCGATAGCCGGCTGGGGACTCGCCGACTATGAGAACGACCTGCTCGAAAGCCTGGGCCGGGCCGCCGACAAGACCGACTGCGGGCTCGTCATGATCGGCATGCTCCCCACCCTCACCGCCGAGCACCTGGTGCTCGAAAACCTCAGTGCCAACGAGCGGTACCGGCTGCTCAACGACGAGATGGCCGGCGCCCGCGGCGAGCGGTTCGACCTCGACATCCGGGGCGTCGAACGGTTGCGAAGCAGCAGCGACTCCATCGCGCCCGAGGCCGCCTGCACGAGCGTCCAGTTCCACCTGCAGGTGCCGCCCGACCGGTTCGACCGCTTCTGGAACGCGTCCCAGGCGATAGCCGGCGTGCAGGTCGCGGTCGGCGCGAACTCCCCGTTCCTGCACGGCCGTCGCCTGTGGGCCGAGACGCGGATAGCGCTCTTCCAGCAGGCCACCGACACCCGGCCGGAGGAGCTCAAGGCCCAGGGCGTACGCCCCCGCGTCTGGTTCGGGGAACGATGGATCACCTCGGTGTTCGACCTGTTCGAGGAGAACGTACGGTTCTTCGCCCCGCTGCTGCCGTTCCTCTCCGACGAGGACCCGGCCGAGGTGCTGCGCGCGGGCGGCATCCCTCGCCTGGGTGAGCTGCGCCTGCACAACGGCACGGTGTACCGCTGGAACAGGCCCGTCTACGACGTCACGGAGGGGCGGCCGCACCTTCGTGTCGAGAACCGCGTGCTGCCGTCCGGGCCGACTGTGATCGACCTGCTGGCCAATGCCGCGTTCTACTTCGGCCTGGTCCGTCAGCTGGCCGAGGACGAGCGTCCGGTCTGGTCGCGTCTGCCGTTCGCAGCCGCCCGCGAGAACTTCCACACCGGCGCGGTCGAGGGCATCGAGGCCACGGCCTTCTGGCCGGGCGTGGGCACGGTTCCGGTGACCGAGCTGGTGCGGACGGAACTGCTGCCCCGCGCGTACGAGGGGCTGGACCGGTTCGGTGTCGCGCCACCCGTACGCGATCGGTTGTTGCGGGTGATCGACGAGCGCTGCCGGTTGGGCCGCAACGGCGCGTCGTGGCAGACCGAGGCCGTACGGGCGGCCGAGCGGCGCGGCATGTCCCGCGACGAGGCGTTGCACTCGATGCTGTTGCGTTACCGGGAGCTGCACAGCACCAACGATCCCGTGCACACCTGGCCGGCGTACTAGCCCTTCGCCTGCGGTTTCGGGTTCGACGGGGGTGGAGCCTTCGGCGGCGCTTGGGCGGGTTTCGGGTTGATCTGTGCTACGGCCGGGGCTGTGGGCGGCGGGGTCACAGTGGACCTGGCCGGCTTGGGCTCCGCCGCTTTCCTGGGGCGCGGTCTCGGGGCCGGCCGGGCGGCGGCGGCGATCTCCGCGTCGACCGGGGCGGGCTCGACACCCGTACGCTGGTCTTTGTCCGCTTTGTCAGGTCCGGGACTGTCCCGCTCGGACGGTCGGCGGGAGGACGGCGCGGTGGCAGCCCCCTTCCCGGTCACCGGTGACGGCGCGGTTGCAGCTCCGGTTGCGGGTCGGGGTGCGGTTCCCGGCGTGGACGACGCTGCGGGTTCGGGAGCGGGCTTCTTTCGGCGGCCGAAGAGCCATGACCTCGGTTTCGCCGGCTCATCCGGGTGCCCACCTTCCTCGTCACCCCCCTCCGGCATCCCTTTCGCAGATTTTGTACCGCGGAGGGAGGGTGACTCAGGATCCCCGGCCGCGGCCGGAAGCTGGGCGGTGGTGGCGGTTGCGCCCTGGTCGCGGGGTGGAGTTGAGCGTCCGGACGACGGCGGCTCGAGGGCGGGGGCCTCCGGGACGCGGGCTGTGCCGGTGACCGTGGCGCCCGCGCGGCGGGACCGCTGCTCCTGCAGCGTGCGGGTGACGGCCACCGCGAGAACGGACCCGGCCAGGCCGGCCAGCACGGCGTACGGCGCGATCAGGTATGCGGACTCTATGGGCCCGAGCGCGCCGGTCAAGCGCGGCGCCAGCGCCAGGAAAACGAACGCGACCAGGAGCGGGCCGGCCACACCCGAGGTCGCCGCGCCCGTGCCGGCATCGCCGCGGCGGGCAGCGGGCACGGCCGTCAGGGCGCCGACGAGGAAGGCCGCGGCCAGGGTGAGCAGGGCGCTCGGCCAGTAGATCGTGCCGTACAGCCCGCTGTTGGCCACCTCCGCGAACTGCCAGCTGGTCAGATAGGTCGCGGACTCGCGGTTGACGGCCAGCTCGACCACGATCGCCGCGATGGCCAGGGCCCACAGCCAGACCCCGGTGGCCATCAGATTGGCCGCGACCGCCCGGGACGACACCGCCCAGAACGCGATGATCAAGCCCAGCGCAAGGCCGGCCACGGCGTAGCCAGCCGCCACGACCTGCGGGTTCGCGGTGTCGAAGCGTACGGCGGAGCGGGCCGGAAGCGCGATGAGCGCGACCGTCACCAGCGCGCCCACCGCCGCGCAGGCAGCCAAGGCGAACCGCCAGGGGCCGCTGGTGCGTGGCCCGGGGCCGCCCCGAAAACGGCTGCCGAGGACGGCGCCGAACACCGTGGCGCTCGCCGTGATCCAGGTTGCCCAGCCGAGACTGCCCAGCCAGGCGCTGTCGTCGGGGGTCGGCGTCACCGGCCAGACGACCACGCCCAGGCCGTAGCCCAGACCCAATTGCGCGGCGCCCGTGCCCGCTGCGGCTCCTGCCGCGGTGGCTACGCGCGCCGTCCAGCCCTTCTCGGCCATGCGCCGCACTGTAGCGGCACCTGCCGATGCCTGCGAATCGGTGCGCCGATGCTCGCGTGCGTCTCTCACCTGTAGCCACCTGGTTTGTTTGTCCTGCGGAGGCCAGACATGTCCCGCAAGATTCGATACGTTGACCCATGCGGGTGAACGAGCCGGAGGAGAGGCGATGTCGGACGAGAGCGACGAGACGCGACGTTCTTCGCCTGACGACGCCGAGGACCCGTCCTCCGAGGCGGATAAACCCGAGAAGCCGGACTCCCCGGGCGAAAAGCCCAGGGCGGACGACCTGGACGCCACCCAGGTCAGTGGTTCCGCCGCCGATCCGGACGCGCCGCCGGCTGGTGGGTCGGCCGCTGATCCGGATGCGACGCTGGTTGACGGCGATGTGCCAGAGGTGACGGTCGGCCGGGCCTCGGTGCCGCCGCCCGGAGACGACGACACGCTGGACGGCGTTCGGCGCGGAGACGACGACACCCTGGACGACGTCCGTACCGTGCCGGCGATCCGGGACGAGCCCACCGTGGTCACGAACAAGCCCGGCTCGACCGCGATCATGCCGCCGGTCAGTGATGACGACTGGGCCCCCAGCCGGGCCAATCCCGCGTGGTCGGGACGAGCCGAGGTGCGCCCGCCTCAGCCGGGCCGGGGTTATCCCGAGGTCGACTGGACCGCGTCCACCCCGTCCACCTCGCGGGACAGATGGTGGATGCCGATCGTGGTCGGCATCGTGGCGCTGATCCTGCTCGGCGTGCTGGGCTGGGCGATCTATCTCATCCTGCAGGACTCGGAGGACGAGACTCCCGCGCCGGTGACGAGCACTTCGGCCACGCCTGCCGAGACGGTCACGACCGGAACGACCTCACCGACCGTGACGCCGACGACCACTTCGCCCTCGCCTTCGCCGGAGCCGACCCAGTCCACGACCGACCCGTCCACGTCCGAGATCACCGTCCCGGCGCTGCGGGGGCTGGCGCTGGCCGACGCCCAGGAGGCGCTGCGGACGACCGGGTTGAACTACCGGTTGATCTATCGTCAGGCGCCGGACGTGCCGCCGGACACGGTGATCGACAGCGATCCGGTAGAGGGGCAGGAAGTCCCACCGGACACGACGGTCACCTTGGTGATCGCGGCGCAGCCGACGACCGGTCCGACGGGCACAGCCGAGCCCACGGAAGGCAACTAGCCGGAGGGATCAGCGGTTCGTACGGACCGTACGGGCCTGAACCGTGCCGCTGACCAGGCCCGGCTGGCGGCCGTTGCGCGCCCGGGGGTCGGGCGCCTTGCCGACGGCACGCAGACCACTGACCTGGACGAAGATCGAACGACGCTCCACGGCATCGCCCGACGCGTTGAGTTCATAGCCGTCCAGCCAGATCCAGCCCTCGTACGTCGGCCAGTCGTGGACCCGGATGACACGGAACAGCATCGGCGCCGCGAACTGGACGCTCGCCGCCTTCGTCACGTGTATGACATCACCGGACCGAGGAAGCACGTCATCTCCTGCCCTGAAACCTTGACACGAAAGCACCAGTGTGCCCGGCGTTAACGCCTATGCAAACTTCCAACGATGCCAATCATCAAAAGCGTTGCGGAACGTCACCGCCACCGATCCGCCGACCGGCCGGAAGTGGATCAGTCCACCTCGGACAGCGCGAAAGACCGGGACCCCGTTAACGGTGACGTATCGGTACGTTGAGCGGGACTCGGTCGTCTTGCCCCGTCCGGGGTGAGTGACGCGAGCCATACCGAAAAGATTGCACTACGAGTCCGGTCGATGCAAGTTGCATGTCAGCCCTTAGTGATTACCGGTTGGTAGATGCTGGAAACTTGAATCACTAAATGATCGACAGGAGACTGGGGTTGTGAATCAACGTCGCAGTCCCACCATTCGCCGCCGCCGGCTCGGGGTCGAGTTGCGCCGGCATCGGGAGGGCGCCCGGGTCACGATCGACATGGTCGCGGAGCGATTGGGCTGTTCGACGTCGAAAGTATCCCGTATCGAAACGGGGCACACCAGCGCCAGCCCGAGCGATGTTGCGGCCATGTTGACCATTTACGGCGTACCGGACGCCGTGACGCGGGAGCTTGTCCAAATTGCCCGAGAAGCGCGGCAAAAAGGGTGGTGGCATCCGTTTTCTACCGTTCTCACCGGCGCTTACGTGGGACTGGAGGCGGCCGCCCGGTCCGTCCGCACGTACGAGTCGCAGGTCATTCCCGGTCTGCTTCAGAGCGAAGCGTATGCAATTGCGATGATTCGGGCCGCCCGACTGGGGGACAGCGACCAGCAAATTGAGCAACGGGTGCGCGTCCGGATGGAAAGACAGTCGTTATTGATTCAGGACGATCCGATCGATCTTTGGGTGGTGCTCGATGAGGCGGTGGTGAGCCGGCCGGTCGGTGGCGACGAGGTCATGCGTGATCAATTAGCCAGATTGATCACGACGGCGCGGTTGCCGAACGTCACGTTGCAGATCTTGCCCTTCGCGGCGGGTGCGCACGCCGGGATGGACGGCACGTTCGCCATTCTCGAGTTCGAGGAGGAGGGCGATGCGGACGTGGTGTTCACCGAGAATGCGACCGGTGGCCTGTTTCTCGAGAAGGTCGAGGAACTGGGCAAGTACATCTCCATCTTCGAGGCCATCCGGACGTCGGCCCTCCCTCCGGAGGAGTCCATCGGGATGATTGAAATGCTGGTAGAGGAGCCATTGTGGAAGTCGAAGCGAAGGGTTTCCGGATCGATTTGAGCCGGGCACAGTGGTTCAAGAGCACTCGTAGCGGGCCCAACTCCGACAACTGTGTCGAGGTGGCCTTCGTGGAGGAGGCGATCGCGGTGCGTGACTCCAAGAACCCGCACGGACCGGCGCTGATCTTCACGGCCGCTGAGTGGGACGCGTTCGTCGGCGGCGCCAAGGACGGCGAGTTCGACCTCTGAGCCTCAAGGTTCGTCGCACTACGGCCGGCCCTCCCGCAGCGGCGCGGGAGGGCCGGCCGTAGTCATTTCTCCGCTCGCCTCGTTGAACGGCAGAAGCGCGGCCCGGACCGCGTAACACCGACGGGGTCGCTTCCCCCGAGCGAGGCAAGGCAGACAGATGACGATGGGTTCGGAAAACCTCAGCAACTCCTCGACGGCGCAGGACCGCTTCAGCGGCGGGGTGAGCGCCTACCGGCAGAACCGGCGCGAGGCCGCGCTGGCCGCCGACGCCGGGGACGGTGAACTGGTGTCGCGCAGCAGTTCCTCGGGCCTGCCCACCCGGTCGCCGGGCCGGAACCACAGCATCGAGCCGATCAGCCCGCTCGACCGGGCGGCCAAGCTACCGTCGCTGGACCTGCAAGGACTGACTGAGCCGGTCTTCCCGTCGAGCGGCTGGCCCGACACCGACTCCGGCTCGTCGCAGTCGATGGCCGACCACCCGCTGCTGCGGGGACTGCTGCTCGAACTGCCCGCCCGCGGCACACTGCCCACTTCGGACTGGCTGGACCGCTGGTTCGAGGCTGCCCGCTCGATCCTCGAGCTGCTCTACGTGCAGGAAGCCAAGAAGAGCTGACCGTCAGCGGCTGTCGACCGGCACCCGCGGCCGGTTACGCCCGATCGGGGCCAGCGCCAGCACGCTGAGCCTGCTGTGCCGCAACCCGGCCCGAATGCCGATTGCCAGCACGGCCACGCCCACCACCGTGATGGCGATGCCGGCCAGATCGGCGCCCGGAACCTCGACCAGGCCACCGGCGATCGGCACGCTGAGCAGGGTGGCCAGACCGGTGACCTGCAACGGAACCAGGATCAGGGGATGGGCTGCGGCCGCGCGGAGAGCCGGCGGCACCGGGGTCTGCGGCGCGGTGGCGAACGCTCCCGCGCCCCGGCGCACCTGGGCCACCCGGCGCAGCCCGGCGGTCAGGACGATCAGGGCCGGAACGGCCGGCGCGAGCGCCGCGGCGGGGGCTGCCGACTCGCCCGGCATCAGGGCGGTGACGATCGTGATGGCGACGAACACCGTCGCGCCGGCGGCGATCAACAGGGTGATCAGGCCGGCCCGGCGGCGCAGAGCCGGAGCCGAGGGCGCCGACGACAGCGAGTCCGCCAGCAGCCCGGCGGTGAGCCAGACGGCGACGAGGGCGCCGGCGAGAATGAGGTCCGCGACGATGTTCACATGAACAGCGTTCACCTGGGAGCGCCGGCGCGAAACCGGGTTTCTACCCGACAGGACCCGTAGGGGATGCGGGCGACAACCCTGAGCCTGTCCTATTTGTACGGATCCTTGTGTGGCTCTAGACGGCGAATGTGGTGACCGGCTCTGTGGCCGGGGCGGGCGGAGTCGCCTTCCACAGTCCACTGCGCTGAGCCGCGAGCCGGGTCAGGTAAGCCGGGTTGAGCAGGACGTATCGCTTCCAGAGCCGCTTCGGCTCGAGCCCCAGGCGCCACAGCCACTCGAGGGCATACTTCTGCATCCACGCCGGCGGGTTCTTGAGCAGGCCCGCGTGATAGTCGAACGCGGCCCCCACGGCGAGCAGTGGCATGTCAAGAAGCGGACGCATCGCGTACGTGAAGATTTCTTGCCGCGGACACCCCAAGCCCACGAGCACGACCCGCGCGCCCGAGGCCTTGATCCGCTCGGCGATCTCCTCGGCCTCGCCCGGCTGGTTCGTCCGGAACTTCGACGCCTCCACACCGGCGATCTTGAGGGCGGGGAACATCTTTTCCAACGCGGGCACGAGCCGGTCGAGCGTGGGCTGGGTGGACCCGTACAGGTAAATGGGAAGCCCCTCGGCCGACGCCTGCTCCACGACCTTGAGGGTCAGCGTGGGCCCGTAGACCCGATCGGTCAGCCCCGCGTGATGCACCAGGTTGAGCGCCCACCGCACCGGCTGCCCGTCCGGGGTGACAAGGTCGAACGAGTTGAGCCGCGCGTTGTGCGCCTTGTCCTGCACACCCGTCATGACCCCGTGCACGGCCAGAGCGGTCACCGCGTACGGCCGGCGTTCGCGCGCCGCCTCCATGATCCGCGCGGTGGCGTCCGCGTAGTCGGTGACGTCGACCAGCACCCCGAGCACACTGCGCTTGCCGCTCTGAGTCGCAACTTGTCCGGCACTCACGAAGGCATCCTCAGTCTCGGCGTCTCATCATTTTCCGCCGCCGAGCATAGCGGCCACACCCCTATCACCCATTCGGAGCGCTCACCCCACCCGGAACCCACCCGCGCCCAACGTATCCGGGCGCGACCCGCCCAAGTCCGATCCGCCCAAGTCCGATCCGCCCAAGTCCGATCCGCCCAAGTCCGATCCGCCCAAGTCCGATCCGCCCAAGTCCGACCCGCCTGATCCGACCCGCCTGATCCGACCCGCCCGAGCGCGACTCGCAAGGGGTCGACTCGCTTGAGCGCGACTCGCCAGAGTTCGAACGGCCCACGCCGAGTTCGATCATGAAGACGCCGCCGGTGATGGCGGGGAAGCCGTCGCTCATGATCGAAGGTGAGGCCCCGAACAATCGGGCTGATCATCGGGCTGGTGCGCTTGGTGCGCTTGGTGAGGTAGTGCCGGCCGGTGCGCGTTCGGTGTCGTGGCCGCAGACGGTCACATGGCGGCTCGAAGCGTCACTGGAAGGTCTTCGCCGACCTCCGTTGCTGGCCCGACACAATGTTGGAACCACACCGTGATGATCACGGACAGCAACGAAATTTGTGCTTTTTGTCTCCCAGCGAAGCCGAAAACCCGCACCAACGTGATGATCACCGCACCGCCGCGACCACCGCACCGTGGGGTCCCCGGGGCTCGGCCCCGGGGCAGGCATAACGAGGAGCCCCGGTCCGCGCTTCTCAGCGGACAGGGGCTCCTGTGACTCGTGGGGATGGGGGGAGTTGAACCCCCACGTCCTTTCGGACACACGGACCTGAACCGTGCGCGTCTGCCATTCCGCCACATCCCCGCGGCTTTATGAGACCGGCCCGGAGGCCTGCCTTTTTGTTACTGGCTGCGACAGACTACGCTGTCGCACGTCACCAAGCGAGTTGATATCGCCCGTGACGCCAGGGAAGACTAGCACGGCGTCTACGGGTGTCATACGAGGGTCAGAAGTGCCGGTCGCTCTTGTGCAACAGATGCGCAAGCGGCGGCCGGATACCATCATGTCCTCGGAAGCCGAGGAGGAGCCGGTGAGCGTGCTGCAGCGCTTTGAGAAGCGATTGGAAGGCCTGGTCGAAGGGGCCTTCGCCAAGGTGTTCAAGGGTGTCGTGCACCCGGTGGAGATCCTGAATGCCATGCAGCGGGAGGCCGAGGCACACAAGGCCATCCTCGCCGGTGGCCGGACTCTCGTGCCGAACCGCTACGTGATCGACCTTTCGCCCTACGACCACAGCCGGTTGGCGCCCTACGCCGCCGCGCTCGCCCAGGAACTGGCGCAGTCCCAGGCCGAGTTCATCGGGGAGCAGGCGTGGACGGTCTACGGCGACGTGATCGTCGAGATCGAGCGTGGTGACGGGCTCGACACGGGCATGTTCCGGGTCACCGCCGAGGTCTACACCGGCGGCGAGGTCGCCCCGGTGCAGCAGCCGGCGTATGACGCAGGCCCGCAGTACCCGCCGTACGAGCAGCAGCAGCCGGGTGGCTACCCGCCGCCGCACGGCGGCGCGCCCAACGGCCGCGGTGGGGTGGGCCTCATCTCGGGTGACGGCCGCACTTATCCGTTGCAGATGGGCTCGACGGTGATCGGCCGCGGTGACCAGGCCAACCTGCGCCTGCCCGACGTCGGCATCTCGCGCCGGCACGCCCGCCTGGATTACGACGGCAACCAGGTCGTCCTGACCGATCTGGGTTCGACCAACGGCACGATGGTGAACGGCCAGCGCGTCTCGGCCGTGGCGCTCAACCCGGGCGACATGATCCAGCTGGGCACCACCACGTTGACGTTCCGAGTGGACGGCTAACCACCTTGCCCGAATTCGTCCTCACCGTCGCCCGGTTCGGCTTCCTCATCCTTCTGTGGATCTTCGTGTTCACGGTGGTGGGAGTGATCCGCCGGGATCTCTTCGCTGGGGTCCGGTCCAAGAGCATCGTCGCCAGCCCTCGGGGGGTGGGTGGCGCGGTGCCCGAGGGCCGGCCCGCGAAGGCGAAGCGCGGTAAGGCGGCGCGGCAGCTGGTGGTCACGGCCGGGCAGCTGTCCGGCACGCGCATCACATTGAGTGAAGCGCCGATCACTATCGGTCGCGCTGAGGATTCGACTCTCGTCATCACCGACGACTTCGCCTCGGCTCGGCACGCGCGGCTCGTTCCGCGGGACGGCCAGTGGTTCGTCGAGGATCTCGGCTCGACGAACGGAACCTATCTCGACCGCGGTAAGGTCTCCGGACCTACTCCCGTCCCCCTTGGCGTACCGATCCGTATCGGTCGCACTTCTCTCGAGTTACGGCCATGACCCTGACCCTGCGCTATGCCGCTCAGAGCGACCGCGGTCTGATCCGAGACCTGAACCAGGACTCCGTCTACGCCGGGCCGCGGCTGCTTGCTGTCGCCGACGGCATGGGCGGCATGGCCGCTGGTGACGTCGCGTCCAACATTGTCATCGCCGCGATGGCGCCGCTCGACGAGGACGTCCCCGGCGACGCTCTGGTGGACGCGTTACGCCACGCGGTCGGAACGGCCAATCAACAGCTACGCGACACCGTCGACGCGAACCCGCAGCTCGAGGGCATGGGCACCACGCTGACCGCGGTGCTCTTCTCGGGCAGCAAGTTCGGCATGGTGCACATCGGCGACAGCCGGGCCTACCTCCTGCGCGGGGGCGAGTTCGCCCAGATCACCAAGGACGACACGTACGTCCAGATGCTGGTCGACGAGGGCCGGGTCAGCCCCGAGGAGGCGAGCAGCCACCCGCAGCGGTCGCTGCTCACCCGGGCGCTCGACGGCCGCGACATCGACCCGGAATACTCCGTGCGTCAGGTGCTCAAGGGCGACCGCTATCTGATCTGCAGTGACGGCCTCTCCGGTGTGGTGAGCGCGGACACCATCGGGCAGACGATGCGTGAGCTCACCGACCCGCAGGCCTGTGTCGAGCGGCTGGTGCAGCTCGCCCTGCGCGGCGGCGGGCCGGACAACATCACCGTCGTCATCGCCGACGCGACCGACGGCGACATCATGGAGCAGGCGCCGATCGTCGGTGGCGCCGCGGCGATCGACCGGGGTAACAACACCGTGGCCGACAGCTCGACCTCGGCCGCTCGGGCCGCCGCTCTGCAGGCGCCGCGCCCGGCTCAGCCGCAGCCCGAGCGAGACACCTATGCCGAGCCGGAGCCCAAGGGCCACCCGGTGCGGGCCACGCTGCTCGTGCTCGTGCTGCTGGGGGTGCTCGGCGGCGGCCTGTGGCTGGGCTATCAGTACACGCAGAAGCAGTATTACGTCGGGGCCACCGAGGCGGGGCAGCTCGCGATCTTCCGCGGCGTCCCCGGCCAGATCGCCGGCCTCGACCTGTCCAGCGTCAACGAGACCAGCCCGTCCCGCCTCGACGACCTCACCTCGGTCGCCCAGGAAAGGGTGAAAGAGGGCATCCACGCCAACGACCGGCCGGACGCCCAGCGCATGCTGGCCGAGTTGACCGACGAGACCCCGACCAACCCGAACCTCAAACCGCTGTGCGACACCGCGACCCCGTCGCCGACGACGGCGCCGCCGGTCCTGCCGAGCGCCGGCGCCACCAACCGGTCGGTCGTCCCCGGCAGCACCACCGCCGGTGGCACCCGGACCGGCAGCACCGCTGCCGGCGCCAACGGGTCGGCGCCCACCTCCGTGCCCGCGAACACGCCGTCCGCTCAGGTTTCCGAGTCTGCGCCCGCTGCCGATCCGGTCGGGTGCCGGACCGTCAACTGAGCTTCGGCTCGACCATGTCTGGGGATCCTTCTTGACCTCGCCCGCCGTGCCTCCACTCTCGCCCGCTTCCACGGGTGAGATGGCGCGTATCCCGGGAATGAAGACCCAGCGCAATGCCGAGCTGGGTCTGCTCGCGTTCGCCATGGTGCTGGTGGCGGCGTACGGGGCGACTGTCGAGGCCGGCCGGATCGGCGAGATCACCCCGACGTTCTGGGTGCCGGCCGCGCTGCTGAGCGTCCTGTTCCTCGGCCTGCACTTCGTGGTGCGCTACACCGCGCCGTACGCCGATCCCGTGCTCATCCCGGCGGTCGCCCTGATCAACGGGCTGGGCGTGGGCTTCCTGCGGCGGCTCGACATCGGCGACGCGCTCTCCGAGAAGCAGCCGATCCCGGGTATCTTCTCCGGCATCGGCGGCCGCCAGCTGGCGTGGACCCTGATCGCGTTGATCCTGGCCGCGGTCCTGTTGCTGGTAGTACGCGACCACAAGGTCGTCTCCCGGTACGCGTACACCCTGGGCCTGACCGGCATCGTGCTGGTGATGATCCCGGCCGTGCTCCCGGGCAGCATCTCCGAGGTCAACGGCGCCAAGCTGTGGATCCGCATCGGCTCGTTCTCGATCCAGCCCGGTGAGTTCGCCAAGATCGCCCTGGTTTCGTTCTTCGCGTACTACCTGGTCCGCAAGCGAGAGGTGCTGTCGCTGGCGAGCCGCCGTTTCCTCGGCATCGACTTCCCGCGCGGCCGCGACCTCGGCCCCGTCGTCACGGTCTGGCTGCTCAGCCTGCTGGTGCTGGTCTTCGAGAAGGACCTCGGCACCGCGCTGCTGTACTTCGGGCTGTTCATCGTGACGCTCTACGTCGCCACCGAACGATCCAGCTGGCTGATCATCGGTCTGCTGTTGTTCTTCGGCGGCGTCTACGTGGCGTACCTGCTCGGCGCCTCGGTCGGCGGCCCGTTCGCGAACTTCTACGACCGCGCCGAGGTCTGGCTCGACCCGTTCAACAACGCCAACTACGAGCGGCTCGGCGGCAGCTATCAGCTGGTGCAGGGTCTGCTCTCGCTCGGCACTGGGGGCCTGTTCGGCTCCGGCCCGGGTGGTGGCTCCCCGCGGTTCGTGCCCGAGGTGCAGAACGACTTCATCTTCGCCGGCATGGGTGAGGAGATCGGGCTCTTCGGCCTGTCCGCCTTGCTCGTGCTCTACCTGCTGATCGTCGAGCGGGGCCTGCGCTCGGCCCTTGCCGTACGTGATTCGTTCGGCAAGCTGGTCGCGGGCGGTCTGTCGTTCACCCTGGGTTTGCAGATCTTCGTCATCCTGGGTGGTATCACCGGGCTGATCCCGCTGACCGGTCAGACGACGCCGTTCCTGTCGTCCGGCGGGTCGTCACTGATGGCCAACTGGCTGCTGATCGCGATGCTGCTGCGGATCTCGAACGCGGCCCGTGGCCCGGCGGCCAGCGGCAGCGGGTCGGACAGGGCCGGTGGCGGAGCAAAGAAAGCACCAGTTCAACTGCACGGCGCCATGACGGAGGTGATCAAGCCGTGAACGCACCACTTCGACGGGCCGGCGTGGTCATCCTCGTCCTGTTCGGGCTGCTCTTCGCGAATCTCAACTGGGTGCAGGCGTACAAGGCCGACGACTACCGCACCAACGACTACAACCGTCGTGTGGTGGTCGCCCAGTACGAGCGACCCCGGGGCGTGATCGAGGCCGGCGGTCAGGGGGTCGCGACCAACAAGGTCACCGACGACGCCCTGAAGTACCTGCGCGTCTATCCGCGTAAGGAGGTCTACGCGCCGGTGCTGGGGTACAGGCCCGTCGGCCTGGCCGCGACCGGCATCGAGAACGCCGAGAACGACTTCCTCTCGGGTGAGAGCGACAAGCTGTTCGCCGACCGGGTCAAGGACATGTTCACCGGCAACAACACCGGTGGCGGCAACGTGCTGCTGACGCTCAACACCAAGGCTCAGGAAACGGCCTGGAAAGAGCTGAACAACAACGAGCGCGGCGTCGACAAGGGCGCGGCGATCGCGATCGACCCGCGTACGGGCGCCGTGCAGGCCATGGTGTCGATGCCCAGCTTCGACCCGAACCCGCTGGTCAGCCACGACGAGAAGGCGGCCGCGGCGGCGTACAACAAGCTCAACAAGGACCCGGACCAGCCGCTGCTGAACCGCTCGACCGCCGAGACCAAGCCGCCCGGCTCGGTCTTCAAGGTGATCATCTCGGCTGCCGCCCTGCAAAACGGTTATACAACTGAGACCGAGATCGAAGCGGGTCGCGAGTACCGCGAGAGCGGGGCGGTCATCCGCAACTCCGAGGACGAAGTTTGCCCTGGTAGCCGCATTGATCTGAAGGATGCGCTGACCACCAGCTGCAACACCGGCTTCGCCCGGCTCGGCGTGACGCTCGGCCGCGACAAGGTGATCGACACGGCCAAGGCTTTCGGTTTCCAGGACGACCAGCTGACCGTCGGCAACCTCGAGGGCAGCGGCCTGCCGGTCGCGATGAGCGACACCGGCAAGATCGCCAACCCGGACGGCGGCGTCGACAAGGGCGCGTTGGCCCAGTCGTCGCTCGGCCAGCGCGATGTCCGGATGACCCCGCTGCAGGGCGCCCTGATCGCCGCGACGGTCGCCAACGACGGCAAGCAGATGCGCCCCTACCTGGTGCAGAAGCTCACCAGCCCGGATCTTCGGACGATCTATTCCGCCGACCCGAAGACGCTGCGCACGCCGATCAACAGTCAGGTCGCCGGCGACCTGAAGGAGATGATGGTCAGCGTCGTCCAGAACGGCACCGGCCGTCGCGCCCGTATCTCGGGCATGGAGGTCGGCGGCAAGACCGGAACGGCCCAGAACGCTGAGGGCGCCGATCCGCACGGCTGGTTCATCGGTTTCGCCTTCAACGACAAGGGTGAGGCGGTCTCGGCGGTGTGCGTCATGCTTGAGAACGTGCCGGGTGGCCACGCCAGCGCCGAGGCGGCCCGGATCGCCGGGCTCATCATGAAGGCCGCGGCAGGTCGGGGAGGGGACTGAGCATGATCAGCCCTGGGGTGACCCTTGGCGGCCGATACGTTCTCGACGAGCGGATCGCCGGAGGCGGGATGGGCGACGTCTGGCGCGGCACCGACGAGGTGCTGGGCCGGACGGTGGCTGTCAAGATCCTGCTGCCCGCGCTGCTCGACGAGCCCGGCTTCGCCGAGCGGTTCCGGGGCGAGGCCCGCACGATGGCCACGATCAACCACCCCGGGGTTGTCGACGTCTACGACTACGGCAGTGATCAGCAGCTCGCGTTCCTGGTCATGGAGTACGTCGAGGGCGACGCTCTCTCGCGCACGTTGAGCCGGGTCGGCCGGCTGACCCCGGCCCGGACGATGGCGCTGATCGCCCAGGCGGCGGACGCGCTGCAGGCCGCCCACGCGAACGGCATCGTGCACCGCGACGTGAAGCCCGGCAACCTTCTCGTACGCCCTAACGGCACCCTGGTGCTGACCGACTTCGGTATCGCCCGCTCCGCCCTGGTGGGGCAGCTCACCGTGGCCGGCTCGGTGCTCGGCACGGCGTCGTACATCTCGCCCGAGCAGGCCTCCGGCGCGGTCGCGACACCCGCCTCCGACGTCTACGCGCTCGGCGTGGTCGCCTATCAGTGCCTCTCCGGGCATCGGCCGTTCGACGGCGCGACGCCGATGGAAATCGCCATGAAGCACGTACGGGAGACACCGCGCCCGTTGCCCGGTGACATCCCGCCGCAGGTCCGCGCGATCGTCGACCGTGCCTTGGCCAAGGACCCGAACGCCCGCTGGCCGTCGGCGTCGGCGCTGGCCGCCGTGGCCCGGCAGGCCGCCGCCTCGCTGGCCCACCCGGCCCAGGCGCAGGCGCCCACCGGCGCCCCGGCACGCGCGGCCGGCCCGGTCAGCCCCGCGCCTGTCCACCCGCAGAACGGCGGGCGCCCGTCCAGCGGCGCCCCGATGCCGGGCTCACCGATGGCCGGCGGGGCTCGTCCGCCGTACCCGCCGGTGCCCCGGCCCGTCTCGGGGGCGCGCGGGGCGGCTTCGGTACCCTCTGGTCCGCCCGTTCAACCGCAGCCCTACCGTCAGCCGTATCAACCACAGCCGGCACCGGCCGCCAAGCCGGAGAGCTCCGGCGGGCGACAGGTGCTGATCGTCCTGGCTGTGGTGCTGGCGCTGCTGGTCCTGCTCTGCGCCGGGGTGATCTCGTTCCTCTACAACCAGCAGAAAAACGGCGCGTTGGGCAGGGGAAACGCAGCTATCGCCGACACGGGCGTCACCGGCGGGGAGCCATCGGTGGCGTCGTACCGTCTAATCACACAGGCGGGCGCGACCCCCGGCTGGATCAAAGCTAACGAAGGACGACAGACGCTATGACGGCGCAGGCCCGCCTGCTCGGTGGCAGGTATCAGGTCGGCGAGCTCTTGGGCTACGGCGGCATGGCCGAGGTGCACCGCGGACGTGACCTCCGGCTCGGCCGTGACGTGGCCATCAAGATGCTGCGCACCGACCTGGCCCGCGACGCGACGTTCCAGGAGCGTTTCCGCCGCGAGGCGCAGAACTCGGCCGCCCTCAACCACCCCGCGATCGTCGCCGTCTACGACACCGGCGAAGAGATCTCGTCGACCGGCGAGAAGCTGCCGTTCATCGTCATGGAGTTCGTCAACGGACGGACCCTCAAGGAAGTTCTGGCCCAGGAGCAGCGCATCCCGCCGCGCCGGGCCCTCGAGATGATCGCCGACATCTGCGCCGCCCTGGAGTTCAGCCACCGGCACGGGATCATCCACCGGGACATCAAGCCCGGCAACGTCATGATCACGCAGAACGGCCAGGTCAAGGTCATGGACTTCGGCATCGCCCGAGCCCTGGCCAGCGGCGCCACGACCATGACGCAGACCAGCGCGGTCATCGGCACGGCGCAATACCTGTCGCCCGAGCAGGCCCGCGGCGAGTCCGTGGACGCTCGCTCCGATGTGTACGCAGCCGGCTGTGTGCTGTTCGAGCTGCTCGTGGGCCACCCGCCGTTCGTCGGCGACAGCCCGGTGAGCGTGGCCTACCAGCACGTACGGGAGGAGCCGCGCGCTCCCAGCGACATCAACCACGAGGTCCCGCCGGATGTCGACGCCATCGTCCTCAAGGCGCTGGCCAAAAACCCGATGAACCGTTACCAGAGCGCTCAGGAGATGCGTGCCGACGCCCTGCGCGCCGTCGCGGGTCGTCCGGTGCTGGCCACCCCGGTGATGTCCGAGGCCGAGACGATGGCGATGCAGGGCCCGCCGTCGCGGCAGTGGCAGCCCCAGGCCGCCACGACGATGCAGCGTCCCGTCGGGGGTGGCGCGCGCCCGCCGGAACGCCGCTCGACCTGGGTGTGGGCGTCGCTGGCCGCCCTCGGCGTGCTCGTGGTGATCGTGCTCGGTGTCGCGCTGGCCAACTCACGCCAGAACGCGAACAACACCAACGCCGGCGACGCGCCCACCTCGGCGCCCGTGACGTACACGATGCCCGATCTCGAGGGCAAGACCGACGAGGAGGCCCTGGCGCTCCTTCGCAGCGCGGGCATCACCCAATCCCAGATCTCGCGCGACAAGCCGGAGATCCGCCAGGACTGCGACGGCACGGTCATCGCGCAGGATCCCAAGCCGAATGAATCGGTCGGCGCCGAGGCCAAGGTGAGCTACCAGCTCTGCCAGAAGCCGGAAAAGGTCGAGGTGCCCGACAACCTGGTCGGCTCGACGCAGGACGCGGCCAAGAGCGCGCTCGAGGGTCTCGGCTTCCGGGTCAACTTCGAAGAGGTGCCGAGCCTCAAGCCCGAGGGCACCGTCGTCAAGGTGGAGAAGGCCGGCCAGGAGGTCAACCCCGGCCAGACCCTGACCGTGCAGATCTCGAACGGCCGGCAGACGAAGATGCCGGACGTGGTGGGCAAGCCACTGGCCACTGCGCAGGGCATCCTCGACAACGCCGGCCAGTTCAACATCAACACTGTCGAGGTTCAGGACCCGAACGCTGTCCCGGGCACCGTGATCGAGCAGAACCCGAGGGCGAACGCCACGGTCACCAAGGGCGACAAAGTCACCCTTACCGTCGTGGCCGAGCCCAACCCGGACGACACCGAGCCCAACCCGGACGACACCGAGTCCCCGGGCAGCGGCAGCGCCGGCGGCGGATCCGGGTCGGGCTCCGGCGAGGGCACGAACGGCCTGATCGGTTACCCGATCACCCCGGCCCGCCGCGACTGACAACCACACAGAACGGCCGCCCCGAGATGGGGGCGGCCGTTCTGTCATGCAGTGGCGAAAGCGGCGCGACGCCGGGTCTCGACCTCGGCGGCCAGCGGCGGCGCCTTCTCGAGTGCGGAGGGCAGGCCGCACGAGGCGAGCCAGTTGGCCAGCATGGTGTGCCCGCCCTCGGTCAGCACCGACTCGGGATGGAACTGCACGCCCTCGATCGGCAGGTCACGGTGGCGCATCGCCATGACCACCCCGGATTCCGTACGGCCGGTCACCTCGATCTCGGCCGGCAGCGTCTCTGGCACGACGGCGAGCGAGTGGTAACGCGTCGCCGTGAACGGCTCGGGCAGCCCGGCCAGCACCCCGGCCCCGCTGTGATGCACCTCGGAGGTCTTGCCGTGCAGCAGTTCCGGCGCGCGGGTCACGGTCGCCCCGAACGCGGCGCCGATCGCCTGATGACCCAGGCAGACCCCGAACATCGGAACCTTCCCCGCGTACGCCCGGATGACGTCCATCATGATGCCCGCGCGTTCCGGCGTGCCCGGTCCCGGTGAGAGCAGGACACCCGCCGCGCCGAACGTCCCCACGTCGGCCACCGAGATCTCGTCGTTACGCCGCACCTCGCAGTCGGCGCCGAGCTGACCCAGGTATTGCACCAGGTTGAACACGAACGAGTCATAGTTGTCGATGACCAGGATGCGCACGTCAATCACCGGGAATCTGGGCGGCGTCGGAGGGGTGTGGCTGGTTGGACTCGGTGCTGTACGGGATCTCGTCCGGCCCCTCGTGATCGGGGCTGTCCGGGTTGGTCACGTCGTCGGCGTCGCCGCCGCTCGGGCCCTGCTGCTCGGTGCCGGAGCCGACCTGCACGTCGTCGAAGGGCAGCAGCGGCGTGGCCCACGGGAAAACCACGTACCAGAGCAGCGCGGTGGTGGCGGCGATCAGGCCGAGCGAGCCGACCAGCTTGCCCCAGATCCCGCCGGGGAGCTTGCGCCAGATCCAGGCGTACATCCGGGTCAGGCCCCCTTGATCTCGGCCGGCATGCCGGCGTCGGGCAGGGCCTGGTCACGCTTGGCCGTCGAGACCAGCTCGGCGTGGATGATGAGCCGCTCGTAGTTGTTGTACTTCGGGTTGCACGTCGTCAGCGTGAGCAGCGACCGTTTCGGTTCGGCCCGGGGCTTGCCGGGCACGGGCGCGACCACCTCGACGGCGCTCGGCTTGACGACCTGCTGCTGGTAGACCTTGTAGACGTACCAGTTGGTGCGGGTCTCCACACCGATCACGTCGCCGCTCCTGAGCTCGTCGAGCCGCCAGAAGATCTTTCTGATCCGGTGACCGGCCACCGAGAAGTTGCCGACCTGCCCCGGCTTGGCCGAGTCGGGGTAGTGGCCCGGCGCGTAGCGGATGTCGTCCGGCTGCACGCCGTCGACGACCACCCACTGCTTGTCGAACTTCGGGATGTAGAGGCGGCCGACCAGGTTGGACCCGGGCGCGACCGGGCCCTTGGTGGGCGCAGCCGCTGTCGGGCCCACGGTCGGGTCGTTCCACACCTGGTCGAGCTCGCTGTCGAGCGCGTTCTGCTCGTCCTGCACCTTGGCCGAGTTGCCGAAGACCTCGTAGCCGGCGAACAGCAGAACGATCAGGCCGAAGGTGATCATCAGCTCGCCCGAGACGCGGATCGCACCGCGAATGCGTGAGCCGAGCGTCGGCCTGGTCAGTTCGGAGTAGACGCTCTTGTAACCCTCGTCGGTCTGCTCCGGCCGCAGCTTGACGACTTTTTCGCCACGCCTGGGCGCTTCCGGCGCCACCTCGTCCTCGGCCGGGGGCTTCGGAACGCCTGGCCCGGCCGGGGAGACGGAGGCGGCGCCCAGGGCGGCGTCGGGATCGGCTTTCGCCTTTGCGGCCTGGGCGGCGACGCCCGGAACAGCGGAAAGGAGCGCGGTGGGTGCCTTGATCGGGGACGGCTGCTCGTCGGGGCGCGGTATCGCCGGGAGCAGGCCGGTCGGTGCGTCCGACGTACGGATCACGGCAGTCTCACCGGGATCGCGCGGCGAGTTCGACAGGGTTCGGACGGCGGGCCCGGGGTTGACCGGGACATTCGGGCGCACCTGCTCGCCGAGGCCCGTGCCGTCGGTCGGGAAGGCGCCCGAGTTGTGGCCGGTGGTGGCGGGCGGACGGAACGCCTGAGCGGGAGCCGGTGTCGCGGTCTCGCCGAATCCGGATCCCCCTTGGGGTGCGCCGGGGAAAAACCCGTTTGCGCCCGTACGCCCGTCCGCCGCGCGCCCGTCCTGCCGGGAGCTGCCGAACTGGCGGTCGTGAGCGCGCGGCTCGCCGTAGGCCTGGCCACCGGGGGCGAAGGCCCGCTCGCCGCCGCCGTACGGCCCGTCAGCGGGCCGTGGGGACCCGAGTGGGGTGCCGGCCGTCCCGGCGCCGGTCAACGGCGTACGGGTGGGCTGAGCGGCTCGGAACGGCGGCTCGGCCGCAACGGGCGACCCGCTGGAGGACGCTGTGTAGTGAGGGCCGTTGACCGGCATGCCGTGCTCGTGCTGAGCGTGCGGCCACTCGTCCCCCCGTCCCGAAGGCGGCGCGTGTCCCCGTCCCGGGGGCGGCGCGTCCCCCCGTCCCGAAGGCGGCACGTCCCCCCGTCCCGGGGGCGGCAGCTGTCCGCGGCCTGAGGGCGGCGCGGGCGAGCCGGTCGGTACGGGGCCGGACGCAGGGCTGCTGGGCACGGGTGAGTCGAAAGGCGTCGTGGGGAAAGCCGTGCCGCTGGGCGGCGGCGCGGAGGCCCGGCCGGGGGGCGATGGCGCGAAAGCCGGTGGCGCGGAAGCCGTGCCGGTCGCCGGAGCCGATGCCACGCCGGTCGGGGGCACGGGCGAGCCCGTCGGCGGCGGTGCGGTCGGCGGGCGCTGGGGCGCCTGCTGCTGCTCGGCGGCGGCGAAGAAGTCGAACTCCTGGCGGCCGGGCGGCGGTGAGGCCGGGCTCAGGGCTCGCGCGGCGGCGCCCAGGGACCCGCCGGCGGTCGATCGCTGCTGCACTTCTTCGTCGGTGCGTAGCACCGCTGTCTCGGCGGCCGAGGGCGTCGGCGGTGGCAGCGTCGGCGCGGCGCCCAGGCCGATCTGCGGCGCCAGGGGACCCCCGGGCACGCCGTCGGGCGAGGCGTCGGTGATGCGTGGGATGTAGGCCGTCTGGGCGTCGGCGTCCGGGGCGCGGTGGCGTCCAGAGCCGGGCCCCGCGGGTGGGTTGTCGGCCATTACCCGGCAACCCGCGCCGATCGAAGGTCACTCGACCCGTCGTACGCCCGCACTGTCACGTTCCTCTCGACGGTTTCCGTATAGCCGAGGCCGAAGTCAGCGACCGCGTCCCTGAATTGCCTGACCCCTTCCGCGGACTCCAACGCGCGACGCATGGCTGTGGGTTCGCCGATTGCTGTGATCTTGAACGGCGGGGAGAAAACTTGGCCGTGAAGCAGCAGCGTATTGCCGACACAGCGTACCGCGCTGGTCGAGATCACGCGGACATCCATGATCGACATTGCCTCGGCCCCGCCGGCCCACAAAGCGTTCACCACCGCCTGCACATCGCCCTGGTGAACCACGAGGTCGTCGTTGTCGGGGGCGTTGGCCGCGACGAAGTCGTTGCTGCGGCGGGGGGAGTCGTCGAGCGTGACGGTCAGCCCCTGGCCCTGCAGGGCGGTGAAGCCCGCGGGCGTACGCAGGCCCTCGGCCGTCTTGCGGGCCGCGCCGACCGGGCCGTCGACCTCCGCCAGGCGGGCCGTGTCCTGGTCGACGGCGGCGCGCAGCCGGCCCGCAGCTTCCTCACGGGCCTTGAGCCTGTCGCGCTTGTCGGCGATCAGTTGGGTGAGCTGGGGCCGCCTGTCGTCGCGCAGGGCGGTGCCGTCGGCCGTCGTGGCCGAGGTGGTGAAGAGCAGACCTGCAGCGAGGGCGATCAATGGGACACCGGACGACCAGCCGCCCATGCGCAGGGTCGGGCGATGGGGCCGGAGCCCACGCCACGCGCGCCGCAGAACGAGCCGCCACGAGGGCGTGCCGGTGGTGTATTCCACGTCCTCGTATCCCCTCGAAATAACCGCGCCGGACATTTTCCTCGCCCGGCGGGTGCCTGTCTGCCCGCTGCCTTGACTACGCTAGCTGTCGAACATTAATCGCCACGGGCAGCATTCGGGGTCTCCGGAGCCGCTCAGCGGTGGGGTTGTTCACCACTTGTTGCCCTTCAGGAGAGCACCGTGCCGAAGTCTCAGGTCCGCAAGAAGAAGGTCTACACACCGCCGACGGACATCCGTCCGGCGGCTACAGCCGCGTCGAAGAAGCCCAGCCCGATGTGGCTGCCGATCAGTGCTGTGGCGCTGATCGTGATCGGCATCGCCTGGCTGGTCGTGTACTACCTGTCGTCCCAGCAGTACCCGGTGGAGTCGCTGCGGTACTGGAATCTGGCGATCGGTTTCGGGTGCATGGTCGCCTCGTTGGGCATCCTGTCCCGCTGGCGTTAAGCCCGTGATCCCGCTTACGCGCGGGTAGTGTGACTTTGTCCGATTAAAGCGCACCCCGCGCCGGTGGCCGGGGTGCGCTTCGTGCCCACGGCCCGGCCTCACTTGACCCGGTGGCGTGCGCCCGTCTATTACTCGTGGGTAACATGGGCCGCGGCGGACAGCCGATCAAGGAGGCACAACGCAGATGGGCATCGCGCAGATCATCGCCACCGTGCTGGCCGGCGCCATCACCATCGTCGCGGTCGTGCTCGCCGTTCGCGCCGTCCTGACCATCACGGCCGTGATCAGGCAGGGCAAGCCCGACCCGGCGCGCTTCGCCGACAAGCCGACCCGTACGAAGACCATGCTGGTCGAGACGCTGGGTCACACGCGGATGCTCAAGTGGAGCACGATCGGCGCCGCTCACTGGCTCGTGATGGTGTCCTTCATGATCCTGTTCCTGCTGGTCGTGGAGGCGTACTTCGAGGTCGTCGACCCCGAGGGCGGGCTCCCGATCATCGGGCACTGGGTCGTGTACGGGCTGGTCACCGAGTGGATCGGGATCCTCGGCCTGGCCGGCATCCTCTACCTGATCTTCGTGCGGCAGCGCAGCCTGCGGCAGAAGCGCAGCCGCTTCACCGGCTCGACGATGTGGCAGGCCTACGTCGTCGAGGCGGTCATCCTCGGCGTGCTGGTCTGCGGTTTCCTCATCCGCGGGTTCAAGGTGGCCAACGACACCTTCGAATACCCCGAATGGGCGACCCCGCTGTCGCACGGCGTCGGCTCGCTGCTGCCGGCCGCGCACGACGGCCCGACCTGGGTGGCGCTGGTCAAGCTGGTCATCTCGATGGGCTGGCTGATCACCATCGCGCTCAATCCGACGATGGGCGTCGCCTGGCACCGCTTCCTGGCCTTCTTCAACATCTTCTTCAAACGCGCGCCCGAGAAGCCGGCGGGCTCCGGGCTGGGCGCGCTGCGGCCGATGATGAGCGACGGCAAGCCGCTCGACTTCGAGGAGGCCGACCCCGAGAAGGACCAGTTCGGTGTGGCGCAGGTCGAGCAATTCACCTGGAAGGGTCTGCTCGACTTCTCGACGTGCACCGAGTGCGGGCGGTGCCAGTCGCAGTGCCCGGCCTGGAACACCGCCAAGCCGCTGTCGCCCAAGCTTCTCGTGCTGAGTCTGCGCGACCACGCGTACGCGAAAGCGCCTTATCTCTTGGCGGGTGGAGGCAAGGACCTCACCGGCGAGGAGAAGGCGACCGAGGCCCAACTGGCCCACCTCGATGTGCTGGCGCTGGCCGAGGGTAACCGCCCGTTGATCGGCGCCGAGGACGAGCAGGGCGTGATCGACCCGGACGTGCTGTGGTCGTGCACCACCTGTGGCGCGTGCGTCGAGCAGTGCCCGGTCGACATCGAGCACGTCGACCACATCGTCGACATGCGCCGCTACCAGGTGCTGATCGAGTCGAGCTTCCCGGCCGAGGCCGGCGTGATGCTGCGCAACCTCGAGAACAAGGGCAACCCGTGGGGCGCGCCGCAGAACACCCGGGAGGACTGGACCAAGGGCCTGGACTTCGAGGTGCCGCGGGTCGGCGAGAAGGAGGACTTCGAGTACCTGTTCTGGGTCGGCTGCGCCGGCGCGTTCGAGGACAGGGCCAAGAAGACCACCCGCGCGGTCGCGAAGCTGCTGCACGAGGCCGGTGTCGACTACGCGATTCTCGGCGAGGGCGAGACCTGCACGGGTGACCCCGCGCGCCGCATCGGCAACGAGTTCGTCTTCCAGATGCTGGCCCAGCAGAACGTCGAGACGCTGAACGAGGCGTTCGGGGACCGCCCCGTCAAGAAGATCGTGGCGACCTGCCCGCACTGCTTCAACACGCTGGGCAACGAGTACGAGCAGCTGGGTCTGAAGGTCGAGGTCGTGCACCACACGCAGCTGCTGGCCCACCTGGTGGCGACAGGCAAGCTGACGCCCGTGCAGCCGGTCGACGGCGGCGTGACCTACCACGACCCCTGTTACCTGGGCCGGCACAACCGGGTCTTCGACGCCCCGCGGGAGGTGCTCGGCTCGGCGGCCGGCGAGCTCACCGAGATGCCGCGCAACTCCGAACGCTCCTTCTGCTGTGGGGCCGGCGGCGCCCGCATGTGGATGGAGGAGAAGATCGGCAAGCGGATCAACGTCGAGCGTACGGAGGAGGCCCTGGCCACCGGTGCGAAGACGATCGCCGTGGGCTGCCCGTTCTGCTACACGATGATCGGCGACGGGGTCACCGGCAAGGGCGAGCAGGAGAACGTCGAGGTCGTGGACGTGGCGACGGTCCTCCTGCGCTCGCTGAAACAGGAGGTCTAGGGCCTACGAGGACGTGCCGGCGGTGGCCGCGGTGGTCGAGGCGACGATCGCGACCATCACGGCCGCCTGGATCTCGTCGATGGCCCGCTTCACGGCCTCGGCCGCCCAGGCCCCCTCGCTGATCTCCCTCAGCCGCGCCCTCACGACCTTCTGGTCCAGGTCACCGAAGACCTTCTTGTCCAGGTCGGTCGCCGCGACAAGCGAACACAGCGCCGCCGTACGGGGTTCGACCGCACCCGAGCCGAGTACAGCGCGCCGCATCCGGTCGCGCGCCGCGGTCTCCTGCACGGGTTCGACGCCGTGAGCGGCCGGATACTTCGTCCGCGGGAACACCCACAGCACTTTGTCCTTCTCGGCGCGCAGGATGCCCTCGTCCACCAGCTTGCCGAGCACCTGGGGCCGCGTGTCCTTGGCGAACTTCGACACCCAGTGGCCGGGCTTGCGTGGCTTGTCCTCGGCGACGATTCGCATCAGGGCCCCGTCCACCAGCGGGTCGCCGGTCGGGCTGATGTCGAGCGCGACCACCTTCTTGTCGACGACGTCGACCCGGCCCGCCATCGCCAGCTCGAGCAGCAGCCCACCGCCCAGGCCGTGGTCCAGGTGGGTGCCGTCGGTCAGCGGCGTGCCGTCGTCGTCGTACGCGAGCAGCGTGAACTCTTCGACCAGATTCATTCCCCGAAGATTTCCCGAATCGGGTGGTGCCAATCCTCACCTCGGGTGGGCACGCCGGGTTCGCCCCGGTCCGGCACAATGAGGGCGAGGTGAACCGATCATGGACGGCCTACTCCTGACCGCGGCGCTCCCGCTAGCAGCGTTTGCCCTGCTCACGGCGGGCAACGCGTTCTTCGTGGCTGCCGAGTTCGGATTGGTCACCGTCGATCGTGCCGAGATCGCCGCCCGCTCCGCTGCGGGTGATCGCCGAGCGCGCACGGTCCAGCACGCTCTGCACGAGCTGTCGTTCCAGCTCTCCGGCACCCAGCTCGGCATCACCCTTACCGCGCTGCTCACCGGCTACCTGGCCGAGCCCGCCCTCTCGAAATTGTTCAACCCGGCCGTCGAGCCGATCGCGGGCGACGCCACCGACGGCATCACGCACGCGCTCGCCCTGGTCGTCGCCACGCTGATCTCGATGCTCTTCGGCGAGCTGGTGCCCAAGAACGCGGCACTGGCCCGCCCGATGCGCGCCGCGCTGCTGACCGCCGCCCCCTTGCGTACTTTCTCCAAGCTCTTCAAATGGCTCATCGGCGGCCTCAACGGGTCGGCCAACTGGCTGGTCCGCCGGATGGGCATCGAGCCGCAGGAGGAACTGGCCAGCGCCCGGTCCCCCGAGGAGCTCGGCCTGCTCGCCGCGATCAGCGCCGACGCCGGGGCGCTGCCCGCCGAGACCGCCCTGTTGCTGCGCCGCACGATCCGCTTCGGCGAGAAACGCGCGGCCAAGGCCATGACACCGCGGGTCGACGTGGTCGGGCTCAAGACCACGGCCAGTGTGGCGGAGCTGATCGTCGTCGCGCGCGAGACCGGGCACACCCGCTTCCCGGTCTACGAGAACACGATCGACCTGGTCATCGGCGTGGTCGGGGTGCCCGACGCCCTGGGCGTGCCGCCCGAACGCCGGGGCGCCACCCAGGTCGCGACGATCGCCCGCGAGCCCGTGTACGTCCCCGAGAGCCTCGGCCTCGACAAGGTGCTGTCGGCGCTGCGCGAGGCCAACGCCGACCTGGCGATCGTGGTCGACGAGTACGGCGGCACCGATGGCGTCGTGACCGCGGAGGACCTGATCGAGGAGCTGGTCGGTGAGATCGCCGACGAGTACGACGTCGAGCCGGCCGAGACCTCGACGCAGGAGCTCACGGCGCCCGATGGCGAGAAGTCGTACCTGGTCGACGGTCTGCTCCGCGAGGACGAGCTGATGGAGCAGACCGGATTCGTCCTGCCCGAGGGCCCGTACGAGACGCTCGCGGGTTTTCTGCTGTCACGGCTCGGCCACATCCCGGTGGTGGGCGAGTCGTACGAGACCGCGGGGTGGGAATTCACCGTGATGGCGGTCGACCGGCACCGCATCGAACAGGTGCGGGTGTCCGTGCCGCCGGAGCCCGCCGATGACTGAGCTACTGGTCACCGCGGTGCTGCTGATCGGTAACGGGCTGTTCGTGGGCGGTGAGTTCGCGCTGATCGCCTCCCGGCGTACGGCCTTGGAACCGCTCGCCCCGACCAGTCAACGCGCCCGGTGGGCCCTGTCGGCCATGAGCCAGATCCCGCTCATGATCGCCGGTGCCCAGCTGGGCATCACGATCTGCTCGCTGGGCCTGGGCGCGCTGGCCGAACCGGCACTGGCCCACTTCCTCGAGGGCCCGTTCCACGCGATCGGCCTGCCCGAGAGCGCCATTCACCCGGTCGCGTTCGTGCTGGCCCTGGGCGTGGTCGTGTTCCTGCACACGGTGATCGGCGAGATGGTGCCGAAAAACATCACGCTGGCCGGGCCGGAACGGGCGGCCCTCATCCTCGGCCCCTTCATGCTGGCGTTCTGCACGGCCACGAAGCCGCTGCTCAACGCGATGCGCTGGGCGGCCCGGCTGGTGCTGAGGATCTGGTCGATCGAGTCGACGGACTCGGTGAAGACCGTCTTCACGGCCGAGGAACTGGCCGGCATGGTGACGCAGGCGCGCAGCGAGGGCCTGCTCGGCACGGAACAGTACGCCCGGATCCACGCCGCGCTCGAACTGCAGAGCAAGACGGCTGCCGACACCCTGCGGCCATGGTCAAGCGTGACGACGATCGCCGACGACGTGTCCCCGGCGACGGTCGAGGCGGTAGCGACCCGTACGGGCCGGTCGCGGTTTCCCGTGGTGCAGCGCGAGACCCGCCGCGTGCTCGGGTTCGTGCACGTCAAGGACATCCTCGGGTACGCCGCGGAACGCCGCACCCGGCCCATCCCGCCCGAGATCATCCGCCCGCTGGCGGTGGTGTCGCCGGAGCCAACGCTGGCCGACCTGCTGCTCACCATGCGCCGCGACCGCCTGCACATCGTGCTGGTCAGCGACGGCCGCCGCCCACTCGGCGTGATCACCCTGGATGACGTCATCCACGCCGTGGTCGGCGAGCCGGCCCACCCGATCGCCCCACCGGCGGCGGCACGCTGACGGCGTCAGGGCCGGTTCTCGGGCCGTAGGGTTCGCACCGCCTCACCCAGGCCCTGCGGGCAGGCAAGTCGGGGGCGGGCGCCCGCGGCGGGGTCCTGGGCCAACTCCCTCATCAACGAGGTGGCCGGCACCGGCATGACGATGGTCGCGATCGGGCCTTCCGTGGCCTGCTCGTCCGCTGCCACATGTCTCGACAAATCGGGCCGGTTCGGCGTACGCGGCCGGCTGCATCCGGGTTTCGGCGGGCCGGATTCGATCGTCGGATGGCCATTTCGGACAATAGCCCTATGTTCCGCAAACGGTGGTGGTTGGCCCTGGCGGGGTTGCTGGTTCTGGTCGGCACTGTGGCGCACGCTCAGCGGCCGTCGTCCGGACCGGCCTTCGCGGTGATCAAGCCGTCCGGATCCCCTCCGTTCAATTTGGGGGAAGCTCCCTCTGTGCGACACAAATCGGGCGGCGTGCGAGCGTTGGCCGGCCTGTTGCCGATGAGGGAACCGGTCGAGCAGAACTCCTCGCCGCCACCCGGCGCCGTCAGAACCGCGAGCGGGCCGGTGTCCGTGCGCTACGACTTCGACGGGGGAACAGGGCGGCCGATCACCGACCACCGCGGTCGCCACGAGTTGCGGCCACTCGGGCAGAATGGGGGCACACTGCGCCTTGTGCCGCAGGGGTCGGGTCTGGCCGTTTCCTATCCCGCCCGGTGCCGCATGGCCCGCGAACGCGACTGCCCGCGAGCGATCCTCGAAGGCGTACGGGATGACTCGCTCAACCCCGGGACAAGGCCGCTCCGGTACGGCGCCTCGGTGCGGATGACGTACGCGGACCTCGCCGACGGCGCCAACGTGGTGCAGAAGGGCTTCTCGGTCGGCGGGATCAGCCAGTACAAACTGCAGGTCGACCATCGCCTCGGCCACCCGAGCTGCGTGCTGGCCGGCGAGGGCCGCATCCATCGCGCCGAACCCGCCGTCGACGTGGCCGACGGCAAATGGCACACGCTGACCTGCACCCGTACGCGGGACAGACTGACGCTGGCCGTCGACGGGAAGCCGGCCGCTGCGGTCGCCGTGCCCGCGGACTTGTCGATCGCGAACGCCGAGCCGCTGCGAGTCGGCGGCAAAGGCACCGGCAAGAGCAACGATCAGTTCGCCGGGGCCATCGACGACGTCTTCATCCAGATCGGCTGAGCACCTACAGCGTCGGCGGGTTCTTGTCGTCACCCTGCTTGCGCCGGCTCTGCGTCCAGGCAAAGACGACGGCCGCGACGATGCCCGCAACCGCGATGAAGCAACTGAAAAGGATCAGCAGGTGCCAAGGTTTGATCGCGCCCATAACGGCACACCCTAGACCCTGCCCGCCCTGCGGCGATCATGGCTGGTCGGCTTGCAAGCTGGCGAAACAGTCCTCATGCCCTGCTGTCCGGAGCGGTGGCGGTCGGCCTAGCGGACGATGGTCGCCGGGTAGCGCAAAAGTTACTTTTCAGGAGTGTTTCTGCAGATCACCGCACAGCGGGACCCCCACCTGGCCGCGGCGGCCGCCCGGCACGACACGCGGCGGCCCGTGATGCTGGCCCGGGCCGGCGGGTGGGCGCTGCTCGGCCTGACCGTGCTGCTCCAGATGAGCGGTCAAGGGCTCAACGTCACGTTGCTGCTGGCCGGGGCGGTGCTGGCCGTTGCGGTGCCCATGCTCCTGATCAACCAAAGCGCCCGGCGAGCGTTTCGCGACGGCGGGCCCGCAACCATCGAGATCACCGACGGCGGGCTGGCCTGGTCGACGGCGGACAGCCGGCACACGTACGGGTGGAACGCCTTTGAAAACGTCGACCACCGGGCCGGCCGGCTGGTGTTCAACCTGGGCGGCTCCCGATCGGTCCACGTGCCCACGCGAGGGCTCAGCCCCCAGCAGATCCACGAGGTGCTGACAACAGCGCTCGCCAACGGCATCCCGGTCCGCTGACCTCCACAGTCTCTGTTTGCGCGTGGCCAGGCCGCCACCACGGCGCCGCGTCGTTGCCGGCCGCTCGGTCGGAGGTCCCTGGGGAGCGACGAAGACGGGTAGCCATTTTCTGGGAGCCTGCGGGACATCATGCCGCGGATGGGACACGACAGCCCGCGCGCTGCCTTGATCTACCAGCACACCAACAGGGAGGCGCCGACCACGGGATCGTCGATGCGATGGACCAGGCGGTGAAGACGGCCCGCCGCAAGCCGAGCAAACGGAAGGCGAAGCGGGTGGATCGGGGCGAAAGACCGGCCGCCGAAGCGAGCTAATGACCCGTTAATGGCCCATGCCTGTTTCAGTATGACCCAAACCACGGAGGCCCTGGTGGGACATGCGTCCCGACCAGGGCCTCCGTACGTGAGCGGGTGACGGGAATCGAACCCGCACTGTCAGCTTGGGAAGCTGATGTTCTGCCATTGAACTACACCCGCGGCGGCACCACTGTACCTGATTGGGGCCGCTCGGAGAGCACTGCCTCGCCACTAACTCACCGCGGCCAGCGGGCGGGATAACTCGGCGCGCCATGTGCGGGTCATCGGGGTCACGATCGGCAGCGCGGCCAGGGGCAGGGCGCCGGCGGGGCCGTGGGTGCGGAGGGTTGCCCGCTCGATGGTGAGTTCGAACAGGCGCCAGTTGACGTCGGGGGAGGCGTGCAAGGCGGAGGACAGGTCGGCGATCACCCGGGGGTCGTGGACGGGGATGGCCCGGCCGGTCAGGAAGGCCTCGTCGTCGTTCTCTTCCGGGGGAAAGGAGTGCAGCGCGTAGCGGCCGTCGCGTTCCAGGTCGCGTCGTTTGGGTGAGTCGATGATGAAGCAGTAGAGGCCCTCGTCGGTGATCACCGGTGACACCGGGTGAACCCGTGGACTGCCGTCGGCTCGCACGGTGGCCAGGTAGGCCAGGCCGGGACCGTACTGCTGGAGAAGCGCGCGGATGCCCGCCGCGAGAGTGGGTTCGGCGGCGAGGAAATCGGACCAGGAAGGCATGACGGCATTCTATCGAACATACGTTCGACACGCCCACTAAAACACGCCGAACGGGCAGGTAGGTATGGTGTCCCGATGCTGCTCTCCGACCGTGACCTGGTCTCCGAGATCAAGTCGGGCGATCTGGCCCTGGAGCCCTTCGAGCCGGCGTTGCTGCAACCGTCCAGCATCGACGTGCGGCTGGACCGTTTTTTCCGGGTGTTCAACAACCACCTCTACACCCACATCGACCCGGCCGAACAGCAGGACGACCTCACCGCCCTCGTCGAGGTGACCGACGGTGAGCCCTTCGTGCTTCACCCGGGCGAGTTCGTCCTCGCGTCCACCCTTGAGGTGATCACGCTGGGCGAGCAACTGGCCGGCCGCCTCGAGGGCAAGAGCAGCCTGGGCCGCCTCGGCCTGCTCACCCACTCGACAGCGGGCTTCATCGACCCCGGCTTCAGCGGCCACGTCACCCTTGAGTTGTCCAACGTGGCCAACCTGCCGATCAAGCTCTGGCCCGGCATGAAGATCGGCCAGCTCTGCATCTTCCGCCTGTCGAGCCCGGCCGAACACCCGTACGGCTCCGCCGTCTACGGCTCCCGCTACCAGGGCCAACGCGGCCCGACCCCGAGCCGCTCGGCGCACAACTTCCGCGTCTGGCCCACCGCGTAAGCCGAACTCCCCCGTGCCGGACCATGGAAGGCAGCTACGAGGACTCAGTGGCCCGGCCGATCATCGACCCTGGAGGTCGGGGGCCCTTCGGCAGGCTCATGCTCTGTTCGAGGTGTGACGCTGTCAGTCGAAGGCCGTGGACTCGGCGCCTCCAGGTCGAACTTGGTGGTCAGATCGGGGAGTGAGCGTATGGAGATGATGGAGGTGGACAGGATTATTTCTTGGTGCACTTCCACTCGGAACAAGCACTCGAAGTTGCGAAATCCGGCACAGAGACGAAGGAACTCTTCGTCCAGCGGTAATCGTGCGGCCGCCCACGTTCCAAATCCGTACAGGCCGGCCATGACAACGAGGCCTCGTTTGGGTGCGTATGGATTTTGCCCTCTGACGAGTATGCCGTAGTCGATGCGGAAGCTCTGTACGCTTCGTACGCCGTCCTGATCGGTGTGAATGAACCAGCTCCCATCGAGGTCGCGCGCGGCATTGTCCTGCAGAAGGTCGATTTCCCACTGTGGCGTATAGGTCTCGCCTGAGACGCGATCCGTGATCGTCATCGACGGGACGTCCACCTCGTAGCCGACCCCGATCTTCTCGAACACATTCGGAACCAGGGTGTTGACCTGCTCCAGGCCGAGGAGAATGAGGTTCTCCCGTTGCAGGCCGTCCGTTATCCGTCCGGCATTCGTCACCTCGAACGACGAACCCAGCTTTCCGATCATTGTCGCCAGCTCGTGGACCGCGCGGCTGTCACCACCGCCGACGAAGTCGGTCGGTTCCAAGTGCTTGAAGCGTGTCAAAGCGCCGACGAGAAGATAAGTGCGTCCGTGCAGCATCGTCCGACCCCAGAACGCGCGTCCGCGCCAGGAGCGGGCGAAACCGACCAGCCCTCGAACACCCACGCCGGCCAGAAAGACGATCACCGCCGCGATGATGTTGATCAGGAGATCCTGCACCCCGTTCACCGGCCACCTCAGCTTTCATCGCACGCTTGGCGGACACGCATCGATGGTCGTCTCAAGGGAGCCCGGACTCAACTCCAGGCGTCCGATCGGTCTTGTCATGCGATTCAGGATTCGGCCGTAGGATTGGGGGTGTGTATTTGATGATCTCGAAGTATCTGGCGCCGTTGGAGCAGGTGGATGCGGTTCGGGAGGCGCACCTGGCCTTTTTGGAGGGTCTTGAGGCGCAGAACCTTGTGGTGACGGCCGGGCGGCAGGACCCTCCGAACGGCGGGGTGGTGGTGCTCAACGTCGAGGACGAGGCGCGCGCCTGGGAGATCATGGCTGGGGATCCGTACGTGGTGCAGAACCTGGCCGAGTACACCGCTACCGGGTGGGTTCCGGCGCGCGGGGCGTTGAAGGACTATCCGAAGGCCTAGACCGGCTCGATGTCGGCGGCCGTGAGCAGGCCGCGCAGGGTCAGTTCGCCCGTCACGGCGGGTGGGCATTCGTTGACGATCACGGCGGTGCCGACGTAGCCACGGGGGAACAGGGAACGCAGGGCCCGCGCTTGGGCTCCGGTGGCCGCCCAGTCGTCGACCACGAGCACGCGGTCCTCAGGCGTGATCAGCTCACGGCGTACACCCAGTTGCTGTTTTTGACCTCGATGGTCGGCGGGGACCTCGGCCCAGATCATGGGCTCGGCGATGGGTAGCCGGGCGCCGGCGCGGTAGGCCTCGACGAAACCGACGCCGAGGGCCCGGGCGACCAGGGGGCCGATCAGGAAGCCGGTGACCTCGGGGGAGACGACCACGGTGGGGCGCTCGGCCCGGAAAAGATCAGCCAGGCCGTCGCCGAGGCCGGCGAGGATGGCGGGGGAGCGCCACCAACCGGAGCGGTCGCTCACGAGGTAGCCCTCGCCGGGGTCGGTCCAGCGGAATTCGGCCCTCAGATGATCACGCAGATCGGTCGTCACGCGGACATCCTGTCACCGCGTGGGGGTCGCACTGGGCCGCGCGGTCAGAACCCGCTCAGACTACGGGTCAAGTTAGTGCAGTCTGTCGCCTCGATCGGGCATGCTGTTCCGCGTAGCCATGCCTGATCTGCCGCCGGGCCGCCGCCCGCTGAGCCCTGGATCCCGCGCCGGACTCGGCGCGGCCATTGTGCTGCTCGCTGTCGTGTCCGCGGTGGAGCTCGCCGACAACAGCGACGCCGACTTCGTCGGGCTGTTCGCAGCCGTTCCGTTCCTCGCCGCGGTCTTCGCGTTCTGGCAGACCGTGACCGTCGTCGGGGTGCTCGCCACGATCGTCGGGATGGTGTTCGTCGGGGCGGCCGGGCCGCCCGACCTGGCCGGGACGGTCAACATTCTCGGCGTGCTGCTTGCGACCGGCATCGCCGCCGCGGTGGCCACGACGCGTCAACGTCAGGCCGAAAAGATCGCTGAGCTGCAACGCCTCGCCGCGGTTGCTCAGCAGGCGGTGCTACGACCGGTCGGGCCGCAGGTGGGTGCGTTGGCGGTGGCGGGCCGCTACATCTCGGCCACGGCCGCGGCTGACATCGGCGGTGACCTCTACGAGGCGCTCGACACCCCGTACGGGGTCCGGATCATCATCGGCGACGTGCGCGGCAAGGGTCTGGACGCCGTACGGCTGGCCAGCATCGTGCTGGGCTCCTATCGGCACGTGGCGTACGAGCGGGCCGATCTGAAGGCGATGGTGGCCGACCTGGACAGGGCCGTGGCCCGCAGTGTCGGCGACGAGGATTTTGTGACGGCGGCCCTGGTCGAGGAGCGCGGCGGCACGCTGACGATCGTCAACTGTGGACACCCGGCGCCGCTGTTGTTGCGCCGCGGCCAGGTCATTTCGCTGGAACCCCCTGCCCCGGCGCCCCCGCTGGGGTTCATGCCCGAGGTGAAGGCCCGCGTCGAACGGCTCGAGCCGGGCGACAGGCTGCTGCTGTTCACGGACGGGCTGGGCGAGGCGCGACGGGACGGCGAGTTCTTCCCGACCGCCGACCGTGCGTGGCGTCTGCTGGGTCACGGCACGGTCGGCGACGGGCTGGCCTCGCTTGAGACGGCCCTCGTCGACTGGGTGCACGGCCGCCTCGAGGACGACATCGCGCTGGTGCTGCTCGAGTACACCGGCCGGGACGACGACGCGGCGGTGCCGATCCCGAGCTGGGAAGTGGGAGCAGCGGGAAGCTAGGCCGCGATCTCTTTCGTCTCGTCCTCCGCGGCGACATCTGCGGACGGCGAGGACGGTTCGGACGGCGTGGTGACCATCGGAGCGGGCGAGACCGGGGCCGGCACCGGTTCGGGCCGACGGTGTCGCCCGACGTAGTGGCGCGGCTGGTCCGCCTGGCGGGGCTCCGGAATGAGGCTCTTGATCGTGGCGAACATGGCGCGCCCCCTTTGGCGGCTGGCGAAGGCGAAAGCTTCGTGTCTATCCGGAGCAACGAGCCGCGTCGCGCACCGATACGTGAAGGACCGCAGGGGAGTCGGCAAATAGCCGAACGGCCATCCTGCGGGCCATCCGATCGGAGGCGTTTGATGTGCGAACCGACGGACAGACCCCGCAAGAGGGTGGTTGGTCACGAAACAGCTCGTGGCTTGTCCGCTCCTACCGATCGGTAATACAGTGGTGTTACTGACGGGTAACTCCAGACACCGGCGGCGTTCGGAGAGCGGGGCCAAGCACGATGAGTCACTACAAGAGCAACCTTCGGGACCTCCAGTTCAACCTTTTCGAGGTCTTCGGGGCTGACCAGGCGTTCGGTCAGGCTCCGTACGAGGACATCGACGCGGACACCGCACGCGATGTGCTCACCGAGGTCAACCGCCTCGCCACCGAGGACCTCGCCGCCAGCTATGTCGAGGCCGATCGCAACCCGCCCGTGTTCGACCCCGCAACGCACACCGCACCGCTGCCGGAGTCGTTCAAGAAGTCGTTCCAGCAGTGGATGGACAGCGAGTTCTGGCGTCTCGACCTGCCGTCCTCACTGGGCGGCACCCTGGCTCCGCGTGCTTTCTGGTGGGCCCTGGCCGAGAACGTGCTCGGCGCCAACGCCCCGGTGTGGATGTACTCCTCCGGCCCGTCCTTCGCCTCCGTCGTCGAGGCCGAGGGCACCGAGGAGCAGAAGAAGTGGGCGAAGCTCTTCGTCGACAAGCTGTGGGGCTCCACGATGGTGCTGACCGAGCCGGACGCCGGTTCGGACGTCGGCGCCGGCCGGGCCCGGGCGATCCCGCAGCCCGACGGCTCATGGCACATCGAGGGCGTCAAGCGCTTCATCACCTCGGGTGAGCACGACCTGACCGACAACATCATCCACTACGTGTTGGCCCGCCCGGTCGGCGTCGAGGGTGTGGGCGGTCCCGGCACCAAGGGCCTGTCGCTGTTCATCGTGCCGAAGTACCACTTCGACCCCGAGACCGGCGAACTGGGCGAGCGCAACGGCGTCTACGCGACCAACGTCGAGCACAAGATGGGCCTCAAGGTCTCGAACACGTGCGAGCTGACCTTCGGCGAGCACGGCACCCCGGCCAAGGGCTGGCTGCTCGGCGAGAAGCACCAGGGCATCCGGCAGATGTTCATGATCATTGAGTACGCCCGCATGATGGTCGGAACCAAGGCGATCGCCACCCTGTCGACGGGTTACCTGAACGCCCTCGAGTACGCCAAGAACCGCGTACAGGGCGCCGACCTGGTGCAGAACGACAACAAGGCCGCGCCTCGGGTCACGATCACCCACCACCCCGACGTACGCCGGTCGCTGATGCTGCAGAAGGCGTACTCGGAGGCACTGCGCGCGCTGGTCGTCTACACGGGCACGTGGCAGGACAAGGTCGCGATCGCGCGGGCCGCCGGGGACAGCGAGGCCGCCGAGGCCGCCAGCAAGGTCAACGACCTGCTGCTCCCGCTCGTCAAGGGCGTGGGCTCCGAGCGGGCGTACGAGATGCTCGGCCACGAGGCGCTGCAGACGTTCGGCGGTTCCGGGTTCCTGCAGGACTACCCGCTCGAGCAGTACGTGCGGGACGCGAAGATCGACACCCTGTACGAGGGCACGACCGCGATCCAGAGCCTCGACCTGATCTTCCGCAAGATCGTGAAGGACCAGGGCGTCGCGCTCGCCACGCTGGCCGGCGAGATGCAGGCGTTCGTCGAGAGCGAGGCCGGCAACGGTCAGCTCAAGATGGAGCGGCTCGGGCTGGGCAAGGCGCTCGGCGAGATGCAGCAGATCCTGGGCGCGACCATGGGCTGGCTGGGCGCGGTGCAGGGCGGCGAGACCCGCGAGCTGTACAAGGTGGGTCTGAGCTCGCGACGCGTCCTGCTGGCGCTCGGCGACGTGGTGCTGGCCTGGCTGCTGCTGCGTCAGGCCGAGGTGGCCCTCAAGGCGCTCGGCGGCGACATTTCGGCGGCCGACAAGAACTTCTACGAGGGCAAGGTCGCGGCGGCCCGCTTCTTCGTCCGCGAGGTGCTGCCGCGGATCGGCTCCGACCGGCGCATCATCGAGAACGCCACGCTGGACATCATGGACATCTCCGAGGACGCCTTCTGAGGTGACCCCCCCATGGTGAGGGGGAGCCGCCCCGCTCCCCCTCACCCTCCACGCTTTGCCCACTCTCCTGAAAAACGGTGAAGGCCGGCGGACAATGACGTCCGCCGGCCTTCACCGTTTTTCAGGCCCGTGCGGTGTGCCTCTCGACCAGGCGCATGGAGCGCGGTTCGGTGCCGGACCACGAGCCGTCTGCGCGGTGCACCGCCAGGCCTGACGTCCTCATGATCACGTCGATGCCGTCGTACTGGTCGTCGGGAAGCAGCAACATGGACACCTCGGACATCGTCGGGTTGTGGCCCACCACCAGCACCGTACGAATCTGGTCCGGCACCTTGCGCAATAGGTCGAAAACCTCGGTCGGGCCGCCGTGATAGAGGCTCTGCTCGTAACGGACCTCGGGGGCGCCGCCGCCCTGCCGAGCCTGAGCCAGCGCGATCGAGACACCTTGCCAGGTCTGCCGAGTGCGTGCAGCGGACGAGCAGAGCACCAGGTCCGGATGGAGCCGCTCGTCGGCCATCCAGGCTCCGGCCGCGTCGGCGTCGTTCTCTCCGCGCGGGGTCAGCGAACGGTCGAAATCGAGGCCCTCACCGGGCGTCTCGGCCTTGGCGTGGCGGAGGAGCACGAGCGTCCTGACGGTCATGCGTCCAGCTTGCCTGATTGAGGACGAGAGCGGGTGGGTAAACCCCACAGCGACGCATTGACCACGGTGAAGATCAAGGAGGCCCGTGATGGGCATCGGCGGAAGCATCTTCCTGCTGGCGTTGGGCGCGATCCTGGCGTTCGCCGTCAACGCGAACATCAGCGGGATCGACATCAACGTCATCGGCTGGATCCTGATGGCGGCCGGCCTGATCGGCCTGGTCATCACGCTCTGGTTCTGGAACAGCCGGCGCCGCACCGTCGTGACGCGCCAGACGGCCGAGCCGGTCGCGGGCGCCTCGGCGTACCCGAACCAGCAGGTCCGTAGCGAATACCGGGAGACCCGCCGCGAGGACGTTCCGCCGCCCCCGCCGCCCGCCTACCAGTAACTCCGCACCGACTCGCGACGCCGGCGGCCGCCCCTCCCCCTACGGCTGCCGGCGTCGCGCGTCCGAGCTTCAGGCCTTCAGCGCTGCGGCGATGGACTCGGACACCGGCGTCGCGGGGCGGCCCAGCAGCGCCTCCAGATCGTCGCGGGGCACGAAGAGCGCGCCGGTCGACGCGGCCCGGTCGGCGTCCGCGTACACCGCGGCGGCCGCCTCCGGCAGTCCGACACCCACGAGCATCTCGCGGTACTTCTCCTCGCCGAGGTCGGTGTAGGTGACGGGCTTGCCGGACTGCCGGGCGATCTCGGCGGCCAGCTCGGAGAGCGTGACGGCCTCGCCGCCCAGCTCGTAGACCTTGCCCTCGTGCCCCTCGGTGGTGAGCACCGCCGCGGCTGCCTCGGCGTAGTCAGCTCGCGGGGCCACGCTGATCCGCCCCTCGCCGGCCGCTCCGAACATGCCGTGCTCGATCGCCTGCTGCACGCTGTAGTTCTCGACGTACCAGCTGTTGCGCAGAATCACGTACGGGATTCCGGAGTCCTTGATCATCTGTTCGGTGGCCTTGTGCTCACCGGCGAGCTTGAGATCCGTGGTGTCGGCCTTGGGCGCGCTGGTGTAGACCAGCAGGCCCACGTTGGCCTCCTTGGCCGCGTCGACGACGTTGCGGTGCTGCTCGATCCGCTGTCCGACCTCGCTGCCCGAGATGAAGAGGACCTTGTCGGCGCCCTCGAACGCGGCCTTGAGCCCGGCCCTGTCCTCGTAGGCGGCATGCTTCGCGGTGACGCCCAGGTCAGCGATCTTGTCGGTCTGGCGGCCGAGTCCGACGATCTCACTCGCCGGTACGCCCTTGGCGATCAGCGACTCGATGGCGAGCCGGCCGAGGTGGCCCGTGGCGCCTGTCACGACGATGGTCATGGTGGTCCTCCTGGTAGTCAATGCTTGCACCACCAGTCCTAACACCACTGCTCAGAGCGCACTTCCCAGACGATAGAAGGCACCTTGAAGTGCAGTACTCACCTGAGGGATAGTAACCAGGTGGAGGTCAGCGCGTACGCGAAAGATTGCCCCAGCCGACAGATCCTCGACCGCATCGGCGACACGTGGAGCGTCCTGGTCGTGATCATGCTCGCCGATGGCCCGCAGCGTTACTCGGCGCTGGCCAAGCGGATCGAGGGGGTCAGTCCCAAGATGCTCACGCAGACCCTGCGCGGGCTCGAGCGCGACGGCCTGATCGGGCGCACGGTGCACGCCGAGGTACCACCCCGGGTCGACTATGAGCTCACCGAGCTCGGCCGCAGCCTGCTCGACCTGGTCGGCGCGCTGGAGAAGTGGGCCGAGATGCACATCGAGGACGTGCAGGCCGCCCGGGCCGCCTACGACAACCCGGGCGTCAAGGTCTAGGCGTACAGCGCGAAATAGATCGCGATGTGGTGGCAGACGGCGGCCACCAGCGTGCAGGCGTGGAAGAACTCGTGGTGGCCGAACACCTCGGGCCACGGGTTCGGCCGGCGCAGGGCGTAAAAGACCGCGCCGACGCTGTAGATCACGCCACCCGCGGCCAGCAGCACCAGCGTGGTGACGCCGCCGCGGTGCAAGACGTCGGGCAGGATGGCGACGGCGCCCCACCCCAGGGCCAGATAGAGCGGCGCGCCGGCCCAGCGGGGCAGGTGCGGCCAGATCGTTTTGAGCGCCACGCCGCCGAGCGCACCACCCCAGATCAGGCTCAGCATCAGCGTCGCCTTACCCGTCGGCAGCAGCTCGATGCAGAACGGGGTGTAGGTGCCGGCGATGAAGATGAAGATCATCGAGTGGTCGGCCCGGCGCATGATCTGGTAGCCACGCTCGCTCCAGACCCGCCTGTGGTAGAGCGCGCTTATGCCGAACAGGCCGCACACGGTGAGGCTGTAGATCAGGACGCTCAGAAAGGGCTCGATGCCCGGTCGGCTGAGGGCGATCGAGCAGAGCACGATGCCGCAAACCAGCGCGACGAAGAACGCGTATTGATGAAGCCGGCCGCGCAGCCGCGGCTTGCCGAGGTCGGTCGGCTTCATCCGGAACGGAGCGGAGGTCGTCACGAAATCCAGGTTACGGTATCGTAAGTTACCCGGCAGTATTTCGGCGGTGGTGAGCTGTGGCACTGGCAGGATAAGGCCATGAGGCTGAGACGGGCCGGCGCCTCCGCGCTGCTGATCGAGTGCCGCGACGGTGCCGAGGTCGAGGCCTGGCGACGCGAGGCCTGCCGCCGCCGCGACACGGGTGAACTGCGTGTGATCGACATCGTTCCGGGTGCGCGGACCCTGCTGCTCGACGGCGTGGAGCCCGGCGCAGAGGCTGTGGTGTCCGCATGGTCGTTCTCGGGCGGGGCGGCTTCCGCGCATCGGCCGGCGCCTCTGGTGGAGATCCAGGCGGTGTTCGACGGCGGCGACTTGGAAGACGTGGCGTCGCTGTTGGGCATGTCCCCCTCCGGTGTCATCGCGCGGCTCGCCGGAACGGAGTTCACCGTCGCGTTCTGCGGGTTCGCGCCGGGCTTCGCCTACATGCGCGGTCACGGGCTCACCGTCCCCCGGCTGGACGCTCCCCGGCCCCGGGTGCCGGCCGGTTCGATCGGGCTGGCCGGCGAATACTGCGGCATCTATCCCACTGCCTCGCCGGGCGGGTGGCGGCTGGTGGGCCGCACGTCAGAGACCCTTTTCGACGTACGCCGAGACCCCCCGGCCCGCCTCACGCCAGGCACCCGTGTGCGTCTGGTGGCGGCGTGATCACCGTCGTCCGGGCCGGGCCGCTGACCACCATTCAAGATCAAGGGCGGCCCGCGTACGCGCATCTGGGTGTGCCTCGATCGGGAGCGCTCGACACCGGGGCCCTGCGTCGTGCCAACGCTCTGGTCGGGAACCCGGTCGACGCGGCGGGGCTGGAGACGACCCTGATGGGGTGCGCTCTGCGGTTCGAGCGGGCGGGACGGGTTGCGGTCACGGGCGCTGTGGCCGTCATCAAGGTCGACAAGGTGCCGGTTTCGGGTGTGGTCGACGTGCCGGCGGGGGCGGTTCTGGAGGTAGGGCGCGCTACTCGGGGCGTACGGTCCTATGTGGCTGTCGCCGGGGGGATCGAGGTTGAGCCTGTTCTGGGTAGTCGCTCGACCGACACGTTGTCGGGGTTGGGGCCGCCTCGGTTGGTGGACGGAATGAGCTTGCCCGTCGGGGATGCGAGCTCGACGGGGCACTCGCTGTCCATCGACGTACACGACTTATACGACTTATCCGACTTGGAGCTTGGGGTGTGGCTCGGGCCGCGCGACGACTGGTTCGAGGGGAATGAGCTGTTCGAGAACCCGTACACGGTCAGCCCGATGAGCAACCGGGTCGGCTGCCGGCTCTCGGGTGACGCGCTGCGGCGGTCGCGGGGCGGTGAACTGCCACCCGAAGGTGTGGTGCTGGGCGCGATCCAGGTGCCGGCCGACGGGCAACCGCTGATCTTCCTGGCCGACCATCCGACCACCGGCGGCTACCCCGTGATCGGCGTGGTCGAGGACGTGACACCGCTCGCGCAGGCCCGGCCGGGTAGTACGGTGCGGTTCCGTGCCCTCCATTGACCTCAATGCCGACCTCGGCGAAGGCTTCGGCCGCTGGACCCTCGGCGACGACGAAGCGCTGCTCGACATCGTGACCTCGGCCAACGTGGCCTGCGGCTTCCACGCGGGCGACCCGTCCACGATGCGCCGGATCTGCGCGGCCGCGGTCCAACGGTCGGTCACGATCGGCGCGCAGGTCGGCTACCGCGATCTCGCCGGGTTCGGTCGTCGAAGGATCGACTACGACCTGGATGAGTTGCGGGACGACATTCTGTATCAGATCGGGGCGCTTGAGGCGTTTTGCCGGGTCGCGGGTGGGCGGGTTGGCTATGTGAAGCCGCACGGCGCGCTCTACAACACGGCCGCTGTGGAGGAAGGGCAGGCGGGGGCGGTGGTTGCGGCTGTCCGGGCGTACGACGAGAGGCTGCCGCTGCTGTGCCAGCCGGGGTCGACGCTGGCCCGGGTGGCGGTCGAGGCCGGGCTGACGGTGGTGGGGGAAGGGTTCGCCGACCGGGGGTATCGGGGCGACGGGACGCTGATGCCGCGGTCGGTGGCCGGGGCCGTGCTGTACGACGCTGACGTGGTGGTCGAGCGCGCTGTGCGGATGGCCGTCGACGGTGAGGTTGTTGCCGGGGACGGATCGGTGGTGACGGCTCCGGTGGGGTCGATCTGTGTGCATGGGGATACCGCGGGGGCTGTGCGGCTGGCTGGGCGGGTGCGGGCCGGGTTGACGGCTGCCGGCCTGGTGGTCGGTCCCTTCGTCACGGCGGCCTGATCAGCGCTTTTGCTTGATCGCCACAGCCCCTTGTGACTTGATCGCCATAGCCCTTGTGAACAGAGTCCCACCCCACCGGGGGACCCCCACCCTCGCCCATTTTAGTGGCTGCGGCCGATCTTGGCGGGGACGCTTGTGGATAACCCTGCAATGTGGATAACTCTGATGATCTTGTGGGGATCGTCAGAATGCGTCCATGTCGAGCAGCGCAGGCGGAAGCCGTTCAGTTGTCGTCCATGCCTCGCAGGATCAGCGGGAGGCGGGCCGGGCCATCCGTGGTCACCACGATCGGGACGCCCCAGTCCTGGCGGGTCAGGTGGCAGGCGGCGAACTCCACGTCGACGTCGCAGGTCGCGGCCTGGGCCACCACCTGCAGCACACCCTTCGCCACGTCCGGGTTGATCACCAGCGGGCGGGACAGGTCGGTTGTCACGCCCGCCCCCGAGAGCAGCAGCTCGGGCGGGGAGGCCGAGACCTCGAGGCGGGTGGACGGGCCGAACTGGGTGTCCAGCTTCTGGCCCGGCGCCGGGCTGAAGACCACGTCGAGGGTCACCTCGCCCGGCGCGAGAGGGGAAGCGGGGCGCTCGGTCCGGTGGCGTTCCCCAGCCACCGTACGCACGGCGCCTGGGGCAAGCCGGGTCAGGCGATGCGCGGCCGACTCGACGACGAGGACGTCGCCGGCGGCGGTCACGAGCACGTCACTCGGCTCGGCCAGACCGGAGTCGACCGTGGACACCTCGTCGGCCTGGGGGTCGAAGCGGCGGACCGCGCCGTTGTAGGTGTCGGCGACCAGGACCGAGCCGTCGGGGAGTGCGGCCACACCCAGCGGGTGCTGCAGCAGTGCCTCCTTGGCCGGGCCGTCGACGTGGCCGAAGTCGAAAAGCCCCTGGCCGACCGCGGTGTGCAGGACCCCGGCCTCGATGTAACGCAGCGCCGAGGTCTCGCTGTCGGCGATCCACAGCCGGTCGCCGCCCACCGACAGGCCGGACGGCTGGGCCATCCACACGTCGGGAATCGGACCATCACGCAGGGACTCGACTGTCGTGCCGGCGTAAACCCCGACCGTGCGCTTGATCGGGTCGAACCACCACAGCTGGTGGATGCCGGCCATAGCGATGATCACGCGGTCGTCGTACCAGGCGAGATCCCACGGCGACGACAGGTCGGCGGCCAGGGCGTCGTGCGCGTGCCCGTCGACGGTCGAGCGCCACGGGCGGCCCGAGCCCGCGACCAGGGTGATCTCGCCGTCGGCCAGGCGCAGACCGCGCAGCTGATGGTTGACCGTGTCGGCGACGACCACGTCATAGCCGACCGTGGACGCGACCTCGGCGGGGAGGAGCAGCAGGCCCTGCGGCTCGCTGAACGGGTCACCCCGCTCACCGCTGCCGAAGCGACGGACCAGCGTCTCGCCGTCGGCCTCGACCTCGACCACGGAGTGCCGGGCCGAGTCGCTGACCAGCAGGTGGCCGTCGGGCAGCTCGATAGTTTTGCCGGGGAAGCGGAACACCGTGTCGGCGGGGGCGGGCGGAACGTACGGGCCGTCGCCGCGGTGCAGGGTGCCGTCGGACGTGTGTTTCTCGATCATCTCGTCCACCAGCCGCGACAGGCCCTCGGCGTGGCCCTCGCCGGCCATCGAGGCGACCAGATAGCCGGTCGGGTCGATCACCGCGAGCGTGGGCCAGGCCTTCGCCGCGTACTGCTGCCAGAGGTGCATGTCGCCGTCGTCGACGACCGGGTGGTGCACGCCGTAGCGTTCCACCGCGGCGGCCAGCGCCTTCGGGTCGCGCTCGTGTTCGAACTTCGGGGAGTGGACGCCGATGACCACCAGGGCGTCGCCGTACTTCTGCTCGAGCGGGCGCAACTCGTCGAGAACGTGCAGGCAGTTGATGCAGCAGAACGTCCAGAAGTCGAGCAGGACGATCTTGCCGCGCAGGTCGGCCAGGGTCAGGTCCTTGCCGCCGGTGTTCAACCAGCCCCGGCCCCGCAGCTCCGGCGCCCGCACACGTCCAGTCATCACACCATCGTGCCGTACCCATGGTTCCGGCACGGCACGAAGGTGGTCAGGATGACACTGCCGTCAGTTCTGCTTGAGACACAGCACCTGGGTCTTGCCGTCGGTGGTCTTGTTGACCACGTGCGGCTGGCCCGGGTCGGCGCACTCGGCCTTGTCGGCCACGATGGAGGTCACCTGGTACGACCCGGACTCGGAGCACTCGGTCTTGACCGCGGACTCACCCTCGCGCTTCACGCACTCGCCCTGGATCACGGACAGCGACTTGTCGTTGCCGCCGGCGACCAGATAGACGATGCCGAAGCCGATGCCCAGCAACAGGACGGCCGCCACGACGACCGAGATCAGGATCGGCAGCATGCGGACGTGGGGTGTCGCCGGCTTGGCAGGTTTTTCCTCCGCCTTGAAGCTGTCGAACCGGCCCTGGTCGGCCTCGACACCCGGCCAGCTGGTCGTCTCCTCCGGAGTGGGTGGCGTCACCGTGGCCCGGCTGGCCGGACTAGGGAAGCCGCCGTTGTCGCCGGGGCCGAAGTTGCTCGACGGCTGCTGCGCGGGCGGGCCGAAACTGTTCGAGCGCGGCTGGGTGGCCGGGTCGAAGCCGTTCAGGCCGGGGGGCATCGGGGGCAGAGCCGGCGCGGGCACGTAGGGCTGCTCGCGACCGGCGATGTCAGTGGTCAGCTCGCTGTACGGCTCACCGGGCCGCCCGTTGCCGGGCCCACCGGCCGGTCCGCCTCCCAGGCCACCGCCGAGGGCGCTTCCGGGACGGTCGGCGTAGGGGGAGCCGGGCGAGGCTGGTTCAGGCGCCGCGCCGGGCAGGGCCGGAGCCGAAGCCATGCCGGTCGGCGGGTTGCCGGGCCCACCGGGCCCACCAGGGCCGCCGTGTCCACTGGGTCCGCCCGAGGCGCCGAACTCACCGGGTCCGCCGAGGGCGCCGCCGGGTCCACCTTGGGTGGGCGGGGCCACGCGGGCACTGGCCGAGGCGCGGGCACTGGCGCGTGCGGGCGATTGCGGGGCGACGCCAGGCGTACCAGCCACGCCCGGCTCGCCGCCGGGCGCGTGAGGCTCGCTGCCGGGTCCGTCGTGGTCGCCCGAGAGGCGCTCGTACGCCTTCGAGCCGAACCCGCCCGCGGGACGCTCACCGCCGAACGGGTCGTCGCCGGGTGGTGGACCGAACGGGGAGCCGGCACCGAACGACGACTCGGCGTCGCGCGACGGCTCCTCCTCGGCGGGCTCGGCCGGAGCCGGTCGCCCGTAGACGCGGGCCTGCGGCGCGGCGGCCGGGGGCGGGAGCTCGGACGGTTCGACCGGGGCCGTGCGGTTGGTGGTGGGCACGGAGGCGCTGGCCGTGACGGGACGGGCCGACCCGACCGCGCCCGGGTTCTCGGACGGCTCGCGCGGCGCGGGCACGGAGCCGTTGCGGTTGTCGGCCGACGCGGGGGAGCCGATCGCCCCGAGCGCGGCACCCGGCACCCGCTGGGGGTATCCGCCCGAGTTGTCCTCGGCTGGGGGCTCGGGGCGCCTGTACTGCGCGTGGTCGTCGTGGCCGGGCTGATCGTCGGCGCCGGGACCGAACGGGGAAGCGGACCGGGCCGCGCCGTAAGCCGCGCCGGGCTCGCGCACCACGCCGAACGGCGAGGAGGGCTGCTGGGACTCGGGCGATCCCTCAGCCCGCGGTCCGAACTGCGAGGCGTTGTCGTCGGGCTGGCCACCGCCGAAGGCCGCATCGGGACGGGCGGAGCCGAAAGCCGAGCCGTAACCGTCGCCCTGCGGGGCGAACGGGGACGGTGTGCTGGAGTCGCCCTCGGGCGCGCCGAACGAACCCCCGGCCGGCCGGGCAGAGCCGCTCGCGGGCGAGATCGGGCGAGCCGTGCCGAAAGCGTTGCCGTCGTGGCCGGAGCGACCGTACGGGTCGGCCGGCCGGGCGGAGTCGGACTCGCCCCCGGACGAATCGAACGGGCCGCCGGTGGGACGGGCCGAGCCGAAGACGCCGGAACCGGGTTCGCGCTGGCCCGGAGGACGGGCTGCGCCGAAGGCACCGGACTCGGACTGCGGCCGGCCGCCGAAATCGCCTTCAGGCTGGCCGAAGGGGTGTCCAGCCGGGCGGGCGGCGCCGCTGGCGGGTGAGGTGGGGCGAGCCGTGCCGTAGGCGCTGCCGTCGTTGTCGGAGCGGCCGAACGGATCGGCTGGACGCTGGTCGGACGGGTTGCCCTCGGACTGGCCGAAGGGGCCACCGGCCGGGCGCGCCGAGCCGAAGGCCGGTGACGACGGACGGTCGGCGTCGGACAGGGCGGCGGGGCGGGCACTGCCATAGGCCGAGCCGGACGTCGGCGGCTGGCCCGCGGACTCGCCGGAGCCACGGCCGAACGGGTCGGGCAGGCCGTTGCGCTGCTGCTCGCCGGGGTGGAGGGCGTCGGGCGAGCCGCCCGCGGGAGTGCGGCCGAACGGGTCGGCGAAGGGCTCGGAACGGCCGTAGGGGTGCGGCGCGCTTTCCGCGGAGGCGGACGGGCCGAACGCGCTGAAGTCGCTGGACGCGGGGGGCAGCTGAGGAGCGCCGAAAGGCTGCTGGCCGCGCACCGGGAGTTCACCGGGCGCCTGCGGCGGGGTACCGGCCTGCTGAGGCGCGGCCGGCTGGAACGGCGTCGACTGGCCCGCTTGTGGCGGGAAAGGCGACGACTGGACCCCTTGAGGCTCGAACGGCGACGATTGGCCGGTTTGTTGCTCGAACGGCGACGATTGGCCGGTTTGTTGCTCGAACGGCGACGATTGGCCGGTTTGTTGCTCGAACGGCGACGATTGGCCGGTTTGTTGCTCGACGGCGACGGCTGGCCGGTTTGTTGCTCGAACGGCGACGGCTGGCCGGTTTGTTGCTCGAACGGCGACGGCTGGCCGGTTTGTTGCTCGAACGGCGACGGCTGGCCGGTTTGTTGCTCGAACGGCGACGGCTGGCTGGCTTGTTGCTCGAACGGCGACGGCTGGCCGGCTTGCGGCTGAGGATGCGACGACAGGGGCGCCTGGGGCGCGAACGGCGATGACTGGCCCGCCGAAGGATGCTCGGGCTCGTTGCCGGGGGTGCCGCGCAGCGGGAAGGCGCCGTTGCCGCCACCGCGGGTCGGGAAGGCGGAGCCGCTGCTGCCACCGCCGCGCAGGGGGAAGCCGCCGCTGTCGCCGGAGCGGCTCGGCTGCGGAGCGTCGGGCAGGCCGGTCAGGGTGGCGCCGGGCACACGGACACGCTGGTCGCCGAAGGCGGAGACGCCGGGCGGACGGCCGGTGGACGGATCGACCGACGGATCTGCCGACGGCTGCGGCTCGGGTGTGCCTCGGCCGGCGGGAGGGGCGAAGCCGTTGAATCCCTCGAGACTGTCGACCGTGCCGGCGGGATTGGCGTTGCGCTGGGGCAGCGGGGCGCCGGGACGCTGGATGAAGCTCTGCTCCGCGGAGGGCGGCGGGGCCCACGCGGCCGGCGGCTGCTCGGGGGCGCTCGCCGCGGGAGCCGGCGGAGCCTGGGAGGGCGGAGCGCCGAAGACAGAGGACGGGCCGCCGCTCTGGGCCGGGCCGAACGGGGACGACGCCGAGGCCGAGCCGTAGGAGCCGTCGCTGCCGGGGGTGACCGACCCGTAGGGCGAGGCGGCGCCGCGCTGCGGCAGTCCCTCGGGAGCGGGCGCCGGGGTGCGCTGCGGCAGCCCGTTGCCTTCGGCGGAACCGGAACCGAAACCGGAACCAGAACCGGAACCAGAACCAGAACCAGAACCAGAACCGGAAGCGGAAGCGGAAGCGGAACCGGAACCAGAAGCGGAACCCAGGTCGGGGCCGGTGCCGGGCACGCGAGCCGATCCGTAGGAGGTGCCGGTGGCCGGGCGCGGGGCGTCGGGACCCTGGCCGAACGTGGGCACGGCGGGAACGACGAACGGCGACCCGCCGTTGGGCGTGGCCTGCGGTGGTGGACCGTAGGAGCTGGGGAAACCCTCGGCGGGCGGCTGGGCGGAAGCCCGGGCCGAGACCCGTTGGCCGTCGGAGTCCGGCGGGAAGCCGTCCGACGTCGGTCCGCCCGACGTGGCCTCGGCCGGTTGTGAGCCGGCGTAGTGCCCCTCGGACGTCATGAGCGCCTCCTCATTCCATGCGGCCGTGCCAGCTTTGCACTGACGGCGGACAGACTCCGGCGTCGTGCCCAGCTCTGAGGCCAGGCCGTGCGGGGCACCCCGAATCGCTTCGGTCGAGCCCCGGCCTCGCGCCGACCGGCCGAGCCGGCTCGATGCCGTGCCCAACCGTACCGGGCGATGGCGGCCTGAGGAATCCCGGTGTACGCCCCGAAGGGGACCAACAAAAGATCTTTAAGCGTGACCTGAAAATGCGAACGGCCCGTCCGGAAGGGGGTTCCGGGCGGGCCGTGGGCGCTGTGGTCGTCAGAAGGTCTTGCGCTGGGCGAAGATCGCAATCTCATCGCGCATGGACTGGGTGGGAGCGGTCATCCAGGCCCGGTCGATGGCGCGGTTCTGACGGTTGATCAACCGGCGCTGACGAACGCGGTCGACGATGCTCATCTGCTCTGTCACTTCCTTCGAGCCGGGATCGCCGGCTCATCGTGGTACTCGTCCCGTGTGACTCCATTGTGCGCCGAAACGGGACGAGTTGCCAACGATTACGGGGGTGACGCGCAGCACCTGCCTAAGGATCGTAGGTTCACTTCCGTGTTTCGCCTAACAAATTCTAAGCCCAGGTGAGCAGGGTCCCCTCGGGGTCGGTGAGGAAGTCGCCGATGTCCCGCAGGAACTTCGAGCCCAGTTCGCCGTCGATGATCCGGTGGTCGAACGAGAGCCCGAGGGTGGTGACCTGGCGAATTTTGATCTTCCCCTTGTGTACCCAAGGCGTCGGCCGGATCGCGCCGAACGCCAGGATCGCCGACTCGCCCGGCGGAAGGATCGGCGTGCCCGTGTCCACGCCGAACACTCCGACATTAGTGATGGAAAGGGTCCCACCGGCCATATCGGACGGCGGGGTCTTCCCCGACTTCGCCACCTGCACCAATGTGTTGAGCGCCTCGGCCAGCTCCCGCAGCGAGAGCCGTCCCGCGTCTTTCACGTTGGGCACGATGAGGCCACGCTCGGTGGCCGCCGCGATACCCAGGTTGACGTAGTTCTTGACGACGATCTCGTTGGTCGCCGCCGACCAGGACGAGTTGACCATCGGGTGACGCTTGACCGCGAGCAGCACGGCCTTGGCCACCAGCAGCAGCGGCGAGATCCGGACATCCCGGAACTCCCGCCGCTCCTTCAGCTTCTCGATCGTCTTCATGGTGCGGGTCACGTCGACGGTGAGGAACTCCGTGACGTGTGGCGCGGTGAACGCGGAGGCCACCATGTTCTCCGCGGTCAGCTTGCGGACGCCCTTGACCGGGATCCGCTGCTCGCGACTCGCGTCGAACGCGGCCGGAGCGGTGGTCACGGTGGGTACGGCGACCTCGGCCGCAGTCGCGCCTGCGGCGGCCCGGTGTACGTCGTCCCGGGTCACCGACCCCAGCGGCCCCGTGCCCGTGATCGTCGCGAGGTCGACGCCGAGGTCGCGGGCGAGCTTGCGAACCGGCGGTTTGGCCAGCACAGGCCCATTCGTCCGGCCGGCCGGAGCCGGCGGAGCGGCGGGAACAACCGGCGGCGGTGGCGGAGGAGCAACGGGAGGCGCGGGGGCATCGGGAACAACCGGCGGCGAAGAAACAGCAGCCGGGGCCGTACCGACGCGGGGCCGCCTTTTGGCAGTGGTGACCTTCGGCCCATAACCGACAAGCACCGCCGTACGGCCGCCCGGCGCCGGACCACCGATCAGACCCGGCTCGACAGCGCCCTCGGTCGGAGCGATCTCGACCGCGGCCAGCGACTCGGCCGACGGCGCGGGACCCGGCTGATCGCTCGGCACCGGCCCGGCCGACGGGTCGGTGTCGATCGCCACGATGGGCGCGCCGACCTCGACGGTGGTGCCGGCCTCGACGTAGATGCGCGAGACGACCCCGCCCCACTTGGCCGGAATCTCCACGGCCGCTTTGGCCGTCTCGACCTCGACGATCGGCTGGTTCAACTCGATCGTGTCGCCCACCTTGACCAGCCAGGCCAGGATCTCGCCCTCGGTCAGGCCCTCGCCCAGGTCGGGCAGGGTGAACTCCTTGATCCGCGACATCGGCGTCACCACCCGAACGAACGGTCGACGGCGTCCAGCACCCGGTCAAGGTCGGGCAGATACTCCTCTTCGACCCGGGCCGCCGGGTACGGGATGTCGTAGCCGGTCACCCGCAGCACGGGCGCTTCCAGCGAGTAGAAGCAGTGCTCGGTGATGCGCGCGGCAAGCTCGGCCCCGAGACCGATGTTGCCCGGCGCCTCGTGCACGACGACGGCACGGCCTGTCCGGCGTACGGAGGAATAGATCTTTTCGTAGTCGACCGGGGACAGTGTGCGCAGGTCGATGACTTCCAGGTTGCGCCCGTCCTCAGCGGCCGCGGTGGCCGCGTCGAGCGCGGTGCGAACCATCGGCCCGTACGCCAGCAGTGTCGCGTCCGTGCCCTCGCGGACCACCCGTGCCTCGTGCAGCGGGTACGCCCCGGCCAGGTCGCCGTCGAGGTCGACCTCGCCCTTCTCCCAGTAGCGCCGCTTGGGCTCGAAGAAGACGATCGGGTCGTCCGAGCGGATCGCCTGCTGGATCATCCAGTACGCGTCGGCCGGGTTCGAGCAGGTCACAACCTTGAGACCGGGCGTGTGCGAGAAGTACGCCTCGGGCGACTCCGAGTGGTGCTCGACAGCGCCGATGCCACCCCCGTACGGGATCCGGATGACGATGGGCAGCCGCACCTTGCCCTTCGAGCGGTAGAACATCTTTGCGACCTGGGCGACGATCTGGTTGTAGGCCGGGAAGACGAACCCGTCGAACTGGATCTCGCAGACCGGGCGGTACCCGCGGATGGCCAGGCCGACCGCGGTGCCGACGATGCCGGCCTCGGCCAGCGGGGTGTCGATGACCCTGTCCTCGCCGAAGTCCTTCTGCAGGCCGTCGGTGATGCGGAAGACGCCGCCGAGCTTGCCGACGTCCTCGCCCATGATGACGACTTTGGAGTCGTGCTCGAGCGAGCGGCGCAGACCGTGGTTGAGGGCCTTGCCGATGGTGATCGTTTCCGCCATCAGTGGTCACTCCCCTCGAACGAGGCGTGGTAGGCGGCGAACTGGGCGCGTTGCGCCTCGAGTTCCGGCGAGCCGTTCGGGTAGACGTGGTCGAACATCGAGACCGGCTGCGGGTCGGGCATCGCCAGCACGCGCTCGCGCAGGTCGAGCGCGAGCTTCTTGGCCGCCTCGTCGACCTCGTCGAAGAAGGCGTCGTCACCGAGCTGCTGTTTGGCCAGGAAGGCGCGGAGACGGGAGATCGGGTCCTTGGCCTTCCACGACTCGACCTCGCTGGCGATGCGGTAACGGGTCGGGTCGTCCGAGCTGGTGTGCGCGCCCATGCGATAGGTGTAGGCCTCGATCAGCGTCGGGCCCTGGCCGTTGCGCGCGTTGTCGAGCGCCGCCCGGGTGACAGCGAAGCTGGCCAGCACGTCGTTGCCGTCGATCCGTACGCCCGGGAAGCCGTAACCGGCGGCCCGGCGGTAGAGCGGGATGCGGGTCTGACGCTCGAGCGGCTCGGAGATCGCGTACTGATTGTTCTGGCAGAAGAAGACCATCGGGGCGTGGAACACACCGGCCCAGACGAACGCCTCGTTGACCTCGCCCTGGCTGGTCGCGCCGTCACCGAAGTACGCGATCACGGCCTCGCCGTCGGGGCCGCCGGTCTTGCCGTCCATCGTCACGCCCATCGCGTAACCGGTCGCGTGCAGGGTCTGCGACCCGATCACGATGGTGTAGCCGTTGAAGCGGTGCTCGTTCGCGTCCCAGCCGCCCTGGTCGACGCCGCGGAACAGGCCGAACGGCATGATCGGGTCGATCCCGCGGGTGTAGAGGACGCCGTGCTCGCGATAGGTGGGGAACGCCATGTCCTGGGGGCGCATCGCCCGGCCGGAACCGACCTGAGCCGCCTCCTGGCCCAGCAGGCTCGCCCAGATCCCCAGCTCGCCCTGCCGCTGCAGGGCGGTCGCCTCGGCGTCGAGCCGGCGGACCGTCACCAGGTCGCGGTACAGCTCGCGGTACTCGTCGTCGGTGAAGTCGACGGAGTACGTGGTGCCGTCAGCTGTGGTGACGCTGTCGATCCGTTCACCGTCGGGGGTGAGCAGTTGGACGAAACCGCCTGCCGGTGCGTCTGCTCCGCCCATGCCTTGGTTCTCCAAGCCGTCCGAAGGACCTGGCTTTGGTAGCGGCGCAGCCGTGCTTTCGCCGTTCGCCATCGAGTCTCCCTGTTCATCTCTGCGCCGCGACGGGTGTTACCCGTACGCGCGGCGGACCGCTGGTCACCGCGCCTGGCCCGGGTGAGGTTGCCGCGCGGCGTATCGGCGCGGGCCTGGACCCCGCCGGGGAGTGACGGCCCCCACCTTGCCCCGCTGGGTCGGCGAAGCGACGGCGGCGGTGCCGTCGCCCCCATCCTGACAGAGAACGTGAGCCCCGTTACAGGCCAGGTCGATCACAGTCGAGAAATTCGTCCGTCATATCGGTGCCCTTATTTGTCCGAATAAGCGGCTTTCGTACGGTCACTACCGTACGAACGGGCAATGTTCGCCGCTGCCTTCATGCCCATGCGTCGTTCATTCGGTATCCGCGGTCGATCAATGTTGATCATTGCAGCCGGCCGCGGCCCGTTGATGCCGACGCAGAGGGGGAGCCCGGCCGTGCCGGACCAGCGCGACGACGACCACCTCGTGCCGCCGATGAAGGTGATGCGCAAGCGGCTCAACGGGGTCTACCGGGCCGACACCGGGTTCTCCGGGCCGACGCGTCGTTATGTGCTGATCGTGGCGATGTTGGTGGGGTTGGCGTCGGTACCGACCCTGGCCGCCATTACCGCGGGGTCGCGCGAGCTTTCCGGCGGGCGAACGGACACCATGGACATTCCTTTCCTGCCGCCGACCTCCTCGGGGCCGGTCCGGCAACAGCCGCCGCGGGACCCGTCGCCGTCGCCCGATTCGGTGAGCGGCGCTGTCCGTGGGGCCTTGAAGGGCGCCGATGCCGCCGTACGGGCGGGGAAGCTGCTCGGCCAAGCGGGTCCCGCGCCGTCCGGCGGCCCCCGCGTCGACCCGGGCCGGAAGCACAGCGGCCCCCGGCAGCGTGACCGATCCGGCGGCGGCTGGTCCTCCGGGGGCAGGTCGCACGATGACGACTCGGGCACCGGACGAGTTCTCAGGGGCGGGTCGGACCAGGACAGCCCCGGTAGCCGGCCTCCCGGGGGCGGGTCGGCCCACGACGACCCCCGCGATGGTCGACCTTCTTCGGGGGGCGGGTCCGGGCACGACGGCCCTAGTGTCGGCCGGCCTTCCAGGGGCGGGGCGCCGGGAGGCGTACGGGATGGTGGTGGTTTGTCCGATGGCGGCGGCAAGCCCGGCGCTGGGCGGGACGACCCGGCGCACTGGGGCAGGAAACCGTTCGTCCCCGGACTGCCGCCCGTGCCTGAGCCCGACGAGCAGGACGAAGCGGAGGTCGAGGCGCCGACCGTGCCCGGCCTCCCTGACGTGCCGGTCGACAGCGATGTGCCGGTCGACAGCGACGTGCCGGTCGACAGCGATGCGCCGGGCGACAGCGATATGCCGGGCGACAGCGATATGCCGGGCGACAGCGACGTGCCGGGCGACAACGGTGCGAGTGACGACCATGAGGATCCCGGTGACGCCGAGCCCACCGGTCGTCACGACCGCGACCCCGCCGACTCCGAGCCGTCCCGGCGGCATGATCGCGAGCCCGCCGACCGGCCCCGCCACCGCGGGTGCGAAGAGAACAAGCACAGCAAGAAGACAGCCCGTCACCGGTCACGTGGCCGGTCCGAACACAGCCGGAGGTCAGCTGTGGCCGAACGTTCGAACAACATCCGACCGTCCAGCATCATCGAGCGCAGCTACGCCAACACCGGGGGCGGGCATCACGGCCGTATCGTCCTCCAGGACCGTGCGGACGAGAACCAGAACCGCTCCTACCGCGGCAGCCATCGGGCGAGCAGCCAGCACCACGCCGACGACCGGACGACCCCCGAGCAGCAGCGCAGTTCCCGGGTGGGCCGGCACCACGCCGAGCACAGCGAGGATCTGACCGGGCGCTGGTGACCTCAGGCGTCGTCGAGACGGTGGCGGTTGGCCTCGATCCAGGCGTCGATCGCGTCGCTGTCGTTGGGGTCGACCCCTTCGGAGATCAGCTGCGCCACCGCCGCCGTCGCCGGGCTGCGTTTCTCGCCCGTCGCGTAAAGCCGGGCGAACTCGGGGATCATCTCCTCGACCACCTGGTCGGTCTGGTCGGCCGCGGCCCCGGGCAGGTCGCGCCGCCGAATCGCGTAGGCCGACCAGCCCCGCGTCACCCGGGGCAGCATCGCCGCGTCGTCCATGTCGAGGACAGCGCGCCGGTGCACCCAGTCGAGCAGGAACAGCCCGGCCACGGCGGGACTCCAGCGCAGCGGATCGGGGTCGGGCAGGCTCGCCGCGTGGTCGAGGATCAGGCTCAGGCAGAAGTGCAGCGACGCCAGCTCGTCGTCGGCGTGCACCCGGTCGAGGCCGAAACGCGCCGCTTCGGGTGAGGCGAGGAAATCCCGTACGAGATCGGTGCTGTTGACCGCGGGTGGTTCGGTCAGCGGCGGGGTGGTGGCCGCCGGCAGCAGGGCCAGCCGCGCGCCGGCCAGGGCCCGGTCGGTGGCCAGCGAGCCCTCGCTCGGCAGGTCGCCCAGGGCGTCGGTGATCTCGAGGTGGCGATCGATCTCGCCCCGCAGCCGGCCCGGATCTTCCTCGCGGAACCAGGTCAGCTCGTCGCCCGCGCACATCTGGCGCACCTGGGCGAGGATGCGCTCGGCCGAGGGCCCGACATAGATGTCTTTCGTGATGCCGATGTTGTGGTCGACCAGCGCGACGACCGCGTGTTCCGGACCGCCGTCGCGCTCGTCGTCGTAGGCGAAGGTCACCAGGTACGACGTTTGATCACCGAAGACATCCCCGTACGCGTAACAGCCGGTGGGACGGACGCGGCCGAGCTGGTCGGCCCACGCCGGCGTCTGAGGCCCCCGCCGCACCCCGGAAGCGCCCTCGGCGTCGGGCACGAGAACGGCGAAGACCTCGCGAATCGTGGTGGCCGACGCTGTACGCCGGCGAGTGGTCGCGGAAAGGAACTCGCCGACGAAACGGCGGACGGCGGCAGCGCGGTCGTCGTGCGCCACGGAGTAGACACTGCCGAGCAGAGCCGTTCCCAGCATCTCGGCGTCCAGCGCGCAGTCGAGCTTCGCCACGTCACGGGCCGCGTGCAGGACCGCCTCGTACGGAGTCTGTGGTGCGGGCATGTCGCGAGCCTACCCGCCACGGTGCGTGCTGGGACTACTACGAACGCACGGCGGTCAGAGCTTCACGCGCCTGTGCGTACGAGTTCAGCACCTCGCGCACCGGGGCGACCACGTATTCCCGCCCGACCTCGGTCACCGAGGCCCGCAGGCGCTGCTCGGCCCGGCGCCGGGCGCGCCGGGCGCCCCACTCCACTGCCGGGCGCAGGAGCAGCCACAACAGCACCCCGAGGAGCAGGCCGCCGAGCATCAGCGCGGTCGGCAGCGGCATCACGCCGATCTGCGGATCGTCCATTTCGGGCAGTCCGAGTGCCCGGAGGGCGTAGCCCAGGATCAGCCAGCCCAGGCCGAAGACCGCGGCCGCCAGGAACAACCAGTGCAGCGCCCCGGCCACCCGCCACCACAGCGGCGTCCTGGCCACACCGAGGTCGGTCGTGCCGATCGCGCGGTCGAGCGCGTCGGACAGGTCGGCTGCCCGGGAGCGGGCGGCGTTGGTCAGGGCGGGCTTCCACACCTCGGGCAGCGGAGCGGCGGCCCGGTCGGAGACGGCCCGTACGGCCAGGCTGACCGCGGACCGCTGCGCGGCGTCGGCCTCGGGCAGCGACGTGCGCGGCACGAGCTCGGTCGACGGCACGCGCGGGGCGTCGTCGTCGGCAACTTTCTCGGCGGGTTTGTCCGACAAGTGCAGCCGGCGCAACGGGTCGGGACGCAGGCGGCGCAGGCCACGGGTCAGGGGCCAGCCGGTGGCGGCCGCGGCCCTGTGCCGATAGGCCGCCGCGGTGGCGTCGGAGACCGCGCCGACCCCGGCCGAGACGGCGAGCGCGTCGGTCAGCTGGCGGACGGTGGCCCGGTCGACCTCGTCCTCGGCCGCGGGCGGGCCGATCATGGCGGTCAGCGGCTCGCTCACGGTCTCGACGTCGCCGGCAACCCGGCGCAGCGCGGCCTGCCGCTCGGCCACCGTGGTCTCGAGCGACCCGCGCAGCTCGGCCAGCATGCCGGGCTGTTTGGCCGACGTGGCCAGCACCGGCGCCTCGTCCAGCCCGTCCTCGGTGAGCAGGCGCTTCAGATCGTTCAGCACCAGCTCGGTGTCCTGGGTGGACAGCCGGTCGGCCTGGTTGAGCACGACGACGGTGACCGCGGCGTGCGAGCGGAACTGCGACAGGTAGGCCTGGTGCAGGATCCGGTCGCCGTATTTCTGCGGGTCGACCACCCAGACGATCAGGTCGACCAGGCCGAGCAGGCGGTCGACCTCGAGGCGGTGCCCACGTTCGACCGAGTCGAAGTCGGGCAGGTCGAGCAGCACCAGCCCGCGCAGCGAGGCCTCGTCGTCGCCGTCGAGCGCGCTCTCGCGGATGAACCTGTGCCGCGGGAGCACGCCGACCCAGTCGAGCAGCTTGTTGGCCGGTTCGAGGGGGCCCCAGACACAGGCGTGAGCGACGCCGGTGGTCGGCCGCCGCACGCCGACCGGCGACAGCTTGAGCCGGGCCAGCGCGTTGAACAGGCTGGACTTGCCACTGCCGGTGCTGCCGGCGAGCGCGACGACGGTGTGGTCACGCGAGAGCGCCAGCCGGTTGCCGGCCCGCTCGACGAGCGTGTGCGCGGCCACCAGGTCGTTGTCCGGCAGATGCGGGTCGACCAGGCGCAGGAAACGGCTCAGTGCCTCGAGCCGCTGCACCAGCCGCTCGGAGTCGACCCGCTTGTCGTCGCGAACGTCTTTCACCAGGCTCATGCGCTCCCCGTCAACGCCAGTTCGGTACGGGCAGTCTCCACATCGGCGGCGGCCTGTCGCAGGCGGGCCCCCGGTTCGGCGTCCAGGCCGACGGCGGCGAGCCGGTCGGTGAAACGCGCGGCCTCCTCGTCGAGCAGCTTGTCCGTGCGGAGCAGCAGATCCTCGCGGGCCTGGGTGGCGAGCGTACGGATGGCCTGGTCTCCGAAGATCGCCTCGAGCACCTTCTGAGCGGCGACCGCGCTGCCGGCGCCCGCGGCGACCTCGAGCCCGGTCGGGATGAAGGCGGTCGAGGTGAACACGGCGATCATCACGGCCAGGCCGGCCCCGTTGACCGCGTACGCCGCCCCGCGTGCCACCACCCTCTTGTCGGCTCCCTCGGCCCGCACCAGGCCGAGCACCCACTGCTGCCAGTCGCGCACCAGGCGATCGGCCCGCTCGGGCAGGTCGGCGGCGGGGCGTTGCAGCCCGGCGTCGAGCAGAGCCGCCCCCGCCGGGTGGGCCTGCCAGGCCGAGTACGCCTGTTCGGCCGCGTCCGCCGCGATGCCGCGCAGCAGCGTGACCAGCTGGGACTCGAGCGCCATCTGCAGGTTGCGCCCCGGCGCCGGCCGCCCGGTGAGCGCGGCCACGAACCGGTCGCGGATCTGGCCGACCTTGCTCTCCAGGGTTTTCAGGAACTCGCCGGTGCCGACGAACTCCTGCCAGCGGGCGAGCACCTCGCCCCGCAGCAGGCGGCCGTCGCGCAGCCCGTCGGCCATCGTCTGGCGTCCGGTGCGATAAGCCGCGGTGACCCTGTCGCCCAGCGCCTTGGCCGCGCGGGCCTGCTCGTCGGCCGCGTCGGCCAACCCCTCGACGGCCGGCCCGAGCGAGGCGAGCGCGCCGTCCAGCGTCTGACGCACCACCGCCGAGCGCGCGTGGGAGTCGGCGGCGAGCCGGCCGAACCAGTCCTGCAGCGGGCGGATCACGTCCTCGCTGATCAGGCCCTGGCCGTCGAGCCTGGTCTCGGGCAGCACGAACAGCGGGGCCGCGCCCAGGTCGCGGACGTTGAGCATGTCCTGCAGGTGGGTGGCGATCTCGGGGGCGGCCTCGGCCGGGACCCGGTCGAGCACCAGGGCGATCACCGTGCCGCGCAGGCGGGCCGTGGTGAGCAGTTCCCAGGGCACGGCGTCGGCGTACCGGGCGGCGGTGGTGACGAACAGCCACAGGTCGGCCGCCGCCAGCAGTTGCGCGGCGAGCTTGCGGTTGCGGTCGACCACCGAGTCGATGTCGGGCGCGTCGAGGAAGGCCAGCCCGGCGCCGAGCGCGGGCGCGGAGACGAGTTGGAGCGCGCCGGCGTCGTTGCTGGGCTCGCGGGTGCGTACCAGCCCGGGCAGCAGCTGACCCTGCTGGAACCAGGGCAGGTCGGCGGGGTTGCTGACCAGCACCGGCGATCGTGTGGTCGGGCGCAGCACCCCGGCCGTGCTGACGGGGGCGCGGACGAGGCTGTTGACCAATGTCGACTTGCCGGCGCCGGTGGAACCGCCGACGACCACCAGCAGCGGGGCGTCGAGCCGGGCCAGCCGGGGCAGCAGGTAGTCGTCGAGCTGGGTGGTGAGCGCCGCGCCGACCCGCTGAGCCTCCTCGGCCGACGGCATGACCAGGGGGTACGCCGTGCCGCCGATCGCCGAGCGGAGCGCGCTGAGGGCCTCGGCGAGCCGGCTGATCGCCGGGGGCGCCTCGGTGGCCTTGCGCGCGTCGGCCTCGCCCAGGTCGGCGGGACGGGCGTCGGCCGTCTCCGTTTTTCCGGGCTCGATGTCCTGAGGTGGGCGGGGCACGCTGGATTCAGTACCCTCGAAGCGGTCTGCTGAATCGGCGGCCATCACGCTGACCTGCGCTTTCTCCTCCGCCGAGCCAGCCGGGGCGGAGGCGGGCTCTTGCGTGGCGGCGGGTGCGGCGGACAGGGCCGACGGACCGACCGCGTCACCGTGCGTCGTCACGGGTAAAGAGTGCCCGATCTATGCATCCGGGACAACAGCGGCCGGTATGCCGTGACCGGACAGGTATCTACCGAACTGCGGGCGGGGCTGTGAGCTGCCTGGCAGTTGCGTCGAGGAGACTCAACTTCGACTTGACGATGTGCGCGCCCGTGGCATCATTGAGTCCGTTGCACTCAACCTTCACTGAGCAACCCCGAAGCGAGGAACCAACCATGGCACGTGCGGTCGGCATCGACCTCGGCACCACGAACTCCTGCGTCAGCGTTCTGGAAGGAGGCGAGCCCACCGTCATCGCCAACGCGGAGGGCTCCCGGACGACCCCGTCCATCGTCGCCTTCGCCCGCAACGGTGAGGTGCTCGTCGGCGAGGTCGCCAAGCGTCAGGCGGTGACCAACCCCGACCGGACCATCCGCTCGGTCAAGCGCGAGGTCGGCACCAACTGGTCGATCGACATCGACAGCAAGAAGTACACCCCGCAGGAGATCTCGGCGCGGGTCCTGATGAAGCTGAAGCGCGACTCCGAGGCGTACCTCGGTGAGACGGTCACGGACGCGGTCATCACCGTCCCGGCCTACTTCAACGACGCCCAGCGCCAGGCCACCAAGGAGGCGGGCGAGATCGCCGGCCTCAACGTCCTGCGGATCGTCAACGAGCCCACCGCCGCCGCCCTGGCGTACGGGCTCGACAAGGGCTCCAAGGAGCAGACCGTCCTGGTCTTCGACCTCGGCGGCGGCACCTTCGACGTCTCGCTGCTCGAGCTGGGCGACGGCGTCATCGAGGTGAAGTCGACCTCTGGTGACAACCACCTGGGTGGCGACGACTGGGACCAGCGGATCATCGACCACCTGGTCAAGACGTTCCGCGGCGAGCACGGCATCGACCTGGGCTCGGACAAGATGGCCCTGCAGCGTCTGCGCGAGGCCGCCGAGAAGGCGAAGATCGAGCTGTCCGCCGCCACCACCACCAGCATCAACCTGCCGTACATCACGGCCGGCCCGGACGGCCCGCTGCACCTCGACATGTCGCTGAGCCGTGCCGAGTTCCAGCGCATGACGCAGGACCTGCTCGACCGCTGCAAGGGCCCGTTCGAGTCCGCGATCAAGGACGCCGACGTCAAGCTGTCCGACGTCGACCACGTCATCCTGGTCGGTGGCTCGACCCGCATGCCGGCCGTGGCCGACCTGGTCAAGAGCATGATCGGCCGCGAGCCGAACAAGGGCGTCAACCCGGACGAGGTCGTCGCCGTCGGCGCCGCCCTGCAGGCCGGCGTGCTCAAGGGCGAGGTCAAGGACGTCCTGCTGCTCGATGTCACCCCGCTCTCGCTGGGCATCGAGACCAAGGGCGGCATCATGCACAAGCTGGTGGAGCGCAACACCACCATCCCGGCGCACCGCTCCGAGGTCTACACGACCGCCGAGGACAACCAGCCCTCCGTGCTGATCCAGGTCTTCCAGGGCGAGCGCGAGATGGCGGCGTACAACAAGAAGCTCGGCACCTTCGAGCTCAGTGGCATCGCGCCCGCGCCGCGCGGCGTCCCGCAGATCGAGGTCTCCTTCGACATCGACGCGAACGGCATCGTGCACGTGTCCGCCAAGGACCTGGGCACGGGCAAGGAGCAGAAGATGACGATCACCGGTGGCTCCGCGCTGCCGAAGGAAGACATCGAGCGCATGATGCGCGACGCCCAGGACCACGCGGACGACGACAAGAAGCGCAAGGAAGAGGCCGAGACCCGCAACCTGGCCGAGCAGCTGCAGTGGCAGACCGAGAAGTTCCTGGCCGAGAGCGGCGACAAGCTGCCCGAGGACAGCAAGAACAAGATCGGCGAGGCGCTGGGCGAGCTGCGGGGCGCGCTCGGTGGCACGGACATCGAAAAGATCAAGTCCGCCCACGAGCGTCTGTCGCAGGTTTCGCAGGAGGCCGGTTCGCTGCTGTACTCGCAGGGTGAGGCCCCGCAGGCTGCTCCTGGCGCCGACGGCCCGCAGGCTGCTCCCGGCGCCGCTGGTGGGACCGGTGCGGCCGGCGCTGCCGGCGCCTCGAACGCCGGCCCGACCGCGGGTGGCGCCGACGACGTCGTCGACGCCGAGATCGTGGAGGACGACAAGAAGTGACCGCCACGGACGACGAGAACGACGGTCGGGCGACCGAGCGGGTCGTCATCCGGGACCGTCGCAAGATCGATGCGAAGGCCGAGTCCAAGGCCCCCACGGCCAAGGGCAAGGCCACGGTCGGCGCACACCGCGCGGCCGAGCCCGAGGACGAGCCCGAGGACGAGGCGACTGTGACCGCCGACGACGCTGAGAAGCCCGAGGAGCCGAAGCCGGCCCTGGGCGCCGAACTCGAGGCGCTGCGGACCGAGCTCGAGGAGCGGACCCACGACCTGCAACGGGTCACCGCCGAGTACGCCAACTACCGCAAGCGGGTCGACCGCGACCGGGGCGCGGCGGCCGAGCAGACCACCGGCGCGGTGCTCACCTCGCTGCTGCCGGTGCTCGACGACATCGACCGGGCTCGCGAGCACGGCGACCTGGTCGGGCCGTTCGCCTCGGTGGCCGAGTCACTGACCACGGTGACCGGCAAGCTGGGCCTGGTGGCCTTCGGCGAGAAGGGCGACCCGTTCGACCCCAACCGCCACGAGGCGGTCGCTCACCAGACGTCCGCGGACGTCACCGAGCCGACCTGCGTCGAGGTCATGCGCCGCGGCTACAGCCTGGGCGAGCGACTGCTGCGACCGGCCATGGTCGCGGTGGCCGACCCGGAGTGATCTCACACGTTCGTCCCGCCTGCCGCTCTGCGGCGGGCGGGACCTGCCGCAGGAGGGGGGAGGCGGGATGAGCTCGAAGGACTGGCTCGAAAAGGACTTCTATGCCGTTCTCGGCGTGCCCAAGTCCGCTCCGACCGACGAGATCAAGAAGGCGTACCGGAAGCTCGCCCGTGATCTGCACCCGGACCGCAACCCGGGCAACAAGGAGGCGGAAGAGAAGTTCAAGGCCGCCTCCGAGGCGTACGACGTGCTCTCGGACGACAAGAAGCGCAAAGAGTACGACGAGATGCGTTCGCTGTTCGGCTCGGGCGCCTTCCGTCGCGGCGCACGGTCCGGTGGCGGCGCGCAGTTCGACCCGTCCGACCTGTTCGGCGGGTTCAGCGGCGCCGGGGCGGCCGGGGGCGGCGCCGGCGACCGGCGCTTCGGCGGCGCCGGCTTCTCGGACATCTTCAGCTCGATATTCTCGGGCGGCGGCCCTGGAGGCGGCGCCGCACGCCGTGGCGGTCCCCGCCGCGGCCGGGATGTCGAGACCGAGGTGACGCTCGACTTCGCGCAGGCCGTGAAGGGCACGACGTTGCCCCTCACGCTGCGCTCGGCCGGCGAGTGCGAGACCTGTCACGGCAACGGCGCCAAACCGGGCACCTCGCCGCGGACCTGCCCGCAGTGCGCGGGCAGCGGTCTGATCTCGCGCAACCAGGGGTCGTTCAGCTTCTCGGAGCCGTGCCGCGACTGCCAGGGCGCGGGCACGATCGTCGACCAGAAGTGCCCGGAGTGCCGCGGCACGGGCGGAGTCACCAAGAACCGCACGATCAACGTCCGGTTCCCGGCCGGGGTCGCCGACGGCCAGCGCATCCGGCTCAGCGGCCGCGGCGAGCCGGGCGATCGGGGCGGGCCCGCCGGCGACCTGTACGTGCAGGTCAGTGTGCGACCGGACGAGTTGTTCGGGCGTACGGGCGATGATCTGACCCTGGTGGTGCCGGTCACCATTGCCGAGGCTGTGCTCGGCACGGATCTGCGCGTGCCGACGCTGGACGGCCCGGTCACCCTGAGGGTGCCGCCGGGCACGCCGAGCGGCCGCAAGCTACGGGCGCGCGGCAAGGGCATCATGCGCAAGAACGGACCACCCGGAGACCTGATCGTCACGGTCGACGTGCAGGTGCCGGGAGGTGTCACGGGGGAGGCCCGGGACGCGCTGGAGCGGTTCGCCAAGCTGACCCCGCCCGCCGGGCGGGAACGGCTCGAGGCTCGGGTGCGCCGGAACAGTTAGGTCGGGGACGAGGAGGTGGATTATGCATGAGGAGATCAGCTTCTCGGTCGAGCAGACCTCCGACGCCAAGGTCCTGATCATCTCGGTGGCGGCTCGGCTGGCCGGGATGCACCCGCAGACCCTCCGGCAGTATGACCGTCTCGGGCTGGTGCAGCCGGGACGGGCCGGCGGCGGTGGTCGCCGGTACAGCGAGCGGGACGTCGCGTTGCTGCGTGAGGTGCAGAGACTCAGCCAGGAGGACGGCGTCAACCTGGCCGGCATCAAACGCATCATCGGACTCGAGCAACTGGTCGCCGACCTGCAGCAGCGGGTGGCCGAGCTCGAGCACGACCTGAACGACGCCTACACCCGGATCGCCCAGCTGGAGAACCCGTACGGCGGACGTGACCTTGTGCGCCAGGAGCGCCCCTCGACAGCACTTGTCGTCTGGCGCCCCAGACGGTCGTCCGAGAGATAAAGGAAACGGCCCCGCCGAGCGGGGCCGTTTTCGCCGCGGGTCAGCGCCGGTTGAACAGTCCGAGCCGCCGGGGGTGCCGCACCAGCCCGCCCTCGATCCAGTCCGAGTACTCGAAGATCTCGGGCCGGCTCATCAGCACGCGGCAGTTGTGCGCCCAGATCGACATCGGCTCGTCACCGACTTCCTCGGCCCGCTCGACGAACTTCCTGAGCCGGCGTTTGCGCTGGCCGGACGCGTTCTGCCGGACGCCGTCGGCGGCGTAGATGTACATGCAGTGCTGCGCGAAGCGGCGGGCCGGACACTGCCTGTCCATGGCCAGCTCGAAGAGGGTGGGCGCGAGGACGTCGCCGGAGATCAGCAGGTCCCAGTCGGGGGGCATGCTGCTCAACGGAACTGCCTCGGGGTGATAGGCCCACGCCTGTAGCTCCTCCGGCCGAGGATCGACCGGATTTGCGAACCCGTAAAAAGTCGACTCACGCACTGCCACGTCGCCGCCCGAGAAAGTCTGATAACAGTCAGTTGTCGGGAGGGAACGGTAGCGCGAAGTTGATGTCCTGCGAAAGTGTCAAGGGCTCACAATCAGATACTGGTCAGTAGCTTAATGCAGCCTGGGGATCAGTCCTCGGCCGTCAGGGGCCGTACGGCGGGCGTTGACGGCTGCCGCCACCTGCGGATGAAGGTCTTGAACCACTCGTAATCGGGCAACCGGGCGAGCAACGGCCCGGACACCACGGTGATCAACACGTACGCCGTCGCAAGCGGAGCGAGCCGCGGTTCGACCCCCGACGCGACGGCCAGCCCGGCGATGACGATCGAGAACTCTCCGCGAGGCATCAGGGCCAGACCCGCGCGCAGCCGGCCGGGCAGCGCGATGCCCACCCGCTTGGCGGCCAGATAACCGGTCAGCACCTTGGTCAGCATCGTGATCACGGCCAGCCCCAGCGCCGGCAACAGCACCGGCGGCATGTCGGCCGGATTGGTCGAGAGGCCGAAGAAGACGAAGAAGACCGCGGCGAACAGGTCACGCAGCGGCGACAACATCTCGGTGGCGTGATGCGCAACCGGGCCCGAGATCGCGATGCCGACCAGGAACGCCCCGACAGCGGCCGAGACGTTCAGCTCCTCGGCCACCCCGGCCACGAACAGGGTCAGGCCGAACACCCCGAGCAGCAGCGCTTCGGCGTCACGGGCCGAGATCAGGGCGCTGATCTGCCGGCCGTAGCGGATCGCGACGACCAGGACGGCGAGCACGGTGATCACCGCGACGGCCAGAGCCTTCGCCCCGCCGATCAATCCCGCCCCGGCCAGCACGGCGGTGACCAGGGGCAGGTAGAACGCCATCGCGAGGTCCTCGATGACCAGCACCGAGAGGATCACGGGGGTCTCGCGGTTGCCCAGCCGGCCCAGGTCGCCGAGGACCTTGGCGATCACGCCCGAGGACGAGACCCAGGTGATGCCGGCCAGCACCAGGGCCGCCCGCCAGTCCCAGCCCAGCAGGAACGCGAACGCGGCGCCGGGCAGGGCGTTGAACAGCGCGTCCATCAACCCGGCGGGGGCGGCCGCGCGCAGGTTGCTGATCAGCTCCCCGGCCGAGTACTCCAGGCCGAGCATGACCAGCAGCAGAATGACGCCCATGGAGGCGCCGATCTCGATGAACTCCTCGCTCGCCGACAGCGGCACCAGGCCGCCGTGACCGAAGGCGAGACCCGCGAGCAGATAGAGCGGGATGGGGGAGAGCCCGATGCTGCGGCCGAGCCGGCCGAGCATGCCGAGGGCGAAGAGCAGGGCGCCGACCTCGATCAGGAGGAGCGTCGTTCCATGCATCAGTCGTCGTCGTCGCCGGCGAGGATGGCGGTGACGCCGTCCAGGCCCGAGCGGGTGCCGACCGCGACCACGACGTCGTTCGCCTCGAAGACGAAGTCGGGCCCGGGTGACGCGATCACCTCACGGTCGCGCATCACCGCCACGATCGAGGCGCCGGTGCGCGTACGGGCGCGGGTGTCGCCCAGCTTGCGGCGCACGAACGGCGAGCCCGCGGGCAGGGCGATCTGCTCGGTGAGCAGGCCGGACGCCTGCTGCCGGAGCCCGGCGAGCTGGCCCAGCATGAGCGAGGCGCCGAGCACGTCGGCCAGCGCCTCGGCCTCGTCGTCGGTCAGCGGGATCGACGCCAGGCACGCGTCGGGGTCGTCGACGTCGTAGAGCACCAGATCACGGCGGCCGTTGCGGTGCGAGACGACGCCGACCGTACGGCCCGAGGAGGTGACCAGGTCATGGCGGACGCCGATACCCGGCAGCGGAGTCTGTTCCACTCGTACACGCACGATCACCACCGTAGCCCAGCCGTCACACGCGTCCACGCAGTAGCGCGGTCTCCGGCACTTCCGGGGCGATCCGGGGGCGGGGCCGGGCGAACAGGATCAGCGCGAGGCCGAGCACGCAGAGAGCCAGATTCAGCCCGTACGCGAGCCGGAAGCCGAAATGCTGGGCCAGGCCGAACGCCGGAGCGGCGAGGACCTGGCCGATCGGGAACGTGTTGGTGATCATCGTGGTGGCTCGTCCAGGGTGGGCCGGCAGCAGATCCTGCATGTACGAGATGGCGAGCCCGCCGACGGCCGCGATGAAGGCGGCGTTGAGCACCTGGGCCGCGGCCAGCACCCAGACCGAGCCGGCCAGCGTCGCGGTCGCCTGGTACGCGATCGCGCAGACCACGCCGAACACGATCAACCCGCGTACGGGGAATCGGGTCGACAGCATGCCGAAGCCGAGCATCAGCGGGATCTCGATCGCGGCACAGAGCCCCAGGATCAGGCCGGCGTCGCGCACCGACCCGCCCAGGTCGTCGCTCACGAACAGCGGCATCGCCTGGACGCCGAGCACCTGCGCGGTCTGCGTGACGGTGAAACCGGCGACCAGCAGCATGATCGTCAAGCGGCCGGCCTCGGGCGCGGGGGCCCGGTCGACGTGCCGGACCTGCGCGGCGGGCGGGCCCACCTCGGGCAGGAAGCGCAGCACGAGGAACGCGACGACCAGGTACATGATCGCGGCCAGCCCGTACGTGTAGGTGAAGCCCCAGTCGGCCAGGACAAGCGCGGCCAGGGGCGGGCCGGCCACCCAGGCAACCGAGAACAGGGTGCGCAGCGAGCTGATGCCCATCGCCGCCCGTTTCGGGTCGCCCTGCTGCAGCACCTGACGGGCGTACGCGAAAGCTTGCGGGAAGAGGATGCCGGCGAGGGCGGTCAGCGTGACGGTGAGCGCGAACAGGACCCAGTAATCACGAACGAAGGCCGTCGCCGCGGCGCCCGCGAACCCGGCCAGCGCGCCCGCCATCAGCAGCCGGCGACGGATCGGGCGGCGGTCGGACAGGCGGCCGACCAGCCACGACATGAGGACCCCGGAGAGCGGGGCGACCAGGAGGAACACGGTGGTCTTGACCGGGCCGGCGTGCACCGCGTCGCTGAGGAAGAGAGCCAGGTAAGGGCCGACGAAGGAGGTGGAGATCCCGACCGCCACGAAAACCAGGGCGAGCGGAAGCAGACGCCGCGACATGCTGTCGTGCGCCGGGGGTTTCACGGCCATGATTCGCCACGGTACGGCGCTCTTCCCGCTGTTCAGAGGCGTCCGTGGCGACCGTCACGGCTGGTTCGCCCCCTTGCGTTGTCGCTCTGGCGCCGCGGGCATAGAGTTGAGTTGAGTACGCTCAAGTCTTCCGAGCAGGGGAGCAGATGAACGCCGAACGCTTGACCACCAAGAGCCGCGACGTGATCACGGGGGCGGTCGCCGACGCCGGGCGGCGCGGTCACGCCACCGTCGAGCCGTGGCACATGTTGCTTTCGTTGCTGGACACCGGCGGCTCCACGGCCCCGGCCCTGTTGCGCGCCGTGGGGGCCAACCCCGCCGACGTACGCCGGGCCGCGCTCCGCTCCGTCGAACAGCTGCCCTCCGCACGCGGCGCCAGCACGGCCGAGCCCAGCCTCTCCCGCGAGTTCGTGAACGCGATCGGCGAGGCCGAGCTCATCGCCCAGCCGCTGCGCGACGAGTACATCTCGACCGAGCACCTGCTGGCCGGCCTCGCCCGCGTCGGCGGCGCCGTCGGCCGTGCGCTCAAGGACGTCGGCGCCACCGAGGAAGCCCTGGTCGCCGCATTCCCGCAGGTGCGCGGGGGCGAGCGACGGGTCACCAACGCCGACCCCGAGCAGACGTACAAGGCCCTCGAGAAGTACAGCGTCGACCTCACCGCGCTGGCCCGCGAGGGCAAGATCGACCCGGTGATCGGCCGGGACGCCGAGATCCGCCGCGTCGTGCAGGTGCTGTCCCGGCGTACGAAGAACAACCCCGTGCTGATCGGTGAGCCCGGCGTCGGCAAGACCGCCATCGTCGAGGGCCTGGCCCAGCGCATCGTGGCCGGGGACGTGCCCGAGACCCTGCGGGACAAGAAGCTCGTCTCGCTCGACCTGGGCGCGATGGTGGCCGGCGCGCAGTACCGCGGCCAGTTCGAGGAACGGCTCAAGAGCGTCCTCGAAGAGATCCGCAACTCCAACGGCCAGGTCGTCACGTTCCTCGACGAGCTGCACACGGTCGTCGGCGCCGGCAAGGGCGAGGGGTCGATGGACGCCGGCAACATGCTCAAGCCGATGCTGGCCCGCGGCGAGCTGCGCATGGTCGGCGCCACGACCCTGGACGAATACCGAGAGCACATCGAGAAGGACCCGGCGCTCGAACGGCGCTTCCAGCCGGTCGTGGTCGGCGAGCCGACGGTGGAGGACACCATCGGCATCCTGCGCGGGCTCAAGGGGCGGTACGAGGCGCACCACCGGGTGCAGATCACCGACGCCGCCCTGGTCGCGGCGGCCTCGCTGTCCGATCGGTACATCAGCGACCGGTTCCTGCCCGACAAGGCGATCGACCTGATCGACGAGGCCGCGTCCCGTCTCCGCATGGAGATCGACTCCCGGCCGGTCGAGCTCGACCAGCTGCAGCGCCAGGTCGACCGCATGCGCGTCGAGAAGCTGGCGCTGGAGAAGGAGACCGACCCCGCCTCCCGCGACCGGCTGACCCGGCTGGAGTTCGACCTGGCCAACCGGGAAGAGGAGCTCACGGCCCTCAACGCCCGATGGGAACGCGAGCGCGGCGGCCTCAACCGGGTCGGTGAACTCAAGAAGCAGCTGGACGAGACGCGCGCCGAGCTGGAGCGGGCGCAGCGCGACGCCGACTGGGAAAAGGCCTCCCGCCTGCAGTATCAGGAGATTCCCGCCCTCGAGCAGGAGCTCGGCACCGCCTCCGCGGCCGACGAGGAGGCTGCGGCCGAGCCGCCGATGGTCAAGGAAGAGGTCGGCGCCGACGACATCGCCGAGGTGATCTCGTCGTGGACCGGCATCCCGGCCGGCCGGATGATGGAGGGCGAGACGGCCAAGCTGCTGCGGATGGAGGAATCCCTGCGCGAAAAGGTCGTCGGCCAGGCCGAGGCGGTGGCCGCGGTGGCGGGCGCGGTGCGGCGAGCCCGGGCCGGGATCGCCGACCCCGACCGCCCGACCGGCAGCTTCCTGTTCCTCGGCCCCACCGGCGTCGGCAAGACCGAACTCGCCAAGGCGCTGGCCGGGTTCCTCTTCGACGACGAGCGGGCCATGGTTCGCATCGACATGAGTGAGTACGGCGAGAAGCATTCGGTCGCGCGGCTCGTCGGCGCCCCGCCCGGCTACGTCGGCTACGAGGAGGGTGGGCAGCTCACCGAGGCGGTGCGACGCCGGCCGTACAGCGTCGTGCTGCTCGACGAGGTCGAGAAGGCCCACCCCGACGTGTTCGACGTGCTGCTGCAGGTGCTCGACGACGGCCGCCTGACCGACGGGCAGGGCCGTACGGTCGACTTCCGCAACGCGATCCTGGTGCTCACGTCGAACCTGGGCTCGCAGACGGCCGACATCACGATGGGCGACGAGGAACGACGGGACGAGGTGCTCGCCGTCGTACGGGGGCACTTCAAGCCCGAATTCCTCAACCGGCTCGACGACATCGTGGTGTTCCACGCGCTGACCCGCGACGACCTGGCCGCGATCGTCGACATCCAGCTCGGGCGGCTGCGGACCCGGCTGGCCGAGCGCCGGCTCACCCTCGACGTGAGCGGGACGGCGATCGACTGGCTGGGCGAGCACGGGTACGACCCGATCTACGGCGCCCGTCCGCTGCGGCGGCTGGTGCAGTCGACCATCGGGGACGCGCTGGCCAAGGCGCTGCTGGCCGGGGAGATCAGGGACGGCGACAGGGTCGTGGTCGACCTGGCCGGCAGCAAGGAAGGGCTGCGGGTCTCGCGCGGCTGACCCCGTACGGGAAAAGGCCCCGGGTTTTGATCTTTCGATCGCCCGGGGCCCCTCGCGTCTTCAGTTGTGTGGATTAACTTGTGGCCGGCCTCTGCCGGTAGGCCTGGGTCATCAGGACGTCGGTGACGACCTGCTCCCCCTTGTCGGACCAGATGCGGATGCCGTCGCGGTGGAGCTGATATCGGACGTCTGTGAATCGGGTCCTCGTGTCGTCATGGTGAACGACGGTCAGAGTGTCGGCGTGGGGCATGGGACTCACCGGTCCTTAACAGGTCTGGGGCCGCCGCGGAGTGGTCACGCGGCCGGCGTAACGGGACTTTCGCCCGGCTCGAACGGTCTGCCTCGGCCCGGATGGCGGGCGGGCGACTCGTGAGGCGGGCAGGCGGCATCGCGGAAGGCCTTTGCTGCCGCGTCGGTGCCACGGGTGAAGTGTAGGGACCACGTTCGACCCGTGTCGCCCCCTGATCGAGCGACCTATTTACGGATAAATCGGGCATCGTCGTCCGATGTTGCCACAAACCTCTCCGATCCGCGGCTCGGTCGCGGATCTGGCGGTCGCCCGATACCGTGAATGGATCAAGATTTGGGGGCATTGTGAGCTTTCCGAGCTACCCAGCCGACAGCGCGAGAACGCGCCCGACCGTCGTGACCGTGGCGGCCTACCTGCTGTACGTGGTGGCCGCGATCCAAGTGATCAACGCGATACTGACCTTCTCCATCGCGAGCAGCCTCACCGACGCCGTCCGTGACGTGTACGCGGGCACGGAGGCCGAGGGGGCCGAGTCGATCGTGAGCATCGCCTTCCTCGGCGGTGCGGTGATCAACCTGCTGCTCGGCGCCGGGTTCGCCGTGCTCGGGTTCTTCGACTCCCGCGGCAAGAACGCGTCGCGGATCGTGACCTGGGTGATCGGCGGCATCTCGCTCTGCTGCCTGGGGATCAACCTCGGCGGGACGGCGCTGGTGGGCAGCATGGACGCCGGCGGCACGACAACCGGGGCGCCCTCGCAGGACGAGGTGCAGCGGCGGATCGAGGAGGCCATGCCCTCCTGGTTCACGCCGGCCACCACCACGCTGACCGTCGTCGCGTTGCTCGCGATCCTGGGCGCCGTGATCCTGCTGGCGCTGCCGGCTGCGAACGACTTCTTCCGGAAGCCGGCGGCCGCGGCGGCCTGGGATCCGTCGGTGCCCTATCCGCCTTACCCGGGGCAGGCGCCGGGCTATCCGCCGGCGCCGGGGCCCTATCCGGGACAGCCCTCACCAGGGCAGCCTTATCCCGGACAGCCTCCCGCCGGGCAGCCTTATCCGGGGCAGCCTCCCTACCCCGGTGGTCCTGGTTCCGGGACGCCCTCGGATCCTGGCTTCGGTGCTGGTCAGCACGGGCAGCCGGGACAGCCCGCGCCTGGGCTGCCGCCCTATCCCGGATCGCCCTCGTCCACGCCCCCGCCGCCTCCCGAGGGCGAGCAGCCGCCGCCCAAGCCGCCCACCGACCCGGCCTGACCGGGTTCGCACCCCGCTATCCGTTGCGTCCGGGTAGGTTCGGGCGCAACGGATCACCGCGGGGAGTCGTCGATGTCATACCCAGCAGTCCAGCCACCGCCGGCCGCGACCGTGCCACCGCCCTCCCCGGCGGGCCGGCCGCCCACGGTGGCCTTCGCGGCCGCCCTGCTCTGGCTGATGGCCGGCGTCGGCCTGGTGTACGCCATCGCGACCCTGGCGATCGTGCCCGGCACCGTCGACCGCTTCCGTGACGTCACCGGCAACCCGCAGGCGTTCCAGCGCTTCGGCGACAACTCCGACCCGGAGTACTACGTCGCCGTGGTCTGGCTGGGCGCCGCGGTCGCCTTGGCCCTGGCGGTCATCGCCTTCGCGCTGTTCGTCGTGGTCGGTCTCTCGCTGCGCCGGGGCAGCAACACGGCCCGCATCACCACCCTGGTCGTCTGCGTCCTCGGCATCCTCGGCGGCGGCGCGGCCGTCCTGACCCTCGCCGCCCAGCAAAGCGGCGACGCGGACCCGTCCTCGCTGGGATCCCAGCTCTCCGACGCCTACCCGGGCGGCTGGATCGGCACCAACGCGGCTCTCGCGGTGGCCCAGATCCTCGGGTACACGCTGGTCGGCATCCTCGTCCTCACCGCGCCGCGCGCCTTCTTCCGCAGGCCCGCGACTCCGGCGTTCGGAGCTTCCCTGCCCGCCTTCGGCCCCGGCCGACCGGTCGGTTACCCGGCCGCCCCCGCCGGTTACCCGGCCGCTGCCTCTGGCGGTTACCCGGCCGGGCACCCGGGTGCCGGGTCTGTGGGCCACCTGCCGCCCGTATTTCCCCCGGGTGCGCCGGCCTCGGCAATGCCGGGCGGCGCCCAGCCGATGTGGGACCCGGCCGGCCCGCAGCATCCTTGGGACCCGCAACCGGCCTCCGGTCATCCGGGTGCGGCCTACCCCGGCTACGGTCCCGCCGGATACCCGGCCCCGGGTTACGCCCAGCCCGCCCCGGACGCGTCTCCCTACGCCCGCCCTGCCGACCAGGCCCCCGATGCGGCGTTCGCGTCGCAGGCCCCCGCGGCCCCGCCGATGCCGGCCACGCCCCCGCCCGACCCTGACTCGCCCTACGCCCGGCCGCAGACCCATGCGGACACGGCCGCGCCGGACCCGGACACCACCACGACGTCACAGAACCCACCGGCCGACCCGAACTCCCCGTACGCCCGCCCGACGCCCGCACCCGCCAACACGCAGTCCGCCCCCGCGCCGCCGGCAGCACCCGTGGCACCGGAAGGGCCCGGTGTTCCGCCATCCGCCGCAGATCGGCCCGTGCCCACAGCAGCACCTGCGCCGCCCGAAGGGGTCGTACCCGTCACAGGTCAGCCCGCGCCGACGACGGACCCCGCGGCGTCACAGACCACGCCGGCAGCGGGTCAGGTCCGACCCGCTGCGGAGGCAGCGGACCTCCCGGCCGGGCCGACGCCGCCCTCCGCGGTCGAGCAGCCGGATGCGGGCGAGGCTTTCGAGGTCCGGCCGTCCGCCGGCGAGGCGACGTCTGGTGAGGCCGACCAGGGAGCCGGCACGCCCAAGCCGCCCACGCCCTGAGGAAACGCCGACTCCAAGGGATCCGATCCGACGACCGTCCGTCCCCTGCAACAGCTCGCCGCGCAAGCCCTCCAGACCGGACTATGCGGCTGCTGAGGCCGGGCCGCCGACCCCTGCCGGTCGGGTCGGGCGGCCCGCCGCTGAGTGGGTAGGGTGTCGACGTCCGGACAAGGCCGGCGGTCCGATGATGAGTTCCGGACACGCGGGGCTCCGATTGTTACCGGCCAGTTACCCCCTCACATTGATGGAGTGACCCCTCACATTGATGGGTATGGGTCACCCGAACGGGTAGCTTTGTTCTCCGGAGACGTCCCTCTATCGGCTGTCCGGATAGCGCGCCGGTGGCCGGTCGGAGGGGGTTTTTCGCTGGATGGGTAAACGTCGCATCCGATGATTCACAGGAGCTTCTCAGCACCTCGACCGGGTGATCTGTCGGGCATCAGGCATGTGACGCGGGGCATAGGAGCTTTGAGCTGCATCGATGTTCCCGGCAACGGGCGAAAGGGACCGCCAAATCTGTAAGGTTTGTTTTTAGATCGACCCAATGCTGTGCGTCAATAGTTACGTTCCGCACCGCCGGGGCGAAAGGTTCCGGTTTCGTTCCAGCCAGTACGCTCGATACATGCAAGCACGCCACGACCTGCGTAAATTCATCACTGAATTGTCCGTCGCGCAGCGTGGCGCCGTGCTTTCATCGGGTCGTGAACTTCTGGCGCCGGGCCGCCCGGTCCAGGGGATCACGTGGGACCGTTCGATGACGTCGTCAGGGCTGGTGCGGGCTTCGGGCGAAACGGATCAGCGGTCCGAAAAAGATCGAGGAATTGACAATGTGGGGCGTCTCACTCCCGGGGCGGGGAGCGAGACCTCGACACGGATGGGCAGCGACCAGACGGCGGCTGAGGCGTTGCAGGAGGCAGAGACCGAAGTCGGTACGGCGGTATCGGTGGGTTCGAGGGCTCGGGAAGCCGGCCACTCCGGACCGACCGACCCGGTGATCGACGTCGGCCTTACGGCCTGAAAGTTAGCCGGTTCGTTCCTGCGCACATGCAGGAGAATCGATGCAGTTGGTGGAAGGATGGAGATCGTGGGAACTGCGTTGGCGGAAATGACAATGCCTCAGATCTCGCCGCTGGCCGGCGAGCCAATTGAACGTGCCGACGCCGAGCGTCTGGCGGGTGTACTCAAGGCCCTCGCCGACCCGGCGCGGCTTCGGCTTCTCAGCCTCATTCAGTCCGCAACGGACGGCGAGGCGTGCGTGTGCGACCTGACGGCTCCCCTGGGGCTGTCTCAGCCAACGGTGAGTCACCACCTGCGGATCCTGACCGAGGCCGGACTGCTCGAGCGGGAGAAGAGGGGCGTGTGGGCGTACTACCGCCTCGTGCCCACCGCAATCGCGACCATCGCGGACCTGTTGACCCCGCCTCGCAAGCGGGCCACCAAGAAGGCGCGCTGACCGCTCCGCAGGGAATCGCCTGGCGTCACCGGCATCACGTGGGGCGTGACGCCAGGCAGCAGACCCTCTCCGCCTCCAAGTCCACCCCCAGGACCTTCAGGAGTAACGGGTGAACTACGTCCACGGCGATCTGCGCGACCAGCTCGCGTTCGTGGGTTTCGATGTGGTCCAGGCGGGCCTGGTCGCCGGGTCGGGCGGGAACCTTTCCGCTCGCATCCCCGACGAGGACGCCATCTGGGTCACCGGCGGCGGTTCGTGGATGGGCCGGTTGAGCCGGGCCACTTTCGCCGCCGTACGGATCTCGGACGGCTCGCCCGCGACGGTCGGCAACGTGCCGCCGCCCGCGATCGAACCGACCAGCGAACTCGCGCTGCATCTGGCGTTGTATCGGGCGCGCCCCGACGTCAACGCCGTCATCCACCTGCATCCGCAGACCGCACTGCTGCTCGATGCGCTGGGTGAGCACATTCGCATAGTCACCACCGACCACGCGTACTACCTGCGCCGGGTCTCGACAGTTCCGTTCCGGTTGCCCGGGACGACCGAGCTGGCGGCGCTGACAGCCGCGATGGCCGCCGACGGCACCGACTGTCTCGTGCTGAGTCAGCACGGGTGCGTGGTGCTGGGCGACTCGATCGAGATCGCGCACAAACGCGCACGCAACCTCGAGGAAGCGGCGGAGCTCACCTACCGGGCGCTCGCCGCGGGCCGCCTGGAAAACCTCCGTGACTGCCCCGAGGAGTTCCTCGACCGCTTGTACGGCTCCAGCGCCGTCACAGTCTGACCTCAGCCCGGCCGCTCGCTGCCCCGCCCCCGACGGGCACGAGCGAACGGGCCGGCCCGGGCCCGGCCCGGACCGTGACCTGCATCCCCACCAACGGGCCCGATCAGGCCCGCAAACACCGACGCCCGGCCACCCCGCAGAGGGGTCGCCGGGCGTTGTGCGTGGGTGGGCTCTGGGTCAGGAGCGGCGGTGGGAGCGGGGGGTGCGGTCGTCGTCCTCGTCCTCGTGGCGGGCGGCCTCGACCAGGCCGGCGATGCTTGCTGCGGCCACGACGCCGATCGCGGCGGACGGCTCCGGCGGCGCGGACGGTCCGGCCTTCTTCTTGTGACGTCGCTCACGCAGCACCTCGATGATGATCGGCAGCAGCGAGATGAGCACGATCAGCGCCACCACCGGCAGGATGTACCGGTCGATGTGGTCGCCGATGGCGTCGTAGATCTGCTGCGCCAGCGCGTGCCCGACGATGATGATGCCGTCGGTCCACAGGATCGCGCCGACCACGTTCCACAGGAAGAACGTCTTGGCCGGCATGCCGAGTGTGCCCGCCACCGGGTTGAGGAACGTGCGCACGATCGGGATGAAGCGCGCCAGCACCACCGCCTTGGCCGGGCCGAACTTCTGGAAGTAGTACTCCGCCTTCTCGACGTACTCCTTCTTGAAGAGCTTCGACTCCGGCTTGTCGAACATGCGCGTGCCGTAACGCGCTCCCAGCCAGTGGCCGAGCTGGGCGCCCATGATCGCGCAGATCGGGGCGCCGATCAGCAGGCCCACGTACGAGAGCTGGGTGCCCTCGCCGAAGATCGAGTCGGCCACCGGGGAGGCGGCGACCCCGGCGAGGAACAGCAGCGAGTCGCCCGGGAAGAAGAACCCGACCAGCAGGCCCGTCTCCGCGAACATGATCACCCAGACCCCGATGAGGCCGAAGGTGTGCAGCAGATCCTTCGGATCCATGGGGTTGAAGGCGAGGTTCTCGCCCAGAGCGCGGATATCCACGAGGAGTCAGAGTACCGGCAGATTGATACACCTCTGAGAGCCGTTCGTGAGCGAAGACCCGGCCAAAAGGCTCACAGCCGCGGGTCCACCGGCTCGGACTCGGTGGCCAGGATCGCGAAGACCACCTCGTGGACGCGCCACAGCGGCGCACCCTCGGCGAGCCGGTCGAGCGCGGCCAGCCCCATCCCGTGTTCCCGCAGCGCCATGTTCCGCTTGCGCCCGAGGTTGCGCCGGCGCAGGCGCTCCAGCTGTTCGGGCCGGGTGTACTCGGGACCGTAGATGATCCGCAGGTATTCGCGGCCGCGGCACTTCACCCCGGGCTGGATGAGCCGGCCCTTGGCGTCGGTCGCCTTGAGCCCGGTCCACGGCTTGACCACCATGCCCTCGCCGCCGGTCGCTGTCAGCTCCAGCCACCACTGGGTCGCGGCCGCCTCCGACGCCGGGTCGGCCACGTCGACGATCATGCGCCGGGTCGGGGTGAACAGCTCCGGGTCGGCCGCGACGAGCCGGTCGGCGAGAGCCAGGTGCCAGCCGTGGTCCCGATCCGCGTACGAGATCCCGTTGCCGGCCAGAACGGCGAACGGCGCCAGCGTGACCCCCTCGAGCCCGTCGGTCGGTTTCACGTACGAGCGATAGGCCGCCGTGTAGCCGTCGATCTCGGCCGACCGCAGTGCGAGCCGGTCCCGCAGCCCCGCCACGTCGAGTCCGCGCGCGGCGACCCGGTCGACCACGTCGAGGGCAGCAGGCAGCGCGGCCCGTCCGGCGGCGCCCACTCCGGCGTACCGGTCGCGGATCAGCCCCGCCGCCTTGGCCGACCACGGCAGCAGCTCCGCGTCGATGAGCAGCCAATCGGTCGCGAGTTCGTCGAAGAGCCCGGAGCAGGCGGCGCGTACCCGGTCGAGCAGGGGCTGGTCGAGTTCCGGTCCGAAGAACGGCCTTCCCGTACGGGTCCAGATCGCGTCCCGGTCGCTTCCCGCGCGCGACACCCGTACGACCGCCCGCGAACCCATGTGTTTCTCCTCGCACACGACCCGGGTGACGCCGGCCGAACGCATGTCCTCGAACGCCGTCGCCGGGTGTTCGAGGTAGCCCTCCAGCGTCGACGTCGAGCACGGCGCCATGGTCGGCGGCAGCCACACCAGGGTGGCCGGGTCGAGCGCGAACCGGCTCATCACCTCGAGCGCCGCGGCCGAGTTCTCGGCGGCCACGGTGACCCGCCCGTACCCGTAGTCCAGGTGCCGCCGGCCGGTGACATCCGAAATGTCCAGTTCGGAGTCGGGGCGCTCGGGCGGCAGCAGCGGCCGCACCGGCGCGTAGTACTCCCGCGCGGCCGGCACCGACACCAGCTCGCGGGACGGCCAGCGCAGCGCCGTCAGCGAGCCGCCGAAGACGCAACCGGTGTCGAGGCAGATCGTGTTGTTGATCCACTCCGGCTTCGGTGTCGGGACGTGCCCGTAGACGACGGCCGCCGACCCGCGGTAGTCACGCGCCCACGGGTAGCGCACCGGGAGCCCGTACTCGTCGGTCTCGCCGGTCGTCTCCCCGTAGAGCGCGAAGCTGCGCACCCGCCCCGAGGCCCGCCCGTGATACGCCTCCTTGAGCCCGGCGTGCGCCACCACGAGGTCGCCCCCGTCGAGCACGTAGTGGCTGACCAGGCCCTCGATGAAGGTCTTGACCGAGTCCACGAAGTCCGGGCTTTCCGACGACAGCTGCTCGAGCGTCTCGGGCAGCCCGTGGGTGAGCTGCACGTTGCGCCCGTTGAGCTTGCGGGCCAGTTTCTGCTCGTGGTTGCCGGGCACGCACAGCGCATGCCCGTTCGCGACCATGCCCATGACCAGGCGCAGCACGCCCGGGGAGTCGGGGCCCCGGTCGACCAGGTCGCCGACGAAAACGGCCGTCCGGGACTCGTGCGCGGCGTCGACCGGGCGCCCCGAGCCATCCCGTACGAGGGTGTAGCCGAGCCGTTCGAGCAGGGTCTCCAACTCGGCCCGGCAGCCGTGCACGTCCCCGATGATGTCGAACGGGCCGGTCACGTCCCGCTTGTCGTTGAACAGCCGCTCGTAACGGATCTCGGTGGCCGCGATCGCCTCGGGTCCGCGCAGCACGTGCACCTTGCGGAATCCCTCGCGAGCCAGCGAGCCCAGCGAACGCCGCAGGTCACGGTGCATGCGGGTGAGCACCGGGCGGCCGAAGTGACGGTCGGCCCGCGCCTCGGTGCGTTCCCAGGCCAGCGCCTCGGGCACGTCGAGGACGATCGCAACCGGAAGCACGTCGTGCTCGCGGGCGACCCGCACCAGCTCGGCCCGGCCGTGCGGCTGCAGGTTGGTCGCGTCGACCACGGTCAGCCGGCCCGCGGCGAGGCGCTTGCCCGCGATGTAGTGCAGCGCCTCGAAGGCGTCGGACGAGGCGGACTGGTCGTTCTCGTCGTCGGCGATCAGGCCACGGAAGAAGTCGGACGAAAGCACCTGCGTGGGCTTGAAGTGCGTACGGGCGAAGGTGGATTTCCCCGAGCCGGAGATGCCGACCAGGGCCACGAGCGCGAGTTCCGGAATCTCGATCATGCCGGGGTCACCTCCAGGGAGAACAGGGCGAGCTGGGTCGGGGAGCCGGCCGCGGAGTCGTCGCCGACGGGATGCAGGGAAACCGCATAGCCGTACGTCGAAGCGACCCGCCCGGCCCAATCGGCGAACTCGGCCCGCGTCCACTCGAAGCGGTGGTCGGAGTGCCGCAGCCCGGTCAGGCCCTCGTAGTTGACGTTGTACTCGACGTTCGGCGTGGTCACGATCACTGTGCCGGGACGCGCGTGGCCGAACACGCTCGACTCGAGCGCGGGCAGCCGCGGCGGGTCGACGTGCTCGATGACCTCCATGAGCACGGCCGCGTCGTAGCCCCGCAGCCGATCGTCGCGGTACGTCAGCGCGGTCTGCCACAGCTTGAGACGGGCCCGCTGCCGCTCGGACAACCGGTCGAGCCGCAGCTTGCGAGCCGCGATCTCGAGCGCCCGGGCCGACACGTCGGTGCCCACGATCTCGGTGTAGCGCCTGTCCTTGAGCAGGGCGGTGAGCAGCGCGCCACCGCCACAGCCGAGGTCGAGCACGCGGGTGGCGCCGGCTTCGGCCAGGGCGGCCAGCACCGCGTCGCGTCGCTGCTCGGCCAGCGGCTGCTTGCGTACGACGGGAAGTTCCGCATCTTCCTCGGCCGGTGGCTCCTCGGCGTCCTCACCCTCCAGCTGCTGCAGGGCCGTGGTGGTCAGGGCGCGCTTGTGGGCCAGGTAACGCCGGGCGATCAGCACCTTCTCGGGGTGGCCCGCGAGCCAGCCCGCGCCCGAGCGCAGCAGCTTCTCGATCTCGTCGGGCGCCACCCAGTAGTGCTTGGCGTCGTCGAGCACGGGCAGCAGGACGTACAGGTGGTTGAGAGCGGCGGACAGCGTGAGCTCACCGCTCAGCTCGAGCTCGACGTAGCGGCTGTCACCACCCAGCGCCGGCTCGAGCGGGATCGCGGTGGCCGTCACGCTCCAGCCGAGCGGCTCGAACAGCTGGGCGGCCAGTTCGGACGAGCCACGCAGCACGGGAACGCGGATCTGCAGCGGCAGGGGAGTCGTGACCAGCTCGGGACGGTCCTTGGAGGCGCCGCGCAGCGCGCTGCGGAACACCTTGGCCAGCGCGCTCGCGAGCAGGCTGGACGCCGCGTACGGCCGGTCGTTGACGAACTGGCCCAGCTCGAAGGCGTCCTGACGGCCACGCAAGCGCTGCGGGTCGACGTCGAGCAGCAGCGCCGCCGTGCACCTGTCCTCGGTCGCCTCGGGGTACATCACGTACGCCGTACCCGTGGGCACGTCGAACGAATGCACCCGGTCGGGATGCTTGACCAGCAGATAACCGAGATCGGTGGCCGGCGGGCGCGTGGTCGTCAGGGTGAGAAGCACGCCCTAGATGATGAGCGCTCGCCCCGATCCGGGCGACCGATATCAGCGGTACTCGTCCTCGTCCTGGACGACCTCGTTCTGCTCCTGCGCGTCCCACTCGGGCGTCTCGACGCCGGGCGGGTTCGGCGCACGATCGTCGTCGTCGGGAACGACGTCGGTCCACTGCTCGGCGGCGTCCGCCTCCGGCGTTTCCAGGCCGACGTTGCGCGGCTGCGTCATAGGGGTGCGTCCTTCCGATCGCGGTCCGGCCAACATTCCCCTCAAGCATGCTCGCAAACCGGCCGCCGGGCACACACTACGGTCAGCACAATTCCCGCCACGAGCAGCAAGAGACCGATCACCGCCGTCCGGCCCACGCCCGGCCCGGTGATCGGCAGCGCCACGGCGGCACACGTGGCGCCGTCGACGTTCACGGACAACGGGGCGGAGCTCAGCGTGCCTCCGCCGACCCCGCCGATCACGACCCGGCCGGGTTCTCCGCACGCGGTCGTGACCTCGATCTCGACGGGAAAGGTGACCCGCTGCCCGGCGGCCAGGTCACCCTCCATCTCGACCTGGCAGTAGCCGTCGTCGCAGTCCAGCTCGCTCCGGTTCGCGACGTTGGCCGGCAGTTCGACGACAGCCGTCAGCGCGTTGTTGGGGAAGAGGCTGGGGCGGAAAGTGCCCGGCCCGAAGTTCTCCAGCCCGGCTCGCAGGGTCAGGTGATCGCCGAGGGTGGCGGTGCTCCGGACGCCGGCCGCGGCGATCGCCGGTCGCCGGGTGCCACCGACCCGGAGCTCGGTGAAGACGAAATCGTTCGTGGTGGCGACGTCGGTCTGCGGGGTGCTCCGGGCGGCGGTGACCGGCTGCAGGGTCAGCGGGGCGCCCGTGCCCGCCGCGCCGTAGTCGTCGAATCCGTGGTCCTCCAGGTCGGCCTGGGTGAACCACTGCGAGGCCACCACCGCGGCGCTGCCGGGAACCGTGTCGGCCGGCGGCCGCAGCACGAGCGGTGACGAGACGGCATAGGCCTGCCCGGACGCGAGCGAGGCGTCGAACGAGCACACCATGGCGTACCCGTAGCGGCAGTTCCGGAACGACGTCTTCCGGAGCAGCCGTGGGTCGGCCTGGACGGCCAGGACGACGCCGGTGGCCAGGGCGGATCCGTCGTTACGGACCTGCGGGCGGAATTGGGCGGCCCGCCCCGGCAACGCCTTGACGACTCCGCGGCCGGCCGCCACGAGGTCGACGCCCTGGCCCACCTGGATCAGGGACCGGGTGGTGCTCTCCGGGCCGTTGTCGACTCGCGTGGCCACCGTGACCGTCGCGCTGTCGCCGGCCTTGGCCGACTTCTTCGCCGTGACGGTGAGGGTCGTCGGCATCTGGAACAGCTCGTCCGACAGCGTCGATGTCCAGGAGCAGACAACCCTTTCCCCCGTACGGCGGCAGAACCGTTCCTCGCTGCTCCGGGTGGTGGTGGCGAGGGTCCGGGCGAGGCTCGCGGCGTCGGTGTAGCCGGGACCGGCCGCGACGTCGGCGAAGGCGGTCGCCCCGCCCAGGTCGATGGTCGCCTCCAGCCGGTGCGGCGTGCCCGGCGTGACGTTCCGGATGGTGATCGTGAGGGCCGTGCTCTTGGGCGGGCCGCCCGGGGCCACCGTGATCCGGCCCAGGCGCGGCTCGGTCACGGGTTCGGCCGCCGCCGCGGTTGCCGGGTTCGGCGGCAGCAGAGGCAGGAACAGCAAGACCGCGAGCGCCCGGCAGAACGATTGCATGCACGGAGCGTAAATCGCCCTCTATGTCGGGTGCGCCGGATTCCCTGGAAGGTTCCGGGGTCATTTCCCATCGTCGCAGCGCCTACGGAATACTGGCTAGCTGGAGGACAGCGCGGTCCTGCCCTCTGTCTCCGGCAGTCGAAAGCTAAGCAAAGAGCAAGGAGCGCACCGATGCCCATCGCTTCTCCCGAGGTCTACGCCGAGATGCTGGACCGCGCCAAGGCCGGCGCGTTCGCCTATCCGGCGATCAACGTGACGTCCTCGCAGACCCTCAACGCGGCGCTGCAGGGCTTCGCCGAGGCAGGCAGCGACGGCATCGTCCAGATCTCCACCGGCGGCGCCGAGTACGCTTCCGGCCCCACCGTGAAGAACATGATCACCGGTGCGGTCGCGCTCGCCGAGTACGCCACCGAGGTCGCCAAGAACTACCCGGTCAACATCGCGCTGCACACCGACCACTGCCCGAAGAACAAGCTCGACGGGTACGTCCGCCCGCTGCTCGCGCTGAGCAAGGAGCGCGTCGCCAACGGCAAGGCGCCGCTGTTCCAGTCGCACATGTGGGACGGCTCGGCCGTGCCGGTCGAGGAGAACCTGCAGATCGCCGAGGAACTGCTCAAGGACGCCGCGGCCGCGCACATCATCCTCGAGATCGAGGTCGGCGTGGTCGGTGGCGAGGAGGACGGCGTCTCCGCCGCGATCGACGACAAGCTCTACTCGACCGTCGAGGACGGCCTGGCCACCGCGGCCGCCCTGGGCCTGGGCGAGAAGGGCCGCTACATGACGGCCCTGACCTTCGGCAACGTGCACGGCGTCTACAAGCCGGGCAACGTCAAGCTGCGCCCCGAGATCCTCAAGGAGATCCAGGACGCGGTCGGCGCCAAGTACGGCAAGGAGAAGCCGTTCGACCTGGTCTTCCACGGTGGTTCGGGCTCACTGCTCTCCGAGATCCACGGCGCCCTGGACTACGGCGTGGTCAAGATGAACATCGACACCGACACGCAGTACGCGTTCACCCGCCCGGTGGTCGACCACATCATGAAGAACTACGACGGCGTCCTCAAGATCGACGGCGAGGTCGGCAACAAGAAGGCGTACGACCCGCGCGCCTGGGGCAAGCTGGCCGAGGCCGGCCTGGCGCAGCGCGTGGTCGAGGCCTGCGAGCACCTGCGCTCGACGGGCACCACCCTCGCGAAGTAATCATGCGACGACGGTCGGTCCCCATCCCGGGGGACCGGCCGTCTTCGTGTTGCCGGGTTACTCAGCGGTATGTATACGATCGATCCTTCCCCGGTGAGGAGGATCAAGATCGTGCTCGGCATCGAGGGTTATGAACCCGAATGGCACCATGATGCCGACGCGCTCGCAGCCGTTCACCGCACCCGGTTTGTGCGGCTCATCGGGCGTAAGTTGCGATCAAGCTGGCTGATGTGGGACATGGCCGAGCGGGGCTGGTTCGCCGACGGCCCGGTGATCCTCGACTTTGGAATCACCCACGTCGAGATTACGCATCGTAAGTTCGACGAATGCGCCATCACCTGGGACCAGATCGACCTCAACGTGCCGATCGACTGGTACGAGCACTTCGACTGGCGACCCGACCCGCACGCCGCCCTGCGCCACGCCCGCGGCTGCGTCCTGCGCGCGGTCAACATCATCGAGCTGGTCACGGTGGCCGAGTGGCGGCCCCGGGTCCTGCACGCCGTCGAGTTCCTGTTCGACGGCGCCCGGCTCGCGATCTACAACGCGATGGACGAGAACGGCATCACCGACGTGCCCGAGGACGAGCTACCCGTGACCAACTGGCGGCGCGTCCACGTCGCCTGACCCGGCCGCCAGGGCGTTCATCGCCTCGTCGAGCGAGTCGGTGACCACGATCAGGTGCGACTGATCCCCGTACGGGCTCTTGGCCAGCAACGGACGCAGAAGCTCCTCCACCGGCAGCTGCCGCCAATGCTCGACGCCGAGGAAGACGAAAGCGCCGGACGGCCCGTCGGTGCGGTAGAACGTCTTCGTCGCCGCCTGGAAGATCTCCTGCACCGTGCCGGCCCACCCCGGCGCGAACACAATGCCGCCCCGCGAGAGACGAAGGATCGAATCCTCCCGTACGGCGTTGGAGAAGTACTTGCCGATCTGCCCGGCGAACAGATTGGCCGGCTCGTGGCCGTACAGCCAGGTCGGCAGGGCCAAACCGCCATGCCCCAGAGCCGGGGTGGCGGGATACTTCGCTCGTACGGCGAGGGCCGCCGCAGTGTACGGCTCGTGATCGGCGAAATGCGGCGCGGCCGACAGCTGCTCGATCGCCGCCTCGAGCTCGTCCGCCGTACGGGTCGAGAAGTACGCCCCCAGGTTCGCCGCTTCCATCACCCCCGGACCGCCGCCGGTCACCACCAGCCGACCAGCCGAGGCGAGCCGCCACGACAGGTTCGCCGCCATCCGGTACGCCGCCGAGCCGCGTGCCGCCGCGTGCCCGCCCATGACCCCGACGGCCCCGGCCCGGCCGTTCTCCTGCACCCACGCCGCCAGCGCCTTGCCCAGCGCGTTGTCGATGCCCGCGTCGTGCAGCCGCTGCGCGATCGCCTCGCGGATGTCGGGCGCCGCGCCGCCGTGCGCCAGGAAATGGTCGTAGATCATCGTGTCGTACATGCCGGCGAAGCCCCCGGTGGCGAACCCGAACGACAGGTCCTCCGGCGTGTACAGCGTCGCCGGGTGGGTCGGATAGGGCCGCGCGGTGAACGGCGGGATCACGTGCGCCCCACGCCGGATCAGATCGATCTCGACGTCGGCGTCGGCCAGCCGGCAACCCACGAACAGGGCGCCCCGCACCTCGACGTCGGTCAGGTCGGGCGGGTCGAGATCGAGCCGGAGCCCCAGGATCACCAGGTCGGCCAGCGACTTCTCGGCCAGATGGTGATCGAGCTCGGCCCGCGATTCGACCTCGGAGGCGGTGGCGTCGAACGGAACAGGGCCGCCGAGCACGGGCTGGAGAGGGTCGCCGGGCATGACCGTAGGGTAGTCACCGTGCAAAACGTCGCGGGATCGCTCTACGGACTGGCCTACGGTGACGCGCTCGGCAAACCCACCGAGTTCCAGGACTACGCCACCATCGTCGCCCGCTACGGCCCCGGCGGCCCGCGCGAACTGACCGGGCGGCCCGCGCTGGTCACCGACGACACCCAGATGGCGCTGGCGGTCGGCGAGGCGATGCTGGCCGCGCTGTCGATCACCCCAGTGGTGATCGAGCCGCTGCTGCGTCAGGCCTTCCTCGACTGGGCGATCAGCCCCGACAACAACCGTGCCCCCGGAAACACCTGCCTCCAGGCGTGCGCGGCGCTGAGCGACGGGCGGCCGTGGCAGCAGGCGACGGTGGCCGGCTCCAAGGGCTGCGGCGCCAACATGCGTGTCACCCCGGTCGGCCTGCACCCCACGCTCGACGACGACCAGCGCGCCGGCCTCGCCCAGTTGCAGGCCGGGCTCACCCACGGGCATCCGACCGGGCTGGCGGCGAGCGAACTGACCGCGTACGCGTGCCGGTGGCTCGCCGACGGCCTGGCCCCCGGTGATCTGCTCGAGGCGCTGCGCGACCGTTGCGACGGCCAGCGCAAGGTCTACCGCGAGGACTGGCTGGGCGACCTGTGGCAGCAGCACGGGGTCGGCACGCCTTCGGAATTCATCGCCCGCGGCTGGGACGAGACGGCCGCCGCGCTCGACCGGGTGCGCACGGCGCTCGCTGCCGGAAACTTCGCCGGCGACCCCTGCCTGGCCACCGGCGAAGGCTGGATCGCCGAAGAAGCGCTGGCCACGGCCCTGTACTGCTACTTGATCTCGCCCGACGAGCCGGTGGCCGTGCTGGGCCGCGGCGCGGCGTCCTCCGGCGACTCCGACTCGATCGCCTGCCTGGCCGGGGCGTTCGCGGGGGCGGCGCTCGGCCTGGACGCATGGCCCGCGCCCTGGCGTGACCAAATCGAATACACCGACCGCATCGCCCGCCTCGCCACCGCCTGGGACGACTCGAACATCCGGCGAAATCTTGGGTGATCTCCGGTGCCCCGGCGGAATGCATCGGGGTCGGACCGGTTGAATAAGGTCATGCAGAACCTGCTTCCAGAGCCTCCGGCCACCAAGCTGCCCGCCGACGCCGAAGCCGACAAGGCCCTCGCCGACGCCCTTGCCAGCGGCAACACCGTGGCCCTCAAGACCGTTGCCGCCGCCCACCCGGCGTACAGCGGTGGCTGGGCCGCCCTGGCCGCCGACGCCCTCGCCGCCGACGAGCCGGTGACCGCTTACGCGTACGCCCGCACGGGCTACCACCGCGGCCTCGACGCGCTGCGCCGCAACGGCTGGAAGGGGCACGGCCCGATCCCCTGGTCGCACGCCCCCAACCAGGGCTTCCTGCGGTGTCTGCACTCACTCTCGCAGGCCGCGGCCGAGATCGGTGAGGCCGACGAGGCAGCCCGCTGCGCCCAGTTCCTCCGCGACAGCGACCCGGCGGCCGCCGACGCGTTGACGTAGGGGACCACGCCCTGACGTGGGGCTACGCCTGGCGTAGGGGGACTACGAACGCAACTGTCTTTCTGGCTTCGCTTCGCTCCGCGTGCGATTCGCCTGGGGACCGGTGAGCTGGGCCGCGGTTTCCGGCCGCCCGCAAGAACCGACGGGCGTCCGGGATTCGAGGCCCAACTCACCGGCGGCGAATCGCGGGTGGCTACTGCTCTCGCCGTTCGGCTTCCACAGGCCCTCGGCTACGGCCCCGCGGTCCGGTTGCTCCTACAGGCCCTCCGCGACGGCTGCGGCGATCTTGAGCCAGGCGTCCTTGGTGTTGTTCGAAAGGTGGCCGTAGCGGATGGGCTCGCCGGAATCGATCAGCTTCTCGTAGGGGGCCAGCAGGACGGCTCGGGTGCGGGCGGCGAAGTGGCGCTGGATCGCCGGCAGGTCGATGTCCTTGCGGGTGGGGGGCATCGAGACGACGCTGACGGCCTGGCGGACCAGGCGCTGGCGGCCGGTCTGTTCCAGGTGGTCGAGCATGCGGGCCGCGGTCTCGGCCGAGTCGTTACGGGCCGACATCGTGATCACGAGCTGGTCGGTGGCGTCCATCGCCGCCTGCCAGTTCTGCGCCCGTACGTTGTTGCCGGTGTCCACAAAGATCAGCTTGTAGAAGCGGCTGACGATCTCACGGATCTCGCCGAACGCGTCCGCCGTGAGCATCTCGCCCGCCGTGGCCGACTCGTCGGACGCCAGCACGTCGAACATGCCCTCGCCCTGCGCCCGCACGTACTGCGACAGGTCGCCGACCCGCCCGTGCGAACCGCGGAACAGGTGCAGGTCACGCATCATGTCGCGCACCGTACGGGCGTGGAAGTCCTGCTGGGCGCGCATGCCGAGGGTGCCCTGGGTCTCGTTGTTGTCCCAGGCCAGCACGTAACCGCCGCGTTTCTGACCGAACGTCATCGCCAGCAGCAGCACGGCCACGGTCTTGCCGGCGCCGCCCTTGGGGTTGACCACGGTGACCTGGCGCAGCCCGCCGAAGTTGCGGCGGACCATCTCGACGTCCTGCTTGTACTCCTGCTCGCGCTTGCCCGGGGCCAGCTTGACCAGACCCATCGTGCCCTTGCGGAGGATCGCGCGGGCGCCCTGGGTGGCCACCGGGTCGGCCGGCTTGGCCATGCGGCGACGGGCGAACTCCTCGGCCGTGGGCGTGCCGTCGGAAACCCACGGCAGATCCTGGAACGGGTCGGTGGCGGGCTGGGCCGGCGCGGGCGGGTGCGCACTCATGCTCGGCGGATAGGGGCCGGGCGGCACCGGTGGCGGCCCGTAGTTCTGCGGCGGGTACGGCTGCCCGTAGGGCCCCGGCTGCGCCTGCGCGGCGTGCGGTCCCGGCTGCGGGTACGTCTGTGCCCCGTGCGGTCCGGGCTGACCAGCCTGCTGCGGCAGGTGGGGACCGGGCTGGGCGTGCGGGCGCAGTTGATCGGGCCGGGGGCCCAACTCCTCCGCGTCCGGGCTCGAGTGGGGCCCCGGTTGGTCCGGATGCGTACGCGGTCCCGGTTGCGGCGGGACGACGGCGGCACCTTGCGCGGCCGGGCGGTAGACCGCGCTGTTCGACGACTCCGCGCCGGTTGCCCAGCCTTCCTCGTCGGCGGGATCGGACGGAGACGTCTTCAGCTCGGGACGAGGAGCCGGTACGGAGGCGTTGCTCGGGGCCGGCGTCGAGGCTGTACCGGAATGCGACCGTTGGGCCGGCGTCGAGGCGGTGCCGGGCGGCCGCTGGGCCGGCACTTGAGTGGCGCCTGGCCGGGGTTGCTCCGCGGGTGAACTGGCTGCGCTCTGCGCGCCCGGGCGGTGGGGTGGCTGTGACCACGGCGAATCGGGTGAACTGTGCACGCCGGACTCGTCCTCGACCCAGCCCGCGGGAGACATGGGCGCTGCTGAGGCGGGGGCGGCCGAGGTGGGGACGGACGGTGAGGGCGGCACGGAGGCCGAGCCGGAGACCGGGGCCGCTGCCGGGCGAACGGCCGCACGAGGGTGCGGCTCGGCGGGTGGAGACTCGGCGGCGGGCGGCTCGACGTGCGGCTCGAGGTTGGGCCAGGCCTGCGTGGGCGCCGGGCCCGGCTGATGTGGAGGCTGGGCCGGCGAATAGGCGGCAGGCGGCTGATGAACAGCCGGCGGCTGATGCGCGGCAGGCTGATGAGCGCCCGGCGGATGAGTGGCCGGGCGGGGTGCCGGCACCTGGACGTGGGCCGGCGGCGGCACCGGTACGGCATGGGGTGGTGGGACCGGCACCCGTTCGCCCGGTCGATACATGCCGGGGGCGCCGTTCGGGGAGTGCGGCAGCGGAACGGGCGGCGGTGTGTCGTGGGGGACGGGCCGCCCGTGCACCGGCGCTTCCAGTTCCTCCGGCGCCCAGAACGGCTCCACGTCGCGGTCAGGTGGCGCGGGGTTGCTGGACGTGCCCGGGACGTAGACGCGGTCGGCGTCCTCGTCCTCCACCGGTGCCACTGAAACGTCCTCCCCGGATGCCGGTTCGTACCTGCGTACTACACAGTAGGTCAGCTCGCGTAGACCGCCCAGGCCCCGGCTTCGGTCCACCATGAGCGCTTGCGGCTCATCGCGCCGCCGACCCCGTCGTCGAGGAATTGGATCTCGCCGTCGCGAGGGAGCACCGACACCGCGCGTCCGCGTGCGCGGCGTACCTCGACGCGCATCTTCGAGCCGCGGAAGCGCTGCTTGACGATGGTCGGCACGGCCACCGCGACCTCGACCTGGCCGTCGACCGCGTCGCCGTCGGCCAGCATCCGCAGGCCCGCGAACTCCGCGTAGCCCGCGCTGTTGCCGATCGCGCACGCCAGGATCGGGTCGTCGCCGTTGGACAGCACCGCGTCGTCGACCTCGACCCGGCCCCGCCACGGCACCGCGCGGCCGTCGTCGTCCATGCCGCCGACCAGGGCGCCGTCGACCGTGACCGAGCCGCCGTCGTTGCGCAGCAGGTCGAGCCGGCGCACCGAGCCGCTCATCACCGCGGCGGCCACTGCTTCCGGCGTACGGGGAAGGCCGAGTTGCGCGGCGAGGTCGGTGGTGTTGCTCGCGTCCAGCGGCAGGATCGCCAGCGGCGGCAGGTCGGGCACCGTGCGTCCGGCCCGCAGGTCGTCGGGGCGCTTGCTGGGCGGCGGAGCGTAGCGGCGGACCAGACGGCGTACGACCGCGCGCAGTTGCCCGTCCGTCGCCGAGGCCACCACCAGCCGTAGCTTGCTGTCCGCGTCGGGCCAGGTCAGCCCGTCGGGGCGGGCCGGCCCGTCGAACCGCGCGATGACCTCGTCGATCTCCTGATCGGAGCCCGCGGTGATCGTCTCGACCCGGGCGCCGGCCGCGGTGAGCGCGTCGGCGCACTTGAGCACCGGCACCCGCGGCGCGCACGCGGTGGCCGGGGCGCAGCCACCGCACTCGTCGCCGCACGCGCCCCCCGAGCCCTGCCCCTCGGCCAGGCTGAGCAGCACCACGTCGTACATGTCAGGCCCCGCTCAGAACCGAGTGGCGCTCGATGACCTGGTCGCGCGCGGGTCCGACGCCGACCACCGAGATGCGCGCCCGGATGCGCTCCTCGACGAAGAGCACGAAGTCTTGTGCTTCCTTGGGCAGGTCGTCGAACGAACGCGCGCCCATGATGCTCTGCTTCCAGCCGGGCAGCGTCTCGTAGATCGGGATCGCGTGGTGGAAGTCGGACTGGCTGATCGGCATCTCGTCGTGGCGGACGCCGTTGACCTCGTACGCGACACAGACCGGGATCTCGTCGAGGTCGTCGTAGTTGTCCAGTTTGGTGAGCACGAAGTCGGTGACACCGTTGATCCGCTGCGCGTACCGGGCCATGACCAGGTCGAGCCAGCCGATGCGGCGCGGGCGGCCGGTGGTCGTGCCGTACTCCTGCCCGACCTCGCGCAGGTGGTCGCCGAACTTGTCGTGCAGCTCGGTCGGGAAGGGGCCCTCGCCGACGCGGGACGTGAACGCCTTGAGCACCGCGACGACCCGGTCGATGCGGGTGGGCGGGATGCCGGAACCGGTGCAGGCGCCCCCGGCCGTCGCGTTCGAGCTGGTCACGAACGGGTAGGTGCCGTGGTCGACGTCGAGCAGGGTGGCCTGGCCGGCCTCGCACAGCACGACCTTGCCGGCGTCGAGCGCCTCGCTGAGTTCGAGCGCGGTGTCACCCACGTACGGGCGCAGTCTTTCGACGTAGGACAGCAGCTCGTTGACGACGTCGTCGGGCTTGACGGCCTGCCGGTTGTAGATCTTGGCGAGGATCTGGTTCTTGAACGAGAGGGCGGCCTCGACCTTCTGCCGCAGGATCGACTCGTCGAAGAGATCCTGGACACGGACGCCGACACGGTTCATCTTGTCGGCGTAGGTCGGGCCGATGCCGCGGCCGGTGGTGCCGATGCGACGGGCGCCCAGGTAACGCTCGCTCACCTTGTCCAGGGAGCGGTTGTACGACGGGATGACGTGCGCGTTGGCGCTGATGCGCAGCCGTGACGTGTCGATGCCGCGCGACTCGAGACCGTCGATCTCCTGGAACAGCACGTTGAGGTCGATCACCACGCCGTTGCCGATCACCGGGACCACGCCCGGCGAGAGGATGCCGCTCGGCAGCAGGTGCAGGGCGTACTTCTCACCCTCGATCACCACGGTGTGACCGGCGTTGTTCCCGCCGTTGAACTTCACCACGTAGTCGAGCCGGTCGCCCAGCAGATCAGTCGCTTTGCCCTTGCCCTCGTCGCCCCACTGGGCGCCGACCAACACGATCACCGGCACTTGCTTGACGCCTTCCGTCGAACAGGTCGTACTCGGCAGAGGTCCGGGTACTGCCGAAGTTTACGCGACCGCCCTGCTGTGCGACGTGGGGAAGCGGAGCGCCGGTAGGATCGCCGGTCGTGCGCGTACTTCTGATCGGTTCCGGCGGCCGCGAACACGCCCTCGCCGTCGCCCTCGCCGCCGACCCCTCTGTCGACTTCCTCGCCGCCGCCCCGGGCAACCCGGGCATCGCCCAGATCGCCGAGGTGTACGACGTCACGGCCACCGACCCGGCCGCCGTGGCCGCGCTCGCCGTCGAACTGGCGGCCGACCTGGTGGTGGTCGGTCCCGAGGCGCCGCTGGTCGCGGGCGTGGCCGACGCCGTACGGGCCAAGGGCATCGCCTGTTTCGGCCCGAGCGCCGCGGCCGCCCAGCTGGAGGGGTCGAAGGCGTTCGCCAAGGAAGTGATGACCGCGGCCAAGGTGCCGACCGCCCGCTCGTACGCCTGCTCCGACGCGGCCGCCGTGAGCCGTGCGCTCGATGACCTCGGAGCCCCGTACGTGGTCAAGAACGACGGCCTGGCGGCGGGCAAGGGTGTCGTGGTGACTGACGACCGCGACGCGGCGGAACGGCACGCGGCCGACTGCGGCACGGTCGTGATCGAGGAGTACCTGTCCGGCCCCGAGGTCTCGCTGTTCGTGATCACGGACGGCACGACCGCTGTCCCGCTGATGCCGGCGCAGGACTTCAAGCGGCTGGCCGACGGCGACGCGGGCCCCAACACCGGCGGCATGGGCGCGTACGCCCCGCTCGACTGGGCCCCGAAGAACCTGGTGCCCCGCGTGCTGCTCGAGACGGTGGAGCCGACGCTGGCCGAGATGCGCCGCCGCGGCACCCCGTTCTCGGGCCTGCTCTACGTCGGGCTCGCGCTCACCCCCGACGGTCCCAAGGTCATCGAGTTCAACGCCCGGTTCGGCGACCCCGAGACGCAGGTCGTGCTGGCCCTGCTCGAGACGCCGCTGGGCGGTCTGCTGCACGCCGCCGCGACCGGGACGCTGGGCGAGCAGCCGCCGCTGCGGTGGCGCGACGGCGCCGCGGTCACGGTGGTCGTGGCCGGCCAGAACTATCCGGGCACCCCGCGTACGGGCGATGTGATCGAGGGCGCCGAGACGCCGGGCGTGATCCACGCCGGAACGGCCCGCCGCGAGGACGGCGCTCTGGTCTCCGCCGGTGGCCGCGTGCTGAGCGTGACCGCCACCGGTGCCGACCTGGCCGCCGCTCGCGACGCCGCGTACGCGCTGGTCGACGGGATCCGCCTGGACGGCGCCCAGTTCCGCCGGGACATCGCGCTGGGCGCCGTCGAGGGCCGGATCACGCTGTAGACACCACGCTGGGTGCGGTCAGGCGCATCAGGGCGGCCGAGAGCCAGAGCACCCCGGCCGAGCCGATCAGCAGGCCGCCCAGATACACCGCCTCCGGCACCGACGTACGCAGGGCGGCCGCGCTCAACCCGCCCACGTACAGCACCAGCGCGCCTCGCGGCAGCACCCCGGCCCGCCACGACGCGAGGCCGAACACGAGCACGCCGGCCAGGAAGACCAGCGCCACCACGAGGAAGTACGGCCGTCCCGGGCCGGTGAGGATCCGCTCCCGGCCCGCAGCGTCCTGGTACTGCAGCACCGCGTGGGTGAGGAACTCGATCGCGAACAGGCCGCTCAGGCCGAGGTGGTTGAGCACGAAGCCGGCCAGGCCCAGCCGCCCGGCCGCCCGGCGTTGCACCAGGTAGAACGCGGTCAGCGTGAACAGCAGCAGCGCGGTGGCGGGCGGGGCCAGCGCGTGGGTCAGGGCGTTCTCGGGAATCAGGCCGGCGCGACGGCCGGCGGCCAGCACGGTCAGCCCTCCGCCGACCAGGCCGACGATGGCGGCGAGGCGATACAGGATGCTCTCGGTCATGCCTGTCACCGTGCCGGGGCGGCCTCCGGAGCCGACAGTGCCGACCGGCCACGATCGGCCTGGACCGGCACATGACCAACGGCCAAACCTGGCCGCGACCGGTAGGCATCCGCGCGGCGCGGCCCTAGCGTGACTGGCATGGTCCGCTGGATGGCGTCGGCGCTGTATCTCGCCGTGCTCGCGACCGGTCTCTATTTCGTGGCGGCCGGCCTGGCGCCGGACTGGTCGGCGGCCTCGCTCGCCGTGTTCACGGCCGGGCTGGCCGCGCTGCTGGCGATCGAGTGGATCCGCGAAATCGGCCGGCGCCGGGCGGTGGTGCTCCTCGCGGCCCGGGTCGTCCTGCTCATCGTGGTCCTGGCGGCCGATCCGGGTGGCTTCGCCCGCGCGCTGTTCGTGCTCGTGCCGTTCTTCGCCTACTTCTCGCTCGGCCGCCGGGCAGCCCTGGGTCTGGCGGCCGCCTGCCTGCTGGCCGCGACGATCCAGGCGGCGCTTTCGCCGGGCTGGGCCGACGATCCCGAGGTGGTCTCGGACCTGCTGATGTTCTTCGTAGGGCTGGTTCTCACGATGGCCACGGCGGCGGTCGCGGACGGTCAGCGCCGCGCGCGGTTGCAGCTGGAACGGGCCCACAGCCAGGTCGCCGAGCTGAGCGCCGCGGCCGAGCGCAACCGGCTGGCCCGCGACATCCACGACAGCGTCGGCCATCACCTGACCGCGGTCGGCGTGCAACTGGAGAAGGCTGAAGCCTTCCGGAGCCGGGACGCCGCCGTCGCCGACCGGGCCGTCGCCGACGCGCGCTCGGCGGCGGCACGAGCCCTTCAAGAGGTACGGGAGTCGGTCGGAACCCTGCGAGCCGAGCCCTTCTCGCTGGTGGCGGCGGTGGCCGCGCTCGCCGACGGGCTGGACGACCCAGGTTTCCGGGTGGCCGTGGAGTCGACCGGCAGCGATGCCGGGCATGCGCGGGCGGGGCTGGAGGCGCTCTATCGGGTGGTGCAGGAGGCGTTGACCAACGCGCGCCGGCACGCCGGGGCCGATCGGGTGCGGGTGGCCGTGCGGTTCGGTGATCCCGGGTCGGCCATGGTGGAGGTGGCCGACAACGGGCGGGGGTTCGCCGTGGGGACGGCCACCGGCGGTGGGCTGCGCGGCATGCGGGAACGGGTGGGCGCGCTCGGTGGCGTGGTGCGCATCGAGTCCGCACCGGGCCAGGGCACGCGGGTCACCGCGAGTGTGGGCGGGGCGGCGTGACCGACGTACGGGTGATGGTTGTCGACGACCAGGCCCTGATCCGTGAGGGGATAGCGTCGCTGCTCGGGCTCGAGCCGGGCATCGAGGTGGTCGGCACCGCGGCCGACGGCCGGGCCGCCGTGGAGGTGGCGTTGACGACCAGCCCGGACGTGGTGCTCATGGATGTGCGGATGCCGGTGCTGGACGGCGTACGGGCGGCGGAGATCTTGCGGGCACGGCTGCCCTCGTGCCGGGTGCTGATGCTCACCACGTTCGACGACGAGGAGTACGTGCTGAGTGCGCTCCGCGCGGGGACCAGCGGCTATCTGCTCAAGAACCTGCCCGCCCGGGAACTGGCGCAGGCCGTGCGGCTCGCGCACGCGGGCGTCGATCAGCACGACGCGTCGGTGGTGCGACGGCTGGCCGAGGCGTTGGACAGGGCGGTTCCGGCCCGGGGAAGGCCCGATCTGACCGATCGGGAGATCGAGGTGCTGAGGCTGATCGCGCGGGGTGCGACGAATCGCGAGATCGCATCGCAGCTCTATGTCAGCGAGGGCACGGTCAAGAACCACGTGTCGCACATCCTGAGCCGGCTCGGGTTGCGTGATCGCACCCAGGCCGCGCTCTACGCCCGCGAGAACGGGCTGCTCTGAAGGGGGCGCGCCGGGCACCCCCTTCAGAGCGGGCGTCAGGCCTTCGGGATGTCGAAGAGCTTGGCCACGTTGGCCGCCAGGCCCAGGTCGCCCTTCGCCTTGATCTTGCCGGTCATGAACAGCATCATCGGGTTGCCGTCGCCCGAGACGACCTTGAGAAACGTGACCGCGTCCATCGTCATGGCCAGCTTCGGGTCACGTACGGGCTGGTTGGTGACCGTGCAGGCGCCGTTCTCGATCACCGTCTCGTAGGTGTCGCTCGCGCCGTCGGCGCCGCCCGTGAGGATCCAGTGGATGACCGTGTTGGTGTTGCCCGCCTTCTCGGGGCGGAACAGGGTGGGCATGCGGTTGAAGACCTCGTCGAGGATCTTGGTGCGCGAGTCACCGGCCATCGCCTCGGCCAGCTTGGCATCCGGCGTCGCCTTGACGAGCTGTGCGAACTCCTTGGGCCCGATGGAGGCGAGCGAGTCCGGGTTGAAATCAGTCATCGGTGAAGACCTTTCAAGGCTGAGTCGACCTACTCGTCAGTAACTTTAGCGGCATTGCCGCCACAACGTGCAGTGTGCCACTCCCAAACAACCATTGGACAGTCGACACGACACGCCTTAGACTCCCCAACATGTCTTTGGGAGATGCGAGCGGGCAGGCGGCCATGCGAGCCACGGCCCATCCCGTACGGCTGAGGATCATGTCCCTGCTCACCGGCGCGCCGATGACCGCGGCCGAGGTGGCCCGCGAGCTCGGCCTGACCCACGCCAACGCGAGCTACCACCTTCGCCACCTGCACGCGGCCGGCATGATCGTGGTCGCCGGCGAGGAGAAGATCCGGGGCGGCGTCGCCAAGCGCTATCGCTACGACCGGGCTCGCGATCGCCTGTCCGAGACCCCCGAACAGAAGAGGGCGTTGTTCGCGACCCTCGGTCACGAGCTGATCCGGCGCACCGCAACCGGGCAGTTCGAGTCGAAGATCCTGCTCGGCGACGGCGAGTTCTGGATCGAGCCGGACAAGTGGCTCGACCTGCGCCGGCGGTTCATGGACCTGCTCGGCGAACTGCACGACGCGGCCCAGCCGCCGCGCACCCCCGGCACCATCCACACCAGCACGACCGTGGCGATGTTCGAGATGGAGTCCCCCGATGAGCAGTAACTTCGCGCCGCTGCGCCACGCACCCTTCCGCTTCCTGCTGGCCGGCCGCACGGTCAACGCGCTGGGCAACTCGTTCGCCCCGCTGGCGCTGGCCTTCGCCGTTCTCGACCTGACCGGCTCGGTCACCGATCTCGGCCTGGTGGTCGGGGCCCGCACCCTGGTCAACGTGGCGTTCCTGCTGTTCGGCGGGGTGCTCGCCGACCGCATGCCGAAACACCTGCTGATGGTCGGGGCCAGCCTGGCCGCGGCCGTGACCCAGGGCGTGGTGGCGGTCCTCGTGCTCACCGGCGAGGCGACGATCCCGCTGCTCATCGGGCTCGGTGCGATCAACGGGATGGTGGGCGCGCTGGCGCTGCCGGCCAGCTCGTCGATCCTGCCGCAGACGGTCCCGGCCGAGATCCGGCAGCAGGCCAACGCGATGAACCGGCTGGGCCTCAACTCGGCCGCCATCCTCGGCGCCCCACTGGCCGGCGTGATCGTCGCCGCCACCAATCCCGGATGGGGCATCGCTGTCGACGCCGTGACGTTCGCCCTGGCCGGGCTCCTCTTCCTGCCGCTGCGCTCGATCACGGCGGTCCGGCCGGTCCAGCCGGTCACGCCTCCGGTGCCCGCCGAGGGTGTGCCCGCCGTCGAGCCGGCCCGGCCCAACGTCTTCGCGGACCTGCGTACGGGGTGGTCGGAGTTTCGCTCCCGCACGTGGCTGTGGGTGGTCGTGGCGGGCGCGGCCCTGGGCAACGCCGTGTGGAGCGGCGGGCTCTACGTGCTCGGGCCGGTGGTCGCCGACGACACGATCGGGCGCCGGGCCTGGGGTGTGGTGCTGGCCGCGCAGACCGCGGGCATGATCGTCGGCGCGCTGATCGCGATGCGTCTGCGGCTGCGCCGGATGTTGCTGGTCGGCTGCGTCTCCCTGTTCGGCATGGCGCTGCCGTTGCTGCTGCTCGGCGCGTACCCCAACCTCTGGGCCCTGATCGCCGGGGCGGCCGTGGCCGGGCTGACGCTCGAGCAGTTCGGCGTCGCCTGGGAGACGACGATGCAGGAGCACATCCCGCCCGACAAGCTGGCCCGGGTCTACTCGTACGACATGGTCGGCTCGTTCGTCGCCATGCCGATCGGCGAGCTGGCGGCCGGACCCGTCGCGCACGTCTTCGGCGTACGGCCGACTCTGGTCGGGGCCGGGGTGCTGATGGCCGTCTCGGTGGCCGCCATGTTGCTCAGCCGTGACGTACGCACCCTCGCGCACAAGCTGCCCGAGTCGCCCGCCGGCACCGTGAAAGAATCGGTCGCGTGACCATCCCGAACGTCCTTGCCGCCCGTTATGCCTCCGCTGACCTCGTCGGACTCTGGTCCCCCGAGGAAAAGATCCGGATGGAACGCCGCCTCTGGCTGGCCGTCCTGAAGGCCCAGCGCGACCTCGGTGTGGCCGTCCCGGCCGGCGCCGTCGAGGCGTACGAGTCGGTGCTCGACCAGGTCGACCTCGAGTCGATCGCTGCGCGCGAGCGCGTCACCCGGCACGACGTCAAGGCGCGCATCGAGGAGTTCAGCGCGCTCGCCGGCTTCGAGCAGATCCACAAGGGGATGACCTCGCGCGACCTCACCGAGAACGTCGAGCAGCTGCAGATCAAGGCCTCGCTCGAACTGATCCGGACCCGGGTGATCGCCGCCCTGGCCCGGCTCACCGGGCGTGCGGTCGAGTACTCCGACCTGGTCATGACCGGCCGTTCGCACAACGTCGCGGCCCAGGCCACCACGCTGGGCAAGCGGTTCGCCTCGGCCGCGGAAGAGCTGCTGATCGCGTACGAGCGTCTCGACGACCTGATCGCAAGGTATCCGCTGCGGGGCATCAAGGGCCCGGTCGGCACCGCGGCCGACCAGCTCGACCTGCTCGACGGCGACTTCGAGGCGCTGGCCACGCTGGAGCAGCGCGTCGCGGGCCACCTCGGCTTCGAGCGGGTGCTCAGCAGCGTCGGCCAGGTCTACCCGCGCTCGCTCGACTTCGACGTCGTCTCGGCGCTGGCCCAGATCGTCGCCGGGCCGTCCTCGCTGGCCACCACGATCCGCCTGATGGTCGGCCAGGAACTGGTGACCGAGGGCTTCAAGCCGGGCCAGGTCGGCTCGTCGGCGATGCCGCACAAGATGAACACCCGCTCGTCGGAGCGGGTCAACGGTCTCGCCGTGATCGTCCGCGGTTACCTGTCGATGGTCGGCGAACTGGCCGGCGACCAGTGGAACGAGGGCGACGTCTCGTGCTCGGTGGTGCGCCGGGTCGCGCTGCCCGACGCCTTCTTCGCCACCGACGGGCTGTTCCAGACGTTCCTCACGGTGCTCGACGAGTTCGGCGCCTACCCCGCGGTGATCGCCCGCGAGCTCGACCGGTTCCTGCCGTTCCTGGCCACCACCAAGATCCTTGTGGCGGCCGTACGCAAGGGGGTCGGGCGCGAGGTCGCCCATGAGGTGATCAAGGAGCACGCCGTCGCCGTCGCGCTCGCGATGCGTGAGAAGGGCGCCGCCGTGAACGACCTGTTCGACCGTCTCGCCACCGACGGGCGGCTCAAGCTGAGCCGGGCCGAGATCGACACGCTGGTGGCCGACCGGGCCGCGTTCGTCGGGGCCGCGCCGTCCCAGGTGCGCTCGGTGGCCGACCGGGTCGCGACGATCGTGGCCGCTCACCCCGAGGCCGCTCGTTACGCGCCGGCGCCCATTCTGTGATCGACGTGCTGCGGCTCACCTCGTGATGGCGTGCTGCGGCTCACTTTGCGATGGCGTGCCGCTGGGGCACGGCGGAGATGTATGTCACGCCGCGCCCCGGCGGAGCTCGTCCCGTGCGCCGGCGGGGCGGCCGCCGCACGGACTCGATGGAGATCGATGAGCCGACCGTATGCCGTCGCTCCACGGCCGCCTAGAACTCAGTTCACCCCTATCACGATGTGATGACGCGGGGTTGATTGAAGGTTTGATCGACTCGGTGTCCGAGATCACCTGGGAGTTGGCTGCTCAGCGCCCCCCGGCGTCGTGTGCGCGACACCGGCCGAGAATCCCGTAGCGTGGCCCGCAAGGTAGGCTCCACGTGCTTACACCTATCAGTCAGGAGTGCCCGTGGCTCGCGTCGTGGTCGACGTCATGCTCAAGCCGGAGATCCTCGACCCGCAGGGCCAGGCGGTGGCGAACGCACTGCCCCGGCTCGGCGTCAACGATGTCTCCTCCGTCCGCATCGGCCGACGGATCGAGATCGAGTTCGCGGCCGAACCCGATCTGGACCGGGCTCGCGAGATCGCCGACAAGCTTCTCGCCAACCCCGTGATCGAAGACTTCACCATCCACGTCCACCAGGACGCCACGGCGGAGGTCGCCTGACCATGCGCATCGGTGTGGTCACTTTCCCAGGTTCGCTCGACGACGGGGACGCGGCCCGCGCCGCGCGCATCGCCGGCGCCGACGTCGTCCGTCTCTGGCACGGCGATCCCGATCTGCACGGCGTCGACGCCGTGATCCTCCCCGGCGGCTTCTCCTACGGCGACGCCCTGCGCTGCGGCGCGATCGCCCGGTTCGCCCCGGTGATGGGCACGATCATCGACGCGGCCCGCGGCGGGCTGCCGGTGCTCGGCATCTGCAACGGCTTCCAGATCCTCTGCGAGGCGCACCTGCTTCCTGGCGCGCTCACCCGCAACCAGCACTTGCACTTCCGCAACCGCGACCAGTTCCTGCGCGTCGAGTCGACCGGCACCGCCTGGACCAACTCGTTCACCCCGGGCCAAGAGATCCTGATCCCGGTGAAGAACGGCGAGGGTTGCTTCGTCGCCGACCAGCGCACGCTCGACCAGCTCGAGGCCGAGGGCCGTGTGGTCGCGCGCTACATCCGCGGAAACCCGAACGGTTCGCAGCGCGACATCGCCGCGATCACCAACGAGGCCGGCAACGTCGTCGGCATCATGCCGCATCCCGAACACGCCGTGGAGGCGCTGACCGGTCCGTCGCTCGACGGCCTCGGCTTCTTCACGTCCGTCCTGCGGGCCCTGGCCGGGGCGTCCGCGGGTGCACAAGCAGGGGGACACCAGTAATGACGACGCAGCCGGACACGGCCGCCGCGCCGAAGCAGACGGGCTTTGCCGCGACCGATGTGCTGGTCAACGAGTTCGACGGCGGCCCCGACACCGTGCAGCGCGCCATCGGCACCCCCGATGAGCTGCAGCCGCACACCGAACTCGGCCTCAAGGACGACGAGTACGAGCGGATCCGCCAGATCCTCGGCCGCCGTCCGACCGCCTCCGAGCTCGCGATGTACTCGATCATGTGGAGCGAGCACTGCTCCTACAAGTCGAGCAAGGTGCACCTGCGCCAGTTCGGTGACAAGGCCCCGCGCGGCACCCGCATGCTGGCCGGCATCGGTGAGAACGCCGGCGTCGTGCAGATCTCCGACGAGCTGGCGGTCACCTTCAAGGTCGAGTCGCACAACCACCCCAGCTTCGTCGAGCCCTATCAGGGCGCGGCCACCGGCGTCGGCGGCATCGTGCGCGACATCCTGGCCATGGGTGCCCGCCCGATCGCGGTGATGGACCCGCTGCGCTTCGGCGCGGCCGACCACCCCGACACGGCCCGTGTGCTGCCCGGCGTGGTCGCCGGCATCGGCGGCTACGGCAACTGCCTGGGCCTGCCCAACATCGGCGGCGAGATCGTCTTCGACCCGACCTATCAGGGCAACCCGCTGGTCAACGCGCTCAGCATCGGCGTGCTGCCGGTCGAGCGCCTGCAGCACAAGGAAGCGGCCGGCGTCGGCAACATCGTCGTCCTGCTCGGCGCGCGCACCGGCCGCGACGGCATCGGCGGCGTCTCCGTGCTGGCCTCGGCCACCTTCGACGAGGGGGCCGAGCAGCGCCGCCCGTCGGTGCAGGTCGGTGACCCGTTCATGGAGAAGCTGCTCATCGAGAGCTGCCTCGAGCTGTACGACGCCGGCCTCGTCGCCGGCATCCAGGATCTCGGCGGCGCCGGGCTGACCTGCGCGCTCACCGAGACCGCGGCCGCGGCCGGCACCGGCATGCGGGTGTGGCTGGAGCGGGTGCAGCTGCGTGAGGCGTCCATGTCGCCGACCGAGATCCTGGCCAGCGAGTCGCAGGAGCGCATGCTCCTGATCGTCACGCCGGAAAACCTCGAACAGGTGCTGGCCGTCGCCGAGAAGTGGGGCGTCTGGGCCACCGCGATCGGCGAGGTCACCCCGGCCGCCGAGGACGGCTCCCCGGGCCGCCTCGTGATCACCTGGAACGACCACGTCGTGGTGGACGTGCCGCCGGGCTCGCTTGCCGACGACGGCCCGGTCTACGCCCGGCCGATCCGTGAGCCCGCCGACTTGATACTGCTTCAGGCGGACAAGGCGGAAACGCTGCCCCGGCCGTCGACCGGCGACGAGCTGCGCGAGACGGTGCTGCGCATGGCTGCCTCGCCCAACCTGTGCGACAAGTCGTGGGTCACCGAGCAGTACGACCGCTACGTGCTCGGCAACACCGTGCTGGCCCAGCCGGAAGACTCGGGCGTGCTCCGTATCGACGAGAACACCGGGCTCGGCGTCGCGCTGTCGGTCGACGGCAACGGCCGGTTCGCCCGCCTCGACCCGTACGAGGGTGCGCGGCTCGCGCTCGCCGAGGCGTACAGGAATGTCGCCGTAACCGGGGCCGAGCCGGTCGCCGTGACCGACTGCCTCAACTTCGGCTCGCCCGAGGACCCGGCCGTGATGTGGCAGTTCGCCGAGGCCGTCCGTGGCCTGGCCGACGGCTGCCAGCAGCTGGGCACCCCGGTGACCGGCGGCAACGTCAGCTTCTACAACCAGACGGGGGCCGCCGCGATCCACCCGACCCCGGTGGTCGGCGTGCTCGGCGTCTTCGACAACGTCGCCCGGCGCATCCCGATGGGCTTCCCGGCCGTCCAGGGCGAAGGCGACCTGGTTTTCCTGCTCGGCGAGACCTCCTGCGAGCTCTCCGGCTCCGAGTGGGCGTGGGTCACCCACGGCCACCTGGGCGGCCGCCCGCCGAAGGTTGACCTCGAGGCCGAGCGCCGGCTGGCGATGCTGATGGCCCGCGCCTCCGAGGCCGGTCACGTCAGCGCCGCGCACGACCTCTCCGACGGCGGCCTCTCGCAGGCCCTCGTCGAGAGCTGCCTGCGCCGCAACGTGGGCGCCAAGGTCGTGCTGCCCGAGGACGGGCAGTCCGCGTTCGTGCACCTGTTCAGCGAGTCGGCCGGCCGCGCGCTGGTCGCGGTGCCGCGCGGGCACGACAAGGCGTTCGTGGCCCTGGCCTCGGAGTACGGCGTGCCGTGCGCCCCCCTCGGCGTCACTTCGGCCGAGCCGGTGCTCGACGTGCGCGACCAGTTCAGCCTGCCGCTCGACGAGGCGCGCGCGGCGTACGAGGCGACCCTGCCGGCGCTGTTCGGCGGGGTCGCCGAGCTGGCCAACCGGCACGGCGACCCGGAGCACGCGGCCGACCCGACCGCGCCCGCGAGCCCCGACCGGGGTGACCAGGTGCTGGCCGCCGCGGCGTCCGGCGCGGCGATGGAGTCGGCGGCCCCGATCGAGGCGGACGGGATTCCCGCCGCTTCCGTGGCCGAGGTCAAGGAGCCGTCGACCGACTGACGGAAAGCAAAACGGGCCGGCCAGCGTTTCCGCTGGCCGGCCCGTTTACGCTTGTTGCTCAGTAGTCGTGGCCACCACGGCGAGGGCCGGGGGTGTCCTGACGCGGCTGTCCACCGTACGTGCCACCGCCGTGCCGATCGGTCTGGTTGCCGTACTGCTGCTGGTCGTCGTAGCCACCCTGGTCGCTCTGGTAGCCACCGCGCTGGTCGTAACCGGCGTCGTACCCACCGCGCTGGTCGCCCTGGTAGCCGCCGTCGTCGTAGCCACCGCCGTATTGCTGACCGCCGACCGGGGCCGCGCCGTAGGTGCCGCCGCCCTGACCGCCGCCGTAGGTGCCGCCGCCCTGCGGGCCGTAGCCGTTGTTGTCCGGGCCGTCGGCGGGCGCGTCCCACTGTCCGTAGCCGCCCTGGTCGGCCTGCTGCTGGCCGTAACCGCCGGACCCGTAGCCGCCACCACCCTGGTCGTAGCCGCCCTGGACGCCACCGTACTGCTGGTCGCCGTACGCCTGACCCTGGTCGTAACCGCCGTAGCCACCGTCGTCGGCGCCCGTCTCGGGCCGGTACATCCCGGTGGCCTCGCTGTACGCACCGTAACCGCCGGCCTGATTGCCGCCCGGTGCGCCGTAGCCGTTGTCGTCCTGCGGCCCGCCGTACTGAGTGGACTCGCCGTACTGCTGGGCGCCGCCGTACGGCTGTGTGCCCCCGCCGTACTGCTGGGCGCCGCCGTACGGCTGTGTGCCTCCGCCGTACGGCTGGCTGTTGCCCTGCTCGTTCCAGCCGCCGGCCGCGGCCCCGGCGTAACCGCCCGGCTGCGGGACCGGAACGCCGTAGGGGTCGGGGAACTCGTCCTCGGCGGGCACGGGCCGCTGCAGCACCGTCGGCGCGTCGGCCATCGAGGGCGCGCCGGACAGCGGCGCGATCATGGTCGCGTCGTTGGCCCGGCCGCCACCGACCGGCGCTGCCACGCGGGTGGCGTCGCCGAAACCGCCGCGGCTCGGCGGCACGACACCACCGGCGCCGGACAGGCCGCTCGGGTCGTCGTCGTCACCGTCGTCGCTGTTGCGCCGGCGCAGCACCACCAGCACGATCGCGCCGATGCCAGCGGCGACGAGCAGGATGCCGACGATGATGTAGAGCATCGAGCCACCGGAGTCCTCGGCGGCGGCGTTGTCGGCCGCGGCGTCGGTGGCCGCGACCGTTTCCTCGGGGGCCGACTCCACGCTCACGTCGCTGGTCGGCACCGAGCTGGGGGTCGCGGTCGGCGCGGTCGTGGACGGTGTGGTCGGCACGACCTTCGACTTCAGCGTCAGCGCGACCACCACGCTCTGGCCGGCCTGTGCCTGCCGCTGCACGGTGGCGTCCTCGAAGCCGTCCTTGCCGGCGCCGATCGAGATCGTGCCGGCCGCGATCGGGTTGTCGTCCGTGGAACGGAAGGAATACTGCCCGGAGCCGTCCGACGTGGTCGAGAAACTGCGGCCCGAGCTGTCCCGCATGCCGACCAGGGCGCCCGCGACGGCCTTGCCGTCCTGGTCCTTGATGCGGCCGGAGACCTGCCGGACGGCCTCGGGCCGATCCGGGCCGACGATCGTGATCTGCTGGCTCGCGCGGTTGGTCTCGCCGCCGACCGTGGCACTGATCGTGACCGTGGCCTGCCGCGTCTCACCGGCGTTGATGTCGGGCGCGGTGAGCTGCACGGAGAAGTCGCGGCCGTTGCCGTCGACCTCGGCGATGCGCCCGCAATCCTGCCCGTTGCACCGCAGGCCGCCGCCGCTGACCCGGACGGTCGCCGGGAGGCGGCCACCGTTGTTGGTGTCGGCGACGCGGAACTTCATCTCGACGCTGGCGCCGGCCTGGACCTCGGTCTGCAGGTCGGTGATCTGCACGTCCGGCGGGCTGGCGAACGCCATCGCGGGCGCGGCGAACACTCCGCCCACGACCACCGCCAGTAACGCACCGGCCTGGGCCGCCCGGGTCCGTAGGTGCGTTCTCACCTTCCACCGCCTTCCGGTCGCACGGTTTGCCGGCTCCTCTTCAGTGCCGGTGGTCTCCCGCGACTAAAACACCGTCGGCCACTATGCCTTGTCACACGTCCATCGCGCGACCCAGGGCCGCGTACCAATCTCGCTGAAGCGAGTCGTATCGTCCCGACGTGTCCCCTGCGCACAATAAATCCGAGTCCGTGAAGCAAGCGTTGGACGCGCTGGACCGAGGCGTCGAACCCGAGAGATCAGTGCTGCGTGACGCTGTGCGAGCGCTGCTGACCGAGCTGTCCCGCAAGGCGCCCGGCCGATCGGTGGAGGTGCGGATTCCGCCTTTCGGTGCGATTCAGTGTGTTCCTGGTCCCAGACACACCCGCGGCACACCGCCCAATGTGGTCGAAGCCGATCCGGTGACGTGGGTGCTCGTGGCCACGGAGCGTGTGAGCTGGGCCGATGCGCTGAGTGACGGACGCCTTCGGGCGAGTGGCATTCGCACCGACCTGACCGAATACCTTCCGCTCTCCGGCGACGCCGCGGAGAAGTAGGCCGAGCACGCCGGTCCTGAGCCCGGGCCCCGCCCGTCCGGCTCGCGTACACTGGTCGCTCGGAGCGGTCCAGCACGTTTCACAGCAGATCAGCATGAGGGAGCAACAGTGCCCCGAGGCGACGGCCGGTTGACCGACGATCTCGACCCCCAGGAGCGTGGCCCCCAGGATGCCTGCGGCGTCTTCGGAGTCTGGGCCCCCGAGGAAGAGGTCGCCAAACTCACCTACTTCGGGCTCTTCGCTCTGCAGCACCGCGGCCAGGAAGCCGCCGGTATTGCGGTGAGTGACGGCTCGGGCGTGGTGGTCTACAAGGATCTCGGTCTCGTGTCGCAGGTCTTCGACGAGCCCACGCTGGCCAGCCTGCGGGGCCACCTCGCGATCGGTCACACGCGTTACTCCACCACCGGCGGCTCGAACTGGGAGAACGCCCAGCCGACGATCCGTGCCACCACGGCCGGCACGACGATCGCGCTGGCGCACAACGGCAACCTGGTCAACACGGCCGAGCTGTCCCGTGAGGTCGCCGAGCGGGGCCTGGAAGTTGACAGCGCCACCTCGGACACCGCGCTGGTGACCACGCTGCTGGCGAGCCGCCCCGACCTGTCGGTGGAGGCCGCCGCGCTCGAGGTGCTGCCCGGTCTCAAGGGCGCGTTCAGCTTCGTCTTCATGGACGAGAGCACCCTCTACGCGGCCCGCGACCCCCAGGGCGTGCGACCGCTGGTGCTCGGCCGCATGGATCGCGGCTGGGTGATCGCCAGCGAGACGGCCGCCCTCGACATCGTCGGCGCGAGCTTCGTGCGTGAGGTCGAGCCGGGCGAGATGCTCGCGGTCGACGAGCACGGCCTGCGCTCCACCCGGTTCGCCGCGCCCGAGCCCAAGGGTTGCCTCTTCGAGTACGTCTACCTGGCCCGCCCCGATACGACGATCGCCGGCCGGAACATGTACTCGGCCCGCGTCGAGATCGGCCGTGTGCTGGCCCGCGAGCACCCCGTCGAGGCCGACCTGGTCATCCCGGTCCCCGAGTCGGGCACCCCGGCCGCGATCGGTTACGCCGAGGAATCCGGCATTCCGTACAGCGCCGGCCTCACCAAGAACGCGTACGTCGGCCGCACCTTCATCCAGCCGTCGCAGACGATCCGCCAGCTCGGCATCCGGCTCAAGCTCAACCCGCTGCGCGAGGTCGTACGGGGCAAGCGCCTGGTCGTGGTCGACGACTCGATCGTCCGTGGCAACACCCAGCGAGCCCTCGTCCGCATGTTGCGCGAGGCCGGCGCGCTCGAGGTGCACGTGCGCATCTCGTCACCGCCGGTGAAGTGGCCCTGCTTCTACGGCATCGATTTCGCCACCCGGGCCGAACTGCTGGCGAACGGGCTCGACAACGAGGGCATCCGCCGCTCGATCGGAGCCGACTCCCTGGGTTATGTTTCCCTGGACGGTCTGGTGTCGGCGACCGAGCAGCCGAAGACCCGCCTGTGCATGGCCTGCTTCGACGGGCACTATCCGATCGAGCTGCCGGCGGGCAACCTGATCGGCAAGCACCTGCTCGAGGGGGTCGGCAAGCGCGCCTCCATGCCGTCGGCGAGCGACGAGGCGGCGACCGCTGCGGTCGCCGAGCTCGAGACGGAGTACGACGTGCGTGAGTTCGCCGGTCAGGGCGGCAGCGCGTGATTTTGACGATGGCAATACCTCTAAGGGGAGAAGCGTGACGCACGTGTCCGAGCGCAACGGTGCCGGGTCCAACGGCGCTGAGGGCGCCGACCGCCAGCCCTGGACGGCCGGCGCCGGCCGTGGGGTGCGCAAGCGCACGGCGACGTACGCGGACGCGGGCGTCTCGATCGAGGCCGGTGACCGCGCCGTCGAGCTGCTCAAGACGAAGGTCAAGAAGACCACCCGGCCCGAGGTCATGGGCGACCTGGGCGGCTTCTCCGGGCTGTTCAAGCTGAACACGGCGAAGTACAAGAGCCCGATCCTGGCCTCGTCGACCGACGGTGTCGGCACCAAGCTGGTGATCGCCCAGCAGCTCGACATCCACGACACGATCGGCATCGACCTGGTCGCCATGGTCGTCGACGACCTGGTCGCCTGTGGCGCCGAGCCGCTGTTCCTGCTCGACTACATCGCCTGCGGCGAGGTCGTGCCGGACAAGGTGGCCGAGATCGGCGCCGGCATCGCGGACGGCTGCCGTTACGCGGGCTGCGCGCTGCTGGGTGGCGAGACGGCCGAGCACCCCGGCGTCCTGCGGCCCGACGAGTACGACGTCTCCGCCACCGGGGTCGGCGTGGTGGAAGAGAGTGAGATCCTGGGCCGCGAGCGGGTCGAGGTGGGCGACGCGGTGATCGCGATGCGCTCCTCGGGTCTGCACTCCAACGGCTATTCGCTCGTACGTCACGTGCTGCTCGGGGCCGGCCGTATGCGTCTCGACTCCGTGGTCGACGACTTCGGCAGCCAGCGCACCCTGGGCGAGGAACTCCTCACGCCCACCAAGATCTATGCCAAGGACTGCCTGGGCCTGATCGAGGAGACCGACGTCCGCGCGTTCTCGCACGTGACCGGCGGCGGCATCCCCGGCAACCTCAACCGCATCCTGCCCGGGAACGCCGACGCGGTGGTCGACCGCTCGACCTGGCGCCCGCAGCCCATCTTCGACCTCATCCAGGCCAAGGGCCGGATCGAGGACAACGAGATGGAGGCCACGTTCAACATGGGCGTGGGCATGTTCGCGATCGTCTCGTCCGACGACGCCGACCGCGCGATGGCCTATCTCACCGGCCGCGGCGTCGAGGCGTGGCAGGTCGGCGAGGTCATCGACGGCAGCGGCGAGGTGCAGATGATGGGGCAATACACCCGCGGCTGAGGCCTTGCTCCGCTAATGATCCGCGTGTGTCGATATCTGGCACATGCGGATCTTTCGTTTACTCGGCTGGACCGCAGAGCCTAGCCTCTGACGTGAGTTCATCACGCTTTGCACCACGGACGGGGGTAACGCAGTGACGCACGCCTGGAGCGGGATGCGGGGCATCGCACCCGTGCCGACCTACGTCGTGATGCAGCCCACCACCCTCTGCAATCTCGACTGCACCTACTGCTACCTGCCGTTCCGCGCCGCCGACCAGCGCATGCCGGTCGAGGTGGCTCGGGCCGTGGCCGCCTCGGTCGAGGGTTGGGCCCGCCAGGGGCGCTTCTCGGTCGTCTGGCACGGTGGTGAGCCCTTGGCCGCCGGTCGCGAGCATCTGGCCGCCCTCCTCGAGCCGTTCGGGCCGGGCGTCGAGCACCACGTGCAGACCAACGCCACACTCATCGACGACGCCTGGTGCGAGTTCTTCCGGGCACATGACGTACGGGTCAGCGTCAGCGTCGACGGTCCCGAGGCGCGTAACGGCGAGCGCGTGACCAGGGGCGGCCGCCCGGCCTACGACCGGATCGTGCGCGGCATAGAGACCCTGCGCCGGCACGACATCGCGTTCTCCGCGCTGTGCGTGGTCGGTGACCCGCGGCCCGGCGCCGCCACCGAGCTGTACGACTATTTTCTGCGCCTGGGCTGCGACGTGCTCGGCATCAACGTCGAGGAGCAGGAGGGCGTCAACACGCGCGCCAACACCCACGCCGCTGCCGACGTCCGGGCGTTCTGGGCCGAGCTGGTCTCCGCCTGGCGGACCGACCCCCGCATCCACCTGCGCGAGGTCGAGTGGACGCTGCGTTACGCGGGCGCGGTGCTCGACGGCTCGGCCGACGCGCTGCTGCCCCGGCAGCTCGACCCGATCCCGACCGTCGCGCACGACGGCTCGGTGGTGCTGCTCTCGCCCGAGCTGGCCGGCTTCACGGACCCGCGGTACGGCGATTTCACCAGCGGGAACGTGCTGACCACGCCGCTGGCCGAGATCCTGGCCGGCGCCGCGACGACACCCTGGATCGGGGAGTTCCTGGGTGGCGTGGAGGCGTGCCGCGCGACGTGTCCGTACTTCGGTTTCTGCGGTGGGGCCCACGCGGCCAACCGCTACTTCGAGCAGGGGCGGTTCGACACCACCGAGACCGACCACTGCCGGAACAGCAAGATTCGCCTACTGGAGGGAGTGCTGGACCATGCCCGAGATCACGAGCCCTCGGCCGTCTGACGAGCTGGGGACCGATCCGGTGACGGCTCGGGTGCACGACACCAGGGTGGGGCTGGCCGCTCTCCTCGAGGAGGCGGAAAAGGCTCGGCGAGCACGCGACGAGAGCACGTCGGACGACGGCTCGGCGGTGTGCGCCTGGAACCACTTCGAGAACATCCCGACGTTCTACAACTGGAACAACCGGCCCAGGTGAAACGGCAGGGTCTGGTTCGAAGCCCACGCGGGAGGTAGCCCGCGTGGGCTTTCGTGTTGAACCTTAGGGATTGACCACCGCGCACGGAAGCACGCGGAGAGCCGCGTGCTCTGTGCGGTACGGGTCAGCGCCTTGTCGGCGACCAGGAATCCTGGTCGTCGTCAGCGTCATCCTCGTCGTCGTCGACGAACTCGTCGTTGTCGTCGTCGAAGTGACGGTCGGACTGGCGTGTTCCCGCCAGTTCGCGCTGCAAGGCGGTGAGGTCGGTGTTCGGGGAGTGATACTTCAACTCCCGGGCCACCTTCGTCTGCTTGGCCTTAGCACGGCCGCGCCCCATGGCTCGACCCCCTCGCACAGAATTCGGGGCAACCCGAAGGCGGGCCCCGATGACGTCAGGCATCTCTCGTGGGTCTTACGGTACATGGACGATGCCGTCTTCGGCACCTCGGGTTGCGTGTGACACTGCCGCGCGTCGTGGTTTTCCGTCCAGGAACGCGCGGCAGGCACTAAACCGCTCTCTTTTCCGCTCCCGGACCCACCGTTCGGGTTGCCGGAGCGGTCCGTTCAGCCGAGATAGATGGACCGCAACCGGCCGACCTCGGCCATCCGCTGCTCGGCGAGCCGGTCGGCGGCCACGGCCGGCGCCACACCTTCGCTGTCCGCCATCTGCAGGATCCGGCGGGTCGTGTCGAAGATGCCGGTGGCCCGCAGCTTGGCCCGCTCGAAGTTGAAGCCCTCGATCTCGTCGGCCACCTGGATCACGCCGCCCGCGTTGACCAGATAGTCGGGCGTGTACAGGATGCCCCGCTCGGCCAGGGTCTTCTCGATGCCGGGGTGCGCGAGCTGGTTGTTCGCGCCGCCGGTGACGACCTTGGCCCGCAGCTGCGGCACCGTGTCGTCGTTCAGCGCGCCGCCGAGCGCACAAGGCGCGTAGACGTCGAGGTCGGAGGTGATCAGCGCCTCGGTACCGGCGACGAGCTCGATCTGGGGGTAGGTGGTGCGGGCCCAGCTCAGGGCGGCCTCGTTGACATCGGTGGCGATGACCGCGGCGCCGTCCTCGATGAGGTGACCGGCGAGGTATTTGCCGACCTTGCCCAGTCCGGCGATGCCCACCGTCTTGCCGGCCAGCGTAGGACGACCCCACGTGTGCTCGGCGGCGGCCCGCATACCCTGGAAGACGCCCCAGGCGGTGAGGATCGAGGAATCGCCGGCGCCACCGTGCTCGAGGCTGCGGCCGGTGACGTAACGGGTCTCGCGGGCGATCACGTCCATGTCGGGGACGTAGGTGCCGACGTCGCAAGCGGTGTAGTAGCGACCGTGCAGCGACTCGACGAAGCGCCCGTACGCCCGCAGCAGCCCCTCGGACTTGACGCGGGCCGGGTCGCCCCAGATCACTGCCTTGCCGCCGCCGAGGTCGAGTCCGGCCAGGGCGTTCTTGTAGGCCATGCCGCGAGAGAGCTTCAGCACGTCGGCCAGGGCCGCGTCCTCACTCTCGTACGGGTAGAAACGGGTGCCGCCGAGCGCGGGCCCGAGTGCGGTGGAGTAGATCCCGATGATCGCCTTGAGGCCGGTCTGCCTGTCCTGGCAGAAGACGACCTGTTCGTGACCGGTGGCGTCGGTGCCGTCGGTGTCGAACACGCCCATGGCTGTTCTCCTGATCCTTGTCGAGGCCCTCGTGGGGCAGCGAGCGCCGGCGGGGGTGTGCCGGACATTTGCGAGCCTAGTCGGGCGACCTGCCGCGGGATTACGTCCGCGCGGGAAGTTCCACCCGGCCGAATTCGTGAAAGGATCGCGCCGTGCCGTCACTGTTCGCGTCGTACCTGAGGGTTTACGAACCACTGACCGCCTTCGACCGCGACCGTCAGGTTTTCTGGCGTAAGTACGCCCGCGAGGGACGTGCCCTGGGCCCGGTCGAGGGTCCCGTCCGGCAGCGCTCGGCCGTGCTCGAGGCGCTCGGCGCCGGCTGGACCAGGCTGCCCGATCTGCCCGACGAGGCGTACGTGCTGCAGTGGGGTGACTCGCTGCTGGTCTGCCCGTGGAATTTGCGCCTGCGGGTCGCCGAGGCCGCCCTGAACGCGCGTGACGGCGTGCCCAGTGTCCTGGCGGATGCCTTCGTGCCGCCCGTGCTCGCGGGCCAGGCCAAGGCCATCGTGGAGGATTGGCGCAGCGGGGCCAAGGTGCTCGAGCACGGGGTGCCGCGGGTGCACGAGCAGATTGCCACCTGGGGTGTGCCGCTGCGCTGGTTCGTCTTCGTCGACCTGGAGGAGCGCGAGATCGAGCTCGCCTCCGGCCGGCGCACGCTGCGTTATCGCACCGAGATCTCGAAGGCGCGCCGGCGTGCGCACCGTGGTGTGGCCGTGCTGCGCAAGTCGCTCGGTGACGCCCCGATCACCGAGGCGGTCGAGGAGGGCACGCGGTGGCTCGAGGAGTTCCATCCGCGCTCGATCGTGGAGCTTGACTACGGCGGCCTCGTCAACCTCCTGCCGGATGACGTTCTCGCTGGTGACGATTCACCCGGACTGGTGGCGGCCGGCCTTTCGGCGCTGTCCCGTGGCGACGCCGACGATGCCTCCGCCGCGTACGAGAAGCTGGTCGATCGGTGGCGGGCCGTGCAACTGCTGGAGAGGTGCAACTGACCTGCGAAGATGCGGACAGAAGGGCGGTTTTCGGCACCCTTGGGAGCGCTCCCGAGGTGAACACTCTTCGTAACCGCCGCTCGCCGAAGCGTGATAATCGGACTAAACGAGACACTATCTGGCGTAGAAAACACGCAAAAATCGGGCATGCTTCATCCGTCTATCTGGGGACCTTCGTCCGTTCGGCCCATGTCGGACATCGGGGACTAGCCGGACCATGAGAGACGCACCGGCCGGCGGGACCCCGGCCGTTGTCTATAGGTACCTGTGGAGGAGTGACCGATGGCATCGCGTACGCACGATCCTGAGCCGCTACTAACGCCGGCCGAGGTGGCGTCGATGTTCCGTGTCGACCCGAAGACCGTCACCCGGTGGGCGAAGGCCGGCAAGCTGAGTGCGATCCGCACTCTGGGCGGCCACCGTCGTTACCGGGAGTCGGAGGTTCGCGCTCTGCTGCAGGGGCAAATCCCCACGCAGCGTCAGGGCGACTGACGAACCTGGACTCACGTCGAGGCAGAAGATCGTTGCAAGGGGCGAGCGTCGGGGAAGGCGATCGCCCCTTCTTCGGCTCTACCGCCGGGCGATTCATTCCGGATCGATGGCAATGACGGTGATCCGGTCGCGCCGGCCCAGGAGCTTGTAGCGCAGCATCCCGGCCAGGCCGGCGATCCAGTACTTCCGGCCCAGCACCCCGGCGAAGTGATCACGCTCGGCGTCGCCGACGACTCGGGCCCGGCCCTCAACCGCCTCGCCGCGCACGTTGCCGCGGATGTCGCAGGGCGCCACGGTGACCTTCGGGTTGTTGCGGACCCGCTTCACCTTGTACGACTTCGACTCGGTCCAGATCGCCACGCCGTCGCCGGCCGGTAACACCCAGACGGGCGTCGCCACCGCCCGCCCGTCCTTGCGAAACGTCGTCAGCAGGACGTACTTCTTGGAACCGAGTTGCCCCAGAGCGGTCATGCGTCAAGGGTAGTGACCATGCGGGAGCCACCGATAGGCGACGTGTTCGGCGAAATGATCCGGGACGCGTACGCCGTGCGCACCGGGGTGGGGCCGCGGCCGCTGGCCGGTGGGCGAGTGCCGCGGCCGGTCATCGAGGTGATCGAACGCGACGACGGCCTGATCAACGGGGCGCCGGCCGACCACTACCTGGGCGAACCCGACGAGTGGCAGCCGCACGACCACCGGGCCCTGCGGTTGTGCCGGGGCCACGTGCTCGACATCGGCGCCGGCGCCGGCCGCACGGCGCTGGAGTTGCAGCGACGGGGGATGGCGGTGACCGGCCTGGACACCTCGCGCGGGGCCATCGAGATCGCCCGCCGGCGGGGACTGCGCGACACCGTCATCAACACCGTCGACGCGTACGCCTCGGCCAGTGCCCGCTACGACACGTTCCTGCTGCTCGGCAACAACCTCGGGCTGCTCGAGGGCCCGGAACGCGCGCCGGTCTTCCTGCGGGCGCTGGCCCAGCTGGCCAACCCGGGCGCCCGGATCATCGCGCAGGGCACGGACCCGTACGGCACCACCGACCCCGTGCACGTCGGCTATCACCGGCACAACCGGGAGCGCGGCCGGCTCGGGGGGCAGCTACGCCTGCGGCTGCGCTACCGGCTGCTCGCCACCGAATGGTTCGACTACCTGAACTGCTCCCCGGCCGAGCTGGAACAGGTCATCGCGGGCACCCCGTGGCGGCTGAAATCGATCGACGCCGACGACCATCCCTACTACCTTGCGATCATGGAGCTTGCCGGATGACCGGGTTGGGCCGTGATCAGGTGCGCCGACAGCGCTGACTGTCGGCGCACCTCACGCCCGTACGGGATTGATCGGTTCTTGATCAGGCAGTCGGCGGGTGCCCGCCGTCGCCGTCGACGACCGCGTCCGGGTTCCCGTCCTCGTCGAGGTCGACCATCGTGATGTCGACCTTGCCGTCGCCGTCGGTGTCGAACTGGAACAGATCGGGCTTGCCGTCCCCGTCGGTGTCGGACACCCAGACGTCGGTCTTGCCGTCGCCGTTCGCGTCCTGCGCGATGAGGTCGACGCGCTCGTTCCCACGCGTCTCGACGGTCTCCTGCGGCTCGGTCATGCGGCCTCCCTGCATTGCGAACACGGTCGCAGGGAAGAGTAGGGCCCAACTCACAGGACCGCGAGCCGGACCTCGCCGGTAACGTTCATCGGATGGACATAGCGGCCGACAGTGTGCAAGACCTCTTCACCACCGGTGGCGGCGGCTCGCTGGGCTCACGCATGGGCATCCAGCTGACCGAGGCGTCCGCCGATCGGGTCGTGGGCACCATGCCGGTCGAGGGCAACACCCAGCCGTACGGGCTTCTGCACGGCGGCGCTTCCTGCGTGCTGGCCGAGACCCTCGGTTCGGTCGGGGCGGTCATGCACGGGCAGAGCGTCGACCGGCCGTTCGCCGTGGGCGTCGACATCAACGCCACCCACCACAAGGCGGCGCGTTCCGGCGTGGTCACCGGCATCGCCACCCCCGTGCACCGGGGACGCACGATGGCGACGTACGAGATCGTCATCACCGACGACAGCGGCGAGCGGGTCTGCACCGCGCGAATCACCTGTTTGTTGCGTGGGGCTTAGATTTTTCGTCCCGGCGCGCGAACCTTGACCACTCCACGTACCTTCTTTCACGTGACCGAGGTACCACAGCACGCTATCGACGACGCGGCACTCGTGCTTCAGAGTGCGCTGAGCGGCGACAGTGACGCGGTGGTCGGCACGTTCGACTCGGTGGTCGACCGTGCGGGCATCGTCGGGGCGTACGACGTCGCCTGGTGCCTCGCCGCCACCATGGTCGGTCACGTCCCCTCGGGCGGCGCGTGGACGCTCGACTTCCCCGGCATCGACGACGCGCGGTACGACAAGCGCTGGGTCGCCCGTTTCATCAGCGCGTACGCCAACAGCGACATCCCGACCGCCGAGGCCCTGTTCGGGGCGGCGATCGCCGACGGGCAGCTGCCCGACTGCCTGCTCGCGCTGGCCGGCTCGACGGTGGCCACCCTGCGCCACCGCGCCGCCTAACGTCCCTTGAGATAGAGGGCCTTGGCGTACTGCGCGGTCGCGGCCTCGTTGTACATCGACGCCTCATGCATGTAGAACTCGTGATCCGCCAGCGCCGCCTGCGCCTGCGACGTGCTGGCCCAGCGGATGGACGCGTCGATCTCGGAGAGTCCGCGGGCCTTGAACTGCCGGCGCATCGCCAGGCGCCCCTTGCGGAACACCTCCTGCGCCTCCTCGGCGTGCTTCATCGCGACGAAGGCCTTCTCGCTGAGGGCTTCCGCCATGGTCCAAGCCGCCTGCTCGGCCGCGTTCGTGAAAGTCAGCACGCCGTCCTCCTTGACCCGCGAGTGCTCTGACAAGATCGATGAATGTTGTTGCTGCTCGATCTGGACAACACTCTTGTAGACCGCACAGCGGCCTTCAAGACCTGGGCACATGCCCGGTTCGGCGGGTCCGAGGTCCCATGGCTGACCACCGAGGACCGGGACGGCTACCGCCGGCGCGAGGAGCTCGCGGCGCTGATCGCCGCCCGCTACCGGCTGGACGCCGCCGAAGTGCTGCTGGAACTGCGTGCGGGCATGATCGACAACCTCACACCCAATCCGCTGATGATCGCGGCGCTGACCGGCGCGACGGCGCTCGGCTACGTGCCGGTCGTGGTCACGAATGGCACGGTCGCCCAGCAGGAGGCCAAGCTGCGCCGCGCCGGGCTGGACGAGGTGGTGGCCGGGTGGGTCGTCTCCGAGGGCGTGGGGGTGCGCAAACCGTCGCGCCGCATCTTCGAGCTGGCGGCCGAGGCGGTGGGGCGCACGCTGGACGAGGGCGGCTGGATGATCGGCGACCACGCGGAGTACGACATCGGCGGGGGAACTGGGGCGGGGCTGCGTACGGGATGGGTGTCGGCGGGGCGCGAGTGGCCCGATTCGCTTCCTTACCGCCCGACCACAACAGCCCCCGACTGCGTCACCCTGCTGAGCCAGTTGATCAACCCAACTACCCTCCCACCCGCAGGACGGCGGTCCTCTAGTACTTGAACTGGCCGACCAGGCCGTGCAGGGTGGCGCTCATGCGGGCGAGTTCGGCGACCGCCTGTTCCGAGGACACAATCGCCGTCGAAGTCTCGGACACCGCCGTGGAAACGGTGGACAGGCTGCTGGAGACCTCACGGCTGCTGGTGGACGCCTCGGTGACGTTCCGGGACATCTCCGAGGTGGTCGCGGTCTGCTCCTCAACCGCCGATGCGATGGTCGTCTGGTAGTCGTTGACGCGGGCGACGATCTCCGTCACCCTGCTGATCGCCTCGCTGGTGGCCGAGGCGCTCTGCTGGATGTCCTGGACGCGCCTGCTGATGTCCTCGGTGGCCCGCGCGGTTTCCTGGGCGAGGTCCTTGACCTCGCTGGCCACCACGGCGAAGCCCTTGCCGGACTCCCCGGCGCGAGCGGCCTCGATGGTGGCGTTGAGGGCGAGCAGGTTGGTCTGCTCCGCGATGGCAGTGATCAGGTTGACCACGTTCGTGATCTCAGCCGACGACTGGCCGAGCGCCGTGACGGTTCGGCTCGCCTCCTCCGCGACGCGCACGGCTTCGACGCCGGCTTGACTGGCGTCGGACGTGCTGGCGGCGATCTCGCGGATGGAGGCGCCCATCTCCTCCGCGCCGGCGGCGACGGTGGTCAGGGCGTTGCTCATCGCCTCCGTCGATCCGGCGACGCCACCGACCTCGCGAGAGGTCTGCTCGGCGGAGCCGGCGATGTGCCGGGTGCCGCTGGACAGCTGCTCGCTGGCCGCGGCGAGGGAGTTCGCCTGATCGCCGATCTGCGCGATGATCCTGGCCAGCTTCGTCACGAATCGGTTGAACGTCGCACCGAGGGTGCCGAACTCGTCGCGCCGCGACTCGTCGACCCGTTTCGTCAGGTCACCTTCGCCCTCGGCGATCTCCGTCAACCGCCCGGTCAACGCGGCCAGCGGACGGAGGATGCTGCGGGCCAGCAGCCAGGCGAGAAGGACGACGAGCAGCGTGGCCAGCAGGACACCGGTGACAACGGCCATCCGCGACATGTCGGCGGTGTCCGCTGTCGAGGTGGCCCGTTCCTGGAGGAGGCTGGACTCCGCTTCCTCCAGTTCGGCCATGACAGCTCGGATCTGGTCCATGACCGCCTTGCCCTTGTCGGTCAGCACCACCGCCCGCGCCGCGGCGAACCCGTCTGTGCGGCGGAGTTCGATCGTCTCCGCCAGCTCGTCGAACTTGGCCTGCACCTGTGGCCGGAGTTTCGCGATGCGTTCCTGCTGCGCCGGATTGTCGGCGGTAAGTCCCGCGACGTTGTCGATCAGCTGCGGAACCGCCTCGGAAGCCGCTGTGTACGGCGCGAGGTACGCGTCCGCGCCCGTGATCAAATAGCCGCGCTGCCCGGTCTCCGCGTCCTTCAGCGCGCCCGTGATCTTTTCCAGCCCCTCCAGCACCTGATAGGTGTGCACAACCTGGCCGCTGTTCGTCTCCAGCTTGCTGGTGTTCCGGTATGCCAAGGCGCCGACGACGCACAACACCAGCAAGGGGACGGCAAACGCGGCGACCAGCCGGGGGGCGACACGGTGCGTCCAACCCATGGCGAACACCTTTCGTACGGGTGCGACACCGGCGGGGCAGGGTGCAATCGCCACACTCATCGGTGCTGTACGCGTGGATACAACCTCTTCATGGTGTCGCGTCATCGCGGCAGCCGGACCGAAACACCCAAATCGTGTCGCTGTGGTCGCGGTCGCGAAAACAGCACGACGGGGCTAGGAGCTGACTGCGGGCGCCGGACGGGGCTCCAATGTGACGGGGCGCCACAGGTTGCTTCGGAGTGTTTTGGTGGCCACGATCGTCCAGGCGGTCAGCAGGATGGCGAACAGCGCCACCGCCAAGCCCGTCAACAGCGGGGATCCCGTACGGGTGGCCATGCCGGCGGTGGCGGTGACCACTGTGCCGACGGGGAAGGTGAAACTCCACCACGTCAGCGAGAACGGCAGGCCCGCCCGTACGGTGCGAAGCGTGATCGCCGTGGCGAGAGTGGCCCAGAAAAGCGCGAAGCCCAGAGTCGGGACGCCGAAGAGCAGCGCCAGCATCTGCGCTCCGGAGGCGTACGGGTCGGGAAGCACGCCCTCGCAAGCGCGGCCGAGCAGGTGGAACGCGGTCACCGACTGGCCCAGCGGGCCGAGCACGATCCACAGGGTGGGCACCATGCGGGCGGCGCCGATCTGGTGGTGGATCAGGCGGGTCCAGATCTGGGTGATCACGATCAGTGCGGCGAACAGGCTGAGCCCGGCGAAGGCGTAGCAGGCCAGCAGCAGGTCGCGGCCGTCGGGCACGTGCGGGACGAGCAGCGCGCCGGTTGCCGCCGAGACCATCGGGGAGACCACTGGCATCAACCAGCCACCGAACGCCGCGTCGGGGGTGGCGGCCAGGTCGGGGCGGGTCATCATCCGGTACGGGACGGCGACCGCGACGATCAGGCCGAGCAGGGTTCCGGCGCTCCACAGCACCAGGTCGGCCGCGACGGCGAACTCGCCCGGGCCGAGCAGCAGCGTGCCCGCCCCGACGGTCATCAGCGCCATCGGCGGCGCCCCCCAGAACTGCATGAGCACCGGGTCGTCGAGGTGGCTGACGCCGCGCCGGGCGGTGGCGGTGAGCACGGTGATCAGGAGTGCCGCGGCGAGCAGCCACATCACGGTTGCGAAGGCGTGCAGGCCCGGCACGTGCAGGGGCAGCGTGGCGGCCGCGGTGGCGACGATCCCGGTGCCCATGACGGAGGCGAACCAGTTGGGTCCGAACATGGAACCCACCCTGCCGCCTGGAAGCCCTGGCCAGTAGGCGTCGATCACGCCTGGGGTCATAACCTGAACTTATGCCTCTGCCGCCGCTGGCCGCCGACCTGACCGGCTTCGACCTGCTGCTCAGCGTGGCCCGGCTGGGCAGCGTGGGTCGCGCCGCCGCCGAGCACCGCATTTCGCAACCGGCCGCCAGCGCCCGGCTGCGTGAGCTCGAGCGGAGGATCGGGTTGACCCTTTTGCACCGTACGCCGCGGGGGTCGACCCTGACCGAGACCGGCGCGCTGGTCGCCGACTGGGCGCGGACGGCCATCGACGCGGCCGACGCGCTCGCCGTCGGGCTGGCTGCGCTGCGGGCCACCCACGAGAGCCGCCTCACGGTCGCCGCCAGCCAAACCGTGGCCGAATACCTGTTGCCCGCGTGGTTGGTTGCCCTGCGTGCGGCCCACCCGGGGCTGGCCGTCACCCTGCAGGCCGCTAACTCGTCCGACGTCGCCGCCGCGGTGCTCACCGGCCAGGTCGAGCTGGGTTTCGTCGAGGGCCCCGACCTGCCCGGCGGCCTGCACGAGGAGGTGGTGGCCACCGACCGGCTGGCCGTGGTGGTGGCCCCCGGGCATCAGTGGGCGAAGCGCCGCCGGGCGGTCACCGCGACCGAGCTGGCGACCACCCCGCTGGTGTCGCGCGAGGCCGGCTCGGGCACGCGGCGCGCCTTCGACCAGGCCCTGGGCGAGCTCACGGCGGCCGCGCCGCTGCTGGAGCTGTCGTCCACCACGGCGATCAAGCACGCGGTGGCGGCCGGGTCGGGGCCGGCGGTGCTCAGCTCGCTGGCGGTCACGGCGGAACTGGCGGCCGGCACGCTTGTGGCGGTGCCGACCGCTGTGCCGTTGCAGCGCCGGTTGCGGGCCGTGTGGCGGGCCGCCGACCAGCTGATCGGGCCGGCCCGCGACCTCTACACGATCGCGCGCCGGGCCTGAACCGCCTACGGCTCGAGGCCGGTCGCCGCCAGGAACGAGCCGTCCATCAGGAACGGCACCGATTCGTGCTCGTGCGTCACCAGCCAGCGCCCGTCGATGCGGCGCAGGCCGAGCGTCACCCGGTACCAGAGGGTGAAGTCGTCGGTCGTGCCCTTGGGGCGGCCGCTCATCGAGTCGTAGCTGGTGGCGAACGCGACATCGCCGTCGACGGTGATCTCCAGCTGGGTGACCCGGCGCCGCGGCGGGGCCTCGAAGCCGGCCAGCCACTGCTCGAGCGGGCCGGGGTCGCTGCTGTCGACCCGCTTGCCCAGCGGCGGCGCCAGGTCGAAGGTGAGCACCTCGGGCGCGGAACGGGAGAGGAAACCTTTCACGTCACCCTCGCTCAGCCGGGCGGCGCGTTCCTCGATGACCTCGCGGATGTCCTGCATGTCCTGGCTCCCTCACTTCTTGGGAAACATTTGCCCGGGACGTCGAAGCCGGGCCGGCGGTTTCGACATCCTGGTGAGCAAAGGAGAGAACTCGTGAAGTATTTGATCCTCATCCAGTCGAACGAGCGCAGCCTCGCGATCTGGGACAAGATGTCGGACGACGACCGTACGGCCTTCGGGGTCGGCCACCTCAAACTGAACGAGGAAATGGGCGAGGCCGGGGTGCTGGTCGCCTCCGAAGGGCTGGCCGACCCGTCGCTCGCCCGGTTCGTGTCGGTCCGCGACGGCGAAACGGTGGTGTCCGACGGCCCGTTCGCTGAGGTCAAGGAACACCTCGCCGGCTTCTACCTGATCGACGTGGCGAGCGAGAAGGACGCGTACGAATGGGCCGCCAAGGTGCCGGACGCGGCGACCATCGGGGTCGAGGTGCGGCCGGTGCTCGACATGAGCGGGTGGGAGTTCTGACCTCGTACGAGGATGTCCTGCGGACCGCCGCGCCACAGGTGCTGGGCGCGGTTGTCCGCCGCTACGGCGACTTCGACACGAGCGAGGACGCCGTGCAGGAAGCGCTGCTGGCGGCGGCCGCGCAATGGCCGGTCGAGGGCGTGCCCGACAACCCGCGGGCGTGGCTGATCCGGGTGGCGTCGCGCCGCCGCATCGAACTGCTGCGCAACGAGCAGGCCCGGCGCCGCCGAGAGGCACTGCCTCCAGACCCCGTTCCGGCCGTACGGGGTGACGACGAGCTCACGTTGCTCCTGCTCTGCTGCCATCCCGCCCTCACCCTGGTGTCCCAGGTGGCGCTGACGTTGCGGGCGGTGGGCGGCCTGACGACAGCCGAGATCGCGCGTGCCTTGCTGGTGCCGGAAAGCACGGTCGGCCAGCGCATCAGCCGGGCGAAGAAGAAAATCCGGGACGCGGGCGCCCACTTCGTGATGCCGTCGGCCGATGAGGTCGGCGACAGACTGACCGGCGTACGGCAGGTCCTGTACTTGATTTTCAACGAGGGGTATTCGGCCAGCTCAGGCTCGTCACTGCACCGCGTGGAGCTGAGCGGCGAGGCCATCCGGCTGACCCGTCAGCTGCGCACGTTGCTGCCCGGCGACGGCGAGACGGCCGGCCTGCTGGCGTTGATGCTGCTCACCGACGCACGTCGCCCGGCCCGAACCCGCCCCGACGGCGCTTTGGTGCCCTTGGCCGAGCAGGACCGCACCCTGTGGAACCGCGCGGCGATCGACGAGGGCATCGACATCATCACCGCCGCCCTGCGCGACACCCCGATCGGCCCGTTCCAGCTGCAGGCCGCCATCGCCGCGGTGCACGACGAGGCCTTTACCGCCGCGGAAACCGACTGGCCACAGATCCTGGAGTTGTACCGCCTGCTGGACGTATTGGCGCCCGGCCCGATGGTCACCCTGAACCGGATTGTGGCTCTGTCCGAGGTGGACGGTCCTGTGGCCGGTTTGCGCGCCCTTTCCCGAGCCGCTGCCGATCCGGCCCTGACCAACCATTACCGCTTGGCCGCCGTACGGGCCCACCTGCTCGAACGCGCAGGTGATCCGGTGGCCGCCCGAGCCGAATACCTGAACGCGGCCCGCCTGACCTTGAGCATCCCGGAACGCCGCTACCTGGAAACCCGCGCTTCCCGACTGCCCCGGAATCCCAGTGCCGGCGGAACTGAGTAGAGCAGTTGACAGGAATTCCCGCTGTGCCGCTGCCGAGCTGTCGGTGGGCGTAGATAGCCGGAAACCATCAGGTACTTGGTAGGCGTCCGCGGCTGGGCGGCCACCCGAGATGGGCAGGCCGGAGCAGAAGAGCGTCCGAGTTACCGGGCTTTGTGCACTACAGAGCGCGGGATGCTGACAGCCCGTTGAACAGGAGCTCTTCTCATGACTTCTGAACCACCGTCGATCGAGTCGCAGCCGCCCACTGCCAACCTTGAGCCATCGGTACCCGCCCAGCCGCGGCGACTGAATCTGGCCTGGGCTATTCCTGCCGCGACCGTGGCGGCGCTCGCCCTGTTCGCGTCGGGCTGGCTCTCGGGTAGCGCATACGCCGACAACCAGAACGCGAAGGACGACGCCGTCGCCACGGCAACAGCAGTCACCGACCCGTACGGTGGTCTCGACGCCGGAGAGATCGGCATCCCGAACGAGGAGTTGCCTGAGACGACGGCACCCCCTGGTCCTGATCTGTCCCCGAGTGACATAAGACTGACCCCGAAGGTTGCCGAGAAGAACTGTTTCGGGTCGGCCGGATGCAACGTGACAGTTAAGGTCCAGATGGCCTATCAAGGGCCAGCGCTCTCGGAGGACGAGACGTTCGAGGTCACTTACGAATTGCTCGGCGATGAGAACGGGCCGATCATCGGCACGTTCGAGGTGAGCGGGCCCAGCTACACAGAAGACGAGCAGTCGCTGTCGACGAAGTCGAGCAAGACGAAGATCTCAGCCAAGGTGACAGACGTGGAGCGGGTGGGGTGAAATCAGCGCTTGGCACGGCTAACGCCGCTTTACCGGCTGAGTATCGCCAGCGGGACCGGCCATAACGCCCTGAAGGGGATTCAGCAGGCCACCTTCAGTGGAGACTAGCGGCGGCGGAGGCCGGCTCGGCTGGTGATGACCCGGTAACCGTCCTCGAATTCGAGCAGGGCTGTGTTTCCGGTTCCTCGGGTGATGACTCGGCAGCGTCGGCCCGTTCGGTCAATACTGTCTCCGAACCAGGGGACTCGGGCGCGCACGCCCGGGTAGTTCAGGGTTCGCCAGCGCCACGTCCACACGTACGGGAAATCGGTCATCGTTTTTGCGTGGGGCGGCTGACCGTGGCGGCGGCTGTAGTCCGGGCGCGCGATCAGGGTACGGCTTGGGAACGGCGCGCATGAGAAGCGGACGTACGGGGAAAAGCGTGCCGGTTCCTTGATGACTGAAGACCGTGACCGAAAGCGGGCGCGGGGCCCGCCGACCTCGACGTTTTGACGGACGCAACGGGTCGACGGGCCTCGCTGTTACCCGTCCGGAATCAACCGGGCGGGGTCACGGCCGCAACCACACCGCCTCATCTCGGTGTGACTCGAGCGGCCCCGGGTAGTCGAGGCCGCGCCGGACGGTGTCCGGCAGGCGCCAGGGCTGGTGCACGGCGCCGCCCTCGATTCCCTTGAGTTCGGGTATGTAGCGCCGAACGTACACGCCGTCCGGGTCGAATCGCTGGGCCTGGCGGATCGGATTGAATTTCCGGTACGGCCGGGTGTCGTTGCCGGTGCCGGCCACCCACTGCCAGTTACCTGAATTGTTCGGGACGTCCCCGTCGAGCAGCCAGCGGAAGAACCATTGCACCCCGGGACGCCAGTCGACGCCGAGGTGTTTGGTCAGGAACGCCGCCGTGATCAGCCGTGCGCGGTTGTGCATCCAGCCTTCGGCGCGCATCTGCCGCATGCCGGCGTCCACCACCGGAACGCCGGTCAGGCCGTCCCGCCAGTGCTGCAGCGCGTCCGTGTCGGAACGCCAAGAAGTATCGCCGGACGGGCGAATCGGCTGGGTCGACAGGTCCGGCATCATCAGCGCGATCTGGTAGTAGAAGTCACGCCAGCACAATTGCCGCGCGTATTCCTCTGCGCCCTGCTTGATCGCCGCGTTGGCCAGTTCCAGTGGGGACAGGCAGCCGAAGCGCAGGTACGGGCTGAGCCGGCTGGTGCCGTCGGCGGCCATGTCGTTGTGCAGTTCGGGATAGGGCCCGATGTGCCGCATCCAGGTGGCGAACTTGCGGCGGGCCTCGGTCTCACCACCCACGGCCGCGTCCGGTGACTCGCCCGGAGGCGGGTCGGGCAGGTGTCCGGCCGTGATCCCGTCCGGCAGGGTGATCCGGTCGGGGGTGGCGACCTCGTCGCGCCAGGTCGCCGCTCGCCAGGTGCGGTGATAGGGCGAGAACACCTTGTACGCGCTGCCGCCCCCACCCGGCCGCAACGCGCCCGGATCGACAACGGTCAGGCCGGGGAAGAGTTTGAGCGACATGCGGTGCCGCTCGCATTCCTCGCGGAGGCGTTGCTCACGGGTCCGGGCGTACCGGCTGACGTCGGCCGCCATGCCGATGCCTTCGGCGCCGGCCGCACGGGCCACCTCGACGGCCTCGGCCACCGGGTCGCCCGTACGGATCACCAGGTCGCCGCCCTTGTCCCGCAGGGTCGCCCGCAGGTCGGCCAGGGCCTGGCGCAGGAAGCGGGTGCGGTTCGGCGAGAGCCGGCCGAGCTTCGGGTCCAGCACGTACAGGGGCACCACCTGTTCCGCGTTCGCGCAGGCCGCGGCGAGGGCGGGGTTGTCGCGTACGCGAAGGTCGCGGGTCAGCAGGACGACGGCGGCCCGCACCTCAGGCCGCCATCGGGACGGGTGTGCCGGGCCTGGTCAGGAGGCTGCGGACGGCGACAGCGGCCCGGCGGCGGTTGGGCACGGTCGCGCGCTGGGCGAACACGTCGTAGTCGTTGGCCTCGATCTCGCCGAGGATGCCGCCGTACAACGCGTACGCCGTGCGCATGCAGGCCTGCGACGCGGGTTCGAGCATGACGATGCCGGGGGCGGCCGCCGCGTAGTGCTCGCGAGCGACCCCGATCTCGTACCGGATGAGCTCTTTGATCTGGGGGGTGGCCTGGCGGCGCTCGAGGTCGGCGCGGGTGACGTCGAACCGGCCGAGGTGCGACTCGGGAAGGTAGACGCGGCCGCGGTCGAGGTCCTCGGCGACGTCGCGGATGAAGTTGGTGAGCTGGAACGCGAAGCCGAGCTGGCGGGCGGGCTCGCGGGCGGCGGCCGGGTCACGCGACCCGAGGATCGGCAGCATCATCGTGCCGATCACTGCGGCCGAACCCTCCATGTAGTCCAGCAGGTCGTCGTAGGTCGCGTACCGGTCGACCGTGAGATCCATCGCCATGCAGCGCAGAAACGTCGCGAAGTCGTCGACGTCGAGGTCGAAGACCGCGATGGTGTGCAGCACCGCGGGTAGCAGCGGGTCATCGACCGCCTCGCCGCGCAGGCCGCCGACGAACGCGTCGGACCACTCGCTCAGCCGGCGGGCTCGTTCGTCCGCAGGAAGTTCCCAGGTTTGATCGACGATCTCGTCGGCATACCTGGTGAACCCGTAGAGGGCGTGCACGTGCCGCCGCTTCCACGCCGGAAGGAGCTTGGTCGCCAGGTAGTACGTGCGGCCGTGGCGCCGGTGCAGCTCGCGGCAGCGCTCGTAGGCAGCGGTCAGATCGATGTCCACGGGTGCCCTCCGGAAAAATATCGACGCACGAATCGACGCAACTTCAAAGTAAGGGTACGGTACTCCACGTGGCCAATGACACGCTCGTGGGAAATCAGCATCGGGGCATTCCCCGCCAGGGCGCGTCGCCGCACGCGCTGATAGACGCGATCGAGGGCACCCTGGCCGATTTCCTGGCCGCCCAGATCGCGTCGCTCGACTCGGTCGACCCGGCGCTCGGCGGGTTCGCCCGCACCGCCCGTGACCTGGTGCTCGCCGGTGGCAAGCGACTCCGGCCGGTCTTCGCCTACTGGGGCTGGCGCGGCGTCGCAGGCCCCGACGCGCCGCTCGAACCGATGCTGCCGGCCTTCGCGGCCCTCGAGCTCATGCACACGTTCGCGCTCGTCCACGACGACGTGATGGACGAGTCCGACACCCGCCGAGGCCGGCCGACCGCGCACCGCATCTTCGCCGACCGGCACGAGCACGACCGGGGCGTCGGCGATTCGGAGCGATTCGGCGCTGCCGCGGCCATCCTGATCGGTGACCTCTGTCTCGTCTGGGCCGACCAGCTGCTGGCGCGTTCGAACGCGCCGCAGACCGTTCGCGCCTGCTACGACCGCATGCGTGTCGAGGCGATCGCCGGGCAGTACCTCGACGTCCTCGGCGAGAGCCGGCCCGGCGCCTGGTCGGTCGAGCGTGCCCTGCTGGTCGCCCGGCACAAGACGGCCAGCTACACCGTCCAGCGCCCGCTGCAGCTCGGGCTCGCGCTGTCCGGCCACACCGATCCGCAGACCGATTCCGCGTACGGGGCCTACGGGCTCGCGGTCGGTGAGGCGTTCCAGCTTCGCGACGACCTGCTCGGCGTGTACGGGGATCCGGCCGTCACCGGCAAACCGGTGAGCGACGACCTGCGTACGGGAAAACCGACCGCCCTGCTGATGCTGGCCCGCAAGCTCGCCACTCCCGAGCAGCGCGCCGAGCTGGCCCTGAACTCCGCCGGAGCCGTCAACCCCGCCGACGGCTCCGGCGGCTTCACCCCTGCCCAGCTGCAGCGACGCGCCCAGATCATCACCGAGACCGGCGCGCCCGCCCGGCTCGAAGCGATGATCCAGGAGCGGGTCGCCGACGGGGTCGCGGCGCTGGCGACTGCCCCCATCCACGAGGACGCCCGAACGGCCCTCATCGACCTTGCCGTCCGCGTGACGCACCGACCGGCATGATGTCCCTCCGGGAGGTGCGTTCCATGCGAACTGTGACAGGACCGACTGAGCGAGTGGTGGTCGTCGGCGCCGGGCTCGGCGGGCTCGCCTGCGCCCTGCATCTGGCCGCGGCCGGACGCCAGGTCACCGTGGTCGAACGCGAGGCGGTGCCGGGCGGGCGGGCCGGCAAGCTCTCCGTCGACGGCTACGACTTCGACACCGGCCCCACCGTGCTGACCATGCCCGAGCTGATCGCCGAGCCCCTCGAGGCCGTGGGCGAGAAGCTGTCGGACTGGCTCGAACTGACTCCGCTCGACCCGGCGTACCGGGCGTACTACCCCGACGGGTCCACGTTGGACGTGCGTACGGACACGGTTCGGATGGCGGCCGAGATCGCGCGCGTCTGCGGCGCCCGCGAGGCCGACGGTTACCTGCGCTTCGTCGACTTCGCCCGGCAGCTGTGGAAGCTCGAACGCGACCACTTCATCGACCGCAACCTCGACACCCCGCTCGACCTGGTCAACCTCAACCTGCTCAAGCTCCTGGGCATGGGCGGGTTCCGCCGGCTCCAGCCCAAAATCAACAAATACTTCCGCGACCCCCGTACGCAGCGCATCTTCTCTTTCCAGGCGATGTACGCGGGATTGGCCCCTCAGGACGCCCTCGCCATCTACGCCGTGATCGCCTACCTCGACTCGGTCGCCGGCGTCTACTTCCCCAAGGGCGGCATGCACGCCGTGCCGCGGGCCCTGGCCGGCGCGGCTGAGAAACACGGCGTGACCTTCCGGTACGAGACCACGGTGGCCGACGTCGAGACGGCCAACGGGCGGGCCACCGCGGTGATCACCGCCGACGGCGAAAGCATCCCCGCCGACGTCGTCGTCCTCAACCCCGACCTGCCGATCGCCAAGCGCGACCTGCTGCCCCCGGCCCGGCAGCGCCGGCTCAAGTACTCGCCCTCCTGCGTGGTGCTGCACATCGGCTCGCGGCAGGGCTACACCAAGACCGCCCACCACAACATCCACTTCGGAGCGCGGTGGCAGGGCACGTTCGACGAGATCATCGACCGGGGCACCCTGATGAGTGATCCCTCGCTGCTGGTGACCAACCCGACGCACACCGACCCGGCGCTCGCCCCGGAGGGACGGCACAGTTATTACGTGCTCGCACCCACCCCGAACCTCGTGGCCGGCCCGATGGACTGGCGTGGCGGCCTCGGCGACCGGTACGCCGCGTCACTGATCCGCACCCTGGAACAGCGCGGCTACATCGGCTTCGGCGACGGCATCGAGGTCCAGCGGATCATCACCCCGGCCGACTGGGAGGATCAGGGCATGGCCGCCGGCACCCCCTTCGCGGCGGCGCACACGTTCGCCCAGACCGGCCCGTTCCGCCCGGCCAACCTGCACCCCGGCCTGGACAACGTGGTCTTCACCGGCTCCGGCACCCAGCCCGGCGTCGGCGTGCCGATGGTGCTGATCTCCGGCAAGCTCGCGGCGGCCCGCGTCACCAAGGCGGCCTCGTGACCGCCCGCGAATCCCACCTGGTCGAACTCGTCGACGCCGACGGGGTGGCGCTCGGCTCGGCCACCGTCGCCGACGCCCACACGACGCCCGGCCAGCTGCACCGCGCGTTCTCCGTCTTCCTGCGCGACCCGTCCGGCCGGGTGCTGCTGCAACAACGCGCACCGGCCAAGACCCGCTTCCCGCTGCGCTGGGCCAACACGTGCTGCGGCCACCCCCTGCCCGACGAGCCGCTGACCGTCGCGGCCGCCCGGCGCCTGGTCGAGGAGGTCGGAGTCGCCGACGTGCCGCTGACCGAGGTGGGGGTGTACGCGTACTACGCCGAGGACCCGGCCACCGGGCGCGTCGAATACGAGTACGACCATGTGCTGGTGGGGGACCTGCCCATCGGCGTACGGCCGACGCCCGACCCGGACGAGGTGGCCGACCTGCGCTGGGTGTCGGTGCCGGCGCTGCTCGCGGAACTGGAGAGCGATTCCCGGCCGTACGCGCCCTGGCTGCTCGGCGTCACTCAGCGGCTCGCCTCCTCCTCCGGGCTCGCCTCCTCTTCCTCCAGGCTCGCTGTCCCCTCCTCCCGGCTCGCTGTCCCCTCCTCCGGGCTCGCTGTCCCCTCCTCCGGGTCCGCTGCTTCCTCCTCCGGGCTCGCTGCTTCCGTCGACGCGGGTTTCGTCGAGCCCGATGGGCGTTGACGGCCTGACCGCCGGAGCCGTCGCCCGTCGCCTGGGAGTCGCGGTGACGACGCTGCGCACCTGGCACCAGCGGTACGGCCTGGGGCCGAGCGAACACGTCCCGGGCCATCACCGGCGCTACACCGCGGAAGACCTCGACCGTCTCGAGGTGATGAGGCGGCTCACCGCACAAGGGGTCGCCCCCGCGGAGGCGGCAGCTTGGGCCCGCCGTACGCCCCTGGACGGCGCCCCGCCCGGCGCGGCACGCCACGGAGGCGGCAACGCCATCCCTCTCGGCGCCGTGGGGGCTGCAGCTCGCGGTCTGGGCCGGGCCGCCATGCGCCTGGACGCGCCCGCGATGCGCGACATCCTCGAAATGGTGATCGAAGAACGCGGCGTGATCGGCGCCTGGACCGACGTCATCATGCCTGTGCTCGTCGGCGTCGGCGAACGGTACGAGGCGACTCAGCGCTTCGTGGAGGTCGAACACCTGCTGTCCCGTGCCGTCACCGAGGCGCTGGGTTCGGTGCCCCGCCCCGGCAGCCTGCGGTCGCCGCAGGTGCTGCTGGCCGCCGCCGACGAGGAACAACACACCCTCCCCCTGGAAGCGCTGGCCGCAGCCCTGGCCGAGGCCGGCATCCCCGCCCGCCTGTACGGCGCTCGCGTGCCCCCCACCGCCCTGGCCGACGCGATCGAACGCACCGGCCCCACCGTGGTCGTGCTGTGGTCACAAACCCCCGTCAGCTCCGACCCCGCCCAGCTCGAACAAGTTGCCGCCGGACCGCACGCGCCCCTGCTCGTGGCGGCCGCCGGCCCCGGCTGGGCCGAGCCCCTGCCCCCCGGGGTGGTCCAGCTCACCGACCTCACCACGGCCGTGGAAACCGTCACCGCCGCCGTGACCTGACGTTTGCGCTGGTCAGGCCCCTGCCGCCCGGAAGGGGATACCGGTTTGGAGCCAGGGCCTGCGATCACGTATGCTTTCCAAGCCTCAAGCGGGGGCCCGGTTGGGGTCAAAGCCACAAGGAATTGCAGACGTGCAATACTGGCGGCGTTGCCCTCATCGTCTAGTGGCCCAGGACGCCGCCCTTTCAAGGCGGTAGCACGGGTTCGAATCCCGTTGGGGGCACTGGTAAGTTAACGGCCAGACCGGTTCGCTAGACTACCGGAGCAGTAAAGAGCAAGGTCCTGTGGAGCAGTTGGAGTGCTCGCCGCCCTGTCAAGGCGGAGGTCGCGGGTTCAAGTCCCGTCAGGACCGCAAGTAACAACAAGGCCAGGTAGCTCAGTTGGTACGAGCGTCCGACTGAAAATCGGAAGGTCGGCGGTTCGACCCCGCCCCTGGCCACGAGATCAAGTCAGCCCCGACCAGCGCGAACGCCGGTCAGGGCTGATCTCTATCCGGGGTTGTGCGCCGTCCGATCGCGTGAATTGCTCACGGCGGCTTTTTCGAGCGGGTCGATGGTGCGTCAGAAGCTTGGCCGCCTGCTCGATCTGCGCAGGCGTCTCGGAGCGCATCAGGTGCGCGTAAACGCGCCGGGTGACCTCCGGCGTGGAATGCCCGAGGATCATCTGAACGATCTCGATCGGGACGCCACCGGCCAGCATGAGCGAGCACGCGCCGTGCCGGGTGTCGTGCAGCGGGCACGGCGGTAGGCCGCACGGGGCGACGTGCTGCTCGAATTCGACCGTCACCCGATCCGGTCGGAGCGGGATGCCGTCCGGTCGGCAGAACACCAAACCGTGATCTCGGTAGTCGATGCCGTAGAACTCGCGTTCCTCCTGCTGGGCCTCCCGGTGCCGGGCAAACGCGTCCTGAGCTGGCTTGGCGAGCGGCACCCACCGGCGGCCCTTGCGCGACTTTGGCGCCTTGAACAGGCGGCCCACGTGCACCTCCCCGCACACCGGGCACTTGGCCTGCTCGAGCGTGACCTGGGTGCGCGTCACGGACACGATCGTCTGCCGGACGCGTAGCCCCGCGCCGTCAGCGTCGAGATCCGACCAGCGCAGGCCGCACAGCTCGGCACGGCGGAGGCCGGCGTACGCGGCGAGTTCGTAGAGTGCCGACAGCCGGTCGTCGAAAACGTGTTCCAGGAACTGCGCGGTTTCCTCGGGCTGCCACACCTCGGGCTCGTCATCCTCGTCAATGGCGTCTGCCACGGGGATCGAGTCCATCCGCCCGACGGCGGGATTCAGCGGGATCAGCCCGGCGCGCTGGGCGGCGGAGAGCGCGGCGCGGATCGTGCGCCGGTAGCCGTCGATGGTGGATGGAGTCCGCTGCTCGATCCGGCGGCCGACGTTGCCGGCAGGTCGCTCGCCCTCGATTGGCGGCGCCAGGTCGGCGAGCACATCCTCGATATGGCTACGCCGGAGGTCGCGTAGCAACTTGTGACCGAGTTGGGGCCGCCAGGCATCGCGGATGTGCCCTCGATAGTTCTTGATCGTGTTGGGCGATTTCTTGGCGGCGATCAGCGCCTCGATCCACTGATCGAGCCACTTGCCGAGGGTCATGCGCCGATCATCTGTCCACGTCCCGGCGTTGAGCTTGGCCAGCTCAGCAGGGAGCGCTTCCTCCGCCTCGGTCTTGGTCTTGAAGCCACCTCGGGTCGGCTGTTTGCGCTTGCTGGTGTGGGGGTCGATACCTGCGTCTACTACGAATGACCATGAGCCATGCGGCTTCCGGCAGTTCTTGATCTTTTTTGCCGGCGCTGTCGCGGCACTGACAGCGCTTGAAGACGGAGCCTCGCAAAGCGGGCGTCCCCTCTCGGATCGATGGGTGTGCGAGCCACCGGCACGCATCGTCCGCATTCCGGCGCGACGCGTGCCCGGCGGCCCTGCGGTTGGTGGAGGTTTGGTCAGGCGGCGAGGTGCCCCGTGGCCGGGTCGTTGTCCTGGGCGTCGAGCCAGGCGTGGAAGCGGTGCACGGGTACGATCCAGCGCCCTCGGATTCGCTTGGCGGGGATCTCGCCGGCTCGGATCGCCTGGTAGGTGCCGCCGAGGCTGAGGCGGAGCAGGCCGGCGACCTCCTTGACGGTGTAGGTGGCCGCGGCGCCCGCGGGCGGTCGCGTCGCGGTATCGGCGTGGGTGAGCGTGATGACGTTGGCCATCAGGGGTTTGCCTCCCGTGCGTGCGATGCGGTTGGGGCCACGCAGAACGGCCCTGATCGAGGCCGCATTCGAGCACCCGCACGTGACGATCGACTTCGCCGGGTTCGCGGGCGAGACGCTGCGAGACGCCATCGCCGAAGTTCTGGACCTAGTCCGGGCCGGCCGCATGGCACCCGAGACGATTGCCGTCCGCCTGTTGATATCAGACATGTCGGTGCCGATGGCGCTGCCTGCGTTGGTAGCCACCGGAGGCGATGACCCTGCCGTGCGAAAGCGGCAAGAACGGATCACGCGGCGATCAACGGATGGGATCATCGACCAGGTAGAGGAGCTGGGAGACCTCGGTCTCGTGAAGTCGGCGACGGTGGAGGCTCGGATGCACAGCATCGCCCCGACCTTCAAGCTCTACCTGTTGAACGGCCGAGAGGCGTTCTTCGGCTACTACTCCGTCGTCAAGCGTGAGGTGACCATCGGCGGCAACCCGGTCGAGATCTTCGACCCGATGGGCAAGGACGTGACCCTGTTCCACTACGCAGCGGACGACGACGAAGGATCGCACGGCACACAGTTCGTCGAGTCATCGAAGGTCTGGTTCGACGCAGTCTGGAACAGCGTCGCCCGAGAGTGCCGCCCGTGAGCAGGGCAGACCTGGCACGGCTAATCAGCGCCGGACCGCTCCTAATGGACTTCGACGGCCCTATCTGTTCCGTCTTCGCGGGCTACCCGGCGCCTCGCGTGGCGACAGAACTCGTCAAGCTTCTTGTAGGGCTCGACATCGAGGTGCCGGCGGAAGTCCGGGGCGAGCCGGATCCGATGGAGGTGCTGCGGTGGGCAGGGGAGCAGTGCTCGCCGAAGGTGGTCACGGCAGTCGAGGATGCGCTTTGTGAGGCGGAGCTACGTGCCGTCGCCGTCGCCTCGCCCACCCCGTTCGGACACGAATTGATCGCCAACGCGCACGCCCGCGGCCTACCGGTCGCAATCGTCAGCAACAACTCGGTGCCCGCCGTTGAGGCGTACCTCGCCGCCCACGAACTCACGTCCCTGGTCGCGCCGATCGTCGGTAGGGCGTACGCGGACCCAGCGAGGATGAAGCCCCACCCTGGGCCGATCCGGGACGCCGTACGGATCCTCGGTGCTTCGCACGCATATTGCACGCTGGTTGGCGATTCGCTTACGGACATCGAGGCCGCTCAAGCGGCTGGCGTCGGCGTTGTTGGTTACGCCAATCGATCATGGAAGGTTGACGCTTTCTCTGCCGCGGACGCTGTGGTCACTTCAATGCAAGACCTTGCCGAGATCCTGTTGTCGAACGGTACCTAGAGCAGCGCGGCCCTCGCTCGGGGTCATCGAGGGCGCCCGCGCGGCCGGCGTTCCCGGCGGCAACACGGAGACCCGGTGACCGCGCTCAGGCCGACGGCCGACATCGACCGACACGCACAATCGCACCCACGGCCTAGATCGTGGAAGCAGCGGCGGCATTCCCTGCGCCACGCCCCAACGCGGACTTCAGAAGGACAGCCCCAGCACCTTCGTCGCGGAACCTGCGGCACCGTGGGTCTCTGCGGACCTTGTATCGACTGGGAGTCTGCCCCTACAACCCACAGAACGCGCCCACGATGGAAGGATGGGGTGCACGGGCGCGACGAGGACCGGGAGAACCAATGCGCAAGATGATGTTCAGCGTCGACTCCCGTCTGCTCCGCGAGCTAGGTGAACGGCTTGTCGGCCGTCCCCACATCGCTCTAGCGGAGCTCGTGAAAAACGCATACGACGCGGATGCAACGAAGGTTGTCATTCGATTCAAGAAGAACCAGATAGAAATCAGCGATAATGGCCACGGAATAGACTTCGATACCTTTGAGAAAAGGTGGATGCGCGTCGGGTCAACACACAAGGAGGCCCAAGAGGTATCGCCCCAGTTTCGTCGACCGCTTACTGGGTCCAAGGGTGTCGGCAGGCTTTCTGTTCAGCTCTTGGCCCAGAAGATGGAGCTACGCACGGTCGCAGCTACGAACACCGGTAGCGAGCTGAAGGTGGGAGTAGACTGGAATGAAGCGGTCGACGCCGGGCTTCTTACGGAGGCCCCAGCGTATTATGAGATAACCGAGTCCGAGTCCGGCTTTCCGGAGGACTCTCCTCACGGAACAACGCTAATTCTGAGCGAGCTTAATCAGCGATGGACCTCTGAAGCGCTCGTCGACCTCGCCCGGGAAATTTGGCCGCTCCAACCGCCTTTTGGGTTGGTATCCGCCGGCCAGCAAGAAGTATCGAGTTTCACCGTCGAGCTTGACAGTCCGAATAAGGCCGCGGTCGACGCTTTCGACAAACAAATGCGTGCGGTTCTGGACCTGTGGACGGCGCGGTTGATCGGAGAGCTACTTCCCGAAGATGCCGAAGTTCCTGCTGACGTGCTCGACGTCCTCGATGCAGAAGACAGCCGGCAGGCGAGCACGGACGGCTCGGCAGCCGTCAACGATCGTCGCTGGGATCGGGCAGACGAATTTGAGGCGCAGCCTGAGACCGACACTAACGCCCCGTTCCGCATTATGCGATTGACGCTTCAGTTTCAGGATAATAGCCGCGAAACCGTGCACTACCGCCTCAAGAACTGCCATCTCGATCTTCTGGACTTCCAGATCCGCGTCTTTTCACTTCAATATCGACAGCCCCGGGGTGTTCGGGTGGAGGATGCGCGGCGTTACCTCAGAAGATTCGGCGGCGTGCACGTCTATGATGCAGGCTTTAACCTCCCATACTACGGAGCCGATACCGACTGGCTTCGCGTCGAGATCGATCACTCCCATCGTCTCTCCCGATCTGCGCTGTTGCCCGAGTCGATACAACGTACGGAGGGGTTGAATTATCTTCCGACAAACTCGCGGCTCTTCGGAATAGTCAATATCAACACCTCTCATGAGCTGCGTGCTGCGATGCGAAATGGGAGCGCCGCCGTGCGCGAGGCACTAAGAATTCAGGTGAGCCGCGATCGCCTTGCAGGAAACCGCGGTTATAGAGACCTGGTTGTTCTTGTCCGTTGGGCGCTTGACTTTTACGCTGTACGTGAGGCTGCCCGCGCCTGGACCTCTCAGGAGGTAACCCAGCGTGCCGAAGTACCGACAAGCCATCGAATCGAGCGCCTTGACGAGGCCCTGGAGCGCTGGCGGCCGTCGATACCGGAAGGAGCATTCCGGCAACTTAGTGCAGAAGTTCGCGGTGCTATGCAAAGCGCCGATACTGAGGCTAGAGCACAAGCAGCTAATACTGCGCTACTCGCTTCGCTTGCGACGGCTGGGATATCGGCCCTTGCCTACGAACACGAGGTCGAGAAACAGCTTCAGCTACTGGCAGACTTGTCGCGTCGATTACGACTTGCTGAGCGCGGTGAAACGAGTGTCGCGCTACCTGTGCTCGCCGATGACCTCGAAGAGTGGGTCGAGCGAGCCAAGGCAACGCGTGCGCTCTTCTCCCACTTGCTTGATGAAGAAAATCGCAGTGCAAGGGGACGGTTCAAGGCAAAGGCACTCGTGGACGACGTGGCGCGCCAGGTTCGCCTCCTTCTGCGGGGGGCAAAGGTAACGACGGACTTTTTGTCTCCTGACCTCCGCTTACCGTCGGGTGGATACGTCGAGTGGAGCAGCCTGTTCCAGAATCTCATGACTAATGCTGTTAACGCGATGACGGACAGCCGTATCAGGATCATTGACATTAGGTCCGCTGCTAGCCGTGGGAAGCAAACTGTACTCGTCCAGGACACAGGCGTCGGCGTCGACCTGACCCGAGCTGATGAGCTCTTCGAGCCGTTCGTTCGCAGGCAGCAGATTAGTCAGGATCGGGCGGCACTCGGTTTGGGCGGAAGCGGCCTCGGCCTGACTATCGTTCGGATGCTCGCAAATGAACTACAGTGCAGCGTCCGGTTTATACAACCGACGGGCAACTATTCGACGTCCGTCGAAGTGGCTTGGAAGGAAGCTTGATGAACAATCAGATTATTATATGTGATGACGAAACTGACAGGGCAATGAAGTGGGCAGATTTTCTTGAGAAGATCCCCGACGTCGCGGACACATATGCAGTCTCTACACTTTCGGACCGAGGCTTAGCGCAAGCCATTGGGATTCTTGAAGCCCGTCGACGCTCCGCACGTGGAGCTGCAGAAAAAGATCAACATTCCAAAAGAGAGGCGCTCGTCGAGACACCGTTCGACTCGGCCGCCATGGTGATCGTTGACTATGATCTGATCGACCTCAGGGCAGAGGGAGATCAGAACGCTTACGCAGGGCCTTCAGAGACTGGTGAGCGAGTGGCATATCTCGCCAGATGCTATTCGAGATGTGACACCATTGTTGCATTGAACCAGTTCGTTCGTCAGTCGACGTTCGACCTGAGGCTACGTGGGCATCTCAGTTCATATGCCGATTTAAATATCGCTAGCGACGACCTTATGCGTCCCACGCTTTGGCTAGACGATCAGGAAGGCTATCGCCCGTGGAGTTGGCCTTGTCTCGGCGACGCGCCGGCGCGGCACAGGGCGAGAGTTGAGTTCGTGGAGGAACACATGGACGAGCCGATCCTAGCCGCACTCGGAATTCTTTCAGGGGAAGCTCGTTCGCCAGCGTATGAGGCAATGCAGAGAGAGCATCTTGAGTTTCTCTCTAGAGATGTGGCCGAAACCGCCACCTTTAGAGACTTCGTGGTGAACTCAGGTAAAGGCCTCAGAGCCAGAGACGAACTTTGGGAACCGCAAGCGGCCGCTCGAATTGCTGCTGCGCGTGTGCATAAATGGCTGGAAAGAGATGTGCTACCAGGGCAAGATATTCTTGTTGACGGTCCACACCTAGCGCTTCGTTACCCCAGTCTCATTGGTTCCACGGACACCGACGCTGCGCTTCGTCACACCACTCGACGTACGGCGGACGGTGAGTCGGTAGGCCTCCTCAGCGAAACAATCGCGTACGCTGCCTTCCCTCATCCGAACTGGCTTTCACGTCCGTGCTGGTTCTGGCCTTCGCTCGCAAATGATGAACGCATTGTGGAAGTCGGTAGGCCTTGGGAGGCGGCAGATATCTCGCTAGTCTTCTGCGAGGACGCTTCTGATTTCCGAATAGCGGATTCCGCAAGGGAATTCAGGGCGGAGGTTCTGGGTCCCTTCGGCCGCCGTTACGTCGCTGGATTGGATGGAATTTCGTACGAGCCTGCTGTCAGATTTGCATTATGAAAAATGACAAGAAGGCGAGCGGGTCCGTTGAGCGCGGGACTTGCGTACGACTGTTGCAGCACCTTGCAGACGACGGCTCTCGCGAAGTGAGACGGTTCGAAGGGGTCCGGGCGTCCGCCAGGGAAATACTCGCGGCGGAATATCGCCCGTTGGAAGACCGCGAACTTGAGGCGATCCTATCGAAGGAGTTGATCGACACTGGGGAGAGGGGGGCAATATTCTGCCGGCCCGTGCTAAAGGGAACTCCAGTCTTACTTCCTTTGTTGTGCGCGCGAATAGACCTGAGCGGGGAACGTCCCGATGCTAAATTTAGGGTCGCGCTCTTCGATATTGACGATAACGTGGAGAACGTCGTCGGCTGGAGGTTCGAGACTCCTTCGAAAGGCGGTGACGGCATGCATAACTACCATCATGCCCAGCCAATTACTGGATTGATTCGGGGCAGACCATTCTCGAACGCCCAGTGGTTCAATGAGACTACTCCTGCCTTCCTGTTGGATGCGCATTCCCCGGCGGCATTGATGATTGCGATGATCGTATCGCTTTACGGCATTGGTCGCATTAATGAATTGCTCGGTCTCGGTTTCCGCAATGAAATTCGGTCCGTGGCTGCCGATATGAGGTCAATACAGACATACTGGAACAATTCCTCCCCATCGACATCTTGACCTTATGGCGGTGGCAAGGTGCCCGTCGATCAGGCTACGACCGCTCTGCGAAGACCCGCTCGGTGAAGGTCTGTAGAGCAGCCGACAACGAAGACACCGGCCCCACACCGACCTGGCCAACTGGAGTTGTGACGGCACCATGGCTGTCGACGACGTCGTCTGGCCCAATGACGATGCTTGAGGCGAACGGCGCGAGGCCGCAGCGCGCTTCGGTCAAATAGGTGACGGCTTGAAGGTAGCCATTCCTCCCGACATAGTCGGCGTTGTGCGAATATTTGCACTCCACCAAGAAGGCGCCTTCACCTTGCCGAACGAGCACAAGATCTGCGCCGAGCGGCTGGCCAGCTCCGTGCAATCCGGCGACAGCTGATCTATAGGGTGAGGCGACACCGTAGTACCGCCACATACCTGCGGCTTCGAACCACAAGTCCCAGGGCCGTGCGTCGAGTCCCCGGACCTCGAACGCAGGACCGGTGGAGCCGCCGGCGATGGGCCGAACGCTTCGAGTCGACGCCCCCATCCTGCCAAGTTCATACAGCATGGTTCCCAAAACCCCGAGGTGGAAGAGCCTGCTCCTCAATTCGTCGTCTGGTGCGATCTGGTCTCGTGCCAGATCGGCCAGGGAAGAGAGCGAACGACTCAGCAGGCGACACAAATCAGCGAGTGCGCCCCATGGGCGCCCAGCAGCTCGCATCGCCGAGATCTCGGGCATTCCCGGCTGCTCCGCGGTCGCTTCACGGATCGGCGAAACGTCGAGAAGCCCGAATCCGACCCTGATTCGATCGGCGACAGCGACATCGACTGTTGGGTCGATGCTTATTGCATCGTCGTGAATCGCTGCGAGCGTATCGAGCGTCCATCGCAAAGACGAAACGAGCATTTCGTCTTGCACTCGTAGTCGTCGGCGCGCCACGAAGGTTTCCGGTGGCCAGCCCAGTCGTCGTGTGGCTGGCCAATCGACGCTGCTGGCCGGGGCGTTACTCAGGATTCGATGGCGAGCAACAGTCGCCGGTATCGCCTCCAGCCACTGCGCCCGGCTCGTTGGAAGGCGAGCGATCAATGGGACGCAGCGTTCGAACAGGACGCGGTTGCCGCGCCGTTCGACGTCACGTGGCTTCCACGCTCGCTCCATCGGCTGCTCGGAGGCGACCGCTGCAAGCGCCGAGTAGAGCTGCCCCCTGCCTGTCCAGAGACGCAAAACTTCGTCGACGCCTCGCCAGGGCATTGCCGGCCCGGGCCTGGGGCCGCTCATGCCAGCGCGCGTAGCTGAATGCGGACCCACTGCCAGCCGTCGCCAAGGACGTCGGCCTGGCTCAAAGCAACACCGAGAGCATCGAGACTGTCTTCTTCGAGTCTTGCCAGCAATGGCCCGACAGAGAGCAGGTATGCCTCGGACAGCAGTTCCGGGGCCGGCGCACCTGATGGCATTCCTGCTGCGACGTATGACGGCAGGTCGAGGAACAGTGCAGGGCCCAGGGCGATGGCGTCCGAATTAAGATGCGCTGCATACATCGCCGTGATCGCGCTCGCTATTCCCTCTCGAATCTCGTGGGGCAAGGGGTCGAGTCGTGGCGTCAGAGCTCGGGTGAAGGTGTCGATTTCCGGAGCCGGAACCGGGACCTGGCGGAAGCGACGCCCCAGTGCCATGCCAAGCCGGAAGACTCGGTGCGCATCTAGCGAGTTGTACGTACCGAGCAGGCGCCACTCGCGTCCCGCCTGGTAAACGACAGGATCGATCCCGCTGTCCTCCGCGCCCAAGAACTCCAAGCCGTCAACCTGGGATTCTGCAGTCTCTGCCCATCCGAGCCGGATAGCGCCAGCACCGGACTCCGGCCCGGTACGCCCAACGACCACTTCCTGGCCGGCCAACCATGTGAGTAGGCCTCCGAAGATTCGGTCCATGTCGGCCCGGTTGACCTCGTCGAGCGCAAGCCACCGGTCTTCGCTGATCGCCTCGAGAACCCAGCCCGGACTGAATCGCAGCCTTCCGCTGTCGTCGACGCTTTCTCCGCCGACGAGTTCCCGAGTCCCCCAACTCTCGTCGGGTGTCACGGACAGGATCTCGTGCGGCATCGTCATCCCGTACGCAGCAGGATCAGCGGCTATCTCATTGCGTATCTGAGCTATCAGAGTGGACTTACCCGTTCCGGGCGGCCCGACGAGAAGCACGGCAGGATGCGTGGCGATGGCGAGGCGAACCATCCGCAATACCCGCGGATCGATCTCCAGGGGGGTGGCCGCGACGACGGGAACGGCGGCGTTCCTTGCGCGACGTGTGCCGGCGGGCGCCTCGAAATCCTTCGTAGACTCGACGAATTCGATACGGGTCGCTAATGCGTGGCTGAGTCGTTCCAAGGGCACGATGTCAGGGTCATCGTTCGGGCGACGTGCCGCCACGAACCCCGCTACCCTCCAGTGGCCGACTGCCCTCTCGATCACGACGATTGCATCCGACTTGCCCTCACGAACGTTCTTGATGGCAGCTTCGTACGGCGAATCAGCTTCGGCCGAGTCTGACAAAGCAACCTTTACCAGCGCGGCCTGGGAGCTCGGAGACTGCCCAAGCCGGACCGAAAGGTTTCCCGGCTTACTGATGTATGCGGCATAAACGCGCGCGATAGGGGTCTCGGCAGCATCGGCGATGAGCTGTACGAGCTGGTTGAATTTCGTTGTGCTGGGCGCTGATAGCGCAACGCCATCAAGCGCAGCGTCTAGCCGGTGCGTTATGTCGTCCTGGCCATCGGGCAACTCCACCTGCCGCACTCTAGTAGCATGCACTCCCCTCAAGGGAGCCGGTACATCCACAGACCGGGTGGTTGCTGTCCTCCCGACGCCTTACCGCTTTCCCTCGTGCGAGGCGCCGGGCAGGGGCGAACACCGACGCCCCTCTCGTGGGCACCCCACGGATCACACCGAGAGCGGCTTGAGCCGGTCCGGGTCCATGAGCTCGACGTGCTCCTTCATGTCGAGGAGGAACTCCTCGTCGAACTTCAGCTTCGCCCTTTGCGTGCGCGAGTAGAAGCCTGCGGCGGCCCGGTAGCTGAGCGGGGTCAACCCGTCCTCGTCGACAAGGTCCATCAGGTGGGTGTACTCGGCGTGCCTCGGCCACATGGAGACGGTCGAACGCCATCTTTTGCCGCTATAACCCCAAGCCGCTGTGGGCCAGGGAGCACTGTCCAGCATCGGAACGGCTTCTGCCTCGTCGTACGCGCCCGGGCTGAGTAGTCGTTCGCCAAGCCATTTCGATACGCCGACCGTGACTGCGTTCCCCACTAGCTTCCACCGGTCCCGCCCGTTCTTCTTCTCCGCCGTAGCTTCGGTCAAGGTCCAGTCCTTGGGGAAGCCTTGGAGTTGTTCGGCGTCTGTGATCGACGGGGTAACGATTCGGCGCCCTAGGGGATTGCCGGGAATCCAGATCGCCGGCGGTGAGGGAATCCCCAGCCCCGACCCCCCCTTCACAGTCGGAACTGCGTCCTGAGCCCATCCCAGCCCGGTGAGGCCCTCAGTCCAGTAGAAGCCGTAGGCGTCGGTGGCTCGGTCCGACTCGGCTGGGTCGCCGGCATCTTCGGAGAAGAGCACGGCTCGGGGGTCTTCGGTGCGGCTGGCGACGAAGAGAACGCGCTGTCGGCGCTGGGGGACGCCTGTGAACCGGGAGTCCACGAGTCGGTACGCCCACCGGTAGCCGAGTGCTTCCAACTCCTGAACGAGGTGAAGCATTGCTTTGCCCTTGTCGAGCACGAGCATGTTTCGCACGTTCTCCAGCACAAGCCAGCGTGGATGGTGCTTTTTGAGAAGGCGAAAGACATGTGAAACCAGTCCCGACTGCTCGCCTGCGATACCGGCGGTGCGGCCTGCCTGCGAGAGATCTTGACAGGGGAAGCCGGCGGTGACGACGTCGACGTCGTCGGGCAGCGCCTCGAGGTGCTGCACGTCCGGCTCAAGCGGAACTTTGGAGAAGCGTTTCGTGAGCACGGCCTTTGCCGGAGTCCACACCTCGCAGAGCATCGCTGTCTGCAGCCCGGCTTGCTTGAGGCCGAGCTCAAGCCCGCCTACGCCCGCGAAGAGACCTGCCACACGGAGCCGGTGCTTCGTCACGTCTACCTCACTACTCACAGCGGAGATCCTGTCATATGGGTCTGACATAGCTTGGCCACAAAGTTGGCGAGTCGGCTCCTGAGCTTGCGCTTCGCTACCCGAGGACACCTGCGTTGCTGACGCATTGCTCACACACGCGATGACAACGGATGAATCCAGGCGTCAACCAGCGACAACACAGAGGCTCCATGACCTGCGGCGACGCGGGCCCGCGGTCAAGGCTCGACGTCATCCGACACGCACGCCCGCAGCCTGAAAATCGGAAGGTCGGCGGTTCGACCCCGCCCCTGGCCACGAGACTGGGGCTGGATACTGCTCACCGACTGCGTGAGCCGTGCCAGCCTCGTTCCTTTCCGCGCGAACTTCGTCGCGCGAGGCGGGGGCTACGCCACCCGCACCCCCTCTGCCGGTCTGTTGCGGGCCGTAGGCGTGCGATCGGCTACGCCAACCGCCGCCGTGGGCATTCCGCGAGGCTGCTCTACCTGGTCACAAGGCGGAGTCCGTGGGCCTCTTTGCCGCTGGCCCGGCGTTTTGTGCGATTGCTGCGACCATCGCCGCCGGAGGCATCCTGCGTGGGCCGGGTCCGGCTACAACGTGGCGTTCGGGGTGGCTAATGCTGGTTTTCGGGTGGGGGCTGGAGGATGCAGAACTCATTGTTGTCGGGGTCCGCCAGGACGTTCCAGGTCCAGCCGTGTTCGGATATGGGGGTGGGGGTTATCAGCTCTGCGCCCAGGGACAGCACACGCGAGGTTTCCGCGGCCAGGTCGGGCACCCGCAGGTCGAGGTGCAGTCTGTTCTTGGTGAGTTTCTTGTCGGGGACGCGTTGCAGCAGGAGCTCGATACCGTCGCCGCTCGGGGGCAAGAGGGAACGGTAGGGGCCGGCCGAAGCGGGTTCTGCTTCATAGCCGAGTACGGCACACCAGAAAGTGGCCGAGCGTTCCAAGTCGGCGCAGTCCAGAACCAGGGCCAGAACCACGTCGGGACGGCCGCCGAAGCGTGTCGGGCTCATCGGGGCAATGCCGCGTCGATGCGGTCCAGGGCTGCGAAATCGCCGAGGCGTCGGGTCACGTACGCGATGGCCAGGTTCCGCGCGGGGTCGGCGTAACCGGCCGAGCCGCCCAGGCCGCCGTGGCCCCAAGTGCCGTCCGGCTCGATCTGTACGCCCAAACCCCAGGTTGTCTCCTCGCCGATGAACAGATCGGGGCCGACGAACTGCGGCACCGCGACCGCCGGCAGGGAACCGTCGAGAATCGCCGCGTAGAAGCGGGCCACGCCCGTTGCGCCGGCGTGCAGGTTGACGGCGGGAATCGACGCGCGCCGCCACAAATCGCTGTTGACGACGGCCAGGTCGCGGGCGCCGGCCGGGTTGCTGATGGCCCGCGACTTCACCGATCCGGGTTCGCCCGCGTTGCGTTCGGGCCAGTCAGGGCGGTCGAATTCGAGCTCGGCGCAGCGCGCGATGTCCGCGTCGGACAGCGCGAACCCGAAGTCGAATCCGAGCTCGTCGGCGACGAACCGTGCGGGCGTACGGCCGTCGACGCGCCGCACCAATTCCCCGAGCAGATGCCCGTACGTGAGGGCGTGTTCAGCGGCGACCGTGCCCGGCGCCCATTCGGGTTCCGCCGCGGCCAGGTCGGCGCAGAGCAGATCCCAGTCGGCGAAAGCGGACGCCGGTCGCGGCACGGGGAAGGATGCCAGTCCGGAAGTGTGCGAGAGGACCTGACGTACGGAAGCCGGGGTTCGGAAGCCGGGCCAATAGGTGGCCATCGGCGCATCGAGGTCGATCACGCCCCGACCGGCCAGGAGCACCACCGTCATCGCGATGACCGGCTTCCCGGTCGAATAGACATTGACCAGCGTGTCCGTTTTCCAAGGCTCGGTCCGGGCCGCGTCGCGCCAGCCCTCGACCAGTTCCACCACCGGTTCGCCGGCCCGCAGAATCGTCAGCGCCGACCCTCCGCGCGGATCGGTGGCGAACGCCTCGCCGACTGCCTCGAAACCCGGTGCGATCAAGCCATCCATGAGCGGCACGGTAATGCCCTACAGGTCGCGAACCAACAACCTCAGATTCGGTACGCCGGGAGCGCCGGCCACACGCAGGGTCTGCCCGGCCTGCCGATCCCCGACCACAATCATGTGCCGGTTACGCGGCAGCCCCGCCGCCGTGCGCACAATCACCTCTGCGGCACCGTCGTCCAGCGAACGCAGGTGATTGAGATTCAGGTGCACATCCGGGTCCAGGCGTACGGCCTCGGACAAGGCATCCTTCAGGACGCCGGCCCGGCTCACGTCGAGCATTCCGGCGACCCGAATACCCGGTGGCACGTGCTGCCGGCAGATTCGTAGCACGGCATCCTCGTGATAAACCGCCGCGGTCACCGTACGGGGATGAGTCCGGGCCGCGTACGCCAAAGTCACCGGGTCGAACGCCTCCCGGTCGTATTCGCACAGTGCCGTGAGCCCGCCGTTCGCGAAAAGCTTGGCCACCTCGTTCTCGAAAGCGAGCAACTGCTCGGCGCCCGCTTGGGGACGCGCCGCCCAGCACATGTCGAGAGCCACCCGCAAACCACGCGGCGACCGATCGCGCTCGGCCCGCAAATGGCGCACCATCGCCACCGCATCGGGTGCGGCGCCCTCACCCCACAATGCCTGCACCGGAAGCACCGTCTCCCCGGCCGGCACCCCACGTTGCCGCAGTTCGGCAGCGACCGGGTCGTCGGTGAAGCACATGACCCGCTCGCCGAGCTGCAGCCCGCGGCTCACAAACGCGGCAAGAAGGTCGAGCCGTTCCTCCGGGTCGCTGTACGTCAGACAGGCATGGTCGCCGGGCTCTAGCCGAT